>CAVVSB010000011.1:0-935991 GCA_963750695.1 uncultured Solirubrobacterales bacterium
CGGCCGAAGCCGTCGACGATCTGCTCAGCCAGTCGCGTCAGTCGACCGCGACGAACACGGTCCCGTCGGCGACCATCACCGGGTAGGTCCGCAGATCGAGGCATGCCGGTCGACGCTTGACCTCGCCCGTCTTGTAGTCGAAGCGTCCGTTGTGCTTCGGGCACTCGATGATGTCCCCCATCACGAGCCCGTCGGCGAGGTGCGCGCGCTCGTGCGTGCAGAGGCCGTCGGTGGCGTGGAACGTGTCCTCCGGGCTGCGGTAGATCGCGAACGTCCGCTCGCCAAGGTCAAAACGCACGACGTCCTCTTCGTCGATCTCGTCGACCGAGCAGGCCTCGATCCACACGTCAGCCATCGACGATCACCTGATGCAGCTCGGCGCGGAACGGCTTGGCCGACGCCGGCAGCTCACGCTCGAGGTAGTACTCGGGCTCGTGCATCTGCCGCAGCAGCGTCGGGATGATCTCCCGGTAGGCCGCGATCGTGCTCGGCGACGGCGACGGCATGTCGGCCCCCAGCTCCTCATGCAACGCCGGGAGCGCGTGATACGGAACCATCGGGAACATGTGGTGCTCGATGTGGTAGTTCATGTTCCAGTACAGGAACCGGAGCACCGGGTTCATGTAGACGGTGCGCGAGTTGAGCCGGTGATCGAGCACGTTCTCGGCGAGACCGGCGTGCTGGGTGAACGCGAAGAAGTGCGCGAGCCAGCGTCCGTACAGCGACGGCAGCCCGATGTACATGAGCGGCAGGAAGCTGCCGAGGACGACCGCCAACGCCACGACCGCCGCATACACCGCCACCCACGCGCGCGCCTCTCGGAACACGCGACGGTGCTCTGACTCGGGGATGAACGTCTCCTCCTCGTCCGTCAGTCGGCCCGCGGCATGGCGTAGCACGCTGATGACGACGTCGAACACCTCGCGGATCCCGAACACGTTGAGCACGAGTCGCGCCGCATCCGGCGGTCGCATCGCCAGGATCTCGCGGTCCCGGCCGACGATGATCGTGTCGGTGTGATGACGCGCGTGGCTCCAGCGCCACAGCGTCGGCTCCTTCATGTTCATGAAGGACGCGAGCTGGTAGAGCGCGTCGTTGAGCCACGTCGTCCGAAACGCCGTGCCGTGCCCGGACTCGTGCCAGCGGGAGTCAGACGCCGAGCCGTAGAGCACCCCGTAGCAGAGGAAGAACGGGACGCACCACCAACTGCCCCAGAGCAGACCGCCGCCCACACCAAATCCCAGGAGCAGCCCGAACCAGATGATCGTGTCGCGGATCGCCGGGCCGTTGCGACGACGCATGAGCGCCTTCATCCGCTTGCGCGGGACGTCGGTGTGGTACCACTCGGCCGCGACCAGCCCCTGCTCCTGCGCGCGTTCGCCGTCGCGTCCGAGGAGGCTGTAGTCGCGTTCGATCGTCGTCGTCATGGCTCTCTTCCCCGTCGCCCGGTTGCGTGACCGCTGCCGCGTGTGGGAACGTTCCCACCGATGGACGCTAGACGACACCGCACGACGCGTCAAGAGCCGACGATCGTCGACGTCGCCGCCCGCGCGGGCGTGTCGAAGTCCGTCGTCTCCCGCGTGTTCCGCCACTCCCCCCGGGTGAGCGCGACGAGCCGCGCCGCCGTCCTCCGCGCCGCCGGCGAGCTCGGCTATCGCCCGAACGCCGCGGCGCGGACACTCGTGCGCCGTCGCTCCCACGCGGTCGGGATCCTCGTCACCGACCTGCACAACCTGTTCCTCCCCGAGGTCGCCGTCAGCCTCGACGCCGTTCTCGAGGAGGCCGGCTTCACGACGTTCGTCGTCACCGGCAAGCATCGCCAGCGCACCGAGGAGGCCGCGCTCACACGGCTCCTCGAGCTCCGCGCCGACGGGATCGTGTGCGCGACGGCGCGCCTCGGGAGCGCCGCCTTGCGTGACGCCGCCCGCGCTACCGCAGTCGTCAACCTCACCCGCACTCCGCGGGTCCCGCGGATCGACTCCGTCGTGGGCGACGATCACCGCGGGGCGAGGCTCGTCGTCGAGCATCTCGTCGGCCTCGGACACCGGCGGATCGCGATGATCGGCGACACCGAGGAGCGCGCGGGTGCCGACCGCATCCGCGGCTTCCACGACGCGATGGCGAGCGCCGGCCACGGTGCGGCGGCGCGCGTCGTCCCGGGCGGGTTCACCGAAACCGGCGGCTACGAGGGTGCACAGACCCTCCTGCGCGCCCGCGACCGCGGCCGCCCGACGGCGATCTTCGTCGCCAGCGACCTTGCCGCCCTCGGCGTCCTCGACGCCGCGCTCGAACTCGACGTCCGCGTGCCGGACGAGCTCTCGGTCGTCGGCTACGACAACACGCCGATCGCCGCGCTACGCCACATCAGCCTCTCCAGCGTCGACCAGTCGGCGAGGGACATCGGGCGCAGCGCCGGGCAGGCGCTGCTAGCGCGGATCGCGCAGCCGGAGCGGGCCGCCCGACGGATCGTGATCGCGCCGACACTGATCGCGCGGGCAACCTGCGGTCCTGCGCCCGCCTGACATGATCGCGCCCGTGCGAGGGCTCGTCGATCCACCTGATCTCCCGGAGCTCGAGCCGCGTGAGCTCGTGCTCGATGACGCGGGCGCGCTCGTGCTCGACGGGGCACTCGTCGACGTCGGCGACACCGTGGACGCCGCCAACACTGCCCGCGTGCCCGCTCGCCGCATCCTCATCCGCGAGTCGGAACTGCGCGGCATCGCCGTCCACGCACCGGGCGCGTCCTCGCTGGAGTTGCGCGACACCCGGCTGCACGGCTGCGACCTCTCGAACATCGAAGCGCCGGCGGCCTCGATCTGGCGCGTCGAGATCGCATCCTCACGACTGCTGGGCTTCCGCGTGCCGGACAGCGACGTGCGAGACCTGCGCGTCGCCGACAGCTCGCTCGTGCTGGCGGCGTTCGCGTACGCCCGCCTGCGCCACGTGTCGTTCGAGCGGGTCGACCTGTCCGAGGCGACGTTCATGGGCGCGCACCTCGACGGAGTCGAGTTCGCCGACTGCCGGCTCGCCGGCGCCGACTTCCGCGGCGCCCGGATCAATGCCTGCGCGATCCGCGGAAGCTCCCTCGACGGGGTGCTCGGGGTCGACTCGCTCCGGGGTGTGCGAATGCCATGGGCCGACGTCGTCGACTCGGTCGCGGCCTTCGCCACCGCGCTCGGGATCGAGGTCGAGTCAGAGTCGGACTCAGACGAAGACGCCTGAGGCGCGACGCGGTGAAGCGTCACGCGGCTGTCCGCATCGGAAGCTCTTCGGTGTCGGCGAGGTGCTGGTGTGACGGGCAGTACCCGTTGTGCGACAGCGGCGCGCGCTGGCACGGCGTGCCCTGACGGGTCGTGGCCCGGCACTGCAGCGGCTCTCCGTTGACGTCAAACCCGGTCGACGGCAGTGCCGCGAAGTGATCGTCCGCCAGCTCGAGGTAGTGCTCGACGACGCGCAGGACCCGCATCTGCGACGACATCCCGAAGTACGTCCGGATCTCTCGGAACAGCGACCGGGCCGGACGCGCAAAGTAATGCCGGTCGGTCGCGAGGCGCTCGATGGCCGCCTCGCACGACTGCAGCACGCGCTCGTGGTTGACGAGCGGGCGCTCGCACAGCGGATCCGGCAGGATCTCGGCTGCCAGTTCACGGTAGATGGCTCGACTGAACTCGTACATTCTGCTCCTCCTTGACGCTGCTCGGAGGCGCCTCCCACCGACCCGAAACGACAGCCCGGGCGAGAACTTGCGAAAACCCCCAAAAGCGAGAAATTCAAGTTCTTGTTGAGTTGGCGGGCTCGGCCCAGCGGTCAGCGCGCCGTATGACCCCAGGCCGCGGCGAGCCCCGCAACCCAGGGCTCAGCCGCCTCGGGGTCCTCCGGCGGCGCCTCGACGAGCACCAACTCGTCGACCCCGAGCGCCTCGAGCGCGGGAAGGTCCTCGAGACGGGCTTGCTCGAGCGCAACGGCGATGTACAGGCTTCTGAGGTCGCGTCCGAGTTCGGCGGACGCGCCGGCGAGCACCTCGAGCCGGTCGCGGACGGCATCGAGTCCGGCGAGGTTGAAGCCGTACCAGCCGTCGCCCATCGTCGCGACGCGCCGGAGCGCGACGTCGCTGTTGCCGCCGACGATGATCGGGATGCGCCGGTCGCGGACCGGCTTCGGGTTGACGCGGACGTCAGCGAACGAGACGAACTCACCGTCGAACGAGGCGACGTCGTCTCGCCACAGGACCCGCATCGCATGCAGGTACTCGGCGGCGCGCGCGCCGCGCCGCGCGAACGGGATCCCCAGCGCCTCAAACTCCTCCCGCGACCAGCCAACCCCGACGCCCAGGCTGAGACGGCCGTGGCAGAGCACGTCGAGACTCGCCGCCTGCTTGGCGAGGAGCACCGCGTTGTGTTCGGGGAGCAGCAGCACCCCGGTGGCGAGCGTGATCGATTCGGACGCGGCCGCGGCGAAGCTGAGTGCGACGAGCGGGTCGAGCCAGTCGGCCGCGGCGGGCACCGCGATCGTGCCATCGGCGGAGTACGGATACCGCGATCCTGGCCGGTCGACCATCACCACATGCTCGCCCGCCCACAGAGTCGCGAAACCGTGCACATCAGCGGCGCGCGCCACGGCATCGATGACACCGCGGCGCGCGCCGCTCCCAATCCCGAGTGCGTGCAGCCCAAGCCGCATGGGCGCAACCTATCGCTGGCGGCCGTCAGGCAGCAACCGGGGCCGGTGCCGCACCGTGCTCGACGCGCGGCAGCCACCGGAGCCACCGCGGCAGATACCAGTTCCACCGCCCGAGGAGTGTCATCGTCGCCGGCAGCAGCAGCCCCCGGACGATCGTCGCGTCGATCAGTACGGCAACCGCGAGGCCGACGCCCATCTCCTTCATGTCGAGAATCGGCAACGTGGCGAAGATCGAGAACGCCCCGACCATCACGAGCGCGGCGCTGCTCACCGTGCCCGCCGTCGACGTGATTCCGTGCGCGATCGCATCCTCGGTGCTCATGCCGCGGTCGTACGCCTCCCGGATCCGGCTGAGGATGAACACGTGGTAGTCCATCGACAGCCCGAACAGGATCACGAACATGAACAGCGGCAGCCACGGCACGATCGCTCCGTCTGACTTGAAGCCGAGCAGATGCTGTCCCCACCCGTTCTGGAACACGGCGACGATGACGCCGTAGGCGGCGGCCACGGACAGCAGGTTCAGAACCACGGCCTTGGCCGCGATCACGACCGAACGGAACGACGTCAGCAGGAGCCCGAACGCGAACGTGAGCACGAAGCCGAACACGAGCGGCAGCTTGCTCTTCATCATCTGGTTCCAGTCATACGAGCCGGCGGTCGCGCCCGTGACGGCATAGCTCGCACCGGGGATCGTGCCGATCGTCGCCGGGAGGACATGGTCACGCAGCGTCAGCAGTGCGTCGGTGGACCTTGAGTCGTTCCCGCGGCCCGGGAGCGGAATCGAGATCCGCGCCACGGTGTGATCGGCATTTGACTGCACGGTCGGTGTCCCGTAGCCGTGCCCGCTGCTCGCCACGGATGCGGACAGCGCGCTGACGGCGTGCGTGAACTGCGGCGCCTGCGTGTTCGTCTTGACGGCGACGACTGCCGGCATCTGCTCGCCCCCGAATGCGGCCTCGATCCGGTTGAGCGTCCCGACCGTCGGGGCGCTGCGCGGCAGGCCCTGGGTCCCTGACTGGGCGGTGTGAATGTGGAGCGCCGGCACGGCGAGCGCGACGAGCAGCGCCACCGCCACGGCGACGGTCGCCCCCGGATGGGTGAGCGCACGCCGAAGCACGCGCGGCCACACTCCGCCGGCGCCACCGCGACCGCGCAGGCGACCGAGCAACGGGATCCGGCCTTTCTCGACCCTGTCGCCGAGCGTCGCCAGCAGTGCCGGCAGCACGGTCAACGATCCGATCATTGCGACCGCGACGACGATCATCGTGGCAATCGAGAACGACGTGAACGTCTGATCGCCGGACAACAGCATCCCGGCCATCGCGATCATCACGGTCGCGCCGGAGACGAGCACGGCGCGTCCCGACGTAGCCGCGGCCGCGTGCAGCGCCGCCCGTTCGCGGCGCCCGGCGGCGCGCTCTTCACGCTCGCGCCGGAGGTAGAACAGCGAGTAGTCGACGCCGACGGCGAGTCCGACAAGCATCACGACCGCCTGGACGTTCTGGTCCATCGGCGTGACGTGACTGAGGATGTCGACGATCCCGATCGTCGCGATCACGGACATCAGCCCGAGCATCAGCGGCACGGCCGCGGCGAGCAGCGAACCGAACACGAGCACGAGAATGAGCAGCGTGAGCGGGACCGAGCGGATGCCGGCCTGGCCGAGCTGCTGACCGATGAGCTTGTTGATGGCCTTGTCCGAGCTGACATCGCCGGCCTCGGCGATGTACAGGCCCGGATGCCTCTGCGCGGCCGCGTTGACGGCGGCGATAATCGGATCGACGCGCCCCTCGGCGGACTTGAGTGGACCGGCCATGTCCCACTCGACGAGCGCGGTGCGGCCGTCGCGCGAGATCAGATCCCGGCCGTTTTGGTCGAGCGCGGAGCGCAGGTTCTGGACGGCCGGTTGGTTCGCCACCGTGCGCGTGACGTCGGCGACAGCGGTGCGGAAGCGCGGATCACCGCTCGTGAGGGTCGGGCTCTGGATGATGACCATCTCGGTGAGCGTGCCCGCACGTGGGAATCCGCCCTGTTGGAGCATGATGTTGGCGCGCTTCGCCTGTCCGACGGCGCCGCCGCTCTGGTCAATCGTCTTCTGGCCGACGGCTGAGCCGATCAGGAGCGCTCCGATCACGAAGATCAACCAGCCGCCAATGGCCAGGCGGCGGTGTCGTGCGCTCCAGCGGCCCATTCGCGCCGCCAGGTTACGGGTGGGATGGACGACTGCGTCCTGCATGGCGATCACCTCGTTTGGTCTCTCATAGGCACGCTTCGCAGCGTCCCACCGAGGTGCGCTCAGGTCACTGGGGCGTCCTGGCGTGTTGCCGGTACGGGATCCCTACGGCAAGGGGTGTGGCTAACCGTACGTCACGGTGTCGCGCGTCAGCCGCCGACCGTCGCCGCGCGTAGCGTGTCCGCCAGGCGTGCCCCGGCCTGGCGGAACTCCGGCGGCTCGAGCACCTCGAACGGTCGCTCGAGCACGGCCATCCACACGAGGAACTGGCGGGTCCAGGCGCCACGCGTCGTGACGATGCAGGTGTCCTCGCTCTCGGGCTCGACCGCGGCGTAGCGAGCCGGGATCCTCTTGCTCATCTCGGCCGCGCTCGCCTGTACGCGGACCGTCCCCGGAGTCCGGTCGGCGTCCCTTTCGGAGCCGGCGCGGAGCCGCTCCTTGACGAATGCCGCCGGGTCGCCGCCGGGCACCGTCCGCAGCCGACCGCGCTCGGCCAGCCGCACCCGCCCGCGCAGGCGATCGATCCGGAACGTCCGCCAGTCGTCGCGGTCGAGGTCGAAGGCGACGAGATACCACCGGTAGCCGCTGTGGACGACGGCGCTCGGTTCGACGTGGCGCTGGCTGGCGCGGTCGTCCTTGGCGACGTAGCTGAACCGCAGCCGAGTCCCGTCCCGGCATGCGCCCGCGAGCGTCGCCAGCACGTCGGGGTCGATCTGCGGCCCGTCGACGCCGAACGCGGACGTCGCATCGCCGAGCGCGCTCACCCGGCGGCGCAGGCGGCTCGGAAGCACCTGCTCGAGCTTCGCCAGGGCGCGCACCGAGGTCTCCTCGATCCCGGCGATCGTGCCCGAGGCGGCCGTTCGCAGCCCGACCGCGACCGCGACCGCCTCGGCATCGTCGAGCAGCAGCGGCGGGAGCTCCCCGCCGGACCCGAGCCGGTAGCCGCCGGCCACGCCGGGAGCCGCCTCGATCGGATAGCCGAGGGAGCGCAGCTTGTCGATGTCGCGCCGGATCGTGCGCGGGTCGACGGTGAGCCGATCGGCGAGTTCGTTGCCGGTCCATTCACGCCGCATCTGCAGCAGCGAGAGGAGCGCGAGGAGGCGAGCCGATGTCTGAATCATGGTGAGCGGAAGGATGGCTCCAATTGCGGACAACTAGTGTCCTCATAGCTACCGGCACGACCCGAATCGAGGACCGGATATGACCTAGTTTGCTGAGAGCCTGGGCCCATGTCAACACTCGCTCTCACCCCACCGAAGGCCGCGACATCTCCGCGGTCGACCAACCGGGTCGTATGGCTCGGATTCGTCGTCGTGCTCGTCTCCGCCGTGATGGATCTTCTCGACTCAACGATCACCCAGACCGCCGCGCCCGCGATCCGTCGGGACCTCGGCGGCTCCTACGCCGACCTGGAGTGGATCTCGGCCGCGTACACGTTGGCAATGTCGGTCACGCTGCTGCTTGGCAGCCGGCTCGGCGACATCCTCGGGCGGCGGCGGACGCTGCTCGCGGGGATGGGCGGGTTCATCGCCGCCTCTGTCATGTGCGCGCTCGCGCCGTCGCCGACCGTGCTGGTCGCGTCCCGGGCGCTTCAGGGCGCACTCGCGGCGCTGATGGTCCCGCAGGGGTTCGGCCTCATCCGCGAACTGTTCGGCGAGGCCGGACAGCAGAAGGCCCTCGGCGTCTTTGGGCCGGTGATGGGACTCGCCGCCGTTGCCGGCCCGCTCGTCGGCGGCGCGCTCGTCAACCTCGACGTGTTCGGAACGGGATGGCGGATGATCTTCGCCGTCAACGTGCCGCTCGGCCTCGCGGCCATCTATGCCGGGCGCCGGTTCCTGCCCCGCACTCCGCCGGCGAATCCGGACGCCCGGCCCGACGGCCTCAGCGTTGCGCTCGCGATGCTCGGCGGCGTGGCGGTCGTGTATCCGCTCATCCAGGGCCGGGAGCACGGCTGGCCGACGTGGTGCTTCGCGATGCTCGCGGCCGGCGTGCTCATCCTCGTCGGCTTCGCGGCCCTGCAGGGGCGCCGCATCCGCCAGGGGCGGGCGCCGCTCGTCGAGCCGTCGGTCCTGCGCCGCCGGCCGTACGTCGCCGGTCTCGCCGTCGTGATCGGATTCATCGGCGCGATGGGCGGGATGATGATCGCGATCAACGTCATGTACCAGGTCGGGCTCGGGTTCTCGCCGCTCGGGTGCGCGGTCGCCACGGTCGCGATCCCGGTCGCCGCGATCGGCGGCTCGATCACCTCCTCGGCGCTGCTCGGACGGATCGGCCGCACGACGATGCACATCGGCATCGCAACGATGGCGGCCGGTCTCCTCGTCGTCGACCTCGTGTTGCGCTCGAGCGCGGGTCCGGTCAGCGCGTGGGCCCTCGCCGCGCCTCTCGCGCTGACCGGCTACGGGATGGGAATGGTCTTCGTCCCGATGTTCGACGTCATCCTCGCCGGCGTCAGCCACCGCGAGCTCGGCTCCGCGTCCGGCCTGCTCGAGTCGGTGCAGCAGCTCGCGATGTCGGTCGGAATCGCCGTCGTCGGCACGGTCCTGTTCGACCGGCTCGGGTCAGGCCGCGGCCCGCTCGCGTTCATGGGCGCCGCGGACCACGCGTTGCTTGTGGCGGTCGCGTTCCTGCTCGGCGCGCTCGCCGCTGTCTGCTGGCTGCCGAAGCACGCGCGCGCTGCCCACGCGTAGATGGACGCTCTGGGAGCCCACGCGCACCGCGGATCGCGGGCTTGCCGCGATCCGCGCAGGTAGTTCTTCCGCCGCGATGCCGTGGGCGGCTGCGGATGTGAGCGCGCCCCAAACGGGCGAAATTGCTCTCACCATGTCGCTCGGTCAACTTCATCCCCACCGGCCCGATGTCCCGGCGCCGTTCGCGCCCGCCTCGGAGGTGCTCGAGCCCGGCCGCTATCTCACCGACGGACGACGGCTCTTCCGGGTCGTGTCGCGCTTCAACGCGCCGCCGGAGACGGTCCTTGTCGTGCTCGAGGATTGCGCCTCTCTCGAGGTGGTCGCGCTCGTCCCCCGCGAGCTCGGTCAGATGGGCGTCACCGCCGTCCCGACTGACGGCGCGGTCCTCTAATCGGCGGCGCCAGCCCCGAGGCACGCCGCTACGATGCGGCGCGCTCCTGGGTGGCGATCTCGACGAGCACCTCGGTGACGTGCGTGAGGTGCGCCCGCATCGCTTCCTGCGCCGCCTCGCGATCACGCCGCTCGATCGCCGTGATGATTGCCGCGTGCTCGGCGATCGACTTCTTCGCGCGGCCCGGGGCGAGGACGGTGCGGAACTGAAAACGAACGAGCTGCGAGCGCAGCCGGCTGCAGATGTCGATCGATACCTGATGGCGCGAGATCTCGAGGATGCGACGGTGGAGCACGGCGTTCCGATCTGACACCGCGAGCAGCTCTCCCTCGCGCGCCAACCGGCGCATGTCGGAAACGAGCCCGGCGAGCTCCGCCGCCTCCTCTTTGGTCCGCCGCACCGCGGCGTAACCGGCTGCGAGCGCCTCGAGCGCCGCCCGCGCCTCGACGATCTCAATCGCCTCGTCGGTCGAGATCCGACGCACGCGGGCGCCCCGGTTGCGCTCCCGCACGACGAGCCCGTCGTGGCCGAGCCGGACGAGCGCCGCCCGCACCGCGCCCCGGCGGCAGTCAAAGCGCTCCGCAAGGTCCTCCTCGACGAGCCGCTCCCCCGGCGAAAGCTCGGAGGTGACGATCGCCGCGTGGAGCGTCTCGTACACCTCAGCCTCGGTCATGCCCGGGAGCGTATCCGAGCCGCCTGACATGTGAGAAGGATTGTCAACAATCTTGGAGAGGACGCGGCTGCGCGCGCTGCGCGCCGGAGCGCGCACCCATTCGCTGACGCCGAGCGAGCAACGCATCGCGGAGCTGGCCGCCGCGGCCAGACGAATCGCGAGATCACCCAGGAACTGTTCGTTACCGTCAAGACCATGGAGAACCACCTCGCCGGCGCCTACCGCAAGCTCGAGATCTCCTCGCGGCGCGAGCTGCCCGCCGCGCTGCTCAATCTCAACGGAGAGTGATCAGAACGCATGAGCGATGTCTGGCCGTCCCTCAATTACTCCGACTGGCAGCCGACGTGCGACACCGTGCACGGTCATACGCAGGTGCTCGGCAAGCTCGCGGTCGCGCTTGCGCCGCCGGAACCGCAACTTCAGCATGCCGCGCTGCGGGTGAGCGCTCGCGGTTGGGAGACGCTGCCGCTCCCGGCGCCGGACGGGTCCGGGGCGTTCGTCGCCGGGCTCGATCTCTGCGCCCATGAGGCGTTCGTCGAGCACAGCGACGGGCGCGGCGCGCGGGTGGGTCTGACGCCGAGCCGTTCGGTCGGCAGCGTCACCCGGGAGCTGCTGAGCGCGATCAGGTCGCTCGCCGGTGCGGTCGAGATCGACCCGACGCCCCAGGAGGTGCCCTGGAGCATCCCGCTGGACGTTGACGACGAGCACGCCACGTACGACGTCGACGCCGTCGACCGGTACTTCGGCGTTGTCACGCGCGTCGCCATCGTCCTCGCGGCGTTCCGCGCCCCCTATCGCGGTCGGTCGACACCCGTCAACGCGTGGTGGGGCTCGTTCGATCTCGCCGTCAACCTGTTCTCCGGCGCGCCGGCAGACCCACCGTCGACGGACTTCATCATGCGCAACGCGATGGACTCGCAGGAGGTCGCAATCGGCTGGTGGCCCGGTGATCCGCGATACGAGAAGGCCGCCTTCTATGCGTACGCGCACCCGGCGCCGGCCGGGTTCGCCGATGCGTCGTTGGCGCCGTCGACCGCACGCTGGGACGGCGGACTCGGCGAGTACATCCTCGATTGGGACGACGTTGTTGCCAGTCCGGATCCGCGCGAGGCGGCGCTGAATTTCGCCCGCTCGGCATTCCGTCACGCGTGCGGGGTGTGCGAGTGGGATCCCGCCCTGCTCGCCAGCGCTGAGAGCAGACCGCCGCCGGTGTCATAGCCGCGAAACGGTTTCCCCCACGGCCGCGCGAGACGGGGTTAGCCTTGCCGTGTGAGTTCGTCGACGATGTCCGACGGGCCGCGACCGGCGAGTGAGCGGAGCCCTCGGTCGTTCAACTTCCGCATCCTCGCGATCGACGGCGGCGGGATCCGCGGGATCATCCCGGCGACGTTCATGGCGTCGCTCGAGACGCGGTTGGGTCAGGTGCTCGTCGCCCGCCGCGGCACACCCGACGGCGCGCCGGCCTGGGACGGGATCGAGGAGCCCCGGATCGCAGACTGCTTTCACCTGATCGCCGGTACGTCAACGGGCGGGCTGCTGGCGACCGGGCTGACGACCACCGATACGAATGGCCGGCCGAAGCTGCCGGCCGAGGACGCCGCCGCCGTGTACCTGCAGTACGGCGAGACGATCTTCCACCGGCCGCTGCTGCGAAATGTGCTCGACCACTTTGGGCTCGTGCTGCCGAAGTACCCGCTTGAGCAACTGCGCAAGGTGCTCGAGCTCGAGTCGGTCATCGGTGACGGGCTGCTCAAGGATGCCCGGACCGAGGTACTGATCGTGACGTTCGACACGGCCCTGCCCGGCCCTCGGTTCTTCACGCGTTGGGGCGCGCCCAACGCAGGTGGCACACCGACGGTCCCCTCGGAGACGATGGTCGAGGTGGCATTGGCGACGGCCGCGGCGCCGACCTACTTCGAGCCGGAGACGCTCGACGGTTCGCCGCTCATCGACGGCGGCGTCTACGCCGGGAACCCGGCGCTGGCAGCGATCAGCATGGCGCTGCGGCGCACCGTCGATCCGGTCCCCCGCACCGCCGCCGACCTGTTCATGGTTTCACTTGGCACCGGCGACTTCACGGTGCCACTCAACTACGGCTCGGGCGGGATCCTCGGCTGGCTGTGGCCCCGCACGGGCGGCGAGGCGCTGATCGAAGCGATGCTGGGAGGCAGCAGCGACTTCGCGAACGAGGCCGCGCATCTGCTGCTCAACGGCAACACGGCGACAGCCCCACCGGCGAACGGAACTGACGACAAGGTGTGGTGGGAGCCGAACCTCCCGCGAGCGAGCGTCGGCGGCGGCCCGCAACTGTGGCGTTACCAGCCGCAGCTCCCCGGGCCCTGGTCACTCGACGACACCAGCAAGCTGCCGGACCTCAAGCAGGTCGCCGACGAGCAGGTGCAGACCTACGCGGACGAGCTCCAGCGACTCGCCGAACGACTGATCGACGCGGGTCCCGTCCCCGCCTGACGCATCGCGGCGCCTCGGCGAAGCATCGTTCTCATGCTGACAGTCCGGCGAGTGTCACATTCCGGGCTGCTACTCAGTCTCGTTGGGTGTAGGTGTTTCTCAACGAAGGAGCCAACGATGAAAGTGTTTGTGGCGGGGGCGACAGGAGCGATCGGCAGGCAGTTGGTACCGCGCCTGGTTGCGGCGGGTCACGAGGTCCATGGTCTCACCCGTCATGACTCAAAACAGGCGATGCTGTTCGACCTCGGCGCTGTCCCCGTTGTTGCCGACGCGCTCGATCGCGATCAGATCGCGCAGGTCGTCGGGCGCTCCACGCCAGACGTGATCGTGCATCAGCTGACCGCGATCGGACCGCTCGATACGCGTCACTTCGACCGCGATTTCGCCCTAACGAACCGCCTGCGGACCGAGGGCACCGACCATCTGCTCGCGGCCGGGAAGGCCGTCGGCGTCCAACGGTTCGTCGCTCAGAGCGTCGGTGCCTATGGCATGTACGCGCGCGCCGGCGGTCCGGTCAAGACCGAGGCCGATCCGCTCGAGTCGGCGCCAGTGCGCGACATGCATGAGACCCTGGCCGCCGTCCACCATCTCGAGGACGCGGTTCTCGGAGCTGACTGGACGCAGGGCATCGTGCTCCGCTACGGCGCGTTCTACGGGCCCGGCACCGCGATTGCGCCGGGCGAGGAGCAGCTCGAGCTTGTCCGCAAACGCAAGTACCCGGTCGTCGGCAACGGTGGCGGCGTCTGGTCCTTCATCCACGTCGCCGACGCGGCGGACGCCACGGTGTCGGCAATCGAGCACGGGAGCCGCGGCGTCTACAACGTCGTCGACGACGATCCCGCACCGGTCGCCGAGTGGCTGCCCGCGATGGCGCAGCAGCTCGGAGCCAAGAAGCCGATGCGGGTACCGCGGTTCGTCGGTCGGATGTTCGCCGGCGAGGCCGGTGTCGTGATGATGACGGAGATCCGCGGCGCGTCGAACGCCAAAGCCAAGCGGGAGCTGGCATGGCAGCCGGCCCATCCCAGCTGGCGACAGGGATTTGCGGCGGCATGACCGATCGCGAACAGTTACTCGACGAACTGCGCCCGGTCGCGTTCGCGATCGCCTACCGGATGCTGGGCAGCGTCTCTGAGGCCGAGGATGTCGTCCAGGAGGCGCTGCTCCGGGTGCATCGGGCGCTTGACGGCGGTGAGCAGATCGCCTCCCCGCGAGCGTTCGTGACGACCATCGCCAGCCGGCTGGCGATCAATGAGCTGCGCTCCGCGCGCGCCCGCCGAGAGCGTTACGTAGGTGAGTGGCTGCCGGAGCCGATCATCACCGATGGTGACGATGATCCCGCCCGGCACGCCGAGACCGCGGACTCCCTGTCGGTGGCGATGCTTGTGCTCCTCGAGAGTCTCTCACCGGAACAGCGCGCCGTGCTCCTGCTTCACGACGTGTTCGACTACCCGTTCTCGGAGATCTCAGCGATTGTCGGCAAAACCGAGGACAACGTCCGTCAGCTTGCCACCCGCGCGCGACGCCACGTCGAGCAGCGCCGACCTCGATTCCAGACGACGCGAGAGCAGCGCGACGAGCTCGCCCGGCGGTTCTTTGCGGCTGCCGAACACGGCGACCTCGCCGAGCTCGAGGCGCTGCTCGCGTCGGACGTCCAGCTGACCGGTGATGGCGGTGGCAAGGTCCCGGCACTCGCGCGATCGCTGCACGGTCGCAACCGCGTCGCTCGCACGATCGTCAATTGGTTCCGTCGGGCCGCGATCAGCCCGGGCATGACGATTCGCCCGGTCGAGGTCAACGGCGACCCCGGTGCGCTCTATCTCGACCCAGAGCAGCGACTGATCTCGGTCGTCGCGCTCGGCATCGTCGACGGGGAGATCACGAGCATCAACTCCGTCGTCAATCCCGACAAGCTCAGTCACCTCGGACCCGTGGGCGACCTGCGATCGCTGCTGCGCACGTCCGCCGGTCGAGAACCGGACCCGGAGGCCGGACTCACGAGTCCTGAGTGAGCATCGCCGCGTCAAATACCTTGAGGTTGGCGAACGGCATCAGACGATCCCCCGTTGGCCCGGATGATCTGGCCGTTGACCCGGGAGGACACCAGCCGCCGGCCGAATCTCACCCGCGCCAGCGCGCTGGATACTACGGCGCATCGTATTATGTGCTCTCGTAGATCCGCCCAGGCGACATTCAACATGCCACTCCTGAGCTCGACGCCGTGCGTCCTTCTGATGCTGCTCGCCGCCGTGCTCGTCGGCGTCGTCGTCGTCGTGGGCGCTCGCACCTCTCGACCGCGCGGGGCTGACTCGAGGTCAAGCCGCACGTGATCTACTACGCATCGTAGTGCTACGATGCATCGTAGTAGTTCCTCCCCTGCGACAGACCGGAGAGATCTCGTGTTGAAACGCCTTGCCCTCGTCGTGGCCACGGCGATGTTCTCCCTCGGCGCCACGGCGACCGCGATGTCCAGCGGCCATTCGTCCTCGCGCCGCGCCGACCACCGGCGCGGCCACGCGCCCAGGCACGGCCGTGACCACCGTCGCGGCCGCCGCAACCACCGCGCCCCCGACCAGGTGCTCGAGTGGAACCAGGTGCTCGAGTGGAACCAGGTGCTCCAGCAGGTGCTGGTGGCACCCGGCGCCCAGCGGCATCGATCCATCCGACCCGCACCATTGCCATCACCCAGATCGCTGCATACGACGCCGTGACCGGAATCACCGGCGACGGGCGGCCGCTGCTCGTTCACCTGCGCGGCCCGCGGGACGCGTCGGCGAACGCCGCTGTCGCCGCCGCGGCCCACAGTGCGCTCGAGGCGCTCCTGCCCACGCAGTCCCCGACGGTCGATGCGGCATTCGCCAACTCGATGCGGGAGCTCGGCGATCACGGCGCCGTGCGCCGGGGCGTCGAGTTCGGCGACCGGTTCGCACAGGCGGTCCTCGCGGCGCGGACGGGAGACGGCGCGAGTGCGACGCCGCCCGGGTTCACCCCCGTCGCCGGGCCAGGCAACTACCAGCTGACGCCACCCGCGTTCGCCCCAGCCGGGTTCACCCAGACCGGCCACGTCACTCCGTTCGTGCTCGCATCTGGTAACGAGTTCCGCCCCGGCCCTCCGCCCGCGCTGACCAGCACCCGCTACGCGACCGACTTCAAGGAAGTCGCGTCCCTGGGCCGGCTCGGCAGCATGGACCGGACGCCCGAGCAGACCGCGATCGGCACCTTCTGGGGCGCAGCGCCCGTGTGGGTTGTGTGGAACCAGGTCGCCGACCAGGCGGCCGCCCGGTTCGACAACACGCTCGCACAGAACGCCCAGCTGTTCGCGGTGCTCGACGCCAGCCTCGCTGACAGCGCGATCACGCTCTACGACGCTAAATACGCCTACGCCCGCTGGCGCCCGATCACTGCGATCACCGCGCGCGACCAGGGCAACAGCACGACAACCGCGGATGCAACCTGGCTGCCGCTCGCCAACACGGCGAATGACCCGAGCTACCCGGGCGCCCACGCCGAGTTCAGCCAGACGGCCTCGACCGTGCTGCGTCGCTTCTTCGGCACCGACCGGTTCTCGTTCTCGCTGAGCAACGCCGCAGTCGGGATCACGCGGTCGTTCTGCAGCTTCTCGCAGGCGTCGGATGAAGCCTCGGCGAGCCGGATCTTCGCCGGGCAGCATTTCCGCTACGACGAGGACGCGGGCCAGAAGCTCGACGAGGAGGCGGCGCGCTTCACGATCGAGCGCACGATCGGGCGGTTCGATCGGCGATGACGCCCGCCCTGCATCTCGCCGCGGTCTCGCTGACGGACGCCGGGCAGTCAGGTCTGCGCTCGTTGGCGATCGCCTCGGCGGCGGGCTGGGTGCCATCCTTGCGTTCGTGCTCTGAGGGCCCGCCGCACCCACCGCCGCGCTCCCAGGGTGGCCGCCCGGGAGCGCGGCGTCCAGGGGCGAGCGCTAACTCTCGTGATCTGGCCTCACGGAAGCACCTCGGTGAGCTCCTCGTGGCCGCCCGCGCGCGCCCACCCCAGAGCGTTGCCGCCGTGGAGGTTGTCGACGATGAGCGGATCGGCACTCAGCTCCAGCAGCGTCATCACGGCCTCGCGCCGCCCCGCCTGAGCCACGAGGTGGATGGCCGTAACGCCGTCGCGTGGCTCGGCCCGCCGAACGTGCCACGCCGGTTGGGGTCGGCGCCAAGCTCGACGAGCGTACGCAGCGCTGCGACCCGGAGGACCGGCCCTGGAAAGCACCGCCGACGAGAACGAGCGGCGGACCGTTGCCGGAAGAATCGAGGCGATCTCGGTGCCGTCGGCTGAACGTACGTGTCGTCATGGTCGTCCCGTGCTCTACGTGAAGCGCGGACGCAGCCGCAGGGCAAGCCGAGCGTGACCCCTGCGACGTGGACCTGCTTGCGAGAGATGCCGTGCCCGGAGGCGAAGGAGCGCGACCGCCGCCTCGCTGGGCACGAACGGATTCGCGACGACGTGTCCATCGCGAAGCGACAGTGCCGCAATCGGCTCGTTGTCGATCAGACCGAGCAGCACGTCGCCGTCGGGGGCCGGCGCCTCGTCCAATTCGGCAAGCAGGCGCACGACGGGCTCGTCATCAGCGCCGGCGATGCGCAGCGAAATTGCACGCTCGTTTGACACCCTGATCTTCGAATTCATCGCCCGTTCCTATCGCTTGGGGCCACGACCATCATCGCCCTAAGCCCCGCCGTGCACATCGGGCATCAGGAGCAGGATCACGGCGGGCATGCCTTACGGCCGTCAGCTCGTCCCTTACCCGTCCCGCGACGTCCCCTGGGGGATAACCCTGGGGCCAATCCCCTAGCGGCACCGGCTGAGCGGCGGCGCACAATCGCCGCCATGTCCTCTCCCCGAGACGTGCACGAACTCGATCCGAGCGTGCTGCAAATCACCTGGGGATGCTGTACAGCGTGGCGCAACGGCTTTCGTCGGCCTGTCGTACCGGCAGGCGGCACGTCTGTTGCGAACCCACGAGACAGCGACACGAGCCGGTTGCATCGCGGGCGCCGCTACCTGCGGCCGCTTATCCGAAGCCTCACCGCGGGTCGCGGTGATGCGGGCGGCGCGCCGCGAGCAGACCCCGCGACGCGCGAAACCCCGCCATACCCAGCTCCGTCAGGCCTTGATTAGACCGTTCGGGTTGAACACGAACTTCTTGGCGACACCGCTGTCGAAGTCCTTGTAACCCTGTGAGGCCTCGTCGAGGCTGATCACGGTAGCGTTCACGGCCTTCGCGATCTGCGCCTTATCGTGGAGGATCAGCTGCATCAGCCCGTGGTGGTATTTCATCACCGGACACTGCCCGGTAGTGAAGCTATGGGACTTGGCCCAACCGAGGCCGATCCGGATCGACAGCGAGCCGGCCTTGGCGGCGTCGTCGATCCCGCCGGGATCGCCGGTCACATACAGCCCCGGGATGCCGAGCTTGCCGGCCACCCGAGTCACGTCCATGATCGAGTTGAGCACCGTCGCCGGAGCCTCATGCGAGGAGTCCTCGCCGTGACCACGCGCCTCAAAGCCGACGGCATCTACGGCCGCGTCGACCTCGGGCACACCCAGGATCTGCTCGATCTGATCCTTCGGGTCTCCCTTCGAGACATCGATCGCCTCGCAGCCGAAGCTGCGCGCCTGCTCAAGCCGCTCGGGGATCAGGTCCCCGACGATGACCACGGACGCACCGAGCAGCTGCGCCGAATGGGCGGCCGCGAGGCCGACCGGTCCGGCACCGGCGACGTACACGGTCGAGCCGGACGTCACCCCCGCCGTATACGCACCGTGGTACCCCGTCGGGAAGATGTCCGAGAGCATCGTCAGGTCGAGGATCTTCTCCATCGCCCGATCTTTGTCGGGAAATGGGAGCAGATTCCAGTCGGCATAGGGCACGAGCACGTACTCGGCCTGGCCGCCGACCCAGCCGCCCATGTCGACGTAGCCATACGCCGAGCCCGGGCGATCCGGGTTGACGTTCAGGCAGACGCCGGTGTTGCCGGTCTTGCACATGCGGCAGCGGCCGCAGGCGATGTTGAACGGCACCGAGCACAGATCCCCGACCTTGATGAACTCCACTCCGGGACCGACCTCGACCACCTCGCCGGTGATCTCGTGTCCGAGAATGAGCCCCTCCGGCGCGGTCGTGCGACCCCGCACCATGTGCTGGTCTGAGCCGCAGATATTCGTCGCGACACACTTGAGAATCGCGGCGTGCGGCAGCTTGCGTCCGACGTTCGCGGGGTTCACCCCCGGGCCGTCCTGCAGCTCGAACGTCGGGTAGTCAATGTTTTGGACCTCGACCTTCCCTGGTCCCATGTAGGCCACGCCCCTGTTATCTGGCATTTTGCCTCTCCTCATTCGGGATTGGTTCGGTCCCTGTGGCGGATACGGACGTCCGGCGCCAGACGCGGTTCACGGCATCAGCCACGGTCTGCTGACCACGGCCGCGCCGCGAGAACCTTCCTCCAATTAGGTACGTACCCGGCGTCGCTGCTTACGACTCAAACTCGGCCAGCCGCGCGCGAAGGTCGCGGCATCGGGCTTCGAGCCGGTCGGTCCGGGCCCGGGTCTCCCAGTGCACGGGATGCTCCCCTGAGTGGTCGCGGGTCCCCCCCATCGCGAACGCGTACTCCCAACTGGCCATGTGTGCCCGCAGCTCAGACGTCGCCTCGGTCAGCTGCGCCTCCAACCCTTCGCGCGTCTCGCGGCTGTCCTGCACGCCGGACCTCCATCCACTCGGTCATCGCGGTTGCGAACGGCGGGCCCGAATTTTACGGGCCGGCAACGGCCAACCTCGACCCTCCGGGCGGTCACGATATCCTGGCGCCCGGCCGGATCGTCTGGAGGGTTGAGCCGACACCGTGGGAGACGATCGGCGATCGCATCTGCGCCCGTCCACCGCAGCAAAGGAGCACGCATGAAGTTTTCGGTACCGGGCCTCGCCGCCGGCGTGGCCACAGCCGCCGCCATCCCCGCCGTCGCGGACGCCGCCACGGTCGCCGTCCGGCCATCCGCGCCGTGCTACGTCAGCCGGGCGTCCGTCGGTATGACGGCCAGTGGCTATACGCCGAGCGGCCGCGTCACGGTCAAACTCGGTAGCCAGTTGCTCGGTTCAACCGCGGCCGATGCACTCGGCAACGTCACCGGAGTCGTGCTGCGATTCGGGATCTTCCACGGCGTTCACACCCAGAAGCTGAGCGTCACCGACCAGACCAACCCGGCGCTCGTCGGGTCCAAATCGCTTCGGACGTCCGGGATCTTCGTGCGCGTACGCCCGGCCGGCGGGGCAGCGGGGATCGTCCGCCACATCAACGCAGGCGGATTCATCACCGGTGCCAAGCTCTACGCCCATCAGGTGCGGGGCCACTCGGTACGCACGTTCGGGGTGGGGAAGCTCCACGGGCCGTGTCACGGCCTCGACACGCACGTGCGCGTGACCAGCCGGCATGCCGCGTCGGGCGACTACACGGTGCAGTTCGACACCAATCGCCGCTATTCGAGCCGCGCCACGATCCGCGCTCGGTTCCGGCTGCACGTGTTCCGGGGCGCCGCTGATACGGGGTCCGGCGCCGTTGCCGCCGCTCACCGCGGGCGGCTGCTCACAAGCTGGACGTATCTCGGCTGACCTACCGCACCATCGGCAGCGGCGACAGCGGGGGCCTGTCGCTCGGCCGGCGGGCGCGGCAGTAGGCGGCAAGTTCGTCGTAGACATCGGCACCGCACACGCGCCGAAGCTCCTCCCCCATGCTCATATACACCGGCCGATCGGCGGTGAACGCATCCTGATGCTCGGTGCACCACCACTCGATGCTTCCGTCTCCGCCCCAGTCTGCGGTCCGAGATGCGCGCACCGTCGTCTTCTTGGCATCATCGTCGATGTCGAAGAACAGCGGCACCTGCCAGCAGATCAGCGGCTTCCAGTCGATCGGGTTCTCACCGCGACGGAGCGCCGCGGCGTGTAACGCGCAGCCTGGGCCGCCCGGGTGGTCGGGACGGTTGTGGAAGATGCACGCGCCGCGATAGATGCGGGTATGGACGCTGTCGCGCCTGAACCGCGCCTTTCCCCACGGCTCGCGGTCCGGGCGACGCAGTGCCACCGGCCGGTTCTGCCAATCCTCGTCCGTCAGTTGCGCGACCCGTCCACGGATCTTCCCGAGGTCCTCGCCGCCGGGCGTGTCGCCCTCCCCCTGGTAGATCTCGACGCCCTCGACACAGCAGCCGCGGGCGGTGCGCTGCCCTCGGGTGTCGGGGCATCCGTGCCCCCAGATGCACCGTAGTCGGACAGCATGAACGTCAGGTCGAACTCCCAACTCCACCCGTCGCCATCCTGGAACGTGACCGTCTCGCGCGTGAGCATCCTCGGCGCAGGCTATATGGCGTGCCACGCGGGCGAGGCCATCTCAATCAGCGGCCTGAGATCGTCGGGGAGGTCCTGCTCGGCAACGGTGACTGAGACGTCGCGATCGGGCACAGTGATCTCGTAACGGAACCTGTCCGGCTGCGGCGGCGAAACGGGTGCGGGCTTGTCGAGAAGCCGCGTGATCGCCTGCTCCGCCCGGGCGGCAGCGTTACCGTCGAGGTCGGTCGTCGCCACGTCGGCGCTGAGCGTGACCCCGGCGAGACCACCGTGCCTGTTGATGCGAACGCGCACGAATCGACTCGGGTCCGGATGTCCTAGAGCTGAACCTTCACCGCGTCCCAACCACCCCGGACGGCGTCGACTTCCTTGCTGGTCATGCCAAAGCGGCGCTGCGCTTGGACCACCGTGAGCCGCGCGAAGTCACTGAACAGCGCGTTCGGAGTCAGTTGCGGATCCGTCAGGGTCGCGTACCAGATCGGGCCGGCCGCGTCCCATGCGTTGCCCCCGAGCGCGATCGCCGTCTCGGCGAAAGCCCGGTTGGGGATACCGGAGTTCGTGTGCACGTCGCCGCCGTCGACGTAGCCGTCCATGTCCGCCGGCTGGCCGTCGTGCTT
The DNA here is from genome assembly GCA_963750695.1 of uncultured Solirubrobacterales bacterium. Lineage (GTDB taxonomy): Bacteria > Actinomycetota > Thermoleophilia > Solirubrobacterales > Solirubrobacteraceae > Palsa-465. The sequence goes on from CAVVSB010000011.1 coordinate 22,119, forward strand.
GTTCGCCGTGCCCGGCTTCGTCATCGACCGCAACGCGGGCTTAAGTTCGGAGCCGACGATGTCAGCACCGATGAGCCAGTCGGACTTCGTGACGTCCTGGCCGAGTGCCATCTGCTTGACCTGAATCCCGAACACGTCGGAGATCGACTCATTGAGTGCACCGGACTGGCCGGAGTACACGAGGTTGGCCTCATGCTGCGTGACACCGTGGGTAAGTTCGTGTCCGATCACGTCGATGCCGGCGGTCGTCTCCGTCAATAGCTTCCCGTCGCCGTCGCCGAAGAACATGTGACCGGCGTTGTCCCAGAACGCGTTGTCGTAGTCGACGCCGTAGTGCACCAGCCCCTGCAGCGGCAGCCCCTGACCATCGATCGAGTCGCGCTGGTATGTCGACCAGTAGTAGTTGTAGGTGTAACCGAGACCGTCATATGCCTGATTGACGGCGGTGTCCTTCACGGGGCGCTGGCCCTCGCGTCTAGCCACCTTGCCGGGCGTCTGCGACGTGTGGTGGTGTTGGTCGAAGATCGTACGATTGACCGTGCCGCCGATGCGGCTGAATGTGACGGGCTGGATCGAGCGGCCGCCTCGGCGGCTGGCGGTTTCGGCCCGGGCGAGCCGGAACTTGTGGTCAAGTTCCAACGTCGCGAGCGCGGTCGCTCGCACCTTCCCGTTTCCCTCCACGGCGAGCTTATGCAGAATGCGTGGCGGAAGGATGCAGCGGATTGGACTGTGTGTGCACATGAGGTCTCCAGTGGCCTGCCAGTGCGCCCCGCCCATACCGGAGCGCAACCGAGCGCTTCCCTAATCGCGAGGTCAGGCACACTCCTCTGACACCCCTTCCGCGCTCGACCTGCCCCGCACGCAAATGGTCGGTGCCATCGTCCCCGAGCGCGTCGGCGATGTCAACGCCAGCCTTGGTGAGCAATGTGTACGAATGCGTGCTCGGGGCACGCGTTGGCGCCCAGCGGTCGCCTTAGGCGAGCTCGAGCGTCGCGCTGGCGGCAATATCCTGCCGGCCGCGCGCGCCGCTCACGAGCACCACGATCCCGGCGATCATGAGGGCCATTCCAGCGAGCGCCCCGACCGCGCCGACGGTCGTCTGATGGATCCGCTCGTTGAACGCGAACACGCCGATCGCAAGGCTCGTCGTCGGGTCAAGCGCGGTCTGCGTCGCCAGGGCCGGAGCCAACGGCCCGGCCTGGAAGGACCGCTCACCGAGCGCCATGCTCGCGTAGCCGACCACCAGGAGCGCCCACAGGTGCCAGTCGGCGATGACGTGCACCGGCCCGCCGTCGAGACGCTCGACCGTGGCCTTGATGAGAGCTGCACACAGCCCGAACAGCACCCCTGCCGCAGAACCGAGCAGTGCCGCCTGGCGCCCGGCGGTCGCCCGGCGTGCAAGCGTCATGAACGCCACGCATGCCGCGCCGCACCCCGCGAACGCGATGATCCACGCCCGGCCAGACGGATCCTTCGTGCCGGCGGGCGGGTCGGCCACGATCAGGAACACGGCGAGGCCGGCGGCAACCGCCGCGGCTCCGAGGAGCTCACGCGCGGAGACCCGCCGCTTGTCCAGCCAGGCACCGATCGGCAACGCGAACACGAGGCTCGTCGCCAGGACCGGTTGCACGACGACGAGCCGTCCGGCGGCCAAGGCGCCCGCATGGCAGACGAACCCGGCGGCGTCCGCCGCGATGCCCGCCAGCCAGGCAGGTTGCCGAGCCAGGCGCAGCAGAAACCCAAGCTTGGCTGCCTCCTCGGCCGTGGCCGACGACGCGACCCGCTGCTGCAGAACCGTGCCGAGTGCGAAGAAAATCGCCGCGGCAACTGCCAGGGGCATCTCCATCCACCACGATTATCGTCACTCGGTGGCGATGCTGAACGCGTAGATCGCCGCGTCGACCTGCACGGTGGCGAATGCCGCGCTCGCCGGGACGTCGTCGGGGACCGCCACGGAGTGTTCGCCCGCGGCGAGGCGGTCGTCGAGGAGAACCCGTGAGTCGCTCCGTGGGTCCGGTGGCACGAACGAGGTCTGCCACCACGCTGTCGCCTTGACATCCGCCGGCTCTGCGAGTCGCAGGCGCACCGAACGGTCCTCCGGGCCGTAGGCCGGTGCTCGGCCGGGAGCGTCGGGATCGCCCGTGAACGACGCCTGTACCTGGTTGATGAGCAGGCCGGGGATCCCGGCCAGTCCCTGGACGAAGCGGACCCGCGGGTTGCTGGCGGTGATCTCCTGTCGTAGTTCGGCTCTGCGAGCAGCTAGGACTTGTCCGCCGAAGACGACCACGTCGACCTTCGTGACGTCGAACCTGGGGGTGATGTCGCTGAAGTCGTTGGTCGACGCGGCGATGTAGCCGAGATCGTGCAACCCGGTGACGGTGTCGTCGAGGACGCGTTGGCTCTTGCCGATCAGCAGCACGCTGCGCTGGGTGTTGGTCGTCATCTCAAGGTCCTGTGTGGTCGTGTGGTTGGCTCAGATGCCTGATTGGGCCGGTTCCGGGCTGGCCGCGGGGGCGTCCATCGGGTCGTCGCGGGTGTTGGCGGTGCGCAGGGCGATCACCGCGGCGGCCGCGGCGAACACGGCTCCGGCGATGAGCGCGCGTTGGAACCCGCCGGTCGCCGCGGCGCGCACGCTCTCGCCGGTGGCGAGCAGATGGCTGGTTTGGCTCGTGGCGAGCGCCGAGAAGATCGCCAGCCCAAGCGCGCCGCCGACCTGTTGCGCCGAGTTGAGGATCGCCGCGATGAGCCCGGCACGCTCGGCGGTCGCGCCAGCGTTGGCGGCGGCGGTGACCCCAACGAACACGGGCCCGACCCCGAGCGCGAACAGCATCAACCCCGGGAGGATGTTGCGCACATAGCTGCCGTGCTCGGGGACCTGGGCGAGAAGAAGCAATCCGGCGCTTGCGATCAGCGCGCCGCCGCTGATGACCGCGCGGCTGCCGACCTTCGGCAACAGCTTCGCGCCGACGCCCGACGAGATCCCGACGCCCACGGTCAGCGGCAGGTACGCAGCGCCGGCGGCGAACGGTGAGTAGCCGAGCACCGTCTGCATGTACAGCGTGAGGAAGAAGAACATCGTCAGCATCCCGGCAAACCCGACCAGACCGGTGAGGTTGGCGGCGATCAGACCAGGGATCCGGAAGGTGTCGAGCGGCAGAACCGGGTGGCGCACGCGGCGCTCGGTGGCGACGAACGCCGCGAGCAGCATCGCCGCGCCGGCGAACTCCAGCCATGTCGCCGTTGCGCCCCAGCCCTGGATCGGCGCCCGCGCGATCGCGAAGACGAGCAGGAGCATCCCGCCGGTCAGGAGCGTGCTGCCGGCCACGTCGAACCCCGTCCGGGCGGCCGCTGGCCGGTCAGCGGGAAGCACCGCGAGCACAGCCGGCGCGATCAGGGCGCAGGCGATCGGATTGACGAACATCACCCACCGCCATCCCGGCCCCTGCACGAGCGCACCGCCGAGCAGGATTCCAGCTGCGGACGACAGCCCGGCGACCGCGCCCCAGATCCCGAGCGCCCGGGCCCGGTCCGTACCGGTGAACGTCGTGGTGAGCGTCGAGAGCGCGGCCGGCAGCATCAATGCCGCCCCGGCCCCCTGGACGAGCCGGGCCGCCACGAAGACGCCCGCGCTGCCGGCAAGCCCACCGGTCAGTGACCCGGCCGCCACGAGCACGGTCCCGAGGAGCAGTATGCGCCGGCGCCCGAAGAGATCGGCGAGCCGGCCGCCGAGCAGCATCAGTCCGCCGTACGTCAAGAGATACGCCGACGGGACCCACTGCAGCGTCTGCACCGAGAACCCCAACGCGACCCTGATGTGCGGCAGGGCGACGTTGGTGATCGAGGCGTCGACGAAGTCAAGGAACGCCACGGCGCAGAGCACCGCCAGCAGTCGCCTGCCGCGAGCGCTGTGGAAGACAGATTGCGATGTGATCGACACAGGGACCTCCTTATGTTGGACCTTCCAATGTTGGTAATGCCAACATAGCACATGTTGGTTCGACCTACACGTGCTACTCTCGTGGCCGTGCCCAAACAGCCACCCGCCGCCGGGACCGAGCCGGCGCGGATCCGTGACCGAGCGACATGGCTCATCAGCCGCTCGTACGCCCGTTCGCACCGACTCCTCACTGACGGCTTCGCCGCCAGCGGCTCAGGACTTCGCAGCTACCACTACCGCCTGCTCGCTGCGCTCGAGGAATGGGGTCCAACCGGCCAGGCGGAGCTCGGCCGCCGTACGGGGATCGACCGCAGCGACGTCGTCGCCATCCTCGGTGACCTCGAGCGCCTGGGACTGACGGAACGCTCGGTCGACATGACGAACCGGCGACGCAACATCGTGTCCATCACCCCGTCAGGCAGCGCGAAGCTCACAACGCTCGACGACGTGCTCGACCAGGTCCAAGAGCGCGTCCTCGCGCCGCTGTCCCCCAACGAGCGCCGACAGCTGACGAAGTTGCTGCGAAAGCTCGCCGACGGGGACTGACCCGGACGCGACGGGAGCAGTACGGGCTGTTAGCGGCCCTCTCGTACCTGTAGCCGGTTACCGTCGGGGTCCACGAACTGCGCGACACACCCCCACGGGAACTCGAGCACATCCGAGACGAACTCGACCCCGCGGGACTTCAACTCGTCGACCGTCTTGCGGCAATCGTCGGTCTCGATCGTGATCGACGCCGGGGGGCGTCCCATCGCCGGCTTGGCATCTCCGGCCGTGCCCGGCCAGAGCACCAGCTGAAAGTCATCCCCCTTGACGCCCACAGTCAAGAACCGCGGCCCGTCGGGCGTCGGGTTCTCGACGCGCTTCTCCAGGCCGAGGACGTTGGTGTAGAAGTCGAGCGCCCGGTCCTGGTCGCTGACGAGCACACTCGTATAGAAGACTTTCTCCAGCATTGCGCTTCCTCCAATGGTCGTGGTCATATCCCCATGACCCGACCAAGGCGGCGAACGTGACAGCCGAGCGCGAAACCGCTAAGAGGGCTCGGGCTGGCTGCGCGCTGCGGCTGCGATCCGCAGGGCGTCGGCGAGCTGCGGAATGTCTTCGGCCAGTCTGCGCATGTCAGCCCCGGCGATCGCGACGGCCTCTGTCGGTGCCGTCACGACAACCGACGCGGTTCGGCGCCGCGACCAGTGCTGTGATCGTATGGGACGACGCCCAGCTCGCCGAAGAAATCCCGGCGCCGAGCACCGCAATTTCCCGACCACCCTGCCGCACCTCGGCGCTGCCCTGCTTGATCGCGTAGAAGTCGAATGCGAATTCGCCCTCTTTGACAACGACGTAGCCGGCGTCCCACTCCAATCCGCGGGCGACCGTCTCCGCGTTGGCGCGATCCGCGGGGGCGAGCTCGGCGAACAGCGCAATGCTCTCGAGATCGACGTTGTCCATCGGATTCACGTTCACGCTCCGACGAGCCTAACCAGGCCTCGTCTCAAGGACAAGCTCACGCGCGGCGCGTCTCCGCGGCCCAGCGGAAACCCGTCGCCGCCGGGCGCGGCGTCAGCGGGCTGGCGGGCAAATCGCCCGGCGGGTCGTCCTCGTTGTAGGCGCTCGGCGCCACGTCGTTGGGCGCGTCGGCGTGGAACAGCGCAGCGAGCAACTCGATCTGCCCGCGGCCCACGCCCAGCTCGCCCATGCCACCGCCGTACATCGGCCGTCGGTCCCTCGCGCAGCGTGCGTAGAGCTCGAACAGCTCACGCAGGCTGCCGATGCGCGACGGCTTGACGTTGACCACGCGCGCGGCGAGGGGCGTCGCGCCGATGTCGTCGGCGCTCGCGATCGGCGCGTCGTAGGACACGCGCTCGAGGTGATCGCCGAGCCGCCGAGCGATCTCGGGCAGGTCGTGCGGATCCTCGACATAGGCATCTGGAAACGCCGGGAGAATGCGGTCGTACAGTGCACCGAGTGCCTCGAGATTCTCGACCTCGATGCCGTAGTGGCCCTTGAAGTCGATCGTGTCGACCGCGCCCGTCGCCGCGACCTCATCGACAAGCGCCGGCGGCCAACTCGCCTGCGCGTCGAGCTTGAACCGTACGCCTGGGGAGCGAGCGAGCCGGCGGCGCACGGGCTCGATCGACGGCTCGTCGCCAAGGCCGAGCGAGTTGACGAAGCGAACCGGCTGGGCCTGCAGGCCAAGCACGTCGTGCAGCGGGCGTCCGGCCTGGCGCAGCCCGAGGTCGAGCGCCGCGGACTCGAACGCCCATCGGCGGAAGCGCACCGCCGCACCCCACTCCGGCGGCTCGGGCCACAGCTCGAGCGTCGCAAGATGCTCGGAGAAGGTGGCCAGTGTCCACTCTCCCTCGAGCGCCAGCCCCGGTCGGGTCTCATGTAGCGCCGTGCCGTCCTCGCGGTGCACCGAGACGTCCTCGCCCAGCCCGTCAACGCCAGCACCGACGAGCCGCACGTGCGTCGTGACGCGCTCGAACTCGTACGCGAGGACGGCGTGCAACCGCTCGTACTCGCACCCCTCGATCACGAGCCGGAGCCCCGCGAGCCTCGGCCACAGCGATTCGCCTGTCCCCGTGGCGCTCCTCGCATTCACGACGACGATTGTCTCACCAGACTCACACGCCCTCCGCGTCAGCCATGCGATCAAGCGTCACGTTTGCCGCTCCCGCCCTGTCAGGGAGGTGATCACAACCACAGGAGGAATCACAGTGCTCGAGAAGGTCTTCTACACGAGCGTGCTGGTCAGCGACCAGGACAGGGCGCTCGACTTCTACACCAACGTTCTTGGTCTGGAGAAGCGCGTCGAGAACCCGACGCCCGACGGGCCGCGGTTTCTGACCGTCGGCGTCGCTGGGGACGACTTCCAGCTCGTCCTCTGGCCCGGGACACCCGGGCAGGCCGAGCCGGCGATGGGACACCCCCCGGCATCGATCACGATCGAGACCGACGATTGCCACAAGACGGTCGAGGAGCTGAAGTCCCGCGGCGTCAAGTTCGCCTCGGACGTGATCGAGTTCCGCGGGATCTTTATCGCCCAGTTCCAGGATCCCGACGGCAACCGGCTACAGATACGAGAGGGCGGTTCGGTGTAGTTCCTGGAAGCGCGGCTGTTCGTTCACGCAACCTCGTGGCGAACCTGCGCGACGATCGGTGCCAGGACATCGGACAGCCGGGGCGTGTCGAGCTCTTCGAGCGAGTAGGTGACCTGGCGCACCGGATGGAGTGACTCGATGATCCGCCCGAGGTCGACGGGGGTACCGGCGATCACGGCATCGCAGTCGACGGCGTTGATCGTGGCCTGGAGATCGCCGATCTGGGCATCGGAGTAGCCCATTGCCGGAACGACCGGCCCGATGTGCGGAAAGCGGGCGAGCGTCTCGGCGATCGAGCCGGCGGCGGCGGATCGGGGGTCGACCGGGGTGGCGCCCGCGTGGCGGGCCGCCACCATGCCGGCTCCGAACGGCATGCCGCCGTGCGTGATCGTCGGCCCGTCTTCAATCACGAGCACCCGCTTGCCGGACAGGGAAGGGCCGCTGTCGAGCTGCACAGATGACGCGGCGCGGATGACGGTCGCGCTGGGAGCGAGCTCGGCGACATCGCCGAGCACCTCGTGCATCTGTTCCGGGGTAGCGCTGTCGACCTTGTTGACCACCACGACGTCAGCCATGCGCAGGTTTGCCTCGCCCGGGTGGTACCGCCGGGCGTGTCCCGGCCGGAGCGGGTCGACGACGACAATCGTCAGATCGGGTCGGTAGAAGGAGAAGTCGTTGTTGCCGCCGTCCCAGATCACGACGTCGGCCTCGGACTGAGCCTGTTCGAGGATGGCGCCGTAGTCGACGCCTGCATACATGACCATGCCCATCTCCACCGGGGCCTCGTATTCCTCGCGCTCCTCGATCGTCGGATTGGAAGCGTCGATGTCCTCGAGCGTGGCGAAGCGCTGTACGGCAATCGCCTCGAGGTCGTGGTACGGCATCGGGTGACGCACGAGCGCGACCTTGAGTCCCTGTCCGAGCAGGATCCGCCCGACCGCCCTGCTGGTCTGGCTCTTGCCGCATCCCGTTCGCACCGCGCAGACGGCGACGACCGGCTTGTCACTTCTCAGCATCGTTGAGCGAGTACCCATGAGCGTGAAGTCAGCGCCGGCTGCGATCGCGATCGAGGCGTGGTGCATCACCTCCTCGTGCGACACGTCCGAATATGCGAACACGACTTCGTCGACGGCGTGCTCGCGCACAAGCGCCGGCAGATCGGATTCCGGCCGGACGGGGATGCCCGCCGGATAGCGCGGGCCGGCGAGCGCAGCCGGGTACACGCGGTCGTCGATTCCCGGGATCTGCGCAGCCGTGAACGCCACAACCTCGGTGTCAGGATCGCCGCGGAAGGCGACGTTGAAGTTATGAAAGTCCCGCCCTCCGGCCCCCATGATGATCAGCTTGCGCATCCTCGGCTCCTTGCACCGCGAAGTGTGGTGAGTGCTGTGTATGGAGGACGATTCCGCGTTACGGGCGCATGTGCATCCGGGACTTTCCGCGGGTGCGGTACGGAGAACTGCCGGGACCCCCGCTCATCGCCAGACGAGCGCGCCAGAGTAGTTTGACGGCATGACCGACGCAGCGGGCGCCCATCGTGAGGTGACTGTCATCGGCGCCGGAGTGATCGGGTTGACGTGCGCGCACGCTCTGCGAGGAGCGGGGTATCGGGTCACGGTGATCGCTGCAGACCAGCGGCGGGTGTCCGACGTCGCGGGTGGGCTCTGGCTTCCGTACGCGGGAGGCGAGAGCGCCGAGGTGATGCGGTGGGCGTTGGAGACCCTGCCGTGGCTCGAGGGCCGCGGCTTCCCTGCTCGGGAGTACCTGCATCTCCAGGCAAGCGAACCGTGGTGGCTGGGTGCGCTCCCTGAGAGTCGTGTCCGCCAGGCGCGGGCGGAGGAGTTGCCGGCGGGCTACGACCACGGATGGCTGTTGCGTGTGCCGCTCGTCGAGATGCCGGCTCACCTGAAGGCGCTCGAGCCATCCCGCATCGTGCGCCGGTCCGTCACCTCGCTGGGCGAGGTGAGCGGCTTGGTCGTCAACTGCAGCGGATTGGCTGCCCGCGAGTTGGCGGCCGATCCGACGGTCAGCGCTGCCCGCGGCCAAGTGGTGCATCTGAGCAAGCTGCGCGACGTGCCTTGCGTCTGCGACGAGGACGAGATGATCTACGTGCTCTCCCGTAGCGACCGCACGATCGTTGGCGGCTCCTATCAGCCGGGGGATGAAAACGCGGCCGTCGACCCGGAGCAGACGGCGTCGCTGCTCGCCCGTGCCCGCACGCTCGTACCGCAACTCGCCGATGCGAAGGTCCTCGGTGCTCGTGCCGGCCTGCGCCCCATTCGCGTGGGCGGGCCGCGGGTCGAACGGGTCGACGATGTGATCCATTGCTACGGGCATGGTGGGTCGGGGCTGACCCTGTCGTGGGGCTGTGCGCGGCGAGTCGTCGAGTTGGCAGCCGGCTGATCGACGAGTTCCAGCGGGCGTGGCGTGCTTACGGCGCTCTGTGGAGGTGTCGCTCGCGGACGGTCTCGGCGACGATCCGACCGCGACCCATGACCCAGCGCCGCGGCGCCTGTTCGCGCAGGGCGTCCGCCGCGCGCTCGGCGTCGAGCACGACAAGGTCTGCGCGCGCGCCCGGGATGAGCCCGTATTCGGGGAGGCGCAAGATCTTCGCCGCGTCCTCGCCGATCATCCGCAACGCGGCAGCGATCTCCGCCGGCGTGCCGAGCTGTGCGGCGTGGGCGAGGATCAACGCGACCTGCAGAGGATCGGCGTTCCCGAACGGGTAGAACGCGTCGTCGATGCAGTCCTGTCCGGCGGCGAGGGTCACGCCGGCCCCCATGAGTTCCTTGATGCGCGGGATGCCGCGTCGGCGAGGCTCGCGGTCCTCGCGCCCTTGCAGCATGAGGTTCGTCGGAGGGTTCGTGATCACATTGACGCCGACCGTCGCGGCACGCCGGATCACGCCGGCGGCATAGTCGTCCTCCCAGGCCGCCATCGCGCACACGTGACCCGCGGTCGTCCGAGGACCCCAACCCCGCCGTTCAGCCTCGTCGACGAGTATCTCGAAGCTTCGCCACCGCCCGTCGTCCGTCTCATCGACGTGCATGTCGACGTCGGCATCGTGGTGCGCGGCGAGATCGAGGCAGAACGCGATATGCCGCCGCGCGGCGTCGTGATCGGCTTCCCAGTGCGGCATCCCGCCCACCACGTCGGCCCCCGAACGCATCGCGTCGGCCATCAGCTCGGCGGTGCCTGGATCCCGCCAGATCCCCTCTTGCGGAAACGCGACCAGTTGGATATCGCAGATGTCGGTGTGATCGGCCCGCGCGAGCGCGACACCACGCAGCGGAGTAAGCCCGCCGATCGTGTCGATGTCCACGTGGCTGCGGATCACCGTCGTGCCCGCCATCACCGCCTCCCGGATCACGACGTCGGCACGCTCGCGGATCTCATCGACGGTGGCCGCCCGCTTGGTGGCGTGCAACAACTCGATCGCCTCGGCAAGCGTGGCGGTCCGGTTCGGCGGAAGGAGCGGTCCCACCAGGACCTTGTCCAGGTGAATGTGCGGCTGCACAAACGCCGGGATGACGAGCCGACCGTCGGCGTCGATCTCGACGGCGCCATCGCCCTCCACCGCCGGCGCGACCGCCGCGATCCGCTCTCCCGCGATCGCGATGTCATGCAGCCGATCATCGGCCGCGACATGCGCGCGGCGTACAACGAGGTCGAACGGCGGGATCTCAGCGCTCATGCTTGCTCCTTGACGCCTGACGCAGGTCGATAAGGCCCCACTTGCGCCAGTTGCAAAGTGTCCCACCCTGCTCGGTTAAGTTCCCGGACACACACCCACCTCCAACCCCGAGCAAGGGGAGGAAGCCGATGATCGAGCCCTATCAAGCCGTCGGTCTGATCCAGACGATGCGCGGGATCCGACGACGCGAGGAGATCCAATGGAACCTCGAGCACATCTCGCACCTGATCAAGGCCGCCTCGTGGCTGAGCAGCATGGATCTGCCGGTGCGGCTGATCTGCATCCCCGAGGGCGGGCTGCAGGGGTTCACCGACGAGGTCCTCGATCTCGACCACGAGCAGTACGCCCACGAGTGCGCGATCGACATCCCCGGCCCGGAGACCGAGTACCTCGGCCGGCTCGCGCGGGAGTGGGACGCGTACATCGTCGCGCAGGCAAAGGCGCGCCACCCGGAGTTTCCTCGACGGTTCTTCAACGTCGGGTTCGTCATCGAGCCGGTCGACGGGACGGTCATCCTCAAGCACCACAAGCTCGTCCCGCTGCTGCCGGTCGAGCATTCGGTCACCCCGCACAACGTCTGGGACCGGTGGATCGAGCTCTACGGACTCGAACTCGACGCGTTCTACCCGGTGGCGGACACGGAGATCGGACGAATCGGGATCATGATGGCCAACGAGGCGTCCTATCCCGAAAACGCCCGTGGCCTGGCGATGAACGGCTGCGAAATCGCCTATCGCGGTCCGTACCCGGCGCCGGGCGTGATGAGCGGAATGTTCTCGGTCCAGAACCGGGCGCGGGCGCTCGACAACAACATGTACGTGCTCGGGATGAACCTCGGCACCTACTACCTCGACAAGGACTCGACGACGCCGATCGACACGTTCTCGGGCGGCTCACAGATCATCGACTACCGCGGGCAGATTGTCACCGAGGTCCCGTACGGCGCCGGCTCGACCTGGATCGCCGGGACGCTCGACATCGAAGCGCTGCGCCACTTCCGCCAGACCGCTCAGTGGGACAACTGGATGAAGGACCTCACGACTGAGCAGTACCAGCTCATATATGACCAGCCCGTGTACCCGCGGAACCTGTACCTCACCGACGCTCCCTACACCCACAAGGAGTATCGTGAGCAGGTGACCCGCCGCCAGGTGGAGCTGCTGCAAGAGCGTGGGATCTGGGCCCGCCCGTCGAGCGCGCACCAGCCTCCGGACGGGCGGACCAGCGCCCGCAAACCGTAAGGACCGGCGTCGAAAAGACGAGGGTGCTCCCCGACGTCCGGCTCGGGCCGCCGGGCCATGCTGACGGCTGTGAGCGGTTTGGACCCACGTGATTTCGCGGAGTGGCTGCGGCGCAACGCGCTCGGACTGGTCGCAATCTTCATCGCCCTGACAGGCAGCGCCCACGCGATCACGCGCGGGTCAGCTTAACCGCCCAACCGCATGGGTGTGTCTGGCATGAGGCCAGGGGTGTGTGAGCACGACCCCTTCGTCGTCGGTCCATACACGGCTGGTGTGTTGCTCGTAGGATGCTCGGTCGTGGCACCGCTACTACCACGCGCTCGGCGAGCCGGCCGATGGGGGATGACGTCCGGCGACCGATCACTCCAGTTGGCGTAATGGGCGACCATCTCATCGTCCTTCACTCCGCGGTGCGGGGCTGCGTGGGCTACAGCCGCCACGACGCCCCCTCGATCCTCTTGGACGGCTCTTCGATGGCGCGCGACACGGAGCACGGCCGCGCGGTCACTGCGCAGCTGACGCGTCGCCACGGAACGCTTGAGGAAGCGATCGCGGCCGCGGGGTTTGCGCTGAGCGCCGCGGGGCTGCCAAAGGGCATCGCCCGCCAAGCGCGCACCGCGTGCGAGGACTACTTCTATAGCCGGCTCGACCTGACGCCGAGCGACGAGTTGGGCGGACGGGAAGAGGTTGTCGAACCGCTCGAGCTGATGCCCGAGCCGATGTACCGGGTACTGGAGGACGTCGTCGGCTTCGTCGTCGACGGCGAGTACGACGAGCTTCACGACCTGTCCCGCGGTCGCCTCAAAGTCGACGACCTGCGCCGCCGCGTCGAGGAGGACTGCCCCGAGGCGCTGGTGCTGCCGCCGCGCGAGGCCTTCGCGGTCGAGGCGATCACCAAATCCGACGATCCGGACATGCCCGGCTGGGCCTACTTCCTCGATCTGTGGACGGAGACCGGCCCAGCGCGCCTGCACATTGAGGGCGAACTTGAGGAGTCGAGCGACGGGTTCACGGTCACGCTGAACGACATCCTGCCCTGATCGGCGGCCGCTGGCGCCGCGGGCGTTGGCGCCGCGGACGACCGCTTAACGCGGAAAGCCCACCCTTGGGTGGACTCTCGGCCATCAGAAGATCAGGCTGCTCTCGCGGGAAGGGGACGTTCAGAAGAAGGTCTCGCCCTCTGGTTGCCATCGCTGTCTGACCGCCTCAGCGTAGCGCACCTGCCTTCCATCACCGACCCGTTCCGGACATCGATTGTCTTCGCAAGCGGTCGAGCGAGCGTTCAGAGCTCGAGCCTGGGCGGCACGAAGCGGACGACGGGTCTCGAAACCGCGACCTTCGGCTTGGGTATCGAGGCGAGGTGTCTGGATCCCGTGGTCAAGGGCGATTTGACGGCTCAGACCTGCTTCACGCGCTTCGCCAGCATCTGAGGTGACTGCGCCAGGATCAGCGCGGCAGCGCCGAGCACCTCGGCCCGCGGTCCAAGCGTTCCCGCCGCCACGCGGACGGACGTGGACGCCGGCGTGACGCAGCTGCGGGCGATCGCTCCGCGGATCGGCTCGAGGATCACCTCGCCGGCCGACGCAAGCTCACCCCCGAAGACGAGCAGCTCCGGATTGAGGATGTTGACGAGCGCGGCGAGGACCGCGCCGACCGCGTCGCCCGCGTCCGCGACCGCTCGCCGGGCGCCCCGATGGTCTGTCGCGACCAGCTCGAGCAGCATCGAGATTGAGACAGGCCGGTTCATGCTGCGCTCGAGCAGCGCCGCGACCGCGACGGGGCTGGCGATGGTCTCCAGACATCCGCGGTTCCCACAGCGACAGATCGATCCCCGCGGATCGCTCAGGACGTGCCCGATCTCGCCTGCGACGCCGAGCGATCCGTGATACGGCCGGCCGGACAGGATGATGCCGGCGCCGATCCCGGCTGACAGTCGGACATAGACGAGATCGTCGACGCCGCGGCCAGCTCCGTAGAGCTTCTCGCCGAGTGCGCCCGCGTTGGCGTCGTTCTCGATCTGCACGGGTATGCCGAGACGTGCCTCCATCTCGGCGGCCGGCCTGATGCCATGCCAGCCGGGCAGAATCCCGTTCGTCTCGAGCTCGCCGGTCACTCGGTTGATCGGCGCGGCGAGGTCCATGCCCACCCCGAGTAGGCGATCGCCCTCGATGCCGGCAATGGACAGAGACTCGCGCACGAGCTCCGCGGCGAGATCGAGGCTCTGGGTCGGGGCGTGGTCGACCTCGGCGGGCGAGAAATCGTCGACGATCGGCTGGCCGGAGAGATCGCAAACGGCGACGCGGATGTGCTGGTGGCCGAAGTCGAGGCCGACAGCGAACGCGGCGTCCGAGACCAGTGAGAGCAACATCGGGGGACGGCCCGTGTTGCGAGGCCGATCCTCGTCGGGGGCGGCGTGCTCCTCGACGATCCCGGCGCTGAGGAGCTCATCGATGACAGTCGAGACAGTCTGCCGCGCGAGTCCGGTGAGGCGTGTGAGCTCGGCCCGGCTGGTCGCGGGATGGCGGTAGATCGTCTCGATCAGGCGCAGCCGGTTGAGCTGACGAATGCTGAGCGGGCTGGGCCCCGGAGTCATGTGTGCATCGCCGCGGAGATCCTACTGTCGCAGGTTTTGTAAGAGACTCGCCGCTAGTAAGGCCAGTACTGGCGACGCATACACCGATTTTCGTCTGAACCGACAGCAGAAATCGCGATATGTTCGATCACGAACATTGACTTCTGCCTAATCGCGGCGTACAAGTCGCCGAGTCGGTTGACTCGCTGACCGCTCGGAGGAGAGACAGGGAGGATGCAAGGCAGGTGCGTGTGGAACCCGTGCGAGGAACGTCGCGCAAGCGTCCAGACGCCATTCACGAGGCCTCGGGGTGCGCTGAGGGGAATCGCCATCCAGAGGAGCAGACCATGAGTGAGGACAGCCGGAGCACTGCGCGGCGTGGGCCAGGGATGCCGAGACGCTTCAGGTATCGATCGCTCGCAGCGATGGCCGTCGTTTCGCTCGCCTGCGGGCTGGCCGCTGCTCTGCTGTTCGCATTCCCCGTTGGAGCGCACACCTCCAAGGGCCACTCGAGTGACCCCATCTACCTCGACACCCACTACACGTACGCCGAGCGGGCCGCCGACCTCGTCGCGCGGCTGACGCCGACCCAGCGTGCCTCGCAGCTCGTCTCGAGCCAGGCGCCCGCGATCTCAACGGGAGCGAACTCGCTGCTGAGGGCCACCTTCGGCGGTCAAACGACGCTCGCCGCGCCCGCGAGCGCGGGCGACACGAACATCAAGCTCGCGAGCACGGGCGGCGTGACGCCCGGCGCGAAGCTGACGATCGATCCGGACGGCACGGCCGAAACGGTGACAGTCAACTCCGTCGGTAGCGCACCGTCCTCGTTCGCACCGACGCTCGTCGTCGCGGCGAACCCGGGCGACACGAACATCAAGGTGAACTTCACGTTCGGCATGCGCGCCGGCGACGTCGTGCGCATCGACAGCGGCGCCAACGCCGAATTCGCGACGATCCAGACCGTCGGCAGTGCGGGTGCAGGCGGCACCGGGATCACCCTGTCGGCACCGCTGAAGCTCGCGCACGGGGTGGGCACGCCGGCGCTCGACCTCGGCTCTGGTGTCACCGTCACCCCGGCGCTGACGAGCGCCCACGGGTCCGGGGCTCCGGTGAACATCTCCGTGGGCCTTCCCGCCTACGGCTGGTGGAACGAGGCGCTCCACGGCATCAACGCCGAGTCGCTGAACCCATCGGGCAACGCGGTAACGCTGACGAACACCACCTCGTACCCGATCGACCTCTCGCGCGGCTCAAGCTGGGATCCGAACCTGACGTACGCGGTGGCAAAGGCCGAATCAGACGAGGCACGGGAGATCGTGCGCAACAACAAGTTCGACCTCGACTTCTACTCGCCGACGATCAACCTCGGGCGCGACCCACGCTGGGGTCGCAATGACGAGTCCTACGGAGAGGACCCGCTGCTCGAGGCGAAGGTCGCCAGCCAGTTCGTCGATGGCATGGAAGGCAAGGACCAGACCGGCCGGCTGCTGCCGCAGGGAAACGGCTTCTACAAGGCGACGACCACGCTCAAGCACTACGCGATGAACAACACGGAGGGCACCTCGAACGCCGACCCGAACGGCCGCTTGAACGGCTCCTCGAACGCGGATGACCGCTCGATCCGTGAGTTTTACACGATGCCGTTCCGCAAGATCGTGCAGGCGTCCCAGAACGGCGCGGTCATGAGCTCCTATAACGAGATCAATGGGGTGCCCTCGGCCGCCAACACGTATCTCAACGACACCCTGATGCGCGAGACGTTCGGCCTCCAGGGCTACTTCACCGGGGACTGCGACGCCGTCAACCAGGTCAACACTCGCCATCACTGGCAGCCCGATGGCTTTGGGCACGTCGCGACGGTCGTCGAGCAGTTCGCGTTCACGCTCGCTTCGGGTGAGGACGCGGAGTGCAACGCCGGCTACAACGGCAGCGGCAGCTACCGCGGCCCGACGGCGCCGAGCACAACCCAGGGCGGGTTGATGAACGCGCTCGGAATGCACATCCCGACGCA
Source organism: uncultured Solirubrobacterales bacterium (assembly GCA_963750695.1). GTDB lineage: Bacteria > Actinomycetota > Thermoleophilia > Solirubrobacterales > Solirubrobacteraceae > Palsa-465. The sequence goes on from CAVVSB010000011.1 coordinate 38,672, forward strand.
GACCGGGCAGGCCACGGTCAACGACCTCGATGTCTCGGCAACGCGCCTGTTCACGAATCGGATGAAGCTTGGCGAGTTCAACCCCGACTCCACTGTGCCGTGGCTGGCCCAGGCGCAGGCTCGGGTCAAGAGCTACGGGGTCTACCCGTGGGTCAGCTCGAGTGCCAACAACGCCGAGACGGAGACCGCGAGCCGGCTGGCGCTCGCGCGCAAGGCCGGTGACGCGTCGCTCGTGCTGCTGAAGAACGCAACAGTCACCCGCAAGGATGGCTCGACCGGCAAGCTGCTGCCACTCTCCGTGCCCAAGACGGGCGACTTCAAGGTGCTCGTGCTGGGCTACTACGCGAACAACCAGAACTTCTATCTGGGCGGCTACTCCTCGATCCAGAGCGCGGCCGGACAGGCCAACGAGGTCACCCCGTACGCGGGCATCAAGTCCGCCGTCCAGGCGATCAATCCCTCGGCGCAGGTCGACTATATGAGGGGCTTCACCGACTCGGGCACGAACGCCGGCAACTGCTGCGGGACGATCGATCCGGCTGCGGTGTCCGCGGCCGGTGGCTACGACTACGTGATCGTGTACGCGGGCATGGACTCGAGCGCGTCGGCGGGCACGACCGGGACGGAGGATCGCGACCGCACGTCGCTGGCGCTGCCGGGTCAGGAAGGCCAGCTCATCAGCCAGGTGGACGCGGCGAACCCCAACACGGTCGCGGTGATGGAGACGATCGGCCCGCAGGACGTGACCGGGTTTGAGTCGAGCACCCCCGCGATTGTGTGGAGCTCGTACAACGGGATGCGCAAGGGCGAGTCCGTGGCCGACGTGCTGCTCGGCGACTACAACCCGAGCGGGCGTACCCCCGAGACGTGGTACCGGTCGGTCAACGACATCCCGAGCATCTACAGCTACGCGCTTCGCCCGGCCGGGCCGAACGGCCGGACCTATATGTACTACACGGGCCCAGTCTCCTACCCGTTCGGCTACGGCTTGAGCTACACGACGTTCCACTTCTCTCACCTGCGGATCTCCAGGCGCAATCCGACCGCCGACGACGCGATCAACGTGAGCGTCGACGTGACGAACACGGGCTCGCGCGACGGCAACGAGATCGTGCAGATGTACGTGAGCACGCCGCACGCCGATCCATCGCTGCAGCGGCCGATCAAGCGACTGGAGGGCTTCCAGAAGGTGTTCCTGGCCGCCGGCCAGACGAAGAGGGTGACGCTCCCGATCAAGATCGCCGACCTTGCCTTCTACAACGAGGCCGACAAGCGCTTCGAGGTCGACCACGGCCAGTACGGGATCCAGATCTCGACCTCCAGCGCCGACGGCGACATCCAGTCGCAGGGCACGATCAACGTCAAGGGCAAGCTGACGCAGAAGCCGAGCGTCCTCTCCGCCCAGCCGCGGATCTCGCGCGCGGACACCGCGAGCGGCATCTCGCAGCGGGTCACGTTCCCCGAAGGCGTCACCATCGATCCGGGCCTGACCCTGGCGATGAACGATGACTCGCTGTACGGGTGGATCGCGCCCCGCCAGAGCAAGCCGCTCCCGCCCGGGACGAGGCTCAGCTTCAGCAGCGACCGGCCGGGCGTCGTCTCGGTCGACCCCAGGGGCGTCATCCGGACCGTCTCCAACGGCGCCGCGACGGTCACCGCGACCGCGACCTACCACGGCGCGAGCGCGTCCACCTCATTCGTGGTGCGCGTCGTCTCTGACCTCAGCGACCTGAAGGTGGGCCGCGTGACGGTCGCGCACTTCCGGCCCGAGGTCTTCAACTACGACGTGACCCTTCCGGCCCGCGCCACGCACGCGCCGCCGGTCACTGCCAGCGCGCGCACGGGCACGGTGCACGTCACGCAGGCCGACGGAGTTCGGGGCGTGGCGAGCATCACCTCGACCGGGCCGGACGGAATCGTCGCGACCTACACCGTGAACTTCGCGCCGGCGGCTAGCAGCGATGAGTTCAACGGCGGCACGCTCGACCCGAAGTGGACGGTCGGGCGCCCCGACCCGGCGAACCTGACTGTCGGCGGCGGGACGCTCACGATCAAGCCGGAGGCCGGCGACCTCGTGACGACGAGCAACAGCGCCAAGAACCTGGTGCTGCAGCCGGCGCTCGGGGACTGGACGATGACGTCGAAGCTGACATTCAGCGCCACGCCGAATGCGCCCACCCAGCAGGGCGGGATCATCGCCTACCAGGACGACGACAACTACCTGAAGTTCGATCTCGAGGCCGCCTCAGCGACCGACCTCGAGCTGCGAACCTCGCTCGAGGACAGCCTCCAGACCAACCCCGCCGTGAGCAGCGATCCAATCCAGGTCAACCAGACGCTCAACAGCACCGCAATGAACGGCGTCCTGCCTGCCAACAACACGATCTGGCTGCGGATGACCAAGCACGGCTACACGTACGCCACGTCCTACTCGCTCGACGGGAGCACGTGGGTTCCCGTGTGGTCGACCGGTGCGACCCTCAGCAACCTCAGAGTCGGGCTGTTCGCGTTCGGCGGCGTGGCGACGACCGGGCCGGCGGTCGCGTTTGACTACTTCCGAGTTGCCGGCGGGTGACGAGCGAAGCGGTCGAGCCGCTCCTGCGATCAGCGTTCCACGCTTGGCCGACACCCGCCGCCGCGCAATCGTCCCTTCTCCTCGGGTTTCGCCGGGCTCGCCTCCAGATACGCGACAAGCTGCGCGGTCGTGTCTGACCTTGCCATCCTGGCGAGTATCGCCCGCCACGCGTTCGGATTCATCCGTCGATGCCTGCGAGCAACGGAGGGCCTGCCCGGGTGAGGGATTCGCTTTGCGGGATGGAGCACCCCGTTCTTGGTCGTACAAGGCAACGCGCGCTGAGTCGGCTCGCTGATCACCCTCTCGCGCAGGCTGAGCTGACGACGCGACCGCATCTCCTTCACGCGAAAGGCGCGCCGTCCGGTGACGATCGTATTTGCGCCCCCGGCCACCGAGCCGCGACGACCATGTTGGCGACGTGGCGCTGTTGGGGCGTGCCGACGTCGGGCGAGTGGTTCGCCACACGAACGCGATTGTGGCACCGCCCTCGTCGGCCCGGTCTTCCGTCACCGCCGAGTTTCGTCCGAGGCTGCAGTCACACCGGACGTCCGTACTCGGCCATGACCTTGGCGAACTCGCTCCAATCGAGGTAGTAAGCGGTCTTGCTTTTTTTCGCGGGCATCCAATCGATCGCGCGCTTTCTGATCTTGACCTTGCCGAACGCCCGGCCATTCCGGCGGACCGAGACCTCGATGTCTACGTTGCCGACCGGGATCGGCTTCGTGAGTTGAGAGAAACCTCATGAGTAGCCATGGCCCGTTCCGCCGAAGCGCTCGGCGTGATTCTGTGCTCGGTGCTATCGGACGCGCTTGATCCAGATGTTCTGTACGGCGTGGTCTGAGGAGTTCGGCGCGTTCGCCTTGAGTCCGAGGGCTCCTTCGCTCCCAACTGGGAATCCGGGCGCTCCGGCATCGGTCATGCACTTCGTCAGATCGATCGCGAAGGTGAGCTGGTTCGCCCCGTTGGCCGGCCGATCGTTACTATTGTCGACCAGAAAGCCGTCATTTACTTGGGTTCCCGTCACTGACAGGTGGGGATCAGTCGTGCTGAGGCTCGCGGGCGAGCAAGAGCTGGCCGTAATCGGCGAGTTTGGCCCGCTGGCCGCGGCGTTCTGCGCGAGGCTCGTCGCGTCAACCGTGTACTGGAGGTGACCGACGTCCATGAACTCGGGCTCGCCCGCCCCGGGGATTCCCTTGCGCTGCGGACGCCAGAACTTCAGCGTTACGACCACATCACCGGTGGAGTTGGCCGCGACCGGAATCGCGTTGGCGGTCGTTCCGGGCTCTCCGGCTGGCGCCGGGTAGGAGATCGTGCCCGCGTCGCCGGCGCCGTCATGGTAGGACGCGAGTGCCGGAACGGTGTCGAACACGAACTGAATCGGTTCTGGGGTCTGAGTCAGCGTGCCGCCGGTCTTGCTCCGCAGGATTGGCGTGTCGCCGGTCTTGATCTGGTCGGAGGTCGCGCGCGGCAGCAGGCTGAACTCCCCGCTGCCGTGAGTCGTCTCGAGGGGCGCCGCGCCGAGTCCACGCAGGACCGGGAACCCGGCAGCGTTGAAGTAGCTGCTGAGCGGCGCTGTAGTCGGGTTCGGTCCCATGTCGTCGGAGGTGACGACCTGCGCAGACGTTCCCGGCGAGCAGTACGAGAGGCCGCCGCAGTCAAGCTCGACGAGGTCGGCCGTGGGGATGTCAAGAGCCTTTACGTCGAGTTGCTGCTCGAGCATCGCGTCGATCTGCGCGGTCGTGACGCCGGTCGCATCCGCGTTCACTGTCTGCTCGAGCGGAAGAAAGATCTGCGACATCCAGTTGAACCGAGGAGGACCCGGATCGCCCGGTGCGGTTCCGGTGCCAGGGGGAGGCGCTTTGCTGGGATCCGCGCCGGTGCCCGGGACGGGCGGTGTGCCGGTTGCACCACCGACACCATCCGTACGGCTGCGAACGCCGAAGCGGCGGGCGTGGGTGAAGCCGCTCGTGGGGACGAGTGCGTTGAGGATCTTGCGGCCGCTCGTGGCGACGTCGAATGCATCGGGGACGCCGTCCTGATCGCGGTCGCGACCGGCACCGGACGCGCCGTGGCCGCGCGAGGCGACAAAGCCGAAATTGCGCCCGTTGCCGAGCGGAGCCTTGTGGCGCGTGTATGCACGCCGGCGCGCGTCGATGTCCTTGGATGGTGGCCACTTGACCACACGTGCGTAACCGGCGCCGGGGAGTATCTTGATCGTGCCGAGCGGCACGCTCCGGGTGATTCCTTCGAGCGCGAACTGGCGCTTGTACGCGACGACGATGGGACCGGCGTACATCCCTTTGGGACTCACGAGCTGAAGCGTCACGGCCCTCTGGTTGGCGAGCGTCAGCTTGAACGACCGTTTGTGGCTTGTGACCACCTTGCCGTTGTAGCCGAGCGCGACGACGGTGTATCCGGCAGCGTTGAGCCTGCCTCTGACCGTGATCGATTTCGCTGCGGCAGCAGCAGTCACGGCGGTCAGTGAGACGGCGGCAAGGCCGACTGCGCGATAGCAGGCCCGGTGCATTTTGATCACTCCAAATAAGGTCGGGTTTCCCCCGCGCCGGTTGTCCGAGTTGCTCTCGGTAACGACCGGCCCTGCAGCGAACTTGAGCCCGATGAACGTCGGTCGGCGAGTGGCTGGTCGCGCGATGCGCGCTCCTGGGTGACGCCAGCGTCGGCTCCGAGCCCGATGTGCGCCCATACCCTGAGCCGGCCGGCGATCACGCTCCGCATGCACGCTCGCTTCCAGGCACGGAAAACTGCAGTCGACGACCACCACGCGCCGACGCGTCACGACGCCGCACGAAACTCGAGCCGAGCGGGGTGGCGCGGAGGGACTGCTCCGACTTGAAAACAGCCAACTACCTAACCCGCGTTGCGCGCACGGCGCCGGAATGGCCGAGCCGCTCTGCATATGCAGCTGACCAACGCTGCACACCCGTCTCGGCTGCCCTGCATCCCGGCGACTGGCGCGATTCCGGTGGCCCGGTGGGACGGGCCCGGCGTGACCGGGTTTGTCCGAGAGCGGTCACACGCCGCTTCTGGACCAGCCTTCGCGTCGCTGCCGCAACGTATGCGCGACGATGCCGACCGCGTCGTTAGCTTCGCGAGACGCCACAGCGGTCCGGCGGCGTCTTCGCGCTAGCTGCGGCCGCAGAGTCTGGCGACCAGTTCGAGCATCGCGTCGAGTGCGGCTTCCAGCGGTTTGGTGTCGCGGTCGATCTGCGTGAGGAGCAGGCCACCTTGTAATGCGGCAAGTAGCGCGAGCGCGAGGGTGTCGGGGTCAGTATCGGGCGTGAGCCGGCCGCCTGCGTGCATCTCTCGAAGGCCACTCTGGATGGTGGCTTCCCAACGCTTGAAACCCTCGGCAACCTGGGCTCTCGCGTTCGGATCCGTCTCGGCTAGCTCACTTCCGAGCGAGCCGATTGGGCAGCCGCCGCTGCAGTTGAGTTCCCGCTGGTGCTCGATGACCCAGTCACGCCAGGCGCGTAGGCCATCCAAGCTGCTGAGATCGAATGTCTCCTGCCCGCCGACGATCGTGTCAGCCTGGTGCTCGATCACGGCCCGGACCAAGGACGGCTTGTCGTCGAAATAGTGGTAGAGCTGTGAGCTTGAGACGTCCGCCGCCCTGCGCACGTCCTCGATCGTCGTGTGGGCGACGCCTTGCTCGAAGATCAGATCGGCCGCCGCGCTAACGATGCGCTTGCGGGTTGCTTGTCCCTTGCGCGTCAGCCGCCGAGGGGAGGGACTAGCCGCGGTCATGTCTCGGACTTTAGCACCGGACTGGATCACGTATTCCAGTCCGCGCTATAGTGGATCGTGTAATCCAGTTACCTGGTTCTTGTCAACCACTCGATGGGAGAACACGAAGACATGGCACTTCAAGGCAAGACCGCTCTTATCACCGGCGGCACATCAGGCATCGGCCGCGCGGTCGCAGAGCGCCTCGCAAGCGAGGGGGCTGAGGTGATCATTACGGGCCGCGATGAGGCCCGTGGTCGCGAGGTCGTCGAGGCGGTCGAGGCCGCCGGGGGCACGGCACGCTTCATCGCCGCCGACCTAGCGAGCTTCGAAGACGTCGCACGCCTTGGCGAGGCTGCGAGCGACGTGGATGTGCTGGTCAACAACGCCGGCGTTTTCCCCGGCGGCCCGACCGACCAGACGACGGAGGAGGCGTTCGACGTCACGTTTGATGTCAACGTCAAGGCGCCGTTCTTTCTAACGGCCGCGATCGCGCCGCGCATGGCGGCGAAGGGTGGTGGCTCCATCATCAATGTCTCGACTATGGCGGCGACCATCGGGATGGACGGCTTGGCTGCCTACGGCGCGTCCAAGGCCGCGGTCGAGTCGCTGACCAAGGCCTGGACCGCCGAGTACGCCGCCCAGGGTGTCCGGGTGAACACTGTCGCGCCCGGGCCGACACGCACCCCAGCGAGCGCCGCGATGGGCGAGATGTTCGATGTCCTGGCTTCGAGCACACCGGCCGGGCACGGCGCGACCCCGGACGAGATTGCCGCTGCTGTCAGCTTCCTCGCTTCGGACGACGCGAGTTTCGTCTACGGGGCAATCCTGCCCGCCGACGGCGGCCGAGTCGCCGTCTGAGTCTCGAACGAAACCTACATTTCGCCACAACCGCGCATCGCGTGCTTGCAGCCTTCGTGCTAGCGCCCGGATCGAAGCAATGGTCCGCGCGGGCGTCGATGCTGGTCCCAAGGTGGCGAGGAATGGCGCCGACCGTCGAATCGCGGGCTGCTCCTATCGCGTGGATGCGACCGTCAGCCCGCCCGCCCCGGACTGCCGAGTTCGCCCGGTAGCGAGCGGCCGTGTGCGCCGTTGCGCACGACGGCTTTCATCTCGCGTCGGCGCCGGCACCGGACGATTGCAAGGGGCGACATATGGATGATCAGGTGTCGCCTACGCTCGCGACCGCTTCCCCAGGACAGCGCTCGCCGCGCCCACCACATCACGTCGGATGATCGCGTCCGCGTGGGAGTAGTGGTGCGGTGTGGCTCAGGCCGGCTGTGGCAGCGCGGCGGGTAGCTTGCGACGGGCGCGGTAGTTGGCGTGCTCGGCCGCCCTCCAGGTCCCGAACTGCCACTTCGCCTAGGCATGCCGGCGGCGGCATCCGGCATGGCATGACGATCAACGACCGGGTCTTCGCCTACGAATGCTGGCGAAGACCCGAGCGGGCTAAGTCCGTTGGGCCATCGGCACGTAGCTGAGCCGACGCTGGCCGGCGTAGATCTGGCGAGGGCGAGCGATCTTCTGCTCCGTGTCGCTGATCATCTCGAGCCACTGCGCAATCCATCCGCTTGTGCGACCGATCGCGAACATCACCGGGAACATTGCGACGGGCAAACCTAGCGCTTGGTAGATCATCCCCGAATAGAAGTCCACGTTCGGATAGAGCTTGCGCGATACGAAGTAGTCGTCCTCCAGTGCAACCCTCTCGAGCTCGACGGCGATGTCAAGTAACGGATTCATGCCTTTTGCCGCGAACACCTCGTCGGCGGCTTTCTTGATGATCTTGGCGCGTGGGTCGTAGTTCTTGTAGACCCGATGACCGAAGCCCATCAACCGCTCCTCGCCCTGTTTGACTCGCGCAATGTAGTCCGGAACGTTGTCCTTGCTCTCGATGCGAGCGAGCATTCTCAGTACGGCCTCGTTTGCGCCACCGTGGAGGGGACCGAACAGGGCTGCGACACCGGCGGAGACCGCCGAATATGGGTCCACCCGTGAGGAGCCGACACTCCGTACCGCGCTGGTCGAGCAGTTCTGCTCATGGTCGGCGTGGAGGATGAACAACACATCGAGGGCGTGCTCCAGACGCGGGTCGGGCTCATATTTGAGCTCGGTCATCTTGTAGATCATCGACAGGAAGTTGCCGGCGTAGGACAGATCGTTGTCCGGGTAAACGTACGGCAGGCCGCGGCTGTGGCGGTAGGAGAACGCCGCCAGCGTCGGCAGCTTGGCGATCAACCGGATGATCTGGGTGTAGCGGAGGTCGGCGTCATTGATTCTGCTCGCCTCCGGATAGAACGTAGAGAGTGCACCGACCGATGCCAGCAGCATTCCCATGGGGTGTGCGTCGTATCGGAAGCCCTCCATGAAGCTCTTGATGTTCTCGTGCACGAACGTGTGATGGGTGATCTGCTGGGTCCACTGCGCAAGCTCGGCCCGATCTGGCAGACGACCATGGATCAGCAGGTAGGCGACCTCGAGGTAGCTCGACGTCTCGGCCAGCTGCTCGATCGGATAGCCGCGATACTCGAGGATGCCCTTCTCGCCGTCGATGAATGTGATCGTCGAGCGGCACGACGCCGTGGCCATGTACGCCGGGTCATAGCTCATCAGCCCGAAATCGTCGTCGTGCGCCTTGATCTTGCGCAGCTCGGTGGCGCGGATCGTCTCATCCTCGATCGGAATCTCGTAGTGCGTGCCTGTGCGGTTGTCGATGACGGTCAGCGTGTCGACCGGATCCATCGTGCCAGCGCCGTGTGTCCAGGACTCGTGAGTCAGGCTGGTCATGGCACTCCTCTCTCGCTGGTAGCAGTCTCCTCGCGTGGAACCACGCGCTGCTACGGCTGTACCAGCAACCTCCACGCACGTCTTCCGTAGACAACCCGGATCTAGTCGCGTAGTTCGGCGCAAAGCCTTGAAATGGCTGCTGAAACGGGCTTGACATGCTGACGGCGCGATCCCCTCGACGGCACGATCGGCGGCGTTGTTCGAGCTCCGCGCATGCGAATGACCATGGCCGCGGCAACTACGGACGATCGGACATCGGCGGCGCGTGAGAAGTGCTCAAGACTCTGTGGACCAGCCAGAGTCGTACGCAAGCGTCGGTGGCGGGTCACGACGCGACAGACCGTTGACGAGGAGAGCGTCAAGAGCACTTGCACCTTGCCCAGCGTGCGGCCCGGCGGGGAGTCGGCGAGCGGTCCGCCGGATGCGTCCGCAGTGCTCCTAAAGCGCTCTGATGGTAAGACGGCCGGCCGCTGATTGGGCGGATCGCTCCAGCGGTGCCTGGGCGCTCGGCTATTCCGCATCTGCGGCGGTAGTTATTCCCGATGCGCGATCCGTTGCGCGTTGGTTTCCTCCGACAATGACGGCTCTCTTCGAGATCGTCCGTCGGGAGGAGTTCTCAGACGTTACGTACCTGCTTGAGATCTCCCATCCGAGGATGGCGGAGGTGGCCAAGCCGGGTCAGTTCGTCATCGTCATGGAGCACGACCACGGTGAACGGATCCCGCTCACGCTCGCGGACTTCGATCGCGAGCGGGGAACGGTGACGCTGGTCGTTCAGGCGGTCGGGAAGACGACCAAGGAGATGAAGGCGCGGTGCCGCGTAGGCACGAGGCTGTACGCGCTCGTCGGCCCGATGGGCGCCCCGAGCGAGATCGGCCATGGGCGCAAGGTGATCTGTGTGGGCGGTGGCCTCGGGGTTGCCCCCGTGTATCCGCAAGCGCGGGCGTACAAGCAGAATGGCGGCTACGTGATCGGCGTGGTCGGCTTCCGAAGCAGGGAGCTGATCTTCTGGGCCGACAAGTTCCGCTCGGTGTGTGACGAGTTCATCGTCTGCACCGACGACGGCTCGGAGGGCATCAAGGGCGTCGTGACCGCGGGGATCGAGCGGGCGCTCGAGCATCACTCCGACATCGACGAGGTCGTCGCGATCGGCCCGCCGATCATGATGAAGTTCTGCGCGGAGACAACGCGCCCGCATGCAATCAGGACCGTGGTCAGCCTGAACCCGGTGATGGTCGACGGCACCGGCATGTGCGGCGGCTGCCGCGTCAAGGTGGGACACCAGATCAGGTTCGCGTGCGTCGATGGCCCAGACTTCGACGCTCACGAGGTCGACTTCGACGATCTCCTGTTGCGGCTGCGGCGCTTTGCCGCGAGCGAGGAGACGGCCCTGCGGCGGTGGCAGCAGGGCTGCCGCGCGGCGATGGGTGCGTGAGCGATGTCACCCGCGGCGAAGAAGAAGACGATTCGCACAATTCCTCAGGAGCGCACGCCGATGCAGGAGCAGCCGCCGGACGTTCGCGCGACCAACTTCGCCGAGGTGGCGTGCGGCTACACGCCCGAAGAGGCATTGCGCGAAGCGGAGCGCTGCCTGCTGTGCCCGGACGAACCGTGCATCCGCGGCTGCCCGGTCGAGATCAACATCCCCGATTTCATCCGCCAGGTCTCCGAACAGAACCTACACGGCGCATACGAGACGATCACCGACACGAACCTGCTGCCCGCCATCTGCGGCCGTGTCTGCCCGCAGGAGTCTCAATGCGAGGGCGTCTGCACCGTCGGTGACACGCTCGAGGCCGTAGCGATCGGGAGGCTCGAGCGATTCGTCGGCGACGTTGCCATTGCTCACGGTTGGGCGAGCGCGCCGTATGTCGAGCCGGCCGGATTCCGCGTAGCGGTGGTCGGCTCGGGTCCCGCCGGGATGGCGTGTGCCGCAGACATGGCAAAGGCGGGCTGCGAGGTGACGGTGTTCGAGGCCTTTCATGAACCGGGCGGAGTGCTCAAGTACGGCATTCCGGACTTCCGTCTGCCGAACGAGGTGATCGACTCCGAGATCGAGAAGCTGCGCGCGCTCGGCGTCACATTCGAGTGCAACACGCTCGTGGGGCGGCTCTTCACGGTCGAGGACCTGTTCAGCGAGCTGGGCTATCACGCCGCCTTCGTCGCAACCGGCGCGGGCGCGCCCACCTTCATGGGCATACCCGGCGAGTCGCTCGCCGGCGTTCTGTCAGCGAACGAGTTGCTGACTCGCTGCAACCTGATGCACGCGAGGGACTTTCCGGAGTACGACACCCCGCTTCAGGCCGGCACGCGCGTGGCGGTCGTCGGAGCCGGAAACACGGCGATGGACGCGATGCGCGTGTGTCTGCGTCTCGGCGCTGCACCCGTCTACTGCGTGTACCGGCGCACGCGCAACGAGGCGCCAGCCCGGGCCGAGGAGCTCCACCACGCCGAGGAGGAGGGGATCGAGTTCCACTGGCTGACGAGCCCCGTCGAAATCCTCGGCGACGATGCCAACTCTGTCCGCGCGCTGCGCTGCCAGCGCATGGAGCTAGGGGACCCCGACGAGTCCGGCCGGCGCCGCCCGGTGCCGGTGCCCAACAGCGATTTTGAGATCGACGTCGACATGCTCGTCTACGCGATCGGGACGAGCGCGAATCCGATCCTTGGGCAGACGTCGTCACTGCGACTGGACCAGCGCGGTTACATCGTCACCGATGAGACGCTTGCCACCTCGATCGCGGGTGTGTGGGCGGGCGGCGACATCGTCACCGGCGCGGCGACGGTGATCGAGGCGATGGGCGCGGGGCGCCGGGCGGCGGCCGAGATGAAGGCGTTCCTTGGGCTGCGCGACACCGACGTCGTCTACCGGCCGCAGCGCGCGGGGAGCGCAGGTACGCGCTTCGGGATCGACCTCGGCGAGCACAACTACGCTCGCGTGGCGGTGGCGTCATGAGCATCACCGACGCCAAGACCGCAGTCGGCGTCGACGAGCACGTGATCGAGGTGATCAGCGACTCGGGCGAAGGCGCACAGCGCTGCGGCCAGTCGCTCGGCGCGATCGCCGCGAAGATGGGCAACGGGATCTGGACGGTCGAGATCATCCCCGCCGAGATTCAGCCCCCCGCGCGCAGCGTCGAGGGAGCGAGCGGCGTCCGGATTCGGATCGGGCAGCACCACGTCTCCTGCGGCGGTGACGAGGCGGATCTCGTGGTCGCATTCAACGAGCAGGTCCTGCTTGGCCGCGTCCGGGCGAACGAATTCAAGCCGGGAGCGACGATCCTGCTCGAGAGCATGTGGCGGGATGACCGCGACGGCGCGATCGCTGCCGCGTATGCGGAGACCGTCGGCAGGCTCGTCGATGGCGGGTTTCGCGTCATCGAGGTTCCGATGGAGGTCGAGTGTCGCAAGCTCGTGGTGGACCCGCGGCGCGGCAAGAACATGTTCGCGCTCGGCATCCTCTGCAACGTCTACAGCCTTGAACTGTCCCTCGCCAGAGAGCAAGTCCGCATCGTCTTCGCTAAGAAGGAGGAGCGGGTCATCACGCAGAATGTCGCGTTGCTCGAAGCGGGATGGGCGTGGGCGGAGGAGCACCTCGACGTCCGCTATGCGATTCCCGCCGAGCGATCCAGGCAGCCCCAGGTCGTCATCAACGGCAACACAGCGCTCGCGCTCGGCGTCCTCGCCTCCGGCATGGATATCTGTGCGATGTATCCGATCACGCCGGCTACGTCCGCGTCGCACTACCTGAGCGACATGTTCGAACGCGCCGGCGGCATCGTCCACCAAGCCGAGGATGAGATCGCGGCGTGCGCATTCGCGATCGGCGCATCCTACGCGGGGAGATGCGCGGTCACGATCACCTCCGGCCCGGGCTACTCGCTCAAACAGGAGGCGATCGGACTCGCCGCGATGGCCGAGATACCGCTCGTCGTGATCGACGTACAACGGGGAGGCCCGAGCACCGGGCTACCGACGAAGGTCGAACAGGGCGACCTGCTCGCCGCGATGTTTGGCAGCCATGGCGACGCGCCGAAGGTCGTGATGGCAGCGAGCAGCATCGAGGATTGCTTCTACTCGGTGATCACCGCCCGCAAGATCGCGGAGACGTTCAATATTCCCGTCGTCCTCCTCTCTGATGCGAGCCTGGCCACGGCCCAGCAGCCTTTCCCGCGTCCGGTGTTCAAGGAGGAGTGGCTCGCGCCGCCCGTCGACAAGATGCCGGTCGCGCCGCGGGCGCGCCCATACGACTGGGATGCGGTCACGGGGCTGGCGACGCGCATCGTTCCCGGCCAGCCGGGCGGCATGCACACTGTGACCGGGCTCGCCCACGACCGAGACAGCCACGTCGCCTACGACGGCGCCAGCAACGAGGACGGGCTGCGCCACCGCAGCCTGAAGCTCGCCGCGCTGCAGAAGACGCTGCTGGCGCCGCAGCTGTTCGGCGACGCCGAAGGCGAGCTGCTGATCGTCGGCTGGGGCAGCACGAAGGGCCTGATCGAGGAGGCCGTCGAGCGTCTCCGTGGCCAGGGACTGCACGTCTCGTCGCTGCACCTGCGGTTCCTGCAACCGCTCCCGCCCGGGATCAAGCCGATCATGCGGCGGTTCGATCAGGTACTGACGGTGGAAGGCAGCTGGTCGGATCACCCTGAGGACGAGCTCGTAGACGACGACAACCGCCGCTACTCGCCGCTCGCGATGGTGCTCAGGTCGCGCTACCTCGTCGATGTCGACTGCTGGAGCGAGGCGCGCGGCCAGCCGATCAAGCCGGGAATCGTCTGTGACGTCGTCCGCGGCCGGTTCGAACGCCGGGAGCCGGCATGACGGTCGCAGTCCGGCAATGCCTGTTCCGCCTGCGCGACGAGCACCACTCGCTCGAGGACTATGAGGGAGGAGTCCCGCGCTGGTGTACCGGCTGCGGAGACAACGCGATTCTTGCGGCAGTCCAGCGACTCTGCCGCACTGAGAATCTCAGCCCGGAGCGCACCGTGTTCGTATCGGGAATTGGCTGCTCGAGCCGGTTCCCGCACTATATGGGGACGTACGGGTTCCACGGGATCCACGGGCGTGCGTTTCCGATTGCGGAAGGGATCAAGATGGCTCGCCCAGATCTCACCGTGTTCGTCAATACCGGCGACGGCGACTGCTGCAGCATCGGCACGGCCCACTGGATTCACGCCGTCCGTTACAACATGAACCTCACGGTGCTCCTGCACGACAACTTCGTGTACGGGCTCACGAAGAAACAGGCCTCGCCGACCTCGCCACATGGCCTCAAGAGCAATACAACCCCGCGCGGCACGTACCTCGAGGCGCTCAACCCGCTGAGCGTCACGCTCGGCATCGAGAGCGTCTCTTTCGTCGCACAGGCCGTCGACTGGATACCGCAGGTGCTCTACGAAATCATCGCAGCGGCGCACAGGCATAAGGGATTTTCGTTCGTCCGCATCATCCAGCGCTGTCCCGAGTTCATGTCCGGGATGCTCGACCCGTGGGTGCAAGACCCGTCGAAAACGCTCCTCCTGACCCACGATGACGGGCTACACCTTGGATCCGATCTGGCGCGGGTGTACACCAACCGCCGCGAGCATGACCCGCTCGATATCGACGGCGCGCGCCGAATCGCCTCCTCAGACGGCGCGATCCCAGTCGGAGTCCTGTACCGCAATCCTGAACTCGTTTGCTACGAGGACGTGCGGCGGGCAGGTGCGGCGCGGCCCGCTGACCGCATTCGCGCGAGCCTCGATGCAGAGCTCGACAAGTTCACCGTCTGGCCCGCTCACGGCCGGGGCGACACACCCTGAGATGGAAGAGACAGCGGAATCCCGGCGGCAAAGCACGTTCCACCCGGCTGGCGCGGGCGTCGAGCATTCGGCGCCGGTTGACTCGGCCGTCCGGCCGGCGCTGCTTGCGCCCTATCGCGACCTGGCATCGCTTCGTTACGACTTTCCGGTCGTGCTCGTCGAGGGCGCGGTCGGCGGCGAGTTCGTGCGCTCACTCTCCGCCGCCGTGGACGAGCTGCTGCAGGATGTCGCTCCGCGCGGGAACGAGGGGGAGCGGGTCCGCCGGCGCGTCCTGCGCGCCGAGCAAGACATCCGGGTGCTCGTCGCCGACGGAGCGCGCGGGTTGCTGAGCGACCTCTGGGAGCGAGCAGCACCGGACCTCGTGGAGCTGCGCACTCACCTGAACGCTGACGGCGAGGTGGTCGACTGCGACCACGGGCTGCCGCGTCGACTCGTCGAGCACGCCTGGCGGACCGTGCAACGCCGGAAGTCCGAACGGTTTCATGTGGAGGTGAACGGTCTGATCCAGTCACTGTCAGACATCCTCCGTGCCGCCTTCATCCACTCGCAGGAGGGGCGACGGCCCGAGAGCCTCCGGGCAGCATTCGGAGCGCCACATCATGACCAGTTCGACTTCGACACGATGTCGCGCCTCCTGCAAAGGGGAGCGTCCCGGGACGAGTTGCCGCCCGACCGGTGCGAACGGATCGAGTGGGCGCTCGCCGTTTTGAGGCGGCAACGGTTCTTCGAGGCTGCAGCGGGGAGCGAGCTCACGGACGCCGCCGAGCCGCCGTTTGACCACCGCTACGGCAGCTGCGCGGAAGCTCTCGACGCGTTCCGCGACCGGCTGCCGCAGGTCGTCGAGTTCGTCAAGGCGATGTCGATTGCGGCGCTTGAAGCGGAGGGCCGCTACGTGGCCTCCGAGCACGACGCGTTCTTCGACGGTTTCGACGCGGAATCGCTTGGACGCGAAGACCTCGCGCTGTTTCCGGACTATCTCGTCTGCGCCGGCATCGGCGAAAGCGCCGCCGTGATGGAATTGCTCTCGTCGGACATGCCGGTCAAGGTCCTTGTTGAAACCGAGGACTGTCTCGACCTGGGCGGATTCGGCTTCGCGACGCGCGGCACGCAGCTCGCAAGCACCGTGGTCGGGTTGGTCGACGTGTTCGCCCTGCAGACAACAAGCTCAAACCTCTACCAGCTGCGAGAACGGCTGCTCGCCGGGCTGGATTGCGCCGGTCCGACGCTGATCAGCGTCTACTCCGGCGCAGCAACGCCGCCCAGCGGCCTGCCGCCCTACCTGACATCGGCAGCTGCGCTGGAGGCGCGGGCGTTTCCCACATTCACGTACGACCCCGCGGCCGGGCCACATTTCGCATCGCGGTTCTCGGTGATCGAAAACCCGCAGCCCGAGCTCGACTGGCCGCTCGCGCAATTCGCCTATGCCGACGCGTCACATCAGCGCGTGGTCGAGCAGGTTGCATTTACGCTCGCCGATTTTGCGGTGTGCGATCAGCGCTACGCGCGCCATTTCGCCCGTATCCCCCGCGAGGATTGGACCGATCGCGTGATCCCTGTCGCCGACTGGCTTGCGCTAGACCCGGCCGACTCGGACGCACACATCCCATACATCCTTGTCGTCGGCGACGGGGACTCGCTGCAGCGGCTGGCCGTCGACGCGAAGCTGATGCAGGCTACGAGGCGGTGCCGGGAGGTATGGCACAGCCTGCAGGAGTTGGGTCACGAGGGGGCACTGGCCGAGACGAGCGCACCGGTCGTGGAGGAGCCGACCGAGTTGGTGCAAGATCCGGTGCTGGATCCGCGCGACGAGGCGGCCCCCGAGGGCCCCGCGCCCGCCGAGCCCGCGACCGACGAGCCGTGGATCGAGACCCCACGATGCTCGACCTGCAACGAGTGCACAGCCATCAACGACCACATGTTCGCCTATAACGAGAACAAGCAGGCGTACATCAAGGATCCCGCTTCCGGCACGTTCCGCGAGCTCGTCGAGGCGGCGGAGGCGTGCCAGGTGGCGGTCATCCATCCCGGCAAGCCCCGGGACCCAACCGAGCCGGGGCTCGAAGAACTGGTCGAGCGGGCACGCGCGTTCGAGTAGGTGCGTCACTCCCTGGGTCGACAGGGCGAACCTTGCAATCTCGTTGCTGCCGCTGCCTCCTCCAGCCAGCGGTTGCATAAGTACCGCGCCACCGCGAGAGCAGGGCTCCGCCAAAGGTCTGGGTCGGAGTCTCGCAAATCGCCGAAAACCAGGACCCGGATCATCGGCGGCCTTGAGCCCTGCAGTGTTGCGAACTCGGTACTCCGCTCGATCGGCGCCACTGCCGCTCGGAGCATCCGAAGCAGCGGCCCGGCGCCGTCCTCGATGATGGTCGTCCCTCGATCAGCGCGTGCTCGGTGTGCTCGCAGACTGCGTCAGTGCGGCCGACAGCAGCCGGTGCGAGAGGACATCACCCCAAACAGACGACCGTCTAGGTCTCGTCGTGCCGCACCGTTCGCGGTCGCCAGCCTGCACGCCGACGACGGTAGGAGCCTCGAGTTCACCACCCACCGCGCACGAAGAGCACGCTCAAATCGCGGACCCTAGCTACCTCCGCGTGCGAGCGCGAACGATCGGACGCTCGCCGTTTGGCTGCTCGGCTTTCCGTGCCAGAGGGCGCCGCGAAGCGCGCCGACGGCCACAGGTCGGCGGTCAGCCTCGCAGGGCGGCAATGCTGACGCCGATGACCAGCGCGAGGGCCGACCAGGGCTCCCGCGGCCTGCGGGACGTTGCCGCCGAGCGGCCCTTTGCCGTCCGCCACCGTGGCGGCGATCAACGCTATCGGGATCGCGAGCGAGAGCACCACAAGCGCGCCGCGAGCGACGGTGAGCGCCCTGTTGCCGCCCGCCCTGCGGTCGGCGCTGGGGTCGCCGCACCAGGGCGAACCCAGCACTGCGACGAGCGGGACGCACCGTCCGGCGTGGTGAGAGTCCCGCATTCGTCTTCTGCTCTTCAGCCGCGAGCCCGGTGGCATGCCTGATCGTGGTGTGTGATCGGATGATGGAGGCAATCCGGCACCGAGCGTTGTGATGTCTGATACAAGAGATCAGCAGCTTTCCCAATGGCTCGATCGGGAGGATGTGGTGTCCTTGTATCTTGGCGATGACGTCACCCACCGGGACGCTTTTCGGGGTGTGTCGGGGAGAGGCGTCGGGATTCTGGTGGCCGATCCTGCAGATCTTGAGCTCGCTGGTCGCTGTGCGGCGGCGCACTTTCTGCTTGGGGGCATCGGGGTGGTGCAGAATTTCCTGGATGTGCTGGCGCGCTGAGGATCATGACCGGCGAACGCACTGACCTCGGGAGCGGCTTTTTGCTCGTCTATGACGGCTTTGAGCCGGGCGAGGAGGGGCTGCGAGAAGCGCTGACTTCGACGGGCAACGGCTATTTCTGTGTCCGTGGCGCCGCGGAGTGGGAGGACGCCGGGGAGGTGCACTACCCGGGCACCTATGCGCATGGCGTCTATAACCGGGAGTCGACGATCGTGGGCGGACATCCGGTCCCCAATGAGGATCTGGTCAATCTTCCTCGCTGTTTGTCGTTGAAGCTGTGCGTTGAGGGGGAGGATCCGGTCCGGCTTGCGAACGTCGAGTTGTTGTCCTACCGGCACTTGTATGACGTTCGTCACGCGCTGGTGATGCGCGAGCTGCGCTTCCGCGATCGAGCCGGCCGGGAGACGAGCCTGAGGAGCCAGCGGTTTGTGAGCATGGGCAGGATGCATATGGGGGCGCTTGAATGGGAGCTGACCGCCGAGAACTGGTCGGGGCGAGTCGAGGTGGTGTCGCTGATCGACGGGCGAGTGGTGAACCGCGGCGTGGCTCGTTACCACCAGCTGTGGGGCCGTCACCTCGATCCCGAGGGCCCTCGCACGTACGGCCGCGATGTGATCGCGTTGAAGGTGCGCACGCGTCAGTCGAGGGTCGAGATCGCGGAGGCTGCGCGCACGCGCGTATATCTCGGCGAGGAGGAGCTGGACGTCGCTCGCACCACCCATCAGATGCAGGACTACATCCAGCAGATCCTCGAGTTCAATTTGGAGCAGGGTGCGCCCGTCCGGGTTGAGAAGATGGTCGCGCTGTACACCTCGCGTGATCGTGCGATCAACGAGCCGATGGCGAATGCGGGCAAGAGCGTGGACCGTTATCCGAAGTTCGCCGAGGCGTTCGAGGGGCACGTCCACACGTGGGACGAGCTGTGGGAGGTCTGCGACGTGCAGCTGCCGCGCGAGCAGCGGGTGCAGTTCCTGCTGCGGCTGCACATCTCGCATCTGCTGCAGACATGCTCGCGACTGACGCCTCACCACGACGCGGGCGTGCCGGCCCGCGGCCTCAACGGCGAGGCCTATCGGGGCCACGTGTTCTGGGACGAGATCTACGTGTACCCGTTCCTGAGCTTTCGCTTGCCGGAGATCACGCGCGGGCTGCTGATGTATCGCTACCGGCGCATCGGCGAGGCCCGCGCCAGCGCCGAGCGGAGCGGCTTCAGTGGGGCGATGTATCCGTGGCAGAGCGGGAGCGACGGCGAGGAGGAGACGCAGCTGATCCACATCAACCCGCTGTCGGGGCGGTGGGAACCCGACCTCAGCCGCAACCAGCGCCACGTCAACGCCGCGATCTTCTACAGCGTCTGGCAGTACTACCAGATCACTCACGACGTCGACTTCCTGCGTGAGCACGGCGCGGAGATGATGCTCGAGATCGCGCGCTTCTGGTCCTCGATTGCGCATTTCAACCCGGATCGGCGCCGCTGGGAGATTCACGGGGTGATGGGGCCGGACGAGTTTCACGAGAAGTATCCGGACGCGACCGAGGGCGGGCTGCGCAACAACGCCTACACGAACGTGATGGTCGCCTGGATCTGCGAGACTGCGCACGAGGTTCTGAACCTGCTTCCCGCGAGCCGGCGCGACGTCTTGCGCGCGCGGATCGGCCTAACCGACGAGGAGATCCACCGCTGGCGCGAGATGAGCCACACGATGTTCGTGCCGTTCCACGGCGAGGGCATCATCAGCCAGTTCGAGGGGTACGAGGACCTGGAGGAACTCGACTGGGACGGCTACCGCTCGAAATATCCCAACATCCAGCGACTGGACCGTATCCTGCGCGCGGAAGGCGAGAGCCCCGACCGCTACAGCCTGACAAAGCAGGCGGACACGCTGATGCTGTTCTTCCTGTTCTCCGATGATGAGCTGCGGCGGCTGTTCGGCCAGCTCGGCTACGAGTACAGCGAGGACACCGCGCGTCGGACGATCGACTACTACGAGCGGCGCACGTCTCACGGCTCGACGCTGAGCTTCGTCACGCATGCGGGCGTCTTGGCCGCGATCGACCCGGAGGGCTCATGGCAGCGATTCCTCGTCGCGCTCGAGAGCGACGTCGGCGACATCCAGGGCGGGACCACACAGGAGGGAATTCACCTGGGAGTGATGGCCGGGACGCTGGACCTCGTCCAGCGCGCGTATCTGGGCACCGAGATCCGCGACGACGTGCTCTATTTCCGTCCGCTGGTCACCGATCGGCTCGACGGGCTGCGGTTGGTGATGCAGTTCCGCCGCACCCCGATTAGCGTTTCGCTGAGCGGAGACGAGCTAACCGTCGCCGCCCTCGCCGACGGCTACAGCGGGCCGATCACTGTCGGTGTCGGCGACGCCGTGCGCGAGCTGAGCGGGAGCGAGAGCACCACGTTCTCGGTCGCCCGTGCGGCGGCTTCTACCGACGGGCATGACCGGCAGGCTCGAGCGGCGCGGGGACGCTTCGACGGCGCGATCTTCGACATCGACGGCGTGCTGGTCGACTTGCCGCACGAGAAGGCCTGGCGCGAGGCGCTGCGCGAGCTGATGGCGACGCGATGGCGTGACATCCGCCCGACGACGACCTGGGCGCCGGATCGGTTCACATCGCAGGTCTACCAGGAGATCGTGGCGGGCAAGCCCCGGATCAGCGGCGCGCGCGCCGCGCTCGAGTACTTCGAGCTGACCGGTGCCGACGAGCTGGTCGAGGAGTACGCCGAACGTAAGCAGCAACTTGTCGTAGGGTTGATCGAAGCCGGCGAGTTCACCGCATTCCCCGATGCGGTGCGCCTGCTGCTGGCGGCGCGCGACGCCGGGATCAGAGTCGCTGCGGCGTCCTCGTCGAGGAACACGGCGCTTCTCCTGAGCAAGGTCCGAGTCGACGCGTTCGCCGAGCAGCACGGCCTCGACTACGACTTCGTGCGCCCGGGCCACACGGTGCTCGACGTTCTCGACGTCGACCTCTCCGACCGCACGTTCAGGCAGGGCAAGCCGCATCCGGAGATCTTCCTCACCGCCTGCAGAGACCTCGGACTGGACGCGCATTCGTGCTTCGTCGTCGAGGACGCCGTGTCCGGCGTGACGGCCGCGAAGGCCGGCGGGATGGCGGCACTTGGCATCGCCAGGGCGGGCGACTCGCAGCTGCTGAGCGATGCCGGCGCCGACCTCGTGGTGACGACGCTCGACGACCTCGATCTCGGAGGCCTCGAGCACGGTCGCCTTGCGCGCATGCCGCGGACCGCCTCCGCGCGGGTTCAGTAGTCCTGAGGTCGCCACTCCGCCTGGTGTGGAGCGCGGGTGCCGACAGCCGCCGTCGCTCCTGCAACGCCGAACGCACGACGGATTTGAACCGGCGGGCACGAACTCCAATCTCCCCAGGGTCTGCCGTGGGCACCGGCAGTTGGGCTTCTTTCGCCGGGCGACGGTCGCGGTGACTGCTGGGGTCGCGGCTCCGTCGGATGCCGGTCACTCGCTTTGCTTCGTCTCGGGCGGCATCCAGGCGGTTCGCACAGGTCGCTCGAAGCGCCAAACCCCATCTCGGCGTGCTGGGTGACCGAGGGATGGTGCGGTCCTCCGTGAGAACGGAAGCGGCGGCACCGCCGAGCCGCCGGCGGAGATCGGCGGGCGGCGGCGACCGATGTCGCACCGCACCGCCAACATGGCCTCGACCTGACCATCGGCCGCGATCCGAACCACGTGGTTCGGCGCGGTGGGCGTGTGAGGCAGTCCGCCTACGGAATCGAGGCTGATTCGAGCTAGGTTGGAGGGCGTGAAGAGCAAATGTGTCTCCGCGCCGTGGGAGCCGGCGGGAGGCGCAGGCCCGCGAGGAGCACGTCGATGCCGCAAACCAAGACGAAACCGGCGATAACGCCTTCGCGTTCCGCGTCTATGGCCCCCTCCTGGGCTGGACGGCTGCCGCGCTCAATCCAGGTCAGCCACCGACCCAGACAGGTTGATGTCCGAGCACGCGGCGAAACAATCGACGTCGACCCACCTACGGCAACACACCGGTCCGCACGCTTTCCCGAGCGTCGGGACCCGCGAATGAGTGGGCAGAAAGGGTTGAACTGATGGGCGTCAGCATGTACCTGATCGAGGGCGACCGGGTTGTGCCGCGCTCACTTCGCGATGCGGTCCTGAAGCTCGACCATCGCTTCATCGACGAGGACTCGCGAAGGCAGCTCCTCCTACACGAACTGGAATTCTCCGGCAAATGGGGTAAGGGCGATGACGTCTGGCTATGGGTTGATGACGAGACTGGGCGCGAGCTTGGCTATGCCTCGTTCCCGCTTATCCCCGGCAGAGGCCGCGTGCTGCAGCGCGTCTGGATCGAGCCGGGGTACCGCCGCCAGCACCTGCTCACCGACGCGTGGGACGTTTGGCGCGAGCGTTATGGCGACGATTTCCCCATCGACGAGCCGAATGCCGCGATGCGAGCGTTCCTAGCGCGCCGCGGCGCCGGAGGCGAGTAATGAACAAACCAGCCGTCGTTCCACTTTGCCAAGTCACCTGAGCACGCACGGCCCGATCTCGACGCAGCCGGAGGATTACCGTGCAACCTCCCGAGTGCGAGGCTTCGCGCAGTCAACGATGAAGGACATTCCGGTCCGTGGTTTGGCGGCTATGAATTCGTCGTTGTCTGCGAGGACGTCGACCAAGAGTCCGCGCGCGCGAGGGCGCGCGCCTACAAGAAGCGATACAGAAGCGATACGCCTGCCAGTAACGCTCGAAGGGGCCAGCACGAGCTGTCGGCAAGTATCCGGATCGCGCTCGGACACACCGACGCAGACGCGCTTCTAGTCAACGCAGACACGGCCGCGTACCGCGCCAAGGCCACCGGCCGCGGACTCGCAGAACTCTTCAAATAGCTGACCACCCGCGATCGCATCGCGCGTAGCTGCGCGCTCGCCGCAACCACAACACGCAGCCGCTCAATCGAGCAAGCTGCAAGATCCGGCATGTTCGCACGTCCGACCAACCCTCGGCGACCGCGCCATCGATCAGCCCCAACAGCTCGAGCTTGGTCTCTGCGCTCCCGCGCGCGGGGACCGAGCCGAAAAGCTCGAACGCTGCCTTCCCCGGTGCAACGTGAGCTCGACCGCCATCTCTTTCAACGCTTCGGAGAGTCGGTCGTTCTCCTCTCGCAACAGCTCCAGCTCGACCGCCTCCGCCGACACCGGCCGCCCCGGCTTCGCCGAGGTGAACGCCGCGATCGCCGCATCCTTCCCGAGCGCTCTGAGCCGCACAATCACGCTGACATCGACGCCGTACATGCGCGCCGCGTCGGCCTGCGAGATCTCCTGCGAGGTGACCTCCAGAAAGATCTCCCACTTCTCCTCCGGCGAGAGCTGCCGGCGATGCCTGCGCTTGCCATTCTCCATCATCACGACCTCCTGGGTCAACGCCCCGAGGCTCCCAGGCTTGGCGAACTATCGACCGTGATCTCTATCGCGAAGTCAGACGCAGCAGGCCCGTCGAGGCTTGCTGCGGGGCTCGTCCGGCCGGTGGCTGTTTCGCGTCGCGCCCAGACGCAGGCTGATGACTCCGTAGCGCAGCTGGCGCGACGCGAGTGCCTGCGTTTGGCGACGGCATCCGTGCCGTCGCCAAACGCAGCCGGATAACCCCCCGGTTCAAAGGCAGGCACTCAAACAAGCAAATCGCCTCGGAGGAATGGCGCGATCAAGAGACGCGACGCGCGGAAGGGGGGATCGGCTTCGAGTGGATCGGCTCGGAGACCGCACGGCGTGGCGCGGGCGGAGACTAGATCGTTGTCCGGAACCGTTGCCGATCGGCGGGTGACACGGTCGGAGAATCCAGAACCTGCCGGTTTACAGGCCTTTCGCTAAAGCGGACGACGGGTCTCGAACCCGCGACCTTCGGCTTGGGAAGCCGACGTAGCCCGTCTGAGTGGCTTAGATACGGCCGACAAGATAGCTCTGAAACGCAATAACTGGCGGTCTCTCGTGCTAGTTGGGTAGCCAGATCGGTTGCCACGAACGGCTGGTAGCTACGCGGTAGCTTCGATAGAATCGGTGTTGGCGGCAGCCATCGACCTCGACCAGAAAGGGGCTCGCCGATGCCAGCGGATAGCAGTGTCGAACCGACCGCCGCACTCATCATCCGGCCGTACAACGGCCGCGTGTTTTACGAGGCGAAGTTCCGCCACCAGGGCAAGCAAGTCATGCGCAGGATCGGCCCAGCGTGGCTGGAGCGCAGCGAGGACGGCGAGCTGCGCCGCCGTCGAGGTCGTGTCGCCAGCGGCCACTACGACGAGCGCCGGGCGCACGTGCGGGCCGCCGAGCTGGTCCACGCCTACGTCACCGGCGAGGACAAGAAACAGCGCGAGGAGCGCGAGCGCCTGGAGCGCGGCGTGACCTTCCGGGAGGTCGCCGACGCCTACCTCACATGGCTGGAGAGGGTGAAGGGTGCGAAGCCCTCCACACTCCGTCAGCACCGCTCAGACCTCGCCGAGCCGGGCGTCCCCTACAAGCGCGGCGCCTACGTCACCAACGGGCACATCATGCGGGCACTCGGGGACCGGCCAGCGGTGAAGATCACCCGCGCCGATGTTGAGGCCCTCCTGGACAGTGTCGCCGAGACCGGGGTGTCACCCCGCACGGTGAACCGTGTCCGCGCGGTCGTGTCTGCCGTGTTCCGGTTCGGGATCAAGTCGAGCACCTACCGGCTCCCGGACAACCCCGTGGCGGGCGTTGACAAGCGCGGTGAGCCAAAACCAGCCGCACTTCAGTACTACTCCCCGGACGAGGTCGAGATGGCCGCACAGGCGCTCACAGACGGCCTCCACCGCAAGGCCGCAGACGTTGCCAGCTACAAGGACGACAGGACCGATGACGAGCGTGCCGAGGACAGACAGGACGCCGAGGCCGTGCGCGTCGCCGCGTTCACTGGCCTCCGCCTCGGCGAGCTGCTGGCACTACGGTGGGACGACGTCGACTGGTCCGGCTCTGCACTGACGGTCAGCCGTGCCATGAGCGCGGGCATCGAGGGACCAACCAAGTCGGGCCACGTTCGCCGCGTGCCACTTGCCGATCAGGCAACGGCTGCGCTCGACCGGCTCTCGCAGCGGGAGAACTTCACATCGGACGGTGACCTTGTGTTCTGCAATGAGATCGGCAGGGGCATCGACGGCTCGGCCTTGCGCCGCCGGTTCAAGCGTGCGTGCGCGGCGGCAGGGTTGCGTCCGCTCCGCTGGCACGACCTCCGGCACACGTTCGGGTCCCTGCTCGTCGCGGGTGGCGTTGACGTCGTGACCGTCCAAAGCGCAATGGGACACGCGCAGATTGAGACGACGTCGAGGTACCTGCACGCTCGGCCAGCGACCGAGACGGCGGGACGGTTCACATCTGTGTTTTGCACGACCACGGCGGCTGTAGAGGCCGTCACGACCCGATCGGAGGAACGATGAGGCTGTACACGTGGGATGAGGTCGGAGAGGCCCTGGAGGCCGTCCAGGAGCGCGCCGCCTGGGAGGTCGAGCTGAACGACGAGATGGACCGACTGGGGATTCCGGATGCGGCCACCTGCGAGGCCGAGGCTCTGGGGTTGCACGACGACGAGGAGTGACATCCCTGTCAGGTGTCCAACGTTGGACGGCGGGCGACAGCTCCGGCAGCGACCGGATCATGTCCACAAGCGCGTCGACTGACGGCTCCTCGTCGGGCGCCTTGCCTGCCTTGACGTGTGCTGCGATGAGTCGCCACGTCCACGCGCCGAGACCCTCGAACCTGAAGACGGGGTCCGGGAGCCGGTGGACGCGCTCGATGATGCCGTGTCTCTCCAGCGCTTGGAGGGCCTCGGTGACGGCGCTCTTGCGCACGCCGAGCCGCTCGGAAGCGGACACACTGCCGTAGGCGATCGGTGTCGTCTGCCAACCGCTTGCGATCCGACTATTCGCCTGCCGGACGATGTCCTCCAGGACGCGCCGCATCACTCGCCCCGCTCTCGGCGGCATCTTCACGATGACATCACCATGCGGGTAGTCGGCCTCGTCTTCGATCGCTGCTCGGCAGGCGCTCACGTCGATGCCGATTCGCCTCACGCGCTCGGGCGCGTCCCCCTCAATACGTACTGACTTGTACTGACTAAATGACTGACCGACTTTCCACGAAGTAGTACTTGGGTCGATTTCACCGATAGGCGTGATCCCGGCAGCGGCCAGCAAGTCCGCAAACGGAGCATTGCAACCGTGGCAGTACACGAGGAGCTGGCCGTCGCGGCCGGTACCGATCCGCAATGAGGGCGTGCGGTCGTCGTGGCAGGGACACTGCGCCTGCCACTGCGAGGGGCCGCAGCGGATGACCCGATAGCCGAGGTCGGCTAGGCGAGCCGCAAAGTCGGCGGGTCCAATCTGCGCAGCGGTGCGCATGGTGTTGCTCTACGAATCCAGGAAAACATCGTGCGCCCATTGTGTGGCCAGCCCCGGACGAACGAAAACGCCCCGGCGGGAGCAACTCCACCGGGGCGTTGAAAGCGTTTCCTGGACGCGCCACTGACGATAGCGGGCGCTGATGACGCGCCTACACTCGAACCGTGTTCACCCTGCCGACGACCTCAACACCTCCCGTGCTCGTGCTCCTGGTCGAGCTGCTGACCGACGACAAGCGCGCGGGTATCCCCTGGTCCGCAGAGGACTACGGGCAGCGCGTCGACCTCGCTGTCCGCGTGACGCGCGCCGGGACAATCTGGCGCCGGGTGCTGATCGAGAGCTATCCCGTGTGGAAGGATGCCTACTTGGACCGCGTCGGCGGCGCGCTGGAGCGGTGGGATCCTCGCACCCTTGCCGCCTGACTCCTCAGCGTTGACGGGGTCGGTCGGGGCCGCTGGGGAAAATTCCCCACCCGAGGCAGAGAACCCCAGTCCCGACGGGGCCGTTGGTAGCTCGGCTGGGGAAAATTCCCCACCCGAGGCCGCTGAGTCAAATGACTCATCCCGAGTCCGTAGATCCCAGCGTTGATGGGGCATCTGGCGAGGCCGCTGAGTCAAATGACTCGCCCGCGCCACCGCTCAACGTCATCCATCGGCAGCCCGAGGTCGACCCGGCCACAACCGACGACGAGGGTTCTGGCCAGGTTGCCGAGTCTCGCTATCCCCGCGTCAAGGCGTTGCCACGCTCGATAGCGGCCTCGGCCTCCAACCGCCGGAGCCGGGCCTCAAGCTGCGCAGGGGTCGGTCCGGCCTTCCTGCGCGCCGTCTTGCCGCTCTTGGAGTCGAACTTGTGGCCGCTGTGGCCCTTCACGAACCGGAGCCCCGGCTTCACCGGCTCTCCGCAACCGCACTCGCATGTAGTCGGTGTCATCGCTCCAGTGTGGCCACCGGCCCGGCGGTTCCAGTCCGGCCGGAATCCGCACAAAACCGCGAAATTATCCGGTCGACGAAGGGGGAGTCTCAGATGCCTCCCGGCTCTCCGGTGGTCCACCCCTCCGGTAGGATCCGGTCGGCGCGACGCGGCCGGATGGATGCACGGTTGCCGGTTCGGACGTGTGACCAGAGCGCGGCCGGTCACCAGTCCCAGAGCTGACCACGGCGCGAGCTGACCACCTTCAGCGGCGCCACGCGCCGCGTGTCAAGCGGAACCCTGCCGCACGCATCCGCTCGGCCTCGGAGCGGCCATCCTCAGCCCCTCTCGCGGCCGTTGCCGAACCCATACGGGGTTCGGGTACGGTCGGGGCGTTCTGAGGCTTAGACGGGCTCGGAGTGACTCGGTGCTCGGACTGTCCAACGTTGGACACTTCCGGCTCGGCAACGGGGCGACCCTTGAGGATCACGCCGTCTACGGTCCCGACGTCCGCGAGCGGTGCCGTGGCGAGATCGGCCGCGTCGACGGCGCGCATCAGTCCGCCACCGGGATCGGCGCCTGAACGGCAAGCGGACGCTGTGCCGCGTCCGGCCTTGCGAGGTCGCGCAGTGCGGCGAGGACGTCGACGACGTCGACCACGCTCCCGTCCTTCACCCTTGGGACACGGAACGAGTTGGTGAAGACGCTGGGATCCTGCGCGTGGCCCCCACGAGCGACCACGCGGGCCGCAGCGTTGCGCTGGAGCTTGCGCCAGACGGCCTCGACGCCATCGAGCAGCTCGCCGACCTCCGCACGTAGTTCGGCTCTCTCGACCTCAAGCTCGGCGGACCATTCCTCGCCGTGCTCGGCGAACGCCTCGGTCACGGCCTCGACGGCGCGGGCCAGTGTGACCTTGCTGGCACCCCAATCGCGCTTCGCCTCGGCGATGGCCTTGCGGTGACGTTCCGCATTCTTCGGGCCGGGATCGGCCTTGCCGTGCTCGCGGGCGTCGGCCAGGCCGACCTCGTCCTTGTACTCGGCGGCGGGAAGTTCCTGAAGTAGCTGGACGTGCGCCTGACGCGCCTCGTGCTCGGCTCTGCGCGCCTCCTCGTAGGTGACGATGGCGACCTTGAGCGGCTCGTGATCGACGCGCCCTGAGGGCGGGATGACCCGGGCGAGTTCGGCGAGCACCTGTCGGCGAATGCGGTCAAGTTCGGCAGGCGTCGCGTCAGGGTGACTTGCGACTGGGAACGACGGGATCTCGGGCATGGGTTCCTCCGGGGGTATGCGTGTGGCTGGTGACGGCTCCCTTCGTTACGGGATCCACCGACGCGCTGCCGCAGCAAGCGCTCGGTTCTCTGCGTGGCGCTCGCGGATCCTGCGATCCATGCTCACCGGCCGCTTGACCGGCATCGACCGGCGCATTCCGCCATCGAAGCTGAAGCCGGTTGCCGCTTCCTCCTCCAGCGGTTGACGCGCGGCACGCGCTTCGTTGAGCAGCCGATCAATCCGTGCATCGGCCATGTCCCGGCCGACCTCGTCGCCGCGCTTCACCGATCGCTCGAAATCGGCCATCGCCTCGCGGAACTCCTCACGATGGTCATCAGCGAGCGCACTGACCTCGCCGAGACGGTCGATCAAACCGCCGCCACGACCGGCTGCAATCCTGCGGTTCATTTCGGCGGCTGCGCTGGATGGCATGAGCAGAGAGTAGGGCTCAGCTCGGACCCCGTTTCCAGTCGACGCAGGGCGCCCGACGAGGCCCCCGGAGGAGAGCCTGTCGGGTCGCCCGCGCCGTCAACCAGCGCTTCCCCATGAGGCAAGATCGGAGCATGGCGCGGCCATCGGTCGGAGCGATCCTGGCCAGAAATTGGAACGGGAGTTGTGGCCGGGATATCCCCGGCGTCCACGTCATCGGGCGCCGCGCTGCCTATGCGGCCTCGTCGTCGAGCAGCATCGCTTCGATTCGCTGGCGGAGGAAGATGCGCCTACGGCCGAGCTTGCGGCTCGGGATCTTCCCGCGACGGGCGAGGTCGTGGACCGTCGAGGCCGGGATGTGCAATAGCTCGGCGACCTCGGCAACGGTCAGGACGTCGTCAGCGGTGAGCCGATGGGTTGAAGGATGGCGCGGAAGGTTGGGTGTCGTCGGCATACATGCGGGTCATCGCGCCGAGCCGAGCGACCACCTGAGTATGGCAGCGCCGAGCGAGCTTTCCGGCACCAGCGGGGCCGTTTGGTAGCCACGGGTGGTAGCGAGGTCGATTCTGGCCGATTCGGCGGAGGCCCCTGAGACAACAAAACCCCGCGATTAGCAGGGTTTTCTCTGAGAGCGGACGACGGGTCTCGAACCCGCGACCTTCGGCTTGGGAAGCCGACGCTCTACCAACTGAGCTACGTCCGCGCAGCAAGGGATTCTAGGCGTCTGAGCCCGAGGGCGTGGCCGAACAGTGGCCCAAACACTTCTACTCGGCGTCGCTGATCGGCCGCGGTGCCGCCCGCTCCTGCGCGGCCTCGAACGCACCTAGCCGCGTCGCCATGCTCGCGCCTGATCCGCCAAGAAGAGCGCTGTAGTGGCGCTCGATCATCTCCACGCTCGTGCCCGTGACCCGGGCGAGTTCAAAGACAGTGATCCCAGCGGCCAGGGCGTTCGACGCGAACGTCGAGCGGAGGTCGTAGATGCGCGCCGGTGGGAGCACTTCACCCCGTTTCTCCGGTTCAACGACGAGGTCCGCCCCGTGGTGTACACGACAAACGCCATCGAGGCGCTCAACCGGCAGCTCCGCAAAGCGATCAAGACCAAGGGCCACTTCCCCAACGAGGACGCCGCCCGCAAGCTGCTCTACCTCGCGATCCAGAACGCGACCCGATGCTCGTCGTCGAACGAGAGCGGGGCTCGCTGCCGGTGCCGCCGCCGATCGCCGGGATTGGGCCGCTCGATCTGTGCTTCATCGTCTCGCCGAGCACAAGCATGACTGGCTCGCCGGGCATGCTGCTTCAGACGTTCCGTTGGGGAATCTCGCGTAGCTCCTCGGATCGATCCCGGCTCATGGCTGACCTGTAAGCCGAACCGGCAGTGGGGGTGACCGAGTCGGCTATGCCAGGGATGGTCTGGGTTTGGTTTGGGCGCCGGGTTGGACGGTTGGGATGCCGCGGGTGAACGGGAGCGCGATGAGCGCCATGAGCGCCAGGATGGCCTCCGCGGCGCGCAGTCCGTCGATCTGGCTCTTTTCGTTCTGCTTGACGATCTCGTCGGCGGTCGCGGGCGGGACGTTCGCCTTCTGTAGCGCCGCCTTGGCGTCGGCCTGCGACATGAACGGCACGCCGCCTGCGAGCTGGGTCTGCGCCTGCGACACGACGCTGTCGGGAACGTTGGGATTGTTCTCGATACCGGTGAAGAACGATGCTGTCATCGCCGAGACGAGGACGGCGCCGGCGAGGGCGGTGCCGATCGAGGCGCCGAGCTGGGTGCCCGTGTTCTGGAGGCCGCCGACCTCGCCACTCTTCTCGTCGGGCACCGATGACACCGTCACGGCCCCGAGCTGGGAGGCCATCATCCCGAGACCGGACCCGGCGAGCAGCAACGGCCAGGTCACGATCTCCGGCCCGACGCCAACGTCGAGCAAGCCGACCAGAAGCACGAGGCCGGCGAACAGCATCAGGAACCCGAGCCGGACGACCCGCCGCGGTGATGCGTTGGGGCGCAGCTTAGGGACGCCGACAGCGAACACGAGCAGCGACAGCGACAGCGGCAGCAGCCGCACACCGGTTTCGACCGCCGAGATCCCGAGCGCGACTGACAGAAACAGCGGGACCGTGAAGAAGATCCCCGCCTGGATGAGGAACAGGAAGAAGAAGGACATGACGCCGTTGCGCAGCTGGAGGTTGCGCAGCATCGCCGGGTCGATCAACGCGCCCTCGCCGCGCTTGACGCGCCGGTTCTCCCACCACACGAACCCGACCAGCACCGCGGCGCCGGCGAAGATCATCCAGATCACCGGGGACAGCCCGATCCATTCCGGAGCGTCCGGCTTGGGCTGCACGAGCCCCCACGTCCCGGCCCTGAGAATGCCGAGCACGATCGCACCGAGCCCGAGCGCGGACAGGGCCGTGCCGACGAGGTCGAGCCGGGCTCCTTCCTCCGCCGGCGTGTCGTTCATGCGGCGGGTCAGGACGAGGATCACCAGCACGATGACCACCTCTCCTGCGAACACCCACCGCCAAGACGCGTAGGTGGTGAATAGGCCGCCGACCAGAGGCCCCAGCGCCGCCGCGATCGCGCCCGCAGCCGCGACGAGCCCATAGGCGCGCGGACGGTCGGGCTTGCCGAAGTTCGACGCGACCAGCGCCACGATCGCCGGCATGATCAGCACCGCCCCCAGCCCTTCCAGGCCCGACCAGCCGATCATCAGCACGGTCAGATTCTGTGATAGCGCGGTGGTCAGCGAGCCGCAGGCGTAGATGATGCACCCGATCGCAAACGCCCGCTTGCGCCCGATCATCTGACCGACCTTCCCACCGGTGATCATCAACGACGCCATCACCAACGTGTAGAGAGTGATCGCGGTCTGGATCCCGGTCACCGTGGTTCCAACGTCCTTGGCGACGGTCGCGATCGCCGTGTTCATGACCGTCGTGTCGAGGGCCATCACGAACTGCCCCGCCGCCAGCGTCATCAGGACGATCCCCGCCGCGCCCGCCGCCTTCGCCGTTCCCGTGCCTGTTGCCGGCGCTCCGGCAGACGTTCCAACGTGCGCGTCCGAACTCATCCGCACACCCGGCCGATCCCTGCCGACACGTTCACGTCGTGCTCTGCGGCTCTATGTCGCCGTACGCGTCTCGCCCGCGACGGGCTGGGAAGGCAGATCGCGCCATCAATGACACGCCGAAATCGTCGCTGTGCACCCGCAGACCCTGCATCCGCATCTCACCGCACGACACCATCGGCTAACCACGGACGGCCAGTGTCGCCGGCACCCCAAACTCCAGATCAGTGCCGCGGCCTTATAGCCCCGTCTGCGCTTTGACCCGTCCGGTCTTGACGGCGGTGCTGAGTGCGGCGTAGTCGAGTTCGTTTTGGTCGGCGTAAAGCTCGGCGAAGTCGGAGAGGGCCCGGTCTAGCGCGTCGCTTGATCCGAGGTAGGTGCTGATCGTGACGGCGTCGCCGGAGCGGGCGTGCCCGCGGGCCAGCGTCTGGCCGCAGATGTCGGCGTACGCGGCGAGCTCGCGAGGTTTCATCCCGTCGATGATCGCGGAGCCCTTGTTATCCCAGAGCTGGCGGAAGTAGAAGTCGCGCTTGACGCCGTCCAGGCCGGTCACACGGTGCCAGCCGAGCATGATGTCGCTGGCGGCCTGCATCAGTCGTTGGCCCTCGACCACGCGCTGGCCGTGGTTGGCGTACTGGCTCTTGCCGAGGAACGGCTCGAGTACCGAGGGCTGCGCCTCTTTGAGTTGCAGAAACAGCGGATCGTCGTTGTCGCGGCCGAGCATCAGCATGATCCACGCACGCGTCCCGACGCTCCCCACCCCAACGACTTTGCGTGCGGCGTGCACGTAGCGGAAGCGCTCTAGCAGGTGCTTGCGATCGCCCTGCAGCGTACGCCGGTAGCCGCGGTTCACGCTCCGCGCGAACTCCTCGACGTCCCGGCCTTCGGCGAGATCCTCGGCGGGGACGATCAGCGGCGGGTCGCTGACGATCCGCGGCTCACCATCCACGAGTGTCGTGAGCTTGGTGAACGCCCGCAGGCTGTCCTTCGCGCGCGTTTTGGCGAGGTTCTTCTCCATCACCTTGCGACGATTCGCGCTCGCCGCGCTCTGAAACTGCGCGAGCAGCGCGTCCGCATCGACACGCGAATACCACAGATCGAACGTCTTCATCGACGCCAGTTCGCGCATCCCTTTGCGATACGCCCGCGTCACGGCCAGATTGACCTTCCGCCGCTCCTTTCGCGGGAATCCGAGGTCGCGTCCTGCCACCGCGAAGCTCGCGACTAGTCGCTTCAGATCCCACTCGAACGGCCCGGGCAGCGTCTCGTCGAAGTCGTTGACGTCGAACACCAGCCGGCGATCCGGTGCGGCGAACGCACCGAAGTTCGACAAGTGCGCGTCACCGCACAGCTGCACGCGTAGACCGGTTCGCTGCGAGCCGGCGAGGTCTGCTGCCATCAGGTACGCCGCACCGCGATAGAACGTAAACGGCGAGACGAGCATCCGCCCGTAGCGGATCGGCACCAGCTCCGGCACACGCGATGCCCCCTGCTCCTCCAGGAGCTCAACCGGATCGCGGCGACCAGACAGCGCCAACCACTCGCCATGCACGCTTCGCGGCACCTCCGCCCGCTCCGCCTTCCCGCGGGCGGCGCGCTCCCGCAGCGAGAGATGCGGGAACTTACCTTTCTCCCCGGATCCCGGCGGTGTTGTCTGATCGGCGACCTCACTCGCAGCGGTCGCATTAGTGGCACTCGCGCTCATGTCTGTGGCTCCTTGTGACAACCGCCCCGCAGGTCGCCTGACAGCGATTCAGACCCGAACCGGAGCGAACCGACGAACCAGCATGATCTAGGCCATCCGAACCCGGCGCATCACCCCAAGCGGATGAACCCGGCGCGGTCGTCGCGGAGCCGCGAAACACCGCGACAGCGTCACGGCCAAGCCCCTCTCCCACGTATGACGGTGGCCATGGGATTCTCCCCGTAGGCGGCCACCGGAACTCCCCACGGGCGGCCGCTGATTCTCCCCACTGGCGGCCGCGAATCTCCCCACCGGTTCTGTCCTGAGCGCCCGATACCCGGGGTCGCGTCATCGCATCGCGACGCGGCTTCGAGGAGGGCGCATGAAGAAACCGGAGGAAGTGATGGAGATTCTGGAGGCGTATGACTTGACGGGGTCGTTCCGCCAGGCGGCAGCGCTGGTGGGGTGCGATCACAAGACGGTCGCGTATTGGGTGCGTTTGCGTGATGAGGCGGGCGGGATGCCGGTGGTGGAGCGTGCGCGGCCGGCGATGGAGGCGGTGTTTCAGACGAAGGTCGACGAGCTGGTCGATCGCTCACGCGGGAAGATCCGGGCGGACAAGGCGCATGGGAAGCTGGTCGCGCTCGGCTATCAAGGATCTGCACGGACGACGCGGCGGTGGGTGGCTGAGTCCAAGCGGCGGTGGCGGCAGAAGCATGGCCGGCGGACGCGGCCGTGGATCCCGGAGCCAGGTTTGTGGATGCAGTGGGACTATGGCGACGGCCCGCGGGTGGACGGCCGCCGGGCGGTGTTGTTCTGCGCGTGGTTGGCGTGGTCACGGTTCCGGGTGGTCGTGCCGCTGCGCGACAAGACGATGCCGTCGGTCGTGATGGCCCTGGATCGCGCGCTGCGCATGTTCGGTGGCGCGCCGACGTATGCACTCACGGATAACGAGAAGACGGTCAGCGTCGATCACGTGTGCGGGATCGCTGTGCGCAACCCGCTGATCGTCGAGGTCGGCCGCCACTACGGGTTGACGATCGCGACGTGCGTGCCGGCGGATCCTGAGAGCAAGGGGGGCAGTGAGGCGACCGTCAAGGTGGCGAAGGCGGATCTGGTGCCGACCGATCACAACCTGCGCGATGAGTACGAGGACTTCGCTGCGCTCGAGCGCGCGTGCGAGCAGTTCATGGCCGACGTCAACACGCGGCCGCATCGCGCGACGATGGAGCCGCCGGTCATGCGGCTGGCGGCGGAGCATGAGTGGTTGCACCGGCTGCCGAAGCTGCCGCACACGGTGTGTTTCGGGGAGACCCGCAAGGTCAACTGGCAGTCGCTGATCTCGGTCGGCGGCGCGCAGTACTCGGTCCCGCACGAGCTGATCGACGAGCGGGTGTGGGCCCGCACCGACGGTGAGCAGTTGATCGTGGTGCACGTCGACGGGCATCAGGGTCCCAAGGAGGTCGCCCGGCACCGGCTGACGACGCCCGGTCGCCCGGCGATCTGTGACGAGCACTATCCGCCCCGGCCGGCCGGCGCGCTGGAGCGCAAGCCCAAGGCCCGATCAGCGGACGAGCAGGCGTTCCTCGCGATCGGTGACGGCGCCGAGGCATGGCTGATCAAGGCCGGCGCTCAGGGTGCGCAGCGCGTGCGGCGCAAGATGGCAGAGGCTGTCGATCTCGCAAAGCTCCACGGCACCGCGGAGGTCGAGCGCGCGCTGCGGACATGCGCGGACGCCGGCCGGTTCGCCGACGGTGACCTGGCGTCGATCCTCGCGCACCAGCAGCGGACCGGCGAGCTGATCCTGTTCCCGACGCCGTCTGAGGAGCGTTCGCTGCAGCGCTCGACCCGCAGCTGGGACGGATTCGGACGATGAACGCCTCGATTCTCGCTCCCATGCTCGAAATCGACGCGCGCAGAGGCGATCTGCGGCCCTCAGGGCACTCGCCGCGACCGATCCATCACCCAGAAACGGGCGCCAACGGCCGGTTCGGAGATCGGCGATGACGGTCAAGCCGCCCGCCCCGCCGCCACTGCCCGACGAGCTCGACCGCCTCCTGCGACGGCTGCGGCTCCCATATGTTCGCCGGGCCGCGCCGGAGGTGATCGCCAACGCGACCGCGCAACGCTGGGAGCACGCCGAGGTCCTGAGAGTCCTGCTCGCCGAGGAGGCCGCCGGCCGCGACCAGGCGACGATCAGGATGCGTCGCCGCGCCTCGGGCCTCCCAGCCGGCAAGACGTTCGATGTCTGGGAGCCGGACCGCTGCGCGATCCCAGCCAGAGCCCAGCGAGCGCTCCAAACGCTGGAGTGGATCGACCGGGCAGAAGTGCTTTGTGTTTGTGGCCCAAGCGGGACCGGCAAGAGCCACTTCGTCGAAGCGCTCGGCCACCTCGCGATCGACAAAGGCAAGACCGTCGCTTGGCACACACTCGAAACCCTCGCCCAGCTCCTCCGTCGCCACCGCGCTGATGACTCGATCAACAAAGCGATCGGCAAGCTGATCCGTGCCGATCTCGTCGTCATCGATGACGTCGGACTACTGCCCGTGTCCGCCGACGCAGCCGAGGCGCTCT
The DNA here is from genome assembly GCA_963750695.1 of uncultured Solirubrobacterales bacterium. Taxonomy (GTDB): domain Bacteria; phylum Actinomycetota; class Thermoleophilia; order Solirubrobacterales; family Solirubrobacteraceae; genus Palsa-465. Next base: position 75,218 of record CAVVSB010000011.1, read on the forward strand.
TCCGGGTGATCGACGCCGCCTACGAGAAACGCTCGATCGCGATCAGCTCCAACATCCACCCGTCCGGGTTCGACGAGCTGATGCCTAAGAGCATCGCGACCGCGACCGTCGACCGGCTACTCCACCATGCCCACGTCCTGATCACCGAAGGCCAGGACAGCTACCGACTCGCCCAAGCAACCGCCGGCAAGGGGGTCAACCCCTGACCTGACGCTCAATCTCAAACCCCTGTTGGTGGGGAGATTCGTGGCCACCAACGGGGAGAAAAGATGGCCACCAGTGGGGAAATTCGTGGCCGCCCATGGGGAGTTCTCGATGGCCATTGACACACCGGATCTCCCGGGACCGGGCGCTTCTGGAACGTCTTCCTGGTCCCCACCTGACCCGATCACGCCGGGCCTTTTCCCTGAACGCTCACCACGACAGTCTTCAGCTAACGCAGCTCCAGGGCGGTTTGACGCCTACCCCCGCAGGGCTGACGCCGGAGGGCCAACAAGCCTCCATCTCTCGCACAGCACCGCCTAGGTCAGGGTCTTCCTACACGATCCCTCCTTCAGCGTTCGTGACGCACTGGTAGCAGCGCTTGAGCAGCTTGCGCGCGAGCGCGAGGCAGGCGCGGTTCCCGCCGATCCTTGCGGCCAGCTGCTTGTAGTACGGTCGGTCGGGGCTGGCCGGAAACCGGGCTCGTTGGGCTGCTTCGTAGAGCGCCCAGCGCAGCGCCGGTGGTCCTTGCCGGGAGAGATGTCCCGGCGATCTGCGGTCGTCGGATTGGTGGACGGTGATGTCCAGTCCGGCGTACCGCACGACGTCGCGGGAGTTGGAGAATCTACGGGTGTCGCCGAGCTCGGCGAGGATCGTGACCGCGGTCAGCTCCCCGACCCCGTAGATCGCCTGGGTCAGGGCCCGGCAGCCGGTCTGTTTGCGCGCGAGCGCTCGGAGGTCCTGGTCGAACGGGACGAGCTTGAGATCGAGCGCGTCGATTACGCTCAGCGCGATCGCGAGCTGCTCACGCGCAGCGGCGCCGAGCTTCAGGGCGGCGAGCCACTCACGCTTCTCGGCCGTGAGCAGGTTGCGCTGTTGGGGGATGCCGTGGTGATAGAGGACCGAGTGGATCCGCTGTTGCCACTCGGTCCGCTGATGGGAGAGCAGATGCCGCGTGCGGACCCGGGCGCGAAGGTCGAGGATGTGCTCGGGCGGGATCCACGACTCCGGCAGCCGGCCGATCATCAACAGCTCCCGCAGATGCCTCGCGTCAGCGCGGTCGGTCTTCGCGTGCTTCTTGTTGCCCTTGCGAGCGCTCGTCTCCGCCGGCTCGGCCAGATGCACCTGCGCGCCGACCCGGCGCAGCTCCTCGACCACGAACCGCCAGCCGGTCGTCGCCTCCAACGCCACCTCGAGCTCCTCGCCGGCGAAACGCTCAACGAACCGGCGCACGCCAGCGCGATCAGCCGGCGTGACCCGTCCACGGGACACCTCGCCGGTCGAGGTATCGATCCACTCAGCGGTGATCTGCGCACGATGCTGATCCAAGCCCATCACGATCGACATGCCGTCGCCCCCTTCACCAGCCCACCATCGCGCTTGCCAACGACACGGGCTGCGACGCGCGCAGCGTCCAGCCCGACCCATCGCATACCGTGGATCACGGTCGGTCCTCCTATTCGAATGGCCGGCCGCGCGGGCTGCAACCGCGCGCGCCTTCAACCTATGCCGTTCGACGCGGAGGCCCGACCACCCTTCACCGCGGCCTCACGCCAACCCGGACATGACATCTTTCGTTCGCCCCCCGCCCAGCACTGGCGCTACGCGCAAACGAGTCGGGCTCGCATCCGACAGCTACCTCCCCGTTGCTCGGCTTGTTAGCTGTCCTTCGAGATGCCACAGGGTCCGCAACCGAGCGATCTAGCGTGGAGCGTGACTGCATTCGCCATCAGCAAGGACGCGTAGGCCCGGAAGCTGACGAGTGCTTTGCTCGGTCCGCCCGTCGCACAGGTCACCATGCCTATGGCGACACCTCGATCGCGTCGGTCGCCAGCGCCACGCGAGTGCTTAGCCACAGCACGATCGTCAGCTCGCTCGCAGGGTCGACGATTCGCTCCGCAAGGCATCGCGTCTCCCGTTCTGGCCCGGCTGAGCCTTGCATCCTGGTCTCGAGCGGCTTGGGCTCAGACGTGCATCTGGCGAATCTCAGGACCGCGCGTGCCGACGGGTCGCGTCCTGCTCTTCTTATCCCGCGGGTATCGGGAAGCTCGACTGCCGGGTCCCGCGATCATCGCACTGAGTGGCAACCGCCCGTCGGGCTCTCTCGTGCCGGCTGGACAAGGCGATTGTCAGTTCGTCGTCTGTTCGGCTGTCCGACCACCGCGTCGACTCAGCGCCCAAACGCCCACGCGCCCATCAACGGAAACTCTTCTTTCCAAAATGCCCCGCCGTGGGACCCGGCCCGCTCGGCCGTGACCACGTCTGCGCCGGCATGGCGCAACGCGTCTGCCCATCTGATGGCGTTCTCCAGGAAGAACGGCTCGTCCGTGCCGGCGAACAGGTAAGTCCTCGGAAGCGAGCTCGGCATCACGGTGGGTGGTCGGTAGCCGGCGCCGGGCGACGCGCATAAGACCACTCCGTACACCTCGGGATGGCGAAGCCCCATGGCGAGCGCGAGCTCTGCACTCGCCGAGACGCCGCACACCGCGGTTCGATCGGCGCGCAGCGCGAGGTCGAAGCGCGACTGCGCCCATCGGCGCACGTCCGCAACGAAGAACTCTCGTGTGCCGCGAACCGTTGGGGGTCAAATACGAAGGCGTCCGTGCTCTCCCCCCGGTGAGTACTCGTGTATCCGGAGAATCTCATCGTCCAGGCGGTGCGCACCGATGATCATCGTGGGCGGCACGTCAGCCGCCTCGAGGATCTCGCCCCAGGGCGCGATCAACTGGCCGTCGCCGGAGAAGACGATGGCCTCGGGCGAGGCCGCCGGCACATAGACCGTGACCTGCCGTCCACCGTCGTAGTTCAGCGTCTCGGTAAAAAGCTGACCATTGACCGGTGGCATCGACGTGGAGACCCCTTCCTGAGTAGCGACCACAAGGTGAGGCCAAGAGGTCATCGTCGCCGATCCAGCCGACAGTTGCTTTGTCCCGCCCGCAGCGATGGACGAGCGGGTACGCCACGCGAGCGCTCGCGTCGCAGGGCAATCGCGCCCGGTGCGCCGACGGCTGCTCCGCCACGCTTGCGGGTCGCCCGGTCATCGAGATCTCGTTCGATGTCTGGACGTGCCTGCCCGTGCGCCGACGGGCAGTTCCCCTTTGCGCGGGAGGGCCGCCCGAGCTTGGTGTTCCAGCGATGTCGCTGGTCTACCGGCGTACTGCAAGAGCCGGGGTTAGGAAGCGAGGAAGCGCTCGATGTCCGTGGCCTCGCGGTCGAGCGCCGCGGCCGGTGCCGGCCGGCCGAACCACACCGGCTCGGGCCGGCCCTTCCTGAGCGACCACGTGCCGGTCGCCACGCCACCGTTGAGCGCGACGGGTTTGACCATCCCGCCGCCCTTCAAGACGTGCCGGTCGTACCCAGCAGCCACGAACGGCTCGCGGGTGCGATGCCCGAGCATAAGGGTGTCGAACGCGGCGAGCAGCAGACACGGCGGCGGGTCATGAGTGGGCCACGCGTCGAGCCCGGGCTGCGCTCCGGCCGCGTCAAGCGCCCGGCGCGCCTGTGTGATCGGCAAGGAGGACCACTTCGCGAGGTCGGTCGCGTCACAGGGTCCGTACCCTGCGCCGTAGCGGGCGCCCATGATCGCGAGCGCCTCGTCGTGCTCGACCGGCGGCGGCCGATCGGCCGCGTGCAACACGCCGTCGATGTCGGTGACGATCAGACCCTGCGCCGAGAGCCACGGAACGAACGTGTTGATCGGACCCTGCTCAAGCGACGGGTGGCCTCGCTCGACGAGCGCGCGCAGCAGCGACGCTCGGTCGCGGGGCCGCTCGGCGCACAGCTCGATGACATCTCGGCGCATCGCGTTGACCTCATCGACGATGCCGAAGCGTTCAAAGCGCGCGCCGAACGTCCGGGCGTTCCGCTCCGCCAGCAGCGCGTGCAACCACGGACGATCGGACGCCGCGATCAGGTGCACCGTGCCGCGGACCGTCCACGTACGCACCAGCGGCGCGGCACGCACGGCGCCGCGAGTCAAGCCTGGAACGCGCGAGCGCAGCGCAAGCTGCACGGCGCGCAGGTCCTGAGCCTGGACGCCGATCACAGCGCGCGCCGCTTCCTCGGCACTGGTACATGCCGTCTGCGGCGTCAGCCGCTGCGCCGCAAGGCGAGCGCGCCGTAACCGCTCCGCAGTATTCATCGCGGCAGATACTCACAGCAAACCGAGACGACAGCCGTCCCAACGCGAAGGTCGAGGACTTTCCGATCGACAAGAACCAGTGCCGGCTACAGCCGTGCGTGTGGGCTGCACCAGCCCGTCACGAAGTCGAGGACCTCGAGCACGACGTCCGCGTCTCTGTTGCTCAACCCGGGACGTAGCGCTTCGAGCTTCGCGACAACCTGCTCGCGCGGAGTCCCCGCCTGGAGCTCATGCTCGGCGGCATGGCGAAGATCGTCCAAGCGGTGCTCGGATGCCAGTGCTGCACGGAACTCGTCAGTGGTCGCCATCGCTATCTCATCGTAGTCGCCACGCCCCGCCGGGTTTCGACCAAGGCTGCCTCGAACTCGGAGAACGCCATCGGCCGGCGAGGCTCAATGAAGCCATGGACGCCGAAGACGGCGGATGATGGGTATCGTCCGTTCACGCGCGGTCACGGACGTTCACGGTAAATCACCGAAAAGCCCCGCCGCTACTGAAGATCCGCGCCGAACGTCGCGAGCCGTCATCGGCGCCCGTGCGGCTTGGGAAGCCGACGCTCTACCAACTGAGCTACGTCCGCGTGGAGGGGGCGATTCTAGGGCTGGGTGGCCAAGGATGGGTCCCAACAGGCCACACGACTTACTCCCGTTCGCGGCCAGCGGACGCGTTCGAGGGGACGGCGACCCCGGCACAGAATGCCGGACGGGTCGATCAGTGTTCGCGATGGCTGTCGATCAGTTGGCTGTCGGCCCGCATGATCAACTCCGCGGCCGTCTCGTCGCCGCTGAGTTCGGCGAAACCTGTGCGGATCGCGCCTACTTCGCTGGAGGCCTCGAGCGCGCTGGCGATCGCGCCGAAGCGCTGGTGCGCGTCGGCGAGTGTCATGTTCGACATCGCGCATAGAAACTCATCGCCGGCCAAGCGGACGATGAGGTCATACGGGCGCACGTGGTCTCTGATCAGCGCGACGACGCGTTGCAAAAGCCGGTCGCCCGCGTCGTGACCTTCGCTGTCGTTCAGCCGCTTCAGTCCGACCGTGTCGACATAGACAACGAGGAGCGGGCTGCTTGTCCTCCGGCTGCGGTCGAGTTCGCGATCAACCTCGGCCAGGCCCGCCGCTCGGGTGCGCGCCCCGGTCAACGAGTCCGTCTCGGTGACCGCCAGCGCGCGAGCGAGCGCCTCGCGATCGGCAAGTGCTTGCGCGCGGTCACGGGCACCCTGCTCGCGGTCGATCGCCGCAGCCTCGCGATCCCGTGCGGCTCGCGCGCGATGCTCCGCGGCCTGGATGCGGTAGTCCCTGGCGCGTTTGCGGTGCTCGGCGGCGCGCATGATGACGTCCTCACTGGCGACCGCCAGCGCGTCGTCCTGCTCGTAGTTGGCGTCACGGTCCGCCATCGCCAGATCCCGCGCTGCGGCAGCCCGATCTCGCACCAGCGCCGCCAGATCCCGGGACCGGGCGAGCGCATCGCGCTCGTGCGCACTTTCAAGGCGCGCCGCAGCGGTCTGCTCGCGCTGGAGGGCCGTACGCCGACGCATCTCGCGACTGGCCTCGTGCTCGTGCGGATCGACGCCGTGCGCAAGGTCGCGGTCGCTGGCCGCCTGGTCACGATCCGACGCCGCCTGATCGCTGTCCGCGCTCGTCTGGTCCCGCTCGCCCATTGTCTGATCACTCTCGGACAGCGTCTGCTCGCTGTCGGCCAGCGTCTGCTCGCTGTCGGCCAGCGTCTGCTCGCTGTCGGCCAACGCCTGCGCGTCACCGAACCCTTCCGAGGTGCGAATGCCGCTGTCGTGCAGTCGCTTGATTGTCCCGTTGGTGGGTTTCTCGGGACCATCGGATGAGCGGTTGGCCATAACGGCCTCCAAGCCGGCTGGACGACGGGCCTCGAAGACGCCCGCAGCCATCCATTGAGTGCACCTAGGGTAGCGGCTCAGGGGGGCGGGGCGGGAAGGAGCGGGGCGACGCGAGAGCGCCCGCATCGGGAGCCGTCTCCCCTTCCCTCGCGATGATCCCGTGCAAGCAGAAAGGCAAGACGGGCACGAGATGGCCAGCACACTCCGGGCAGGACCCGAGCGGGCTGCGAGCAGTGTTGCGCTCACGGCGATCGGAGTGAATCGGAAGGTACCGTCCGACAGCCGAGTCGACAAAACTGCAGCGCTGGCGAGTCGGACGAGAATCGTCCGATGCAAGCGCAGGACGGTGCCTGAGCGGCTCGTTTCGGAGCGCTCGGCGCCTCCCCACCACGGACATCGCGCTGCACGGCGAGACCAGTCCGGCCGGTCTGCCATCCACCTCCCGGCCGTCTCCACGGGGCTCGACGCCGTTGCCGAGCGCATCGTGCCCGACCGCGGCGAGCTCCGGTTCACCGATGCAACCGGCCTGGCGCGTTTCCGCCCGTAACCGACGGCGCCGGAAGCCCGTCATGAGAGCTCTCCCCGCGAAGCAGCCGGCCGCACCAGTCACGGCGGGGGTATCAGAGCCGCGGCTTCGCAGTCACCAGCGGCTGACGCGTGGTCACCGGCGCAGGCAGGAGCCCGACGGCCGCCCCGCGGCGCGCCAGCGTCATCACGCACCGACGCGCCGAGCCCGATCGCTGACGCGCTGGCATCGCTGTTGACCAATCTGCCTCGCCGACAGGAAGCCCAGCGACGGCGCCTCGCCCTCCAAACCCTCGCCGCCCATCTGACCGAGCCGAGGACCGCGTACTGCTAACCATCTGGATCCTGGCCTACAGCTGCGGCCGCGTGACCCGCTGAGGGAATCGTCCTAATCCCTGTCGCATCAAGTCCTGGGCCGCCTCGCCGCCGTCCGCCGAGAACATCAAGTTCGCGTAACGGGCCGTACGCGGTCAGCCGCGCCTAGAGCCCGCGCTCGCGAGCGTCCTTGTTCAGTGCAACGCTGAGCGCGGCCGGCTGCAGTCGAGCCTCGAGCTCGCTGATCTCCTTGCCCTGTCGGTCCGATTCCCGATGAATGGAGTCCTGAAGCGCCTCGACGAGCCGCTCCAAATGCTCCACTCGCGTTTGTAGAGCCTTTAGCTCCGTCGCCTCTTGCTCGGAGGCAACCGTCGGTCGCATCGTGGCCGAAGGCTCGGCTGTGCGACGAATCTGTTGGATCCGCGCGATGAGGCCTTCTCGTTCGCCCACGGTCTCACCCACGCCCGGAACGTTTCGGCTCAGACGGCCGCGGCGGAAAGCGCTGGCGCTCTTCATCGGTCATCTGCCGGATGACGAGGTCGCCGTTCTCGACCTGCTCAGCGACGAACTTGAGCTTCTCCTGTCGCTTCTCCTCGGCGCGTTCTCGTGGCGTCTTCATCTGAAGACCCCAGGCGGTGGGTTGGGCATTGCACCTCTCCCTTCGCCGGCGCGGTCGCAATGATTCGCGGAGAGGGTCGCTGCGTCGGCTTGGTGACCCTCGCGGCGACACACGTCGCCCTCTGTCCCACCGTAGCACGCACATCCAGCCGTTCTTGCCGGGGCCGGTGGAACGCAGTGATCGCGCTCCGGCGCAGACTCGTGGTCGTTCGTTCCGTCCTCGGACCGCGTTCCACCCGGGAGTAACCTTCGCCGAAGACAGGGTCGATTCGGTTTGAAGGCTTGGGGCCATGTCAGAGGATCATGTGCCGGGCGGTCAGGACGCAGCGTGACTGCCGAGGCGACGGCACCGCGCGGCGCAGGATGACGTGATCTTGCCCGCGCGAACTGGTCGGCCGTCAGCCGGCGCCGTACGACGGGATGTTGCGGATGACGTTCGGCCGGGGATCCAGCGGCTCGGATGGCCGAGGCCTCGACTCGACCGCCTCCTTCAGCGGGCCTGGTCGGTGCCCGCCCGGGAGCGCCACCGAGACGATCTCCCATTCACCCGGAGTGACCTGTCTGGGGAACCACTCGCGATCCCGGTCGTCCTCGGCGTTGAGCTCCCGGCACCGTGCGGTCGCCTGTTCATGGGTCATGGCTTGAGTCTAGGTCGGAGCGAACCGAACGCGGCCGGGCGCCCGTCTGCGAGCAGCCGTTGCCACAACGCCGTGAGCGCCGCGGTCGCCTGCCGTCGCCGTCGGGGCGTCGCCTTGCCGCTCCCGAACGTGTCGAGCAGATAGGCCCGGTGCGTCGCCATCAGCAGCGCCGCAAACTCACGCGGGTTCGGCGGGGGGTGCGGAGCACCGGCGACGAGACGCTCGAGCAGGCGACGCGGACCAACGAGCGCGCGGTCGAGTTGCGCCGCCACCCCCGCGTCGGCAGCGGCGGCGGCGTCGATCGCCCGGAGCAGCCGTCCGTGCTCGGCGTAGAGCGCCACCTGCCCCGCGATCATCTGCGGGATCACATCCTCCGGTGCCGCGCGCTGGACCTGGTCAACGAGCGGATCCTCGACGTCGGGCAGCAACTCGGGCGCCAGCTGGGCGAGATCATCGAACTGGCGATAGAAGACGGTCCGCGTCAGTCCCGCCCGATCCATCACGTCACCGACGGTGAGCGCGCCGAACGGGCGGTCGGCGAGCAGCTCGCGTGCGGCGTCCAGAATCCGGCGCCGGGCCTCATCGGCAGGGATACGAGCCGTCCTTTGCGACACTATGTCGCAAGTGTGCCATACTCCGTCATCGCATGACGTCGCAAGCTGAGACAACATCCACGATCACGCTCGCGGACGGGCGCACGCTCTCCTATCTGCTGATCGGTGCCGACACCGGACCGCTCGTCGCCGTGCTCGACGGGCCGGGCTCCCGCGGGCTCGGACGCGCTGTCGCGCCGACCGCGCGTGACCTCGGGATCCGCATCCTCATTCCTGACCGCCCGGGGTGTCACCAGAGCACACGCCAGCCGCGGCGCCGCATCGCCGACTGGCCTGCCGACCACCTCGCTCTGCTCGACGCGCTCGGCGTCGAGCGCGCGGGCATCCTCACCCAGTCAGGCGGGACCCCTTACGGCATCGCGGTCGCCGCCGCCGCTCCCGACCGCGCGACCGGCCTCGTGCTCTTCGGGGCGCTCGCCCCCCTGAGCGATCGGGCGGCCCGGCTCCAAGCGGGCAGGCAGATGCGGAACGGTGCATTCCTCGCGCGCCGCCTGCCGTTCCTCCTCCGCGCCGGTCTGGACCGTGCGGCCAACAACCTGCCGGATAGCGCGATCGGACTGGTCCCCGACTACGAACAGCAATACCTGGAGGACCCGTCGATCCGCGACCTCCACGTCCGGACAACTGCCGAGATCGTCGGCAACCCGGACGCGATGATCGAGGAGATGCGCCTGCTGCGGGCGCCGTGGAAGATCAGCCCACCGCCCGCGGGCACGGTGCCCACCGCACTCTGGACCGGCGAGCGCGACATGACGCATCCACCGGCGCACGCTCGTCGGGTGGCGGCGTTCCTGGGAGGCGATCCGCCGGTCACGATCGTGCCGGACGCCGCGACGTTCGGGCTGATCGACGTCTTCCCGGACGCGCTCCGGCTCGCCGCCGGCCTCGAGCGGCCGTCGCTCCCCTAGGAAGCCCTCTCGAGCAGCTTCTCGAGGCCGCCGATCAGCAACTCGACGGCGAACTCGAACGCGGCCTCGGGATCCGCCGGTCCGCAGAGAACGTCCGCCGAGGCGACGACCCTGGGGAACTCCTGCGGAGGTAACGCGAGCAGGCGCCCGCGCATCTCGCGCACCCGCGCCTCCTGCTCCTCGGTCGAGGACCACAGCGAGGCGCGCCGGGTCTCAAACAAAACAAGCCCGAGCACGGTCCGCTCGAGGTCACCTTCGATGAGCGCCGCCTCGTCGCTGCTGAATCCAGCCGCCGCGAGCACCTCGAGCACCCGCTCGACGATCCGCAGGCCGCTGAACGATTGCGTGTCGGCTTTTACGAAGTAGAGCGCCGCCGCCGCCGGATGCGCCAGAAGGACGCGGCGGAACGCACGGGCGAGCCCGCGCAGCTGATCCCGCCAATCGGCGGTCGGGTCCGCAGGGAGCTCAAACGCCTCGAACGCACGGTCGACGATCGCTCCGAACAGCTCGTCCTTGCTCTCGACGTACCGGTACAACGCCATCGGGGTGACGCCGAACTCGGTCGCGAGCCGCCGGAAGCTGACCGCGTCGAGCCCCTGCGTGTCTGCGATTGCGAGCGCCGTGTCGACGACGCGCTCCCGCGTCAGCGCCCGGCGGGCGTGTTGTTTCGATTCTGTGGCCACGGTCTTGACAACGGCTCGGTATACGGTGTACATATACAACGTATACCCGAGTTCGTTACGTGTGAAGGCGAGGGACTCTATGGCACACCGTGGATCAGGAATCACACGGCGACTGGCGCGCGTCGCCGCGGCGCACCCGCGGAGGACGCTCGGAGGGTGGCTGGTCGCTGTCGCGGTCTCGCTCGCCCTCGTCGGCGCGGCACTGCACGGACTCTCCTCGACCCCCCACGCCATCGGCTCGCCGGATTCGCTGAAGGCATCGCAGACTCTGACGCGCGCGTTCCCGGCCCAGGCTCGGGGCACGACGAGCGAGGCGATCATCCTCACCTCGTCGCACGCGACCGCGGGCACGCCGACGTTCGATGCGGCGGTCCGGCGGATCACCGCGCGCCTGAAGACGACCCCGGGCGTCGCCCACGTCCAGAGCTACCTCGACGGCGTCACGACACTCGTGTCGCGCGATCGCCACGCCGCGCTTATCCGTCTCTCGGTGAGCACCGACGCCCAGATCAAGCCGGTCGTCGGACTCGTCGAGGCCCAGAACGGACACGGCGGGTTCACCGTCGGGATCACCGGTGAGCACACCGTCGGCAACGACTTCTCGACCCTCTCGCAAAGCGATCTCTCGCACGCGGAGCTCGCCTTCGGGCTCCCGGCGGCGCTGATCGTGCTCGTCCTCGTGTTCGGCTCGCTCGTCTCGGGGCTCGTCCCCGTCGTGCTCGCACTGCTCTCAATCCTCGTCGGTATGGGGCTCGTCGCGCTGCTCTCGCTCGAGTTCCGCCTGTCGGTGTTCGTCGTGAACATGCTCACCGGCATGGGTCTCGCGCTCGGCATCGACTACTCGTTGTTCGTCCTCTCGCGATTCCGAGAGGAACGAGCCCGCGGCCATAACACCGCCGCCGCGATCGAGCGCGCCGGGGCGAGCGCGAGCCGCGCGGTGCTGTTCAGCAGCAGCACATTCGTCGTGGCGATGTTCGGGATGCTGCTCGTGCAGACCTCGGTGATGCGGAGCCTCGCCGCCGGCGCGATCGTCGTCGGGGCGGTGTCGGTCGCCGCCGCGCTCACCCTCCTCCCTGCGCTGCTCAGTCTGCTCGGGGACCGCGTCGAGGCCGGCCGTGTCCCGGTGTTCGGTCGACGTCGCGACGGCCATCCCTCCGAGGGCCGCGTGTGGTCAGCGATCGTCGGCCGTGTCCTCCGGCGCCCGGGACTCAGCCTCGCGCTCAGCGCGACGTTGATGCTGCTCGCCGCGATCCCCGTCCTCGGGCTGCACATCGGTGCCGCCGGCGTCTCGACACTGCCCGCCTCGACCCCGGCCAAGCAGGGCTATGTGATGCTCGGCCGGCTGTTCCCTCAGCAGAACCCCTACCCGGTTGAAATCGTCGCGCACGGCGCTGGCGTGCAGGCCCAGCGTGATCTCCATCGGCTCCAGTCGCAGCTGGCAGGTGACCCGCGCTTTGGGGCCGGCTCGCTCGCCGTCTCGCCGAGGACCGACGTTGCCGTTCTCACGCTCCCCATCACCGGCGACCCGATCGCCGGCCCCGCCGTCGCGGCGGTGCGCGAACTGCGCTCGCAGCAGATCCCGGCCGCCTTCGGCGCCGTCGGCGCCGAGGTGCTCGTCGGCGGGCGGACGGCGGAGACCGTCGACTACTTCGACGCGGTCACGACCCCCACACCGTACGTGCTCGCGTTCGTGCTCGGACTGAGCTTCCTGCTCCTGCTGCTCGCGTTCCGCTCGGTCGTCATCGCGCTCGTGTCGATCGTGCTCAACCTGCTGTCCGTCGGCGCCGCCTACGGCCTGCTGACGCTCGTCTTCATCGACGGCGTCGGCAGCGGCCTGTTCGGCTTCCAGCGGGTGCACACGATTGAGGCGTGGATCCCGCTGTTCCTGTTCTCCGTCCTGTTCGGGCTCTCGATGGACTATCAGGTCTTCATCATGAGCCGGATCAAGGAGCGCCACGACGAGGGAGCGTCGACCCGAGACGCGGTCTCGAGCGGTGTCGCCTCGACGGCCCGGATCATCACCGGCGCCGCGCTCATCATCATCGTCGTGTTCACCGGGTTCGCCGCCGGCGATCTCGTCATGTTCCAGCAGCTCGGCTTCGGCGTCGCGGTGGCGCTGCTGCTCGACGCGACCATCATCCGCTCGGTCGTTCTCCCCAGCCTGCTCGCGCTGCTCGGAGAACGCGCCTGGTACATGCCGCGGTGGCTGGACTGGATCCCCGAGATCGGTATCGAGCGTGCCCCGGAGCCGGCCGGTGCCTAGCGCGCGATGAAGCTCGCCACCACGTCGGCGAGCTCCTCGCCCTTGTCCTCCTGGAGGAAATGCCCGGCGCCCTCGATCGTCGTGTGCGGCTGATCACAGGCGCCGGGGACTCGCTCCTTGAACACCCGGTCGGCACCGCGCGTGATCGGATCCCCGTCGCTGAACGCGCACAAGAGCGGCTTCTTGAACTGGCGCAGTACCTCCCAGGCCCGCACGTTCGCGTCGTGGGCCGAGTCATCGGCCGAAGTCGGAACGAGTGACGGCAAGACGCGGGCGCACGCCTTGAAGGAGTCGTCGGGAAACGGGGCGTTGTAGGCGGCGATCACCTCGTCCGGCAGAGCCGTTGCGCACCCGCCGGAGACGATGTTGCCCACCGGAAACTCTGGCGACTCGCGCGAGAACCGCTGCCAGGCGAGAAACGCCTCGCTCGCCGGCCCCTCCCCCGTCGGCAGCCCCGTGTTCGCGACGACCGCCCGCGAGAAGCGGTCCGGCGCCCCCGCGAGCAGCCGCAGCCCGATGAGCCCGCCCCAGTCCTGACAGACGAGCGTGATCTCGCGGAGGTTCAGCTGACCGAAGAGCAGCTCCGCCATCCAGTCGACATGCCGGGCGTAGCTGTAGTCGGACGGGTCGCTGGGCTTGTCCGAGCGCCCGAGGCCGACGAGGTCGGGCGCGACGCAGCGGTGGCCGGCGGCGACCAGCGGCGGGATCATCTTGCGATACAGGTAGCACCACGACGGCTCACCGTGCATGAGCAGCACCGGCGCCGCGTCGGGGTCGCCCTCGTCGAGGTGGTGGACGCGGATACCGTCATGCAGCTCGCCGTAGTGCGGGGCGAAGTCGAAGCCCGGAAGTGACGTGAACCGCTCCTCGGGCGTGCGGAGGATCTTCATGGTCAGCGCACCGCAGTGACGTGCGAGTACGTATTGCCGAGGTCGTCCTGGAGCACCTGCGCGTCCGTCTTGACCGTGACCACCCGCAACGGCTTCGACAACCTCCGGCTCGTGAACGTCCACCCCGCCGGCGGCTTCAGCCGCTTCCCGAGCCCCGGGAGATCCTTCCGCGCGAGCTTCGGATCGATCTGCTGGCTCCACGCTTGCATCACCCAGGTCGAACCGTCGGCGCCGTGCAGCTCATAGATTCGCCGGCCTTTGTTCCACACGAAGACCGTCGTGCGGTTGACGCGATGGATCGTGTAGGGCGTGGTGCTGAGCGATCCGAGCTTGAGCACCGCCTCCTCGATCATCCGCAGCCCGCCGAGGTTCTTGATCACCTCGTGGCCCTGGCGGTACTTCTCGATCCGGTCCATGGCCCAGTGCCGCGGTCCGTTGCGGACGACGACGAGCGCGCCGTTCGCCTTGGCAACGGCACTCGTGTCGATCGCGTTCCACTTCGCCGCCGCGCAGTTGTTTAGCCCGTACGTGTTGAACACGTCCGCGGCGAATCCGCTCGCCTCTTTGCGGACGATGAACAACTCGCAGTAGCGCTTGCCGAACACCTTCGGCGCCACGACGAGCTGGCGCTTGGCATGCATGGTGCTCCGAGCAAACGCTGAACTCCCCACCGGGAGTGCCGTCAGCGCGAGGACCAGCAGCACGCTCAGTGAGGTACGCCTCAGTCTCTCCATACGGGAAATGTACACTGTGTCAAATTGTCGGCGCAAGCTGAGAACACCGCCCGAACTGCCGCTCGCCGTCCGTACATGCGCGCTGCGGACCGGCAGCGCCAACTGCTCGATGTGGCGGCGCGGATCGCCGGCCGGGAGGGCCTCGGCCGGCTGACGATGGTCGGTGTCGCGACCGAGGCGGGCGTCAGCCGCCAGCTCGTCTACGAGCACTTCGCCGATCTCCCGACGCTCGCCTGGGCGCTGGTCGCCGACCGCTTCGGTGCCGCGGACGCGACGATCGCCGCCGCGCTCGAGGCGCCTGGCGAGGACCCGACCGAGGTCGCGCTGCTCGCCGCCCGGCTGCTGCTCTCGCTGCCGTCCGAGCATCGCCATCTCGTCCGCTCGCTCGTCGGCCACGCCAATCTGGCCGGTCACGAGCTGGGCGAATCGGCGGCGAGGCTCCGCAGCCGCATGATCAACCGCTGGACGAACGCGCTCGGCACCGGGGAGAGTCGTGGCGCCCGGGCACGTGTGTGGGCACTGCTTCAGGGCATCTTCGGCCTCGGCGATCTCATCGACGCCGGGGAGTTGTCGCTCGACGAGGCGCTCGCCCAGATCGGGGCGCTGCTGCGGGCCGCGCTGGCCGACGCGGTCTAGTGCCCCGTGCCAGACACTCGCGGACGCGGGGCCGACGAGCACGCCGTATTACTCTCCAGAGCAGGATGCGGCGATACGTTCTCCCCGTACTCGTTCTGGGCGCGGCCGTCGCGTTGCTCGCGCTGCTCACTTTCGGCGTCGCCAACCAGGGCTCGGACACGTCGCTCGATTCGGCGATCGCGCAGGGGCATCGACCGGCAGCCCCCGACGCCAGCCTCGCCCTTCCGGTGCTCGGCTCGACGAGCCAGAAGCAGAGCCTCGCCGACTATCGCGGCAAGGTCGTCGTGCTCAACGTGTTCGCGTCGTGGTGCGATCCGTGCAAGGCGGAGGCCCCGGTGCTCGAGCGCGCCCAGCGGATGCTCGCCAAGCAGAACGGCACAGTGCTCGGCGTCACCTACCTCGACAACTCGAGCGATTCGTCGACGTTCGTCCGCCAGCAGCACATCACCTATCCCGTCATCCGCGACGTCGACGGCAAGCTCGTCCGCTCATTCGGGAGCACGGGCGTGCCGGAGACGTTCGTGATCGACCGCCAGGGCCACGTCGCCGCAATCCGCCGGTTCCAGCTCGACAACACGTGGCTCGCGCAGACCCTGCCCAAGTTCCTCGGTGCGAGCGGCCAGTCGTGAGCGGCCGCCTGCTCACGCTCATGGTCGCCTGCCTGCTGCTCCTGGCGAGCACCGCTGCCGCGGCACCAACCGCCAAGACGTCGCTGAGCGACGTCGAGGACGAGGTCATGTGCCCCTCCTGCCACGAGCCGCTCGCCCTTGCCCAGTCCCCGCAGGCCAACGCCGAGCGCAACTTCATCCGTGCACTCATCGCCCAGGGGCAGACGAAGGCGGAGATCAAGCAGGCGCTCGTCGGCCAGTACGGCCCCGAGGTGCTCGCCAAGCCGCCCGCGGACGGCTTCAACCTCACCGTCTACATCCTCCCGCCGGCGCTGCTCATCGCCGGAATCGCGGTCCTCGCCTACACCCTCCCCCGCTGGCGCCGGCGGACCGCCGCCCGCGCCGCGGCGACTCCGGCCGCGGCGGGCCCGCGCGTCAGCGCCGAGGACGCTCGCCGGCTCGACGAGGACCTCGCCCGCTACGGGTGAATCTCGACGCGATCTGGCACGACCTCGAGTGCGGGGCCTACCGCGAGGACCTGCCGCTGTGGCGCGCGCTCGCGGCCGACGCCGCCGGGCCGGTGCTCGACGTCGGCGCCGGCACCGGACGCGTGACACTCGACCTCGCCGCCCGCGGAGTGCGGATGGTCGCCCTCGACGTGTCCGCCCCGCTGCTCGACGCGCTCCGCGTCCGTGCTGGCGGGTTGCCGGTCACGACCGTGCGCGCCGACGCGCGCGCTTTCACACTCGATCGCCCGGTCTCGGTCGTGCTCGTCCCGATGCAGACGCTCCAGCTCCTCGACGGCGCGCCCGGCCGCGCGGCGTTCTTTCGCTGCGCCCTGAGTGCTCTGCATCCGCGCGGCCTCCTCGCCGCCGCGCTCGCCGACGCGATGGACTGCTTCGACGACGACCACGTCCTGCCGCCGCCGCCCGACGAGCGGACGATCCTCCGGGTCCGCTATGCGAGCCAACTCCGCGCCGTCACCGACGAGGACGGCCGCGCCGTGCTCCATCGCCGGCGCACGATCGGCCGCGCGAGCACCGACAGCGTGATCCGCCTCGACCGCGTCACCCCGGAAGCGGTCGCCGAGGAAGCCCGCCGGGTCGGCTTCACCCCCGAGCCGCACCGATTCATCCCGGAAACCGAGACGTTCCTCGGCTCGACCGTCGTCGTCCTCCGCAGGCCCTAGGGTCCCGCGTCGCGAGACCCTAGCCAACCTCTCTGGGCCTCATAGTCGCTGTAGCGACCATCAGGCCCAGAGGGTGCTACATCGAATCCGGCGCGCTCACCCCAAGCAGCCCCAGCGACAGCCCGATCACCCGCTGCGCGGCCACCGACAGCGCGATCCGGAACGACTCGACCGACGCCGGCGAAACCCCGACGACCTTGCAGTCGCGGTAAAACGCCGTGAACTCCTGCGCGAGCTCCAGCGCGTACGCCGCGATCCGATGCGGCGCCCGTCGCTCGGCCGCCTCGGCGATCTCCTCGGGCAGCGACAGCAATTTCTTCACCAGCCCCCGCTCGGAGGGATGCAACGCCTCCGCACCCCAGTCGGCCGCCGCCAACGCAACACCCACCCGGTCAGACCCCACCTTCCGCAGCATCGACGCGATCCGCGCGTGCGCGTACTGGACGTAGTAGACCGGGTTCTCCATCGACTGCTGGCGGGCGACCCCGAGGTCGAGATCGAGCGTTCGATCGTGCGAGCGCTGCAGCATGAAGTAGCGAGTCGCGTCGACCCCGATCTCGTCGAGCAGCTCATCGAGCGTGACGAACTCGCCCCGCCGCTTGGACATCGCCGCCGTCTCGCCCCCTTCCACCAAATGCACAAACTGCAGCAGCGGCACCTCGAGCGTCTCGGGGTCTCCAGCCAAAGCGGCCATCGCCGCCTTGAGCTCGCGGACGTACGCGTGATGGTCGGCGCCGACGGGCAGCAGCTGACGCTCAAACCCGCGCTCGCGCTTGTTCTGGATGTACGCGATGTCCGCGGCCAGGTACGTCGGCTCCCCGCTGGAGCGCAGCACCACCCGGTCCTTGTCGTCGCCGAAGTCGGTCGTGCGCAGCCACTCGGCGCCCTCGGAGCGGTACAGGTGCCCCGCTTCGCGCAGCACACCGAGCGCCGCGTCGACCCCGCTCGGCGACCCGAGATGCAACGTCCTCTCGCTGAAGAACGTGTCGTACACGACGCCATACCGCTCCAACGTCGCCTTGATCTGGCCCAGAAGCATCTCCACCGTCTCGTGGGCGAGCTCGTCGACATCCCGCTCGGCGGCACCCGGAATCGCCTCGGCCAACCCGATCACATAGTCGCCCTGATAGCCGCCCTCGGGGACCTGCTCGCCCCGCGCCCGCGCGCGGACGGACGCACCGAGCAGCCTGATCTGGTTGCCGGCGTCGTTGAAGTAGTACTCGCGGGACACCGCGTGGCCGTGATGCGACAGGACCCGCGCCAGCGCATCGCCATACGCCGCATGACGCCCGGAGGCCGCGACCAAAGGCCCGGTCGGGTTCGCCGAGACGAACTCGATCAGGACCCGCTCGGCGGGCGACGCGCCGCCCGCGCCAAACGCATCCCCGGCAGCCAGCACCGCGCGCACCGCATCCCGGAACCAGTCGTCGGCGAGCACGAGGTTGAGGAACCCCGGACCGGCGACGTCGACATCGGAGACACGAGCGCCGAGCTCAGCCCGCAACGCCTCGCTAAGCCGCTCGGCGATCGCCCGCGGTGGTGCCCCGAGCACCGGCGCGAGCAGCATCGCGGCGTTCGTCGAGTAGTCGCCCTGGCCATCACGCTTCGGCCGCTCCAGCCGAGGCTCGAGCGAGAGCTCGCCGTTCGAACCGCGGACGCTCGCGGCCGCCGCGCTCACCGCCGCGCGGAGACTCTGGACCGGATCGCCGCTCATATCGTCGACGCGCTCGCCCGCTCGAACAGATCCTCGAGTCGCTCGAGCGCATCGGGCGTGCCAAGCGCGACGAGCTTGGCGCCGCCCTGCAGCACCGTGCTGCTCGGTGGCTGTGGCTCGAGACTGCCATCAGGATGGCGCAGCGCGACGATGATCGACGCGCCGCGCACGGCCTCGATGCTCCGGCCGACCGCTTCGCACGACGGCGAGATCTCGATCTCCTCCATCCGGTAGTCATCGACGTCGACGGCGCCACCAACCTGGGGGTGGAGCGCGACCCGGGCCATCTCCCGCCCGGAGCTCTTGTACGGCGAGATGACACGGTTGGCCCCGGCCCGGAGCAGCTTCTTCTCTGAGTCCTCGGCGGACGCCCGGGCGATGATCAGGATGTCGTCGCGCAGCTCGCGCGCGGTCAGCGCAATGAAGATGTTCTCGGCGTCGGAGTCAACGCACGCGATCACGCCGCGGGCGCGTTCGATCCCCGCCTGCTCGAGCACTTCGTCCTGCGAGGCCTGGTTCTCGATGTAGGGGATCCGCAGCTCGGCGACTTCCTCACGGTGTTCGGGATTCCCGTCGATCACGACGAACGGCGCCCCGACGCGCCTCAGGTCGCGCGCGACCTGACGGCCGACCCGGCCGAACCCGCAGATGATGTAGTGGTCTGAATAGGAATCGATCATCTTCTGTGTGCGCCGCTCCTCGAGCAGGCCACTGAGCTGGCCTGAGACGAAGAACTCCGCCACGGTAGCCAGCCCGTAGAAGAGCGTACCTATGCCGAAGAGCTCGAGCAGGACCTTGAGCACTCGGGCACCGCTCGAGTGCGGATCGGGGATTGAGCCCAGCGTCGTCAGCGTGTCGAGGGTCCAGTCGAATCCGTAGGCGACCGAGACTCCCTCCACGAGCACGAAGCCAACGGTCCCGATCACGATCAGCGCGACGAGCAGTCCGAGCAGCACCCCGAGCCGCCGGATGAACAGCGTCAGCTCCCGCCGCTCACGCTGCCTGAGCCGGCGCCGCTGCTCATGGACTTCACCCCGATCCGGCATCAGTAGTGGTACGGCTCCCGGGCCAGGATCTTGTGGGCACGGTAGATCTGCTCGAGCAGGACAACCCGCGCGAGCTGGTGGGGCAGCGTCATCTCGCCGAGCGCGAGCCGGTGATCAACCCGCTCGAGGTCGAGCCCGAACGGCCCCCCGATCACGAAGCAGAGATCGCGCCCGCTCTGGCGCCGGTCCTCGAGAAACCGGCTGAAACCGACCGAATCGAAGTGCTCGCCCTCGAGGTCGAGCAGGGAGACGAACGCCCGCTCCGGAATCCGCCGCGGCACCTGCGCGTCCTCTCGGACCTCGACGAGCTCGAGCCGGGTGTGCCCCGCGATCAGCTTCTTGTAGTGCTGGACGTCATCCGCGAACGGAGGGCGCAGACGTCCCACGGCGACGACGACAATCCGCACGCTGTGATACTACGGGGACATGGACGATCCCAACGTGCCGGAACGCCACATCAACATCCATTTCTCGCCCGACATCATGGCGGGCGTCTACGCCAACTTCGCCAACGTCAGCCATTCCGACTACGAGTTCACGATCACCTTCGCCCGCGTCGACCACGAGGTCGAGGATGACGAGATTCCCGGCGTCGTCGTCTCCCGGATCAACCTCAGCGCCAAGTTCATGCGCGAGCTGATCGACGCGATGCAGGACAACTACTCGAAGTGGCAGACGCGGGAGGGCATCAAGAACCTCCCCGAGTTCGACGACGGCGAGAACAGCTGAGACAGGCTTTAAATGGGCGGGCCTTGCGGCCCGCCGTTTTTGGCGTAGGCAAGGGCCGCACCGATGCGGTCGGCGGTTGAGGGGTGCGTCGCCATGACGCTCGTGAGCCACCGTGGTGGGTCGAGGTCGGCGACATTCTGGAGCGCGATCGTCCGCTCGAAGGACACGAACGCGTCACTCGCACCGGTCAGCTCGAGCGCGACCTGATCGGCGCGGCGCTCCATCGCGCGGGAGAGCCGATTGCCGACGATGCCGATCGGGACCGATACCAGGCCCGTCGCCATCGCGAGCGCCGGGAGCGCCGCGGCGGTGCCCCGCTCCGGGCTGAGCGCCCAGCTCAGCCGCTGCACCGCGAACGCGGTCGCGGGCGCGACGATCGCGGCGTACAGCACGCCGCGCGGGACATCCCGCCCCTGCACGTGGGCGAGCTCGTGGGCGACGACGACGCCGATCTCCTCGCGGCTGTAGCGATCGAGCAGCGTGTCGAACAGGACGACACGCTTCGTCGGCCCGAGCCCGGTGACGTACGCATTCGCCGCCGTCGTCCGACGGCTGGCGTCGACCGAGTACACCTCGCGGACCTTGACCCCGGCGGCACGGGCGAGATCGAGCACGTCGGAGCGCGTCTCCCCCTCGGGCAGCGGCGTGAAGTCGTTGAAGATCGGGTCGAGCACGACCGGCGCGACGGCCGCGAGCAGCGCCCCGAACACAACCGAGCCGGCCGCTCCGGGCGCCCACCACGTCCGCGGGTACCGATGCGTCACCGCGACGACGCCCCCTCCCGCCCCGCCGGCCATCACCGCGCCGATCGCGTTCGCCTTGACGAGGTCGCCCGCCCAGCCGCGCCAGGACTGCGTGACGAGCCCGACCTTGATCGCGCGGCGCCGGGAGATGACCGACAACGGCAGCGGCGGGATCGACAGCGCGGTGGCGAGGCCGGCCGCGCCGAGAGCACCGGCGAGCGCCGGCGGAACGGACGTGGCCGGCGTGAGCCAGCGGGGCGGCCGGCGGACGAGGCTCGCGAGCGCCGCCCCCTCGACGGCCGAGCGGGCGAGCGCGAGCGCGAGCTGCGGGCGCGCGTACTTCCGGCCGCGTGTGATCTCGGCGTCGCTGAAATAGCTCCGCAGGTCGACGGGCTCCGGCGCGATTACCGGCTTGCGCGGTTTGAGGAGCCGGACACCGGCCTCGGCCGTCGCGAGCGCGAGCAGGATCGGGCCGGCTGCACGAGAACTCCACACCCGCGAGACTGTAGTGGTCTCCAGGGAGCTCCAGAGTGCGCGTCGCGGTCGTATCCGACATCCATGGCAACCGTCATGCCTTCGAGGCCGTGCTTGACGCGGTCGACTCCTCGGACTGCGAGGAGATGTGGTGTCTCGGCGATCTCGTCGGCTACGGCGCCGAGCCGGACGCGTGCGTCGAGCTCGCGCAGCGCCATGCCGCCGTCTGTCTGGCGGGCAACCATGACCTCGGCGTGCGCGGGACACTGCCGCTCGAGCAGTTCTCCCGCGGCGCGGCCCTCGCCGCCCGCTGGACCGAGGAGACGATCAGCGACAAGACGAAGGCGTTCCTCGACAGCCTCGAGCCGAGCAACGTCCAGGAGGCGGTCGGGCTCTACCACGCGAGCCCTCGCGATCCGGTGTGGGAGTACGTGCTCTCGCCGCTGCAGGCGGAGCTGTGTCTCGACGAGCAGTCCCACCGGATCTGCCTCGTCGGTCATTCACACGTGGCGCTGTCGTTTTGCCGGCTCCCGGGCGCGATGGCGACCGGGGAGACCCGGACGAACGATGAGTACGTCGACCTCGCACGCGGGGAATGGCTGCTCAACCCCGGGAGCGTCGGGCAGCCCCGGGATGGCGACCCCCGGGCCGCCTGGCTCGAGCTCGATCTCGATGGGCTGAGCGCTCGCTATCACCGCAACGACTACGACATCGCCGCTGCCGCTGCTGCAATCCGGGCCGCACGTTTGCCGGATTCGCTGGCGGAACGCCTCGCCTACGGGCAGTGAACCCTCGCTTAGCAGCACCTAACGTGCCGCAAACCGATGTGTTCTCTAAAGTCAGAGCGTGGATGGGCTACGCACCCCGTGCACTTCTTGCCGGCGGGCTTGGCCTGGCTGCATCAGTCCTCGTCGCCTGCGGCGGCGGGGGCAAAGGCCTGCTCTCCAGCGATCAGGCCAACAGTCTCCAGGGCCAGCTCGACCAGCTTTCTGCCGCGCTTGACGCGGGTCACTGTGGCGCGGCCGCAAACGCCGCCGACGCGCTGAAGAGCACCGTCAACAACCTGCCCTCGAGCGTCAATTCGGCGCTCGCCGCGAATTTGCAGCAGGGCGCCTCGACCGTCGCCTCGCTCGCCCAGAGCCAGTGCAGCCAGACGACGACGAGCACGTCGACGACATCGACGCCGACGACGACGTCGAGCTCGACGACGACGACGACGACGACGACCTCCTCAAGCACCCCGACGACGACCTCGACCACGAGCACGCCGACGAGCACTGCAACCTCGACGACCAGCTCGGGTACTACTCCTACGAGCTCGAGCGGGGGGGCCGGACTCGGCGGGAGCGGCAACACCGGAGGCGCTGGCTCTGGAGGAAACGGACCATGACAGGCACATCGACGATCGCCGGCCGCTACCGCATCGAGGGCAGACTCGGCGTCGGCGGGATGTCGACCGTCCACCTCGCGTTCGATCAGCGGCTCGAGCGCTACGTCGCACTCAAGCTGCTTGCCGAGCACCTCGCCGACGATGCGACGTTCGTCTCACGCTTCCGCCGCGAGGCGCTCGCCGCCGCGCGGCTCGTGCATCCGAACATCGTCCAGGTGTTCGACTTCGGATTCGACGAGGGCAGCCACCAGCACTTCATCGTGATGGAGCACGTCCCCGGCCATTCCTGCGCCGAGCTGCTCCGCGACCAGGGTCACCTCGACGTTGAACAGGGCGTCGAGATCATCGCCCAGGCGTGCCGCGGGCTGGACTACGCGCACCGCAACGGGGTCATCCACCGTGACGTCAAGCCCGGCAACCTGCTCGTCTCCGACAGCGACGTCGTCAAGCTCGCGGACTTCGGCATCGCCCGAGCGACGGACCAATCGAGCATCACCCAGGTCGGGTCGGTGCTCGGCACGGCCGCGTATCTCGCGCCGGAGCAGGCCCGCGGCGAGGAGGCCGGCCCCCGGGCGGACATCTACTCGCTCGGCGTCGTCGCCTACCAGTTGCTGTCCGGCCGCCTGCCCTATGAGGCGAACTCCCTATCCGAGCTGACGCTCAAGCAGCAGCGCGAGTCACCGATCCCGCTCGACGAGCTCAACCCCCGCGTCCTGCGCGAGCTCGCGGCCGCCGTCGCCATGGGCCTGTCGATCGACGCCGAGAGCCGCCCCGTCGACGCGAGCCTGTTCGCCGAGGCGATCCGCAACGGCGCCCAGGGCATCTCGCCGGTCAGCTCCGGCGCGCCGACCACGCGCCTCGGCACGAGCGCCGCGACCCGGGTGCTTCCCCGCCGAGAGCCGCCGCCCACGGCCGCGACTCAGGTCGCCCCGCGCACCCAGCCGACGCGCACACGCATGGGACCCCCGGCCGTCCGGCCTCCGGCGGTTCGCTCCGAGCGCCCGCGCGAGCCCGTACGTGCGGCCCGCGCCCAGCCGCCGGCGCGCAAGGGCAACACCGCCCTGCGACGGTTCATGGCGCTCGTCGCGATCGCGATCGTGTTCGTCATCATCGTCGCCGTCGCGGTGACGATCGCGACCGACACGTCGAGCACGGCCGTTCACCTGCGCAAGGTGATCTCCAACGACGTGCACAGCGCGATCAAGAGCCTGTCCGACCTAATCAACAACAACACGAAGTAGCGGCGCATTCGGGTCGCCGCCGGCGACGCGGGGTGCCGCGCCGTCGCGGAACGCCGACGCCGCCTCCGCGAAGCTCCCCTCGTCGACCGCCGCGCGGAGATCGTCCATCAGGCGCGCGATGAAGTGCAGGTTGTGGAGCGTGAGCAGTCGCGCTCCGGTCAGCTCACGCGCGCGCAGCAGGTAGTGGATGTAGGCACGGGTGTAGCCGGCGGCGCAGGCCGGGCACGTGCAGCGGTCGAGAATCGGCTCCTGGGAGGTGCGCCATGCGCCCTTCGCGAGGTCGACCCGCCAGCGACCTCGTGGATCCGGCACGAGTGCCATCCCGTGGCGGGCGAGCCGGGTCGGCATCGCGCAGTCGAACGTATCGATCCCGCGCTCGATCCCGCTGATGATGTCGTCGACGTCGCCGATGCCGAGGAGGTGGCGCGGCCGCTCGGGCGCGAGCCGCTCGAGCTCGGCGGTGACCCAGGCAACGACCTCGTACATCTGCGGCTTGTCCTTGCCGAGCGTTCCGCCGATCGCGATCCCGTCGCACGTGCTCGCGGCGACGGCACCGGTCGATTCCAGCCGCAGATCGTGCTCGATCCCGCCCTGGACGATGCCGTACACCGCCTGCTCCGGCGGCCCGTGCTGCTCGTGCCACGTGAGGCATCGCTGCAGCCACCTGTGCGTGCGCTCGGTGGAGCGCGCGGTGTATTCGCGGGTCACGTGAAACGGGGTGCATTCGTCGAGCACGAGCGCGATGTCGGAGTGGAGCGCAGCCTGGACGGACATCGAGACCTCGGGACTGAGCATCCGCTCGTGGCCGTCGACGTAGGAGCGGAACCGGACGCCCTCCTCGCTGATCTTGAGGATCGCTCCCTCGCGGGGGGCGTCGTTCGGCCCGTTCGCCCGGTTGGCTCCGGCCGCATGGCGGCGGCCCTTGATCTCGTCGGCGACGCTCCCATGCCCCAGCGAGAACACCTGAAAGCCGCCCGAGTCGGTGATGATCGGCCGCGGCCAGCGCATGAAGCGGTTGAGGCCCCCGAGCTCGTCGATCAGCTCCGGGCCCGGCGCCAGAAAGAGATGAAACGTGTTGCCGAGCACCATCTCGTAGCCGAGCGCCTCGACGTCGCGCGGCTCGAGCAGCTTCACCGACCCCTTCGTCGCGAGCGGCACGAACGCCGGTGTCCGGACCTCGCCGTGGGCAAGTTGCAAGATGCCGGTGCGCGCGAGGCTGTTAACGCTTCGGGTCCGGACCGCGAATGCCACGGCCCGGACCCTAGCTATGCGTGGAACCGGATGTCAGACGACGAGTGTTACTTCGTGTCGGCCTCGGCGCTCTCGGTGCCCTCGATCGTCTTCGGGCCGCCACCGCCGACGGAGATCGCGACCTTGCGCGGCTTCTTCGCCTCGGGCTTCGGGACGTGGACCTCGAGCACGCCGTGCTCGAAGCTCGCCTGGACGGCCTCGGGGTCGACGCCCTCGGGCAGGGTCAGCGACCGCGAGAAGTGGCCGAAGGACCGCTCGACTCGGTAATAGCCCTCCGTGCGCTCGTCATGCTCGGACTTGCGCTCGCCCGAGATCGTGAGGACGCTGTCCTCGACCTCGATCGAGACATCCTCGTCCCGCAGACCCGGCAGGTCGGCCTTGAGGATGAAATCGTTCTCGGTCTCGACGAGATCCATCGCCGGAACCCACCGGCGGGCCGGCGCGCCGCCGCCGTTGGCGGTCGGCGTGTCGAAGAAGCTGTTGAACAGCCGGTTCATCTCAGTCTGGATGGAGCTGATCTCACGGACCGGCTCCCAGCGGATAAGTGCCATGTCGTTCCTCTCTACTCGCTTGACGGGACGATCTAGCGATTTCGTTTGTGTAGTCGAAGTATGAAATCTAAGTCGAATAATGTCAAGTCTTATTGTAGCCCGGAGCGCAGGTGTGCGCGAACCCGGCGAACGGAATAACGCAACGAATCCCGTCGGCGATCCAGATCGGGGCGCGTTATTCCGTTTCACGCGGCATTTCTCGCCCGGATGCTTTCCCGGGGCGAGCTTTGGCACGTTTTGCCGGTACCGGGCGCCGGGCGCCGGGCGCGGGGCGCGGGGCGCGGGGCGCGGGGCGCCGGCCGCGGGGCGCCGGCCGCGGGGCCAGCCTCTGGCCCGGCGAGCGACGCTCAGTCGATGAGCGCCTTGCCCGTCATCGCCGCCGGCTGCTCGTACCCGAGCAGCTGCAGGATCGTCGGCGTGACGTCGGCGAGGACCCCACCGCCGCGCAGCGACAGCCCGGGCACGGTGACGATCACCGGCACGGGGTTCAGAGAGTGCGCGGTGTTGGGGCTGCCGTCCGGCTCGAGCATGTGGTCGGCGTTGCCGTGGTCGGCCGTGATGAGGCAGGCGCCCCCGGCCTCGTGGACGGCGGAGACGACCCGAGCGAGACACTCGTCGACGGTCTCGATCGCCTTCACGGCGGCCGGGATCACCCCGGTGTGCCCGACCATATCCGGGTTGGCGAAGTTGATGATGCCGAACGTCGGCGAGTCCGCCTTCCAGGCGTCGACGAATGCGCCGGCGGCCTCGCGAGCGCTCATCTCCGGCTTGTAGTCGTACGTCGGGACGTCGCGCGGGGAAGGCACGAGCTCACGCCGCTCGCCCTCGCACGGCTCCTCGTTGCCGCCGTTGAAGAAGTACGTGACGTGCGGGTACTTCTCGGTCTCGGCGACGTGGAGCTGCTTGACGTGGTGCTGCTCGAGCACGGTCGACATCGTGATCGACGGATGCTCGGGCGGGAACGCGACCGGGTACGGCCACCCCTCCTCGTACTGGGTCATGCACGCGTAGCGCTCGATCACCTCGGCGCCGCCGCGATCGACATCGGTGAAGGACGGGTCAGCAAGCGCGCGGGTGATCTCGCGCATCCGATCGGGCCGGAAGTTGATCCCGAACACGGAATCGCCGGGCCGGATCAGGGCCTCGGCGCCGACGAGCGTCGGGCGAATGAACTCATCGGTCTCATCCCGTGCGTACGCCTCCCGGCACGCCTGCTCACCGGTGTCCACCTGGTGCTCGGCGCGGCCGTGGACGAGCATGTCGTAGGCGAGCTGCACCCGGTCCCAGCGCTTGTCGCGGTCCATCGCGTAGTACCGGCCGATCACCGAGCCGATGCGGCCCGCGCCCGCGTCGTCGATCCACCCCTGGACCGTTGCCAGGTAGCCGGCGCCCGAGTCCGGGAACGTGTCGCGGCCGTCGGTGAACGCGTGGAGCACGAGATCCGGCACGCCAAGCTCCGCGCCGAGCCGAATCAATGCCTCGATGTGGCTCCAGCCCGAGTGGACGCCGCCGTCGGAGACGAGCCCGATGAGGTGCACCCGCTCGGCGGCGGTGAATGCGTTGCGCAGAACCTCGTTCGACCCGAGCTCGCCCGTCTCGACCGCCAAATCGATCCGGGTCAGGTCCTGCATCACGACCGAGCCGGCGCCGAGGTTGAGATGCCCGACCTCGGAGTTGCCCATCTGGCCCTCAGGCAGGCCGACGGCGCGACCGCACGCGGTCAGCTGGGTGTGCGGGTAGGTCTCCCAAAGGGAATCGAACACCGAGTGGGACGCGAGCGAGACGGCATTGCCCGGACCCGGCTCGGCGATGCCCCAGCCGTCGAGGATGATGAGCGCCGCACAGGGCGCCGGCAGTGCCTCGGCTCCGGACGGCACCCTGCTCATCGTGACCCCAGTCCGCCAGCGGCGGCGGCGACAATCGCCGCGAACGATTCCGCCTCGAGGCTGGCCCCGCCGACGAGTGCGCCATCGACATCGGGCAGGGCGAGCAACTCGGCCGCGTTGTCCGGCTTCACGCTCCCGCCGTAGAGGATCCGCACGCGCTCGGCCTGCTCGCGCGAGCGGTCTCCGACCAGCGCCCGGACGAAGCCGATCGCCTCCTGGGCCTGCTCGGGGGTCGCCACCCGGCCCGTGCCGATCGCCCAGATCGGCTCGTACGCAATCACGACGTCTCCGAGTCGCTCGGTCGCGACCTTCTGGAGACCCTCCTGGACCTGATGGCGGAGCTTGCGCTCGGTGTCGCCCCGGTCTCGCTCCTCCTCGGTCTCGCCGACGCACAGGACCGCCTGCAGCCCGGCCTCGAGCGCGGCGGGCACCTTCAATTGGAGCGCGCGGTCGGTCTCGCCGAAGTATTCGCGGCGTTCGGAGTGCCCGAGAATGACGCCGTGCGCGTCCGCCTCGACGAGCATCGCCGGCGACACCTCACCGGTGAACGCGCCCTGGTCCTCGTAGTGCATGTTCTGGGCCAGCACCTCAACGCGCGAGCCACGGGTGGAATCGATCATCGCGCCGAGCGCGAGGTACGACGGACAGATCGCGACGTCAACGCCGTCCGCGTCAGAGACGCGCGGCAGCAGCGCCTGGATGAACTCCTCGGCCTGCGCGACTGTCTTGTACATCTTCCAATTGCCCGCGATGAACGGGGTGCGATCGCTCATTGCAGCGCCTCCACTCCCGGCAGTGTCTTGCCTTCGATCAGCTCGAGCGACGCGCCGCCGCCAGTCGAGATATGGGTTACGCGGTCGGCGAGGCCGAACCGCTGGATCGCGGCGACCGAGTCGCCGCCGCCGATCACGGTCACGCCCGGCGCGCTCGCCACGGCCTCCGCGACGGCGCGGGTCCCGGCCGCGAACGGCTCGATCTCGAACGCGCCCATCGGGCCGTTCCAGAACACGGTGCCGGCCGCGGCGATGATCGCTCCGTACGCCTTGGCCGTCTTTGGACCGACGTCGAGCCCCATCCAACCGTCGGGCACGTCGACCCCGTCGAGCGGCTTGACCTCGGTGTCGGCGGCGAGCCGCTCGCCGATGACTAGGTCCCGGGGCAGCTCGAGCGCCGCCCGGGCGCCCGACACGGCGGTGAACGTCTTGCGCGCGAGCTCGACGTCATCCTCGGCGCACAGCGACGAGCCGACCGTGTGGCCCTGAGCGGCAAAGAACGGGAAGCACATCGCTCCGCCGATGAGGATCGTGTCGGCGACCTCGAGGAACCGCTCGATGACCGCGATCTTGTCGCTCACCTTCGCGCCGCCGAGCAACGCCACGAGCGGCCGCTCCGGCGCCTCGAGGATCTTCGACAGCGTCGAGACCTCTCGCTCGAGCAGGTAACCGGCCGCCCGGTCGGCGACGAGGTGCGCGACCCCCTCAGTCGAGGCGTGCGCTCGATGCGCTGTCCCGAACGCGTCGTTGACGTACACGTCGGCCAGCGCCGCGAGCTCGGCGGCGAGCTCCGGATCGTTCTTCGTCTCGCCTTTCTCGTAGCGGATGTTCTCGAGCACGAGGATGTCCCCCGGACCGAGGTTCTCGGCGAACGCCCGCACGTCGTCGCCGACGACGGCCGGCGCGAGCGTCACGTCGGCCCCGGTGAGCTCGGCGAGGCGATTGGCCGCAGGTCGCAGCGAGAGCTCCGGCTCACGGTCCCTCGGGCGGCCGAGGTGCGAGACGAGGATGAGGCGGGCGCCACGCTCGCGGAGCTCGTTGATCGTCGGCAGCGCCGCACGGATGCGGGTGTCGTCGGCGACCTCCCCGTTGTCGAGCGGGACGTTGAAGTCGACCCGGACGAGGACCCTTTTGTCGCTCAGGTCCCCGAGGTCGCGCAGCGTTTTCATGCGACCTTCTGCACGAGATCGGCGAGCCGGTTGGAGTAGCCCCATTCGTTGTCGTACCAGGAGACGGTCTTCACCATGGTTCCCTGCATGACGGCGGTGAGCGCGGAGTCGAAGATCGACGAATACGGGTTCTTGATGATGTCGGTCGAGACGATCGGATCGTCGGTGTACTGGAGGATGCCCTTGAGCGGACCGTCGCTCGCCGCGGCGAGCATCGCCTCGTTGATCTCCTCGATTGAGGTCTGACGGTTCACGTTGACCGTGAGGTCGACGACGCTGCCCGTGATGACGGGCGCGCGGACGGCGAAGCCGTGGAGCTTGCCCAGGAGGTCCGGGATCACAAGCCCGATCGCCTTCGCGGCGCCGGTCGACGCCGGGATCAGGTTGACCGCCGCCGCCCGCGCCCGGCGCAGGTCCTTGTGCGGCATGTCCTGAAGGCGCTGATCGGCGGTGTACGCGTGAATCGTGGTCATCAGCCCGTGGTTGATGCCGACCGTGTCGTGCAGGACCTTCGCGACCGGCGCCAGGCAGTTCGTCGTGCACGAGGCGTTCGAGATGACGTGATGCTGGGCAGAGTCATACACCTCGTCGAAGTTGACGCCGAGGGCGACCGTGACGTCGGGGTCCGTCGCGGGGGCGGAGATGACGACCTTCTTGGCCCCGGCGGTGAGGTGCTTCGAGGCGTTCTCGCGGTCGGTGAAGCGTCCGGTCGACTCGATCACGACGTCGACACCGAGATCGCCCCACGGCAGCGCCGCCGGGTCCGTCTCCGACAGCACGCGGATGTCCTTGCCGTCGACGCGGACACCGGTGTCCGTCGCCTCGACCTCGCCCGGGAACGGGCCGTAGGTGGAGTCGTACTTCAGGAGGTGAGCGAGCGTCTTCGGATCGACGAGGTCGTTGACGGCGACCCATTCGATGTCGGCGCCACGCTCGTACGCGGCGCGGAAGACGTTGCGGCCGATGCGGCCAAATCCATTGCAAGCGACGCGTACCGGCATACGCAATCCCCCATTTCGGTGAGCTCGGAAACGAGATAACCGACGATGGTCGGCGTTCGCAAGGCTACCTCACCGCCCGTGGATCAAGCCTTCACCTTCGAGCGACGACCTCGACTCTGAGGCCATCCGGATCGCGCATGTACGCGGCGTAGTAGAGGCGTCCGTATTGAGGCCGCTGCCCCGGCGGGCCGTCGTCCGTTCCCCCCGCGCCGAGCCCGGCCCGATAGGCCCCGTCGACGGCCGCCTTCCCGCTCGCCTGAAGGGCCACATGACCGTACCCCGGTCCAGGGGGCCGACCGCGCACGACGAACCACACCTGCGGAGCGTTGACGCCGTAGGCGACGGCATGTTCTGACTCAAACATCCGCCGCGCCCCCAGCGCGTAGAACACGGCGTCGTAGAACTGTGCCGACCGCGCGAGGTCGGACACCTCAAAGCCGACGTGGTCGATCATCGCGCCCCCACAGTGCGCCTCAGTTCGGCCGGGTGACGTCGCGGTGAACGACCTCGACGAGGTAATCGGCGCGATCGCGGTAGCGGTCTGCGAGATGCTCCGCGATCGCGACCGATCTGTGCCGGCCGCCGGTACAGCCGATCGCGAGCACGAGATGCGCCTTGCCCTCGGCGAGGTACTGCGGCAGCAGGTAATCGAGCAGCGGGTGGAGCTTCTCGTAGAACGCGTCGAGCTCTCCCTCGCGATTGATGAACGCGACGATGCTCGCGTCGCTCCCCGTGAGCGGGCGCAGGTCGGGCTCATAGTGCGGGTTCGGCAGGAACCGGACGTCGAACATGACGTCCGGGTCGCGCACCGGCCCGTACTTGAAGCCAAAGCTCTCAAACGTGACCGCGAGCCGGCCGGGGTTGCGGTTGGGGAGCAACTCGTCGGCGAGCTTGCGGCGCAGCGCTGCGGCGGTCAGCCCCGTGGTGTCGATCACGACGTCGGCGCGCTCGCGCAGCGGGACGAGCAGCTCGTGCTCGCGCGCGATGCCCTCGGTGACGCTGCCGGTCGGCGCCAGTGGGTGCCGCCGGCGGGTCTCCTTGTACCGCGTCTGGAGCGTCTGGTCGTCCGACTCGAGAAATAACACCCGATGCTTGACGCCACTCGCGCTCAGATCGTCGAGGATCCGCGCCAGCCCCCCGAAGTAGCTGCCGCCGCGGACATCGGAGACGACGGCGGCGCGGGCAACCTTCGAACCGGCGTGCATGAACAGCTCGACGAGCGTACGGATCATCTCCGACGGGAGGTTGTCGACGCAGAAGTAGCCCTCGTCCTCGAATGCCGCCATCGCGGTCGACTTGCCGGCGCCCGAGAAGCCAGTGATGATCACGAGGTCCGTGAGCGCCGAGCCCTCCGGTTCATCTTCGGACGACGTCGTCGACGGGTTGACGTCGCCCGCAGCGCCAAGCTGGGAACCATCCGGATCCATACGTGAAGTATGCGACCATCAGCGGCGTGAGGAGCCACGCAGGGCGCCAAGGGAAGGTGGCGAGCCTGGCGGGTTGGGTGACGATCATGGTCGCGACGCTGTGCGCGCTTGCCGTGGCCGCACCGGCCGCCCTGGCCGACGAGTCGGCGCTCCCGGTCGACGTCAGCGCGGTCCCGTACGGCCGGTCGATGCCGTCCGGCTTCCTTGGCGTGTCCTTCGAGTACAAGGCGACGCACCTGTACACCGGGCGCGACCCGGACCACATCAACCCGGTGCTCGTCGCGCTGCTCCGCGGGCTCGTCCCCGGCCAGGCGCCGGTCGTCCGAATCGGCGGGAACAGCGCCGACCAGACGTGGTGGCCGATGCGAGGCGTGATCGCACCGGGCGGGATCAACTACCGGCTGACGAAGGGGTGGCTGCGCACGACCAAGGCGTTCATCGACGCCCTCGAGGGCAAGCTCATCCTCGGGGTCAACCTCGCCGCCAGTCGCCCGGCAATCGCGGCGGCCGAGGCGCGGGCGCTGCTCGCGGGGATCGGTCCGCATCGGATCGAGGCGCTCGAGATCGGCAACGAGCCGGACCTGTACCACACGTTCGTCTGGTACCGGAACCGCCGGGGCCGCATCGTGTTCGCACGGCCGGCGGGCTACAACATCGCATCGTTCGACCGGGACTTTGCCCGCTGGCGCGCCGCGATGCCGTCGGCGCCGCTCGCCGGCCCGACCTTCTCCGGCCTTGGCTGGCTGACCGGGCTCGACGGGTTCCTCCGGATCCAGCGACGACTCGCGGTCATCACGTTTCACCGCTACCCGCTGCGGGCGTGCGAGTCAAACCCGACCAACCCGCTCTTCGCCTCGATCCCGAACCTGCTCCTCGACACCTCCTCGGCCGGGCTCGCCCGGGGCGTCGCGGCGTACACGACGGTCGCCCACGCCCGCGGCCTCCCATTCCGCCTCGACGAGCTCAACTCCGCGTCCTGCTCGGGCAAGAAGGGCGTGAGCGACACGTTCGCATCCGCGCTGTGGGTGCTCGACACCCTGTTCAACATGGCTGCGGTCGGCGTCGACGGAGTCAACTTCCACTCGCTGCCGGGTGCCGCCTACGAGCCGGCCACGTTCACGCAGCACGGCTCGAACTGGAGCGCGTTCGTCCACCCGCTCTATTACGGCGCGCTCGCGTTCTCGCAAGCGTTTCCGCCGGGCGCGCGTCTGCTGGACGTGACCGCTCCTACCGGCCCGGTCAAGGTGTGGGCGACGCAGGCTCCCGACGGCCGTATCCGTGTCGCAGTGATCAACAAGTCGCTCGACACGCCGGCGCGCATCCAGTTGACGCTCCCCGGCGACAGCACCGTGCCGCTCGCAAGCGAGTCGCTGGCCGCGCCGAGCGTCTCCTCGACGACCGGCGTCACGTTCGGCGGCCAGACATTCGGCGAGACGACAACGACCGGCACGCTGCCGGGGACGCCGACGACAGCGCCGGTGACGGCCACCGCCGGGACATACACAGTCTCGGTTCCGGCGGCGAGCGCGATGCTCCTCACGCGCTAGCGCTGCCGGAGAGTCCGACGCCGCGGCGCTACACCCCCGTCTTGTGCAGCTCCCGATGCAGCTCCCGGGCGAGCTTCCCGGACAGGCCGGGCACCGCCTCGAGTTCCTCCCGGGAGGCGGCGAGGATCGCATCCGGCGAGCCGAAGTGGTTGAGCAGCGCCCGCTTGCGCGCCGGGCCGACGCCCGGGAGCCCATCGAGGATTGAGGCGGTCATCGCTCGGTCGCGCCGGATCCGGTGGTGAGTGATCGCGAACCGGTGGGCTTCGTCGCGGACCCGCTGCAGGAGCTGGAGCTCGGGCGTGTCGTGGTCGAGCAAGAGCGGCTCGGCCCGGCCCGGGATGAACACTTCCTCGATCCGCTTCGCAAGCGAGATGACGGTCACGCCACGGTCCCGGAAGCCCTGCAGCGCCCGGATCCCGGCCGCCAGCTGGCCCTTCCCGCCGTCGATCACGACCACGTTCGGCAGCGCCGCGAACGACGGGTCGTACTCCTTGTCGTGCGGAGAGACGTCGCGCTGGGCCTCCCAGCGGGCGAAGCGGCGACCAAGCACCTCCTCCATCGCCGCAAAGTCGTCCGGCTCGCCGATCGCGATGCTTCCGTTCGTCGCGAGATCGCCGAACACCTTGAACCGGCGGTAGTCGGATTTCTTCGGTGCGCCGCCCTCGAACACGACCATCGAGGCAACCGTGTTCGTGCCCATCAGCGTCGAGATGTCGAAGCACTCGACCCGCAGCGGGATCGTGTCGAGCCCGAGCGCCTGCTGTAGCCCGTCGAGTGCCTCGACGCGTTGCTGGCGCCGGCGCTCGGAGCGGAGCTTCTCCTGATCGAGCGCGAGCCGCGCGTTGCGCTCCGCGAGCTCGAGGATCCGCCGCTTGTCGCCGCGCTCAGCCGCGCGGATCTCGACGTGGCTCCCCCGCCGCTCGCTCAGCGCCGTGGCGAGCGCGTCGGCGGATCCGACCTCGCGTTGGACGACGAGCAGCGGCGGGATCGACATCGCCGACGCGTAGTACTGGAGGATGAACGCCTCCGCGACCTCGGCGATGTCGCCCTCCGCCTCGTTGTCGAGATAGAAGCTCTGGCGGTCGGACAGGACACCGTCGCGGACCTGGAAGACCTGGGCGTTCGCCTCGCCCTCCCCCACGGCGACGGCGATCGCGTCGAGCGTCCCGACGGTCTCGTTCGCGACCCGTTGGCGCTCGAGCAACGACCGCACGGCGCGCAGCCGGTTGCGCTCCCGCGCGGCGTCCTCGAAGCGTTGCTCGGCGGAGGCAAGCTTCATTTCGTAGTCCAGCTTGCGCTCGATCTCCTTGTAGCGGCCGGAGAGGAACGCGATCACCCCGTCGATGCCCGCCCGGTAGCCCTCCTTCGACACGTAGCCGACGCACGGGGCCTCGCACCGCTTGATGTAGTAGTCGAGACAAGGCGAGCCGCTGCGGCGCCCCGGCTCGGGGCCCTCGCAGGAGCGGAACAGGAACACCTTGCCGAGCACATCGAGCGTCGAGCGGACCCGCTTGGCGTTGCTGAACGGTCCGAAGTACGCCCGGTCACGGCGATGGCGCTCGCGCGTGAAGTAGACCCGGGGGAAGTCCTCATCGAGGCTGATCGCGATGTACGGATAGGACTTGTCGTCCCGCAGCCGGATGTTGAACCGCGGCTTGTACTGCTTGATGAAGTTCTGCTCGGCGAGCAGCGCCTCGGCCTCGGTATGGACGACGAGCGCTTCGATGTGGTCGATCATCGGCACGAGGTCGCGGCCGGCGCGCGTGCTCGGGTTGGAGAAGTGCGACGCCACGCGCTTGCGGATCGACTTCGCCTTGCCGACGTAGATGACCCGCCCTCGCGGGTTGCGGAACAGGTAGACGCCAGGCTCGTCGGGGAGCTCGCGGCGGCGGTCGGCAGGGGTTATGGACACCGCGATCGATGTTAGATGCGCCATCCCGCGGCTAGTCGGCCGTCAACGACACGACCAGCCCGGCGATCGCGAGCCCGAGCCCGAGCAGGGCGACCGTCTCACCGACCCCCGCAGACGGCGCATTCGGGACGTACGTCGCAGGCGGCGCCGCCGGGTCGAAGATGTTCGCGCCGTTCGTCGGTGGCGCGGTGAGCGCCCGGAGCGTGAACGCGACCGCGATGCCGCATACCACGATGACGCCGGCGCGCACCGCCCGGCCCCCGACGAGCGCCGTGGCGATCAGCGCGACCGCCAGCAGCGCGAGCAGCACGTCGACCGCCGAGTACACCTGCCACGCCGTCGGATCGTGCGGGAGCCCGGCCAGCTGGGCCGAGGATCCCCACTGCACGAGGAACGATCGGGAGAACTGGTGGCTCCACGTCAGGAACAGCGATGCGAACAAGGCGACGGCGCCGACGATGATCAACCAGTCGCCGGCCCGCTCGCGTCGGGCCGCGCTCACGGCGCGCGCATGTGACGAGTTCCCACCACAGACCGGTCAGAACAGTAACCTCACCTGCTGATGTCGACGTCAGCCGACGGCCAGCGCACCGCGTTTCGCACCTGCCCGCTCTGCGAGGCGACGTGCGGACTCGAGCTGACACTGGAAGGCGAGCGCGTCACCGCGATCCGCGGGGACCGCGAGGACGTCCTCAGCCACGGCTTCATCTGCCCCAAGGGCTACGCGCTCAAGGAACTGCACGATGACCCCGATCGCGTGCGCACCCCGCTGCTGCGGCGGCCGGACGGCACCTTCGTGGCCGTCAGCTGGGATGAGGCATTCGCCTTCATCCACAGCCGCCTGACGCCGATCCTCGCCGAGGATCGCAATGCCGTCGCGGTGTACCTCGGCAACCCGAACGCCCACCTGCTCGACAACATGCTGTACGGCAAGGTGCTGTTGCAGGCGCTCGGCACGCGCAACATCTACTCGGCGAGCACCGTCGATCAGTTCCCCAAGCAGATGGCGAGCGCGCTCATGTTCGGCACCGGGACGACCGTTCCGGTGCCGGACGTCGATCGGACCGATTACCTGCTCGTCCTCGGCGCCAACCCGCTCGCGTCAAACGGCAGCCTGATGACCGCGCCGGACATGCGCGGCCGGCTGCGGGCGCTGCGTGCCCGCCGCGGCCGGCTCGTCGTGCTCGACCCGCGCCGCAGCCGGACCGCCGAGGAGTCCGATGAGCACGTGTTCATTCGACCCGGCACCGACGCCCATTTCCTGTTCGCGCTCGTCAACGTCCTGTTCGACGAGGACCTCGCCGATCCGGGCGAGCGGCTCGGGTCGCTCGTCGACGGCCTCGACGCCGTCCGCGCCGAGGCCGCCGAGTTCACGCCCGAGGCGGTGGCCGGGGTGTGTGGGATCGCGCCGGACACGATCCGGCGGATCGCCCGTGAGCTCGCGGCCGCACCGCGAGGCGCTGTGTACGGGCGGATTGGCACCTGCACCCAGGAGTTTGGAACGCTCTCCAGCTGGCTGATCGATGTGCTCAACGTGCTCACGGGCAACCTCGACCGGGAGGGCGGGGCGATGTTCCCGCTCGGCGCGGCCGGCCACTCAAACGCCGCCGGGCCACCCGGCCGCGGGCGCGGAACCCGGTTCGGCCGCTGGACGAGCCGCGTCCGCGGGCTAGACGAGATCTTCGGCGAGCTACCCGCCTCGGCCCTCGCCGAGGAGATCGACACGCCCGGGGCGGGCCAGGTCCGGGCGCTCATCACAATGGCCGGCAACCCCGTCATCTCGACCCCGAACAGCGACCGGCTCGACGCCGCGCTCGACGGGCTCGAGCTGATGATCAGCCTTGACGTCTACATCAACGAGACGACGCGGCACGCCGACGTCATCCTGCCCGGCCCGTCACCGCTGCGGCGCTCGCATTACGACCTCGCGCTCTACGTGTTCGCGGTCCGCAACGTCGCCCACTACTCGGCCCCGGTCCTCGGACCGGCGCCGGACCTCCCGCACGAGTGGGAGACGCTCCTGCGTCTCTCCGGCATCGCTGCCGGCATGGGGCCGGACGCCGACGTGGCGGCGATCGACGACGGCGTCATCGGCATGCTCGTCCAGCGCGAGGTCTCCACTCCCGAGTCCCCCGTGTTCGGCCGTGAGCCTGCAGAACTGCTCGACACGCTGGCGCCGCGGACCGGTCCCGAGCGGATGCTCGACCTGATGCTCCGCACCGGTCCCTACGGCGACGGCTTCGGAGCCCGCACCGAAGGGCCCCAGCTCACGCTAGGGAAACTCGAGGCTGCGCCCCACGGGATCGACCTCGGCGCGCTGACGCCGAGGCTTCCGGATGCGCTGCGGACGCCGAGCGGAGTGATCGAACTGGCGCCCGAGCCGATCATCGCGGACGTCGCGCGGTTGCGGGCCGTGCTGGCTGAACCGCGCACCGGCAACGGCAGCGGTGACGGCGAGGGGCTCGTCCTCGTCGGCCGCCGCCAGCTGCGCTCGAACAACTCGTGGATGCACAACCTCCCGGTGCTCGTGAAGGGCAAGCCCCACTGCACGCTCCAGGTCCACCCCGACGACGCGACCCGGCTCGAGCTCGTCGACGGCGAGGAGGCGAGCGTCCGCTCCCGCACGGGCGCGATCGTCGCCCAGGTCGAGGTGACCGACGCGATCATGCCGGGTGTCGTCAGCCTCCCCCACGGATGGGGTCACGACGCCCCCGGCGCCGTCCAGCGCGTCGCCGCCGCCCACGCCGGCACGAACAGCAACGTCCTCGCCGACGAGCAGCTGATCGACGTGCCATCCGGCAACGCCGTCCTCAACGGCATCCCGGTCGAGCTCGCTCCCGTGCGCGCCGCCGCGGCGGTCTGACGCTGGTACTCAGTACTTCCGCGCTGCCAGGAAGATCGCGACGACGGCGTAGAGCGCGCCGCCCATCAACACGAACCATGCGATCTCGCCGCCCGCGGTGTTCCACATCCGGTGGGTGGCGGTGAGCGTGACTGCCGCGACCCCGACGGCCGCGTACAGGATGGCCCGCCGCGTCTCGCCGAGGGCGTAGAGGGCGACCCGGTGCTCGCGATACATCAGCGACGCGACCCACGCAATCGAAGCGAGGAACGCGAGCGAGATCGCCTGGGTGGCGACGTTCGCACCCTTGCCGCCGCCCGGAATGATCACGACGAGCGCTGCGATGATCAGCACGATCGCGACGTTGCGGACGTTCTTGTTGATCGCCATCAGGCCTTAAGCGTACGCCGCCGTCGTCTGCGGCGGCGTGATCTCGGTCGCGGTCGGCGGCGATTCAACCGGGGTTCCGTCGGCATTCTCGGCGGCGAATCGGTAGCCGACGCCGAAGTGGGTGTGGACGTAACGCCGGTGTGGCGAGATGCGCTCGAGCTTCTGGCGGAGCTTGCGCACGAACACGTCCACGGATCGGTCGCCGCGGACCATCGTGTAGCCCCACACCCGCTGGTAGATCTCCTCTCGCTCGAGCACCCGCCCGTCGGCGGTCGCGAGCTGCAGCAAGAGCTCGTACTCCTTGCGTGAGAGGCCGGCCGGCTCACCCGCGACGTAGGCGTCGAATCGGTCGGGCCGGATCGCGAGTTCGCCCGCCGTGATCGTGTCCTGCTCGGCGGGCAGCTCGCCCGCGCGACGCCGCCGCAGGACCGCCTGGATCCGCGCCACCAGCTCCTCCGGGTGGCACGGCTTCGTGATCCAGTCGTCGGCCCCTTCACGCAGGCCTCGGACGCGGTCGGCGACCGGCGTCGGGGTGCTGCACACGAGCAGCGCGAGTCCCGGCAGCGCCGTCGCGATCCGTCCGACGTAGTCGATCCCCGTCACCGTCGGGTTGACGATCACGGCGTGCAGGCGTCGGGCGGCGAGCTGCTCGGGCCCGGCGGCATACGGGATCACCTCCCGCTGCCACTGCAGCGCGGCGAACCGCCTGTCCAGCACGGTGAGAAGCCCGCTGTCGTCATCGATGAGCGCGACCCGGATCGGCGACGCATCATGTGGCGGAGCCATCTGAACCCGAGTCTAGAGACCGACTCCGACGCTTTCGCTGCGGCGCCGTACCTGGTCACGGGAGGGTCACACGGCGTTCACAGGGCCCGGAAACGCGACCTCGACGCGGAGGCCACCGCTCGCACCCGGTATCACGCTGAGCCGCGCGTCGTGCGCGGCGGCGACGGCGGCGACGATCGACAGGCCGAGCCCGTGACCGCTTTCGTCCCGAGTCCGTTCGCGGTCGCCACGCCGGAACGGCTCGAGCAGGTCGCGGACCTTGTCCGCCGCGATCATCGGGCCGCTGTTGCTCACGTTCAACCGGGCTGCGCCGTCAGTCATCTCGGTGCTGAGCGCCACCCAGCCTCCGGGCACGTTGTGTCTCACCGCGTTGCCGACGAGGTTCGCGACCAGGCGCTCAGCGAGCGCTCGATCCCCTCTGACCGGCGCCGTCCGCACTCCTGTCGTGTCGAGCGACACGCCGCGTGAGTCGATGGCCTGGGCCACGTCTCGCGTGACCTCGGCGAGGTCGAACGGCTCGCGCGACTCGAGCCCGCGCTGGGAGCGAGCGAGCGTGAGAAGCGCCTCGATCAACCGCTCCTGCTGCTCGCCGTTCGCGAGTACGCGCTCACAGGTCGCGCGCAACGACGCCACGTCGGCATCAGGATCTGCGAGCGCGACCTCGGTCAGGGTGCGCCCGACCGTGATCGGGGTCCGGAGCTCGTGCGAGGCGTTCGCGACGAATCGGCGCTGGGACTCGAAGGCCGATTCCAACCGCCCGAGCAATGCGTCGAATGTGTCGCCGAGCTCCTTCAGCTCGTCCCGCGGCCCGTCCACGGCGAGGCGTTCGTGGAGGTTACGCTCGGTGATCCCGCGCGCCCGGACCGCCATCGTCCGGATCGGCCGGAGCGCCCGTCCCGCCATCAGCCATCCGAGACCGATCGAGAGGACGGCCATGATCCCGAGAGCGAGCCCCGACCGGGTGAAAAGCGCATGGAGCTGGGACTGTCGCTGGTGGGCCAGCTCGATGGCGGCCTGCTTCTGCAGCTGGGTCGCGAAACCGTTCAGCGCCTTCGGTGCATCGGTCGGGGGTGGAAGGGGTCCGCCACTGCCCACGACGATCGCCGTCCGGCCCGGCGTCGTCGGCCCGGAACCGTGCGACACGGGCCGGCTGCGCTGAACGATGAACGTGTGGTTACCGGACACGGTGTGGGCGACGAGGCCGTAGGTGATGCCGAGCAGCAGCGCCCCGGTGACGAGGAAGAGCGCTCCGTAGAGCAGCGTGAGCCGCAGTCGCAGGGTCCATCGCGGCCCGCGCCAACGTCGCGCGGCGGCCGCGAGTCGCGGTCGGCGCAGCCGGATCGATTCAGATGCGATAGCCGGCACCGGGCACCGTCTCGATCACCGGCGGTTCGCCGAGCTTGCGACGCAGCCGGCTGATCGTCACCTTGACGACATTGCTGAACGGGTCGGCGGCCTCGTCCCACGCCCGTGCGAGCAACTCTTCGGCCGAGAGGACAGCACCCTGCGCCGAGAGCAACAGCTCCAGGACCGCCAACTCCTTGACGCTGAGATCGAGCCGCCGCCCGTTTCGGTGAGCGACGCGCTGCCCCGGATCAAGCCTCACGTCACCACGTTCCAGCACCGGTGGAAGGGCCGGTTGGGCGCGCCGGCCGAGCGCCCGGATCCGCGCCACCAGCTCGGCGAACGCGAACGGCTTCGGCAGGTAATCGTCCGCACCGAGGCCCAGCCCGGTGACCCGATCCTCGATGCCGGCCGAGGCCGTGAGCATCAGCACCCGCGCCCGCCCCCCGTCCTCGACCAGCGCGCGGCACACCTGGTCACCGTGCACCTCCGGCAGATCACGGTCGAGCACGATGACGTCGTAGCCGTAGACCCCGGCGCGCCAGAGCGCGCTCGCGCCGTCAAGCGCGACGTCGACGGCCATCCCCTCCCTGCGGAGGCCGACGGCCACCGTCTCGGCCAGTTCCTCGTGATCCTCGACTATCAACACGCGCATGCGCCTCTGAAGTGTTGCGAACCCAGAGCATCACCTGCCTCCGGTTACGCCGTGGTAACAGCGCTCGTTCCCCGTCGGTAACCACGCACCGCGTATCACTGACGGCATGACCTCTCGATATCTCACTCCCCCGGTGCTGCTCGCCGTCACCCTCGCTGCCGGGTGCGGCGGCGGGTCCGGCGCCAGGACGCCCGCCGCGTCGGCCGTCGACCCCGGCCGCGCCGCCGGGGTCGCGTTCGCGACCTGTATGCGCTCCCACGGCGTGCCGAACTTCCCGGATCCGAGTCGCAACGGAAGCAGCGGCATGCAGATTCAAATGACGCCTGGGCATGCGACCGTCAACGGCGTCTCGGTGAACGGACCGGCGTTCCGTGCGGCCATGGCGGCCTGCCACTCGAAGTTGCCGAATGGCAGTAACAGTGCACCGCTCAGCGCGAGTCGCCGCGCTGCGGCACTCAGGTTCTCCGCCTGCATGCGCACTCATGGCGTGCCGCACTTCCCTGACCCCAAATTCGCCGGTGGCGGCGTCCAGATCGCGTTCAGCCCCGCGAGCGGGATCAACCCGGCCTCGCCGGCGTTCACGAAGGCCCAGGCGGCGTGCGGCTCGATCATCGGCCGTGCCGGGTCGGGCGGGCCGGGCGGCCCAAAGGGCGGGTAACCCTCAGCCGGCGATGGCCTCGTAGCGCTCGTACAGCGTCTCGACCGCCTGCTTCGCTGCCTCGTGCCGCGCGGTCGAGTCGGCGGTCTTCGCCGGGGTCGACCAGGCGGCCGGCTCAGCGAGTTCGTCCTCGACCGCCCGCAGCGCCGCCTCGGCGGCCTCGATCTCGCGCTCGAGTGCCTCCTGGGCGCGCGGCGAGGCGGCCCGCTTCGGCTTTGGCTTCGGGGTCGCCTTCGCCGTGGCCGGCTTCTTCGGTCTCGCCGCGGGATCAGGCGGACGTGCCTTGCGCTCCTCCCGAGCGCGCACGTACTCCGGCCAGCCGCCGACGTAACTGTGCAGGGCACGGTCCTCGAACGCGACCGTCCGGGTCCCGACGGCGTCGAGCAGCGCCCGATCGTGCGACACGAGCAGCAGGCTGCCCTGGAATTCACCGAGCGCGTGCTCGAGCGCCTCGCGGCTCTCGAGATCGAGGTGGTTCGTCGGCTCGTCCAGGATCAGGACGTTCGCGCCGGAGTGAACAAGGACCGCCAGCGAGAGCCGCCGCCGCTCACCCCCGGAAAGCCCGTCGAGCGGCTTCTCGGCCTCCTCGCCGGAGAACATGAAGCGTCCGAGCAGAGCCCGGGCGCGATTCGGCGTCAGCTTCGTCAGATGCGTCGTCGCCTCGAGCACAGTCCGCGCCGTGCCGGCGGACAGCTCCTCCGCGTGCTGCGACAGGTAGCCGACCTTGACGTTGTGCCCGGTGCGCAGCTTCCCGCCGGTCAGCTCACGGCGCCCGGCAAGGGTCTCGATCAGCGTCGTCTTCCCCGACCCGTTCGGACCGACCATCGACACGTGCTCGCCGCGCTCGAGCCACAGCTCAGCATCGTCGAGCAGCCGCTTCTCCCCCGCTTGGATCTCGCCATGCTCGAGCTCGTACACGACCCGTCCACTCCGCTCCGGCGGCTTGAACGCGAACTCGAGCGCCGCACCGTCCTTCGGATCCCGGGTGAGCCGGTCCATCCGCGCGAGCTTCTTCGCCCGCGACTGCGCCTGGCGCGCCCGCGTCCCGGCCCGGAACCGCGTCACGAACCGCTCGAGCCGCTCGATCTCCGCCTGCTGGCGCTCGATCGCCCGTCCCAACGCCAGATCCCGTGCCGCCCGCTCACGCCGCCACGCGTGCCATGGGCCGTCGAAGAACTTCCCGCGGCCGGCCTCGAGCTCGAGCACAGAGGTGCCGACGGCCTCGAGGAACCAGCGGTCGTGGGCGACGAGGACGACCGCCGCATCAAGGCTGTTCAGGTGGGTCTCAAGCCACTCCAGGGACTCGATGTCGAGGTGGTTCGTCGGCTCGTCGAGCAGCAGCAGGTCGGGGTCACCGGCGAGCGCCCGGCCGAGCGAGGCGCGCGTCAGCTCGCCGCCGGAGAACGTCTCCAACGAGCGGTCGAGGTCGGTGTCGTCCCGGAAGCCGAGCCCGTGGAGCGTCGACAGCGCCCGATCGCGCCACGTGTATCCGCCGGCGTGCTCGAGCCGGGCCTGCGCCTCGGCGTAGCGCGAGAGGGTCGCCTCGTCGTGGGCGCCGTCGGCCATCGCCTGCTCAAGCGTCGCCAGCTCGGCTTCGATCGCCACCAGCTCCTGGGCGCCGGACAGGATGTAGTCCCGTAACGAAACTCTGCGTTCTCGCGGGGGCCGCTGATCGTGCAGGGCGACCTTTGCCCCCTTCGCGAACACGAGCTCGCCGAAGTCCACCGACGCCTGACCCGCGAGCATCCGCAGGAGCGTCGTTTTGCCCGCGCCGTTGCGCCCGGACAGCGTCATCCGGTCGCGGCGCTCGAGCCTGAACGAGATCCCGCGCAGCAGCGGTTCGCCGGCGATGTCCTTGCCGAGGTCCGATGCGATCACGACTGCCATGGCGGTGATGGTAGGACCGGGCGGGCGACGCGGCCACGCGGGTACCATCCCGCCCTTGCGCACCCCGCCGTGGCCACCCGTCCCGCCGTTCGAGATGCCGCCCGCCCGGACCGTCCGGGTGCAGGACCGAGGTGAGTTCTTCCTCCGCGACACGGGCGGCGATGGGCCGGTCGTGATGCTCCTGCACGGCTGGATGGCGAGCGCGGACCTCAACTGGTCCGCCGCGTACGGGGACCTGCAGGCCGCCGGCTACCGGGTGCTCGCGATCGACCACCGCGGTCATGGCCGCGGGCTGCGCCCGATCGAGCGCTTCCGCCTGTCCGATTGCGCGGCCGACGCTGCCGCCGTCCTCCGTGAGCTCGGCGTCGCCCCCGTGACTGTCGTCGGGTACTCGATGGGCGGCGCGATCGCCCAGCTCGTCGCCCGCGAGCAGCCCGACGTCGTCCGCGGGCTCGTCCTCAGCGGCACTGCCCAGCACTGGCAGGAGCGCGAGGTCCAGCGCCGTTTCCGCGGGCTCGGGCTGCTCGGGCTGACGCTCGGCG
Organism: uncultured Solirubrobacterales bacterium; assembly: GCA_963750695.1. Classification (GTDB taxonomy): domain Bacteria; phylum Actinomycetota; class Thermoleophilia; order Solirubrobacterales; family Solirubrobacteraceae; genus Palsa-465. The sequence goes on from CAVVSB010000011.1 coordinate 119,990, forward strand.
TCGCCCCCCGCGGCTCCTGGCAGCGCGGCTTCAAGCGGGTCGGCCTCGAGCCCTCGCCACGGACCGTCTGGTTGCAGTCCGAGTTGCTTCGTCACTCCGCCGGCGACATCGCCGAGGCCGGCCGCGAGCTCGGCCGCTTCGATTCCCGCCCGTGGGCGGCGAGCATCATGGCCCCGGTCGCGGTCGTGCTCACGACCCGCGACGAGCTCGTCCCGCCCCGCAAGCAGCGTGAGCTCGCCGAGGCCTACCGGGCGCAGGTCTTCGAGGCGCCGATCCGCCACATCGAGCTCGCCACGCACTCCGACAAGTACAACCCGGCGCTGCTCGCCGGCATCGCTGCCGTCTCGAGCAGCGTGGCCGCCGGTCCGAGCAACGGCCGGGCGCACGTCGCCTGACCCCAGCCGCGCGTTCAGGTACCCTCCGCAGACGCATGCGCCGCAAGAGGATCATGACCTTCCTGTTCGTGTTCGCCGTCACGATGCTGACGCTCACATCGACGGCTTTCGCCGGCGAGAGCGGCGGCGGTCAGGGCTGGTACGGCGAGACGAACGACAAGGAGGTCACGAACGCGATGTTCATCGTGATCGCGTTCTTCCCGGTCGTCATCACGGTCTTCTCGATCATCCAGTGGCGGCTCGACAAGCGCAAGCACGCCAAGATGGACGCCGCCAAGCGCCGCGCGGCGAACGTCGACTGGCGCGGCGGCTGGTAGTCGCCCGCTGACTCGGTCCCGGGCGGCCCTGCTCACTCGGTCCCGCGCGGATCGCTGCCGATCGACCAAGCGGGCGGGCGGCCGACCGACCGACCGCGAAAACGGTCCGCTGCTCCACGCTCGGCGAGCGGATCGGATCGTTTTGCAGTGGCAGCGGGAAAGGGGACGACGCAACGCCCGAGCCCGATCGCACGGACCATTTTCGCGGAGCGGCGACGCTCAGGACCAGGCCACAGCTAGTCGGATCGCTCTCGTGTGACAGCCGGCCGGCGGCGGCGCCGTCTCCGGCGCGCGCATTCGCCCTCCCGGGATAGGCTCTCGCCACCGACCACGCGGAGGGAGCGAGCTATATGGCCTATTTCGTCACGGGAGCGACCGGGTTCATCGGACGACACCTCGTCGCGCGCCTGCTGGAGCGCGACGGCGACATCTACGTGCTCGTGCGCGACGGATCGAGCGACAAGCTCGAGACGCTGCTCGCTGAGAAGTGGATCCCGGCCGCCGGCCCCGACGCGCGGAACAGGGTCAAGCCGCTCAAGGGCGACCTCAGCCGGCCCCGACTCGGCCTCGACGATGCCACCGTGGGCGAACTGAGCGGCTCGATCCACCACTTTTTCCACCTCGCGGCGATCTACGACATGACCGCCGACGAGGACCGCAACCGGATCGCCAACGTCGAGGGCACGCGCCACGCGGTCGAGCTCGCCAACGCGCTGAACGCGGGTCGCTTCCACCACACGTCGTCGATTGCGGCCGCCGGCGAGCACAAGGGCCTCTTCCGCGAGGACATGTTCGACGAAGGCCAGAAGCTGACGCACCCGTACCACCGGACGAAGTTCGAGTCCGAGAAGATCGCCCGCACGCAGACGCAGGTGCCCTGGCGCGTTTACCGCCCAGCGATCGTGGTCGGCAACTCCGCGACCGGCGAGATGGACAAGATCGACGGGCCGTACTACTTCTTCACCGCGATCAAGCTCGCCCGGCACTACCTCCCCGGGTGGTTCCCGCTGATCGGACCCGAGTTCGGCTACACGAACATCGTCCCCGTCGACTACGTCGCGGCGGCGATGGACCACATCGCGCACGCTCCCGACCTCGACGGCCAGGCATTCCATCTCTGCAACCCCAAGCGTCAGCGCTCCGGCGACGTGATGAACGAGTTCGCCAAGGCGGCACACGCGCCGCAGCTGTCGATGCGCATCGACACGAAGCTGCTCCAGGCCCTGCCGAAGGGGACGATCGGGATGCTCATGCAGCTCCCCGCCGCGCGTGGCGTGCGCAAGGCGATCCTCGCCGACTTCGGCATCCCCGACGAGGTGCTCGGCTACGTCGGGCTTCGACCCGAGTTCGACACCCGGGACACCGAACGCGCGCTGAGGGACACCGACATCGCGGTGCCGCCGCTCGACGCCTACGCGACGAAGCTGTGGGACTACTGGGAGCGCAACCTCGACCCCGATCTGTTCAAGGACCGCAGCTTCGAGGGCGCGGTCAACGGCAAGACCGTGCTGATCACGGGGGCATCGAGTGGCATCGGCCAGGCGGCCGCGTTCAAGATCGCCCGTGCCGGCGGGATCCCGCTGCTCGTCGCGCGCAGCGCCGACAAGCTCGAGGAGACCAAACGCCAGATCGAGGACGACGGCGGCACCGCGTACGCGTACTCGGCCGACATCGCAGATCCCGATTCGGTCGACCAGCTCGTCGACCAGGTGCTCGCCGACCACCCGGCCGTCGATGTGCTCGTCAACAACGCAGGACGGTCGATCCGGCGCTCGATCGCGCTCTCCTACGACCGCTTCCACGACTTCGAGCGGACGATCCAGCTCAACTACCTTGGCACGATCAAGCTGATCATGGGCCTGCTGCCGCACATGCGCGAGCGCAGGTCGGGCCTCGTCGTCAACGTCTCCTCGATCGGCGTGCAGACGAACCCGCCGCGGTTCTCGGCCTACGTCGCGTCGAAGGCGGCGCTCGACGCATGGACGCGGGTCGTCGGCTCGGAATGCATCAGCGACAACGTGCACTTCACGACGATTCACATGCCGCTCGTGCGGACGCCGATGATCGCTCCGACGAAGATCTACGACAGCTTCCCGACGATCTCGCCGGACGAGGCCGCAGATCTCATCTGCGAGGCGATCCGCGCGAAGCCGAAGCAGATCAACACCCGGCTCGGGACGTTCGGCGAGGTTGCCTACGCGCTGTTCCCCAAGGCCGTCGATCAGATCCTCTCGACCGCGTACAAGGTGTTCCCGGACTCGGCCGCGGCCAAGGGCGAAAAGGACCCGAACGAGCAGGCCTCCACAGAGCAGGTCGCACTCGCGCACCTGATGCGCGGCGTGCACTGGTAGGCGGGCTCGGTCGGCTACGCCGCGGCCGCGTCGACCCCGGGCATCCCGGGCGGCTCGTCGGCCGCGAGCCGGCGCTGCTCCGACACCGCGACGAACGCGTTGACGACGGCGGGATCGAACTGCGTGCCGGCACATCGCTGAAGCTCGGCCACGGCCTTGGCGGCGTCGACGGACTTCGCGTACGGGCGATCGCTTGTCATCGCGTCGAACGCGTCGCACACCGAGATGATCCGGGCGCCGAGCGGGATCGCCTCGCCCTTGAGCCGGTCGGGGTAGCCGTCTCCGTCCCAGCGCTCGTGGCTCGAGCGGACGAGTGAGGCGACGCCGCTGAGTGACGGCGCGGCGGCGAGGATCCGCTCGCCGACGAACGTGTGCCGCCGCATGAACTCCCACTCGCGCTCGTTGAGCGGCCCCGGCTTGTTGAGGATCGCGTCCGGCACGGCCGCCTTGCCGATGTCGTGCAACTCGGCGGCGCGCTCGACGTCGTCGACCGCGGTGCTGTCGAGCCCGAGCATCCGCGCGACGTCGGCGGCGAGCACCCCGACGTGGCGGAGGTGCTCATGCAGGTCGGGCTCGCGCTCCTTGAGCAGCCCCAGCAGGACGTTGTGTGTCTGCTCGCGCGCGGAACCGCGCCGGTTGCCCTTCTTCGCGTACATGCGATGGTCGGCGAGCCGCAGCGCGAACATCGGGGCCTCCGCCTCCGCGGGAAGGGCGACGATGCCGTTCGACGCGCTCACGTGGAACCCCTCGCCGTCGGCGGTCAGTGCCGTGCAGGCCGCCGCGACGTGGACGTCGGCGTCCGCCGGCTCGCAGCGGAGCAGCACGCAGAACTCGTCTCCGCCGAGCCGGAACGCGCCGCCGACTCCGGACACCGCCTCCCGCAGTCGATGGCCGAGGTGGGCGAGCATCGTATCGCCGGCAAGATGCCCGAACTGGTCGTTGTAGAGCTTGAACCCGTCGAGGTCGAACATCATCAGGACGGCGGGCGGTGACTGCGGACCGTCCGCGAGCGCCTCGCCGAGGGTCTGGTTCATCTGCCGACGGTTGCCGAGCCCGGTGAGCGCATCCGTGACGGCCTCGTGCTGAGAGGCCTCGAGCAGGGCGATGTTCTCCCGGAACATCAGCGCAGCTCGTACGATCACGAGCAGCACGGTCAGCCCGGCGAGCGCGACGCCGAGTTCGCTGACGTGGTGAAAGCCGGCGTACACGAGGATCCCGGTGGCGACGAGCGCGAACGCGGTCGGCATCGCGAGCAGCCGCCGCGGGCCGAGTTCGATCGCGGCGTGCGCGCGCGACGGCCGCCACGACGCGGTGCCCATGGCGAGCGCCGCGACGACCCACATCGAGTCGAGCACGGTCCCGACGACGTAGGTGCCCTCGGCGCTCTGCGCGGCGTACGCCGTGTCGGCAACCGCCCATAGTCCGAGGCTGGCGACGATCACGAGCCACGCGCCACCCGGTCGCCACCCGGAGAGGGCGATGACGGCCATCGACACGGCGAGCAGCACCATGTCCCCGATCGGATACGCGAGGGTCGTGGCGACCGCCCACGGGCCGCCTGCGGCGCCATCGACGATCGTTTCGAAGGCGACCGTTGCGACGACCGCCGCGGTCGTCGTCGCCGCGATCGCGCCGTCGAGAATCGTGCTCATCCGGAACGCCCGGATCCGGTCCTTGACGAGCAGGATGAGCCCGGCGTACGTCATCGGGTAATAGAGCAGGTAGAGCAGGTCGGCGACCGACGGAATCGGGGGAGTGCCCGAGTCGCCGAACGCCACGGAGTAGTAGATCTCGCCCGCGGCGTTGAACGCGAGGCCGGCGGCGATGAAGAGCCATGCCGATCGTTCCCGCCGGATCACGAGTGCGCGAGCGAGGCACGACACGGCCGCGCCGGCGACGATCACGTCGTAGAGCCAGTTATCGACGACGTTGTCGAGTGCATGGCCGCCGAGTCCAACGGTGGCGTGGGCGATGTGCACGAGCACGCCGAGCGCCCCAAGAATCCAGGCGGTCCACAGAACCACCCCCAGTCGATGGCCGTGCGTGGCCGTGTCTTTCAGGGCACGCCCGCCACCCCCACGTGCAATGGCAGCCATTGTGGTTCTGATCGGCAGTCTCGGCCGGTCGTTTGTCCGTAGTTCCTACGGGTTGGACGATCGGACCTGCGCCTGCCGTCAAATCCGAAATACCGGAATCAGGCGCTGCTCGTGCTCTGCGTCGATCCGAGCGACGACCTCGACATGCTGCTCGAGCCCGGATCCGCGGAGCTTCGTCGCCAGCAGCTCGTCGACCTGGAAGATGCCGGCGCTGTTCGACATCTCGATCTCAACCCGGACCGCCTTGTCCCGGCCCGGGGCGATCTTCACCTCCTCGATCGCGTACGCCGACAGCGAGTGGATGTTCTGATGCCCGGCCTCGAATGGGACGCGGGAGCGTCCGCGCGCCATGTCGAGCGCGTCTGCGACGCGCACGATCCCGGCTTCGACCGTGAACGGCGCCCCGTTGCGGCGATGGCCGATGATCGCGTGCAGCGCCTCACTCGTGATCACGGTCCGCTCCGGCTCCTCGTAGACCCGCTCGAGCAGCCCGCCGAGCTTGTCGGCGGTGAGGAACAGGCTGAACCGCTCATGATCCTCACGGTGGATCGACATCCCAACGCAGTGGAGCAGACAGGCGGCGGCGATCACGACCTCGGCGTCACGCTCGGTCATTCCAAAGTCGGCGACGACGCTCGGCGTGACGCCCCGGCGGAACAGCAGGCGAGCGAGGCGCAGCCCGATGTTGAGCACGATCTGAATGTGGACCCATGAGTGGTCGGACATCCCGAGCCGCCGGGTCGCGTTGACCGATGAGACGTACCACCACCCCTTCACCTGGTCGTCTGCGTTGACCGCCTCGAGGAACCGCTCGAGCTTCCGATTGCCGCGGGTCGGTGCACGGACGCGGACCTCGGCGATCGCCTCTCGCGGCGGGACGGGAGGCTCAGCGGCGCTCATCCGTCTGCCTCCAGCAGCAGGCCCTCGCGCACGCCGCCGCGGGCGATCTCGAGCGGCACTCCGAACAGCTCGGACGCCCGTTCGAGAATGAGCAGGCCCGCCGGGAGCAGCCGCACGCGCTCGAGGTCAAGCCCGAACGCCCGCGCGACATCGGCCGCCCGCTCGCTTCCCAGCAGCCGCAGGGACCGATCGATCGTGTCGCCGTCGAGATGGGAGCCGGCGAGCTGGCGCAGCGATGTCGCACTGCCGCCGACAGCGACGGCTTCGGTTGGATGCGGGGCCTCGAGGTCCTCGGTGGCGCGGGCCACTTCCGTCCTGGCCGCGGCGAGCTCCGCCGGCGAGGGTGGATCGGAGTGCAGGCAGCGATCCGCGAGGTCGGCCGACCCGATCGGGAAGGACACCGACCAGCGGATCTGATCCGGGGCGGTGCCGACGACGAGCTCCGAGGAACCGCCGCCGACATCGACGACGCCGAGCTCACCGGGCGGCGCATGATCGAGCGTGCGCGCGGCGCCGAGGAACGCGAGTCGCGCCTCCTCCTCGCCGGACAGGACGGCGACGCTGACTCCGCACTCGCTGGCGATCGCCTCGACGAGCTCCGGCCCGTTGACGGCCCGGCGAATCGCCGCCGTGGCGAACGCCTTCACCTCGACGGCGCCGAGCGCCCGCGCGGTTTGCAGCTGAGCGCGCACCGCGGCCACGACCTCGTCGACCTTCTCGGCCGGCACGACACCGCCCTCGCGCAGGCCCCGGCCGAGCTTTGTGAAGGCCCGCTCCTGATGTACCTCGACGAGGCCACCGGCGACGCCATCGGCGACGAGCAGCCGCGTCGTGTTCGAGCCGATGTCGATGCAGGCGCGGCGCACGGGCGTGCACACGCTAACGCGTAGGCGTCGGCGAGGACCGCGGCTCGCTCGGTTCGGGCGCCAGCACCTTCGGCGCCGCCGGCTCGGGCGCCCGCGATCGGCGCAGCAGTGGCCAGCCGACGACCGCCAGCATGATCGCACCGATCCCCGCAACCGCGAGCGCGACGCGTGCGGAAGCGAGCGCCGAGAGCACACCGCCGAGGACGATCCCAAACCCCGGCACGGCCTGCAACACCGACTCGTTGAGACTCATCATCATCCCCATCCACTCCGGCTCGACCTGCTCCTGGAGCGCCGTGCGAGCGGCGACGACCCAGATCCCGTTGCCGACGCCCGCGACCGCTCCACCGACCATCGCGATCGCAAGCGACGGCGCGAGCGCCATGACGATGAACCCGACGCCGAGCAACGCCGCCCCGACGCCGGTCAGCACCCACACCGGTCGCGCTCGCCAGCGGGCATATGCGGCGCTGCCGATCAGCGTGCCCGCGCCCCACGTCGACAGCAGCGCGCCGTACCCCCCTTGCCCGGCGTGCAGGACGTGCAGAGCGAACACAACCTCGACCGGGACCGAGATCGTGAAGAACAGGAGGCCAGCCGCCTGGAGCCCGAGGAGCGTCCGGATCTCGCGGCGTCTCCTCACGTGACGGAGCGCGGCCCGCAGCCGCCCCGACCCGTTCGACTCGGCCGTTGCTGCGCCCGGCATCCGGCCGGCCGTGACCAGCGTCAGCGCAATGACCACGAACAGGGCGCAGTTCGTGAGCAGCGCGACCTGCGTCCCACCCTCGGACGCGATCAGGGCGCCGAGGACCGGACCGAGGACGAAGCAGACTGAGAACGCCGTGTTCGTCAGCGCGTTGCCCTCCCGCAACAACCCGACCGGCGACGTGACCGCGACGCCGGCGGTGCGCGCGATCGCTCGCGCCGTCAGCGCGAGCACTCCGTCGATGAACGTGAGGATGAGCAGCGGTGCGAGCACGACGTCACCGGCGAGCGCGGCCAGCCCTCCGTAGGCGACCGCCTCGAGCGCGTACAGCGCCGGCAGCAGCCGCTCGAACGGCATCCGGTCGACCCGGGCGACGACCGCGGGGGCGAACAGGGCCGGCAGGAACTGGGCGGCGATGAAGAAGGCCGCTGCGCCAACGGCGCTGCCGGTATGTCGGTAGACGAGCACGGCGAGCGCCAGCGAGCCGATTGTCAGAGCAAGCTCGTTGAGCGTGTACGCCGTCAGCAGCCGCCGGAACGCGGGAATGTCGAGCACTCGGCGCATGAGCGGGGGAGTATCTACGTTTCGCCCACTGTCATCATCAGCGCTGTGAGCGATCACTTCGCGATCGAGGTCAAAGCTCTACGAAAGACATACGGCGAGTTCGAGGCGATCCGCGGGATCGACTTCGCGGTCCCCCGCGGCGAGGTCTTCGGCCTGCTCGGGCCGAACGGCGCCGGCAAGACGACGACCGTCGAGATCCTCGAGGGCTACCGGGCTCGGACCTCGGGCGAGGTCGCGGTGCTCGGCTATGACCCCGGCGAGCGTGCTCGGGCGCTGCGGGCCCGGCTCGGCATCGTGCTCCAGAGCACCGGGCTCTACCGCCACATCAAGGTGCGGGAGGCGGTGGCGCATTTCGCCGGCATGTACCCGCATCCCCGTAACGTAGACGAGGTGATCGCGCTCGTCGGGCTGACGGGCAAGGAGGACGCGATGGTGCGCACGCTGTCCGGAGGCCAGCTCCGCCGTCTCGATCTCGCGCTCGCGCTGATCGGCGACCCAGAGCTGATCTTCCTCGACGAGCCGACGACCGGCTTCGATCCGGCCGCCCGGCGCGCCGCCTGGGACACGATCCGCTCGCTCAAGAAGCTCGGCAAGACCGTCCTGCTCACGACGCACTACCTCGACGAGGCGCAGGCGCTCGCCGACCGGGTCGCGATCATCCAGGACGGCCGGATCCTCGCGGAGGGAGCGCCGGAATCGCTCAGCGCAAGCTCCGGCTCCGCCCCGTACCGCGTGGCGTACCGCAACGGCGACGACATCCTCATCGAGGAGGAGACAGACGACCCGACGACGCTCCTGCACGAGCTGACCGGCGACGCGCTCGCTCGCGGTGAGCGCGTGCGTGACCTGACGGTGACCCGGCCGACGCTCGAGGACGTGTACCTCGAACTGACGGCGATCGACGACGACAACGTCTCCGGCCCATGACCGACATCGCGGCCCTCGCCTGGCGGCAGTACCGGCTCGAGCGACGCCTGTTCTGGCGCAACCCGAGCGCCGCCTTCTTCAACTTCCTGCTGCCGCTGCTGTTCCTCGCGTTCTTCGGCGCCGTGTTCAGCAGCAACCAGAAGAATCTCGACGTCATCGTCCCGGGCATCGCCGGGATGAGCGTGATGTCGACGACGTTCACGGCGCTCGCGTTCAACATGACGTTCCTCCGCGAGCAGGGTGTGCTCAAGCGGATCCACGGCACACCGATGCCGGGCATCTCCTACCTGCTCGGCATCGCCGGGAACGCGGTGACGAACACAGCGATCCAGATCGCCATCATCACCGTCGCCGGAAAGGTGTTCTTCGGCACCGGCTGGCCGAAGGACTGGGGCGAGCTGGTGATCTTCGTCGCCGCCGGCGTCGTCTGCTTCGCCTCGCTCGGCGTCGCGTTCTCCCACGCGATCCCGAACTTCGACTCGGCCCCGGCGTACGTCAACGCCGTGTTCCTGCCGGTCATCTTCGTCTCCGGCGTGTTCTTCGACGCCGCCAAGGCGCCGGCGTTCATCAAGGGGATCGCCGAGGCGCTGCCGCTCATCCATCTCATCGACGGTCTTTCCGCGGCGATGGTGAAGGGCACGGGGCTGAGCGAGAACATCAGCTCGCTCGGGGTGATCGCCGGGTGGGCGGTGCTCGGTATCGCGCTCGCGGTCCGCGGCTTCAGCTGGGAACAGCGACGGAGCTGACGCAGCGGAACATCGCCGGGACCGGACCGACGATCTCGATCTGATCCCGCGCGAGTTCCGACTGCTCCCACTCCGGCTTCAGCCACGAGTAGCTGATCACGTCATGCACGGTCTCGCCGTGTCGGTGCCAGTGCCGGAGCACGCCCTCGCGCTGGAATCCGATCCGCTCGAGTGCTGTCTGCGAGCGCGGGTTGTCGAGGTCGGCGTAGGCGCCGAGACGCTCGAGCCCGAGCGCCCGGAACGCGAGCGCGGCGATCAGCGCCTTGGCCCCATGGTTCGCGCCACTGCCCCAGTACGCGCGGCCGAGCCACGTGCCGACGACCGCTCTGCGGTCGCGCCGGTTGAACTCCGAGAGCCCGGTGACCCCGAGCACCCGGTCGTCGCCGTCGACGATCAGGTAGTCGAGCCGCTCGCCACGTTCGCGCTCGCCGGCGAGGCCCGCGATGTAGTTCGCGGGCTCCTGGATCGAGGTATATGGTCCCCAGGAGAAGAAGCGGGTGACGTCGGCATCCGCGCCGAGCGCAAGCAGCGACTCGGCGTCGGCCGCCGTCGCGTAGCGGAGGCTGAATGATGTCCCGCTTACCAGCATTTCTCCGATGGTATTACTGAACTTGACGTGATCGCCGTCCTGTACGACATCCATGGCAACCTCCCGGCGCTCGAGGCGGTGCTCGACGACGCGGCGTCGGCGGGGGCGGAGTCCCACATCCTCGGCGGCGACTACGCGCTGTTCGGGCCCTGGCCGGCCGAGACGCTCGCCCGCGTCGCGCAGCTCGACGGCGCGATCGTGATCCGCGGCAACGTCGACCGCTGGGCCGCGTTCCCGGATGACCTCCCCGACGATGACGTGCTCCGCCGCGCCGTCGCGGATTGCCGCGCGGCGATCGGCGAGGACGCCGCGGGGCCGCTCGGCGCGCTCCCCGAGCAGGCCGTAGTCGAGGGCACTCGCTACTGCCATGCCTCGCCGGTGTCCGACATGCGCTCGTTCCTACCCGATCCCGGCGAGGACGATGACGAGCTCCTCACCGGCGTCGCCGAGCGACGGATCGTGTTCGGACACACCCATCTGCAATTCCGTCGCGCCCGACCCGACGGCGTCGAGCTGGTCAACCCCGGGAGCGTCGGCATGCCGTTCGACGGTGACCACCGGGCGGCGTACGCGCTCCTCCACGACGACGGGTCGCTCGAGCTGCGGCGGGTCGGCTACGACCACGAGGCGGCCGCTGCCGCCTGCATCGACCGCTTCGGCGAGGTCGACTGGGCGACGCGGAGCGCTCGCCGCCTGCGCCAGGCGAGCATCTGAGCGCCGGACTCGCACCGCGCCGAGTCGATAGTCTCGCGCCCGCTGATGAAGCAGCTCGCCGATGACCTCTGGATCCTCGACGGCTTCCCGCCGTTTGCGATCAACGTCTACCTGATGGGCGACGTGCTCGTCGATGCCGCCTCGCGTCACGCGACGCGACGGATTCTGCGCCAGCTCAACGGCCGTACGATCGCCGCCCACGCGCTCACCCATGCCCATCCGGATCACCAGGGGGCGAGCCACGAGGTGTGCGAGAAGCTCAGCCTGCCCCTGTGGTGCGGAGAGCTCGACGTCGACGCGATGGAGATCGTCGGCGAGATCGCCCGCCGCCAGCCCAAACACCCGATCAACACGGTCATCGGCCGGGCGTTCACCGGCCCGCCACATCCGGTCAGCTCGCGTCTGCGCGAGGGTGACGAGGTCGCCGGGTTCACCGTGCTAGACGTCCCGGGCCACTCCGCCGGGCACATCGCGTTCTGGCGAGAGGCCGATCGCACCCTCATCTGCGGCGACGTGTTCACGAACATCGACACGATCACCGGGATCCCCGGCCTGCACGAGCCGAAACGGTTCTTCACGCCGGATCCGGTCCGCAACCGCGAGTCGATGCGCCGGCTCGCGGCGCTCGAGCCGGCGCTGGTCTGCTTCGGGCACGGCCGGCCGCTCCGGGACCCCGGCAAGCTCTCGGCGTTCGCCAAGAAGCTGCCGCGGGACTGACCTGGCCGACGGCCTCATCCCGCCGGGCTGGCATTCTGTGCGTATGTCGATGAGGGCCCAGGCGTGGCACGCCAGCCACAGCTTCACGCACGAGGACTTTCCAGCCGACCGGCTCGCAGCTGGCCGCGAGCAGACCGTGTCGGTCTGCCTGCCCGCCCGTGACGAGGCGACGACGATCGGACCGATCCTGACCGAGCTCGTCCCGCTGATCGACGCCGGCGTCATCGACCAGCTTGTCGTCGTCGACAACTCGACCGACGGCACCGCGGACATCGCCACCGCACTCGGCGCCGAGGTACACGATCAGGAGGCGCTGCTCCCGCAGCTGGGGCCGGTGCTCGGCAAGGGCGACGCGATGTGGCGCGCGCTCCACGTGCTCACCGGCGACATCGTCTGCTTCCTCGACGCCGACTCCGAGGCGTTCGGTGCCCACTTCGCGTGTGGGCTGGTCGGGCCGCTCATGCGCGACCCATCGATCGCCTTCGTCAAGGGCTACTACCGCCGGCCCTTCCGGGTCGGGGCGGCGACCCTGCCCGACGGCGGCGGCCGCGTCACGGAGCTCACTGCCCGCCCGCTGCTCAACATGTTCTATCCCGAGCTTGCAGCAATCGAGCAGCCGCTTGCCGGGGAGATCGCCGCACGACGCGAGCTGCTCGTCCGGCTCCCGTTCGTCAGCGGCTACGGCGTCGACGTCGCGCTGCTGCTCGACGCGTATCGCGACGTCGGACTCGACGGCCTCGCCCAGGTCGATCTCGCCGTCCGTCAGAACGCCCACCAGCCCCTGCGCGACCTCGGGCCGATGGCCTACGCCGTGCTCCAAGCGGTCGCCACCCGGCTCGAGCGCGACGGACGCCTCGCCGGACCGCTGCCCGAGAGCTTCCTCGGACGCGGCGAGGACGGAATGCGACCGGTGGTGAGCCCGCCCGTCCAGCGCCCGCCGCTCGCCGAGTTGCGCCTCGCGGCGTGAACCGCCGCGTCAGGGGTTGTCGCGCAAACCCCCGCGTGCGCGCGGGTCTGTGCGACGACCTCTCAGGCGGCGAGCGCCAGCAACTCAGTAGCGGCCTGCTCGATGCCGTCCCGGAGCACGTCCATCTCCGGCACAGCCTCCGGGTCCGCGCACAGGCCGATGAAGAGCCGCCCCCCATCGAGATGACGGCGATCCGCAGCGCGTGCTGCTGCGCGATCTCGGCGAGCGAGTACATCTCGCGCACATTCGCGCCGAGCACGTAGAGGTCGTGGGCAGGACCGTGCACGTTCGAAACGTTGAACGTGAACACGCGCGGGCTCATCGCCCAGTGCTCGACGAACGGATGCGAGCCGAGTCGGTAGAGCATGTCGGCGTCGTGATCGAGCTTGCGTCGCGCCGTCTCCCGATTGATCGTGAGCGCCCGCTGGGCGACGTCGGGCTCGGCGACCGGGAGGTCGACGAAGAAGTACGAGTCGCGGTTGCCGACGTTGGCGCCCTCGTCTGGGTCGTGGAGGCTGACCGGGATCTTGACGCGGATTCCGCCTGGTGGTCCGAAGCCGCGCCCGAGCCAGGCGCGGATCCCGCCGGCGATCACGGCGAGGACGACGTCGTTGACAGTGATCGCACCGTCGATTGCCTTGCCGGCCGCGCGCGCCGGATCGAGCGGGACCGAGGCGAACGCGACGGCCCGCCGGGCGCCCACGTGTCGGGCGAGTGGCGTGCGCACCGCGGTCGGCGCGAGCTCGCGCGTGACGGTCTGCTTGCTCACCCTGGAGCGAGGCTGGCGCGGCGTTCGGCGGGCAAACGGCGACAGCCCCTGGGCGCGCCGTCGCGCCTGATCGAGGAGACCGCGGGTGAGCAGCTCGAGCGTCCCAGGCGCCGGTGCCGGCGACCATCCCGCCGGTGCGACGTCGTCGACGACATCCGACGTCGCCCCCCACAGCAGCGCGTCGCCGAGCCGCATGCACGTCGTGCCGTCCGCGAGGCAATGGTGGAGTCGCCAGACGAGCGCCATCGAGTCCTCGTCGAGACGCGGGATGACCGCGAGGTGCCACAGCGGCCGTCCGCGGTCGAGCCGCTCGCACATCAGCCGGCCGACGACCTGGTCGAGCCCGGCGCGGCCCTCGATCGCCAGGTCCTCGACGGCGGTGACGTGGCGGGCGATGTCGAACGTCGGATCGTCGAGCCACACCGGATCCGAAACGCGCAGCGGCGTCGGCACGACCCGTTGGCGCAGCCGAGCGGTCGCGTCGAGGCGCGCGGCGATGTGAGCGCGCACGGCGGCGAGCGTCGGCAGCGGCCGATCTCCCGTTCGCTCGAGGACGAGCACCTTGCACGTATGGCCGCGGATCGCGCCGCGCTCGAGCTTGAGGATCCGGGTGTCCTCCGGGGTGAGCCGATCAAGTGCCACCGGGTGCGCCCTCATCGTGATCCCCCATGATCGACGCGGAGCATAACCCTGGTAGCGTCGCGTCGTATGCAGATTGGCGGCGCCAAGGACCCGATCACCCACATCAGCCAGGCGTTCCCCGATCGCGTCGAGGTGCGCGGCCGCGACCTGGCCTCCGAGCTGATCGGCCGCGTCAGCTTCACCGAGTACTTCCACCTGCTGCTGACCGGGACCGTACCCAGCGAAGAGCAGCGCTTCTTCCTCGACGCGCTGCTTGTCGCGATTGCCGAGCACGGGATGATGCCGACGAACGTCGCCGCGCGGATGACGCTGGCGGCCGATCCCGGATCGCTGCAGGGCGCCGTCGCCGCCGGGATTCTCGGCTGCGGTCCGGTCATCCTCGGGACCGCCGAGGAGTGCGCCCGGCTGCTCGAGCGCGCCGCGACGCAGGTCGCCGGGGGAGATCCACCGATCACAGTCGCGGAGGGATTGGCGCGTGAGGTCCGCACCGGCGGGGCGCGGCTGCCCGGCTTCGGCCATCCGCTTCACCGCCCGGTCGACCCGCGGGCCGAGCGAATCCTCGAGCTCGCCGACGAGCGTGGCGTCAGCGGCGTCCATGTCGGGCTTGCGCGCGCGTTCCGGGAGGCCGCCGCGTCCGCCTGGGGGCGGCCCCTGGCGATGAACGTGTCGATGCCGATCGCCGCCGTGATGCTCGACCTCGGATTCGGCGCCGCGGCGGTGAAGACGGTGCCGATCCTCGCCCGCACTGCGAGTCTGCTCGCGCATCTTGCCGAGGAGCAGCAGATCCCGATCGGCTTCCTCATGGCCGGACACGCCGAGGACGCGATCCACTACGAACGTGGCTGACCTGCACGAGGGCGCAGCGATCCTCGACCCGGTCGTCGAGACACGGCCGTGGGAGGAACAGCTGGTGCTCGACGACGCGACGTACCGCGAGCAACTCCGATACCTGTTCGACCGCTCGGCGTTCTACCGGGAGAAGCTCGGCGGCGCCGGCATCGATCGCCCGGACGCCGGCGGGGGGCTCGATGAGATCGCCCGGCTGCCGCTCACCGAGAAGTCTGAGCTGCGCGCCACGGTGACCGACTCAAATCCGGTCGGCGCCCATCTCTGCGCCGAGCGCTCCGAGATCGTCCGGATCTACTCGACGAGCGGCACAACCGGGACGCCCAGCTACATCCCGCTCACCGCCGGCGACCTGGAGAACTGGATCACCGGCTCGGCCCGCAGCTACGCGGCCTCCGGGATCCGGGCGGGGCAGCGGATCGTTTCGAGCTACAACGCCGGTCCGTTCGTCGCCGGGGCAGCGCTCGCCTCGTTTGACCGGATCGGCCTCTGCCACATCCCGATCGGCACCGGCAACACCGAGCGGCTGCTCCTCGCCGTTGAGCGGTTGCGCCCCGAGGCCGCCGTGCTCACGCCGTCGTATGCCGCGTATCTGATGGAGTCGGCGGCGGAGCGCGGGATCGAGCTCGCGGGATCGAGCGTCGAACGCGTGCTCGTGGCCGGCGAACCCGGCGGCGGCGAGGACGCGTTCCGCGCCGCCCTGCAGGTGGGCTGGGGGGCGCGCGTCACCGAGGCCCTGGGAATCGGCGATATCGGCGTGTCGCTGTGGGGCGAGTGCGAGGCCCAGGCCGGAATGCATCTCGGCGCGCGCGGCTTCGTGTACCCGGAACTGATCGATCCGGACACTGGCGCAGCGCGCTCATTCGCCGACGGCGTGTCCGGCGAGCTCGTGCTCACGCACCTCCGCCATCGCGCAGCGCCGCTGCTGCGGTTCCGTACCCGCGACCACGTCGAGGTCCGGATGTCACCGTGTCCGTGCGGGCGCACCGGACCCCGCATCCGCTGCGTCGGGCGGACCGACGACATGCTGATCGTCCGCGGCGTCAACGTCTTCCCGTCGGCGATCCGCGAGGTCGTGAGCGCGTTCGCGCCCGCGGTCAGCGGCCAGATCCGCGTCGCCCCGGCACAGGCTGGCGTCAAGCAGAACCCGCCGCTGCCGGTCCGCGTCGAACTGGCGCGCGGTGCTGCGCCGGACCGTGGGATCGCTGAGGCGATTCGCGAGCGGCTGCGGAGCGCGCTCGTCGTGCAGACCGTGGTCGAGCTCGTTCCATTCGGAACGCTCGCGCGCAGCGAGTACAAGTCCAAGCTCGTCGAGCGCTGAACACCGCGCCCCCCTTGCAACGCCCATCCCAACCCACGAGACTTGACGTGTCAACCAAACCCGAGGGGGAGCGAGCTGCGCAAGCTACAGAGCCAGGGGGTTCACCACATCACGCTCGTCGGCGCCGACCGGCAGACGTCGATCGACTTCTGGGAAGGCGTCCTTGGCATGCCGTTCGTGTTCGATCAACCGAACCTCGACCGGCCGACCGAAGGCCACCTGTACTTCGACCCGGGTGACGGACGGCTCATCACCGTCTTCACGAACGAGGAGCGCAAGCCGGACCCGAAGCGGACGCCAACCGACCCGGGGTGCGTGCACCACATCGCGTTCAACGTCTCGCAGGCGACGTTTTACCAAGCCGTCGAGCGGCTCGACGAGCGCGGAATCCGGCACAGCGGGGTCAAGGACCGCGGCTTCATGGACTCGATCTACTTCGAGGATCCGTTGGGTCTGCTGATCGAGCTCGCGTCGTACCGGTTCGAACCGCCGTTCGGCTGCACCCATTCTGACGTGCTGTTCGAGGCCCACAAGCTCCGGGTGGAGCGCGGCGACTACAACATCGACCGGGTCCACCTCGCGGACGCGATCGAGAGGCTCATCCTCCGCTCGCGGCCGTCGCTGTCCGAGGACCGCGCCGCAGAGAACCCGTACGCCGAATAACGATTCACGCCGTGCACACGCTGCACAGAGGAGAGAGCAAATGGCGACACATACGCTGAGCATCCTGAAGCCAAGCGTCAACAACCTCTCGGTCCGGATCATGGTCCGCGCCGCTGGCCTCGACTGCGACGAGGTCGACATGTGGGGTGCCAAGGGCACGCCGGATTTCCTCGCCAAGGACCCCGCCGACCTGACGCCGCTGCTCGAAGAATCCGGGCTGCCGAACGGGTCGCTGTGGGAGAGCTGCGCGATCATGCAGTACCTCTGCAACAAGCACGGCCTCGAGGACCTCTACCCCGCCGACCCGGCCCCGCGCGCGA
This sequence comes from uncultured Solirubrobacterales bacterium, assembly GCA_963750695.1. GTDB lineage: Bacteria > Actinomycetota > Thermoleophilia > Solirubrobacterales > Solirubrobacteraceae > Palsa-465. The sequence goes on from CAVVSB010000011.1 coordinate 137,406, forward strand.
TGGTCGACGGCGCCATGTTCTATGTGATCGGCACGCTGTACCCGCTGATCGCCAGGGCGACGTATCCGGTGCTCGGATTTCCTCAGTACCCCGGCGAGGTCGGCGCCTCGGATGCGGACGCCGAGGCGAAGGCGCAGGCCCAGCGCGACGCGATCGCGGCCCTCGAGCAGCCGCTGGCGGCGATCGGGTCGTTCTTCTTCGACGGCGACGCCCCGTTCATCGGCGGCGAGTACCCCTCGATCGCCGACATCCGCCTCGCCGCCTCGCTCGAATTCCTCGCGGCGATCGACTACGCGCTCCCGGAGTGGGCGACGCGGTTCATGACCGCGATCGAGTCGACGCTCGGGGACGCCTACTCAGAGCCGGCGGGCGACGTCCGCGGCTTCATCGCCTCCGTCAAGGCGCCCGTCAGCTGAACGCTTCGCGGGCGGCCCGGATGCCCGTGGCCGCCCGCTGCAGCGACCCGTAGGTCCCCTCGTCGCGCAGCTCCGTCGCCGCTTCGACGAGGGCGCCGAGGGCCACGAACGCGAACGCGCCGCCGATCGACGTGCGGGCGACGCCGAGGGACGCGAGTTCGGCGACGGTTGGGCGCCCCGGCCCCACGAGCACGCTGACCGGCAGGGTGACGGCCTCCAGGACACGCTTGATGTCCTCGGATGCGCGCAGTCCGGGTGCGAACAGGACGTCGGCGCCGGCGCGCTCGTACGCCTGCAGCCGCGCGATCGTGTCGTCGAGGTCGTCTCGGCCGTGGAGCAGGTTCTCGCAGCGCGCGGTGAGCACGAAATGAACGCCGCCGTCGTGCGCCGCGTCGGCGGCGGCCGCCACTCGGGCGACGGCGTCGTCGAACGGATAGATCGGATCGTCCTGATCGCCCGTGAAGTCCTCGACCGAGCCGCCCGCAAGCCCGGCGTCGATCGCCCCGCGGATCGTCTGCGCAACGCCAGTTGGGTCGTCGGCGAAGCAGTTCTCGAGATCCGCCGAGACCGGCAGGTCGGTCGCAGCCACGATCACGGCGGAGTGAGCGAGCGCCTCCTCGCGGGTCACCGACCCGTCGAGCCGGCCGAGCGCCGCGGCGAAGCCGCTGCTCGTGGTGGCGAGCGCCTCAAACCCGAGCGACGCCACCACCTTCGCCGAACCCACATCCCACACGTTCGCCATCAACAGCGGCTCACCGGGGCGATGCAGCGCCAGGAACCGGGCCGACTGCTCCGCTTGCGCGGTCATCGTCGCCGGCTCATCAGCCGCGCCGGCGACGGAGCGTGATCAGGGCGAGTAGGAACCCGAACACGAGCGCCACCGGGATCGGGTTGCGCCGCGTTCGCTCCCACAGGACGGAGGTGACGAGCGGGATCCCCTCGATCGCGTTGCTCGACTCGGGCGTCGCGCCCGGGAACGGCGACGTCGGGTCAGGCGGCGGCGGCGCCTCCGGCTCGCTCGTGGCTGCTGGTGCCTCTGCCGCGGCGGGCGCGTCCGCTGCGGCGGGCGCCTCGGGCGCCTTGGGCGCCTTGGGCGCCTTGGGCGCCAGCTCAGGCTTGTCGACGAGCGACGACTGCAGGCAGGACGCGAACTCGCGCAGCAATCGGTTCGAGATGTCCTCGATCATTCCGCCCCGCCCGAACCGGGCCAGCCGGCCGGTGATGTGGTAGTCGGTGCTGACGTCGACGTGGGTGCCACCGTCGATCTCCGACAGCTTCGATGTGATCGTCGCCTTCGCACCGCCCTGGCCGCGCCGGTCGGTCCCCTGCGCCTGCATCGTCGCCGTGTGCGCATCCTTGTCGACGGCCTCCATCTCGAGCCGGCCCGAGTACGCGGCCGTTGTGGGCCCGATCTTGATCTTCAGGTCCCCGGCATAGCTCCCGTCCTCGTTGCGGCCGGTGACGCTCGCGCCCGGCAGGCACGGCGCCACGCGCTCAACGTCGATGAGCGCGTCCCACACCCGGTCAATCGGGGCGGCTACCTCAAACGACTGCTCTAGCTTCACGGCGAATCGCCTCCAGATCTTCCAGGGTGTCCACGTCACGTCCATCGGCGAGATCGCCGCACTCGACCTCGGTTCCGGCGCGCAGCAGCGAGCGGGCGCCCTCGTCTCCGTCGAGCGCCGGCACCGCCGCCAACTCGTCCGGGCCGAGCACGACCGGATGGCCAGGTCGGCCGCCGTACGTCGCGCGGCTTCCCGGTGCTGCACCCAGCATTCGCTCGATCACGGTCGACGTCATCCCGGGCTGATCGCCGAGCGTGACGATGACTCGCTCGGCCCCGGCGAGCGCCGCGACGCCGCACCGGAGTGAGACGGCCTGACCGTCCTCCCACGCGGCACAGATCACAGGCTCCGCGCGGCCGAAGTCGACCGCGGCGCGCACCTCATCGGCGCGCGCGCCGAGCACCACGATGACGCGCTCGAGGGCGCTCACCGCCGTCTGGGCGCGTACCGCGTGGTCCAGCAGCGGCCGCCCGTCGAGCTCGGCGAGCAGCTTTGAACCGCCACCTGCGAAGCGGGACCCGTCGCCCGCGGCGAGCACGAGGCCCGCGATCACGCAGGCACCTCGTGGATCCGGCCGCGCGCGTTCTGGAGGCGCCCGCCGTCCCGGCCGTGCCGCGCGGCGACCACCTCACCGAGGATCGACAGCGCGGTCTCCTCTCCGGTCACGGCGCCGAGGTCGAGCCCGAGCGGGGCCGCGAGGCGCTCCAGCTCGGCCTCCGTCATCCCCTCCTCGAGCAGGCGCTCGCGCCGGCTCGCCTGGGCGCGGCGCGAGCCCATCGCGCCGACAAACCGCGCCTCCGAGCGCAGCGCGATCATCAGCGCAGCGTCGTCGAGCTTGGGATCGTGGGTGAGCACGGCGACCGAGGTCGCGCGGTCGATCCCGCCGAGGCGGCTAAACGCCTCCTCCGGCCAGGCCACGAGCACCTCCTCGGCATCCGGGAAGCGCTCGCGCGTCGCGAAGCGGGCCCGGGGATCGACGACATACGGCCGCCAACCTGCCGCCCGGGCGAGAGTGCACAGCGAGCTCGCGACGTCGACGGCACCGAACAGGATGAGCCGCGGCGTCGGATGCACGACATCGATGAACAGCGCGCCCTTCCGCTCGGAGCGCTCGGCCCACAGGAGCTCGGTCGCCGCCGCCGCGGCCTCGTCGTCGAGCTCCGGCGCCCCGAGCGTGCCGGAGCGTTCGCCGTCGGCCTCGACGAGCAGCTTCGCTCCCGGCCGCGCGCCCTCCAGCATCGTGACCTCCGCGGCACGTCCGCCGGTCCGCGCCAGCTCCTCAAAGCGGCCCGGCTCGTAGGTCTGCACCCACACGTCGATCTCGCCGCCGCACGGCAGGCCGACGTCCCACGCCTCGTCGTCTGCGATGCCGAAGTGGAGCAGCTGCGGTTCGTTATCGGCCAGCACCTGTTCGGCGACGACGACGACCGCGCCCTCGACGCAGCCGCCGGAAACGGCGCCGAACACCTCACCGCGGTCGTTGACCGCCATCTTCGCCCCCGGGGGCCGGGGCGCCGAGCGTTTGACGCCGACGACGGTGGCGGTCGCGATTCGGTCGCCTCGGGCGGCCCAGTCCGTGATCAGTGGCAGTACGTCTCTCACATCTCCTCCAATATCGAGGCCAACTGCTCAAGTGAAGCAAGCGAGTTGCCTGCGAGCAGTTCGTCGGTGTGGGGAACCGCCGCGCGCATCCCCCGGGTCAATGGTTCGTAGTCAGGATGAGCGGCGAGCGGGTTGAGCCACACGAGGCGGTGGGCGCTGCGCCGCAGCCGCGCCATCTCCCCGGCGAGCACCTCCGGATCGCCCCGATCCCAGCCGTCGGACAGGATCACGACGACCGACCCGCGCCCGAGGCGACGGCCGTGCACCCGGTTGAGCTCGGCGAGCGCCGCGCCGATCCGCGTGCCGCCGGAGAAGTCGGTGACCGCCGTCGCGGCCCGCTCGAGCGCGTGATCGTGGTCGCGCCCAGCAAGCTCGTTCGTGATCCGTGTGAGCCGCGTCCCGAACGCAAACGCCTCGACGCGACGGCGCGCCGCCACGCACGCGTGCAGGTATTGCAGCAGGATCCGGGCGTAAGGCTCCATCGAGCCGGACACATCGCACACGAGGACGACGGGCCGCTGGCGGAGCGTCGGCGCGCGCCACTGCCGCTCGACCGGCTCACCCCCGGTGCGCAGCGATGCGCGCAGCGTCCGGCGCAGATCCGGTTCGTGGCCGCGCCGGCGCCGCACCGGGCGACTGCGTCGCGAGCGGCGGGTCGGTCCGCGCCGGGCGAGGCGGGCGATCAGCTCTCGTGCGGCCGCCATCTCGGCGTCGCTGTAGCGCGCAAAGTCCTTGGCCCGGAGCAACTCGACCTGGCTCCACGCCGCCGGCACCGCGCTTGGGTCCTCGTCGGCCGCAGCCGGCGGCTCGGGTGCCGCGCCCGCGGAAGGGATCGCCGCCCGTGGGAGGACCTCGTGCTCGATCGCTCCCAATTCGCTCAGCGACTGCTCGCGACCGGCGGCGTGCTCGTCCCCGAAGACCACGAGAAACGCGTGCTCGAAGCGCTCCAGGTCCTCGCGCCGTGAGCACATCACGGTGCGCAGCGCGAGTCGCGCATCGGTGCGCGAGGACGGATCAACCGCGGCGAGCGCCAGGTGTGCGGCGAGCAGCTCACCGACGCCGACGCGCGCCCCGGCCGCACGCATCTCCGCCGCCAGCAACGACAGCCCGTCCGTCACACCGGTCGACTCAGCCGATGTCTCAGACACCCTCGAGCACCTTGCGCTGCCGCACGCGCTCGAGGTCCTCGTGCACCTTGAGCGCGACGCCGAGCGTCTCGTCGAGATCGGCGTCGGGGCCAAGCGCGAGCAGCGCCTGCGCCCACACGAGCGTCTCTCCCACGCCCGGCAGCTTGTACAGATCGCCCTGGTCGCGCAGGCGGGCGACGGCGGCGACCACACGCCGAGTGATCTCCTCGGACACGCCGGGGACGCGTGCGTGGACGATCTCGCGCTCCCGCTCCGGCGTCGGGTAGTCGATCCAGTGGTAGAGACAGCGGCGCTTGAGCGCATCGTGGAGCTCGCGCGTTCGGTTCGAGGTGAGGATGACGAGAGGGCGCTGATGCGCCGCGATCGTCCCGAGCTCGGGGATCGTCACGGCGAAGTCGGAGAGGAACTCGAGCAGGAACGCCTCGAATTCGTCATCGGCGCGGTCGATCTCGTCAATCAGCAATACGACCGGGCCGTCGTGCTCGAGCGCCTCGAGCAGCGGGCGGCGCAGCAGGAAGCGGCGTGAGAACAGCTCACCCTCATCGACTCCGCTCTCGGCCGCGCGCAGCGCGAGCAACTGGCGCGCATAGTCCCAGTCGTACACCGCGTGGTGCAGGTCGATTCCCTCGTGGCACTGCAGCCGGATGAGCCGCGCATCCGTCGCCTCGGCGACGGCTCGGGCGACCTCGGTCTTGCCGACGCCGGCCTCACCCTCGAGCAGCAGCGGCTGCTCAAGGGTGGCCGCAAGCGTGATCGCCAGCGCCAGCGGGCGATCGGCGAGGTATCCGCGGGCGGCGAGCGCGGCGCTCGCCGCTTCGACGGATCCGAGTTCCGAGAACGACACTAGAGGCCGGCAGCCTCCGTCAGCGCGCGCCGCGTGAGGACGCGCGCCAAGTGGCTCTTGTACTCCGAGCTCGCGTTGAGATCAGCCGGCGGATGGGTTCCCTCCGCAGCGTTCTCGGCGGCAGCCGCGATCGTCTCGGCGTTCAGCGGCTGCCCCTTGAGGGCCTCCTCCACCGCGCTCGCCCGCAGCGGCGTTGACGCCATATTCGTCAGCCCGATGCGGACGTCCTCGCACACGCCGCCATTCTGCTTGACGAGCGCGGAGACCGCGACCATCGCCCAGTCCTCGCTGCGCCGGTTGAACTTCTGGTAGCTGAAGCCCCAGTCGTCGAACGCCGGCACGCGCACCTCGGTGAGCACCTCGTGCGGCTCGAGCGCCGTGTCGAGGTAGTCGCGGAACAGGTCCTGCGCAGCGATCGACCGCTGTCCACCGTCGCCGCCGCTGGCGGTGACGCTGCCCTCGGTGATCAGCAGCACCGCCGGGAGATCCGACGCCGGATCGCCGTGCGCAAGGCTTCCGCCGATCGTCCCCCGGTTGCGGATCTGGGGGTCCGCGATCGTCCCCGCGGCCCGCGAGATGACGCCGAGTTCCGGAGTTGTCTCGAGGGTCACGTGCTGCGTCATCGCCCCGATCCGCCAGCTCCCGTTCTCCCGCTGGATCCCATGCAGTCCCGGGACCTTCCGCAGGTCGATGAGCAGCGCGGGCGCCGCGAGGCGGAGCTTCATCAACGGCAGCAACGAGTGGCCGCCGGCGAGCAGCTTCGCTTCATCGCCGTTCTCCTTCAGCGCCAGGATCGCCTCATCAAGCGAATCCGGCGCGATGTAGTCGAACTCTGCAGGGATCACGCGGGCACACCTCCCTTCTGGGACTCCTGAATGGCCTCCCACACCCGCATCGGGCTGAGCGGCATGTTGATATATGTGACGCCGAGGGGACGCAACGCGTCGATCACGGCGTTCGTCGCCGCCGCGCTCGCCGCGATCGTGCCCGCCTCGCCGACGCCCTTGACGCCGAGTGAGTTGACCGGCGAGGGCGTGACGGTGCGGTCGAGCTCGAAGCTCGGCATCTCGGCCGCGGTCGGCAGCGCATAGTCGACGAACGTGCCGGTGACGAGCTGGCCGTCCTCGTCGTAGTGGACACGCTCGTACAGCGCCTGGCCAAGCGCGTGCACGATGCCGCCGTGGAGCTGCCCGTTGATGATCAACGGGTTGATTGCGTTGCCGCAGTCGTCGACCGCGACATAACGAACGACCTTCGTCTTGCCGGTCTCTGCGTCGATATCGACGATGCAGGCGTGGGCCCCGAACGGGAACACGAAGTTCTCCGGGTCGTAGAACGTCGTCTCCTCGAGCCCGGGCTCCATGTCATCCGGGATGTCGTAGACGTACGTCACGCCCGCGACCTCGGCGAGCGTCATCCCCTTGTCAGGGGAGCCCTTGACGGAGAACTTCCCGGTCGTGACCTCGATGTCCTCGGGAGCAGCCTCGAGATGGTGCGCGACGATCCGCTTCGCCTTCTCGGCGACCTTGTTCGCGCACTTGGCGAGCGCCTCACCGCCGACGGCAAGCGACCGCGAGCCGTAGGTGTTGCGGCCCTCGGGCCCGGTGCCGGTGTCTCCCTGGATCACCTCGACGACGGCCGGATCGACGCCGAGCCGGTCGGCGACGATCTGCGCGAACGCCGTCTCATGGCCCTGCCCGTGGCCGCTCGCACCGCTGTAGGCGGTGACGGCGCCGGTGTTGTGCACGCGTACCATCGCCGACTCCCAGCCCCCGGCCTGGACGCCCACGCCCGCCGGCCCGGTAATCCGGGACGGCGCGAGCCCGCAGATCTCGGTGTAGGTCGAGAACCCGATCCCGCGGTACGTGCCTTGACCCCGGAGCTCCTCCTGCTCACGGCGGAACGCATCCAGATCGACCATCTCGAGCAGCCGGTCGAGCGTCTTGTCGTAATCGCCCGAGTCGTAGACGACGCCGGTCGCCACCGCGTGCGGGAAGTCCTCCTTGGGAATGAAGTTCTTCCGCCGGATCTCGACCGGGCTCATCCCGAGCTCGGCGGCCATCTGGTCGAGCGTCACCTCGATCATGTGGGTCGCCTCGGGCCGGCCCGCCCCGCGGATCGCGTCGGTCGGGCACTTGTTCGTGAACACCCCGACGATGTCCGTTTGAACGTTCGGGATTGCGTAGCACCCGCCCATCACGAACGCGCCGAGCGACGGGATCAACGGCGTCAGCAGCATGTTGTAGGCGCCGAAGTCCGCGATGATCTTCACGTGGAAGGCGGTCACCGTGCCGTCCCGCTTGGCACCCATCTTCACGTAGGAGATCTGGTCGCGACCCTGGTGGGTCACCTGCATGTTCTCCGACCGGGTCTCGATCCATTTGATCGGACGGTCGAGCTTGCGTGACGCCCAGGCGGCAAAGACCTCCTCGCCGTAGACCTGAAGCTTGGAGCCGAAGCCGCCGCCCACCTCGGGGGCGATCACCCGCACGCGCTCCTCGCTCATCCCGAGCAGGATCGCGAGGAACAGCCGGACGAAGTGCGGCACCTGGGTTGCGCTCCATACCGTGAGGCTGCCTGCGCGGTAGTCGGCCAGCACGCCGCGCGGCTCGATCGGCGCGCCCGCCGTGCGATGGTTGACGACGCGGCGCTCGACGACCACATCGGCCTCGGCGAAGCCCGCCTCCACGTCGCCGCCTGGCAGCGACCACTCGTGCACCTTATTCGTGCCGAGCGAGTCGTGAACGAACGGGCCGCCCGCGAGCGCCTGCTCCGGATCAACGACGACGGGCAGCGCCTCGTACTCGACGACGACGTCCTCGACTGCGTCCATCACGCCGTAGCGGTCCTCGCCGATGACGACGGCGACCGGATCGCCGACGTGCTTGACCGCGCCCCGGGCGATCGGCCAGTGCTCGGGGTTATTGACCTCGACGCCGGGCGGAACCCACGCCATCGGCAGCGGCCCCGCGAGGTCACCCAGGTCCTCGCCGGTGTACACGGCGTGGATCCCGTCACGCTCGAGCGCCAGCGACGCGTCGATCGAAACGATCTTGGCGTGCGCCTCGGGTGAGCGCACGAACGCTGCCCACAGGGTCCCGGGCAGCACCATGTCATCGACGTACCGGGCCCGGCCGGTGATCAGGCGCGGGTCCTCCTTGCGGCGGATCGCCTGGCCGACGTGGGTCGCGGTGGCGCCGTTGCCGCCGTCGCTCATGCCGTCACCTCCGGCTGGGAGATCGTCGCCGACTTGCTCTTCGCGGCGTCGAGCACAGCCTTCACGATGTTGTGATAGCCCGTGCAGCGGCACAGGTTGCCCTCAAGCGCGTGCCGCACCTCGTCCTCGGTCGGATTCGGGTTGCCCTCGAGGAAACCGGCGGCCGCCATGATCATCCCCGGCGTGCAGTAGCCGCACTGCAGGCCGTGATCGTTCCAGAACGCCTCCTGCAGAGGATGCAGCTGATCTTCGCTGCCCATCCCCTCGATCGTCGTCACCTGAGCGCCATCCGCCTGGACCGCGAGGACGGTGCACGACTTGACCGCGCGGCCGTCGAGGTGGACCGTGCAGGCGCCGCAGTTCGACGTATCGCATCCAACGTGGGTGCCGGTGAGGCCGAGGTTCTCGCGCAGGGCATGCACGAGCAAAAGTCGGGGCTCGACGTCCAGCTGATGGTCAACGCCGTTGACGTTCAGTCGTACCGGAACGGGTGTGCTCATTCCCTCTCCTCAAGGTTGGGCAGTGCCTGATCGACCTTACTCCTCGCGCCCACTCGGACACAAGGAACGCCTGCTCAGGCTGCCCCCGATGCCAAACGTTCACGCGCCGTCAGGCATGGCGCTGAGGCCTTAGCGTCGCTTCAGCGTGAGCGAGAGATGCGTCGTGCGCGAGACGCGATGGCCGCCGTCGACCGCCCAGAGTGCAACGGCATAGCGGCCCGCCTGCAGACGGGAGAACGTGAGACGGAACGTGTTGTCGCCGGCGTGCGCGTGCCGCGTGAACCGCGACCGGCGCACGGTGACGGTGCACCGGCGGCCGTGACGGGCGCCCGCGCGGCAGTGACCGTGCACCCGCCGCCCGGCGAGGCGCTGCGTAACCGTCACGGTCACGGTCGCGGCCGTCGAGAGCGTGAGCCGCAGTGTCCGGGCCCGGGCGGTCCCCGACAGCCGTGCCCTGGTCACCAGCGGCGCGCGCGCCGGCGGAGGGACGATCGGCGGCGGCGTGATAAGCGCCTGCGTCTTGGCGATCTGGAGCGCCGTGACCTGGTCGCCGTTCGCCACGAACAACAGCCCGGCGCCGGCCGCCGGAGTGGCGAAGTGGTTGAACGTCCCGAGGTCTTTTGAGAACGCGACCTTGCCGGTGCCGGGGTCGAGCCCGTAGAGCGTGCCGTCGTTGAAGCCAGCCGACCAGATGAGGCCGCCGGCGACGATCGGCGGCCCCACGGCACCGCCTGTGACGTTCCAGCCGGGCAGCGGCGTGAATGTCTTCCCCGCAACGTCGAGCGACATGGCTCGGATCCCGTCCGTGCAGGTGACGTAGATGACCCCGTTCAGGACGATCCCGCCGCCGTAGCTGCCGCCGTCGCAGACGCTCCCCTGATCATGTGGTCCTGCGGCGAGGTTCGCTCCGTCGAGCAGGTAGCCGACGCCCTCCTTGCCGATCTGGAACACGAGGCCGCCCGGGAGCAGTATTGGCTCGCTCGACGCCAGGTCGGTGTCGTTGTAGTCGAGGGTCAGCCAGTTCGGCGCCGCCCAGTGGTCAAGTGGTGCGCCCATGTCGATGCCGAGCCGTACGACCGACTCCTGGTTGTCGAGCGGAGGTCCCGGGCTGTTGCCGGTCGCCGCCCACACGGCACCCGACGCATCGACGGGGAGCCCATTTCCGGCGCCCCAGACGGCGCCGCCGCCGGAGCCGGACGAGACCTCGAACGTCTTGAGCGCGCCGCCGGTCTCCGGAACCGAGACCACCCAGCCGTGGTAGAGGCCCTCATGCTCGCCGCAGTCGCCCGAGTTGCCGCCGTACCCGATGACGATCCGTCCCGCGTCGAGGGCGAGCCCGGGTCGCTGCAGCTGGTAGTCGGGATGCGAACCGGGCGGGTCGACGTGGATCGGCATTCCCGCTGCGATCGCCCCCGTGTCGACGCTCAGCCCATAGAGCTCGTGGGCGATGCTCAATTTGTCGCTCCCGTCCCACGTGTCGGCGACGACGTAGATCCGCCGCGTCGCCGGGTCGATCACCGGCGTCCCCGTGATCCCGACCGTCGGGTCGATGTTGCCGCACGGCAACCCGTTGAGGCCGACCGGGGTGGCCAGATGCTGCCGCCAGACGACCGCGCCGGTCGCGAGGTCGAGCCCGTACACGGTGTCGTTCTCGGTGGCGACGTACACGCGGGAGCCGAACACGAGCGGGGAGCCGTAGATCGGACCGTCGAGCGATCCGGTCTGCCACACCTGCTTCGGCGCGTCCGGCGAGGTGCTGTCCGGATCGATCCCGGAACGCTGCATGTCGTGGCGGTAGGTCGTCCACGCGGCGGTGGTCGCGGCACCGGAAGCTGCCGGGAGCGCCAAGAGGAGCAGCGCGCCGGAGACCAGCACGGGCCGGCGCCGCATCGGCGGCAGGCGACCGCCGGTCGAGAGCCACGAGCCCGCGAGGATGAGCAGCAGGCCGGCGACCGCGCCCGGACCCGGCTGCTCGCCGAGCAGCGCGACGCCGAGCGCGACGGCGACGACCGGGTTGACGTACGTGATCACCATCGCACGGCTCGTCCCGGCCTCCCGGATGAGCACGGTGAGGATCACGAACGCCGCCGCGGTGCACAGCAGCCCGAGCACGACGACGCAGACGATTGCGCCGGCCGACGGCACGCGCGACGGCAGGTCGAGCAGCGCGCCCGGCAGCAGCAACAGCGACGCGATCGCCAACATCCCACCCATTGCGGCGCGGGCATCAAGCCCTCCCAACCGCAGCTTTACGACCATCGGGCCGATCGCGTACCCGACCGCGGCGAGCAGGATCGCGACCGTCCCGAGCAGCTCGCTCGCCCGGCCGGCGACGTCGATTCCGACGAGCGCGATGACGCCGCCGAAGCCGATCAGCAGTCCGAGCGCGCGCAGCCGCGTCGGGCGTTCGGAGTGGTCGAAGCGGAACGCGAGCACCGCCCCGATCAGCGGCACGGACGCGACGACGATCGCGGCCAGCGACGATGACACGCGCTGCTCGCCGAACGCGATCATCGGGAACGGCACCGTCACCTCGACGAAGGCGTACAGCGCGAGCCAGCGCAGATGTCGTCTGATCGGGCCGAGCACGCCGGCTCGCCAGGCGAGCGCGAGCAGGACGACGGCGGCGAGCGTGACACGCCCCCAGGCGAGCGTCAACGGCGTCATCCCGCCGCGCACGGCGATCCGGATGAACAGGTACGGAACGCCCCAGATGAGAGAGGCAGCGGCAAACGCTCCCCACGCGCGACGGCTCATGCGCGTGAGTCTGCCACGTGCCTGGGCGCACTAGATCTCGAGACGGGTCTCCTCGAGGTCGAGCTCGCGGATCACGTGGTTCATGGTCTCGTTCGAGATCCGGCCCTCGTTGCGGAGATCGACGAGTGCCTCCCGCTGGGCAGCGAGCACGCTCTGGACGGCCTGCTGATACGCGAGCGACCGATCCTCGTAACCGTCGTCCTCGATCTTTCCGGCCCGCGCCGCGAACCGCCGTTTGCGGTAGTTGTAGAGGCCGCGCATCCGCTCGATCGTGTCGTCGCGGGTCCACTCCTCGGCCTCGAGCCGGTCGAGTTGGGCCAGTGCCGCCTTGGTCGCCACGAGCCGCGCCCGGATCTCCTCGCCGTCCTCACTGTCGTCGCGCGTGATGCCGAGCCGGTGGATCAACATCGGCATCGTCAGGCCCTGGACAACGAGCGTCCCGAAGATGACGCCGAACGTGAGAAAGATGATGAGGTCGCGGTCGGGGAACGGCGCACCGGAGTCGGTGTGGAACGGGATTGCGAGAGCCGCGGCGAGTGACACGGCACCCCGCATCCCGCTCCAGGCGGCCACGAGCCGCACGCGCCAGCCGACGCGTCGCGCCCGTTGCGAGGCCCGGCGATCGACGGACCGAATGAGGACGGTGATGGTGAACGACCAGAGGACCCGCGTGCCGATGACGACCCCGACGACCGCGGCGGCCCAGCCGGCGAACGTCCACGCCGAGTGGCCGTCGATGCGATCGATGACGCCGCGCAACTGAAGCCCGACGAGCACGAACAGGCTCGCGTTGAGCAGGTAGTCGAGCATCTCCCAGAAGAAGAAGCCCTGCAGCCGGATCCGCGCCGGGACGATGCTCGGCCCGCGGACGCCCATGTAAATCCCTGTCGTGACGGCCGCCAGCACGCCGGACGCCCCGACCGCGTCGGCGGGAATGAACGCCGCGTAGCCGCTGAACAGCGAGATCGTGATGCTCGTCTGCGCATCCGACGTGCGCGCGCGGAGCTCTGCGATGAGCCAGCCGACGGCGAGGCCGATCGCGATCCCGCCCGCCGCGCCGGCGACGAACTTCAGGCCGGCGTCGGCAAGCGAGAACGTCCCGCTGACGACTGCGGCGACGGCGAACTTGTACGCGACGAGCGCCGTCGCGTCGTTGAACAGGCCCTCGCCCTCGACGGCGCTGATGATCCGCCGCGGGAAGTCGAGCCGGCGCATGATCGTCGCGCCGGCGAGCGGATCCGTCGGCGAGACGATCGCGCCGAGCGTGAACGCCGACGCCCAGGTCATCCCGTCGACGAGCGCGTGCGCGACGACGGCGACAATCACCATCGTCGCAAGCACGAGGCCGATCGAGTTGAGCGTCACGACCCGCAGGCTCCTGCGGATATCGCCGAGGTTGGCGAAGAACGCCGCGCCGTAGAGGAGCGGCGGTAGGAACACCACGAGCACGACGTCCGGATTGAGTCGCACACTCGGGATCCCGGGCACGAACCCGAAGACGGCCCCGCCGATGACGAGCACGATCGGGTACGGGACCGCGAGGACGCGTGCGAGCGCGCTCAGTCCCGCGACAGCGACGAGCAACCCTGCGATGACGATCTCGGCGTTGTGCACCGTTGCAAAGTTTGCCGTGGTGGAGCGCCGAGCACAGCTCGGCTAGGCTGCGCTCATCTCCGGCCCTGCTCTACAGATCGCGGAGCTCAACATCGGGCGTGCACTCGCACCTGTTGATTCGCCGCTGCTCGACGATTTCATCGCCGCGCTCGACCCGATCAACGCGCTCGCCGACGCTGCCCCCGGCTTCGTCTGGCGGCTACAGACCGACGACGGCAACGCGACCGCGATTCGCCCGTTCGACGACGACCAGATGATCGTCAACATGTCGGTCTGGGAGTCGATCGACGCGCTCGCCTCGTTTGTCTACCGCAGCGATCACGTCTCGGTCATGCGCCGGCGCCGGGAATGGTTCGAGCGGATCCGCGTGTACATGGTGCTGTGGTGGGTGCCCGCAGGCCACATCCCGTCGGTCGACGAGGCGGTCGCCCGCCTCGAGCACCTCCGCGAGCACGGACCGACGCCACACGCGTTCACGTTCAAGCGGCGGTACCTACCGGAGGACACGGCGGTCACCACCGACGAAGCGCTCGGCTGCCCGGCTTAGGTTTGTGACCTCAGGGGCTTGGGCCGGCGCGGGCCGGACCGGCACGATCTCCCACGCGACCGCCATGTGGCCGCCGCGTGGGAACTCGTACCGCGCTGAGCAGCACGATCTCCCACGCGAGCGCCATGTGGCCGCCGCGTGGGAACTCGTACCGGTCACGGTATGGCGGTGCTCGCGTATCGGCGAGGGGTAGCCCGGCCGCGCGTCGCGCGTCACCACCACTTCGACTCGCGCGCCTCCGCGGTCCCGCCGGTCGCGTCGAGGGCGTCGAGCTCTGCCATGTCCTGATCGGAGAGCTCGAAGTCGAACACGTCGAAGTTCTCCGCGATCCGCTCGCGATGGGTCGACTTCGGCAGGACGATCGTGCCGCGCTGGAGGCACCAGCGGATGAGGATCTGCGCGGAGGTTCGACCGATGCGCTCGGCGATCTCGAACACGACCTGCTCGCGCAGATGCCGGCCGGTGCCGAGCGGGCTGTATGCCTCGAGCTCGATCCCCCGCTGCTGGCACCCCTCGAGCAGCGCCTTCCGATACTCGAACGGGCTGAACTGGACCTGGTTGACGACCGGCCGCTCGGTCGCGACGCCGAGCAGCTCGTCGACCTGCGCCAGGCTGAAGTTCGAGATCCCGATACGGCGGGTGGAACCGTCCGCCAGCGCCTGTTCCATCCCCGGCCACGCCCACGTCGGGCCGCCGGCCGGCCAGTGGATGATGTAGAGGTCGAGGTAATCGGTCTGCAGCCGCTCGAGGCTGCGCGCCGCCTCCGCCGCCGGGTCCTTGCGCCGCGGGAAGAACTTCGTCGTGATGAAGATCTCCTCCCGCGGAACGCCACTGGCGGCGATCGCGCGGCCGACGCTCGCCTCGTTCTCGTACGCCTGCGCGGTATCGATGTGGCGGTAGCCGACGTCGAGCGCCCAGCGCACGGCGTTCTCGCACTCCGGTCCGTCCGGCACCTGCCAGACGCCGAGGGCCAACCGCGGTATCTCGGTGGCAACGCTGCTCATCAAATCCTCCAGTTGTCGTTAGTCGTAACCCTGACGGGTAGAGCCATGTCGTGAATCGGAGGTTCGACGCCAGTCGAACCGCCAACACACAACACTAGGATTCCCCCCAATACGACGACGTCACCGGCACGGGAGAACGCATGGGCTTTGATCAGTACCACGAACCACCGGAGGAGCTACCGGCTGCCACGCGGACGTTTGCGCGGCTATGCGCGTCGCTGACTGAAGAGGCCGAGGCGATCGGCTGGTACGAGCAGCGAATCGCCGTCGAAAGCGACACCGACGCCCTCGCGGTGATGCGTGATGCGCAAGGCGAGGAGTTCAAGCACTTCGCGATGGACCTCGAGCTTCTCCTGCGCCGGACCCCAGAGTGGCGGAAGATCGCCGAGAGCGTCCTGTTCAAGCCCGGGGACGTCGTCGAGCACGGCGAAGCGGCCGAGGAAGAAGTGCTCGAGGGCGGGAGCGGTGCCGAAGGCTCCAGCGAGGACGGCTCGCTGGGCATCGGTAGCCTTCGGGGGATCGCGCGATGAACCATCTACTTCGCAACCTGGCCCCGATCAGCGACGCCGCCTGGAGCGAGCTCGACGACGAGGCGCGTGAGCGACTCGAACCGGCGCTCGCCGCTCGGCGGCTGATCGATTTCTCCGGTCCGCACGGCTGGTCGTACTCCGCCACGACGCTCGGCCGGACAACGGCGCTCACCTCCGCACCGTGCACGGGCGTCAGCGGCCGCCAGCGGCGCGTGCTACCGCTCGTCGAGGTGCGCGCCGACTTCGCGCTGTCGCTCGAGGAGCTGCGCGACTTCGATCGCGGTGCCGCCGATGCTGACCTGGAGCCGCTCGACACAGCCGCGCACCAGATCGCCGTGGCCGAGAACATCGCCGTGTTCCACGGCTGGGAGGGCGCGATCGCCGGGATCTCCGAGGTATGCCCGCACGACCCGATCGCGCTCGGGGAGGACACCAACCAGTATCCGAGCCCGGTCGCCGCAGCCGTGCAGCGCCTGTTGCGGAACGGCATCAAGGGACCGTACGCGCTCGCGCTCGGCGGCGAGCAGAACCAGCGCGTCGTCGAGACGGCCGAGCACGGCGGCTACCCGCTGCTCGAGCACCTCCACAAGATCCTCGGCGGGCCGATCACCTGGGCGCCCGGCGTCAAGGGAGCGGTCGTCCTTAGTCTGCGCGGCGGGGACTTCCTGTTCGAGTCAGGCCAAGACCTGTCGCTCGGTTACACGAGTCACACCGCGGACGCCGTCCAGCTGTATCTCGAGCAGAGCTTCAGCTTCCACGTCGCCACCCCGGAGGCGGCGGTTGTGCTCACCGCCTGACAGCAACATGTCCATATCCCGTGGCAAACTCCTGACCGGACGATTGGCACTCGTGGCTGCGTTCGCCTGCGCGATCACGTTCGCAGGTGCACAACCGCCCCCCGCATCGGCGGCGAGCGTGCAGAGCCGCATCGACGCGCTGATCCGCAACGCGATCGCCCGTCACAACCTCAGAGCGGTGATCGTCCAGGCGACGAAGAACGGCCGGACGGTCATGACGAAGGCCTACGGGAACTCGCAGACGGGTGTCCCGGCCACGACCAACATGCATTTCCGCAACGGCGCGGTCGCGATCTCCTACATGTCGACGCTGCTGCTTCGGCTCGTCGACGAGGGCAAGGTCAGACTCGACGACAAGGTCTCAAAGTGGCTCCCGAACCTCCGTGACGCACGCCGGGTGACGCTCCGAGAGCTCGCGTCGATGACGGCGGGTTATCACGACTTCGAGCTCGATCCGCGGCTCTACAACAGGCTGTACGCCGATCCGTTCACCACGATCACGACGCAGTTTCAGATGAAGCTCCTGCTCGATACGCGACACCAGTTCACCCCGGGTACGAACTTCAGCTACGCGCATAGCAACTACGTGATCCTCGGACTCGTCCTCTCCAAGATCACGAAGCTGCCCCTCGACGTCGCCATCAGCCGGATGGTGCTCCGACCGTTCGGGCTGAAGAACACCGTCGCATCGATCAAGCCGCCGATCCCGTTGCCCGCGCTCCATGCCTACTCAGGCGAGCGCGGTCCGGTCTTCCATATCCCCCCGAAGGACCACTTCTTTGAGGACGCGACGTACTGGAACCCGTCCTGGACGCTCGCCCACGGAGCGATCGAGACAACCGACATCGCCGACATGACGCGCACCGCGATCGGGCTCGGCAGCGGCAGGCTCCTCTCGCGCCGTTCCTATCGCGCGCAGATCAACCCGCACATCGGGTTTGGCAAGCCCGCACCCAAGACGTGCGAGCGCTGCATGACGCTCAACAAGTACTACGGGTATGGGATCGGGATGGTCACCAACGGCACCCGCGGCCAGTGGCTGCTCCAGAACCCGCTGTTCGCCGGTGAGGCCGCGATCGAGTCGTACCTGCCCGCACAGAAGGTCTCGATCGCGATCGCGATGACGTTCAAGCCGGGCGCGTACAACGCCGAGGGCAGCCCCGGCCCGTACTGGCAGGTCCTGTGGGCGAAGATCGGAAAGATCCTGGCGCCCCGCGACGCGCCCGCCGTGCCGCCCGGCCTGGGCTAGCCCCTACGGCGTCGCCAGGATCTCGTCCGAGGCCTTGATGGTCACGGTCACGGCCGAACCTTCGGCGAGGCCGAGCTCGCGCACCGCCTCGACGGGGCTGCCTATGCAATGCTATTGCAATATGACAGACAACCTCACACTTGGGGAGGCAGCTCGGGCCATCGGCGTCAGCCAGGACACACTTCGACGCTGGGACCGGGCCGGCAAGTTGCGTACGCAACGTGACAGCCGGAACCGACGGCTCGTCCCGGCCGAGGAAGTGGCGCGGCTGAGCCAGCGCCGCCCCCGGCACACGACCGGCGCCCAGCTGTCCGCCCGCAATCGCTTCAGGGGGATCGTGCGCTCGGTCGAGGTCGAGGGCGTAATGGCGCTCGTCGAGATCGAGGCCGGACCGTTCCTCGTCACCGCGGCCGTCACGCGTGACTCGGTGGAGGAACTCGGCCTCGTCGAGGGCGTCGAGGCGACGGCGACTGTGAAGGCAACGTCCGTGATGATCGAGAGGGAGGTCGGATGAGTACACGCAGACGGTGGACGACCACGGCTGTCTGCATCGCAACGCTCGTGCTCGCATTGGCCGGCTGCGGCTCAGGCTCGAATTCATCTTCGACGAGCTCCGCCGGCTCCGGCTCCGGCTCTGGCTCCGCCGTCCCTGACCTGACCGTCTCCGCCGCCGCCTCGCTCAAGGACGCCTTCACGACATACGGCACACGGTTCACGCTCGCGCACGCGCGCTTCTCATTCGGCGGCTCGGACATCCTTGCCGCCCAGATCGAGCAGGGCGCCAAGCCCGATGTGTTCGCTTCGGCCAATACGAAGCTCCCCGATGCTCTGTATGCGAAAGGGCTCGTTGAGAAGCCGGTGACGTTCGCCGCGAACAAGCTCGTGCTCGCCGTTCCGGCGTCGTCGACGAAGATCTACACCCTGAGCGACGTCGAGCAGTCCGGCGTCACGGTGGCGATCGGTTCGGCGACGGTCCCGATCGGGATCTACACCCGCAAGGTGCTCGCACAGCTCCCTGCGTCGCAGACGAAACAGATCCTCGGGAACGTTCGCTCCGAGGAGCCAGACGTCGGCGGGATCATCGGCAAGCTGAGCGAGGGCGCGGTCGACGCCGGGTTCACGTACGTCACCGACGTCAGCGCCACCCACGGCAAGCTCAAGGCGATCGAGCTCCCCGCCTCGGTGCAGCCGGTCGTCGCGTACGGCGTCGCCGTCGTCAAGGGCACCGGACATCCCGTTCAGGGCGAGCAGTTCATCAGCGGGCTCCTCCACGGGGACGGCCGCGCCGCGCTGCTCGCCTCCGGGTTCCTCGCCCCGCCGCCGCACGCATGAGGAAGTGGCCGTGGTTTTCGCTCCTGCTGGGAGCCGCGGTCGTGATCGCGCTCGTGTTCCTCGTGCTCCCGGTGATCGCGATCTTCACCAACACGGCGCCGGCGAAGCTCATCTCCAGCCTCGGCGATCCGGTTGCCACCGACGCGCTGCGCCTGAGCCTCGAGACCACCCTCATCGCCATCGTCATCATCGTCCTCGTCGGCACGCCGGCGGCCTATTTCTTGGCGACGCGCGCGTTCCGGGGCCGGAACGTCGTGATCACACTCGTCGAACTGCCGCTCGTCCTCCCGCCCGCCGTCGCCGGGATCGGCCTGCTCGCCGCGCTCGGGCCGAACGGACTGCTGGGCGGGGCGCTCCAGGACGCGGGCATCACGCTCGTCCTCCGGACCGCCGGCGTCGTCGTCGCGCTCACGTTCGTGTCGGCGCCGTACTACATCCGCCAGGCGCAGTCGTCGTTTGCGTCGGTCCCGCGATCGCTGCAGGACGCGTCGCGCACGCTCGGCTCCACCGAGGCGGCGGCGTTCCTCCGCGTCGCTGTCCCGGTCGCGTTGCCGGGCCTCGCCGCCGGGCTCGCGCTTGCGTGGGCGCGCGCGCTCGGCGAGTTCGGTGCCACGCTGATGTTCGCCGGGTCCTTCCGCGGAATCACCCAGACTGCGCCGCTCGCGATCTACGACCAGTTCGCCTCTGATTTCCCGGCCGCGCTCGCGCTGTCGGGCGTGCTCGTGGTCGTGTCGGCCGCGATCCTGCTCGCGGTCAAGTTCGTGCCCGGCGCGAACACCCTCAGCCGTGCTGCAGGCTGACCTCGCCCATACGGTCGGCGACGTCGAGATCAAGCTCGCCTTCACGGTCGAGTCGGGGCGGTGTCTCGCGCTCGCCGGGCCGTCGGGCGCCGGCAAGACAACGGTGCTCCGGCTCATTGCCGGCACCGTCGAGCTCGACCGCGGCCGGATCACGCTCGGCGACGCGGTCTGGGTCGACACCGCAACTCGCACGTCGACGCCGCCGGAGCGACGCCGCTGCGGCTACGTATTCCAGGACTACGCCCTGTTCCCCCACCTCAGCGCCTGGCGGAACGTTGCGTATGGGCTGCGCGGGCAGCACCGCACACAGAGGCGCGCCACCGCGCACGCGCTGCTCGACCGGTTCGGGCTCGCCAACCGCGCCGACGCCCGGCCCCACGAGCTCTCCGGCGGCGAGCGCCAGCGGGTCGCACTCGCCCGCGCGCTCGCACCCGAGCCGGACGTGCTCCTGCTCGACGAGCCGCTCTCGGCGCTTGACCCGCGCACGCGCGCGAGCGCAGCCCGGGAACTCGCGGTGATGCTGCACGGGCTCGCGCATCCGTCGCTGCTCGTCACGCACGATTTCTCCGAGGCGGCGCTGCTCGGCGACGAGATCGGCGTGATCGACGCCGGCGAGATCGTCCAAACGGGTACCGCAAGCGAGCTCGCCGCGGCGCCCGCCAGCGCGTTCGTCGCCGACTTCACGGGCGCGGTCGTCCTCACCGGCACCGCCCGAGCCCCGCGGGACGGCCTCACGGTGGTGGACCTCGACGGCGGCGGCACCGCGGCGAGCACCGACGCCGGGTCCGGCCGGGTCGCGCTCAGCATCTACCCGTGGGAGATCACGATCCGACCCGCACCGGCTCCGAGCCACGACGACTCGGCGCAGAACCGCCTCGTCGCGCGCGTGCTGTCGGTGACCGAGGTCGGCAACCGCGTCCGGGTCGGCCTCGCCGCCGGTCAGACGCTCGTTGCCGAGGTGACGACGCAGTCAGCCGGCGAGCTCGCGATCGCCCCGGGAAGCGAGGTCGTGGCGTCCTGGAAGGCGACCGCTACCCGGCTCGTTGCGCTCTCGCGCCAGTAGTGGCCCGGGCGCGGTCATCGCGACCGAGGGCGTGCCCTCATCCGATCTAGGTGATGCCGGTCCCCGCGCCAGCGCACATGCTCCGAGCTGCTGGGTCGAGAGAGCTGCGTCACCCCCACTAACGGAGGCGAATCACAGTGCTGATCAGTGCGTCGTCATATCCCTTCCTGAACGTCCTTTGGGACATCCTCATCGTTTTTGCCTGGATCCTGTTTATCTGGGTCGCAATCGTCGTGTTCACCGATATCTTCCGCCGCCGCGACACGTCGGGCTGGGGCAAGGCCCTGTGGGTGGTCGTGATCGTGATCCTGCCCTGGATCGGCGTTTTGGCCTACCTGATCATCAATCACGATGGGATGGCCGAGCGCAGCGAGAAGCAGACCAAGGCCGCTCAGGCGCAGTTCGACGAGTACGTCCGCAGTGCCGCTGGTAACGCAGGGCCGGCGAGCGAGATCGACACCGCCAAGAAGCTTCTTGACAGTGGCACGATCACCCAGGCCGAGTTCGACGCGATCAAGGCCAGGGCGCTGGGCACCCCTGCGGGAGCCGCCTCCTAGCTAGAGTGTCGTGAGTCGGTTGGCGCCGCTCCTGCCCTACGGCAGGAGCGGCTCGGCGAGCTGCAGCGAGTCGGCGCCCGGACCGGGACGCACCTTCAGCTCGCGCGGCGCGATCGTCTCGCCGCAATGGCCGCAATGAAGTTCCGGCGAGGCATCGTGCCCGCACACCGTGTGCACGTACACGCGCGGCGGTCCGTCGGGAGCGGCGTGAGCGTCGCCCCATTGCATGAGGCCCACGAGCACTGGCCACACGTCGACGCCCTTCGAGGTCGCAACGTATTCGTAGGACTCCGGTGATTCGCTGTAGAGCCGGCGCCTGAGCAACCCCTGGTCGACGAGCGTCGAGAGACGGTCGCTGAGGATGTTCTTCGCGATCCCGGTGTTGCGCTGGATCTCGGCGAAGCGGCGACGCCCGAGCAGGATCTCTCGCATCACGAGCAGCGTCCAGCGCTCCCCGATGATCTCGAGCGCCCGGGCGATCGAGCAGTTCTGATCGGTGAATGGCCGATAGGGCATGGGCACAGCGTAGCCGACCGGGTTGCATTTCGCTACCGCCATGATAAGGTGAGCGCCTCCGCCTGGTTGCAAAACGCAACCGGTATCCCCAGAACCGAGGAGCACATCAGAGTGGAGCGCCGCTGGAAGGTCCTCGCCGTTGTCTCGCTGGCCGTGTTCGTCGTCGGTTTCGACATGTTCATTGTCAACATCGCGTTTCCACGGATCCAGCGGGAATTCAGCGGCAGCAGCGTGGCGAGCATCTCCTGGGTCCTCAACGCGTACGCAATCGTGCTCGCGGCGTTGATGGTTCCCGCCGGCCGTGTCGCCGACCGGATCGGCCGCCGGCGCGGCTTTCTGATCGGCATGATCGTGTTCACAGCCGGTTCGGCGCTGTGTGGCGCGGCGCCATCGGTCGCCGCGCTCGTCGCCGCGCGCATCGTCCAGGCGGCCGGGGCGGCATTTCTGCTGCCGACGGCGCTGGCGCTGCTGCTGCCCGAGTTCGAGCCCGCCGAGCGTCCGATGGCGATCGGCGTCTGGTCCGCCGTCGGCGGCGTAGCCGCCGCTGCCGGGCCGCCGGTGGGCGGCCTGCTCGTCCATATCAGCTGGCGGCTCGTGTTCCTCGTCAACCTTCCGGTCGGGGCGGTCGCGCTCGTGTCCGGGGTCCGACTCCTGCGCGAGAGCCGTGCCGAGAGCGAGGCACGCCCTGACCTGGTCGGTGGCGTGCTCCTGATGGCGTCGATCGGACTGCTCGCCCTCGGCCTGGTCAAGGCACCCGAGTGGGGTTGGAGCAGCGCTGAGACGGTCTTTTCCCTGGCCGGCGCCGCCACCGGGATCGGGCTGTTCTGGTGGCGCTGCCACGTCCATCCCTCGCCCATCGTCGATCCGGCGATGCTGCGGGTGCGGTCGTTTGCGCTCGCAAGCTCGGCGTCGGTGATGTTCAACGCGGCCTTCGCGGCGATGCTGCTCGGCAACGTGCTGTTCCTCACTGGCGTGTGGCACTTCTCCGTGCTGCACGCGGGCGTCGCGCTCATGCCGGGCCCCGCGATGGCCGCCCTCACGGCCACCCCTGGCGGACGGCTGGCCGGCCGGATCGGGCAACGCACAACCGCTGCAGTGGGGATCACCCTGTTCGCGATGGGCGGCGTGTGGTGGCTCTGGCACCTCGGGGCGACGCCGTCGTACGCGACGGAGATGCTGCCCGGCCAGATCATGACCGGCACCGGGGTCGGCCTGACGCTGCCATCACTCGCGAGCGCAGCGGCCGCGTCGCTGCCGCCGGCGCGGTTCGCGACCGGCTCGGCGGTATTCACGATGACGCGGCAGATCGGGTTCGCGCTCGGCGTCTCGGTGCTCGTCGCGGTCCTCGGTAGCGCGCACACGAGCGATGTGATCAGCACGTTCCGCGGCGGCTGGCTGTTCATGGTGATCGCGAGCCTGCTCGGCGCGAGCCTCGCGGCCGGGATGGGACAGGTGAGCCAGCACACGGCGCGCCCGCCGGCGCCGGAGCGGGTCGCCGCAGCCGCGGTCAGCGAATAGAGCGAGTACGGGTAACACGACCCCAAGGACACCCGTCACCCCCATTCCTGTCGTGCGCCGTCAGATCGATCATGATCGTCATGACCACGCACGACACCCCAACCGTCTCGATCCTCAGCTCCAAACCGACAGCGACCGACCGTGTCCGCGCAACCCTCGACTGGGTCTGGCGGGACTTCGCATACCTTCTCGGCGCCTTCACGATGAGCATCATTGGCTTCGTCGTGTGGGTCACCGGGCTGTCGGTCACGGTCAGCCTGCTCGTCCTCATCATCGGAGCGTTCGTCTGGGTCGGCACGCTGTACGCGTTTCGCTGGACGACGGCGGTCGATCGGCGGCTCGCCGGCTGGCTGCGGCGTGAGCGCATCGAGGCGGTCTACCGCCGCCCACCGGAGCCGGGGTTCTGGAGTCTGCTGAAGACGATCAGCACCGACCCCCAGACGTGGAAGGAGACCGGGTGGCTCGTCGGCAACTCGATCCTCGGTTTCGCGGCCACGCTCGTCGCACTGACCGCGACGGCGCTGACCCTCGCCTGGGTCACGCTTCCCATCTGGTGGTGGGCGATCTCCAACCCGCACGAGCAGTACGCGACGCTCAACTTCGGCATCTACACCGTGACCTCACTCGGCTGGGCGTTCGTGACGATGGCGCTTGGCCTCCTGACCCTCCCGCTCGCGCTCCTGCTCAACCGGGGGATCGCGTCGGGCCACGCGCGCATCGCCGTCAGCGTGCTCGGTGCGAGCGAGCGCCAACGGCTGGGCGCCCGCGTCCGTGAGCTCGCGAGCACGCGTTCGGACGTCGTCACCGCCGCGAACGAACAGCTGCGCCGGATCGAACGTGACCTCCATGACGGCGCGCAGGCCCGGCTTGTCGCGCTCGCGATGGAGCTCGGCATGGCCGAGGAGGAACTCGCCAGCGATCCCGACGCTGCCCGTGCCGCGGTACGCAAGGCCCGCGACGAGGCGCTCGGCGCGCTCGGCGAACTCCGAGACCTCTCGCGCGGGCTGCGCCCCGCGCTGCTTCAGGAACGCGGCCTGCGCACAGCGATCGAGGACCTCGCCCAGCGCTCGACGATCCCCGCGACGGCGCAGCTCACCGGCCCGATCGACACGCTCCCCGACGCGGTCGCCACCGCTGTGTATTTCGTCGCCGCCGAGGCGCTGACGAACGCGACCAAGCACAGCGGTGCGACCTCCGTGCGGGTGGCCGTCCAGAAGCGCGAGCATGATGTCACGGTGACCGTGCTCGACAATGGCCACGGCGGCGCCAACCCGACAGGCTCGGGCCTCGACGGTCTGCGGGCTCGTGTCCGCGCGCTTGACGGCCGATTCGAGGTGCAGAGCCCGGCCGGCGGGCCGACCCTCGTCCGCGCGGAGCTGCCATGCGAGTGATCATCTGCGAGGACCACGCGCTCGTGCGCGACGGGCTCGAGCGGCTGCTTGCGACGCACGGGTTCGAGATCGCGGCGTCGGTCGCCACCGCCGAGGCGTTCCTCGAGGCGGTCGACGGACAGCCGCCCGACGTGTGCGTATGCGACGTCCGCCTGCCGCCGACGTTCACCGACGAGGGCGTCCGCGCCGCGATCGAAGCCCGTCGCCGGCACCCCGGGCTCCCGATCCTCATCCTCTCCCAGTACGTCGAGCAGACCTTCGCTCGGGAGCTGTTCAGCGCCGGCGAGGGCGGGATCGGCTACCTGCTCAAGGACCGGGTGGCCGATCCTCGCGAGTTCGTCGATGCGGTGAGGCGCGTTGCCGAAGGCGGCACGGCACTCGATCCCGAGGCCGTCGCCGCGCTGCTTGGCGGCCGCCACGATCAGGAACGGCTCGAGCTCCTCACCCCGCGTGAGCAGCAGGTCCTGTCGCTGATGGCCGAGGGCCGCTCCAACAGCGGCATCGCCCAGGAACTTGTCGTCACCGAGCGCGCCGTCGAGAAGCACATCTCGAACATCTTCTGGAAGCTCGATCTCCCGGCGACAGAGAAGGATCACCGCCGGGTCCTCGCCGTACTTGCCTGGCTGCATGCGCCGCGCTAAATTCAACGTGTGTTGAATTCTTCGCCGGTGGCGCTCAGCGCCGGGGCGCTGAGCGTCACCCGGGGCGGACGTGACGTTCTCCGCGACGTCAGCTTTGAGATCCCAGCCGGGGGGATCACCGGGCTGCTCGGACCCAGTGGAAGCGGAAAGACGACGTTGATGCGGGCGATCGTCGGCGTCCAGCGACGAGTCCGCGGATCACTCACGGTGCTCGGACATCCGGCGGGGAGCGCGCCGCTGCTCCACCGTGTCGGCTACGTGACCCAGGCCCCGGCGGTGTACGGTGACCTGACCGTCCGGGAGAACCTCGAGTACTTCGCCGCGATCGTCGGCGCGCCACGCACGCAGGTCGCCGAGGTGATAGGGCAGGTCGAGCTTGAGGACACGGCATCGCAGCTCGCGCGCTCGCTCTCCGGCGGCCAGCACTCGCGTGTGTCGCTCGCCACGGCGCTTCTCGGTGAACCGGAAATGCTTGTGCTCGACGAGCCGACAGTCGGCCTCGACCCCGTCCTGCGCGAGACGCTGTGGCAGCTGTTCCGATCGCTGTCAGAGCGGGGGGCGACGCTGCTCGTCTCCAGCCACGTGATGGACGAAGCCGCGCGTTGCGACGACGTGCTGCTGTTGCGAAGCGGGGCGCTCCTCACCCAGGCGACCCCACGCGCGCTGGCCGAGCGAACCGGGACCGACGATCTCGACCAGGCGTTTCTCCGGCTCATCGAGGAGCGGGCATGACCGGAACCCGCGCGACGACCGTTCGCGTCCTCCGCCAGCTACGCCACGACCCCAGAACGGTCGTTCTGCTCCTCGTCGTACCGGCCGTCCTCATGACGATCTTCCGTCTCGTCTACGACCAGCAGCGACTCGCCTTCCAGATCGCCGGTCCAGCCCTGATGGTGATGTTCCCGCTGTTCACCATGTTTCTCGTCTCGTCGATCGCGGTGCTCCGGGAGCGCACCTCCGGGACGCTCGAGCGGTTGATGACGACCCCGCTCCGCCGCCTCTCCCTGCTCGCCGGCTACGGGGTCGCGTTCACGGCGCTCGCGGTCGTCCAAGCGGGCGTGATCAGCGCGATCAGCCTCGGGCCGCTCGGACTCGAGCTCGCCGGCAGCACGGCGTTCGTCGTCGTGCTCGCGGCGGCGGTCGCACTGCTCGGGCTCGGCCTGGGACTGCTCGCAAGCGCGTTCGCACGGACCGAGTTCCAGGTCGTTCAGTTCTTCCCGATGATGATCGTCCCGCAGCTGCTGCTCTGTGGACTGCTCGTCCCCCGCGATCACATGAGCCCGGCTCTCCATGCGATCTCAGACGTGTTGCCGATGTCGTACGCCGTCGACGGCATCCACCATCTCGCCACGCAGCCGGGCGTGCCCGCCGCCGCCGTCGGCGACTTGGCGATCGTCGTCGCGTTCGCCGTCGGAGCGATCATCCTCGGGGCGCTGACGCTGCGCCGGGCCACTGACTGATGCCGGGACGCCGCGCCGGGCCGACCCGCACGCGTCAGCAGATCCTCGAGGCGGCGCGAGGCGCGTTCGCCACTCACGGCTACGACGCGACGAGCATCCGCCTCGTCGCCCGCTCCGCCGGTGTTGATCCGGCGCTCGTCCATCACTTCTTCGCGAACAAGGCCGGACTGTTCGCCGCCGCGACCGAGCTGACCGTCGATCCGGAGCAGTTCGTGACGCAGCTGCTGGCGGGCGGCCGCACGACGCTCGGGCCGCGCCTCGTCCGAGCGGTCGTCGAGCTATGGGACGGGCCCGGTGTGTTCGAGCCGTTTCTCGGCCTCATCCGTGGCGCCGTCTCCCACGAGGACGCCGCCCGGCTCCTGCGCGAGTTCATCACGACCGAGATCCTCGGGCGCCTCGCGGTCGCGGCCGCGCCCGACCATCCCGAGGCGCGCGCGGCGCTCGCCGGCAGTCAGATCATCGGCATCGCGATGGCGCGCAAGGTCGTCAGGGTTGAACCTCTGGCCAGCGCTACGCCACAATGGCTGGCATCCGCTGTGGGGCCAACAATCCAGCGGTACCTGACCGGCCGACTTGACGGGCCAACTTTCATGCCAGAGCCACCACGCGCCGACAATCCGGTGACCCCCGGGCGATGAACCGTCGCGTCCTCGTCGTCCTCGCCGCGGTGAGCGCCTGCATGGCGTACCTCGCCGCGCCCGCCCGCGCGGTCTTCCAGCCGCAGGTCCTTGGCGGAGCCCAGGCGACGATGGCGCGCTGGCCGTTCATCGCCGCGCTCGTCCAACACAGTCAGAACGCGGTCGACGGGCAGTTCTGCGGCGGGAGCGTGATTGCGCCGAGCGTCGTGCTCACCGCCGCGCACTGCGTCAGTGGCTCCAGCCCGGCGAGCACCGATGTCGTCACCGGCCGCGCCCAGCTGAGCAGCAACACCGGCCAGCGCCTCGGCATCCGCGCGATCATCGTCGATCCGAGCTACAACGCGAACACCGAGCATCACGACGCCGCGTTGCTGCTCCTGGCCTCGCCAACACGGTCGCCGGCCGTTGCGCTCGCCGGAACGTCCGATGGCCCACTCCTGATGCCGGGGGCGCCGCTATCGGTCGCGGGCTGGGGTCTGCTCGACAACAACGGCGACGCTCCGGATCTGCTGCACGCCGCGACGATCGAGGCGCTGCGGACCGGGAACTGCCAGAACGCCTACGGATCGGACGTCGCCGCCAGCCTGATGGTGTGCGCCGGGATACCTCGCGCGGGCGCCCCGGACGCCTGCCAGGGCGACAGCGGCGGGCCCCTCGTCTCAGCCGTCGGCGGCCAGACACAACTCGTCGGGATTGTCGCGTTCGGCGGCGAGCGGTGCGGCGACCCGAGTGCCCCGGGCGTCTACACCCGCGTGAGCGCCGAACTGCCCTGGATCACGCGCGCGCTGAGCGCCCCCGTGCCGCGTGGCCGAGCCCCGACGGTCCGCACCCGGATCGGCCGGATCGCCTGCGGCACCGTGCTCTGCACAGTGCAGGTCAGCGTGACCGGTGATGTCGGCGCCGTCGGCCGGATCGTCGTGCGCGTCTCGCGCAATGGCACCGCCACGTCCGAACAGGCCTCGACCGCCGCGCGGACCGGCCCGCACAGCTGGCGGGCCCGGATCGACCTCCCCGTCGGAACGCTGCGCGTCACCGCACTCGCCTACACGAAGGCCGGCGCCCCATTCGGGCGGGCGGGCACCGCCGATGTCCGCGTCACCGCCGGGTAAGGCTGCACACACGTGCTTGACAGCCCTCGTCGCGCCGCTACCCTCGGCGCAGGGCGGGGCGGCCTGTGACGCGCGGTCAGAGGCAGGCCGGCAACTGACGAGGTGGCAAGGACGAGGCGATGCAACTGCGAGGGGGTCAGCTGGAACGCGGCTCAGTCGTCGGCGGCTACCGGATCGACGAGCGCATCAGTCGCGGCGGTATGGGCGTCGTCTACCGCGTCACCAACGTGGCGCTCGGTCGCATCTACGCCTTGAAGGTGCTGGCCCCGGAGCTCGTCGAGGACGAAGCGTTCCGGGAGCGGTTCAAGCGCGAAATGCGGATCGCGGCCTCGATCACCCATCCGAACGTCGTTGCGATCCACTACGCCGGCGAGCAGGACGGGCTGCTGTTCTTCGTCATGGACTACGTCGTCGGGACCGACCTCCGCGAGCTCCTGAAGCGCAGCGGCGCGTTCGACCCGCAGCGCGCGGTCGCGCTCCTGACCCAGCTTGCGAGCGCGCTCGACGCGGCGCACGCCAGCGGCCTCGTCCACCGTGACGTCAAGCCCGCAAACGTCCTCATCACGGTCCGCGACGGTGAGGAGCGCGCCTACCTCGCCGACTTCGGCGTTGCCAAGCGGTCCGAGACCGTCGCCGGACTGACTGCGCAGGGCGCCCTCGTCGGCACGGTCGACTACATGGCGCCAGAGCAGATCATTGGCGGGCACGCCGATGCTCGCACCGACGTGTATGCGCTCGGGTGCGTGTTCTTCCAGATGCTGACCGGTCGCGTGCCGTACGGGCGCGAGAACTCCGTCGCAAAGATGTTTGCCCACGTGCACGAGCCGCTTCCCGCGATCGACCCCGAGGTCGCGGCTCGCTATCCGACGTTCGGCGCCGTGAGCGAGAAGGCGCTGGCCAAGGAACCGGCGGACCGCTACGTGTCCGCCGGCGATTTTGCCCGTGACGCCGAGGCGGCGCTGGCGGGCCGACGCTACGTGGGCCCCGAGACGGTCGTCGCGACCGGCGATGCACGTCCGAGCGATGTGCACGAAGCCCTCCCACCTGCCGCCGACGTTGCGCCCCCCGCAGCGCCGGCATCTCCGGCCGAGACCACCCCGCCGGCGGCACCGCTGCCGCAGGCGGAGACGGTCGCGCCGGCCGCACCAGCCCCCCCGGCGGCGCCCTCTTCCCCTCCGCGGCGCCGCCGGGGCCCACTCGTCGCGGCTGCCCTCGCCGCCGCCGCGGTCATCGTTGCCGTCGCCGTGTTCGCGCTCGGAGGCGGAGGCAGCTCGCACTCGTCATCGACCTCGGCCGCAGGCGCCTCGTCACCGGCCGCCGGGAAGCGGTACCTCGCCGTCACGCGTCCCGTGCCGACCAACCGCGTCACCGGCACCGGCAACGCGACGCTGCGCGTGCGCGGGAACACGGTCCAAGTCGCACTGGATACGAACGGCCTGCTGAATGGCCAGCCTCACGCGATGCACATCCACGCGGGCGGTCAGGGCATCTGCCCGCCGGCTTCGGCAGCCCGTCCACACAACGGACACCTGTCGATCAGCACGACGGACGGGCTGAAGTTCTACGGGCCGCCGAAGGCGGCGCTCACGCTGTCCGGCGATACGAGCCCCAAGAGCATCATCGACTTCTCCCGCTACCCGCACGTCGGCGACATCCGGTACTCGCGGACGATCACGGTGCCGGCCGGCGTCGCCCAGGCGATCCGCTCGGGTGACGCGGTCGTCGTCGTGCACGGCATCGACTACAACGGCAACGGCCTCTACGACAACGTCCTTGACCGCAGCGAACTGAGCAACGCGCTCCCGGGCGAGGCGACCGCACCGGCGCTGTGCGGACCGGTGTTCAGCGGCCAGACGGCGTCCGCCGGCGGCGTCTACACCGCCTCGCTGCACGTCTACCGAGAAGCGGCGAGCCAGGACCCCGCAGACCGTCGTCTGTTCTGCCAGCTCGCGTAGGACCCTCACTGAGGTGTCCTCCGATCGGAGGACGCGCCGATCATCCTCGAGCTCACCGGCTCGCACGATCGTCGATGGGCCGATCCGCAGCGATGCTGCTCCCAGTTGATTTCACCAGCCTCAAGGGAGCAGCCATGAAGACCATCACCAAGATCACCGCCGCCGCCGCCACGCTCGCCATCGGCGTGAGCGTGCTCCTTCCCGTCGCGCCGTCAATCCGGACGGCCACTTCACCCAGTTCCAGTTCCAGTACTACGTCAACCCGCACCAGTGGAAGATCAGCTCGACGAAGGACGCGGGCACGGGCACGAAGTACGTCGCCGTCTCGGCGAAGCTCACCGGCCTGAAGCCGGGCACGACCTACACCTACCGGCTCGTCGCGCAGAACGCGAACGCGACCAACCCGACCCATTGGCTCACGTTCACGACGCGCGCGTAACACCCGCGACACGCACGCACCAAGAGCCGTCCTTCGCGTTGCCTCGCGGAGGACGGTTCGCTGTGTGTCGGCCGTCACGGAGTTCTACGGACCGCGTGTGGGGGGCCTCTCCCGATGTCGGCGTCCTGCGCGGCTTATAGCGTGGAGGCCTGATGTCCTCTGCGAGCAACACGGCACCTGGCCACCACTTCCGGCCGGGCTCGGGGGAGCACCCGACGATGTTCGACACGTTGCGCAAGCGGGCTAAGCGCCAGCAGCAACAGCGCGAGCAGCGGATCGACTCCCGCGTCCAGGAGCAGCGCGAGCGCCAGCTCCGCACGTTCCGCCGAACCGGGCGATAACGGTCTTCAGACGAGTTCAGGAAGGAACCGAGCGGTCAGCTCGGGCCGACTGGCGACGCCGGCCTTCGTGAAGATCGCCTTGAAGTGATCGCGCACCGTGTGGCGCGAGATCGACATCCGCTGGGCGATCTCATCGGTGGGGAGCCCGGAGAGGATCAGCTCGGTGACCTGTCGCTCGCGCTCGGTCAGTGCGTAGACATGCGCGAGCAGGGGAAGCAGCTGCGCCCGGTCCGCCGGCTCGAGCATCACCGCGATCCGGCTCGGGGCGCCCGAGGCATCGCGCAACGCGGCGGCATGCACGTGCAGCCAGCCGGATGCGAGCCGGACCCGGGCGTGGGCCGGCATCTCGTACGCCGGGACCGCGGCGAGCGCCTCCGCGCGGGCCTGGAGCGCGACCGCGAGGACGGAGGACGGCAGCTCGTATTTGTCTTGGGTCGGCATCTCCCCCAGCCACCGCTCGGCGTCGCCCGTCGCGTACTCGACCGTGCCGTCGGCGGTGAGCACGAGCATGCCCGGAGTCCACGCCGGCGCCGGGTCGCGCAGTGGCCGGGCGAGTGCCGCCCGCAGGCCCCGGCCGACGAGCGGCGCTACGCCGCGCAGCCAGGCGAGCTCGTCATCGCTGAAGTCGCGCTCGCCTGCCTCCCGCGAGACGCACGTCAACCCCCACGTCGCCGTGCCCGTACGGAACAGAAGCCGAAGCTCGGGGCCGAAGCCGGCCGGCTGCTGGATCTCCCGGTAACGCGAGCTGAGTTCCGGGCGGCCGTTCGTCCCCCGGTTCAGTGTCGTCGCGAGGACCCCGTCGCGATGCAGATCGGCAAACGGGGCGAAGTCCGGGACGAGCAGCTCGTGCTCCATGTAGACGCGGCCCATCGCCGGGGGCACCGGCAGGTCCTTGATCACCGACACCGGCATCAGCGTCTGCGGATCGGTCAGCATCCATGCTCCACCGGCGTTCGGGACGACCCGAGCGATCCGCTGCCGGACCTCCTCGAGCAGCTCAAGTGGATCATGGACGGATCCGGCGAGCGATGCGATCGCCTCCTGAGCGGCCACTCCCTTGGTCCCGATCGCGCGTGGCATGCCTGTCACGGTAGCGCCCGCGACGCCGCTCGCCACCCCGCATCTGCGGGGGGTGCTCCGGAGACGATCCCCGCATTTCAGGGATAGCGCAGCATCCGCGCGAGCGCAACGATCTCCAGCCATGAGAACCACATCGACACAACGCACTCTTACGATCCTCGTCGCGTGCCTGGCGACCGCGATGCTGATGCTCGACATCAGCGTCGTCAACACCGCGATCTCGGACATCGCTTCGAGCCTGCACGCCTCGCTGTCCGGCCTGCAATGGGTCGTCGACGCGTACACCCTTCCGCTCGCGGCGACCGTGCTCACGGCCGGCGTACTCGCTGATCGCGGCGGACGGCGGCGGTGGTTCGTCACCGGCCTTGGCCTGTTCACCGCGGCGTCGGCCGTCTGCGGCGTCGCCCCCAACATCGGCACGCTGATTGCCGCCCGGGCGATCCAGGGCACGGGCGCCTCGATCCTGTTCGCGACCGCGCTCGCGCTGATCGCGCAGGTCACCCCGACCACCGACCTGCGGGTCAAGGCACTCGCCGCCTATGGCGCGACGATCGGGGCGGCGTTCGCGATCGGACCGTTCGTCGGCGGCTCGCTGACGAGCGCGTTCGGCTGGCGCGCGATCTTCCTCATCAACGTCCCGCTCGGCCTCGGCGCCATCGCGATCGCCATGACGCGGGTCGCCGAGTCGCGGGATCCAGAGCGCCGCGGCGTCGACATCGCGGGCCAGGTCACGCTGATCGCCGGCCTGTTCGCGCTCGTGTTCGGTCTGCTCCGCGGCAACAGCGACGGTTGGGGCAGCCCCGGGATCATCGCCGCACTCGGCGCCGGCGTGGCTCTGCTCACGGCATTCGCCCTCGTCGAGCTCCGCGGCCGCGCCCCGATGCTGCCGTTGAGCCTGCTGCGCGACCGGACCTTCGCGGGCGCCCAGGTCGCGGTGTTCGCGATCTCGGGCGGCTTCTTCGCGGTGTTCCTCTACCTCACGCTGTACCTGCAGTCGGTGCTCGGGCTCTCGCCGATCGAGACCGGGCTCGTCTACCTCCCCGGCACCGTGCTGATGTTCATCGTCTCCGGCGCGACCGCCAACCTCGGCACCCGGGTGCGACCGGGTGTGCTCGTCTCCGTCGGGCTGGCGCTCGTCGGTGCCGGCTTGCTGGCGATGCTGTTCACGACGGTCGACTCCTCCTGGATCGTGCTGCTTCCGGGCGTGCTGCTCGCCTGTCTCGGCACCGGACTGTTCAATCCGGCCGCGAGCGCGGTCGCGCTGAGTGCGCTCCCGCCGGAGCGCAGCGGGCTCGCCGCCGGCGCGAACGACACCTTCCGTCAGGCCGGGGTCGCGCTCGGAATCGCCGCGCTCGGCGCCTTCGTCCCCGCGGCGGGTGTGCTCGGCGGCTCCCCGCACGCGTACGTGACCGGGCTGCACCACGCGCTGATCGCGGCCGCCGCGTTGTCCGTCGTCGGCGCGCTCACGACCGCCGGACTGCTGCTCGGCCGCCGCGCAGACGCGCCTGTGGGCGCGGCGATCGCTGTCGCCGCCGACGCCGGCTGAGTCAGCGGCAGCGACGGAGCCGGAGGATCGCCCGGGTGGGAGGCGGCACCCGGGCGATCGTGTCTCCAGCACGGCGCGCGTTTTGAACTCAGCGCGCGCAACCTGGCTGACGTCCGGTCAGCTCCCAGCCCCAAGATGAGATTTCAACGACGGCACGGGCAAGCACCAGGATTGTCGGGCCGGCCCCAGTTCGAGTATCGGTCGCCATCGCCGGTCAGCCGTGGATAGTCGCCACGGAGCCCCATCCGCCCGTCGTACCCCACCGCGGACGACCACGCAGTCCGGCGGCCGCGCGTCAGAAACGCAACAGGACGTGCCGGGTCGGCGGATCCTGCGACTTTCTGACGCTTGAGCGCAAGGAACGATCCGCTACCCCAACCCCGCTAACTCAACAAGAGCCCCCTTTTCGCGGCCCGGTCCCGCGCTGCAGGCCGCCGCTCGCGCCGTGACGGGTCAACGTTCCCACATCCGGACCTCGGCGAGCGGGTTGCACCGCTCACCCGACCAGATCGAGTTACCGTGCCACTCCGGCCACATGCCGAGCGGGACACCCCATCCCCGTTCCCTCGATGCAAATCATCAACGCGGCCCGGTTCAACCCGGGTCAAAGCAGAGCCCGGCTCAGCCGCCGGCTCAGAACGGCGACGCCGCGGCGAGCCCGAGCGCCCGGCCAAGATCAAACGGCGCCGACCCGTTGTCAAGCCACGGCCGTCCGACCCAGAGGTAGGCATCGGCGTAACGGAACGCGAGCGCGCGGTCGTGGGCTGAGAGATGCCAGCGCGGGTCGGTCACGCGCCACGTCGGCGGGATCCCGAGCGCCGCACAGACGCGATCGAATCGGTCACGACAGACGCGCGGGTTGTCGTGGTTGCCGTGGTACTCGCCGTAGAGGAACGGGGCTCCGGACTCGGCCGTGTTCACGACCATGTGCTTGCCGTGGACGCCACGCGCCGCGAGTTCACCCTCGATCGTGGCCCCCCACTCGAGCTCGCGCGCGGTCGAGTCGTATTGGGTGTCGTTCATCGCAAAGCCGCGCACGTGCCGAAGGCCGGCGGCGATCAGCATGTCCGCCGCCTGGCCGGGCTGCAGCGGCCACCACGCGGCTCCCGCGTCGATGTACACCGTCGTGTGGGGAAGCGCGTTGAACCGCAGCGCGGCGTACCGGACGAGGTCGAAGGGGGCGTGGGACGGCGCACACAGCGCGAACGGCATGTCGGGCTGGAGGATGAGCACCACCCGGGAGGAGCCGAT
This sequence comes from uncultured Solirubrobacterales bacterium, assembly GCA_963750695.1. Lineage (GTDB taxonomy): Bacteria > Actinomycetota > Thermoleophilia > Solirubrobacterales > Solirubrobacteraceae > Palsa-465. Next base: position 172,833 of record CAVVSB010000011.1, read on the forward strand.
GCCGGCCGCGAAGTTGTCGATCCAGCGCCGGTACGAGGCCTGACGGGATCCGCTGAGCACGCCCGAGCACGCCGCACCTTCCCAGGGATCCAGCCGGAAGACCGCGACCTGGGCGAGCGCATCGGGATCGCCGCCGGTGTCCTGCGCGATGTACTGCCGCGTCGCCTCCCGGATGTCGCCGTCCCGGAACCACGCTCCGAACCAGTAGGCCGCCGGGCGGAGCGCGATCTTCGCCAGCAGTCGCTTGTTGCGGCCGCTCGCGCGCTGGTACGCGGGATAGACGCCGTCGATCGTGCCGGTGTAGTGGCCCCACGGCATCCCGGCGACGGGATTCGTCCGCCACGCCCCCGGCACGCCGCGGTTCGCGACCCCGGCCGAGGCCCGTGCCACGCCGAACGCGAGCATCAGCCCCACGCACAGCAGCAGGGCAGCGGCAGCGCAAAGCGCCGGGCGGCGCACGATGGACGGTCGGAAGCGCATTTCGGTCTAAACGGCACGACCGGGGTCGGGCCTGAACCGCAGCGTCATTTGTACGACATCTCGCCGACGAGCGGCCCCGCCGGGCTCAGCCCCGCCCCGACGCCTCCGACACTTGTATGCAGTTCCCAATGTGAACGAACACATCACATCTGCGATCCATTTGTGAACATCTGCGCCGCTGCCTAGACTTTGCGCGCCGATGCCGGTATCGAATGCCACTCCCGCGCACGAGGGCCAGCACGTCGGAGTCGTCCACGAGCGTCTCCGGACGGCGATCCTCCGGGGCGAGATCCCAGCGGGGGCGACGACCTCGCAGGCCGCGCTGGCGAAGGAACTCGACGCGGGCCGCACCCCGCTCCGTGAGGCGCTGCGGATGCTCCAGCGCGAGGGCCTCGTCATCTCCGAGCCGAACCGCCGCGTACGGATCGCCGAGCTCTCGAGCGAGGACGCCGAGGAGCTCTACATCATGCGGATCAGCCTCGAGGCGGTCGCGATCCGGATTACCGTGCCCGCGCTTCAGTCGGCCGACTTCGCCGCGCTCGAGGGCTACATGGCGCAGATGGATCACTACATGCGAACTGGTGACAGCCCCGGCATGCGCCAGCCCCATCACGAGTTCCACCAGCTGCTGGTTGCCGCCGCCGGGCCACGGGTGAGCGACATGATCGCCCAGCTGTTCGACCACGCCGAGCGCTACCGGCTCCGGTACGGAGCGACGCGCCAGGAGGTGTGGGACGAGCGCCGCGCCGAGCACCGCTCGATCGTCGACGCCGCCGCGGACGGCGATCCCGACCTCGCGGCGCTGCGGCTCACCGAGCACTACGCGCGGACCGCGACGCTCATCTTCGCCGCGCTCGACCCCGATCACGACCTCGCGCGGCTGCGCACCACGATCGAGACGGTCGCGCCCGGTGCCGAGGACAAGCTGACCGTCAGCTGAACAGGCGCGGTACGAGCGCCCGGGCGTTGTCCGCGTCGATCGCCGCCCGCCCGGCGCCGAGATAGCCGAGCTCCGGCGCCGGATCGCCCTCGGCCGAAAGTGCGGCATACGGCCAGTCGGTGCCGAACACGATCTGCGACAGCGGGATGATGCTCGCCGCCGCCTCGACCGCGGTGCGGTGATTGGACAATCCGGTGTCGCACCACAGCCGGCCGAGCGCCGCCAGCGCACCGGACGGAGCGGCGCTCGCCCGCTCCGGCTCACGGTCCGCGAGCGACGCGATGCGGTGCGCCATGAACGGGGCGGTGCCGGCGAGGTGGGCGACCTGGACCCGGAGGCGACGGCACCGCTCGAGCGTGCCGGAGTAGATGAGGTTGACCACCGCCCGGGTCGTGTCGAACGGGAACTCGTAGAGCCACACCGGATGGTGCGGCAGCGCCGGCGGGGCGGCCGGCGCCGCGGGCGTCCGGACGATCTCGTCCTCACCGGATCCCCCGCCGGCTCCGGGCGCCCGAGCGTGTTCCGGAGCACGCCGATCCCCTCGATCTCAAGCTCGACCGTGTCCCCGGTGACAGGAACCGCCCGAGCTCGAGCCCGCAGCCCGTCGCCACCGTGCCGGAGCCGAGCAGCGTCCCGGCGGCGAGCGGCTCGCTCGTCGATGCCCACGCGACGAGTTCGGCGACGGACCACATGATCGTGCCGGTCGACCCCGCCGACCACTCCTCGCCATTGACCCGGGCGGTCATGCTCAGGTCCTCGCCGAGCGCATCACGCGTGACGATTCGCGGCCCGACAGCCGAGCCGAAGTGCTTGCCCTTCGACGGGCCCAGCCCGCCGGTCATCTCGAGCCCCTGGATGTCGCGGGCGCTGAAGTCGTTGAACACCGTGAAGCCGAGCACGTGATCGAGCGAGGTGTCCGGCGTCAGGTTCCGTCCCGAGCGCCCGATCACGATGCCGAGCTCGAGCTCGTAGTCCATCCTCTCGGAGTAGGACGGCCACGGGATCTCTTCCTCAGGGCCGAGGATCGCGTGGACGTTGCCAAAGTACGAGACCGGGAGTTCGTAGAGCACGTCGGCGGGCCGCGCGTCCGGGCCACGCGTCCGCCGCGTGGCGGTGACGAAGTGCCCTTCGAACGCCATGAAATCGCGATACGCGACCGGGTCGATCGGGGCGAGCAGCCGCGCGCCGGCGGGGACCGGACCATCGTTCGGGTCCGCCGCTGCAGCGTCGTGGAGCGCGTCGAGGTACATCTCGCCGGCGGCGAGCCCGGCGCTGAGGCTGCCGGGGATGAGCGCGGCAGCCACGCGGCGAGCGGCCTCGAGCGTGGCGCCCCGGCGCCGCAGGGCACGGATGTGCGCCGTGCGCGCGTCAATCCAGCGGTCCGGGATCGCGTCCGACGCAACCGCGACCCTCGGCTCGGGCCCGTCGGGCCCAGGTATGGCAAGGCGAGCGATCTGCATGCGCGAATAATATCCAATCCTATGATTCATATACTCTTTTGATGACGCGCCGCGAACTCCTCGTCGCCTTCTCGGGGATCATGCTCGCGACTCTGCTGGCCGCCCTCGACCAGCCGATCGTCGCGACCGCGCTGCCGCGGATCACCAGCGATCTACGCGGCCTCGACCAACTCTCGTGGGGTGGTGAGCGCGTACCTCGTCACCTCGAGCGCGCTGGTCGCCGCCCTGCACACGGTGTTCGTCGCCCTCGTCCCGCTCGCGCTGCTGCCCCTGCTCGTGGCGCTGTCGCTCAGGGAACTGCCGCTGCGCACGCAGCGCGCGTGACGAACGCGCGTCTTCTGGGTGTGGAGTTGAGCCGGGGCGGTTGGCGCACCCGGCCCGCTCCGTGGTCCGGTCAGAGCGTCGTGATCGCCTGGCCGGTGAACACGCACTGACCGCCGGCCGTTTGGTTCGTCACCCACGCTGTCGCGATCTGTTCGTGACTGGCGTCGTTGTACGCCGCCTGGATCGTGACGCTCTGCGGCAGTCCGCCGGTGTGCGGTTGCTCGTAGAACGATCCGGCGGTGAGCGCGTTGCTCGTTTGGATGTCGACGGTCCCGCCGGAGTTCGTCGTCCACACGATCAGATTGTCGATCGGCAGGTCGGCGACAAACCGGACCTTGCCGCTGACGCCCGGATCGCAGATGCCGGAGATGTGGCCGAAGTCGAGTTCCAGGAACTCGGTCGCCCCCGTCGCAGGCGCCAGCGACAACCGCGCGGACCGCAACTTGCCGGTGCCCTGCAGATAGCCGTTCGGCGCCACGCCGCCCAGCTTGGACGAGTCGGCAGCGGTCCCCGTCGCCGGCAGGAACGTGTTCGGCGCAATGTCGCCGGCAGTCAGGCTGCCATCGGCGACCTTCGACGACGTCACAGCATTGCTGGCGAGTGCGCTTGTCCCCACAGCAGCGGCCCCCAGCTTTGAGCTCGTGACGGCGCCGTTAGCACTGCGCCGTTCCTGATCTGCGATGTGCCGATCTGCGAGACGGCGACGGCCGTCCCGCCCAACGCCACGAACAACGCCGTCAGCGAGATCGCCAGCGACGCGCTCGAACTGCGATCCGGCCGCGGCCGCGATCAGTCGCGCCGCCGGCGGCCGCACCCCCGGGCCGATGAATGGAGATTCACCGGCACCCCCCGCCGGTGGATCGCCATTCATCGCCGCGCGGGCGATCGCCGGGAGGACCGGTGGACCGTGTCGGCGGGACCCGCTACCCGAGAGCCTCAGCATGGAACAGTCGCTCCGCGGCGTTCGCACCGAGGATCTTGTCCTTGCCGCCGTCGCTGACCCCGTCGAGCGTGCGGATCGTCTCCCAGATCGGGGCGTTGTCCCAGCCGGGGTAGTTGGAGCCGAGCACGACGTTGTCCTCGCCGATGACGTTGATCAGCAGTCGCAGCGACCGGGGGTCATGGACGACCGTGTCGAAGAACAGCTGGCGCAGGTAGCCGAATATGTCGGTCGATAGGCCCTGCTCGGCGAGCCGGTTGGGCGTTCCGTAGACGCGCGAGTGGTAATCGAGTCGCCCGATCTGGAACGGGATCATCCCGCCGCCGTGAGGGATCATGACCCGCAGGTTCGGATGGCGTCCGAGCGTGCCACTGAAGATCAGGCCGACGACCGCGAGCGTCTCGACGAACAGATAGCCCCAGGCCCAGTCGGCCTGATGGGTCATCAGCCACTCCCCGCCCGCCGCCGGCAGATCGAGGTCCTGGCCGAGCGCGACCGGATGCAGCAGGATCGGTACGTCGAGCTCCTCGACCGTCGTCAGGAACGCGTCGCACTCGGGATCTGAGAGCGTGCGCCCACCGGAAAGCGCGTAGCCGACCGAGCACGACTTCAGGCCGAGTTCGCGGACCGCGCGCATGAGCTCTTGGGCGGCGAGGTCGACTTGGGCGGCGAGGTCGAGATCCTGCATCGGCAGCTGTGCCGACCCCCAGAAGCGGTCACGGTGTGGCGCGATGTGGCGCGAGGTCTCGTCGTTGAACGCCCGGGAGAACTCGTGGTTGACCTCCGCCGACAGGTGATAGCTGAAGATCATCGCGCTCGGCTGGAGGACGTGCACGTCGATCCCGTTCTCGTCCATGAACGGGATCTGCTGGTGCACGCCGTCGCCCCAAAACTGGTCAGGCGTCCCCGGCACGCGGTACTCGAGCTCGCCGGAGCGGAAGTACCAGCCGCCGTCGCGCGTCGTCATCTCGATGCCGTACGGACGGACGATGTCGAGCACCGTCCGCGGCTGGTAGTGGGTATGGACGTTGATCGTCGGTGGCATCGCAGCGGTCCGTTCTGGAGTTGATCCGTTCCGGCTGATCGTATCCAAAACGAACTACTGGATCTATGTCATCTCGATCTGATCACGACCAGCTCCACGCTCGGCGCCGGCAGCGCAGCGGAGACGTGGACCGACGACCCACGCTGGACCGAGCGATCGATCAGTGTCAGGTCATGCCCGTCGTCGACGCGATACCGACTCACGACGACGCCGTCTCGCCCGTCGGTGACGTGGTCGACCGTGAGGTCGTATCCGGCGTTGTTGTCGTAGGTCACCGCGCGGCGGGGCAGGAGCGTGAACGTGCCGACGTTCGGGATCGTGAAGTTGTTGTCGACGATCAACGGCGGGAACGGGCCCTGGTCGGCGGCCGGGATCTCGTAATTTGAGATGAGCACCTGGACCGGTCCCCGGCCGGACGACGAGCTCCCGGCCTCGACGGCCAGCCCGGCGTCGTCGCCGCCGCGGGTGGCGAGCCGCAAAGGCGTGCGGTTCATCCGCCCCACCGCGTCATCGGCGGCGCCGACCTTCGTGAATGTCCCGTCGGTCCCAATGAGAGCAAACGGATTTGAGCCATTGGCGCGGTAGTAGAAGGCGCGCTGGAGCGGAGCATCCTGCATGTAGATGAGCGAGTCCGCCGCGAACGCCGCGCGCTCCATCGCGGTCGGGTTGTCGACGAGACCGTAGTTCCACTCCGTCAGCTGGATCGCGGTCCGCCGGAAGCCGGAGCCGTCGAGCAGCTGGCGGTACTCGTCGGCGAGCCGCACGAAGTCCTGCGGATCCCCGGTGAAGTCGCTGTAGTGGTGGATCGAGTAGAAGTCGAGCGGAAGGTGGTTGGTCCGGATGTAGGCGAGCAGCGAGTCCCGGTATCCGGTCAGGTCATTGTTGGTCGTGAGTGCCGGGCCGCCGATCTGCATCCAGGGGTGCAGTGACTTCAGCGCGCGGGCGGTGTCGGCGTAGAGCGCGTAGAACTGCGCCGCCGTACCGGCCCAGAACGGCGCGAGGTCGGGCTCGTTCCAGATCTCCCAGTAACGGATGTGGAGGTGGTAGCCGTGGGCCCAGCCGTCGTTGTAGTGCTCGGCGACGTGGCGCACGACGATCGCGTACTTCGCCGAGTCGGGCGGCGGCGTGTTGTTGACGGCGACCCCGGCGCACGTCAGGTCGCTGTGGCCGACGCTGTACTCGACCTGTGCGCCGCTGCGCACGATGCTGAGCACGGCCGTGTCGGTCGGCGCGAAGTTGTAGCTGCTCGGGGAGTTGGGATCCGCGTTCCAGTCAGGAAAGATCCGGTTCGGCCCGAGGCCGTCGATGTCGCTCGTCCCCCGGCAGTCGACATCGTGGGTACGGACGATGTCGACGCCGAGCCGCCGAAACTGGGGCGTGAGATCGGAGTGAGAGCTGTCGCCCGGCAGCGGCGTGCCGGAGACACCCTGCAGCGAGCGGATGACGCCGACAGGTCGGGACGCGTTCACCGTGATCTGCCGCAAGCCTCCCGCGGCGGACGCCGGCGTCACGCCGACCGCGCACGCCGCAAGGCCAGCTCCCACACACGTCAGAGCACGGCGGACTGACCTGGCCGAGGCCATAGCTTCCTCCAATCGATCGCGCGCCTTCCCTCCGAGGCGCTGCGACAAGTCTACGCACCTTAGCGATGTGTATGCAACTTGAAGATGTGCATACGCAAATGCGTCAGCGCATCGCCCGCCGCCGGGGCGTGTACTGGCTCGGGACGATCAGGAGGCTGCGGGCGAGGCGCTCCCGAAAGCAAAGCGGATCCCCCACGTCCGCGACCACTCGCTGCGCGGCAGTCCGCCCGGGTCGAGTTCCCGATGCTGAGCCATCGATCTCACTACTCGTCGACGCGTTGGGCGGACGCCATCGAGGGCTCGTCCTCGCTCACCCGCCCACCGATGGCGTCGAAGAATCGCTGGCGGAACCGCGCTCCGCGCCGGCCCGGCGGGTAGCGCCGGAGCGCACGGTCAATCTTCGCCTCGCTGTAGAACCGGCGCGCCCACGGTGAGTTCGGTTTCGCGAGACGGCACGCCGCCCACAAGCCGAACCCGGGAATGAACACGGCGATGACGCCGAGCGCGATCCGCCCTTTGAAGAACGAGCTGGCCGACAGCGCGAGCGCCTGTACGACAACGAGGACCGTTAGCTCGACCGACAGCGGCTCGTTCAGGCCGAACGGCTTCGTGCCGGTCACCGCAAGGGCCATGAACGCCGTCGCAAGAATGACCGCGTCGAGTGACGCCCGTCCCGCCTTTTCCCAGTACACGTCCTCGAGGCGGACCCAGAGCGCGAACTCGTCCGCCGTCAGGCCCATGCCGATCCCGAACGCGATCGCGGCGATCTGGTACCAGGGCGCCGCCGGCGTCAGCGCGAACCCGAGGAAGCCGCCGATCGCCATCAACGCGATCCCCCACACAAGGTGATGGATGTGCAAGCCGGACGAGGTCTCGACGTTCCCAGGCCACCACGACACTTCCGCCCGGATCATCCGCGCGCTCGTCCGGATGAACAGGAACGACAGTACGAACGCGAGCAACACGAGAAACGCCGCGCCTCGCCCGGAATGGTCCGACAGATCAATCTTCAACGACAGGATTGCCGCGGCCCCGGTCATGAGGCGGGAGGCTAGGCGTTCCGGCGGTTCCGCGCCTTCGGTTTTCCCGACGTGTCGTTCCGTGGCACGCCACGATGGGAATCCGCACCATGAGGCGGTATACGTATCCGGTTGCGCATTCGGGTTTCAGCCGGTAGCTGAGGGGATCGATGAGCGCTTCTGCGGATGGGTCCCCCCCGCGCGAGTACCTCGAACTCGCCGTACTTGGTCTGCGCTCGCTGCCCGGTTGCTGGGTCGTGTTCTTCGACGCCGACCTGCGCTTCCTGCTCGCCGCCGGCGGCGGGCTCGCCCGAGCGGGATTCGACCCCGCCGCCATCGAAGGCCGACTCTTGAGTGAGGTTGTTCCCCCGGAGCGCGCCCGGTTCTGGGAGCCCTACTACCGCGGCGCCCTGCGCGGCGAGTCATTCAGCTTCGACATCGACGGCATCGACGGCGAACGCGCCTACGAGGTTCACGTGGGGCCGTGGACCACGTCCGCCGGAGAGCGCCTCGGCGGAATCTCATTCGGCCGCGACATCACCGACCGCCGGCAGGTCGAACGCGGAAACGCGGAGTTCGCTGCGATCCTCGCAGCGGCAGACGCGGCGATCGTCGGCACCGACCTCGCGGGGACGATCACGAGCTGGAACCCGGGAGCCAAGGAGATCTACGGTTACACCGCGGCAGAGGTGATCGGCCGGCCGGTCACGCTCCTGCTCCCAGAAGACCGGCAGCATCACGTCGCCGAGGCGCTCTCGCGAGCGAGCAGCGGCGAACAGGTTGAGTTCGACGAGGCCGTCCATCAGCGGAAGGACGGCACGCCCGTCGAGCTCTGGATTACGGTCTCCCCGGTCCGCGGCAGCGACGGCACGGTCATTGCCCTCTGCTCGATCGCGCGGGACATCACCAAACGCAAGCAAGCCGAGCGCCAGCGCGAACTCGCGCTCCAAGAGCTCAACGAGGCCCAGCGCCTGGCTCGGCTCGGATCGTGGCGACGCGACTTCACGACCGGCGAGGCGACGTGGTCACCGCAGCTGTACGAGATCTTCGACCGCGATCCCGCCGATGGCCCAGCCTACGGCGACGCCCTGCTGGCTCATGTCCATCCCGACGACCGCGACCGGGTCCGCACCGCCGTCTCGACGCGATGGGAGGATGCGGCTGGGTTCGACGTCGAGTACCGGATTCGCACCAACGACGGCGCCGAGCGGATCGTCCACTCCCGCGGACGGCCCGACCCCCGCCGTCCGGGCGCGTACTTCGGCACCACCCAGGACGTGACCGTGGAGCGCACGGCCGAGGAGGCACGTGTTGAGCTGTTGCGGGCGAGCGCGCGAGCCGAGGCCGCAAACCGTGCCAAGAGCGAGTTCCTCGCCCGGATGAGCCACGAGCTGCGCACGCCGCTCAACTCGGTCATCGGCTTCGCTCAGCTGCTGGAACTCGACGAGCTCACCGGGGCTCAGACCGAATACGTCGACTACATCCAGCGCAGCGGCCGCCACCTGCTCCAGCTCATCAACGAGGTGCTCGACATCGCGAGTATCGAGAGCGGCCGGCTCGCGATCTCACCGGAGGCGGTCGAGCTGCCCGACCTCGTCCGCGAGGCGATCACGCTCGTGATGCCGCTCGCGGGCGAGCGCGACGTCACGATCGATCTCAACGCGAACGGTCTCGACGGGGACAACCACGTCCTCGCGGACCGCAACCGGCTCAAGCAGGTCATGCTCAACCTCCTCTCCAATGCGATCAAGTACAACCGCCGGGAGGGACGAGTCGCCGTCTCGCTCGACTGCGCTGACGGCGGTCGCATCCGGGTCGCGGTCGCTGACACCGGCATCGGCATCCGCCATGAACACCTCGGCGATTTGTTCGAACCGTTCGAGCGGCTCGGGGCCGAGCAGATCGGCATCGAGGGAACGGGGCTCGGCCTCGCCCTCTCGAAGGGCCTGATCGAGGCGATGGGCGGCACGATCTCGGCCACGAGCGACCCCGGAAGGGGCACGACGTTCGTCATCGAGCTCACCGCCGCCGAGCACCCCCGACGCCAGGACCGGACCGGCGATACCGGTGAGCTGGCCGTCGAGCCGCGACTGCAACACCCGCGCCGGTGGCGTGTCCTCTACATCGAGGACAACCTCTCGAACCTTGCGCTGATCGAGCGCATTCTCAGCCGGCACACCGGCGTCGAGCTGATCTCAGCGATGCAGGGGAGCCTCGGGCTTGAGCTGGCGCGTAAGCATCACCCCGATCTCGTCGTGCTCGATCTCCACCTGCCGGACATGAGCGGCATCGAAGTTCTCAAGCGTCTGTATGCCCGCGATGACCAAACCCCGATCATCGTCGTCACCGCGGACGCAACGCGAGGCCAGTCCGATGCCGTTCGCCGACTCGGCGCGACCGAGTACCTGACCAAGCCGCTCGACGTCCGCGGCTTCCTCGACGCGATCAGCGCGCATCTCCCCCCGCGGTGACCGCGCCTCGCTCCGGGACGTCGATTGGCGGTACCTTCGACGTCGTGTTCTGCCTCCGCTATCGGATCGTTCTCACTGGCAGCGTGCAGGGCGTGGGCATGCGGCCGTTCGTGCATCGACTGGCCGAGCAGCTCGGGCTCCTGGGCTTCGTCGGCAACGACGGACGCGGCGCGTTCATCGAGATCGAGGGACCGGAGGCGGCGCTCACCGAATTCGAGCACCGGCTCGTCACGGATGCGCCCCCGCTCGCCCGCATCGAGTCGGTCCGGCGTGAGACGATCCCACCGACCGGCGACACGCGGTTCGTCATCACCGCGTCCGCGGTGACGGTCGAGGTGCGCACGCTGGTCCCGCCGGACACGGCGACATGCACCGCGTGCCTGCGAGAGATCCGCGATCCGTCAGACCGGCGCTACCGACACCCGTTCGCGACCTGCACCGACTGCGGCCCGCGGTTCACGATCATTCGCGATCTTCCCTACGACCGGCCAACCACGACGATGGCGGACTTCGCGCTGTGCGCGGCGTGCGCGGCCGAGTACACCGATCCGCGGGACCGCCGCTACCACGCTCAGCCGATCTCCTGCCCCGACTGCGGTCCGCGGCTGGCGTTCAATGGCCCTGAAGGGGACGTGGACGGCACCGATGCCGCAATCGCGGCGGTGCACGCCGCGTGGTCGTCCGGCGCGGTCGTCGCGGTCAAGGGCATCGGGGGCTATCACCTCACGTGCGACGCCGCGAATGACGAGGCAATGGCGCGGCTGCGGACGCGCAAGGGACGCATTGCCAAGCCGTTTGCGGTGATGGTCCGGGAACTGGCCGACGCCGCGGCGCTCGTCGAGCTCGGTCCCGCCGAGGCGGATGCCCTGCGGTCGCCCGCGCGTCCGATCGTGCTCGCGGCGCGCCGGCCTGACGCCGCCGTGTCCGCCGCCGTCGCGCCCGGCAATCCCGACCTCGGGATCATGCTTGCGTACTCCGGTATTCACGACCTCCTGCTCTCCCGCGTCCCGGGTGCGGGCGTCGAGCCGCCGCAGGTCATCGTCGCCACGTCGGGCAACCGCGTGAGTGAGCCGATCTGCATCACCGACGACGAGGCACGCGAGCGCCTCGGCGATCTCGCCGATGCGTTCCTCACCCACGACCGCGGGATCGACGTCGCGTGTGACGACTCGGTCGTACGTGTCGTCGATGACCGCGTGCGGCCGGTCCGCCGGTCCCGCGGCTACGCGCCGCTCCCGGTGACGCTCCCGCTCGAGGTTCCCCCCACCCTCGCCGTCGGCGGCGAATTGAAGAACACCGTGTGCCTCGCCGCCGGAACCCACGCGTGGATGAGCCAGCACATCGGCGAACTGGAGAATCTCGAGACCCTGAACGCGTTCGAGCGCACGATCGGCGCGCTCGAACGGATGTACCGGATCACGCCGGAGGTCGTCGCCGTCGATCCCCATCCCGGCTACCTGTCGCGACGCTGGGTGGGCGAGAACCGTGCCGACGCAACCATCGTCGACGTGCAGCACCATCATGCGCACGTCGCGGCATTGATGGCCGAGCACGGACTCGACGGTACCTCCCCGATCATCGGCATTGCGTGTGACGGCACCGGATACGGACAGGCCGACCGAGGCGGCCCAGCCGTCTGGGGCGGCGAGGTGCTCCTCGCCGACTACGACCGCTTCGACCGGCTCGGACACCTCGCCGAGCTTCCGCTGCCGGGTGGCGACGCCGCCGTGCGCAATCCGTGGCGGGTCGCCGTCGCCTTTGCCGCAGCCTGCGGGATCGACCTCGATGGTGACAGCCCTCCGGTGCGCGCTGGCGGCCCTCGCGGGCACGCGATCGTCGTGCAGCAGGTCCGGACGGGGACCGGGGTCGTCCCCACCGCGAGCGTCGGCCGCCTGTTCGACGCGGTTGCCTCGCTGCTCGGCCTCCGCCACCAGGTCAGCTACGAGGCGCAGGCCGCGATCGAGCTCGAGGCAGTCGCGCGCACCGCGGACGCCGGTTGGCCGCTGCGGTTCGAGCTGCACGACGACGGGGTGATTGATCCAACGCCGATGCTCGCCGATCTGATCGCAGCCAGCGTGAGGCCGGGCAGCGTCCCGGCGCTGGCACTCGGCTTTCACGAGGCGCTCGCCGACGTCCTCGCGCGGGGCGCCGACCGGGCCGCGGCGCTGACCGGTTGCCGCACGGTCGGGCTCTCCGGAGGCGTGTTTCAGAACCCACTGCTCAGCCGGTGCTGTCGGACGCGTCTGTCGGCGTGCGGGCTCGAGGTCCTCGAGCACCGGGTCGTGCCGGCAAATGACGGCGGGCTCGCACTCGGCCAGGCAGTCGTGGCCGCCCGCCGGGCCGCCCATCACGAAAGGAGAGGCCCATGTGCCTAGGGATTCCCGGACAGGTCGTCGCCGTCCGCGACGAGCACGGCACTCGGATGGCCACGGTCGACTTCGGCGGCGTCACGAAGTCGGTGTGTCTCGCCTACGTGCCGCAGGTCGACGTCGGCGACTACACGATCGTGCACGCGGGCTTCGCCATCACGCAACTCGGCGAGGCGTCGGCGCTCGACACGCTGAAGATGATGAGCCAACTCGGCGTCCTCGAGGAGGAGCTTGGATGAAGTATCTCGACGAGTTCCGCAATCCCGAGCTTGCCGAGCGGCAGCTCGCGGAGATCCGCGCCGCCGTCACCGGACGGTGGGCGATCATGGAGGTATGCGGCGGGCAAACGCATTCGATCATCCGCAACGGCATTGATCAGCTGCTGCCCGACGGCGTCGAGCTGATTCACGGTCCGGGATGCCCGGTGTGCGTCACGCCGCTCGAGATGATCGACCGGGCGCTCGAGATCGCCGCTCGGGACGGCGTCATCTTCTGCTCCTTCGGCGACATGCTGCGGGTGCCGGGGAGCGACGGCGATCTGTTTTCGGTCAAGGCGCGGGGCGGGGACGTCCGCGTCGTCTATTCGCCACTCGACGCGGTCGCGATCGCAGCCGAAAACCGCGACCGCGAAGTCGTGTTCTTCGGTGTCGGATTCGAGACGACGGCGCCCGCGAACGCGATGGCGGTGCACCAGGCGCGCGAGCGAGGCCTGAGGAACTTCTCGATGCTCGTCAGCCACGTCCTCGTGCCTCCGGCAATCGAGGCGATCATGAGCTCGCCGGCGTGCCGCGTCAACGGGTTCCTCGCTGCCGGCCACGTATGCACGGTGATGGGCTCGTGGCAGTACGAGCCGCTCGTCGAGCGCTACGGCGTGCCGATCGTGATCACCGGCTTCGAGCCCCTCGACGTGCTCGACGGCATCCGCCGGTGCATCCTGCAACTCGAGTCCGGGCGAGCCGCGGTCGAGAACGCGTACGAGCGCGCGGTGCAGCCCGAGGGCAATGTCCCCGCGCAGCAGATGCTCGAGCGGGTCTTCGACACGGGTGACCGGCAATGGCGCGGCATCGGCACGATCCCGGACAGCGGCTGGAACCTCTCGGCCGAGTACGCCGCGTTCGATGCCGCTCGGCGCTTCGACCTTGTCGACATCGTCGTCGCCGAGCCGTCACGCTGCCGGGCCGGCGACGTCCTCCAGGGCCTGATCAAGCCAAGCGAATGCGAGTGCTTCGGCGGCGAGTGCACGCCCCGCACGCCGCTCGGCGCACCGATGGTCTCGAGCGAGGGGGCGTGTGCCGCGTACTACCAGTACCGCCGTCTCGACCCCGCGCCCGCCGTCCGCCATGGCTGACGGCGCGGCCATCGACCTCGACGGCTGGACCTGCCCGGCACCGATGCGCGATCACGACCGCATCGTGCTCGGGCACGGCGGCGGGGGCACGCTGTCCGCCGAGCTGATCGAGCACGTCATCGTCAAGGCGTTCGGCGCCGCCGCCCGGAACGCTCGGCCGACCGATGCAGCCGTGCTCGCGCTCCCCGGTGGCGCGCGGCTCGCCTTCACGACGGACACGTACGTCGTGCGGCCGCTGTTCTTCCCCGGCGGGAACATCGGCGACCTTGCGATCAACGGGACCGTCAACGATCTCGCGATGCAGGGCGCGCGGCCGCTGGCCCTGTCGACCGCATTCGTGCTCGAGGAGGGACTTGAGATCGGCCTGCTCGAGCAGGTCGCGGCGACGATGGGCCAGGCCGCCGCGGCCGCGGGCGTCGAGCTGCTGACCGGTGACACCAAAGTCGTGGAGTCGGGCCACGGGGATGGGCTCTACGTCAACACCGCCGGCATCGGGCTCGTGCCCGAGGGCGTCGAGCTACGCCCTGATAGAGCGGCGCCCGGCGACGCGGTGATCGTCAGCGGCCCGATTGGGATGCACGGCGTCGCCGTCCTCAGCGTCCGCGAGGGTCTCGAGTTCGGCACCGAGCTCCGTTCCGACACGGCACCGCTCGCCGACCTCGTCGACACGCTCGTCCGCTCGCTGCCCGCGCCCGCGGACCTTCATGTCCTGCGCGACCCAACGCGCGGCGGCGTCGCCGCCACCGTGTGCGAGATCGCCGCGGCGGCGCGCGTCGGGATCGAACTCGATGAACGCGCGATCCCGATCCCGCCGGAGGTCGACGCCGCGTGCGGCTTCCTCGGTCTCGACCCGATCCAGGTCGCCAACGAGGGTCGTCTCATCGCAGTGCTCCCCCGGGGACTGGCCGACGCCGCGCTCGCCGCCCTGCGCGGTCATCCGGCCGGACGCGATGCGGTGGCGATCGGAGCCGTCACCGCCGAGCATCCCAGCATCGTGACCGTCCGCACAGCGCTCGGCGCCCACCGCATCCTCGACCGCCCCATCGGCGAGCAACTGCCACGGATCTGCTGAGCGGGATGCGCTGTGCACGAGCTCTCGATCTGCAACGCGATCTCGGAAATCGCCGCTCGCCACGCTGATGGCCGTCGCGTGCGCCGTGTCTACCTCGACGTCGGCGGCCTGCGGCAGGTCGTCCCGGGAACGCTCGCCTACTGCTGGCAGATCGTCGTCAACGCCACCCCACTCGAGGGGTCCGTCCTCGAGATCAATGAGATCGCGCCGGCCGTCGAGTGCGCCGCGTGCGGTCGGCGGAGCGTGCTCGAGCAGCTCGCGTTTCGCTGTGGCGGTTGCTCCGGGACCGACGTGACGATCGCGGCCGGCAACGAACTCATGATCACTTCACTCGAACTCCAGGAGGTCTGACGTGGGTCGTTTTCACCGACACGCCGACGGCACCGTCCACGACCACGACGGTCACGACCATCGCGACGTCGGCGATCACACCGGCTATGAGACCGGCGGGCTGCGCGTCGAGGTGCTCGAGCAGATCCTCGGCGAGAACGACCGCACGGCGGACGCCAACCGGGCGGATTTCACCGCACATGCGCTGCGGGCGGTCAACGTCATGTCCTCGCCCGGCGCCGGCAAGACGACGCTGCTCGCCGCCGCGCTACGCCACCTCGACGGGTCGTTCCGGATCGGGATCCTTGAGGGGGACATCGAGACCCCGCTCGACGCCGATCGCCTGCGCGGCCTCGGCGTCCCCGTTGCGCTCATCAACACGGCCAACGGGTTTGGCGGTGAGTGCCATCTCGACGCGACGATGGTCCGCTCGGTCTTGCACGATCTCCCGCTCGCCGACCTCGACCTCGTCATCATTGAGAACGTCGGCAACCTCGTGTGCCCGGCCGAGTTCGACGTCGGGGAGAGCGCGCGGGCACTCGTGTACTCGATCACCGAGGGTGAGGACAAGCCACTCAAGTACCCGGTCATGTTCCGGGCCGCCGACCTCGTCGTCATCAACAAGCTCGACCTCCTGCCCCATCTGGATTTCAACCTCGATGCCTTCCGGGCGCACCTCGACTCGGTCCATCCCGGCGTGGCCACGATCGGGACGTCCGCTCGGACGGGCGTCGGCGTCCCGGAATTCGCGGCGTGGCTGACCGCGCGCTGAGCCCTGTGCGATGACCGAGCGCAAACCACCAGGCGTCGGCTGGGAGAGTTGGATCGACCGGCAGATCCGTCAGGCGACCGAACGCGGCGAGTTCGACGATCTTCCGGGTGCGGGCGAGCCGATCCCGGACCTCGATAAGGCGCACGACGAGAACTGGTGGGTCAAACGCAAGCTCGCCAGCGAGGGACTCAGCTACCTTCCGCCGTCGCTCGCGCTGCGCAAGGAGGCGGCCGAGGCCCGCGCTGCCGCCCTTGACGCCGCATCCGAAACCGAGGCGCGGCGCATCATCCAGGACATCAACGCGTCGATCCGGGAAGCGAACCGGACGGGCATCCGCGGGCCGTCGGTCATGCTCGTTCCCTACGACGTCGAGCGTCTTCTGGAGGAGTGGCGCCGGCGGCATCCCGCCTGAGGCGGCGACCAACCGCCAGCACTTCAGCCACTGACCGCAGTTCGTGACGCACGGTTCGCCACGAGGGAGGGCGAACTGGCCATCACGCTCCGAGTGGCCACGTCGCGCTCGAGACGGCGCCGGGCATCGCCTTCTCCCACAGCGCACCGAGCCGCGCGAGATCGCGACGGTCGAGGTTGGCGAGCAGCATCTCGCGCACCGTCCGGTGATGCGTGACCTGGGCCTCTCGCAGGCGCCGGAGCCCGCCCCGCGTGAGAGCGACCAGCAGGCTTCGCCCGTCGCCCGGGTTGGCCACGCGCTCGAGCAAGCCCAGCTTCGTGAGGCGATCGACCGACCGTGAGATCCCGCTTGCGCTCAGGTTGCGCCGCAGCCCAAGCTCCCCGATCGGGAGTCGACGCTCGGGTTCGGTCGCGAGCGTGATCATGACGCCGTACGAGTCGATTCCGAAGCCGTGCGCGTCGAGCAGCCGCCGATCGAGCTCGCGGAACACCGCTGAGTGCACCCGGAGCATGCCGCGCCAGGCCGCGAACTCCTCCGGGGTGAACGGATCCGGCTCCGGTAGCTCGTCGGCGTGAGAGGGCGTGTGATTGGTGGGCATGGCTAAATACTTGACCTACGCAAATAAATCGGGTAGTATTTGCGCAACGCAAATATCTTATGCCGTCAAGCAGGAGAGGACCGAAATGACCGCGACCGTCGGCACACCCAAGGTTCTGGGACAGGGCGAAGGGCTTCGCCTCCAATCAGGTCCCGGCCGTGACCTCGTCTTCAAGCTCACCGGCGAGGACACCCGCGGCGCGCTCGACTACTTCATCGTCGAGGTCGCCCCGCACGGCGGCCCGCCGCTGCACGTCCACCACGAGCAGGAGGAGACGCTCCACGTGCTCACCGGGCGGTTCAAGATCCGGATCGGCGACGAGGTGCACGTCGTCGAGCCCGGCGGTTTCGCCTATCTCCCGGCTGGCCTGCCCCACGCGTTCCTCAACCTGACGGACGAGGCCGCCGGACTCATCGTCGTCTACACGCCCGGCGGCGGACACCGGTTCTACGCGGAACTCGGTCCGGCAACCCGTTCAGGGACCCCGGACCGGCGCGAGATCGCGGCGATCTTTGAGCGCCATGGGATGACGCTTCTTGGGCCGCCACTCAGCGCCGACTGACCCGCCTCATCCATGCTCTCTGCACGGTCGCCGGCCGTTGGTTAGGCTGATGTGGTGCTCGTGGGGAGCCGTACCATCCGCATCGCCGCTGGGCTGGTTGTCGTGGTGGCTCTCGCCGGCGTGGCGATCGCCGCCCAGAGCTCGCATTCAGGTCGCATCGGGCCCGCGCGACACCTGACCGGGAACGGCCGGCACCTGATCGCGCCGGGGCGCGTCGTGCCGCTCGGCCACTTCCCGACCGGCGGCGCGCTCAGCGCCGATGGCCGCTTCTACTGGACCGTCTCCTCCGGGCGCGCGCTCAATGACATCCGGATCGTCAACGTCGGCCTGAGGCGCCCCCGAGTCATCCAGACGCTGCCACTTCCCGGAGCATCGGGTGGCATCGCCATCGATGGGAAGCGGGGCCTTGCGTACGTGTCCGGCGTGGCGGACTCCACGAACTCCGATGAACTGCGGCCCCACCTGCGCGGCCGCGCGGGCGACGTGATCCATGTCTTCCGCTACAACCGCCGGACCGGCCGGGCGAGCGAGACGGGCACGATCGCCGTGCCGCCTCCGTCATTCGCCCCGGTCCCGCAGACGTTCCCGCCGAAGAAGTCCGGTCAGGAATCCTGGCCGGACCGTCTTGCCGTCTCGCCGAGCGGGCGCACGCTGCTCGTGCCGCTCAATCTGGCCGATGCCGCGGCGGTTGTCGACACGCGCTCGCACGCCGTGCGCTACGTCAAGACCGGGTCCTACCCGTACGGCGCGGCGATCCTCCGTGACGGCAAGACCGGTCTCGTCTCCAACGAGGGTCCCGGGACCGTGTCCGTGATCTCGCTCCGCACCGCGACCAAGCGCAGGGACATCCAGGTCGCCGCGAATCTGTCACACCCAGAGGGCATCGCCCTGGATCCCAAGCGCCCGCGCGCATATGTCGCGATCGCCAACGAGGACCAGGTCGCGGTCATCGACACCCGGGAGATGCGCGTCGACAAGGTCCTCTCCGTCGACCGGTCCCAAGGGGGCGGCGAGAGCCCGGTCGCGGTCGCCGTCACGCCGGACGGACGCCGGCTGCTCGCCGCTGAGTCCGCAGCCGACGAACTCGCCGTCTTCTCGCTGCCCTCCGGCGCGCCGATCGGGCGGATCCCGACGCTCGCGTATCCGGCCGACGTCCAGGCCGCACGCGGCCGGCTGTTGTGGATCGCGGCCAAGGGCCTCGGGGCCGGGGCGAATCCGAACGGGCCCAACCCGTACACGACGGGCGATGACAACCTGCTCAGGCATCCCGGCAGCGCCGTGCTGTCCTCTGGCCGGGCCGGGGTCCTCAGGATGCCGACGAACGCGCAGCTCCGTCGTTACACGGGTCTTGCCAACCGTCAGGTGAATCCCGCCAACGCCGAGCACGCCCCAGCCGGGACGCCGCTGCGCCCCGGCGGCCCGATCAAGCACGTGTTCTTCATCATCCGGGAGAACCGCACCTACGATCAGGTCCTCGGGGACGACCGGCGCGGTGACGGCGCGCCCGGACTGACGCTGTTCGGCCAGCGCGTGACCCCCGACATGCACGCGCTCGTGCGCCGCTTCCCGCTGCTCGACCACGTCTACGCCAACTCCGAGGCATCGATCGACGGGCACTTCTGGACGAGCGCCGCCGCCGTGTCTGACTATGTGCAGAAGAACTGGGAGCAGAACTACGCGGGGCGCAACCGGCCGTACGACTTCGGCGCCTACACGATCACGTGGCCCGGCACCGGGTTCCTGTTCGACCGCGCCCAGCGTCAGGGGATCTCGTATGCCAACT
Source organism: uncultured Solirubrobacterales bacterium (assembly GCA_963750695.1). GTDB lineage: Bacteria > Actinomycetota > Thermoleophilia > Solirubrobacterales > Solirubrobacteraceae > Palsa-465. The sequence goes on from CAVVSB010000011.1 coordinate 192,341, forward strand.
ACGGCGAGGTCGTGGCCGGCACGATCCCGCCCAACATCCTCAAGATCGTCGGCGTCACCGACAAGAACATCGGGTCGGCGCAGGCCACGCTCGAGCAGCAGAAGTTCGCTCATTCAGACGTCGGTTTTCCGTTTGGCTGTTATCCGAACGATCTCTCGATCGGTACGGACTCGATCCAAGCCTCGCTCGCGCACAAGCACGTCGAGACGTTTGACTCCGCGCTGCCGTCCGGGGCGGCCGCCGGCTCGGAATCCCGCTTTGACTGCTTCAAGCAGAAGTTCGACACGCAGGTCGCGTCCGGCACGGTTCCGGCGTTCAACTATCTCGTGCTGCTCAGTGACCACACGAATGGCGTCTCGCCCGGCAACCGGACGCCGCGCGCGATGGTCGCTGAGAACGACTACGCCCTGGGGCAGATCGTCGATCTCATCTCGCACTCGTCGGTATGGCGCTCCTCGGCGATCTTCGTGATCGAGGACGACTCGCAGGACGGCCCCGATCACGTCGATGCCCACCGCATGCCGGCCGGCGTGTTCAGCCCATACGCCAAGCCGGGCGCGGTCGTCCACACGCGCTACGACATGCTCTCGATGATCCGCTCGATCGAGCTAGTGCTCGGCATGAAACCGCTCGGCCTGCTCGACCGTGTCGCGACCCCGATGTACGACGCGTTCCAGTCGACCCCCGCAAACGCCGCCCCGTTCACCGCCGTGCCGCCGACGTATCCGTTGCTCGAACGCAACGCAAACAACGCCGCCAACCGGGCGCTGAGCCGCGGCTATGACTTCGTGCACACCGACCGCGTGCCGCAGGATGTGCTCGACCGGATGCTCTGGTACTCCGTCCACGGCCGCCGGTCACAGCCACCGCCGCCAGGACCGCGTGCCGTGTCGGGCGAGTAGCGGACCGATCCTGACCTAAATCGGGACTACGGTCCGCCTCACCCCGTCACCTACCGAGGAAGGACCTGATGGCCGAGCGAGACCGATACATCCCCGGCGTCCCGTGCTGGGTCGACACGAGCCAGCCCGATCCCACGGCGGCGGTCGACTTCTACTCCCGGTTGTTCGGTTGGGAGATCACCGACGATGTGATGTCGCCGGAAGCCGAGACCGCTTATTACATCGCGCGGATCCGCGATAAGGACGTCGCCGCCGTCGCGTCGTCACCCGCCGGCTCCCCACCGATGGCGATATGGAACACGTACGTCTGGGTCGACAGCGCCGACGAGACGGCGTCGAAGGTGCGCGCCGCCGGTGGCACGGTGTTGAGTGACCCATTCGACGCCGGCGACGCCGGGCGGATGGCGGTGTGCGCCGACCCTGAGGGTGCCGTGTTCTGCATCTGGGAGGCGAAGAGCCACCGGGGCGCCGGCATCGTCAACGAGCCGGGGTCGGTCAACTTCAACGGCCTACACACCCGGGACATCGCCCGCGCCCGCTCGTTCTACGGCGCGGTGTTCGGCTGGACGACGTTGACCCTCGAAGACGGGACCGAGATGTGGACGCTGCCCGGATACGGCGACTTCCTCTCCCTCGATCGTCCGACGATGCGGGAGGAAATGGCCGCCCTCGGCGCCCCGAAGGGTTTTGAGGACGTCGTCGCCACGATCACCCGGATCGCCGACAGCGAACCCGACGTCCCGGCGCACTGGGACGTGACGTTCGCCGTCGCCGATGCCGATGCGATCGCCAAGACAGCGGCCGAGCTCGGCGGCACGGTGCTCGTCGCGCCGTTCGACGCGCCGTGGGTGCGGATGACCGTGATCGCCGACCCCCAGGGAGCGACGTTCATCGCGAGCAAGTTCGTTCCCGAGAGCAAGGACTCGGTCACTGGCGGCAGCGCATCCCCGGCCGCAGCCGCGGCCTAGGGTCAACGATCTAGTACACGCGTACTAGCGGATCGCGACCGGTCCCGGCGGAGCCCCCGCCGTTCCCGTGAACGGGAGCGGCGGGGCGGACACGAGCATCTCGTACACGCCGTCGTCCGCGCACGCGGTCGCGACCCGCTCGAAGTCGAACATCTCGCCGAGCAGGAGCCCCATGTAGACGAGCGCCGGGATGTGGAAGGGCTGGAAGCTGTCCGGCAGCTCGTTCGGCCGGACCTCGACACCCCAGGTGTCGCTTCGCGACCGCAGCGACGCCCGTCTCCGCGAGCCACGGGATCGTGAAGAAGCTCAGGCCGGGGGCGTCGCCGCCCGCGTACGTCCCCCACCCCTGCTCCCGGCAGCGCGCCATCTGCCCGGTCCGCAGCAGCAGGATGTCACCCGCACCGATCGTGACGCGCTCACGCTCGGCGGTCGGCTCGAGATCGTCGACCGTGATCGGATATCCGTCGTCGAGCCAGTCGCGTCCCCGCGCTCGGGGAACGTCGAGCAACACACCGCGACCGACGAGGCTGTCCTTGAGCTTCTCTGAACCGAGTCGCGCGGCACCGTTGTTCGACACCTCCGCGGCCGGCACCCCGTTGTACGCCGACCCATCGTGGAAGATGTGCGCGAGGCTGTCCCAGTGGGTCGCCGACTGCAGGTGCAGCACGACCGTGTCGTCGGCGTAGCCCATCTTCCGCGGCAGGGGTTTTCCCGCCCACTGCTGCGCACCGACGACGTGATCGCTGCCAGTCGCGACCGAGTACCGCCCCCAGTTGCTGTACTCGTCGAAGACGTCGCTCGCCTCGCTCATCGGAGCGTGGGCGGTATCCGATCCTCGGATTCGGATCAATCTATGTGATTGCGATACGGATGCTATGCCGCGGCGAACACCGCGGTTGCGACGTGAATCGGCGGTCGTCCGGGACGCTCCCAGACGATCCCTCCCCCTTGCGCCAACGGCTCGCCGAGCTCAGGACGGCCGGCGAGCAAACCAGCGAGCTGCTGCTGTGCCGCGGACGCATCGTGGCCGGTCGCAACCAGGCGAATCATCAATTGCATGGTTGGACACTACGCGCTTAAACGCTGCATACCTAGCCCTTTTCGGAAACTCTGGACATCGGGCCCATCGGGTGGCCGCAGGACGCTCCGCAGGGACAACGCTGACTGGTAGGGTCGCGGCGCCTCCCTGGGGGCACTACTACGACCGAAGGGGCGAGCATGACGAATACGGCCGGCAGCGATGCCGTCACCGAGCAACTGATGGAACAGTCGCGGTGGGATTTCAGCGACCTGAGCGCAGTGTTCATCAACTGCACGCTCAAGCGCTCTCCCGCCGTGTCCAACACCGAGGGGTTGGCCGACCGATCGATCTCGACGATGCGCCGACTCGGCGTCACGGTCGAGGTCATCCGGGCAGTTGACGAGGAGATAGCGACGGGCGTCTACCCCGACATGACCGAGCACGGGTGGGAGCACGACGCGTGGCCCGAGATCTTCAAGCGAGTGATGGACGCAAACATTCTCGTGCTGCTCTCGCCGATTTGGCTGGGAGAGAAGTCCTCGGTCTGTACGCGTGTCATCGAGCGGCTGTACGGAAACAGCCATCTCCTCAACGACGAGGGCCAGTGGGCGTACTACGGCCGGGTCGGCGGCTGCATGATCACCGGGAACGAGGACGGCGCCAAGCACTGCGCGATGAACATCCTCTACTCGCTCCAGCATCTCGGTTTCACGATCCCGCCGCAGGCTGACAGCTGCTGGCTCGGCGAGGCCGGACCTGGACCAAGCTACCTCGATCCCGGCTCGGGCGGGCCGGAGAACGACTTCACGAACCGCAACACGACGTTCCTGACGTGGAATCTGCTGCACGTCGCGCGCATGATCAAAGATGCCGGCGGCATTCCCGCGCACGGCAACCAGGTCGCGCTGTGGGACGCAGGCTGCCGGTTCGACGCCGACAACCCCGAGCACCGGGCCTGACAGTGGACGGCGCCACTTACATCGTTCAGTCGCTCCGAAGCGAAGGGGTCGACCACCTGTTCATGGTCCCCGGCGGGATGAACGACCCGTTCATGCCGGCGATGACCGCCGACGGGGTGCGCACGATCGTCGCCGCGCACGAGGGTGGCGCTGCGTATATGGCCGACGGCTACGCCCGCGCGTCGGGTCGACTCGGCGTCGCGTTCGGGATCGGCGGTCCCGGCGTCTTCAACATGGCGACCGCGCTCGCGGCGGCGCGCGTCGATCGCTCAGCGGTCCTCGCCATCAGTGGCGAGGTCCCGATCGACCGCGAGGGTCGCGGCGGGTTCCAGGATGCCAGCGGCGCCGCGCTCGACGATGTCTCGGTGCTGAAGCCGATCACCGCGGAGAGCCTCGGCGTCGTGTCGCCGCGCTTGCTCGACGCCGAACTGCGGACGGCGGCCCTCACCGCGCTCCGCGACGGGTTCCCGGTGCACCTGTCGGTGCCGCTCGACATCCAACGCGCCGAGATCGACGCGACCTGGACGCCGCTACCACAGGCCGCCTATCAACCGCAGTTCGTCGATGAGGCGGCACTCCGGGAGGCCCTCGAGGTCTTCCGGGGTAATCCGGATGCGGCCGCCGCCAACGTCGTCATCCTCGCCGGAATCGGCGTCCGACGCGCCGGTGCTGAGTCAGCGCTGATCGCCGTCGCCGAGCGCTTTGAGATTCCGGTCGCGACAACGCTTCCGGCGAAGGGCCTGATGCCCGAGGATCACCCGCTCGCGCTCGGCGTGTTCGGGTACGGCGGCTCGCGGTGGGCGACGGAGGCGATCCTCCATCCCGGTGTCGAGGTCCTGCTCGTCGTCGGGTCCCCACTCTCGCAGCGCGACACGCTCAACTGGGACCCGCAGATGCTCCCGAGCGCCGAGCTCATTCAGATCGACGCCGATTCCAGCCTGATCGGCCGCACATGGCCCGCCAGCGTCCCGGTGACCGCGAGCCCGAAAGCGGTCCTCGAGCGCCTCGCCGACGCCGACGAATCGGTCGCCGCGGGGCTCGAGGCCGGTCGCGAGCGCCGGCGGGCGTTTCTCGCCGATGTGCAGAGCCGCGGGCCGCGGACGTACGCGACCGACGACCTGCACAGCGACGCGATCCCGATGCATCCGGCACGCATGGTCGTGCAGGCGCGCGCGGCCTGCCCGCGCGACACGGTGCTGGCCGTCGACTCGGGCGCGCATCGCGCGTGGTGCTCGCAGTACTGGCCAAGCTACGGCGACAACGACTACCTGTCGCTCGCCAATCTCGCGCCGATGGGCGGTGCCATCCCGCTCGGGATCGGCGCCAAGCTGGCCCGGCCGGACCGTCCCGTCGTCGTCGCCACCGGAGACGGCTGCATGCTGATGCACGGGATGGAGATCCACACCGCCGCCCGTCATCAGGTGCCGGTCGTGATCCTCGTCTTCGACAACCGTTCATACGGAAACATCTGGTACCGAGCGCACGGCCTCGGCCCGGGCCCGGAGGCGCTCACGGACATTCCCGGCATCGACTGGCCGGCGTTCGCCAGGTCGCTCGGAGGCGACGGTGTCACCGTCGACCGGCCCGAGCAAGTCGCCGACGCGTTCCAGCAGGGATTAAGCTACCCGGGACCGTTCGTCATCGCGGCGCGGATCGATAAGCGCTACCCGACCCCGATCGCACCCTGGCGAGAGGCAGTCGCCGAGTGGGAGGATCACCACTAGTGTACCGACGCGGTCGCCCGTTCCGCCCGCTCGACGATCCGCGCCACCTCCACACGTGAATCGGCGCCGAGCTTGGCGAAGATGTTGCGGATATGCGTCTCGACGGTCTTTGGGCTGAGGAACAGCTCCTCGGCGATCTGACGGTTCGTCTGCCGGTCGACGATGCGCCGGGCGATCTCGAGCTCGCGCCGGGTGAGCGTGTCAACACCCGTGCCGTCGCCAGTCGCCGACTGGGAGCGGCGATGGATGTGCTGGCCGAGCTGGCGCAGCTCGCGTTCGGCAGCGTCGCGGTAGCGCTGGGCCCCGACGGCATCGAGGGCCGTGGCCGCCTGCTGGAGCTCGTGTTTGGCGCGCTCACGTTGCCCGGCGGCGGCGAGCGCCCGTCCCGCGAGGGTGCGGGACAGGGCCGCTTCGATTGGAGCGCCGACGGTGGCCGCGGTGTCGGCGGAGCGGATCGCGAGGTCAGCTGCCGATTGGACATCCCCGGCGTCGAAGGCGATCGCGGCGGCGGCCCGATCTGCCAATGCCCGAGAGAGTGGGAGACCGACCTCGCCGGCGCTGGCTGCGGCGAGAGTGGCGGCGCGGTGCCCGGCCTCGCGTTGTCCGAGCGCGAGCCGGCAGCGGGTCACGAGTTCCAAGAAGTAGGCGCGCCAGCTATCGGCGACGAGCGGAAGGTCCGGTCCGCCGGATGCGCGTTCCAGGATCGCGAGTCCGCGGTCGGGCTTGCCGCTGAGCAGGTGCGCGAGCGCCAGCGTGAGCGCAGCGTAGGCGACGTGGTGGCTTGGCTTGCCGTCGTCGCCGACGTCGACGGCCTCCTGTGCGGCGGACATCCCGCGCTCAATCTCGCCCGCGGCGATCGCGACCTGTGAGAGCCCGTACAGGCTCCAGCAGATCGCCTGCACGTTGCCTGACAGGCGCGCGGCTTCGACGTTTCCCTCGAGCGGGTCAAGCGATGCGTGCAGTTGCCCCCGGAACATCCAGGTGACGCCGAGAATCGCGAACACCACCGGGAACAGCTGGTGCTGCCCGGTCGTACGGCCGACCGCGAGTGCCCGCTGGGCATGGGTCGAGGCTTCTTCGAAGCGATGCATGTACAGCTCGGCGCCAGCGAGATCCACGATCGCCTCGAGCCGTCGTGCCAGCTCGGCGTCCGAGAGGGAATCAACGAGCCTCGCGGCACGGTCGCGGAGCGGAGCGGCCTCGCTCGGAAGGCCGGCGAAGGCGAATCCGCGCGCCGCAGCAGCGAGGCCGGCGGTCTGCATCAGCGGGTCCTCGAGCTGCTCCGCGACGACGACGGCCTGCTCCGCCCACGTCTTCATCGACTTGTACTGCATGCGATTCGAGCCGTCGAACGTCAGCTCGATCAGCAGCCTGAGCCGCTCCGGAGAGACGTCATCCGACAGCCCCTCGAGCGTGGCGAGCAGCCGGTTGTGCGCCTGTTCATGGTGCGCGAGCAGGTGCTCGACGCGCGCGCACCAGGCCGAGACCTCGACGCGCTGCGCGGTCTGATCGGGGGGCAGGATGTCGAGAATCTCTTGCAGGGTCTCGTGGCTGTCTGCGAACTGCCCGCTGGCGGCGAGCGCCTGCGCCATCGGCAGCAGCAACGCAACGCGCTCACGAGGTGGTGCCGTGGCCGGCAGAACCCGCAGCGCCGCGGCCAGCCAGCGTGCCGACGTCGCGGGTGCCTGCGAGCGGGCGTCCTGGCCCGCGTCCCGCAGCACCGCCACCGCGGCGGCGTCGCCGTGGCGAGCAGAGCGCTCGACGTGGTGCGCCCGCGCGCTCGGCGGTGCCCCTCTGTCTGCAAGCGCCGCCGCCACCCGCTCGTGCGCCGCAATCCGCCAGCCTTCACGCGTCGCCTCGTAGACAGCCCGGCGCACGATCGGGTGGCGGAAGCGGAAGCGGCGCGGCATCTCGGTGTCCCTCACGAGCTCGAGCCGAGCGAGATCATCGATCGCGTCCAGCACGTCTGTCTCGGTGCGGTCGGCGGCGGCAGCAGCAAGCTCGACCTCGAACGGATCGCCTGCCACGGAGGCGCCGTCCAGGACCGCCCGAGCGTCCGTCGGCAGGAGCGACAACTCCTCGGCGAGGGCTGCGGCCACCATCGGGGGAATCTGCACTCCGCCGAGCGCCACCTCGACGCCGGCGGTCTTCTGCAGCGAAGGAGCTCGAGCCAGCTGCTCCAGGTAGAACGGGTTGCCGCCGGTCTCCTCATAGAAGAGCTCGGCCTGCTCGCCGACGAGCTCGCAGGTCTCGGCCGGAGTGAGAGGCGGCAGCTCGACCCGCGCAAGCACGCCAGCCCGGTGGGCGCGATCGAGTGCGGTGGCCAGGCGGCTTGGCAGTTGACGCGGTCTCGCCGCCAGCGCCATCAACACCCCCGCCGCGGGCGGACGGCGCAGCAGGGCGCTGAGCAGATCCGTTGAGGCTGGGTCGGCCCAATGAAAGTCATCAAGGAGGATGACGAGCGGCTTCGACGCCGCGAGCTGCTCGAGCAGGACCCTGGCAGCGCGGTGCGTCCGGTAGCGCTCGTGCAGCGCCGTCTCGGGCGCCGCTGCCGAGTCGGCGAGCGCGGGGAGGAACTGACCGAGCTCTGCACGTGTGGTTTCGTCCAGCCGGTCGAGGCGTCGCGGCTCGAGACTGGCGACGTGGTCGTCCAGCGCGTCGACGAACACCCAGTAGGGAAGGTCCTGCTCGAGTTCGGCGCCCGAGCCAGTGAGGACGGCGTGCCCCCGCCCATTGGCCCGGGCACCCAGCTCGGAGAGCAGCCGGCTCTTGCCGATCCCCGCCGGACCAACGACCTCAACGGCACGCGGGACGCCGCCTTCAAGCGCGACTAGGGCGGCATCGAGCGCGTTCAGCTCGGTGGTGCGGCCAACGAAGTGTGAAGAGAACGGCATGCGAACCCCGAATGCCGAGCTTATCGAGGCTCGCCGACCCTGATGCGAGCAGAGCCAGGATCCAGCCTGACTCAGATCAGGGTGTCAGCTACGGGTGCTTGCCCGATGTCGGCGAGGCGCGCTGCAGCGACGCTGCCGGTGTCAATCCACCGCGCACCGAGGAGCGTTTCGTGAGATCACCCCGTATGAGCATCACCGCGCGAGCGGGCCGCTGGAGCGCCCGCCACCGCAAGGCCGCGATCCTCGGTTGGATCGCGTTCGTCGCCGTCGCTGTTCTCGGCGGCTTCGTCTCAAAGCAGCACACGCTGACGGCTGACCAGGGCGCGGTCGGCGACTCCGGGCGCGCCGTACGCCTCGCCGACGCAGCATTCGGGCAGCAGGCCAAGGAGGTCGTGCTTGTGCAAAGCCGGACGATGAAGGCAGACGCGCCGGCATTCCGGGCCGCGATCTCCGACATCATCGACCGGCTCCATCACACCGGCATTGCCCGCAATGTCCGACGGAGCGCTGTCTCGGCGGATCGTCACTCCGCGCTCGTGGCGTTCGATCTCCCGGGCGACGAAATGACCACTCACATGTCCGTCGCCGGGCCGTTGGCGGCCGTCGCTGCCGCTTCGAACGCCCATCCGAAGCTCATGATCACCGAGTCTGGGGATGCCAGCTTCGCGCGCGGGATCGGGCAATCATTCGTGGACGACCTGCACAAGGCCGAGTCGACGTCGATGCCGATCACGCTGCTCATCCTGGTGTTCGCCTTCGGTGCACTCGTTGCCGCGGGCGTGCCGCTGCTGCTGGCCGTCACCGGTGTGGCCGCGACCCTCGGTCTCGTCGGACCGATCAGTCACATCGCCGCTGTCGATCAGACGATCAGCAACGTGATCCTGCTCATCGGCCTGGCCGTCGGCGTCGACTACTCGCTGTTCTACCTTAAGCGGGTTCGCGAGGAACGAGCGGCCGGCCGGGTGAACGGCGCGGCGATCGAGGCCGCAGCCGCCACATCCGGCCGCGCGGTGCTCGTCTCCGGCGCCACCGTGATGATCGCGATGGCCGGCATGTACCTGGGTGGTTCGCCGACGTTCTCGTCCCTGGCGACCGGGACCATCCTCGTGGTCGCCGTATCGGTCCTCGGATCGCTCACCGTGCTGCCCGCCGTGCTCTCCGCTCTCGGCGATCGCGTCGAGAAGGGGCGGCTCCCGATACGGGCCCGCCTTAGCCACCCTCATCAGTCCGGCGGGATCTGGTCACGGATCGTTGAGCGCGTGCTTCGCCGACCCGTCGTGTCGGTGCTCATCAGCGGAGGGATCCTGGTTGGACTGGCGATCCCGGCGTTGGGGATGCACGTGTCAATGCCCGGCACGGAGTCCCTTTCGCGCGGTATCCCAGTCGTCCGCAGCTTCGACCGCATCCGGGCCGCGTTCCCGAGCGAGAGCACGCCGGTAACGGTCGTCGTAAAGGCGCGCGACGTCACCACACCCGCAATCATGGGGTCGATCCGGCGGCTCGACACCGCCGCGGCCGGACATCGCGATCTGTTCAACGGCCGCGCGACGGTCGAAGTAAGCCAGGATCGCACCGTCGCGAGGATGTCGATTCCGGTTGCGGGAACGGGAATCGACCGTGTGTCGCAGCGGATGCTCGCGATGCTGCGCGCCAAGCTGATTCCCGCCGCGTTCGCCGCCGCGCCCGAGGCGAGCGTCATCGTCGGTGGGGCCACGGCGCAAACCGCGGACTTCACCGCGAGCCTCGCGTCACACACGCCGCTGGTGTTCGCCTTTGTCCTCATCGCCGCCTTCCTGTTGCTGCTGGTGACGTTCCGCTCACTGGTGATCGCGATCAAGGCGATCGTCCTGAACCTGCTGAGCGTCGGCGCCTCCTACGGCGTGCTCGTGCTCGTCTTCCAGAGCGGGTGGGGCGAGAAGCTGCTCGGCTTCCACTCCAACGGGGCGATCGTGGCCTGGCTGCCGCTGTTCCTGTTCGTGGTCCTGTTCGGGCTCTCGATGGACTACCACGTGTTCATCCTCAGCCGGGTCCGCGAGGCCTACGACGGAGGGATGAGCACCGAGCGCGCGGTCTCCCACGCGATCGGCACGACTGCGGGCGTGGTCACGAGTGCGGCCGCCGTCATGGTCGCGGTATTCGCGCTGTTCGGCACGCTCTCCAACATCTCGCTCAAGGAAATGGGTGTGGGACTCGCTGTCGCGGTACTCCTCGACGCGACGATCGTCCGCGGAATGCTCCTGCCGGCCAGCATGAAGTTGCTGGGCGACTGGAACTGGTGGCTCCCGCGCACGCTTCACTGGCTGCCACGCGTCTCGCTCGAGGGCGTGCCTGCCCGCGCCGAGGCCTGAACCGCCGCGACAACCCGCTCCCGGTGCCCGCCCAAGCGGCGGGCACCGGCATTTAAGGGTGCGATCTAAGGGTGCCTGCCCGATGTCGGATCAGGGTCGCGGCGGCAGGCTGTCCTCATGCTCAAGACCACACCTTCCCGCCTCGCCGCCTTCTCCCTCGGACTCGCGCTCGCCGCCGGAACGGCCGGCGCGATCGGTGCCGCTACCGGCGCCACCCCGCCCTTCCAGGACTGCCTCAAGGTCTCCGCCTCGAGCGCAGGCTTCGGCAGTGGGGCCATGGCCGACAGCGGTCACGGCGCTCGGGCCATGATCGAGCCCGTCCCCGGCTCCGACGGTCTCCACGTCCAGCTCGCGGGCATGCGGCTCGCGCCGCTCTCCCGGACCGTGAGCGCCACGACCTCGACCAGCTGGCGGTTTCAGATCATCGGCTGCAGCGGCAAGCCCATCCGCCACTTCGACCGCGAGAACACGAAGCTCCTGCACCTCGTCGTGGTCCGCACGGACCTGAGCGGCTACCAGCACCTGCATCCCGTCCTGGGCGCCGATGGGACATTCACGATCGACCTGCGGACCGCGCGGCCCGGTAGCTACCGGGCGATCACGGACTTCGTCATCGACGGACGGAAGTACGTCCTCGGGACGTCACTGACCGCACCCGGGGCCGTCCGGTCGATCCCACTCCAGCCGCCCTCAACGGAGGCCCGCACCGACGGCTACGCCGTCGAACTCCAACGCCCCGCCCAGCTGACCGCCGGCCACGAAGCACAGCTGACGTTCCGCATCACCCGCCACGGCCAGCCCGTCCACGCCCTGGAGCGCTACCTCGGGTCCTATGGCCACCTGGTCGCCCTGCACGCGCCTGAGCTCGCCTACTCCCACGCGCATCCGGTGAGCGCCGACCCCGTGGACGGAGCGATCACGTTCAACACCGAACTCGGCGAGCGCGGCCGCTACCGCCTCTTCCTCCAGTTCCAGACCCGCGGGCGCGTGCACACCGTCGCCTTCACCCAGACCGTCTCCTGACCAACGACAACCGAGAGGACCACACGATGCACAGCACCTACTCCGTCCCCGGCATCTCGTGCGGCCATTGCCGCACGGCGATCACCGGTGAGGTCACCAAGGTCGCCGGCGTGAGCGCCGTCGACGTCGACCTCGACGCCAAGACCGTCACCGTCACCGGTGCCGGATTCAACGACGCGGCCATCCGCGACGCGATCGACGAAGCCGGCTACGACATCGCCTAGAGCCATGAGCGCTACCACCCCCAGAGAACACATCGAGCTTCCGATCACCGGAATGACCTGCGCCTCGTGCGCGAACCGGATCGAGCGCAAGCTCAACAAGCTCGACGGCGTCACCGCCAGCGTCAATTACGCCACCGAGACCGCCTATGTCGAACACGTGGACGGGATCGAGGCCGAGCAGCTGATCGCGACCGTCGAGGCCGCCGGCTACCACGCAGCCGTGCCAGCCGCTCAACCTGCGGACGGCGCCGGCCGAGCAGGATCCAGCGGCAGGTCTTCGCCGCCGTCTGATCATCAGCGCCGGCTTCGCCGTGCCGGTCCTTCTCATCGCGATGATCCCGGCACTGCAGTTCGACAACTGGCAATGGCTGTCGCTGCAGCTCGCGACGCCGATCGTGCTGTGGGGAGCGTGGCCGTTTCACCGCGCCGCCTGGGCGAACCTCAAGCACGCCACGGCGACGATGGACACGCTGATCAGCGTCGGCACGCTGTCGGCCTGGCTGTGGTCGCTGTACGCCCTGTTCCTCGGCGATGCCGGCCAAAACGGGATGCGGATGGTGTTCAACCTCGTCCCGTCCTCGGGCGGCGGTGCGAGCGAGATCTATCTCGAGACCGCGTCGATCGTCACCACCTTCATCCTCGCCGGCCGCTACTTCGAGGCCCGCGCCAAGCGTCGTGCCGGCGCCGCGCTGAAGGCGCTCCTGGAGCTCGGCGCCAAAGACGTCTCCATCCTCGACCCGGACGGCAACGAGCGCCGCGTCCCGATCGACGAGCTGCAGGTCGGCCAGCTGTTCATCGTCCGCCCTGGTGAAAAGGTCGCGACCGACGGAACCGTTGAGGATGGCCACTCCGCGATCGACATGAGCATGCTGACCGGCGAGTCCGTTCCAGTCGAGGTCGCGCCCGGCTCAGACATCGCCGGCGCCACGATCAACGCCGGTGGTCGCCTGATCGTCCGCTCGACCAAGATCGACAGCGATACCGCGCTGGCGCAGATCGCCCGTCTCGTGACCGAGGCGCAGACCGGCAAGGCCCCGGTGCAGCGACTCGCCGACCGCGTCTCCGGCATTTTCGTCCCGACCGTCTTCATGATCGCGACCGCCACGCTCTCGTTCTGGCTTGCCGCTGGGCAAAGCGCCACGTTCGCGTTCACCTCAGCAGTTGCGGTACTGATCATCGCCTGCCCATGCGCGCTCGGGCTCGCGACCCCGACGGCCCTGATGGTCGGCACCGGGCGCGGCGCCCAGCTCGGCCTGCTGATCAAAGGCCCGCAGATCCTCGAGTCAACGCGGCGGATCGACACGATCGTGCTCGACAAGACCGGTACCGTCACCACCGGGCAGATGTCACTCATCGACGTCGTCGTCGCGGACGGCGTCGACCGTGACGAAGCGCTGCGGCTCGTCGGCGCACTCGAGGACGCCTCAGAGCACCCAATCGCCCGTGCCATCGCCACCGCGGCCAAGGCTCAATCGTCTCTGCCGGGGGTTGACGGGTTCATGAATCGCGAGGGCCTCGGCGTCGAGGGCATCGTCGACGGGCACGCACTCGTCGCCGGCCGCCCCGCGCTGCTCGCCGACTGGGCGATGGACCTTCCGGCCCGGCTCGACACCGCTCGTCACGCCGCCGAGGCGCGCGGCCAGACCGCCATCGCCGCAGGTTGGGATGGACGCGCCGTCGCCGTGTTCATCGTCGCGGACACCGTCAAGCCCACGTCCGCCGACGCAGTCGACCGGCTGAAGGCGCTCGGACTGCGAACCATCCTGCTCACCGGCGACAATGCCGCGACCGCACAGGCAGTCGCCCAGGAGGTCGGCATCGACGAGGTCATCGCCGAAGTGCTGCCAGCCGACAAGGCCGAGGTCATTGGCCGGCTGCAGGCCGAGGGGCGAGTCGTGGCGATGGCCGGGGACGGGGTCAACGACGCACCCGCGCTCGCCCGGGCGGACCTCGGACTCTCAATCGGTACCGGCACCGACGTCGCGATCGAGGCCTCGGACCTCACGCTCGTCAGCGGTGAGCTCGGGGCCGCCGCCGACGCGATCCGCCTTAGCCGCTCGACCCTGCGCACGATCAAGCAGAACCTCGGCTGGGCATTCGGCTACAACCTTGCCGCCCTCCCCCTCGCCGCCGTCGGCCTGCTCAACCCCGTCATCGCCTCAGCCGCGATGGCCTTCTCCAGCCTCAGCGTCGTTGGTAACGCGCTCCGGCTGCGCCGCTTCAGCGCCACTCGCTCCGAGGTCGCTGCGCAGCGGCCGCCTTCGCGATTGAGCGCACCGCCGCTAATGTCGGCCGAGGCGTAACCGCGTGAACTCGGTACCGGAGAACGGACGCATGAAACGGATTGGACTGTTGGGCGGAATGAGCTGGGAGTCCTCAGCCGAGTACTACCGGCTCGTCAACCAAGCCACCCGCGACCGCCTCGGCGACCTCCATTCCGCCGACTGCCTGCTCCGCTCGGTCGACTTCACCGACATCGAACAGCTGCAACGAACCGGAGCGTGGGAACAGGCTGGCGACCGACTCGCCGGCGAGGCCGCCGCGCTCGAGACTGCCGGCGCCGAACTCCTCGTCCTGTGCACGAACACGATGCACAAGGTCGCCGACGCGATCACTGCGGCCATCGAGATCCCCTTCCTCCACATTGCCGACACCACCGCCCACGCCGTCCGATCGCTCGGGCTCTCGACGGTCGGCCTGCTCGCCACCGCCTACACGATGGAGCAGGACTTCTACACCGGCCGCCTGCGCGACAGGCACGGCCTCACTGTCCTCGTCCCCGACCCGCCTGACCGGCGCCTCGTCCACAACGTCATCTACGACGAGCTCTGCCGAGGCGTCACCACCGAGCGCTCCCGCGCCGAGTACCGGCGCATCATGCGTGACCTCGCGGAGCGCGGCGTCGAGGGCATCCTTCTCGGCTGCACCGAGATCGACCTCCTCGTCGGCCCGGCTGACTCCCCCGTTCCGGTTTTCGACACCACTCGCCTGCACGCCGAACGTGCCGTCGAACTCGCGCTCGCCTCGAGCCACGCGAACGCCTGACCCGGAAGTCGGACACTCACGACGATTGTCGCGTCACGTGCCCTCGCCAGCGCGCAGGTCGAGACGCCAGTCGTTGCACGTCATGAAGTGCCCCTTCGGGAACTCAAACTGGCTCGCCTCGATCAGCTCGAACCCCAGCTTGTGGCAGATGGCGTTCGATGGCGCGTTCTCGACACTCGGGAAGGCGTGCATGAGGCGATGGCGGTTGTCGTGCTTCGCGAGCTCAATCGCCTGTGCGGTTGCCGACAGGGCGATCCCGCGGTGCTGGAACTCGGGGACGACCATCCAGCCGACCTCGTAGACCTGCTCCTCCCGCCAATGCTTCGTCCAGAAGCCGACCGAGCCGACGCCGGCGCCGCTCCCCGCTTCGATGATCTTGAACATGCGATCACCGCCCTCGAGGCGCTCGTACCGAGCCTGACGCTCGCGTAGCTTCTCCGGGCTTTCAGGTCCGCCCAGGTGCTCGGTCATGCGCGCGTCGGCCATCAGCCGCTTGAGGAGCGGGGCGTCGCCACTGCTCCAGGGCGCGAGGACCACCGTCGCGTTCATTGAGCGCAGCGTAGCCACGAGCTTCTCGCCGTCTGGTCCACGGCCGCGGTCAGGCGGGCTGCCAGAGCTCGACCCGATTGCCCTCAGGATCAGTGACCCAGCCAAACCGACCGACGCCCTCCATGTCCTGCGTTTCTTTGGCGACGTCGGCCCCCTTGGCGCGGAGTTGCGCGCGCATCGCATCCAGGTCACGGACCCGGAAGTTGAGCATCGTTTGCTGCGCGCGGGACCCGAAGTAGTCAGTCTCAGACTCAAATGTTGCGAAGACCGTCGGTCCGGCTGCCTGACGCCACAGCCCGTGCTCGTCGTCGTCGAGGCCCAGGCAATCGTGATACCAGGCGCTCAGCGCCGCCGGGTCGGCAGCGCGCATGAAGTATCCGCCGATCCCGAGGACGCGTTCCATGCCGCCATCTTCCCAGGCCGTGAACCAACCGGGGAACGGGTAGGACCGGGAAATGCCTGCTGGCCATCGTTCCGTGACCCGTGACCGGCGTGTCGCTGTCGTCGGTGCCGGCTCCACAGGCCTGGTGTGCGCCATTCATCTCGCTCGGGCGGGACTGGACGTGACGGTGCTCGAGCATTCACCGAGTCCGGGCGGTGCGTCCTCCAGCGTCGAGGCGACCCTTCCCGGGTTCGTGCACGATCATTGCGCCGGCTTTAACCCGATGACGGTTGCTTCGCCGGCAATCCGCGAACTGCAACTCGAGGCCCAGGGGCTCCGGTGGGTCCGGCCGGACGCGATCATGGCGCACCCGTTCGAAGACGGGAGCGCGATCGCGCTGCACCATGAGCTCGAGCCGACGATCGCCTCACTGGAGGCGTCTTGTCGCGGAGCGGGAGCCGCTTGGCGGGAGCTGATCGAGCAGTACCGCCCGCAGGCGCAACGGCTCGTCGAGGCCATTCTCGGCCCGTTGCCGCCGGTCGGAGCCTCGTCGGCGTTGGCGGTCGCGCTGCGCCGGGATGCCCTCCTGCTCGCACGGCGGATGCTGGGATCGATCGAGGCATTCGGCCTCGATGTCTTCGACGGCGCGACGCGGCCGACAGCGTGGCTGGCGGGATCGGCGCAGCATTCGGGGCTCGCGCCGTCGACGGCCGGCAGCGGCGCGTTCGGGTTCCTGTTGGCGCTGCTCGCTCATTCGCATGGCTGGCCGTTTCCAGCGGGAGGTCAGCAGCGCATCACCGACGCGCTGATGGCGATCGCGTCTCGTGAGGGTGTGACAGTCCGATGCGGCGCGCCCGTCGAGCGCGTGATCGTGCGAGCCGGCCGTACCTCCGGCGTCGCGCTTCGCGGAGGCGAGGAGCTGGCCGCCCGTGATGTCGTGACAACGATCAGCGCCCGGCCGCTGGCCAACTTGCTCCCACCGGACGCGCTCCCCGACCGGCTCTTGCGCCGCCTGCGAATCTGGCGGTACTCGACCGCGGCGTTCAAGCTCGACTATGCGTTGCGGCGGCCAGTGCCGTGGACGGCCGAGTCGGCGCGCCGGACCGCCGTCGTCCACGTTGGCGGCGAGTTGCGTGAGCTCGCCGCCGCGGCGGAGGCCGGCCAGCGGGGGGACCTGCCGGAGCGCCCCGCCGTTGTCGTCGGACAGCACACTCTCTTTGACCCCTCGCGCGCACCCGCGGGTCAGCACACCCTGTACTGCTACGCCCACGTTCCGGCGCGTTACACCTGCTCTGACGAGGACGTCGCCGATTTGGTCGAGGCTCAACTGGAGCGGTTCGCCCCAGGCTTCACCGACACCGTCCTCGCCCGGGCGTTTCGCAATCCGCAGCAGACCGAGGCGGAGAATCCCAGCCTCGTCGGCGGCGATCTCGGCGGCGGAACGTATGAGCTCGATCAGCAGCTCATCTTCCGGCCCGCTCCCGAGCTGTGCCGGCACCGCACGCCGTTGCGTGGCCTGTATGTGGCCGGTGCGTCAGTCCATCCCGGGGGCTCGGTCCAGGGAATGGGTGGCCGGTCGGCGGCGCGGGCGCTGCTGGCGGATCGCTGGCTTCGTCCGTGGCGCGCCTGAGCTCAGATCAAGTCGGCGGCCAGCCGCTGTCGGCTACGTCTTTGGTACGCCGGTTTCGCTGATCCGGCGCAGGCGCCGCAGCGACTCCACGTTGCGGTGATTGACGATCGGGTCGGTCAGGCGGTTGAGCGCCAGCTTTGAGAGCGGATCGCCTGCGACCTCGATCATCGTCACATGCGTGCCACCATCGCGCGGCTCGAGGACCAACTCGACCTTGGCGGTCCCAAAAGGCCGCGCCCGCGCGCGGAGGACGAGCCGATGCGGCGGATCGACCAGCAGGACCTCGGTGTGATCCTTGACCGTCAGCGGCCCGGCCCCGACCCGATGATGAAACCGAGAGCCGACGGCCGGCCAATCGGGATCGGCGTCGCGAATGCTGTGCGAGCCGACCACCCAGTCGGCGTAGCTGTCCGGGTCCGACAGGAGCTCAAAGACGCGAGCTGGGGAAACGGCGAAGTTCGCTTCGGTCATCGCCACGCTCACCCGCTACCCGGTGTCGGTGGTCGAGAACCGCGCGCCTGACCTCCGCCCGGGACCAGGCGTGCCCGTGGGTCAGAGCCTGACGCTACTTCGCCTTCTTCTCATTGCGCGAGTTTGTCTGCAATGCGGTGAAGGGCAGCTTGCGCCGCTTGAACGTCGCACTGCGTGGCTTGCCCCAGTCGCCGGTCACGCCCCGGGCGCTGACCGAGACCGTGCCGCCGTAGGTCAGCGGGACGTTCTTGATGACGAACGAGCGGCGGCTGGCGGCGACCGTGTAGCTCCACGATTTGGCGTTGCCGCCCTTGAGCATGATCCCGTAGCGGGTCGCGCCGGTTGCCTTCGTCCACCGGACGACCAGCGATGGCCCCCTGCGGATGAGCGTCACCCGGCCCGGCTTGCCGGTCTTGGGGATCCGGGCGACGTTGTACCGGGCGAGCGTCTGCTCGGGGATGGGCGCACCGTCGATCGAGGCGAGCGCCACGATTCGGCGTCCTGTGGCGGTGCCGAAGGCCGGCCGGAAGCGGAACGAACCGCGGCCGCCGTGCGCCGTCCGCAGGATCTTCGCCTGCACGCCGCCGCGTTCCACGAACGTCACGGTCTGGCCGGCGTTCCTACGCGCGTCGTAGTGCAGCGTGCGGACGGCGCCCTTGCCGGTGACGCGCGCCGTGAAGTTCGTGTCGTAGCCGGGACGGGTCTGGCCGAGGCGGCCGATCGGGACGGAGCCCGGCAGCCGCTCGATCGTGTAGGTGCCCGGCCTGCCGTTCTTGACGCCGGCCCACGTGACCTGGCCACCGTCCTGGCGGAGGGCGACCATGTGGGCGGTGCGCGCGTACGTCGTACCCGCGGTGGAGAGGACCTCGCCGCCAGGCGCCGTGATCTTGATGTTGGGCGCCCCGCCGGTGCCGGGGATCTTGAGCTGTTTGACCTTCTCGCCCCGCGCCACCTTGAAGGAGACGCGGTCGGCCGAGGCCCTCGCGGTAAAGACCTCCCAGAAGCGGCTGGGCTTGCAGCCGTCGATCGGCCAGACGGTCGGCCAGTGGCCCCACAGCAGGCCGCCGCCGGGGTGCAGGCCGGCGAAGGAGCCGCAGGCCGACATCCCGCGGCTGCCGACCATGCCCTCGGCGCCGATGCAGAACGGCTTCAGGCCGGCGATGCAGGCGTTGACGTGACCAGCAGCTTCGAACTTGCGGGCGCCCACCTGCGCCCACCCGTTGACGCCGCCCTCGATCGACATGCCCGGGACGGGGACCCGGACCCCGCCGGCGAACGCGAAGAAGTCGGGGTAGGAGTACATCGCCGCGGCGTTGCCCATCCGCAGGTCGCCGTAGACGGGTACGTCCTTGATGATCACGTCGCCGCCAACGGCGATCGTCGTCGACTTGAACAGGGTCCCGGCCAGCGGCTGGAACTCCCCACCCGCGTCCTGCGTGGTCAACCGGTAGGGCTGGCTGGGCGTCGCGAAGGCGACGAGGAAGGCGCCATTGATGTGGGCGACCTTGCCGACGTCCACGCCGGCCCCGCCACGGACCAGCGTCGGGTCGAGCTGCACTGCGGCGTTGATGTCGGTCAGGAACACGCCCGGGAAGATCTGCGGCTGCGGGATCGGCCCGCCGAACACGATGGCTCCACCCGCGTGCTTGAAGTTGCCGGCGCAGAATCCGACACCGTTCTGGCTCGGCGGCGGCGTCAGCATGAAGCCGGCGTTGCCCGTCTGGGGGTTGCCACCGGCGATGAACATGTTGCCCTGCGCCTTCCACTCCTTGGAGCTGCAGCTCGTGCCCTCGTTGAAGTCGCCGTCGATGTGGCCGTGGAGCGAATAGGCGAAGCGCAGGTCGGTGAACCAGACGGCACCGAGGTAGGCCTCGGGCACGCGCATGTCGAGGTTGTCGAGCACCGGCCCGCCGTTCGTGTTGTCGGCCACGAGTTGGACGTCGGCGGTCGGCGGGCTGCCCCCAAAGATCGAGAACACCGGCGGCAGCTGGAGGTGCACTGTGCCGGTTGACGAGCGTCGGCCGCCCACGCCCTGGAGATCGAGCTCGACGGTGCCGTTGAGTTGGAACCCGCCGATCGAGGGGACGGTCTTCGCCGCGTCGAAGTAGAGCAGCTGGGCCTTGCCCTCCGGGATCGCGTTCGATTGGGCTGCCTTGCCGGTCACCTTGACGGTGCTGTTGCGCAGGTCCATGTCGATCGTCCCCGACTGGATCGTGAAGCTGCCCCACTTGAGCGTGGCGTTGCTCGAGATCACGCGCTGGAGGCTCGGGTAGACGACGACATGGGCTCCGCTCCTTGGCGTGACCTGCAGGCCGTTGATCTTGACCGTGCCGTCGGAGACGTAGACGTCGAGCTGCTTATCGGGAAAGAACTTCTTGGCCTCATCGCATTTCGACTGCGGAAGCTTGCCGGCAGCAGCCTGGTTACAGATCGACGTGACGACGGCGCTGACCTTCTCACTCGTGTAGTGGGCCTGGACGACGCTGCGTTCAGCGCCCGGAACATTGGTCACGTCGTTGATGCGGTCAAAGCAGCCCTGTGCCTCGACGAGCGAGAAGACCACGGTCGTGGGCGCGCAAATGATCGACAGTCCAAGCCCAGCGTTGGTGAATATGGTCCGGCTCGCCGAGCTGGCAGCCACGACGGGCGGGTTGATCTGCGTGAATAGCGAGCTTGAGAGCGCTTTCCCTGTTGGGTTGATCATCCGAGTGAATGAGCTGGTCCCGCCCGCGCCTACCGCGGTCAGCTTCACGGTCGTGCCCCTGGGCGACGGCAATGTCAGCGAGAGGTTCGGCTGAGAGGCGGGCAGGTCGAGGTCGATCTTGCCGTCGTTGTTGAGGTCCCACAGCAGGCGGCTCGCGCCCTTCGTCGCGCCCGCGTCGAGCACGGTGCGCCCGAGCGCGGTGCCGGCCGTCGTCGGGACGGAGAAGCTGGCCGTGGGCGGCCCGCCGCCACCGCCACCGGCAGGCGTCAGGTCCGGCGGCGTCGTCGCGTTGGGGTCGTGGAGCTTCGCGATCTCGGCGCCGGACAGCGCGCGGTTGTGGACCCGGACTTCGTCGATCGCGCCGGGGAACTTGGAGTTGTCGGGGCACGTGCCGTGGTCGGGGTAGGCGCCCACGCCGAACTCGGAGTGCTGCTGGAGGCTCCCGCCGTACCTGATCGCGCCGGCACTAGCGCCGGCCTGCGCGCCGGGCACCAGGGCACCGTCGACGTAAAGGCGGGCGTTCGATCCATCGTAGGTGCCGGTGACCGCGTGCCACTGACCGTCGAACACCTTGGAGGTGTCGGTGAGGTTGGGCGACGCCAGGCTGGTCCCATTGGCAAAGGTCACGTAGAAGGTCAGCCCGGGGCGACCGTTGTAGCCCGTATAGATCGCGTACGAGCCTCCCGCGCAGTCGGTTCCGTTGGGGAGATAGCGGAAGTCCCCCTTGGAGACGATGTACTTCAGCACCCCGGGATCCCCGGTGTACTTGACCCAGGCGGTCACCGACACCGCGCCGCCCGGCTCGAGCGACCAGCTCCCGTTGCCCGACGTTCCCGAGACCATCATCGGCTCGGCCGCCACTGGGCCGTTGAAGGCCGAAGCGAAGCGGCCGGGCGCCAGAGTCGGCGTGTTGGCGAAGTAGCCCGTGCCGCCGTAGCCGGAGGAATCGAGCGTTGTCGCGCTCGCTCCGGTCCCGGCGGTCGCGTCGAAGTGCCACTGGCCCACGAGCCCCGGCTCGGCGCCCAGCGCACCGCCGGGGAGCGCCAGCAAGATCAGGGACCCGAGGAGAGCCGCGGCCCCGAGCCGTCTGCGTGTCGTTCGCCCACAACTCCACACCGGCGGCAGTCTGACAGCCGGACGCCGGACTTGCCTCAGGGTCGACCCTGATCTTTCGAGCGGCAGACCAGCGTGGTTGCGCCACTCACGCGCCGACCTGACGGCGGCACGGGATGGGCGTGTGATCCACGCGCGCTGTCATTTCGTAGGACGGAGGAGGTGAGCACCATCCGCGAGATGAGACAGCAGGACGTACCAGATGCGAGACGCTCGCCGCTGGCGAGCAACTCGGCACGCGAGCACGTCCTGCGGGGAGCCGTCGGGCTGATAGCGGCCGTGCTCGCCATCGCACTTGTGGCGAGAGTCGGCCCGGTATCGCTCGCGCTGCTGCTGTTCACCGCGCTCGCGTGGCGCGGCTGCCCGACGTGCTGGACCGTGGGCCTCCTCGGCACGCTTGCTGACGATCGCGCCCGCCGCAGCCGCTGCAGTGCCGGGCGCGGCTGCCGTCGCGCCGGCCTCAAGAATCGTACGACGACGGCACCGACTCCGGGGAGCGCCTATTCCATCCGTGAAATGGCGAATAGTCGCCGGCATCCCACGACTCGCGCAGGCCGGCGTTGCTCAGATCCCAGTCGGGGCGGATCTCCCGGGTTACGGCCCGCAGGTCGTGCCAGAGATCGACGAATGAGGGACGGCCCCAGAACCAATAACCGTTGTAGACGGTATGGATTACGAGGCCAGGCTTGAGCACGATGGTGTGCGGGATCATCGGGTCGTGCTCGGGATCGGTGTACTCCTGGATCTCGAGGTCCTTCTGGACAATCCGCTCCGGGTCGGAGAGAAAAGGCCACTGGGCGCCGACCGAGGCGCGGAACTCCTGGCTCGTGTGGTGCGTGTCGGTCGAGATCGTGGCGACCTGCGAGTAGCCCACCGCGATCTTGGGATAGTTGGCGGCAAGCTCGAGGTGCTGCTGATGCTCCTTGGGGCAGTAGTGCCCGCGCGCGAGCGTGAGAATCAGCGGATCCTCGCCTTGGATCGCGCTGAGCTTCCGAAGACGGCTCTCCTGATCGGGCAGCTCGTAGTCGGGGAAGGTGCCGCCGGGGGCAATGTCGCTGCGCATGATCTGTTCCTGTCCTTAGTTGAGGAGTGACGCGAACGATGGCAGCCGTGCCCTCAACTCGCGCCCGGCGATCCACGGGTCTGGACCCGGGTCCGCGAGATGCGTGTGGACCAGTGGGAACCCGGGCGCGATCGGAGCGTAACGCGCCGATACTGAGCCCAGTCAACCGGCGCCTCGGGCGCCGAGAAAGGGGGACGATCGCGATGAGTGCCTACACGCCGGTGTGCGAGTTGCTCGGGGTTGAACGTCCGATCGTCGGGGCGCCGCTGTCTGCAGATCCCGGCCTTGCCCGCCGCGGTCTCAAATGCCGGCGGACTTGGCACCGTGGGGCTGGGGTAGGCCGACGATGCCGGGGACGTCGTTCGGGAGACGGCTGCGCTGAGCGACCGGCCTTCTGCCGGCAACTTCGTTCCTCCTTCGATCAGCACGGTCGAGTCGATCAGGCTCTTACGGCGGGTCTGCGGATCGTGTCGCTCTGCTGGGTGACCCGAGCAGCTATGTCGACTCGGTGCATGACGCCGGAGGCTTCGTCATGCATGCGGTCGGCAGCGTTGAGGAAGCGAGGCGCGCGGTCGGCGCTGGAGTGGACATCGTCGTTGCCCATGGCTGGGAGGCCGGCGGGCGCGTATGGGGTGGCGTAGCAGTCGACGCTGTGCCTACTCGGCCCTCAGGCAATGGCAGAACGCCGGACCTGCCGCCAAAATGTCCGTCCGAGCGGTCTCCGGATGGCAATTTTTTGTAACGCTGGGCACCGCCGGCGGCCGGAGGTTGATCGTTAGCGGCGGCCGGCGTCGTACCGGCGCCGGTCGCGCTTGGTTGGGCGCCCGCTGAGGTTGACCGGGGCGGCAAGCCGGCGCAACTCGGCTTGACGCTCGCGCTCCGCGATGCTCTGCTCAGTCTCCTCGTACAGGTTCGCCGCCTCCGCGGCCGACACCCGCCGCTCAGCCGCACCTCGCACGATCACCGTCCGCCGCACCGTGCCGATCGTGATCTCGAGCTCGTCACCGGGGCCGACCTCTCGGCTCGGCTTCACGGCCGCGCCATCGACATGCACCCGGCCGCCCTTGATGGCACCCGCTGCCAAGGAGCGCGTCTTGAATAGCCGCGCCGTCCAGAGCCACTTATCGACGCGCATCAGCCCCCGGCGAGGACGGGCAGGTACCCCTCGGCCTTTAGGATCTCGACCACCGCGTCGCGATGGTCGCCCTGTATCTCGATCACGCCACCTTTGACCGAGCCGCCGACCCCGCAGCGCTTCTTCAGCTTGCCCGCGAGGCCCTTCAGCCGTGCCTCGTCGAGCGGCACCCCCGAGACAGTGGTCACGGCCTTGCCGCGGCGACCCGCGACCTCGCGCCGAACCTTCACGCGATTGCCGTCACGGTGGCGCTCCTTGGGCTTGGGCTCACGCGCCTTGCGAAGGTCGCCGTCGGTGCTCGAGTACACGACCCGGGAGTCCCGCTTCATGCCCCGACGGTACCGGCTCGGCGCAGACTGCGACGGCCGCTGCCACAAGGTTCGCGCGCATGGGCGATCGCGCCGCGTCCCCGTGAGCTCGGTCAGGGTTCGAACGGGTCGTCGTCGCAGCGCGCGAATCGCCCGGCTATCTGCACATCGCGTCGCGGTGCGGCGCTCCTACAGGCTGAATCGGCCGTTCCCGGCGCTCACGGCACCCGATCCTTACGGCTCGCGTCTATGCAACGTCGATCGTCTGAGCCTCAGGAGTCGTTGTCTCTGGCGATTCGCGCGGATACGAGACAGCGACAGGCTCGGCTGCTCGCTTGCGCTCCATCGCCTCTGGAGTGACGCGCTGCACATCCCATGCCAGGCCCGTCTTCTCCATCGTCCAGATGAGCCACCACGTTGGATCGAACTGCCCGCGCTCCAAGCCGTGCTTCGCCGATCTTGGGAACGCGTGATGGTTGTGATGGTTGCCTTCGCCAAGCCCGACGAGTGCGACGAGCGGGTTGTTTCGACTTTGATCCCGGGTTTCGAACGGGCGCTTGCCCCAGAGGTGGCAGACCGAGTTGACGCTCCAGGTGGCGTGGTGCACGAAGAACACTCGCATCGCGCCACCCCACAGGAAGCCTCCGAGCGCACCGCGTAGCTTCCGGGTCGCGATCAGCCCGGCCGTGAACGGTGCGACGAAGTAGCTCAGCACGACAATGAGAGCGAAGCGGCGGTGGACCGCCATGACGACGGGATCGTCCAACAGATCCGGCACGTAGCGGTGCCGCGACGCTTTTTCGTCGGCGAACAGCCAGCCGAAGTGGGAGTGGACAAAGCCTCTGATCGGGCCGCCGTCGTGGCCGACATGCGGGCTATGTGGATCGCCCGCCTCGTCAGCGTAGGCGTGGTGCTTGCGATGGTCCGCCACCCAGTCCGGCACTGACCCCTGAATCGCGGTCGAGCCGAGCACGGCAAAGATGCCTCGGATCAGCGGATAGGTCTTGAAGCTGCGGTGTGTGAATAGCCGGTGGTAGCCCGCTGTGATGCCGAACCCGCTCAGGAGGTAGGACACGCCGAAGATACGGCGGTTGGTGGGAGTCGCCAGAAGCCACCGCTTCCGGAATGACGCTGCGAGCAGCGCAGGCGGACCGAACACAAACAGCCCGGTGAAGATTCGATAGACACGACTGGCCGGGTGCGTCTCCGGCACTTCAGCTGCTGGCGCTTGGCCCATCATCAGATGCTCCTATGCGGCACGTGTCGGTGCATTGGCGGCGGGTGCGATCACCGCCTCCGTCGTTCAGAGCGTACTCGACGATCTGCTTCCAGGGGAGCCCTGCGAGCGGCGCGGCTCGAGGATCACCAGCGGGATGGTGCGGTCGGTGCGTTGCTGGTAGCCGCGGTATCCCCCGTATGTCGCGACCGCCTTCGGCCAAAGCCGCTCCCGCTCCTCGCGTGTGGCGACGCGCGCGTGGACGGCGCGGCGCTCGGCGCCGATCTGCACTGTCGTGTCCGGGTGCGCGCGCAGGTTGTGATACCACGCCGGGTTCCGGGGGTGCCCGCCCTTGGAGGCGACGATCACGACGTCGCGATCATCCTCGACGTATACGAGCGGAGTGGTGCGTTTGGTGCCTGACTTCGCGCCGACGTGATCGAGCAGCAGCATCGGTGGCGCCCCGGGGAACCGGTGGCCGATCAGGCCGTTGCTGACGCGATAGATCTGGACGTGGGCGCCCATCGCGAGGCGCAGGGCTGGCCATGCGCGGTCGGCCAACGACATCACGTCCATCGTCGGATCCTAGACCCGCGTTGCGCCGGTACCACGGTCATGGCTGAGTGTGGCCGCTCGCGCACGGCGCGATCCTCGACACTGTGGTCTGTGCACCCGTTCCTCGGACAGTCTGGCCCGATCGCGATCGCTCACCGAGGCGGTGCCGGCGAGGCGCCCGAGAACACCCTTGAGGCGTTTGAGATCGCCATCACGCTCGGGTACACCTACATCGAGACTGATGCCCACCTCACCCGCGACGGCGTGCTGATCGCTTTCCATGACGAGCGCCTCGACAGGGTCACAGACCGGACAGGCGCGATCGCTGAGCAAGCGATCCGCGAGGTGGAAGCGGCCGACGCTGGCTACACGTTCTCGCTTGATGGGGGGAGCAGCTTCCCGTTTCGTGGTCGCGGCATCCGTGTCCCGCGGCTTGAAGACATTCTCGTGCGATGGCCGGCCGTGCGGGTCAACATTGACCCCAAGTCCGATGCGTGTGTTGGGCCGCTCGCGGCACTGCTCGATCGTCTCGGTGCTTGGGAGCGAGTCTGCATTGGATCGTTCTCCGACCGCCGGCTGCGCCAGATCCGCGCCCGCGGGCGTGGACGGGCATGCACGTCGATGGGGCCTCACGCGGTTGCGCTCGCGCGCGTCGCCGCAACGTCCGGCGTGATGCCGCGCTTGCGGGCCGACTGCGTCCAGGTACCAACCCGACAAGGACCGATACGGATCGTCAGCAAGCGATTCGTCGATGCCGCTCACCGGGCGCGCCTCGCCGTGCACGTCTGGACGATCAACGACGAGGCGACGATCAACGCGCTTCTCGACACCGGCGTGGACGGCGTGATGAGCGACCGCATCCGCGGGCTGCGAGAAGTCTTCGCACGCCGCGGGCTCCCGCTCAGCGGATAGGAGACCTGGATGCCCCACGCCTCGGACCGCGCCGGGGCCGTCGAGGGCAGCGCCGGCGTCAGTTGCGGATGCGGCATCGCGTAAGCCTTGGGGGATCTCTGACAGGGACAGCTCGAAGCCCTTGACTGGCTGCACCGGCGTTTCGAGGCCGAACAGGTCGAATACTGGGTGACTGCACTTTCGGCGCTGCGGGAGGAGAAGACCGGCCCGCGCGATGATCCCGTCGCCGAGACAAGGACCGACTGGACCTCAACACGCTCAAACGACTCGGCTGATTGCGGCGCCCGCGGCCGCAGAACTAGCTAGTGCGCTGGGAAGCCCGGCGGCGACGCGGGAGCGAGAATCTTCCCGACGGCGTTGAAGATCGCCCCGGCGTAGTGGGTCCCGGACGGCGAGTGAGGACCTGTCGTCGTGAAGATGACGACCGACGTCTTGATGCGAGGTAGGTACGCCACGATGCCCGTATAGCCCAAGAGGCCGGGCGCGCCGGCAAGCACCCACTTGTTGGCAACGGCCACAGCGAGCCCGTAGAAGAATGCTTTCGTGTTTGGCCCGAGCCCAACCGTCTTCGGCGCGATCTGTCGCGCGTGAGATCGCCTCGAAAGCAGCGAGCCGACGCCGACAGTCCTGGCCCACGTTCCGAGGTCTGACAGCGTTGAGGTCATGTTCCCGGTGTACGTGGCCCACGTGGGACTCCAGAACGTGTCGTCTTCCCAGACCCCGCGCTCGTCCGTGTAGCCGTGAAGCGTTGGAGACGGCACCGCGGCGGTCGTCGTCATGTTCGTGCTCCGCAGCTTCAGCGGGATCAGGATCCGTTTCCGGATCTGCTCGCTCACGGGCATCCCGCCGACCCTACGGAGGATCTCCCCGAGAAGCACGAAGTTCGTATCGGAGAACGACCAACTCGTGCCCGGCGGGAACAACATCGGCTGGCTGATGCCGATCTCGATCAGCTCGTCGGGTGTCCAGCGTGCAAATACGTTCGCGTGATACGCGTCGAGGAACGACGGGACCTTCACATAGTCGGCATAGCCAGACGTGGTGGAGGCCAGCATCCTTACCGTGACGGTCTCGGCGAGAGGTAGCCGCGGGTACCACTTCGCCAGTTTGTCGTCGAGACGGATCTTGCCCCGGTCGACCAATTGCATGAGCAAGGTCGTCTCGAACGACTCCGTGGTGTTCCCGATCCGGAAGTACGTCGAGCGCGTTGCCCGCACTCCCGGAAGAGCGCTCCCCAGGGCGCCTGACAGAAGCTGTGTGCGGTCGCGCCACACGCCGAACATCACCGCCCCGAGCGCATACTGCTGCTTCAGCCGGCGCACGGCGGCGATCACCTTCGAGAGTCGAGGATCCCGAGCGGCGCAGGTCTCCGCGGCCGCGAAATGCTGACCAACCATGCATTTCCCGGACGTTCGGCCACCAGAGGCCGCTCGCGCGGATCCGACGAACGTGCATACGCTCACCAGCGCGAGCATCGCGAGGGTGTTAGCCCAACGCTTGTCAACGCGGAACATCGCTGGGATAGCGAGTCCGAATTGCCACCGAGAACCCGTGTAGTCAGCCGTCATCACACGCTTCGCCCCTAGTCGCGCGAGGTCGTGCGCCAGCATAGTGCACCGCTCGTTCGTCGTTAGGACGGCGCTCGAGAGCCGGACACGAAGCCCGAGAGAGGCCGGCAGCTAGGATGCCCGGTGAATGGGACCAGGAAGAGCCCGGGCTGTGCAGATGCTGCTCGTGGGCGCACTCGTCGGAGGCTGGAGCAGCGGTGCAGCCGCCAAGGGCGCGACCGTCACTGCTACCGCCAGGTCGGCGCGGTCAGCTGACCTGCCGCCGAGACAGCGCGCACGGCTGAGCGCGGCCGTCCACCGCGGGTTCCGCGAGGCCGCAGCACCCGGCGTCATCGTGGGCGTGCAGACCCCCAAGGGTCAGTGGGTCACGGCGATCGGCATCGCCAATCGACGCTCAAAAGCCCCGATGAGGGTGCGCATGCATCAACGGATCGGCTCGGTGACGAAGACCTTCATGGGCACCCTGCTGATGCAGCTCGCCGGCGAGCACGAGCTGTCGCTCGACGACAAGGTCAGCAAGTACATCAAGGGAGTGCCAGACGGCGACACGATGACGCTCCGCCAGGTCGCCGATATGACGAGCGGAGTGGCGAGCTACACCGCGAATTCGGACTTCACGAAGGCGCTCTATTCCCACCCCGAGCGGCGGTGGCGGCCAGGCGAGCTGCTGGCGATCGGCCTTCGCGATTCACCCGTGTTCGGCCCGGGAACCGCCTTTCAATACTCCGATAGCAACTACATCCTGCTCGGGCTGGTCATCCAGCAGGTAGAGCACAAACCGCTCGGAGCGGTGCTGCGCAAGCAGATCATCAACCGTTTGAGGCTCAGCCAAACGTCGTGGCCCGGCGCGTCTGCTGGGTTGCCCAAGCCCCATGCCCAGGGCTACACGTTGCAGGGCCAGTCGTCAGACCGACCGGCTAACGCGACCAACTGGAATCCCTCATACGCGTGGCGGCCGGCGAGATGATCTCGAGTCTCAGCGACTTGCTCGTCTACGGGCGCGCCCTTGGCACCGGGAACGGACTGCTTGTACCACCGCAGCAGCGCCAGCGGCTGCACTCGTTCAACCCCAAGATCCCGCCTGAGAGCGCGACGCTGTCGTACGGCATCGGGCTGGTCAACGACCGGGGGTGGATCGGGCACACGGGACAGGTGCCGGGCTACACCACGGCCCTCTATTACCGGCCCGACATTCGCACGACGGTCGTCGTGGAAGCGAACAGCGACATCGTCAGCGGTTCGTGTCCAGCTGGGCAAACGCTGATCGACGACCCCATCACCAGGCCGTGCGCGATCCCGGCTGATCGCATCATGGGTGCCGTTGCCGCCAGCCTCGGTCACCCCTACCAGCTGCCGCCAGGCTGAAGTCGCCAGCGCGTTGGGCGACGGCTTGATCGCCCAGGTGCGTTGACCCCGCATGCTGGAGTCCGCGGGCCAGCCTGGGCAGCACCTCGCCGAGCCCAGCGTCGACTTTGATGTCGGCGAACGGATCGCCTCGTGTCCCGCCCCGGTTGACGATCGCCACCGGGATCCGCGCCTGCCGAGCCCGGTGCACGAACCGCAGCCCTGACATCACCGTGAGCGAGGACCCGAGCACCAGCAGGCAGGCCGAGGCTTCGACGAGCTCAAAGCACCGCTGCACACGGGGACGCGGCACGTTCTCGCCGAAGAACACGACATCGGGCTTGAGCAGATCGGCTCCGCAGCATTCACAGCCAGCGAGCCGGAACCGCGCGACCTGCTCCTCGGCAAGCTCAGCGTCTCCATCCGGATTGCTGGCCCGGACCTCGTCCCAGTCCAGATCGGGGTTGGCGACACGCAGCCGCTGCTCAAGCGCCTCCCGGGTGCAGCGCGCGCCGCACTCCAGGCACACCACGCGTTCAAGCGTGCCATGCAACTCCACAACGTCTCGAGCGCCAGCGGCCTGATGCAACCCGTCGACGTTCTGCGTGATGACCCCCCGCAGAAGACCCGCCGTTTGCAGCGCTGCCACCGCGCGATGCCCGGCGTTAGGTCGCGCCGTGGTGATCCGTCGCCAGCCGATATGCGCGCGGGCCCAGTAGCGCTGACGAGCCTCCGGCGAGCGACGGAAGTCACCGATCGTCATCGGCAGCCGGACGCGCAGCGCGCCGTCCGGACCGCGATAGTCCGGAATTCCCGACTCGGTTGACAGGCCGGCGCCCGACAGCACGCATACGCCGCCGCGGCCCACGAGCTCACCAAGCCGGCCTGTGAGGCCACCATCCACCGGCTCAGTATGCCCGCGAGCGTGTCGCCACGGTTGCGGGGGGTCACCCAGATGCATGCTCGTCTGGCGAGAGCGAGCGCAGCACGCGCGCCGGGACGCCGCCGACGACCACGCCGGGCGGGACGTCTCGCGTCACCACTGCGCCCGCCGCTACGACCGAGTCCTCTCCCACCGTCACACCGTGGAGAACCGTCGCGCCTGTACAGATCCAGACACCACGCTCGACGACGATCGGCGCGGCGACGATCTGCCGCCGTCGCAGCGCGGGATCCACCGGGTGTCCGGACGTAATGAGGCTGACGCGCGGCCCGACGAACACTTCGTCGCCGATGGCGATGCCGCCGATGTCGTTCAGCGTGCAGTTGTGATTGATGAACACATTGCGGCCAACACTGATGTTGACGCCTTGATCGCTGTACACCGGCGGTATCAGCCGGAACGTGGAATCGATCTCCGTGTTCGTCAGCTCCGCCCATGCAGCGCGGATCGCGTCCTGGTCGGCGTACGGCAGCTGGTTGAGGCGTTCAGTCAGCGCAATCGCGCGATTGACCCGCTCGAAGATCGGACCAGCCTCCGGGGCGCGGACCTCCATCGACCAGCCAAGAGCGGTGTCGTCCATCCACCGAGGCTAATCGCCGACCCGGCGCATTCCCCGTGGTCCTGATCGACCGAGGCCTCGGAGGGGTCCGGTCAGAACTGCACGGCGCGAGCAATGCGGGGCAGGACGGTGCCGCGGCTATCCGGCGGGCGTAGTCAGTGGACGTCCGTGGGCGAGCAGGTGGCGCTCCCCGCGGACGGTGAGCTCGAGCGGCTCGCCCTCGTCGAGCGTGTAGCTCTCGTCTTGGTGCGTGAGCTGGATCCGAAGCAACCGGCCGCGGAACCGCAACGAGAACGCCAGCAGCTCCCACGTCGCGGGCACGTGTGGCGTGATCGAGAGCGCCCCGTCGTACTCCCGCACGCCACCGAAGCCGAAAACGAGCGCCTGCCAGACACCCGCCGTCGATGCGATGTGGACGCCGTCTGAAGCGTT
This sequence comes from uncultured Solirubrobacterales bacterium, assembly GCA_963750695.1. Taxonomy (GTDB): domain Bacteria; phylum Actinomycetota; class Thermoleophilia; order Solirubrobacterales; family Solirubrobacteraceae; genus Palsa-465. The sequence continues at coordinate 224,333 of CAVVSB010000011.1, forward strand.
GCCCGAGGCGTTTGCCAGGTCCATCAGGAGGGCGAAGCGGAAATAGTCGAGCGCCGCCTGCGGCTCGCCGACCTCGGCGGCGACGATGCTCTGAATGCAGGCGGACAGCGACGAGTCGCCTGTCGTGAGCGCATCGTAGTAGTCGAAGTTCGCCCGCTTCTGCGCCTCGGAGAGTTCGTTGCCGAGCAGGAACATCGCGAGCACGACGTCGGCCTGCTTGATCACTTGATGGCGGTAGATGACGAGCGGGTGGTAGTGCAACAAGAGCGGGAACCGCTCGGGCGGCGTGCTCTCCAAGTCCCAGACCTCCCGCTCGAGGAAGTTCGCGTCCTGTGGGTGGATCCCCCGCCGTTTGTCGTAGGGCACGTACATGGCCGCCGCCGCGCGCTCCCAGTCTTCGGGCTCTTCGGCGCGGATGCTGAGCTCGGCCACGAGCGCCGCGTGGGCCTCGGGCCGCTCGGCGGCGAGAGTCCGGAGGCTGGCCGCGGCGTAGTTGAGGTTCAGGCGTGCCATGAGGTTCGTATAGGTGTTGTCGTTGACGACGGTCGTGTACTCGTCCGGTCCGGTGACGCTGTGCAGGTGGAAACGCCCATCGTCGGCATAGAAGCCGAGGTCCTCCCACATGCGCGCAGTCTCAACCAGTAGCTCGGCGCCGGCCTCGACGAGAAACTCGCTGTCGTCGCTCGTATCGAGGTAGCGACGCACGGCGTACGCGATGTCGGCGTTGATGTGGTACTGGGCGGTGCCGGCCTGATACGCAGCGGATGCCTCATCGCCGTTGATCGTCCGCCACGGGAACATCGCGCCGTTCTGGTTCAGCTCGCGGGCTCGGGCTCGCGCGCGGCCGAGCATGCTGTGGCGGAACCGCAGCAGATTCCGAGCGATCCTCGGTTGCGTATAGGACAGGAACGGGAGCAGGTACACCTCGGTGTCCCAGAAGTAGTGCCCCTCGTAGGCCTGCGCCGTGAGCCCCTTGGCGGGGACGCCGGCCCCTTCGGCGCGCCACGTCGCCTGGCACAGCTGGAACAGGTTCCAGCGAATCGCCTGCCGAATCCGGTGGCCCCACATGGGAGCGGTCACGATGACGTCGCTGTTGTCCCAGAACCGATCAAGCTCCGAGCGCTGCGACGCGAGCAGGGCGTCCGCCCCATCTCGAACCGCGCGATCCAGCGTGCGCCCGCAGCGGGCCACGAGCTCAGCCGAGGGAGCAGAGCGCGAGGATTGGTAACTGATGTACTTGATGATCCGGATCGGCACGCCGGCCCGTGCCTCTGCCGTCAGCACGCCCTCGCCGACGTCGCCGTCGAGCGTGACGTGCAGCTCGACCTCGGGCGGCGCCTCGAGCACGTGGTCGATGCCGACGCCGAGCGTCATCCTGCTGTTCGTCGTGGTGTAGCCGAGCAGCATCCGGTTCGCGTCCGACTCGACCACCTCCGCGTTGAGCACCCGTCCTGGGAGCGCAGTCGCACGGCGCGGGTCGCTCGCTTGGCCCCGTCCGGGCTCGCTGCGCAGATGCACATCCTGGCGGTTGAGCACCAATGACGAGATCGCGATCGGGGCCGAGTGCTCGGGCAGCACGACGTCGTAGATGACGGCCATCAGATGGCGGTGGACGAGCGAAACGATCCGGCATGAGCGGACGACGACCCGTTTGCCGGCCATGGTCTCCCACACGAGTTCCCGTGTCAGCGTCCCGGCACGCATGTCCAGGGTCCGCGCGTAGGTGGCCATCCGTGCGGTTGCCACGAACAGCGGCTCGTCGTCGACGTAGAGCCGCAAGATCGTCGCGTCCGGGACGTTCACCATCGTCTGACCGGTGCGCGCCAGGCCGTACGCCTCCTCGGCGTGGAGGATCGGCCATTCCTCGTGAAATCCGTTCACGAACACCCCGGGCGAGTGCGCCGGCCGGCCCTCGTCGAACCCTCCTCGCACCCCGAGGTAGCCGTTGGACAAAGCGAACACGGTCTCGCATTGCTCGTAGTAGGGCTCGCTGTACCGCGCCTCGATGATGCGCCACTCGTCCGTTGGGAAGACGTGCTCCGGCGGAAGAACCAGGGTGTGCTTGAGCACAGCTGAAGCCTATTCCTCCCCTTAACCCAGGGAACCCCGGCGGACCGTGATGTGATGTGGACGGTGCCGACGGCACGTCGCCGGGCGTTCGGCCAGCGCCGCGTCGGCTATCCGGCCAGGCCCCCGAGGAACCAGAACGGGTTTGAGGGGCGTTCCTTGTAGGCGGCGCTCCCGCTGCCCTCCGCCGTGATTGTGGTTCCCGGCGGTGCCTCGTCGCGCAGCCGCGCGGCCAGCGCTTCAGCACTGTCTTGGTCGGCTGCGCCGACGACGAGGTACTTCCAGCGCCGGGCCGTTGGCAGCCCCTCTTGGCGCAGCGTCTCGGCGAACGCCACGGCATCGTGATGCGAGTCAAACTGCACGCGCACCTCGAATTCGGGTTGGCCCTGCTCCTTGAGCTCCTCCCGCTCCCTCTGAATAAGCGCAGCATGCTCGCTGGCGCGCTCCGCATCGGTCTGAGGGAGCGGCACGTCTGGTTCTTGCCACTCCTCGGCAGATTCATGCCAGTGCCGCAGTTCGTACTCCGCACGCCAACCATGCTCCGCGGCAACCGAACTGACGAGCTTCTGGGCAGCCTCCGCCTGGTCGCGGGAGCCCGCATAACAGAACAACTCGTCGCCGTCCCGAGACACGACGAGACGATCGTGAAATGACGCCTCGAGTTCGTGCTCGAGCTCAGAAGCATCCAGTCGTTCGGCAAGCTCGTGGGCGACCCCATCCTGATGGAGGGCAATGCGCAGCCGCCAGTCGTCGCTCATCCGCCGAAGCCTAACCGCTGTGGAAAGACACAGATGATCAGCTCAGCCGCCACGCAATCCGCGCGGTCTCATAGATACGTCTGTCGTCATCGAAATCGAGCAGATTGTCGAGGACGTGTTGCCGGTCGAAGTAGCAGTGGCTGCGATCACACTCTCGGAACTCGCGGCGGGGCCTCATGCCACTGTCGACCCAGAGGAACGCGCACGCCGACAGGACCGCCTTCAGCGGGCCGAGGCAACGTTCGAGCCGATCCCGTTCGATGTCTCGGCAGCGCGCGCCTACGGTCGCGTCTATGCCGCGGTCGTCAGCGCAGGCCACAAGGCACGAGGTCGCCGAGCGATCGACCTGCTGATCGCGGCGACGGCAGTCGCAGCCGAGCTTCCCTGTATACGCGGAACCCATCAGATTTCGCTGGGCTCGAGCGCGTGCTCGAAATCGTGGCGGTCGGTCCGGCCTGACGGCCGGCACCGATCCAATATGGACGCGGTCGCAAAGACTTCGAACTGCAGCTGCGATCCCGGTTGACGCCGTCATCGTCGATTGGTCCGAGGAACCCGTCTACCTGAACGGGTGTGTCAAACGGAGCTGTCAGCGTGAGTTGGTGATCCTCCGGCGGGTGGTTGGCTTCTGCTTCGTGGGAGCGGGGCTGTCTGCGTGAGGGGAGCGCCCGCCGGCAGGATGCCGGCGCACCGGGTTGGGATGAGCACGCCAGGTCGCGATCTCCCAGCAGTAGGCGGCGAGCTCGCGTGCGACGGGGACCGAGACGGGGCGCTCCCTGAGCAGGGCGAGTGCGCGGGACGCAAGCTCCTCGCCCGCTGGGAGGTAGGTCAAACGGTCGATCAGACCGACCAGGCGTGGATTGAGGCCCTCGTCGCGCAGCACGATGAACGGGCTTTGAAGCGCCTCGTTGATCTCGTCGACATCGAATCGCGACGGGTCTTCAACGACCTCCGCGAGATCATCGGCGGTTCAGCGTCCTCCGCAGTTCGTCGTCGGTTTCGCCTTCCTCGTCATCCCAGGGGCAGAGGAACACCTGACTTGAAGAAGCAAATGGGACGCCGCCAAGCGAGAAGCGCCACAGGTGTGAGTCCGTCCAACCGAAGGCAGTCTGCAAGACTCGGTGAACCACATCGAGGGTCAGATCGGAGCGAACCTCGAGTCGACGCCAGATTGGCGGTTTCGCGTGCCTGAGATCGACCCTCACCCGGAAGAGCTGCACCTCCGTGAGCTGTGGTCGGCGTAGCTCCGGGCGCCGAGATCGTGCCCGTTCCTCTCTGGCCCGGGCACCGAGGCGGAAGAGATCGCCAGCGAACTCCCGAAGGTCGTCAAGTTATCGCTGCTGGTCGTGATCTCTTGCCGCGGTGCGGCCAACGCGTCGGCCAACAGTTCCGGACCCCCGCACGCCTCAGCGAGCTCGACCGCCGTCCGCGCAAAAGTCTCGGCGTGCGGAAAGTTCCCCAAGCTCGCGGAGCAGTACGCGACGTCAAGCGAACGTGATGATGGGCGTCGCGCCCGGCCTTGGCGGCCGTATCTGGGTGATGTGGGGCCAGGACGGCAAGCCCGTCGCGGTCACCCGGTCGAACAAGGCGGTCACCAGGTTCGAGCCGATCCAGCGCGTCGACGCCGACCCGTTCACCCTCTACCGGCTCTCTGGCGACGGCCGGCTCGGACCGCTCGACATGTTCATCGATCAGATCCCGAGCAGCAAGAAGACCATCCCGCCGGCGGGTACCTTCTACACACGTGTCCTACCCGAGCTGTCGTCGAAGATCTCGGTGACAGCGGTCAACAACAAGTCCGGCCAGGTGATCGCCCGCAAGCCGAAGACGACGATGACTGACGCAGGCGACCCGGTGGCGAGTGCGAAGGTGGCGAGCGCCGGGAAGAGCGCCACGACGAACACCAAGGGCGTCGTCATCCTCAAGCTGACAGCACCACTCAACGGCAAGATCAGTGTCAAGATCACCGATCCGGGCTACCAGGCGCTCACGCGGACGATCAAGCTCTGAACCGTCCCGCGCCACAGCAGTACGATCAGCGCGCGAAGCCGGTGACCGTCCGAACGGTCACCGACCGCGCGCATGACGGCGACGATCCCCCAAACCGTCTCTTTGAGCCGGGTCCGCCGCTGACACGGGAAGCGCTGGCAGCCCGTGGTTCATCGTTTGATCGCGGTGAGCCGGACCGACCACTGGATCCGCGTTCGTGGCTGCTCGAAAGCGGAGTTGATCCGTTGCGCGCCGCTGGTGAGCACGATCTGCTGGTCGTCGTGGGTGTTCGAGAGGTCCTCGGTCGGGATCTTGGCGACGATCTGCCTGCTGCCTTGTTTTTGGAGGAGGTTGGAGTAAGCCGTCACTCCCCGGTCCAACGGCAGTTCTTGTAGAGCGAGGTCAGCGGGACCAGAGCCGATCCGGAGAGCGTGAATCCGGGGCGCGGTTTGTTCGCATAGCCGAGGTCGAGGGAGAAGTGGACCGACTTCTCGCCGCAGTCGGGCGGCGCGGTGTTGCCGCCGCCGCCGGTGCCGCCGCAACTTGGGTCGACTCGCGTTGAACTGGTGAGGCCCTTGCGCACGACCGAGCGGTAGACAGACGGTTCGTTTGCCGTGAGGTGATACGGGTTTCCGAACAGCACGTAGCTCGCTCCGTAGCGTCTGACCGGGAACCGACGTGGCTTTGTCGAGCGAAACGTGAGCTGCTCGCTCCCGGCGCCGGTCACGACAGGATCACACGAGCCGGTACTCGGGTCGTTCATCGTCCAGTTCGTTGTTTGGGTGCCTTTGACGTCGACCATAAATGCGCGGGTCTCGGTCGCGCGTGCGAGCGCGGCGGCCGCGCCAGCGCTCGCCGCCCGCACAGTCCGCTTGCGTGTCGGCGCTCGTCGTATCGACACGACGGCCTGCGCACCGGCCCCAGTGATCGTCAGGACCGCGCTGCGCGCCCGCTCCAGGGAACGCTTGCCGGCGACGCTGAACCGAAGCGTCACAACCGCCGCGCCGCTTCTCCCCGCTCGCGTCCTACCGCTCGCGACCTTTGTACGCCCGCGGCGCGCCGTGAGCACGAGACGGGCACCTGCAGCCGCGCCCCGCACACGGACCCGCAATCCGCGCTTCAACGCGAGGGCGAGGCTCGTTGCCTCAGCAGACAGCTTGAGCACGTGACGGCCCGTGCCGCTCGCGGACGGACCGTTGCCGCCGCCCGGCGTCGTCCCGCCGCTGCGAGTGACGCGCTCGCAATCGCCGTCGACAACGTCCTGTGGATCGGCGAGCACCGTGTCGACGCCCGGCCCGCAGGTGATGTGGTCGACCTCGCCATCGCGCGCGTCGATCGTGTCATCGCCGTATGGGTACTTGCACCAGAGCCGGTTGCATTCGCCACCTTGGCTATCGGCGATCACCCGGTCCTGTCCTGGGCCCGGAACGATCGTGTCATCACCATAGCCGCCGTTGATGGTGTCGTCGCCCCGCCCGCCGGAGATCGTGTCGTTGCCGTCGCCGCTACTGACCGTGTCATCGCCGTCGCCGGCGTCCACGTGGACCCGGCTGCCGACCTCGATGAACTGGACCGACTCCGGGGCGTCGGTGCCGGTGACGCTGCCGCCGACCGTCAGTGTGAGTTGCTCGACGCTGCGGATCTCGTCGTTCTCGCCGGGCCGGCCGTCGTCGGCACCGCCGGCGAGTGTGATCCCGACCCCCGGCAGCTGCCCCGCGTCGGTGAAGCGGCTCGAGTAGTCGTCGTCGATGCGGTCGGTCCCTGGGCCGCCATCGACGTAGTCTGTGCTCGCGTCCTCGTGACCGTCTGGCCGGAGTGTGTCGTCGCCCGCCCCGCCGTCGAGGTGGTCGCTGCCGGCTCTGCCCTCGAGGGTGTCGTTCCCATCGCCGCCGGTCAGCGAGTCGTTCCCGCCGCCACCAATCAACGAGTCGTTCCCCGGACCGCCGTCGAACGTGTCGGCGTTGCTGGAGCCTGTGAAGGTGTCGTCGCCGGGCCCGCCGGTGGCCACCACCGGTACGCCGAGACCGAGCGACTCTGACAGCGTGTCGTTTCCATCGGCGAGATCGACGCGAACCGTAGACGGGTCGGGGCAGGTCACCGTCGTCGCGCCGCTCCACGCGTCGCGGGTGCAGCCGTTGGGCACCGCCGAGTCGACCGGCGCGCCGGCCTCGTAGAGAACGGTGGTGCCGTCGATGCCGCCGACCTGCACGCTCAGTCGGTTCTGCTCGCCCGGAGCCGCGGCGTAGACAAGCGTTCCGTCGGCGGCCCGCGTCACAGTCGCAGCGGAGGCACTCGCCGGCACGAGCGCGAGCACGAGGGCGCCGGTGCCCGCGACGAGCCGCGCCACCCGTGCGAGCGGTCGAACATCAGTGGTGGCATAGGTCATTGGAGAGCTCCTCATTCAGAACGTGGATGTCGTCGTGCGCAGGATGTTGTCCGGGTGCGGGCCCGGGGGTACGGCGACCGTGCCCTCCCCCAAGCTGCACGCTGGAGTGGCCCTACAGGTCCATCTCAAACGGCGGGGGACCGAGAATCTCGACGCCTGTGCTGGCCGCAGCCTGGCCCATGCGCTCCATGTCGGGCGGGCTCGATCCGACGGCATCGAGGTCGAAGTCGGTCGCCGGCTCGCCGGCGAGCCTGAAGAACTTCTCATGGCCCCCGGGCACCGACAGCCCGAGCACGCGGGCGCGCTCGGAGTCCACACGGAACGCATGGGCCCGACCGCGCTGGACCCAGACGAGGTCCCCGGCCGTCGCTTCGGATAGCTCCCCGTCCATCCACACCGTGATCTGTCCCTCGATCACATAGAACAGCTCGTCCTCCCGAGGTTGGACGTGCAACGGTGTGGCAGTGCCGCGCCGGAGCAGGTGCTCGATCACGGCGACGGCGCCGCTGGTCTTTTCGCTCTCCAGTCGGATCGCGAGCACCTCTCCAAGGAAGGAGACAGCCTCGGCGTCGGAACGGGCGTGAATGGGAGTCGTCTGCGTAGCCATCGTGGTGACCTCCTGGGTCGTCGTGGATTGAGACCCAAGCTTCAGACCGCGCCGATCTCCCGCAAATCCCGCTCGTGCGGGGGTCGACGTGCAGATCCCCCAACTGCGGGGGTGTCTGAGCCCAACCGGCGGTTACCATCACCGCATGACCGATCACGGACCGCTCGGCCTCCGGGGCGACCTCGCACGTGATGCGATCCTGCGCGTCTGCGCCTCAGGGCTCGACGAGCGAGAGCTCTTCGAGCAGATCTCGACTCGGCTGCGTCCGGTCGTGCCGTACGCGGCCGCAGGCTGGCTGTCGACCGACCCAGCGACCCTGCTCTACACCAACGCCGTGGTCGAGGGCGTCGACCGCGACTTGCATCTCCAGTTCTTCGAAAACGAGCTCATGGAGCCTGACTTCGCGAAGTTCGGCGACATCCTGCGCCAGCCACAGCCGGTCGCGGTACTGGCGCGGGCCACGCACGGTGATCCCGAGCTCAGCGCGCGCCATCGAACCATTCACCGTCCGCTGGGTTTAAGCGGCGAGCTCCGCGCTGTGTTCGCCAGCGGCGGCACGTGCTGGGGAGTGACATGTCTCACCCGCACGGAGGGCGATGCAGACTTCACGAGCGGAGAGGCGGCGTTCGTCGCATCCCTCAGCGAGCACGTCGCGGGCGGTCTGCGTACCGCGCTGCTGCTGCGCGCCTTGGATGAAGCGCCTCCCGAGCAAGCACCCGGGATGATCCTCCTCGGGCCGTCCGACGAAGTCGCATCGATCAGCGACACCGCCCAAATGCTGCTCGACGAGCTTCCCGAGGAGCATCTAACGCTGCCCAGCGCCGTGCATGCGGTCGCCCTCCGCGCCCGTGATGCCGCCGACGGCGACGATCAGGGCGTCCCGCGCGCGCGGCTGCGCACCCGCAGCGGCCGCTGGCTCTTACTGCACGGTGCATGCCTGCGCGACCGCGACGGTGTTGCGCAGCAGACGGCGATCATGATCGAGCCCGCCCGCCGCGCCGAGATAGCCTCGATCATCGTCGAGCTCTACGAGCTCACCACGAGAGAGCAACAAGTCACCCAGCTCCTTGTCCGAGGACTCGCGATCGACGAGATCGCGCAAACGTTGTGGCTCTCACGGCATACGGTAAGAGACCACGTCAAGGCAGTCTTCTCCAAGCTCGGTGTCACCAGCCGACCGGAACTGACCGCGAAGCTGTTCGCCGAGCAGTTCCTGCCCACACTGGAGAGCAAGCAACCCGCCGCGGTCTAATCCCGGCAGCAGCGCTGCGCCGGCGGTACCCGCCAGCCCACACGGCATGGCGGACGATTGGTCAGTACGACACGCCCGTGTGCGTGAAACACGCCCGCGACCGCGATCGCGCGCTGCTGAACGCCAATATCGCCCGGCGACGCGGATTGGGAAAGGCGCAGCGCGTCACCCGTAACGGTTCCGCTCTGCGTGTGGCAAATGCACCTGTCCCGGTCTTCTGCTCCGCCGCGAAAACAGCACTCCCGCGCAGGCGTGGAAAACCTGAGGAAGGCCCAGTGTCCGGGGGTCCAACATTTTTCCAACAGCTGGCGGGTAGGGTCGTGCGCGACAAGCGTCGTGCTGTGAGCCGGTAGGCGGAAGATCAAGGGCGGGGCGGATCGCTCAGCGAGGAAGACTGATGCTGACGTCCAACGAAGCGCGGAAACGGGTGGCGATGGCAGTCAAGCGAGTAACGCACGGGGGTTGGAAGATGGGCGACCGAGCGCTCAGTCAGTGGGCTGTCCGCGCGGGATCGCGCGGACACTCTTAATCATGACAACGGCGCTGGCGGGCTTGCTCTCTGCGAGCGCGTCGGCGCGGGGCGGGGCATGGACAGCCCTGGTGCCTGACGCGCAGAGCACGGCCGCGCAGGTGACCCCGATTGACCGCGGCACCAACACCGCAGGCTCGCCGTTGGACACCGCTCCGGCCCTCTCGCACCTGGGCGTCGCGATCACCCCCGGGCTACGTCGTCTCCGCAGGTTCCCACGTCCTCATTCCGGTTGATCTCAGCACCGGTTCGCCGACCGTGGGGACGCCGGTCAATCTGACCGCCTCGCCCGGAACGATCTACATCGCGATCGCGCCGGACGGCAGCGAGGCGTACGTGTCCGACACCGCCAACAACGATGTCGTGCCGGTCGACCTGACGACGAACCCGGTGACGGTCGGGACGCCGATCGCCGTCGGCACTTCGCCGCACGGGATCGCGTTCTCGCCGAACGGGTCGACGGCGTACGTGGCGGACCGCGGCGACGGCACGGTGACGCCGATCACGGTCGCGAGCAACACGGCCGGCACTCCGATCTCCGGCGTCGGAACCAATCCGGATCAGAGCGGTCGGATCGCCGATCCAGGTTGGCGGCGTCAAGGACGAGAGACCGCTGGGGATCGCGATCACGCCGGATGGGACCAAGGCATACACGGCGAATTTCGGCACCGACGAGACCTTCAACGGGACCGGCGACACGGTCACGCCGATCACCCTGTCGAACAACACCCCCGGAACCCCGATTGCGGTCGGCGGCGGTCCATGGTCGATCGCCGTCACGCCCGACTCAAAGACCGTCTACGTCGGCAACTCCAACGACGGCACGGTCACCCCGATCGACGTCGGGACCGCGACCGCTGGAACCACGATCAGCGGAGTGCCGTTCCCGCGCTCGCTCGCGATCACTCCGGACCAGGCGCCGGTGGCGAACTTCTCGGTGACAACCGCCTCGCCGGGTCAGCCGACGACGTTCGACGCGTCGTCCTCGACCGTGCGCTTCGGCGCGATCGCCTCCTACCGGTGGGACTTCGGGGACCGCAGCGCGCCGGTCACCACAACCGCGCCGACGACCAGCCACGTGTACGCGTCGTCGGGCAGCTTTGCGGCGACGGTGACCGAGACCTCGAGCGCCGGCACCTCGACCGCCGGCGCGGTGTATACGGGACAGACCGCCTCACGGGTGGGGAGCGCCGGTGCGCAGGCGAGCCGCTCGGTGATCATCAGCGCCGCGCCGCAGCCCGCCGTCAGCGTGAGCGCGCACAGCGTTGACTTCGGCACGATTGCGATCGGCCATACGAGCTCGTCGCAGACGATCACGGTCACCAACTTTGGCCAGGCGCCGCTGGTGATCTCCTCGACCGTGCTGGCAGGGGCGAACCGGGGCGACTACAAGGTCACCGACGACACCTGCTCGCGTCACACGATCGCCGCCGGCGGCACGTGCACCACGCGACCCTCACCTTCACGCCCGGCGGCACCGGCGCCCGCACGGCGCAGCTCGCGTACACCGACAACGCCACGGGCAGCCCGCACACGATCGCGCTGAGCGGGAGCGGCACCCACCGCGTGACGCTCGCCGGCAAGGTAACGCTGAACGGCAATCCCGTGGCGGGCGCGGCCGTCGAGGCGTGCCCGACCGGACGCATCCGCTCGGCGTGCCGCAGCAACGATTCGAAGGTGCGCGCGTCAAGCGCCTCCCCGACGGACGGTGCGAGCGCATAGCCACCGTGTCGCGTCAGCACCACCTGCTCCCGGCCGCCGCCCTGCAATGACCGGCGCAGGGTCGAGACGTAGCTACGCAGAGTCGTCTCCGCGCCTCCGGGCGGCCCAGCTCCCCACAAGCCCTCGACCAGCTCGACGCTCGTCACATCCTGCGGATAGCGCGCCGCCAAGAACCCAAGAAGCTCCGTCTCGCGCAGGCCTGGTAATCGCAGCACCCTGCCGTCCCGAGCCACCTGGAGCGGTCCCAGCACCCTAAGTGTGATCGCGATCTCAAGCCCCCGTGAACCTCGGCTCCGCCAACGTCCGGCATTATTCCAACGTCTGCCACACACGCCTAGGCCCTCGTCTGTGCTGCTGGCGAACGCCCCGGTTCTGTCCGCCGGCGTGCTCTTGATCGCCCAGGTTGTACCGGCAGACACGCCGGTGCCGTTGGCGTGGAATGCCCGCACGAGCACGAAGGCAGCTGGCGATCATAAGGGACTGGCCCCTAACCCCTCGGCGGCATCCGCTCGCGCGAGGCGCCATGTCATCGGTTGCTCGCCAAGGCGGGAATCGCGTCCTCGCGGGGCGTCCCGAGCCGAGCCAGGGGACGTAGGTGCGGCGCGACGCCCAGCAGAAACAGGATGCCGAGGGTCGCCCCGAGGAGGCCGTAGCCGCCGACGGCCAGGGCTGCGCCACCGGAGGCGCCGCCGACCAGGTAACCGAACTGGACAGCCGCGGCGCGCAAGCCCATCACGGCCACGCGCTGATCCGGCGCCGCGCCGAGCCCGAAGGCGCTGCCGGCGATCGTGCGGCCGCCGGTCGCCGCCATGCATGCCGCGAACAGGACGAGGCTGGCCGCCGGCGAGGGCCGCACCAGCCCGAGCAGGGCCGTGCCGGCAGCGGCGGTCAGACCGAAAACGATGAGTAGGCTTCGCGCGTGCTGCTCCACGTGCCTGCGCGCGAGCAGCGTGCCCGGGAAGTAACCGAGCGCAGCGAGGCCAAGGAGCAGCCCGGTCTGCTCCGTCGAGAGCCCGTAGGACTGGATGAAGAGCGCGCCGGCATAGACGAGCGTCGCGCCCCAGGCGGATTGGGCCAGCAGCTCGCCTACGGCCCAACGCGCCACCGACGGTCGGCGCCAGACCGGCCGCGTTTCGCCCGGAGTCGCTTCGCCGCCGGCCAGGAGGCGCGCGGCACGCCCCGGCTGGAGGGCCACTGCCGGGAGCGCGATGAGGCTCGCGGCGAGCGGAACCGCCAGCCAGACATAGCGCCAGCCGAGCTGAGAGATGACCCCGATCAGCGGCATCCCGGCGACCCATGCTGCCGGCTGTCCAAGGAGGGCCCAGGAGAGCACGCGCGCGCGCTCACCCGTGCGCGTCCACTCCCCGGCGGCCGCCACGGCCGCGGAGAGCAGGATGGCCGCCGCCCCGCCGATTGCCGCCTGCGCGCAGGCGAACGCAACCAGGTTGGGAGCGAGCGCGCTCGCCACAGAGCCGACGACTACGAGGCTGAGGCCGAGCACGAGCAGCTCGCGCACGCCGAGGCGGCGTCCGAGGCGGCCCAGTCCGAGCGCGGTGAGGCCGCCCGCGACCGCGGCGAGCGTACGCGCCTGGCCGGCAGTGGCCATCGAGACGCCGAATTCGCCGGCGAGATCCGGGAGGATCGCGGTCAGCACCAACAAGCTCGCCTGGGAAGCGAACATCGTCGCGAACAGCACCGGGGCGGGACGGAAGCGGGTCATCGCCGCCACTGTAGGTCCGCCCGCGTCGCGCGTCATCGGCGGCACCACCCAACCTCAGCCCCGCGCAGTGGCGGGATTCACATACTGGCTCAGCCGACCTGCGAGAAGCGGGCCGCCGCCGCCGCCCGCGCCGCCTTGCCCGAGACGCGGAGCTTCGCGTACACGTTCGAGAGATGACGCTCCACGGTGCGCACACTCAAGCACAGCCGCTCGGCGATTTGCTCGTTGCTGAGCCCCTCGGCAACGAGCGTCATCACCTCGCGTTCGCGTCGGCTCAGATCGGTCATCGCGCCCGCGGGCCCCGGTCGGGCGCCGAGGAACTCGCGCACTTCGGCGATGAACGTCTGCCACGCTGGCTCGTCGGCGAGTAGCAGGTGATTACGCGAGTCGAGCGTGATCAGCCGCGCCGACGGCACGACCGCGGCGATCAGCCGCCCTTCCTCGAACGGAACGACCTGGTCGCCGCGCGCATGGAGAATTAGCGTGGGAGCCTGGACGCGCGGCAGCAGCTCCGTGGCGTCGCTCTCTGCGAGCGCATCGTAGATGCGCAGCGCGGTGTCCGCTTTGATGCAGCGGCGCTGCAGCTCGTCGTACCACGCCATCTGCTCGGGGGTGCCCTCGGGCAGGAACATCATCGTGAACACGTGGCGGAAGGCGGGATGGGGCGTAGCCCAGCCCGCCCTCAGGACGGTCCGGAAAGCCTCGCGCTCGTCGCCTGTGCGAAGGAAGTTCCCGGTCGCCCAGCCGCCGTATGCGATCACGCGCTCCACGCGATCGGGATCGCGCGCCGCGTAGGCGAGTCCCGCCGCCGCGCCGCCGGATATGCCGAGCAGCGAGCACCGCTCGACGCCGGCCGCGTCTATGACGGTCGCCAGATCCGCGACCCAGCGATCGAGCGAGAACTCCTCGACGTCACGGTCGGACATCCCGCAGCCGCGCATGTCGTAGCGGATGACGGTATTGGAGCGGCCCAGCTCATCAAGCCAGTGGCGCCAGATCGGGCTCTTCCAGTCGAACTCCAGATGCGTGAGCCAGTTCGATGCCTTTACGAGCGGTGGTCCGCGCCCGTGCTTCGCATACGCGAGCCGGACGCCATCCGATGCGGTGCAAAACCGGATCTCCTGTTCCAAGGCGCGCTTACCCTGCCTTCGCGTCGGGCGCTGAGCCGACCTGCGAGAAGCGGGCAGCCGCCGCCGCCCGCGCCGCCTTGCCCGAGAGGCGCAGCTTCGCGTACACGTTGGAGAGATGACGCTCCACGGTGCGCACACTCAAGAACAGCCGCTCGGCGATCTCCTCGTTGCTCAAGCCGTCCGCCACGAGCCGCATAACCTCACGCTCGCGCGTGCTCAGCTCGTCAACTGCTACTGGCGCCGGCACGGCCGACGCGCGCGTGAACGCGCGGAGTTCTGACAGGAATACCGGCCACGCCGGGTCGTCGGGAAGCAGCAGGTGATTGACCGAGTCAAGCGGCAGTAGTCTGGCGTTCGGGATCAGTGTCGCGAGCAGCCTGCCCTCCGCGAAAGGAACCGCGCCATCGCCACGCGCGTGCGCGACGAGGGTGTCAGCCTCGACGCGCGGGGCCAGATCGCTGACGTCCATGTCGCTCCGAGCCTCGGATAGTCGCGCGGCGTTCTCGGCGGACGTCGTGCGCTTCTGCAGCTCGTCGTACCAAGCCATCTGCTCCGGCGTCCCCTGGGGCAGGAACCGCATCGTGAAGAGGCGTCGGAAGGCGGGGTTGGGGTCCTCCCACCCCGCGCGGATCACCCCGGCGAGCACGTCCGCCAGCTCACTTTCGCCGCGGTGGTTGTGCCCGCGTGCGTAGCTGCCGTAGAGAACCATCCGCTCCACCCGCTCCGGATGACGCACCGCGTACACGATCGCGATCGCCGCTCCCTGCGAGATGCCGAGCAGCGTGAAGCGCTCGATCGCCGCCGCCTCCACCACCGTCTCGAGGTCCGATACCCACTGCTCGATCGACGGGTCGCCGACATCCTTGTCCGATAGCCCGCAGCCGCGTTCGTCGTACCGGACGACAGAGTGCGATTGGCCGAGCCCCTCGAGCCAATAGCGCCAGACCGGGCTCTCCCAGTCATACTCGAGGTGGGTCAGCCAGTTCGAGGGCTTCACCAGTGGCGGCCCGCTCCCGTGTCGGGCCCACGCGATGCGCGCCCCGTCACTCGCGGTGCAGAACTGGATCTGCTGATGCACGTGCCGATCCTACCCCGGATCTCGGGCCGGGCGTTGAGCCCGCCCGCTTTGCTCCAAAGGCAGGTAAACCCGCTTCCCCAAGCTGCGACGCTTAGCAACCCGGGTCGTCGAGGTGTCCGCAGAGCTGACCCTCGCGTCAGAAGCCGATACTTGCGGTCCGGCTCCGAGCAGCAGCGCGGCCGCTCGTACTCCAGTGGTGAGCCAGGTGGCCGTCCTGACCAGCAGCGCGCCCCCGCCCGTGGACCGCTCACGCGAGGCGCGCCGTCAGGTGCCGCGCAAAATCGGAGTTCCTGCCTCAAGGCACCATAGCCCCGACGGACGCGCTCCGCGTCCTACTGACGCTCACCGGCCATCTGCCGCGCGGCTCCAGGGTGTCGACCGGGCGATCGAGCCGGCCGGCCCCGAAGCGACGTGCCGGGTCGGCTACGTGCATGCCGCCACACGTAACGCGGGATTTGGGTGATGGCGCCGATGTCGCGCGAGCGGCTTCGGAGGAGGGTTAGAGCAACACAACAACGACCCAGGAGGTCTCGACATGAGCGCAATGACACACACGATCCGCAACGGTGTGGACACCGAGAAGCTGTTCGCCACGCTGGATCTGATCAGGGTGCAGCCGGAGCTTGCGAAGTTCCAGTTCCGCGCCGAGAACCGCTGGATCAACGGAGCGCACAACCGCTCGACGATTAAGGAGTTCTATGCCGCCGGTGGCGAGGACACGAGCCGCGGCGAGGCGTTCGCGATCGATGCGGGCGAACCGGCAATCCTGCTCGGCGCCGACACCGGCCCGAACCCGGCGGAGTACCTGCTGCACGCCCTGGCCGCCTGTCTGACCACGTCGATCGTCTACGTGGCGGCAGCACGCAAGGTCGAGCTCACGTCCGTGGAGTCGACCCTCACCGGCGACATGGACGTGCGCGGCGCGCTCGGCGTCGACGAGGAGCCGCGCAACGGGTTCGAGCGGATCGGCGTGTCGTTCCGGGTGACCGGCAACGCCCCCGAGGAGAAGCTCCGCGAGGTCGTGGAGCGCGCTCAGCAGCGCTCAGCCGTCTACGACATGGTCACCCACGGCGTCCCCGTCGCCGTCGAGGTGGCCACCGACTAAGGCTCGCGTGCGGTCCCGTGGCCGGGCCAAATGCTCCGGCCACGGGCCGCATGATGAGCGGATTGGAGATCTTTCGCCATGCCGATCGAACTGACAGCCCATACCGATACCGGTGCTCGCCTCGTCGCGACTGCCGAGGAGCTCTCAGAGCAGCTTGCCGTACGCGCCGCCGAGCACGACCGCGACGGCACTTACCCGTTCGAGGCAATCGACGCGCTCAAGGCGGCCGGCTATTTCGCCGCACCCATCCCGATCGAACTGGGCGGGCTTGGTGTGTCGTCCGCGCACGACCTCGTGGTCGCGTCCAGCCGCCTGGCCCGAGGCGACGCCTCGGTGGCCATCGGCGTCAACATGCATCTGGTCGCGGTGCTCAACATGGTCCGCCGCCACGACGTGGCGGTCGCGGCCGGGGCCGAGCGTCGTGCCCACGCCTTCGCCGCCTCACTGGAACAGATCGTCCGCGACGGCGTGGTCCTGGCCGCCGCGATCAGCGAGCGGGGGCAGGATCTCACGCGCCCGGGCACGGTCGCAACCCGCACGGAGTTCGGCTGGCGGATCGACGGTCGCAAGATGTTCTGCACGATGTCCCCGGCGGCCACCGACCTGTATGTGGCCGTCACCTACATCGACCAGGACGGCGTCGAGCGCTATGCGTACTCGATCGTGCCCACCGAGGCGACCGGAGTGATCATCCACGACGACTGGGACGCAATGGGGATGCGCGCCTCCGGCAGCAATTCCGTTTCCTTGGAGGGCGTCGAACTGCCTGACTCGGGCGTGCGCGGCGGCTTTGTCGCCGGCGATCCGTCGCCATACATGGAGCGCAACCTGCACGCCGGGCTGTTTCACGCCGCAGCCTCCCTCGGCATCGCCGAATCGGCCGACGCGATCGCCCGCCGGGGCATCGCCGGTCGGATCAACGGCGACGCACGCCCGCGCATGCAG
The DNA here is from genome assembly GCA_963750695.1 of uncultured Solirubrobacterales bacterium. GTDB lineage: Bacteria > Actinomycetota > Thermoleophilia > Solirubrobacterales > Solirubrobacteraceae > Palsa-465. Next base: position 241,621 of record CAVVSB010000011.1, read on the forward strand.
ATTGCCGACAACGCCGTTGACCTCGCGGTCTCACGCGGGGCCCTATCGCGCGCGGCCGACCTGATCGATGCGCATAGGGCGGCCAACCCGGTGTCCGACGGTACCGCCGAGGAACTAGGCGTTCTGTTCGCCGAGGCGCAGGCGGCCAAGGCATTCGTCAACGAGGCCGCCGCACGCGTCGTCGACCGCGCCCTTGCGCTCTCGGGCGGCGCCGGCTACGTCAACGAGAGTCCGCTCGCACGCGCCTACCGCGACGTCAAGGCCGGCTCGTTCATGCACCCGCTGGGCGCCAACCGCGCCTATGACTACCTCGCCCATGTTGCCCTCGGCGAACACGCCGAGCTCCACTGAGCTCAGGACCGTGAGCGCCATGGAACGAATCGCGCTCGCCCCGGTGTCCGCCGAGGCGGCGGCTGCCGGTCGGCCGGCACCAGCTCCGTTTGACGCGGACACCTTCCGACGAACGCTCGGGCGCTTCGCCACCGGCGTCACACTCGTGACCGTCGCGGATGCCAGCGGACCGCTCGGCCTGATCGTGAACGCCTTCACCTCTGTCTCGCTCGAGCCGCCCCTCATCGCGATCTGCCCGTCACGCCACTCGTTCACGTGGTCGCGCATGCGCCGCAGCGGACGCTTCGGCGTGAACGTGCTCGGCGCTCAGCACGCGAAGTACGTACGCCACGCCGCCCAGGCCGAGGCGGACCGCTTCGGCGGCGTCGACTACGTCCTCAGCGACTCGGGGGTCCCGCGCATCCCTTCTGCCATCGCCTTTCTCGATTGCGAGCCGGTCGCCGAGCAACTCGCCGGCGACCATTGGATCGTCCTCGCGCGGGTGCACGACCTGCTCGCCAATCGCGGTCACGAACCGCTCGTGTTCAGCGACGGAACGCTCGGGAGCTTCGTCGACCTCGAGACGCAAGGGCCATGAGCGACGCGCTCGCTCGCCTCGGCCGCTGGGCAGCCATCCACCGCGACCCGGTACCGCTAGCTCGGGCCACCTCTGCGTACTCGCCGCGCACGCTGAACAGGCGCCCTCCCGAGGCGGCTGGGATCTGCCCGCCGCCTGCTCACAGCGGCTGCGACCCCGCCCCGCCCCGCGATCCACGCACTGGCCGCCGCCGGCGATTCCTCTCGCCGAAGGCCGCGTTGCTCGGCGCTCTGATCGCCGGCGCGACGGACGACGCGCTGGGTTACGGCGGCGCGATCGCGATCGTCGCCGCTATCAAGTCGTACGAATTGATATTTGCCGAGCCCGCGCGCGTCATGCGCCGGTTCGCGAACACCGCTGCCGCCGAGGCCGATGTCCCGATCACGGTGATCGATTGCGTCGGTCACTGCCGACGGCTGACGGCACGTTCGACGCGCCGTCGTGCACATCACGCTGTGCTCGGTTCGCGACCCGCGCTACGAGCGGGGCGGGCGTCAGGGACGCATTTCGGTCGTTGAGAGGATTGGGCCCTGGCACATCTGTGGGCGGTGTTGCCGCGGGCGAGAGAATCGTCTGGTCGTCTACGCGCGGTTGCGTGACGGCGGGTGGTCGGCACGGGTTGCGTGTCAGTTAACGGCGACGTGCCAGGCGATCAAGATCAGCGCCAATGCCATCGCGACTCCGGCCGCCGAGACGATTCCGAGCCACCCGCCCAGGGCGCCGCCCGCGACCGCACCAACGACCGCGGGACCGGCCGCGCAGCACAGCACCATGAATGCAGCGGCGCTTGCGAGCGCACCGTTCCAGCGTCGCTCCGACGGAGCACGCATCACGCCACCCGCCGAGACTGGCCGCCGAAAGCGTCGATGATCTCCGACAATGCGACCTCGGCGCCCTCCGGCGCGTCGACCGCCAACGTAATCGCGCTCCGACGCTCGGCCACGCTCATCGTCAAGAACGGGCAGCACTGCGCTTCGGCGGCGACGATCGCCGCCAGGCGCTCACGGACCGCCGCGTCGGCAGTGAACACAAGCTCCGCTCGAACTCCCACTCGGCGCACTTCGAGAAGCGCGTCCTCTCCGAGCTGCGCCATCTGAGCGAGCCGCTCCGAGAGCTCGCTCTGCGCCAATGAGCATGCAATCGGCAGGTCTGTCGGCATCGGATTCCTCCATTCGCGTTGCGTTCCGTCGCTACTGTTCACCTTGAACCCAGGTTCAAGTCAAGGCGGGACACGGATGAGCGAGACGAGCCTCACGATCGGCCAGCTGGCACGGCGTTTCGGGATGAACACGTCAGCGATTCGCTATTACGAGCGAATCGGGGTGCTTCCCGAGCCGGCGCGCGAGCGCGGTCAGCGCCGGTACGACGATGACGCGATCAGGCGCCTCGAGACGCTGCAGGCCGCCAAGCACGCTGGCTTCACGCTTGAGGAAGCCCAGCTGCTGTTGCATCGCCGAGAGGCAGGCGACCCACTGCACCAGCCGCTACGCGAGCTCGCCGCCCGCAAGCTCCCCGAAGTCGAACAACTTCTCGAACGAACGACAGCTCTGCGCACCTGGCTGCTCGCGGCGACCGACTGCTCCTGCGAGACGCTCGACGCGTGCGACCTGTTCGCCACGAACGATCCCGTGCGCGAGGCACGACTCCCCGCGCACCGCTGATCTCCACCCGAACGCCGGGCGGTCAAGGTGCATCGGACCGGCGGAGATTGTGACATTCGGCACGGACCTTGACAACCGCCCATCAGAGCCATCGTTCGGCGCGGCTAAGTGTTTGAGAGCCGAGATGTACGGAGCTCGCGCGACACTCTGTACGGGCGGGGCGCGCCCAGTTCGGGGCAAGAGCGTCACTTTCGCCAGTGAGCTTCGTCGCGGCCGCGGCCGTTGCTCAGGTGCGGAGTTCCTCGTCAGCCGCGTGGAGAAAGTAGAACGCGTTGGCTTCACGTTCGCTCTGCCGTTCGCTGCGTCGGTCGCTTTCCCGCAGCACGGCTGTTGTGAGGCTGGCTGCGCCTCCTCCGCCGAACACCGCTTGTGAGAGGTGAGCGAGTCCGACGCCCGCCCCTGCCGTGAGCATGAGGCCTCTCTCCTAATAATCCCGAATCGCCCGTAGCTGCACGCTGTGGCGGCGTTCCGAATCGGGCTCTTGAGATACCGCGTATTTGCTTCGCCCTCAGCAGGAGACGACTTCGGGCACGGTCATCTTCAGGCTCCTTTGTCGCAGCGGGCCGAACTGGTTCGACCTTGTCTTCAACCGTCAGAGCGGGGACGCGTTCGCCCGCCAACAGGCCGACCGCCTCCAGGCTGGAGCTGCAGTTCAGTCGATTGCCATCGAACTACTGCTCGACGCGGATGCCGCCCTCACGCACCGGGGCGAGATTCGCATCGTCGCCGATAACCCGACGACCCCGCTGTCATCGCCCATGCCATCAGTTTGTGTCTGCCATACACACACGCTGGCGCGAAGCCGGGCGCGCACGCTCGATTCTTCGTATCAGCAGCGTCGGCGGGTGGCCACCGCGATGAGACGCTCGGCGACGAGCTCAGCGGGCTGGGCGGCTGGGAGTTCGACGTCGACGCGTGGTGGGCGCAGACGAGCCATGACGTGCGCAAGACGGCGCTCGCGGCCGCCATCGACGTCAGCTTCGGCCGGGGGACCGGTCGCGCCGCGCGTCCTCATCCTGTGTTGCGGTCAAGGGCCGGACGACCTGCCGAGACGGGGGCGCAACAACGGCGCGCTGCAGCCGTTCATCTGGGCGGCGAGCGATGAACTCGCTTCCGGGCTGTCATCGTCACCGAAGCCCAAAGCGCGATACGACGGATTGGGCCGGTTTCAGTCGAGCGGGTCGCCGGCGCTGATTCAGACCGTGAACCCGGCTTCCCGGTAGAGGCTGAGGAAGTTCACGATGCCGATGGCGACCTTCGACATCTCGTCGTCGAGCGGCTGAGCCAGCCGCTGGAAGCTCAAGGTCTCAAACCGCTCATGGCGCTTGGTGAGCAGGTCGGGGCAGACGGCGAGCGCGAACCCGCGCTCGATGAACGGGAGCTCGTCGGCGTGCAGCGACGTGTTGCTCGTCGTGCGCACGCAAATCGCGTCGCCTGACGCCGCGTTGAAATGGTCGTGGCTGACAACGAGCCAGCGTTTCGTCTGGCCGCCGAGGGGCGGGTCGGCGTAGTAGATGCGACCCCAGCGCGGGTAGGCGCCCGGCGGGCCGTCCGAGGGCAGGACCGGCGGGCGCGAGCACTGCTCCGGGAGCAGCAGCAGGTCCGCGAGTTGCTGGCCGACGATGTGCATCTCCACGGCGCTCGCCTCGAACACCGGGGCTTCGAGGTCTCCCGATGGGAGCCGGATGACATCCCCGACCCGCACGGTGCAGCCGGCAATCTCGACGCTCGGCCAGCCGCCGCCCCGGCGGACCGGCAGCGCGCACACCTCGCCGTGCCGGTTGCGGGCGTTGTTCGAGATGACGAGCACGCCGACGGTGTCGGCGGCCTGACCTCGCGCTCGGTAGCAGACCCCGCGCCGGGGGCTGCCGCCGGAGCTCAGAAGCGACCGCCCTCGCGGACCTCGGCGTACGCCTCGTCTGCGGCCTGTTGCCACTCAGGGTCGGCGTGCAGCCGTCGGTAGACGTCTTCGCGCTCGCGTGCGCGGTGCTCGAACTGGGCGTCGCGCGCGCCTCGCAGCAGCAAGAGCGCGAGTCCCTTGCGGCGGCTGATGCCCTGCGGCAGGCCGAACTCCTCCGGATGCGCCGAAACGGTCTCCATCAGCGCGTCCGGCACCGGGAGCGTCGCGCCCTTCGCGCCTTCGAGGCTTAGTGCGTTCAGTTCGAGCAGGTCCATGACGCCATAGTAGCAGTATGACTCAACCAGTAGGTCAAATTCTGAGTCAACCACTGAGTTATCTGATGAATCGGTTGATGCGTCGACTCCTTGAGGGCCGTCGCGGCCCGGGTGGGGTCGGGCTAGTGCGCCGCGCGCGGTGCCGAGGGGCTGTGGCGCCACGGCCGGCGCAGCACAAGGTAGACCAGTCCGCCGAGCGCGAGCGAGCCTAGGATGACGCCGATAGTCGTGCCGGTGCTCCACCCGCCGCCGGTGTGGTGCATCCAGCCCTGGCCCATCATCCCGGCGCCGGCGCGCTGCCAGTCACCGGAGCTCATGTGCTGCCAGGCGCCGCCCCGCATCCATGACAGGTCGGAACCCATCATCGCGCCCCACCCGCGGGTGCCCGTGGCGGTGCCGCCCATCATCCCGCCGCCGCCCATCATGCCCGCGCCGCCCATGCCGGCGGTGCCGGAGGCGCCGGTCGCGCAGCCGGCGTAACGGCGGCCAAGCGCAGCGTGCATGCGGTCGGCGTTCTCTGAGCCCATCATCGCGTCCATGCGGGCGTTCATCGCCTCGTGCGCGGACCGGGAGCCGAGCGTCCGTTCCATCACGTATTCGCCGAGATGCTCGAAGTCGGTGTCGCTGAGGTTCTGGCAGGTGGCGCTGCCGGCGTCGACCCGCGCGGCGATGGCCTTGCCGGCGTTCACCTCGTCGGCGAGTGAGGCGTACGCGGTCGCGGTCGCGAGCGCGAGGGTGCTCATCGTGAGTCCGAGGATGAGTGTGATGCGGGTCTTCATGGTTCTCACCTACTGAGGTTGAGACGGTGACCGCCGTCCGCGGTGGGCCGATGAGGTTCGGGGTGGCTGCCCGACGTGTCGGGAGTCGCCAGGTCGCGGTGCGCCCGGAAGCGGCGCAGCCGCAACGCGTTCGTGACGACGGAGACGCTGGAGAGGGCCATCGCGGCCCCGGCGATGAGCGGGCCGAGCAGGCCGAGTGCGGCGAGCGGCAGCGCAGCGAGGTTGTAGCCGAAGGCCCACGCGAGGTTCTGCTTGATGGTCCGCAACGTCGCCCGGGAGAGCCGGATGGCGTCCGCCGCCGCCCGCAGGTCGCCGCTGACGAGCGTCAGGTCGGACGCCTCGATGGCGACGTCGGTGCCGGTACCGATGGCAAGACCAAGGTCGGCCTGCGCAAGCGCGGGTCCGTCGTTGACCCCGTCGCCCACCATCGCCACGACCCGGCCCTCATCCTGCAACCGTCGGACGACGGTGACCTTGTCGGCGGGCAGGACCTCGGCGATGACCTCGTCGATGCCGACCTCCGCCGCGACTGCCCGGGCGGTCGTCGCGTTATCGCCGGTGAGCAGGACGGGGCGCAGTTCGAGCGCCTTCAGCTGCGCGATGGCCTCGACCGACGTCGGCTTGACCGTGTCGGCGACGACGAGAACGGCCCTGGCTTCGCCGTCCCAGCCTGCGGCAACGGCTGTCTGGCCGCGGGTCTCGGCAGCCCGGCGCGCTGTGTCAAGCACGGACGGGAGGTGCATCGCCCAGTCGGCGAGCAGCGCCGGGCGCCCGACGAGGACCGCGTGCCCGTCGACCATCCCCTCGACGCCGAGCCCCTCTCGGTTGGTGAAGCTCTCGACGGCCGGTAGGTCGGCTTCGGCAGCGGCCGCGCGGGCGATGGCCTGCGCGATGGGATGCTCGGAGGCGTACTCGACGGCGCCAACGAGCCGCAGCGCCTCGTCCCGGTCGACGCCGTCCGCGAGCACGACCTCGACGAGGCTCATTCGGCCGGTCGTGACGGTGCCGGTCTTGTCGAGCACGACGGTGTCAACGCGGCGGGTCGATTCGAGCACTTCGGGGCCCTTGATGAGCAGCCCGAGTTGCGCGCCGCGGCCGGTGCCGACCATCAGCGCGGTCGGCGTCGCGAGGCCGAGCGCGCACGGGCAGGCGATGATGAGCACCGCGACCGCGGCGGTGAAGGCGAAGCTTGCGGACTCGCCCGCGAGCAGCCAGCCCACCAGGGTCAGCAGTGATAGGACGATGACGACCGGGACGAACACGCCGGCGACACGGTCGGCGAGCCGCTGCACCGGCGCCTTGCCGGTCTGCGCGTCGGCGACGAGCCTGGCGATGTGTGCGAGCGCGGTGTCGGCCCCGACCTTCGTTGCACGGACGATGAGCCGGCCTCCGGCGTTGACGGTCGCGCCCGCGACCTCCGAGCCGGGCCCGACCTCGACGGGGACGGACTCGCCGGTCAGCATGCTCATGTCGACCGCCGAGACGCCGTCCTCGACCTGGCCATCGGTGGCGACCTTCTCGCCGGGCCGGACGACGAACCGCTGTCCGACCCGCAGCTGCTCGAGGGGGATGCGCGTCTCATCGCCTTGCTCGTCGAGGACCGCGACGTCCTTGGCGCCGAGCTCCATCAGGGCGCGGATGGCCGCGCCGGCGCGGCGCTTCGCGCGCGCCTCGAAGTACCGGCCGAGCAGGATGAGCGTCGTGACGACCGACGCGACCTCCAGGTAGATGGCGTCGGCGCCCGCTCCGCGCGCGGGTACGAGTTCGAACGGCATCCGCATTCCCGGCATCCCGGCGTTCCCGAGGAACAGCGCGTACAGCGACCATAGCCACGCGGCGAGCACGCCGACGGAGATGAGTGTGTCCATCGTCGCCGTCCCGTGCCGCGCGTTCTGAACCGCCGCCTTGTGAAACGGCCAGGCGCCCCACACGACGACGGGGCTTGCGAGTGTCAGGCTCAGCCACTGCCAGTTTGAGAACTGCAGCGCCGGGACCATCGCCATCAGCAGCACTGGCAGCGACAACGCCGCCGAGATGATGAGCCGCTGGCGGAGCGGCGCGGTCGCGTCATCCTCATGCGCGTCGTCATCGGGCTCGCGCTCAGGGGTCGGGAGGGTCGCGTGATAGCCGGCAGCTTCGACCGCTCCGGCGAGGTCATCGGCCAGAGCGAGCCGAGGGTCGTACTCGACGGTCGCGGTCTCGGTCGCGTAGTTGACCGACGCGCTGACGCCGTCGAGCCTGTTGAGCTTGCGCTCGATGCGCGCGGCGCACGACGCGCATGTCATCCCGCTGATGGGAAGCTCGACGTGCTCTGTCTGTCCGGTGACGCTCATGAGCTGCTCCCGGACTCAGGCGATGGCGTAGCCGGCGTCGTCGATGGCGGCGCGGACGGCCACGTCATCGACGCCCTCGCCGGTGACGGTCACCGTCTTCGCATCGAGGTCGACCTCGACCGAGGCGACGCCCGGCACCGTCTCGACCTCGCTTGTGATGGCGGCGCGGCAATGGCCGCAGCTGACATCGGGGAGGGAGTAGTTCAGCGTGTGCGCGGTCTGGGGCATGAGAAATCCTGTTCCTAGTGTGACCATCAACAATACCCCCTTAGGGTATGCATGCATGCGTGATTTCCCACATACTTCGTACGCGAGAACCCTGACCGCCCTTATACGGCCAGGGGGTATACTCTCCGCATGGCAATCGAATCGGCACCCACGCGCGGGTACACCGCAACCAAGGACCAGCTGAACAAGCGCCTGCGCCGCATCGAAGGGCAGGTCCGCGGCATCGAGAAGATGGTCGACGAGGACCGGTACTGCATCGACATCCTCACCCAAATCGGCGCCGTGCAGGCCGCGCTCGACAAGGTCGCGCTCGGCCTGCTCGACGAGCACGCGCGGCACTGTGTCATCGGCGGCGCCGCCGAAGGCACGCCCGAGGAGCTCACCGACGAGCTGATGGCGGCCGTCGGCCGGCTGATGCGCCGCGGCTGAACGAGCGCGGCCGGCGAGCGTCTGGCGCGAGTTCCTATGGCTTGCGGCGGCGTGCGGCTGTCCTCGCCGCGGGCGGGACGGGTGTCGGCAGCGCCGCCCGCGCTCGCGTGAGCGCCGCCGCCCATTCCCGACAGTCCGCGGCGGTGAGGAGCGTGAGCAGCGTCATGAGCCCATCCCCCATGCCGGGCGTGTCCTTCGCCCGCGTGTTCATGTTGGAGATGAGCTGCTGCGGCTTGACGTACATGTCCGCGTACGCCTTGTGCCAGAGGACCGTGCCGGTCGGGCCGAGCAGCATGAACGCGTGCCCGTCCTGCGTCGGGTGCTGCATGCCGCCATGGGAATACACCACCCGTCACGGCATCGCGACCGTCATCCCCTACAGAGACGCTGGCCGGCGGTCCCGATGCACGCCGCGCGGAGCGTCACCGTGCCGCCCCTCGGCTGCTACCCAAACGGGCGCAGCATGCGACCCACTTGCGACCGCGCGATCCGAGAAGTCCCGGAAATGGGACGATTTCGCTTCGCGGGCCTTCGCGCCCCCGCAACGCAAATCGCCCTGCATTCGCCGCTTTTCGCGGTTCTGCAGGGCGATTGCAACCAGTGGAGACGGCGGGAATTGAACCCGCGTCCGCAGTCGCGCAAAAGGTGGTATCTACGAGCGTAGCCGGCGCTCTGATCTCGCCCTTCACTCGCCACGCCGGCGGGGTTGTGAAGGGCCAGCTCCCTGGAAGTCCCCGGATCGGAGGGAGCAAATCCTCACCGGGCGAGCCTACTAATTGATCCCGTTACCCCCGCCGTAGGCGGGCGGAGGGCGAGATGACAGTCGGCTGGCTACTGACTAAGCAGCAGCGAGACCGAGGTCAAAATTGTGCGAGTCCGCACTTATTGTTTTCCGGGTGTTTTACGAGGCCTCCCGGAACCTCGACTCGCAACCACCCCCACGAACCGACCACGTCGAAGCCTGTCGTCCCCGGGGGATATGTCGTTACCGACCATTGTAGACGCGCGGGAAGGTCTTCCGGATTCGTACATTCGGCGACGGTTCTGCCCGCCGGCACCCCCAGAGGTCTAAGGTGCGCACGGTGATCGCGCGCCCTGACACTCTGGGGCAATCGAGCGCTCCGCCAGGCCACGGCCGGACGCCGCCGACCGCGTTGTCCTCCGCGACCAGCCGACCGGTCACGGCACGATCGTCTCGGTGCACACGACCGCTGGTACCTGCCGCGTCGGCGGCGACGTGATCTGCGAGCTCGGCTCGATCCACGCCCACAAGCGCATGACGGTCACCGTCCGCGTCCGCGCCGGCGGCGCCTCCGGCACCCCGTCGGACCGAGTCGTGATCGGCACCGCGTCCCTCGATCCGACGCTCGTCAACAACGTCGACGCGGCACGCGTGCGGATCGTCAGGCATCGATGCCCTGTCGTGCCCTGCGGAAGCGCGGGCGATGTGGGTCCGGCCACGGCACACATCGCCTGTTAGGCGCGCCACCAACTGAAGACATCTCTAAGAGGCCCCGGACCCGCGCCAGCGCGGGTGCCACACTTAACTGACGATGGACTCGACGAACCCGTGGATCCGCCAGCCGGCGCCGGAGCCGCCCGTCCCCACGTCGTTCGAGCCGGCTGAGCCTGAACCGCTCGCCCCGCCGTTCGAGCCCAAGCGGCCGAACGTCATCCGACGCACGCTCGGGCCAGTCATCGCTGCGATCGTCGCGTTCGCAGCGAAGTTCAAGACGATCCTGCTCCTCCTCCCGAAGCTGAAGATCTTCTCGACGGCGGGCACGATGCTCGTCTCGATCGCCGCCTATGCGCTCTTCTGGGGATTCCCGTTCGCGGTCGGATTCGTCGTCCTCCTGCTCGTCCACGAGCTCGGTCACGTGATCGCGCTGCGCCGCGAGGGGATCAAGGCGAGCGCGCCGATGTTCGTTCCGTTCCTCGGCGCGCTCATCACCGCCAAATCGCTCGGCGAGAACGCCACCGCGGAAGCGCGCGTCGGGCTCGCCGGACCGATCCTGGGGAGCATCGGCGCCGCCGCGTGCATCCTCATCTGGCACGTCACCGGCAACGACATGTGGCGGGCGCTGGCGTTCACAGGGTTCTTGCTCAACCTGCTCAACCTCGTCCCCGTCTCCCCGTTCGACGGCGGCCGCGCGATGGCTGCGATGGCGCCGTGGATGTGGGCGGTCGGGCTCGCGATCGTCCTCGCGCTGATCCTGACGCTCCACAACGCCTTCCTGCTCATCTTCCTCCTCCTCGGCGGGATGGATTCCTGGCGTCGGTGGAAGGCGCTGCGCCAGGGCGGCGCCGAGCAGGCCGACTACTACCGGGTCAAGCCGCTCGATCGGCTGCTCGTCGCCGCCGTGTATGTGTCGCTGATCGCGTTACTCGTGGCAGGCATGAACGCGGCCCACCTGCCGCGCACGATCTCGTAGCGGCGATCAGACGCCCGGAGGCGGCGGGCCGCCGCCGCGCATCACGCGCGTGCGGTCATCCGGACGCGTGCGCTGAGACCACCAGAACGTGTAGACGAGCGCGACCGCGAGGCCGACGAGACCGATCACGAACAGCACGGTCCCGGCCGTCTGGATGTCGATCCAGCTGACGTGCGCGGTCACCGCCCACTTGAGGATGGCGCCGACAGCGATCAGCAGTAGCGATCCGCCAATGGTCATGGGCGCACTGTACCCGACGGACAGGCGCCCAACCCCGATGTGGCCGAATATGCTAACCGCGGGCTTCGCGCAGCTCTCGCTGCACATCCCGCGCCATGTCGCGCGTGCGGATCGACTCGCGCTTGTCGTAGAGGTCCTTGCCCCGCGCGAGCGCGATCTCGATCTTCGCCCGGGACCGCGGGCCGGCGAAATAGATCCGGGTCGGCACGAGTGTGAAGCCGCGCTCCTGGGTACGACCGATGAGCCGCTCGATCTCGTCGCGGTGCAGCAGCAACTTGCGCGGCCGCTCGGGCTCGTGGTTCTCTCGCGAGGCGGGACCGTACGGCGGGATGTAAAGGCCGATCAGCCACACCTCACCGTCCCGGATCGTGGCGTAGGAGTCCTTGAGCTGCGCCTTGCCCTCGCGCAGCGATTTGACCTCGGTCCCGGTGAGCACGAGCCCGCACTCGAAGCGTTCGAGCAGGTTGTAGCGAAACGACGCCTGGCGATTCGTCGCCACGTCGCCTGGTGCCGCTTTGCGTTTCCGTCCCTTCGCCATCAGCTCGTCACTCCTCCTCCCATGCGGGGACCAGGTCCACCCGGCCCCGCGGCGCGTCGATCGCAGCGACGCGGACCCGCACAGAGTCTCCCAGCCGGATCGCCCCGCCGCGTCGTGTCCCCTGAAGGATCGTGCCCTGCTCGTTGAGCTCCCACCAATCACCGTGCATGCGTCGGACCGGCACCATGCCCTCGTACGCGCCATCGGCACCGAATGCGACGAACGCGCCCGAGCGGATGAGGCCGACGACCTCGCCCTCGAACACGGGGCCGCTGTCCGCATGCAGGCCGGCGCCGTCGCGCTCGAACAGCTCGCGCTCGAGCAGGAAACAACGCGCGATGTCGTCGGCGTCGCGTTCGATCGTCATCGCCTCCCGCTCTCGCGCCGAGGTCCACGGACCGGCCGCCGCGACCCACGATGAGTCCGGCGCCGGGACATCCCCGGTCACCGCCGAAAGCAGTGCCCGGTGACAGATGAGATCGGGATAGCGCCGGATCGGCGAGGTGAAATGGCAGTACCGCGGCGACTGCAGGCCGGCGTGGCCGAGGTTCCGCGAGTCGTAATACGCCTGCTTGAGCGTGCGCAGGACGAGACTGTTCAGCGCGCGTCCGCCGCGACCCGAGCGGGCGGCCACCCAGTCGGCCACCGCCTGGGAGATCTCGCCCACGACGTCGGCCGCCTGCTGCGGCGTCATCGGTCCTCGCGGGACGGGCGGCGTCGGCACATCGAGCGACTCGAGCTGCTCCACGAGCCGCTCCACAGAAGATGCCTCGGGCCGCTCGTGGACGCGGTAGAGCGCCGGCACGTGCCGCTCCTCGAGCAGGCCCGCGACCTGCTCGTTGGCGGCGATCATGAGATGCTCGATCAGGCGGTGCGACTCGGTCTGGTGCACCGGCTCGCCGGCGAGGACGTTGCCACGGGAGTCGAAGCGAAACTCCGGCTCTGGGGACTCGAGCACGATCGCGCCACGCTCCGCCCGGCGCGCGCCGAGCGCCGCGGAGGCGAGCCGGGCGGCGGCCAGCGGTTGCCCCCACGGCTCCTCCGAGCGACCCTCCCCAGCGAAGATGCGATCGACCTCGCCGTACTCGGGCCGTGCGTCAGAGCGGATCACCGAGCGGTAGAACGCCGAGCGCTCCACACCCCGGCCCCGAATCGTCATCTCGACGGTGACCGCATGGCGATCCTGCCCGGGGACGAGCGAGCACACGTTGTTCGACAGCTCCTTCGGCAGCATCGGCTCGACGGCCCCCGGCACGTACACGCTCGTGCCTCGACGGTAGGCCTCACGGTCAACGAGCGACCGGGGCGCGACGTACGAGGAGACGTCGGCGATGTGGACCCAGACCCGCCATGCGTCGTCGCGCTCGTCGAGTCGCTCGGCGGAGATCGCGTCGTCGAAGTCACGGGCGCTCGCCGGATCGATCGTGAACGTCGGCAGCTCGCGGAGATCGCGACGGTGCGCGCCGGTCTCGACACCGGCCGCCGCCGCCTCACGCGCCTCGTGCTCGACTGCAGGGTCGAAGCTGCGTCGCAGACCGCGGTCGATCATGAACGCCTCGATCACGTCGCGCGCGATATCGGGGCGGCCAAGCCGCCGCGCGATGACTGCCCGCCCGCCGCCGCGCCCACCCCGACGCCCGCCGTTGACCTGAGGACGCACGACGACGAGATCCCCGAGGTTGAAGCGTTTATCGCGGGAAACGACCATCCGCGGACCCGGCGCAAAGAACGGCTCGGCGACGAGGAACTTGCCCCGCCGCTCGAGGACGGCGACGCGCGCGGCCGCCGTGTCCACCACCCTGTCGGCGCTCACCGGACTTCGGCCGCGACCGTCTGCTCGGCGACCGACAGGGCCGAGTCGTGCGTCCCGTGCGGAGTACCCGCGGCGTAGACATCCGGCGGGATTCCCGCCCCCTCACGGACACCGCCACCGCCGAGGTTGCGCCCGCTCGGCGTGAAGTACTCACCGACCGTGATGTCGAGCGCCCCGCCGTTCGGAAGCGTTTCGATCTCCTGAAAGACGCCCTTGCCGTACGTGTGCGTCCCGACGACCTTCGCCCGGCCGCGATCCTTGAGCGCGCCAGTCACGATCTCCGAGGCCGACGCGGTCCCGCGGTCGACGAGCACGACCATCGGGATGCGCGGCGCGATCGCGTTCCCCTTGGCGACGTACACCTGTCGCGGCTGGTTGCGACCGTCGGTCGAGACGATCGTCCCGTCGGGGATGAAGATGCTCGCGACTTTGACCGCCTCGTCGAGCAGGCCGCCACCGTTGCCGCGCAGGTCGAGGATCAGCGCCTGCGCCCCGGCGTGCAGCGCCCGCTCCACCTGCATGCGCAGCTCTCCGCTCGAGCCGTCGGTGAAGCTGGTCAGCCGCACAACCCCGATCTTGATGCCGTGGTACGTGACCAGATCGCCGCTCGCCACCGGGACGACGAGGTTCGCGCGCGTGATCTCAACGTCCTTGTCGTGCCCGCCGGAGCGAATCGTCAGCTTCACCTTCGTCCCGGCGCGGCCCTTGATCAGCCGCGATCCGAAATTGTTCGAGCGGTTAGCGAGCGAGACGCCGCCGACGCTGACGATCAGATCACCCCGCTGCAGCCCGGCCTTCGCGGCGGGAGAGTTCGGGAACACCTCGGTGATCCGCAGGCCCTGCTTCTCGGGCAGCACCTCGATCCCGATGCCGCTGAGATGGGGGTCGGACTGGTTGAGGAACGCGTGGTAGTCGCTCGGGTCGAAGTAGTGCGAGTACGGGTCGTTGAGGCTCGCGATCGCGGCCGCCAGACCCTTGTCGGTGAGCTGCGAGCGATTGACCGGCCGGTAGTAGTCCCGGCTGAGGATGTCGAGCGCCTCGTTGACGAGCTGGCCGTTGCCCTGGTCGACGAACGCGCTGCGCACCGGGGAGGGCAGCCAGCTCGGATGGCCACCGAACCAGACACCCACGAGCAGCAGGACGATCGCCGCCGTCACGTACGCGACGACTCGCGGAGCGTGGAAAGGGCGCGATCGCATGTCCGGAGGGTAGCCGGGCCGCTGGGCCGACCGCGAGGCTCAGGAAGGACAACGGACGGCCGGGTCGCGATCGTGCGACCCGGCCGCCGTCAGATCAGTGGTGCTTCTGGTGCTTGAAGCGACCGTGACCCGTCGTCGAGAACGCGTAGACCGTCGTCGAGTCATACGTCTGCCCGGGACGGAGGACCGTCGACGGGAAAGGCGGATCGGGTTTGTTCGGTGAATCCGGGAAGTGCTGGGTCTCCAGCGCAAGGCCATCGCCCTGGCGGTACTGCCGGCCACTCGTGCCGTACAGCGTGCCGTCGAGGAAGTTGCCCGAGTAGAACTGGATCCCCGGCTGGTCGGTCTTGATGGTCAGCAGGCGTCCGCTGGCCGGATCGAACAGCTGGGCTGCAGTGTTGAGCTGACCCGGCTGGGTCGATGGGTTGTTGAGCACGAAGTTGTGGTCATACCCACGTCCGAGCATGAGCTGCTCGTCGCCGTTGCGGATGCGCTCGCCGATCGCGTGGAACGTCGTGAAATCGAACGGCGTTCCGAGCACCGACTTGATCTCTCCGGTCGGGATCAGTCCGCTATCGACCGGGGTGAAGTGGTCGGCGTTGATCCTCAGCTGGTGGTCGTAGATCGTGCCCGACCCCTCGCCGGACAGGTTCCAGTACGAATGGTTCGTGAGGTTGACGACCGTGGGCGCATCGGTCCTCGCGACGTAGTGGAAGCGCAGCTGGTTCTGGTTGTCGAGCGTGAACGTCACGCGGATGGTCAGGTTGCCGGGATAGCCAGTGCACTGGGGGCTTCCTGTCGGGTTCAGGCTCTGGTTGCAGCCCTCGTCGGCCTTGCCGGGAAGCCTGTTCGGAGCCTGGGTCGAGTGCCCAGTCAGCGTCAGCCCGACCCTCCCGTTGTTCGGCGGGATCTCGGTGGCGTCCCACATCTCCTTGTCGTAGCCGGTGAAGCCGCCATGCAGCGTGTTGGCGCCGTTGTTGATGTCGACCTGGTACGGAGTGCCATCGATCGAGAACGCTCCCTTGGCGATCCGGTTCCCGTAGCGGCCGATGATCGCGCCGAAGTACGGATTGCTCGTCAGATACGCGTCGCTCGTGTACCCATCGATGTTCGCGAATCCGAGCGTCACGTTGTCGCGGTGACCCCTGCGATCCGGGACCGACAGCGACTGGATGATTCCCCCGTAGTCGAGGATCGAGACGCTCATCCCGTGCGCGTTGGACAGCGTGTAGCGGGTGACTGCGGCGCCACCCTCGGGGATGTTGGGCACGCCATCGGGCAGTGTCCCGAAGGACGAGCTGCTGATCTTCAAGCCGCCCTTGTGGAACGTGCCGTGGTGGGGGCCTTTGTGCGACTTGGACGGGGGCCCGTGATGGTGGGTCCGGTGCGCCGAGGCACCGATCGCGACCGCCGCCGTGGCCCCGATCGCCAGCAGGGCCGCTGCTGCGATTGCCACGAACCTCTTACTGAGGCGTAGGGCGTGGTGCATAACCTCTCCTTTGTTCGCTTGGCCGGCCGGATCACCCAAGCGATAGTTGGACGGACGGCCTAGGGGGTACCCACCTTCGGCCGCCTGTGAACGCTCACAAGTCTGTTAACTTCGCCATAGGGCCAAAGGTTGGCCGGATGCGCCGTCGCTGCGGGGGTTCCGGGCCGAATCCCTCACGTCGTACCCAGCCAGCAAGACCAGGGACCGCACCCGACGGGAGGTCGACCTCGGCCGCACGGATGCGCAGCGCTGTCCCTGACCGCGACGATCGCCCGGCAGACCGGCCCGGCGACGGGCTCGGGCTCTGACGACGCAATAGCCCGAAACGCCGAAGGGGCCCGCGGCTGTGCCACAGGCCCCTTCAGACGGGTCGCGATCGGTGAGCCACGAGACGCCGCGCAGGCGACGCGCCCCTCGTGCTGCCTACCGACTAGACGCGGAGGAAGCGCCGCAGAGACAGACCCGAGCCGAGCGCCGAGACGAGCACGCCCGCCGCAAGGAGCACGGCCAGGAGCGCGGTGAACGGGATCGTCTGCGGTGCCGCGATCAGAGTCCAGTTGTTCGCCAGCGGGTCAAGCAGCGCGATCTTGGTGACACCGAGCACCCCGATCGCCAGTAGCGCGCCAACGGCGCCGACGATGACCCCCTCGATCACGAACGGCCACCGGATGAACCAGTCGGTCGCCCCGACGAGCTTCATCACCTCGACCTCGCGGCGCCGCGCGTACAGCGACAAGCGGATCGTGTTCGCGATCAGCAGCACCGAGGCGATCGTGAGCAGCACGGTCAGCACCGCCGCGGTGATCGTCACCAGGTTCGTGACCTCGAGGATCTTCTTGGTGTCGTTCTTCTTGTTCGACACGCTCTGGACGGCTGCGTCGATCGTCCCGGCGCCGCCGCCCGCCGCTGTCGGCGTGAGCGCGTTGCGCACCGACAGGACGTTCGCCGGGTTGTCGGGAATGACGTGGAACGTGTCCGGCAGCGGGTTGGAGGCAAGCAGCGCGTACGCCTGCGGGTCGCGCTTGGACTCGAGCGCAAAGGCCTGCTGCTTGGATACGAACTGCACCGAGCGGACGTGCTGGATCGCGAGGATCTCCTTGCGCACGCGCGCGTCATCGGCAGCCGTCGCCTTGCTCTTCATGTAGACGTCGACGAGCACGCGGCCGCGGACGGTGTTCGCAGCTCCGTTCGTCGCCTGCACGATCGGGATGAACACACCGAGCATGAGCATCGTCACGAGCACGGTCGCGAGCGCGGCGAACGACGGCGCGGCATTGCGCCGCACCGCGCGGAAGGATTCGCGGAGGAAGAACCCGATGCGCATATGAGCTCCTAGAGGCCGGGAGGCCGGGTCGGGGGCTGACGCATCCGCTGGGCGAACTCACGGGTCGACTCGTCACGTGCGTACAGGCCGCCGGTCTCGTCACGGATGATCCGTCCGCGGGACAGTTCGAGCACGCGCCGGCGCATCTTGTTCACCATCGAGGCATCGTGGGTCGCGACGAGCACCGTCGTGCCGGTCCGGTTGATCCGGTAGAGCAGGCGCATGATGTCGATGCTCGTCTCGGGATCGAGGTTGCCGGTCGGCTCGTCAGCCAGCAGCAGCGGCGGGTGATTGACGAACGCCCGCGCGATCGAGACGCGCTGCTGCTCGCCGCCGGAGAGCTGGTCCGGGTAGTTGTGGAGCTTCGTCGAGAGGCCGGTCAGCCGAAGGATGTCCGGGACCTTGGCCCGGATCTCGCGCCGGGAGCCGCCGGTCACCTGGAGCGCGTACGCGACGTTGTCGTGCACCGTCCGGTTCGGGAGCAGCTTGAAGTCCTGGAACACGACCCCGATGTTGCGCCGATAGAACGGGACGCGCTTGCGGGCGATCTCGCTGAGATCGTGCCCGGCGACGGTGATCCGGCCCTCGGTCGGCTCGAGTTCCTTGATCAACAGCCGCATAACGGTCGACTTGCCCGAACCGGTGCTGCCGACGAGGAACACGAAGTCCTCGCGGTCGATTGCGAACGTGGCCTGGTCGAGCCCGATGTTGCCGGCGCCGCTGTAGTGCTTCGACACGCCGCGGAACTCAATGATGGACGATCCGCCCGCGCGGGGCGCGGCCTTCTGGGGACGGGCGACCGGCGCCGGAGCGCGGCGTCGCCGAGTACGTTGCTGTGCGGTTTGGTCTCTAGCCATAGGGTGCGCCGCAGCGTAGCGACGCCCCTCAGCGCAGGAGAAGCAAACACACTCCTTGCAACGAGATTTGCAGGCTCTTTGCCGGGTCGTGGATCCGGTGAGCCCCCAGAAACGCTGATGTTTCGGGGCTTTCGGAGCCCCCGACCGCTACCGTTCTTCACATGCCGAAAATGTCCTCCCAAACGCTGGCCAATGGGATGCCGCTGTACCGCGTCGAGGTCGAGGGAACCCGGGCGCTGACCCTCCTTGTCGCCTTCGACGCCGGCGCGCGGACCGAGCGTCCCGAGGAGAATGGGATGGCCCATTTTCTCGAGCATCTTGTGTTCAAGGGCGGCGAGAAGTACCCGACCTACCGTGACGTCAACGAGGCCGCCGAGAGCATTGGCGCCGTGCTCAACGCCTACACGAGCCATGATCTCGTCGCGTTTCACATCACCGTGCGTGCCCAGCGGGCGCTCGAGGCCGCCGACCTGCTGACGGACTTCGTCGGCCGGCCCCGGATCGACGCTGACGAACTCGAGCGCGAGCGCGGCGTCGTCGTCCAGGAGATCGCGCGCTCCAACGACCAGCCGGCGACCGTTGCCGAGCACCTGATCGACGAGGCGGTGTTCGGCGCGCATCCCCTCGGGCGGCCGGTCCTCGGTCCCGCCGAGCACATCCAGGACACCTTCACGCGAGACGGCATCGTCGCGTTTCGCTCGCGCCGGTGGTCCCCGGCCCGGGGAGCGGCGTTCGCCGTCGGCAACCTCGACGCGCTGCCTGACGACGGCGCCCTCGACGAGCTGTTCGCCCGGTTCACCTCCCAGCCAGAGCCTGACCCGTACGAGTCCGCCCCGGCGTTCGCCCCGCGCGTGCTCGTGCGTGAGCGCGATTCCAACCAGTCGCATCTGCGGATGTCCTACCGTCCCGCGATCGACGTCGCCGATCCCTCGCAGCGCGCCGCGCTCGTCATCTACTCGACCCTGCTCGGCGGTTCGATGGGCTCCCGGCTGTTCGACGAGATCCGCGAGCAGCGCGGGCTTGCCTATTCCGTCCACTCGTTCCCCCATGCTTATGCGGACGTACCGGTGCTCCAGCTGTCGGCAGGACTGGACTCCGCCAAGACCATCGAGGCGTATCAGCGCATGCGAGAGATCGTCACCGAACTGAGAGAGCAGGGGCCGAGGGACGCTGAGGTCGAGCGTGCCCGCGCATATGCGGCGGGCGCTCGGGCGATCGCGTTCGAGAACACCGGTGCCGTCGCTCGTCACGCCGCTCAGCAGACGATCGTCTACCGCGAGCCGATCGATCCTGACCGGACCATCGAACTGCTCGACGCCGTCAGCGTCAAGGACGTCCGGGACGTCGCCTCGCGCGTGTCTGACGAGCTGTCCGTCGCGGTCGTCGGGCCGCACACCACCGAGGAGCTGGAGGCGGCATAGCACGCCGAATCCTCGGCTGGGGGCTGGTGGGTCTGTGTCTGGCGCTGGGCGGGTGCGGCGGCGGAGGGGATACCCATGCCCAGGGCCACGGCGTCGACAACCCGGTCGTCGCGTCCGCGCACCGCCGCGCGCAGCCCCGTCACGTCACCCCGCAGATGCGCCGCCTGCACGCGCAGCTCACCGCGGCGATGAAGAAGGCCGGCCCACATACCGGCGCCGCCGTCTACGACCTCACCGCGCATCAGCTGCTGTTCACGCTCCGGCCAAACTCCGTGCGTGCCCCGGCCTCGGTCGAGAAGCTCTACACGACGGTCGCGCTGCTGCGTAAGTTCTCGACGAATTACCGCCTGCACACCACCGTGTTCGGGTCCGGCCACCTCGACGCGGGCGGGACGTGGCACGGCAACCTTTACCTGCGCGGCGCCGGTGACCCGACCTTCGGCGACGGCGGCTTCAACCACGTCTACGAGCTCGGCTACGGGCCGACCACGGCGCAGCTGACCGCCCAGCTCGCCGACAAAGGGATTCACCGGATCACGGGCCAGGTGATCGCCGACGAATCGCTGTTCGACGCCCATCGCGGCGGCATGCTGACCGATCTCGCTCCCGACGTCCCCGACTTCGGCGGCCAGATGAGCGCGCTCGTCTACGACCACGGATCGACCGACGGCAAGGTCTCCCCGGCGCTGTTCGCCGTCAAGCAGTTCGCGGCGACGCTGCGCGCCGCGCATATCGCGGCGACGGCCGCGCCATACAGCGAGCGTGCCCCTCGACACGCGCACAAGCTCGCGTCAGCCCGCTCTCCCACGCTCCGGACGCTCGTCGATCTCATGAACTTCCGCTCCGACGACCTGTTCGCCGAACTGCTCACCAAGCAGCTCGGCGCCCGCTTCGGCCACGGAGGAAGCATCGCCTCCGGCGCCAAAGTGATCTCCCACCAGATCGCGCGGTGGGGCATCCACCCCGGGATCATCGACGGGTCGGGCCTGTCCCGCGACGACCGCTCCTCGCCGGCGCAGGTCGTGATGCTCCTGCGCAAGGTCTGGCACACGCCGCTCGGTCATGTGCTGTTTGGCTCGCTTCCCGTCGTCGGCGTCAACGGCACGGCCCGCCGGATCGGAAAGGGCACGACGGCACAGGGCAACTGCATCGGCAAGACCGGCACCCTCGACTACGTCACGAACCTCGCGGGCGTCTGCCGCGCTCGGGGCGGACACATGCTCGCCTACGCGTTGTTCATCGACGGTCCGACGAACGAGACGGCCGTTGTTACGCTGCTCGGCCCGATGGTCGCCGCGATCGCCCGCTACTGACGCCCTGAGCGCGTCAGCCTGAGAACCATTTGCGCTCGCTCGACCCCGTCCGCGACAATCGCGGCGTGGAGGACGCAGGCACGCCGCCCGTGAACCGGCACGAGCTGCAGAGCTACTTGAACCGGATCAGTGACCGCTGGCCGATCGACGAGGCCTGGCTCGGCGGCGCGCGCGTCGACGACGAGCACGGTGCCCCACCCCAGCGCGAGCGCGGCCCCGAGTACGTCGTCGTGCTCGTCTCCCCGGTGTGGGACGGCATCCCGTGGCTCGAGCGCGTCTACCAGGCCGGCTCGCTGTGGGACGCCCTCGAGATGGGCGCCCACGCCGACGTCCACTGCTACACGCCGGCCGAGTTCGAGCGCAAGCGCGTGTCGATGCCGGCGGTGCGGCGAGTCATCGAGGGCGGGCTCAACCTGATGGCGCCGGTCGGGTAGCGCCGTGTGACGAGAGGCTGATCCGCACCCCGCCGACCGGTCGTTAGCCGATCGCGACCATCCGCTCGATCGGCACCCGCGCCCGCTCGGCGATCGCCTCTGGCACCTTCACCTCGTAGACCTCGTCACGCAAAGCATCGCGCACCTTCGGCAGCGTGATCATCTTCATGAAGCGGCAGTGGGCGGCCTCGTTGGCGGCGATGAACTCCACGTCCGGCGCCGCCTGGCGGAGCGGGTAGAGCATGCCGGTCTCGGTCGCGACGATCGCTGACCCCTGCTGATGCGTGTGCGCGTAGGAAAGCATCCCGCCGGTCGAGAGCATGTGGACACCTTCGGAGGACACGTCACCCGCCGCGACGTACTCCATGACGCTCGTCGAGCAACCGCACTCAGGGTGGATGAGGAACTCGGCGCCCGGGTGGGCGGCCCGGACCTCGGAGATGTCGTCCGGCTTGATCCCGGCGTGGACGTGGCACTCGCCGTCCCACACGTGCATCGAGCGGCCGATCGTCTTCTCGACGTAGGCGCCGAGGAACATGTCGGGCCCGAAGAGGATCTCGGTGTCGGGACCGTGCTCGCGGAGGATGTGCTCCACAACGGCGACCGCGTTCGATGACGTGCAGCAGTAGTCGGTCTCGGCCTTGACGTCAGCCGAGGTGTTGACGTACATGACCACCACGGCGCCGGGATGCTTCGCCTTCCAGTCGCGGAGTTGTTCGGCGGTGATCGAGTCGGCGAGCGAACAGCCGGCGTCGAGGTCCGGGATGAGCACGCGCTTCGAAGGGCTCAGCACCGAGGCCGTCTCGGCCATGAAGTGCACGCCGCAGAAGACAATCAGGTCGGAGTCAGCAGCGGCAGCCTGTCGCGAGAGGCCAAGCGAGTCGCCGACGAAATCAGCGACGTCCTGAATCTCGGGCAGCTGGTAGTTATGGGCCAGGATGACGGCGCCGCGCTCGGTGGCGAGTCCGCGTACCTCGTCCTGGAGCGCCGGAATGTTCTCGAGGAGGAGTGGTGCTTCGGTCGCACCCAACATCGGGAGGTTCATGGCAATGGGTGAAGGATGAGGGAGAGGTCGAGTGCCGGTGCGCTATGGGTCAACGCGCCGACTGAGATGAATTGTAGGCCGGTATTTGCGACGTCCCGGAGCGTCTCGAGCGTCAGTCCGCCGCTCGCCTCGAGCTCCGCCCGCCCCGCCACGACCGCCACCGCCTCGCGCAACTGAGGGACCGTCATGTTGTCGAGCAAAATCCGCGGCGCCCCGGCCTCGAGCGCCTCGTCGACCTCGGCGAGATCGCGGCATTCCACCTCCAGCAGCAGGTCCGGCGCGGCCGCGCGGGCGGCGAGCACGGCCGCGCGCACGCCCCCCGCCAGCGCCGCGTGGTTCTCCTTGATGAGGATCGCGTCGTAGAGCCCGGCTCGGTGGTTCGTGCCCCCGCCGGCGGCGACGGCGGCCTTCTCCAGCGTCCGCAGTCCCGGCGTCGTCTTGCGAGTGTCGAGAATGCGAACCCCGGTTCCGGAAACGGCCCGCACGCACCGCGCGGTCAGCGTCGCCACGCCGGACAGGCGCTGCAGGAAGTTGAGCGCCGTGCGCTCGCCGGTCAGCAACGCGCGCGCCCAGCCCCGCACCCGCATCACCTCGCCGCGCTCGCGCCACTCACCCTCCCGGCACAGTCGTTCGATCTGGGCCGCCGGATCGAGCTCCCGGAACACCGCCTCGGCGACGTCGAGCCCGAAGATCACTCCAGGCGCCTTCTGGGTGATGAGTGCCTCGGCACGGGCCCACTCGGGGACGGTGGCGGACGTCGTGACGTCCCCCTCGCCGACATCCTCGGCGAGCGCCGCGCGCACGATCGCAGGTATGGACTCAGACATGCCGCGCGAGGATAGCCTGGACACCCCGCGGGGCCCGTCTGCTACGGTCGAGCGTCTCGCCCGCGGGGGGGGGTCTCAGGGGACAGGGAACTCAGTCAGCCGCGGGCTACCACGATCTCCCATGGAGGGATTGATGCTTTCACGCGCAGTGAAGTCGCTGGGCGCGGCCACGGCGGCAGCTTTGACGCTGACCGCGACCGCGTCAGCAGCCGACGGGCCGCCTCCGCCACCGACGTCGACGAACGGGAATCCCGCCCAGCTCGTCGTGAGCGGGATCCCGGTCCCGACGTCATTTGCGTTCGGCGCCGGAACGATGTTCGTCGGTGACGGCGGCAGCAACGAGAGCGGCCCGCCGAACGGCGGCGTCTGGGCCGTCAAGAACGGCACGGCGACGAAGCTGCCCGGCCCGGCGTTCGCCGCCGGCGTCGCCTGGCACAAGGGCACGCTCTACGTCAGTGCCGGCACGGTGACCGCGGGCGGCGCCAAGTGGCAGCTCCTCGCCTGGAGCGGCTGGAACGGGACGAGCTTCACCAAGCAGAAGGTCCTCTGGACGGCACCGAAGAAGCTCGACGGTCTCAACGGGATCGCGTTCGGTCCCGACGGCCGGCTGTACGTTGGCGTCGACCTCGGCCTGACCGACGGCAACGACCACGGTCCGGCGAAGACCCCGTACGTCTACGACATCCTTTCGTTCAAGCCGAACGGCAAGGGCCTGCGGGTTTTCGCGACCGGGATCCGGCAGCCGTGGCAGTTCGCGTTCGCGCCGGGTTCGAAGTCGCCGTTCGTCTCCGACCTCGGCCAGGACAGCGGCGCCACGAACCCGCCGGACTTCCTGCTCAAGGTCAAGCAGGGGGACGATTTCGGCTTCCCGCAGTGCAACTGGACGAAGAAGAAGGCATGCAAGGGCTTCGCCAAGCCGTACAAGCGGTTCAGCCCCCACACGGACGTGATGGGCCTCGCGATCATCGGCAAGCGGCTCTACATGTCGGAGTTCGGCAAGCAGCAGGTCGTGTCGATGCCGCTCCGCGGCCGCGCGGTCAAGCCGCTGCTGACCGGGTTCGTCGCGCCGATCGTTGGTCTCGCCGCTCACGGCGGCTGGATCTACGTCGGTGAACTGACCGGGCAGGTTTTCCGGGTCAAGGTCTGAAGGCCTGGCGGCGCCGCCCCAAGGGGTGGCGCCGCCGCCTTCGATCTGTATATGGTTAGCGCCGCAGGTACAACCGACTGAATCGGGGGCTCGATGAGACTCAGGACCGGGGCGTCCGCTGCGCTGTGCGCGGCCGCCGCCACGTGTGCCGCGCCGGCAGGCGCACTCGCTCACACCAAGACCGTCTACGCCGGGCCGCCGCCGAGCGCGACGTCGCTCGGCGCCAAGCTGCTTGGCAAAGCGTTTCTCAAGCAGAACAATCCGGACGTCAACGACTTCTTCCGGCACCAGGTGACGATCAACACGGGTGACACCGTGTCGTTCGTCCTCGACGGCTTCCACACCGTCGATCTCCCGAAGTCAGGCCAGGGCGACGTTCCCCTGCTTGTCCCGGGCGCCACGGTGTCCGGCGTCAACGACGCCGCCGGAAATCCGTTCTGGTTCAACGGCAAGGTGCCGAACGTCGGGATCAACCCGGCGCTGTTCGCTCCGTCCGGCGGCCCGACCTACGACGGCAGCGCGCAGGTCAACAGCGGGCTGCCGCTCGGGCCGCCGAAGCCGTTCAACGTGACGTTCACCAAGCCGGGGACGTACAAGTACTTCTGCGACGTCCATTACGGCATGGTCGGCGAGGTTGTGGTCAAGCCGACGGGCGCATCCGTGCCAAGCGACGCCCAGGACGCGGCGGCTCTCACCAAACAGGTGAAGACGGATCTGCTCGCGGCGAAGAAGCTCGCCAAGACGAAGGTGCCGGCGAATCAGATCAGCGTCGGCGTCTCGGGTGCCAACGGCGTCGAGCTGTTCAACATGTATCCGGGCAAGCTCAAGGTCAAGCGCGGGACGGTCGTGAAGTTCTTCATGTCGGCCGACACGCGTGAGGTCCACACTGCGACGTTTGGGCCGAAGAAGGTCATCAAGAGCCTGCAGGCGGCCTTCACCTCGCCGAACTTCCCGGCACAGGGGGTCTATGCGAGCGACCCGACGAAGCCGATCCTGCTCTCGACGAAGTCGCACGGCGACGGGTTCGGCAACACCGGCGTGATGGACCGGGATTCCGGGACACCGCAGGTGGTGCCGTCGAACAAGATCAAGTTCACGAAACCGGGCGTCTACAAGTTCGTGTGCCTGATTCACCCGCAGATGCATGGGACGATCATCGTCACCAAGTAACGGATTACACGTCGACCGGGGCCTCGCGCGAGGAGCGTGAGGCCCCGATCGACGCGGCGATGACGAGGGCGATCCCCGCGATCGCGCGCGCGTCGAGCCCCTGGTCGAGCACGAGGAATCCGGCAAACGCCGCGACCGCCGGCTCGAGGCTCATGAACACGGCGAACACGCCTGGTCGGATCCGTCGCAGCGCCTCGTTCTCGAACGAGTACGGGATCGCCGACGACAGCATCCCCACCGCCGAGCCCACGAGCAGGGCATGGGCGGTGAGCAGATGCGATCCGCCGGAGGCGATCCCGAACGGCAGCGACACGACCGCGCCGACGCACATCGCAAACGCGACGCCGGTACCGCCTTCGAACATGCGACCGACCCGCGAGTTGAGGTGGATGTACGTCCCCCAGAACGCCCCGGCGAGCAGCGCGAACATGATTCCGACGGTGCTCAGGTGGTGGGTGCTCCCGCGGGTCAGGGCGAGGATCCCGCCGACCGCGAGCAGCACCCACACGAAGTCAAGGCGGCGCCGGGACCCGAGCACGGCCACCGTCAGCGGCCCGATGAACTCGATCGTCACGGCGATCCCGAGCGGGATTCGATCGAGCGCGGCGTAAAACGAGAGGTTCATCCCGGCGAGCACGATGCCGAGCGACGCGCCGACCGCCAGCTCGTCCCGGCCTCGTCCGGCGATCCGCGGTCGCCACAGGATGACGAGGACGATCGCCGCCGACAGCAGGCGCAGCATGCCGACCCCGTTCGATCCCACCTGCGAGAACAACTTCGCCGCCATCGCCGAGCCGAACTGCACCGAGCAGATCGCGACGCCGACGAGCGCAAACGCCGGCGCGCGCGTGAGCGGACCGTCCGAGCGGCTAGTCGTCGTCGCGGTCAATCAGGACCCGGATCGTCGCGAACGTCGGGTCGGCGGCCCCGTGCAGACGAGCACCGGAGGCGGTGAGCTCGCGCAGGTACGTGATCACCTCGGACGTGACGCGCTCACCGGGCAGCAGGGCGGGGACTCCGGGCGGGTAGCCCGCGATCGACTCGCAGGAGATACGTCCGACCGCATCGTCGACGGAGACCGACTCACCGGGACCCAGGAAGGCGTCGCGCGGTGCGACCGCCGTCTCGTGCTCGAACGCGCCCGCCCCCCGGGCGATCGCCGGCGTTTCCCCCGGGCGGGCGATGCGCCTGACCGTCTCGGCGAAATCGAGGGTGAGCCGCTCGAGCGGCTCCACCGGCTGGGCGATGCCGAGCACGAGCACGAGCGTCGCGTGCGTTGCGAGCTCGACGTAGATGTCGTAGGAATCCCGCAGCGCACTCGCCAGCTCGTAGCCGGTGCAGCCGGTCCGGCGGATGTCGATCACGATGCGCAGGGGGTCCCACCCGGCGATCCCGGGCCGCCCGACGAACGACTCGTCGACGACGGCGCAGCCGGGGACCTCGGCGATCGCCGCGCGTGCTGTCGCGGCGGCCGCGATCGTGCGTTCGAGCAGCGCCTCGCCGTGCACCGCGAGCTGACGACGAGCGGCATCGAGTGAGGCCATCAGCAGCGCGCTCGGGCTCGTCGAGCGCACGAGCCGAACCGCCCGCGAGATCGCGTCGATGTCGATCCGCTCGGCGTCGCGGACGAGCAGCATCGCCGACTGCGTGAGGCTGCCGACGATCTTGTGCGTCGAGGCGATCATTGCGTCGGCGCCGAGGCGGACCGGCGTGTCGGGGAGCGACGGGTGAAAGCCGAAGTGCGCGCCCCAGGCGTTGTCGACGACGAGGGCAGCCCCGGCAGCGTGCGCCACCTCCGCGCAGCCCTCGACATCCGCCGCCATGCCGTAGTACGTCGGCGAGACGATGAACGCGGCGCCCGCGCCCGGTGTCCGCGCGAGCGTCCGCTCGAGTGCCTCCGGCGTCACCCCGTGGGCCATCCCGAGCTCGGTGTCGTACTCCGGTGCGACGAAGTTGGCGCGTCCGCCGCTGAGAATGAGCCCGTCGACGAGGCTCGCATGCGAGTTGCGCTGCAGGACGACGGGGCGGTCCGGCAGCGCGAGCGCGAGGCACAGTGCGTGGCTGCCCTGGCTCGCGCCGTTGGTGAGAAACCACGTCTGCGATGCGCCGTAGGCCTCGGCGGCGAGCCGCTCTGCGCGCTCGTAAGGGGTTGGTGATGGCCCGACGTCGACGCCGTCGATGTCCTGAGGCAGGTCGAGCTTCAATGCCCGGTCGCCGAGCGCGCTGTGCAGCCCGGGATCGGAGCCGTCGCCGCCCTTGTGGCCGGGGACGTGAAAGCGGCTCGAGCCGCGGAAGCCGTAGGCGGTGACGGCCTCGAGGTACGGTGCGGTCGGCTGCTCCGGCGGGTGACGGATGCTCACCGGGCGGCCTTCAGCAGGTACGCCCGGATGAAGCCGTCGAGATCGCCGTCGAGCACACGGGAGGTATCGCCCATCTCGAAGTCCGTGCGATGGTCCTTGACCATCGAGTACGGGTGCAGAACATAGGAGCGGATCTGCGAGCCGAAGTTGACGTCCTGCGCCTCCCCCTTCTCCCGGGCAATCTCCTCCCGCCGCTTGCGCTCCTCGAGCTCGAGCAGCTTGGAGCGGAGCATCGTCATCGCCTCGGCCTTGTTCGAGGACTGCGAGCGCTCGTTCTGACACTGGACGACGATTCCGGTCGGCTTGTGCGTGATCCGCACCGCCGAATCGGTCTTGTTGACGTGCTGGCCGCCGGCGCCACTCGCCCGGTAGGTGTCGATCTGGAGGTCGTCGTCGTCGATCGCGATCTCATCGATCGCGTCGACGACCGGTGAGACCTCGACCCCGGCGAAGCTCGTCTGGCGACGGTGGGCGGCGTCGAACGGCGACAGGCGGACGAGCCGGTGGACGCCCTTCTCACTGCCGTAGAGCCCGTAGGCGTTCTCACCCTTGACCATGAACGTCGCCGATTTGATCCCGGCCTCCTCCCCCGGCGAGGCCTCGAGGAGCTCGACCTCGAAGCCGCGCTTCTCCGCCCAGCGCATCTCCATCCGCAGCACCATCTCGGCCCAGTCCTGAGCATCCGTGCCGCCGGCGCCGGCGTTGATCGTGACGAGCGCGTTGCCGCTGTCGTAGCGGCCGGAGAACAGGCGCTCCTCCTCGAGCCCGTCGAGCCGGTCCTGGACCGCTCGGATCTGCTCCTCGAGCTCCGCGGTCAGATCGGGGTCCTCCTCGGCGAGCTCTGCGAGCGGGCCCAGGTCCTCGACGTCCTGCTCCAGCTCGCGGTAGGTCGCGAGCTTGCGTGACGCACGCGCATGCTCGGCGGTCGTCTTCGCCGCTCGCTCCTGGTCGTCCCAGAAGCCGGGTGCCCCCATCTCCTCCTCGAGCGCGGTGGCCCGTTCGCTCAGCGCAGCGGGGTCAAAGATAGTCCGCAAGCAGCTTGAGCTGCTCGCGGATTGCCGCGAGACGCTGAGAGAGCGGCTCTGAGGGGGCGGTCGCCATGCAGCGCTACCGTAGCAGCAACCCTCTCAGCGACGGTCGCGCCGATCCGCCCGGTCGAGCCGCCGCTGGTCGCGCTGCGCGCCCCGGTCAAGCCGGCGCTGATCACGCCGGGCACCCCGGTCGCCCTTTTGGTTGAGCCGCTCCTCGACGGCATCGAGGTCCGGGGCCGGGCCGTACAGGTCCCAGCCGCTCTTGAGCAGCCCGATCACCGCGATCAGCGCGATCCAGATCGGCCAGAACGAGCCGCTCGCCCCAGCCGCGACCCAGATCCCCGTGCACACCGCGAACGCGATCACGCTGCCGCCGGCCTGTTGGATCAGACGTCGCTGAAGGTGGGAGCGCCGCTCGACGAGGGCCGCCCGCTCCTGACGCGCCCGCACCTCGGGAAGCACCGGGAGGTCGGCGAGCAAGCGCTTCAGCTCGGCGGTCGTCTGAGCGGCGTAGACCGCCTGGACCCGCGTGTCCAACTCGTCGTCGGTCAGCCGCCCAGCCGCGTAGTGGTCCCGGATCTGCTCGGCCGCCTGCTCGCGGTCCTGATCTGACGCGCGCTCGTCCATCGCCCGGGAATCTAGCGTCCGCGGACGCCGAGTCAGCCTCTGGGCCGTATGGTCGCTATCGCGACTGTTAGGCCCATAGGGGTGAGCTCACGTAACGGGCGAGCTCAGCGCGCGGTCACGCGCCGTGGCACTTCTTGTACTTCTTGCCGCTGCCGCACCAGCACGGGTCGTTGCGACCGATCTGCTCGGACTCGTCGACGCGGCGCTGCTCGACGGCGGGCGGCAGCATTCCGCCGCCGTCATCACCCTCGGCGTACCCGGCGGCCTCCGGCCCGGCAGCCCCAGCCGCTGCGGCAGCCATCGCCAGCGCGCTCGGCTGTGCCATTCCGCCACCGCTGTAGCTGACCCGGCCACCGCCGGTCGCGGAGCTCGAGTTGGCGCTCGGGCGGCTCGGCGCGGGCGGCGGCGTGCCGCCCTCCTCGCCCTCGACCGTGACCTCGACGTGGAAGATCATCCGGGCGAAGTCGCCCCAGACGCTGTTCATCAGATCGCGGAACAGCTCGAACGCCTCGTTCTTGTAAGCGACGAGCGGTTCGATCTGGGCGAACCCGCGTAGATGGATGCCTTCACGGAGGTAGTCCATGTCGTAGAGGTGCTCGCGCCAGCGCTGATCGATGATCTGCAGCAGCAGGAAACGCTCGAGCGCGCGCATCAGCTCCTCGCCGAGCTCCTGCTCGCGACGGTCGTACTGCGCGAGCGCCTCCTCCTGGAGCTGGCTCGTCAGCTCCTCGCGGTCGACCCGGTCCGGGTCGACGCTCATGATCTCGGCGCTCGGATTGAAGATCTCGGCCATCCGGTTGAGCAGCCCGGCCACATCCCAGTCCTCGACGAACTCGCCGGCCGTGTACTCCTGCACGAGCCGCTCGATCAGGTTCACGACCTCGTTGCGCGCCGCTTCGCTCATGTCGCGACCCTCGAGCACCTCGTCGCGGTACCTGTAGATGACCTCGCGCTGCTGGTTGAGCACGTCGTCGTACTCGAGCGTGTGCTTGCGCATGAGGAAGTGCTGCTCTTCGACCTTCCTCTGCGCTTTCTCGATCTGCTTGGAGAGCATCCCGGCCTCGATCGGCTCCTCGTTGCCCTCGTCGTCAGTCGTGCCGAGACGGTCAAGGATCTTGTAGATCCGCTCGCCGGCGAACAGCCGCACGAGATCATCCTGCGCGCTGAGGAAGAAGCGAGACTCGCCCGGGTCGCCCTGGCGACCGGCACGGCCGCGCAGCTGGTTGTCGATCCGGCGCGACTCGTGGCGCTCGGTGCCGAGGATGAACAGGCCGCCGGCCTCGAGCACCTGCTCGCGCAGCCCCTCGACTTGGCGTTCGATCTCAGGCAGAACCTTGGTGACGTGCTCCTCAAAGTCGGGGTCACCCTGGCGCAGGCCGAGCTTGGCGACCTCGAGCGTTGCGAGGTGCTCGGGGTTGCCACCGAGCTTGATGTCGACGCCACGGCCGGCCATGTTCGTCGCGATCGTGACCGCGCCGGGGGCACCGGCCTCGGCGATGATCTCGCCCTCGCGCTCGGCGTGCTCAGGCTTGGCGTTGAGGACCGTGTGCGGGATGCCGCGCTTCGTGAGATTGTTCGACAGCAGCTCGGAGACCTCGACCGAGATCGTGCCGACGAGCACGGGCTGACCACCGTGGTGGCGCTCCTCGATCTCTCGCGACACGGCGCTCCACTTGCCGTCCTTCGTCTTGTAGACCTGATCGTTGCGATCGGCGCGGATCATCGGCTGGTTCGTGGGAATCTGAACGACGCCGAGCTCATAGATCTTCATGAACTCGGTCGCCTCGGTGATCGCGGTACCGGTCATGCCCGCGAGCTTGTCGTACATCCGGAAGTAGTTCTGGAGCGTGATCGTGGCGAGCGTCTGGTTCTCCTCCTGGACCCGCACGCCCTCCTTCGCCTCGACGGCCTGGTGCAGCCCCTCGGACCAGCGCCGACCCTCGAGGATCCGACCGGTGAACTCGTCGATGATCTTGACCTCGCCGTCGACGACCGCATAGTCGACGTCACGCTTGTAGAGCGATTCGGCCTTGAGCGACTGGATCAGGTGGTTGACGAGGTGGCCGTTCTCGGCGCGATACAGGTGGTCGATGCGCAGGAACCGCTCGGCCTTGGCGACACCGCGCTCGGTGACCGCGACCGTCTTGTGCTTCTCGTCGAACTCGTAGTCGAAGTCGGCGACGAACTCCTTCTTGGCGCGCGGATCGAGGCCGTCGGGCATCTTGCCGGCCTGCATCTGCGGCGCGAGCCGCGCGAACTTGGCGTAGAAGTCGGCCGCTTGCTCCGGCGCGCCGGAGATGATCAGCGGCGTGCGCGCCTCGTCGATGAGGATGTTGTCGACCTCGTCGACGATCGCGAACGTGTGGTACGGCGACTTGCCCTCCTCGGGCTTCGGCCGGCCGCCGTGCTGGACCTTCTCGTCCAGCGAGGTCGCCATGTTGTCGCGGAGGTAGTCGAAGCCGAACTCGGAGTTCGTGCCGTACGTGACGTCGGCGGCGTAGGCGGCGCGCTTTTCCTCGTAGGGCTGCATGTTCTGCAGCACGCCGACGGTGACGCCGAGCATGTCGTAGATCGGCTTCATCCACATCGCGTCGCGGCGGGCGAGATAGTCGTTGACGGTGACGACGTGGACGCCGCGGCCGCCCAGCGTGTTGAGGACGACGGCGAGCGTCGCGGTCAGCGTCTTGCCCTCGCCGGTGCGCATCTCGGCGATCTGCCCGTCGTGGAGGACCATCCCGCCGATCAGCTGCACGTCGAAGTGGCGCATGCCCATCGAGCGCTTGCCGGCCTCGCGCACGAGCGCGAAGCAGTCGAACATCAGGTCGTCGAGCGACTCGCCGCCCTGCGCGCGCTCGCGCAGCTCATCGGTAGCTTCTCTCAGCTCCGCATCGGTGTAGTGCTCGAGCTCCGGCTCGAAGCCATTGATCCGACTGACGCGCTGTTCATATTGCTTGAACTTCTTCGCCTCGCCCATGCGAAGCGCGCGGTCCAGGAAGGACATGGGGCTAGCGTAGCAGTGGGCCTAAAGGCTTCGACAGCCTGAAAGTAAGGGTTCGGCTACAGCCGCGACGGGGCTCCGAGAGCCCGCAGATGGTTGCGGAATCCGCTCCCGAACGGGGTCGGCGTCCCGCGGTAATCGCTGATCAGCGCCGGCTCCTGGGAGCAGCTGGCGACGTTCCACGCCCACCCGACGTAGCTGATGCCGTGGCTGTCGGCCCAGGGCATCATCCGGTCGATGTACCCCTGCTGGCAGTCGGTCTCCCCCAGCTCGCCCATCACGACCGGCACGTGCCGGTGCGTGTCCAGGATCGCCGCCTGGCACGTGCTGCCACAGGGTCCCAGCGTGCCGTAGTTGTGCTCGGCCGCGACGAGCTGGTGCCGCGGGTCATGGGGCTTGTGTGCGAGCCAGCCGCGAAGGTCTCCGGAGTAGTCAAGGCCGCCCAGCATGATCGGCTGGGTGGCGCCGGTTGAGCGCACGGCATTCACGAGCTGTTGCATCCCGGCGGTGCGGTAGGCCGGGAAGCCGGCGTCCCGCGGGACCTGACAGCCATGCAGCCAGCAGTTCCATCCGATCCCGAACGGCTCGTTGAAGAGGTCGAACAGGACCGCGTGGTCGTGCTTGAACGTCGACGCAACCGATCGCCAGAACGCCGGCGTGTGATCGGCGTCGGCCATGTGCGTCTGCCCTGTCGCCTTGCTGCCGCCCGGCGCGGCCCAGTGGAGGTCGAGGATGACGTACAGGCCGGCGCGGCGCAGGGCGCTGACATAGCTCTCGACCTTCCGCCGGTATGGCGCTCCTTCGCGCTTTGGCACGGTGTTGAATCCCAGCCAGCAGTCCTCGTTGAGCGGGATGCGGACGACGTTGATGTCCCAGCTCAGCATCGCCCGGATCATCGCCGGATCGTCGATCGCGTCCGGATGCGGGCTGTCGAAGAAGCCCCATCCCTGGATGCAGGCGTACTCGAGCCCCGAGCGGTTGACGCCGCGGAGCTGCACAAGGTGGCCCCGCCCGCGGCCGTCAACAAGCGTGTTCCCGCGCACCCGCAGCGCCGCGGAGGCGGCGGACGCGCCGATGCTGCTGAGTACGACACCGAGAATCAGCGCCGTCCAGACGGCGCGCCGCCCCTTCACACGTAAGACCTTACTGCGCGGCGGCCGAAATGTCCTCCGGGAGAACCGTCCCGGTTACCTCAACCTCGGGCGGCTGCTCGGCGGCGGCGGCGGCGGCGCGCGACTCGCGGCGCTTGCGCCGTTTGTCACGATGTCGCTTGACCTGAACCGCGAGCTCGTCCGCGCACAGGTTGATCGAGCGGACGATGTCCGGTGAGGCGTCTCGCGCCCGCAGGGTGACGCCCTTCAGATGGAGCGTCGCCTCGGCGATCTGCGAGTCCGCGATCGCCGGATTGCGCTCCTCGAACACCTCCACCTCGAGTTCAGCGAGTTCTGAAACCTGACGTGAGACCTTCCGGAAGCGCTTCTCGACATGCTCCCTCAGATCGTCGGAAACGGGCAGGTTGCGGCCCTTGACCTCAATCCGCATCGCCTGACCTCCTTGGTGTCAAGGTGGATGGTGCGTATGAGCTTAAGAGGTTATTCCTGACGGCGGGGTTTGTCGATCGGTACAACTCCCTAACGTGGCTCCGGATCTTTCCTGGTCGTTCGAACCCGGCGTCCTGCTGGGAGTCTTCGCCCTCGGCCTTCTCTATGCGCGCGCCTGGCGCGGTGCCCGGGCCACCGGCGAGCCCCACGCTCCGGGATTCGGCCGCGCGACCCTGTTCGGCCTCGGGCTGCTGACGATCCTGGCGGCGCTCGTCTCGCCGATCGACAGCGCGGGCGAGCAGCTGATGGTGATGCACATGCTCCAGCACATCCTGCTGCTCGACATCGCGCCGATCCTCCTCATCCTCGGTCTCAACAAGGTGCTCCTGCGACCCGTGACGCGGCGCCTGCACACGATCGAGCGCCAGGCCGGTTTCCTCGCCCATCCGGCGTTCGCCGTGATCCTCTACGCCGGGCTGATGTGGTTCTGGCACGTCCCCGCCCTGTACGACTCGGCGCTCGGCAACTCTGGCGTCCACGCCCTCGAGCACATCTGCTTTGCGCTCGCCGGCGGGCTCTACTGGTGGCACCTGCTCTCGCCCATCCGTGGCCGGATGCGACTCGGCGGCATGGGCCCTGTCCTCTACATGGCGTCCACGAAGCTCCTCGTCGGGATCCTCGGGATCGTGCTCGCGTTCGCCCCAACCGCGCTCTACGCGTTCTACGAGCACCACCCCCATTACTGGGGGCTCACCGCGGGCGAGGACATGAACATGGCCGGCCTCTTGATGGCGCTCGAGCAGTCGATCGTGATGGGGATCGCGATGGCTTACCTGTTCGTGCGGATGCTCGGCGAGTCCGATCGCGAGGCGGAGCGGCTCGAGCGCTACGAGCTCGTCCCGTAAGCGCTACGAGCTCGCCCAGTCGCCCTCCCGACGGACGTCCCTTAACGCGTCCGGCGCCGTACCCCGAGGGGCACGGCGCCGGAGCGCAACCTGCTGGCAGTCGCCTTGGTCAGGCGATCAGCACTTCGAGCTGCCGCTGACCGACTGCTTGAAGCTGTTCGTACCGTTCGTGGTCGAGTAGTACGTGATCGTCCACGGGCGCTTGCCCTTGACGCAGCCGACCGAGACGTTGTTGTAGACCGTCTTGCCCTTGACCTTCGTCTTGAGCTTGGCCCACTTGAGCGTCTCGTGGATGAGCGAGCCGTAGAAATTCGGCTGGTTCGCCACGCGCGTCGAGATGTCCGCCGGAAGCGGGATGTTGGTGATCTGGTACTTGCCCTTCTGGCTGACGGATCCGGGATATGGCGCCGTTGCGCCGGTCGTCAGGCCGGCGCACTGGAGCGCCGAGTGCGTGGTGAAGAAGAACCACAGCCTGCCCTTACCCTTGCCGTTGAACACGTCGAGGTCCGGGTTGCACGGCGTTCGGTTGGTCTTGGCGAGCGTCGGGTCCCCGAGCAGCGACTTGACATGCCCGGTCGCGAACTTCGACAGCTTCGGGCAGAACGAGTCCGACTTCAGCCTCGTGAACTTCGAGGCGTTGCATGTCGGGAACTTGCCTGCGTTTGAGACGAGGCCGTAGGTCTTGACGACGATGCGCGTCAGCACGGCAGCGGCCTTCGTCGAATCGGTGTTCGCTGCTGCCAGTGTCTGCGTGAAACTCATGCCGACGGGCTTCTTCTTCGATCCGGCGCCCTTCGAGAACGACTGGCCGGAGCCCTTGTAGTCGTTGGGCCCAGTCCCGGATGTTGCTGCGTACGCCGCCGTGGCGCCGAGCACCATCACTAGCGCCGTCACAATCGCTGCTTTCCTTCTCACGTGTCTCCTCCTATGGGAACCCGATTGGTTGTTCTGCGAGCACGGGTGGCCGTGTGCTCATGGCAGGGGTTTGAGAGTTGGGAACGCCTGATGCTGCCCGGTGGTCAACTCACCAAGGGGGGCCTGCCCCTTGCATGGTGGCCCCCCAGGAGTTGCCGTGTAGTAGACGCCTTCGAGGATCGCCCTGATCGTACTCGTAATCGTCGCCCCAATGGCAGGTTGTGGATTCCCGGTGCATACATACGACCCAAAAACAGATAGGCCGCTCAGAAGTTGCGCATATCCGCCCGGCGCCATGTAGGGATTACCCCGATTACTGTTAAGCCTGCGTTGATAGCTCGTGACCGTTTCCGGGTTGACCGGGTTCGAGATCCGGAGGTAGTGGAGGATCTTCGTCTGGGTGATGTTGAGCCCCGACGCCTGCGTCGTCGCCGTGCTGTTGGCGAAGAACGCGGCGATCTCCCGCCGGTAGGTGTTGATGTAGTTGAAGATCGGGATGAAGTTCCCGAGGTAGGGCTTCAGCCGCGTCAGCCACGGCACGCTGACGTCGAGAAACTTGATGAACGCGGGCACGCCGGCCTTCGATGCGTCGACGAGCGGTCCGATGTTGACGAGCAGGCTCTTCAACTCCGGCGCAAGGATGACCGTCTGTTGGAGCGTTGGGCTGAGCTGTCTCGCCGCTGGGCGCAGCTCGTTGATGAGCGGGTTTGCTTCCGTCGCGAACCGCTGAATCCGGTCGACGGTCAGGCGTGTCGCCACCGTGAACGACGCGAGCGCCGGGATCGCTGCCTGCAGCGCCTGATTGCGGGCCGCCGTCGCCGTGAACACGGCGTTTGAGTTACGGATTAAGCCCTGTAGCTGCGACGGGGTCTGGGCTAGGGCGCCGAACACCTGTCCGGTGTCCCGCAGCAGCGTCGTCGTCGCCGCGTTGTCCCGGTTGAGCACGTTCAGGACCGCGTTGACGTTCGTCGCAAACGGATAGAACTGGGCGATCGCCGAGTTGAAGTCCTGGCCACGGTTCGTGAGCGCCATCCCGCTCTGCTGCAGCCAGGTCGAGAATGCCTTGCGCGTCTGCGCATCGAACGTCGAGAGGATCTGGTCGAGCTGGACCGTCGGCGCGGTCTGGGTCTGGGGAATCGTGCCGCCGTCGGCGAGTTTGGGGCCGTTCTGCGAGCCGGGCGTCAGCTCGATGTAGGTCTCGCCGAGCAGCGACTTCTGGCGGAGGATCGCGCGTGTGTCCGCCGGCCGAGGCGCATACTGGTGGTCGATCTGGAACACGGCCTTGGTCAGGCCGGTGTGGCGATCGAGCGAGACGGACACGACCTTCCCGATGCTGACGCCGGAGATCCGCACGTCGGACTCGCTCGCGAGCTGGACCGCTTGGTTGAACTCCGCCTTGAGCCGGTACCCCTCGGGCGCGAACGGGATCGCGCCGCCGAACGAGATCCACAGGAACAGCAGCAGACCGATGCACGACGCCGCGAACGCGACCATCGTGAGAATGCGCGAGGTGCTTGGTGCCTGCTTGTTCACGGGATCCCCGAGGGTGGGCAGAATGCGCCGCCGATCTTGCTCCAGTCCGGCGCGTTGAGGAACGCGAGCAGCGGCTTCAGCGCTGGGTTGGAGTTCGCAAGACCGACCTCAAACAGCTGCAGCTGCGTGCACGTGCCCATGAACAGGCCACGGACCATTGCGCCATGCGAGTCCTGAAGCGTCGTCAGGGACAGCGCGTTGTGCGCCAGCCACGATCCCCAGTACAGATAGCCCTGCTTCGACCCTTTCGGCTGATAGGCGAGCTCGCTGAACAGCGTGTTGAGCACCTGCACCGAGCGCGTCAGCGCCGGCGTGGCGACCTTGAGCTTCGCCGATGCGGGGCTGAGGATCTTCGCGAGTGGCTGGAGCGCGACCGCGTACGGGCGCAGCTGGTTCTTGATCACCGGTGTCGTGTCAATGAACAGCGGCGTTGCCGCCTGAAGCGCCGGGCCGAACGCGTGCGCGAACGGCAACAGCCCCTTGAGCGCGATCGTGCTCTGGTTGGCGAACGCCTGCGCCTTGCCGAGCGTCTGCGTCGTCTCCTGGAGCGTCGGCGGCAGCAACGTCAGCGCCTGCTCCAAGTTCTGATCCTGCGAGGAGATCGCGGCGAAGTTCGTGTTCGACGAGTTGATCAGCGAAGTCAGCGTTCCGTCGACCGACGCGAGCGACTGAGTGACCTCCTTGAGGTTGTGGATCGAGCGCTTGATGTTCTGGGTGCGTTCCGAGAGCAGCTTCGTGAACGTCGCCGTGTCACGGTTGAGCGGGGCGAAGCGCTTGAACGTGCCGCGGAGGTCGTCGACCGCTGCCGGGCTCGGTGGCGCCCCGCTGGCTCCCGGGTCATGGAACGCCTGCGCCCCGCCGGCGAGAAGCAGCAGCAGGTAATTGCGCGTGTCGGAGTCGAGCGTGGCGAGGATCTCCTCGACGTTGATGTCCGGCTGAGTATTCGCGACCGGCAGGGTCGCCCCGACCGCCACCGCACCCGCATCCTTGGTACCCGGGTTGAGTGACAGGTACATGTCCTTCAGCGGCGTCCGCGGGCGGAGCAGCACGGTTGCGTTGTTGTAGATCGGCTCGTACTTCTTATAGATGTTCATCGTGACGATCGCCCGGCCATGCTTGAGCTCGACCGCCCCGACCTGCCCGACCTGGACGCCCGCCACGTCGACCGACTGGCCCTGGCCTGCGGTGACGGCCGCACCGCTCGCGAACTGGGCCTTGACGGTGTAGTAGCTCTTGCCGAACCCGAACGACGGCTGGTGCTCGAGGATGTAGACGGTGACCGCTATCGCCGCGACGACGAGCGCGATGATCGCGATGAAGTCCTGCCGGTGGACGCGGATCGCGCGTTTCACGAGCCCGGTCCCGTCGACACGCGGTTGAGGTTCGGCTTGGCGTTCTTGTAACAAGCAACGCTGCGTTTGATCGGTGGTGGGCTTCCGGCGAACGCGGGACGCGTGCCGAGCACCGGCAGAACCGCGTTGCCGTAGATCGGGCCGGCACTCGGCACCGGC
Organism: uncultured Solirubrobacterales bacterium; assembly: GCA_963750695.1. Taxonomy (GTDB): domain Bacteria; phylum Actinomycetota; class Thermoleophilia; order Solirubrobacterales; family Solirubrobacteraceae; genus Palsa-465. Next base: position 280,824 of record CAVVSB010000011.1, read on the forward strand.
GGACCGGTGACGCGGATCGAGCCGCCGCCCGCATTGGCGCGGACGTACCGGCCGTTGCCATCGAAGTTCTGCGACGCGGACGCGATCCCGACTGCGCTCTGGAACAGCTCGCGGTACAGCGGCTGGCCGGTGCCGATCGGCGGGTCGGCAATCACCTCGTTGCCGGTCGGGATGAGGTTGTGGTCGAAGCAGCGAGTGAGCAGATCGGCCTGATTGATGAGCTGGGTCGTCTCGGCGATCGTCGCGGCCGTGTTCTGGACTGCGGGCGTGAGGAACTTGACGAGGCCGCCGAGCTCCTGCGGGGTGGCGAGCGCGCTCGCCTGGGCGATCCATGGGATCCCGGCGTTGATCGCCGGTGCGAGGAACTTGATCCCGGGCAGCAGCGCCTTGGCGAATGCCTTCGTCGGTCCGAATGACGCGTCGAGCGCCGCGTCAGAGGTCTCGGTGCGCTGAAGGAACGGCGGCAGCACGGCGATCGTCTGCGCGAGCTCGGACTGTCGGGCGGCGAGCGCGGCCATCGTCGCGTTGAACGTGCTGACGAAGCTTGAGAGTTGGTTGCCGCTCGAGGCGAGTGCGCGGAGCACACCCTCGTTTCCGGAGACAACGCCCGAGAGGTCATGGGGTTGGATGCCGAGCAGCGCCTGGTTGACCATCGCCGAGGCCTTGAAAGCATCGACGGAGTAGTTGAGCGCGGTGTTGAGCGACTGGCCACCGGTGAGGCCACGGACGAGCGGGTCCTGCTGGGCGTCCTGGGAGGCGATCGGCGGGGCGTCGAGCGCTGCACCGTAGCCCCGCAGCAGGGTCTCGAGGTTCGTCCGAGCGTTGGAGTTGAGCGCCGACAACACCCGGTCGAGCTGCACCGGACCCGACGTACGTGCGACTGACAGCGTCGCGCCGGATGGCAGCGTCGGCGAGTCCGGCGTGCCGGGACGGAGATCGACGTAGAAGTTGCCCTCGAGGAAGATCCGCGGCCGGACTTTCGCGGTCGCATCGGCATGGATCGGCAGACCATTCGGGTCGATGCTCATCGTGACAATCGCCGCCTGCGATGTCGGCCCCCCGATGCGCGTCACCGACGTCACCTGACCGACCTCGACACCGGCGACCCTGACCGGCGACGGGATGTGCAGCTCGGTCTCGGTCGTGAACACAGCCTTGAGCTGAAACGGCGTGGCCTGGAACGGGAGCCCGCCGCCGAACACGAAGTAGCACGCGATCGCGATCACGATCGTGCCGATGACGCCGGCCATGAAGCGGGAGATGCGCGGCTTGTGGCGTCTCACGACTTCGGCCTCGTCGTCTTCTGCGTCTTGATCCCGACGTTCCCTGGAGGATTGCCGACGAGATACCCGGGGGTGTACTTCTCGTTTCCGGCGGCGCACTCGAATTTCTGCCCCGGCGCGGCCGTGTTCGGGTACGGGTTGACGTGGAGAGGTCCGCTCTCCCCGTTGTTCCCGGACGCACTCGCGCCGCCCTCGTGCAGATACGGCTTCTGCGAGGGCACCGCCTCGCCGCCCTGGACGTCGTCGATGACGACGACGTTGAACCGCAGCGTCGTCCCGTTGCCGAAGCGCTCCCCGACCACCTGACCGGTGTTACGCAGGAACAGCGACACGTAGTTGCACGTCGCCTGCATCGGTGTGAGGAAAGCGAGCGGCGAGCGCAGGCTTTTGGCGGTCGCCGTGACGCGATCGATCCCGGCGTTGACCGCCGGCGTCTGACCGTAGGTCTGCAGGCGCTCGGCCAGGCTGAGCAGCCGCGCATCGAGTTCCTTCGTGCCCGGCAGATTCTTGGTGCCGGCGGCGAACGCGTCGGCGAGCACCGGGGCGCTCTGGTTGAGCGTGGCGAATCCGGGGCGCAGCTCCGAGAACAGCCCGGCGGTGTTGAGGAGGAAGGCCTGCAGGCTGGGGCTGTCGCTGATGACCGTCTGGAACGTCGGTGGCGTCTCCGAAATCCACCGCTGCAGGAACGGGACTGCGACCGGCGCCAGCGCACGGAAGGTCGTGTCGAGGTTGACGTAAAGGTCGGCCTGCGTCTGCGCAACCGGTGCCACCGCCCCCGAGAACGACTCGAGCCCGCGGAAGAAGCCGGCGAGGTCGGTCTGCTTGGACGCGAGGTTCGTCGCCACCGGGAGCAGGTTCGTGAGCAGCGGAACGAACGCGCCGATCGCGCTGTTGACGTCGTTGCCGCGGCCCGCGAGCGCGTCACTGAAGCCAATCGTCGTCTCTCGGATCCCCTCTGCGGTCTTCGGATCGAACATCGAGAGGACCTGATCGAGGTCAACCTCGGCGCCCGACTGGCTGACCGGCACTGTCGCCCCATCCGCCCACGTGTGCGCCGAGTCCCCGCGCGTGACCTCGAGGTATTTGAGGCCGATCGCGCCCTTGAGCCGCACGTTGAACGTCGAGTTCACCGGCAATGGCTGGACGGTCTTGTTGAGGCTCAGCTTGAGCAGTGCGATCGGCTGGCCCTTCGAATCGCGCGCCGGGGTGATCGACGTGACGTTCCCGACGAGCGCGCCACCCATGTGCACCTCGCCTCCACGCGTCAGCTCGCTGGCGTTGCGGATCTGCAGGTTGAGGTGGTACTTGGGGACGAACGGCAGTCCGTTGTTCGCCTGGTAGGCGAGCGTCACCGCGGCGATCGTCGCGAGCACGGTCAGCGCCCCGATCAGGATCGGGTTGGAGAGGATGCTCTGCTCGCGCGGAGTCCGGCGCCTCACGAGTGGCTCCCGATCAGGTAGTCGAGCAGACCCTTGACGTTCGAGCTCTGGTCACCCTTGCGCTGCGTCTTCTGCAGGCCGCCGGTCGCGTCCCACGCGATGTTCGCGATCTGCGTAGCGACCGCCTTGCGCATTCCCGGGTGCGCGGCCGCGATGTCGGCGGCGGCCTGGGTGGCGCTGAACGTCGCCTCGCATCCCGGCGTCGGCGTCTTCACGTACGAGGCGCACGAGCCGACCTCGGGCTTGTTCCGTGCGAGATGGCCGACGCTGTCGAACATGTTCGTCGCCTGCGTGCCGTTGTAGAGCAACGACATGAGGAACTCGATGGCGCCCGTCTGGTCGAGGCTCGACGTGAGGCGATCGAGGTCCTTCGCCGCGGGCTTCGCCTGGTCACCGAGGCGGTTGAGGCGCTGCGCGAGCGGGATCGTCGAGAGCAGTGCCGGCAGCGACTGCTGCGATGACTTTCCGAGCTCGATCAGCGCCGGCCGCGCGGCGCGGGCGAACGGCGCGAGGTTCTCGAACTGGCGCGATACCGACGCCGCGCTCTGCGCCAGCGACGCCATCAGCGGCGTGCCCTGATCGGCGAACTTGCCGAGGCTGGCGACGAGCGGTCGGAGTTGCTGCAGGAACGTCGGGAACAGCGCGAAGGACCGAGAGATGTCGGACGCGCGCGCCGCGCTCGCCACCGAGCTTGTGTTTGCCTGGCGGACGAAGTCGGCGAGTTGCGTCTTCGCCTTGGCGAGCGGCGCGAGCACGGCGTCGGACTCCGTGGCGAGCCGGGCGAGCGTGCGGTTCTGGCTCGCGAGGATCTGGAGGACCTTGTCGGTCTGACCGAGCGCCGGGTTGGCACGATGGATGACGTCGTTGAGGTCCGACCCCCGGGCGGCGAGCCCAGTTCCGAGCTCGTCGATGATGAGCGCGAAGCGCTGGCGGATCGGCGCCTGGGAGATGTCCTGGACGATGTCGGAGTCGACCGGCGAGCTCGTCCGGGCGAGCGGCATCAGATACTCGCCGGAGCCGGAGCCGCTCGTGATCTTGTGCAACTCCGGCGAGGACGAGGCACCCGGCGAGCAGTCGACGTACTTCTCACCGATGAGCGATTGGGGGCGGATCGCGCAGTGTGCGTCGGCGTAGAACGGCGTGAAGGCGGGGGCGTTGATCTGGAGCGTGACCGCCGCCTTGTTGAGCGGCGAGCCGGCGGGACAAGGGGCCTTCGTACACACGTCGAGCGCTTGGATCGACCCGACATTGGCGCCCGCGATCCGCACATCCTCGCCGGGGACCGCGAACGCGGCATCGTCGAAGATCGCCCGTACCTCGTAGGGGGCGCCGCTGCCCCGCGACGCGCTGGTGACGACGGACGTTACGACCGTGACCGCGATCAGCGCGGCGAGAATGGCGGCGATCCGTCTCATGGACCCGGGGGTGCGGTCGACTTGCTGCAGCCGGGGACGGCCACCGGCGAGGAGCCGTCCGGCGCGGGCTGTACCGCGCCGCCCGGACACCGCGTCTTGGCCGTGCTCAGGCCCTGGAAGCGCAGCGAGTCGGGGCGGGAAACGAGTTCGTTCGCGCCGTTCACGCCGAACGGCGCGAAGAACGGCTGCGTCCGCGCGTAGTGCCCGTTGGCGTCAAAGTAGGCGCCGAGCTGCCCGAGGTTCGTGAGCGCTGCGACGACGTCGGGCGTGTACTCGCGGAAGTAGTCGACCTGCGGCTGCGAGTCGTTGAACTCCTTGATCTGCCGCGGGAACGACGCCGCGGCGATCCGGGCCAGCGCCGGCGTCGACTGAAGCAGGCTGATGAGGTCACCGCCGCCGTTCGGATTGCGGATGAGCGCGCTCAGCTGACCCACAGTCGGGATCGACAGGTTCGTCAGGCGGCGCAGCCCGGTGACGAACTCGGTGAGCCGGCGGTTCGCCGGGATCGACGCCTTGACGAGCGGGTCGAGCACGTCGAGCGTCGAGCGCAGGCCGGCGAACGTCGAGGTCGAATGGTTGAGCGTCGGCGCGAGCAGCGACAGCGTCTGCTCGAGGTTCTGGCTCTGCGACGCGATCGCCCCCATCGTCGCGTTCGTGTTCGAGACGAGCTGCGAGAGCTGCGCTGTCCGCGACGCAAGCGCCTGCATCGCCTGGGCACCCTGGACGAGCAGGCTGTCGAAGATCGGCTCGTTCTTGGAGAGCTCCTGGGTGACGTCTGTCGTCGCCAGGAGCGCCGGGTAGAGGTATTTGAGCGTCTCGTTCGCCTGCGGTGCCTTGCCGTCAATCGAGGCAGCCTGACCGCGGATGAACTGACTCAGCCCCTGGCGCGTCTTCGGCCCGAGGGTGTCGAACAGCTGATCGAGGTTGACCTCGGCGTAGGTGCGGTCCGAGGCGATCAGACCGCCGTCGGGGATCCGTGCCGACTCCGTGCCCGGCTGGAGCACGACGTACTTGTTCGCGATCCCGGAAAGCGAGTTTTCGTAGATCCGCGCGACCGTGCCCTCGGGCAGCTTCCCGACGTTTGCGTCGATCCCCATCACGACCTGCGCCTGGCCGTCCGGCGTCAGGCTGATCGACTGCACGGACCCGACCTTCGCCGGGCCGATCAGCACGAGGTTGCCGGTGACGAGGCCGCCGGCGTCGAGGAAGTTCGCCTTCAGCGTGTACGTCGAGCCGCCACCGAACAGCACGAGCACGACGAGCACGAGCGCCGCGATGAGCGCTCCGCCCGCGGCGACGCGAGCGACCGTGCGCGACCCACCCGAGGCCGGGCGTGGCCCCGGGGGTCCGATTCCGTTCGTGGCGTTCGTGCCGTTCTGGCGGACAGCTATCGCTCTCTCCCCTCTCCCGAACGCGTTCTAGGTCGCGTGCGGCGTGAGCATCCTGCCAGAGTCCATGTCCCCGCGCAAAATGAGACGTTTAGCTGCTCGTGTCTCGAACGTTTAGCTGGCGTTATGCGTTTCTATGAGGTTCGGCGTGCCGGCGCCCGCCGCGCCGGCTGACGAACGAGCAGAGACGCCCCCAGCGCACCGCCGAGGTCGCCGAGCGCCGCGACCTTGACATCCGGAGGGTTCGTGTCGTTGAACAGGTGCGGCTGCATCGCGTCGGCGATCCGCTTTGCGAACGGCTCACCGAACCGCACCCCCAGCCCACCGCCAATGATGACCGCCTCGACGTCGAGCAGGTTGACCGACGATCCGATCCCGGCGCCGAGCGCCTCGATCGCCTTGTCGATGATCTCGATCGTGACCTTGTCCTTGCGCTCGAGCGCGTGGGCCCAGATCGAGCTCGTCAGTCGGTCCCGCTTGCGTTCCTCCATCAGCGTGAACAGATCCGTCTTGTGCCCCTTCTCGACGCGCCGGCGCGCGCGTGCCTCCATCGAGGCCCGTCCGGCGTACGCCTCCATGCAGCCGCGCCGGCCGCAGCCGCACTTGGCGCCGCCGATCTCGACGACGACGTGCCCGATCTCGCCGGCGCCGCCGCGGCCGACCCACGGCCTGCCGTTAAGGATCAGCCCACCGCCGACGCCCGTGCCCCAGAACACTCCGAGGACCGATTTATACGGCTTGCCCGCGCCGAGCTTGAACTCGGCGTCGGTCGCCACCTGAACGTCGTTGCCGGTTTTGACGGTTGTCCCGAGCTGCTCGGAGAGCACCTGAGCGAGCTCGAACCGCCCCGTCCAACCGGGGAGGTTCCGCGCGCTCGTCACCGCACCCGTATCGGGGTCGACGACTCCGGGTGAACCGATCCCGACGCCGTGCAGGTCGCTCGTCTTCAGGCCGGCGGCGTCGGCGGCCTCGGTGACCGCTTCGGCGAGCTTCTTCGCCACGCCGGCGGGCCGCCCGGTCGTCGGCGTCGGCCGGCGCGCTGCGCCGAGCACGTTGTTGCGCGAGTCGACCACGACGGCTTCGATCTTCGTCCCGCCGAGGTCGATCCCGCCGCGGGCTGACGTTGGAGTTCTGGCTACTGGCATTGTGGGGCGCATCCTTACAGACCCGGCCGACGTCCGTAACGTTTGGTCACGATTCCGCTCTTGCGGATCCCCGCGGATGTCTCGCGCGGGAACGAAGCCGAGCGTCTGCGGCCGGGCGGAACCCACGAGAGCGGTCCGATAGACGAGCCCCGCCGAGAGGATCGGACCATAGTCAGGCTCAGACCGACAAAACGGTACCCCGGGCGACGACCGCACCCCCGGGCGACCGCTACCCCCAGGACTCCCGGTAGCTCTCCTGCTCCGCCGTCGGCTCGTCGATCTGCACCCCGAGCGCCGCCAGCTTCAGCCACCCGACCTCGCGGTCGATCGCGGCCGGCACAGCGTGAACTCCCGGCGCCAGCGCATCCGCTTCCTGCCGCAGCACGAGATCCTCGACACACAAAGCCTGGAGCGTGAAGGACACGTCCATGACCGCGGCCGGGTGCCCCTCCGCAGCGGCCAAGTTCACCACCCGCCCGCGCGCGAGGAGGTTAAGGCGGCGACCGTCCGCGAGCACGTACTGCTCCACGAGCGGGCGCATCGTCCGGGCGCCCTCGGCGGCCGCCGAGCGCAACTCGGAGAGGTCGATTTCGACGTCGAAGTGGCCCGCATTGGCGAGCAGCGCCCCGTCCTTCATCCGCTCGAAGTGCTCGCGGCGCAGGACCCGGCGCGAGCCCGTAACTGTGACAAACACATCGCCCCGCCCGGCGGCCTCGAGCGCGGGCATCACCTCGTAGCCAGCCATCCGGGCCTCGAGCGCTCGCAGCGGGTCGACCTCGCAGACGATCACGGCGGCGCCCGCCCCGCGGGCCCGCTCGGCGATCCCCTGGCCGGCCCAGCCGTAGCCGATGACGACGAAGGTGTGGCCGGCGAGCAGCACGTGGCTCGCCCGGATGATCCCGTCGAGCGCCGACTGCCCGGTGCCGTGGCGGTCGTTGAGGGCGCGCTCCGTGCGCGCCTCGTTGACCGCGTACACGGGACGCCGCAGGTTGCCCTCGCTCTCGAGCCGGCGCAGCCGAACGAGCCCGGTCGTCGTCTCCTCGGTCCCGCCGATGAGCCGCTCGAGGGCCTGACCGCCGCCGGCATGCGCGGTGATCATCAGGTCGGCGCCGTCGTCGATCGTCACCTGCGGCCGGCCGTCGAGCAGGGCGCGGACGTGGCTGGCGTAGGTGTCGAGGTCCTCCCCGTGCTGGGCCCGCACCTCTACGCCGTGGTCGAGCACGAGCGCCGCCGCCACCGAGTCCTGTGTGGACAGCGGGTTCGCCGAACAGAGGGCGACGTTCGCCCCACCCGCAAGCAACGTGCGCACGAGGTTCGCGGTCTCCGCAGTCACGTGCAGGCAGGCCGCGACGGCGATGCCGTCGAGCGGCCGCTCAGCCTCAAAGCGCTCGGCAACCCGCGCGAGCACCGGCATCTGCTCCGAGGCCCACGCGATCTGAGCCGCGCCCTCGGGGGCGAGGCTCAGATCGGCGATGTCATGCGGGGGAACCGATGCCCGGGCCATCGACGCGGAGCGCGCGTTGAGCCGGCGGCTAGTACCGGTAGTGGTCGGACTTGTACGGGCCGTCGACCGGCACGCCGAGGTACTCGGCCTGCCCGGCGGTGAGGGTCGTCAGCTTCGCCCCGAGCGCGTCAAGGTGCAGGCGCGCGACCTTCTCGTCGAGGTGCTTGGGCAGCGTGTACACCTTCTTGTCGTAGCTGTCGGTGTGTCCAAACAGCTCGATCTGCGCGATCACCTGGTTCGTGAACGAGTTCGACATCACGAAGCTCGGGTGGCCGGTCGCGTTACCGAGGTTCAGCAGCCGTCCCTCCGACAGCACGATGATCGAGTGCCCGTCGGAGAACACCCACTCGTCGACCTGCGGCTTGATCACGATCCGCTCGATCCCGGCGAGCTTGGCGAGCCCGGCCATGTCGATCTCGTTGTCGAAGTGGCCGATATTGCCGACGATCGCCTGGTGCTTCATCCGCCGCATGTGATCCGCTGTGATGACGTTCTTGTTGCCGGTCGCGGTGACGAAGATGTCGGCGGTCTCGACGACGTCCTCGAGCGTCGCGACCTGGTAGCCGTCCATCGCCGCCTGCAGTGCGCAGATCGGATCGATCTCGGTGACGATCACGCGGGCGCCCTGGCCCCGCAGCGACTCGGCGCACCCCTTGCCGACGTCGCCGTAGCCGCACACGAGTGCGACCTTGCCGCCGATCAGGACGTCGGTGGCGCGGTTGATGCCGTCGATCAGCGAGTGGCGGCAGCCGTACTTGTTGTCGAATTTCGACTTCGTCACCGAGTCGTTGACGTTGATCGCCGGGAACAGCAACTGGCCCCGCTCGGCGAACTGATAGAGGCGATGCACGCCGGTCGTCGTCTCTTCGGTCACGCCCTTGATCGTCTTGCCGATCTTGGTCCACTTCTCGGGATCCTCGCTCAGCGTGCGCTGCAGCAGCGCGAGCACGACCCGGCCCTCCTCGCTATCCGCCGTCGAGGGATCCGGCACGGCGCCGGCGAGCTCGAACTCGGTTCCCTGGTGCACGAGCAGCGTCGCGTCGCCACCGTCGTCGAGGATCATGTTCGGGCCGTTGCCGTCCGGCCACACGAGGGCCTGCTCGGCGCACCACCAGTACTCCTCGAGCGTCTCCCCCTTCCACGCGTACACCGGGACGCCGCGCGGATCGGACGGTGTGCCGTCCGGGCCGACGACGACCGCGGCCGCAGCGTGGTCCTGGGTCGAGAAGATGTTGCAGGACGCCCAGCGGACCTCGGCGCCGAGCGCGACGAGGGTCTCGATCAGGACCGCGGTCTGGATCGTCATGTGCAGCGAGCCGGTGATTCGGGCGCCGGCAAGCGGCTGCCGCTCGGCGTACTCGCGCCGGGTGGCCATCAGGCCGGGCATCTCGTGCTCGGCGAGCTTGATCTCCTTGCGGCCGAACGCGGCCAGTTCGAGGTCGGCGACCTTGTAGTCGGTCGTCGCTGCGGTTGTGCTCATTGCGTCTCCACGATGTTGCTGGGTGTATGCAGAAAGATGGTCTGGATCGTCAAGCGGCGCTCAGCAGCCGCTCGTGCTTGTCCTGCTCGAACCGGAGCCAGTCATCCGGCTCGATGTGCTCGGGACGCTTCGGCTCGGCTGCGAGCCAGCCCTGCACGGCTTCTTGCAGGTCTGCGTCGGTCTGCAAGCGGGCGGCGAATGCCATGTCGGAGAGCCCGATGTCGAACCGCGCCAGCAGCTCCTTGAGGGTGCGGAGCCGCTGCAGCTCAGGGGCCCCGTACAGCCGATATCCCGACGCAGAGCGGGCCGGCGTCACAAGCCCGGTGCGCTCGACATAGCGCAGCATCCGTGCCGACCAACCGGTCGTCTCAGCGGCCTCATGGATCGTCAGCGCTTCCATTGCCCACAACATTACCACGACTGTGTCAAGGTTCGGAATCATCCAACACTTGTCGAGTTCGGACAAACCAGCTCACCGCGTGCTTAGGATGCTCGTCGCAAAGCAACAGTCGGCGTCAAAATCGGACTTAAGTCTTTTGGGAAAGATGCCGACATATGTCTGAGAAGACTCCACAACCGTCCGGAGGAAGATGAAGCGCGGGAAGGGGATCTGCGCAGCAGTGCTGATGGGTCTTGTTGGCGGCATGACTGGCGCCGTTGTTTCCGCCAGTGCCGACGCCGGCGGACGAGGCCAACCGGCATCTAGCTCGCGCGTCGCGGTCGTCGCAGATGCGGCGCCGACCGCTCAGAGCAGCGACCCCGGCAACACGCGCGGCGGCGGCGGCTCCGGCGGCGGCGACCGCGGTGGCGGTGGCTCCGACAGCGGCAGTTCTTCCCAGGTCGCTCAGGTCGGCTCGGGCGGCGGCGCTGGCAACGGCAACTCCCAGGGCGGGGCCGGCGGCAACCCGCAGGGCGGCACCGGCAGCCGGGATCGCGGTTCGAGCTCGGGCTCCAGCGGCTCCGATGGCTCAAGCGGCTCCGGCAGCGAGCGCAGCCAGAGCGGCAGCGGATCGGGCTACGGCGGCTCCGGCGGCTCCGGCGGTTCGCAGGGCTCAGGCGCCGCGCCGGGACGTGGCAGTGGCTCAAACGCCGGCGGGAACGGCAACGGCAATGGCAACTCCGGGGGTGACGGCGGCGGCAGCTCCATCGGCGGCCAGAGCGGCCGCTGCAGCAGCGGCTGTCACATCACTCAGCAGCCGGGCACGACCGGGACCGTCACCTTCACCCCCGCGCCGGGCCAGAAGACCACGCCGACGACACCCGTGACACCGCCGGTCACCACCCCGGTGACGCCGCCCACAGTGGGCAAGCCCAAGCATGGTTTGCCGACCTCGACGACGTATTTGACCTCAGCGACGCCGATCCCGTCCTCCAACCACAATTCGGTGACCGGCGTTGTCGGGCTCGGCACGACGGTCAGCCCGGCGGTGCGCGCCGGTACGGTCGCGACGGGCTCGGCCCTCCCGACGGCCAGCCAGGGCGCGATCGCGAATCTGATCGGTGGCACACCGGCGATCCGCTCCTCGACGCACTCGGGTTACCGGCGGAGCGCCGCTCCGACGCGCCCCACGACCGTCACGCAGCCAGTCGCGCAGCAGACGTTCATCGGCAGCATCGAGCAGGTCGTGCCCCCCGTGATCTGGCTCGCGCTCGCCGCAGCGCTCGCCGTCGGCGGGCTCAGCGCCGGCTGGGCCGTCTACTCCGGCCACCGCGTGCGACGTCAGGCGGGCGCGCTCGCCGCGATGAGCACCGCCGCGCTCACCGATCAGCTGACCGGCGTGCTCAACCGGCGCGGCTTCCTCGAGGCCGTCGAGCGTGAACTCGCGCGGGCCAAGCGCTATGACCGGGGCTTCGTGCTCGCCTATGTTGACGTCCGCGGACTCAAGGGCGTCAACGACACCGAGGGTCACCACGCGGGTGACGAACTGCTGAAGGAGGCCGCGAGCCTCCTGCAGGACTCAGCCCGTGCCGACGACGTCGTCGGGCGTCTCGGCGGCGACGAGATGGGGCTCCTGCTCGTCGAGCAGGGTGCCGAGGGTGCCGACGCCGTGCGGCGCCGGGTAGCGGCTCAGGTCCCGGACCGTCGCGAGAAGCTCGGCCTGCACTCCTCGTGGGACCTCACGATCGGCACCGCCGCGTATCCGGAGGACGGCGAGACCGTCGACGATCTGCTCCGCGTTGCGGACCTGCGGCTCTACGAGCAGCGCGGCATCGACCTGCTCGACCGCGCGCCGGCCTGAGCGGACGTCGGGACTGAGTGGCTCAGCCGCCCGCGAGCGCGTTCTTGAGCCGCTCGATCACTTCGACGGCCGCCGGGTCAACGCCGCGCAGGACCGCGAGGTAGAGCGAGACGAGATCTCCGAGCAGGACGAGCGACACGAGGCGTTCGGCCCGCGTCTCGCCGATCCCCTCGACGCGATACGTGTTCACGCCCTGGCTCGCGATCAGCCCCCGCGTCAGCTCGATTCGCTGGCGGATCCGCGGGTGCAGATCTGAGTCGTCGAGGAACACTGACGTGAACGGGCCAAGGTCGCTGGCCCCCTCCCACCCGCAGATCTCATTGTGGTCGAGCTCGGGAAGCTCGCTCGCGAACGCCGGCGCCTTCGCGTTCTCGTTGATCTGTGTCTTCCAGCGGTACGCGATCGGTGTCGTCAGCCCCGCGCCCGAGATCTGGGCGACGCGGCCGTACAGACCCCGGGCGAGCGCCTTCGGCAGGGCGTCGCTCGGGCCGTCGGGGCCCCACTGCTCCACGAGCTGCTCGGCGTGGGCGGCAGCGACATCGATCTCGGCGTGGAGCCGTTCGCCGGCACCGCACGCGGCGGCCACCTCGAGCGCGACGACGAGCGAGTACGCAACCGCCGCACGCGGCTGAAATCCGCCCGGCAGCGGAATGACGGGGACGCCGTCGGCCCGCGCCGCCTCCGCGAGCTTGCCGCCGGTCGTCGCGACGATCCGCGGCGCGCCGAGATGGCCCGCCGCCTCAAACACGGCGAGCGTCTCCTCGGTGTTGCCCGAGTAGCTCGCGCACAGGACCGTCGTCTCGGGCGTCGTCCACGCCGGCAGCGCATACCCGCGCGCGAGCACGATCGGCCGGATTGCCCGGTCGCCGAGCACCGCCCTGGCGAGGCCCCCGCCGATCGCCGAACCGCCCATCCCGGCGACGACGAGACCGTCGGTCGAGTTGTGATGCTCCAGGCCGGCGGACTCGACGCGCCACAGGGCGTCGCGCAGCTGATCGGGCATCCCCAAGGCGTCCGTCAGCTGGCCGGTGCGATCAACCGCCGCGATCGCCTCAGCACCGAGATCGAGAGTCGAGCTCAAAACTTGATTGCTCCATCGGGTAGCTGCACTCCGGGGAAGATACGCGCCCCGGCGGCAAGGACATTGTCTGACCCGACCGTGACGCCGTCGCCGAGGACGACGCCCGTGCCGATGTGGCAGCCGGCGCCGATCGTCACGCCGGCGCCGATGATCGAGCCGCTGATCGTCGTGCGTCGCCCGACGGTGACCCCGTGGAGCAGCACCGAGCTGTCGATGTGAGCGCCCTCGTCGATCTGGACGCCCTCACCGAGCACCGTGCGTCCACCGACGATCGCGTGCCTCGCCACCGTGCAACCGGCGGCGACGAGCGCCGGCGGGACGACGCGGCCGGTGACTGCGGCGCCGTCGGTGAGCACGAGCCCGGCGGCAGCGAGCTGTCCCCCGATCTCGGTCGTGACGTTGCCCTCAAGGATGTCGTAGGTCGCGTGCAGGTACCGGTCGGGGGTCCCGATGTCGAGCCAGTAGCCGTCGGCCTCGTAGCCGAACAGCCCGCGACGGACGAGCTTGGGGAACACCTCGCGCTCGATCGAGATGTTCGTCCCGGCGGGAGCCATCTCGTCGACGACGTCACGTTCGATGATGTACGCGCCGGCGTTGATGAGGTTCGTATCGATCTGCTCGGGGCCCGGCTTCTCGACGAACTCACGGACCGAGAGATCCTCGTTCCGGCGCACAAGCCCGTAGGCGGACGGATCGTCGACCGGGATCAGGGCGAGCGTCGCTCGCGCGCCCGTGCGCTCGTGCTGTGCCAGCTGGGCCGACAGGTCGATGTCCGTGAGGACGTCCCCGTTGAGCATGAAGAAGCGTTCCGCCAGCAGATCCTCGGCGTACTTCAACGCGCCGCCCGTGCCGAGTGGTTTGGGCTCCTCGAGGTAGCGCACGCGCAGCCCGAGCGCCGAGCCGTCACCGAGCACCTGGCGCATGCCTTCGGCCATGAACCCGCACGACAGGATCACGTCGTCGACGCCGTGGCTGCGCAGCCACTCGAGCATGAACGTGATGAACGGCCGGTTGACGAGCGGGACGACCGGTTTGGGCATCGTCGACGTCAGCGGACGCAGCCGCGTGCCCTCGCCCCCCGCCAGGATGAGTGCCTGCACGGAGCGCCTACCGGCCGATGCCCTCGTAGACGAGCCCGGCGTCGCGCGCGACCGTCGGATCGATGAAGTTGCGGCCGTCAATTAGAACGGTGCCGGCCATCCGGCTGGCGACCTCACTCCAGTCGAGGTCCCGGAACTCGGGCCACTCGGTCACGAGCACGACCGCGTCCACGCCGTCTGCGGCCTCGAGCGCGGAATCGCGGAACTCGACGCCGGTCATGAGCTTGCGGGCCTCGTGGACGGCGATCGGGTCGTATGCGCGGACGTGCGCGCCGTCCGCCTGCAGACGCGCTGCCAGCACGAGCGAGGACGCGTCCCGCATGTCGTCCGTGTTCGCCTTGAACGCAAGCCCGAGCAGCGCGACCTTCGTGCCGACGAGCGAACCGAGGTGCTTCTGGAGCTTGCCGATGACGCGCCGCTTCTGCAGCTCGTTGACCTCGATCACGGCGGTCAGCAGCTGGAAGTGGTACCCGGAGTTACCGGCGAGCTGCTTGAGCGCCGAGACATCCTTCGGGAAACAGGATCCGCCGAATCCCACGCCCGGCTTGAGGAAGTGGGTGCCGATCCGCTGATCGAGTCCCATCCCGCGCGCGACCTCGAGGACGTCGGCGCCGGTTTCCTCGCACACGTTCGCGATCTCGTTGATGAACGAGATCTTCGTCGCCAAGAACGCGTTCGCCGCGAGCTTGATCATCTCTGCGCTCGCGATGTCGGTCCGGACGAGCGGCGCATCGAGCGGCGCGTAGAGGTCGACGACGGCGTCGCCCGCCCAGTCGCCCTCGTCGCCGACGACGACGCGGTCGGGCTTGAGGAAGTCCTCGAGCGCCGAGCCCTCCTTGAGGAACTCGGGGCACGACACGTAGGCGAAGTCGGTCTTGCCCTGCTCGGCGAAGATGCGCTTGATCGCCGCCCCGGTCCCGGCCGGCACCGTGGACTTCATCACGAGCGCGTGCTCATCGGAGGCGGGCATCGCGTTGACGACGCCGTGCACGGCGGACAGGTCGGCATCGCCGGAGTACGTCGGCGGCGTGCCGACGGCGACGAACAGCAGCCGGCAGTGCTCGAGCGCCGGTCCGAGCTCGGTCAGGAAGTGCATGCGCTCGCGGTTGCGCGCGATGCATTCCTCGAGGCCGGGCTCGTAGATCGGCACCTCGCCGCGATTGAGGCGGGCGATCTTGTCCGCGTCGATGTCGACGCAGTAGACGTCGTTGCCGAGTTCGGCAAATCCGGCGGCGGTCACGAGACCGACATATCCGGTGCCGATCACGGCTATCGGTTCACGTTGGGAGGCCATGCGAACGGACGAGGGTAGCGAGGGGCCGTCGTGGACGCGTTACCCGCGCGTCAGCGACGTCGCGATCCCGATCATCTGCGCATTCGAGAGATCGAGACTGAGCGTGTTCGAGACCCAGTACACCGCCTGCGGCGTGCGCCAGGCGACGAGTCGGAGCTTGTGACCGTCGAAATGAAGCTCGAGCTTGCGGCCGGAAACCGTCCTGATCTCCTGGGGAGCTGACAGGATCGGGGCGTTTCGCCACGTCGTGCCCTGCACCCCGTAGTACTGCCCGAGGCTCGCATTGAAAGCGAGCGCGATCCGGTAGGACCCGTGCGGATGGTTCTTCGGATCACGGATCCGATAGGACCGCGGGTATTCGCCCGCCGTCGGACCCTCGTAGCTCGTGCCGGCGACGATCAGTTTGGGGTAGTAGACCGGCAGCGACGCCCGCGGGATGGCGTGGACCTGCGCCTGGCCGTCCGGGATGTCAGCCTGCAGACCGATCGACGCCGGCGACGTGGCCTTGGCCTTGCGCGGGCCGCCCTTGGCGCCGCCGGCCTTCGCCGAGCCGCCGCTCTGAGAGCTCTTGGGCGCCTTCTTGATCACGGCCATGAACGAGCGGTACGCCGAGCTCTCGGCGTTTGGATTGGCGGTCACGTAACACGGAGCGGGCGGCGCGCAGTCGTTGAGAATCGCCGGGAAGTGAACCTCGCGGATTGCGTGCCCGTCGGCGAACGCGACGAGCTTGAACAGGTTGATAAGGCCGTCGATGTGGTGCAGGTCGGCGTCCGTCTGGGCGTGTGCGCCGAAGATCTTCAGCAGCTTGTCGCGGTTGCTGATCAGCCGGGACTGGCCGTACTGGTCCTTGGCGTCGCGGATGAACTCCTGCTGGCGGGCGGCGCGGACGATGTCCGTGTCCGTGTGGCGGTAGCGGACATACGCGAGCGCATTCTCGTCGCACAGCTTCTGGTAGCCGGCCTGGATGTTGATGCTCGAATAGTTCGTCTCCGCGGTGCCGATGTTCTCGTTGAAGTAGCGGCGGTCGACGTCCGTGTACACGCACCCGATCGCGTCGACCAGCTGCTTGAAGCCGGCGAAGTTGATGTCGACGATGTGGTTGACCTTCAAGTGCGGGAACACGTTGCGCTGGATCGTCTTGACGACGAGGTTTGGCCCGCCCATCGGGTAGGACGCGTTGATCTTCTGCGTGGTCACACCGCCGCCCGGCGTCGGGATGTCGACCTTCAGGTCACGCGGGATCGACATCACGTTGATCGTCTCCGAATCGGCGTCGAGCCGGACGAGCATGATCGTGTCGGAGTTCGCCGCGCTCTGTGGCGTGTGCGCGCGGTGGTCGGATCCGAGGATGAGGATCGTCTGCGGCTGGCCCGGCTGCGGGATGACGACCCGCGCGTGCCTGATCGCTGGAGTGATGCCGATGTCTCTCGCGAGCTGCTTGAACTGCAGCAGGCCAGCGACGGCGGTCGCCGCTGCTGTCGCCAGCACGACGATCACCGCCGCGAGGGCAAAGCGCCACAGCGCTCCGCCGCGCGTCTTGGGAATGAACGTCAAGCGCGTCCGCCTTCAATTGCCCGCAAACCAGAGGTCTCCTGGGCTGGGACGTTAGCGGGCGTCTCCGACGACTGGGGCACCGCATCCGGCGCCGGCGGGTGCGATTCGAGCCACATCGGAACCGCCCGGACGAAATCGGCGAGTGCGCGGCGATACCTCGCGAGCGACGAGATCGAGACCCATTCCTCGGGTCCGTGGTGTCCGGCGCCCGCGGGACCGAACTCGACGGCCGGGATCCCGGCCTCGATGAACGCCGCCGCGTCGGACGCCCCATCGCGCCCGACGCTCATGACCTCGCCCTGAGTCGAGCGGGAGACGGCGTCACGCAGCGCCCGGACGTACGGGTCGCTCGGCGACACGGTGACCGTCGGATGCACGAAGGTCCGCGTCACCTCGATGTCCTTGATCTCGGCGATCGCGTCAAGGATCGTCGACGGATCCTGGCCCGGCAGATAGCGGATGTCGACGGCCATCGTGCAGTGGTCGGGCACCATGTTGAGCGCCTGACCGCCGACGATCCGGCCGAGGTTGATCGACGGCCGGTCGAACATCGCCGAGGACTCGCGGGCGAACGGGAGCGACTCGATGCTCCGGAACACGTCGATCGCCTTCAGGACCGCGTTGTCGCCGAGCCACGGCGTCGAGCTGTGGGCGGCGCGGCCATGCACTTCGATGCGGAGCACGAGGACACCCTTTGCCTCGATCCCGATGTGCATGTTCGTCGGCTCGCCCGTAATCGCGAACTGGCCGCCGAGGCCTCGCGCCACCGAGGCGTCGGTCGAGCGCTCATCGAGCTCCTCGGACTCCTCGTCGGGCACGCAGATGAGCCGCACCCCGACGCGCTCCTGGCGCTCGACGTCCTTAAGCGCGCACATCATCGCGGCGAGGCCACCCTTCATGTCGTACGCGCCTCGCCCGATGAGGCGGTCGCCCTCGATCCGGGGGTGGAACTGCTCCTCGCGCCCGGGCACGACATCGAGGTGGCCGTGGAACACGACGCAGGGATGCTGATCGTCGATCGGGCCGACCTCGGCGACGAGCACCGGCAGCCCGTTGTGGTCATGGTGCTGGACCAGGATGTCCCGCGATTCGAGCCAACCCTTGACGAACCCTGCCGCAGCGACGATCGCGTCACCACGCGACGTGTCGTACGAGATCAACCGCTCAGCCAGAATCCGTTCGTCAACCATCTGTGGCACCGGAGGATACGGCCCGGAAACCGCTCATTCGCGCCTGGGAGCTGACGCGGCGATCGCCCGCCGCCGAACCGTCCTCGCACGGGCGCTACGAGCCCTCGGCGATCGCGAGGAACCGCTCAAGCCGCCGCCGATCCCGCTCGGCGACGCGACGCCGTTCGGTGTCGTCGCCAGCGGACTCAAGCTCCTTCTGCGCCTGCTGTAGGCGCTCGCGCAACTCGCCCGCGTCGAGCGAGTCCGGCGGATGGGCCTCCTCGACGAGGAGCATCACGCGGTTGTTCGCGACCTGCATGTAGCCCTCGGCCTGAGCGAAGCGGACGACGTCGCTGTCGCTCTTGTACAGGCGCAGCTCGGTGGGATCGAGCATCGCCAGCACCGGCGTGTGGTGGGCCAGCACGCCGATCGACCCCACCGTCGTCCGCGTCGAGACCATCTCGACCTCGTCGTTGAAGATCTCCCCCTCCGGGGTGAGGATCTCGACGGGAAACTTCGCGTGCGCCATCAGTGTCTCGATTCGTGGGTTCGGCGGCACCAAGAGGTGTCACTGGTGGATGCCTCGGAAGGACGCAGGAGGCGACGCGCAGCAGCGCTGCGCGAGCCGACGAGGACGTACCGAGGCGCCGCCAGGGGCGCCTCGACTGCCGTTGAACTCATGGATTGAGGCACTAGGACTCGCTATCGCCCGACTCGGACTCGGACTCCGCCGACCCGGACTCATCCGAGCCCGAGTCCGAGCTCTCGCTCTTCTCGGGCGCAGCCGACTCGCCACGCGCGTCCTTGACGACCTCGTCGATCGTCCCCTTCATGAAGAAGGCGCGCTCGGGCAGATCGTCGTGCTTGCCCTCGAGGATCTCCCTGAAGCCGCGGATCGACTCCGCGATCGGAACGTAGACGCCCGGGGTGCCGGTGAACTGCTCGGCGACGTGGAACGGCTGTGACAGGAACCGCTCGAGCTTGCGCGCGCGGTTCACGGTGAGCCGGTCCTCGTCGGAGAGCTCGTCGATGCCGAGGATCGCGATGATGTCCTGGAGCTCGCGGTAGCGCTGGAGCACCTGCTTGACCTCGTTGGCGACCTCGAAGTGCTCGTCGCCGAGGACCTCGCGCTTGAGGATCGTCGAGGTCGAGTCGAGCGGGTCGACGGCCGGGTAGATGCCCTTCTCGGCGATCGACCGGGACAGCGTCGTCGTCGCATTGAGGTGTGCGAACGCCGAGGCGGGCGCCGGGTCGGTGAGGTCGTCCGCGGGGACGTAGATCGCCTGGATCGACGTGACCGAGCCCTTCCGGGTCGAGGTGATCCGCTCCTGGAGCTGACCCATCTCCGACTCGAGCGTCGGCTGGTAGCCGACCTGCGAGGGCATCCGTCCGAGGAGCGCCGAGACCTCGGAGCCCGCCTGGACGAAGCGGAAGATGTTGTCGATGAACAGGAGCACGTCCTGGCCTTCCTCGTCGCGGAAGTACTCCGCCATCGTCAGGCCCGACAGCGCGACACGCATACGCGCGCCAGGCGGCTCGTTCATCTGGCCGAATACGAGCATCGTCTTGTCGATGACGCCCGACTCCTTCATCTCAAGGTAGAGGTCGTTGCCCTCCCGCGAGCGCTCGCCGACACCGCAGAAGGCCGACAGACCGCCGTGCTCCTGAGCGAGGTTGTGAATCAGCTCCTGAATGATCACCGTCTTGCCGACGCCGGCACCGCCGAACAAGCCAACCTTGCCGCCCTTGGCATACGGCGCGAGCAGGTCAACGACCTTGATTCCGGTCTCGAACATCTCGGTCGTCGGCGTCAGCGCCTCGACCGTTGGCGCGGTCCGGTGGATCGGCCAGCGCTCGATGTCATCAGGCATCGGCTCGCCATGGTCGATCGGCTCGCCAAGTAGATTGAAGATCCGCCCGAGTGTCTTCTCGCCCACGGGCACCGTGATCGGTGCGCCGGTGTCGATCACCTCGGTACCGCGCGAGAGCCCGTCGGTCGTGTCCATCGCCACCGCGCGGACGCGGTCGTCGCCGAGATGCTGCTGCACCTCGCACACGAGCCACTCGTTCGCCCCCTCCTCCTGCTGCTCGTCGATCGACTCCTCAGCGAGCGCGGACTGCGGGCGCCGGATCCGGATCGCGTGGTTGATCTCGGGCAGGCGGTCGGGGAACAGAGCCTCGATGACGACGCCCTGGATCTCCTCGATCCGGCCGACATTGCGGTCCTGCTCCTGCTGATCTCTGGTGTCTGATGCTGCTGTCGCTGACATGCGTGGTGTCTTCTCCAATCCGGCCGCGGCGCTGTGGCAGCCCCGGCTGTCTCCAAGTCGTTAGCTCAAACCCTCGGCCCCGGCGACAACCTCCATGATCTCCTGGGTGATCTCCGCCTGGCGAGCCCGGTTCATCTCCAACGTCAAATCGTCGATGAGGCCCGTCGCGTTGTCCGAGGCGTTCCGCATCGCGGTCATCCGCGCGCCGTGCTCGGACGCCGTCGATTCCAGTAGCGCTCGGTAGATCGAAATCTCGACGTAATCAGGGACGAGGCGCTTGAGGATCTCCTCGGGGTCGGGCTCGTATTCGACGAGCGGGCGCTTCTCGTCATTGCGGCGATCGCGGTCCTCCTCGTCCTGTGCCTCGCCCTCCTCGCCTTCGTCGAGGATGGACGCCTGCTGGAGCGGGAGCAGCGTCTCGCGCCGGACGACCTGGGAGATGGCCGAGATGTAACCGTTGTAGAAGATCTCGACGCGGTCGACCTCGCCGTCGACGTATGCCGCCATCAGCCGTTCCGCGATCGTCCGCGCATCCGAGTAGGCCGGACGGTCGGTGAACCCGATGAAGCTGTCGGCGACCTGGACGCCGCGGAAAGTGAGCGACGAGGACGGCCGGCGCCCGGAGGCGAAGTAGACGACCTTGTGGCCGTCGCCCTCGTGCTCGCGCCCTGCGGCGATGCCGCGGCGGACGATGTTCGAGTTGAACGCACCCGCGAGCCCGCGGTCACCGGCGATCAGCAGCAGCCCGACGGTGTTCACCTGATCGTGCTCGGCGAGGATCGGAAGCCGCGGGATGTCCCCGGCGGCCTCGGCGGCCTGGCGCGTCATCCGGCGAATCGCGCGCGCGTACGGCCGCAGCTGCTCGATGCGCTGCTCGGCTCGCCGCAACCGGGCGGCGGCGACCATCTCCATCGCCCGCGTGATCTTCTGGATGTTCTTGACCGAATCGATTCGGTTGCGGACATCCCGCTGCGATGTGGCCATGGCGTTTCAGAGACCGGCGCCCGCGACCTAGGCGGGTACGGCCTCTTCCTCCTCTTCCTGGCTCTCGCTCGAGCGCTCCGACCCGTCGGCGCCGGCGCCGTTGGACGAACCTGACGCGCTCGGGCCCGAGTCGATGTCGCTGTCGTCCATCGGATGACCCTCTTCATCAAGGTCGTAGCCGAAGTCCTCGGCGAACTCGCTCACCGTCTTGTCGAGCTGCTCGGTGATCTCGTCATTCCACTCGCCGCCCGCAATCTGCTTCAGCAGGTCGCCCGAGCTGCCGCGGACCGAGTCCGTGAGGTCGGCGAGGAACCGCTCGACCTTGTCGATCTCGATCCGGTCGAGGTAGCCGTTCGTGGCGGCGTAGATCTGGACGACCTGGTCCTCGACCGGCATCGGCTGGCGCTCGCCCTGGTTCAGAGTCCGGACGAGCCGCTCGCCGCGGGCGAGCGTCCGCTGGGTCTCCGGGTCGAGCTCGGAGCCGAACTGCGAGAAGGCCTCGAGCTCGCGGTACTGCGAGAGGTCGAGCTTCAGGCGGCCGGCGACCTTGCGCATCGGCGTGATCTGCGCGCTGCCGCCGACGCGGGAGACGGAGATGCCGACGTTGATGGCGGGGCGCACGCCCGAGTTGAACAGCTTCGGTTCGAGGAAGATCTGCCCGTCGGTGATCGAGATGACGTTCGTCGGGATGTACGCCGACACGTCACCGGCCTGCGTCTCGATGATCGGCAGCGCCGTCAGCGAGCCTCCGCCGTAGTTGTCCGACAGCTTGACCGCGCGCTCGAGCAGCCGCGAGTGGAGGTAGAAGACGTCGCCCGGATACGCCTCGCGGCCCGGCGGCCGGCGCAGCAGCAGCGACATCTGCCGGTAGGCGTACGCGTGCTTGGTGAGGTCGTCGTAGATGCACAGCGCGGCCTTGCCGTTGTAGAGGAAGTACTCGGCCATCGCGCACCCGGCGTACGGGGCGAGGAACTTGATCGGCGCCGACTCGTCGGCGGCCGCCATGACGATGATCGAGTTGTCCATCGCGCCGGCCTCGGCGAGCTCGTTGGCGAGCGCCACCACGGTCGCCTTGCGCTGCCCGATCGCGACGTAGACGCAGATCAGGTCGCGCTCGCGGTTGTTGATGATCGTGTCGACCGCGATGGCAGTCTTGCCGGTCTGGCGGTCGCCGATGATCAGCTCGCGCTGGCCGCGGCCGATTGGGATCATGGAGTCGATCGCCTTCAGTCCGGTGAGCATCGGCTCCTTCACCGGCTGGCGCGAGATGACGCCCGGGGCCTTGTGCTCCGCCGGTCGCGACTCAGCGGCGGCGATGTCGCCCTTGCCGTCGAGCGGGTTACCGAGCGGATCGACGATCCGCCCAAGCAGCCCCTCGCCGACGGGGATCTCGAGCAGGCGCTTGGTGCGACGCACGGTGTCGCCCTCGGAGATCTTCTCCCACTCGCCGAACAGCACGGCCCCGACGTTGTCGGACTCGAGGTTGAGCGCGAGCCCGGTGACGTCGTTGGGGAGCTCGAGCATCTCGAACGACATGCAGTTCTCGAGGCCGTGGATGCGGCAGATGCCGTCCGCGACCGAGAGCACGGTTCCGACCTCGGTGAGATCGGCGCTCGAGGAGTCGAGGCCCTCGATCCGGCTCTTCAGGATCGAGGTGATTTCGTCGGGCTTGATTTCCATTAACGGCTCCTTACGGCAACGCCAAACGGGCTCACGCCCGCGCTACTTGCTTGCGAAGTTGTTCGAGTCTGTTCCTGATCGAGGCATCGAGGATGAAATTGCCGACCCGGAGGACGATGCCGCCGAGAACGTTCGGATCTACGACTGTAGATAGTTGAATCTCGTTTCCGGTCTGTTCGCCGATGCTCTGACCGATGCTCTTGACGGTCTCCTCATCGAGCGGGACCGCGCTCGTCACCTCTACCGGCAGCAGCCGGTTGACGGCGTCCCACATCTCCACGTAGCGACTGCGGATCCGGAAGATCACGGGCATCCGATGGCGCTCGACGAGCGCCTCGAGGAAGTTCATGAACGCCGGGTCTGCCCCCGAGAGCATCCGATGCAGCCCGTCCTTCTTCTCCTCACTCGAGAAGTACGGCGAGAAGAAGAAGATCGCCAGCTGGCGATCGTCGTTCAGCGCGTCGGCGAACTGCCCGAGTTGCTCGCGCACGACATCGAGCTTGTCCTGCTCCTGCGCGACCTCGAACAGCGAGCGCGCGTAGACCTCGGCGATCTCTTCCACGATCGAGTTCCTAGTGCTCGCTTCCGGACCCGGCCAGCGCGCTGAAGTCGAGCTCGTTCAGCGTCTCCTCGACGAGGCGGCGCTGATCCTCTTCGGTGAGCGTCTTGCGCGTCACCCGCTCGGTGGCCATGACCGTCAGATCGGCGACCTCACGGCGGATCTCGGAGATCGCACGCTTGGTCTCGGCCTCGATATCCTTGCGCGTCTGCTCGAGCAGCTGCTCGCGCCGCGCCTTGGCCTCCTCGAGCGACTCGTGCTCGCGCGCCTCCGCCGCCTTGCGGGCGCGGGCGAGGATGTCCTCGGCCTGCTGACGGGACTCCTTGAGCCGCGCGCGGTACTCCTGCAGCATCTTGTCCGCCTCCTGCCGTGTCCGCTCGGCATGCTCGATCGACTCCTCGATCGCGTGCTGCCGGCGATCGAGCGCCTCGGTGATCCGCGGGAACGCGAGTCGCCAGAGCACGATCATCGAAAAGACGAACAGCAGCAGGGTCCAGATCATCAGCCCGACGTTGGGCGAGATGAGGAACGAGCCGCTTGAAGCAGTAACAGGCATCGGACTACTTCAGGACCCAGGACAGCAGGCCGGCGACGAGGCCGTAGAAGAAGCACGCCTCGGTGAGGGCGAAGCCGAGCCACTGGATGCTCGTGATCTCGTCCCGCATCTCGGGCTGGCGGGTGACCGCCTCGATCACCTTGCCGAAGATGATCCCGATGCCGACACCAGCGCCGACGGCGCCGAGTCCGCCGCCGATCCCGATGCCAAGGCCGGCGCTGACGCCAGCCGCAATGTGGAAGATGGGCAAAAGCACTTTCGAACTCCTTTGTGGGTCAGTGGTGAGAGACGGCGCCACCAAGGTAGATCGCAGTGAGGGTGGCGAAGATGAACGCTTGCAGCGTGGCCACAAGCCCAAGCTCGAACAGGTAGAGGGCGATGCCGGCCGGGAGCGTGAACCACCCCAGCCAGCTCGCGCCGATGATCACGGCGAGCCCGCCGGCCATGAACAAGATGATCATGTGGCCGGCCAGGATGTTGGCGAACAATCGGACGGTGAGCGAGATCAGCCGCATGAACGTCGAGATGATCTCGAGCGGGGCGATCAGCAGCAGGATCGGCCCGTGGACACCCGCGGGGATGAGGCTCTTGACGTAGCCGATCGGGCCGTGCACGCGCACGCCCTCGAAGTTGAAGGCGAGGAACGTGACGATCGCGAGGACGAGCGGGACGGACACGTTTGCGGTCGACGCGTAGAGCGCGAACGAGGGGATGTGCGCGCCAAAGATGTTGAACTTCTCCTCGGTGTTCGTCGGCAGCGGCAGGTAGCCGATCAGGTTCGAGTACCAGATGAACAGGAACAGCGCCCCGATGAACGGGAACCACCGCGCCGCCATGCTGTCCTCCATGTTGCCGCGCGTGATGTTGTCGCGCATCAGGCTGTAGAGGACCTCGACCGCGGTCTGGACGCGGTTCGGCCGCGTGTGCATCCGGCGGGCGATCCACACCATCGTCACGACCGTCAGAACGGCGGCGATGAACAGGTACAGGACCGCGCGGTTGATGCTGAACACGCCCAGGTCGACCCAATTGGTCAACTTGAACTCGTTCTGGGGCTGGAACTCGTTGTTCTTGTGCGTGGTGATCCCGAAGATCACCATCAACGCGACAAGGCCGACGACGTAGAAGCCGGCCAGGGCCAGCAGGACCTTACGGGTGTTACTCATTTCGACCTCGGCCGATTAACGACAGACAGAAACATGCTCACCGTGTATGCGAACACGATCACGAGCAGCGCCGTGAGCCCGGCGTCCTGGCCCGACGCCTTGCGCACCAGGATGACGGTGATGGCGAGCGCGAACAGGCGACCGATGAGGAAGCCGAGCCGGATCGAGATCTGCTGGTTGGGCGGGGCCTTCACGGCGACGCGCTCGACGACCTCGCCGGCCGCGCGCAGCAGGATCCACACGCCGGCACCGGCACCGTAGCCCGTCGCCGACACGCCGATGAGCAGCATGATCGGCGCGGCCGCGACGACGAGCACGACGTCGAAGTACCGGAGAAGCAGGGTCCCGGTCGGTCGCGATTCAGAGTCCACGGAAGCGGCTAGCGACAACGCGAATCCCCACAAAGAAACCGATGAAGAACCCGACGAGCAGCAGCGGGACGAGCGCTCCGACGAGCGCCCCGATGGCTGCCCCCACGCCCGCGCACATGAGGTTCACGGACAGCAGCAAAGCTCCCGCGCCGGCGGCGTCCCGGCCGGTGAAGGGGGGTCGGCTGTTCGTCATGGTTTCGGGATGCGCTGTTCAAGCTGTTGGCACGGGGTCGGAGGGCCGGTCACGGGTGACCGGCGGCATTTTTACGGGTCGTCCTGCCCGGACGTCCCGCCCCGGCGCTGTGCCGACCCCGGAATGAGGGGCCTGCGGGGCGCCGCGGATTAACGGCAGGTTAGCGGGTTTGTGCCGTGCGGGCTGACCCGATCTTCGGCTTCCAGAGCTGCCCTTCCGCCCATAGTGCGGCGATTCCGGCACGCGGCAGCCCGAGGGCCCCCTCGTAGATGAGGTACCGCGGTTCCCAGCGGGGAAAGAACTTTGCGTTGAAGCGGTACAGGCTCTCGATCTGGAAGAACGGATTGCCCAGTGCGACGAGTTTTCCGAGCAGGCGCTCGTGGCGTTTCTCCGGGCTGTGCATCCATTTTGCGAACGCGGCGAAGTTGAGGCTCATCTCCTCGAGTCCGCGCTCGCGGAGCAGCTCGACGGCCCTCGCCACGAGAAATTCGGTCAGGCCGTTCGGCGTTCCCGGGTCGCGGCGCATGAACGACAGCGACACCGTGGGGCGGCCGAACACCGGCACGAAATGCAGGACGCCGCGGATCTGGTCCGCGTCGTCGCGGGCGAGCACGACGAGCGTCTCGTTGCACCGCGCCCCACGGATCGAATCCATCGCCATCGAGAACCCGCGCTCGGGCGCGCCCTCGCGACCGCATTCGAGCACGTGCTCGATCTCGTCCATGGTGGCCGCGTCGAGCGTGCCGACCTCATGCAGCTCGGCGCTGTAGCCGGCCTTCGTGAGCCGCGTCACCGACTGGCGCACCTTGCGGATCGGCCGGCCCTCGAGCGAGAACTTCTGCAGGTCGACGATCGCCTCGTCGCCGAGGTAAATCGTGCGGAGACCGAGCGCTTCGTAGAGCGGGCGCATCTCTTCGCTCGCGCCGACCGCGCCGAGACGCAGCCCGCGCATGTCGGCGAACGCCTGAAGCTCATGAAGCAGACCGGAGAACGTGCTCTCCGGACCAACGGGATCGCCGGAGAGAAGGAGCACTCCGTTCTCGATCCGGTAGCCGACGAACGCGCGCCCGTCGTGGCTGAAGAAGTACTGCTTGTCGGCGCGGAGCTTGAAGAATGACAGCGTGTCCGTGCCGTACCGATGGACGAGCTCGGCGGCGGCGGCACGCGCATCGGGACCGGGTAGCCCGCGCGGCGCGGCGAGCGGCCGGAAGACGACGTAGGCGATCGTCAGCAGCGTGCCGGCGATGACCGTGCGACCCGCGAGATGGTGGTCGGCGGACCGGGCGAGCGTGACGCCGACGGCGCCGGTCAGCGTCAGCAGCGGAACGCGCCACAGCGCCGAGCGAAGTGTGATCGGCTCGGGGCGCACGCGGAACGCGGCACCCCCGGCCAGCAGCACCATGGCCGTCCCCCAGGTCACGGCGGTCTCTTCGAAATCGAGGCCTTTGAGCAGGTCGAACAGACCGAGCGCGAGCATCAGGCCAATCGCCACCTGCCAGGCGCGGCGACGGCGCTTGTGCAGGTACGGCGCGACGAGCAGCAGCGCCAGCCCCGCGGGGAGGGCGAGCGCGTGGAACAGATGCATCGTCTGGACCGGTTCGACCTGGAGCAGCATGTGGCCGCGCCAGCGGATGTTCGGCGTCAGCGCCGAGCCGACATTGACGATGCCGACGAAGGCTGCGGCAAGAGCAGCCAGGCGGGGTAGCCAGCGTGAGAAACGGTTGGTGGTCAAGCGCGTTTGGACGTGATGATGTGGGGCGTCGGGCGTTTCGAACGGCGTGGAAGCCAATTCGCAGGCTTCTGGTGCGCCGTAATCCGACGGCTCAACGTTACCTACCACGCCGTTACCCGTTGGTTACGGCACGGCGGCCGTGTGCTTTACCCGGCGGCCGCCCGCGAGCTGCGCCGGATCCGCGCTCGCAGGCGGATGCGGCCCGCCCCGCTGGGGCCCGGCAGCAGGCTCACGAGCACGAGCGCGAGCACCGGTAGGACAACGAGCACCTCGTACACGGCCCGGAGGCCGTGGGCATCGGCGATCAGCCCGAGCAGCGGGGCGCCGGCGCCGCCGAGCCCGATCGATAGGCCGATCGTGACCCCAGACGCGACGCCGAGCCGACCCGGGAGGTACTCCTGCCCCATGACGATGGTCACCGCGAATGTGGCAATCGTCACCGCCCCGGTGATCGCGGCGAACACGATTCCGAGCACCGGACCCGCCGCGAGCATGCCGACGATCAGCGGCGGCAGCAGGACCATCGAGCCGGTGAGCACGGCACGCCTCCCGAAACGATCTGCGAGCGGACCGCCGGCGAGCGTTCCGAGGGCCCCGCCGAGCAGCATCGCACTCAGAGCGGTGTTGCCGTAGGCCTTGCTGACGTGGAGTTCGTTCACGTAGTAGAGCGGGATGAACGTGACGAGCCCGAAGTAGACGAATGAGCGCAGCGCGATCACGCCGGCGAGCAGCGCGAACGGGCCCCATGCCTCGTCGTGGTCCCCCTTCTGGACGCGCCCGCCGACGACATCGGTGCGGAATGTCGCCAACCGGGGCAGTTCGTGGATGAGCACCGCGGCCATCGCGAGCGTCGGGATCAGGACGAACGCGGTCCCGTGGAGGCCGAAGACGATCACGAGCGGGGTCATCACAAGCGGCCCGAGCGCGAAGCCGATGTTGCCGCCGACGCTGAAGAGGCTCATGCCGCTCGCGCGGCGGGCTCCGGACACATAGTTGGCAAAGCGCGAGCCCTCCGGGTGGAAGGCGGCGACGCCGACGCCGCTGAGCACGATCGCACCGAACGTCAGCGCATATGTGGGCGCCCATCCGGCCAGCGCCACGCCGAGCGCGCCGAGGGCAGGTCCCAGCGGCATCAGCCACGGCAGCGAGACCCGGTCTGACATGTGTCCGAACACCGGCTGGATGACGCTGCTCGAGATCGTCGCCGCCAGCACGAGCGCAGACGCGGCCGCATAGCTGAGGTGGTCCTTGGCGATGAGGAACGGCAGCAGCGCGGGAATCGCGCCCTGCGAGATGTCGGTGAGCATGTGGCCGGCCGACAGCGCGGCCATCGCCCGCCGGTCGACGCCGTCGCTCACGCCTGCTCGAGTTCCTTCAGCCGCCGCTTGACGAGCTTGCGCTTCTCCGTCAGCTCCCGATCGAGTTGTTCGAGCTCGCGACGACGGATGCGCACGAGTTCGAGCTGGGTGCAGATATGACCGAGCGATTGCGTCAGGATCGCGTGCTGCGCGGCTGGATCCTCGGTCTCGTGGTAGGCGCGCCGCAACTCTGCCCGCGCCGTCTCCGCCTCGAGCACCGCCCCCAGCTGCTCGAGCGACAGCCCGAGCAGGTCGCGCAGGCGCCGGATCTCGTTGATCCGGTCGACGTCGGCCTCGGTGTAGACGCGGTGCTTGCCCTGAGTACGCCCCGCCTCGCCGGGGAGCAGCCCGATCTCCTCGTAGTAGCGGATCGTGCGCGGCGTCGTCCCCGTGGCCTCGGCGACCTCTCCGATCCGTAGCTGGCGTTCCGCGGTGGCGCTCACGACGCTGCCGCCTCCGGCGCAGGAGCCCCGGTCGCGGCCGGCTCGCCGCTGTGCTTCGGCCGCGCGGCGGCGACGAACGCACCGATGAACGAGATGATCGCCAGCGTCCACAGAGCGGTGTGCATGTTCGTGATGAACGGGGTCAGCTGGGCGTTGGAGATGTGGTTGGCGAGCCCGGAGAAGACCTTGAACAGGACCGTCTTCGGGACCGACGACGTGACGACCGCGAGCACGAACGCGATCGACAGGACGGCGCCGGTGTTCTGGACGAGCACCCGGGCGCCGGCAGCGATCCCGCGGCGGTGCGGTGCGACGGTGCCCATCATCGCGGCGGTGTTCGGCGAGTTGAACATGCCGCTCCCGAGTCCGACGATGAACATGTAGATGCCGCTCGCCAAGTACGTCGTGTCCCGCTCGAGCGTCGTCATCATCGCCAGCCCCACCCCGGTGACGATCATCCCGGCGACGGCCATCCCACGCGAGCCGCGGCGATCGGCCCAGATACCGGCGAGTGGCGAGGCGATCAGCATCCCGACGGCCAGCGGCGCGAGCTTCACGCCCGCCAGGATCGGCGAGTCGCCCTGCACTCCCTGGAAGTAGAAGACGAACACGAACATCAATGCGAACCGGGCGAGGCCGTTGATGAACGCTGCGGCGGCGGCGGCGGAGAACAGGCGGTTGCGGAAGATCGTGAGGTCGAGCATCGGCGCCTTCGTGTGTCGCTCGATCAGCACGAACAGCGGCAGCAGGACGACGGCGGCGACGAGGCCGGCGATCACGACCGGGGAGCTCCACCCGGAAATCCCGCCCTTGGAGATGCCGAGCACGAGCCCGGTGAGCCCGACGAGGAACGTTGCCGTGCCGAGGAAGTCGAACTTCCGGTCCTCCGAGCGACCGGTGATCTCGTGGAGCACGAGCCACGCCCACAGACACCCGAGGAGCGCGAACGGGATGTTGAACCAGAACACCCAGTGCCACGAGATCGCGACGAGCGCGCCACCGAGCACCGGTCCGATGACGAGGCCGACGGCGGCGACCATCGTGTTCGTCCCCATCGCCAGCCCGAGCTGCTCACGCGGGAACGAGTCGGTGACGATCGCGGCGGCGTTGGCGAACAGGAACGCCCCACCGATGCCCTGGAGGATCCGCCACAGAATGAGTTGGGTGCCCGTCGCGGCGAAGCCGGCGCCGAGCGACGCGACCGCGAACACGAGAAACCCGCCGATGTAGGCGTTCTTGCGTCCGAACTGGTCAGACAGACGCCCCGCGCTCAGCACGAGCACCGTCGAAGCGATCATGTAGACGAGGATGACCCACACGAGCTCAAGCAGGCTCGTGTGCAGACTGCGCTCGAGGTCGGGCAGCGCGATGATCAAGGTGCCCGAGTTGATCGTCGCCAGCAGCATCCCCAGGCTCGTGCACGACAGTGCCCACCACTTGTAGTTGTCGTGCTCGTGATGGACGCCGACGCGTCGGCGCGGGCGGTCCGGGGTGTTGGCTGGAGGCGCTTCGATCGTGGTCAACGGACTCTCTGGGGTCAGAGACAGAACCTTACGTAAACGTAAGGTAGCAGCTCAGGGGAGCCTCATTCGAACGCCGCCACCGTCGCGAGGATCACGTACGCGGCGATCAGCGCGCTGCCCTCGAACGGGCCCGCTTCGCCGTCGCCGGTGATCTGCCACACGATGATGGCCGTCCCAAACAGCGCCCCGATGTACACGGGCGCGATCGAGAACGTGAGGGTCGTCGCCGTCAGCAGCGAAGCGAGCACGAGCAGCGGATACAGAAACGCCGCGATCTGCGCCACCGAGTTCTTCACGACCGAGATCGCGAGGTCGGACCTGCCCTTGATCGCGAGGACGATCCCGGCGACGTTCTCGACGGCGTTGCCGGCGATTGCGACGATCACGAGCCCCGCGAACGCCTCGCTGATGTGGAGCTGGTCGATCGTTGGTTGCAGCGCGTGGACGAACCAGTCCGACACGAACGCCGATGCCACCCCGGCGACCCCGAGCAGGATCAAGCTGACCGCGATCGGGACCCCGGGCCCTTTGCCGCTCGCCTCCCCCTCCCCGCCCGGCCGTCTGTCCGAGCCAAGGTATTCGCGCAGCCAGACCCCGTAGACGATCAGCAGCGCGATCGCCCCGACGATCGAGATCGTCTTGGCGTGATGGCTGGCCAGGTCGTGCGACGAGTGCGCGATCCCCAGCAGGATGATGATGAACGTCGATACGAGCAGCAGCGTCGCCGTGTCGTTCGGCAATCGCTTGCCGAACCGCATGATCCCGTCCTTCGCGACCCACGCCCCGGCGACGATCACGACGCCGAGCACGAGCAACGCGTTGACGAGGATCGAGCCGAGAATCGCGGTCTCGGCCACGACCCGTTGGCCGGCGTTCAGCGCGAAGATGACGACGAAGAACTCGGGCAGGTTGCCAAGCGTCGACTGCATCACGCCGGTGGCGGCAGGTCCAAGCCGCTGCCCCACCTGCTCGGTGGCGAACGACACGATCCACGCCAGGCCGGCAAGCGCGATCGCCGAGACGACGAACGCGAGCACTGCGGAGACCCCGGTCGCGTACCGGAGCACGCCGGCGATGACCGTGGCGAGCGCGATGCCGGCGATCGTGATGAGCTTGCGTCGGCTGAGCCCTCGCATCGCGCCGCAGCTGTTATCGACCGGTCATGACGGTGTCGTCGTCTGAATACGCGGGCGCGCAACAGCACAGCAGGACGAGCGGGGTGTCACCGTCGTTGAACAGCTTGTGGGGCGTCCCCGGCGGGATCACGACGCAGTCGCCGGCGGTGACTCCGGTCTCGTCGTCGCCGAGGCGCATCCGCCCGGACCCGGCGACGAAGTAGTAGAGCTCCTCGCTCTGCGGGTGGTAGTGCTCAGCCGTCTCGCCGTGCGGCGGCAGGGTCGCCTCGGCGAGGCTCTGGTTGCGGGCGGGGGTCCACGCCGGACCCGCCAGTTCGCGGATCTGGCTGCCGTCGAGCGTGGTGAACGGCGTCAGGTCCCTCAGATGTGCCTTCTCCATCCGCGGCACTATCCCATGTCCCGACCCGGTCGAACTCTCCCGTCTCCAGATCGCGCCGGACCGCCTCGTCGATCTGGAACTCCGTCGTGTCCGGATCGAGTCTCAGCATGTGCTCCGCCGTTCGGTGGCGGAACTTGAGGATCTCGAGCACGTACACGAGGTAGATGCTCGCGGCGACCGCGATGAGCGCGATCGCCCCCATCACGAGTGCCCACCCGAGGTGATAGCCACCGTGGTGATCGGAGTACGGGATGAACCGCAGCGCGATCGCGACCCCAGCGAGCATGAGCGTCCAGCCGTACAGGTAGGCAACCGTGCGCCGCGGGCTGAAGCCGATCCGCGCCATCCGGTGATGAAAATGGTTGGCATCCGCGTTCCAGGGCGCCCGGCGGTATTTCAGCCGCTTGGCGACGACAAAGCTCGTGTCCAGGAACGGGACGGCGAGGATCATCAGCGGCGCGACGAGCGCGACGACCGCGTTCGTCTTCAGCGAGCCGAGCACGGTGACGATCCCGAGCAGATACCCGAGCAGGTTCGCGCCGGCGTCACCCATGAAGACCGACGCGGGGTAGAAGTTGTGAAACAGGAAGCCGAGCGACGCCCCGGCAGTGATCGCGGCGAGGATCGCGGCGTTGTTGACCCCGAGGTCGAATGCGATCACCGTGAACGCGATCCCGTCGATCGTGCACAGCCCCGCCGCCAGACCATCGACCCCGTCAGAGAAGTTGACGATGTTCATCAGCGCGACGAGCCAGATCACCGTCAGCACCCCGCCGGTGCTCGGGAACTGGAGCGCGCCGACGAACGGCAGCGTCACATCGAGCACGACCGCTCCCGCCTGCACGGCGATGATCGCCGCCCCGATCTGCCCGAGCAGCTTCACCCCCGGTGGGAGGTCGATCCAGTCGTCGATCGCGCCGACAAGCGTGATCACGCCCGCGCCGGCGATCACGCCCCAGGTGTCGACCGTCCCGCCCGGCCCCGGCTTGCCGTGCGCCACGTGCTGGAGGACGATCTCGTTCGGCAGCCAGATCGCCGCCGCCACAATGACCCCGGCGAGAATCGCCAGTCCACCGAGCAGCGGCGTCTCGGTGACAGCCAGGCCGCGCTCGTTCGGCTTGGCCGTCGCCTTGATCTTCCACGCCAGGCGGGCGGCGACCGGCGTCAGCAGGAGCGCGACGGCCGTCGCGACGAGAAAGGCGTAGACGGCGTCCGAATAGCGCATAAACAACGTCCAAGGATGGCAGCCGGACTGGCCCTGCGTGGGTTTACGCCGCCTGGGCGCCCGGTCCTGCGAGTGCGAGCGCTTGTGCGATGGTGGCGATGACGCGGTAGGGCTCGGTGGTGAGTTGGTGCGATCAGGCGGTGTTGCGGCCAGTGCATGTCGACGCGTTGGCCTTCGACGATCTCGTTGAGTCCGGGGCGGGGGAGGCCGGCGTCGCGGATCAGCGGGTAGGCGATCCGTTCGGCGACCGACCGGGTGTGCAGGAGGAGGTCGGTGTGGTCTCGCAGCCGTGCCCTGAGGCGGGCGGCGCCGGGGTGGTTGTGGGGGGCGCGATCGAGCGCCTCGATCAGGTTCTGCTCGGTGATGAGGCGTTTGGCGACCGATTCGCTGGTGATGTGCTCGAGCTCGCTGCTGGTCGCGTGGGTGGCGAGGTCGATCAGGGTTCTCGCAGGGCCGGTGAGCCTGAGACCGTGCTGGTAGCGAACGTCTCTGGCATTGAGGGGCTGGATGAGGTGGATCCGGACGCCCGGCCTCGGGCGGACCCTGGTGCGCGGAACCGCGACGTCGATGACGGGCGGCCGGTAGTCGATCTGTCCCCACAGGAAGCCCGCGATGCGGTCGTTGAGGATGGCGTCCTCGCCAAGGCAGAGCAGCACGGCCGACGCGATCGCCAGCGGGATCAGGCCGGGGTCGCCGAGGATGTAGACGCTGCGGAACGGGCGCTGCCACTCGCCGCGGTGCACGCGGGTGGCGATCTGCGCCCGGGTGACGCCGGCGGCGATCAGCTGGTCGCGATGCGCGGCAGCGTGCTGTTGGCGACGCAGCCGCCGCAGACTGGCGTCAATGACCGGGTCAATCGGCATACCGTTCGACAGCACCGACGGCTTTCGCCGTGATCGAACACCAGGCCGCTTGTGCCGGCCTGCCGTTCGAAAGCGCCCAGAATCCCCGTCGCCATCGAACGTTCGGCCGATCCCGGGGACTCATGACCCCCAGGATGCAGCCAAACGCCCCACCCAACCACCCCTCAAAGCGCCTTTAAACAGAGTTGGCACAGGGCCGGCACGGAGGTGCCGCAAACCGCCACCAACCCGTTACAAAGCTCAGGCGATGACGGCTTCTGTCCGGAGCCCCGCGTAGAGCGGGTAGCGGTCCGCGATCCCGGCGACGCGCTCGAACAGATCGCCGCGCCGCGCGTCGAACTCGTCATCGGACAGCGTCAGCGCCTCGACGATGATCCCGCCAACCTCGGCGAAGTCATCGACGCCGAGCCCGCGCGTCGCCAGCGCCGGCGTTCCAATCCGCAGCCCCGACGAGACGGCCGGCGGCCGCGGGTCGAACGGCACCGCGTTGCGGTTGACGGTGATCCCGATCGTGTGGAGCCGGTCCTCGGCCTGCTGTCCGTCCATCGACGACTCGCGCAGATCGCAGAGCACGAGATGGACGTCGGTCCCGCCGGTCAGCACGCTGACGCCATGGCCCGCGGACAGCAGCGCGCTGGCCACGGCTTGAGCGCCGTCGAGCGTCCGCTGCTGACGCTCGCGGAAGGCGTCTGACTGGGCGATCCGCAGCGCGACCGCCTTGCCGGCGATGACGTGCTCGAGCGGGCCGCCCTGCTGGCCCGGGAACACCGCCGAGTTGATCTTCTTGGCCAGATCCTCGGTGCAGAGGATCATCCCGCCGCGCGGCCCGCCGATCGTCTTGTGGATCGTGGTGGTAGTCACGTGGGCGTGCGGAATCGGGCTCGGATGCAGGCCGGCCGCCACGAGCCCGGCGAAGTGGG
Organism: uncultured Solirubrobacterales bacterium; assembly: GCA_963750695.1. GTDB lineage: Bacteria > Actinomycetota > Thermoleophilia > Solirubrobacterales > Solirubrobacteraceae > Palsa-465. The sequence continues at coordinate 316,274 of CAVVSB010000011.1, forward strand.
CCATGTCAACGACGAGATACGCCCCAACCGCATCCGCAATCGCCCGGAAGCGCTCGAAGTCGAGGAACCGCGGGTACGCCGACCACCCGGCGAGGATCATCTTCGGCTTGCGCTCGTGAGCGACGCGCTCGACCTCGTCCATGTCGATCCGGCTCGTCTCGCGGTCGACCTGGTACGGCGCGATGTCGTACAGGCGGCCGGAAACGTTGATCTTCATCCCGTGCGTGAGGTGACCGCCGTGGGCGAGCTCGAGTCCCATCAGCGTGTCCCCCGGCTGCAGCAGCGCGTGGTAGACGGCCGCGTTCGCCTGGGCGCCGGAGTGCGGCTGGACGTTCGCGTGCTCGGCGCCGAACAGCGCCTTGGCGCGATCGATCGCGAGCTGCTCGGCGACGTCGACGTGTTCGCAGCCGCCGTAATAGCGCTTGCCGGGATAGCCCTCGGCGTATTTGTTCGTCAGGACGGAGCCCTGACATTCGAGAACCGAGACGGGTACGAAGTTCTCTGAGGCGATCATCTCGAGCGTCCGCTGCTGGCGCTCGAGCTCCAGGGCGAGGACGTCCGCGATCTCCGGATCGACCTCGGCGAGGGGGCGGTTGAAGAAGTCCTGTGGAAGCTCTACGGTCACGGTTGCGACCTTATCAGTGGGCGGTCGGGAAAACTCGGGGGAAGGGGCGACGACGATGGAGAGCCACAGCATCTTCGAAGTGAAGGACGAGTCGGCAGCCTGGCATCGGCTGCGACCGGTCAGCGCCCGTTGGCCGTGGATCACCGGCGGGCTTCTCCTGCAGCTCGCGGGCGTCGCCGCACCGGCGGCCTACGTGATCTCGACGGCTCACCACGAGGACGTGACCGGTCAGATCTCCAAGGCGACACTGACGCTCGCCTGGCGCCAGGCGGTCCACTCCCACGCCGGGCTCGGGCTGATGATCGGCGGTGCGGCGCTGTTCGTGATCGGCTCGATGCTCCTCGCCCGCCCCTTCGTGAAGAGCTACCTCACGCTGTTTGTCGCGATCCCGCTCGCCGCGCTCGCAGGCGTGCTCGTCCTCGGCGCCGCCGCGCTCGTCATCGCGCTGCTGTTCGCGATCCTCAGCGGTGGCGACTTCATCGACTTGGGCGGCAGCAGCGGCTCCGGCGGCACCCCGGACAAGCGGAGCCGAAAACGCGAGCGCAACGCGGCTTAGCTGCTCACTAGCGCATCGGCGACGGCATCCGCCGAGACGGCCCCCGGTCGGACGATCGACCACTCACCGTCGCCTTCGTACGCGCGCATGTCGATCACCGTCGAGGGCGTCCCGGGCAGCTCGCCGCCGTCGAGCAGCAGGTCGGCAGCGGTCCGGATCGATTGCGGCACGTCCGCCAAGCGCCGCGCATCCGCCCCGCCGGCGCGGTTCGCGCTCGACTGGAGGATCGGCCACTTCACGTCCGCGAGCAACGACACCGTCGGCACCCGCAGCCCGAGCGTCGCTGGGTCCTCCCCGCACGCGAGCGGGAACCGCTCGGCCGGATTTGGCAGCAGCAACGAGACTCCACCCGGGAGCAGGCGCGCTAGGGCGCCCCGCGTCCGCTCGCCGAGTTCAGGCAGCGCGTCGAGCGCCAGCGACACGTCGAAGAACATCACCGCCGACGGCTTACCGAGCGGGCGGCGCTTGAGGCGATAGAGCCGCTCGACGGCGATCCGGTTGCTGGGATCGCAGGCGAGGCCGTACACGGTGTCGGCCGGGAACACGGCGACCCCGCCGACCGCGAGACAGCGCTCGAACAGCTCCGACGAGTTGTCCGGGGCGCCCGGCGCGCGCACGCTCATCGGCGACCGACGAGCACCCGCTCGTGACCGCCGAGGTCACGCCGGCGCTCGACCTCGGCGAACCCGGCGTCCCGCAGCAGACCCTCGACCGCATCGCCCTGGTCGAAGCCGATCTCCAGCGCGACGAACGCCACGCCGTCGAGCATCGTCACAAGCCGCCGGATGACGTCGAGCCCGTCCGGTCCTCCGAACAGGGCGCCGGCCGGCTCGTAGCGCATGATCTCGGGCGCCAGCTCAGCCCCCTCAGCCACGTAGGGCAGGTTCGCCAGCACCGCGTCGCACGCAAGCCCGGCGAGCAGATCGCCGACGACGAACGGCACGTCGGCCCCGAGCCGCGCCCCGTTCTCCCGGGCGACGGCCACCGCCGCGGCGGAGACGTCGACACCGGTCACCGACAGGTCGGGACGCTCGCTCTTCAGCGCGAGCGCCACCGCCCCGCTCCCGGTGCCGATGTCAACCACGCGCGCGCCAAGCGGGAGTGAGAGCGCCGCCTCGACGAGCAGTTCGGTCTCCGGCCGGGGAATCAGGACGCGAGAGTCAACGCGCACATCGATGTGGCGGAAGCCCCTAGCCCCCACGATGTACGCCACCGGCTCACGCGCCGCCCGCCGGGCGATGAGCGCGCCAAACCGGTCCAGGCCATCCGCGGCGACCGGCGAGCGTGCGTCAAGCACAAGCCTCACCCGATCGACGCCGAGTGCCGCTGCGAGCAGGAGTTCGGCATCGAGCCGCGGCGAGTCGCACCCGGCAGTGGCCAGTTCTGCCGTGGCCGCCGCGATCGCGTCCCGGACAGTCACCGGCGCGGTCGCCGGCGCGGCGTCAAGCAACCGCCTTCTCCTCGAGCCGACGGCGCTTCTCATCGTCCTGTAGGGCCGAGGTCAGCTCGTCGAGCTGACCGAGCAGGATCTCGTCGAGGTTGTGGACGAGCAGATTGATGCGGTGGTCCTTGACCCGCCGCTCCTGGAAGTTGTAGGTCCGGATCTTCTCGGCGCGCTCGCCGGTGCCGACCTGCGCCTGGCGCGAGGCGGCGAGCTCGGCCTGCTGCTCGGCGAGTGCGCGCTCGTAGAGGCGCGCGCGCAGCACGCGCATCGCGCGTTCGCGGTTCTGCAGCTGGGACTTCTCGTCCTGCATCGAGACGACGATCCCGGACGGTTTGTGCGTGATCCGGACCGCCGAGTCGGTCGTGTTGACCGACTGGCCGCCGGGTCCCGAGCTCCGGTAGACGTCGATCTGGAGATCTCCCGGGTCGACCTCGACCTCGACGTCATCGGCCTCGGGGAGCACGGCGACCGTCGCCGTCGAGGTGTGGATCCGCCCCTGGGACTCCGTCTCGGGGACGCGCTGGACCCGGTGGGTCCCCCCCTCGAATTTGAACACCGAGTACGCGCCGCCGCCCTTGACCGAGAACGTGTACGTGCCCTCGCCAATCGACAGCGGCTCGACCGAGAATCCGCGGCGCTCCGCATACCGGGTCAGCATCCGGTACAGATCGCCGGCCCACAGCCCCGCCTCGTCGCCGCCCGCGCCGGGGCGGATCTCGACGATCACGTTCTTGTCGTCGTTGGGGTCGCGCTCGACCATCGCCAGGCGAATCTCTTCCTCGAGCGCGCCAAGCCGCTCCCGTGAGCTCTCCATCAGCGCGCGCAGCTCCGGATCATCCGCACCCTCGTCGAGGAGCTCGCGCGCGCCCGCGTAGTCGTCGGCGTTGCGGCGATACTCGGCGGCGAGCTTCGCGGCCGGCTCGAGCTCGCGGTACGCGCGGCTGGCGGCGGTGAACCGCTCGCGGTCGCCGATCACAAGCGGATCGGACAGCTCGGCTTCAAGCTCGCCAAAGCGCGTCTCGATCTGGGTGACGAGGTCGTCGATCATCTCAACGCCAGTGTAGAAGTCGAGACTGATTGGAATCGAACCTCGAGTCGGTGACCGTGAACGAGGTCCCGGAGCCCGTGCAGTTCCCCGTGAGCAGGAATGACAGACCGCCGCCGGACCCGTTCAGGGGGTCGAACGGTTGAGAGCTGCGCGAGAACGTGTCGCGTCAGGTGGCCGTGGCCGGCAGCGTGAACGACTTGCCGGTGCACAGTCCGGTGAGCACGATCGTGTCAAACGGACCAGCAGCGGTGAGTCCTGGAACGACGTGCCGGCGCAGGTCGCGGGCTGCGCCTTCGCCTCCGCGACCGCTGGCACAGCGGCGACGAGGCCGCACGCCACGGCAACCGCCACGACGCCACGACGGACAACTGTCCTTGACACGCCCTATCCCCTCATTCCGAGTATGCGCCTCCGGCCCGGACCCTACCCGCGCGCGTCCCCACGCGCAATCCGCGTCCCCACCCGCAATCCGCGTCTACGCCACGACTTCGACGCCGAGCATGTCGTCGGCCGACTGCTCGCCCGGCGTTTCGACCGCCAGCACGGCCTGCAACGACGCGATCGACACCGCAAGCTGATCGAGATCCGGCTCACGCGTGGTCAGCTTCTGCAGCTGCATCCCGGGCCACATGATCGCCTGCACCCAGCGCTTGCGCCGGTTGCGGCCCGCCCACTTGATGACCTCAAAAGACAGGCCCGCGATCAGCGGCACGCCGAGGATCCGTGTGAGGACGAGCAACCACCATGCGGGCAGCCCGATCGGCGCGAACACGAAGATCGCCATGATCATGACGATGAGCAGGAAGCTCGTCCCGCACCGGGGATGCAGGCGGGAGTAAAGCTTCGCCCGCTCGGGCGTCAGCTCGTCCTCGGCTTCGAAGCACGAGATCACCTTGTGCTCGGCGCCGTGGTACTCGAAGACCCGGCGCAGATCGCGCAGCCGGGACAGCAGGTAGAGATAGCCGAGGAAGATCGCCGTCCGCAGCACACCCTCGACGAGCCAGAACAGGAGCGAGGAGCCGAGCTGGTGCTTGATCAGGCTCGTGAGCCCGACGGGGACAACGAAGAACAGCCCGACGGCGAACAGCAACGCGACGATCACAGTCCCGGCCCACGCTCCGCCGGAGATCTCCTGCTCCTCCTCGGGGAGCTGCGCGTTGGCGGAGATGCCGAGCGCCTTCAAACCGATCCCGAGCGACTCGACGAGCGCCACGACACCGCGGATCACCGGCCACCGGTACACCCGGTGGCGCTTGATCAGCGACTGCAGCGGGAACGTCTTTACGTCGATCGGTCCGAGCGTCCCGTCAACGCTGCCCTCGGGCGCGGGCTTGCGCACGGCGACCGCCCAGGTCGATACACCGCGCATCATCACGCCCTCAAGGACCGCCTGGCCCCCGAGCGGCGCGTCGCGCGAGGCGGTCAGGCGCCCCTCCCTAACCCCCTCGCTCACGACGGCAGGCCTTGCCTAGGCGCTCTGCGCCGGACGTGCGCTGCGGCGGCCCTTCGCCACGCGGCGCTGGAAGCGCTCGACCCGGCCACCGGTGTCGACCAGCTTCTGCCGGCCCGTGTAGAACGGGTGGCAGGCAGAGCAGATCTCGACATGGATGTCGGGCTTCGTCGAGCGCGTCGTGAACTCGTTGCCGCAGGTGCAGCGGACGTGAGCCTCTACGTATTCAGGATGGATCTCGGTCTTCATTGTGAGATGAAGTCTAGCGGCGAGGGTGCCCGGGCTGGCAGGGCCGCGGGCGCGGACTCACTGCTGTCCGACGGCGCTCGAGCAGTCGACGGTCTTTGTGTTGTTCGTCCGGTTGTAGTCGTCGACGACTCCGTCCGGATCGACGGTGACGGGGCTCGCCGCCATCGTCGCGCACAACGGGCCTTTGAACGACACGGTCGTCTTGGCGTGCGCGGGCAGCAGCTTGATCGGGTGCGACTGAGGGAGGCGGCCCGAGGGCGCGAACTGCACGCCGAAGTTGCGCGCCGCCGTCGCCCCGCGGTTGGCGATCGTGGCGACGTAGAGGTTGAGGTGCGGATGGCCGCTGATCGGCCGGACGTCGATCGACTGCACGAGCAGATCGGGCCGCAACTCGGGCTGGTTGCAGGTCGCGCTCGTCCGGATCGCGGTCCCGAGCGTCCGGCTGTGAGCGCCCGTCCAGCGGAACGTGACCCGGAACCGATACGTCGCCGGAGCGCCGAGGTTGTTGACCGGCTTTTTCACGATCCAGATGTCCCGTGCGCGCTGGCCGAGCGTCGCGTTGTGGGGCGTCAGCCAGGTCCCAAGATCGCCGGCCGATACGGCCGTCCACACCGGATTCGTCTTCGTGCGCGTGAACAGCTCGAAGCGCAGCGCCATCCGCCGCGTCCCCTTCAGCGGGCGCATCACGGCGGACACCGCGACGCCCCGGCCGACGGGGCTGATCGAACGCTGGCAGACGTAGCCCCGGAGCTTGGCCACCGGGATCGCCGCGTCAGCGCCCAGCGTCCCGAGGATGAGCACCGCAGCGCAGATGACCGCGCCGATCAGTGGACGGAGGATGACTCTCACGGCACAAGTAAAACACCCGTGAAACCGGGAAAGTTCCGATGTTTGTGGGGAAAACGCGCTCTACGTCAGCGTGTACAGCGGCCCGTCGCCGCCCTCGGGCGGCGTCAGCCGCCCGCCCTTCGCCGTGATCGCACCGCACTGCACGCAGTTCGTGTAGTTGACGACCACATCGACCGGTCCTGACTCGGGCGCGTCATCGGGAATCTCGTAGACGCCCGCGGGGCACATCCACACCCACGCCTCGGCCACCTCACGGGGGACGTGACGGTGCAGGCGAATGTGATTGGGCGCGTCGTCCCGCGTCGCGTTCCCGGAGATGTACACGCTCGAGAGCTTGTCGAAGATGTACTTCCCGTCCGGCTTGGGATAGCGCTTCTTCGTGTCACCGAGGAACACCGGTTCTGCGTCATCGCGGTGCCATTCCTGACGACCGCGCGGCACTTTGCCCTTCGACATGATCGACGGACCGGCGAGCAGGCTGCCGACGAGGAAACCCTTCTGGAACGCCTGCCGGGTGTTGCGGACCTGGTAGAGCTCCTTGCCGATCGAGGACTCGTCGACTGCCTTCTCGTACGACTCGAGCGTCTCGCCGGTCTTGAGGTTCTTGTAGATCGCCTCGGCGGCGAGGATGCCGGACTTGATGCAGTGGTGCACGCCCTTGAGCGCAGCCGTGTCGACCATCCCGCCGGCGTCACCGACGAGCAGCGCGCCCGGCATCGACAGCTTCGGCATCGACCAATAGCCGCCTCCGGGGAGCGCCTTCGCACCCCAGGCGACCCGCTCCCCACCCTCGAGGATGTCCTTCACGAGCGGATGTGTCTTGAACGTCTGCAGCAGATCGTGGGCAGAGGTCGTCGCGTCGCGGTAGTTGAGATCCACGACGAACCCGATCGAGACGAGGTCGTCACCGGTCTTCTCGTCCTTCATCGGATACAGCCAGGTGCCGCCGAGCTGTCCGTACTTGGCCGCCACCTTGAGCGGCCACGGCTGGACGAACGTGTGGATGACGCGGTCGAGCGGCTTCTTGACCTTCCACAGCTCCTTGACGCCGAGCTCCCAGACCTGGGGCTCGCGACCCTTGCCGAGATCGAACTCGCGGATCGCCGCGCCGGTGAGGTGACCCCAGCAGCCCTCGGCAAGGACGGTCACCTTCGCCTTGATGTCGGTGCCGGGCTCGAAGTTGCCGAGCTCTTCGCCCTCCTTGCCGCGGCCCTTGTCGCCCGAACGCACGCCGACGACCTTCCCGTCTTCGACGATGAGCTGAGTCGCCGAGGTCTCGGTCAGGACGTACGCGCCGCCCTCCTCGGCCTGGCGTTGCTGATAGCGCGCCAGGGAGGAGACGGACACGACCTCATTGCCGTGGTTCTTGAAGTTCGGGACCGCCGGGATCGGCACCCGCAGCTTCGAGCTCGGGCCCGTGAGCATGTAGACCGACTCCTTCGTCACCTCGCCGAACGCGAAGCGCTCCTTGCGCCAGTCCTCACGGCTCATTTCAGGGAACAGCTCCTGCAGCGGCTCCGGGCGCATCACCGCACCCGAGAGGTTGTGGCCGCCGCAGGTCTTGGCCTTCTCGATCACCGCCACCGGGACCTCGCCCAGCTTCTCCATCAGCTCCGGGTCATCGGCGAGCAGCTGCAGCAGCCGGTTGGCGCACGCCAGACCGGCCGTGCCGCCGCCGACAATCGCGACTCCGACCTCGATCAGTTCGTCTTCCGGGTCCAGTCCCCGCTTGACGAACTCCTTGAGCGAGTCGACGGGGGGTGGGAACTCGCTGGGAGCGGGGTGACCGTTCTTCGAAGACACTGCTATCAGCCGCCCTTCTTTGCCTTGATCGCGTCGGTGAGCTTGGGCAGGATCTTGTTGAGATCGCCGACGATCCCGAGGTCGGAGAACTCAAAGATCGGCGCGTTCGCATCCTTGTTGATGGCGACGATGTTCTCCGAGGACTGCATGCCGACCTTGTGCTGGATCGCGCCGGAGATGCCCGCCGCCAAGTACAGCTTCGGCGAGACCGTCTTGCCGGTCTGCCCGATCTGCGCCGCGTACGGGTACCAGCCGGCGTCGACCACCGCGCGGGTCGCCGCGACGGCGGTGTTGCCACCGAACGCCTTGGCGAGGTCCTCGGCGAGCTCGAAGCCCTCCGGCTTGCCGAGACCGCGACCACCAGCGACGAGGATGTCAGCACCTTCGATGTCGACGTCGGCACCACGCTGCTCACCGCGCTGGACCATCGTCGCCTTGTCCGAGAAGTCGGAGTACTGGACGTCAACGTCAATGACCTCTGCGGGGGTGGGTGGGGACGAATTTCCCTGCCGCAGCTCGAACGCGTTGATCCGCCCGATGATGATGCCGAGGTCGCCCTGGTAGCGGGAGACGGAGATCTTCGAGTCCTGGAGGATCGGGCGCTCGGCGACGAGCTTGCCGTCCTCGGCCTTGACCGCGGTGACCTCCATCGTCACGCCGGCCTGCTTGCGCGCCGCGAGCCCGGCACCGATCTCGAAGCCGAGCAGGCCGCCGCCGAACAGCGCGTAGTTCTGCCCGTTGTCGTCGATCACCTTGGCCATCACGTCGACGACCGGCTGGGCGAGGCCCTCCGGGCCTTTCGCCCGGAACACCTTCGTCGCACCGTAGCCGCCGAGCGACTGGCACAGCTCATCGGTCAGGTCGTCGCCACCGACCACGACGGCGTGGCACTGGCCACCGATCTCCTGGGCGCGCGCGGCGCCCTCGCTGACCGCCCCGAGGCTGTTCTTGTTGAACTCGCCCTCGTTGTGGAGGACGTACGTGAGAACGTCGGCCATGGTTAAACGAGTTTCCTTTCTTCGAGCCAGGCAACGATCTTCTCGACCGTCTCGTTCGTGTCCTCGTCTTCGATGATCTGACCCGCGGCCTTCGCCGGCGGATCGTGGAAATCACCGCACTGGACGCGTGAGCCGTCGACGCCGACGAGCGAGGCGTCAATACCGACGTCCCCTGATCCGACCGTCTCAAGGGGCTTCTTCTTGGCGCCCATGATCGCCTTCAGCGACGGGTAGCGGGGCTCGTTGATCGCGTCACCGACCGAGATGACGGCGGGGAGGCCGACCTGGACGGTGTCGTAGCCGTACTCGGCCTGACGCTCGCAGCGCAGGCCACCGTCCTGGACATCCATCTTGATGACCTGGGTGAGCGACGGCATCTTCAGGTGGTCGGCGACAACCGCGCCGATCGTGTAGCACTCACCGTCGTCCGACTGCTGGCCGAGCAGGACGAGGTCCGGGCTCTCCTTCAGCAGCGCCTTCGACAGCGCGTAGCCGGTCGCCGCGACGTCCGAGCCGGCGAGCGCCGCATCGGTCAGATGGAGCGAGCGGTCCGCGCCAAGCGACACGGCCTTGTGCAGCGCGCGCACGGCGGACTCGGGGCCCATCGTCACGGCCACGATCTCATCCACCTCGACCGCGCCGCCCTCGCGAAGCTGCATCGCAGCCTCGATCGCGTGCGTGTCGTACGGGTTCAGGTTTTTCTCACCTGATCGGTCCATCCGCCCCGTCGAGGCGTCAATCCGCTTCTCGACGGCAGCGTCCGGGACCTCTTTGACCAGGACGCAGATCTTCAACTTAGGTGGCCTCCTAATCGAGTGTGGTGGGCAATATTACCCTGTTGACTGACGAGTCAATCGGTTCGCGGGACGCGGGCGTACCACCGGCAGGTCCGAGCAGTCTGGCCACCGTTCCGCCGGACTACGCGCGGACGGCGCCGCGGATGAAGTCGATCGCCTGTTGCGTCGGCGCTCCGGGAGTGAAAACCTCGGCTACACCGAGCGATTTCAGCTCATCGATGTCATCGGACGGAATCGTCCCTCCGACCGTCACGACGACGTCGTCGACCCCCTGCTCACCCAACAGTTCCATGATCCTCGGCACGAGCGTCATGTGCGCGCCGGACAGGATCGAGAGCCCGACCGCGTCGGCGTCCTCCTGGATGACGGTCTCGACGATCTGTTCTGGGGTCTGGTGCAGCCCCGTGTAGATCACCTCCATGCCGGCATCTCGGAGCGCTCTCGCGATGATCTTCGCGCCACGGTCGTGCCCATCCAGCCCCGGTTTGGCGACGACGACGCGGATCTTCTTCTCGGACGCACTCATGGGAGATACAGGGGCGAGTGTACGTAACGGCGGGCTTAGACGGCGACTGGGTGCGGCGCCCAGGCCCAGGTCAGAACGCCGGCGCTTCCCGGTACGTGCCGAACACCGTCTGGAGCGCCTGAACCATCTCGCCCTCGGTCGCGTCTGCGCGGGCTGCCTCGAGCAGCAGCGGCATCAGGTTCGCGTGCGGATCGCGGGCGGCGTTCTCAAGTGCGTTCAACGCGGCGTCAACCGGCCCGGATTCCCGCTGCGCCCGGATCCCCTGAGTCCGCTTGACCTGATGGTCCTCGAACGCCGGGTCGATCTTCAACAGCGCGGTCTCCTGGTCGTCGCCCTCGGTATAGGCGTTGACGCCGACGACCTTGCGCATCCCGGACTCGACCTCGGTCTGGTACTGGAACGAGGCGTCGGCGATCTCCCGCTGCGGATACCCGCGCTTGACCGCCTCGACCATCCCGCCTAACTCGTCGATCTTGCGGAAGTACGCGTACGCCTGCTCCTCCATCCGGTCGGTCAGCGCCTCGACGAAGTACGAGCCGCCGAGCGGGTCGATCGTGTTCGCCACCCCGGTCTCCTCGGCGATGATCTGCTGCGTGCGCAGCGCCACCCGGACCGCCTGCTCGGTCGGCAGCGCGAGCGCCTCGTCGAAGCTGTTCGTGTGCAGCGACTGGGTCCCGCCGAGCACACCGGCGAGCGCCTCGATCGCGGTCCGCACGATGTTGTTGAGCGGCTGCTGCGCCGTGAGGCTGACCCCCGCGGTCTGCGTGTGGAAGCGCATCAGCATCGAACGCTCGTCCTTGGCCCCGAACGTGTCCCGCAACTCCCGCGCCCAAATCCGCCTGGCCGCCCGGTACTTCGCGATCTCCTCAAAGAAATCGATATGCGCGTTGAAGAAGAAGCTCAACCGCGGCGCGAACGCGTCGACGTCGAGCCCGCGCGCGACCGCCTGCTCGACGTATGTGAGTCCGTCTTTCAAAGTGAACGCGAGCTCCTGCGCAGCCGTCGACCCCGCCTCCCGGATGTGGTACCCGGAAATGCTGATCGGATGCCAGCGGGGCATGTGCCCGGCGCACCACTCGATCATGTCCGTCACCAGCCGCATCGCCGGGTCGACCGGGAAGCACCACTCCTTCTGGGCGATGTACTCCTTGAGGATGTCCGTCTGGATCGTCCCGCCAAGCCTCTCGGGCCCGATCCCCCGCCGCTCCGCCGCCACCACGTAGAACGCGAGCATGATCGGCGCCGGCGCGTTGATCGTCATCGACACCGTCACCTCGTCGAGCGGGATCCCGGCGAACAGCAGCTCCATGTCCTGGAGCGTGTCGACGGCGACTCCCTCCCGCCCGACCTCGCCCAGCGAGCGCGGATGATCGGAGTCGTGCCCCATCAGCGACGGCATGTCAAACGCGGTCGACAGCCCCGTCTGACCGTGATCGAGCAGATACCGGAAGCGCTTGTTCGTCTCCTCGGCGGTCCCGAACCCGGCGAACTGGCGCATCGTCCACAACCGCCCCCGGTACATCGAGCCGTACACGCCCCGGGTGTAGGGGTACTCGCCAGGCAGCCCGAGCGCGTCCTCGAGCTCGGCCGGTAGATCCGCCTCCGTGTAGAGCGGACGGATCGGCTCGCCGGAGATCGTCGAGAACGGCGCGTCGCGCTCCGGGGTGCGGGCAAACGTCTCCCGCTCCCAGCGGTCAGCGTCGGTCATGCGCGGACGTGTCGCCATGCACGGGAGAATACGGCTGTTGCCGCCGTCACACGCGTCCATTACTCTCCCAGACCGGGGATGGGTATCCGACGACGTCCGCTCATTGTCTGCCTCCTTGCCAGCCTGTGGCTGGCAGCATCCGCCCACGCCGCGATCACGGCCTCGTCGGTCACCGCGCCGGCCAACGGCAGCGAGCTGTTCTTCAACGGCGACAACGGCACCGGCGCGATCACCGTCCGCGGCACGGTCACGGGCGCGACGGCCGGGGCGAAGGGCGACATCGTCTGCTACACGCGCAGCGATCAGACTTCAACACCGATCGTCTCCGGCGTTGACGTTTCGAGCGGGAGCTTCGCCATCAACGTGTCGCTGACCGCGGTGGCGGGTTCGGCCTGTCGCCTGGCGATGATCCCCGCCGGATCCGGGAAGACGGGTAGCGCGGCCGCCCCGTTCACGGGGCCCGCGATCAGCGTCTCGGAGCAGTTCTCACATTCGGCGTCGGGCAGCCTCTACGGGTACGCGATCCTCTCCGGTCCGCTTGCCTGGGCGTACACGTTCCAGTCGCTCGGCGACTGTCCGGTGAAGACCTCGTGGGCGACCGACTCTGCGACCCTCGGCAGCTTCTCGCTGTTCACGGGCAACGCCTGCCTGCTGAGATCGAGCGGCGTCGGACCCGCCGCCGGCACCCGAGCCGGGCTCCAGATCGACGGGCTCAACGCGTACGCCCCGGCGGCAGTGTCATCCCTCGCCACCCAGCCCGGGTACGAACCGCTGTCCTACGGGGCTCTCTTCAGCCCCGCCCACGACAACGTGCTCATCAACGAGACCGACATCCCGACGATCTGCAACCCGCCGGCGACGTTCCCGCCGACAACGACGACGTGCCCCTCGTTCCGCGATTCCGGGGTTCAGATGCAGCAGACGACGAGATTGCTACCGGGTGGCCAGGTGGCGCGCGTGACCCAGCGCTTCTCCAGCGTCGACAAGCGCAGCCACATGCTCGACGCTCTGTTCTCCCAGGCGGTGTCGGCGCCAGCCTCGGGGGAGTCGCCCGGGTTCCAGTTCCCGGGCCAGACCTCCTTCGCCACGCACAGCCAGCCCGACTCGTTTGCGTCGTTCCCGACGGGACCCGGCTCGATCATCGCGATCGGCGACGCCTCGGGGTTCCTGCCCGCGACCTCGAACCCGATCGGCGCGATCACGTACAGCCGGCCGCCGACAAGCGTCGATTTCGTCAGCGGCAAGGGCGCCCAGACCGCGACCTTGCTGATGCACTACGCGGACACGATCCCGGCCGGCGGCTCGGTCACATACGACTGGTCGTTCTCGCAAGCCTCGAGCTCACTGTCGCTCAGCGTGCTCGAGGCGGTCGAGCGTGATCGCTTCGGGAGCCCGACCGTGATCATCTCGAACCCCCGCAACGGCGGGAAGGTGACGAAACCGACCGTCCGCGTTCAGGGCCGGGTCGAGGACGAGGTCGGGGTCTCCTCACTCACCGTCGCCGGCAAGGGCGTGATCGTCCGACCCGGCGGGATCTTCGGCGCCACGGTCAAGCTCAGGCGCGGCAAGAACACGATCACCGCGACCGCCCGCAACGCGGCGGGCAACGCGACCACGAAGTCGATCTCGGTGACCTACACCCTGCCGCCGTGCAAGGTGCCGCGGATCAAGGGGATGACGCTGACCAAGGCCCGCCGCGCAATCACGAAGTGCGGCTGCGCCGTCGGCCGGGTCAAGAAGCATCGCTCGCGCAGAGTGGCCAAGGGCCGCGTCATCTCGAGCAGCCCGGGGGCCGGCAAGACCCGCAAGCGCGGCACCAAGGTCGTACTCGTCGTCAGCTCCGGACGTTAGGAAGCCAACGGCGGCGACTGCGGCCGCCCCGGCGCGCGAGCGCCGCGCTCCCGGCACCACCCGCCGCCGCCGCGCCCGCCAGCGCGACCCCCACCCGGAGCCGCCGCCCGAGCCGGTCGAAGCGAAGGATCTGCCAGCCACGCTCGCGAGCCACGTTCGCCAGCTCGCGGTCCGGATTGACGGCGACCGGGTGCCCGACGGTCTCGAGCATCGGGAGATCAGACTCCGAGTCCGAGTACGCGTAGGACTCGCTGAGATCGATCCCCTCGCGCGCGGCGAGCTGACGGATCGCGAGCGCCTTCTCGCTGCGGTAGATGAACAGGCCGGTCGGTCTACCGGTATACACGCCGTCCTTCACCTCGGAGAACTGCGAGCCGATCGCGCCGTCGAGCGCAAGCACGTGCGCGAGCATCCCGGCGAGCTCCTGCGACGCGGCCGTGACGATGTACACACGCCGCCCCGCGTCCTGGTGCTCATGCGCGACCGCGAGCATCTGCGGATAGACCCGAGGTAACACGCCCGCAAGCACGTCGGCGCCGAGCCGGTCGAGGTCCTTGACCCGGGTCCCCGCGAGCGACGCCGAGATCCGGTCCCGCAGCGCATGCGTATCGGCATCGGTCGCGCCGCGCAGGCGGAAGCGGACGTTCGCCCACCCGTCGGCGACCAGCTGGCGCCGGCTCATCAGCCCGGCACGGAACGCCGCACGCCCGAACTGGAAGGCCGACGAGCCCTCCATCAGGGTGCGATCGAGATCGAAAAAGGCGGCAGCTGGGCTCAGCCGCCATTCACCTCCACGATCAACGCGTCGCCCTGGCCACCGCCGGAGCAGATCGCGGCGCACCCGAGGCCGCCGCCGCGCCGGCGCAGCTCCGCGACGAGCGTCCCGACGATCCGGGCGCCGGACGCGCCGATCGGGTGACCGAGCGCGATGGCGCCGCCGTTGACGTTGACCCTGTGCTCGTCGATCCCGAGCATCCGCATCGAGTTGAGGGTCACGGAGGCGAATGCCTCGTTGATCTCCCACAGGTCGATCTCCTCGACGCTGAGGCCCGCCTTCTCAAGCGCCTTCTGGGCCGCCTTGGCCGGTGTCCGCGCGAGGTACGGGAAGTCGTCGGCGACGGCCGCCTGGGCCACGATCGTCGCCAGCGCGGTCTTGCCGTTGCGCTTTGCCCACTCGTCGCTGGCGACGACGAGCGCGCCGCCGGCGTCGTTGACGCCGGGCGCGTTGCCGGCCGTCGTCGCGCCGTCCTTGGAGAACGCCGGCTTGAGCTTGGCAAGCGCCTCGAGGCTCGCCTCACGCCGCGGCCCCTCGTCGACCTCGACGACGGTGTCGCCCTTCCGCCCCTTGACCGTCACCGTCACGAGTTCCTCGGGCAGACGACCCTCGTCGGTCGCCTGGATCGCGAGCTCGTGTGAGCGCAGAGCCCAGCGGTCCATGTCGGGGCGAGTCAGCTCCACCTCGGCGGACACCTCGTCGTTGTCAGCGCCCATGTGCTTGTGGTTGAAGGGGTTCGTGAGCCCGTCGTTGACCATCGCGTCGATCGCCTTGGCGTCACCCATTCGGAAGCCGAAGCGGGCCTGCTTGAGCAGGTACGGCGCGTTCGACATCGACTCCATGCCGCCACCGACGCCGACCTCGAGGTCGCCGGCGCGGATCGCCGAGTCGAGCAAGCCGACGGCGCGCATCCCGGACGCGCACACCTTGTTGATCGTCTCCGAGGAGACCTCCTTCGGGATCCCGCCCTTGATCTGCGCCTGGCGCGACGGGATCTGCCCCTGGCCGGCCTGGAGGACCTGCCCCATCACCACGTGCTCCACCTGCTCCGGGGCGACGTCAGCGCGCTCGAGCGCAGCCTCGATCGCAATCCCGCCGAGTTCGGTCGCATCGAGGCTCGCGAGCGAGCCTCCGAGCTTGCCGATCGGCGTACGGGCGGAGGAAAGAATGACTGTCTTCGGCATGGCGTGCAGAGCTCCAGGGGGTCGGTGGCGCTGCAATCAATCGTAGTGACCGGTGGTTCGCCTCGACCGTCCGGTTAGGCTGCGCGACGATGGATGTCAGCGCGACGACAGCCAACCCGCCGGACACCGACGCCGACACGATCGCCGTCGGCGTGTTCGAGGACGAGGGGATCGCTCACGACTGGCCGGACGGCGCCCTCACGGCGCTGCTCGACCGCGGTGAGGCGCGCCGGGCGTTCAAGCACCTCGCGCTGACGCACGCCGGCGCCGGACGCCGGTATCTCCTCGTCGGTCTCGGCGAGCGGGCGGCATTCGACGGCGAGCGCGCCCGGGCCGCCGCGGCGGTCGTCGAGGGCCGCGCCCGGGAGCTCGGCACCGGGACGCTCTGCTGGGAGGTCCCCCACCACGTCGGGCCGGAGGTCGTCCGAGGTCTCGTCGAGGGGACGACCCTCCACGCCTATCGTTTCGATCGCTACAAGCCCAAGACGTCCCAGCGGGCGATCGCCGGGTTGCTCGTGAGCGCCCACCACGACGTCTCCGAGGTCGTGGCGGATGCGGCGACCGTCGCGCGGTTCGTCAACCGGGCGCGCGATCTCGCAAACACGCCCGCGAACGACCTGACGCCGGCGCTGCTCGCCGAGCACGCTGCCGGGATCGACGACGTCGATGTGACCGTGCTCGACGCCGAGGGCATCGAGGCGTTGGGGATGGGAGCGTTCCTCGCGGTCGCTCGCGGGTCGGTCGTTCCGCCCCGGCTCATCCGGATCGACTACGACGGGACGGATTCGGGTGCCTCGTCGGCACCGGATCTCGCGCTTATCGGCAAGGCGATCGCGTTCGACGCCGGCGGCCTCGCGCTCAAGCCCGCCGCGACGATGCACGAGATGAAGTTCGACATGGCCGGCGGCGCAGCCGTGATCGAGGCGATGGCGGCGATCGTGGCGCTGCGGCTGCCGGTCCGGGTCATGGCGCTGATCGGAGCGGCCGAGAACCTTCCGTCCGGCAGTGCGGTCAAGCCGGGCGACATCGTCGCCGCCCGCGACGGCACGACGATCGAGGTCAACAACCCGGATGCCGAGGGCCGGCTCGTGCTCGGCGACCTCATCTCGTACGCGATCGCCGAGGGCGCCGAGCGACTCGTCGACCTCGCGACGCTGACCGGCGGCGTCGTCGCCGCGCTCGGCTCGCTCTACGCCGGGCTGTTCGCCAACGACGACACCCTGGCCTCGGCGTTGCTCGCCGCATCCGCGCAGTCCGGCGACCCCCTGTGGCGTCTCCCGCTCGACCCGGAGTACGCCGCGCTCGTCAAGGGCCGCTACGCCCAACTGACCAACCGCACCGAGCGGCGCGAGGCGATGGCGATCACGGCCGCCGAGTTTCTCCATCACTTCGCCGGCAAGACGCCCTGGGCCCACCTCGACATCGCCGGAACCGCCTACGACGTGCCCCGGCCGTACTACGTCGGCAAGGGCGCGACGGGGTTCGGCGTCCGCGTGCTCGTCGACCTCGCCCGCAGCCTCGCCACCATCCGGCAGTAGCCGGCCCCGTCCGGCGCGCCGGGGGCCCGACATTACCTCTTGGGCCATTGTGTACGACAGTTGTACAAACAGCCCCAGCCCCAGCCGCTCTGGGCGCAGATCAGACCCGGATCAGCCGCAGGAACCGCCGCATCAACCCGACGCGGCCGGTCACCCGGAGCCGCCCACCGGCGACGAGCCCCAACGCCGCCCGCCCCCGCGACCGGATCGGGCTCGGCACTCCGCGGACGAGCGGCGTGACCATCAGGCTCGTCACGTCGGACATCGCTCCGGCGATCCGAAGGTCGGGCGCCTCGCAGCCCCCGTCCTCGACGAGCACCCATGACCGCGCGAACACGATCCGAACCGGCGCGATCGCCTCGTCGAGCGCCAGTTCGATCTCGGCCTCAAACTCCGCCGCCAGCGCCGGTCGGCGATGGACGCCACGCTCAATGACGGCGAGAATCGCCGGAGCGAGGCCGCCCTCGACGAGCTGACCGAGTCGAACCGCGGGCGGCATGTGTTGAACAGCATGAGGCGGTCGCGGGGCGGGCGCCGTGGGCATCGCCCGATCGTAGGCTCAGCGAGCCGGAGGCGCATCCGCGGGGCCCGACTGATGAAATGGCAGCGCAATGGACTTCGACTTTCCCGATCACCACAAGCTCCTGCGAGACACCGTGCGCGACTTTGCGCGGCAGGAGGTCGGCCCGGTCGCCGAGGAACTCGACCGGACGAAGACGTTCCCGTACGACATCGTCCGGCGGCTCGGCGATCTCGACCTGATGGGGATCCCGTTCCCCGAGGAGTACGGCGGCGCCGGGAGCGACTCGCTCGCGTATGCGCTCGCCGTCGAGGAGCTCGCCCGCGTCGACTCGAGCGTCGCGATCACGCTGTGCGCGCACACGTCGCTCGGCACCCAGCCGATCTACCTGTTCGGCTCCGAGGAGCAGAAGCGTGAGTGGCTACCGCAGCTGTGCTCGGGTGAGAAGCTCGGTGCGTTCGGGCTGACCGAGCCCGAGGCCGGCTCGGACGCCGGTAACACCCAGACGCGCGCCGGGCTGCACGAAGGCGAGTGGGTGATCAACGGCTCCAAGCAGTTCATCACGAACGCCGGGACTGACATCTCCGGGGTCGTCACGATCACCGCGGTCACCGGCGAGAACCGGGAGATCTCGAACATCCTCGTCCCCAACGGAACCCCCGGCTACGAGCCGGGCTCGCCGTACCGCAAGATGGGCTGGAACGCCTCCGACACGCGACCGCTGTCCTTCGCTGACTGTCGCGTCCCGGAGGAGAACCTCCTCGGGCACCGCGGGGCGGGACTCAAACAGTTCCTCCAGGTGCTCGACATCGGCCGGATCGGAGTCGCGGCGATGGGCATCGGGCTGGCGCAGGGCGCGGTCGACGAAGCGCTCGCCTACGCCAAGGAGCGGCGCGCGTTCGGGCAGCCGATCAGCCGCTTCCAGACGATCCAGGCGAAGCTCGCCGACCTCACCACCGAGCTTGAGGCGGCCCGGCTGCTCGTCTACAAGACCGCGTGGCTGAAGGACAACGGCCGGAACTTCACCCTCACCGCCGCCCAAGCGAAGCTCAAGAGCGGCCGGATCGCGGTCCGCGCCGCCGAGGAGGCCGTCCAGATCCACGGCGGGTACGGCTACATCGAGGAATACCCGGTCTGCCGCTTCTACCGTGACGCCAAGATCCTCACGATCGGCGAGGGCACCGACGAGGTCCAGCAGATGGTGATCGCCCGGGCCCTCGGAGCATGACCGCCCGCCGACACACCGCCGCCGCCGCAGCCTGGGCGCTCGCCGCGACGGTTGCTGTCGCGCCGTCTTCGGTCGCTGCCCCGACGAATCCGCTCCTCGGCGCCGGCCGGCTCGCCGGCAACTTCGATCTCGCCGGCCGGGTCACGACCGCCGTGCGAATCAAGGGCGAGCGCAAGGGCCAGAACGTCTCGCGGACGTGGAGCTTCCTCCCGGGGTGCCCGGTCGGCGCGTGCCGGACTGTCGGACTGCTCCGCAAGCGGTCGGGTGGCAGCGACAAGCTCACGCTCACGCGTAAGCGACCCGGCTACTACACGGGCAGCGGCAGCTTCTACGTGCCGCTCAAGTGTGGCGGCAAGCTGTACCGCCGCGGCGAAGTGGCGCCGTTCACGATCACAGTCACGGTCACGGCTGCCCTGCGCGACCCGACCGGGACGATCGTCGCGACCCGTGTGAACGCCACTTACACGAACGCCTCGCGCCGCAATCTGACGAAATGTGTGGCCTTCCCAGGCCACGACGCGGCCTCGTACCACGGCCATGTGATCATCGGGTCTTCCTCCGGCGGGACCGGCGTGGGCAGCTAAAGCGGCCAGTCGGTAGGGCCGCTAGCGCCCGATCGCCTGCGGGAAGTTGAAGAAGTGGTGCGGGTCGTACTTCTTGCGGATCTGCTGCAGGCGCTTGTAGTTGCTGCCGTAGTACGCCTGCTGCCAGTTCTTCAGCCCCTTGTCGATGTAGTTCTGGTAGCACTGGCCCGAGACGAAGGGTCGCAATGACGCGCGCGATTGATTGACCCAGTTCATGCTGGAGCTCGAGGTGAAGTACTGGATGCAGAACAGCTGATTGCGGTGAACGAACGCGGTCGAGTTCGGATGCACCTGGTTGATCGCGCCGCCATAGGAGTCGAACAGGAGCGCGCCCCCCGCCGATCCAGCCGACGCTGCCGCGTTGATGACCGCACGGCGACCGGCTGCCGACAGCGGCTTGCCCACGTAGTCAGACCCCGCACGGAACTGCTCCCGCGGCAGCGTGCCGCCGGGTGAGCTGCCGACCGTGTGGCATGCCGTATAGCTGATCGAGGCGCAGCCCGCGAGCAGCATCTGCAGCGAGAAGTACGGCATGAAGCTCGTCTGCAGCTGGGCGCCCGGCACGTTCAGGATGGGGCCGATCGAGCCGTGAAGCTGGCCCGGCGTCCCAAAGAACTGGCCGTTGGCATTGATCGACACGCCGCCGCCGCCATTGACGTGCAGGATCGAGGTGATCTTGTTCGTCGTGTGCGGCGCCCACGCCTGCCACGCGGCGATCGCCTCCTCGGCCGAGGACGACGGGAACGTCACGTTGAAGTACGTCGCGTGGCTCGGGATCGGGTGGATCCGGAACGTGAACTGGGTGACGACGCCGAAGTTGCCCCCACCGCCGCCGCGCAGCGCCCAGTACAGGTCGGAGCCGCTGCGCGGGTTGACCTGGCGGAGCTTTCCGTCGGCGGTGACGATCTGGACGCCCAGGACGTTGTCGGTCGTCATCCCGAAGTTGCGGGCCGCCAGCCCCATGCCGCCGCCGAGGGTGACGCCCGAGACGCCGACCGACGGGCACGATCCGCCCGGAACCGTGACGCCCCGCGCGGCAAGCGCACGGTAGATGTCGATCAGCTGGCAGCCGGCCCCGACCGTCGCATAGCGGCCGCGCATGTTGATGTTGATGTGGTTGAGCTTGCGCAGATCGAGCATCACGCCGTTCGAGAGGGTCGAGTAGCCGGCGTAGCTGTGGCCGCCGGACCGGGCGCGCATGGGCACCCCCTTGGCGACGCACCAGCGGACGGCTTTCTGCACGTCCTGCGCATTGATCGGCCGCGCGACCGCCTGCGGCATCACGAAGTCGTAGACCGTGTTGTAGACGAGCCGGGCTCCGCCGTAGCCGGGCTGGCCCTTGTAGAACACGTGCCCCCGCATGGCCTGCGAGAGCTTGTTCGGAATGCCCTTGCGGACGCGCGCAAAGCCGAGTGGCGGCACTGCGGCGCCGGCGACGACCGACCCCGCCCCTACGAGGAACGCCCGGCGATCAAGTTGGCGCTCGTCCTCCACCGTCGGGCAGCCTCTCACACGCGCCGGTCGATGCGCAACGTAGTCAGCACATGGTCGACCGCGGCGAGCTGGCGACGTCGCTCGCTGCGGTGTCCGGCGAGCACGACGTATAGGCAGAACGGCCGCTCGGCCATCGTGAAGAAATGCTGACTTCCGACCTGCCCCGGCCGCGGATGAGCGAGGCCGCGCACCGAGAACTGAGCGGGATCGAGCCGGCGCGGGATCCGCTTCGCGGAGAACAGCCCATGGCCGGCATGCAGGCCCGCCCCGGGTCGGTACTCGGTGAGCGAGAAGAAGATCGCGCCCGGTCGCATGCCCTCGGTGCTGCGATCGCCGAACTCGCCGTCGCTCAACGCGAGCGCGTAGTTGCCGGCGTGCAGCGTCGCGACACCATCCTGACGGCTGAACAAGCGGCCGCTCCAGCCGCGCGGAAGGTCGACGTGGATGGCGTGGGCGGCGAGCTTCACGCCAAGCTCCCGGCGACGGCGGCGGCGGTCATGCCGACCAGAACGACGAGCGAGACCGGCGCCACGGCACCACGCAGGCGCTCAAAGCGCCGGTGGAACGCTCGGAGCTGCTCAGGTCCCCGCACGCCGGCGGCCAGCAGCGGAGTGACGCCGCGGATTGCACCGAACACGCCGAGCACGAGCGCACCCCAGACGGGATCGGCGGAGAGGAACGCCACGAACATGGCGACGTACGTCGCGGTGCTTGTCACGACGGTCGTGATTCCGAGGCCGAGCTGAGCACCGAAGCCGAAGCCATACACCCAGCCGCGGAACTCGTCGAGCCAGCGCTCGTTGACCTGACGGTTCGGGCCGGGAACGGCGGGCGGCAGCAGCTCGAGCGCGACCGCGATGAGCAGCCCACCGGCGAGGACGAGCAGCCTGGCGTGCGTGCCCACGCCGTCGCCGAGCAGCGCCGAGCCGAGGAGTCCGAGTACTGCCCCCTCGGCGGCCCCGGCAAGCGTCGCGCCAAGCAGAAACGCAGTGACCGTGATGCCCCATCGTGATCTCCGGCCCCGCTCACCGAGCGGAGTGATGCTCGCGAGCATCGAGACTCCTCAGGGGGACCACGCGGACGCGATCGCGCCCGTGATCGCGGCAGCGCATCCGAGCACGAGCAGCAACGTCACTGATCGCGACCGGGGTGCAGGCTCGGATGGTCGGGACCGATTCCCGCCGCCGTGAGCGTCGCCTCGACGTCCCGCGCCCGTCGGGTGCCGGCATCGAGCCGCTCATCCTCGATCGCATCGCTGACGAGCGACGACAACGCCTGCCAGGTCGTTGCCACACCCTCGCCGCGGACCCCTCCGTCCACGAGCACGAAGTACGGCGAGCCGGGCACGCGGTAGTCGGTCCACGCCTCGGACGACATCACGACGGGCACGCCCGCCGGCGCGAGCGCGCGCAGCTTCGCCGGCCGCTCGCGGTCGGTGCCGTGGGCGACGATCACCTTTTGCACGCCGTCGGGGAGCCGCGGTTCACCGAGCGTGTCCCAAAAGCCGGCGCACGTGCTGCAGCCGCTGGTGAGAAACGCGAGCAGTGTCGGCGTCGACGCGGCGCCGTCGAACGACAGCGTCACCGGGTCGCCGTCGGGCGTCGAACCGACGAGCGGCTCGGCGCGCAACTCGTCGCCCCGCCGTGTCCCGGAGGGCGGATCCGGGATCGCGCTTGCCGGGGTGGCGGCGTCCTCGGACGCCGGACCGAGCCGACGGAGGATCTCGGCGTGGCTGCGCAGCAGCCCGGCAACGAGCACGACGAGCAGCACGAGCAGCACTGTCTCGACCGAGACGAGCGCGGTCATGCGCCTCCCCCTCCGTTGACCTGGACGGCCAACCCCTCGAGGCATCCCGCATTGTGGTAACAGGTGTTGTCGTCGAACATCTCGGTGCCGTTGCAGTTCATCCCGTCGACGGTCGCCGGGTTCTGGCAGATCATCAACCGGCAGACGACCTCGGTCGTGCCGTGGATCTGGGTGTTGCACTGCCCGTAGCGGAAGTGGTTGCAGTCGACCCGGCGCCTGTTGCAGTCGCCGTTCGCGCACTGGCAACCGCCCGGGAACCTATGGCCCGGAGTTCGGTTGCAGTCGATGTAGTAGCGGACGCCCTCCGCGTGGCAGAGCCCGCCGCCGCGGTAGCTCGAGCACTTCCACCACCCGGCGACGTAGGTCCCGTCCGGGCACGTGTTCCGGCCGTGCTCGATCTCGCAGCAGAACGCCGTGTAACCGTCGAGGCACGCGCCCGAGGCACAGTTTCCGGGTCCGATCACCGCCCATGCGGTGCCGGGACGCACGAGATAGCGCACAGGTGCCACCGCGAGGGCGGAGCCGGCGATCGCGGTCTTCGTCAGGGCGCTCCGGCGCGACATGCGCCGATCGAACAGCGACGCGACACGGTCGGCGAACGTGCTGGCGAGGCTCACCGCCCGCTCCAGGCGCCCCATGCGTCGGGCAGGTCGGTGTAGGCGACGACGGTCGCGTACACGGCCGCAACGATGCCGAGGCAGAGCACGCCGGCCTCGAGCGGCTCCCGGCCGAAGATCCATGTCACAGCGTGCGCGGGGTGGACCGCAACCCAACCGCACACGAGTGCCAGCGCGGCGCTGATCACCGCCTGCATCGGCGACGCGCTCGCCTCGGACGCGCCAAAGCAGCCACACGACGCGCCGCGTCGGCTCAGGGCGATCGCCACGACGGCGAAGCCCGCGTACATCGCCGCCATCACCGCCGCGACGGGGCGGCTCGGCGAGATCAGCGCCCAGCCGCCGATGACGAGCTCCCCGGCGGCGAACAGCCGGATGAGGTGGACGGAGACGGGTGCCCCGACCGCCGCGAGCGCTGCTGCGGCCTGGCCGGGCGCCCTGAGTTTTGCGACCGCGGCGACACACAGAACGGCCGCGGCAACGGCAAACGGCGCCAGCAACTTAGTCGATCCACTCCCCGTTGACGTTCAACAATGCCCCGGCCGCGGCCCGATCATAGCGCGGGCCCTGGATCGGTCCGCCGCAGCACCTGGTTCTTCGGCTCGAGCCTCCGCGCGGTCGTGAGCAGGGCATTCGCCCGGCCCACCCGACCGAGCGCGTTCTCGATCGCGGCCGCGTCCTGGAGACCTTGGATCGAGTGCGGATAGGCGTCGAGCTCGCGGCGCGCCCATCGCTCGCCGACGACAGCCGCGCGGATCACGCCGTGAGCGGCCAGCACCGCGTACGCATGAGTCGCCACCTGCGCGACGCCCGGATCCCACGGCCGCAGCGACCGCGCGAGCCGGAAGTCGCGGTTGGCCGCGGCGAGATTGCCGTCCGCGGCCCGCAGGAGCGCCTGGCGCAGCGGAAGCTCGGCAACCGCCGCAGCGGTGAGCACAACCGTCAGCGCCGCATAGGCGGCGACGAACGGCATCGTCGGCACCCGCCGCACGCCGTCACGCCGCGGCTGTGAGACCAACGCCCCGCCGAACAGCGCCGCGATCGGAGCGGTCCCGGGTGTGGCGAAGTGGAACAGCAACGCGACCGCATAACCCGCCAGCCCGGCGAGCAGGCCGGCAAGTACGAGCTGCTCGCCGCCGGACTCCCGGCGGATCGCCCGCCACCCCGCCACGAACACCCAGCCGGCGAGAGCCACGGCCAGCAGCGCCAGCGCCACACCGCCCGCCGACGCTGACTCCAGGATCCAGTTGTGCGGGCTGTCCGGCGGATTCTGCGGCCCGACGTCGCGCTCGTAGCGGGCGTCGTGATACGCCGGGATCGCGTCGACGTAGCCGCCTGGCCCGACGCCGAGCAGGGGATGATCGGCGATCAGCGACACGGTCTCCGACCACAGGAGGGCCCGTCCCTTCGCGGTCTGCTGGGCGAGCGGACTCGTCTGCAGGACGCGCGCCCGGGACGCCGGCAACGCCAGCACGCCCGCAGCGAGGAGCGCGAGCCCGGCGGCGAGGGCGACGACCAGCCGCCGCTCCGGTCGGCAGATCGCCAGCACGACGCCGACCGCGACCGCGCCGAGAAGCGCACCGCGTGACCCGGATGTCGCGAGCGCAGCGGCGGCGGCGAGCGCGCCGGCGATGTGGAGCCTCTCCCGGAATGCGAACGCTGCGATCGACAGCGGACCGAGCGCGAGCACCGCCCACGCCCCCTGATCGCTCGCGTTGCCGAGCAGCGACCCGGGCCGGCTGACGTTGCTCGCGAGCGGCCGCAGGCCGACGGCCTCGAGCACCGCCTCCACGCCGATCGCGAGCGCGGTGATCGAGAGCACGTCGAGGAGCCATGCCCGCGCCCCCGGCACCGCACCTGCTCCGAGTAACCGCGCACCGGCAATGAGCGCCCCGAGGTACACCGACAGTGCGAGCACACCCTCGTACCGCGGCGGTCGGCCGAGCAGTTGTGAGAGCGGTGCCGTCGAGGCGAGCGCGGCCGCAAGCAGCAGCACGCCGGCGAGCGCCACCATCCCGATCACCCCGCGCGGCAGCCGCCCGCGTGCGGGCACCGTGAGCGCAAGCGTCACGCCGGCCGCCGCCACGGCCAGCTTGGGGAAGACGAACCGGTCAAGCGCGCCCGGCAGGAACACAGCGCCCGCGATGGCGAGCAGCATGAGTGCGGCCCGCTCGCGCGGCACCATTCCCTCAGGTACTGCGTTCTTACGAGCGGGCGCGGTCGCGGCGACGGTCACGGCGGGCATTGTGATGGGCCAGGCTTGCGGAGCGTCGCGCAATTGTGATAGGACTCTTATTCAGTGGGCACATCGGGGGCGATGGCACTAACCCGGGGTACCGGGGATGCCGCATTCACACGGAGGACCTGCGCGTCCATCGCGACACTCGCGGTGCTCGCGCTCGGGATCGCCGCCGCCCTGACACATGTGTGGGCCCCGGGCGTGTCGGGCACCGCCGCCGCATTGCAGCTCTCCTCGGCCTCGCCCGCCGACCTCCAGGTCTCGCAGCGACTCGGCGCGCAGGACCGACGCTTCTGGGCGATTCGTACCCCGGCCGGCGCGCTGACGCGGAATCCCGGCCAGCACGTGAGCGCGGCATTTACGCCCGCGGGCGTCCAGGTGGACGTCCCTGGCGGCCACCTCGGTCTCTCGCTCGTCGGCTTCGGCCGAGCCGGGCACCTCGCCAGCGTCGTCGCGCCGGGCTTCCACGCCAGCGGCAACCGAGTCGCATAACCCGCCGCGGGCTGACGGAGTGGTACGCGAACGGGCCGCTCGGACTTGAGCAGGGGATCCGCGTGATGAGGCGTCCTTCGGCCGACGGTCGGCTCACATTCGCCTACGCACTCTCGGGCGCCCGATCGGTGAGCGCGACCGCGGACGAGCTCACGTTCCGGTCCTCATCAGGCGCACCGCTGATCCGCTACGGCGGTCTGTTCGCCATCGATGCGCGCGGGCAGCGACTGCCCGCCCGTCTCCAGCTGTCGGGATCTCGATTGCTGATCAGCGTCGCGGACACCGGCGCGCGGTACCCGATCACGGTCGACCCACTCCTCACCGGCCCGGCCCAGGCGCGGGCGTTCATGAGCCCGCTGATGAAGGGGGCGGTGGCACTGCTGCTTCCCGCGTCGTCGCAGCCGTCACTCTCGATTGAGGCGCTCAACAGCAAGGGTCAGGCGTGGGGCGTCGGAGACCAGGGCAGCGACACGCTCAACGCGCGCTTCACGATCGCAAATCCGACCTCGTACAACCAGGCGATCCACACGATCCAGACCCAGACGATCCAGATCTCCCCGACCGGCGCGCTGACCGCGACCGGGCCACCGAACCCGGCGCCGCCGACCGCGCTCGCCTCCGGCCAGTCGGCCAGTTTCACGATCCCGTACAAGGTGACCGGCAACGGCAGCGCATCGATCAGCGACTCGTTCACCTGGCTCAACAGCAACACGAGCGGAGGCGGCCCGAGCTTCGGCTTCGTCAGCATCCCGCTCGGCCCCGCGCTCACCGGCACTGTCACGCTCGCTGCCGATACGTCACGCACGCTCGCCGGCGTCCCGGTGAGCGTCACCGGCACGAACTCGGCGAGCGGCAACGCGATCAACAAGACGACGACCACCGACGCGAACGGGAAGTACAAGTTCACACTCGGGCCGGGTACGTATAAGGTCAGCCCGGCTCAGAGCATGACGCCGACGGCGATCGGCAGCGGCGACTGCGTTGCCTCGGGCGGCACCTGCACGGTGACCATGAGCGTCGACAAGACGGCGAACTTCACCGTCGCGTGTCAACCGACCCTCGACTTCCACACGTCGATGGTCGCGACCGGCTGCTTCGAGCCGAAGGACATCGCCAAGGGGCTGTGGAAGGCGAAGGGGCCGTTCCGCCTTGACGGGATCGACTTCGAGTCCGCCGATGACACCACGTCGCCGGTGATCTTCGACGACCAGAACAAGAGCGTGAACGGCGACGCGGTGGGGATCTCACTGACGGCGCCGGGGTACGGGAGTGGCTGGCTCTCGTTCGCCGTGCCAGGCGGCCTTCACCTCAGCTTCCCCACGAGCACGACGCTCCATACCTGGGCGCTGAGCACACCGTGGAAGACGCCCAGCCCGCTCAGCCTCGTCAACACGCAGTTCCTCGCAGCGGGCAACGGCAGCACGACGACGCTGTTCGGCTTCCCGGCGCATGCGCCAGCCGTCGAGGTCGAGTTCACGCCAGGCCAGACGGCCCTCACGGCCCAACTGTCGTTCCCGCCGACGACGAACGCGTGGCTTGACCCGATCAACGGGCTCTGGAAGGAGACGAAGCCCGGCGGCTCCTCGACGATCAGGTATCCGACGGCGTTCAAGGCGCGGATGGTCGCGAACAACACCGACGGGGTCTCGACCCTCGAGGGCACGTTCTCCCCCGCGGGCGTGATCGGCATCAACACACGCAAGTACACGCCGCCCGGGAATCCGCCGCCGGCCGGCACGGTCGAGCTCGCCAAGATGGGACTCAAGTGGGAGCTCGCCCAGGGTCTGTGGCACGTCAACAGCGTGTTCGTCATCCATTCCGGCAGCGCGTCCGACAAGGCGAAGGAGTTCCTCCAGCCGCTCGGCGGCTTCCTCGGCCGCACGCTCATCGCCGTCGACGTCGCGTTCCGCTGGCGCACTCACAACCTGTTCGGCCACGACGTCCCGCTGCCGTCGTTCACCGGCCTGAACGTGCAAGCGAACAACATCAACGAGTACATCCCCGATTCGCCGTTCCTGTTCTGGCAGCGAGCCGGTTTCAATATCGGCGCCGACGACAAGAACCCGCTCGGCGCCTACCTGTTCGGCATCAACGCCGGCTTCACGTGGGGGCCGCGGTTCAAGCACGACCAGCTGTGGTTCCAGGAGCTTCTATCACTTGATATCGCCGGCTCGCTCGCGTTCGACCCGTTCTCGATCAGCGGGAGCCTTGAGGTGAAGGGCCTGAACGCGACCTTGCTGAGGGGCACCGCCAAGATCTCCGGCGCCGGCTTCTATGGCGAGGGCAGCTTGGGGCTGAACCTGCAGCAGATCCTCCGGGCGTCGATCCCCGCCTCGATCCAGGGAACGGGCAAGATCTGGATGCCGATCGACGGCCAGAGCCATTTCGTGCTCGAGGGGATCGGCACCGGCGAACTCTGGAAGCTGCAGGGCCAAGAGCGGGCCGTGTTCACCGGTGATTCCGCCGGCGTCTGCATCAGTGGCCGCGCGACGCCGGCGATGGGCGTCTACTACGACGGCAGCTGGCACGCGGGCGGGTGCAACAGCGGCCCCTTCACCGCCGCCATCCACGCGGGCGCGACGACGACGGCACCGACGGGCGGTGACACCCGCGGTGGGAAGGACGCCGCCGACATCGCCGCGGCAGCGAAGACGTTCACTCTGAGCGGGCGCTCGCACGTGAGCGCCGTCTCGGTCCATGGCGCAGGCAGCGCGCCGCAGCTCCAGGTGACGGGCCCAGGCGGACTCAACCTGAAGGTGACGAAGGCCGCCCCGATCGCGACGGGCGCAGCCGCCGTCCTGTGGCTGAACCCCGCCGACGACCGCACCTACATCCTGTTCCGCGGCACGCCGAAGCGCGGCACCTACCACCTGATCCCGCTCGCCGGCTCCGCGGCGATCCGCTGGGTCGACTTCTCAAAGCCGCTGCCGCCGCCATCGGTGAAGGGCAAGCTCAGCGCCGTCGGCTGCCAGCAGCGGCTCACTTGGAAGCTCCGGACATTGCCCGGTCAGAAGGTCGTGTTCGTCGATCGGGGCGCGAGCTCGCAGCGCACCCTGAAGACGACGAACGCGGCCAAGGGCTCCGTCACCTTCTCCCCGCAAGCCGCCGCTCCGGGCGCGCACAAGCTCGTTGCGATGGTCCTGCAGCAAGGGACGCTGCGCAAGGAGATCGTGCTCGCCCGGTACGGCTCTCCGACCGGCACCGGGCGGGTGACCGGCCTGCACGCCCGCCGCAAAGGCAGCAAGACGACGATCGCTTGGCGTCCCGTCTGCGCCGCCTACAGCTATGCGGTGACGATCACCGCCGGGAAGACGAAGACGATCAAGACGACGCGGAAGCCTTCGATCACGCTCACCGGCAAGGGCAAGCGCACCGTCTCCGTCCTCGCCGTCAACACCGCCGGTCAGGCCGGCCGGGGGTCGAAGCTCACGATCCGTTAACGCGGCGCTCCAAGATCTCTGCCGCCGCGCTCGCCGGATCGATCTCCCGCGCCACGACGCGATCGAGCAACTCCTGGACGGCCGGATCCTCGTTGATCGCCGCCTCGAGGTCGCGGCGCAGCCGGAACGCGGCGATGCCGAGCACCTCGCTCATGAGGTTCCGCCGCCGGCGGGCCGACAGGGTGCCCTCAGCCTCGATGTACGCCCGGTGTTCGGTGAGCTTCTCAGCAAGCTCCGCCACGCCTTCGTCGCGGACGGCCTCCGTCCTGATGATCGGTACCTGCCAGCCCGTGCGGGGTCCGAGCGCGAGCACGCCCTTGATCTCCCGCACCATCGTGTCGGTGAGCGGGTGGTCGGCCTTGTTGACGACGATCACGTCGGGGATCTCCATCACGCCCGCCTTGAGCGCTTGGATCGAGTCTCCGCTCCCGGGCATGAGGACGAGCACGACGGTGTCCGCGTGGTCGATGATGTCGACCTCCGCCTGTCCGACGCCGACCGTCTCTAGGAGCACGACGTCCCGTCCGGACGCGTCCATCAAGAGCGCCGCCTGCAGCGTCGCCTCGCTGAGACCGCCGAGGGCTCCGCGGTTGGCCATCGAGCGGATGAACACGCCCGGGTCGAGGAAGTGGTCGGTGAGCCGGATCCGATCCCCGAGCAGCGCGCCCTTGGTGAACGGCGATGAGGGGTCGATCGAGAGCACGGCAATCGTCCGGCCCCGGGCCCGCTCGAGCTTCGTCAGCGCCGCCAACAGCGTCGACTTGCCGACGCCGGGAGGCCCGGTGAAGCCGAGCATCGCAGCCTTCCCGGTCCGCGGATAGACGTCACGGACGAGTGCCCAGCCCTCCGGATCGTCGTTCTCGACGAGCGTGATCGCACGGGCCAGCGCGCGTCTGTCGCCGGCGAGCACGCGCTCGGCGAGGGACTGTTCGGTCTCGGTCATCGGACGCCCGAGTGTAGGTCGAGCGACCGTCCGGGAGCCTCGTCAGCGGTCACTCCCGTACGATCCCGCCGTGGCGTCGGTCAGCCCGCAACGGACGAAACGAGCGCGGAGGCAGGCTCCGCCCGCCCCGCCGCCACCGCTGCGCCCCCCGCCGCCGCCACTGCACGGCGGCCCGCTGACGTTCCTGCGCTTCGCCCGCAGCCACAACATGGTGAGCGTCGGGTACGCGCGGCTGATCGTGCGTTGGCTGTGGCTCAAGCTCCGGTGGCGGGGCCGCCTGAAGACAGACGGCCTGTGCTTCATCTGCCCGGGGGTGAAGTTCGAGATCGGTCGCAACGCGACGGTGTCGATCGGACGCTGGGCGTGGGTCGGCCACCGCTGCAAGATCCGCGCCCACGAAGGCGAGGTGAAGATCGGGGCGAAGTCGGTGCTCGGGCAGGAATGCACGATCTCCGCGTTCCAGTACGTGTCGATCGGGCGTGAGTGCATCGTGGCCGACCGCGTGATGCTGATCGACTTCGACCACGGCGTCGTCGAGGTCGAGCGTCCGATCCGCGAGCAGGGCATCTACAAGCGCGACGTCAACGTCGGCCACAACGTGTGGATCGGCTACGGGGCGTGCCTGCTCCGCGGCGTCAATGTCGGCCACAACTCGGTGATCGGAACGAGTTCGGTCGTCACGTGCGACTTCGACGCCAACTCCGTCATCGCCGGCGTCCCCGCGCGGCTCATCCGCAAGCGCGAGACGCCGACGACGTTCCGCTGGGAGTAGCCCTACCCCTCCCAGCCGAATAGATCGGGCGCCAACCCGCGCAGTTCCGGCTCGAGGCCCGAGTCACCGGCGAGCGCGCGCTCCAGCGCCTCGAGGTGAGCCGCGGCGCGCTCTCGCGGGTACTCCCCGGCGAGTTGCCGGGTCATCAGGAACGTCCAGTCGCTCGACTGGAGCGCGAGGAGCTCACGGAGCGCCCGGTCGGTGACCCGCCCGTGGGCGGCGGCGACGGCGAGCTCGGCCGTCCGCACCTGCCACGCCATGTCGGCCACGGCCGGCGCGCTCCAGGTGCGCAGGTCGCACCCCTCTCCCCACGAGCTGACACCGAGCTCCTCCGCAGCCGGCACCGGCTCATGGCGATCGAGCGCATCGTCGAGCGTCGTCAGCCGCAGGCCCTGGCGAGCGCTCTCGTCGAGGACCGCCGCGAGCCACGCCACGCCCTCGTACCACCAGTGGCCGAGCAGTTCGGTGTCGAGCGCACACACGCACACGCCACCGCCGGCGACCCGCTCCCGCACCCGAGCCACGAAATCCGCCGCATCGGCACGGGCCTGCTGGAGGGCACGCTCGTAGTCGTACGGCTTGCCGTCGATGCCCCACACGCGGTGATGGTGATCGGTGAGCGCGTGGTAGTTGCGATAGACGCCGGCCCCCGGGTACCCGCGGTGACTCCACACGAGCGCGATCGTCGCCCGGTCGATCGGCCAGAGCACCGGCCCGTCCGATGACTGCAGCGGACGCAGATGGCGAGAGTCGCCGAGTCCGAAGGTTTCGGTCAACTCGATGCACGTGGACTTGACGCCAGCGTCCTCGAGCAGCGAGTCGAGCCACGATTCGTGTGCGCACTCGGGGAGCCAGAAGCCACCCGCCCACTCGCCGAAGCGCCGGCGGAAGGACTCGACACCCGTCTGCACCTGCAGCTGGACACCGGCATCGGTGGCCAGCAGCGGCAGGATCGGATGGGTCGCGGCCGAGGTCCAGCTCGCGTGATGCCCGAGGACGGTTGTCAGGTCCGCCGGGAGCGCCTCGAGCCGATCGGCGATCTGCGCGTATTCGGCCGCTGATCGTTCGATCTCGGCCGCGAGGCCCACCTCGCCCGCCGTCCGGAATGCGGCCGCGTCACGCCGGTGCGACTCGGGGCGGATCTCGCGCAGAAACTCGAGACACCGCTGTTGTGCGCCCGGGGCGGCGAGCTGGTCGCACAGAACCGGGGTCAGCGAGACCGTGACCGGCGGGTCGCGCTCGAGCACGTCGAGCAGAGGGATGTAGGAACCGGCGATCGCCTCCCACAGCCACTCCTCACCGAACGGCCAGGTCCCAAAGCCCTCGACGTAGGGCATATGGGTATGGAGAACGATCGCGAGCTCGCCGGCGGCGTTCATCGGCCGCGGCAGACGGCGAGAAAGTCGAGGGCCTCGTCGAGGGGACAGGGACGCAGCGCGAAGTCCGACGCCGCGATCGCCGGCGTAAACCGGTCGTAGAACGGCTTCGTGATTCGCAGCGCCTTGTGGACCCGGTCCCAGCCGAGCCGCAGAGCGAACGCGTGGATCGCCAGCTTGCGGGCATGGAACAACCCGAGCAGCTCGACGGACTCAAACGCCGACTCGCACAGCATGCGGAACTCTTCCGCGCGGTACTCCTTGAGGTGCCATGGGTTGTCGGACTTGTTCGCCCCCTCGGGGGCAAGCGTGAGCAGGTTCGGGGTCGACACGTACGCGGTGCCAGCCGGCGCCAGGAGCTCGCCGAACCGGCGCAGGACAGCCGCCGGGTCCTGGACGTGCTCGATCGTCTGCAGGAACACGACCGCATCGACGCAGCCTGGCTCGCCCCACGTCTCGACGAGGTTGCGCTCGAAGCTCAGCCCGGGGCGCGAGTACCGCGCGACCGCATGCTCGTGCGCGTCCGGATTGGCATCGACACCGACGACGCTCGCTGCGGTCCTCGAGAGCACCTCCGAGCCGTAGCCCTCGCCGCACGCGAGATCGACGATACGCTGACCGCGCACGTGCTGCCCGATCCACTCGTATACGGCCAGATGGCGTCGGAACCAGTAGTTCTCGGCCGGGACGTCGGGCAGCGTCCGCTCGCCCGTCAGCGACAGCGGCGGCACGCCCGGCGGCTGGTTTTCTTGAACGTAGACGTTCACTTCAGGGCCGACAGGGTAATCTGCCGGAGCCATGGAGGCCGTTCGGACTGCGGATGAGATCCGCGACGTCAACACGCGATACCACGACGTCGCCGCCTCGAGTTATGACTCGAAGTGGGGCATCGACTTTGGGGAAATCGGGCAGACGCAGGTGCTCGGCAAGCTCCGCAAACTGCTCGGCCCAGAGGTCTCCCGCGGCTACGAGCGCTCGCTCGAGATCGGCGCCGGCACCGGGTACTTCAGCCTCAACCTGCTTCAAGCGGGGGTCGTCCGCGAGGCGACGTGCACCGACATCTCTCCGGGAATGGTGAGCGCGCTCGCCGAGAACGCCGCCCGTCTCGGCCTGGGCGTCAAGACCGCCCGCGCCGACGCCGAGTCGCTCCCGTTCCCGGACGAAAGCTTCGACCTCGTCCTCGGCCACGCCGTGCTCCACCACCTCCCGGATCTGCGTCGTGCGTTCTCGGAGTTCCACCGCGTCCTGCGCCCCGGTGGGCGGATCGCGTTCGCCGGGGAGCCGTCGCGGTTCGGTGATCGCCTCGCCTCGATTCCGAAGCGCGGTGCGTCCGCGCTCGCTCCGCTGTGGCGGTGGGCGCTGCGCGCCGACGCCGCGCCGCCGCCGGCCGATTCCGGGTCGACCGATCAGGAGGAACACGACCTCGAGCGGTTCGTCGACATCCACGCCTTCTCGCCGACCGATCTCAGCCGCCACGCGCACCGCACCGGGTTCACCGATGTCCGGGTGCGGGGTGAGGAACTCGTCGCCAACTGGTTCGGCTGGTTCAACCGGTCACTCGAGGCGAGCGCCAATACGGAGGACGTCCCGATGATGTGGCGCCAGTACGCGTTCCACGGCTACCTCGCGCTCCAGCGACTCGACGAGGGCGTGCTCGAGCCGATGCTCCCGCCGGCGATCTTCTACAACCTGCTCCTGACCGCGCGCAAGCCGCGATAGACCGCGATTAAGGGCGCCAGCCGAGCGCGCAGGTGCCAACAGCCGCCCGCGTAGATGCGGCTCAGCGTCTCGGCGTGGGCTCCCGCCTGAGCCTGGGCCAGCGCCAGCTCCTCACCGCGGGCCGCCACCTCCTCACGGCGGGCCGCCAGCTCGCTTTGGAGCGCCGCGATCATCGACTCCGCGTCGCTCAGCCGCTCGATCAGGTCGGCCTCCCAGGCCGAGCGTGCCGTCACCATCGCGGTGCGGAGCTGCGCGAGCGCGGCCGGGTCGCTCATCCGGCACGAGGTCGACGTGGCCTCGATCCCAGAGTGCGCCAATCCGCTCGAGGTGGTCGGGCAACAGCAGGTCGTCGTCGGCGAGCCACAGGACCACGTCGCCGTCGGCATCCTCGAGCGCCCGGTTGCGGTGGCCGTAGGCGTAGCCGGGAGCTTTCGGTAGCTCGATCGCGTGCGCTCGCGGATCGGTGAGAGCGCGGATGGCGTCGGCGGTGCCGTCGCTGCAGCCGTCGCAGAGGACGAGCACCTGCACGGGCGCGCGGATCTGCGCGAGCGCGCTCCGCACGGCGAGCACCGCCGTCTCCCGACGGTTGTGCGTCGGGATCGCAATCGTGAAACGCGCCGCCACGGTCCCATAGACTCGCACCGATGCCGAGCCGGCGCGACGTGCAGACAGTGACCGAATCTGGTGAGTCGCTCACGGCGCTGCCCGAGGGCGCCGAGATCCGTGAGCTCGTCACTCACACCGACGAGCGCGGCACCGTATGCGAGCTGTACGACGAGCGCTGGGCGTTCAGCGAAGACGCGCTTGTGTTCGCCTACATGTTCACGATCCGCCCCGGGAAGGCGAAAGGCTGGGGCGTCCATCACGAGCACGAAGACCGTTATGCGTTTCTCTCCGGCGAGCTCGAGCTCGTGCTCTATGACGGGCGTGAGGAGTCGATAACCGCGGGTCTCGAGTCCCGGCTCATCCTCTCCAGCCACCACCGCCGGCTCGTGTCGATTCCTCGCGGGATATGGCACGCCGAGCGCAACATCGGTGCGGTCGACGTCCAGGTGATCAACTTCCCGACGATTCCGTACGAACACGCCAATCCGGACAAGTACCGGCTGCGGCTCGACACCGACGAGCTGCCGGTTGTGCTCGGGCCGGACTGGCGCGGCTGGTAGGGGCCCTGCACCTACACTCCGCCCCATGCCGGAGCCCCCGATCAGCGACTTCCCCTTGTTCCCGCTCGGGATCGTGGCGCTCCCCGAGGAGGTGATCCCGCTTCACATCTTCGAGGAGCGGTACAAGACGATGATGGAGGAGTGCCTCGAGCAGGACCGGGACTTCGGGATCGTGTGGATGTCGGACGATGGCCTGCGGGATATCGGCTGCTCCTGCCGCATCGAGGAGGTGCTCGAGCGGATGGACGATGGCCGCCTCAATCTGCTGTGCCGGGGCGTCCGCCCGATCCGGATCGTCGAGCGTCAGGGACACCTCGCATATCCCGCCGGCGTCATCGAGTACGTCGACGATCGCATCGAGCCTGTCGACCTACAGCTGACGCGCGAGGCGCGCGAGACGTACGGCGAGCTCGTCCGGCGCGCGACCGACCGCGAGCCGACGGTCGATGAGCTCGCCGACCTCAGCGCCTACGGGATGGCGGCGACTGTCGACTTCGGACTCGACGCCAAGCAGGGCCTGCTGGACCTCCGCTCCGAGAACGCGCGGCTGCGGCTCGTCACCCGCCTGTTCCGCGCCGCAATGAAGCGGCTCGACTTCGTCGACCGGGCGCAGGCCCGCGCCCGGTCGAACGGCAAGGTCCGACTCGGTTAGGCGGCGATCCCGCAGGCGCTCTCCGCGGCCTGCACCGCAAACAGCTCGGCCTGAGCGAGCTCGCTGTGCCCTTTGGCTGAGGTGTCCGCAAACGTGAGCGTTCCGTCCTGCAGCTCGACCTTGTAGGTGAACACAGTGTTTGCCTTCGGTTGGAACTTCATATGGGCCTTCACATCCTTGTCGAGGTTGCTCGCGATGTCCCGAGCTCGCAGCAGCAGCGCGTTCGACAGCGCCCGCGTATGGCCCCCGTTGCAGCGAATTGTCCCGCCATCATTGACGAGCATCTTCAACGTCTGGCCCTGCCCAGTGCGCGTCAACACGAACAGATCGGCGGACGTGACGTTGAGCCCGCACCCGCTGAGTAGGGCCGCTGCGAGCACGATGATGAGCGTGGCTGACCGCATGCGTGGCTATCATCGCGCGCCGCGGAGTTTCTGGCTGCGCGACCCTGATGAGGTGACCCTCCGTACCCGTTGCCTCCAGACCCCGCAGGCGACCCCACGTTATGCACGACCCAATCTCCTACTTTCAAGCCATCGTGCTCGGACTCGTTCAAGGCGTCTCCGAGCTGTTCCCGATCTCGAGCCTCGGCCACGCGGTCGTGATCCCGCGGCTGTTCGGATGGAACATCCATCAGAACGACAAGTACTTCCTTGCGTTCCTCGTCGCCGTCCACCTGGCCACGGCGCTCGTCCTGCTCGGGTTCTTCTGGAAGGACTGGGTCCGCGTGTTCAAGGGCCTCGGCCGCTCGCTGCGCGACCGTGAGATCGGGCCGGATGACCGTGACGCCAAGCTCGGGTGGCTGCTCGTCATCGGCACGATCCCCGCAGGCATTCTCGGCCTCACGCTTGAGAGCGCGCTGCGCAAGGTGTTCGCATCGCCCCAGTCCGCCGCGATCTTCCTGTTTGTGAACGGCCTGCTGCTGTTCGGCGCCGAGCACCTGCGCCGCCGCGCGCCCGATGCGCCGGAGACCGAGCGAGACGAGGACAACCGCATCGCCGAGCGCGTCTCCTGGCGGCAGTCGATCGGCGTCGGCGCCTCACAGGCGCTCGCGCTGATCCCAGGGATCTCCCGTTCGGGCGTGACGATGGGCGGCGGCCTGCTCGTCGGCCTCAACAACGAGGACGCGGCGAAGTTCGCGTTCCTGCTCGCCACGCCGATCATCGGCGCCGCCGCAGTCCTCAAGCTCCCCGAGCTCCTCGGGACGACGGGCAACGGCGTCCGCGGCCAGGCTCTCGTCGCGGCGCTCTGCGCCGGGGTGACCGCCTACTTCTCGATCCGCTTCCTCATGCGCTTCTTCGAGACAAATCGGCTCACACCATTCGCGATCTACTGCACCGTGGTCGGCGCCGCTCTATCGATCGGCTTTGCGGTCACCTGATTGGAGACACCATGAGGAAGAACCGACAGCTCATCATCCCCGCCGTCATCCTCGGGGTCGTCCTCATTATCATCGCGATCATCTACTGGGTCTCGACCGCATCTTCGCTGCCCAGCTTCTTCCCCGGGCACCAAGCCGGCTCGAGCACGCACCACTTCAAGCACGGCCTTGCCGCGTTCCTGCTCGGGCTCGCCTGCTTCGTCTTCGCCTGGTTCCAGACCGGACCGTCCGGCGGCAAGAGCGCCGGCACCGGCACTGGCTCGCCGACGCCGGGCGCCTAAGCGTACGCCGGGCGCCTACGCGGCTCCCTCGAGCCGTCGGCCGAGCATCTGCGCGATCTCGGCGATGACGGCGTCGGGCTCCCGGTGTGATCCGGCGGGCGGTGAAGCGGAGCGTCAGCCAGCCGTGCGTGGCGAGGAGCGCGTCCTTGCGCCGGTCGGGCCTCGAAGCGGTCGCGTTGCCGGTGATGCTCACAACCGTCGAGGCACAAGGAGGCGGGCCTTGAGGAGCTGAGCAATGCCTCGGTCTCCCGGGCCAGCTCGCTCGGGGCGGCATGCCCGACCGCGTACACGCCCGGCAGCCGGTCGATGAGATGACCGCGCCGGCGCATCCCTGCGATCACGTGGCGGCTCAACCCTGCGTCAAGCAACTGCCAGCGGGCGACACGACCCGACTGCCACCCAGCGACCCGCGAGGTCCGCTCCTCCCCGGTCCCCTCGACCGGCACAGAATCCCACGCGCCCAGCACACGAACCGCGCGTGGGGAATCCTGCCGCGCAGAGCGGTCCGATCTCCCACCCGACCCGCGTGGCCGCTCCGCGTGGGAACCCGTACCGCGATCACACCCCGTCCGACGGGACATCCCGTCCAGAATCCCACACAAACCCCGGCCCAACCCCTCCACGATGCAGTCATTTTCCAGAACTGGAGCAGCTCCGCAACAAGGCGGCCCGAGTGAGCCCCCAGCCCTACCCCGCCTCGACCACCACCGCCGCCCCACCCCGCCGAGGATCGCCGCCACCCCAGAACGCCCCGGCCGCATCCCGCTCGACCGCCTGCACGCCCCCAAAGAACAGGTTGAGCTCCCGGAACCGCGCCAGTGCCCGGCCCGCCGCCTCAAGCCCGCCCGTGTCCACGCCCGGCTCGGCATAGACGACGCCGTCCTCAAAGTGGACCCGCGGCGCCCGCACGGCATCGCCCGCCCGCAGCCCGTCGTCGACGACCCGGACGATCGTCTGGAGGATCGCTGAGCGGATCCGGTTCGAGCCGGCGCTGCCGAGCACAAGTTCTGGCCGCCCGTCCCGCATCACGACGGTCGGGGCCATCATGCTCGGCATCCGGCGTCCGGGCGGATGCCGATGGAAGCCAAGTGGATTGAGGTCCTGCTCGCCGGCCATGTTGTTGAGGTGCACGCCAGTCCCGGGCACGACGACGCCCGAGCAGGATCCGTTTGAGCACGTGACCGCGCACGCCCAGCCGTCCCGATCGATCACGGAGACGTGGGTCGTCGACCCAAGCGCCCCACCCGCCGAACCTCCCGACCCACCCGCCGCCCGCCGCAGAAACCGCTCCACGAACGCCGGATCGTCCAGCCCCTCGAGGAACTCGGCGGTCCGCTCGCCCTGCGTGACCTCCATCACCTCGACGAGCCGCTCGTTGTCAGGCGGCGCCCCGTCCCGGGCGGCCGCCGCAGCTTCACCCTCGAGCAGCGACAGAGCCCGGGCGATCAGGATCCCCCCAGCCGACGGCGGCGGGTTCGTGACGACGTCCCGACCCCGGTACACCGTCGCCACCGGCGCACGATCAATGACCCGATACGCCGCCAGGTCCGCCGTGGTGAGAACGCCCCCGTGCCGCCCCACCCAATCGGCGATCGCCGTCCCGATGTCGCCGGTGTAGAACGGCGCGGGGCCCTCCGCCCCGAGCCGCTCGAGCGCGTCCCCGAGCTCGGGCTGGCGGACGACGTCGCCCGCCTTCAACAGCCGCCCCTCGGGCGCAAACAGTGCGGCCGCCTCGGGCGTCGAGGTGACGATGTCGCCGAGGATCTTCACGACATACGCCTGCTGCTCGTTCAAGACGACGCCGTTGCGCGCCAGCGAGGCTGCCGGCCCGACGAGTTCCCCGAGCGCAATCCGCCCAAACCGGGCCGATGCCGCGGCCAGGCCGGCGGGAAGCCCGTACGTCCCCACCGATGCGGCCCCGATGTTGAAGATCTGGATGGCGTCGCCGAACGACACGCTGATCGGGATGAGCTCCTCGCGGACGGTCGGGTCCGCCCCGCGTCCGGACGCCTCGACGAAGAAGTCGAGCAGTACCGGCTCGCCGCCCGGCGGCACGACGAGCATGTAGCCGCCGGCGCCGAGCGCAGTCAGCAGCGGCTCGCACGCGAACGCGGCGAGCATCGCGCCGACTGCCGCATCGACGGCGTTCCCACCTTCGCGCAGCACCGCCGCACCGGCCTGAGCCGTCGTCGGATGGCCGGCGGCGATGACGCCGAGCTGCGGCGGCTCGGCCACGGAGCCGCCTAGCGTCTGGGGATAAATTCGGGTACGTCGAGCTCGGTCGGCGAGCTGACCGCGGTCCGTGCCCGGCTCACCCGCGGCTCGCCGCGAGGCTCGCGCATGGATGACACGCGCTCGACCGACCGCGGGGCGACATCGCGCTGCTCCCCGACCCGCCGCGGCCGCGGCGAACCGTTGCCATAGCCGGTCGCGACGACCGTCACCCACACCTGATCGGCGAGCTTCTCGTCGACCATGGCGCCGAAGATGATGTTCGCCTCGGGATGAGCGGCCTGGGCAACCGCCTTGGCCGCCTCGTTGACCTCCCACAGCGACAGGTCGCGGCCACCGGTGATCGACAACAGGATCGACCGGGCGCCCTCCATGCTCGTCTCGAGCAGCGGCGACGCGACGGCCTGCTCGGCGGCCTCGACGGCGCGGCGCTCGCCCGCCCCCATGCCGATCCCGAGCAGCGCGTTGCCCGCGTCGGACATGATCGTCCGCACGTCCGCGAAGTCGAGGTTGATGAGGCCCGGGAGCGTGACGAGATCCGAGACCCCCTGGACGCCCTGGCGCAGGACGTCGTCGGCGACCCGGAAGGCCTCGACCATCGACGTGTTCCGGTCGAGCACCGTGAGCAGCCGGTTGTTGGGAACGACGATCAGCGTGTCGACCTCGTCCGCGAGCGCGGCGATGCCCTCCTCGGCCTGATCACGGCGGCGGGAGCCCTCGAACTGGAACGGACGGGTCACGATCCCGACGGTCAGCGCACCGAGATCGCGGGCGATCTTCGCGACGACAGGGGCTGCCCCCGTGCCGGTGCCGCCACCGGCGCCGGCAGCGATGAACACCATGTCCGAGCCGCGGAGCAGCGCCTTGATCCGGTCGTGCTCCTCGTGCGCGGCCTGGCGGCCGAGATCCGGGTTGGATCCCGAGCCGAGGCCACGGGTGATCGCGTCACCGATGTGGAGCGTCTCGTGCGCGGCGGACTGCTGCAGCGACTGCAGGTCGGTGTTGATCGCGAGGAACTCGACCCCCTCGATCTCCGCCTCAACCATCCGGTTGATTGCGTTGACGCCGGCGCCACCGACGCCGACAACCCGGAGGACCGGCGTGCCAACCGGGCGCGGCATGCCGAACGCCTCGGCGCCGCGGTCGCTGCGGGCGTACACGTCGGGCTCGGGCGCAGACGGCACAGGCGAGGCAACCGGCGCGGGCGGCGCAGCCGGAGCGACGGCATCATCCGAAGCGAGAGCGCCCTCGCCCTCAACCTCGCCCCGACGCGGGCGGTCCATGAAGTTCTCAGGGATGTCCGCGGAGAACGCGTGCCGCAGCCGCTCCTGCGGCGACGGGATCCGGTGCTCGGAGGCAGCGGGCGCGGCCGCCGCCTCGGGGGCCGGAGCCTCGGGCACCGGCGCGGCGGGCGACGGGCTCGCGGACGCGGCCGAGGTCACGGGCTGCGTCGCGGGCGGCTCAGCCGGGACAGACGCCGTCGGCGGGGACGGCTCAGCCGGGGCAGCCTCGGGTGCGGCCTCGGGCGCACCTTCGCTCCCGGGCGCGCCGGTGTCTTCCGCGGTCTTGCGGAACAGGGCCGCGAGCGGCCCTTCACGCATGCTCGCGCGCTTAGCGTTTGGCATTTGAGAGGACCTCCTTGGCGAGCTGCCGATATGCGTGTGCTGCTACCCCGTCCGGATCGTATTTCAGCACCGACATGCCCTTCACCGGAGCTTCGGCGAAACGTACCGTTTTACGGATCCGGGACGCAAACACGCGATCGCCGAAGTTTTCCTCCAGCAGCTCGATCGCCTCCTTTGCGTGCAACGTCCGGGTGTCTACGAGCGTCGGCAGGATCCCTTCGATCTCCACGTCGGGGTTGAGGTTCTCTCTGACCATGGCCAGGGTGTTCTGCAACTGGATCAGACCGCGCATCGACAAATACTCGCATTGGACGGGGACGATCACCTTGTGCGCCGCTGTGAGCGCGTTGATCGTGAGCAGGCCAAGGCTCGGCGGAGTGTCGAGAAAGACGAAGTCGTAGTCCCCACCGACCTCGTTCAGCGCCTTCTGCAGCCGCCGCTCGCGGCCGATCATCGTCGACATCGCGATCTCGGCTCCGGCAAGGTCAATCGACGCGCACGCGACGTCGACCTCGCGCCGCCTGACGACGTCGCGGATCGGCACGCCGTGAACGAGCACGTCGTACATCGACTTCTCAAGGGTGTCGGGATCGATGCCCTGCGACATCGTCAGATTGCCCTGCGGATCCATGTCGCAGCAGAGCACTCGGTGACCCTCCTCGGCGAAGGCCACGGCGAGATTGAGCGTGGTCGTGGTCTTGGCGACGCCGCCCTTTTGGTTGGCGAACGCGATCACCTTGGCGGTGGCCGTCACGGGAGGTGCCTCCGGGAGGTCGATACTCATACGCGGGTGTATTCGCACGCCAATGCCAGATTCCTCCGCACGCTGGGGCCCTGCACAGCGGAACCCCACAGGCCACACGACCGCTAACGTCCGAGAACGTGCCAGGCCTACTCGACCGCCGGCTCATCTTCGTCACCGGCAAAGGTGGCGTCGGCAAATCGACCGTCGCCACCGCCCTCGGACTCGTCGCCGCCCGATCCGGCCTGCGCACGATCGTCGCCGAGCTGTCCTCCCAGGAGCATGTGCAGCGGGCGTTCGAGCAACACGCAGCCCGATTCGAGGAACTCGAGCTCGCCCCCGGGCTGTTCACGATCTCGATCGACCCGCAGCACGCGATGGAGGAGTACCTGCGGATCAAGGTCGGCGCGCTCGGCCATGCGCTGAGCGCGAGCCGCCTGTTCCACGCGTTCGCCATGGCGACTCCCGGCATGCGCGAGATGCTGAGCATCGGCAAGGTGTGGGAACTCGCCCAGCTCCAGCGCCAGACGCGCGGGGCCGCGCCGTATGACTTCGTCGTCGTCGACGCCCCCGCCACCGGGCATAGCGTCGGGATCCTCAGGACGCCGCGGACGTTCGCGGACATCGCGCGGGTCGGTCCGATCGCGCGGCAGGGACGCAAGATCGCGGACACGATCGACAACCCCGCTTTCACCGGAATCGTCGCGGTCGCCACGCCGGAGGAAATGCCGGTCAACGAGACGATCACCCTCGACGAGGCGGTTCGCGCCGAGGGACTGCACCTCGACGCGGTGATCGTCAACGCGCTCTACCCGGAGCGCTTCGCCCCCAAGGAAACGGCCGAGCTCGAGCAGGCGCTCGTCCGGGTGCGCGCGGCGCCCACAAAAGTGGCCCTCAGCGCCGCCCTCTCCGAGCACGCCCGTGCAGCCACCCAGCGTGACCAGGCGACACGCCTGCGCGAGGCACTCGACACCCCGCTCATCGAGCTGCCGTTTCTGTTCGCCGAGCAGATCGGCCGGCCCGAACTCGAACAGCTCGCCGACGTGCTCGAGCCGGCCGTGACCGGCGCGGCCAACGCAGCCAAGACCAACGGCCGGGCGCGCAAGCCCCGGAAGGCAGCCGTCAGCCGCTGAGCGCGACCGCGCGGCGCCCGGAGCGGATCCCGGTCTCGATCGCGCCGTCGATGAACCCGGCCCAGCCGTTGGCGATGTCGGACCCGGCGAGCAGCACGCGCCCCTCGGCAAGCTGCATCGCCGCATGATGGTGCTCGTACCAGCCGGGCCGGTGGATCGCCCACGTCCCCTGCGAGAACTCATCCTGAAGCCAATCGTGAGCCGTCGCGCTCACGAGCTCGTACCCGGGAAGAATCGAGGCAAGCGCGCTGCGCATCGAATCCGCATCCGAAGCGTCGCATTGCGTGGCATCGGGCCCGAACCCGATCAAGACCTGGCTGCCGTCGTCGAGCAGCTCCTCGGTGCCGACGTAGCCGAACGGGTGCCCGGGGCGGATCGCGTTCTGCAAAGCAGCCTCTCCGCGCGCGTGTATGAACACCTTGACGCCGCGTGACGCCTGTCCGAGCGCGATCGCCGCCTGTTTGTCCTCGGACAGAGCCGGCGTGAACTCGATCGCCCCCAGGGCATTCAAGGGCAGCGCCACGATCGCCACGCGCGCCCGGACGACCTCGCCCGAGCG
Source organism: uncultured Solirubrobacterales bacterium (assembly GCA_963750695.1). Taxonomy (GTDB): domain Bacteria; phylum Actinomycetota; class Thermoleophilia; order Solirubrobacterales; family Solirubrobacteraceae; genus Palsa-465. The sequence goes on from CAVVSB010000011.1 coordinate 360,676, forward strand.
CAACTCGACCTCGACCCCGTCGGGAGCCCGCCGGACCGCCGCAACCGGAGTCGACAGCCGTACCTCGAACGGGCGCTCGGAAGCGATCGCGTCGAGCAGCGCGCCCGTCCCACCATCCATCGTCACCCGGCCGCCGGTGAACTGCGTGAGCGCGAGGCTGTACCCCGACAGCGCATGCCAGCGCAGCACCGACACGGCGCCGGCATCGTCGATCGGCCCGTGGGCGAGCGACTCGAGCTCGGCGCTCAGCACCGCCCGCTCCTCCGGATCCAACTGCAGCTCGTCGATCCGCTCGGCGATGCTGAGCCGATCGAACCGGGCGAGCCGGTCGATCGCATAGAGCGGATCGTGCGGCAGCGGCAGCGCTTCCTCAACCCCGGAGACGAACTGGTCCCACCCCCGGAGGACGATCGCGTCGCGCTCGGCGATCGTGCCCGAGCGCCGGTCATCGTCGACGTACCACGAGGCGATCTCGGTGTCCTCGGACAGGCTCACGCCGAGCCCCGCCCGGGTGATCTCCGACCACGTGTGCGGCTGATGCCAGTGCACCCAGGCGCCGCCGTACTCGATCCGCCAGCCGTTCCACGGCGCCGACCATGTCCGGCCGCCGAGACGATCGCGTGCCTCGAGCAGCGTCACCGACCGGTTGTGGCGGGCCACCTCGCGGGCCGCGGTGACGCCGGCGAACCCTCCTCCGATTACGACAACGTCCGCCTTCATGCCACCTGCTCCTCTCTCAGCACCTCAGTACCGGACACCGTCACGTCCAGTTGCATCGCGAGCGCGTCGAGCACGAGCGCGCCCTCCGCCTTGACCAGCACCGGGTTGCATTCGATCAAGGCCAGCTCGGTCTCAAGTAACACCTCGCCGACTCGCGCCGCCAGCGCCGCCGCGGCGCGCACATCAACCGCCTCGCCTCCGCGCCCGCCCAAGAGCACGGCTGCACCGCGCAATGAACGCAGCGCCTGCTCGACCCGCTCGACGCTCGCCGGCAGCGGGATGACCGCGACGTCGTCCAGCAGCTCTGTCCAGATGCCGCCGAGACCGACCGTCACAAACGGCACGACCCCGTCGCGGCGCGCCGCCACGAGCAGCTCAACCGCCGGTTCCTCCATGCGCTCCGCGAGTACCTCTCCCCGGTGCATCGACGCAAGCCCGGCGAGCGTGGCGTACGCCGCCCGCACGCCGGCGTCGTCACGCAGGTCGAGGATCACCGCCTCGATCTCCGACTTGTGCTGGATCGACGCCGCGCTCAGCTTCAAGACGGTGGCGCCGCCCAACTCGACCAAGGCGCTCACGGCGTCATGCTCATCATGCACGAGCCGCCCCTCGACGACGCGCACGCCGGCATCGCGCAGCAGCGCCTTCGACTCGTGCTCGGACAGCCAGACCCCTCCGTCCCGCACCCCGGTGCTGCGCGCCGCAGCACACGCGATCGCCCGCAGCCGCTCCGCGTCACCTGGTGCGGACATGAGCGCCGCGGCGCACACGAGACCGGTGCGCAGGCCGGCGACGGCGGGGATCCCGCTGTCGACGAACTGCCAGGCGGCGCGGTCGTCGAGCAGCTCGGGCAATGTCGAGGCGACGATCGTCGGCACCGGGCTGCGCGCCGCGCCCGCGGTGATGCCCTCCCGCACGGCGCGCCACGACTCGCCGGGCGGCCCGTCGAGGTCCGGTGGTTGGTCGTAGAAGACGAGAATCTGGTCGATCGCCGGATCCGACCCGACGACCTCGACGAGTGACGCGAGCGTATCGACCTCACCCCAGATCATCGCCGTGTAGTCGATCGGGTTGCCGACGGTCGCGGCCCGCGGCAGGAGCGACCGCAGCCGCGAGCGCGTCGCCGGCGCCAGCGCCGGCAGCGACACGCCGAGCCGGGTCGCCTCGTCGGCACCCTGCGCCGAGTCCCCGCCCGAGCACGTCATGATCGCGAGCCCGCCCCCGGACGAGCGTGCGCGTCCGCCCCGATCAACCGCGAACGCCTTCGCCAGCTCGAGCAGCTCGTGGACATCGCCGGCCCACGCCGCCCCGGCCTCCTCGACGAGCGAGCGGAACACCCGCTGGTCCCCGGTCAGCGCGGCACTGTGAGCCGCCGCCGCCCGTGCGCCCGCCGCTGACGTCCCCACCTTCAGAACGGCCACCCTCACGCCCGCATCGGCGCACGCCGCGAGTGCGTCACACAGCGACGGCTCCCCGTCGTCCTCGAGATACAGCGCCACCGACCCGACGTCGTCGAGGCCGGCCACGAATCGCAGGTAATCGGCGGCCGAGACGACCGCCTGGTTGCCGCTGGCGATGACGGTGTGGAATCGCAGCCCCCGCCGGGTCGCCAGGGCGTTGACCGCGACGTTGCCGCTCTGGGAGATGAGCACAACGCGCCCGGGCTCATCGAAGGGAACGAGCGCGTCCCCCCACAGGGCGTAGCGCCCCCACATCCCGACGATCCCGTTGCAGTTCGGGCCGCACACTGCAAGCGCGTGCCGCCGAGCCGCGGCCCGGAGGGCGGACTGCAGCTCGACCCCCGAGGCGACCTCGGCGAACCCGGCGCTGATCACGACCGCGCCCCCACACCCCCGGGTGCCGGCGGCGTCGATGACGTCCGGGACCCCGGCGGCCGGGATCGCCACGACGACCGCATCAGCGGCGGCCGGCAGATCGGCGAGCGAGGCGACGCACGGGTATCCGAGCGCCGACGAGCGCCCCGGATTGACACCCCACACGTCGCCGGTGTAGCCGATCGCCCGCAGGTTGAGCAGCACCTGCGAGCCGTAGCTGCCGGGCCGCTCGTTCGCGCCGACGACGGCAATCGACGCCGGGGCGAACAGCCGGCTCAGGTCCGGCGGCGCCGTCAATGGATCGTCGCTTCGACGCCGCGGCGCTCGAGCGCCCGGGAGATGATGAGTCGCTGAACCTCGCTCGTCCCTTCCCAGATGCGGTCGACGCGCAGCTCGCGCTGGAAGCGCTCGGCGACGTTCGTGCGCATGTACCCGCGCCCGCCGAACGCCTGGACGGCGCGATCCGCGCACCGGCCGGCCGCCTCGCTGACGAACAGCTTCGCCATCGACGCCTTGACGTGGACGAGCTTGACGTCGGCGCCCTCGTCGACCATCCGAGCGACCTGGACCGTGAGGAGCCGCCCGAGCGCGGCATCGGTCGCCGAGTCGGCGAGCGGGAACGAGATGCCCTGGTAATCCATGATCCGGCGCCCACCCTGGACGCGGTTCAGCACCCAGTCGGTCGTCTCGTCGAGCAGCCGCCACATCGCGCCGATGCCGTGAGTGGCGATCCCGAGACGCTCCTCGGTGAACCACGCCCGCTGAAGCTCGTCGCCGTTACCGATGCCGCCGATCACCGCATCCTCGGCGACCTCGACGTCGGTGAAGCGGATCGTCGGATGTCCGTGCGGGTAGTTGTGCGTGAACGGCGGGTTGTCGACGAACTCGACGCCGGGCGCCGAGGGCTCGATCAGAAACAGCGTCGGCAGCCGGTCCGGGCCGTCGATGATGTTCGCCATCACGATCAGCACCCGAGCCACGTCGCCGGAGGTGACAAACCACTTCTCGCCGTTGATCCGCCAGCCGCTGTCGGTCCGCACGGCGGTCGTCGCGATCCCGCCGGGATCGGAACCCGCCTCGGCCTCGGTGACGGCGTACGCGTCGCCGCCCTCGCCCCGCAATGCGGGCCGCAGATAGCGATCGACCTGTTCAGGCGTGCCGCGCATCAACACGTTGTAGGCCTGCGGCACGTGCCAGTGCAGACCGTTCGTGACGCGCCCGAACTGCTCGTTGACGATGAACCAGTCGAGCATCGACCAGCCCTGGCCGCCGCACTCCGGCGAGAACCGTCCGCCGCCCAGCCGAGCCGCGATCGCCTCGCGCTTGATCTCCTCGACTGTTGCGTCGGGGAGTCGGCCGTGGCGCTGCTCGGCCTCGAGCTCGAGCGGCATCAGGACGTTCTCGACGAACTCCCGCGCGCGGCGCTGGAGATCGAGTTGGTCGGGCGTCAGGTCAGAAGACGTTGCGCTCGGGACGGCGGTTGTGCTCATACGGATCCTCAGGGGGTCGGGTGGCGAGGGCAAGGCGGGTGCGGTCGGACGCCGTCAACTGCGCGGCACGGCCGGGAAGCCCCAACAGCAGGTTGTGGTGGTTCGAGATCACCGAGGTGGCGAGCGCACGGGCGTCGGACACCGACGGGTCGTCGGATGCTGCGCTGCGGTCGATCAACTCGACGACCGAGTGCAGGTAGGCGAGCCAGCGCTGCTGGGTGCCGTGAAGCAGGAGCCGCTCGATCCGGGCCCGTTCGGCGGCCACGAGGACATCGGGCGGGCGGGCGCTGTGGCGCAGCGTCGCGACTGCCCGCGGCAACACCCTCTCCGGCTCCGGCGTGATCGAGAGCCACGCGGCCCGCTTGACCATTCGCCTAGACTAACAGCAACTGATCACAAAGTCAGGATTGAGGTTCTTGCATGGCATCAGCGCCCGCCACCACCCGTCTGCCGGACGTTTCCGATTCGCTCGCCGGCACCGCCCTGCCGCCCCGTCTGTATCTCGATGAGGGCCTGTTGGACGCCGAGTACGAGCTGATCTTCGAACGCACGTGGCAGCTCGCGGGCCATCTGTCCTCGCTCCCGCGCCCAGGCAGCTACCTGACCGCGCAAGCGGGCTCACAGCCAGTGCTCGTCGTCCGTGACGAGAACGGCGCGCTGCGCGCCTACCGCAACGTCTGCCGCCATCGCGCCTCACGCCTGCTGAGCGGCGAGGGCCAGTGCAAGGGCGCGATCCGATGCCGCTACCACGGCTGGACGTACCGGTTCGACGGCACGCTCATCGGAGTGCCCGAGGGCCTGGCCTTCGGTGAGCGCCTCAACAAGTCGACCCTCGGCCTGCACCCCGTCCGCGTCGAGGAGATGTGCGGGCTCGTATTCGTCAACCTCGACGACGACGCTGCGCCGCTGCGCGAACTCGTCGGCGACCTCCCGCAGCGGCTTGCCCCGTACCGGATCGAGTCGCTCACGCCGTTCGGCCAGCCCGGCGAGGGCCAGCCGGCGAACTGGAAGGTGGTCGTCGAGAACTACATCGAGGGCTACCACATCCCGATCGCCCACCCGGGCCTCATGCGGATGCTCGACTACAAGAATTACGCGGCCGACCTGCATGATCACTACGTCTTGTTCGAGGCGCCGCACCGCTCCAAGCCAAGCAGCAACCGGCTCGAGCGGCTCTACGGCCGCCTCGTCGAGCCGATGGCGGGTCTCAGCGAGGCGGACCGGCACGTGTGGCGTTATGCGTTCATCTACCCGAACACGACGATCGACCTCTATGCCGACCAGGTCAATACGTGGCAGATCCTCCCGAACGGGACCGGCCGTACGACCGACGTGTTCGGCAGCTATCGACCGCCCGACTCGAGTCCGCGCACACGGCTCGTGCAGTGGATCAACCAGCGGGTCAACATGCTCACCCTCGAAGAGGACATCGATCTCGTCGACAACGTTCAGCAGGGACTGCGCACGCGCGGGTACACGCCCGGCCCGCTGTCGCGGCGCGAATCCGCGGTCGCGTGGTTTGCCGATCGCGTCCGGGCCGATCTCGCCTCGGTGCTGTAGAGCGACGTGAGCGAACCCGCCGCGAAACCCAGGCCCACGGCGACCCCCAGCCGACGCGAGGCCGCTCGGGAACGCATTCTCGCCGCCGCGGTGAGGCTGATCGCGCAGGAGGGGATCGATGGCGTGCGGATCGCGCGGATCGCGATGGACGCCGGTGTCTCGACCTCGCTCGTGCATTACCACTTCGCCAGCCGCGAGGCCCTGCTCGCCGAGGCGCTCGACTATTCCTACGCGCGCGCCGGCGACGCCCGCATCTCGGCCGGGGACCTGCCCGGGCGCACCCACGCGGAGCGCCTGGCAGCGATGATCGACCAGTGCCTGCCGACGACGGAGGCGCTGCGCGACGACTGGGTGCTGTGGGTCGAACTGTGGCTGCGCTCCGTCCGCCACCCGGAGCTGAAGCCGTTCGCCGAGGAGTTGTATGCACGGATGCGCGCGTGGTTCGCTGCGGAAATCGCCGCCGGCGTCGCGGATGGCGAGTTCGACCGGTGCGATCCCGACGAGGTGGCCGACCGCGTGCTCGCCCTGCTCGACGGCTTCGGTGTCCGGACGCTGATCGGCGATTCACAGGTCCCGCTCGAGCGGGCTCGCCGCGCGGTCGCCTCCGCGCTCGCCCGGGACCTCGGTCTCGGCGAGACTTTAAAGCGCGCTAACACTTCGGTTCTTGACAGCGGCGAACGCTCAGATGTAGTTTTCTGAACGCCCATTCAGCATTCCTGTGTTGGCTGGGGGCGAGAGAGGGAGCCTGTGAGTCCGCGACCAAAGGTCGATCATTTACGCAGGCCGCAGATCGTCAGGGCTGCGGCGGAGGTCCTCTATGAACGAGGCCTGTTCGACACGCGCATCGGCGACATCGCCGAGCGTGCCGGCACGAGCTCGCCGACGATCCTCTACTACTTCGAGACGAAGGATCGGCTGCTCGAAGAGGCCGTCGATCAGACCGATCGCGAGTTCTACGATCGGCTGACCGAAGGACAGCAGCGGCAGGTGCTCGCGAGCGCAAAGCTCGTGCACCTCGTCGAGGAGATCAGCCGCGGACCAGGGGGCCTCAACGACTGGACGCTGTGGATGGAGGTGTGGGTCCGGGCGCGGCGGGACCCGAGCGTCCGGGAGTCGTACTTCGCGCTTGACCGCCGCCAGCGGTCGATGATCGCGGAGATCGTCAAAGAGGGACAACGGGAGGGCGAGTTCGATGAGGACGTGGACGCGGAGGAGTTCGCGATCTCACTGAGTGGCCTGATGGACGGCCTCGGCGTGCAGGTGACGCTCGGGCAGCCGGACGTCACGGCAGAACGGATGGTCGAGCGCTGCCTCGCACTCGCCGAAAGCGAGCTCGGTTGCACGTTGCGGCCATCTGGATCGATTACGAACCCGGGTAAGCAGGAGGTGAGGCGATGACGCCCCAGCCAGAGGACCGTGGCGGCGCCGACAGGATGCCGTCAACCCGCAGGACGTTCATCAAGCGCGCGAGCGCAGCGGCCGCGGCTGTTGCAGCGCCCGGCCTGCTCGCCGCGTGCGGCTCGACGACGCCGTCCGGGGGCAGCACGACCGGTGCCGCGGCGAACCTCGGCCCCGGCGGCCTGCCGCTCGCTCGGCTCGACCATCCGGTGACCCTCCCGATCTACCCCGACAACAAGGCGATCGCCTCGGGCCTCAAGCCGGAGGCGGGACCGCTCCAGTTCTACAACTGGCAGCAGTACATCAACCCCGATGTCGTCAAGGCGTTCGAGAAGAAGTACGGCGTCAAGGTCCAGATCAGCACGTTCGACACGATCGACGAGGCGATCGCCAAGCTCGCGAGCGGCGACGTCCAGTACGACGTGTTCGTTCCGGAGCCCGTGTTCATGGAGCGGCTCGTCGTCGGCAAGATCCTCCAGCCGCTCAACCTCAGCTACATCCCCAACCTGCAGAAGAACGTGTGGCCGGCGTTCACGAACCCGTGGTACGACCAGGGCAGCCGATACTCGGTGCCCTACACGGTCTACACGACCGGCATCGGCTGGCGCGCGGACAAGCTGCCCGGATTCAACCCCGCGACATCGTCGGACCCGTGGAGCTCCCTGTGGACGAACGGGCCGAAGATCTCGGGCAAGGTCGGCCTGCTCGACGACCAGCACGAAGGTCTCGCGATGGGGCTGCTGCACAACGGCGTCACCGACCTCAACACCGAGAACGCAGCCCAGTTGACCGCGGCCCAGAAGTCGCTCAGCCAACTCGTCTCGAGCGCGAACCTGAAGTTCGACACGAACGAGTATCAGCACCTCGCCGACGGGTCGTTGTGGCTGCACCAGGCGTGGTCGGGCGACATGGCCGCGACGCCGTCGTACGCGCCGAAGGGCACCCCGGCGTCCGTGTTCCGCTACTGGTGGCCGGCCGACGGGCGTGGGCCGATCAACAACGATTCGGTGGGGATCGTGCGCGGCGGCAAGAATCCGGTGCTCGCGCACCTGTTCCTCAACCACATCCTCGACGTCGATCAGGTGTTCCTGAACTTCGAGTTCAACTTCTATCAGCAGCCGATCAACGCGATGACGCCCGAGTCGCTCGTCAAGCGCCAGCTGATCCCGTCGAACCTCCGGACGACGATCATCCGCGAGAGCCAGTTCAAGAACGGCTACGTCCAGGGCCCGCTCAGCCAGCGCGGGGAGATCCTGTGGCAGAACGCGTGGGCGGCCGTGAAGTCGTGACGTGCCGGGAGTGATGACGAGCCGCTCGTACTGGCGCGCATTCACGCTTCCAGGCGTCGCCTGGCTGCTGCTGTTCGTCGTCGTGCCCGCGTACGCGGTGCTCGCGATGGCGATGGGGAAGGTCAACCTGTTGCTGCAGCCGGTCCCGGCCTGGAACCCAGCGGACTGGAACCCGGGCTTTCTCTCAAAGGCATTCTCCGGAGCACTGCCCGGAGGGGAGTTCTGGCCGTCGGTCCGGAACACGATCGTCTACGTCGCCGCGGCGCTCGGGCTGTGCTTCCTCATCGGCTACCCGGTCGCGTATTACGTCGCGCGCCACGCCAAGAAGTCGAAGGCGCTGCTGATCGTGCTCCTCGTGATCCCGTTCTGGGTGAGCTACCTGCTGCGGATGCTCGCCTGGATCGGGCTGCTGTCCTCGGACGGGTACGTCAACAAGATCCTCATGGACCTCGGGATCGGGCATCCCCCGGACTGGCTCAACGGCAACCCGTACTCGGTGATCATCGCGCTCGTCTATGGCTACATCCCGTACTTCATCCTGCCTGTGTTCGCCGGCCTTGACCGGATCGACCAGAGCCAGATCGAGGCCGCCCGGGACCTCGGCGCGACGCCGTGGCAGGCGTTCCGCCGGGTCACGCTGCCCCTCAGCTGGCCGAGCATCCTCGCCGGGTCGGCGCTCGTCGTACTCCCGATGTTCGGCGACTACTACACGAACGACCTGATCTCGGCCTCGCCGCGCACGAACATGCTCGGCAACCAGATCAACCTGTTCGTCCAGGGTGGCTCGGAGAAGAACCTGGGTGCCTCGCTCGTGATCGTGCTGATGGTCATCCTCGCCGTCTTGATGGCGTACTACCTGTTCCAGACCGCCCGCGACACGAAACGGCTGGCCACGGCATGAACGTGAGCTCCCGGCTGCGGCGCCGTCTGCGCAACCCGTGGGGTCGGCCCCGGTTCCTGGTCGCCGTGACGTGGACGTATGTCGTCTGGGCCCTGGTCCCGGTCCTTGTCGCAATGCTGTTCTCGTTCAACGCCGGCCGCTCGCGCAGTGTCTGGCAAGGGTTCTCGCTGCGTTGGTGGTCGGGCGATCCTTCGCTCTCGATCTTCCACAATCCCGACTACACCCACGCGCTCGTGCACAGCCTCGAGCTCGCGGCCCTCGACATGCTGATCGCGACGCCGCTCGGCGTGCTCCTCGCGCTCGGCCTGACCCGCTGGCGGGGCCGTGGCTCAGGGGCCGCGAACGGGCTCATGCTCATCCCCCTCGTCACGCCCGAGATCGTGATGGCGGTGTCGCTGCTGCTCGTCTTCACGCAGCTGGCGATCGTCCCGTTCAGCGCGGTCCATCTCGGCACACCCGCCCAGGTCGTCGGCCAGGTGACGTTCTCGGTGTCCTACGTCGTCGTCATCGTCCGCAGCCGGCTGATCCAGATCGGCCCCGAGTTCGAGGAGGCCGCCCGCGACCTCGGCGCGACCCCCGCGGCAGCGCTGTGGCACGTCCTCGTGCCGCTGCTGCTGCCCGCGATCCTCGCCAGCATGCTGATCGTGTTCGCGCTGTCCATTGACGATTTCGTCGTGACCCAGTACATGTCCTCAAACGCAAGCACGACCACGATCCCGATGTTCCTGTACTCGAACGCGCGCGGTGGCACGACGACTCCGGCGCTCAACGCACTGGCCACCGTGCTCGTGCTGACGACGCTGATCATCGTCGGAGCAGCGTTCCTCATCTATGCGGCGCTCGGACGGCGGACTTCCAACATGGACGTCTCGGCGCTGCATGACCTCAGTGGATTGGAGGCAGCCTGATGGCAGGCGGACAGGTTCAACTGCGCTCGCTGACCAAGCAGTTCGAGGAGCATCTCGCCGTCGACAGCATCGACGCTCTGATCAATGGCGGGGAGTTCTTCTCGCTGCTCGGTCCGTCGGGCTGCGGCAAGACGACGACGCTGCGGATGATCGCCGGCTTTGAGCGGCCGACGTCCGGCGAGATCCTGCTCGACGGCGATGACGTCGCCAACACACCTCCGCACGAGCGCAACGTCCACACGGTATTCCAGAACTACGCGCTGTTCCCGCACCTCAACGTGAACGACAACATCGCCTTCGGCCTGCGACGCCACAAGGTCGCCAAGGACGAGATCAGCCAGCGCGTCGAGGAGTCGCTGCGCCTCGTCGAGCTCCAGGGCCTCGGAAGCCGCCGCCCCCGCCAGCTCTCGGGCGGCCAGCAGCAGCGGGTCGCGCTCGCCCGCGCCCTCGTCCTGCGGCCGGCCGTGCTGCTCCTCGACGAGCCGCTCGGCGCGCTCGACGCCAAGATCCGCAAGCAACTCCGAGTCGAGCTCAAAGCGCTCCAGGAAGAAGTCGGGATCACGTTCGTGTTCGTAACCCACGACCAGGAGGAGGCGCTCAGCATGAGCGACCGCGTCGCGGTGATGAGCAACGGCCGGATCGAGCAGATCGGCACCCCGGGCGAGGTCTACGAGAACCCGGCCACGGTGTTCGTCGCCGACTTCCTCGGCGTGTCAAACCTGATGGACGCCGAGCCGATCGCGTGGGGCACCGGCGAGTGCACGGTCCGGATCGGCGAGTTCTCGTTGCGAGCGACATGCGGCGAGACTCAGGCCCGCGGTGCCGTCAAGATCGTCGCCCGCCCGGAGCGGCTGCGGTTGCTCGAGCACGGCGCCGGCAGCGAGGGCCGCCCCAACTGCCTGCCTGGGATCGTCGACCGGGCGATCTACGTCGGCGCAAGCCGCCAGGTGATCGTCCGGCTCGCCAACGGCGCTGTGATGCAGGTCACGATCGCCAACACGGGCGGCGACCACGGCTACTCGCAGGGGATCCCGGTCATGGTCGAGGTCCCGCCGGATGCGCTCCGCGTACTCGCCCCCGGCGCGACCGACTCTCAGGCCTCGGCCGACGAGGGCGCCGTCGAGCCGGAGCCCGTCACCGCCGGCGCACCGCGCTGAACAACGGCAGCATCGAAGGCGGGTCAGGGCCGACCTGACCCAGCGCTCCCACCTACACTCAGAGAACGTGAGCATCGCCGAGCTGCTTAAGGACAAGCGCGTCTGCGTGTGCGGCGGATCCGGCGGGGTCGGCAAGACGACGACCTCGGCGGCAATCGCGCTGGGCATGGCCGCGCAGGGCCAGCGGGTCGCGGTCGTCACGATCGATCCGGCGCGCCGGCTCGCGAACGCGCTCGGCCTCGAGGAGCTCCACAACGAACCCCACCTCGTCCCCTCGACGCTGATCGCAGAGGCTGGGCTCGAGATGAAGGGCGAGCTGTGGGCGATGATGCTCGATCCGAAGCGCACGTTCGACGAGCTGATCGACCGGATCGCGCCCGATCCCGAGCGCGCCGAGGAGATCAAGGCCAACCGCATCTACTCCGAGCTCTCGACCGCCGTCTCCGGGTCCCAGGAGTTCACGGCCGTGGCGAAGCTCTACGACCTCGATCAGGAGGATCGCTTCGACCTGCTCGTGCTCGACACGCCGCCGGCGCGCAACGCGCTGGACTTCCTCGATGCCCCGGGCCGGCTGACCTCGTTCCTCGAGGGGCGCGCGCTCAAGGCGTTCGTCCGTCCGACCGGGCTCGGCATGCGCGTGATCGGCAAGGGCGCCTCTCCGCTGCTCGCCGCATTGCGCCGCGTCACCGGGATTGACCTCCTCAGCGACCTCTCGACCTTCTTCGGACTGCTCGGCGACATGACGAACGACTTCAGCCTCCGCGCCCGACAGGTCGAGGAGATGCTCCGCGCCGACACGACGGCGTTCGTGCTCGTCACCTCGGCCCAGCGGGAGGCGATCGACGAGGCGATCTGGTTCCGCCAGACGCTGGGAGAGAGCGGCCTGCCGTTCTGCGGCGTCATCGTCAACCGGGTGCACCACGACCTGTTCGGCGACACCGAGCCACGCGACATCGCCGACGCCCTCGGGCGGGTGATGTCCCGCGACCTCGCCGGCCGCGTCGCCGACAACCTCCATGACTACCACGTGCTCGCCCGCCGGGATGAGCTCAACCTCGAGCGACTCACGGACGAACTCGGCGCCGCGCCACTGCTCCTCATCCCCCACCTCGACACCGATGTGCACGACGTCGACGGCCTGCTCGTGCTGCACCGCTACCTGTTCGCGTCCGCGGCCGAGCGCAAGCGGATGATCGCCGAGGTTGTCGCTTAAGGGGCTACGCCGGCGCTCGGACCTGCACGGCCTTCGCCCCGGTCCACGCGTCCCAGTCGAGCAGCGCACGTTGCCACTCGGCCGCGCCCGCGTCGGCTCCCGCGCCATGCCCGTCGAGCACGATCGCGCCCGTGTGGAGCAGCTCCCAGACGGCCTGCTCGACGAGCGCGAGCCGTTCGGACACGCGCGACCCGAAGCGCAGCGCGCCGGCGACCTCGATGCACGCCCCGAGCGACAGCCCGCCGTCCCCGGCGCGTCGGACGATCTCCTGCTTGCAGCGGTCAAGCTCACCCGCCGGCGCCGCCGCCGGCGCCGGCGCCGGCGGCGGCTCGGCCCTCAACATCCGCGCGGTCACATCGGTGCCGTGTTTGGTGACGTTGCCCCATCCGCGGCCCATACCGATCTGGTCGGGGCGCAGCTCGGGGCCTTCGTAGATCGTCAGCTTGGCCCGCTCGGGCGCCCACTTCCTCTCGCCGGAGACGACGAGCGCGTTCGCCTTCCACGGCATCAGAATGCGCCGCTGCAACTCCTCCTCTGACAGGTTGAACTCGCGCGAGACGTTGACGGTCTGGCTCAGCTGAATGTGGAACACGATCCGTAGGGTGTCACCCTCAGCCATGAACCGGAGTCCGCTCATCACCCTCGACCGCCGTGAGCTCGCGGCGATCTTCGTCGGCGGCGCGATCGGCGCCTGCGCCCGGACCGGGCTCGTCACGCTCGCGCCCACCCATCCCGGGCAGTGGCCGTGGGTCACGTTCGTGGTGAACATCGTCGGATCCGTGCTCCTCGGGTACTTCGTGACACGGCTGCAAGAGCGCCTGCCGATCACCGCCTACCGACGGCCGCTGCTCGGCACCGGGCTCTGCGGCGCGCTCACGACGTTCTCGACCTTCCAGCTCGAACTGCTGCGCATGCTCGACCGCGGCGACATCGCGCTGGCGCTCGCGTATGGCGCGGCGAGCCTCGCCTGCGGCTTTGCCGGCGTCGCGCTCGGCACCGCAATCGTGCGTCGTGCGCGGCTCACCTGGTGATGACGGTTCTGCTCGTGATCATCGGCGGCGGCGTCGGCGCCATCACGCGGTTCCTCGTCGACGGGACGATCGCGGCGTGGTTCGCCGACCGTCGCGAGGACACGGATTACCCGCTCGGGACGCTGATCGTCAACCTCAGCGGCGCCCTGCTGCTCGGCCTGCTCGTGGGGCTCGGAAGCTCGCACCGCGTGATGACGCTGCTCGGGACCGCCACGCTCGGCTCGTACACGACGTTCTCGACCTGGATGCTGGAAACGCACCGCCCAGCGCAGGATGGCGACGCCCGGCTCGCGTGGCTCAACATCGCGCTCAGTGTCAGCCTCGGGCTCGCCGCCGTCGTGCTCGGGCGGGCGATCGGACGCCTGCTGTGAGCGAACCCGCGCTCAAGCTGACGACGTACTTCAACGAGCGCGCGCGGGCGGGCGAGCGGTTTCTCGCCGACGCAATCTTCGATCTCTACGAGCGCCATGCGCTGCACACAAGCGTGCTGCTGCGCGGCGCCTACGGCTTCGGCGCACGCCACGGCGTCCACGGCGACCGCATGCTAACGCTCTCGGAGAGCCTGCCTGCGGTGAGCGCCGCCGTCGACACCCCGGACCGGATCATGGCCGCGCTTTCGGACGTGCTCCACACCGCCCGTCATGGCCTCGTCACGCTCGAGCGGGCGCAGCTCGTCACCGCGGAGGATCTTGGAGCGTTCGCGCCCGGCTCGGACGCCAAGCTGACGGTGTACGGCGGCCGCGGGCGCCGGGCCGGCGGCGAAGCCGGCTATGTGGCGGCGATCGACCTCCTGCGCGCCCGGGGTGCGAGCGCGGCGATCGTGCTGCTCGCTGTCGACGGCACGCTGCACGGCGAGCGCCGCCGGGCCCGGTTCTTCGCTCGCAACACCAACGTGCCGCTGATGCTGATCGCGATCGGCGCCGAGGAGGTTCTCGGCGCCGCAGCCGGCCCCCTCGCCGAGCTGATCGACGAACCGGTGATGACGCTCGAGCGGGTGCAGACGCTCCGCACCGCGGGTGATGCTCTCGGATCGCCGCCGTCGGTGCCCGATCGCGACGAGAGCGGACTGCCGATCTGGCAGAAGGTGAGCGTTCATGTCGAGGAGGCGGCCCACGTCCACGGTCAGCCGGTGTATCTCGAGCTCGTCCACCGGCTGCACGCCGCCGGAGCGGCGGGGATCACCGTCCTGCGCACCGTCCGCGGCTTCTACGGGGACCATGAGCCGTTCGCCGATCGGGCGCTGGCGCTGCGTCGCCGGGTCCCCGTCCTCGTCGTCGCGATCGACACGCCGCCGAACGTCGGCCGGTGGTGGCCGGTCGTCGAGGAGCTGACCGCCCGCGACGGCCTCGTGACGAGCGAGCTCGTGCCGGCGATCCACGCCCCCACGAACGGCCGCCCACCGTCGATCCCGCTCGCGCGGACCGCGACGACCGCGGATCAGCCGCCGAGACCCCGGCCCTGAAACGCCTCCCGGGCGAGCCGGACCGTCTCGAGCGCCTCGTCCCGGTTCCCCCAGCCCTTGACCTCGGAGTGGCGGTCGGCATCGAGGTCCTTGTAGACGTCGAAGTAGTGGCCGATCTCAGCGCGGAGCAGCTTCGGCAGGTCATCGACGTCCTCGATGAAGTTCCATCCCGGGTCGTTGATCGGGACGCATACGACGTGGTCGTCCGGGCCCTTCTCGTCAGCCATCTTGAACAGCCCGACGACTTTGGAGGGCACGATGCAACCCGGAAACGTCGGCTCAGACACGCACACGAGGACGTCGAGCGGGTCGCCGTCCGGCGCGAGCGTCTCCGGGACGAAGCCGTAATCCGTCGGATACACGACCGACGCGGAGACGAACCGGTCGAGCTTGATCCCACCGAGTTCGGCGTCGTACTCGTACTTGTTCCGGCTCCCCTTCGGGATCTCGACTATGCAAGTGAGGGTCGGGTCGGTCATGCTCGTCGTCGGTTCATGCCTGAGCTGTCCGCCACACCGGCACGCTCCCGTGCGATCACGGCGATCGCCTACGCGTTCGCTGTGACGATGATCGGCACAACTCTGCCGACACCTCTCTACCCGATCTACCAACAGGAGATCGGGTTTTCCGCCTTGGTGGTCACGGTCGTGTTCGCCGCCTACGGCGCCGGCGTGCTCGTCGCGCTCCTGTTCATCGCGCCGCTGTCGGACCGCTACGGCCGTCGCGCCGTGCTGTGGCCGGGCACCCTCGTCGCGGTGGCGAGCTCGGCCGTGTTCCTGCTCGCCCGCGGACTGCCGCTGCTGTTCGTTGGGCGCGTGCTGTCCGGGCTGTCGGCCGGCCTGTTCACGGGAACGGCGACGGCGGCGATCGTCGAGCTCGCCCCGCCGGAGGATCGGGACCGCGCGACGCTGCTCGCCGCCGTCGTCAATATCGGCGGCCTCGGCGTGGGCCCCCTGTTGGCCGGTGCGCTCGCCCAGGTCGCGTCCGACCCGCTCCGGCTCCCGTTCATCGTCCATCTCGCGTTGCTCGCTCCGGCGGTGGCCGCGATCGCACTCATTCCGATACCCGGCTCGCCTTCGGAGCCGGAGCCCGCCGCAGGCGCACGAGTGCCGCGTCTCGGGGTGCCGCGCGAGCTGCGCGGGCTGTTCATCCGCGCCAGCAGCGCCGCCTTCGCCGCGTTTGCGACGCTCGGGCTGTTCTCCGCCATCGCGCCGTCGGTCATCCATGAGCTGCTCGGCGAATCGAGCCACCTGCTGACTGGCGCGGTCGCCTCGCTCGTCTTCACCGCCTCCGCCGTCGGGCAACTTGGGATGGGGCGTCTCCCCCACACCCCCGCGCTCCGTCTCGGCTGCGCGTTCATGATCGCCGGCATGGCCCTGATCGCCGGAGCGCTCGCGCTCAGCTCGCTGCCGCTGCTTCTCGTCGGCGGGGGCATCGGCGGCTTCGGCAACGGCCTCAGCTTCCGCGCCGGCCTCTCGGCGCTCAACGAGGAGGCCCCGCCCGAGCACCGGGGCGCCGTCAACTCGAGCTTCTTCGTCGTCGCCTACGTCGCGATCTCGGTTCCGATCGTCGGCGTCGGCGCCGCGTCGCAGGCGATCGGCCTGCGCGCCGCCGGGCTCGTGTTCACCGGATGTATCGCGACGCTCGCGCTCGCGGTGCTGCTCAGTCTCAGTTCATCTCGCCGCGAGACACCGCAAGACACGCCTCGCACCGCGGCCACGGTGGGTTCCATGGATACCCAGTGACGTCCTTGCCGCACAGCGCCGTGTCGGGATCCTCCTCGGTCACGAGGTGGCACAACTCCTCGAACCCGTCGTCGTTGATGCGCGGTGTGTTCAGCGACCGCGGATGAACGTTCGGGGCGCGTGTCGGCATGTCCAGAGGATAAATCGCAGTCGCCGGCTCGGAAAGGCCTCCGGACACAGAACGAGCGGGCTCTAAGGCCCGCTCGAAGCTGCGATCGCGCTCCCCCTGACTACAAAAGAGCCCCAGGACTTACGTGTTGAGCCTGGCGGCAAAACACTCCCGGACCCCGAGGGGACCGAGTAGGGAGCGGTCGCCTTTCAGCCTAGCGCGCCCAGCCGCCTTGTGGCCCCCGCCTGATTCAATCCAACGGCGGCCGGGAGCCGTGGGCCCCGAGCGGCCACGGATCATCCGTAGTTGTGCGAACCCTCTCCGCGCCGGGGGATCGGAGCTCCCCCCGCCGGAGGCGACACTGAAGGCGGGCGACGTCCTCGCGACGACAGGAAGCCGCCCACCCTGGCAGCGCACCAGGACGAGGCGCGCGAGCGCGGTTGAGAGACATGCCAGCCTTGTCAGCGAGAGTCACGCCGACGTGCCATGCGACCCCGACGAGAGTGTCGGAAGCAGCCCAGAGCATCAGCCAGGCCGGTCGTCGCGAACAATGGCGTTTGAAGGGCGAGGGGTGCCGGTGAATCGCCAGAGTTCGCCCGCCCGCACCCGCCACAGAGATGATTGGCCTTCGAGTTCCGAAGCGTGGAAGTCAATCGCCACACTTCGCCTTGGCTCCCGCGGTGATCGAGCGCCGGGAGGCTCCGAGGCGTAGTCCTGCGCGCGGTTTGCCGCCAGGTGGTGGTCCGGCGCTTTCGCGCCGCTTTTTGTGGACCGCGCCGGTCCACCCGGCGCCGACAGGCTGTAGGTAGATCGAGCGGGGGGCGCCCGGTATCGGTTAGTGGGCGGCTTCGTATACGCGGATCTCTCCGGCGGCGAACAGCTCTGTTTGGCCGCGGACAGGTCCGCTCGAGGCATAGCCGCCGACGTAGCAGACGGTCTCGCCTTCCTCGGCGAACGCAGTACCTGTCGTGTCGAGGACGACGGGACCGCCGGGCGGTCCGAGCTGATGCTCTGCCATGAGCTGCACGGGCGTGTCGTCCACGAGGAAGTCACCGGGCTCGGTGGCGCCGGCTCGATGCAGGCGCCCGTGCAGCGCAGCCAGAGGGATCATCGTGCCGGTCAGGGTGAGGGCCTCGTGAGCCGGCTCGGTTTCCGTCGCTGATCGGTGCACACGCAGGGTGCGCGCAGGATCAACGTGCTCGAACTCGACCTGGATCGGGGCAGCCGCCTCGCAGATGGCGGGTTCATCGGCGCCCGGGCGGATCTTGATCCTGGCCGCCCAGCGATCGTCACGAGGCTCCACTCCAAACCCGCCGACCGGACACTGGAAGTCACCTGCCTGGCATCGCCAATGCACCGCATCGCCAACGCGAACCGCGACCAACCCCGTCCGGTGGACCGGGCACGGAGGGACGGGACGATCGAACTCGACGTCGAGGAACGCCTGCCGGCGCGCGGCGAAGTTGATTCGCCCAAGCAGGTCATCGCGATCGAGGGCGATCATGGCGCTTGAGCAGTCGGCCGGCGTCACGATCGCGGTGATCGGAGGCTCAGCCCGGTCCAGACCCCATCCGATCCCAATCGGAGCGCGGAAAGAGCAATCCTCGAACAGCTCCTGCATCCACGCGATG
Source organism: uncultured Solirubrobacterales bacterium (assembly GCA_963750695.1). Classification (GTDB taxonomy): domain Bacteria; phylum Actinomycetota; class Thermoleophilia; order Solirubrobacterales; family Solirubrobacteraceae; genus Palsa-465. The sequence goes on from CAVVSB010000011.1 coordinate 379,125, forward strand.
ACATCAGTCACAGCCGTATTGGCGGTTCACCGCGCCGGGGGACGAACGCGAGCGCTCGCATTACGGCTGGAGCGTGCTCCACTGTCGGGCGGTCGGCATGCTCGATGAGAGCTCAGCGGGGACCGGCGCCGTGATCCGTGCCGACACCGTCCGCGCCTGCGCGACGGAGGCTGGCTTTCGGCAGGTCGACGTGCTCCCACGATCGGGCACGACTCGTGGAGCTTCTACCGTCTCGCGCCGTGATCACCCTAGCTATCGATCGTCGCGTGGGAGGCGAGGATCGCGGCAGCGCGTGGCTCGAACGCGCCGTATCCGTGCTCGCGGGAGAGCTCGAGCGCGCGGGCGGCATGATCCCGGGCGCGTTCTGGCTCGCCGCGGTCGGCGAGTGCCTCGGCCCAGCCGAGCTCGGAGCGACCTTCCCAGAGGCGTAGGCCGTGCTCGTGGTGAAACGCACAGGCGAAAGCGAAGTGCGCGTCGGCCCGTTCGTGGCGACCGAGCGTCGCGGCGAGCAGCGCGAGGAACATGCGCGTGTGTCCGAAGCTCGCGCCGCCGTTCCAGACGAACTGGTCTGCGTACGGTTCCAGCAGTCCGTACAGCATCGTCGCGGCCTCAAGCGAGCCCGTCTGCGCGGCCGTGTCCGCATGCATCGCCAGCCCGCACATCCGGTGTTGGTCGTAGCGGAGCTGTTCGAAGTGTTGCGCGGCGGCGCGCGCAAGGACGTCGGCGCCGTCGGGGCGACGGCCGATCCAGCAGTAGACGAGTCCGAGCGCGGCCTCCCAGGCCGGGAGCTCCGGTAAGTCGCTCACGCTCTTCTCGACCAGCGCGATCACCTCTGCGCCTCTACCCTGGTACATGCGGTTCGTGACGAGCGTCGCTCCGTACGCCATCGCCGCGTCTGGTTGGCCGCTCTCCTGCCCGATTTGCAGAGCCTGTTCGGCGAGCCGCTCCCCGGTCTCCAGCTCGCCGCGCGCGCACCGCGCTGCGGCCTCGATAAAGCCTACGTTCCATCTCTGTGTCGGCTGCCGTGTCTGGTCGGCGATCGCGCGCATGCGATCGAGCGCTGCGTCGGCGCGCGCAAAGTCACACAACTCCATCGCGATGTTCGTCTCCCGGAGCGTGGCGAAGTACTCGACGTGCAGATCCTGTACCTGCGGGACCAGCGCCACCAGCTCGCGAACGTACCCTGCGCGCTTGGCGAGCGTGTCGGGCGCCCAGTACGCATAGCAGGAGTCCATGAGGACCCTCGCAAGCGTTCGCGGGTCTCCCGCCTGGCGGGCGAGCGCGATCGCCTCGTCGGCGAACGCCCAGCGGCGCGCGTGATCTCGCGCGAACGTCAACTCCATAGCCAGCAGCGACAGCAGCCGCGCGCGCCGGTCCGGCTGGGGCGGATCATCAAGCTCAAGCGCCCGTTCGATCGCCGCGACCCGATCGACGTCGACCTTACCGAACCGGCTCGTCCAACCGCGATTGTTCGCCAGCGCCGCCCGGGCACCCAGCTCGGCGTCATGGAGGTCCGACGCGATCCGGGACGCCTCGAGCAGCGTCTCGCGATGCGCGGCAACACCAGTCTGGCGTTGCGCCTCGCCGAGCCCGATCAGCGCCTCACACCGCTCAGCGGTCGCGCCCGTCCCGAGCAGCTCCAGCGCGTCCGCGAACAGCCTGGCCGCCTCGCTCGGCGCGAGGCTGTCGAGCGCCCGCCGTCCGGCGCGCACGGCGTACCGCGCATCGGAACGGGTTCGACGGGCGCGGGTTCTGAGAGCACCCAGTGGCAGCACCGAGGTTCCGCCCAGCGACTACTCGAGTCTCGGACGACGTCCATGAGCTCGACGACGCCGATGATCGCGCCGGCTCCCCCTTCTTGGCGATCAGTGCGAGTCCGATCGACGGCTGGACGACACCGCCGTGTCACCAGCTTGGGACGCGTACGCCCTCCTCAAACGATCGAACGGCCGCCGTCGCTAGCTCGACCGCGCGGCGGCCAGCTCGCGCGTGGATCGGAGGCTCGTGCCCGGCCCGCAGCGCCGCGAGGACGTCGTCAACGTGGCGGTCGAACGTATGCGCAAAGGTCCTATCCAGGTCGTTGAAGTAGCCAGGTCGCCACACCTCGTGGGTCTCGCTGCCGACCCTGGAGAGCGTGAGCTCCTGCACGGTGTCGCGGATCAGCGCGCGCCCAAGCGTCCCGTTGATCTCGATGTACTGCGCGTCGGGGTAGGTGTAAGAGGAGTCGTAGGTGCCAACGAGACTCCCGACTGCGCGGTTGGCGAATCGAACTGCGATCACGATCGTGTGATACGCGCGCTCATCGGTCTTGTTCGTCATCTCGGCCATCACCGACGAGATCGGCCCTGCCAGGTGTTCGAGCATGTCAAAGCCGTGACACTGCGTCTCGAACAGGTTGCGGTACGGGCTCGACCCGGGATTCGCCTCGCCGCCAAAGCGCCAGGTGACGTGCACGATGTCACCCAGCAGGCCGTCATCAATGGCGCGACGAGCCTGCTGCACGGCGCTTGCATACCGGTGGTTGAAGTTGATCGCGAAGAAGAGCTCCCGCAGTTCGGCCTCGGCGATCAACTGCTCGGCCTCATCGAGCGTGAAGACCAGTGGTTTCTCGACCAGCAGCGGCACACCACGGCGAATCAGCTGTAGGGTCGGGGCAAAGTGCTCCTCGTTGGGCAGGCTCGTCGTTACGAGATCAGGCCGCGTGCGCGCGAGCATCTCTTCAATGTCCGTGTAGGCCGTGGTGCCATACGCCGCCGCTCGGTGCTCCGCGCGCTCGGCGGTGCGTCCGACGATCGCCACCAGTTCAGTGTCAGGACGCCGAGCGAACACCCGCGCGTGCTGCTCGCCCCAGACGCCTGCTCCCACGACCGCGACGCGTAGACGTGAACTCACGCGGACCAACCCGGCCGGCCGGCGTGTGCGGCAGGGTCTTCCATGGCGCGACGATACACCACGTCTGGCGACCCACGGCGGGCGTGTCAGAGATCCGCCGAGCGGCGATGATCGTCCGCTGCGCCGGCAGCGGCACGAGGGTTGAACGCACGAGGGAACGGAGCGGATGCGATTCACCTCCCCGCCGACCGCTGGGCCCACTCCCGGGTCCCGGGCCGTCGTCAGCCATGCTCTCGTCGAGATCCAGTGATGGGCGATTAGTTCGCGCGAGCGGGTAGGTCTCTTCCGCTATGAGCGATAGAAAAGTGATTCTCAAGATGGTCTTGTCCCTCGACGGTTTTGCCACCAGTCCGGACGGGACCCATGAATGGATGTTTGAGTGGTTTGGCGAGGACTCGACGGAGCGGAATCTCCGTGCGCTCAAGGAGGCCGGCGTTCACGCGATGGGCCGCCGCAGCTACGAGATCATGGGCCCGCACTGGGCCGCATCCGAGGGACCGATCGCTACCGCGATGAACGAGAAGCCGAAGGCTGTCTTCTCCCACACCCTGAAGAACGCTGATTGGGGACCAGCCGAGATCTTCAGCGGCGACCTGAGCGCGGAGATCGCGGACCTGAAGGCGCGAGACGAAGGAGGGACGGTCTTGGTCCACGGCGGTCCTGGCTTCGCCGCATCGCTGACGCGCCTCGGTCTCGTCGACGAATACCAGCTGTCGACGATCCCGATTGCTATCGGCGCGGGCCTCAGCCCATTCGCCAAGCTCGATGAGCACCTCAAGCTCGACCTCGTCGAGGAGCAGCGCTTCCGAACCGGAGCCCTCGCGCAGATCCTGGTGCCGAGGCGATGAGCGACCGCCCCGCGCACCGGGCCCGTTCGGGCTGATCACCGACCGCGGGAAGCCGAAGCGGATCTCACCCTTGATCCCCCCCGTGCGGATCGAGGCAGAGTCAGTCCGCGAGCGGCTCAGTGAGCTCCTGGCAATCCGCGCTGACGCCGAGGATCACCCGTTGTCCTCGATCTCCGCTTCTCGGCAGCAGGAAGGACGTGCGCCGCAACCACCAGCCGCCCGGGTGCGGAAGGCGGCTCCCCTGCGAAGGAGCCGCTGGCCGCGATCGAGGCGGCGCTCCGCGCCAGACTGGCTGCGATCCACCGCTCGCCCACTCGGGAGGGCTTGGGGGATTGTGTACAACAGTTGTACACACGGCCCCGAGCGCTCGCTGATCAGGTGAGCGTCGTCGCCGCCTCGGCGAGGAGCTCGTCGGCGATCGACCGGAGGTCCGGATCGAGGTGGCCGCAGAGGACGTCGCGCAGGAGCGCGCGGAGGTGCTCGGAGATCTCCTCCACGAGCCGCTCGGTGGCGTCGCCGGCGGATGCGAGCCCACTGATGATGGAGCGCTCGAGCGCGACCGCTCGGGCGATCCGCTCGGCCATGTCGGCACGCGTCTCCGGCTGGGCGCAGAGAACGGCGAGCCGTTGTGCGAGCCGGCCGCTGCTCGTCCCCTCGGGCTCGAGCAGCGCTCGTAGGGCGAGCAGATAGTCGGTCAGTGCTTCGACCCCGGTGAGCCGCTCGCAGCCCATCTCAAAGCGCGAGAGCGCCCACGCGAGTTCACCCCGGGACGGCACGCGGCGCGCGATCAAGTTGCAGAACGCCCGCAACTCGTCCTCCTGGGACGGTGGGATGAGCGTGATCAGCGGCGTGCGGCCGCTCGTCCCGAGCGCGACCGGTCGCCAGGCGCCGAGGTCGGTCCGCGTCCAGGCGAGCGGGCCGAGCGCGTACGAGCCCCGCTCGAACAGGCGCAAGGCGGTGAGGACGCGGCGGAAGCGGTGCCGCGCGATCAGTACCGGCGGGCGGTCGGAGCGCTCCTGGGCGGTCGTCAGCATGACGAGCACGTTCGGCTCGTGGCGGCGGGCATCGTCGCTGCCCTGCGCTCCCCAGACAGCCTCAACGGGTGCGTCCGCCAACGTCTCGCCCCGCACGAGCGAGAGGCCTTCTCCGATCGGGAGCTCGGTCGTCTTGGGGTCGAGTCCGATCCCGAGCAGCGGCGCGATCAGCGTGTTGACGGCCCGTCCGTCGTACAGCGCGTGCTCGAGCTCGTCGTACGCGACGTCGAACCGCTCGGGATCGAAGCCGAACTCGCTGCGCTCGGCGAACACCTGTCCGAGGAACAGGCGCAGGGCGGCGTCCGCCTGCTCTCGGACGTCGCCCGGGATCCGAGCCTCGCCCCGCTGCGACAGGTAACCGTCGACCCCCTCCATCGTCGCGAGCGCCTGCGACGCGGGGGCATAGGTCGGCAGCGCGCTGAGGAGCCCGAGCCGTTCACGGATGAACGCTCCAGTGAGCGGGCGGTAGCAGTACAGCGCTGTGCTTCCAGGGCGACCTTCGTTCTCGACGACCTCGAATGGGATCTCGGCGCCGCGTGCGGTCTCCATCGCGAGGCGGCCAGCAGCGTCGGCGGTGAACGCCTCGAGGACACCGTGGAGGGTCGTGTTGCGCACGACCGCCGTTTCGCGCAATCAGGCCCGGATTCCTGCAATGCGAACGCTCGCTTGCAGCGAGCTACGCAGAACGCTCGATGTCGCCGAGATGCGCGATGTTCCGCGCGTCGTCCGCGTCGGCACTCGGTTCCCCGGAGAACCACGCATCGAGGATTTCCTCGAGCTGGGCCGGGGAGGTCAGGCGAAGGCTGAGCGCGAGCACGTTGGCGTCGTTCCAGCGCCGCGCGCCGTCTGCCGTGGCGGCGTCGACGCACAGCGCGGCTCGGATGCCCGAGACCTTGTTTGCGGCAATCGACGCCCCCGTCCCCGTCCAGCACGCGACGATCGCCTGCTCCGCGCGGCCTTCGGCGACGTCACGCGCCGCCGTCTCGCTCGCCCACGCCCAGTCGGGTCGCTCTGCGTCGCTCATCGCGCCGTGAGGGATCGGCTCGTGACCGCGACGGCGCAGCTCTTCCGGCAGTGCCGCGGCAACGCCGGTCAGTTCGTCCGCCGAGACGGCGATCCGCATGGTGTCCGGCGGGTCAGGCCGCCGCGACGATGGGCTCGGACGTGGCGGGCGCGTCGACGTCCTCGTCGCACGTGCCGCCGAGCCACGCGAGCCCGTAGGCGCGCATGTCCTCGATCAGCGGGACGAGCGCCCGGCCCTTCTCAGTGAGCGCGTACTCGACGCGCGGCGGAACCTCGGGGAATGTCTGCCGCTCGACGACGCCTTCCTCTTCGAGGGCGCGCAGGCGCAGCGACAGGGTCCGCGGGCTGATGCCCCGAAGGCTGCGCTCGAGCTCGCAGAACCTCGAGCGGCCTTCGGCGAGATCGCGGATTACGAGGAGCGTCCACTTGCCGCAGACGATGTCAGCCGTACGGCAGACCGGACACGTGTCGTTGGAAGCCATCCGAACTCCGATTCTAGCGCAATGCTTCACGAACTGAAGCTATGCGCTGACCAGGGAGACCGGACGGATCTACCCCGGGGGCGGTGAGGAGCCGTTGCGGGTGCCGCTCGTTCCGGCGGGCGGCAGCGGCCGTGGCGCCGGACGCTGGAGGGTCACGGGGCCGGCAGCGGGCGCCGGGGCCGGGCCGCCACCGATGCGCGACGGGTCCATGACGTCCTCCATCGACGTCGACGTCCGTCCGTCGGCGGCGACGAGCAGCTTGAAGTCGTGCGGGCTCGAGGCGACGCGGAGTGCGTCCTCCATCGAGACCCGGCCCGCCTGGTAGTGCTTGAGCAGCGCCTGGTCGAACGTCTGCATCCCGTAGTACTCGCCCTCCTGGATCACCTCGTGCAGGCGGGAGGTCTGATCCTGATCCATGATCATGTCGCGGGCGCGGCCGGTCATCCGCAGGATCTCGCAGACCGCGACGCGCCCCTCGCCGTCCGGGGTGGGCACCAGGCGCTGGGAGACGACGCCCTTGAGCGTGCCGGCGAGCATCGCGCGGGCCTGGCTCTGCTCGTGGAGCGGGAAGAAGTCGATGATCCGGTTGACGGTCTCCGGGGCGTCAATCGTGTGGACGGTGGAGAGGACGAGGTGGCCGGTCTCCGCTGCGGACAGGGCCGAGCGGACCGTCTCCTCGTCGCGCATCTCGCCGATCAGGATGACATCCGGGTCCTGCCGCAGGACGCGGCGCATCGCTCGCTTGAACGACACCGTGTCCATCCCGACCTCGCGCTGGTTGATGATCGACTTGCGGTCGGTGTGCAGGTACTCGATCGGGTCCTCGATCGTGACGATGTGCTTCGGCTTGCACTCGTTGATCTGGTCGATGATCGCCGCGAGCGTCGTCGACTTGCCCGAGCCGGTGGTCCCGGTGAGCAGGATCAGCCCGCGTTCCTCCTCGGCGAGTTCGCTGATCGCCGGCGGCAGGCCGAGCTCCGAGACCGTGCGCACGGCGTACGGAATCGTCCGCAGCGCGATCGACACCGATCCCCGCTGCTTGAACGCATTGACACGGAACCGGGCGAGCCCGCTGACCGCGTACGCGAAGTCGATCTCGTTCTCTTCCTCAAACGCCGCGATCTGCTTCTCGTTGAGCATGATGTGGAGGATCCGCGACGTGTCCTCCGGCAGGATCGGGTCGTACTGCTCAAGCGGCTGGAGCGTCCCGTTAATCCGGATGACCGGCCGCGACGGAACCTTGAGATGCAGGTCCGACGCCTCCTGCTCCACGACATACGCAAGGGCCTCGTGCAGATCAAACATCACCCTCCCCATCGGCCGGTGGCCTACCAGGCTTGAGGATCGTCCAGAGGATCTCTGGACAGGCGTCGGGTCAGTCGTGTAGCACCACGCTCAGGCGGGCTTCTCAGCGAGAGAAGCAAAGTCCGACGGAGGCCTCAAAAGGTGACGCCGTCGGCCAGACAGGAGAACGTAACGGTCACCCGTTTTGATGAGGCTCGCGAAGCCCGCCTCATCAAACGGGTGCCGTTACGGGCTCCCAACCTAAGCGACGTCTCGGAGCTTCTGAGCCTCAGCCAGAGACTGAAGCTTCTTGAGCGACTGGTTTTCGATCTGCCGGATCCGCTCGCGCGTCACGTTGAACGTGCGGCCGACCTCGTCGAGCGTCCGCGGATGCTCGCCACCGAGGCCATACCTCAGCTCGAGCACACGCCGCTCGCGGTAGCTGAGGTTCTCGAGCGCCTCGCGGAGAGCCTCTTTGGTGAGGATCTCAGCGGCTCGCTCGTACGGCGACTCAGCCCGCTCGTCGGCGATGAACTGGCCGAACTCCGACTCTTCCTCGTCGCCGACCGGCTTCTCGAGTGAGACCGGGGCCTGCGCGGAGCGCTTGATCGATTCAACCTCTTCGGGCTCGATCCCAGTGACCTCGGCGATCTCCTCGGCGGTCGGTTCCCGCCCCAGCTCGGTGACGAGCTTGCGCTCGGCCCGGCCGATCTTGTTGAGCTTCTCGACAACGTGGACCGGGATGCGAATCGTGCGCGCCTTATCGGCCAACGCTCGAGCAATCGCCTGCCGGATCCACCACGTGGCGTACGTGGAGAACTTGAAGCCCTTGCGGTAGTCGAACTTCTCCGCGGCGCGGACCAGTCCGAGGGTTCCCTCCTGGATGAGATCAAGGAACGGGAGACCCTGGTTGCGGTAGTTCTTCGCGATCGAGACGACGAGCCGAAGGTTCGACTCGACCATCTTCTGCTTCGCGTCGAGGTCCCCGCGCTCGATCCGCTTGGCGAGATCGACCTCTTCCTGAGCCGTCAGCAGGCGCACCTTGCCGATGTCCTTCAGGAACAACTGAAGCGAATCGGTCGTCATGTCCGGCTTCAGGTCAAGGGCGGTCTTCGCCTTACGCCGACCGCGCTTGTCAGGCGCGCGTTCGACTTCAGCGGCGGCGAGAGCCGGGTCCACTTCCTCGACGAGCTCAATTTCGGCCCGTTCGAGATAGCCGTGCAGCTCCTCGACGTCGGCCTCGTCAAGATCGAGCTCGGAAATCGCGCCCGCGATCTCAGCGAACGTCAATACCCCAAGCTGCTGGCCACGATTGACGAGGCCTTTGATCTCTTCGAGTTCCTGCAGTTCCGCTACTGACATCTGGTTCCGTTTCCGTCGTTGCACCCCGGTTCGGAGAGGGCCGCGGTGCAGAGGATCAGACATCGGGCGCGCTCCCGAGGGCGCACGCCCGCTACTTCAACATGCGGTTCAACTATAGATACTTCACTTTTTGAAGGCAAGGCAGTGGAGGGACTGTGGCCCATGGTCAGGGGCACGGCCGGTCCGTCCTGAGCCGGCGCCGTGGCAACGGCGCCCTTTTCATCAATTACCAAGAACGCCACAGACCGTTTCAAGTTGCGCAAGCTATTCCCCGCAAACACCCAATTAACACGGGTATCGGTTTCGCCTCCGAGCATCTTGAGATGCAGCCGGCCCGGCTCAACGGGCCAGCGTCTGCGCAGTCGCACGCCGCGTGCGCGATCATGTCCCCTGCATGAGTGAGGAACGCCATTCCGAGGTGCTCGGCGGGCTGCCCCGGACACGACCGCACCGCCGCAGCGCCAGGCGCGCCTCGACCCAACCATCGCCCGCGACGACCGACGGTTCACCGGAGGCCGCGGCTGAATCGGTGCCGGCGCCCACCGCGGAATCGGCGCCGAAGCCCGCGCCGCGCAAGCCGAAGCCCTCGGCGAAGCCCGCCGTCAAGAAAGCGCGGTCGGCCCCCACGGCCAAGAAGACGGCGGGCAAGCCCAAGACAGCAGCGCCGAAGGAGACCGCCGCGACTGCGGGCACGACCCGTCTGCGTCAACCCAAGCAGCCGGACGGAACCCCGAGCCGACACCCGGCCAAGCCGCGTGCCACGCCCCGGTCCACCTCACGGCCGCCGGCCCCGCCGAAGGGCGGCGAGATCATCGGGACCGCCGTCCAGGCCGCGGCCGAACTCGCCGAGATCGGTCTATCGGCGGGCGCCCGGGCGCTCCGTCGCGCCGTGTCGCGGTTGCCGCGGCCGTAGCGGCCGGGTTGGGCGTCCGGGCTGACGGCAGGTTCGCGTCCCGGCGCAGCCCAAGATCCGCAGTAAACCCGGATCCCGGTTCCGCGCGACACCTGGATAACGGCCCCAGGCGGAGTTTCGTATACTTCCGCCCCACCAGCCGAGCGATCGTCCGTCCGCGGACGGTCGGCGGGGGAACCACTTGCGGGTCACAAAACAAGATCCGCAGGGGCGAATCGGGCCCGTAAAGGTCCGTAGCGCTCTTCAGGCGCGAGCCCGTCAGCTCACCCCGTAGGCACGAACCCCAACAAGGACGGGCCGACCAACGTGAGTCGTCGCGCGAACGCCTATGTGGTGACCGGACTCCTGTCGCTAGGGAGCGCTCTGCTGATCCCCCAGCTCGGCTGGGCGAGCTCCGGCGGTGCGGGACTCGGTGGCGGCGGCACCTCGGGCGGCACCGCGAAGACGACCGCAAGCCCCGCGCCATCGTCGCGGACGACGAACGGCGTCGTCCAGCGGGCGAACCAGTCCGTGTCCACGAGCGGTAACGGCATCACGCTCACGACGCGCGAGTCGGCGATGCTCCGCCGCGGCTTGCATTTCACCGGCACGGTCCCGTCGAGTTCGGCCGGGAAGATCGTCGAGATCGAGCGCCGCGGCCACCAGACCCACAACGCCTGGGCGCCGACCGCCCACGGCACGGTCGCCTCGGACGGGTCGTTCAGCGCGTACTGGCCGGCCAATCACATCGGGCAGTTCGCGGTCCGCGCCGTGATCGAGGACCAGGCCGGATCCGCACGCGCCGCCCCACCCTCTCCGTCGGTGACGACGTTCGTGTTCCGTCCGTCGATCGCGACCTGGTACGGCGATGGATCGTGGGGCTCGAAGACAGCGTGCGGCGTCACGCTGCGCCGCACCACACTCGGCACGGCCAACCGCACGCTGCCGTGCGGCACCCGCGTCGCCGTGTACTACGGCGGCAAGATGATCATCGTCCCAGTGATCGACCGCGGCCCGTACGCCAACCACGCCGATTGGGACCTCACCCTGGCGACGTCGCGGAAGCTCGGCACGCCGGGGATCGCCCGTATCGGCGCAGCCTCGCTCCCCTCGAAGTAGCGACCATCGGCGCACCTCCGCCGCCCCTGGTAGTGTCAAAGAAGGGGTGCGCGGCGGGCGAGCGCCGGACCAAGCGGGACGGCGCGGGCAGGAGCCTAGACCGCCGGGTCGGCCTCAGGCTCGAGCCGGGCCCCGTTTCCTCCCAAGCTGTCACGGATGACCGGCACCCCGCTCGCCTCGGCCGCAAAGCGCGCCTGCTCAGCGGCGTCGATCAGATCAGCGACATCGCGGCTGTCCTCACGGAACACGGCGATGCCGGCACTCACACCGAGCGGCGCGCCGCGCCATGGCTCGGCCGCCTGCACCGCCGCTGCGACCCGATCGGCGAGCGCCTGCGCCCCGAGCCGCCCCGTGTTCGTCGCGATGATCCACGCGCGGGTGTCGCTCTCGCACGCGAGGATGTCGCCGCGGCGCACCGCGCTGCGCACAGCGCGAGCGAACCGCCCTAGCGTGACGCCGGCACCAGAGCGCCCGTCGACCGAGACGATCCGCTCAGCATCGTTCAACTCGACGACCAGCAACGATAGGGCCGCACCCGAATGCGCAGCGCGCTGCACCTCGTCGTGGAGCGCCCCCTTCCACAGCGCATCGCCCCTCTCGTCAGTTCGGGGCTCCGGCTGAATCGGGATCGGCCGCGCCCCCAGCGGCGCCACGTGCAAGCCTCCGCGACCCTCCGTCGGACGATCCGTCAACCGATCCGGCGGGATCGACCCCGCAGGTGCCGAAGACTCGCTCTGCACGTTGTGTGAAAAGGCGCGCAACGCGGCGTCCCGCACGTGCCCGATCACGAGCGTGAGCCGCTCGGCGAGGTCCGAGACCTGCTCTCCATCAGGATCGGCGCGCGCGCTGCGCAGCGCGCTCCAGATGACGCCGTGGAGGGCATCGACCGCCTGCGACGCGGCCGGCAGCCCGGCCGCCCCAGCAATCGCGCCCGCCTGGGCGGCAAGCGGCTCGAGCACACCGCCCGCCTCGAGTCGCTCCAGATCGGCGTCGTTGGCGAGCGCGCGGACGATCGCATCGCACATCCGCGGCCCGTCACGGGACAAGTCGCCGGCGAGGATCGTCGGGGCCTCGTGGAGGGGAGCCTGCTCGAGCAGCGCGAGCAGCCAGCCCTTCGCGAGGTCTTCGGAGCGCAGCAGCAGTGCGTCGATCGGGGCGTCGGCGACGGGCCGGGCGCGGCGGCGCCGTGGTGGACCCTGCAACATCGGGCAGCTTGTATCAGGCGCTCCGGTCGTCACCCTCGCGGCCACGAGGCCTCGCTGCCGGTCACAATGTGGCGTCATGGCGCAGGAGCTCATAACGATCCGTGAGGCCCGCGCGCGCGTCCTGGCAGCGGCGGAGGCACGTCGGCTCTCGCCTGAGACCGTCGCGATCGCCGAGGCGCTCGACCGCGTGCTCGCCGAGGACGTGGCGGCGATCCGCAACGTGCCGCCGTTCGCCTCTTCCGCGATGGACGGGTACGCACTCATCGACGGCCCCGCCGGCCGCCGGCTGCGCGTCGTCGCGGAGTCACGCGCGGGCGCGCCGAGCGAGCACACCGTCGTCGACGGGGAGGCCGTTCGCATCTCGACCGGAGCCGCCGTCCCGCCGGGCGCGACGGCGGTCGTCCGCCAGGAGGACACGAGCGCCGAGGACGGCAACGTCACGATCGGCACCGACATCGTGCCCGGCCAGAACATCCGCGCCGCGGGCGAGGACATGCACGCCGGCGCGCCCGTCCTGCAGACCGGCGCGCGGCTCGGAGCCGCCGAACTCGGCGCGGCCGTCGCCGCCGGTGCCGGGCGGCTGACCGTCGCCCGCCGACCGGGGGTTGCGGTGCTCCCGACAGGCGACGAGCTGCTCGCGCCTGGAGAGCCGCTCGGACCCGGCCAGATTCACAACTCGAACGGCCCGATGCTGAGCGCGCTCGCCGCACACGCCGGGGCCATACCCCAGCCCCCCGCGCAGCTTCCTGACGACGCCGACGCAACCGAGGCCGGGCTCGCCGCCGCGCTCGAGAAGGCCGACGTCGTGATCGTGAGCGGAGGCGTGTCGGTCGGACCGCACGATCACGTCAAGCCTGCCCTCCATCGCCTCGGGGTGACCGAGATCTTCTGGGGCGTCGCGCTCCAGCCTGGCAAGCCGACGTGGTTCGGAACGAAAGACCGGACGCTCGTCTTCGGCCTGCCCGGGAACCCTGTGTCCGCGGTCGTCACGTTTTCGCTGTTCGTCTCCCCCGCTCTCGCGGCGCTGCTGGGCACAACACCCCCGGCCGCGCCCCACGAGAGCGCGACGCTCGTAACCGACGTCCGCAGCAACCCCCAGCGCGAGCAGGCGATCCGGGTTCGGCTGGCCGCCATCGGCGGCGCCGTCAGCGCCAGGACCACCGGTCCGCAGGACTCGCACATCGTCACTTCGCTGCTCGGCGCGGACGCGCTCGCATTGATTCCTCCGAACAAGACACCGTGCCTCGCCGGGACACGAGTCGAGCTCATGCACCTCGCGCACTGAGGCCACGGCACGGTCACCTTGATTTGGCGACGCCGAATCAGGGAAAACCCGCCAGAATCACGCTGTGAGTGCACTTCTGGCAATGATCGGCGCTATCGCCGCCTTCTTCGCGGCCCGCCAGGCGCGGCGCCGCCACCTACCCGGCCGGGCGGTCATCATCTCGCCGCGCCAGACGACGGTCATCGCCAAGGACGGAGGCGTTCGTTCGGTGCAGACCGCCGAGCTGACCGTCGCCGCGAGCGACCTCGAGCATCTCTGGCTCCCGGAGAATCTGGAGAACCTGGCGCGGACCTACTGGCGGTTTCTCACCCGCGTGACGCTCGGCTGTGCCCGGGTCATCTACGGGATCAACGAGCGCCGTGTCGTCGCGCTGATCAGGCCGCTCACGCTCCTGCGCTTCGACGCACCCGAATACGTCCTCGAACCCGACCACGGCAAGGTCCTCTGGCGCATCCGCGATGGGCTGCTCGTCACCCGCGGCGGCCGCGGGTCGGGCTTCCTCGCGCTCGACGTGCGACTGCTCGGATTGGACCCTGAGGATCAGAGCAAGGCGAAGCTCCGGATCGAGGTCGAGGTTGCCAACTTCTACCCGTCGATCGCCGCCAACTTCAGCCTGCCGGTCTACATGGCGACGCAGTCAGTCGTCCATGTGCTCGTCACGCACGCGTTCCTGCGGAGCCTCGCGAACCTCGAGCTCGCCGACTCTAAGGTGGGTCGGCTGAACGCGACGCCCGGGGAGACCGCCACCTGGATGCCGGTCACCCCGGAGTCCGAGAACGGGTCGCGGACGTACGAGTCGACGTCTCAGCCGTAGCGCACGCCGGTCAGCGCCCGGAGCTTCGAGCGGTCGTGCGTCGCCGTGACGCGCCGCACCGTGCCCGAGCGCGCGCGCATGACGAGCGACTCGGTGGTCGCATGACCGGTCTGATAGCGGACGCCCTGGAGCACGTCGCCATCGGTCACGCCGGTGGCCGAGAAGAACACGTCCTCGCCCGCGACGAGGTCGTCGCACGTGAGCACACGGTCCAGGTCGTAGCCGGCGTCGATCGCCGCCTGACGCTCGTCGTCGTTCCGTGGCCATAGCCGACCGATCAGTTGCCCGCCGATGCATTTGATCGCCGACGCGGAGATCACGCCCTCTGGCGTGCCGCCGATGCCCCAAAGCAGGTCGACTGGCGAGTTGTCGCTGACCGCGAGCATCGCCGCCGAGACGTCGCCGTCGAGGATGAGGCGAACCCGGGCACCGGCGTCGCGGACCTGCTTCATCGCCTCGTGGTGGCGCTCGCGGTCGAGCATCACGACCATCACGTCACGGATGTCGATGCCCTTGCGCTCCGCGATCAGCCCGAGCGTCTCGGGCAACGGGCGGTCGAGGTCGAGCAGGTCGGCGATCTCGGGTCCACCGGCGATCTTCTCCATGTAGACGCACGGGCCCGGATCGAACATCGCCCCCCGCTCGGCCAGCGCGATCACGGCGATTGCGCTCGGCATGCCAAGCGCGGTCAGCCGGGTCCCCTCGAGGGGGTCGACGGCGATATCGACCTGCGGCGGGGTGCCATCGCCGATGTTCTCGCCGTTGTACAGCATCGGCGCTTCGTCCTTTTCGCCTTCGCCGATCACGACGACGCCGTCCATCGACACGGAGTCAAGGACGAGACGCATCGCGTCGACGGCGGCCTGGTCGGCGCCCTCTTTGTCCCCGCGCCCGACCATCCGCGCCGCGGCGAGCGCGGCCGCCTCGGTGACGCGGACCAGTTCGAGCGCCAGGTTGCGGTCTGGCTTTGAGTCGTTCACACCCGGAACGTTTACAGAACTCCGGGCGGCTTGCGGCGCGCCGCACTCTCCTGCGAGCGCCAGATCGAGCCGACCAGGATGAGGGCGCCGCCGAGAAGCGCCAGCCACCAGCCGAAATCGATCCCGATCTGGCCCGGCGGCGACCCCGGCTTGTCGATCAGTCCCCGGAAGAGGATGAACGTGAGCGCAGTGAGCGCGGTCACCGCGGTCAACTCTCCGCGTGGCCACGACAGCGCGTGACCGCGGATGATGATGTACGCGAGGATCGCCGGCGCGACGGCGGCGATCAGCAGCAGGAAGCGGAGGATCGTCAGCGATCCCCACGCGGTGCATGTCGCGTCTGGGCCTTTGCAGTCGTTGAGCACGGCGTTGTGGTTGCCGAGCGTGTACCAACTAAGGAACAGCGAGACCCCAAGCACGATCCCGCCCAGGACGGCAATCAGCTCCCCGCGATCAAGCTGCTTAAAGTCCATCCGTCCGCGCAATCTAACCGTTTTTTGGCACGCTCAGTCGCACTTGAATTTCCGCCGGCTCCTCCCCCATCCAACCACCGTCGACATCGACGCGCTTCTGGCCAGAGTCACCGACGGCATCGCGCCGCCGGTCAACCGGCCGTACACGCTCGTCAACTTCGTCGAGAGCGTCGACGGCCGCGCCGCGGTGCTGGGTCGTTCGGGCGCCCTTGGCGACGACGGCGACCGGGCGACCTTCCACGGTCTGCGCGAGCAGGTCGATGCCGTCCTCGTTGGAACCGGGACGCTGCGCGCCGAGAGCTACGGTCGGATCCTGGGCAAACCCGAGCGGCGTGAGCGCCGTCTCGCCGCGGGGCGGACCGCCGAGCCGCTCGCGTGCATTGTGTCGCGCAGCGGCCAGATCCCGACGGACATCCCGCTGTTCGCCGAGCCCGAGGCCCGCGTCATCGTCTTCAGCCCGCGCGCGATCGAGTTCGACGGCTGCGCCGCCCAGGTCGAGGTCACGGTGCTCGACGCCGAGCAGCTCACGTTCACGGCCGCGCTCCAGCGCCTGCGCACCGAGCACGCCATCGACACGTTGTTGTGCGAGGGCGGACCCACGGTGTTCAGCGCCCTGCTCGCCGAGGGACTCGTCGACGAGCTGTTTCTCACGTTGGCGCCGAAGCTCGCGGGTGGCGGGAAGGAGCCCGCGATCACGTCCGGGGCGGAACTCACGACCCCCTGCGAGCTCGCAATCCAGTGGCTGCTCGAACGTAACGGATCGCTGTACGTGCGCTACTCACTGCGGTGAGTCACGAGGCGTTTTCTTTTCGTTCATCACCGAGTTGGGAAAATAGAGCGGATGGCTAGCTCGATCGCAGCTCTCGGTCCGCTCACCGCCGGCGACGCGATCGATGCCCTGACCGAGACGCGGCAGCGCACGTTGGCGCTCGTCGACGGCATCTCGGACGCCGATCTCGAGCGCGTCCACTCGACGTTGATGAGCCCGCTCGTCTGGGATCTCGGGCACATCGCGGCGTTCGAGGACCTCTGGGTGGTGCACCGCTTCGGCGGACGTCCGCTGCTTCGCGACGACCTCGCCGACGTCTATGACGCGTTCGAGACGCCGCGCGCCGGCCGCGGCGATCTTCCGTTCCTGCGACCCGACGCGGCGCGGGAGTACCTCGCGGCGGTACGTGACCGCACGCTCAGCGTGATCGAGCAGCACGGCGTGCAGGACGGCACGATCACCGAACTCGTCATCCGCCATGAGCAGCAGCACAACGAGACGATGCTCCAGGCGATGCAGCTCGCGCATCTCGACGGATTCGGCTCCGCTGAGGCGCGCCTCGCCCCGGTCGCCCGCATCCCGGCCCTGACCGGCCTCGAGCTCGTCGAGGTGCCCGACGGCGAGTGTCTGATCGGGGCGGCGCCGACCGGCTTTGCCTATGACAACGAGCGCCCACGCCACCGCACCGATGTGCGCGCCTACCTGATCGGCCGAACGCCGATCACCAACGCCACCTACCTCACCTTCGTCGAGGGCGGCGGCTACGAGCGCCGCGAATGGTGGTCCGACGAAGGCTGGGCGTGGAAGGAGGAGTACGACATCACGAAGCCTCGAGGGTGGACGGCGGACCACCGCTCGGAGTGGCGGCTCGGCCAGCTCGAGCCGCTTCACCCCCATCATCCCGCCGTCCACGTCTCCTGGTTCGAGGCCGATGCCTTCGCCCGCGCCCACGATGCCCGTCTGCCGACGGAGCCCGAGTGGGAGAAGGCGGCGACCTGGGATCAGACGACGGGCAAGACAAGACTGTTCCCGTGGGGCGACGCGCCACCGCAGCCCGGTCGCCACGCCAACGTCGATCAACTGAGCCGCGGCACTGTCGCCGCCGGCGCGCTCGCTGACGGCGCCTCACCATGCGGCGCACTCGGGATGATCGGCGACGTGTGGGAGTGGACGGCGAGCCACTTCGACGGCTACCCAGAGTTCACGCCGTACCCGTACAAGGAGTACTCGGAGGTGTTCTTCGGGACCGAGTACCGCGTCCTGCGGGGAGGCTCGTGGGCGACCCGCGCCCGCGTGATCACCTCGTCGTTCCGTAACTGGGACTACCCGCAGCGGCGGCAGATCTTTTCCGGAATCCGAATCGCAAAGGACCTCGCTTGATGCGCTCACTGCTGAACACCGATCAGATCCGGATCGACTCGTGGCTGTCGGCCACCGAGGAGCGGGTGCTCGCCAACGATGTGCTCGACGGCCTCACACGTCCGTTCAAGGAACTGCCGCCGAAGCACTTCTACGACGCCCGCGGCTCAGAGCTGTTCGACCAGATCTGCGAGCTGCCGGAGTACTACCCGACCCGCACCGAGAAGTCGATCCTCGAGGCACGGGCCGCCGAGATCGTCGAGGCGACCGGCGCGGGCGAGCTCGTCGAACTCGGCTCGGGCTCGGCGGAGAAGGCGCGCGTGCTGCTCGACGCGATGGCGGACGCCGGGACGCTGCACCGCTACGTCCCGTTCGACGTGTCGGAGAGCGTTGTACGTGATGCCGCCGAGCAACTCATCGACGAGTACGAAGGGCTGCTCGTCCACGGCGTGATCGGCGACTTTCAGCGCCATCTGCCGGAGGTGCCACCGGCGGGCGACGCTCCGCGGCTCGTCGCGCTGCTCGGTGGCACGATCGGCAACTTCCCGCCGGGCACCCGCCGCGGGCTACTGCGTCAGGTGGGGGCCCTGCTCGGCCCCGGGGACCACTTCCTGCTCGGCACGGATCTCGTCAAGGACCCCTCCGTCATCGAGGCGGCCTATGACGACAGGGCCGGCGTGACCGCCGAGTTCAACCGCAACGTGCTGCACGTGATCAACCGCGAGCTCGGGGCGGATTTCGTCCCAGACGCGTTCGAGCACATCGCGTTCTTCGACCGCCGGCACGAGTGGATCGAGATGCGTCTGCGGGCGCTGCGGCCCTGCAGCGTGCTCATCTCCGAGCTCGGGCTACGGGTCGAGTTCGCCGCCGGGGAGGAGCTCCGGACGGAGATCAGCGCCAAGTTCACCCGTGAGCGGCTCGAGGCCGATTACCGCGCCGCCGGGCTCGCCCTCGATCGGTGGTTCACCGACGACGACGGGCTGTTCGCATTGTCGCTCGTCCGACGCGCGTAGACGCGCAACCCCCGGCCGCCGACAGCGACAACGGTCCGCCAAAACGTGCCCCAGCGGCGCATCAGCAAGATTTCGCCGTCTGAGCGCCAGGATGGTCCGATGCGTCCGAAGGCCACCGTCTAACGGACCATTTTCACGGTTCTCGCGCAAGGACCGCCGGGGCCCCGTCGGAACGCCACGACCAGCGCGGTTCCGACACAATCCCGCGCCGTGCTGGCGGCTGCCACCTCTGCGATCCCCACCTTCACCCGCGAGGCGGAGCACATGCTCCGCGCTCCCCGTCATCTCGACTGGGCGGTGATCACGCTGCTCGCGCTCGTCGTCTACGTGTACGCGGCCGAGGTCGAGCGCCGCGACTGGAGCGCGATCCTCGCCGGGCTCGCGTTCTGGCTGATGGACTGGTTCAACGAGATCGTCAACGCGCTGTTCCTTCACTTCAACGGGCGCGGCGCGCTGTGGACGACGACCGGCCGCACGAGCTTCCTCATCCTTATCGGCCTGACGATCGAGATTTCGCTGTTCTTTGCGATCAACGGCATCGTGTTCGTCAAGCTGCTGCCGGCCGACCGCAGCGTGCGGATCCTCGGGCTGCCGAACCGGTGGGCGATCGCGATCGCCCTGTCGGTCGTATCCGTCATCGTCGAGCTGCTGCTCCACGCCGACGGTGTCTTCCACTGGTACTACTGGTGGTGGAACGTCGCGACGTTCCCGGTGATCGTCGTGTTCGGCTACCTGACGTTCTACGTCGTCGCGTTCACTGTGTACGACATGCCCACCCGCAAGCGTCAGCTCAGAACGGTCGGCGCGCTCGCGACGATCGACGCGCTCGGGCTCATTGTGTTTGGCGTCATCCTCGGCTGGATTTGACGCCGCGCTTGCCGATCGCAAAGCGCAGCCCCTCACAGCCGACGCAGCCGACGCACCCGATGCAGTTGGCGCACCCGATACAGCCGACGCAGGCCACGCAGCGCACACAGCCGATTGTGGCGACGGACAAAAGCGTCAACGCCGAGGCCGCGGTGGCGACACTGAGGGCGGTGAGAGCGCTGCCCGCGGTGGCGACGCTCGCCAGCGTCCCGGCGCTCCCCGCGGTCGCGACGCTGCAAACCGTGCCGACGCTCCCTGCGGTCGCCTCGCTCCTCCACGAGGCAACGCTCCCGCCGTCGCTCGGCACGTCATCGTTCACGCCCTGAACAGTAGGGTTCCCGCCATGCAAATCCAAGGCAGTGGCGCCCTGATCGCCGGGGGCGCATCCGGACTCGGGGAGGCGACGACCCGCGCGCTTCATGCGGCGGGCGCCCACGTTGTGATCGCCGACCTCAACGAGGACAAGGGCAACGCGCTCGCGTCGGAGCTCGGAACCGGGGCGCAGTTCACCCGCACGGACGTGAGCGATCCCGACCAGGTGCAGGACGCTGTCGAGGCCGCCGCCGCGCTGCCCGGTGGACTGAAGATCAGCGTCAGCTGTGCCGGGGTCGGCTGGGCCGAGAAGACCGCCGGCAAGCGCGGCGCTCACACGCTCCAGCCGTTCGAGACCGTCATCCGGATCAACCTGATCGGCACCTTCAACGTGCTGCGCCTCGCCTCGGGAGCGATGCTCGACAACGAGCCCGGCGACTCGGGCGAGCGAGGCGTGTGCATCAACACAGCGTCGATCGCGGCGTTCGACGGCCAGATCGGCCAGGTCGCCTACTCAGCCTCAAAGGGCGGGATCGTCGGCCTGACGCTTCCGGCCGCACGCGATCTCGCGAGCGCCGGGATCCGGGTTTGCACGATCGCGCCGGGGACGTTCGATACCCCGCTGCTCGCCGCCCTGCCGGCGGAGACGAAGGACGTGCTCGGTAAGCAGATTCCGTTCCCCTCGCGGCTCGGCCGGCCGGCCGAATTCGCCGCGCTCGCCCAGCACATCATCGAAAACGAGATGCTCAACGGGGAGGTCATCCGGCTCGACGGAGCGCTCCGGATGCCGCCGCGCTGACCGGCGCTGGTCCGGTCGTGACCGAAGAGCTCTCGCCGGCTGACCGATCCTCGCTCGCCGCGGAGCGCGGGCCGGTCAACATGGCCGTCGGCGGCTTGCTCGTCTTCGACCCGGAGCCGGCGCTGACGCGGGCGATGGTCGCCGATCGGCTCGCCGAGCGGATCCACCTGATCCCCCGGCTGCGCCAGCGGCTCGAGGCTCCGCCGCTCGGCCTGCTCGCCAACCCCCTGTGGATCGACGACCCCGGCTTCGACCTCGACTGGCACGTCCGCCAGGCAAGCCTCCCTGCTCCCGGTGGTGAGGCCGAGCTCGGCGCTCTCGTCGGACGCGAGTTCTCCCATCGGCTCGATCGCGCCCGTCCGCTGTGGGAGGCGACGCTGATCGAGGGACTGGAGGGCGGGCGGCACGCGCTGTTGATGAAGGTCCATCACGCGCTCGTCGACGGGATGGCCGCGATCGGCATGGCAGCGCTCGTGCTCGACCCGAGCGAGGCGCCGCTCGAGATCCCGCCACCCGAGCAGGCATGGTCGCCGCGCCGCTACGACCTCCGGCGGCAGGTGACGCGGCTCGCCGCCCGCCCTCTGACCGCCGGATCGAAGCTGATGGTCGACGGCATGCTGCGCGCCCTCGACACCGATCCGCGGCGAACCGCCAGCGATATGCGCCGCGCCACCGAGGTGGCGATCGAGCTTGCCAAGGCGCGCCCGCAGGCGCCGATGACGCCGCTCAACCGCCCGATCTCCCCCAACCGACGATACGCGATCGCGCACGCGCCGCTTGCCGTCATCAAGGCCACAGGCGCCCGCGCCGGCGGGACCGTCAACGACGTCATTCTCGCCGTCGTCGCCGGCGCGGTCGGCCGGTATCTCGCCGTGGGCGGCGATGCCGGCTCCTCGCGCGCACCCGTCGCGCTCGTGCCGGTGAGCGTCCGTGCCGAGGCGGACCGCCCCGACACCGGCAATCGGATCTCCACCGTCTTCGTCGATCTGCCGGTCGCCGAACCCGCGCTCGACGCGCGCGTCCGGCTGATCGCCGCCCAGACACGCGAGCTGAAGGACTCCGCCGCCGTGCGCGCCGGTGCCCTCATGGTCGGGGCGGCCGGCTGGGCGCCGCCACTCGTCTCGGGACTGCTCGCCCGTGCGCTCGGCACCGTCCGGGCGTTCAACCTCGTCGTCTCGAACATCCCCGGACCGCAGCAGCCGTTCTACCTCAGCGCAGTGCGAATGCGCGAGGTGTATCCGGTCGTGCCGCTCAACCCGACAAATCAGGGTTTGACGATCGGAATCCTCAGCTACGACGGGCTCGTCTGTTTCGGCCTGCTCGCCGACCGCGATCTCGATCCTCCGCTCGCCGCGGCGGCGGAGTCCGTCACGGCCGCGCTCGAGGAACTCAGCGCGGCTGCGCAGTCCTCCGCTCCGGGCATCGAGTAGCGGTCGGGGATCAGCCCCGGCTCGGTGTCGTGCCGGGCCCAGGGCCGGCCGCCGGGCTCAGCCGTTCGTACCCGTCGACCGCCGCCGCCGGGATCACCGTCACGGGCCGGTCGGCGATGAACAGCAACTCGTGCGAGATGCTGCCGAGCAGCGCGCGCACGCGGCCAAGCCCGCGAGCGCCGATCACGATCTCGTCGGCCCCGCGGACCCGCGCGACGTCGGAGATCGCCTGCGCCGGCGGCCCGCCGATCAGCTCGATCTCGTGTGCCGTTCCGGGCGGGAGGCTGAGCGCCTCCAGAAGGCGACGGCCGTGATCCTTGTGCTCGATCAGCAGCCGCTCGTAGTTGGGCGAGGCCAGAAAGTCGGGCGGCAGCTCGTACGCGTAGACGATGAACAGGAAGCCGTCGTCTCCCGCCCGCCGCACCGCGAGGTCGAGGGCTGCCCGTGAGGACGGCGAACCGTCGTAGCCGACCACGATCACGGGCCGGCGATCTTCACCACTGGACATGTCGTCAGCTTCGGCTACGCGGCGCCGGCTGCCCTCACCCCGATCGGGTGATGATCGGTGGGCAGCGCTGAGCCAGCCTGCGGTCATGAGCGCCGCCGGCTATGCATCTCCTCGGGCGGCCGCCCGGACGCCGACGCTCTTCGGACGGGTCATGGGCCTGGTGGCGTTGACGGTTGGCTTCGCCACGCTCGGCGTCTGGGTCGCCCGCAGCTGGGGCGGCGCCGGATGGTTCATCGCGTGGCTGCTCTCGCTCGGCTGCCTCATCGGCCTGAACGTCGCCAACGCGCGGGGCAACACGACCGTGGCGCTCGTCCTGCTGCTCGCGTTCGGGCTGCTCGTCGGCGTCAGCGTCTCGGCGACGGTCAACTACTACGCGGCCACCGATCCGACGGCCGTCCGGCAGGCGTTCGGTGCCACCGCGCTGTTCGTCGGAGGCCTGGGTGCGGGCGGCTATGCGATCCGGCGCGACCTCTCGTTCCTCTACCGAATCCTGTTCTGGCTGCTGCTCGCCCTGATCGTGGCCGGCATCGTGCTCATCTTCGTCCGCATCCCGGCCGTCTACACCGTCTGGTCGGTGCTCGGGCTCGGGATCTTCGGCCTCTACACGGTGGTGGACTTCAACCGGTTGCGCCGTGCCGGCAACGAGGAGGCGATCCCGCTCGCCGCCGGGATCTTCCTCGATGTCCTGAACGTCTTCCTGTTGTTCCTCAGGCTGTTCGCGCGGTCGTCCTGACGCGCCGGCGAGGCGAACCGCCGAGGAGCGTCCGGGTTCGCTAGCTCAGGCGCTCGACGAGCATCGCCTGGCCCATGCCGCCGGCGACGCACATCGACTCGATGCCGTAGGTGCCGTCGAGCTTCTGCAACCCGTTGAGCAGCGTGGTCATGATCCGCGCGCCGGTCATTCCGAACGGGTGGCCGAGGGCGATCGCGCCACCGAACGGGTTGAGCTTCTCCTCCGGGATGTTCAAGTCGTCCCGGCACGGCACGATCTGGGCCGCGAACGCCTCGTTGATCTCGACGATGTCGATGTCGTCCATCGTCATACCGGTCTGCTTGAGCAACTCCTGGATCGCCGGGATCGGACCGAGGCCCATGATCTCAGGGCGGATCGCGGCGACGGTCGAGGCGATGATCCGGGCCTTCGGCTTCAGGCCGAGGCTTTTGGCCTTCTGATCGGACATCACGAGCACGGCGGCGCCGCCGTCGTTGAGCGGGCACGAGTTGCCGGCCGTCACCGTGCCGTCCTCCCTGAAGGCCGGCTTGAGCTTGCCGAGCACCTCCATCGTCGTCCCCGCGCGAGGGCCGTCGTCCTTGGTCACGACCGTCTCGGGGACGTCGATCTCGTTGCCCTCCTTGTTGGTGTCCTTATGCGCCGGCACGGGGACGGGCACGATCTCGGCGTCGAAGTGGCCGGACTCCTGCGCCTCGACGGCGCGGGTCTGCGAGATCACCGCCCATTCGTCCTGGGCCTCGCGGCTGACCTTGCAGCGCTCGGCGACGTTCTCCGCGGTGAGGCCCATCGGGATGTAGACGTCGTAGAGCGAGCCCTCCGACCCGTTGAGCATCGGATGCTTGGCCTCCTCCATCATTCCGGCGCCGAGCCCGGCCCGGGAGACGGCTTCGACCCCGGCGGCGATGTACTGGTCGCCCTCGCCGGCCTTGATCGCATGGGACGCCATCCGCAGCGTCATCAACGACGAAGCGCAGAAGCGGTTGACGGTGCACCCGGGGACGTGGTGGTCCAGCCCGGCGAGCAGCGCGGCGTTCCGGCCGACGTTGTACCCCTGCTCGCCGATCCCCGACGCGGCGCCCATCAGGACGTCGTTCGTCTCGGCGAAGTTGACGTCCTGGTTGCGCTCGATCAGCGCCCGGATCGGGATCGCCGCGAGCTCGTCCGCGCGGACGGTCTTGAGGCTCCCCTTCATCGCTCGCCCGATGGGCGTGCGGATGGCGTCGACGATGACTGCTTCTGGCATTTCGGTACTCCTGTGTCTTTAGGTGGCGTCCGGATGCTAGACGGGGTGATCCGGCCGCGTCCCGCCGCCGTATAGCGGGCAATGACGACGCTGCCGGCAGCCGACACGACAGCCTCCAAGTGGTCACGGATGAAGCGGGCCCTCTCCCCCGCGGAGTGGCGACGAGTCGGCTGGCTCGCGGCCGCGGTGATCGGCCTGCACGTCGTCGGCTTCGTGACGCTGCTCGTGTTCGTCGCCCCGCAGCACTTCAGCCTCGGCAAGCAGGGCGCGTTCGGGCTCGGGCTCGGGATCACGGCCTACACGCTCGGGATGCGGCACGCGTTCGATGCCGATCACATCGCGGCGATCGACAACACGACGCGGAAGCTGATGGCCGACGGCCAGCGGCCGCTCAGCGTCGGGTTCTGGTTCTCGCTCGGCCACTCGTCGATCGTGTTCGGGCTGGCGTTCCTGTTCTCGGTAGGCGTCCGCGCCCTCCGCGGCCCCGTCGTTCACAACGGTTCGACGCTGCATCAGGTGACGAGCGTGATCGGCACCTCGGTCTCCGGATCGTTCCTCTACCTGATCGCGATCATCAACCTGATCATCCTGGTCAGCATCGTGAAGATGTTCCGGGCGATGCGCCGGGGCGAATACGACGAAGCCGAGCTCGAGCGCCAACTCGAGTCCCGTGGGCTGATGAACCGCCTGCTCGGCCGCTTCACCCGGCGGATCAGTGCGCCGTGGCACATGTACCCGCTTGGGCTCCTGTTCGGCCTCGGGTTCGACACCGCGACCGAGGTCGCGCTGCTGTTCCTCGCCGCCGGCGCCGCCACGAGCGGTCTACCGTTCTACGCGATCCTGTGCCTGCCGATCCTGTTCGCCGCCGGGATGTCGCTGCTCGACACGATCGACGGCTCGTTCATGAACTTCGCCTACGGCTGGGCGTTCTCGCAGCCCGTGCGGAAGGTCTATTACAACCTCATGATCACCGGCCTGTCCGTCGCCGTCGCGCTCATCATCGGGACGATCGAGCTGCTGTCCGTCGCCGCTGACCAGCTGAAGCTGACCGGCGGGTTCTGGCAGGCGGTCTCGGACATCAACCTCAATACGGTCGGGTTCGTGATCGCCGGGCTGTTCGTCCTGACATGGGCGGTCGCGCTCGCCGTGTGGCGATTCGGGCGGATCGAGGAGAAGTGGACGGCCGATCTCCCGGCCGCCGAGGCGCTATAGCCCGAGCCCCCGGACGCCCTTCTCGTCCCAACCGAGATGGTGGGCGAGTTCATGGCGGACCGTCCGCGTCACCTGGGCCTTGAGTTGATCGGGGTTGTGCCCGAAGTCACGGACGAGCGTGTCCTTGAAGATCACGATCCGGTCGTGGAAGTAGTCCTGCGCGACCGTATCGCCCTGGTAGAGGCCGTACGCGCGACGGCGGCGGCCCCCGTTGGAAATGACGATCGCGACGTGCTCGAGCGCCCGGTGGAACTCGAGCGGAAGGTCGTCGACGGCCGAGCGGACGAGCGCCTTGAAGTCCTCGTCGTTGGCAGGATCGAACAGTTCGTCGTCGTCCTCGTCGTCGAGCGCCGGGGCGTAGTCCTCGACGTCACCCCACGAGTCCTCGGCGGCGAGCCGCTCGGAGCGCTGCACGAGCGCCTCGAAGTCTTCCTCGGACTCGGGATCTCGCCAGCCGGCGAGGCGGATCATCATGAACACGACCGCGCCGCCGAGCACGACCGCCCCAGCGCCGAACACGAGGAGGCCCTGGAGCAGGCGGAGCGGGAAGGAGTCGCTGAAGCCGGCGATCAGGCTGGCGGCCCCGAGACCGACGGTGAGCGCCGCCAGCGCCGAGCCGAGGATCCGGCGAAGCGTTGGCGGCGATCCGGTCATACCCCCCGCTCACTACCTCATCGTCCGGGCGATGACGAGCCGCTGGATCTCGTTCGTGCCCTCGTAGATCTGGGTGATCTTCGCGTCGCGCAGCATCCGCTCGACCGGATACTCCTTGACGTAGCCGTACCCGCCGAGCACCTGCACGGCCTCGACCGTGACCTTCATCGCGACGTCGGAGCAGAACAGCTTCGCCATCGCCGAGTACTTCCCGAGGTCCCGGTCGCCGCGGTCGATCTTCGTACATGCCTGGTAGAGGAGCTCACGGCCGGCGGCACACTGCGTCTCCATGTCGGCAAGCTTGAACTGGATGCCCTGGAACGCACTGATCGGTTGGCCGAACTGCTGACGCTCGCGGGCGTACGCCGCGGCGTAGTCGGTCGCGCCTTGGGCGATCCCGAGCGCCTGGGCGGCGACGCCGAGCCGGGAGCGGTCAAGGGTCGACAGCGCGACCCTGAACCCCTTGTTGACCTCGCCGATGACGTTCTCGGCGGGGACGCGCACGTTGTCGAAGATCGGCTGCCCGGTTGGCGAGCCGCGGATGCCGAGCTTGTGCTCGAGCTTGCCGACGCTGAAGCCAGGCCGGTCGGCCTCGACGACGAATGCGGTGATGCCGCGGGAGTGGCCCTCGTCCGGACTGGTGACGGCGAACACGACGTAGAAGTCGGCGACCCCGAGGTTCGTGATCCAGTTCTTCGTCCCGTCGATCACCCACTCGTCGCCCTCTTGGCGGGCGCGCGTGCGCATCCCACCGGGGTCTGAGCCGGCGTCCGGCTCGGACAGAGCGAACGCGGGCGACCACTCACCGCTCGCACAGCGCGGGAGGAACCGCTGCTTGAGCTCCTCGGAGCCGTGGAGCTTGATCGGAAGCGTCCCCAGTTCCTGCACCATCAGGATGAGTGCCGTCGAGGCGCATGCCTTGGCGATCTCTTCGACCGCCATATTGAGCATCAGCGTGCCCGTGCCTGTCCCGCCATGCTCGGCCTCAAACGGAAGTCCGAGGATGTCCTGCTCGGCCAGCAACTGCCTGAGATCCTGCGGATACTCCGCCTTCTCGTCAATCTCGGCAGCCCGCGCCGCGATTCGCTCCTGCGCAATTTGGCGAATGGTGTCGCGGAAATCGAGGTGTTCCTGCGGGATCGTGTACAGGTCGGCAAGTGCAGACACAAGACTTCAGATCGTACGGGATGCGCGACGGCATCTGCCTGCGCCAACCGCCGGCTGGCCCGGTGGTGTGCGGTACGATCGCCCTAGCCAGGTATGGGTCGAGGGGAGCTTGGCCGTCCGCACGACCGCAAAGCCCAACGAGGGGAGCGAACTGATGTGCCCACAGACAGGCCCGCGGCGCGCCCGGCGCCTCGTCGCTGCCATGACGGTCGCGACTCTCGGAACGGGAGCGATCGCGTCGGCCGCCGACGCCGCCTCGGTCAAGATCACGATGCCGTCGCAGGTCAAGCGCGGCACCGACTATTCGATCCAGGTCACGGGCTCCTACAAGACGGGCGAGCTCAAGGGCCGGGCGTACCTCATCTCGGCGATCCAGTTCGCGAATCGTCCCTGCAGGTCATCGGCGCAGGCGGAGAACCGCTCGAGCGTCTTCGTTCAGTGGTACCTCACCCCGAAGTCCGAGGCCAAGTTGAAGAACCCCAAGCACGTTGGGATCTTCGTCGGCAAGTCGCCGTTCTCGACCATCCAGGGGTTCACTGCCGGCGACCTCGGCACCCGCCACGTGTGCTCCTGGCTGTACCCCAAGTTCATCCATCCGAGCGACACTGTCTCCCCGATCGCCCGCGCGGATAAGAAGTACCGCGTCACGAAGAGGTAGCCGGGTTCCGGTCTGTTGCAGCCCAGTCCCGACTCTGTGAAATGACTGCATCGTGGAGGGGTTGGGCCGGGGTTTGTGTGGGACTCTGGACGGGATGTCCCGTCGGACGGGGTGTGATCGCGGTACGGGTTCCCACGCGGAGCGGCCACGCGGGTCGGGTGGGAGATCGGACCGCTCTGCGCGGCAGGATTCCCCACGCGCGGTTCGTGTGCTGGGCGCGTGGGATTCTGTGCCGGTCGAGGGGACCGGGGAGGAGCGGACCTCGCGGGTCGCTGGGTGGCAGTCGGGTCGTGTCGCCCGCTGGCAGTTGCTTGACGCAGGGTTGAGCCGCCACGTGATCGCAGGGATGCGCCGGCGCGGTCATCTCATCGACCGGCTGCCGGGCGTGTACGCGGTCGGGCATGCCGCCCCGAGCGAGCTGGCCCGGGAGACCGAGGCATTGCTCAGCTCCTCAAGGCCCGCCTCCTTGTGCCGGTCCGCGGCCGCGGCCTTGTGGGGCTGGCGGTCGCGGCTTCGTTCAGACGAGCCGGTCGACATCGTGTTTGCGAGCGACACGGTCGTCCGTCACCCCGGGATCCGCTCGCATCGCACCAAGCATCTCGACCGCAAGGATGTGCGGATCCATCGAGGGCTGCCGGTCACCAGCCCCGCCCGGACGCTCGTCGACATGGCGCCGCTGGTTGATGACGACGAGCTCGAGCACATGCTCGACGAGGCGCTCGAGCGTAAGCAGGTCCGGATCAGTCAGATCCGGGACGCGATCGAGCGCACGGGCGCGGGCCGCCCCGGCGTTTATCGGCTCGTGAGGCTGCTCGACGAGCGCGAGGGACGCCAGAACGCGCTCTCACGCTTTCAGCCCGAGCGCGAGCTGCGGAGGCTGCTGATCGCCGCGCACATCCCGCCGGACGACACGAACACCGATCTGCATGGCTACCGCCCGGACATGGTGTGGCGACAGGCGAAGCTGATCGTCGAGATCGACGGGTGGGACCATCACCGGCAGCGCGACCGCTTCGAGGCCGACCGGCGCAAGGACGCCGCCCTCGCCACCCATGGCTGGCTCACCCTCCGCTTCACCGCCCGCCGCATCAGGGACGAACCGTACGCCGTGGTCGCCGAAATCGCGCTCATGCTCGGGCGACGGATGCAGGCAGCCGCAGCCTGAGCAGCCGGACGGTCCGGACGGCACAGCCGCCGCCCGGACGCATCCGTATTGCTACAGCCCTCGCGGGTGCCGGAGGATGAAACCGCTGTGGGAACGGCCGGACCGCGTCCAGCGCGAGCCGCCCGTCGAGCTCTGAGCGCTCGTGTCGAACCGCAGGCCCGCGACATACATGTACACGTGGCCGGAGTTCGCCCAGATCGAGACCCACTGGCCCTTTCCGGGGGCACCGTAGGACTCGAGCTCGGTCGAATCCTCAGGCGAGGACAGCAGGCCCGCGCCGTGAAGCGCGTAGCTGACCGAGCCGGAGCAGTCGTAGCCGCTGTCGTTCCAGCTGCCGTGACCGCCGCCGTAGATGTACGGCTTGAACGCGATTTTGTTGCCGGCGGCGATGATGTCCTTCACTGCCTGCGGCGCATCGGCCGGCGCGATCGCGCGGCCGTTCGAGATCGTCGCGTGGCCAACCGGCGCGGCCGGCGCGGCGCTCGTCTTCGGAGCCGCACTGGCCACGACCGCCCGCAGGGCCTGGGAGACCGTCCAATCCACAACGCCGTTCGCCTTGAGGTGATGCGCCTTCTGAAACCTGATCACGTTTGACTTCGTGCCTGACCCGAACTGACCGTCGACGGTCGTCCGATAGCCGGCGCGCGTCAGGAAGTCCTGAAGCACACGGACGTCGTGGCCGCGCATCCCCCGGCGGAGGATGCGGTCACCCATGTGCCGCGAGTCACCGGCGTAATGGTGACCGCCGCTCGTGGTCGCGGTCGTCTTCGAGGACTTGCCGGTCGACGGAGCCGCGCCGAGACCGCCGCCGCCAGTGGGCGTGGAGGCGGAGGTTTTGACGGAGGTGGAAGCTGCCGCCGTCGCTGTCTTTGTCGTTGACGTCCCTGTCGCGGCTGTCTTGTCAGCCGTGGCCGACTGGGACGCCCCGAGCGCCGTTCCGGTGAGAGCGAACGTCGCTGCGAACGCAGCGGCACCCGCCCTGCGGGAAAAGCGTCGAGCATTGATATACGTCAAGCCAACCCTTTCTCTCTCTAATGCCTACGGGGTTAGCTGACGGGCTCGCGCTGAAAGAGTCGCGCTACACCGATGTCTCGGTGATTCGCCCCGGGGATCCGGCTCGGTCCCTGTGGGGTCCCCCGCTCCCTGAACGCCGTGGCGAACAGGGACTCGGCTGGGTATTTCGGCACGAGAGAGTACAGGACTTGCACGATCCATGTCACCGACCGCGTTATGGCCCCCTGCAGGAGGAATCTGGGCGTGCCAGTCGTCCCAGTGTCCGCGTCGGAGGTTCGTTGCCACCGAGAGGTGGTGCTGGTGGATGCCGCGGGAGGACGCAGGCGCCGTGGCGTAGCGGAGCTACGCGAGGCGACGAGGACGATGCGCGGCGCCGCCAGGACCGCCTCGAATGGCGGCGAACTTTCGACGCGGGACACTAGCTTAGCTACTAGCTACCCTGCGCAGCATGGACGGCGACTACACCCCGCGCGAGGTCGCGGAACTACTCCAAAGCTCCGACATCCAGCTGATCGACGTCCGCCAGCCCCATGAGCACGCCGCAGGCCGCATCGAGGGTGACCGGCTGATCGAACTGATGCAGCTCACGGCGCAGGCCGAGACACTCGATCGCGATCGCCCGATTGTCTTCTACTGTCGGAGTGGTTCGCGTTCGGCGATGGCCACCGAGGCTTTCCGCAACGCCGGCTACGACGCCCACAACATGGTCGGCGGTCTTGTGCAATGGGAGGCGTCCGGGCTGCCTCTGGAGCCCGCCGACGGCCGCGTCGAGATGGGCTGAAAGCCTGTATTCAGGCCTTAAATACGACGAGGCCGCCATTCGGGCGGCCTCGTCGGTCATTGGCGAGGACTGACGGCATCGGGGGGCGCACGGACGCCGTCGGGGTGTCTCGGCCAATCCTCCGGGGGCACGGAAGTCATTCGTTTCAACGCATCTCATCACGCTGGGTTGGCGAGATGAGAAAAAAGTTGTTGCTGGGCGCTGAATCGGGGCTCGCGAGCACGCCGGCGACCGAGCCGACGAGGAGCGGCGGCGGCCGGTTCAGCCGACGGTCCAGGTCTCGCCCGCGGTCAGCAACTCGGCGAGATCCTCGTTGGATCCGGCCGTCATGTTGAACCGCTCGCCCCGGCCGTAGACTGGGCGGGCCACGTCGCGAAAGATCCCGATCGGCGTCGGGCCGGTCGGGTCCTCGGCGAGCCGAGCGAGTGAGTAGGCGAGACCTGAATCGACGCGCGCCGGGTCATGGACGAGGAGCGCGTCCTCTCCGGCCTCGGCGACGTCCACGATCCGCAACTGACCGTCGCTGCCCATCGCGACGCCGCGCTCATCATCGACTCCGAACCGGACCGGCTGACCAGCCTCGAGTCGGATCTGATTGGCGTCCTTGACGCCCTTGTCCGTGAGCGCCGCGAACGCGCCGTCGTTGAACACCGGACAGTTCTGGTAGATCTCGACGAGCGACGAGCCCTCATGTTGCGCCGCCGCGCGGAGCACCTCGGTGAGGTGGTGACGGTCCCGATCGATCGTGCGGGCGACGAACGACGCCTCGGCTCCGAGCGCGAGCGCCACCGGGTTGAACGGATGGTCGGCGACCCCGAACGGCGTCGACTTCGTCACCTTGCCGAGCTCCGACGTCGGCGAAGCCTGGCCTTTCGTCAGGCCGTAGATCTCGTTGTTGAACAGCAGGATCTTGACCGGCACGTTGCGGCGCAGCGCATGGATGAGATGATTGCCGCCGATCGACAGCGAATCGCCGTCCCCGGTCACGACCCAGATCGAGAGGTCTTCACGCGCCGTGGCGAGCCCGGTCGCGATCGCGGGCGCGCGGCCGTGGATGCCGTGCATCCCGTACGTGTTCATGTAGTACGCGAACCGGCCTGCACAGCCGATCCCGGTGATGAACACGATCCGCTCCGGCGGGATACCGAGGTCGGGCATGAACTGCTGGACCGCCGAGAGCACGGCGTAGTCGCCGCAGCCGGGGCACCAGCGCGTTTCCTGATCGGACTGGAAGTCCGCCTTGGTCAGATCGAGCGGCGCACCGCCGCCATTGGTCGCCATTGCCATTACTGACGCTCCTCGATGAGTTGCTCGATCTCGCCCGAGAACAACGGTTGGCCCTGCACCTTGCAGAACGACTCGATGTCGACGAGGAACTTCGCTCGGAGAACCTGGGCGAGTTGCCCGGTGTTGAGCTCGGGGACGAGCACGCGGTCGAAGGACCGCAGCACGTCGCCCGTGTTGCTCGGCAGCGGATTGAGGTGATGCAAATGGGCGCACGCCACCTTGTGGCCGGCCTCGCGGGCTCGGCGAGCGCCGGCGCGGATCGCGCCCTGACTCGAGCCCCACCCGAGCACGAGCAGGTTGGCGCCCGGCTGGGTGTCGACATGCAACGGCGGCAGATCGTCTGCGATCCCCGCCACCTTCGCCTCGCGCAGTTCGGTCATCCGCGCGTGATTGGCGCCGTCGTATGAGATGTTGCCGCTACCGTCGGCCTTCTCGAGGCCGCCGATCCGGTGCTGGAGCCCGGGCGTCCCGGGG
Organism: uncultured Solirubrobacterales bacterium; assembly: GCA_963750695.1. Lineage (GTDB taxonomy): Bacteria > Actinomycetota > Thermoleophilia > Solirubrobacterales > Solirubrobacteraceae > Palsa-465. The sequence goes on from CAVVSB010000011.1 coordinate 412,263, forward strand.
ACCGCCCACGGCCGGGCGAGCCGCTCGTCTCGGCTGTAGGGCAGGAACGTCTCGGCCAGCTCGGCGTCCGCAAACGCGGGATCAATCTCTGGCAGGTCGTCGACCGACGGCACGTTCCACGGCTCCGAGGAGGAGGCGAGGAACGAGTCGGACAGCAGGATCACCGGCGTCCGGTAGCGGATCGCAAGCGCCGCCGCCTCGAACGCGGTGTCAAAGCAGCCGCCGGGCGTACTTGGCGCGAGGACCGGCAGCGGTGACTCACCATGGCGCCCGTACAGCGCCAACAGGAGATCGGACTGCTCGCTCTTCGTCGGCATGCCGGTCGACGGTCCCGCCCGCTGGACGTCGATGATCACCATCGGCAGCTCGAGCATGACGGCCAGGCCGATCGTCTCGGCCTTGAGGTCCATGCCGGGGCCGCTCGTCGCGGTCACGCCGAGCCGGCCGCCGAATGCGGCGCCGAGCGCCATCCCTGCGGCCGCGATCTCGTCCTCCGCCTGGATCGTGCTGATGCCGAAGCGGGTGTGGCGCGAGAGCTCGTGCAGCAGTTCTGATGCCGGCGTGATCGGATATGACGCGAGCACGAGCGGCAGCCGGCTGCGGATGCTCGCGGCGATCAACCCGAGCGACAGCGCCGTCGTGCCGTTCACGTTGCGGTACGTCCCCGGCGGGACGTCGGTCGCCGGCGCGACCCGGTACTGATGGTCGAGCAGCTCGGTCGTCTCACCGAACGACCAGCCCGCGTTGAACGCGGCGAGGTTCGCCTGCATGACCGGGGGTCGCTTCGCAAACTTCTGCTCGATCCAGCGGTGAGTGACGTCGGCAGGTCGGCCGTACAGCCACGAGAGCAGGCCGAGCGCGAACAGGTTCTTCGCCCGTCCAGCGTCACGCGTCGAGGCGTCCTCGACGGACTCGACCGCCCGCACCGTCAGCGAGGTCATCGGGATCCGGTGCACGCGGTATTCGGAGAGCGAGCCGTCCTCGAGCGGGTTGGCGGCGTAGTCGGCCTTCTCCAGGTTGCGCTTGGAGAACGCGTCCTCGTTGACGATGATCGTCGCCCCGCGCGCGAGCTCCGGCAGGTTCGCCTTGAGCGCCGCCGGGTTCATCGCGACGAGCACGTTGGGTGCGTCACCCGGGGTGAGGATGTCCCGGGACGCAAAGTGGATCTGGAATGCCGAAACGCCGGCCAGCGTGCCCGCGGGGGCGCGAATCTCGGCTGGGAAGTTCGGCAGGGTGGCGAGATCGTTGCCCATCATCGCCGTCGCGTCGGTGAATCGGCCGCCCGCCAGCTGCATGCCGTCCCCGGAGTCGCCAGCGAACCGCACGATCACGCGTTCGCGGTCTTCTATCGCCTTGCTCATGTCATCCCGTCGCCGCGGTGTCTGCGCCTCCGGAGGCCGCTTACGAAGTGTACGCCGCTGGATGGATGGGCCGCCGCCCCGGTTCGGATTCTTTACGAGGAGACGCGCTGCGCATGCCGCGGAGCTCGCCGCGACACGCGCCTGCGCAGACCCGGGACCTAGATCCGACTAGATCTTCTGGACGTTGACGGCCTTCGGACCCTTCGGCCCGGCCTCCTCTTCGTAGGACACCTTGGCGCCCTCCGCGAGTGACCGGTAGCCGTCGGCCTGAATGCTCGTGTGGTGGACGAACAGGTCGCGGCTGCCCTCATCGGGGGTGATGAAGCCGAAGCCCTTTTCGTCGCTGAACCACTTAACCGTTCCGCTTGGCATTTGTGGAGTACTCCTCCGGAGCCTGAAGTGCTTGCTACCGCGGAGCAATACCCACCCGGCGCCTGCACCTGCATGTCGCCGTCCCGGATGGACGGCCTTACGGAGCGGCACGGTAGCACGCAGGGTTGCTGGCAGGAGGGGCCCGCACAAGATGTTCACAAGCGAGCCACAGGTCATCATCACGGTGATGGACGATCCAATGCCACTGGGAAGACATGCCTCGATTCCGCTCGACGAGGTCGTCCTGCGCGCGTCTCGATCCTCGGGGCCGGGCGGTCAACACGCGAACGTCACCTCGTCACGCATCGAGGCGATCTTTGACGTCGACGCCTCCCGCACACTCACCGAGGAGCAGAAGCGTCGGGTGACAGCGCGCCTCGGCCGTCGCGTGACCGCGGTCGCGCAGGACGCTCGGAGCCAGACGCGCAATCGCGAACTCGCGCTCGAGCGGCTCCAGCAGCGCCTGCGGAGCGCCCTCGCTGTCACGCGCCCGCGCACGGCAACGAAGCCGACTCGTGCATCGGTGCAGCGCCGGCTCGACGCCAAGCGCCGTCGCAGCAGTCGTAAGCACGAACGCCGCCGGCCCGATCGCGGTGACGACTGAGCATGCGCTGGTTCGTCGACGGGATGAACGTCATCGGCACGCGACCCGACGGCTGGTGGCGCGACCGCGACGCCGCGATGCTGCGGCTCGTCGACCTGCTCGAGCGCTGGGCCGCCGAGGAGGGCGAGGACGTGACCGTGGTATTCGAGCGCAAGCCCTCGCCACCGATCCGCTCGACCGTGATCGAGGTCGCGCATGCGCCTCAGCCGAAGCGCAACGCCGCCGACGACGAGATCGTCCGGCGGCTGCTCGTCGAGCCGGACATCCGTGGCGTCCGCGTCGTCACCTCCGACCACTGGCTTGCCGACCGCGCGTCCGCGGCCGGAGCCACGGTTCTCTCCTCGGAAACGTTTCGGGACCGGATCGAGTCTTCCTAAGGTCTTAGAAACACCAGCCTGCGGGCTTGCGACAATCATCGGATGGCCGAGGAAACACCCCGCCTCCCGACTCCACCACGGATCCGTTCGAACAACCCGGGCCAGACGCCGGGCCCGAACCCGCCCGGATGGAAGGTGACTCCGACCCCAGACGGCCGCGGCGCCACGCCCGGACAGCGGCCCTCCGGCGGACCGAACCCCCGGTGGCTGATCGCGCTGCTCATCGTCGTACTGCTCGGCCTCAACTTCTGGCTGTCCTCGCAGGCGCTCAAGCCGAACTCGCGCGTGCGGATCCCGTTCAGCCCGACGTTCCTCACCCAGGTGAGCTCGGGCAACGTCCAGGAGGTCACTTCCACGAACAACGCCATCCAGGGCACGTTCAAGAAAGAGATCAAGTACCCGGAGAACGACAAGAACGCGCAGGCGACGACGCGTTTCTCCACGCAGGTCCCGTCCTTCGCGAACGGGTCCGAGCTCGAGAACACGCTCATCTCGCACGGCGTGACGATTGACGCCAAGCCGCCGGACAGCGGACCATCGTTCCTCGCCAGCCTCATCTTCGGCTTCGGTCCGACGCTGTTGCTCGTCCTCCTGTTCGTGTTCATCGGGCGGCGCGCCGCTCAGGCGGGGGGCGCCGGCGGCCTGATGTCGTTCGGTCGCTCGCGCGCGCGCAGAATCGAGGGCGGTGACCAGCGAGTGACGTTCAAGGACGTCGCCGGTATCGACGAGGCGAAGGAGGAGTTGACCGAGATCGTCGACTTCCTCAAGAACCCCGACAAGTACCTGAAGCTCGGCGGCCGGATCCCGCGCGGCGTCCTGCTCAGCGGCCAGCCAGGGACCGGCAAGACGCTGCTCGCACGCGCCGTCGCAGGCGAGGCGAACGTGCCGTTCTTCCAGATGAGCGCGTCGGAGTTCGTCGAGATGATCGTCGGCGTCGGCGCCTCCCGGGTGCGTGATCTGTTCCAGCAGGCGAAGGAGGCGGCGCCCGCGATCATCTTCATCGACGAGCTTGACGCGATCGGCCGCTCCCGCGCGTCCGGCAGCGGCGCGTTCTCCGGCGGCCACGACGAGCGCGAGCAGACGCTCAATCAGATCCTCACCGAAATGGACGGATTCGACCCGCGCACGGGCGTCATCGTCCTCGGGGCGACGAACCGGCCCGAGATCCTCGATCAGGCGCTGCTGCGCCCCGGACGGTTCGACCGGCGGGTCACGGTGTCGCCACCCGACCGCACGGGTCGCGAGGCGATCCTCCGTGTGCACACCCGCTCAGTCCCGCTCGCCGACAGCGTCGACCTCGGGGCGATCGCCGCGTCGACACCCGGCATGGTGGGTGCCGATCTGGCGAACCTCGTCAACGAGGCAGCGCTGCTCGCGGCGCGCCGCGCGCACGAGAAGGTCTCGACCGACGACTTCACCGACGCGCTCGAGCGGATCGTGCTCGGTGCCGAGCGCAAGGTGATGCTGAGTGCGGATGATCGTCGCCGGACCGCCACCCACGAGGCGGGTCACGCGATCGTCGGGATGCTCACCCAGGGCGCCGACCCCGTCCGCAAGGTCTCGATCATCCCCCGCGGCCAGGCGCTCGGCGTCACGTTCTCGGCGCCGGACGCCGACCGCTTCAACTTCGACGAGCGCCACCTCGTGGCCCAGATCAAGGTCGCACTCGGTGGCCGTGTCGCCGAGGAGACCGTGTTCGGCGACATCACCACCGGTGCCGAGTCCGACATCCAGCAGCTCACACGGATCGCGCGGAGCATGGTCGGCCGGTGGGGCATGAGCCCGGCGATCGGCCCCGTCGCGGTAATCCCCATGGAGGGCCTGAACCCGCTGCTGCCCGGCGCGTCGGAGACCTCGGAGGAGACGCAGCGGCTCATCGATCAGGAGGTGCGGCGGATCGTCGAGACCGCGCACCAGGACGTGACCGAGTTGCTGAGCTCGCACCGACACAACCTCGACGCGCTCGTGAGCGCGCTGCTCGAGCGCGAGACGCTCGACGAGGCCGACGCCTACGCGGCGGCAGGCCTCACGCGCACGTACGAATCGGCGCCCCCGACGCCGGCGCCGGCGTCCTGAGCTACAACGGCTGACGCCCCGCGAACCCCGCGTCCGGCGGGTGCCAGAAGCCGATCTCGTCCTCGTCGAGCAGCCAGCACAGGTAGATCTCCTCCCCGTCGCGGATCGACGGGAAGTCGATGAGCCCACGGTCGACGTCACGGAGCACGATGTCGACCGCCTCGAGCTCGCCGATGGCGCGGCTCAGCTCGACGAGCGGGCGCGCGACCTCGCGGCCGGGGTAGGAGCCGCCGAACTGCTCATCGAGCGACCGGAGCGCCGCGAGCGCGGGCGCGCCGAGTTCGGCGAGCTCCGTCTGAGCTTGCCGGACCCAGCCGACGCGCTCAGCGACCCACTCGCGGACCGCGTTCGCCTGCTCGATCGTGTAGTGGCGCTCGTGTCGCATGGCGCAGAGAGGACCACTCTCACCCGACTGCGTCAGTCGCCGAGCCGCGTCATCCGGGCGAGCGCCTCGTGGCACTCGACGACCCGCTTCTTGACCGGGTCGCTGTCGGCGCGATCGTGGACGAGATCCCAGGTGCGGTCGGCGATCTCCCGCGCGTTCTCAGGGGTCGCGCTCTCCCACAGCCGGTCGACAAGCTTGATCTCGAAGCTCTGAAGCTGGTCGGCCGGGTTGCCGGGAGGCATCTTCGGCAGCGGTTCGCCGGTGGCCTCTCTCCACATGCCGGTCGCGACCAGAAGACGATTGCGCAGGGTGATCGGGTCCATCGCGGGTCATCATCCTAAAGGGCCGCGCGGGACGCGTCGTGGTCGATCGCCCTGCGCCCTATACAGCGGGCAGCTTCTGCTTGACGCTGAGCAGCGGCGCGAACAGATCGCCGAGCTCCTCGACCCGCCGGAGCACGTCGTCGGGATCGAACGTGAGCCGGTCCGGATCGTTCTCCGAGCGGCACTGCGCGACCTCCTCCCACGTCACCGGCGTCGACACCGTCGGCCGCCCCCGGGCCCGCACCGAGTACACCGACACGGTCGTCTTGTGGTCGTCGTTCTGGCTCCAGTCGACGAACACCTTCCCGGGCCGCAACCGCTTCGTCATCCGCGACACGACGAGCTGCGGCAGCCGCTGCTCGAGCAGCTCGGCAACCCGGCGGGCGAACGGCTTCGTGTGGTCGTAGTCGGTGTCCGTGTTGAGCGGCACATACATCTGCATGCCCTTGGAACCGGACGTCTTGATCACGCTCTCCATCCCGAGCTGCTCGAACAGGCCGTGGAGCACGAGGCCGACCTCGCAGCACTCGACGAGCCCGGCCGGGGGGCCCGGATCGAGATCGAACACGAGCATCGTCGGCTGCTGCGGCCGGGCGGCGAGCGACAGCGACGTGTGCAGCTCGATGTCGGCGAGGTTCGCGAGCCAGATGAGGGTCGCGCGGTCCTGCGCGAGCGTGTAATTGACATCGCTGACCTGCGCTGTCTGAACCCACTCCGGGCGATGCGACGGCGACTGTTTCTCGTAGAAGTACGGCCTGTCGACTCCGTTGGGATAGCGCTTGAGCGTGAGCGCCCGGTCGCGCAGATGGGGCACGACGAACGGCGCCACCCGGCCGTAGAACGTGATCAGGTCCCCCTTCGTGAACCCGGTCTCCGGATAGAGGACCTTGTCCCAGTTGGAGAGCTTCAGCCGCCGCCCGTCGATCAGGACGGACAGCCCGGCCTCGGGGAGCCGCTCAACCTCCTCGAACAGCGATTCGCCCTCGTCCGCCTCGTCGACCACCTCGGCCGGGGACTTGTCCTCCCGAAGCCCCTTGAACGACGGGGCGCGCATGATCCGGTCCGGGGTCCACTCGCGGATCTCGATCTCGGCGACGAGCTGGGGCTCGACGAACACCGACTCGCGCGGGAGCTTCGCGGAGATGCGCGTGAACGGACTCGTGTCGCGCTGCAATGGCGCGAGGCGCTCGGCGAGCATGTCGAGCGTCTTCTCGGTGAAGCCGGTCCCGACCCGGCCGCCATAGACGAACTCCCCGTCCTCGTGGTAGCCCATCAGCAGTGCGCCGATCCGTTGGCGGCGGCGCCCCTCGCCGGGGATCCAGCCGCCGATCACGAGTTCCTGCCGGCTTGTGTTCTTGACCTTGATCCACGCGCCGGTCCGCCGTCCAGGCTCGTAGGTCGAATCGGCGCGCTTCGCCACGACACCCTCGAGTCCCTGGGCCGCGGTCGCCTCGAGCAGGCGCTCCCCATCGTCGTGCGCGCTCGGCACCCGCCACGCGGGGCCGCCGAGGCTGAGCGCCTCGAGCCTGGCCCGCCGCTCGTGGTAGGGCAGGCCCATGAGCGAGTGACCATCGACGTAGAGCAGATCGAAGATCGCGTAGACCACGGGAGTCGAAGCTGCCAGCCGTCTCACCGACGACGGCGAGGTCACGTGCATCCGCTGCTGCAGGCGGGCAAAGCTCGGACGCCCCTGGTCGTCGAACGCGACGATCTCCCCGTCGAAGACGGCGTCGTGCATCCCGAGGTCGCGCAGGATCCCGCGCACCTCGGGGTATGCGTCGGTGATCTCGCGGAGGTTGCGGCTCTCGAGCCGCCAGCGGCCCGGCTGCACGTAGGCGATCGCACGCACCCCGTCCCACTTGATCTCGTACGAGAAGCGGGCGCGATCACGAGCCGGCGGAAGCTCGCCGCCGCGCGCCAGCATCGGCACAACGCGCTCGGGGAACGGTTCGCGGGATGGATCGTCGGGCGGATCCATCCGGTGGATCATCCAGTCGTTGCCCTCCCGCCCGATCGGGAACAGCCCGTAGCGGCCGTGGAGCCGCTCGCCGTGGAAACTGATCTCGACCTTGCGCTCCTCCCACTTGTGCAGCTCGTAGGTCCCGCGGTCCCAGATCCGCATCGTCCCGGCGCCGTACTCCCCCTTCGGAATGTCACCCTCGAATTCGAGGTACTCGAGCGGGTGGTCCTCGGTGTGCACGGCGAGCCGGTTCTCCTTCGGATCGGGCGGGATCCCGTTTGGGATCGCCCACGAGGCGAGCACGCCATCGTGCTCGAGCCGCAGGTCCCAGTGCAATCGCGTGGCGTGGTGTTCCTGGATGACGAAGCGCGGCTCGGCCACCGCCTTTGCACGCTTCGATCGCGCTCCGCCTGCCGGTTCGGAGGTCGTCTTGAAGTCGCGCTTGCGTTTGTACTGATCGAGCTTCTCGGTCGCCACTGCCGTATTGATTCTGCCCAGATCCGAGCGTAGGCTTGCGTCCGTGGGGATCGGGACACCCTGGAAGGCGGCATTACTGCTTGCGGTTGGGGCGGCGGGTGGTGCGGCGGCGGTCGCTGTCGCGAGCGTCCCGGACAGCAGCGGGGTCATTCACGCGTGCTACTCGGTGAGTTCGCCCGGCTCGCTCGTGCCGGCGACGAACGCGCCGAATCTGAGCGTGATCGATCCGTCAGCCGGCCAGACTTGCGGTTCGCTCCGCACGCCGGCTGGGGCGACGGTTGTAGCGGCGCCGCTCGACTGGAACGTCTCGGGCCCCCAGGGCCCACCCGGCACGAACGGTGCCGCCGGCGCACCCGGGAAGACGCTCACAGTCGTAGGCGGCAGCACGCTCACCCTCCCCGGCGGCCAGGTCGTCCGCATCGGCCAGTCGTCGGGTCTCACGATCAACCCACCGGCCCTCGGCAACAGGCAGATCGCCACGCTCACGCTCAGCGACGGGAACACGACGCTCTCCGCCGGAGTACTCGGCTTCAGCTTCGCGTCCGGCGGCGCGGGGTCAAGCGGCTCGGCAAAGAAGACCGTGCACGACATCTCGATCACGAAGCACATCGACAAGGCCTCGCCGAAACTCTTCCAGGCTTGCGTCACCGGCAAGCATTTCGCGGAGGCGAAGCTCGTCCTCAGCAAGGGCGGACACTCGACGAGCTATTCGATGACGAACGTCCTCATCGGCTCGGCACAGGCGAACAGCGCAAAGGGCTCGGCCCAGCCCACCGAATCCCTCACCCTCAACTTCACCAAGATCGAGTTCAAGCACACCTGATGGCAGTCAAGCTCCACCGCTGCTCCACGATGTTCATCAAGGGCCCGCACCCATGCTGGAAGGTCCAGAAGGCGCTCGATGACGCCGGCATCGACTACGAGGTCGTCAAGCATCCCGTCCGCCGCTCCAAGCGCGACGAATACGTGAAGCTGACGGGCCAGAAGCTCTACCCGGCAATCGAACTCGAGGACGGCACCGTCATCCGCCGCGAGTCGGCGGAGCTCGTCGAGATGGTCAAGTCCGGGCAGATCGGCGCCGCCACCGCGCCCTGACGCTCACCCGCCTCTTAGCAGACGATCCTTCTCGGCGGCGTATTCGGCGTCGCTGAGGCCGCCTGACGCATGGCGCTCGGTCAGCTCCTCGAGGCGATCGAGCAGGTCCCCGTCGGCGCCCCCGGCCTCGCCGAAACCCGGCATGCTCGGAAAGCCACCGGGCAGCCCACCGCCGCCGATCGAAGAACCCATAGGCACGAACCTAGCCCCAAGCCGCCAGAGTGTCAGTAGCGAACCGGTCTCGCCCTGGTCTCGCGCTGCAATGCCCTCTTCAACAACTTTTACGTGCACGCGCGATGATTCCGACATGGCCCGTGTACTCGTCGTCGATGACGAACCCGCAGTGCGGCGTGCGCTCGAGCGCGCGCTGCGACTCGAGAACCATGACGTTGAGCTCGCCGCCGACGGCGAGGAGGCGCTCGACGCGCTCGTCACCAAGCCCGCGGACGTCGTGATCCTCGATGTGATGATGCCGCGACTCGACGGGCTCGAGGTCTGCCGGCGAATGCGCCAGGCGGGCGATCGCACGCCGATCCTGATGCTCACCGCGCGCGACGCGATCGACGATCGGGTTACCGGTCTCGACGTCGGCGCGGACGACTACCTCGTCAAGCCGTTCGCGCTGCGCGAGCTGCAGGCCCGTCTGCGCGCGCTGCTCCGCCGCTCCGGCGAGGATTCCGCCGACGGCGAGATCCTGCGTTACGCCGACCTCGTGCTCGACCCGATCGCCCACGAGGTCCGCCGCGGGGACCGTCTCGTGGAATTGTCGAAGACGGAGTTCCTGTTGCTCGAGCTGTTCATGCGTCACCCCCGCCAGGTGCTCACTCGCTCGACGATCTTCGAGAACGTCTGGGGTTACGACTTCGGACCGACGTCGAACGCGCTCGGCGTGTACATGGGGTACCTGCGCCGGAAGACTGAGGAGGGTGGCGAGCCGCGGCTCCTGCACACCGTGCGGGGCATCGGCTACGTCCTTCGCGACGACAACCCGTAGGCGTCGGATGCCGCTGCGCAAGAGACTGGGCATCGTGGCCGGATCGGCGGTCGCTGTCGCGGTCATGCTCGCCGCCGTCGCCTGTTACACGATCGTGCGGAGCCAGCTCCTCGGGCAGGTCGACAGCTCGCTGCGTGCGCAGGCCGCGGCTGTGACGAGCGGCGAAGGCCAGTTCGCCCTGCGCGGCGGCGATCTCCCGGGGCTCCCGGCGAATGCGGGCGGTCCCGCGCCCTACGCGCGAGTCGTGCTCGCAGACGGGACCTCATACCGCTTCAGCGGCGACCTGATGCTGCCCGTCGACGCCCACGCAAAGACAATCGCGAACGGGGCCAACACGGTCTATCTCGGCGACATCAACGTCGGCCGCAGCCACCTGCGCGAGCTGACTTTCCCGGTGACCGTCAGCACCCAATTCGGCGGCCCGTCCCAGCCCGCCGCCGTCCAGCTCGCGCGCCCGCTCGACGGGATCGATCGCATCCTCGCGCACCTACGGCTGTTCCTTGCGATTGTCTGCCTGGCCGGGATCGCCGTCGCTGCCGCGCTCGGCCGGATCGCCGCTCGCCGCGTGCTCGCGCCGCTCGCCGAGGTCGCCGACACAGCCGTGCAGATCGGCGAGACGGACGACCTGAGCCGACGGCTGACGATCCATGCCGACGACGAGGTCGGCGCGCTCGCGACCCGCTTCAACCAGATGCTCGAGCGGCTCCAGCGCTCGCGCGACCAACTCGACGAATCGGTGCGAGCCCAACGCCAGCTCGTCGCCGACGCGTCGCACGAGCTGCGGACGCCGATCACCAGCCTGCGCACGAATATCGAGGTCCTGCTCGAAGGCGGACAGCTCGGGGAGGAAGATCGCCGGCGTCTGCTCGCCGATGTCGTCGAGCAGAGCGAGGAGTTGTCCGGGCTCGTCGGCGATCTCATCGAGCTTGCGCGCGGCGACCTGCCGCCCGGCGCGACCGAGCCGACCCGGCTTGACCGCATCGTCGAGGAGTCGCTGAGCCGCGCCCGGCGCAACTACCCACACGTCCGCGTCTCCGCCTCGCTCGAGCCGCGCCTCGTCGAGGGCGTCCCGGAGCGCCTCGGGCGCGCGATCAACAACCTCCTCGACAACGCCGCCCGGCACTCCCCACAGGACGGCGTGATCGATGTCCTGCTCGACACCGGCGGCCTGCGCGTGCGCGATCACGGAACCGGCATCGACGAGGAGGATCTGCCCCACGTGTTCGATCGGTTCTATCGCGGCGCGAACTCTCGCGGCAAGCAGGGCAGCGGCCTCGGCCTGGCGATCGTCCGCCAGGTCGCCGAGCAGCACGGCGGGACCGTCAACGCCGCCAACGCCGCGGACGGCGGTGCGATCTTTAAGCTCGAGATTCCATCCGAGCCCGCGAGCGACGATGACGCCGGCGCGCCGGCGGACGGGCCCTCTACGGCGCCGGTGGGCGTGCGACCCGCGCCTGCCGCGCGACCATGAACCGCCTGCGCAGCTGCCAGAACAAGAACGCGTAGACGGGCACGGCGATCGCGAGCATGAACGGCGCACGGTTGCGCCTGTCGACGCCGACGAGGCTGAGGACGCCGATCGCGAGCGCAACGGCCGGGATCGCCGCGAGCAGCGTCGTGTGCGAGCGGTAGCCGCTGAAGTGCTCACGGCCCGTGATCTCGAGCACCCCGAGGGTCGTCACCGTGAGTCCGGTGACGAGCACCGGCAGCCCGCCGCTGATGAACCACACGGCGATCGCGACCATGCCGGCGAAGATCGCGATCTCCGATACCGGCACCCCGCCGAACGGGCTCGTCGGACGCTCGCCCACGGTCCCGAACTGGCGCTCTGCCTGGCGCTGGTCGCGCTGGTGGGTGACGGTGCGCTCACGTCGCTCCTCACGGCGGGGCGAGGCAACGGCCCGGGGTGCGCCGCCGGGCCTGCTGCGCTTGCGAGATCGGCGCTTTGACTTCTGCGACGCCACGGTGTGCGCAGGATAGACGGCGCCGGTAGCGCAACACGGCACCGCCCCACCTCACTATCGTTGCCGTGGTGAGCGCGCCGCAGCAGAAGCCGCTCGAGCTGATCATCGCTCGCAACCTCCTCTCGAGCATCATCACGCCCGCTCTTCTCGTCGGTGAGGAGGGGCAGTTGCTGTTCTTCAACGAGGCTGCGGCCGCGATGCTCGGACGGCGGTTCGAGGACACCGGGATGCTCACGTCGTCGCAGTGGACCGGGGAGTTCGGGCCGTTCGGTCCCGACAATCTTCCGATTCCGTACGACGAGATCCCAGCGACGGTCGCCGTGCGCCACCAGCGAGCGTTCCACGGGACATTCCGGATCTGCGTCGCCGGCACGCACTACACCGACGTCGAGGCGAGCACGATCCCAATCGTCGGTCCGGGCGGATCAAGCGGCGCGGTCGTAATCTTCTGGCCGGTATCGGAGACCAAGCAGGTCGAGGGAGAGGACCAAGGATGAAGATCAAGGTGTGGGGGGCGCGGGGTTCGATTCCGGCGCCCGGGCCGGAGACGATGCGCTACGGCGGCAACACGTCGTGCGTCGAGGTGACGCTGTCGGACGGAAGCACGTTGATCCTCGACGCCGGGACCGGGATCCGAAACCTCGGACTCGCACTGGGTGGGCGGGATCTGGTTCAGCAGCCGATCAACATCCTGCTCACCCACCTGCATCTCGATCACATCCAGGGCCTGATGTTCTTTGCGCCCGCGTTCCGCCCCGAGTCCGAGATCATCATCTGGGGCCCGGCCTCGCCGGAGGCGTCGCTGCGTGACCGCGTCGCCCGGTACATCTCGGCGCCGCTGGCGCCGGTCGAGGTCCGCGAGCTGCCCTCGCTCGTGTCCTTCCGCGAGGCCGACACGGTCGAGTGGGAGATCGGGCCGGCTCGGATCCGAGCGCAGGCGGTCAACCATCGCGGCCCCACGCTCGGCTACCGGATCGACGACGCCGGGACCTCCCTCTGTTACATCCCGGATCACGAGCCGGGGCTCGGGGCCCCGCTGGCCGAGCTCGCCGACGACTGGATCTCCGGCTTCGAGCTCGCGCAGGGCGCCTCGATGCTGATCCACGATTGCCAGTACACCGACGACGAGTACCAGGGGCACATCGGCTGGGGACACTCGCCGGCGTCGGACGCCCTCGTCTTTGCCAATCGCGTCGGGGCGCAGCGCGTCCTCATGTTCCATCACGACCCGGTGCACTCCGACGAGTTCCTCGATCGCTTCTCGGCGGACGTCGCGGCGCGCTGGCACGAGCTCGGCGGCGTCCCGAGTCAGGTCGAGTTCGCGGCCGAGCGACACGAGCTGTTCCTCGCCGCTGCACCCGCACAGGCCGTCTGAAGCGCGCGCCCGTCATTCTCCTCGCCGCCGCTCTCGCCGGGTGCGGCTCGGCGACGCGCAGCCATACGACCGAGCGCCTCCCCGCCGATTACGTCCCGGTCCCGGCCGGCCGGACGGCGGCATTTCGCCTCGCCGCGGTCTCGCCCGCCGTCGCCCGCCGAGCGCCGGTCGCCGGCGTCTTGTGCGGGGCGCCCGGAGCAGCGCGGTACGGGATCCACCTCGAGCTCTACGCGCGGCGGCTCGTCGTCCCGATCCCGGCCGGGATCGGCATCGCGCCGCCCCAGCGGCGACGGGGCGCGTACGTCCTCGGCGGCGCCTGCGTGTACCCGATCCGCACCTACGAGCCGACCGGGGTCGCGGTCGTCGACCGGCGCGCCACGCCGGCGCCGACGCTCGGGACTCTGTTCGCGATCTGGGGCCAGCCGCTCTCGCGCACTCGGCTCGCCGGGTTCCACGGCCGCGTCGCGGCGTTCTACGGCGGGGCGCGGTGGAACGGGCCACCCGAGCGCATCCCGCTGACACGCCACGCCGAGATCGTCCTGCAGGTGGGCGGCGCGCTCCCGCCCCACCGGACCTACCTGTTCCCGCCCGGGCTCTAATCTCTAATTGCGATGCCAACGCGTGCGCTGCTCTCGCTGCTCGCCGCCGTCGTCGTCGCGCTGTCGCTCGCACCGGCCGCGCTCGCCGATGGCGACCCCGCGAGCGATGTCCTGCTCGGCGAGAACGTCTTCTACCCCTACTCGCCCCAGGTCACCCCGACGCTTCAGAAGACGTTGAACGCCGAGACGGCGGCGGCGAAGAAGGCCGGATTCCCGCTCAAGGTCGCGCTGATCGCAGGGCCCGTCGACCTCGGCGTGATCCCTGACCTGTTCGGCAAGCCGCAGAAGTACGCCGACTTCCTCGACCAGGAGATCAGCTTCCAGGCCAAGCAGCCGCTGCTCGTCGTGATGCCCGCCGGCTACGGCGTCTCCGGCGTCGGCGCGGCGGCAACCGCAGCCGTGCCCTCGCTGCCAAAGCCGGCGGGCCCCCACAGCAACGATCTCGCCAAGGCCGCGATCGTCGCCGTCGCGCGGCTCGCCAAGGCGGCCGGGCATCCGATCAGCGGCGTTCCCGGCGTGCCGGGCGCGTCGTCCGGCGGCGGGATCAGCGCCACGACGATCATCCTCATCGTCCTGATCATCGCCGCGCTCGCCACCGGCGGCGGGCTCGCGGTCATCACCCTGCGCCGGCCGCGCACCCGCGAGACCGAAGAAGCCGCCTGACACCGCGAAAAGGCGGCTCGCGAAACCCCGCCTTCAGCGGCGCACTGCGTCGTCCGACGCCTACGGGTAGAACCCCGAAGCGCCTAATCCCACCGCCGCAGCCCGGCCCGCAGCTCCCGCAACTCGGCGACCCCGTGCGACTCGAGCGACCCCGGCGCCGACCCATCCCTGGCGCCCGCCAGCACCCTCACCGGCATCGGCGTGGCCGCGGCGCCCCCGGCCCCGTCGGGCACGACCCGCTTGACCCGCGCCTCCGGCCGCGACCCCACGCATTCGCGCAGCTCAGACCCACTGAAGACGAGCGCCGCGCCGTCGTCCGCCGTCCAGCCCGCCGGCAGCCGCCCGCCGGCGACCGCCTCAACGTATACCGGCCACCGCTCGGGCTCTGAGTCCATGTGCACCGACAGGCTCCCGGGCAACAGGCCGATCCCCGGCACCGCCTCGGGCAGGCCACCGCTCTTCGACACCCCACCCTCAAACCAGCACATCGCGCCGGCGCTCAGCCCGGCGAGCACCGCGCCGCGCTCCCACGCGGCTCGCATTGCTACGTCGATCGAGTGCTCGCGCCAGATCGCGAGCATGTTGCGCATCGAGCCTCCGCCGACGTAGATGACGTCCTGGGCGAGCAGGTGCGAAACCGGGTCGACCCGGTCCCGGGCGAGGTGAAACAGCGACAGGATCGAGGGCTCGCACGACCACGAGCCGAACCGGTCGTAGAAGCGCGTGATCTGCTCCCGGGGGTCGCCGCTCGCAGTCGGCATGAAACACACCCGCGGCACCGGCACCGCGGCCAACTCGAGGGCGAACCGGTCGAGCGCCGGCGAGCGCTCGTCCATCGTGAAGCCGCCGCCCCCCATCGCGAGCACGACACGACGGTCGACCGGCACCGCCGCACCCGGCTGCGCGCCCCCGCCGTCGCTCACGCGGCGATTGGTTCGCTCACCGCCACATTCGTGGGCTCACCGAGATACCTGACCTCGAGTTCTCGCTCCGAGGTGACTCCCGTGTCGTCCACGGAAACGAAACTAGCGCACGCGCCCGGTCGTGACGAGACCACGTCGGAGAGTTCGGTGCCGACGAAGTGCAGCGCCGACCCATCCTCGGCACCGTAGCCCGGGACCATGCCGTCGGCGATCGCATCGACGAACGCCCCCCGACGTCCCGGCTCGGCGTTGTAGTGGACGGCGTTGCTCCACGGGAGAAAGCCGAGGCCCTGGACGCGCCGGGCCCCGCCCTCGTGGAATCCGCTCACTGCCTCGGAGAACCAGCACAGCGAGCCGGCCGAGCCTCCGCACATGACGACGCCGCTCTGCCAGGCCTCATGGAGGATGTCCGCCAGCCCATGCGCGTGCCATGTGCCGAGGAGCGACACGACACTGCCTCCACCGACGTACACGAGATCCTGCGAGAGCAGATGGGCGCGCGGGTCGCCGACGCCGGTCTCGCGCCGGAACAGCGAGATGTGGGACGGCTCACAGCGATCGGCGCCGAACGCACGGTAGAACCGCACGACGTAGTGGTCGGCGTCGCCGCTGGCGGTCGGCAGGAAGCACACGCGCGGGCGCTCGACTCCGGTCAAGCTCAGCACGTAGTCATCGAGCAGGGTGTTACCCCACTCCATTGAGAATCCTCCTCCGCCGAACGCCACGATCTGGGGCACCCGAGCGCGCATTGACGGCAGGTTAAGACTGCCTGCATAAGCCGGTCACTGGCCCGATGTCCAAACCGGATCGCCACCGACCGTCCATCGATTACGTTTTTTGATCGAGATGAGCGCGATGGCAGGGATCGCGGCGACCGTCCGCGACGGCGTGCGGGAGCTCAGACGGCCGGGCGAGAACCGTCTCCCCGGCCGCGATCTCGTGCGCCTCGGCCGCCTCGAGATCTCGTGCACGATCGCCGTGACCAACCTGATCGGGGCGTGCGCAGTGTTCGCGATCGCCAACTTCGTCGTGCCGACGCCGCCGCTCGAGGACCGACCGGCGACGGCCGAGGAGGTGCGGATCATCGTGCGGGCGCCGCTGCGGCTGTTCGTCATCCAGGTCGCGTTGTGGTTCGCCGCCGCGGCCGTCTTCGGCGTGATCAACGCATCGTTCTCGACGCCCTGGCCGTCCGGATGCAGACCGGCAACACGATCCTCCTCGCCGAGCGGACGAAGGAGTTGCTCGACACCGGGCGCGGGCCATCTGGAGCTCGTCGAGCGCACCGGCGTTCAGCTGAAGGGCAAGAGTGAAACGGTGGCGCTCTACGCGCCGAAGGGCTGAGGCGCGGCGGCGCCCATCCCAAGGAGCTCGCGCATCACCACTGCGAGCGTCGCTGGGACCGGCCGCTGTGCGGGATGCACCTCGAGCACGAGCGGCGCCGGATGCGGTGCCAGCAACGGCGCGAGGAGCCCCCATGGCACCGATCCGGCGCCGGGCGCGAGGTGCAGGTCGAGCCGCATCGGCTCGATCCCGCCCGCCCGCTGCGCCCCCGGGCGCGCGCCGAAGTTGTCGTGCACGCCGAACAGCACGACGAGGTCGAGCAGCGGCTCGATCATCTCGGCGAGGTCCCGCCCCGCGCGATCGGCGGCGATGTGGGCGTGCCCGATGTCGAGGCACATCCCGATCTCGTCGCAGCCGAGGCTCCGGACGAGGTGGGCGACCGCGCCCGGATCGTGGGAGGCGCGATCAGCCCCGGGGTACGGCGGCGCCGCGTTTTCGATCGCGACGCGGACGCCGGACTCGCGGGCCCGGCGGGCAAGCCGCCGCAGCGAGCGCCCGTCGGCGCTTGGCCGTCCGCCGTGGAGCACGAGCAGCTCTGCGCCCGCGGCCGCCGCGTAACACAGCGCGCCGTCCACCGCCGATGCGTCCTGACGCCGACCGGCGACGACGTCGGGCGGCGCGTGCAGGACGAGGTCCATCCCCGTCAGCCGCAAGCTGTCTCGGAGCGCCGCCGCGTGGGCCTGCAGCAGGCCGCTGTCGCTCAGCAGCTCGCGCGCCGCGATCGTGATCTGAACGTGAGCGAAGCCGGCCGCCTCCCACCCTTTCAACCGGGGCGTCGTCGGCCACCACCCGGCGGGGAGATCGAGCCCCAGCCGCCGATGGTGTGACGCGTCGCCGATCGCCGCTGCAGTGGGGTCGGTCGTGACGGCCATGGCCAACGTGCACGGTAGGGATCACCCAGCACGGGGTTGTGTCGTTTCGGTGACCGCCGCGGGCAGCCGACCCGACGCTGACACGCGATCAGAATTGTCACAACTTCCGGCGTGAACAGGCCCTACCGTAAAGGCCCTCTCTCTCACCGGGCCGGCGGGTCAAACCGCCGGCCCGAGCTGTTCATGGAGGAGACGGTTACGCCGGCTGGGGCGCCTCGGGCGGCGGCGACGAGGAGTCGGCGAACTCGCGGAACAGCCCGGTGACGACAAACACGACCTGCTCGGCGATGTCGACGGTGTTGTCGCCGACCCGCTCCAGGCACCGCGCGACCAGGATCATGAACATCCCCCACTCGCGCATGTCGATGTTGTCCCCGATCTCGACGGCCCGCTTGAAGATCTCCCGGTTGAGGCGGTTGATCTCGGCGTCCTGGCGGACGAGGTCCTGAGCGAGCTCGACGTTGCGTGAGGCGAACGCCTCTTTCGCCTGGGAGACCTGCGATCGGGCGAGCTGGCCCATCCGCTCGATCGTGTCGAGGATCTCCTTGTCCTTGGGGGCGTCGTATCCCGAGAGCGGCACGAGCTTGGCGATGTTCACGCACTGGTCGCCCATCCGCTCGACGCAGCGAATCATGTGCAGGAGCGCCGCGACGATCCGCAGATCGCCCGCCACCGGCGATTGGCGGGCGAGCAGCGACAGGATACCCTGGTGAACCTCGAGGTAGCGGCCGTCGATCCGGTCATCGTCGGTGACGACCATCCCGGCGAGCTCGACGTCCTGGTAACTGATCGACTCGAGCGCGCGGTCGAGCTGCTGGGTCACGAGGTCCATCCCGCCGAGCGCCTGCCTCTCAAGCTCCTTGAGAGCCTCCCGGTACTGGTGGCGTGTCTCTTGCATGTTTCTCCCCGCTCGGCCTAGCCGAATTTGCCTGTGACGTAGCGCTCGGTACGTTCGTCCTTCGGGTTGGTGAAGATGTCGTTCGTCGGCGCGTGCTCGATCAGCTCCCCGTCGAGCATGAACGCGGTCGTGTTGGCCACACGCGCGGCCTGCTGCATGTTGTGAGTCACGATAACGATCGTGTAGCGCTCCTTCAGCTCGTCGATCAGCTCCTCGATCTTGAGCGTCGCGACCGGATCGAGCGCCGAGCATGGCTCGTCCATCAGGATCACCTCGGGCTCGACCGCGACCGTCCGGGCAATGCACAGCCGCTGCTGCTGGCCACCGGACAGCCCGATACCGGGCTCGGTCAGGCGGTTCTTGACCTCGCCCCAGAGTCCGACCGCGCGTAGTGCCCGGTGGACACGCTCGCGAAGGTTGTCCGACTTCGTGCCCGTCAGCCGCAGGCCAGCCGCGACGTTGTCGAAGATCGACATCGTCGGGAAGGGATTCGGCTTCTGGAAAACCATGCCGATCAAGCGCCGTACCGACGTGACGTCGACTCCGTCCCCGTACACGTTGAACTCGTCGAGCAGGACCTCGCCTTCGGCCCGTGCGCCCGGAATCTCCTCGTGCATCCGGTTGATACACCGCACCACGGTCGATTTCCCCGATCCGGACGGCCCGATCAGAGCCGTCACCTCGTTGGCCGGACAATCGAGGCTGATGCCCTTGATGCTGTGGGCCTGCCCGTAGTACGCGTGCAGGTCCTTGACCTGCACGGTGTGGCCCGCCCCCTGCTCGACGCCAATCGCCGAGGTGTCGTGCGTGGCTTCCGTCGGTCCGGCCTGCCCCCCGGTTGTCATGTCCACCGTCCCCTCATTCGTCGTCTGTACTCCCGTATGTCCGTCATCGGGCGGAATCATGCAAGGCTGCTCCTTCGCGAGATGGCGCGGGCGATCAGGTTCAGGATAAGAACCAGCGCGACGAGCGTCAGCGCGGCGCCCCAGGCACGGCTGACCACCTCTGGCCGGGGTGAAAGGATGTCGTTGTAGATCTGCAGCGGCAGCGCATTCATCTGCTTGCCCAGACTTGCGGTCAGGGCGAACGCGCCGGCTGTCGTGAAGAGGAGGGGCGCCGTCTCGCCCATGCCACGGGCAATCGAGAGAAGCGATCCGGTGACAAGGCCTGAACTGGCGGTGGGCAACACGACTCGGAGCACAACGCGCCAGCGGGGTGCTCCAAGTGCCAAGGCAGCCTCGCGCAGGCTCCCCGGCACGAGCATGAGCACCACCTCAGAGCTGCGCACGACGATCGGGAGCATCAGCAGCGCGAGCGCGACCGCTCCCTTCCAGGCTGTGAAGCCACCCCCGATGTGCGAGGTCACGAGCGAGATGTAAATGAACAGGCCGAAGACGATCGACGGAACGCCGGTCATGACATCGGTGAAGTAGCGCACGGTGTTGGCGAACCACGACTGCTTGCCATATTCCGTCAGGTACAGCGCGACGCCGATCCCGATCGGAATCGCGATGATCGACGCGAGCGCCACGATCTCGAGACTTCCAAGAATCGCGCTGCGGATCCCACCGGGATAGCCGAGGAAGTTGCCGTTCGGGTCCGTCGAGAAGAACTGCCAGCTGATACTGCTCAGCCCCTTGTAGAGCAGGTAGTAGATGACAAACACGAGCGGAACGAGGGCGACGAGCGCACCGACCAGCATCGTCCCGCGCATGACCTTGTCGGTCCGCCGGCGGCGCGGACTCACCTCTGGGATCGAGGAGACCGTCATGCGCCTTCACCTGCGGGTGCGGGTGCCACGGTCATGCCGGTGGCTCCGCGCGTACCGCCGCCGCTCATCCGGCGATCCCCGCGACGGATGAACCACCGCGCGATGATGTTGACGATCAACGTGAGCACGAACAGGACGAGACCCGCGGCGAACAGGGCGGAGCTGTGGATCGGGGTGTTCGCAGCCTCGCCGAACTCGTTGGCGATCACGGCCGCGAGCGAATAGCCCTGATTGAACAGGTGCTTGCCGATGACCGGCGCGTTGCCGATCACGAGCACGACCGCGATCGTCTCTCCAATCGCCCGGCCGAGGCCGAGCATCGCCCCGCCAGTGATGCCCGGCCGGGCGTACGGCAGGACGGCGATCCGGATCATCTCCCACCGGGTCGCTCCCAGGGCCAGGGCCGCCTCCTTGTGTTCCGACGGAACGGTGGCGATGACCTCGCGCGAGATCGCCGAGACGATCGGCAAGATCATGATCGCCAGGATGAGACCGGCGATGAAGTAGTTGGGACCGGTCACGGTGCCGCCGCCGATGAACGGGATGAACGAGAACGTTTTCGCAAACCACTTCTCCGCGGGCAGCAGCTTCGGAATGAGCACGAACACGCCCCAGAGCCCGTAGACGACGGACGGCACCGCGGCGAGTAGATCGACGAGCACGGAGAGCGGTGTGCGCAGGCGCCGCGGGCACAGCTCGTTGATGTAGAGCGCCGTCGCCACGGCGATCGGAACCCCGAGAACGAGCGCGATCGCCGACGTGATGAGCGTACCCACGACAAGCGGTGCGCCGTGATAGATGCTGCGAGAGACGTCCCAGTCGTTGCCGAAGACGAAGCTCAGCCCGAACTTGCTGAACGCGTCCTTCGACTCCCCGACGAGCCGGATGAAGAAATACGCCAGGATGATGAGGATTGCGGCCGCGAGCGCGCTCAGCCCGAATTTCATCACCTGGTCGGGCAGGCGCGACAGCGGCGACCGCTCGAGAGTCGAGCGGCCGCCGCCTGAGACCGTGGTGGCGCTTGCCTCCAAGGCCGGTCCTCGTTACAGCGCAGACCCGTTACAGGTCAGCTTCGCGAGTTGAGCCTGATCCTTTGAGACCAGCTCTGGCGTCAGCGGGGCGTACGGGAGCTGGCTTGAGCTCGCCCCCAGCGTCTTCTGCCCATCGCCGAAGGCGTAGGTGAGGAACTGCTTCGTCGCCTTCGCCGGGCCCTGAGCGATCCCGGCCTTGCACATGTCCTCGTAGGCAACGAGGAACGTCTGGGACACGATCGGGTAGGCACTCGGGCTCGGCGAGTTGATCGTCGAGATCCCGAGATTAGACGGGACCTTGATCCCGTCCGCCGCAGCCGACGTGTTCGGGATCGTCGGGAGGATGAACTTGCCGGACGAGTTCTTCACCGCCGCGTACGTGAAGCCGTTCTGCAGGGCGTAAGCCTGCTCGACGTAGCCGATCGCTCCGTCGGTCTGCTTCACGGCCGCCGCGACGCCGGAATTACCCTTGGCGCCGGTACCGGTGGGCCATTTGACGTCCTTGTCGGCTCCGACCTGGGACTTCCACGTTGAGCTGGAGTCCGACAGGAACGTCGTGAAGCCCGCGGTGGTGCCTGACGAGTCGGAGCGGTGCACGACGGTGATCGACGTGCTCGGGAGGTTCATGCCCGGGTTGAGCGCCTTGATCGCTGGATCGTTCCAGGTTTTCACCTTTCCGAAGAAAATGTTCGCGATCGTCGGACCGTCGAGCTTGATTCCGCTCTTCTGGCCGGAGAGGTTGTAGGACATCGTGATCGCACCGAACGCGACGGGGAACTGGAACAGCGGCCCCTTCGCTTTGGAACCGTCCTCCGGCTTGAGCGCCGGATCACTCCCGGCGAAGTCAACCGTCGCGGACTGAATACTCGCGATGCCGGCGCCCGACCCGACCGGGTTGTAGTTGACGGTGAGCCCCTGCGACTTCAGCGTCGAGCCCCATTGCTGGTAGATCGGTGCCGCGAGCGTCGAGCCGGCGCCGTTGATCGTGCCGCCCGCGCCAGCGCTGCTCGACGTGGACGAGCCGGTGGAGCCGGTCGAGCCCCCAGAGCTCGAGCTTGAACTGCTGCTCGAGCCGCAGGCGGCGACCGCGAGCGACGCGGCCAGTGACAGCGCCACCGCACCTATACGACGTGTACTCAAAGTTGTCTCCTTCACTTGATGTGCGGGGAGTGTCCGCGACCGCCCCGTTCCGGGTGTTAACCAGTTGTGAACTGCTGGTTCGTTTGATGTGTCTTCTCCGCCGCGAGCCGGTAGCCGAACCCGAAGTGGGTGTGGATGAAGCACCACTCGGGAAGGGCCTCTTGGAGCTTCACCCGGAGCTTTCGCACGTAGACGTCGACGGAGCGGTCACCCGCCCGCATGTCCCGTCCCCAGACGAGGCCGTAGAGCTCCTCCCGCGACATGATCCGATCCTCGCGCCGCGCCAGCTCGGTGAGCAGGCGCAGCTCGCGGATAGACAACATCAGAGCGCGGCCGTTCGCCCGCGCGAGATGCTCATCCGGCAGGATCTCGAGCGGCCCGATGTCGAGCACTTCGCTGCGGGATCTCGCCGGTGCGGACATCGCACGGGATGCTCCTTTGACCGCCGCCGGGACGCGTTACCGAGCCGTGATCAGGATGTGAAGAAGCTGTGAAAGCACTCAGCCGGCGAACGCGTGATCGAAATCGCGTTCGTCGTCGATCAGGTCATCGTCCGCGACGAGCGTGGGCGCGGGCGCGTCGGTGACGGTCACGGCCTCGGGCTCATCCGGCTCCGGCGCGAACCGGTAGCCGACTCCAAAGTGGGTGTGGATGTAGCTCCACGTCGCCGAGGCCGTCCGAAGCTTCTGGCGCAGCTTGCGCACGAACACGTCGACGGACCGGTCACCGTGGGCCATCGCGTAGCCCCACACGCGCTCGTAGATCTCCTCGCGCCGCAGCACCCGATCGGACTGCGAGAGCAGATGGAGGATCTCGAACTCCCGTGCGGTCAGCTCGAGGCTCGCCTCGCCGGCATACGCCTGGTAGAGATCGGGGCGGATCGTGATCTCGCCGACGCTCGTCGCGCTCTCGAGCTCCGGCATCTCATTGCGCCGGTGGCGTCGGATCGCCGCTTCGATCACGCAGATGAGCTCCTCGGCGTGGCACGGCTTCGTCATCCAGGCGTCCGCGCCGAGCCGTAGGCCGCGGACCCGCTGGGCGACCGACGACGGACCGGTGCAGACGATCACAGCGAGGCCGGGCAGACGCGAGCACACGCGCTCGAGGTACTCCCAGCTCCCCGGCCCGAGGATCGCGATATCGATGACGAGCGCGTTGAGCCGCATCGCGATGAGCGCCTCGGCGGTCACGGGGCTCGACAGGGATCGCAGATCCCAACCGAGCGCGGCAAGCCGGTTGTTCAGCACCTGCATGAACCCCGGGTCTCGGTCGATGACCGCGAGCCGGAGCCGGTTCTGCGAGCGCGCGGAGCCCCCCGTGGGCCCCTGCTGCGCGTCGCTCACGTCGGGCGACATGAGGCGCACTGTAGAGCACCACGGACGCCCGGCTCGCCGTGCTCGGTTCCGGTCACAGGATCTTTACATGCAAACACCGTCAATTCGGCCCAGCGCACGGCGGTCGAGAAGCTGGCGGGTCGGAGTGGCCGCGCCGGTACTCTCTGGTGGGTGCCGCGAGACCTCGCCCCCGAGACGGCGCCGCGGAGTGCCGACGCCCGGCTGCGCGCGGGGCTGCTGATGCCGCTCGCCGTCCTCGCGGTGCACCAGGGTCGTTACTTCCTCGCGTTCGGTGCCCACACGCCGGCTCGGCTGCGTGCGGACGGCCACGCCTACCTCGGCTCGGTGATCCCGTTCGCCGTGCTGAGCGCCTCACTCGGACTCGGCGTACTCGCCGGCCGAATGGTCCGGGCGTGGCAGGGACGAGACGACCGTTCCGGCGCCCAGGGGAAGAACGCCACGCTGCGAACCTGGGTCCTCTGCGTGCTCATTCTCCTGGGCCTGTACTGCGCCCAGGAGCTCACCGAGGGCGCCCTCGCCGCGTCTCACGCCGGCGGGCTCGCGGGGATCGCCGGAAGCGGTGGCTGGTTGGCCGTGCCGCTCGCGATCGCCGTCGGTGGGCTGCTCACCCTGATGCTCCGTGCCGGCGACGCGCTCGTCGAACTGCTCGCCCAGCTGCGTGCGCGGCCCCGGCCGACCCGCGCGTCAGATCAACGGCGCGCCTTCGGCCCGTGCCACTCAGACTGGCGCCTCGCCGCCGCCTCCGGTGTCAGTGCCGGACGCGCCCCGCCGCGCGCGATCCGAGCCCACTGAGCGATCCACGCGCGCGCCCGGCCGGAAGGTGCCAGGGCGTTCGCGCGCCTACTTCAGGAGCACTGTGAGTTTTGCCCTGCGGGCGGTGAGCACACGCCATCGCCCACGAAAACAACACATGTCGGCCCGCCTGCGGAGACCCGGGCTCGCCGGCGCCGCATTGCTGGCCGCCGGTGCGCTGCTCGCCATGGCGTGCCTGTGGCCGCCCACCGCGGGCGCGCACGGACTCCTTGGACGGGCATATCTGCCGGTGCCCGCCTGGCTGTTCGCGTGGGCGGCGGGTGCCGTGCTCCTCGTCTCGTTCCTCGCGCTGCCGGCGCTCTGGTCCCGGCCGCGGCTCGAGCACGCGCGGCGGACACGCGTCACGGTGCTCCCGCGCTGGCTCGCCCCGGTTTGCGGCGCGATCGGGGTTGCACTGTTCGTGCTCGTCGTCGTCAGCGGCGTCGCGGGCAGCCAGATTCCGACGACGAACCTCGCGCCGACCGCAGTGTTCGTTCTGTTCTGGGTCGGACTCCCCGTGCTCAGCGTGCTCTTCGGCGACGTGTTCGCGCCGTTCAACCCGTGGCGGACCGCCGCGCGGGCGGTGCGTGCCGTCGCGGCCCGGCGGTCAGGGCCATGGTCGCCGCCGCTCCCCTACCCGGCCGCACTCGGCCGCTGGCCCGCCGTCGCCGGCTTGCTCGCGTTCGCCTGGCTCGAGCTCGTGTTCGTCGGACGCTCCCATCCGGCGACGCTCGCTGTGCTCGCCGTCGGCTACGCGCTCGTGCAGCTCTGCGGGATGGCGCTGTTCGGGATTGAGACGTGGACCGAGCGGGGTGACGCGTTCGCGGTCGCTTTCAACCTGTTCTCCCGCCTCTCCCCGCTCGAGTGGCGGGAGCGCGCGTTGTGGCGTCGGGCGCCCCTCGCCGGGCTGACCGAGCTGAACCCGCTCCCGGGAACGACCGCGCTCGTGTGCGCGATGATCGGCGCGACGACGTTCGACGGGTTCATCAACGGTCCCGTGTGGCGGAGTGTTTCGCCGTCCCTGCAGCGCTCGCTGCACCACCTCGGTCTCGGCGGGACCGCTGCGCTGGAGCTCGCTTTGACGGTCGGATTGCTCGTCTCGGTCGCCGTCTGCGCGGGCCTGTACCGACTCGGGGTCGCCGGCATGAGCCAGATCTCGGCCGATCCGCCGGCCCGCCGGCTCGCCGGCCTGTTCGCCCATTCGCTGGCACCGATCGCGTTCGGCTACCTGCTCGCGCACTACTTCTCGCTGCTCGTCACCCAGGGGCAGGCGACCGCCTACCTTGTCTCGGATCCACTCGGCACCGGCGCCAACCTGTTCGGCACCGCGAGTGCGCGGATCGACTACGGCCTGCTCTCGGCGGCGATGATCTGGTACGTCCAGGTTGCGGCGCTCGTCGCTGGGCACGTGTCGGGGCTCGCATTGGCCCACGACCGCGCGCTCGTCGTCTATGGCGACAACCGCCTCGCCGCCGAGTCACAGCGGTGGATGCTCGCGGTCATGGTGACGTTCACGTGCCTCGGGCTGTGGCTCCTCTCCGCGGTGAACACATAACTGATTCTTCAACCCTGATTGCATCGTTCTCACATATGACCAGACGCCATCCTTTCCTCAGCGCCGCATTCACCGTCGTGGGCGTGCTCGCCCTCACCGGCTGCGGCTCGTCGAGCTCGAGCAGCTCGTCCAGCTCCGCCTCGGCCTCCCAGTCGTCGACCAGCACGACGCTGTCGACCCAGTCCGGGCCACCGACCACCGGGCCGCCGCCGGCCGTCAACGAGCTGGCGGCCGCGGTGCACCCGCGGGCCGCTCAGTT
Source organism: uncultured Solirubrobacterales bacterium (assembly GCA_963750695.1). Lineage (GTDB taxonomy): Bacteria > Actinomycetota > Thermoleophilia > Solirubrobacterales > Solirubrobacteraceae > Palsa-465. Next base: position 438,825 of record CAVVSB010000011.1, read on the forward strand.
CCCGTCCGCGCACGGGAAGACCCTCGAGCAGCTCGCCACCGGCCTGCGCTCCAGCATCCAGCTCGGAGCGGCGACCGGGACGTTCACGCCCGGGACGGGGCGCTTCGCGTTCGCGCTCAACACGAGCACTGGCGCGTTTGTGTACGCCCCAACGGCGCTGTACATCGCCCGCACGCCGAAGAGCCCGGCCCAAGGTCCGTTCATCGCGCCCGCCGACCCGATGACGGTCTCCCCGGCGTACCGCTCAAAGCAGAACTCAGGGCCCGGCGGCATCCAGGCGATTTATGCGACGCAGCTGCCGCTTCCCAAGGCTGGGACGTACACGCTGCTTTCGATCACCCGGACGCGGAACGGGCTGCTCGGTGCGCCCGGCGAGGTCGCCGTCGCGCCTTCGTCGCCGATTCCGGCCGTCGGTCAGCGGCCACCGGCGATCGCCACTGACACGGCCGCCTCGACGCACGGCAACACGTCGCTGCTGACGACGCGGATCCCGCCCGAGCAGATGGCCTCGGTGTCGTTCAAGGACGTGCTCGGCAAGAAGCCGATCGCACTCATCTTCTCGACCCCGCAGCTGTGCATCTCCCGCGTGTGCGGCCCCGTCACGGACATTGCCGTCGAGCTCCAGCATCGCTTCGGCAACAAGATCACGTTCATCCACCAGGAGGTCTACGTGGACAACGACCCCAAGAAGGGCCTGCGCCCGCAGCTCAAGGCGTTCCATCTCCGGACCGAACCGTGGTTGTTCACGATCAACCGCCGGGGCGTGATCGCCGCGCGGCTTGAGGGGTCGTTCGGCGTGAACGCGTTCACGAACGCGATCGAGGCGGCGCTGCGATGACCCGGGCGCGAACGCTCACCGCCCTCGGCGCTGTCCTCGGCGCTGCGGCGGTCGCTGGTTGCGGCTCGAGCGGCGGCTCCGACGGCAGCGGTGCCGTCAGCGTCCCCAAGGTGGCAGCGGCCCGCGTGTTCACGCTCGCCGGTTTCCAGCCCGCCGGAGCGGTGACGCCGGGACACCCGACGACGATCAGCTTCACCGTGCGGATGCCGAACGGCCAGCCGCTCACGCAGTACAAGACCGGCGGCGGACCCCACACGGGCGTTCACCTGATCATCGTGCGCGACGACCTCGCGTACATCATCCACGAGCATCCGCCGGTCGGCCCCGGCGGGATGCTTCGCCAGACGGTGCGGTTCCCTGCGCCCGGGCACTACCGGGTGCTCGTCGACGTGTACCCGAACATCCCCGGCGGTCAGCCTAATTTCCAGCTGTTCCGCAACCTCATCGTGACTGGCGCCTACAAGCCGAAGCCGCTGCCGCCGTACACCGCGGACCAGACCGTCGACGGCTATCACATCGACATCCACGGCCATCCGTCGCTGCATGCGATCCAGGCCCAGTTCGTCAACGTGAGCGTCCGTGACCCGCAGGGTCGTCCGGTGACGTTCGTGCCCTGGTTCGGCGCCCTCGCCCACGCGATCTTCTTCCACGAAGGCTCGCTCGACTACTTCCACACGCACATCTGCGGTGCCGGCGCGGTGAACTGCACGACGGCGCTCGGCGCAGCCAGGGTCAGTGGCCAGGCCACCGCCCCGGGCAAGATGACCATCGGTGTGCTCTTGCCGGTTCCCGGCACGTGGCGGCTGTTTCTCCAGATGAAACTCGGCGGGCGTGTCGTCACCGTTCCCTACACGCTCCACGTGGCCGCATGAGGGTCCCGCGGCGGTTGCTCGTGGCGACGATCGCCACGCTCCTGTACGTGCCTGCCACGGCGCGGGCGCATGCCGAGATCAGCCCCGCGGTGTCGCTCAGCGGTAAGGGGCAGCTCTACAGCCTCGCCGTGCCCACCGAAAAGGAGGGGGCGGCGACGACGACGGTCGAGCTGACGGTCCCGAGTGGTTTTGCGATCGACTCGTTCGTGCCCTCACCGGGCTGGCATCGCGAGCTCCAGCAGACCGGCAGCGGTGAGAGCGCGGTCATTCAGAAGGTGATGTGGACCGGTGGCCGCGTCCCCACCGGGGAGGACGCGCTGTTCCAGTTCCTGGCCACGCCGTCCGCGAGCAAGACGTACACGTTCACGGTCCGCCAGACATATTCGGACGGATCGATCGCGAACTGGTCCGGGCCGGAGTCCTCGGACTCCCCGGCGCCGACGATCGAGGCGAAGACGAGCCTCGGCAGCGGCGGAGGGGCGTCGACGCTGACGGTCGTCGCGCTCATCGTCGGCATCCTCGGCCTCCTCGTGGCGATGCTCGCGCTCCTCGCCCGTGGCCGTGGATCCGTCGGGGGCCGCCCGCTCGCGTGAGACGGACCCGGCTGATCGGCGCCGCGCTCGCGGTCACGCTCGTGGTGTTGGTGGCGCCGACGGGCGCCACGGCGCACGCCTACCTCGTGCGTACCGTGCCGACGGCGAGCGTGGTGCTCGACCGGGCGCCCTCGACCGTCTCGCTCACGTTCGACGAGGCCGTCGAACCGCGGTTTGCGATCGTGTCGGTGACCGACGCGTCCGGCACCCAACATGCCACCGCCGCGGTCGGGCGCTCACCCGGGGACCCGGACACGCTCGTCGTTCCGGTGAACCACCTGGCGGAGGGCTGGTACCTCGTGTACTGGCGTGCGATATCGGTCGACGGGCATCCGGTGCAAGGCGCGTTCACATTCGCCGTCGGACCGAATCCGGGGCCGGCGCCGCAGTTCCCGATCCCGCACGTCAGCGCGACCGCCGTCACGGCACCGCTGTTGATCGCGCGGTGGGTTCTGTTCACGAGCGTGATGACAGCGATCGGGCTGCTCGTGCTGCGGCTGCTCATCGCCCGGCCGCTCGTCCGCCGGGTGCCCGGCAGCACGCTGCGTCTGCTCACGAAGGCGACGATCGTCGCAGCAGTAATCGGGCTGATCGCGATTCCGGTGTACCTCGACATCGCGATCGCCAACGATTCGCTGCGCTCGGTGTTCGACCTGGGGGCGCTTATCCCGCTCTTCCGCGTCACCGCGTTCGGCCGCGGCTACGTCGACCTCGAACTGTGCTTTGCGCTGCTCTGCGTCGCCGGCGCGATTGCCCTGTGGCTCGATCGGCCTGACCGCGAGCGGCGCTCGATCGCCGAACTCGGCGCGACAGCGGGCGCGCTCCTGGCCGCGCTCGGCGTGCTGATCATCCCTGGTGCCGTCGGGCACGCCGGGCAGACCTCGCCGCGCGGCCTGTCGATGCTTCTCGACGCCGTCCATCTCATCGCCGGCTCGATCTGGCTCGGCGGCCTGATCGGCCTGCTGCTGCTGTGGCTGAGCCTCCGCGGACCCCGTCCGGCAGGCGCCCCCTCACGCGTGAACGTGCTCGCGGTCATCGTCCCCCGCTTCTCGGCGGTCGCGTTCGTTTCCGTCATCGTCCTGCTCGCCACCGGCACCGGCGCGACGATCATCCACATGCCCGCGGTCAACGCCCTGTGGGACACCGGCTATGGACGCGCGATCCTCGTCAAGATCCTCCTGCTGGTGCTCGCGCTCGGCCTCGCCGCCGGGAACCTGCTCCGCACGCGACCGGGACTGGCCGCCGCCCGCGAGCACACCGAGCGCGGCGAATCCGCGTCCCGGCTGCTCGGCAGGCTCGTCAGCGGCGAGACGCTCCTCGTCGGCGGCGCCGTGTTCGTCGCCGTGCTCCTGGCGAGCCTCGCGCCGCCGCCTCCCTCGTTCGCGCTCCAGAACTCGGCGCTCGCCCGGGTTGGCCCGGGCCGGGTGGCGCGGACCGTGGAGCGCAACGGCTACAAGCTGCAGGTCCTCGTCTCGCCGAACAAGGCGGCGTCCCCGAGCGCGTTCGCGCTGCGCCTCACGCAGGGCGGGCAGCCGGTCCGCGGTGCCACCGTCACCCTTGCGTTCAACCACCTGGAGATGCAGATGCCAGAGCAGGACTACCAGCTGAAGGAGATCTCGCCCGGCGTGTACTCGCGAACGGCTCCGGCGCTCGTGATGGTCGGCAAGTGGGGCCTCGCGTTCGAGATCACCCCACCGGGCGGCACCCCGTTCACTGCCCTCATCGTCGACCAGGCGAACGGCTGATGAGCGAGCGTCAGATCCGCCTGCGCCTGCTCGCCGCGCTCGTCGCCCTCGGGTGCGGTGTCGCAGCCCTGCTCGTCGCTATCCTGCTCGTCCGGGGCGTCGTTTCGTAGTTTTCCACCGGTACTGATCGTCCATGGCCTCTCGTAAAGAGCAGAAGGAGCGAGCCCGCCAGCAGCGACTGGCGGAGGAGCAGGCACGCGCCGAGCGCGAGCGGCGTCAGCGTCGCCTGCAGGCCGGACTCGGCGGCGTTCTCGGCGTGATCGTCATCGCCGTCGTCGTCGTCGCGGTCATCGCCGGCAGCAGCAACAGCAAGGGCGCGGGCACCCCCGTCAAGGTCGCCGACACGAAGGACATCACGCTCCCCGCCCCCAAGAACTCCAACCTCAGTTCTGCGGCGAAGGCGGCCGGCTGCGTCGCGATCGATACGCCCGACGCGATCGCGCGCACCGATCAGAACCGCACGCACGTCGAGCCGGGGACCAAGGTCCCATACGCGACGAACCCGCCGACGTACGGCCCGCACTATCCGGCCCCCGCGTCCGATGGCGAGTACAAGCCGGCGAACACCCCGGCCAGCGGGTACCTCGTCCACGCGCTCGAGCACGGCCGCATCGAGTATCAGTACAGCCCGACGCTGCCGGCGGCCGACGTCAAACAGCTCGAGGCACTCTTCAACGAGGGAGACGGGCAGTGGGCGCCGCGCCAGATGCTGCTCCTCTTCCCCAACCAGACGCACATGCCGTACGCGGTCGCCGCCACGGCGTGGGGGCACGTGCTCGGATGCAAGACCTTCACCCCGAAGGTGTTCGACGCCCTGCGGGACTTCCGCAGGACCTACACAAACCTCGGACCCGAGCAGCTCGGAACAGGACCGGAGTAAATGGCTTCACGAACGAAACAAAAGGAAGCGGCACGTCAGGCTCGCATCGCCGCCGAGCAGCAGCAGGTCAATCAACGCCGCCGCCAGCGCCGGCTCCAGATTCTCGGCGGCGTCGTCGGGCTCGCGATCATCGTCGTCGTCGTCGCCGTGATCATCGGCTCCAGCGGTGGCGGCGGCTTGAAGAAGGGCAAGGAGGCGACGAGCACCGTCAACGACGTGCAGAAGCTCCTCAATGGCATTCCGCAGTCCTCGAACACGCTCGGCAACCCGAACGCCAAGGTGACGATGACCTACTGGGGCGACCTTCAGTGCCCGGTCTGCGCTGCCTTCACCCAGAGCGACGGGTTCTCCCAGCTGCTGACCAACCTCGTCCGTACCGGCAAGGTCAAGATCGACTACCGCAGCGTCGAGACCGCCACCCAGGACCCACAGACGTTCCAGACCCAGCAGACGGCAGCCCTCGCGGCCGGAAAGCAGAACCGCTTCTGGAACTTCACCGAGCTGTTCTACCGCCAGCAGCAGACCGAGAACAGCGGCTACGTCAACGAGAGCTTCCTCACCGGCCTCGCCAACCAGGCGGGATTGAACGTGAACCAGTGGAAGGCGGCGCGCAATGACCCGTCGCTCGTCAGCCAGCTCAACACGGACCTCTCGACCGCCCAGACGCAGCGCGTGAGCGCCACCCCGACGCTCCAGTTCAAGGGGCCGAAGGGTTCGCTGACACTGCCGAATTCGATCCCGTCGTACCAGCAGATCCAACAGGCGTACAGCAACGTCAGCTGAGACTCGGCGGTCTGGTGCACGTCGAATCCGCACACCTCGGGCATTGGTACGTCCAGCTGGCGTTCGCCGTGCCGGCCCTGCTGGTCATCGGCTACATCGCGCGTGACTCGCTACGTCGCCGGCTGCGCGAGCGGCGGGCGCGGCGAGACCGCCAATGAGCGTACGCCGGGCCGTCTTGGGTGCGGCGGCGGCGCTCGCGCTGGTGGGCATCGGGATCCTGCCGACCGGCGTTGCCCACGCCGACGGTGACCCGGCCAGCGACGTCCTTCTCAGCCAGGACGTGTTCCTGCCCTACAGCGGGATCTCGGCGGGGCCGCAGCGCCGGCTGTTCGAGATCTGCGCCGCGGCTCAGCGAGCCGGCTACCCGGTGAAGGTCGCACTGATCGCCTCCCGCGCCGACCTCGGCGTCGTGCCCGCCCTGTTCGACCGGCCGCAGGCCTACGCCCGCTTCCTCTCCGCCGAGCTCGGGGGCGTCGTGCACGGCCCCGTCCTGGTCGTGATGCCGTCCGGGCTCGGCCTGGCGGCTCAGGGCCACGCGCTCTCGACGCCGGCGCCCGGGCCCTCGTCGACCACCGCCGGCGGCCCCGATGCGCTGGCGAATGCCGCGCTCACCGCGGTGCCCCGGGTCGCCGCTGCGGCCGGTCATCCGCTGCCGGCGTCGGCCGCTGCCGCCGCCGCGTCCGGGTCCGGGTCCGCCGGGGCGAGTCCCGAGACCATCCGCCACGCATTGGTGGCGATGCTCGTGCTGGCGCTGCTGTCGGCCGCAGCGATCGGCGCCGCCTTCGTCGCCCGCTCGCGCCGCGCCGCCGGCTGAAGGCGTGGCTTCGTGATGCGGGGCGCGTCTCACCCCGGAGAAACGTCACAGTCTCCGGCCCGGATCCGGATCCGTCGACGTTCCTCCCTCTGAGGGGGACAAACGTCGACGGATCATCGCGGCGGTCACATCCGTCGACGTTTCTCCCGCCACGCGCCCCGCGCCCCGCGCCACGCGCCACGCGCCCCACGCCACGCGGGGGGCCACGCGCCCCGCGCCCCGCGCCCCGAGCTGCCAGCCGGCGACACCGGGCGCCGGCGCCTCAGCCGATCGCCCCGGCCCGCGCCACGTTCGCCTCACGCTCGGCCGGCGCGCCGCACTCGTCCCGCCGCGCGGCGAGCTCGCGGATGTACTGGGCGACGACGCCGTCGGCGCTACGGCGGGCGCGGAGCAGCCGGGTCGTATCGAGATCGAAGGTCTGTTCGCGATCGGTCATCCCTGCCTCCGGGTCGGTGTCTTAGTACGACGGACGTCGAACTTTACCAGACGTTCGATGATCGTCGTACTTCTCGCGCCGCCCCGGGCCGGGTCACATCCTGGTTACAGGAACTTGCCTGGACGGTCACGAATTCACGGGCTTTGCGGGGGATTCTCTGCCGTCATGAACGATCAGAGAACTCCGCGCGTAGCGATTGTCGCGGACGACATCGGCCCGGCACACGGAGCCCCGTGGACGCTGGCCGGGCTGCGTGAGCAGCCGATCCCAGGCTACGCAATCGACATCGTGAGGAGCGAGCGTTCGATCGACGCCTGGACGGTACGCCGCCCCGACCTCGTCCACCTCGGTGCCCGCGGCCCCACGACGGATGCCGCCCGCACCGCCGCTCGGGCACTCGGCCTGCGGACGGTGGTCAGCCACCATCTGGCGAGCGCCCCAGACGCGATCGCCGAACCACGGCTGTTCCTCTCCCCGAGCGCGGCCGCCGACCACGTCCTGCACGGGCGCGGCGTCGATCCGAGCCGGATCGCCCGCTGGGAGCCCGGCGTCGACCTGACGTGCTTTCACCCCGGCCGTTACGCCCCCGACGCGCTCCCGGAGGACACCTTCACCGTGCTCTACGCCGGCCCGCTGGCCCCTGAGCACGGACTCGTCTTGCTCACCGACGCATTCCTGCTCGCGCGTGAGCACAACCCACGCCTGCATCTCGTGATCGCCGGCGAGGGACAGGCAGAGCGCACCGTGCGGGCGGCGCTCGGCGACGCGCTCACGGCGCTCGGGCCGGTCGGCCCCGAGCAGCTTAGGGCCAGGCGAGCGGGATCCCGGTCGTGGCGACCGACGCCGGGGCGGCGCGTGAGCTGGTCGAGACCGGGCGCGACGGCTGTCTCGTCCCGCCGGTCGCCCGGGCGCTGGCCGGCGCGATCGTCGGCCTCGCCCGCCGAGCGGCACTGTGCGACCGGCTCATGACCGGCGGCCTCGTGGCGGCGCGGCGACGCCCACACACGGCTTCCCGGGACCAGCTCGCGGCGGCGTACGCCCACGCGCTCGCTCCGGAGGGCCTCCTCGTCCCGACCGGACGGCCCCCCGAGGTTGCACGTGCCGCCTGACGCGACCGCGGTCACGGTCACCCGGCCGGGCCGGCGAATCGCAGACGTGACGCTGTTCTACGGCGAGCGCAGCGGCGGCATCCGGACATATCTCGAGGCGAAGGCCGCGTTTGCCGCTCGCACGGGGGCGTTCGAGCATCACCTCGTGGTGCCCGGACGGCCGCTCACCGGCAGCGGGCCATGGCGCCACGAACAACCGTCGCTGCGGCTCGCAGCGTCGAACGGGTACCGCATCCCGCTCGGCGGCGGCGGCCTCACCCAGACCCTCCGCGACCTCGCCCCGGACGTCGTGCTCCTGCACGACCCGTACTGGACGCCGCGCCTCGCCAGCCGCGCCGCCCACGAGTGCGGAGCCGCGGTGATCGCCGTCCACCACTCCTCGGCGGCGCTCCACGCGGGCAGCCTCCCCGGCCCCCAGCGCGTCTATGAGCGTGCCCTTCGCCACTGGTACCGGCGCGCCTACCTCGAGGTCGACGCCGTGATGTCGGTCGTCGACCCGGCGCCCGACGCGCGCGACGCGACGCGACGCTGCGGCTGCGCCTCGGACTTGACCCAGGATTTCGCCCGCGCCCCGAGATCGGCCGCGAGGATCACGTCGTCTACGCCGGCCGGCTCTCCCGCGAGAAGGGCCTGCGCGTGCTCCTCGACGCGACCGCGGCGTTCGCCGACCCGTGGCCGCTTCAGCTCGTCGGCACCGGCCCGCTCGAGGACACGCTGCGCCAGCGCGCGATCGTGGCCGCCCGCCGTCGACCGGCTGACCACCTCGCCGCCGCCCGCCTCGCCACCCGCCATGGATGGGACGGGGCGCTCGCGGCCGAACTCGCCGATCTCCGGAGTCTGCTCGGGCGATGAGCGAACGTCTGCTCGCGGTCGCGCTGCATGACGTCGAGCCGCGCTCGTTCAGGCGTGTCCGCGACATCCGGCAGTGGCTCACCGACCGTGGCGTCTCGCGCGTGACGCTGCTCGTCATCCCGGCTGCCGACCTTCACCCGATCGGGGCCCGCGCGCCGGCGCTGGCCGCGTGGCTGCGCGGCCGCGTCGCCTGCGGCGACACCGTGGCCCAGCACGGGCTCGCGCACCAGGCAGCCCGCACGCTCCGGCTCCCGCGTCGCGTGCTCGCCGGTTGGCAGGGTGGGCTGGCGGCGGAGTTCCCCGGCCTCGGGGCGGATGACACGCTGCGGCGTGTGCTGACCGGCCGCCGGCTGCTCAAGGAGATCGAGCTCGACCCGCGCGGCTTCGTCGCGCCCGGCTACGCCTACACGCGCGCGCTGCGCGGGGTGCTGAACGGCGAGTTCGAGTTCGCCGAGCTCGGCTGCGTGCGCACCGGATCCCAGCAGCTGCGCGCCCCGGCGCTCTGCCTCGGGAGCTCGACGCCGCTGAAGCGCCGGCTCTCGTCCCCGCTCATCCGCGCCGCCGGTCGCTCGGCCGGAGCCGTGATGCGGATCGACGTGCACCCGGCGGATTTCGATCTCCCCGGTCATGTCGCCACGCTCGAGTCCCTGCTTGACCGCGCCGACGGTCGTGAGGTCATCACCTACGACGAGCTCGTTGCCTGACGCCGCGCGCCGCCGGCGACTCGTGCGCGCGGCCGAGCAGGTCCTGCGCGAGAACTGGCGTGAGGGGCACCGCTCGAGCGACGGCGTCCGCTACGCGTTCAGCTGCCCGGCGACCCCGCGCTACCGCCATCAGTGGTACTGGGATTCGTGCTTTCACGCGATCGCTTGGCGACATCTCGATCCCGCCCGGGCGCGTGCCGAGCTCCGCACCCTCGTGCGCGCCGGCCGGCTCGACGGCTTCATCCCCCACACCGCGTTCTGTGACCGCCCCGCGTACTGGCGCCGAGCGCCGTTCTACGGCACGCACACGGTGTTCGGCTGCACCGCCACGGCGACGATCCAGACGCCGCTGCTCGCGCTCGCCTGGGAGCGGGTCGCCGAGGCCTCGCCGGATGCGCCGGAGTTCGCCACGGAGGCACTCGACCAACTGCGACTCGACTACGACTGGCTCGATCGCGAGCGCGACCCGGACGGCGGCGGGCTGCTGACGACGATCCTCCCGGACGAGTCCGGGCTCGACGACTCGCCGAAGTACGACGAGCTGTACGGCTGGATGCGTCACGACCAGGCCGGCCACGTGTGGCTGATCGAGCGCTACCGACGGCTCGGATACAGCGCGGCCGAGGTTGCGACCCGTTACGACGAGCACGTCGAGGACGTTGTCGTGAACGTGTTCTACGCGCTCGCGCTGCGGGCCCTGTCGCGGCTCGACGCCGAGCACGCCGCCCGGTACACCGCCGCGCGGAGCGGACCGAGGCGGCGCTGCTCGAGCGCTGCTACGACGAGCGCACGGGGTTGTTCTACGACCTCGCCGGCCGCGACGAGCGGCCGCTGCTGGTCTCCACCTGGTCCTCGCTCGCGCCGCTCGCCCTCGACGGCCTGCCGGAGGACGTCCGCCGGCGCCTTGTCGAGGAGCACCTGCTTGACCCTGAGCGTTACCGGGCCGCGTATGGGATCCCATCCGTCGCCTTGAACGAGCGTTCATTTCAGCCGGGGTTCGCGATGTGGCGCTGCTGGCGCGGCCCCTCCTGGATGAACACAAGCTGGCTGCTCGTTCCGGCAATGCGCGCCCTCGGATACGAGCGGGACGCCGACCGGGTCACCCGCTCGCTGGAGATGGCGGTCGATCGCCACGGCTACCGCGAGTACTACCACCCGCTGACCGGGCGCGGTCTCGCCGCCCGCGGGTTCGGCTTTTCGACGCTGCTGATCGATCTTCTCGCACGTAGCGGGAACGACATCGGCGAACTGTCCGCCCGGGGACGGATGATGGCGGGGTGAGCTGGCGATCGACGCGAGCGGCCGGGCACAACGGCAGCGAGCCGCAGCAGGTGGCGGTGATGGACCTCGGCTCCAACTCGTGGCGGCTCGTCGTCTTCAGCTACGCGCCGGGCGGATGGTGGAAGCTCACCGACGAGCTCTACGAGACGGTCCGGATCGGCGAGGGCCTCGAGGCGAGCGGGAAGCTGAGCGACGAGGCGATGGACCGCGGCATCGAGACCCTGTCCGTGTTCGCCCGCTTCTGTCGCGCCAACCGGCTGTCGTCTGAGCAGATCCACGCGGTGGCAACGAGCGCAATCCGCGACGCCACGAACCAGCAGGAGTTCCTCGCCCGAGCCAAGCAGGAGACCGGCGTCGAGATCGAGGTGCTCTCGGAGCGCGACGAGGCGTTCTACGGCTACGTCGCCGCGATCAACACGACGACGCTCGCCGACGGCGCCGTCGTCGACCTCGGCGGCGGCAGCCTGCAGCTCACGCGCGTCGCCGACCGCCGTCCGCTCGCAATGAAGTCCTTCCGGCTCGGCGCGGTCCGGCTGACCGAGCACTTCCTCTCCGGCGACGGGCCGGCGAAGAAGAAAGACCTCGGCCGTGTGCGCGACCACGTGCAGGAGACGCTCGGCGCGCTCGACTGGCTGCCAGGCGCCGGTCCCCACCTGACCGGCGTCGGCGGCGCGGTGCGCAACCTCGCCGCCGCTGCCCAGCGTGCGACCGGCCAGCTCGAGATCGGTATCCAGGGGTTCCTCATCACGCCCGATGCGATCGGTGATCTCGTCGACACGCTCGCCGGCCTGCCGGTGTCCGAGCGGGGCGGCGTTCCCGGCATCAAGTTCGGGCGCGGGGACATCATCCTCGCCGCGGCGATCACGCTCCAGACCGTCATCGAGCTCGGCGCGTTCGCCGGCATCGAGGCGACCGAGGCCGGCCTGCGCGAGGGCGTTTTCCTCGGTGGCACGATGCTCGATCCCAACGATCCGCTGATCCCCGACGTCCGCGAGGCGGCCGTGCGCAACCTCGCGGTCCAGTACGAGTCCGACATGGTCCACGTCGAGCACGTCGCGCTGCTCGCCACGCAGATGCACGACTCGCTCGTCAGGGGAGGCGTGTTCGACGCCAAACCCGGCGAGCGCGAGCTGCTGTGGGCCGCATCGATGCTCCACGACGTCGGGATGACGATCTCCTACGACGATCATCACAAGCACTCGCGCTACCTCATCATCAGCGCCGAGCTGCCGGGCTTCGATCCCCGCGAGCGCGCGCTCATCGCCCAGATGAGCCGGTATCACCGCAAGGGCAATCCGCGCCTAGGTGAGATCGAGGAGCTCGCCGAGCCGGGCGACGAGGATCTGCTCGAGCGCTGTGCCGTCATCCTCCGCCTCGCCGAGCATCTCGAGCGCGGGCGCGACCAAGCCGTGAGCGAGATCCGCCTGCGCGCCAACGGGCACGGCGTCGATCTCCACCTCGAGGCCGGCGGGGATCTCACGCTCCCGCGCTGGAGCATCGAGCGCTACGGCGACGGCGAGGCGTTCGAGCGGGTGTTCGGTCGGAGGCTGCTCGTCGGCTGACGCGCGGCTTAACAGACATGACACACACGGGCGCAGCGGGATCCGTACCGTTGCGCAAACGTGAGCGCCGTCACGCCCCCGCCCCACTGGCCGACCGATCCTGACCATCGCGAGGCCATTCAAGCCCTGCTCCTGATGGCCGAAGCCGAGGACCGCTGGGGCGAGCCGCGCCGCGCCGGGCGGCTCTTGGACAACGTCGAGGAGATCATCGGGGAGCTCCCGCAGGCGTACGCTCGGATGCGCACCCGCTGTCGCGGTGTCAGCGTCCCGCTCATCGATGGGCCGTGAATTCCCGGCTCGCTTCGTGAGTACGCAACAATGCGCCATACGTTCCTTGAATGCTGTGGTTGCTGCGACACGCCGAGGCCGCGGATGGTCTCCCGGATGACGAGCGCCCCCTCACCGACCTGGGTGTGCGCCAGGCCGAGGCGGCGGGGCTCGCGCTCGCGCGCCTGGGCACGAATATCGACGCCTGTCTGTCGAGCCCGAAGCTGCGCGCCGTGCAGACCGCACAGATCGCGTGCGAACCGCTCGGGGTCAGCGTGACCGTCGAGCCGGCGCTGTCCGGGGAGCCGTTCGACGTCCACGATCTCATCGCCGGCCTCGGCGACGTGCTGCTCGTCGGGCACGACCCGTCGTTCTCGCTGACCCTCCACGATCTCACCGGTGCCCAGGCCCGGATGAAGAAGGGCGGCCTTGCCGCCGTGGCGAAGGGCGAGCTCGTGACCCTGCTGCGCCCCTCCGAGCTGGCAGCGATCTCGGCGCTCAAGGAGCGCGTCTCATGAGCGACCAGATCGACACCGGCGCCGTGACGAGCGCCGTCGAGAACGGCGCCGGTCACGACACCGCCATCGAACTCACCGACACCTCGCTGTATGTCAACCGCGAGCTGTCCTGGCTCGATTTCAACGATCGTGTCCTCCAGCTCGCCGAGGACGAGTCGCTACCCCTGATCGAGCGCGTCAAGTTCCTCGCGATCTTCGTCACCAACCTCGACGAGCACTTCATGATCCGCGTCGCCGGCGTCCACGATCAGGTCGACGCCCGGATCGATGCGCGCGGCCCGGACGGGATCTCGCCCACGGAGCTGCTCGACCTGATCGCCGAGCGCGTCCGCGCCCTCGACCGCCGCCACGCACGCCAGTTTGAGGACGTCGTCCGGCCTGAGCTCGCCCAGCATGGAATCCGGATCGTCTCCTGCGACGACTCCGAGGCGGACCCGCGCGCGATCGAGCGCCACTTCCGCGAGAACATCTTCCCCGTTCTCACGCCGCTCGCGATCGGCCCTGGACGACCGTTCCCGTACATCTCGAACCTGTCGCTGAGCCTGATCGTGCGGCTCCACGACCCGGAGATCGATCACGAAGCGTTCGCCCGGGTCAAGGTGCCGAAGGAGGTCCTCCCCCGGTTCGTCGAGATCGCCAAGGACACGTTCATCCCGCTCGAGGACGTCATCGCCCGGCACCTCGACGGGTTGTTCCCGGGCATGGAGATCCGCAGCTGGGACCTCTTCAGGGTGACGCGCGACGCCGATTTCGACATCTCCGATGAAGCCGATGACCTGCTCCAGGCGGTCGAGGACGAGCTCCGCCGGCGTCGCTTCGGCGAGGTCGTCCGGCTCGAGGTCGGCGCCGGGATGGACCCCAAGCTCCGCAACCACCTGATCGATTGGCTCGGGGTCGAGGAGGTCCAGGTCTACGACGTCGAGGGCCTGCTCGACCTCTCAGACCTGTGGCAGATCGCCGGCATCGAGGGACACAATGACCTTCGCCAGCCACCCTGGACACCGCTGACCCATCCGGCGTTCGGGCCCCGCCCCGGCGACAGCGACGAGCAGCCGGACGTATTCGCGCCGATGCGGGCCGGCGACGTGCTCGTCCACTATCCGTACCACTCGTTCGCCAGCTCGGTGGAGCGGTTCGTCAAGCAGGCGGTCGATGACCCGAACGTGCTCGCGATCAAGATGACCGTGTACCGCACCTCCGATGACTCGGCGCTCGTCCCGTCGCTGATCGAGGCCGCCGAGAAGGGCAAGCAGGCGGTCTGCATGGTGGAGCTCAAGGCTCGCTTCGACGAGCGGCTGAACATCCGATGGTCGCGAGCGCTGGAGGAGGTGGGCGCCCACGTCGTCCACGGCATCCCCGGCCTGAAGACCCACGCGAAGGCGATCCTCGTCGTCCGCCGCGAGCGGGACGGGATCCGTCACTACGTGATGATCGGCACCGGGAACTTCCACGCCAAGAACGCGCGCCTGTATGAGGACTTCGGCCTGTTCACGACCGACCGGGTGCTCGGTCAGGAGGTCGCGAACATGTTCAACACGCTGACCGGGTACGGCCACCCCGAGCACGAGCGCAAGGTGCTCGTCGCGCCCAACTGGATGCGCCAGCCGCTGATCGACGAGATTGAGCGGACGATCGAGGCCCACCGAGCCGGCGTCCCGTCGTTCGTCCGCATGAAGATGAACTCGCTCGTCGACCAGCAGATCATCGAGGCGCTCTACCGGGCCTCGCAGGCCGGCGTGCCGATCGAGCTCAACGTCCGAGGAATGTGCTGTCTGCGGCCCGGCGTCCCCGGAGTGTCGGACACGATCACCGTCGTCTCGGTCGTCGGCCGCTTCCTCGAGCACAGCCGGATCTACTCGTTCCATCGCGGCGACGAGCACCGCTACTACATCGGCTCCGCCGACCTGATGCCCCGCAACCTCGATAAGCGGGTCGAGCTGATCACCCCGGTCGAGGATCCGGCGCTCCAGGCCGAGCTCGAGGACACGCTCGAACGGTGCCTCGCCGACGACACGTTCGCCTGGACGCTCGAGGCCGACGACCGGTGGCATCGTCGCACCGGCCGGACCCGATCCGTCCATCAGGAGCTGATGGACCGCACGCTGGCGCAGGCCGCGGCCGTGGCGCCGACGCCGGGCTAGCCTGCCGGCTGCCCGGCCCGCAGCACAACCCGAGCCGGACAGCGCCGCCGCGCCGCCCGGCTCGGAGGTTCACCGACGTGGAGCCGTTAGCCGCCGTTCGTGGCGGACGTCGGACGGGCCGCGAGCGTCAGCTTCAGGGTCTTCGTCTGACCGCCGCGCTTGATCGTCAGCGTGATCGTGTCGCCGGGCGAATACCCGTCGACCGTCGCGATGAAGTCGTCGGTCGAGGTGATCGTCTTCCCGTTGATCGCCGTCACGAGGTCGCCCGGCTGGACGCCGGCCTGTGCGGCGGGGGAGCCGCTCTTGACCGGGGAGTTGCCCTGCGGGTCGGGTTGGCTCGACACGCGCGCGCCGCCGGAGCTCGTCGGGTCAAGGCTGACGCCGACGTAGGCGTGCTTGACCGGGTGCCCACCGATGATCGCGTTCGCCACCCGCGCGGCTGTGTTCGAGGGGACGGCGAAGCCGACGCCCGAGCTCGTGCCGGTGTTCGTGTTGATCTGGTCGACGAGCCCGAGGACGCGCCCGTTGGCATCGAGCAACGGGCCGCCCGAGTTACCCGGGTTGATCGCGGTGTCGGTCTGGATCGCGCCCGGGATCGTGAACTTGTTCGGCGCCTGGATGCTCCGGCCGACGGCGCTGACGATGCCCGTGGTCGTCGTCTCGGGCAGGCTGAACGGGCTGCCGATCGCGACGACGGGGTCGCCGACCTGCGCCGCCGAGGAGTCGGTCAGCGGGATCGGGTGCAGCTCCGAGGACGGAACGTCGACCTTGATCACGGCGACGTCGGTGCTCGGGTCGGTCCCAAGAACTTTCGCGGTCGCGGAGGTGCCGTTCTTGAAACGGACCTGGACGTGCGTCGCGCCGGAGACGACGTGCTCGTCGGTGAGGATGTCGCCCTTGTCGTCGTAGACGACGCCGGCGCCCTCGCCCTGGCTCTCCTGTGAGCCGCCGCCAAACGGCGACGAGCTCTGGGAGGTGACGAGAATGTCAACGACCCCCGGGCTCACCTGGTTGTAGATCTGGTTGACGCTCAGGCCTTTACCGCCGAGCGATGTCGGGATCGTCGACGAGGTCACCTTCGACGGCTCGGTGACGGTCGCGGTCACGGTCTTCGTCGTGCTGCTGCCGGTGGCCACCACCAGCGCGATGGCGCCGCCGGCGATCGCGCCGGCGACGACGGGGAGGATGCGGCTCCAAGATTTCATGGTCGGTTTCTCCTGCTCACGTGCGTAGGGCTCTCTAACGGCCAGTACAGCGGACGCCTATGAGAAACCTTGCAGAACTCGATGAGAGGTCTGTAAGAGGGGGTGTTATCACCAACCTCACGAAAAGCGCCACGGGCGGCGCACAGTGCGCCGCCCGCCGTACTGCTTCATTATCCGGCTACCCGCTCTGGTGCAGCGTTCACCTCGTCACGGGCCGGGTGCGCCCGGCGGCATCATCCCGCCGGGACCACCGGGTCGGAAGCCGCGGTGCATGAGTCCAGGACCAAAGCCCTTGCGGTTGACGATCGTGTTCAGCCGCTGGGCGATCCGCCCCAGGATCTTCTGCTCCTGCGCACTCGTGATCTGCTTCGCTGAGACGGCCTTGTCCAGGCGCGCCTTGATTTCGGCCTTCAGCGTGTCGGTGAGGCCGGAGACGGACTTGTTCTGGGCCTTTGCGATGTCGGCGAGCGACTTGCCGGAGCGCACCTGCTTGATGAGTTGGGCCTCGGTGAGGCCGAGGTACTTCGCCGCGGCATGCCCGCCGGCGGCGACAATGCCCGCGCGGTGGCCGAAGAACCCGCGATGCGCGAAGCCCCACGGGCCGACGGGCGCAAGCGGCCGCTGGGAGAGGCGCTGCTTGAGCTTATTCGCCTGAGCCTGGGTCAGCTTGCCCGACTTGACCGCCTGGCTGAGCTGGTCCTGATACGCGCCCTTGAGCGCGTTGTTCAGCTGGGCCGGACTGACGTTGAGTCGCTTGGCGACGTCGCCCAGGAAATCCTGGCGCGGGTTCGTGCTCGAACTGCTCGCGGCGTAAGCGCCACCGGCGAGGCCGGCGGCGGCCACTACGGCGCCACCGACAGCGAGCTTTCGCTTGACGTTGAGGGGCATCTCGATCTCCCTTGCGGTTGCCCGGACACGTCCGGGAATGGACGGCCGCATCCAGAATCCTCCCCAGCTTGTTTGAGAGGAACGTAAGACTTGCTGACACAAGCTGGTCAGAGTTGCTGATAGGGTGCGCCTATGCGTAGGGGGCTGTTGCTGTCACTGGTCGTGGCGATCTCGCTGATCTCGCCCGCTGCCGCTGCCGCTGCGGCGGCGACGGGCTCTGCGTCGTTCTACAAGGCGACCGGAGGGTCGTTCGGAGCGTCGATCCACGACGGCGGCCTCAGCGTGTCGAAGTCCTCGCCGGCGTACATCGTCATCCGCTACTCCTCCTCGTCGACGCCGGACCTCGAGCAGTACGCCAAGACGAACACGTTCCCAGCCGTCGGAGTCACGACCGGAAACCGCACCGATTGCTTCGTCGGGGCGCAGCTTGCGGTCGGCCGCTCCTACGTTTCGAACTTCGCGGAGGATCAGGTCCGCTACCACGGCCTCCTGATGACGTACACGAGCCGTTTCCGGTTGAGCACGTCGAAGACCGCGCAGTGCAAGTCCCAGCACGTGCCCGGGCCGATCGGGCCGACGGTGGCGCTGTCGAAGTCGAGCGCCAAGCTCAGCGTCACCTGCCTGATCAAGTACTGCAACGGCAAGTTCGCGGCGTTCAAGCCGGCGAGCACCTGCAAGGGCCCGGTCCGGCTGCTCCCCGGAGTGTTCGGCTGCTCGCCCGCCTACAACGGCACCTTCAAGGTGCCCGGCGGTCTCACCGACCGGTTGACGATCCCGCTCAAGCGAACGAACGCGAGCGCGATGCGACTCGTTCTCGTCGTCAACGCTAAGACGGTCGTCTCCTCATCGCTGTCGGGGCTCCGGCGCACCCCACGCGCGCCGTCTCGGCCGAGGAACACGTCTGTCTCGATCGCGTGCACCGCGGGAACCGCCGGCAAGGCCTCGGCCACCGCCGCGACCGGCACGATCACGCCACACGGCCGGGGATCGGTCGATGTGACGTTCACCGGGCCGTCCGGTACGACGCCCGTGACGACGATCGTCACCGCCGACAGCGGCGGTCGCTGGCGTGCCCCGCTGACGCCCTCGGCGGCGGGCACGTGGAGCGCCCGCGCGACGTTCATCGGCGACCGAAGCCGCAAGGCCGCCGTGTCAAAGCCGTGCCAGTTCACCGTCGCGGCGCCCGCGCCCGTCTGATCGCTCGACGAACGGCTACGCGTCGTCGCCCGACGAGGCGAGCTCGACGAACACGTCGAGCGCCTCCGGGTTGGCCAGCGACTCGCGCGAGGCCACCTGCTCGACCGGGGTCCCGGCGAGGATCCGCTTGACCGGCACCTCGAGCACCTTGCCCGAGAGCGTCCGGGGCACCTCGGTGATCTGCCGGATCTCGTCCGGCACGTGCCGCGGCGAGCAGTCCTCGCGCACCCGGCGGCGGATCAGCGCCACCAACTCGTCATCCAACGACACCTCGTCCCGTAGCACGACGAACAGCGGCATCCAACCCTGATCGAACCCCGGTCGGCCGGGCACGTCGACGACCAGCGCATCGACGACGTCATCGACCGAGAGCACCGCGCGGTAGATCTCGCTCGTCCCCATCCGGATCCCACCGCGGTTGATCGTCGAATCCGAGCGGCCGTAGATGATCCCCGTCCCCCGCGGGGTGATCTTGATCCAGTCGCCGTGGCGCCAGATTCCGGGGTACGTCGAGAAGTAGCTGTCCTCGTAACGCGAGCCATCGTCGTCGCCCCAGAAGTAGATCGGCATCGACGGCATCGGCTTCGTGATGACGAGCTCACCGACCTCGTCGACGACGGCGTGTCCGTCCTCGTCCCACGCCTCGACGGCCGCACCGAGCGCCCGGGCCTGGAGCTCTCCGAGGTACACCGGCTGCGTCGGTACGCCGCCGACGAACGCGGTACACACGTCGGTTCCGCCTGAGGTCGAGAACAGCCACGTCTCGGAGCCAAGCTCGTCGTACACCCAGCGGAAGCCTTCCGGCGACAGCGGCGACCCGGTGGACCCCACTGCACCGAGCGCGCTCAGATCCCGCGACCCGTCACGCAGCGACATGCCCTCCTTCATGCACGAGCCGATGAACGCCGCACTCGTCCCGAAGCACGTCATCCTGCTCTCGGCCGCGAGGTCCCAGAGCGTCCCGAGATCCGGGTAGCCGGGGTTGCCGTCGAACACGACGATCGAGGCGTTGGTGAGCAGCACGCCGACGAGGAAGTTCCACATCATCCAGCCGGTCGTCGTGAACCAGAACACGCGGTCGCCGGACTGGGCGTCGAGGTGCAGGGACATCTTCAACTGCTCGAACAGGATCCCGCCCTGGCCGTGGACGATCGGCTTCGGCAGACCGGTAGTCCCGGAGCTGTAGAGGACCCAGAGCGGGTGGTCGAACGGCACCGGCTCAAACTCCAACGCACGGGCCTCGTCGCCGGGCCCGAGGAACCCCGCCTCCCAGCCGGACCCGTCCAGATACCCCAGCCGCACGAGCCGCTCGAGTGACGGCATTTCGGACGTAATCCGCTCCACCGCGGCGCCGCGGTCGAAGTCCTTGCCCCCGTACCGGTAACCGTCAATCGCGAGCAGCACCTTCGGTTCGATCTGGGCGAACCGGTCGATCACGCTGCGCGCCCCGAACTCGGGCGCGGCCGATGACCAGACCGCCCCGATCGACGCGCACGCCAGGAACGACGCGACCGTCTCCGGGATGTTCGGCATGTACGCCGCGACCCGGTCGCCGGGAACGACGCCACACGCCCGCAGCCCGGCCGCCACGGACGCCGTCTCGGCGCGCAGCCGACCCCAGGTCCACGCGTCCAACGGCCGCGACTCGGACGCAAACTGAATCGCGAGCGCGTCATCGTCCTTACCACGGAAGACATGCTCGGCGTAGTTGAGTGTCCCTCTCGGGAACCACTCGGCGCCGGGCATCGACTCGGACCCGAGCACGGCGGTCGGCTCGGAGTCAAACCGCACGTCGAAGAACTCGGCAATCGATGACCAGAACGCCGGCAGGTCCTCGACCGACCAACGCCACAGCGCATCGTAATCGTCGAGGGTCAGCCCTCGCGCAGACTCAAGCCAGCGCTGGTAGCGCGTGATCGTCGCCCGCTCGATCCGCTCGGGCGATGGGGTCCACAGCAGCTCCGGCTCAGGCTCACTCATCGTCTAGGTGTGCAGTATCTCGCAATGATCTGGCCCGGCGTCGGCTCGAGCCCCGGGGTTGCGCACCCGGGGTCATGCGGGTACGTTGGCGCGCACTACCGGGGCGACGAGAGGAATGGTGGACCGTGGCCATGTCCAGGGATCGGATGGGGCTCACAGCGCGCGTGGGCGTACTGGTCGGTGTGTGTGCGGCGATCATCGTCGGTGCGGCGGCGTCGGCGCGGGCGGCCGATCGCGTCTACTGGGGCAACGGCACCGGGATCTCATTCGCGAACCTCGATGGCAGCGGTGGCAGCGATCTCAACCTGACCGGCACCACGACGACCAACCAGGCATTGGGGTTGGGAGTCGACGCGGCGGCGGGCAGGTTCTACTGGGTCAGCGCCGGCGACTTTGGGGCCGTCAGGGTCTCGTTTGCGAACCTCAACAACAGCGGCGGTGGCGGCGGTCTGAACATCACCGGCGCGACGGCGAATGAGCCCGGAGGACTGGCGATCGACCCAGTCGCCCGCCGTGTGTACTGGGCAAACACCAACGCTGGCGCGATCTCCTGGGCCGGGCTCGACGGCAGCGGCGGTCACGACCTGTCGACGACCGGCGCGACGGCCACCAAGGCGCTCGGGCTCGCGGTGGACCCGGCGCTCGGCAAGGTCTACTGGTCGGACTTCGGAGCGGTCAACAAGATCGCGTTCGCGAAGCTCGACGGCAGCGGTGGCAGCGATCTCAACACGACCGGCGCGACGGTGAACGACCCCGAAGGCGTGGCGATCGACGCAGCGAACGGCAAGGTCTACTGGGCCAACGCCGCCGCCAACAAAATCTCGTTCGCGAACCTCGACAACACCGGCGGTGGCGGCGATCTGACGATCCCCGCCGGCGCGACGCTGAACGGACCCGCGGGGGTCGCGATCGACGCGGCGGCGGGCAAGATCTACTGGGCGAACAGCGGCCCCGGCACGACCGACGCCAACTCGATCGCGTGGGCAAAGCTCGACGGCAGCGTCAGCGGGAACCTGAAGACAACCGGTGCGTCAGCAAACAGCGCCACCTTCCCCGTGCTCGTCGAGTCGCCACTCGGCACGGGCACGCCGGCCATCACCGGTGGCTCGGCGGTCGGTTCGGTACTCACGTGCGGACCGGCATCCTGGGCGGCCGACCGGCCCGGTGAGTTCCTCTACCGCGCAGCGCAGTCGACCGCGTTCCAGTGGACGCTCGCCGGCAAGGACATCGCCGGGGCCACCGCGAGCACGCTCACGGCGTTCATCCCAGGCGTGTACGGCTGCCGAGCGACGGCGTCCAACACGGCCGGCACGACGGCGCAGACGAGCGCCGCGCATACCGTGGCCGCGCCGAAGCCGCAGCCGACCAAGGCGGTCCTGACCGCGCTGACGGAGACGAACGCGACGTTCACGGTTGCTTCCACCTCGACGCCACTGGCCGGCCGCACGGCGGCCGTCCGCCACCCGAAGGGCACGGTCTTCTCGTTCCGCCTCGACCAGGCGGCGACGGTCAAGCTGGTGATCCAGGCCAACCTCGCCGGCCGGCGCGTCGGCGGTCGCTGCGTGGCTGCCACCACCGCACTGCGCCACAAACCGCGCTGCACCCGGACGGTCACGACCGCGACCCTGACGCGGACCGCCCACACAGCGCTGAACAAGATCGCGTTCAGCGGACGGATCAGCGGAAAGGCGCTGAAACCGGGCAGCTACAAGGCCGTGTTCACGGCGACCGACGCCGCCGGGAGCTCCCAGCCCAAGACGCTCAGCTTCACCATCGCCAAGCGGTAGGGTGTCCGCAGTGACGCCCAGCAGCTCACTCAACCGGGCCGAGGCGCTCGCCGACATCGTCCTGCCAGATCAGGACGGCCACGAGGTCCGCCTCGGCGACCTGTGGTGGGAGCGCCCGGTCGCACTCGTGTGGCTGCGCCACTACGGCTGACTCTATTGCCGGGCGCACGCGGTGCAGTTGCATCGCGCTCGCGGGGAGTTCGAGGCGGCGGGCGCCGACCTCGTGCTGATCGGTCAGGCCACGCCCCGTCAGGCTGCGCACTTCCGCCGCCGGCACAAGATCGAGCTTCCGGTGCTCGCCGATGAGCGCCGCGTCAGCTACAAGGCGGTCGGGGCGAAGAAGGGCACGACCTCGGAGCTGCTCGGACCCTCCGTCGTCGCCAAGGGTCTGCTCACCACGGCGCGGACCGGCATCGTCCAGGGCCGCACGGTCGGCAGCGCCAGCCAGCTCGGCGCGGCCGTCGTGATCGCGCCCGGAAACCGCGTCCTGTTCGAGCACACCGCCACGGACGCAAGCGACAATGTCAGTCCCGAGCAGTTGCTCGAGGCGATCCGCGCGGCGGCGTAGTCCCCGGTACGACATCATCGGGGCGATGGCCACAACCTTCGAGTCCGCGGTCCGGGCGCCGTTCGCCGGCACCGTGATCGCAATCGCCCACGCCGTCGGCGAACCGGTCGCCTCCGGTACCGCACTCGTGATCCTCGAGGCGATGAAGATGGAACACGAGGTCATCGCCGAGAGCGACGGGATCGTCGCCCAGCTCGAGATCGAGGTCGGCGAGACCGTCGACGAGGGACAGCTGCTCGCCGTGATCCAGGCCGGCGACACGGCGCGGTCCGGAACCGGCGACGGCGACACGGATGAGACCGGATCCGGTCCCCGGGAGGACCTCGACGCCGTCATCGCCCGTCACGCGCTGACGCTCGACGCCGCGCGTCCGGACGCCGTCGCCAAACGTCACGATCGCGGCCACCGCACGGCCCGCGAGAACCTCGCCGATCTCGTCGACCCCGACACGTTCGTCGAGTACGGGCCGCTCATGTTCGCCGCCCAGGAGCAGCGGCGCGCCCGCGACGAGCTCGTCAAGCGCACTCCGGCCGACGGCCTCGTCGGCGGCGTCGGTGACATCGGCGGGCACCCGACCGTCGTCATGTCCTACGACTACACGGTCCTCGCCGGCACCCAGGGGATGCGCAACCACCTCAAGAAGGACCGGCTGTTCGAGCTCGCCGAGGATCGCCGCCTCCCGGTCGTGCTGCTCGCCGAGGGCGGCGGTGGCCGTCCGGGCGATGTCGATATGCCGATCGTTGCCGGCCTCGATTGCCGTGCCTTCCACCTGTTCGCGCGGCTGAGCGCGCTCGTTCCGCTCATCGGAATCGCGTCCGGCTACTGCTTCGCCGGCAACGCCGCGCTGCTCGGCTGCTGCGACGTCGTGATCGCGACCGAGGAGTCGAGCATCGGCATGGGCGGCCCAGCGATGATCGAGGGCGGTGGACTCGGCGTCTACCCGCCGCAGGACATCGGGCCGATCGACGTCCAGTACCCCAACGGCGTCGTCGATCTCAAAGTCAAGGACGACGCAGAGGCGATCAGCGCCGCCAAGCGCTACCTCAGGTACTTCACGGAGCGGCACACGACCACCCCGGCCGATACGCCCGACCAGGACCGCCTCCGCCACCTCGTCCCGACGAACCGCAAGCGCATCTATGACGTCCGCGCGGTCATCGACGGCCTGTTCGACGACGGCTCGGTGCTCGAGCTCCGGCGCGGATTCGGACTCGGGATGGTGACCGCGCTCGCCCGCGTCGACGGCCGCGCGCTCGGCGTCATCGCCAACGACCCGACCCACCTCGGCGGCGCGATCGACGCCCACGGTGCCGACAAGGCGGCCCGGTTCATGCAGCTCTGCGACGCCCACGACCTGCCGCTGCTGCTCCTGTGCGACACGCCCGGGTTCATGGTCGGCCCGCAGGCCGAGCGCACCGCGACGGTCCGCCACTTCAGCCGGATGTTCGTCACCGGCGCCAACCTCGGCGTCCCGACCGGCACCGTCGTCCTGCGCAAGGGCTACGGCCTCGGCGCCCAGGCGATGGCCGGCGGCGGCTTCAAGGCCCCCCGGTTCACGGTCGGCTGGCCGACGTCGGAGTTCGGCGCGATGGGGCTCGAGGGCGCCGTCCGGCTCGGAATGCGCCGGGAGCTCGAGGCGATCGAGGATCCCGACGAGCGCCGGCGCGCGTTCGAGGCGACGGTCGCGGCCGCGTACGACCGCGGCAAGGGGATCAGCATGGCCGAGTACTTCGAGATCGACGACGTGATCGACCCGGCGGACACGCGGCGCTGGATCAGGCAACTCTTCGACGACCCGCCCGCGCGCACCCCGCACGCGCCCGCCCACCCGCACAAGCGCCGTCCCCACATCGACACCTGGTAGCGAACGACAGGGGTCAGCCGCAGCGCTTGCAGGACCCCCGCAACAGCACGTCGTGGCTGTCGATGCGGACTCCGAGCCGCTCCGAGAGCTCACCGATCACGCGCTCGAGCCCGTCGTCGTCGAACGCGACGAGGCGTCCGCACTGCTCGCACACGAGATGGTGGTGGTGATGGCCGTCCGGGAGGGCGCGCTCGAACCGCGTCTGACCGTCGCCGACCGCGATCCGCTCCACAAGTCCGTGCTCGGCGAGCAGCTCGAGCACCCGGTAGATGCTCGCGCGCCCCGGGGCGCGGGCGGGCGGGTCCGTTTCCCGCAAGGCGTCCTCGATCTCGACGACGCTGAGCGCACACGGCTGGGCCGCCAGCAGATCGATCACCCGGTCGCGTGCGCCGCCCCGCTTCAACCCAGCCTTGGCAAGGACATCGTGCACATGCTGATTCCAATCAGTGACCGCCATCTCGGCCAAGACTACCGCTCCGCACCGACGAAAGAAGAATGAGAATCATTCCCATTTCGATGATAGGCTGCAACTCCTATGAGGAGGATCGCGCCGATCGCCGCCACCCTGCTCCTGAGCGCGATCATCGCCGGCTGCGCCGCCACGGGGGCCGCTGAGACCCGGTCGCCAAAGTCCCGCATCGTCGCCGCCGAGAACGTCTGGGGGAGCATCGCGGCCCAGCTCGCGGGGCCAGACGCGACCGTCACGAACCTCATCGATGACCCGGCGAGCGACCCCCACTCCTACGAGCCGACGGTCGCCGACGCGCGGCAGGTGTCCGCTGCCCGGCTCGTGATCGTCAACGGCATCGGCTACGACCACTGGGCGTCCCAGCTCGTGGCGGCCTCCCCCGCTCCGGACCGACGCACGATCGATGTCGGCTCCCTGCTCAGCCTCCACACGGGCGAGAACCCCCACCAGTGGTATGACCCGGCGAGCGTCGAGCGGGTCGCGGACGCGATCACCAATGACCTCATCCGGCTCGACCCCGCCCACGCGGCACGCTACACCGCTCAGCGCGCGACGTTCGAGAACGCGTCCCTTGCCGCCTACCACGCGGAAATCGCGCGCATCCGCCGGACGTACGGCGGGGTCCCGGTCGGCGCGTCCGAGAGCATCTTCGCGCCGCTCGCCCGCGCCCTCAGGCTGCGCCTGCGCACGCCGAGCAGCTTTATGAACGCCGTCGCCGAGGGCACCGACGTCAGCGCTGCCGACGCCACGACCGTCGAGCACCAGATCTCCCACGGAGCCATCAAGGTGTGGGTGTACAACGCCCAGAACGTCACGCCGGAGATCGAGCACCTGAACAGCCTCGCCCGCGCCCACGGGATCCCGATCGCGACCGTGACCGAGACGCTCAGTCCGCGCGGCGCGAGCTTCCAACACTGGCAGACGTCAGAGCTGACGACTCTCGCCCACGCGCTCCACGCGGCGACCGGGCGATGACGGGTGCGGCGCTCACCCTTCGCCACGTCGCCGTCGCGCGCGGCGGGCGCACGATCCTCAGCCACGTCGACCTCGACGTCCAGCGCGGCGAGTTCATCGCCGTGCTCGGCCCCAACGGTGCGGGCAAGTCGACCCTGATGAAGGCCATGCTCGGACTGATCCCGCTCCGCGACGGCGAGATCACGGTGCTCGGCGAGACGCCGACGGCGGCCCGCCCACGGGTTGGCTACGTCCCCCAGCGGCACGGCTTCGACTCGCACACCCGCGTCCGGGGGGTCGACATCGTGCGACTCGGTCTCGACGGCGACCGCTGGGGCGTGCCGGTCGCTCTCACCCGCCGAGGGCGCGAGCGCCGCCACGCCGAGCGTGCCCGCATCGCCGACATCATCGCCCTCGTCGGCGCGCGCGGCTACGCGCACCGGCCGATCGGCGAACTTTCCGGCGGTGAGCAGCAGCGGCTCCTGCTCGCCCAGGCGCTCGTCCGCCGCCCCGAGGTGCTGATCCTCGACGAGCCGCTCGACAGCCTCGACCTCCCCAACCAGGCGGCGATCGCCGCGCTCGTCAAGCGCATCTGCACGCGTGAGCACGTCGCCGTGCTGCTCGTCGCCCACGACGTCAACCCGCTCGCCTCCTACCTCGATCGCGTCGTGTATCTCGCGAACGGGCGCGCTGTGTGCGGCCCGGTCGAACAGGTCATCACCGCGCCGACGCTGACGAGCCTCTACGGCCTCCCGATCGAGGTCCTCCGGACCCGCGACGGGCAACTCGTCGTCGTCGGCCAGCCCGAGGCGCCCCACGTTCACGGCCATCGCCACGCGCACTCATGAGCCTCAACCCGACGCTCTCACCGAACCCGATCGAGGACATCCGGCAGCTGCTCAGCTTCGCCTTCATGGTCAACGCGCTGCTCGCGGGGACCATCGTCGCCGTGCTCGCCGCCACCGTCGGCTGGTACGTCGTGCTCCGCCGCCAGAGCTTCTCCGGCCACACGCTGTCGGTGATGGCTTTCCCGGGCGCGACCGGGGCGGCGCTCATCGGCCTGCCGACCACGCTCGGCTATTACCTGGCGTGCGGTGCGGCGGCACTCGCGATGGCCGGCCGACCCCGTCCGCGGCACCCCGCGGGCAGCGGAGACACCGCCGTCGTCGGAACCGTCCAGGCCGCCGGGCTCGCCGCCGGCTACCTGTTCCTGTCGCTCGGCCACGCCGTCCTCGGCGGCCCCGAGACGCTTCTGTTCGGCACCGTCCTCGGCGTCACCCGGACGCAGGTCCTCGTGCTCCTGGCGATCGCGGTCGTCGTCGTCGCGCTGCTTGCGCTGATCGCACGGCCGTTGCTGCTCGCAAGCCTTGATGCCGAGGTCGCAGACGCGCGCGGCGTCCCGGTGCGCGTCCTGGACGCCGCGTTTCTGCTCCTGCTCGGGGCCACGGTCGCGGCGACGAGCCAGATCACCGGAGCGCTGCTCGTGTTCGCGCTGCTCGTCGCACCCCCCGCCACAGCGCAGCTTGTGACGATGCGCCCTGGTCCGAGCCTTGCGATCTCGATCGCCGCCGCCGTGCTGGTGACGTGGCTCGGGCTCGGCGTCGCGTACTTCTCGCCGTGGCCGGTCGGCTTCTTCACGACGTCGTTCGCCGCCGGCCTCTATGTCCTCACGTGGGCGCTCGCCCGCCGGCACCGGAGGAGCGGCTGATGTTCGCCCATGCGTTCGTCCGGAACGCCTACCTGGCCGGAACTCTGATCGCGCTCGCCTGCGGCACGACCGGATGGTTCGTCGTGCTGCGCGCCCAGGTGTTCGCGGCTGACGCGCTCAGCCACGTCGCGTTCGTTGGCGCGATCGCCGCCGTCGTCGTCGGACTCGACGCGCGCGTCGGCCTGTTCCTGTTCACGCTCGCGCTCGCCGGCGGGCTGAGCGCCCTCGGCCGGCACGGCCAGGTCGACGACGTGCCCATCGGGATCACGTTCGCATGGGTGCTCGGCATCGGCGTGCTGCTGATCGAGATCCTCGCCCGCAGCTCCCACGGCGCGAGCGGGATCACGACTGTCAGCACGCTGTTCGGCTCGATCTACGCGCTGAGCGGCGGCGCCTCACTGCTCGCCGCGGCGATCGGCCTGCTCGCCGTCGTCGCCGTCGCCGTCCTGTTTCGCCCGCTGCTGCTCGCCACGCTCGATGCCGAACTCGCCACGCTCCGCGGCGTGCCCGTGCGACTGATCAGCGCGACGTTCCTCGCCGTGCTCGCGGTCGTCACCGCCGAGGCGACGCAGGCAGTCGGCGCGCTGCTGCTGCTCGGCCTGATCGCCGCCCCCGCCGGCGCCGCCCACCGGCTGAGCGTGCACCCGCTGCGCAGCCTCGCCCTGTCCGGCGGTCTCGCCGTGCTCGCCACCTGGATCGGGCTCGCCCTCAGCTACGCGATCCCGTCGCTGCCGCCGAGCACGGCGATCATCGCCGTCGCCACCGCGACGTACGTGCTCGCCGCGGTCACGAGGCGCGCAGCGCCTCGGTCGGGCTGAGCCGGGCCGCCTTCGTCGCCGGATACAGCCCCGCGACAGCCCCGATCACGAACCCGGCGATCGGTGCCGCGATCAGCGCGTACGCGGGCACGACCATCGGCTGGTTCTGTGCCTCGGAGTACACCCAGGTCGCGAGCGCGCCGAGCAGCAGTCCAGCGATCCCGCCGAGCGCCGCGAGCAGCGCCGACTCGGTCAGGAACTGGGCCGAGATGTGCCGGCGCGTCGCGCCGAGCGCACGGCGCAGGCCGATCTCCCCGCGGCGCTCGAGCACCGAGATGACCATGATGTTGGCGATGCCGATCGCCCCGACGAGCAGTGCGACGGCGCCGAGCCCAAGCAGCAGCGTCGTGAACTGGCCCTTCGCCGCCGCCCGTGCCTCGAGCGCGTCCGACGGGCGGCTCACCTGGACGCCATCCGGATTCTCGGGATCGGCGGTCGGCGCGAGCAGTCCCGAAACCTGGGAGACGCGGTCGACGTTCGCCCGGACGTAGATCTCCGACGCGTTCGGCTGCGTCTGGAACAGCCGTTCGGCAACGGGCAGGCCGATGAACGCCGTGCTGTCGAGGTTCGGGTCGAGCAGCACTGGCTTGAGCACCCCGATGACGTTGAACCAGGTGCCGCCGAGGAACACCTGGATGTGCCCGGAAACGTGTGTGATCTGAAGCGTCTGTGCCGCCTGGGCGCCGAGGACGACGGTCGGGAACCGCTCGTTGCCGGCGTCGAGGAAGTGCCCCGCCGCGAGCTCACCGCCGACCGTGTTCAGCAGCTGCGGATCGGCGGCATCGATGCCGATCCCGCCGGTCTCCTCCGCGGGCACGTACGGCGTCCGGCGCACCGTCGCGCTGGAAATGGCATAGACCGCCGCGGAGCCGTCGACCGCCGCCATGTGGTTGATCGCGCCGCGGGCGTAGCTCGGCAGTACCTCGTTTGAGCCGAGGAACGTTTGCCCCGGCGTGACCGTCAGCAGGTTCGTCCCGAGCTTGTCGATCGTCGCCAGCAGGCTCGCCTGGCTCGAGGCGGACACCCCGACGACGGCGACCATCGCCCCGATCCCGATCGCGATCCCGAGCGCTGACAGCGAAGCTCGGAGCCGCCGCGTCCGCAGGCCGTGCAGAGCGATCCCGAGCAGCTCGCGGGGCGACATCCGGGCGGGCCCCGGCCCAGGAGGAGTATCGGGCCGCGGACCCGGTTTACGGCGACGGAGCGCCACCGTGCTCATTGCCGCTCGTCCCCCACGATCTCCCCATCCCGCATCTGGATCCGTCGTGGGAAGCTCCGCGCGATCTCGTCGTCGTGCGTGATCAGCGCAAGCGTCGCCCCGTCGGACGCGAGCTCGTGCAGAAGCTTGATGACCTCGCCGCCGGCGGTCGAATCGAGGTTGCCGGTCGGCTCGTCGGCAAGGATGATGACCGGCCGCTTGGCGATCGCCCGGGCGATCGCGACCCGCTGACGCTCGCCGCCGGACAACTGCGGCGGACGATGATCGAGGCGGTGGCCGAGCCCGACCCGCTCGAGCGCCGCCGTCGCCGCCTCACGTCGGGCCTTCGGTGGCGCGCCGGTGTAGAGCATGCCGCTCGCGACGTTCTCGACCGCCGTCATCGTGTCCTGGAGGTGAAAGCCTTGGAACACGAACCCGATCTCGTGTGCCCGCAGGCCGGCGAGCTCGGCATCGGTGGCACCGATGACGTCGTGGCCGGCCACCTCGACGACCCCGTCCGTCGGACGCTCGAGCGTTCCGAGCACGGTCAGCATTGTCGTCTTGCCGGAGCCGGACGGGCCGACGACCGCGACCTGATCACCCGAGCTGATCTCAACGCTGACCCGGCGCAGCGCATGGACCCCGCCCGGGTATTCCTTGCTCACGTCGTGCAGGCGCAGCGCCACGCCGTTCGGACCGCCCGGGCTCATCCCTGGGAGTCGGTGACCTGGAGGCCGGGCGTGATCTGCGAACCCGAGATCTGCACGTACCCGGCCGCAAACAGGCCCGGCGTCACCGGCAGGAGCTGATGCGGCGCCGCGGCCTCCTGCACCGCATACCCGCCGCCAGCCGTCGCGATCAGCGCCGTCACCGGAACCGAGAGCACGTTTGTCGCCTTCTGCTGCTCGAAGTTGACGCTGACCGCCGCCTGGTCAAGGCCGTGAATGTGCCGGTGCCCGGTGAGCGCGATCGTCACCGGGATCGTCGCCGACGGTGAACCAGAACTGCCGCCCGAGCCGGACCCGCCTCCGCCGCTCCCGGATGAGCTCGATGAGCTGCTCGTCTGCGCCACCGGGCTGACCTCCGTGATCTTTCCGTCGACCGTCGTCCCGTCTGGAAGCTCGACGGTGACCGGCTCGCCGACGACCGCCTCGGTCTGCTTCGTCGCATCGAGATCGACCGTCACGACGACCTGCGTCGAGGTGCTCTGGAGGATCGCCTGGGCGGTGCCACCGCCGGAGCCGCTGCTCCCGCTGCTCGCGCTCGACGTGCCGCCACCTCCGCCTGCGCTGCCGCCCGCTGCCGCTGCAGAGCTACCACCGCCACCGCCACCGCTGAAGCCGCCACTCGTGCTCGCCCCGGTGCTGCCGGCCCCTGACCGGGAGCCGGTCGACGGCGTCGACCCCGACCCCGCGGCCTTCTGACGCAGCTCGGCCGTCTCAGCCTTGAGCAGCGCGATCAGCGCCTGCAGTTGCAGCGCCTGCGACGTTGAATTCTGACCCGGGTTGTTCGGCAGCGGGCAGTCTGACGCCGCCCGCTGCGCTGCCACGGCCGCCGCCGAGGCGACGCTCGTCGCGGTCGGGCAGTTCTGCGCGGTCGTCGTCGAGGTCGACGTCGTCGATGTCGTGGTGTCGGCGGAGGTCGACGTTGTCGTCGCCGACGTAGTCGTCACGAGGCTTACAAACTCGGCCTGGGCCGGGCCGAGCTGGAGGCTCGCCCCGGTCGTGCTGCCCGACCCGGCGCCGCTGCTCGCACCGCCGGTTGAGCCAAGCACGGTGTTGACCTGGGTGATCCGCTGCGCGCTCGGCAGGAAGACGACGTCGCCGAGCGTCACGACACCGGTCTGCGTCTCGCCGAGTGACGACTGCCAGGCCTCGACGGCGGTCGTCGTCGCCGAGTCAAACGTATTGTTGATCGTGATCTGGTGGCTCGGATCGAACCCGAGCGCGACGAGGTTCGCCTTCAGTTCCTTGACGTCAGGCCCGTCCGTGACGCCCTCGGAGAGGTCGCGATACGCCGGTAGGGAGCCGTTCATCAGGATCACCGGCTGGCCGCTCACCTTGTACAGAGTTCCGCCGGGCTTGATCACCTCGCCGACGGCCGGCAGCCACGTGACGGTCCCACTCATCCGGTTGAAGATCGTCTGCGGGTCCGCGTAGCTGAGCGTGCCGGACTCGGTATCGGTCGCGACGAGGTCGCGCCGCTGGACGGTCGTGACGCCGCCGCCCGCCTTCGCCGGCGTGCTCGCCCCGCGGCTCGACCCGGCGGTCGTCGCAATCCCGATCACGAGGGCGGCCCCGGCGGCGAGCAGGACCGGGACGCCGATCCGGGTCCAGCGCTCGTTCGCAACGCTACGCACGCGCGACTCCTTGCGCCCCGGCGGGGCCGACCGCGGGCGCGGTCGGGGCGGCCCCGCCGGGGGCGGCGCCAGGACCACCGCGTCCGAAGCGCGGCCGGAGGCTCTGACACGCCTTCGCGGCCGCTTGGAACGCGGGGCTGTTGCGGTCGATTGACCGGAACGCCTGGCGGAAGCCGAATCCACCGCCGCCGTTCGCCGTCGGATCCGGGATGTTGACCCCGTGCGAGCGCATGCACTGGGCGAACTTCACGATCTGCGCCCGGGCCTGCGCCTGCTGCGCCGGCGAGAGATTGAGCCGCGGGAACGCCTGCGCAAAGTACTGCTGGCACGCCTTGCGCGCCGCGGTGATCTGCGCCTGCGGATAGTTCTGCAGAGTCCGGAACAGACCCCCGCCGCCTCCCGCCACGCCGCCGTTCGATGACGGATCGGGAACGTTGATGCCGTGTGCTCGGAAGCACTTGGCGAGGTTCAGGCGCGCCTGAGCCTGTGTGCTGGCGCTGGCCGCGGTGGACGTCGTCGAGCTGGACGAGCCACACGCGGCGAGGCTGACGGCGGCGAGCACTGCGCTCGCGCACATCAGGAAACGGCGGTTACGAGTCAACTGAATTTCACCCCTCGAAAAATGGAACCTCGGGGTTGTAGCTCGCGGGCCGTCAGCTCTTCGTAAGCGCTCTCACCGTTTCCTTCGAAACGTCGGTCGCCGGGGTCAGCGCCGGCAGCGAGACACGCACCTCGAGGCCGCCATCCGGGCGGGCGCTGAGAACCGTGTGGCCGCCATGGGCGACCGTGACCGACCGGACGATCGAGAGCCCAAGGCCAAACCCGCCGGCGGTGCGGTCGACCCGACGAAACGGCTCGATGAGGGTCGCCGCGACCTCCGGGTCGATCGCGCGCCCCCCGTTGGCGACCGTCATCTCGACCGCCGAGCCGACGTGCCGCGTTCGCACGTCGATCCAGCCGTCCGACACGTTGTGGCGGATCGCGTTGTCGATCAGGTTCGCGATCATCCGCTCGAGCAGCGCCGGGTCGCCCTGCACGACGACCGGCTCGAGCTCGGGCCGGATCGTGACGTGAGCCTCCTCGGCGCGAGCCCGCAGGTCGGTGATGCAGTCCCCAGCGAGTGCCGCAAGGTCAACCGGTTCGGCGACGCGGAGCGCCGACTCGCTCCGGGCGAGCAGCAACAGGCTCTCGATCAGCCGCTCGTTGCGGTCGACCGTGTCCCGGACCGCCTCCCCCATCGCGCGGAGCTCGGCGGCGCTCGCGCCAGGATCGGCGAGCGCGACGTCGATCTCGGTGCGCATGATGGCCAGCGGAGTGCGCAGCTCGTGCGAGGCGTTGGCGACGAAGTGGCGCTGACTCGCGAACGCGGCGTCGAGGCGCCCGAGCATCCCGTCGAACGTGTCGGCGAGCTCCTTGAGCTCGTCTGCTGGACCGGTCAGCGCGATCCGCTCGCCGAGGTTCTCACCGGACACGCGCCGCGCCGTCGCGGTGATCTCCCGCAGAGGCCGGAGCGCCCGGCCTGCGAGCAGCCATCCCGCGGCGACCGACACCATCGTCATCACCCCGAGTGCCGCCACGTACTCGATCACGAGCCGGTGCAGCTCATCGGCGCGCAGCTGTGCCCGTAGGGTCTCGATGACGCGCTGGTCAGGCGGGCCGGTCGCGCCGAAGATCCGCCTACCGAGGCCGGGACTCGGGAACGGCGGGTTGATCCCGAGCCGCCGAAACGCCTCCCGGAGGTTCGGCCGTGCGTCGAGGTTGTGCCGCACGAGCGCGTAGCCGATCGTTAGCAGGATCGCGCCCGTGACGAGGAACATCAGCCCGTAGAGGACCGTCAGTCGGAAACGGATCGTGCGTGCGTGCCTCATGCCATGCGGTACCCGACGCCGATCACGGTCTCGACGACGGGCGGGTCGCCGAGCTTGCGCCGCAGGGTCATGATCGTCATCCGCACCACGTTCGTGAACGGGTCGGTCTGCTCGTCCCACACGCGCTCGAGCAGCTGTTCGGCCGACACCGTCGCCCCGTCGGCCGCCATCAGCGTCTCGAGCACCGCGAACTCCTTGCGCGCGAGCTCGATCGCACGGCCGGCACGCGTCAAACGCCGCCCCGCCGGATCAAGCTCGAGATCACCATGGCGGAGCACCGGGGGGTTGCGCGGCAGCGAGCGACGCGCGAGCGCGCGGATCCGCGCCACGAGTTCGACGAACCGAAACGGCTTGGCGAGGTAGTCGTCGGCGCCGATCGCCAGCCCCTCGACGAGGTCCTCCACAGCGCCGGCGGCGGTCAGCATCAGAATCCCGGTCTCGGGCCGCTCTCCGCGGACCGCCCGGCAGACGTCGTCGCCGTGGATCCCGGGGAGGTCGCGGTCGAGCACGAGGACGTCGTAGCGGGTGACGCGCGCCTTGACGAGCGCGTCGGACCCGTCGGGCGCGAGATCGACCGCCATCCCTTCCCGCCGCAGCCCGCGCGCGATCGCGTCGGCCAGCCTCCGCTCATCCTCCGCGATCAACACCCGCATCTCGGTGAATCAGCATGACGAGCGGCATATAAGAACCGCGTAAGTCACGCGTCCGGGACGGTGGCAGCGCCGCGACGCGCCGTATGCGCTTGGATATACGCCAGCGTTCAGGATTACATCAAACGATGTAACACTGGACCGTGTTATGCACCCGACCCCGCCCCCGATGCCCCAAGACCAGAACATCGCCGAGCGCGGCATGGCCCTTGGCCTGCGCACGCTCAACCGCCTCGCTTCGTCCGAGATCATCGATCGGCTGGGCATTCGCCAGCCGACCGAACGCCTCCTCCACGGCGCCGCCAAGCAGACCGTCCGCACGGCCGCTCGCGCCGGCCGCACGTTTGCGGCCGCCCAGAAGCTCACCAAGCCCGCCCGCCAACCGCGGGCCAAGACGCGCGACCTGTTCGACATCACGCCATCCGACGAGCAGCAGATGCTCACCGAGTCGGTCCGTGACTTCGGCCTTGCCCGCCTGCGCCCAGCCGCCCAGGACGCCGACTCCGCCTGCGCGACGCCGACCGAGCTCCTCGCCCGGGCGAACGAGCTCGGGCTGACGATGGTCGGTGTCCCCGAGGCTCTCGGTGGCGCGCTCGAGGAGCGCTCGGCCGTCACCTCCGCGCTGATGAGCGAGGCACTCGCCCAGGGCGACATGGGGATCGCCGTCGCGTGCCTCGCGCCCGCCGGCGTCTCGACCGCGATCAGCCTGTGGGGGGATGCTGACCAGCAGGCGACCTACCTGCCGGAGTTCGTCGGCGAGAACGTGCCCGCCGCCGCCCTTGCCGTGCTCGAGCCGCGGCCGCTATTCAATCCGTTCTCGCTTGAGACGACGGCGCGGCGTTCTGGCGATGACTTCGTGCTCACCGGCGTCAAGTCGCTCGTGCCGCGGGCCGGCGACAGCGAGCTGTTCGTCGTCGCCGCCGAACTCGAGGACAGTGGCCCCGCGCTGTTCATCGTCGAGTCTGGGACCGAGGGAATCACCGTCGAGTCAGAGCCGGCGATGGGGATCCGCGCCGCCGCGACCGGCCGGCTGATCTTCGACGACGTCACGCTGCCCGCCGGCGCGCTGCTCGGCGGCGGCGAGGCCGATGTCTACCGCGAGTGCATCTCGCTCGGGCGGCTCGGCTGGTGCGCGGTCGCCGTCGGGACGGGCCAGGCGGTCCTCGACTACGTCAAGCAGTACGTCAACGAGCGGACCGCGTTCGGCGAGCCGATCTCCAACCGCCAGGCCGTCGCGTTCATGGTCGCGAACATCGCAATCGAGCTCGAGGGCATGCGGCTGGCGACGTATCGCGCCGCCGGCCGCGTCGATCAGGGCCTGAGCTTCACCCGCGAGGTGGCGCTCGCCCGGCGCCTCGCCGCCGAGCGCGGCATGGCGATCGGCTCCGACGGCGTCCAGCTTCTCGGTGGCCACGGTTACGTCAAGGAGCACCCGGTCGAGCGCTGGTATCGCGACCTGCGCGCCGCGGGCATCATGGAAGGAGCGCTGGTCATCTAATGGCGATCAACCTCGAACTCCCGAAGAAGTTCGCCGCGCTCGTCACCCAGGCGAACCAGGTCGCCGAGAACGTCTTCCGCGCCAACGGTCGCAAGTACGACCTCGCCGAGCACGAGTACCCCAAGGAACTCGACATGCTCGCCGCGCTGATCGACGGCATGAACGACAGCGGCGCGCTCGGGGGTGCCGGAGCGGGCACGGTCGGCACCGGTTCGAACGGCTCGTCGAAGAAGGCTTCGTCCGACGACGGCTCCACCCGTAACGGGTCGAACATGGCGAGCCTGCTCGGCGTGATCGAGCTGTGCTGGGGCGATGTCGGTCTCTTGTTGTCGATGCCGCGCCAGGGTCTCGGCCAGGCGGCGATCGCCGCTGTCGCCGACGAGGAGCAGCTGAAGCGCTTCGGCGGCAAGTGGGCCGCGATGGCGATCACCGAGCCCGAGGCGGGTTCGGACTCGGCCGCGATCCGGACGACCGCGGTGTTTGACGAATCGGATCCCGCCCACCCCGAATACGTGCTGAACGGCGAGAAGATCTTCGTCACGAGCGGTGACCGCGCCGAGCTGATCGTCGTCTGGGCGACGCTCGACCGCAAGGCCGGGCGCGGCGCGATCAAGTCGTTCGTCGTCGAGCGTGACAACCCGGGCCTGAAGCTCGACCGGCTCGAGCACAAGCTCGGCATCCGCGCCTCCGACACGGCGAACTTCGTGCTCACCGACTGCCGCGTGCCGAAGGAGAACCTGCTCGGCAGCCCCGAGATCCAGACCGCGAAGCAGGGCTTTGCGGGCGTCATGCAGACGTTCGACAACACCCGCCCGCTCGTCGCCGGGATGGCCCTCGGCGTCGCCCGCGCGTGCCTCGAGCGCACGCGCGAGCTGCTCGCCGGAGCCGGCGTTGAGATCGACTACGACGTCCCACCGCACCGCCAGACGGCGGCCGCGTCGGAGTTCATCGCGATGGAGTCCGACTACGAGGCGGCCTGGCTGCTCGCGCTCCAGGCGGCGTGGATGGCCGACAACAAGAAGCCGAACTCGCTCCAGGCGTCCATGGCGAAGGCGAAGGCCGGCCGGGTCGGCACCGACATTGCGCTGCGCTGCGTCGCGCTCGCCGGCGCCGTCGGCTACGGCGAGGGCGAGCTGCTCGAGAAGTGGGCCCGCGACGTCAAGATCCTCGACATCTTCGAGGGCACCCAGCAGATCCAGCAGCTCGTCGTCGCCCGGCAACTGCTCGGCAAGAGCTCATCCGAGCTGAGGTGAGGGGCCGGTGCAACGTTCTGTCCCCATGGCGGACGAAACGTTGCACCACCCGCAGCGCTAGACCTCAGCGGCTTCCCGTCGAAGCACGTCCCATGCCCGCCGGACGTCGGCATCAGTCGTGCTCATCTGACCGACCGCCAACCGCAGGACGTAACGCCCATCGAGCACCGCGTGCGAGATGAAGATCTCGCCGGACGCGTTGACGCGCTCGAGCAGCGCCTGGTTCCGCGCGTCGTCACCGACGAGCCGGAAGCACACCACCGAGAACGGGCGCGGCGCGCACACCTCCCAGCCTTCCGAGGCGCGCAGCCACGATTCAAACGCCGCCGCAAGCTCGACCCCGCTTCGGATGTGCGCCTGCAGCCCGCTTCGGCCATGGCAGCGCAGGACCGCCCACAGCTTCAGCGCTCGGAACCGGCGCCCGAGAGCCGGGCCGTACTCCGAGAGCGAAAGCGCGTCCTCGGCGTCGGGGGTGCGCAGATACTCGGGGACGAGGCTGAACGCGCGGCGGAAGTCCTCCGGGCGGCTCGTCCAGATGAGCGAGCAGTCGGTCGGCGTAAGCATCCACTTGTGCGCGTTGACGACGAGCGAGTCGGCGCGCTCGACCCCATCGAACGCCCACCGGAACTCGGGACACACCATCGCGGCGCCCGCGTACGCAGCATCGACGTGCAACCACGCCCCGGCCTCCCGCGCGAGCCCGGCCACCTCCCCAACCGGATCCACGGCCGTCGACGCAGTCGTACCGACCGTGGCGACGACAGCGGCGGCATCGGACAGATCCCCGACCGCATCGACCCGCATCGCAAAGTCCGACGGATCGCTCGGCACCACCCGGACGCGCATCCCGAGCATCCGCGCCGCCTTGCGCACCGACGAGTGCCCCTGATCTGAGCACACGACGACCGAGCGCCCCGTCGCCTCCCGCGCGGCGATGAGCGCCGCCATCGTCGACGTCGACGCAGTGTCCTCGATGTGCCCGTGCCACCCGCTCGGGAGCCCGAGCAGCTGCGCGACCCAGTCGAGCACGACGCCCTCGAGCTCGGTCGCCGCCGGCGCCGTCCGCCACAGGATCGCGACCGAGTTGAGCGTCGCCGCGAGCAGCTCGGCGAGGATCGCGGGCTCCGAGGAGCTCGTTGCGAAGTACGCGAAGTACCGCGGGTGCTGCCAGTGCGTGACGCCGTCGAGCAGGACCTCATCGAGGTCGCGCAGCACGGCGCCGAACGGCTCGGGCTCCTCCGGCGCCGCCGCCGGGAGCCGCGATCGGATCTCCCCCGGCGCGATCGGCGCGAGCACCGGCAGGTCCCCCACCCGATCGAGATACCGCGCCGCCCACTCGAGCGCCGCCGGTCCCTCGTCGCGCAGAAAACTCACGCCGAGGCGCCCGCCGGCGCGAAGTCGTACACCACCCCGGTCAACTCCTCGGAGATCTCCCACAGCCGCGCCCACGCGACCTCGTCGTACGCCCTCCCGGCCGCGGTGACGATGTGCGGGTGCCCGCGCTGCTCGAGCAACCCGTCCGGCCCGATGAAGGACCTGCCCGGGACGTCCGGCGCAGTCGCCGCGTACAACTGCGGCAGCGCGCCCATCGCGTCGCTCTGGCCGAGGACCGGATTCGTGAGCCGCATGATCCACTGCTCGTACCAGTGCGGCCCGGCGAACTGGAGGTTCGTTCGCGCATAACCCGGGTGCGCCGCGAGACTGAGCAGGTTCCACCCGGCCGCGGTCGCCCGCTTCTGGAGCTCGAAGCAGAACAGCAGGTTCGACAGCTTTGACTGCCCGTACCAGAGCCAGTTGTTGTACCGGCGCTCGCCCTGGAGGTTGTCGAAGTGCATCGTCCCGAGCCTGTGAGCACCGCTCGAGAGGGTGACGACCCGGGGCGCCTCCGCCGCGCGCAGCCGGGGCAGCAAGCGCCCGGTGAACGCGTAATGCCCGAGATGATTCGTCCCGAACTGCAGCTCGAACCCGTCGGCGGTTGTCCGCCGGGGCGGCGCCATCACGCCGGCGTTGTTGATGAGCACGTCGACGCGCTCATGGGGCAGCTCGTCGGCGAACGCCGCAACCGAGCTGAGGTTGGACAGGTCGAGCTTGCGGACATCGCGATCACCGGGGATCGTCGCCGCCGCGCGTTCCCCCTTCGCCGTATCGCGCACCGCCATCACAACTGTCGCCCCGGCCCTCGCGAGCTCGCGCGCGGTCACGAGCCCAAGCCCGCTGTTCGCACCGGTGACGACGAAGACGCGCCCGGTCTGATCCGGCATGTCAGCGGCGGTCCATTTCCCGGCCATCAGCGCGCCCCCGTCCGCTGCGCCACCGAGTTCGAGTACGCCGCCTTGCGGAACTTCAGCACCGGGTCGTTCGACAACTCGATCCCGTCGACGACCCGCGTCGGGTCGAACACGAGCACGTCGCCCCCGGTCTCCCGTTCGGTTTCGAGCGCGGTGATCGAGAGCGTGCCGACATCGACCCGGCGACGCTCCTTCGGCCAGATCGCCGACGGGTCGTCTGGGTTGTCGCCGGACGCGGCGATCTGGACCTCGAGAGTGAACCGGACCGGGCCCGAGTCGATCCGCCGCCTGACGTCGTCCTGGAGGTAGTCGCGCCCGCGTGAGCGCGCTGCCCGCGGCCCGAGGTGCTGCTCGCCGGCCTCCGGACGCCACGTGTAGCGGACGAAGTGCCCACCGCCGTTGGCGTCAACCCATCGGTAGGCATGGACGGCGTAATAGGTGCACGTCGCGTAGCTGACCGGTGGCCGCAGCGCCGGGAGGTTCGCGGGTAACCGCGCGACCGCACCCGGGTTGCGCAGTAGGAACAGCGGGAACTTCCACGCCACTGAGGCCCCCGGGCCCTGGGCGCGGAGCAGGTCGAGGAACGTGTCGGGCGTCGAGCCGATGAACTTCGGTGCTGTCTGAGCGACGATGTCGGTCCGGGTGTCGTCAGGCAGGTAGAGCTTCACCGCGAGGCCGCGGACGTCCGGCGCGTAGTCCGGGGCGTCGGGGTCCCCTCCGCCGTTCGAGACCCGGATCGTCGCCGGGACCGGCTCGCCCTGCAGGTGCGCCGCCCGGCTGAGCGTCGCGGCCTCCGGCGTTGCCGTGAACGTTCCCTTCAGCAGCGTGCCCTTCGCGTGGAGCGCTCGCCGGCCGGGATGCGTCCCATACGCGGCATTCGCTACTGCAGTCGCCTCCTCGGGCGTGACCGTCATGTCGTCGTCTCCTCCTTAACCGTGAATCGGATCCCGGCGCGCTGCAGACGCTCGATCAGCACGTCGCCCATCGCGACCGCGGTCGTCACATGGCCGGCGCTTGCCGGCAGCGGGTCGTTCGCGAGGCAGAGCGCGCACTCCGCGAGCATCTTCGACGTCTCGCCGTAGCCGGGGTCGCCGCCGGACACCTCGGTGACGACGCGCTTGCCGCCACCCGCGCCGACGAAGCGGACACGGAACCACGCCTTCGCCCGCTGCTCGGGCGTCGGGCCCTCGCCCGGGTCCTTGATCCCCAACAGCAGCTTGCGCGTCGGCGGCAGCTGCGCAAGCGCTACCGCGCTGCCGGCGGCGACCGCGAGCCCGACCGTCATCGGCAGGCGCTTGGTGACGAGGTAATGGCTGTAGGTGAAGTCGGGGCCGTAGCGCTCGAGCCCGGCCGCCGAGCGCAGCACGGTCTGCGGGTCGATCGTCGGGAAGGGGACGACCCACCCGTCGGCGACGTCACTGCGGTGCGGCTTGCCCGGCACACCGTGGACCCGGCGGCCCTCGGGCCGCGGCTCTCGGCGCCGGCGCTCGCGCCCCGCCTGCAGCGACTGCCGGATCCGCGCCATGGCGTTGATCGCCGAGTGGTACGTGCCGCCGGAGAACGTGCCACCGGCCTGGACGAACCCGTCGATCGTGATCGGTACGCCCTCGGGGAGGTGCTCGACGGTATAGAGCACTCCGAGGTCGTACGGGATCGAGTCAAACCCGCACGAGTGGATGATCCGGGCGCCGGTACGGCGCGCCGTCTCTTCGTAGCGCAGCCACATCGTGTCGACGAACTCCGGCTCGCCGGTGAGATCAACGTAGTCGGTCCCCGCCGCAGCACACGCGGCCACCAGCGGCTCGCCGTAGAGGATGTACGGCCCGACGGTCGTGATCACGACCTTCGTCGCCTCGGCGATCGCGCGCACGCTGTCCGGCTCGGTGACGTCGGCGTGCAGCAGCTCGAGCTCGGCCGCAGGCGGATGCTCCGCCGCGAGCCGGCTGCGCACGGACTCGAGTTTCGCCCGGTTGCGTCCCGCCAGCGCCCACCGCGTGTCGGTCCCGGCGTTCGCGGCGAGATACTCGGCCGTCAGGCCGCCGGTGAAGCCGGTGGCCCCGAACAGGACGATGTCGAACCGACGGTCAGGCATCGCCGTCCGCTGCCGGAGCGACGGTCTTGGCGATCTCGAGCGCTTCCGCGGGCGGCACTCCGGCCTTCGCCGAGACCCAGCACGCGACCGGGGCGGCGACCCGTTCCGACGCGTGGGCAGCCTCGCCGGCGAGGTCGAGCAACTGCTTGAACTCCTCGGTACTCGGCGGGGTCGTCCCGAGTTTCTCGGCGAACGCGGCAAGCCACTGATTGGCGTTCATGTCTCCCATGCGCACTCCCTGGTCGGGGGTGCCGGACTCTACCGGCTCCCACCTTGTTGACAGGACGCCAATTTCTCCCGAGTCCTGGCATCATCGACCCGCCCCATCAGGCGAACGAAAGGCAGAACGAGATGACAGTGCTTGACGGCAAGGTCGCGATCGTCACCGGCTCCGCGCGCGGAATCGGACGCGCGACGGCCGAGATCCTGGCCTCCCAAGGCGCCAAGGTCCTCATCAACGACCTCGACGGCGACGTCGCCGAGCAGACCGCGTCAGAGATCCAGGGCGACACGCTCGTGTTCGGCGGAGACCTCACGCAGCCCGGCGTCCCCGACCAGCTCGTCCAGAAGGTGGTCGACGAGTGGGGCCGGGTCGACATCCTCGTCAACAACGCCGGCTACACGCTCGACGCACCGATCCACAAGATGAGCGATGAGTGGTTCCAGCGGATGCTCGACATCCACTCGATCGTGCCCTTCCGGATGTGCCGCGCGGTCGCCCCGCACATGCGTGAACCGGCCAAGAAGGAGCGGGAGGCCGGCGAGGAGGTGTTCCGCAAGATCGTCAACGTGAGCTCGATCTCCGGGACGATGGGCAACGCCGCCCAGGCGAACTACTCGAGCGGCAAGTCGGCCGTCGTCGGCCTCACGAA
This sequence comes from uncultured Solirubrobacterales bacterium, assembly GCA_963750695.1. Taxonomy (GTDB): domain Bacteria; phylum Actinomycetota; class Thermoleophilia; order Solirubrobacterales; family Solirubrobacteraceae; genus Palsa-465. The sequence continues at coordinate 481,736 of CAVVSB010000011.1, forward strand.
GACGCTCGCCAAGGAGTGGGGCCAGTTCAAGATCAACGTCAACGCCGTCGCGTTCGGCTACATCGAGACCCGCCTCACCGCATCAAAGGAAGAGTCGAACACGATGGAGATCGGCGGCGAGAAGGTCCAGCTCGGGATCCCGGACCAGCTCCGCGGGATGGCCACGATGCTGATCCCGCTCGGCCGCCCCGGCACCCCTGAGGAGGCCGCCGGCGGCGTCTTCTTCCTGTGTTCTCCGTGGTCGAACTTCGTTTCCGGCCAGGTGCTCAACGTCACCGGCGGGCAGTTCACCGGGATGACGTCGTAGTTCAGGTCCGCGCATGCGCGCGTTGGCGCGCGCGCATGCGCCCCCGCTTCCCTGACTCACAGCCGCACTCCGATCCTGCTTGAGGTTGTGCGGCCACTCGCGGTGGCCATGATCGTCAGCGTGTAGCGCTGGTGCCGAGCCGGGCGACCGCGGAGCTTCTCGTTCCACGAGATCGTTCCCAGACCCGAGTGGCCGTGGCGCCGCGTGACCACCCGCGGTGCGACGCCGTGCCCCGCGACGCGCAGCGAGATCGCCGCGTCCGCGGTCAGTGCATAGCGAACCGTCACGTGGCGGTGCGAGGCCCGCGCCGAGAACGCGACGACGACGAGCCGTCCGGCAGGACCGCGAGGGCCGGTCGCACCGGGCGACCCGCTCGCGCCAGGCGGCCCGGGCGGCCCTGTCGGTCCAACGCTCACTTGGGGTCCGGTGAGCCACCGCACCTCGTGATTCCCGCTATCGGCGACGTAGACGTTGCCAGAACTGTCGACCGCGACCCCGTCGGGATCACTGAACTGCGCGCCTGCCGCCGCACCCCCGTCGCCGCACGCGGGTGCGCTCGTGCACCGCGAACCGGTGCCCGCCACGCGCGTGATCCGGCCGCTCGGGGCAACCCGGCGGATTGCCTGGTCGGTCGCGTCGGCGATGTACACGTTCCCGGCGGGGTCGACGCTCACCCCGAACGGATTTCGGAGCTGCGCCAGGGTGGCAGCGCCACCGTCGCCACACGCCGGCGCCGTCGTGCAGACCACGCCAGTGCCGGCGATCGTCGAGATCGTCCCGGAGGGCGAGATCTTTCGCACGCGCTGATCGCCGGTGTCGCTGACGTACACATTGCCGGCCGCATCGATCGCGATCCCGCTCGGCTGGTTGAGCTGGGCGCTCGTGGCCGAGCCACCGTCGCCGCAGACGCCCATCGATGGACACACGATGCCGGTGCCGGCAACCGTCGTGATCGTGCCATCCGGGCTGACTCTGCGTACCTCGTTGTCCCCGTAGTCCGTGATGTAGACGGTCCCGCCGCGGACGGCGACTCCGTACGGCCGCAGCCGCGCGCTCGTCGCCGGCCCGCCGTCACCGCACGCCGGCGGCGCGGCGCACTGCGAGCCGGTCCCGGCGATCGTCGTGATCGTGCCGGAGGGCGCCACCTTGCGCACCTCGTTGTCCACGAAGTCGGCGATGTAGACGTCGCCGGCGCTGTCCACGGCCACGCCTTCGGGGAAACCGAGCCGAGCGCTTGTCGCGGGGCCGCCGTCGCCACATGCGGGCGCAGTCGTGCACCCCACGCCGGTGCCCGCGATCCGGGTGATCACGCCGGACGGTGTGATCTTTCGGACCTCGTCGTCGGCCGCGTCGGCCACATAGATATTGCCGCCGCCGCCGACGGCGAGGGCCTCTGGCGTCTGAAGCTGAGCGTCAGTCGCGGCCGCGCCGTCGCCGCATGCGGGCGCCGCCATGCACGGGCTGCCATCGCCGGCGATCGTGTAGACCGAGAAGCCCGACGTCGGATAGGCCGCCGCGCTGGCGGCGAGCACCAGCGTGGCCACGCATGTGACGACAGGCACGGCGGGAACACGGATCTTCATCTGCAACCTCCGGACATGGGGTCAGCGAGCGTCCCTACCGTCCCGCGACCCTGGCACGCGTTACACCACGGTGACCGGCTCATCACAGAGGGCGCTGTTGGTGCTCAGCCCGTGCCAGAACGTGTCATGGGCGACGCGCACCCGCTGATCCGCGGTGTGCGCGTCGCGGGGCTCATGCGGCAACGTGCGTCGGGTACTCGTGCCGGCCGCCGAAGAACTCGGCTTCGAGCTTGCCAAGTTCGGTGACCGGCTGCTCGCCGAACAGCCACTCACGCGCGAGATCGAGCCACGAGCCGGTCGCCTGCAGCTGGCCGAGCAGGCCGATCAGCAGCATCACCGCCCGCATCATCACGAAGTGCTCGGCGGGGAGCGTCAGGCGGTCGAGCCCGTCGGCGCGCCGCATGTCGTTGTAGGCCCGCATCATCCCGCCGGTTGCGGTGCTGTCGACCTTTACACGATGGTCGACGAGCAGCCAGCCGAAGATCGCCTGATAGCTCTGCAGGAACGGCTCCGCGAGCCGCGAGTCGGGCGGCAGCGCGCCGAGCCCGGAGATGACCTTGAACAGCCCCTCGGCGTCGCCGTCGTAGGTCGCACGGGTCGAGGCGACCATCTGCTGCACCTCGGCGTCGGGTAGCCGCTTGAAGAAGCCGAAGTCGAGGAACGCGACCCGTCCGTCGTCGAAGAACAGGCTGTTGCCCGGGTGCGGGTCGCCGTTGAGCAGCCGATGGCGCATCGGCCCGTTGATGTAGAAGCGGATGAGAATCTCGCCGAGGCGGTCGCGCTGTGCGGCCGGCCACGCCCGCACCTCGGAGAACCGGTGGGCGGTGACGAGCTCCGAGACGATCACCCGCTCGCGGCACAGGCGCGTGACGACGTCGGGGACGACGATGAACGGGTGGTTGCGATACGTCCGGGCCATGGCGCGATGGTTTGCCGCCTCGAGCTCGTAGTCGAGCTCCTCTCGGATCCGCTCCCGGATCTCGTCGGCGATGGCGCCGGTGTCGATCCCGGGCGCGATCACGTTGAGCAGCTTCAGCCCGAGCCGCAGGTTCTGCATGTCGGAGTGGATCGCCTCGGCGATCCCGGGGTACTGGACCTTGACCGCGACCTCGCGACCGTCCTCGAGCAGCGCCCGGTGGACCTGCCCGATCGACGCGGCCGCGATCGGCCACTCGTCGAAGTCCGCAAACGACTCGCTGAGGCGGCCCTCGAGGTCCTCCTCGATGACCTTCTTGATCGACGCGAACGGGACCGGCTCGGCGTCGTGCTGGAGGCTCGAGAGGATCTCCTGGAACTGCGGGCGGATCTCCTCCGGGACGAGTCCGAGATCGACGGCCGAGAGCGTCTGGCCGACCTTCATCGCCGCCCCGCGCATGCTCCCGAGCACCTTGACGAGCGTCTCCGCCGACTTCAGCTGCTGGCGCGACGCGGCGGCCTTGCGCGTGTCCGAGTCGCCGCTGCTTCCGAAGCGGATCGCCCGCGCCGTCGCCTCGCGGGCGGCGACACCGGCGGCTGCGCCGGTCATGCTCGCCGCACGCCGCACGCGGGATCCACGGATCTCCTTCTCTGCCACTGAACCTGCCTTTGGCCTCGTCTGTTGACGTTTCGTCGATCAGCTGATCGGCGAACCGCAATCAAGATATCATCTCGATCACGTGATCGACGAACTTCAGGGCGCGACAGCTCCGCCCCGGCGCATCACCCGCGCCGAGCAGCGGGCCGCGACGAGGCGGGGGATCGTCGAGGCCACCGCGGCGTGCCTCGTCGAGGAGGGTTACGGCGGGCTGACGACCCGACGGGTCGCCGAGCGGGCCGGCGTCGCCCAGAGCACGCTGATGCACCACTTCGAGACACGCGAGGCGCTGCTCATGGAGGCGATCACCCACCTTGCCCTGCGCCTGTCTGAGGACGCGCTTGACTCGATCGACCTCGACGCGCTCCATCGCCCCGAGCACCGCGACGCCGTGTTCGACCAGGCGTGGCGGACGTTCACCTCTCCGCAGGCGCTCGCCGCCGCGGAGCTGTGGGTCGCAGCCTGGTCCGAGCCGGAGCTCGCCGCGCATCTCCGCGAGCTCGAGCGGCGCCTGAACGCAATCGTCTCCTCGACGGCGGGCACGCTCTTCCCTGAGTACGCCGGCGATTTGCGCTTCCCGGCGCTCCTCGATGCCGGCGTCTCGATGATCCGCGGGCTGATGATGGCGATCCCGATCTCCGGCCGCGAGGTCGTCGATCGGAGGTGGGACTCGATCAAGCCGCTGCTGTCCGAGGCGACGGCGCAGTTGCTCGACTCGCCTCGGTCGTAGGCCGCCCGCGGTTCTTGTGGCTGGGGTGCTCGACGATCCACGCTCGACCAGAGCCCAGCCCTTCTCGATGCGCCTCGGGGTTGAGCGCATGCGAGCGCCACGAACGTAACCACCACCACGCGGGCCACCACCACCACCCCAAGCCCTAATTGGCAGCCTGCCAACACCATGCTAGCCTCCGCTCGGTGATCGGTACCCCCGCACCGACCCCTCGCTGGCGGCGGCTCGATCACGACGAGCGCCGGCAACAGATCCTCGATTGCGCCCGCCGCCTCTTCTCGAAGCGCCCCTACAGCGCGGTCTCGACGACCGACATCGCGAAGGAGGCCGGCGTCGCCCGCGGCCTGCTCAACCACTACTTCGGGACGAAGCGCGAGCTCTACCTCGAGGTCGTCCGGTCGCTGATGCGCATGCCGACGAATCCGGTCCCGCTCCAGGCCCCTGGCCGAGGGATCGAGGTGGTGATCAGCGAGAGCGTCGAGCGCTGGCTGCAGATGCTCGAGCACAACCGCGGCACGTGGCTCGCCGCGATCGGCGCCCGCGGCCTCGGCCGTGACCCCGAGGTCGAGGCGATCCTCGACGACGCCCGCGAGCGCGCCGTCGACCGGTTGATCGAGGCGCTCCAGACCTACGAGGCGGCGACCGCGCCCCCGGAACTGCGGGCGACGATCCGCGCGTACTCCGGCTTCGCCGAAGCGGCGAGCATCGAGTGGCTCGAACGCGGCCGCCTCACCCGGGAGCAGCTCCAGACGCTGCTCGTCCAAGGCTTCCTCAGCATCGTCAGAGACGTACTCCCCCAGGTGGAGCGAACCCGAACAAGGAGCACTAAGTGAGTAACAAGACGTATGTGATCGGTGTCGGCATGACGAAGTTCGACAAGCCGGGCACCAAGGAAGGGGATTATCCCGACTGGGCCAAGGAGGCCGGCGCAAAGGCGCTCGCCGACGCCGGCGTCCCATACGACGCGATCGAGCAGGCCTACGCCGGCTACGTGTACGGCGACTCGAGCTACGGCCAGCGCGCCGTGTATGAGCTCGGCCTCACCGGCATCCCGGTGCTCAACGTCAACAACAACTGCTCGACGGGTTCGTCCGCGCTGATGCTCGCCCGCAATGCCATCAAGGGCGGCCTCGCCGACTGTGCGCTCGCGATCGGGTTCGAGAAGATGGAGCGCGGCTCGCTCGGGATGAAGTACACCGACCGCACCCCGGCCCTCGACAAGCACATGCAGCGCATGTTTCAGATCCGGGACCCGGAGACGAGCCCGTTCGCGCCGCAGATGTTCGGCAACGCCGGGCGTGACCACATGGAGAAGTACGGCTCCAAGCCCGAGCACTACGCCTGGATCGGCTACAAGAACCACAAGCACTCGGTCAACAACCCGTATGCGCAGTTCCAGACCGAGTACACGCTCGATGAGATCACGGCCGCGCCGATGATCCACGAGCCGCTGACGAAGCTTCAGTGCAGCCCCACATCCGACGGGGCCGCGGCGGTGATCGTGGCGAGCGAGCGGTTCGTTGACGAGCACGGCCTGTGGGATCACGCGATCGAGATCGCCGGCCAGGCGATGGTCACCGACCTGAAGTCGAGCTTCGACGAGGGCGCGGACTGCATCACGATCGTTGGCTACGACATGAGCAAGGAGGCCGCGCGCCGCGCCTACGAGGAAGCGGGTGTCGCTCCGCAGGACGTCCAAGTCGTCGAGCTGCACGACTGCTTCAGCGCCAACGAGCTCATCACCTACGAGGCGCTCGGCTTCGCGCCCGAGGGTGAGGGCCACACGCTCGTCGAGGAGCAGGCGACGACGTTCGGCGGCGACGGCCCGGTGGTGAATCCGTCCGGCGGGCTCATCTCCAAGGGCCACCCGCTTGGCGCCACCGGCCTCGCCCAGTGCTCCGAGCTCACCTGGCAGCTGCGCGGTCAGGCCGACAAGCGCCAGGTCGACCATGTCGACGTCGCGCTGCAGCACAACATCGGCCTCGGCGGCGCCGCGGTCGTGAGCATTTACCGCCGGGCTCGGTAGTGCCCGCGTCCGGAAATTCGGGTCGGAATCGGCGAGTGGCTGGGCGTGGCTGGCGCCGCTCGTGGGATGGGGCGATGCGAGCATCGTCGATTCCCGCGGGTGGCGATCAGGCGCGTCCAGACGCCGCCGAAACGATCCGAATTTATGGACGGGGGTACTAGCCGGGCAGACGCACGGGACGAGGGGGCGGCGGCAGGGCTTCCCGCCGCCCCACCGTTCCCTGACGAACCACATTCCGGCGTACCGTGCGGCTTGTCACACCAGCGTAGGAACACGACCGTAGCATCGCCTGTATGTTCGTATTCGAAGCCGTTACGATCGGCGTCGCAATCATTGGCGTCGCCATCGCCGGGATCGTGTATCTCCGTGGTCCCGGCGCACTCGACGGGCTCGGCCGGCAGGGCCAGGCGTGGTTCGAGCATTCTGGTGACCGCGCGGTCGCCGACCGCCCGTCCGAGGATGAGCGCGACGCACCGCTCCCCCGGCGGCGCCTGCGCGGCCGCCCGGAGTAGCCCGACGCGGGCACTCCCGGAGTAGTCCGACGCGGGCCGTCCGCTGTAGCCCCAGGCCCAGATTCTGCGGGGATCTGCGGAGCGATGTTCCGCCTGATCACCTGCTCACATTCGATGTCAAATTGCCGAGTATCGGGGGCATGCGAGCAATCGGGACTCGGTCGGTCGCGGCTGTGCTGGCACTCGCCGCACTGCTGTTCGGCGGGGTCGCGTATTACCTGGCCCAGAGCCAGGCGAATATGCGCCGAGATGCGGAGCAGGAGTTTGCCCGGCGGGCGCAGCTGACCGCCAACCTCACGGCGGCCACGCTCAACGCCAGTGTCGTGTCGGATCCCGCCGACATGACGGCCGAGTTCGGCGGGCGGCCGGCGAAAGTTGAGCAGTCGCTCCGGGGTCACGTGCGTCCCGGAGATGTGCTCGCCGCGGTGCTGTCTGTCAACGGCGAGGTCGTCGGCGTCTGGCCGCGGCGCGACCGCTCGATGGCCTCCACGTATTTCGACAGCCTCGAGCAGCTCGTGCGCTCGCTGCCCGTCGACGTGCTCAAGCTCGACCGTTCGTTCGTCGCCGAGATGGACCAGTCGCGCGAGCGCGCCGTCGTCGCCGCCGTCGGGCTGATGACCGGCAGCTCGGGATGTCAGCGATCGCCGAGGGTGTCGAGACACGGGATCACGCCGATCGGCTCGCCGCGCTCGGCTACCCGTACGCCCAGGGCTACCTGTTCGGCCGACCGATCGACGCGGCCGGGTTCATGGCGAACCTCCGTGAGCGCCGCCCGGACAACGGTGACCTGCGCCCGGCGGCCTAACGAGCTACCCGCCGGACCTACACCGCCTCGACCCGCGCCGGCACATGCTTGTGCAGCGGCGTCGCCGCGAACCGGTCGCGCCACCCGAGCGAGGTCAACTCGTTGGCGGCCACACCCGTCAGCACGGGTTGACCATCCGCATCGGGATAGTCAAGCCCCTGGCCGTTGGGCAGCGACACGTGTCCGGCCTGCATCGCCTCCGACACCTCGACGTACGCCTCGGCGCTGCCGGTCGCAGTCGTGATCCGGACCCGCGCGCCGGACGCCACGCCGAGTCGCTCCGCGTCGGCCGGGCTGATCCGCAGCGCGCCCGCCGCGTCGCGCTTTCGCCAGGCCGGGTCGCGGATGATCGTGTTCGCGGTGTTCGCGCGCCGCTCGCCCGCCGACAGGATCAGCGGCAGCTCGGGCGTTGTGTGATCCGGCGGCACCGTGGCGAGGCCGTCGAGTTCGGCGAGAAGCTCGGGCAACTCGAGCGCGATCCGGCGATCCGGGTGCGCGACGTAGCTCCACGCGCCCTCGTAGTCATCGAGCGTGAACGTGATCCCGGAGCGGCCGTGGAGGATCGCCTCGAACAGCGCCTCGCCGTCCGCATGCCCCGCGCGGCGCACCGCGTCGGGGTACGTCATCGCGCATCGGTGCGCGAGTCCCCACAGCGCGGCGGCGGCCGCCGCGCCGTCGGGCAGTGTCGGGCCAAGCGTCTCGTACAGCAGGTAGGGGATGAGCCCGGCGAGCTGCCGGTCGCCGATCGTCGCCTCCATGAACGCCTGCGCGAAGGCGCTCCGGCCCTCACCGGCTGCCGCCCGCAGCGACGCCAGCACCGGCTCCGGCACGACGTCGAGCGCCCGGATCAGCCGGGCGTGGATCTCCGGCTCGGGCAGCGTTCCGGGGAGCGGCTCGAGCACCGGGGCCCGGAGGTGGAACGTGTTGCGAGGGAACTCGAGGTTGAAGAACGTCGCCTCCCACTTCTCGAACTGACTCGCCGCCGGGAGCACATAGTCGGCGTGCCGCGCGGTCTCGGTCATCGCGACGTCGATCACGACGACGAGTTCGAGCGCGTCGAGCGCCGCCCGGAAGCGCTTCGAGTCCGCGAGCGAGTGGGCCGGGTTCGAACTCTCGATCAGCATCGCCCGGAACCGCCGCGGATGGTCGGTGAGGATCTCCTCCGCGATCACGTTGCAGGGGACGAGCCCGCCGATGATCGGCGTCTCGGTGACCGGAGTCGGCACGGTGCGCGCGGTGTAGCGCGCGAGCGGAGCCATCCACGAGTGCAGATGCATCCCGCCCGGCTTCCCGTAATTGCCGGTGAGCAGCCACAGCAGCTTGTTGAGGTAGGAGGACAGCGTGCTGTTCGGCGACTGCTGGACGCCGAGATCCTCGAACGTCGAGACGCTCTCGGCGGCGGCGATCCGGCGGGCGGTGGTCCGCAGAAGCTCCGCTTCGATCCCGCAGCACGCCGCGTAGTCGCCGACCGGGATACGCTCGAGCGCCGCCAGCACGGCCTCGGCCCCGGTCGTGTGCTCGGTCAGGAAGGTCCGGTCGACGAGGCCCTCCTGGACGATGACCCCGAGCAGCGCGGCGAGGCACCACGCATCAGTGCCCGGGCGCACACAGAGGTGGATGTCGGCCATCTCCGCGGTCTCGGTCCGCACCGGGTCGATGACGATCAGGGTCCGCGCCGGGTCCCGCGCGAGCTCGCGCAGCGTCACCCGCGTGCGCGGCAGGCTCTGTGACTGCCACGGGTTCTTGCCGATGAACACCGCGACCTCGGCGTGTTCGAAATCGCCACGCGTGTGGCCGCCGTACAGGTGGCCGTCGACCCAGCCCTCGCCCATCTTCTCCTGGGCGAGCGCGCTCGAGCGGTAGCGCGCACCGAGCGCGCTCAGCAGCGCCCGGCTGTACGCGCCGCCGAGGTGGTTCCCCTGGCCACCACCGCCGTAGTAGAAGATCGTCTCGCCGCCGTGGTCCTCGCGGACGGCGCGTAGCCGCTCGGCGACCTCAGCGATGGCCGTGTCCCAGTCGATCTCCTCGTAGGTCCCGTCCGGCCGGCGGCGGAGCGGACTCGTCAACCGGTCTCGACCGTTCTGGTAGTGGTCGAGGCGCATCGCCTTGTTGCAGGTGTAGCCCTGCGACGCCGGGTGCGTCTTGTCACCGCGGATCCGCGCGATCCGCCGACCCTCGATCTGAACCTCGATCCCGCAGTTGCACTCGCACAGGATGCATGCGGTCGGCTGCCACTCCGGCGCGCTCGTTGTCATGACGCCGACGCCGCGACGGCGGTACCGGCCTGCTCGCGCTCCCGCGCCGCGAAGCCCTTCAGGTCATCGATCGTCACGACGCGGCCGCCCGCGCCCCAGTTGCCGGCAGGCACCTCGTTGATCAGCACCCACACACGCAGGCCGTCGGCCTTGCCGAGGCAGGCGACCTCGGTGATGACCCGCGTCGCCTCGGACACGAACTCCGCCTTGCGGCGATCCGACAGTGCGCCCTCCGGAATCGATACCTGAACGCGGAACACCGGCTCCGCGACCGGCCGTCCCGCCGCCAGCATCGTGCCCTCGGGGAGCTCGTGGACGTGGACCCACGTGATGTCGCGGAAGAACCGCGTCTCCGGCGCGCGCTCGGCGCGACGCAGAACGACGCCCAACTCATCCGCGAGCGCCGTCCGCGCCTCGGGCGTGAATGTGCCGGCGGGGTACATCAGGTCGATCAGCGGCATGCGAGGCTCCTCATGGTCGCGGTTATGACGGCCGTCATAGTCGTCGCCGGATCGTACTATGATGCGCGTCATAGTCAAGGTCCGCGACACCCGATGACGAGCACCGATTCCCGCCAGAAGATGATCGAGACCGCGGCCGTGGTCATGCGCGAGCGCGGCGTCGAGGCGACCTCGTTCTCCGAGGTCCTCGCCCGCTCCGGCGCCCCGCGCGGTTCGATCTACCACCACTTCCCCGGCGGCAAGGCGCAGATGATCGAGGACGCGACACGGTACGCCGGGGACTTCACGGCCGCCGGCCTGGTCGACGCGCTCGCCGGGGATGACCCGGCGGCCGCGGTCACCGCGTTCTGCGCGGGCTGGATCAAGATGCTCCGCCGCAGCGACTTCAGCGCCGGCTGTCCCGTCGTCGCCGCGACGCTCGAGGGTCAGCGGAGCCCCGGCGCGCGGGAAGCGGCGGCCACGGCGTTCCTGCGCTGGGAGACGCTCCTGGCGGACGCGCTCGAGGCCCACACGGACTCGCGTGAGCACGCCCGATCGCTCGCCACGCTGATCATCGCGGCCGTCGAGGGCGCCGTCGTGCTCTCCCGGGCAACCCGCTCGACCGCCCCACTCGAGCGGGTCGCGGCCGAGATGCAGGGGCTCCTCGCCGGCGTCGTCGGCTGACGACACGGTTCGGTCAGGGCGCGGCGGGCGGCGAGCAGCGGACCGCTACAACCCGAGCGTCTTGGAGATGATCTCGCGCTGGATCTCGCTCGTGCCGCCGTAGATCGTCGTCACGAGCGCGGTCCGCACCTGACGCTCCATGTCGTACTCGACGGCGTACCCGTAGCCGCCCATCATCTGCATCCCTTCAAGCGTCGCGGCCTTCGCCACCTCGCTCGCCTTGAGCTTGGCCATCGAGGCCTCCTTCGGGAACAGCGCCCCCGGGTTGGCGTCGACCTTGGCGGCGGTGTCATACACGAGCAGCCGGGTCGCCTCGATCTCGGTCGCGAGGTCGGCGAGCCGGTGACGCAGCGCCTGGAAGCTCCCGATCGGCCGGCCGAACTGCTTGCGCTCCTTGACGTAGGCGAGCACGTCGTCGAACGCGCGCTGCGCCATCCCGAGGGCATTCGCGGCAATGATCAGCCGCTCGTAGTTGAGCCCGGTCATCAGCTGCATCCACGCCTGATCCTGCTCACCGACGAGTCGGTCGGCGGGGACGTGGCAGTCGGTGAAGAACACATCGTTGACCTCGCGGCCGCCCATCGTGTCGATCCCGCGGATCTCGACTCCCTCGGCGTCGGTCGGTACCGAGATCATGGACAGGCCCTCGTGCTTGTTGCCGGTTCGGTTCGTCCGGCACACGAGCAGGATGTGGTCGGCCTCGTGCGCGCCCGTTATCCACGTCTTCTGGCCGTTGATGACGTAGCCGCCGTTCTCCCGTTCGGCCTTACAGCTGAGGTTGCCGACGTCGGAGCCGGCCTCCGGCTCGGACATCGCGATCGCCTCGACCCGTCCGCGGGCGACGCCGCCGAGGATCTCCTGCTTGAGCTCCTCGGTGCCGAACCGGCTGACGGCGCCCGCCGTGATCATGCTGACGCCGAAGAACCCCATCGGGATCAGACCGAGGGTGAACTCCTCGCACAGCAGGCACAGGTCGATCGCGCCGCCGCCGGTGCCGCCGTACTCCTCGGGGATCGCGACCCCGAGCCATCCCAGCTCGGCGATGCGCGCGTACAGCTCGGGGTTGTGCCCCTCCTGTCCGTCGCCGGTGAGCGCGTCGCGCTGCTCACGTGTGCCGCACTCGCGGCGGGCGAAATCGCGGATCGACTCGACGAAGGCGCGCTGCTCGTCGGTCAGGGTCTGGATGCTCATGCTCTCTCCTGGGCTCTGGGCCTGCGTGGCCGGACACGGCTACAAACGCGTCCTTGGCAGTTTGCCAACAACGGCGATGGTATGCATGGTACGCATCTGCTACATTGCGTACCACGCCGATGTCATTCTTCCCGTCCGACGACGAACTGCAGGAGATCCTTGTCGGCCCCGACTCCGTGTCGTGGTCCGTCGCCAGCGACATCCGCCTGTACGCTGTGATGCTCTATCCGCTGCTGCTCCAGGTTGCCCATCCGACCGTCGGCGCGGGCGTCCGTGACTATTCGGACTTCGAGGAGCGTCCGTGGGACCGGCTGCTGCGCTCGCTCGACTGGGTCAACCTACTCGTCTACGGAGGCGACGAAGCCGTCGCCGCCGGCCGTCGGCTGCGCGCGATCCACAAAGGGTTCCAGGGCACGCGCGAGGACGGCACGCGCTACTACGCGCTAGAGCCGTCCGCCTATGCGTGGGTGCACGCCACCCTGCTCGAGTCCTACGTCGCCGGCCACGCCCACTTCGGCCGGCCGATGACGGACGGGCAACTCGAGCGCTTCTACGCCGAATACCGCACGCTCGGGCGCCTTGCCGGGGTTCGGGAGGGTGACCTGCCCGCCGACTGGCTCTCGTATCGGGCGTACTTCGATGACGTCTGCGAGCACCAGCTCGTCCGCACCGCCTCGGTGGACCGCGTGCTGCGGTCGGTCACCCGCCCCACGCCGCCGCTCCCGCTGCCCCGGTGGGCGTGGCGCGCCGCCAGCGTCCCGCCCCAGCGCGCCCTCTGGCTCGGCGGCATTGGACTGATGCCCGCGAGCCTGCGCGAACGCCTCGGGATTCCCTGGACCGCGCGCGACGAGCGGGCGTTCCAGCGACTCGGCCGGGTGAGCCGAAAGCTCGAGCCGGTGCTGCCGCGGCCGCTGAAGGTGATGGGCCCGACGAATCTGAAGCTGCGCCGCAAGGCGATCGCCCGCGGCCCGCTCGGGGCGGCGGCCGGCGCCACGGACACAACCGCGTCATGAGCGCCACGGCACCCCGCCTGCTCGCGCTCGCACTCGACCCCGACGTCCACGTCGACGACGACGCCATTTCCGAGCGGATCCTCGACGCCGCCCTCGCCCTCGCCGCCGCGTCTGGCCTGCGGCATTTGACGATGCACGACGTGGCCCAGCGCGCCGGCGTCGGGCGGATGACCGTGTACCGGCGATTCGCGAGCAAGCCCGCCCTCATCGAGGCCCTCTCGATCCGCGAGTGCCGGCGGTGCCTGGCGACGATCGGCGGCGCCATCGACCCAGAGGCGCCGATCCTCGACCGCGCCGTCGCCGTGTTCGTCACCGTGCTCCGCGTGAGCCGGGAGCACCCCATGCTCGAACGCCTCGCCCGAGTCGAGCCCGACGCGCTGCTCGGCGCGCTGACGCGCGATCACAGTGTGGTGTTCCGGCTCGTCCGCGACTTCCTCGTGACGCTCATTCGCACCGGTCAGGACGCCGGCGAGCTGATCGAAGGCGACCCCGAGCTGCTCGCCGAAATCGGCCTACGGCTCGGCGCGTCGTTCGTGCTCATGCCCGACACCGTGCTGCCGTTGCACGACGAAGCGGCGACGCGCGCGGCCGTCCGCGCGCTGCTCGCGCCGCTCGTCGCCGGGAACTGACGTCACGCGCGACACCGTTACCCTGCCGTGCGAACATGGTCATCCGGCACGCCGATCCGATCGCCGACGCGGCCGCCTGCGCCGCGATCTACTCGCCCTACGTTGCGTCCTCGGTGATCTCGCTCGAGGCGGTGCCGCCGAGCGCCGAGGAGTTCGGTGGGCGGATGGCTCGGTTCTCCGAGCGCTATCCCTACCTCGTCGGCGAGGATGACGGACAGGTCGTGGCGTTCGCGTACGGCTCCCTGCATCGCGAGCGGGCGGCCTACCGGTGGGCGTGCGAAGCCTCGGTATATGTCGACGAGGCGCGGCGGCGCCGCGGGACCGGTCGCGCCCTCTACACCACACTGTTCGACCTGCTGCGCCGTCAGGGGCTGCAGGTCGTGTGCGCCGGCATCACATTGCCCAACGACGCGAGCGTTGCAATGCACGAGTCGTTCGGCTTTCAGCTCATCGGGGTCTACCGCCGGATCGGCTGGAAGGCCGGGGCGTGGCACGACGTCGGCTGGTGGCAGCTCGACCTCGTCGAGCCCGGGAGCGACGTTCCGGCGGAGCCTGGTCTCCCGGTTCGGCTCGAGGCACGTTAGGGTTCCCAGGTAGCTCGACCGAAGGAGAGATCGGTATGCATCGGTTCGTTCTGCTCCGGGATCGCCCACGCCCGGTGCAGATCCTGCTTGGAGGCGTCCTTCCGGCGCTGATCGGTGCGCTCGCCGGCGTGATGGTCGGGGCCTCGGCGGCCGGTTACTGGATCGTCTCCGCGGTTGCCGGCATCGGCGGCTTCCTCGCCGGCTTCGAACACCGCGACGGTTGGGGCGGCGCGGACCGCGGGATGGTCGGCGGCGCGATCTTCGGGACCTCGCTCGTGCTCGTCCACTGGGCGATCGGGGACGGCGAGAAGGTGTCGCTCGGCTCCTCCCGCGTGGTGTTCGTGATCGTGATCGCGATCGTGGGCATCCTGCTCGGCGCCCTCGGCGGCCGGATCGCGCGGCACCATCGCGAGAAGGCGGGGGTCTACATCACCGACGAGTACCTGCCGGGCGGCGAGAAGTACCTCGAGCGCCCCGAGGCCGAGCGCGCCGCGTAGACGCGCGGGCCGGTCAGCGGCGGTCTTCGTCGAGGAGCAGCGCGAGCGTCGGACACGCGTCGGCCGCCTTGCGCGCGAGCGCCACGAGCTCGGGCGTCACCTCGGTCTCATCGAGGATCGGGTAGCCCCAGTCGTCGAGCCGGATCATCTCCGGCAGCAGTTCCGCGCACAGGCCGTGGGCCTCGCACATGATCGGGTTGACGCGCAGTTTGGCGCTCATCGCGTCGTCCTCGCCGCCGGCACTCCCGGTGCCGGCAGATCGGCCGGCACGCCGTTGCAGCGCGAGTGCCGGTGCCACTCGATCTCGTCGCCGAACACGCCCAGCGCGCTCGCCACGAACCGCACGGCGCCGTCGGGGTGATGGCAGGCACCGCGTCCGCGCACCTCGGCGCTCCAACGCAGCACCCGATCGCGCTCACGATCGTGCGCGACGCCGTCGGCGAGCGCGCTGAACGAGTCGGCGATCGCCCGCAACCCGAACACGCACGGGCCGCACTGACCGGCGGATTGCTCGGCGAGGTACTCGATCACGCGAGCGGACTCGTGCAGGCCGCACGCCGACTCGCCAAGCGCGATCAGCACGCCGGACCCGAGCGAGCAGCCGACCGAGCGCAGATCCTCCCGCGCCAGACGCAGCTTGAACGCGCGTGCCGACTCGACCCACGTCCCGAAGTAGCCCCCGACGAGCAGCGCCTGCAGCGGCTCGGTCGAACCGCCCGCGGCGGCGAGCAGGTCGGTCATCGGGGTGCCGAACGCAAGCTCATACACGCCCGGAGCAGCGACCGCACCGGAAATCGTCACGAGTGCCGATCCGGGATCCGCCTGCGTTCCAAGCTCGCGGTACCAGTCGTGCCCGTAGCGCGCGACGAGCGCGATCTGGGCGAGCGTCTCCGGGTTCTGGATCAGAGTCGGCCGCCCGCGGTAGCCGCGCTCATACGGCCGCGGCGGTACGAACGTGGGGAGCGCGAGCCCCTTGCCGATGAGGTTGACGACGGCGCTCTCCTCCCCGGCGACGTAGCCCTCGGGCCCGGCGACGAGCCGGATCGGGATGCCGTCGTCGCGGACGGCGACTGCGCTCTGCAGCCCGCGATGCGCCGCGGTCGCCCGCTCGCCCACCTTGACGATGATCTCGCGAGCGCCGGTCGCGGTCGCCGCGAGAATGGCGCCGTCGAGCACGAGGTGCGGAAGACGGGAGAGGAGCAGGCCGTCCTTGCCGCTCGCCGGCTCGGTCTCGCTGCCGTTGACGACGAGGTACCCGCCACGGCGCCCGGCGCGCTCGGCGACGGCGCGCAGTTTCGTTGCCGTCGGGAAGTCGGCGCCGCCGCGACCGCGCAGCCCGCTGCGATCGACCTCGTCGATGAGGCTCTGCGGTGAGGTGCGCGGGAGCGGCCCGTGCACCTGCTCGTGGTCGGCGCGCGTCATCGCGGCGCCCGTGCCGTCGAGCCCGGCAAGCAGCCGGGGCAGGCCGCTCGGGCCGCTACGGCGCGCCGCCTGGGCGCTGAGGGTCGGCGTCGCCACGATCAGCCTCCCGCCGCGCTCGTCTCGAGCCGGCCGGTGACGTGGCCGCTCTGAGAGTCGATGTTGAGGTCGGCGTGCAGGTTGTACTGCGAGCCTGAGCCGTCATGCAGGCGGGCGATGAACTGCTGGCCCTGGAGCTCGACAATGCGGCCCGCGAGCACGGACGGCAGACCGTCCGCGAGCAGGTCGACCTGGCTGCCGGTCATCGACAGCCCGCCGCCGCCGATCGGGGTGCCCGCCATCCGCACGCGCAGGCGGCCGTGGGCGCCACCGCTCAGCCGCAGCGACAGGTCGACGATCGCACCGCCCGGTTCGACCTTCTGCTTGGCGGAGCCGCGGAGGTCGGCTGAGAACGGGACCTTGAGGCTCGCAGAGGCGGTGGCGTGGGGACGCGAGCCGCCCTTGGCGCCCTTCGCCGTCAGGTGGGTGGCGACGGGCGTGAATGTCTTGCCGAGCAGGCGCGTCGGGGTCCCAGCCTTCCGGGCCCACCCGTGCTGAAGCGGACCGACGAGCGTGAACAGTGCGATCCCGATCGGGGCGATGACAGCGAGCGCGAACGCGGGGACCCGCCACTCACCCTCCGATTGGGCGATCCGCAACAGCACCGCGGCGGTGACCGCAACGACACACAGCGCCGTGAGCCCGAGCATCCACCACACCTTCGTGTCGCTCCCGGTGCCGATTCCGTGCAACACGGCGACCGGCCAGCTCGCGTACGCCAGCCAGTGGATCGCCCGCCACGCGCTGTAACCGAGGCGTCGCCGCATGAGGCTCGTCACGATGAGAGCGATGATCAGGTCGAACGACAGCGCCCCGAGCCCGACCCACAGCGGACGGTAGGCCGAGGAGAATGGGATGATCGCGTCGACCAGCTTGATCGGCGCGAAGCTGTCGAGCACGCTCGTGATGATGTGGGCCACGAGCAGCACGATCACGAGCAACGAGACGTCGCGGTGGAGGCTGTCGATCGCGAAGCGGGGCCAGCGCGGGCCGGCGGTGAAGCGCAGCGGCCCGAGGATCCCGAGCACGACGCTGATCGTCAGCAGCAGCAGCGCAACCGCGCCGGTTGCGCGCGTCAGGTACCAGTAGGCACTCGGCCCGACAGCGGCGAGCAGGTCGCTCATGCGAGCGCCGCCTCCGCCGGGATCTGCAGCGGTAGCTCCTCGCCCTGGGCGGGCCAGCCGGCGATGTGCGCGACGGTCCCGTTGGTGCCGACGAGCCGGCTTGGGAGCCCGAGCGACTCCAGCCACATCGGGGCGCCGTCGCCGCGGATGATTGCCGCGGTGCTCGCGATGTTCGCGTCGAGGCAGGACACCGCTGCGACGCTCGCGGTCCGCCAGCGCGGGTCCACCGGCCGGCCGGTCGCCGGATCGACGAGATGGTGGGCGTCGCCCTCCGTCGTCGTCCACCGTCGGGCGACCGTACTCGAGGTCGCGAGGCCGCCGGAGTGCACCGAAATCCACTGACCCGGAACCGTGCAGGAGGCGCGGTGATCGTCGGTCACCCGCACCCGCCAGCCGCCGTGCGGCGGCTCACCAGCGGTCGCGATGTCGCCACTGAGGGCGACGAGTGTCCCGCATCCTGTCGCCCGTGTCGCGGCCTCGGCGGCGCGGTCGGCACCAAGTGCCTTCGCCGTCGCGCCGAGGTCGATCATGACTCCGCGCTCGGCTCGTACGCGCGAGCGGAACTCGTCGAGTTCGATCGTGCGCCAGCCGGGAACGGAGGCGAACGTGATCGTCCGGTTCGGGGTGAGCTCGTCGAAGTCGCGGTCGTATCCGAGGGCGATCAGCGCCCGCCCGATGGTCGGGTCGACATCACCGTCGGTGAGCCGCGCGGCACGCAGAGCGGCGCGCATGGCGTCGAGCAGCATCGGGCTCACGTCGTGCCAGGCGCCGTCGGCGCCGTTGAGCGCCGTCAGCTCCGAATCGTCACGGAAACGCGAGCACGCGCGATCGAGTTCGCCGATGACGATCTGCACCGCTGCGCGAGCCCGCTCGAGCGCGGACTCCTCGGTCACGCCGACGACGGCCGTGCCGCCGAGCGCTGGAAAGCGGACGATGAACTGCTCTGGACTCATGCGCGTCCCCTCTGGGTCGGGCTCAGGAACCGCCGGAGGTGACGGGAGCGGGCGCCGCGGCCTGCGGTGCCGGACCGGAGTTGCCGACTGAGCCGCTGTTGCCGGTGCTGCCGATACCGGTGTTGCCGCTGTTCCCGATGCTGCCGGTGTTCCCGGAGTTGCCGGTGTTGCCCGAGTTGCCGACAGAGCCGGTGTTCGCGGAGGGACCGGTGCCGGAGTTGCCGGCTTGGGTGGGAGCGGTGGGGCCGCTCGGCGGACCGGTGAGCCCGAGGTCGGATGGCTTGGCGAGCGGCGGCATCTTCTTGGCGGCCGTGCTGGCGCGAGCGGTCGACTGGCCGCTGCCCCCGCCGGACGCGTTTGAGGACGTCGCGGCGTCGGCCGTCTTGGCGCCCAGGGTGTGGCCGGGTGCGACCGCGGACACGAGCGCCGCGATTCCGGCCGACAGCGCGGCCGCGCCGCCGATGACGAAGCGCCGGGTGCGCGAGACACGCACGAGCGCGGCGTCCCGCTGAACCTGCGCCGCAGATTGCGTGCGGTGGCGACGGCGTCTGTTTTCCACGCTACTCATGTTCGACAATATTTCGAGAACAGCATCAGATTTCAGTAAGGCAAGCGTGAGAATTCGCCTATACGGGCTACCCGTCACCCACCGGTAGCTCGACGGTGAACGTCGATCCGCTGACCGTAATCGTCCCGCCGTAACGGGTGACGATCGCCTGTGTGATCGCCAGCCCGAGCCCGGAACCGGGACGTCCGGCCGCCTCCGGCGCCCGCCAGAACCGCTCGAACACCCGCTCGCGCATCTCCGGATCGGGCCCTGGCCCCCGATCGCTCACATCGAGCCGCGCGACCGCGTCGTGACAGGTCAGTGACACGTCGACCGGCTCCCCGTCCGGCCCATGCACGACGGCGTTCTCGACGAGATTGGCCACGACGCGCCGGAGCGCCTCCTCGTCACCCCGCAGCCGCACCGGCTCAAGCGCCCCCACCCGTACGACCCCGGCGTGTTCGGCCGCCACCATCTGGACTAGACGGTCTAGCTCCACCGTCTGGACTAGACGGTCTAGTTCCGCCGGGTGGACTAGACCGTCTAGTTCTACTCGTGAGTTCGCAGGCCCGCCCGCGCCCGCGCCGGCACCAGCGCCGGACCCGTCCCCCGCCTGCCGTTCGAGCACGAGCAGGTCGTCGACGAGCCGTGCCAGCCGCTCGGCGTCGCGGTCGAGGTCGGCCAGCACCTCGTCGTCCGCTCCGTGGCGCCGCGCGTAGTGGACGTTCCCGAGCAGGCTCGTGACCGGGGTCCGCAGCTCGTGCGACGCGTCGGCGAGAAACCGCCGCTCGTTTGCGCGGGAGCGCTCGAGCGAGGCGAGCATCCGGTTGAGCACCCCAGTCAGCTGCGCGATCTCGTCCGACGCCGCCCCGGCGTCGGGCAGCCGCCGGGCCGGGTCCGCCGTCCGCTCGATCTCCTCCGCGCCCGCGGCGAGCCGGCGCAGCGGGCGCAGCCCGCGCCGCGTCAGTCCCGCAGCGATCAGCGCGGCGATCAGCGCGATCGCCGCCCCGCTCACCGTCAGCACGGCACCGAGGTGCGAGATCGTGTCGTGGATGTCGGTCGTGTCCGAGGCAACGAGCACGGCACCCCCGGCGGCCGGGCCGCCCGCCTCGGCGATCGGCGCGACGAACAGCCGGTAGTCGCGCCCGCCGATCCGAATGTCCTCGTAGCCGCTGCGCCCGTCGACACGCGCGGCGCGCACGAGCCGATCCTGCGGCAGCAGGCGCGCCCCGAGCGTCAACGACCGCGCGAGGATCGTCCCGTGCGCATCGAGCACCTCGACGGCGATATCGCGGCCGGACACGGGGCTCTCGAGCGCGCCCGGGTCGGTCAGCAGCGCCGGCGCCGAGACCGCGAGCTGCGCCGCCTCCTGGGCGCGGGTCCGCAGCGCGCTGTCGAGCGACGACCGCAGCTGGTGGCCGACGAGCATGATCGTCAGCCCCGTGAACACCGCGACAGCGGCGAGGATCGACACCGCTGACACGGCGACCAATCGCCCGCGGACGGTGCGCGGAAACGGAAGAAACGGGCTCACCGGAACCGTTGAATTGCCAAGATTGGGTAGTTCACGATAAAAATTGGGGGAGTTCGTCAGGGAAAAGACGCTCTTTCGTCGTCAGAAGGGGGATGTGGTGAAGGACGTCACACAGGATGGTGACGTCGCAGGAGACATCGAGCCGGCCCTCGCAGGCAATTCCAGCGAGGACCGTCGGGCCGGGCGGACGCGGGTTCTGCTGATTGAGGACGATCCTCGAGCCGCCTTCGTGATCGCAGAGATGCTGCGCGCCGGCTGGCCGACCGGGCTTGTGCTCGCGCAGTCCGACCGGCTCACCGATGCCACCCGCGAATTGCTTGAGCGCGGCGCCAACTCGGTTCTGCTGGATCTGTCGCTCGCCGGCCTTGACAGCGTGACCGCAGTCGAGCAGGTGCGCACCGCGGCGCCGGACGCACCGCTGATCGTGCTCGCCGACGCGCCAGACGATCTCCGCGCGCTCGCGTCGCTGCGCGCCGGCGCCCAGGACTTCCTCGTCAAGCACGAGCTCTCCCCCGCACTCCTGTACCGCGCGATGCGCTACGCGATCGAGCGCAAGCGCCTCGAGGTGCGGCTCGCTCACATGGCGTTGCACGATCCGCTCACCGGGCTCCCCAACCGCGCGCTCTTTCTCGACCGTCTCGGTGTCGCCCTCGATCGCTCGCGCCGCACGAACACGCGCGTCGGGGTGCTGTTCCTCGACGTCGACAACTTCAAGCACATCAACGACTCTCATGGTCACGAGGCCGGCGACACCGTGCTCGTCGAGCTCGCGGAGCGGCTCCGGGCGATGCTGCGCCCGATGGACACCGTCGCCCGGTTCGGCGGCGATGAGTTCACGTTCCTGTTCGAGGACCTCGCGAGCGATCGCGAGATCGTGCTCATCGCCGACCGGATCCGGCGCGTCACTGCCCGCCCGATCCGCGTCGGGGAGGGCGACGCGCGCGTGACCGTGAGCATGGGGATCGCGACCGTGGACGACCCGGGCGTCACGCCGGAGTCGGTCCTGCGCGACGCGGACGCGGCGATGTACCGGGCCAAGGAGCTCGGGCGCTCGCGCTACGAGCTCTACGACGAGCACTCTCGCCAGCGGGCGGTCGAGCGAATGAAGCTCGAGGCGGCGCTCGGGCACGCGATCGAGCGCGACGAGCTCCGCGTCCTCTACCAGCCGAAGATCGCCCTCAGCGGGACGCCCGGCGTCACCGGCCTCGAGGCGCTCGTCCGCTGGCAGCACCCGGAACGCGGTCTGATTGCGCCGTCGGAGTTCATTCCGCTTGCCGAGGAGACGGGGATCGTGCACGCGATCGGGGAGTACGTGCTCGAGCGGGCCCTCGCCCAGATCGTCCGCTGGCGCGTTCACCGCCCGCAGATGACAGTGTCGGTCAACGTCTCCTTTCGACAGCTCGAGGACCCCGGGCTCGCGGCGATGCTGACGGACGCGATACACGCCAGCGCGGTCCCGCCCGGCGCCGTGTGTCTGGAGATCGCCGAGGACGCCGTCACCCGGAATCCCGACCTCGTCACGCGGTCGCTCGGCGCGCTCAAGAACGCCGGCGTCGAGCTCGCGCTCGATGACTTCGGCACCGGCGCCACCTCGCTGGCGAGCCTCAAGCGACTCCCGATCGACTCGCTGAAGATCCACGAGAGCTTCGTCAACGGGCTCGGCAGCCCCTCCGACGAGAGCTCGATCGTCGGCGCCGTCGTCGAGCTCGGCCACGCGCTCGGTCTGCGCGTCACCGCCGAGGGTGTCGAGACCGATGCGCAGCTCGCCCACCTGCGCTCGCTCGGCTGCGACGCCGCCCAGGGCTATCTGCTCGGCCGCCCGATGCCCGACCACGAGGTCGAGGCGCTGCTCGCCTGAGGACTCGCTCCGCGAGTACTCACACGCGCAGCGAGAACCCGGCACCGCGCACCGTCCGGATCACGGGCGGCTCGCCGAGCTTGCGCCGCAACCGGGTCACGTAGCGGTCGACGACGTTCGGCTCGGCCGCGCCACCCCAGATCTCCTCGATCGCGCGGTCCCGCGTCAGGGTCCGGCCCGGTTCGCGCAGCAACAACTCGAGCAGGTCCGCCTCGCGCCCGGTCAGCTCGATCGACCGGCCGCCTCGGGACACGAGCCGGGTGTCGGTCTCGAGCGTGAGGTCGGCGTAGGACACGCGCGTCGCGAGGTCGATCCCGCGGCGGGTCAGCGCCCGGATGCGGGCGATCAGCTCCTGCACGGCGAACGGTTTGACGAGGTAGTCATCTGCGCCCGCTTCGAGTCCCGCAACCCGGTCGGGAACTGCGTCGCGCGCGGTCAGCATCAGGATCGGGGTCGGGAGCCCCTTGTGGCGCAGGCGCCGGCAGACGGCGAGGCCGTCGAGCACGGGCATCGCTACGTCGAGCACGATCACGTCCGGAGCAGTGCGCTCCGCCGCCACGAGCGCGGCGCCGCCGTCGGAGGCGAGCGTCACGTCGAAGCCCTCGGCGACGAGCGTGCGCTCGAGCATCCGGCGCAGCGGCGGATCATCGTCGACGACGAGGACCCGCGGCTCGGACGTCATCGCTCGTTAGCCACCCGCGACGTCGCGACGCAGGAACACGAGGTACGCGGCAGCGAGCGCCGGGAGGCCGTAGAGCGCGGACACCCATGCGGCGCGGACGATCGGCGCCCAGTCGATCGGCTCGCGGAGCAGCCCCTGCCACGCGTTGAATTGCGTGCTCAGGAGATACGGGTGCAGCCCGGTGAGACCCGGCAGGATCCCGACGAGCTGGATCAACAGCGACACCATCAGCGTGCCGACGACGGCGGCGGCGCTGTTGCGGGTGAGCGCGGAGAGCAGCAGCCCGATGCACACGATCGCACCGATCGGGATGAGGTACACGAGCAGGCTGACGTACACGAGCTCGAGCGCCTTCGGTGCCGACACGGTCGTCCCGGAGAGGCTCTGGAGCGGGTTGAAGCCCGACTGGATGCTTCCCGCGACGACTGCGACGGTCCCGCTCAGCAGGATCGCTGCAATCGCGTACGTCGCCGCCGTGAGCGCCTTGCCGGCGAAGATCTGGCCGCGCTCGAGCGATCGGGTGAAGATCGTCTTCAGCGTGCCGTTGTGGTCCTCGGAGGCGAAGATGTCGCCGGCCACGAGCGCGGTGATGAGCGGGAACATCCAGATCGCGCCGAACAGGAGGATGACGAGCGGAATCGCGAGTCCACTGCGCGTGATGTAGTCGCCGAACGGGACGTCCTCCGGGCCGCGATGACGGAAGTGAGTGGCGACGACGAACAGGATCGGCACGATCACGGCGGCGCCAAGACCGAGATAGGTGCGCTTCTGGTAGCGGAGCTTCGTCAGCTCCCAGCGATACACAGTGAGCACGCCGGGCCGGTTCATGCCGCCCTCGCGGGTTCGTCGGCGGGCGCGGGATCGAGCGGCGGCGTCGTTGCCGCTCGGTCGCCCTCGGTGAGCGAGAAGAACAAGTCCTCGAGCGTCACCGTCTGCGGCGCGAGCTCATGGATGAGCGCGCCCGCCTCGACGAGCGCCTGGCTCAGCTCGGCCGCGGTCGACTCGTCGGCGCTGAACGTGATCCGGTCGCGCTGCCGGCGGACATCGGCGATCCCGCGCTGGGCGCGGCACACCGCGAGCGCCCGCTCGTCATCGGTCGTCGAGAGGCGGTAGCTCGTGCCCGCGCCTCGCTTGAGGTCGGCGATCTCGCCCTCGTAGACGATGCTGCCGGTGCGGACGATCGCGACGCGATTGCACACCTCCTCGACCTCGGTGAGGAGATGGCTCGACAGCAGCACTGTCATGCCCTGATCGGCGAGCCGGCGGATGAGCAGGCGCATGTCCCGCATGCCGCCGGGGTCAAGGCCGGTCGCCGGCTCGTCGAGGAGCAGCAGCTTGGGGTTGCGCAGCAGCGCGGCGGCGATGCCGAGGCGCTGGCGCATGCCGTGGGAGTAGCCGCCGACGCGATCCTTCGCCCGGTCGGCGAGATCGACCGTCTCGAGCGCCCGATCAATCCGCTCGTCGGCGTCGCCACCGTCGAAAGCGGCGAGCAGCTCGAGGTTGCGGCGCCCGTTGAGGTAGGGATAGAACGTCGGGGCCTCGACGAACCCGGCGACCCCCTTGAGCGCCTCGACGCTCAGCTGCGGATCGCGCCCGAACAGCCGGACCGAGCCGGCGCTGGGCCGGATCAGCCCGAGCATCATCCGCAGGCTCGTCGTCTTGCCGGCACCGTTGGGCCCGAGATACCCGTAGACATCGCCGACATTGACCGTCAGATCAACGCCGGCGACGGCCGTCAGGTCGCCGTATTCCTTGACGAGGCCGCGAACCTCGATGGGTGGCGGCGGGGACATGGCATCGGGTTTCACAGAGCTCGTGCCGCGGCGTCGGCTGCGGCCGCCGGAACCGACCCGAGCACCGTGTACGTGACGCCGTTCCGGGTGAACCGGACGACGGTCCCGAGCGCGGTGTCGAGCTCCTGGCCGGTGACGCCGTTGATCGACACGGTCGGCAACGTCAGGCCCCGGTGCCCACGGCCGCTGCTGCTCGCAGAGCCGCCGAGGGTCTTGCTCGCCGACGCCGCGGGCTGCTCGATCACCGCGACGCCCCCGAGGTTCTGCCCGTAGGAGACGAGTGCGGCCGGGTGGCCGCCCCAGCTGAGCAGGGTGACGTCGCGCCGCGGGAGCCCGACGAGCTGCTTCGGTGCGACAAGCGTGAACGGGAGCTTCTTGGCGACGGCGCCGACGCCGGTGACCTCGCGATGGTTGTGCCGGCGCTTGGCCTTGGCCGCCATCGCGCTCGTGCGCGCCTTCGACGTGTCGACCTGGACGACCTTGGCGCCGGATGGCGGCGAGACGCTGAACACCGACGGGTCGACCGCACCGTACGAGATGTCGGTCGCCTTGAGCTCGAGCACGGGCGCGCTGTCGTTCTGTGCGTACACGGCGACTCGGAGCGGAACGCCCCTGATCGCGTCCCAGGCGAGCTCGCCGGCGCCAAGCAGGCCGCCGTCGTGCTTCGGTGAAACGCGGACCGTGTAGGCGGAGTGCCCGGCGACGTCGCTCGGGATCGCGCCCGTCAGGTTGACGTGGTTGGCCAGGTCGGTGAGGTGTTTCTGGATCTGCGTGATCGAGGGCACCCCGGTGTCGTGCGCCTTCGCCTTGGCCTTGTGTGCGCGGGCTGCGTCCTGCGGGATCGTCCCCTTGTAGACCGTGCGGGCGGTTGGGTCATAGACCCAGAACGAGGTCTTGTCGACGACGATCTGAGCGTCGCCGCTGCCGCTGTCGGACTGCAGCTCGAGCCGCAGCCGATGGTCGCCGGAGAGCCATAGCCGCCCCGTCGCTCCGGTGAGGATCGGGTCCCCGCCCTGGATGTTCCCCGCCGGGATGAGATGGTTCGTGAAGCTGATGCGCGCCGTGATTCCGTTGGGCGCCGGGGCGGCGAGCGCGGAGTGGACCGCGTTCGGCAGCGCCTTCGGCGGGGGCGTCGGCCCCGTACCGGCCGCGGCAACGGCGATCGCCGCTCCGGCGACGATTGCCGAAACCAAGCCGGCCAGCAATGCCAGCAGACGACGGGTGGAGATGGTGCGCAGGAACTTCATGGGGCGTTCATGCCTTTCTGCAGCTCGTTCAGTGAGCTTCACGATAGGCCTGAAGCTTGAAAACACTTTGACAGATGCGCCGTCCGGCCCTGGGACGTCAGATCAGCTCGTCACCGGGATCGACCGGCTCGACCGGCGCGTCGGGGTCTGGCGGCGGTCCGTCGGCGATCTCCCCGAGCAGCTCGGCGGTGATCTCGGGTATCGAGAACATCGGCCAGTGGCCGGTCGCGAGCTCGTGGAACTCCCAATCCGGGGCGGCGAACATCAGCGCCCGCCGGTCGCCCTCCTCGAGCATGTGCTCGAGCAGCGCGACGTCGATCCCCCCCGCGGTGCAGAACGTGACGATGCGCCGGACGCCCGGCGGCTGATCGTGGGTCAGGCGCAGCGGGGTCGTGAACGTCGCATATGGCTGCGCCGTGCCGCGGCGCACGATCAGCTCGAGCTGCTCGTCGCTCAGCCCGTCGGTGCTTCCGAACGCTCCCGACCGCAGCGTCTCGCCGTCCGGGAGCGGCCAGCGCCAGCCGTCACCCCGCTCGGCAACGCCCTGCTCCTGGGCCGAGCGCATTTCCGGCGGCTGGACATCGGCGAGCGACATCCCATCGGGCAGCGGCGAGCAGTCGAGGTAGACGACCGCGTTCAGCCGTTCGAACCGGCGATCGGCGACGCCGG
Source organism: uncultured Solirubrobacterales bacterium (assembly GCA_963750695.1). GTDB lineage: Bacteria > Actinomycetota > Thermoleophilia > Solirubrobacterales > Solirubrobacteraceae > Palsa-465. The sequence goes on from CAVVSB010000011.1 coordinate 508,490, forward strand.
TGACGACGATGCCGCTGTACGAGTGCCCGACGAGCACGGCGTCCTGGAGATCTTCGTAGTCGAGCAGGTTGACGACATCGGCGATGTGCGTCTCGAGGTCGACCTCGGGCCGGCCGAGGTGAACGCGATCGCCGAGCCCGGTGAGCGTCGCCGGATAGACGTCGTGGCCGCGCTGGCGGAGCAGTCGGGCGACTGCAGCCCACGCCCAGCCGCCGAGACAAGCCCCCGGCACGAGCACGAGCGGGCGGGGCCGGGCGGGCGCGGAGCCGGTTGCGGACATGCCCTACAGCTTGTCGTACAGCGACAGCAGCCGCGTTCGGGCCCGTCGCCAGCGCCGGTCGACGTCGTCGGCGTCCCCGGTGAACCGCAGCAGCGCAAGCCCGCGCATCGTGGCGAGCGTCATCTCGAGCAGCTCGTCGGCGCCCGGGCGCCGCATCATCTCCGGAAACAGCTCGGCGGAGCCGCTCACGATCATCCGGTTGATGTCGCGGGTCACGGGGTCCATCGCCGCACGGACCTCGGGATCGGTCCGGGCGACGACCCACAGCTCGATCGTCGCGGCGAACAGCGGCCCGCGGTGATGCTCCCACACGTGGTCGAGGAGCTCCTCGAGCCGACGCCGTTCGCTCCGGGCGCGCAGCGCGTCCTGCTCGCGGAGTCCGCCCGCGAGCTTGAACGCAACGTGGCGCACGGCCTCGGCGACGAACACGGCGCGCGTCGGGAAGTAGTGCATCTGGGTCCCCTGCGAGACGCCGGCCCGCTCGGCGACGTTGCGGGTCGTGAGGTTTGCGTAGCCCTCCTCGACCAGACAGGCAAGCGCAGCATCGAGCAGCGCCGAGCGCGTGGCGGCCCGGCGCTCGGCCTGGGTCCGGCGCCGGGACGGGGCCTTCGAAGCCTCGGTGCTCACCCGGCCGCCATCTCGCGCAGCTGCCGCTTGAGGATCTTGCCGGTCGGGTTCCGTGGCAGCTCGTTGAGGATCGTGACGTCGCGCGGGACCTTGTAGCGGGCGAGGTTATGCTTGACGAACTCGCGCACCTCGTCGGGGCTGACCGACTCGCCACCGCGCGGCACGACGAACGCGGCGAGCCGCTTGCCGAACTCGATGTCGTCGACCCCGACGACCGCCGCCTCCTCGATCGCCGGATGGGTGATGAGCAGCTCCTCGACCTCGCCGGGGAATAGGTTCTCGCCACCTGAGACGATCATGTCGTCGTCGCGACCGTCGATCCACAGGCGTCCCGCGGCGTCGAAGTGGCCGACGTCGCCGGTGCTCATCAGGCCGTCGATCACCTCCTTGTTGCCGCCGCCGGTGTAGCCGTCGAACTGAAAGCCGTTGCCGACGAAGATCCGCGCGGTCGCGCCGACCCCTTCGATCGGATGACCGTTGAAGTCGTAGAGCCGCACGACCGCGCCGAACGGAACGCGACCGGCGCATCCGGGTGCCTCACGCAGGTCGTCCGGGGTGGCGAACGTCGCGTACGCGACCTCGGTTGACCCGTAGAAGTTGTAGAGCGTCTCACCGATCGTCCGCCGCGCCCGGCGGACGAGCTCGGCCTCGAGCTGTGCGCCCGAGCAGAACACGATCCGCAGCGAACTCGTGTCATAGCGGCCGGGCGAGTCCTCCATCAGCGAGACGATCCGCCGGAGCATGACCGGCACGACGACGAGCGCGGTCGGCCGCTCGCGCTCGATCGCCTCGAGCACGTGCTCGGGTTTGAACCGTCGCTCGCAGATCGTCGTGCAGCCGAGCGTCACCGACAGCACCATCTGGGTGAAGCCGAGACCGTGGAACATCGGGGCGGCGTCGTAGGTCGATTCCCGCGCCCGGTATGGCACCTTCGAGAGCAGGGCTCCGAGCGGCGCGAGCGAGCGGCCCTGATGACGCGGCGCGCCCTTCGGCGTGCCGGTCGTCCCGCTCGTCAGCAGCACGACGGAGGCCGGTTGCTCCGGCGGAGGCGGGTGCTGCCCGCGGTGGGCGCCGATCAGCTCTTCGAGTGAATCGCCGCTCGTCTGTGGCTCGTCGGTCCAGGCGAGGATGCGGTCAGCGTGGATCGACTCGACGAGCTCGGCGTACTCCTCGTCGTGGACGAGCACGGAGATCCCCTCGCGAGCGCACACGTCGCGCAGCTGGGGGCCGGCGAAGTCGGTGTTGAGGTAGAGCACCCGGTTGCCCGCCTTCGCCGCGCCGAACGTGATGTCGAGGAAGCCGCGGTGGTTGCGGCACAGGATCCCGACACCCACGCCCTCCCGAACCCCGCGGGCGCGCAGCGCGACCGCAAGCGCATCCGAGCGGGCGTCGAGCTCGGCGAACGTGAGGCTGCCCCGCTCGTCGATCAGGCCAACCTGGTCGCCATGACGAATCGCGGCCACCGCGATCGCGCCGCCGAGCTGGCCGAGGCGATCGAGCGCGCGGAACACGGCGAGGGTCCGCGACGGCGGGTCCGCGCCGATCATCCCGGCGCGCCAGGCGTGGCGGAGGGCGCGGCCTTCGACCACGCCGCGGCGGCCGACCTGCAATGACTTCTGAACAGCGGGAGGAAGGGTGGGCATGGCGGGCCACTCTAGCGTCGTCACTTATCAATCGACTGATTTGTTTCTGGTAGCCTCCGGGCAATGAGCACGACGACCCCGACGTTCAATACCGAGGCGATCGGCCGGTGGAGCGATCCGGTGCAGTTCGCCGTCACCCGCGAGCGGATCCAGGCCTACGCCGCGGCCACCAACGACCCGATCGAGCCCCACGTCGCCGGCGACTATGCCCCACCGGTGTTAGCGGTCGTACCGGCGTTCCAGACGGCTGGCGAGGCTGCCGTCCGCGTGATTCCGAACGAACTGTTGCTGATGATCCTTCACGGCGAGCAGGACTTCCACTTCCATGCCCCGATCCGTGCGAACACGACCGTCTCGACGCGCGCCGCCGCCGTCGGACTCGCGCCCCGGTCATCCGGTGTGACCGTCGTCGTCAAGGCCGAGACCCGCGACGAGAACGACCAGCTCCTCGTCGAGCAATACATGACGACGTTCGTCCGCGGCGCCCAAACGCCGGAGGCGCTGGGCGAGTCCGCGCCCGGGCACGCGTTCGACGAGGCGCTGCGGTCGAGCGAGCCGGCGGCGACCGTGTCACAGACGTTCGACGAGGACCAGACGTTCCGCTACGCGGAGGCGTCCGGCGACCCGATGCCGATCCATCTCGATGACGCGCTCGCCAGGCAGATGGGACTGCCCGGGATCATCATCCACGGCCTGTGCACGATGGCGTTCACCTCCGTGGCCGCGATCCAGCACGGATGCCCGGATGATCCGACGCGCCTGCGCCGCCTCGCCGTGCGCTTCGCCAAGCCGATCACGCCGGGGCAGACGATCACGACCCGGCTGTGGGATGCGGGCAGCGGCGCCCTCGCTTACCAGACGACCGCCGATAGCGGCGACGTCGTCATCAAGGACGGGCTCGCCGAGATCAGCGACTGAGCCTCGACGTCCGTAGTTTCGCCGGATCCAAGTCAGGGTTTCAACCGTCCACTTTCCCGTGGGCGATCCGATTAATTGCCCATAAGTGACGTTGCATCACCGGGACAGCAACGGAGGATCGGATCATGACGACCGTACTCGGCACAGTCAGGAAGCTCAGGATCGGCCGGCGTCTGGTCGCTGCGTTCGGCCTGATCGTCGCGCTCATTGTCGTGATCGCGGTTGTCGGCATCAGCGGCGGCAGCTCGCAGAACAGCGCCGCTGATGAGCTGTCCCGGAACGTCCGGTTGACGCGCGAGGCGTTGCAGATCAAGTTCCGGGGTGCCGACTTCAACGGGTGGCAGACGGCGTACGCATTCGACGTCGTGCGTGGCCTCCCGAACGCGGCGAGCGACACCGCTCCGAGCCGCAAGGCGTTCCTCGCGTCGGCGGCTGCCTTCCGAAAGGAAGTCGGCGTCCTGAGCGGCGAGCAGCTAACCGCAGCCCAGCTCGGTGCGTTGAACGCGGCCAAGAGCGCCTTTGAGCAGTTCATGACCACGGACAGCAAGGTGATCTCGCTCTACCGCCGGAGGACACCTACGGATGTCAGGGCGGCGAATGCGCTGGTGCTCGGCCGTGAGATCTCGCTGTTCAACCAGATCTCAAACAACACGGACAAGGTCGTCGGGCTGATCAAGGCCCAGTCGGCGCAGGCGACCAGCGCCGCGTCGAGCGCGGCGGACTCCGCCCGCACACAGATGATCGTCGTCGGGCTGCTCGCGGCGGTCCTCGCGATCGGACTCGCACTCGTGATCTCGCGGTCGATCGGCCGCCCGCTCGCTGAACTCGTGCGCGTCGGCAAGCGTGTCGCCGAGGGCGACGTCGAGCAGACGGTCGACGCGAGCGGACGTGACGAGGTGACCGACCTGGCGCGCGTGTTCGACGAGATGCTCACCTATCTGAAGGGGATGGCCGGCGTCGCCGATCGGATCGCCCAGGGTGATCTGAGCGGCTCAGTTCACGCGCGTTCGGAGCGCGATGCGCTGGGAACGTCGTTCGCGACGATGAGCGTCAGCCTGCGCGAGCTCATCGGGCAGGTGTCAACCGCCGCGGGCAGCGTCGGGTCGGCGTCGGCCCAGATGTCGAGCACTTCCGAGGAGGCGGGGAAGGCGACCGGCGAGATCGCCCAGGCGATCGGCGACGTCGCCCAGGGCGCCGAGCGACAGGTGGGCGTCATCGAGACGGCCCGGCTCGCGGCGGAACAGGTCGCGGACGCAGTCAAGGAGTCAGCGGCCCAGGCCGAGCAGACCGCCGAGGTCGCGAACACGACCCGGGAGACCGCCCAGGAGGGCGTCACTGCAGCCGAGCAGGCGAACGAGGCGATGCGCGCCGTACGCGACTCAAGCGACGCAGTCAGCGCAGCGATCCGCGAGCTCGCCGAGAAGTCCGATCAAATCGGCGCGATCGTCGCGACGATCACCGGGATCGCCGAGCAGACGAATCTGCTCGCGCTCAACGCGGCGATCGAGGCCGCCCGCGCCGGCGAGCAGGGCCGCGGCTTCGCCGTCGTCGCCGAGGAGGTCCGCAAGCTCGCCGAGGAGTCTCAGTCAGCAGCGAAGGAGATCTCCGAGCTGATCGGCGCGATCCAGTCCGAGACGAACCGCGCGGTGAGCGTCGTCGCGGACGGCGCGCGGAAGACCGCCGATGGCACTGCGGTCGTCGAGCAGACCCGCGAGGCGTTCCTCACAATCGGCCAGGCCGTCGAGGACATGGTCGCGCGCGTCGAGCAGATCGCCGCTACCTCGGAGGAGATCGCGGCCTCAGCGCACAGCATGCAGGACAGCATCGGCGAGGCGGCAAACGTCGCCGAGCAGTCCTCCGCCTCGACCGAGGAGGTCTCAGCCTCGACCGAGGAGACGAGCGCGTCGACCGAGCAGATCGCAGCCTCGGCCCACGAGCTTGCCGGCAACGCCGAGGAGCTCAGCCAGCTCGTCCAGCGCTTCAAGGTGAGCTAGCCGACGCGGGCGATGTGCAACGATCCGTCGCAGTGAGCGCCACTGCCACGGACAAGCCCGCGGGGCGTCGCAGCGAGCCCGTCGCCGCCCGTGCGTCTCGCTCTCTACCCCCCGGGCCACGCCTGCCCCGGATCGTGCAGACCGCCGGCTTCATGTTCGGCGGCGCGCGGTTCCTCGAGTGGGCGCGCCGGCGCTACGGTGGCGCCGTCTACATGCGGACGCTGTTCGACGACGGGTTCGTGATGCTGTTCGACCCCGAGCTCGTCAAGGAGCTGTTCCAGGGCCCGCACGAGCAGCTCAACGCCGGCGAGGCGAACGCGCTGCTCGGCCCGATCCTCGGTGAGCGCTCGGTCCTGCTGCTCGACGGCGGCGAGCACCTGCGCCACCGCCGGCTGCTGCTGCCGCCGTTCCACGGGCGACGCATGCAGGCGTACGCCGAGACGATGCGCGACGCGGTCGACGCCGAGATCGACGGCTGGCCGGTGGGCCGCGAGTTCGAGCTGATGCCGAGCCTCCAGGCAGTCACGCTGCGCGTGATCATGCGGGCCGTGTTCGGATTCGAGCCCGGGCCGGTGGAGGACGAGCTGCGACGGCGGTTGCGAGAGATGATCCGCCCCGTCGCGCAACCCCGCGGGCTCGTGCTGATGTTCACGCTTGGGCGACTTGGTCGCCGGACCGACGCCGTTCAGCGGTTCGAGGCCGCCAAGCGGGCCGTTGACGAGATCCTGTACGCGGAGATCGCGCGGCGCCGTCAGGCCGACGACCTTGCGCAGCGGGACGATGTCTTCTCGGCGTTGCTGCTGGCGGAGGACGAGAACGGCGAGCGACTGACCGACCGCGAGGTCCGCGACGAACTCGTCACGCTGCTGATCGCCGGTCACGAGACGACCGCGACCGGGCTCGCGTGGACGTTTGACCTGCTACTTCACACCCCGGCCGTGCTCGAGCGCTGCGACCCCGGCGACACGGCGTACCTCGACGCCGTCGTCAAGGAGTCGCTGAGGCTGCGCCCGGTGATCCCGGGCGTCGGTCGGGTTGTGCGCGGCGAACCGTTCCGTGTCGGGGAGTACGAGGTCCCGGTCGGGATGGAGATCAACCCGTCGATCCGGATCATCCACCGCCGGGCCGACCTCTATCCGCAGCCGGCCGCGTTCCGCCCCGAGCGCTTCCTCGGCGACGATGTGCCGGACACGTACACGTGGGTGCCGTTCGGCGGCGGAACACGGCGATGCCTCGGGGCGAGCTTCGCGCTCATGGAGATGCGGATCGTGGTCTCCCGGGTGCTCGAGCGGTGCGCGCTGCGCGCCGCGTCGACGAAGCCCGAGGAGGTCCAGTTCCGCGGGATCACGCTCGCGCCGAAGGGCGCCGTGCGCGTGATCCAGGACCGCGCCCCCGCAGGGGTGTAGTCCATTCCACCCCTTGGGGTCCTGGGCGAAGTCCCGGCGCCACGGCAATCTCCGTTCCACCAAGTCAACGGATTGCACAGGAGAACCGAGATGCGCCACCTACGAACCCTCACCGCGCTTGCCGCGACCGCCTCGGTCGCACTCGCCGCCGCCCCCGGCGCATTCGCCAAGACCAGAGGCGTCGGCAACGCGAACGGCACCCCCACGCTGAATCTGTGCGTCGCTCAGATCAAGTGCACGTACTTCAACACCCGCAACGGCAAGCCCACCGACGTCGTCAAGCGCACCGGCACGGTCACCGACTGGTCAGTGAACGCCGGCAGCACCGGCGGCTTTGTCCGCCTGCGGATCCTGCGGCCGATCGGCGGCGGTGACTACAAGTTCGTCCGTTCGAGCGCGGTGCACACCGTCAGCTCGATCGGCCTCAACACGTTCTCCGCCCGCATCTCGGTCCGCGCCGGCGACGTCCTCGCCCTCGGCAATGACACGAGCGGGATCTACATGACCCAAGCGAGCTTCGGCACCAACGTGCGCTACTTCGAGCCATCGCTGAAGGACGGAGCGAGCGGCGAGCCGAACCAGGTCGCGCCGGCGCTGCGCCTGCTCCTCAGCGCCCACGTCAAGTCCTGACGCTCACCGTCCAGGCGTCAGTAGCCCGAGCCCCGCACGCCCGGCCGCGTGCGGGGCTCGCGTGCTAGCGGAGCTAGAGTTCCGCGTCCGATGCTCCTCTACAACGCGCAGGTCTCAGGCAACTGCTACAAGGTCCGGCTCCTGTTCGCGCATCTCGGGATCGAGTACGAGCGCGAGGAGCTGAGCGTCATCGACCGCTCCAACCGGGCCGAGGTGATCGGGGATCTCAACCCGGCCCTCCGCGTGCCGACGCTCGTCCTCGACGACGGCCGCAGCCTCGGCGAGTCGAACGCGATCATCGCCTACTTCGCGGAGGGCACCCCGTACGTTCCGGAGGACCGCTTCGACCGGGCGAAGGTACTGCAGTGGATGTTCTTCGAGCAGTACAGCCACGAGCCGAACATCGCCGTCGCGCGGTTCTGGCGGATCGCCGGGATCGAGCCGCCGGCGGCCGATCTCGAGGCCAAGCAGCGCGGCGGTGAGGCAGCGCTCGCCGCGATGGAGCGCCACCTCACCAGCCAGGAGTTCTTCGTCGGCGACCGCTACTCGATCGCCGACATCGCGCTGTACGCATACACGCACGTCGCGCCGGAGGGCGGGTTCGAGCTCGAGCCCTACCCCGCCATCCGAGAGTGGCTCGTCCGGGTGATGTCCCAGCCGGGCCACGTCGGGATCACCGCGTAGCGCTCAGCGAGCCGCAGCGTCGGCGTTCGCCGCGAACGCGTCCCGGACGTACCCGGCGAGACCCGGGGCGACCTGGTCGTAGTTGCGCGCGAACCGGGGGTCCGCTGCCGACATCTCTCCCAGACCTTTATGCATCGCGTGCGGGCACTCGTAGAACCAACGCGTGATGTGCTGGCGGTGGCGCTCGGCGGCGGCCGTGGCGCGCTCCCCGGCGGCGGGCTCACCGGCGGCCATCGCCGCGGCCAACTCGGTGACGATCGCGTCCCACTCGGCGCGGATCTCGCGCCAGTCCGCCTCCCCGTAGGCCGCCACCCGGCGGGTCGACTCGCGATAGGCGTCCGTGTGGCCCCAGCGCTCGCGGACCTCCTCCTCGTACTCGGCGGGGTCGAACCCCTCGAACATCGCGTGCTCCTGCATCGTCGTTCCTTTCTCCTCAGCGGCGATGGCGCTGTCGAGAGCCGCCCGCAGCGCCCCGAGGCGCTCGGACTCACGCTCGACGAGCTCCCGCTGGCGGCGCAGCGCCGCGATCCGGTCGTACGCCGGGTCATCGAGCGTCGCCTGGATGTCATTCAGCGAGAAACCCAGCGCCCGCCACACGAGGATCTCCTGCAGCCGCGTCAGATCGGCGTAGGCGTAGAGGCGGTACCCGGCGTCCGAGCGTCCGCTCGGCCTCAGCAGCCCGATCTCGTCGTAGTGGTGCAGCGTGCGCACGGTCACGCCGGTCATCTCGGAAACGTCGCCGACCGTTCGCATCCGCAGCACCGTAGGGCCTCACGCAACGTCAGAGTCAAGGGCGCCGCTACCGTTCGACGCGCGATGGATGTCGAAGACGCGATCCGCAGCCGGCGCACGCACAAGGCATTTGCGCCCGAGCCGGTCCCTCGAGAGCTGCTCGACGAGCTGCTCGAACTTGCCCGCTGGGCCCCGAATCACCACCTCACGAACCCCTGGCGCTTTCGCGTCCTCGGTCCCGCGTCGCTGGAGGCGCTCAAGCAGGCCGCAGGACCAGAGGCGGCAAGCAAGCTCGACCGAGCGCCCACCCTCGTCGCCGCGACCCAGGTCCGCTCCGAGGATCCGGTCCAGGACGAGGAGGACTTGTGTGCGACCGCCTGCGCGACCTACGCCGTGCTGCTCGCGGCGGAGGCTCGCGGCCTCGCCGGGTACTGGCGCACCCCTGGGGTGCTGCGCACGCCGGACGGCCGGGCTGCGCTCGGCATCCCGGACACCGAGCGGTTCGTCGCGCTCATCCATCTCGGCCGCCCGCGCCAGGAGAAGGAGCCGCCCGAGCGGGCTCCGGCGGACGCCGTCGTCACCTACCTGAACTGACGGCGATGTGAGCAGCGGAACCGGGCTCACGCTGCGGACCGGACACACCGCCGCGCTCGACCCGATCGTGCTCGACGCCGCCCGCGGGCTGGCCGACGACGTATTCGGCTCGGCGTTCGATGACCACGATTGGGAGCACGCCCTCGGCGGAGTCCATGCATTCGTGTTGGCCGGCGAGACCCTCGTCGCCCACGGATCGGTCGTCCAGCGCCGGCTGCTGCACGGCGGCCGAGCGCTGCGGACCGGATACGTCGAAGCGGTGGTGGTCCGCGAGGGATACCGGCGCTCCGGATGCGGCACGGCCGTGATGGATGTGCTCGAGACGGTGATCCGCGCGGCGTATGAACTCGGCGCACTCGGCACGACCGAGGACGCCAGGGCGTTCTATGCCGGCCGGGGATGGCAGGCATGGCGCGGGGCGACGTACGCGCTCACCCCCACCGGAACGATGCGGACGGCTTCCGAGGACGGCGCCATCTACGTGCTGCCTGGGTCGGCCCCGCTCGATCTCAGCGGCGAGCTTACCTGCGACTGGCGCGACGGCGACCTCTGGTGAGCGTGCCCGCGCGCTCCGCCCGGACCAACGACGAAGGGGCCGACGGACGTGCGCCGGCCCCCCCGTGTGTGTGACGGCGGTGGCCGAGTGCTATCGCCGGTGACGGTGCCGGCGGCCGTGGAGGCGACCATGGCCGACCGGCTGACCCGTGCTCGGGTCGAGGAACAGCTTGCCGCCACGCTCATCGAACCGCTCCCCGCGGAAGCGGAACAGGCCGGCGAGGTCGAACGGGATCCGCTCGGCCTGGTCGGAGCTCGTGAGCAGGCTGTCGGTGGACCCGTCGATCGACGGCAGCCGCCAGTTGTACTCGATCAGGTTGAGGATCGAGCTCTGGCTCGACAGGTTGTGATCGACGTAGTTGTGACGCGCGTACGGCGAGATGACGACGAGCGGCAGGCGCGGGCCAAGACCGCACCGACCCTGCTCGGCCGCGAGCGGCGAACTCGTCTGCGGCTTCGGACCGCACTGGCCCGAGGTGCCGGTCGTCGAGACCGTCAGCGACGTGTTCGTCAGGTTGTCCGCCGGCGACAGCGACGGGTTCTGGACGCCCGGATACTGGTGGTCGTACCAGCCGTCCGAATCGTCGTAGGCGACGATCACGGCCGTGCTCTTCCAGTCCGGCGTGCGCTCGAGCGCGTTGATCTCCCGCGCGATGAACTCCTGCTCGTCCGCGGGGTCCGAATAGGCCGCGTGACCGTCCTGGTAGCCGGGCTGCTTGAGGAAACTGACCGCCGGCAGCGCCGAAGCGGGCAGCACATGGTTCTGGATCGCCGACACGAGCTGATCGAAATCGCTCATGTCGTACTGGTGGTTCGGCGTGTCGAACTGCGGCGCGCCGTTCTTGTAGCTCTGCGTGTCGCGCCCGATCGCATGAAGACCCGCGAGCGTGTCGTGGCCGGCGCCGTCGGTCGCGACCGTCAGGTGGTGAGGGTTCGCCGTCGACGCGTAGTAGTTGAACGGCTCGTGATGCGGGATGTAGTCGTCCTTGTAACCCCACTGACCGGTACCGCCGAGGGCGACGCCGATCGGGTGCACCGTGTCGCAGATCCCCTGGTTGGAGGAGTGCGGGACCTGGCTCTGGAACCCGGCGCTCTTGAACTGATCCGGGGTGAACGTGCTCGTCGGCTGACCGGACGCGCCAACCGCCGCGAGTGCGTCGGTGTAGCTGGTGCTCGGACGCTCACCGCCCTCAAACCAGCCCCAGGACAACCCGCGGTGGTTGAGCACATCGCCGACGTTCTGGCCGTTCATCGCGACCGCGTCGCGCGTCGAGCAGTCGTCCCAGTACGGCTGCGCGTCGCTCGTGAGCGAGAAGCCGCCCTTGCCGTCCGCCGTCAGGTCGGCGTTCGGCTTGGTCGAGGTCGCGATCGACGGGCTGTTCGCCGTGTGGGTCATGTCGACGTTGCCGGTGTCGCCGGCAGCGAGGTTGATCGCACCCGGCGAGGACGGGCCGTACGTCGTTCCGTAGCTGTTGTCGCTCATCGCGAAGTGCTGGGCGTAGTTCCACAGCCCGGTGACGCTGTTGCCGTCGTAGTAGTCCATGACCTGCTTGGGATCGCACGGCGTCCCGAACGGGCTCGTCCCGCTCCCGGTGCCGACGCTCTCGACGAACTTGTCCATCTTGCCGCCGTCGAACGCCTGCTGCTCGTCTGAGTAGTTGTGGTCCTGGTCGCACGTGAGCTGACCACCCGCGCCGCCGGCGAGACCGGTCGGGCTCGAGTCGAGCCGCTTCGGCAGGGCCGAGTTGGGGTTGCTGGTCAGCAGGTTCGCGCTGTGCCGCAGCGCCAGCGGTAGCGACGGGCTCGTCGACGGCGGGAGGCCGTCGACGGCCGGGGTGCCCGACGTGGCGTGGAACGACTGGCCGTCGGTGTTCGCCGCCTTCGGATAGGTCCCGAAGTAATGGTCGAACGAGATGTTCTCGCCGAAGATGACGACGACGTGACGGATCGGGGTCCGGGTGGGCAGCCACTCGTCAGTGTGCCGGCCGATCCGCTGACGATGGTGGTGGCTGAGCCCACCGGCCGCCGCCGATCCGGCGACGATCACGCTCCCGCCCGCTACCGCTACAGCGGCGGCGACGAGCGGAGCGATGCGCTTTCGCGACATCGAGGGTCTCCTATTCACTGTGGTTGGCAGGCCAGGGTGTCCCGTCGTCCGCGGCCCGCATGGTGCCCGTACTCTTCCCCGGTTCGCACAAGCCCGAGTTGCAGCGGTGTAACCGGGTTGTGGTCGAGTCGTGAACGAGCCGCGCGACCGCACTGGCTACCATGACGCGCCTGTCCGCTGACGCCCCGCCCACGTCCACCTCCGCAGCCCGTCTCGGGACGCTGCGGGAGGTCATCGAGACCCTGGCCCCGATCGAGCGCCGGGCGGGTTCGCCGGGCGAGGAGCAAGCGGCCCGCTGGCTCGCCGCGCGCCTGTCCGAGACCGGCTGGCCGGTCGAGGTTGAGGAGGAGCGCTTCCACGACGGCTACGCGCGGGTGATCGGGACACTCACGGCGGTGGCGGCCGGCTCAGGGATCGCCGCTCAGAGCCCGCGGACGCGCAAGCTGGCGGCGGCCGCCGCCGGACTCGTGACCGCCGCGATCGCGGATGACGTCTCCAACGGCCCGCGCGTGTTCCGCCGCGCCACCGCACCCCTGCACCCGACGTGGAACGTCGTCGCCCGTGCCGGCGATGACGCCGCCGACCGGACGCTTGTCATCCTCGCCCACCATGACGCCGCCCCGACGGGCGCGATCTTCGACGATCAGGCACAGGCGTGGTTCGGCGAGCAGTTCCCCGGCGTGATCGAGCGGATCGACACGTCGCTGCCGCTGTGGTGGGCGCTGCTGAGCATGCCCGCGCTGATCACGGTCGGGGCGCTGCGCGAGAAGCGGTGGATGACCCGGCTCGGGCTGGTCGGTTCGCTCGTCGGCACCGCGGTGTTCGCCGACGTCGCCCGCCGCCCCGTGTGTCCCGGCGCGAACGACAACCTCAGCGCCGTCGCCGTGCTCGCCGCGCTCGCCGAGCAACTCCGCGAGCAGCCCGTCCGAGGGTTGCGGGTGCTGCTCGTCTCCTGCGGCGCCGAAGAGGTCCTCCAGGGCGGGATCCACGGCTTCGCCGAGCGCCACTTCCCCCACCTCGACCGCGACCGAACGTGGTTCCTCAACCTCGACACGGTCGGTTCGCCGCGCATCATCCTCCTCGAGGGCGAAGGCCCGGTCGTGATGGAGGACTACCACGACCGCACGTTCCGCGACCTTGTCGGCCGGGCCGCGGAGCGGGTCGGCGTGCCGCTGCGGCGCGGGATGCGCTCGCGCAACTCGACCGACGCCGTGATCCCGAGTCGGGCCGGCTATCCGACGACGACGATCACGTCGACGGACCGCTACAAGGCGCTATCGAACTACCACAAGATGTCCGACACGCCGGAGAACGTCGATTACCGGACCGTCGTGCAGGCGCTCGCGCTCTCGGAGGCGGTCATCCGCGAACTCGCCCACGACCGGTGGGCGCACGCGCATCACGAGCATTGAGCGCGTTCAGCGATTCCAGCTCGGGTAGCCGGCGTGGCGGACGAGCACCGTCGCCGGCCCACCGCCGAACGGCACCGTCTCGACCGTCCCGGCGGAGGGCGGGTTGAGGAATCCGTTGTAGTCGATGAGGACCAGGCTCCCGTCAGTCGAGAGTCCGCCCGCGGTGACGCTCACGCCCTTGACCTTCACCTGACGCGCGCGGCGCGTCGTCACATCGATCGTCCACGCCTCGCTCGTGTCCTGGCCCTCGTACTCGGCGAGCAGCCGCGTGCCGTCGGCCGAGAACTGCATCGGGACGAGGCCCTCGAGCAGCGCCGGGACCTTCGTGTGGGTGATCTGCCTGCGTCCGCTCCCGTCCGGGTTCATCAGCCAGACCTGGTAGGTGGGGACGTCGCGCCGGCGCAGGCGCTCGTGGTCGAAGGCGATCTTCGTCGGGCCCCACGCCGGGTTGAGGCTGCGCCCGTCCCGCGTGATCTGCTTGCGCTGAGACCCATCCGGGTTGGCGGTGAACACGGCCAGGCGCCCGAACAGGCAGAACGACCCCGGCGGACCGAGGCCGTAGGCAAGCCGGTCCGGCAGGGCGGGCGAGAAGCTTGCGCCGCAGATCGAGCCCCGGGCGACCACCTTCGACGTGAATGTCTGGGTGTCGACGATCGCCAGGCCGGACTCGCGATCCCGCTTGCCCGGGTTGTTCCCGAACAGCTCGATCGCGACGTAGCGTGAATCAGGCGACCAGGCGAGCGCCTGGGCGCCGACCCGGCTTGCCTTGAAGAAGCGGTGGACGGTCGAGCCGGGCCCGTAGAGCACGGCCGCGGAACGGCTGCCACTGAGCTCGCCCGCGACAAGCGCGCCGGACGGCGAGACGAGCGGCACGTCGCCGGGTCCGAGATGGCGGGCGTGCCGGCCGCCGGCGTCGGCGATCCAGACCTGATCGCCGGTGCGTCCCGTCTTGACGAACGCGAGCCGTGGAAGCGTTGCGGAACTCGCCGCCGCGGCGGCAGCGGCCGCGGCGAGCAGCACCAACAGAGCCAGCAGGCCCGCGCCGATAGGAGTGCCCCTCCGCCGAACCATGGTGCGAGAAACCGTAGAGGACCTGACGGATCCGTGCTCGGCCACAGTAGGCTCGCGCCCATGCCACTCATCACCGACATCGACCTTCCGGACTTCGACCACACCAACCCTGAGCTCCGGGGAGAGCACTACCGCGCGGCGATGACCTCGCTCCACGGCCATGACGGATGGCTGGCGATGAACCCGTTCGGCTTCACGGTGCTCGACCGCGAGTCCGGCGAGTTCTTCCTGCGCACGAAGGCAGCCGTGTTCCCGGGCCTGACGATCGCCGAGATCTTCAACATCACCGATGGTGCGCTCCACGAGGAGATCGTCCGCAACATCATCAACATCAACGGCGAGGACCATCGTCGTCTGCGCAACCTCGTCAACCCGGCGCTGTCACCCCGTCGTGTCGACCGCTACCGCCAGGCGATGCGAGAGTTCCTCGTGCAGCTGCTCGCGTCACTGCCGGACGACGGGCGCTTCGACTTCATCGACGCTTTCGCCAAGCCCTATCCGTCGCTCGTGATCGCGCACGTGATGGGTGCGCCGCTCACCGACGCGCCGCGCCTGCATCACTGGTCGAACTGGATCCAGCGTCAGTTCGACGCGGCGAGCCTGATGACCGAGCGGGAGCTGATCGAGGACGCGGTCGCCGAGTTCTACGCCTACGAGGAGGGGCTGATCGACGCGCGGCGGGCAAGCCCCGGCGATGATCTCATCACCGACCTCATCAACGCCGAGGAGGCGGGCGAGCGACTCGACCAGGACGAGCTGCGCAACCTCATCCTCAACATCCTCGTCGGCGGCGTCGACACGAGCCAGAGCCAGCTCGCGCACGCGGTCCGGCTGCTCGCGCTGCACCCCGACCAGTGGGACAAGCTGCGTTCGGATCCCCACGGCCTCGCGCTCGCGGCCGTCGACGAGGCGCTCCGCTACGAGCCGATCACCCCGTTCACGGCGCGAATCACCATCGAGGAGATCGAGCACCGCGGGGTCACGTTCCCGGCCGGCTCGATCGTGCTTGTCTCCGCCTGGCATGCGAACCGCGACGGGATCGATCCCGACGGCTTCGACATCGCCCCCGAGCGGCCGCGGGCGCGCGTGCTCACGTTCGGCGCCGGAATCCACTACTGCGTCGGCGCCAACCTCGCGCGGGCCGAGATGCAGGAGGGGCTCGCGTTCCTCGCCGAGCACGTCGCCGCGATCGAGCTCGACGGCGAGCCGGAGTTCGGGACCCCGTCGGGAATCTACGGGCTCGAGACGCTGCCGGTGCGCTTTACGCTCGCCTAAGCGGCGAGCGCGTCACCGGTTGCGGCCGCCGCGGCGCGCCACCGGGCATCGTCGCCGAGTGGCTCCCGGACCGCATCCCCGGCGGCGACAAGCTCGATCAGCGCCGTCTCGGCGGCGACCCGGTCCGGCGCGTCGTTGCCGCGGGCGAGGAGCGCGGCGACCTCCTGGGTCGTCAGGCCCTCATCGAAGAACCCGAGCAGCGGCGCCGGGGAGTCGGGGGCGGGACGGCGCACCAGGGTCGGATCGAGGTTGGCGATGAGCACGTCGTAGGCCTCGACGGGCTGAAACCCGCCGGCGACGAGCTCCCGCGAGCCGTCCGAGAAGACGACCGACGGCGCGGTGAAGCGCACCGGACCGTCCGTCGTCGCGGTCTTGCCCTGGAGCTCGGCGGGTGAGCCCGCCGCGCTCCGCGCCCGCGCCCGGTTGCGCTCGTACTCCTCCGTCACCGAGGGGGCGTCGAGCCGGTCGACGATCGCGTCGGCATCGATACCCGGCACCGAGCGCAGGACGGCGCGCAGATCGTCCTCGTCGTCGAGCAGGATCGGCGTCGTGAAATTCGCAAGCTGGAGCGCCCGGAACACGACGAACTCGCTCCCCGGCGCGAGCTGCCGCGCGGCGACGACCGCCCGGCAGGCGCGGGCGGTGCCGGCGAGGCGCGGCTTCGGCGCGGGCGCGAACGGCATCCCGTAGCGACGGAAGGACAGCTGACCGAGGGCGCCGCGCAGCGGCGTGTAGCCCCGCGCCTCGTACTGGGAGCGATCCTCCGTGAGCCCGATGAGCACGAGCTCCCAGTCCAGCTGATCGCCGTAGCGCCACTCGAGCACGCGCAGCGCCGGTCGCTCGGAGTAGGCCCAGGGACAGGCCGGATCGTTGAACAAAGTGACCGAGATCATGTGCTTGATGCCTCAAGTATATGCACCATGTCGCTCCCGCGGCCGCGGTTGATGTCGGTGATGTCAATACCCCGGCGCAGCAATGCCGATGCAAATCCGGCTGCGAGCACGGCGCGCTCGGCCTCCGCCGGTTCGTCGAAGTGCAGGTGCACGCGCCCGCGCACGAACGCCGACAGCAGCACGCGGAAGATCTGCACCTGCGAGCCCGCGACCGAGCCGACGTGGAGGTCGGAGAGGTAGCGGCCGACCGGGAAGCCGCGGAGGACCGCCGCGACGCGCCGCCACAGCCCGTCAACTGCGGCGCCCGGCAGGTAGCCGAGCAGCCCCTCGGTGATGACCGCGAGGCCCTGGTCCGGCGACAGGGTCGCGGCGAGCGCGGCGAGGCTCCCCGGTCCGTCATCACGCAGAGCGTCGACGTCTACGACGCGATGATGCTCCGACAGGCACCCGATCCGGTCGAGCGCCGCCCGCTTGCGGGCCGCCATCCCCGGCAGATCGGCCTCGACGTAGGTGATCGCGTCGCCGTGGCGCTGACCGAACCGCCATCCGCGCGGCGAGAGCCCGCACGCGATCTCGACGACCTGCGCCACACCGTCGCGCTCGATCGCGTGCGTCAGCAGCGAGTCGATCGCCTCATGCCGGGCGAGCAGATACGCCTCGAGCGAGGCACCGCCGAACGGGCGACCAGCCGCGATCACCGGCTGCACCGCGGAGAACAGGACGCGCCCCTCGGAAGTCGACAGCGCCGGGTGCGAGAGCCCGTTGCGCGACCACACGTAGCCCGTGTAGTGGGCGGTCGGGCTGATCGCCTCCGACGGGCTCAGGAGGGGCCGCCTTCACGCTCGGCCAGACGGTCGAGCAGGGCGGCCTGCGCGGCATTGATCTTCTCGCGCGCGGTGGCGAGGTCGAACCACTCGGCGCGGTCGACCTCGGGGATCTCGATCCACCGGCCTGAGCGCGGCGGCCACTGGAACGGGATCGTATTGCTCGTGATGCTCGACGCATCGAGGTCCCCGGGCAGCGCCCAGGCGCGGATCCACTTGCCGGATTTCAACCGCACCTCGCCGAGATCGAACGCGTCCCCGTCCGGGGCCGGCGAGCCGAGCTCTTCCTCGAACTCCCGGCGCGCCGCGGCGAGCGGCTCCTCCTCCGGTCCGTACTCCCCCTTGGGGACCGACCACGCGCCGAGGTCGCGGCGCGCCCAGGCCGGACCACCGGGATGGACCAGCAGCACCTCGAGCGATCCGCCGACGCGGCGGTGCAGCAGGATCCCGGCACTGCGTCTCGAGCTCCTCGGGGGCACCCCGTAGATGGTGCCTGAGCTAGAGATCGAGTGCGTAGTACTGGAACATCAGCGGTGGTCCCCAGTCGGTGCGCTCGTGCTCGCCGGTGACGCGGAAGCCGGCCCCGCGGTAGATCCGCGCCGCGGTCGTCAGGGCGCTGAACGTCCCGAGCTCGAGCCGGCGCAGGCCCTGCTCGCGCGCGAGGTCGAGCAGCTCGCCGATGAGCTGGCGCCCGAGGCCGCGGCCGCGCAGCTCCGGCTCGAGCGCGAACCAACGCACGTGCCCGAGCCCGCCGCCCGCGAGGGTGAGCCCGAGCGAGCCGCGCACGACACCGTCCTGCGCGACGATCCAGAGACCGCCGCCACGCTCCGGCCACCCCGACGCCGCCGCCCGCTCGACGCCGGCGGCGACGGCATCGACGAACGTGTCATTGAGTCCGTACTCGGGCACATAGACGCGACGGTGGAGCTCACCGATCTCCCGCGCATCGCCTCGGCGTAGCGTCCGTCGCACCTGCGTTGTCGCCGTACTCACACCCGCAGTGTCGCGCAGGCGATTCATCGGGGCAAATCAAATATGAAAAGATATTTATCGCGTTTCACGATGGATATCCGCCAGCTCCGCTATTTCGAGGCGGTCGCGCGCCACCGCCATTTCACGAACGCCGCCGACGAGCTCCACGTCGCGCAGTCGGCGCTGTCGCACCAGGTGCGCCAGCTCGAGTCAGAGCTCGGCGTCGAGCTGCTGCGTCGCACGACGCGGTCGGTGACGCCGACCGACGCCGGCGAGCTCGTCGCCGCGCGGGCGCGGGCGGTCCTCGCCGAGACCGCTGCGTTGCACGCCGAGATCGACGCGCTACGCGGCCTACGCCGCGGGCAGGTCAACGTCGGCGCGATGCTGTTCGGCGGCGAGCTCGACATCCCGTCGCTGCTCGCCCGGTTCACGGCGGAGTATCCGAACGTCGAGATCGGACTGCGCGAGGGGACGGCGCGGCACATGCAGGAGCTGCTCGCCGACGGCCGCCTCGACCTCGCGTTCGCGCTCGAGGCGGCGCTGCCCGACGGCCTCGAGCACCTGCCGCTCTCCACCGAGGAGCTCGCCGTCGCGCTGACGCCGCAGCACCCACTCACCGGCGAGGGCGGGCGGGCGCCGATGCGCGTGAGCGACCTCGCCGGGGAGCGCCTGATCGCGTTTCACCGCGGCTCCTCGGTCCGACACATC
Source organism: uncultured Solirubrobacterales bacterium (assembly GCA_963750695.1). Classification (GTDB taxonomy): domain Bacteria; phylum Actinomycetota; class Thermoleophilia; order Solirubrobacterales; family Solirubrobacteraceae; genus Palsa-465. The sequence goes on from CAVVSB010000011.1 coordinate 527,815, forward strand.
GTCGACACGGCCTTCGAGCGCGCCGGGGTCCAGCCCCGGATCGCGCTCGAGGCCAACGATCTCTCGCTCGCCCGGTCGCTCGTCGCGCGGGGGATCGGCATTGCGATCCTCCCGCGCTCGTTCCTCGAGCGGCCGGGCGCGGAGATCACATTCAGGCCGCTTGCTCCTCCATTGCGGCTGTCCGTTGCCCTGTGGTGGCGAGCGGGGCGTCGTCTGTCGCCGGCAGCGCGTGCATTTGTCGACTTTGCTCAGGCACATCGGCCGCCGGGCGGAGCGCGACCGACGCGATCGCAGCCCCGGCGAGACCGAACCCCGCCGCGATCGTGAACGCGGTGCCGAAGCCGTCGGTCACCGCTGCCGCGGCGCCGCCGGTGATCGACGAGCCCGCTGCCGAAGCGGCGATCGTGCTCAGCACAGCGAGCCCGAGCGCGCCGCCGACGAGCCGCGAGGTGTTGAGCAGCCCGGACGCCAGACCGCTCTGCTCACGGCGCACGCCCTGGGTGGCGACGATCGTCGACGGGACGAGCGTCAGCCCCATGCCGAAGGCGGAGATGACCCCACCCGGGAGCACCGAGGTCAGGTAGGAGCCGCCGGGCGCGATCCCCGTGAGCAGCAGCATGCCGAGCGCCGTGAACAGCATTCCGGCGGACATCAGCTGGCGCGGACCGAACCGCGCGACGAGCCGCGGCGCCCGGGTCGAGGTGGCGAAGATCGTCAGCGTGATCGGCAGGAACCCGAGCCCGGCCCCGATCGCCGAGAAGTGCAGCACCTGCTGCGTGTACAGCGTGAGGAAGAACCAGGACGGGAACTGGGCGGCGTAGAGCAGGATCACGACCGCATTCGCAGCCCGCAGCCGGCGCAACCGGAAGATCGACAGCGGGACGAGCGGAGCGCTCGCGAACCGCCCCTCGAACACGGCGAACGCCGTGAGCAGCGCGACCGCGATGCCGAGCGGAACGAGCACGCCCGTCGCGCCCCAGCCGAGGGTGTCGGTGCGGACGATCCCGTAGGTGAGCGTGACCAGTCCCGCGGTGACGAGCACCGCGCCGGTCGCGTCGAAGTTGCGCGGGCCGGTATGGCGCGCGGCGGCCGGGATGGAGCGCAGGCCGAGCGCAATCACAACCGCGCCGAGCGGCACGTTGACGGCGAAGATCGCCGGCCACCCGAACGCCTGCGTGAGGACGCCGCCGAGCAGCGCGCCGGAGGACGCGCCGAGCCCGCCGATCGCGCCCCACGCGGCGACGCCACGGTTGCGCTCGGAGCCCTCGGCGAACGAGGAGGTGATGATCGACAGGGTCGCCGGCGAAACGATCGCCCCGGCAAAGCCCTGCAGGGTCCGGGCCCCGATCAGGAGCCCACGCGTCGACGCGAGCGCGCAGGTGAGCGAGGACAGCGAGAACAGCGCGGTGCCGACGAGGAACACGCGCCGGCGACCGAGCAGGTCGGCCGAGCGGGCGCCGAGCATGAGGAAACCGGCGAACGTGAGCGTGTAGGCGTTGACCACCCACTGCAGACCGCTCGTCGAGAAGTGCAGCCCGTCGCGCATCGACGGCAGCGCGACGTTGACGATCGCGACGTCGAGGATGACCATGAACTGGGCCAGGCAGACGACGAACAGGATCGCGTTCGATGACTTGATTCGTGGTGATTTGAGGGCGAGAGATGCGTTCACGATGTGTATGATGGGCCGAGAGTTATCCAGGTACAAGAGAGGGATTTATCCTGGTAGTGGACATCACCCCCAAGAGCAACGGTTCATCGATGGAACGTCGGACGATCCGCCGGCGTGAGGAGCTCGCAGACTTTTTGCGCCGCCGGCGCGAGAACATCAAGCCATCGGACGTCGGGCTGCCGGACGGCGGTCGTCGCCGGACTCCGGGACTCCGTCGCGAGGAGGTCGCCGCGCTCGCGGGTGTCGGCGCCACCTGGTACACGTGGCTCGAGCAGGGTCGCGACGTGCGCGCGTCATTCGAGGTGCTCGAGGCGATCGCGGGCGCCCTCCGACTGACCCCCGCCGAGCGCCACCACCTGATCATGCTCGGCCGCGGCGAAGAAGCGCCGCCGTGCAAGCCGCCCGCCGAACGCGTGTCCCAGACGCTGCGACGGCTGATCGAGAACCTCGGCCCGAGCCCGGCGTACGTGCTCGGGCGCCGCTGGGATTACCTGGCGTGGAACCGGGCCGCCTGCGCCGTGTTCGGCGACTTCGGCAGCGTCCCCCGTGCGGCGCGCAACCACCTCTGGCTGACATTCATGGACCCCTCCCGGCGCGAACTGATCACCGACTGGTCGCAGAGCCACCGGCTGCTGGTCGCCAAGTTCCGTGGCGACAGCGCCCGCCATATCGGCGATCCGAGCTTCGAGGAGCTGATCGAGACACTCCGGCAGTCGAGCCCCGAGTTCTGCAAGGCGTGGAAGCGGCACGAGGTCGCTCGCACCGGCGAAGGGCGCAAGGTGATTGAGCATCCAACGGTCGGTACCCTCATCTTCGAGCACGCTGTGTTCCGTCCCGAGGCGGCCACCGAGCAGCGGCTCATCCTGTACACGCCGGTTCCTGAGCAGGACACGCCGGCAAAGCTCGCCGAGTTGATCGAGGGCGACGTCGAGCCGGTCTCAATCGCGCTCGCCGCTGTCCGTTAACGAACACGAGACATTTGTTTCAGACAACCGTCAAGGAAGGACGGCACAATCGAGCGCGATGAGAACGATTGCTCGCTGGTGCTTTCGGCACAAATACGTTGTGGTGGTCACATGGATCGCCGCCCTGATCGGACTCAACGCTTTGCATGGAGCCCTCGGCAGCGCGTACTCCGACAACTTCAAACTTCCGCATACCGACAGCTTCGCCGCCGTCCAGTTGCTGCAGCGCAACGCGCCGGCGATTTCAGGTGAGACCGACCAGGTCGTCTTCGCCACGAACACGGGCAAGGTGACCGACCCGGCCGTTCGCGCCCGCGTCGACGCGCTGCTGGCCAAGCTGCGGACGATCCCCCACGTCTCCGTGATCGCCTCGCCGTACGCCCCAAGCAATGCCCGCCAGATCGCGCCGAACGGCCGGATCGCGTACGCGAACGTCACCTGGGACACCCAGTCGAACAAGATCAAGAAGGCTCAGGCCAAACACTTCGTGGGCACCGTCACGTCCGCGGCTGGCGGCGGCGTGCAGTTCCAGGTCGAGGGTCAATCGGCCCAGCAGGCGCGGCAAGACAACGGCGCCAGCGGGACCTTCATCGGCTTCATCGCCGCCGCCGTCGTGCTGTTCATCGTGTTCGGCTCGTTCCTCGCGATGACATTGCCGCTGCTCACTACGGGCGTCTCGCTCGGCACCGGGATCGCCGTCATCGGCCTGCTCTCGAACGTCATCAACATGGCCTCGTTCGCAAACGAGCTGGCGTTGCTCATCGGCCTCGGCGTCGGTGTCGACTACGCGCTGTTCATCGTGACCCGGTACCGCCAGGGCCTGTTGCGCGGGATGCATCGCGAGGACGCCGCGGTCGAATCGCTCGACACCTCCGGCCGCGCCGTCCTGTTCGCCGGAATGATCGTGTGCATCGCGATGCTCGGGATGTTCGCGCTCGGCGTGAGCTTCCTCTATGGCGTCGCGGTCGCGGCGGCGGTCGCCGTCGCGTTCACCGTGCTCGCGGCGCTCACGCTGCTGCCGGCACTGCTCGGCATCTTCGGGCGGCTCGTCCTGCGCCGGCGTGAGCGCCGCGCGCTCGCCGAAAGCAACTGGCGAGAGTCCGACGAATCTCGCGCCTGGGCCCGCTGGACCGACTGGATGCAGCAGCGACCCGCCGTGTTCGCCGGCGCTGCCACGCTCCTGATGCTCGTCATCGCGATCCCGTTCCTGTCGATGCGGCTCGGCTCGGCAGACGCGGGCTCGGACCCGACGAACACGACGACGCGCAAGGCGTACGACCTGCTCGCCGAGGGGTTCGGACCGGGGTACAACGGTCCGCTCCAGCTCGTGGCCCAGGTCTCAACGCCCGCCCAGAAGGTGGCCTTCGCGCGCGCCGTCCAGGCGGTCTCGACGACTCCCGGCGTCGTCGGCCACACGCCCGCGGCGTTCATCCCGGACAAGAACGGGCATGGCGCCGTGGCGATCGCCAACGTGATCCCGAAGGGCTCGCCGCAGGCAGCCTCGACCACCGATCTGCTTCACACGATCCGCAACACGGTCGTTCCCGGCGCTGAAGGCGGATCCGGGCTCCACGTGCTCGTCGGCGGACAGACGGCGATCTTCGAGGACTTCGCCAAGGTGCTGTCCAGCAAACTGCCGCTGTTCATCGGGATCGTCGTGTTCCTCAGCTTCCTGCTGCTGATGACGGTGTTCCGCAGCGTCGCCGTCCCGCTGACAGCGGCGGTCATGAACATGCTCTCGACGGGTGCCGCGCTCGGGATCGTCACCGCGATCTTCCAGTGGGGCTGGGCAGCGTCGCTGTTCGGCATCGACAAGACGGGGCCGATCGAGGCGTTCCTGCCGGTGATGCTGTTCCCCATCGTGTTCGGCCTGTCGATGGACTACGAGGTGTTCCTCGTCAGCCGGATCTACGAGGAGTGGCACCGCCGTGGCGACAACACCGAGGCCGTCAAGCACGGGCTCGCCGTGACCGGCAGGACAATCACTGCCGCGGCGGCGATCATGGTGCTCGTGTTCGCCGCGTTCGTGCTCGGCGGCGACCGCGTCATCAAGCTGTTCGGGATCGGGCTCGCGAGCGCGGTGTTCCTCGACGCGCTGATCGTGCGCTCGATCATCGTTCCGGCGGTGATGATGTTGCTCGGCGAGTGGAACTGGAAGCTGCCCCGCGTGTTCGACCGGGTGCTGCCCCACCTCAACGTCGAAGGCGAGGCCGCGCGCTCCGAGGAGCCGCATGAGCGCCGGCGGCGCGCGCCCGAGCCGGAGCCCGAACCGGAGCCCGCCTCGGCGTGAGCGCGGCTGTCGGGCCGTCGGTCGCACTCGTGACCGGCGGCAACCGGGGCATCGGGCTCGAGGTGTGCCGCCAGTTGGCGGGCCTCGGCTATGGCGTCGTGCTCGGCTCGCGTGACGCCGCGCGGGGTGAGGCGGCGGCGGCGTCGATCGGCGGTTCAGTCGTGGGCTGCCCTCTCGATGTCGCCGACGACGCTTCCGTCTCGGCCGCCGCCACGTTCGTCACCGAGCACTTCGGCCGCTGCGACGCGCTCGTCAACAACGCCGCGATCCATTACGACACGTGGCAGCGGGCCGCAAACGCCGATCTGGAAGTGGTGCACGAGGCGATGGAGACGAACCTGTTCGGCGCCTGGCGCGTGACGCTCGCGCTGCTGCCGCTGCTCCGGGCGAGCCGGCATGGTCGGATCGTCAACGTCTCGTCCGGCGGCGGGTCGCTGTCATCGATGGGCGCCGGGACGCCCGCCTATCACGTGTCCAAGGCGGCTCTGAACGCGCTGACCCGCACGCTCGCCGCCGAGCTGGACCGGGACGGCGTGCTCGTCAACGCGATCTGCCCCGGCTGGGCCGCGACCGACATGGGCGGCGGCGGCGGCCGCCCGGTGTCCGACGGAGCGGCGTCGGTTGTCTGGGGCGTCACGCTCCCCGACGACGGGCCGAGCGGCGGGTTCTTCCGCGACGGCCGCGCGCTCGAGTGGTAGTCGCTGGGCCTGAGTAGCGCGATAGCACTACTGAGGCCCATCGACCCCCACGTCTACGGGAGCGGGATCGTCTGCCCGAGCGCGATCGGGCGCAGCCGGTCGGTCATCCCGGCGGCCATGAACGCCGCCTCGACATCGGAGGTGTGCGAGGTGAAATGCGCCCAGCTGTCCTGGTGGATCGGCACGATCGGCGCCGGGTCGAGCACCTCGGCGGCCTCGACGGCCCGTCCCGCGTCCAGCGTCAGCAGCGCGTCGCCCCACGCCTCCGGCACGCACGCCCCGCCGATGAACAGCACGACGACGTCAAACGGCCCGTGCTCGCGCACGACCCGCTCAACGACCTCGACAAGGGCGTTGTCGCCACTCACGTAGACGGACGGCGCCCCCGCCGCGCGCAGGACGAAGCCGATGACCGGGCCGTTGCGAGCCGCCACCTCCGGCGGACCGTGGAGCGCCTCGACCGCGGTCACCGTGACCTCGCCGTACGTGAACGTCTCGCCGGGTGCGAGGCCGACCGCGTTCCCGCCGAGCCGCTCCGCACCGGCGCCGGTCGTGAGCACGTGAGCGGCCTCGCTGAGCATCGCGCGGCCCGACCGGTCGAGGTTGTCGGAGTGGTGGTCATGCGAGAGGAGCACGAGATCGACCGGAAGCACCTCCTCGAGCGCGACCGCCGGCGGCGCGATCTTGTGCAGCACGATCGGCGTGCCGGGCCGCGGGTAGTCCCCGGGCGGATCGAACGTCGGATCGGTGAGGATCCGCAGCCCGCCATACGTGATGAGCGCCGTCGGACCGCCAATGAGGCGAAGCGTCGCCGTCATCCCTCGACCCGCTCCTCGGCGACATCCCGCGCCACGAGCGCCGCGTACAGGCCGCCGGCCTCGATCAGCTCCTCGTGGCGACCCCGCTCGACGATCCGGCCCTTGTCGAGCACGACGATCTGATCGGCGTCGCGGACGGTCGAGAGCCGGTGCGCGATCGTCACCGTGGTGCGACCCTCGGCGAGCCGCTCGAGTTCGGCCTGGACGGCGGCCTCGGTCTGGGTGTCGAGGGAGCTCGTCGCTTCGTCGAGGACGAGCACCGGCGGGTTGCGGAGGATCGTGCGGGCGATCGCCATCCGCTGCTTCTCGCCGCCGGAGAAGCGGTATCCGCGCTCACCGACCACCGTGTCGTAGCCCTGCGGGAGACCGGCGATCAAACTGTGAATCCGGGCCGTCTGGGCCGCCTCCTCGACCTCCTCGTCGGTCGCGCCGGGCCGGGCGAATCTCAAATTCTCCCGGACGCTCGCGTGGAAAAGGTAGGTCTCCTGGGAGACGACGCCGACGGTCGCGGCCAAGGACTCCAGCGACGCGTCCCGCACATCGACGCCGTCGATCGTGACCCGGCCAGCTTGCGGTTCGTACAACCGCGCGACGAGGTATCCGAGGGTGGTCTTGCCGGCACCGGTCTCCCCCACGACCGCGGTCCGGGTCCCTGCGGGGACGACGAGGTCGACGTCGTGGATCGTCCACGGCCCGTCGCCGTCCTCGGCGTACCGGAACGAGACGTTCTCGAAGCGGACCTCGCCAAGCACCTCGTCGGGCCGGAGATCGACCGGGTGCGACGCCTCGACGATGTCGACCGGTAGGTCGAGGTACTCGAAGATCCGGTCAAACAGCGCGAGCGACGCCTCGACGTCGGCGCCGGTCGACAAGAGGCTCGAGATCGGGAACAGCAATCGGGTCTGCAGCTGCGTGAACGCGACGACGGTCCCGATCGAGATCGCGTTTCCCCCATGGACGAAGTTCTGGCCGGCGATCCAGTAGACGAGCGCCGGCTGGATCGCGAACACCATCTGGATCGTCGACATCACCCAGCGGCCCGCCATCCGCGACCGCACCTCGATGTCGGCGATCTCCCGCGACTCGGTCGTAAAGCGCCCGGCGAGGTCCGGGCCGCGCCCCATCGTCTTGCCGAGCATGATCCCGGACACCGACAGCGATTCGGACACGAGCGCAGAGAGGTCGGCGAGCCGGCGTTGGCGCTCGGTCGTGATCGTGCGCCGGACCTGGCCGACGCGCCGGGTCAGCCACACGAACGGTGGCACAAAGACCAGTGAGAAGGCCGCGAGCCGCCAGTCGAGGATGATCATCGCGACGATCGTGGCGATGACCGTCGTCGCGTTCTGAGCCACCGACGTTGCAGTCGTGGTGACCACGCTGTCGATGCCGCCTATGTCGTTCGCGATCCGCGACTGCACCTCGCCCGTGCGCGTGCGCGTGAAGAACGCGAGCGACATGCGCTGTAGGTGGCGGTAGACCGCGGCGCGCAGGTCGTGCATCACCCGCTGGCCGATGACGTTCGAGATGTAGGTCTGCCAGACGCCGATCGCGCCGGTGGAGATCGCGATCAGGATCATCCCGGCGACGAGCTCGGTGAGCAGCGCGCCGTTGCGGTCCGGGAGCGCCGTGTCAAGGATGCCGCGGAGCAGGAACGGCGAGATCATGCCGATCCCGGCGGAGAAGACGATCAGCCCGATGACCGCCGCCAGGCGCCACCGGTATGGCGAGAACAACCGGAGAATCCGGCGGTTTTCCCGCTTGCGCTCCGGGTCCATCAGCGGCGGCGGCGTGCGGTCGCCACCGCGCAGTGCACGCGGCCCGCCACTCGATCCGTGTTCGGCCCTGAACGAACTCATCCGTATCCATGATGACGTACCCGATCGGGGTTTCCGCACCGGCGCCTACGCGGCGACCGGATCGGGCACGCGTTCGACCGCGACGAGCGTCACGATCGCGCCGGCGAGAAACGCCCCCGCGGACACAAACATCGCCGCGTGAAAGCCGGGAACGAGACGCCCCGCAGTGAGCGTCCCGAGCAGCGCGACGCCGAGCGCGCTGCCCGCCTGTCGGGCCGCGCCCAGCACGCCCGAGGCGATCCCCGCCCGGTCGGCCGGCGCCGCCTCGATTGCGGCGGCGGTCGCTGCGGGCATCGTGAACGCCATCCCGAAGCCAGCGGCGACGAGCGGCGCGATCAACACCGCGTACGCGGTCGATGACTCCGCGCCCAGCAGGCCGAGGAACCCGGCGGTGCCGATGAGCAGTCCGGCGAGCATCGGGACCCGCGGGCCGAGCCGTGCCGTGACGCGCCCGGAGAGAGCCGAGGAGATCGCGACAAACAGCCCCTCCGGCAGCATCGCGAGGCCGGTCACGAGGGGCGAGTAGCCCCACGCGTGCTGGAACAGGAGGCTGAGCGCGAACAGCTGCCCATAGAACCCGAGGTTGATCGCGAGCCCGACGAAGCTCGCTCCGGAGAACGTCCGGCTCGCGAACAGCGAGAGCGGGAGCATCGGGTCCGCGGCCCGCCGCTCGTGGACGAGGAACAGCATCAGCGCGACCACGGCAACCAGGAGCGGGACGAGCGTCGCCGGCGAGCTCCAGCCAGCGGATCCGCCCTCAATGACGCCGAACGTCACGAGCGTCAGCGCGAGGATCCCGAGCGCCTGTCCGGCCGGGTCAAAGCCGCCCTTGACGGACTCGCCGGCGCACGCGCCCGCTCGCGGCGCTCCTGGTAGACGCCGCGCAGCAGCCCGAGCGAACTCGGGACGAGCAGTGCCGCCCCGGTGCCCTGCGCGACGCGCGCGGCGATGAGGACGCCGACGGTCGGTGCAGCACCGCACGCGACCGAAGCGGCCGTGAACAGGCCGAGCCCGAGGGCGAACACGCGGCGGGCGCCGAGGCGATCGCCGAGCGAGCCGGCGGGCAGCAGCAACCCGGCGAACACGACCGTGTACGCATCGACGACCCACTGCAACGAGCTGACGCCGCCGCCGAGCTCGCGACCGAGTGCGGGCAGGGCGACATTGACGATCGTCGCGTCGACGATGACCATGACGTAGCCGAGACAGACGGCGAGGAGTGGAAGGTGTTTGCGCATGCTCCGAGTCTTCCCCCGAAACGTTTCGGCGCGTGACGAAACGTGGGCGGGGTAGCGTCCTGGTATGCGCGGAGATGCCGATATCGCCACAACAGCGGCGCTGCTCGCCGACCCGGCACGGGCCCGGATCCTGATGGCGCTCGGTGACGGCCGGGCGCTGCCGGCGAGCGTGCTCGCCGACGAGGCCGGCGTCGCGGCCTCAACCGCGAGCGGCCACCTGTCGAAGCTCCTCGATGGCGGCATGCTCGTCGTCGAGCAGCACGGACGCCACCGCTACTTCCGGCTCTCCGATCCGGCGGTCGGCGACGTCCTCGAGGCGCTCTCTCGACTGGCGCCGGCGGCGCCCGTTCGGTCGCTGCGCCAGGGAACCCGCGCGCAGGCGGTCCGCTACGCCCGGACGTGCTACGACCATCTCGCCGGCGTGCTCGGCACGTCGCTGATGACGGCGCTGCTCGATCGCGAGCTCTTGATCGGCGGCGACGGGATGTTCCCCCCCGACCGGGCTGATCACGACCGCCTCTCCGCCCCCGGCCTCGACCACGACTACCGACTGACGCCGCGCGGCGTCGAAAAGCTGAGCGCGTTCGGGATCGAGTTCGCCGCGCTGCCCCGCCGCCGCGCGCTGATCCGCTACTGCGTCGACTGGAGCGAGCAAAGGCACCATCTCGCCGGTGCGTTGGGGGCAGCGCTCGCCGATCGGATGTTCGCGCTCGACTGGTGCGTCCGGATGCCGCGCAGCCGGGCGTTGCGGATCAGCGACGCCGGGCGGGAGGGGCTCCACGAGCAGTTCGGCATCGACCTCTGAGCCATACTGATCCGGTGTCCGGAACCGAGATCGGCTTGGCGATGTCGGTGTTGCTCGCGTGCGCGGTCGAGGCCGTGGAGGCGCTCACGATCGTGCTCGCGGTCGGCACGACCCGGAGCTGGTCTTCGACCTTCTATGGCGTCGGCGCCGCGGTCCTGGCGCTCGCCGTGATCGTCGCCGCACTCGGCCCGGCGCTGACGGCGCTCCCGTTCAATGTGCTGCGGCTGGTTGTCGGCGGGCTGCTGCTCGTCTTCGGATTGCAGTGGCTGCGCAAGGCGATCCTCCGCGGCGCCGGGCTCAAGGCGCTCCACGACGAGGATGCCGCGTTCCGCGCCGAGCGCGACGCGGCGATCGCGGCCGGAGCGACTCGCCGCGAGCAGTTCGACGCCTACTCGTTCGTGATCGCGTTCAAGGGCGTGCTCCTCGAGGGCCTCGAGGTCGCGTTCATCGTCCTGACCTTCGGCGCCAACCAGCACCGGATCGGACTCGCCGCGGCAGCGGCGGCGGTGGCGGTGGTACTCGTCGTCGTCGCAGGATGCGCCGCTCGGGCCCCACTCGCCCGGGTGCCGGAGAACGCGATGAAGTTCTCCGTCGGCGTGATGCTCACGTCGTTCGGGATCTTCTGGGGCGCCGAGGGCGCGGGTGCGGACTGGCCGGGCGGCGACGCCGCGCTGCTCGTGATCGTGCCCGGGGTCGCATTCGTGTCGCTCGCGATGGTGCCGTGGCTGCGCCGCATCACCCACGAGCGCTCGGCCGCACCCGCGGCCTCGCCCTCGCCCGCGTCCGCGTCCGCGGGAGAGCCGGCGTGAACGTGCTCGCACGGGCCGCCCGCGGCGTCTGGGAGTTCGTCGTCGGTGACGACTGGCGGGTCGCGGCCGGCGTCGTCGTCGCGCTCGGGGCGACCGCCGCCGTCGCGGGAGCTGGTGCCGGCGGCTGGTGGATCATGCCGCCGGCGGTGATCTCCTTGCTCGCCGAGTCGCTGCGACGCGCGGCGCGGCGCGGGCGCTAGTGCGTCTCACCGGAACGTCTGCCGGGAAATGGCGAGCTCCGAGGGCCGCTGGCCAAGGACGCAGTGAGGGAGCGTGCCTCTAGGCACGTGACCGAACGAGGACGCCGGCCAGTGGTCATCCGGGGCCGCCATAACCGGTGGAACGTTTCGGTGGGGCGCACTAGCCTAGACCGCCGGAGCACGGTGGTCCGGACGACCCGGCGGTCGTCGTCGCGCTCCGAGCGGTCAGCGAGGGCTACCGGCGGGTGCTGGTGGCGTTCGGCGGCAGCAGCAGCGAGTACACCCGGACCGGGCGGTCGGTGTCAAACGCGCGCGGCGCGGCGAACAGCCCCCTGCGCCTCCGCTTCGCCAGCTGGGCGACGGCCCCCGTCGAGCGTGAAAACCTGAACTTCATGACATCTCTCCTTGATGAAAGTTCTCTGGTCCTACCCAAAATCGGGGTTGTTTAAACATTTCCTACAGCTGGATCCGCGAATCGACGTTCATGGTGTGGGCGCTCTACACGCTCGGGATCTGGCCGATCCTCGAACGTCAGGTCGAGAAGGCGATCGAGCGATGGCGCCATCCCGATCGCGCGATCTGGGAGGTCCGCGGCGAGCCGAGGCACTTCGTCTCCTCGAAGGTGTTCTGCTGGGTGGCGTGCGACCGCGGGTCACGCCTCGCGGAGGTGCGCGAGCACTGGGAGAAGGTCGAGCGCTGGCGTGCCGCGGCGGACGAGATCCAGGCCGACATCCTCGAGCACGGCGTCGACGACCGCGGCGTGTTCGTGCAGCACTACGACACGACCGCGCTCGATGCGGCGCTGCTGCTGATAAGACCGACCGGGCGCGCGACCTGTGCGAGCGCCTGCTCGGCCTGGCCAGCCCGCTCGGGCTTTACTCCGAGGACATCGACGCACACACCGGCCGTCATCTCGGCAACTTCCCGCAGGCATTCACCCACCTCGCGCTCATCAACGCGGTGATGCACGTGATCGGGGCCGATCAGAAGCTCGCCCTCGCGCGATCACCGTGGAGTGACTGGCGCTGAGGCGCCCGCGACTGACGCCGCGACACTTGCGGGCACCTCGCCCGGACGCCGTATGCCGGTTTCTCGCGGGGCTGAGCGACAGCGAGCGCGGCGTCAGCGGCCGATCTGGCTGTCGGTTTGGTGACCTTGACTGTGCGAACGCATACCCGCGTCACCCGAGCAGCATGCCGTTTCCTCCGCGGACGCCGGCCAACGCCGCGCGCCTTTACTGTGCGACCGGGTGGCGTGCGGTCTACGCGAGATCTCGCCGAGGACCTGTCAGGTTGGGCTCGGGCGCCTTGCCGGCAACGCCACTGCCGACAGGGCGCCGGCTTGGGATGCGAACGCTTCGGCGGCCGGCGCGGGGGACGATGCGGTGAGCCTGGACCGGTCGGCTTGTCCGAAAAGTGGTCAGCAACATGAAGCCGCGCGACGCCGGTTGTGCCCGACTGCGAAAAGAGTGCGGCCGCCGGCGCTGCACCGACTACTAGCACCGTCAATGTGATCACACTGAGTCTCGTTCGATTCATGTCGACGTTGTCGCGGTTCATCGGGGAGCCCCAAACGGGACTCCCCGAAACGACTCACAGGACTGCTTACAGGCGGGTCGGGTACAGCGAGTACAGCGTGGAGTGCCCAGGACCACCGTAGACGCTGATCTGGAGATTGCCGGCGGTGGTGTCGGTCGTTCCCTGGTACCAGATGACGCCGTTGGCATCGGCGGTAGCCATGACCCCGGTCCACCCGGTCGGGTTTCCGTTGAACTTGTAGAACTTCAGGGTGTCACCAGGCTGAACGGTGTAGTCACCTCCGTTGTAATGAATCGTGTGGAAGTACAGCGTGATCAGGTTGCCCTGACGTTGGAACGTGCCGAGCGCAGGCCGATATGCAGCGCTGTCCTCCATGACGCTGATCGTGTACGTGATCGTCGCCTGCTTGCCGAGGTCGGCGTTCACGAGCGCCGGCCACTGCAGTCCACCGTCGTATGTATGGGTTTCATTCTGATTGAGCGTGACATCGTCAATCGGCGGCGGCAGCATTGACGTGAACGGTGCCGTCGGCGTCGTCTGCTCGATGTGAATCTTCGCCGGGATGGCGCCCAGCGACTTCACCGTGAACGGTAGAGGCGCGTTGGCGGCCACCGAACTCTTGATGTCCGGAACCGTCAGCGACACCGTATGCACATGTGTGGCGCCGCTCGTGTCGTTAGTCACAACGGCATCGGACGCGCTCGAAGACACGTTGATGTCCATCTGGCCGACCTTGACATTGTCGACCGCGGACGCCTGATCAGAGTACGACGCCCTGACGCCGACGCCGATCAGACCGACGCCCAACGCGAGCGATGCGGCCAACATCGCGACTCGCCTTGTAGAGCTGAACATTTGATACACCTACTTTCTTGATCGGGTATCAAAGGCTCAGTGATCGGTGGCCGAGACAACGTACTTGACCTGTTCGGTCTTTCCGAGGCTCGCATTGCTGAGCTCGCCCCACTGGAGCCCCCCGGTGTAGACCTGCGTGTGCCCGCCGGCGGGCACAGTCACGGTGATGGGCAGCCCGCTCAACGTATCCGTGAACTCAGAGGTCAATGTATCCTGGGCGGTGATCGTCACCTGAGCGTCGATCGACCCTGTGTTGTTGACCTGGAAGGTCAGCGGCTGGCTTCCGGCTGCCGATGACAGAAGGTCAGGCGCGCTGAGCGTGAGAGCCTTCGTTCCGCTTCCCACGACATTGGGTGTTGTTGACGTCAGGTTGATCGCGAACGTACCGACCTTGACACTCTCGGTAGCCGTCGCCTGATCGGTGAACGACGCATGCACGCCTTAGCCGATCAAGCCGACGCCGAGTCCCATCGCAGCGAGAGTCGCTGCGATCTTGCGCATACCGCGCATCATGACTCCCTTCTATGGGTTTACCGTGGGTCTCCTCCCCACACTGCCGGTCCCTGTAAAGGCCTTCGCTGAACTGACGATCAGTAGCAGGCCGGCCGGGACGAGCAGAATCATCATGAGCGTGCCCCGGGGGATCGTCGTGATCCAGCCAAGTTTTGGAATGATCGCCTTAAGTCGATACACCGAGCTCCCGCGGAGCGAGATCTGCCCCCATGGATCACTGACCCCGTTGGCGTCTCCCCGCGTCGCGATCATCACCTTCCCGCGGCGATGGGTGATCCTGACCACCCGATGCATCTCCTCGAAATTCTTGCCGGGCGGAACAAACGCGATGACGTCGCCCGTCTTCAGACTCGCGACCGGCACTCGCCACGTGGCCAACAGGTCGCCCGGCGCAAACGTCGGTCGCATCGAACCGCTGAGGACGGGGCGCAGCGCCAACTGTCCGGTCCGGACGGCCACTCCGATCGCCGCCGTGATCAGAGCTGCCGCGAGGACGAAGGTCGTCAGTACCGTCCGTAGTACATGTGTCGAACCTACCCTCCCTTTCATAAAGTTGACCTTATTTACTCATCGATTGCAACTAAACCGCAGTCCTCCACACGGATGCAGACACGTACCTCTGAAGTCCATTGAGTAGAAACCACTTAGAAATGGCGCAGCCAGCGCGGTCCCGCCCGAGGTTCGAGGATCGGACCAGGGGCCAGTACGTGTCAGCGTTCTGACGGTGCGCCGCGGCGCGGATCGCGACATGGCCCGGCCGACCGGGCATCGCCGCCGCGCTCGGTCAGCGGCCTGGTCCGAGCCGAAGGCCACAGACGCGCCTCTTGCCCGGAACTCACGAAATGCGATGTTTAGGGACGTGCGCTCGCGGGAAGCAGTGGGCCATACGGTCAAGGAACTGCGCCCCCACTTCCTTGGCCCCTCCGGGAGGGCCCAGATGGAACTGGGTCCTCCCGGGGACCCCCTCTTCATACAGTGACGGACGTGAACGCCGGTCGCGAGCAGCTCGCCATCACCCCGGATGACGTGTCCGCAGCCGCCCGGCGCCTCGCGGGCGTCGCGCACCGCACGCCCGTGTTCACGAGCCGTGAGCTCAACGCGCGCGTTGGCGGCGAGGTGTTCCTCAAGGCCGAGCAGTTTCAGCGCGGCGGTGCGTTCAAGTTCCGCGGCGCCTACAACGCCGTGTCGACACTGCCCGAGCGCGAGCGGAGCCGCGGCGTCGTCGCCGCCTCGTCCGGCAATCACGCCCAGGCCCTGACGATCGCGGCCGCCCTGGCCCGCACGACGGCGACGATCTTCATGCCGCGCGACGCGCCGGATTCGAAGCGCGCCGCGACCGAGGGCTATGGCGCGCGCGTCATCGAGTTCGACCGCTACGCCGACGACCGTGATGCGATCGTCACCGAGCTCGCGGAGCGGGAGGGTCTCACCCCCGTGCACCCCTACGACGATCCGCGAATCATGGCGGGCGCCGGCACGTCCATGCTCGAGCTGCTCGAGGATGTGCCCGGTCTCGACCTCGTCGTGATCCCTGCAGGCGGCGGCGGTCAGCTCTCCGGCGGCGCCGTCGCAGCAAGTGGAGTCGCTGACGGGCCGCGGGTGATCGGGGTCGAGCCGGCTGCCGTCGGCCAGTGGGGGGCATCACTGGCCGCCGGGCAGCGGGTGCGCGTCGACGTCAGACCCACGATCGCCGACGGGCAGCAGCTGCCGACCCCCGGGGCGCTGACGTTCGCGGTCGCGACCGCCCTCGTCGAGGACGTCGTCGGCGTCAGCGACGAACAGATCCTGACCGCGATGCGCTACCTGTTCGAGCGCCAGAAGCTCGTCACCGAGCCGAGCGGCGCGAGCGCGCTCGCGGCCGTCCTGTCCGGGCTCATCGATGCGCGCGGCCAGCGCGTCGGCGTCATCCTGTCCGGCGGCAATATCGCCGTCGGGCGGTTTCTCAGTCTGATGGGCGACGGCCGCTGAGACTCACGGCTACGCGGCGTCGCGGAGCTGTGCGGCCTGCGGGACGGTCGGCTCGCGGATCCGCGCCGCGGCCGGCAGACCGTTGGCAACCGCCGTGCGCAGCCGGGCGAACCCGACGGTCCCACCGAGTGCGGGCACCCACAGAGCGACCGCGTGATAGAGCACGACGGCCGCCGCCGTCGGCGCCGCCGGCAGGCCGTAGAGGAGCAGCGCGCCGAGCAGGCCGCCCTCGAGCACGCCGACGCCACCTGGGACGGGAATGACGTTCGCGAGATATCCGATCTGGTAGCCGACGACGACCGCCATCAGCGGCGGCCTCGTCCCGACGGCTCGCAAGCAGACCCATAGGACGGCGATGTCGCACAGCAGGTAGGCGACCGCGCCGAGCAGCCGCCAATCGCCGTCGCGCGTGACCGCGATCGTGTCCTGCACCCAGTCGGACGTGCGGCACAGGACGAGCGCGACCCGGCTCTGCCGAGGCTGCAGACCGGCCCGCCGCACGAGCACCGGGAGCAGTGCGAACGCGCCGAGCGTGCCGAATGCGACGGCGGCGGGGATGAGGCCGTAAAGGATGTTCCCGCCGCCGGCGCCGATACCGAACGCGTACGCGACGCCGCTCAGCGCCAGCGTCAAAGTGTTGATCGCGCTCGTCAGCAGGAAGATGACAGCGGAGCGGCTCGCGATCAGGCGCCACGGCAGATTCCACGCGCGCATCGCCCAGGCGCCCACGGCCAGTCCACCGGCGCCGCCGATCGGCACAACCGCGCCGAACGCCATCTCCGCCCAGGCGAGTTGCCGTACCGCGCGGCGCGGGCCGCGGCGCAGGACAAGCCGGACGGTCGCGACGTAGCCGAGGCACGAGAGAACCTCGAGCGCGACCGCCGCGATCAGCCACCCCGGCGCGGCATCGGCAACACGGTGCAGGACGCTCCGCAGATCGGGCACCGCAAGCCCGATCGCGAACAACAGGAGGAGGAGGGCTGCCGCCCAGATGATGCCGTTGCGCAGCCGGTGTGCGTCGCGTTCGGGAGTGCTGAACTCCCCCTCCCTGACCGGCTGATCGTCCACCCTGCTGCTCCTGACGCTCGCTTGATCTTAGGTCCCGAACAGTTTACCACCGGATCGTTCGTGGCACAAAGTATCTTGTGTGGGAGCAGCGTCGAGCGCGCCCCCCCGCCTGGCTGGGATGGCACGGGCGCTCACCTGCGCGGGCTGGGTCGTGTGGCGCGAGCGCTACGCGGCGCGCGGCCCAAGCTTGACCGGCAGCACCTTCAGCTGGTTGATGAATGCCGACTCGACGAACGTCGGCTCACCGGCGAGTTCCATCTCCGGATAGCGCTTGATCGTCTCCTCGAACAGGATCTTCAGCTCGAGCCGGGCGAGCGCGGTGCCGAGGCAGAAGTGCCGACCCCCCGCGCCGAACGCCTGGTGCTCGGGGTTGCGGGTGACGTCGAATGCGTCGGGCCGCTCGTAGCGCTCCTCGTCACGGTTCGACGAGACATACCACATGACGACCTTCTCACCGGCCTTGATCTCCTGGCCGCCGATCTCGGTGTCGACCGTTGCGGTGCGGCGGAAGTGGGCGAACGCCGGGTACATCCGCAGTGCCTCCTCGACCGCGCCCGGGATGAGCGTCGGGTCGTCGAGCAGCAGTTGGCGCTGGTCGGGATGCTCGAGCAGCGCGCGCATGCCGCTGGAGAATGTCGCCTTGGTCGAGTCGTTGCCGGCGGCGACGAGCAGGAAGAACCCCATCACGATCTCGTGCTCCTCGAGCTTCTGCCCGTCGATCTCAGCGTGGACGAGGACGCTCGTGAGGTCGTCGGTCGGGTTCTCACGACGCTCGGCGATCATCTTCGAGCACCGGGCGAAGATCTCCGGGATGTCCTTCTCGACGACGGCCTCGACCCCGTCCGGGTTGAGGTCGGGATCGCCGGCGCCGAGGGCCGAGTTCATCAGCTTCGCCCAGATCCGGTCGTCCTCCTTCGGGATCCCCATGAAGCTGTGGATGACGCGGGACACGGCCGGCTGCGCGATGTCGTCGACGAGGTCGACGTACTCCGCGCCGTCGAGCCCATCGAGCACGTCAATGACGATGCTGCGGATCGCCGCGGTGTGGTTCGCGATCCGGCGTGGCGTGAACCCAGCCTGGAAGAGCATCTTCAGCCGGTCGTGCTTGGGCGGGTCCATCCCGATGAACATCGCCCGCATGAGCTCGAGCGGGAACACGTCCGTGACCGCGGTAATGCCGCCGAGCTCGGAGGAGAACGTCTTCCAGTCCCGGCTGACTTTGTGGATGTCGTCGGGCTTCGTGATCGACCAGTAGCCCGCCTCGTTCGGGTACTCGGCGATCCGCTCGGTCCAGTGCACCGGGCATTCCGCGCGCAGCTGCTTGAACACCTCGTGCGGCGGGCCCTCGAGCCAGAACTCCCGGTCGCCGAGCTGGATGTCCTCAAGCCTGCGGTCTGTCGTCGACATGCCCTCTCCTCGAATCTCTGGCCCTGTACGTGCGCAAGCCTAACCAGCAGCTGCGTGCTGCCCGCGCATGCTACTGGCTGGCTGGCCAACTGGGAAGGGCGCAGGGGCCCCGTTCGCCACCCCCGGGCTCGCGATGAATGGCGATTCACCGGCACCCCCGGCCGGTGAATCGCCATTCATCGCCGGGGGGGACCGCGGCGGGCCCGACATCGAGCGGGGCCGGTTCTGTCTGCGTCAGGACCGCAGGAAGATCCGCGGCAGTGTCATCGGTCGCTCGCGGAGCGCACGGCCGACCTCCCGCGCGAGCTGACCCGGCTGCTCGTGGTGACGGTCGATCGCCGCCGCGCAGCGCTCGATGCGCTCCGTGCTCCAGCCGTGCCGCGGCAGCAGCTGATGAGCGAGGTCGGCACCGTCCCGCGTGTACACGCCGCCGGTTGCCACCGACCGGTGGAGCCCGATGTCGTGGAGGATCGCGGCGGCGGTCAGCACCTCGCCGTCGATCACCCATCCGTGGCGCCGGGCGAGCTCGGCCGCGATCCGCCGGCAGCGCAGGCAGTGACGCTCCATCGGCCCAGCCGTCGCGCCGGTGGCTGCGCGCAGGCGCGTGAGCGCGTCACGCTCGGCATCGCTCTCGATCACCGCATCGAATCCGTCCATACCCGCGATTCCTCGCACGCTGGATTAGCCTTCGACGAAGACCCAAGAAGAGAGAGAGGAGACCGGTTTGCACATCAGGGCCGCGGTGCTCGAGGAGTTCGGCCAGCCGCTCAACGTCACCGACGTCGAGCTCACCGAGCCGAGGGCGGGAGAGGTGCTCGTGCGCCTCGAGGCGTGCGGGGTCTGTCATACGGATCATGTACACGGCATCGGGCGCCGACCCGTCCGGCTACGCGCCGACGGTGCTCGGGCACGAAGGGTCCGGGATCGTCGAGAAGCTCGGCGAGGGCGTGACGAGCGTCGCGCACGGCGACCGCGTCGTCACCCTGTTCTCCCCCCAGTGCCGTCAGTGCGAGCACTGCCGCAGCCCGAAGACGAACCTGTGCCTCGCGATCCGCGAGCAGCAGAACAAGGGCTACCTCCCGGACGGAACGACGCGGCTCGAGCGTGAGGGCGAACCGATCCGCCACTTCATGGGGACGAGCACGTTCGCGCAGTACACGGTGATGCCGGAGATCGCGCTCGCCAAGGTCTCGCCGGATGCACCCGCGGATCGCGCGGCGCTGTTCGCATGCGGGCTGAGCACCGGTCTTGGTGCGGCGATCAACGCGGCGAAGGTCGAGGCCGGCTCGACATGCGTCGTCTTCGGCGCCGGGATGGTCGGCCTCGGCGCCGTCGCCGGCTGTCGGCTGCAGGGCGCCGAGCGGATCATCTGCGTCGACCTCTCCGAGGACCGGCTGACGCTCGCCGCCGGACAGGGCGCGACCGACACGTGGGTCGGCGGTCCGGACACTGTCCAGCGCGTGCTCGACGAGACCCGCGGCTTCGGCGCCGACTACACGTTCGAGGCGACGGGGCTGACGAACGTCATGCGCCAGGCGGTCGAGTCGGCGCGGATGGGCTGGGGCCTGTGCACGGTCGCGGGGGTCGCCGGCAAGGGCGAGACACTCGACATCGTCCCCCGTTTCCTCATCACCGGCCGCCGGGTGTGCGGCTCTTCGTTCGGCGGCGTCAAGGGTCGCGACCAGGTGCCCGAACTCGTGCAGCTCTACATCGACGGCCAGCTCGACGTCGACGCGTTCATCTCCCACCGGATCACCCTCGACGAGGTCAACACAGGCTTCGAGCTGATGGAGCGCCAGGACGGCATCCGCAGCGTGATCATGTTCGATTGACCTCACGAGCGGCGCCATGGGGCCGTTTCGATGACATGCTCGCGTGGCGTGTGCAGTTCGTCCTGCTCGCGCTCATCTGGGGCTCGAGCTTCCTGTTCATCAAGGTGCTCGGGGAGCACTGGCCGGCGCTGTGGGTCGCGCTCGGCCGGATCGCGCTCGGCGCGCTCACGCTCGTCATCCTCACCTACGCGCGCGGTGAGCGGTTGCGCTACAGCGGACGCCACGCGTGGCGAGATCTGCTGATTGCGGCGCTGCTGTTCAACGCGATCCCGTTCACGCTGCTGGCCTACGGCGAACAGCACATCTCCTCGATCTTCGCCGGGCTGTGGAATGCGACGACGCCGCTGTGGGTGCTGTGCGTGACGCTCGTCGTGTTCGACGACGAGCACGTCAGTCGCGAGCGGATCGCGGGGCTGCTGATCGGCTTCCTCGGGGTCCTCATCGTCCTCGGTCCGTGGCGCAAGCTCGGGCATGCCGAGCTGATCGGGCATCTGGCGTGCGCCGGCGCCGCGGTCTGTTACGGATTCGCGTGGCCGTTTACGCGCCGGTACCTTGCGGGCCGGCCGGAGTCGGGCATCGCGCTCTCCGCGGGTCAGCTCCTGTGCGCGACCGCCGTGCTCGCGCTGTTCACGCCGTTCGTCCGGGCACCAACGAGTGACATCGGCCTGAAGGGCGTCGGCAGCCTGCTCGCCCTCGGCGTGCTCGGCAGCGGCATCGCATACGTGCTCAACTACTCGATCGTGCGTGCCGCCGGATCCGCCGTCGGATCGATGGTGACGTATCTCGTGCCGGTGGTCTCAACGGCGCTCGGCGCCCTCGTGCTCGGCGAACCGCTGCACTGGAACCAGCCCGCGGGCGCGGTCGTGCTCATCACCGGGATCGCCGTTTCCCAGGGCCTGATCGGCCCCCGCCGGAGCCGCGCGGTCGCTGCGCCGCCGCCTGG
Source organism: uncultured Solirubrobacterales bacterium (assembly GCA_963750695.1). GTDB lineage: Bacteria > Actinomycetota > Thermoleophilia > Solirubrobacterales > Solirubrobacteraceae > Palsa-465. The sequence goes on from CAVVSB010000011.1 coordinate 549,290, forward strand.
CGCTGCGCCGCCGCACGGCGCTGGCGCTGACGGATCCGGATCGCAATCCCGATCGCCCCACCGAATAGGAACGCGCCGAGATAATGCGGGCTGACGACGATGATGATCGCGATCCCGGCCCCCGCGACCCAGATCGCCGGCAGTAGGCGCGCCAGCCGTTCATCGCGCCGTCACCGCCAGTCCGCTCGAGACCCGCTTCTGAATCGCCGCCACGGCGCGGAACGCCTCCTTGAGGTGGCTGCGCGTGAGTGCGCTCAACGCGCGGGGGTCGACATAGTCATCCGGTGTCTCCTCGGAGCGAAGCTGGTCGACCTGATGACCGAGGCGCAGCTCCGAGACGAGCTCGAACGCGTCCTGGAGCGTACGCGCATACTCGGGCGACAGCCGCCCCCGATCGGCGGCCGCCTGAAGTCGCTCCGGCGTCGAGGCGCTCGTCACGCCCGCCGCCATTCCCGCCCACCGGGCGAGGCCGACGATCGGGATCGTGCCGCCGTGCTTGAGATCGAGCCGCCCACGGTGCTCGCCGTCGTGGAGCACGACGAGGCCCCGGAAGAACCCTGTCGGCGGGCGATGCGAGAGGGCGAAGCGCGCAAGCAGCCGCAGCAGGTCGGGGCTCTCCGGCGCGAGACGGAACGTGTCGGCGACCGGGCTGCCGGTGTGCACGCCCCATACCGGCCGGCTTTCGACGAGCACGGAGGTGAGGATCAATGCCTTCTCCTGGGTCGGATCCGCGATCCAGCTGCGGGCGGCGCGCTGCCAGGACTCGAGCGACCGGACGAACACTAGGTTCGATGCCGCGGCGCCGTGTTCGTCGATCCGAAAGCCACAGCGCTCGAGACCGGCCGACACCGTCTCGCCGATCTGGTGCAGATATGGGCGGATCTCGGTCTCCGGGACGTCGCCGAACCACACGATCGCGCTGTCGACGTCCGAGCTCGGGAGCGCCTCGCGCCGGGCCTGGCTGCCGAGCCCGAGCCACGCGAACGACGCGACGGGCGTTCCCGCTTGTGCGACGGCGAGGTCGAGCAGCCGGCGCGTGAGGGCATCGACGACGACGGAGTAGATCGCCATGATGTTGACCGCCGCGACCCTCGCGTCGTGCAGCGCGATCACCATCGGCCGCAGCTCCCCCGCCGCCGCAACGAGCTCATCCACGGTCTGCGCCCGGCTGATGCGACGGCGCAGGAAGAACGACGAGCGTGTGTGGACGGCGACGAGGTCGCTGTCCTCGACGACGCCGAGCACCTCTCCGGATCCAGTCACGACCGGGAAGTGGCGGAAGCCGCGATCGAGCATGTCCAACAGCACTTCTCCCCCGAGCCGGTCAGGAGAACACGTGTAGGCGGGCGAGGACATCGCCGCGGTCACCGGCTCGATCCCGGTCAGCCCGGCGGCGAGCACACGGCTGCGCAGGTCGCGATCGGTGAGGATCCCGAGCGCCCCGTCGTCCGCCCGGACGACGACTGAGGTCGCTCCTTCGGCGGTCATCGCCCGCGCCGCATCTCGGATTGTCGTCTCCGGTCCGCACACGACCGGTGCGACGCGGATCAGGCTGGAGACCGGCTGGTGCGCCGGCTCCCGCGCGGGTACCGACAGCCCCGCCAGGTCGGCGGCGGTGTCGAGCAGCGAGCGGGCGACGAAGCGCAGCCCCGCCGGGGCGTCGACGAGCTCCCGGGCGGCCTCGGCGGGAATCCGGTAGCACTCGCTCGCCTCGGCGGCACGGGCCTCGAACCCGGTCGGCATGCCGGAGAGCATCGACGCGTGGCCGAACAGCTCGCCCTCGCCGAGCAGGTCGAGCACGCGTCCCTGATGGACAACCTCGACCGCGCCCGCACGGACGATCCGGAGGTGCTCGACCGGATCGGCACCCTCGGAGAAGATCGTCGCGCCGGCCGGATAGGACTCGCTTACGGCCCCCGCGGCGATGCGCCTGACGGTGTTCTCGTCAAGCGCATCGAACGGCGGGTGTACCCGCAGGAAGCGGGCGATGTCCTCCTGCGCCGGCGGCGCGGCGCTCACGTCCCCGGGCGGGATCCGATCACGGCGCCGCCTCGCCCATCGCCGGCTCGGCGAAGTCCGGCACCTGGGCGGCATGTTCCTTGAGCACTGCGATCGGAGTGCGCCGGTCGACGGCGAAGTAGTAGATCGAGCCGATGATCACGACGATGCCGATGAAGAGAATCGCGATGTACTGCCAGTACCAGTGCCCCGGGATCACGTGGCAGAGGCATCCTTCGTCCCCGCGAGCGCGTCGTAGACCGCGGCGCGCGGCCAGGCGATGTTGATCGCTACGAGTGCGCCATAGACGACGGCGACGACGTTGACGACGATCCCCCAGCGTCCGAGCGAGAAATACGGGCCGTGGTCCGGCTTTGGCCACGTCCCGCGGAGTCGGCGCACGAGCATGCCGCCCGTCACCCCCAGGTACGCGATGTAGAACATCACGATCGCCACCGAGGTCAGCGCCAGGAACGCGCTCTGGTTGCCAATGTTGATCACGAGGATCAGAAGGGCCAGGATGCCGACGACGAGCGCCGGAATGACGGGAACCTTGCGGTGGCCCGACACTCGGGCGATGTGCGTGCCGAACGGCAGGCGGCCGTCGCGCGCCATCGCGAACAGCAACCGGATGCACGACGCCATCACCCCGAGCGTGCACACCGAGATCGCGATCGCCGAGTCGATCAGGAAGATGTTGCCGGCCGTGTTGCCGAGCACCTGCTTGATGACGTACGGCAGGCCCAGCAGCGGGATGTTCGCGTCATGGATGTGCGGCGCGCTCATCAGCGCGAACAGGATCATCAGGCCGCCGATGATCGATGCCGCAAACAGCGCCCGGATGATCGCCGGCGGAGCGTTACGACGTGGCTCGTTTGTCTCCTCCGCGAGCGTGCCCGCGGTGTCGAACCCGTACATGACGTACGCGCTCATGATCCCGCCGATGATGAACGCACCGAAGTAGCCCCACTTGTGCCCGGCGCCGAGCCCGCAGTTGTGCAGGACGATGCCCGGCCCGCGGGTGGCGTTGACGAGCAGGAGGATGACGAGGACCGACGCCCCGATCAGCTCCGCCATCACGCCGAAGTTGTTGATCCGCGACATCACCTTGACGCCCGCCATGTTCGCGCATGTGCACGACGGGTGCAGCGCCGTCTCCGCGTCACGTGCGACCCACTCGAGGACCTCTTCCTCGGTCGAGACGCCCGGCCCGGGTGACAGCTCGCCGGCGTTGAACGGATCGAACGCCGGCTGGGTGAGGATCTTGCGCGCCACCGCAACCGCCTCGGTCCACTCCTTGCGGTCGGTCGGCGTCGAGAGGTAGTTGAACCGGATCGCCGGCTTCGTCTTCGGGTCGGTCGAGCGGATCTTCACCGAGCCGCGCGTGTCAGCGTACGTCGGGCCGACGTGCACCTGGTAGCCGTGCCCCTGCGGCGCGGTGCCGTCGTAACGGATCGCCAGCGGCAGGAAGTGGAACATCAGGTTCGGCCACAGTACGTCATCGTTGGAGCGCACGAAACCGCCGGCTTCGAAGTGGTTCGTCGCGCCGGGCCCGCTGCGGAAGAGCAGCCACTTGGCGCCGACCATCGGCCGGTTGCGCATCTTCATCGCCGGCGCGACCGACACCGGGAGCTTGGACGCGTACTGGACGTAGACCTCGAGGTGGTCCTGGAGGTTCTCGCCAACGCCGGGCAGGTCATGCACCGGCCTGACACCGACCGACTGGAGCTCCTGCGCGTTGCCGACTCCGGAGAGCTGCAGCAGCTGCGGAGAGTTGATCGCGCCGCCACAGAGGATCACCTCCTTGGCCTCGATCCGCTCGAGCTTGCCGCGGTGGACGGCCTCGACGCCGGTCGCCTTCTTGCCGTCGAAGAGGATGCGGTTGACCATTGTCAGCGTCCGCAGCTCGAGGTTCGGCCGGCTGCGCACCGGGTGGTAGTACGCGCGCGCCGCGCTCAGCCGGTGCCCGCGGTAGATGTTGCGGTCAAACGGCGCGAAGCCCTCCTGGCGGTAACCGTTGACGTCCTTCGTCAGCTGATAGCGGGCCTGCTGGACAGCCTCGAAGAACGCCGTAAACAGGGGGCTCGTCGCCGGGCCGCGCTCGAGCTTCAGCGGTCCGTCGCCCCCGCGCCACTCATCGGCGCCGGCGAGACACGTCTCCATCTTCTTGAAGTACGGGAGACAGTGTGCGTAGTCCCAGTTCTCAAGCCCGTCGTCGCCGGACCACCGCTCGTAGTCCATCGGGTTGCCGCGCTGGAAGATCATCCCGTTGATCGAGCTCGACCCGCCGAGGACCTTGCCACGGGCGTGGTAGATCTTGCGCCCGTTCATGAACGGCTCCGGCTCGGACTCGTACTTCCAGTCGTAGAAGCGATTGCCGATCGGGAACGACAGCGCGGCCGGCATGTGGATGTACACGTCCGCCAGGTAGTCCGTCCGCCCCGCCTCGAGCACGAGCACCCGCGCGCCGGGGTCCTCACTCAGCCGGTTTGCCAGCACGCACCCTGCTGAGCCCCTCCGACAATCACGTAGTCGAAACTCATCTTCCTGTTCTCTCTGCTCGAATTGACTGGATGCGGTGTGCGTGTCGGCTACAGCACAGCGCGAATCTCCCGCTCGAACGTCGCGACGTGGTCGGCCAGGATCGCGCGGGCCCGGTCGGGCTCGCCGTCGGCGATCGCGTGGAGCACGTCGTCGTGCTCGTGCACCCGCGCGAAAAGGTGCGGCAGCCGGTCGATTACGAGGTACCAGATCCGTAGCGACAGGTTGTAGTAGCGCCCGAGCGTCTCCTCCATGTACGGGTTGCCCGCGCACCGGTAGATGAACCGGTGTACGCGCGCATCGAGCGCCATCAGCGCGGCCGAGTCGTCGCTCCCCTCGCTCTGGGCGAGTTCGGTGAGCAGCTCCTCGAGCTCCACGCGCTGGGCGTCTGTGATCCGCTCCGCCGCCCGCGCCGCCGCGCGACCCTCGAGCACGCCACGGACGTCGGAGATGTGCGCGAGGTCGGTGATGTTGATGTCGCTCGCAAACGTCCCCCGCCGCGGGAACACCGTGACGAGGTTCTCGAGCGCGAGGCGCTTGATCGCCTCGCGCACCGGGGTGCGGCCCATCTTCAGCTGCTCGCCGAGCTGATCCTCGTCGATCGGCTCACCCGGCGCGATCCGGAGCGTCACGAGCCGGTCCCTCAGCTCCCCGTACGCCCGGTCCGCGAGCAGCTCGCGCGGCTGCTGGGAGGCCTCTGCGCTCACCCGCCCTTACCCCGCGATCCCACCCCGGAGACCTGCCGCGATCCCACCCCGGAGACCCGCCGCGATCCCACCCCAGACGACTGATATATGAGTCATCGGGTCTGAGCATAAACCCATGGGAGCGCCACGCCAAGTAGCTATCTGGCACGGACGATACTTGCGGGGTGGCGGCCGGCGGCGGCGACGCGCAGGTCGGGGAGCTTGAACTCGCCGTCAGGCCAGAAGCGCATGCCGGCGCCGGCGGCGAAATCCTGGCGCGAGAGCCGAGCGACGAGGTGCAGGCTGGCCCTGGAGCGGTCGGGCCGCGGCAGCCCGTCTGCGAGCCGAATCGCCAGCCACTGCCCGGTGGCAACACGTCCCCGTTGGTCGAGCGTGACGCGCAGAACGGCGCTCAGCGACAGCACGCCGCCACCACCCAGGGTGTGATAGCCGATGAAGTTCCCGAGCGAGTAGGCGATGAGGCGGCCGCGGTAGAGCTCGAGGCCCCGGATCACGTGCGGGCCCGAGCCGAGCACGAGCGACGCGCCGGCTCTGATCATCCCGTGCGCGAACGCACGGGGATCGCCACGGTTCTCGCCGAGATACGTCTCCGTGCCGAACGGCGTGTGCAGCGCGCCCGCCCCCTCCGCGCCGGCGTGGATGATCACGACGACGAGCGGAGCGTGGCGGCGGGCGCGCCACACGAGCGACTGCGCGGCCGCGATGTCAAGCAGGTCGGCGTCGTAGGGATACGGCGCAAATCCGAGGAACGCGCATCTGATCCCGCCGACGCGCCGATACGTGATCTCGCCCGGCAGGCCGGTCGACGAGATCCCGGCCGCCCGCAGCGCTCCGAGCGTCTGCGCCCGCCCGCCGGGGCCGAAGTCCATCGAATGGTTGTTCGCCTGGTTGACGAGCCTGAACCCCGCGGCATGAAGCTGGCCCGCGAGGTACGTGGGTGCCTGGAACGCGAAGCAGTTGCCACCGAGCCGCGCGCACTTGGAGACGCCGCCGCTCGACAGCGTGCCCTCGAGGTTGCCCGCCGTCAACGGTGCGTCGCGGAGCATCCCTCGCACCGGCGCGAGCGCGCCGTAGACGCCGCCCGGCGGCAGGCCACGCTGCGCGCTCAGTGCGATGTCACCGACCCACTGGAACGTCGCGTGCGGCGTGGTGTGACGCGGGCGCGCGGAGCGACGCGGAGCCGCCATGGCCATGGGCAAGGCGAGGACCGTGAGCAGCACCGCCAAGCCAGTGCACAACCCTCCCAACAGACGGCGGCCGACGGTCACGCCCCGATGCTAGTGGTCCGTCTCGGAAATAGCTGGACTTCGAGGCACCCCTGGCGGCGCCTGGCTTTGTCCTCGGACCCTCAGGTAGCGCCGCTACCTATCGGGTCCTGGTGACCTCAAACGAGACGCGGCACAGACGATCACTTGGACAGGGACTCCATGCTCAGGTCATCAGGATTCGAACGGGTTGCGCGGCTCATCAACGCGAGCACGCTCGTCGCGCTGCTGCTCGCGCTCGTACCAATGACCGCCCGAGCGATCCCGTTCGGCCCCGACCTCTCGGGGATGAGGGCCGACCCGAGTCCCCCGATCTGTTACTGGCTCGGTGGGATCTATGGCGGCTGCACGCTGTATGACCCGACGACGACGTTCATGCTCACGAAGCTCCCCGACCCGATCGCGCGCGGCGACCAAAAGGGCGTCGTCACCGTGATGCACGTGGTGGCGGCGACAACGGAGCCGGCGCAATTCGTCGTGATCGAGTTCGCCAGCAAGGTCGACGATCCGCATCCGTTCCCCAACGGCGTGTCGGCCGTCAGCCAGCCGGTGACGCTCCACCCCGGCCTCAACAACTTCAACACAAACCTCCCGGTTGACGCCCGCTTGACGAAGGACGGCTACGAGGTCTGGAGCGCGGTCGCGATCAGCATCCTCGCCACCGGGGCGCCGGCACCGATCGCCTCGACGCCGAGCGCGTTCGCGAACATCGGGGTCCTCGTCGACAACTACGGGCCGATCACAACGACCACCTCAGACCTCACGGTCCCGCCCCACAACCCGAGCATCGGGGGCTGGCCCGGCACGCTGCTGCTGTCGGGCGATGTGACGGTCACGACGCCACAGCCACAGCCACAGCCACAACCGCAACCGCATCCCGGGGCCGTGCCGAAGCTCACGCTCCCCACCACGGCAACGGTCCGCCGAGACACCGCGGCGATTCGTCTGCGATGTACCGCGGCCGCCTGCAAGGGAACGGTCCGCATCCGTAACCGCTCCGCCTCGGGAGCCGGCGCCCGAGGAAAGCTGATCACCTACGCCACCGGATCGTTCTCGCTCCGAGCCGGCGCCACGGGTTCGGTCGCGGCGCGCCTGTCAGCCGACGGTCGGCGCGTGCTCAAGCATCGCCGGTCGCTGAAGGCCTACGCCGTTGTCACCCTGTCGACGCGGCGCACGGTTTCGGCGCAGGTCACGCTCCGGAAATAGCGGGGCTCAGTCCCCGAGCTCGGCCCGGCGGCGCACGACGAACTCCTCGAGCTCGGCCCGCACGGCGTCATCCAACGCCGGCGCCTCGTACGCCTCAAGCGACGAGCGCCATAGCTCGCCGGCGCGCACCGTCGTGTCTCGCGCACCCTTCTTCGTCCAGCGATCGAAGTTCTCGGTCGACGAGAGCAGCGGCCGGTAGAAGCAGTCGCGGAAGCGCTCCAGCGTGTGCGCGGCCCCAAGAAAGTGACCGCCCGCGCCGACCTCGACGTGGGCGTCGAACGCCAGCGATGCGTCGTCGATCTCCAACGGCGTGAACTCGTGCCGCAATTCGCGCAGCAGCTCGATGTCGACGATGAACTTCTCGTAGCACGAGACGAGGCCGCCCTCGAGCCACCCGGCCGAGTGCATGACGAAGTTCGCTCCAGCGAGGAACGTCGGCAGCAACGTCATCAACGACTCATACGCGGCCTGGGCATCAACGGTCTGCGACGCGTTCAGCGCGCCGCCGCCGCGCCACGGCAGGCCGAAGTGACGCGCGATCTGGCCGGTGCAGAGCACGCCGATCCCCGACTCCGGCGTCCCGAACGACGGCGAGCCGGACTGCATGTCGGTGTTCGACAGGAACGACCCGAACACAACCGGGCATCCGGGATTCAGAGTCTGCGCCAAAGCGATTCCCGCCAAGGCCTCGGCCATCTGCTGAACCAGAGTCGCGGGGAGCGACACCGGCGACATCGCGCCCATCAGCAGGAACGGCGTGATGACCACCGCCTGGCCGGCCTGGACGTACTCGAACATCGCCGAGAGCATCCGGTCGTCGTAGCGGAGTGGCGAGTTGACGTTGATCAGTGAGATCGACACCGGCGCCCGTTCAATCTCGGCGCGGCCGCCGAACAGGATCTCCCCCATCCGGATCGTGTCCGCCGCGTTCGGCCCACTCGTGACGCTGCCCATGTACGGCTTGTCCGAGAGCGTCTGCAGCGCGTACACCATGTCGAGGTGCCGCGAGTCGAGCGGCCGATCCTCGGGCTCGCAGATCGTCCCACCAGGCGAGTCGAGCTCGCCGAAGTACTGCGACAACCGAACGAGGTTCTCGAAGTCGGCCATCTTCGCGTCCCGACGGACGTCGCCCTCGCGAATGAACGGGCACCCATACACGGGCGCGAACACCATGTTGTCCCCGCCGATCGTGACGCTCTTCTCCGGGTTCCGCGCCTGCAACTCGAACGTCCTCGGGGCCTTCGCCACCTGCTCGAGAATCCATTCCGGATCAAACCGGACTCGGTTCTCGTCCTCGACGATCTGCCCGGCGCCGCGCAGGACCTCGATCGCCTCCGGAAGCAGGAACTCGATCCCGAGCTCGGAGACGATCCGTCGCCACCCGCGGTCGAGGGTGGCCATCGCGTCCTCGCTGAGAATCTCGTAGCGCGGCATGGCGTTGACAAACAACCGGGGCCTCCTTGACGTTGACGCGAGCGCGCCTATCATAGCCGGCGTGGAACAACAGTTCCAAGCACTTCCAAGTCATGGGACGGCCGCCGTCGACCGCGGCGCCGACCTGCTCGTCCGCGTGCTCGAATCCGAGCAGCCGGTCGCCCTCAGCGAGCTCGTCGAGGCGAGCGGCATTCCGAAGAGCACGGCCTCGCGGCTGATCTCGGCGCTCGAGCGGCGAGGGCTCGTCGAGCAGGACGGGGAGCGCGGCCGCCTGCGCCCCGGCCCGGCGATCCTGCGCGTCGCCGAACGGGGCATGGTCGAGCGCAACGTCGTCGAGCTCGCCCGGCCGACTCTCGACGCGCTCGCCGAGGCGAGCGGCGAGACGATCAACCTCGCGCTCCCGACCCCGACCGGCGTCGAGCACGTCGCCCAGGTCGACAGCCGACACTTCCTCGGCACCGGCCAGTGGCTCGGTCGCACGATCGATTATCACTGCACGGCCGTCGGGAAGGTGTTCATGGCGTTCGGGCGCCACGCGGTCCCCACCGGACCGTTGACCGAGTACACGCCCGCGACGATCACCGACCCGAAGCGCCTCAAGGACGAGCTGGCACGGGTCCGCCGCCGCGAGCTCGCCACGATCATCGATGAACTGGAACCGGGGCTGACCGCGATCGCTGCCCCGGTGCGCGGGGCAGGCGGGGACGTCGTCGCCGCGCTCAGCATCACCGGTCCGAGCCTCCGGCTCACGACGGCTCGCATCCGCGAGCTTGCCCCGGTGCTCACTCGCGAGGCGGGGCTACTCAGTCACCGCCTCGGTTACCGCGACGAAGGAGAGAACGCAGCATGACCGATCGGAGCTGCCATGCCCACGCATGACGAGATCCTCCAGCTGCTCTACGACGAGACGCTCGTCGGCAACGCCCCGGCCGTCAGCGACGGCGTCAACGAGGGTCTCGAGGACGGCCTCGCGCCCGACCGCATGCTCTACGAGGCGCTGATCCCCTCGCTCGAGGAGGTCGGGGCCCGGTTCGAGCGCGGCGACTACTTCGTGCCCGAGATGCTGATCGCGGCCCGCGCGATGCAGGGCGCGCTCGACATCCTCCGCCCACTGCTCGCCGAGACCGACACGGTGCAGGTCGGCACGTTCCTGATGGGGACGGTCAAGGGCGACGTCCACGACATCGGCAAGAACCTCTGCAACATCATGCTTGAGGGCGCCGGCTTCACCGTGATCGACCTTGGGGTCAACGTGCCTCCCGAGAAGTTCATCGAACAGATCGAGGAGCACAACCCGGACGTCGTGGGGTTCTCGGCGTTCCTCACGACGACGATGCCGATGTTCAAGGCGAACATCAACGCGCTCGAGAAGGCCGGCCTGCGCGACAAGGTGATCGTGATGGTCGGCGGTGCGCCGGTGACGCAGGAGTACGCCGACGCGGTCGGCGCCGATGGCTATTCCGCCGATGCCTCGAGCGCCGTGAAGAAGGCCAAACAGCTGATCGAGCTCCGGCGGGCACAGGTTCCGGCATGACCTCGGCGGGCGCGCGCGTTGCCGCCGGAGCCGCCGCCGCCCTGACGCATGCGGAACACGTGATCAAGCGCCGCGTGTGGGGTTGCGAGATGTGCGGGATGTGCGTGCTGCACTCGACCGGGCTGACGTGCCCGATGACGTGCCCAAAGACGCTGCGCAACGGCCCATGCGGCGGCGTGCGGGCCGACGGGACGTGCGAGGTGAAGCCGGAGATGCGCTGCGTCTGGGTGAAAGCGGTCGAGCGGTCCGAGCGAATTCCCGTCTGGGGGCCGCACATCGATCACTTGCGCCCGCCGGTCGACAACCAGCTGAAGGGGAGCTCGGCATGGATCAACCTCGCGACCGGGCGCGACCGCCAAACCCCACCCGGATGGCCCGATGTTGACGCTTGAGCAGAAGCTCGACGCCCGGGAATTCGTCGTCACCGCCGAGATGCCGGTCATCGACGGCGGCGGCCAGGCGGACGTGCGGGGGCATCTCGAACCGATGCGGCCGTTCGTTGACGCGTATAACGCCACCGACAACCCGTCTGCGCACGCGCACGTTTCGCCGCTGGCGGTGTCGATTGGGCTGCTGCAGGCCGGCGCCGAGCCGGTCCTCCAGCTCGGGTGCCGGGATCGGAACCGGCTCGGGCTCGAGGCCGAGCTCATGGGAGCGGCGATGCACGGGATCACCAACATCTCGTGCATGACCGGAGACGACGTCAGCGCAGGCAACGAGCCGGAGGCCAAGCGGGTCTTCGATCTCGACAGCCTGCAGCTGCTGACGGTGGCGCGGGTGCTCGAGAGCGGGCGCTACCTGTCGGGCCGCGAGATCACCCCTGCCCCTCATTTCCTGCTCGGCGCCGTCGAGAATCCGGGCGCTCCTCCGTACGAGTACCGCGTCCGGCGCGCGGCGAAAAAGGCCCTCGCCGGCGCCCGGTTCCTCCAGCTCCAGATCTGTTACCGGCCGGAACTGCTCGAGCGGTTCATGCGCGCCTCGCATGGCACCGGGCTCACCGAACGGGTCGCGATGATCCCGTCGATCTGCATCCTGCGCAGCGTCGGCGGGATGCGGTTCGTCGCCACCAAGGTGCCGGGCGTCGATGTCCCGCCGCAGATCGTCCGCCGCGTCGAGCAAGCGAAGGACGCCGAGCAGGAATGTGAGGAGATCGCCTACGAGCAGGCGGTACACGCGCTCGAGCAGCCAGGTGTCGCCGGGCTCCATTTCATCTCGTTCCGCAAAGACGCGGGCATCGCCAAGTTGTGCACCCGATTGGGCATAGCGCCCCGAACTGAAAGGTCATCGCATGGACACAGTGCTTCGCTCGCGGTCTAAGACCGTGACGATCGGCGCCGAGCAGCCCTTCTGCATCATCGGCGAGCGCATCAATCCGACGGGGCGCAAGGCGTTCGCCGAGGAACTGCGCAGCGGCGATCTGAGCACGGTGACAGCCGACGCACTCGCTCAGATTCAGGCAGGCGCGAACATGCTCGATGTCAACGCCGGGATCCCGCTGGTCGACGAGCCCGAACTGCTCAAGGCGATGCTGAGGACGGCTCAGGATGCGGTCGACGCGCCGATCTGCATCGACTCGTCGGTGATCGAAGCGCTCGAGGCAGGACTGTCGGTCTACGAGGGCCGCGCGCTGGTCAACTCGGTCACCGCCGAGGACGATCGGCTCGAGGAGATCCTGCCGCTCGTGGCCCGCCACGAGGCGGCAGTGATCGGCCTCGCCAACGACGAGACCGGAATCCCGGAGACGCCGGAGGAGCGCCTCAAGCATGCGCGGAAGATCATCAGCGCGGCCCACGACCACGGCATCGCCACCGAGGACGTGATCATCGACCCGCTCGCGATGACCGTCGGTGCCGACACCGAGGCGGTCACCACGACGCTCCGGACGATCAGCCTGATCCGCGACGAGCTCGGGGTCAACATGTGTCTCGGGGCCTCGAATGTGTCATTCGGTCTCCCCCAGCGCCATGTCCTCAACGCCGCGTTCCTGCCGATGGCGATGGCCGCCGGGCTGACGAGCGCGATCATGAACACAGCGCCGGTGTGCGTCGAGGCAGTCCGCGCGTCGGACCTGCTGCTCGGCCACGATGCCTGGGGGGCGAGCTGGATCGCCGCGCACCGGGCGCGCCAGGCGGCTGAGGTGGCCCAAACGGAACAGGCGGAGGCGGGCGCCACGGCATGAGCGCGTCCGTCGACCGCGATCCGGAGGTCCTGCCCGGAGACGGCGCGCACCGCGTCCGCCTGCGCTTCGAGCCCGAGGGCGCCGAGGTCCGCGTCCCGAGCGGGACGCCCGTGTTCGACGCCGCGAGCTGGAACGGGATCGCGATCGACTCCACCTGCGGCGGGCACGGGACGTGCAAGAAGTGCAAGGTTCGCGTCGTCTCCGGCCACGTGCCGATCTCGACCGTTGACCCGCGCGCGTTCAGCCCGGATGAGCTGCGTGACGGGTGGCGGCTCGCGTGCCGCGCACCCGCACGAGATGACGTCGTGATCGAGGTTCCGCCGCTGCAGACGCGACCGAAGGCCGCGCTCGCCGGGGTCGGCCGCCACGTGATCCTCCGTCCGTCGGTTCAGAAGCGCCATCTCGTGCTCGAGGAGCCGACGCTCGACGATCAACGCTCCGATCTGCAGCGCGTGCTCGACGCCCTCGACGACCTCGAGCCGCGCGCGCCGATCGAGCTGCTGCGGACGCTCGGCGGCACGCTGCGCCGTTCGCACTTCGACGTCACCGCTGTCGTCTGCGACGACGAACTGATCGACGTCGAGCCCGGCGACACGACCGCACGACGCTTCGCGATCGCGTTCGACCTCGGGACAACGACGGTCGTGGCGACGCTCGTCGACCTCGAGAACGGTCAGCCGGGCGCCGTGCGCTCGATGCTCAACCTCCAGCAACCGTTCGGGGCGGATGTGATCACGCGGATCAGCGCCACGATGATGGACGACAGCGCCCTCGCGGACCTGCGCGCCCGGGCCCACGAGACAGTCGCCACCCTCACTGAGGAGGTGTGCGCCGACGCCGAGGTCGAGCCGGCCGAGGTCTACGAGATCACGGTGTGCGGCAACGTGACAATGATGAAGCTCGCCCTCGGCATCGACCCCGAGCCGCTGTCGATGGCCCCGTTCGTCGTCTCCACCCACAGCTTCCCGCCGGTCAAGGCGCATGAGTTCGGCGCGACGATCCACCCCCGCGCGCCGGCGTTCGTGTTCCCCTCGCTCGGCGCCTACGTCGGCGGCGACATCGTCGCCGGCATGCTCGCGACCGGCCTCACACGCGACCGCCGGCTGCGGCTGTTCATCGACGTCGGGACGAACAGCGAGATCGCGCTCGGATCCGTGGATCGGGTGCTGGCCACTGCGGCCCCCGCCGGTCCCGCGTTCGAGGCGGCGCAGATTAAGTGTGGGATGCGCGCCGCCGACGGCGCGATCGAGGGGCTCAACATCGACGCCGACACGCAGGAGCTGAAGCTCGAGGTGATCGCCGACACGGTGCCGGTCGGAATGTGCGGCTCCGGCCTCGTCGACGCGGTCTCCGAACTCGTCCGGGTCGGGCTGCTCGACCATTCCGGTCGGTTCATCCCGGACGAGGAGGCCGCCGAGACGCACCCCGTACTCGCGCCGCGGCTCACGAAGATCGGCGAGGAGCGGGTGTTCGTGCTGCATTGGAGCATCGACCGCGAGCCGGCGCATTCCGTGTTCCTGTCGCAGCGCGATGTGCGCGAGCTTCAGTTCGCCAAAGCGTCGATCGCCACCGGCTGGACGATCCTGCTCCGCGAGCTCGGCGTCGACCCCTCGGAGATCAGCCAGGTGCTGCTCGCCGGGAGCTTCGGGGCGTACCTGACGCCGCTGAGCGCGGTCCGGATCGGACTCGTGCCCAAGCTCGCGCTGCCGCGGATCGTGTCCGCAGGGAACGTTGCCGGCGAGGGAGCGAAGATCGCGGCGATGTCGTTGCGCGAGCGCGCCGAGGCGTACTCGATCCTGCGCGAGGTGGAATACGTCGAGCTGTCCGGCCGCACCGACTTCAACGACCTGTTCATCGACGAGCTCGCGTTCCCCGGATGACCGTCCGGCCGCCGGTCGTTATCGCCTGCGGCGCTCTTGCCGCCGAGATCGCGGCGATCGCGCACCGATGCGGCTGGGAGCTCGAGATCGCCCCGCTCACCGCGCTCATGCACAACCGCCCGGAGCAGATCGCGCCCGCCCTGTCGTCGGAGCTCGAGCGCCTTCACGCGGCCGGACGTCAGGTCGTCGCGATCGCCTACGGCGACTGCGGTACCTATGGCGCCATCGACGCAGCGCTGGAGCAGGCGGCGCCCGACGTCCCCCGCCTCAACGGCGACACGTGCTACGACGTGTTCGCTCGCGACGAGGTCGCGCAGGCGCTCATCGAGCAGCCCGGCACGTACTTCCTCACCGACTTCCTCGCGCGGACCTTCGAGCACACCGTCGTCCGCCAGCTCGGGCTCGACCGCTACCCCCAGTTGCGCGACGACTACTTCCGCCACTACACCCGCGTCATCTGGATCTCCCAGCGCCCGACGTCGCGCACCCAGGCGGCGGCCGAGCGGGCCGCCGAGCGGATCGGCCTGCCGCTGGAGCCGCTCGAGGTCGGCGATCGCGGGCTCGAGGCGGAACTCGCGCGTCTCCTTTGCCGGCGTCGTCACCGCCTGACGCTGCACGCCGCGCCAGGGTTCGGATCACGCCCGGACCGTCTGCCTAAGCCGACGCCGCCGTCCTCGTCAAGGCGGCGCGGAGCGCCGCCTTGACCTCGAGGAATGCCGGCGCCTCGAGCTGGCGCTTGGCGTCGTCGGTGCGTCCTGCGAGCGCCGACGCGAGCACTCCTGACGCGAGCCGGTGGAACTGCTCGTGGAGGTCGTGGATCTCCTGGTAGTGCTCGAGCTGCTCGGCCTGGAATGCTTGGCGGCGTGCAGCCACTTCCCGAACGCACAGGCGTCATCGCGACCCGCCTGCTCGACCGAGACCGCGCTCTTGCCGGTCTTCATCGCCTGGAGGAGCTTTGCGTCCCAGGCCTCGTGGGCCTCGAGCGCGGCTGCGAACGCCTGGTGCAGCACTTCTTCGCCGGTGCTGACCTGGAAGCGACCGACCATCTCACGCAGCGCCTCAGCCGATTCGGCCATCTCGGCGGCATGGCTGCCGATCTCCTGAGTCGACGCACTCGTCTCCTCGGTCGACGCGGACACCTCTTCGGTCGTCGCTGAGGACTGCTCGGCGACCGACGCGACGTCGCTGACGCCTTGCTGCATCGAGGCCGCGCTTGCCGTGACCTGCTGAGCCGCGGCGGCGATCTGCTCGACCCGACCCGCCATGTCTTCGACCGACTGGCCGATCTGGAGGAACGCCTCACGCGTGCGCTCGACGACGTTCGCTCCATCAGAGGTCTTGCGCGAACCGTCTTCGACGACCTCGACGGCCTCCGCGGTGTCCTGCTGGATCGCACCGATGAGCTCGGCGATCTCCTCCGCCGCGTGTTGAGACTCCTCGGCGAGCTTGCGGACCTCCTCGGCGACGACAGCGAAGCCGCGGCCCTGCTCACCGGCCCGGGCGGCCTCAATCGCCGCGCCGACGGGTGCGACGGCCTGTACGACAAGGAGCGCGGTGAGCCCTCCGCCCAGAAGGGACACCTTCTTCGTCAGCGAGACGCTTTCGAACCCGGGTCACTGTACTTCTCCTTCGGAAACGTCACTATGTGGTTCTCACGTGATCGGACGCGGGACCGATTGTTTTAGGGCGCCCTAACGCGATGAGTCTGGGGCCGCGCCGTGGTCATATCCGGCGTGCGCAGAGTGCTTGAGGTTCCCGGCAACCGAGAAGGAGGTCGCAAATGACCGAGATCAGGATCGGATCCCGTGAGGAGTGGCAGACGGCTCGCGCCGAGCTCGCCACGCTTGAAGCCGAGTACGCCGAGCTCGGGCAGCGGGTCACCGAGCAGCGCCGCCGGCTTCCGTGGGTCGAGGTCGAGAAGGAGTACGTGTTCGACACCGAAGACGGTCGCAAGTCGCTCGCCGAGCTGTTCGACGGCCGCTCGCAGCTGCTCGCCTACAACATCATGTTCGGCCCGGACTACACGCTCGGAGCATGTCCGGGGTGCACGAACCTCGGCGACGAGCTCAGCGGAACGCGCGTTCATCTGGGCCACCGCGACGTGACGCTCATCTGCTTCTCCCGCGCCCCGATCGATCGGCTGGCCGCCTACAAGGCGCGGATGGGTTGGTCGTTCCCCTACGTGTCGACCTATTCGACGGATTTCCCGTTCGATTTTGGCCTCGCGATGACGCCGGAGCAGGCGCAGGGGATCCCCGAGGTCCAGGGGATGGTCGAGAATCCACCGCAGTGGCTCGAGGAGTGGTCGCAGCAGATCGGGGCGCCGCTCGAGGACGGTCTTCGTGAAGGTCCGGGCTGGATCGCGTTCGCGCTCGACGACGGTCGCGTCTACCACACGTACACGGTGATGGCGCCCGATCCGTTCGTCGCGCCGTACCATTCGTTCCTGCTGGGGCGCACGCCGAAGGGCGAGAGCGCGGAGCCGCGGGCATGGCGCAAGGACGAATACCCGGACGGGTGATGTCACAACCGGGTGCGAACCCGGCAATAAGCCATAGATGAACACCGCAGCACACGCACGGGACACGCCGCTGCGCCGCGTCACGAGCGCCCTCGCGGTCCCGGCCCCCGGCGGCCCGCGATCGGCCCTCGCCGAGTTCGAAGAGGTGTACCGCACCAACGTCGACGTGGTCATGGCCTACTTCGCTCGGCGGTGCGGCGATCCTCAAACGGTCGCGGACCTGACGTCCGACACGTTCGTTCGCGCCGCCGGCGCGTTCGGGAGCTTCGATCCGCGTCGCGGCTCTCCACGAGCCTGGCTGTTCGGAATCGCCGCTCACGTGTTTGCTCGACACTGCGCCGAGACCGCCGAGGCTCGTGATACCGCCGCCCGGCTCGCCGCTCACCGAGCACTCGACGATGACGAGATCGGCGAGCTCGCGGCCCGTATCGACGCCGAGCGCCAGGGGCGGGAGCTGATGGAGCGCTGCTCGCAGCTGCCCGCATTGGAGCGCGCCGCACTCGAGCTCGTCGACCTCTCCGGGTTGACGCCGAAAGAGGCGGCGGCAGCACTTGGCGTCTCGAGAGTCGTGCTGCGCAAGCGCCTGTCCCGGGCCCGCGCCCGACTGAGAAAGGAGTACGGCACCCATGAGTAAGTTCACGGAACGCCTGTGGCGTGATCTGGAGCGGGAGCACGGGTCTGACCTGGCGCACATGAGCCGACCGGCCGGCGGTCGCGCGCGCTACGCGCGACCGCGGCTCCTCGCCGGCACGACGCTCGGTCTCGCCGGCGTGGGGACCGCGATCGTGCTGTTCCTCAGCGCCGCGAGCAGTCCCGCCGCATTTGCGGTCACCGGGAACTCGGACGGCACGGTCTCGGTCGTGCTCAGGAAGATCGCCGGGATCAAGGGCGCCAACGAGAAGCTCGCCGCGCTCGGGGTGCGGGCGAAATTCGTCCAGGTCCTCCCGGGCTGTCATGCGCCACTCCCGCCCGCAACGTTGAGCGCCGACCTGAAGAAGGCACCGGGCCAGGTGCTCATCCATGCGAGCCGGCAGACCCGGATCGACCCGCGCAAGATCCCTCCGGGGCGGATGCTCGTGATCGTCAGCTGGGCGACGTCCCGCCACGTGCACGTTGTCAAGTGGAACGCGTCGGTTCACGCCGCGCCCGACTGCATCGCGGGCCCCGCGCCTCGTGCGTTGCGCCTGGCGTGGGCGATGGCCCATGGATGCCACATCGCCGCCGGCGTGTCGGCGGGTGCGGCCATCGTGGGCGGGCCGGGCAAGCGCTGGACGATCACGCGCAAGAGCGGCAAGGCAACCGGCAACAGCGGCGGCGCCGCCGGGCGCACCGTGGTGGTCCCGCGACAGAACAGAGCGGTCAAGGGATGCCCGAGGCCGCAATCGGTGAAGTCGCCCCCGCCCGGCACCGGCAACAGCGGGGCAACCGGCAAGAGCGGTCCGTTCACCGGCAACAGGGGATCAGCCGGCAACAGCGGCTCGACCGGCAACAGCGGCAAGTAGCCGCTGGACTTCCCTCTCGGATTCGTCACCATTGGTCGTGATCACGATCGTTGCGGGGCGGGTTCGAGCGGGAGGTATCGCTTGGTGACGCGATCGGGCAGACCGAGGAGAGCGCCGCGCAGTCTGGCGACCGCCTGCGCCCTCGCCGTTGGAATCGCGTTGCTGCCCGCGGACGGGGCCGCCCCCGCGTCGTGGGGGCCCACCGCGACGGCGTTCACCGTCGGCGAGGAGACGCTCCACCTCGTCGATCACAGCCGGTCGGTGCGGTTCCCGGGTCACCGGCGGCAGCCTCGGCCGGTCGTGACCGAGGTCCTCTATCCGGTGGGCACGCCGCCGACGCACCCTGACCGGCCCACCGGAAGCGGACCCGGCACCGTGAGGTCGACCGTCCCCACGTACCCGCTCGTCGTGTTCGGCCACGGCTTCAACGTGACGCCCGCAACGTACGCGACGCTGCTGCACGATTGGGTCCGGGCCGGATACGTCGTGGCCGCGCCGGTGTTTCCGCTCGGCAACCACGACGCCCCCGGAGGCGCGAACGAGGCCGACCTCGTCAATCAGCCGCGGGACATGAGCTTCGTGATCACGCAAGTGCTGCGCGCCAGCTCGCGGCCGGATGGCGTGCTCGGCGGCCTCATCGACCCCCACGAGGTCGCCGTCGCGGGCCAGTCCGATGGGGGTTCAACGGCCCTGGCGGTCGCGTACGACCGTCACTTCGTCGACCGTCGCATCCGGGCGGCGATCATCCTCTCCGGTGCGAGGATCCCCGGCCTCGGCGGCTACGACTTCGCAGGCGGCCCGCCGGCCCTCGCCGTCCAGGGAACTGCCGACCCGCTCAACGCCCCGGTGTCGACATACCACTACTTCGATCTGCTCGGCCAGCCAAAGTTTCTGCTCAGGCTGTGGGGCGCGGGCCACCTGAGTCCGTATACGACCAACCGAACCGAGCGCACCGCCGTGACCCGGGTGAGCGTCGCGTTCATGGACCGTTACGTGAAGAAGCTGCCGGGCGCCGCGAGCCGGATGTCGTCCGCGGGCAACGTACGTGGCGTCGCGACACTGACCCGCTGACTCGCCCGATCTCTCGACACCGCAGACCGGCGAGCGGTCGGCCCGCACGCCGCAGTGTCCCGCACGAGCAACTAGCGCGGCACCACCCGCCTGATCAGACCGGAGCGGTCGGTGATCCACAGCGCGGTGCTCGACCCCGCGAGCGCGACCGGAGTGTTGGCAGGGAGATCATCGGTACTCCGGGCTGGCGCGAACTTCAGACTGCCGTCGACCTGCGCCGTGTGCGGGTTGATTCGGTAGAGCGTGCTCGCGTAGTAGTCATCGACCCAGATCGCCCCAGTCGCGGCCGCGAGTGACACCGGACCGCCGACGGCGGAGATGGTCTTCAACAGCTGACCGCTGTGTGGGTCACGGCGGAGTACGGACCCGGTCTGACCATCGCCCGTCGTTTCCCACAACGATCCGTCCGCGACGATCACCGAGAGCACCGGCTGCTGCTCGACGATGTTGACCCGCGTCCGGAGTGTGCGACCGTCGAGCCCGACGAGCGAGCCGTTTTGCTGGACCGGATCGTATGACCCGACCCAGATGATTCCGGCGGTGTACGCCAGCCCGTAGATGCGGCCGTGAAGCGCTCGCGCCAGTGTTTTCCCACCGGCCCGCGACAGCCGCAGGACCTGATCCAGCGAACCGGCGTAGATCGCATCGGAGCCGACGGCAAGCGTGAGCACATCGCCCTTCGCCCGGAGCTTCTCCTGCAGCACGCCGTTGGCGGTCTCCAGGCGCGTGACGAAACCGCTGTGGACCGAGTACCCGGACCAGAGCGAGCCGTCGGCAGCAGCCAGGGAAGCGGTGTCGGTTCCGTTTGGCCCGAGCCGGGTCGTGCCGGCTGGCGTTCCTGTCTGCCGATTGATGCGCGTAACCGTGCCGTCGTTGTGATTCGCGACCCACACGTATCGGCCGGCGACGGCGTCGGCAAACGGATCGCCGCCGATGTGGAACGTGCTCACCTGCGCCTTGATCACGGGGATCTGCGCCACCGTCGCCGTGGTCTGGCTGCTCGAGGTGGTCGCCGTGCTCGACCCGCCGCAACCGACGAGCACAGCAGCTGCGCTCGCGGCCACAACCGCGATCACTCGATGCCGCATCAAGCCTGTCCCTCCGAGCTCGACGTCGAACCGACCCTACAGCACCTGCCCAACTTTGGTTACGGTCCGTATATGACCGAATCGAATGGCACCGTGCTGGTAACGGGTGGGACTGGATTTCTGGGGGGATGGTGCGTGGCGTCGCTGCTGCAGCGGGGCTACGACGTGCGGACGACCGTGCGCAACGTGAGCCGCGAACAGGCTGTGCGCGCGGCGGTCGCCGCCGCCGGCGTCGACGACGCGGGCTCGCGGCTCACGGTCATGGGGGCCGACCTCACCGCCGATGACGGCTGGGCGGAGGCGGTCAACGGGTGTCGGTACGTGCTGCACGTCGCGTCGCCGTTCCCGCCGGTGCAGCCGAAGGACCCCGACGAGCTCATCGTGCCCGCCCGCGATGGCGCGCTGCGCGTACTGAAGGCGGCGCTCGACGCCGGCGTCGAACGGGTCGCGATGACCTCCTCGGTCGCCGCCATTCGCGGAGACCGGCCCAGTACGGAGGCCACGCCGTACACGGAGACCGACTGGACCGATGGCAGCGACACCGCGCGCACCCCATACGTCCGCTCAAAGACGATCGCCGAGCGTGCCGCCTGGGACTACGTGCGCAGCGCGGGCGCGGCCGATCGCATGGCGACGATCAACCCCGGCGCGATCATCGGTCCAGCCCTGAGCGGCGACCACTCGTATTCGCTGCAGACGATCCAGCGACTGCTCGGCGGTATGCCGGCCGCCCCCCGACTGGGCTTCACGTTTGTCGACGTCCGCGACGTCGCCGACCTGCACATCCGCGCGATGACCGCGCCGGCGGCCGGCGGCGAGCGGTTCATCGCGACCGACACGTGGATGTGGATGGGCGATGTGGCGGCGGTGCTCCGGACGCGCCTCGGCGACGCGGCGAACAAGGTGCCGCGACGGATCGCCCCCGACGTGCTCATCCGCGTGATGGCGATCTTTGACGGCGGTATCCGCTCGGTCGTGGGCGACCTTGGCAAGCGGACATGGTTCTCGAGCGAGAAGGCGCGTACGACGCTCGGCTGGACGACGCGGCCGGTCGAGGAGTCGATCGAGGAGTGTGCCCGCAGCCTGCTGTAGCCCGGCCTACGGGTCGGCGCGCTCGAGGGACTCGGCGAGCAGCGTCGCCACATCGGCGACGCGCAGATCGATCCCCTCGCTCTGGACGCCGTCGTCGAGCATGACCGCGCAGTAGGGACAGGCGACCGCGAGCGTGTCGGCCCCGGTGCCCGCGGCTTCCCGGACGCGTTCGACGTTGATCGGCCTGGCGCGCTCCTCCATCCACATGTGAGCGCCGCCGGCGCCGCAGCAGAACGTCTGCTTGCCGGAGCGCTCCATCTCGACTGCGTCTCCGACTGCGGCGGCGAGCTCCCGCGGGCCGGACAGCACGTCGTTGTGGCGGGCGAGGTAGCACGAGTCGTGATAGGTGACCTTGAGCGGGGCGCCGCCGTTCGAGCCGGTCCCCAGCCGCCCCTCGCTGACGAGCCGCGCGAGGAGCTCGGAATGGTGGATCACCTCGTAGTGCCCACCGAAATCCGGATACTCGTTACCGAGCGTGTTGAAGCAGTGCGGGCAGTTGGCGATGACCTTCGTCACGCCGGCCTCGTTGAGCGTCGTGACGTTCTGCTCGGCGAACGCCTGGAAGACGTACTCGTTGCCGATCCGCCGCGCCGGATCGCCCGTGCAGCTCTCACGCGGGCCGAGAATCGCGAAGTCGACCCCGGCGCGGGTGAGCAGCGTGGCCGTCGACTCGGCGGCCGACCGCGCCCGCTCGTCGAACGACGAGGCGCAGCCGACCCAGTAGAGGTACTCGGGCGGCGCGTCGCCGGGTTCGAGCACGCGCACGCCGAGCTCCGCGGCCCAGTCGGCGCGCTCTGACTGCGCCCGCCCCCAGGGATTCGACGCGCGCTCGATGTCGCGCAGCATCGGCTCCGCCTCCGCCGGGAAGTTCGCCTCCACCATCACCTGGTGGCGGCGGAGATCGACGATGTGATCGACGTGCTCGATCGACACCGGGCACGCCTGCACGCACGCGCCGCACGTGACGCAGTCCCAGATCATCTCCTCGGGGACGTTCGTGCCGAGGATCGGCTGATCGGACTGGGCGAACACGCTGTCCCGAACGCCCATGACGACGAGCTTCGGCGAGAGGACCTTGCCCGTTGCGAACGCCGGGCAGGCGTCCTGGCAGCGGCCGCACTCGGTGCAGGAGAAACCGTCGAGCACCTCCTTGAACGTCAGATCCTTCGCCGCGCCGACGCCGAAGCGCAGGTCGTCCTCCGGGATGCTGTCGTCGTCGAAGCGCAGCGGCTCGAGCCGGCCGCCCGGTCCGGTCCGCGCGAACCAGACGTTGATGGCGGCGCTGAAGATGTGGAGGTGCTTCGAGTACGGCAGGTAGGCGAGAAACCCCAGGATCGTGAGGACGTGCGCCCACACGAACACCCGCTCGAGCACCCGGGTCGCCTCGTTATGACCGAACAGGCCTGAGAG
This sequence comes from uncultured Solirubrobacterales bacterium, assembly GCA_963750695.1. GTDB lineage: Bacteria > Actinomycetota > Thermoleophilia > Solirubrobacterales > Solirubrobacteraceae > Palsa-465. The sequence continues at coordinate 572,718 of CAVVSB010000011.1, forward strand.
CGCGTTCGAGACCGGCGACGCGGACTTCGGCCAGTCGTTCAGACCGAGCCCGATCCGCGCCGCGTGCCAGAACAGCAGCGTCAGGGCGATCGTCGCGATCAGCCCCAGGATGAGGTCGGCCTCACCGAGGTGGCTGCCCTCAAACCGCCGGGGGCGGAGCACCTTGCGGATGTACACGGCCGCGCACACGCCGATCAGCACGAGCACGGCGAACAGGTCGACGAGGAACGCGTACCACCCCTGATGGCCGAGCCACGGCAGCGTTGCGTGCTTGTCGACGATGCCGATCATCGCGATCAGAATCGTCGGGAGCAGCACGATGAAGCCCCAGAAGATGAACGCGTGCATCAGCCCCGGACCGAACCGCTGAAGCAGCTTGCGCTGTCCGAGCACGATCGTCGCCTCGTTCTTCACCCGCCGGCCCGGGTTGAAGGAGCGGTCGACGGGTTGCGCGCCGCGCACGAGGCCGCTCAGGAACAGCGCGCGGCGGCCGAACAACGTGCCGCTGAGAATGATCGCCGCGGCGAGCGCGATGGCGGCCGGAACTGAGACTACGTCCCCCTGGCCTTACGAATCTCGGCCGAGATCGCGGGCACGATCTCGTGGAGGTCGCCGATCACGGCGTAGTCGGCGCTGGCGAAGATCGACGCCTCGGCGTCTGGGTTGATCGCGAGCAGCTTCTTCGCGCCTTTGCAGCCGGCCATGTGCTGGGTCGCGCCGCTGATGCCGCACGCGATGTAGATGTCGGGCGACACCTTCGACCCCGTCTGCCCGACCTGGTCGGTGTGTGGCCGCCAGCCCGCGCTCGTCACCGCGCGGCTGCAGCCAACCGCGCCGTGGAGCAGCTCAGCGAGCTCCTCGAGCGGGGCGAAGCCCTCGGCCGAGCCGACGCCGCGACCGCCGGAGACGACGACCTTCGCCTCGGTGAGCGACACGCCCTGGCTCGCCGCCGTGACGCGCTCGAGCACGACCACCGGATCCTCGCCGGGCGTGAGCGCACTCACCTCGCCGGCACCTGAAGGATCCGGTGCCACCGCATGGGGGGCGACCGTCGCCAGCAGCGGCGAGCCGTGGACCGACGCCTCCTCGAGCAGGCTCCCGCCCCACCGCACCCGTGTGACGCTCGCCGGGTTGCCGGGGGTGATCGCCGTGCAGTTGGCGGCGAGCGGCTGATCGAGGATCGCCGAGACGTGGGCAAGAATCTCGTTGCCGCGGTCGGTGCCGGGCGCGAGCACGGTCGTCGCGCCGCCCGCCTTCACTGCATCCACAACCGCCCGGCCCCAAGCAGCCGGGGCATACGCGTGATCCGGGCTGATCGTCACCGCCGTCACGTCGGAGCCGCCACCGCCGAGCGAGCGGGCCATCGCCACCGCCTGCAACGACAGCTCGTCGGCCGGATCCTCCAGGAACACGAGCGTGCTCACGAGAGCACCCCGATCTCGGCGAGCTTGGCGACAACCGCGGGCGCTGCACCGGCCCCGTTGCCGAGGACCTCGACCTGCTTCCCGGACCCGGGCGGCGTGGCAAGACGGAGCATTTCGAGCTTTGGCGCCGGCCGCTCCGGTGTCGACGCGGTCAGAGGCTTGCGCTTCGCTCGCATGCGCCCCGGGACCGACGGATAGCGCGGGAGGTTGATCCCCTCCTTGACGCTGACGACCGCCGGCGTCGGCACGACGTACACATCGCGGCCGGCGGCGACCTCCTGCTCGCAGCGCAGGCGTCCGTCATCGGCCACCGCAATGCCCTTCACACCGGTGACGACCGGCAGCCCCAAAGCATGGGCAACTCGGATGGGGACCTGGTAGTTCCCGGCGTCAGCCGACTCGTTGCCGAACAGGATGAGATCGAACGGTTCAGGGGCGTTCTGCACAGCCGCCACGATCACGGCGGCCGTCGCCTGCGGGTCCCACTCCTCGGCGTCGCTGACGAGATGGATCGCGCTGTCGATCCCGATCGCCATCATGTCCCGCAGCTGCTCCTCGGACTCCGCCGGGCCGAGCGTCAGCACGGTCGAGGTGCCGCCGTGCTGCTCGATCAGCCGCACCGCCTCCTCGACGCCGCACTCCTCGTGTGGGCTGACGGTGAAGCCGAGATGCCGGGTCTGGATCGCGCGCTCGTCGTCGGTGAGGACGATCTTGCCGCCGGTCAACGGAACGCGCTTGACGCAGACCAGGATGTTCATGAGCGGACGCGCGCGTTCTCGGGGTCGAACACGGCGCTGGAATCATTCGACTGCACGGTCACCGGGTAGCTCTCGCCGAGGTACTCGACCGCCAACTCGGCGCCGACGACCGCGTGCTCCGGCGGCAGGTACCCCATCAGGATGTGCTTGCCGATTGACGGCCCCGCGCCGGCGCTCGTCACATAGGACCCCCGGCCCATGGCATCGACGAGCCGCGCGCCATCGCGCGTCGTGATCGGTTCGCCGCCGAGCATGTACCGCTTGACACCCGAGCTGGCGGTGTGGTCGCCGACCGTCAGCGCACACATGACCGCCGCCGGATCCTCCTCGCGGTGGCGGACGTGCGCCTCCTTGCCGATGAAGTCCGCGTCCTTGACCTTGCCCCATGCCATCCCGGCCTCGACGACGTTGTAGTCGCCCTCGAGCTCGGCGCCGTAGGCGCGATAGCACTTCTCCAGCCGACCGGTCGTCCCATAGACACCGATACCGGCGGGGACGATCCCGTGCGGTGCGCCCGCTTCGGCGACGATGTCCCACAGCCGGGCGCCCTGCTCAAAGGGGACGTAGAGCTCCCAGCCGAGATCGCCGACGTACGAGATCCGGGACGCGAGCACGCTCAGAGGCCCGACTTCGATCGAACGGCAGCGGGCGAACGGGAAGCCCTCGTGCGAGACATCGTCGCCGGTGATGCCAGACAAGATGTCCCGTGCGCGGGGACCCCATAGTCCCAGCGTCGTCCACGAACTTGTCAGATCGGTCACCTGAGCGCTGCCGTCGGCCGGCATGTGGTCGGCGAACCACTTGAGGTCCGACATCCCGTAGGCGCCGCCGGTGACGACCCGGAACTCGTCGTCGGCGAGGCGCATGATCGTGAGGTCCTGCTTGAAGCCGCCGCTGTCGAGCAGGATCGGCGTGTACACGACGCGGCCGACCGGTACGTCCATCTGGCGCATCGCCAGGCGCTGGACGGCGTCGAGCGCGCCCGGGCCGGTGACATCGAAGATCGTGAACGCGGTGAGGTCGATCATCGCCGCGCGGTCGCGCATCGCGAGGTGCTCGGCGTTGATGATCGGCGACCACCACCGCTTGTCCCACTCGGCTTCGCGAGTGTTGATCCGGTCGCCGTACTCGTCGAGCAGCGGCGCGTTCGACGCGTACCAGTGGGGCCGCTCCCAGCATGCGGTCTCATAGAAGACGGCGTTCAGGTCGCGCTCCCGGTCGTAGAACGGCGAGAGCCGGACCCCGCGGTTCGACTCCCACTGCTCGCCGGGATGGACGATCCCGTACATCTTGTTGAAGCCCTCCGAGGCACGGGAGACGATGTGCGTCTTCGTCCGCTGGCACGAGTACGCGCGCGCGATGTTCGACTCGAACACGTCGATCTCGGACTCGCCGTGGACCATCAGCTCGGCGACGGTCTTGCCCGCACCCGGTCCCTCCTTGATCCAGATCGCGGCCGCTGACCAGAGCCCGCTCACCTCCGGCGTCTCGCCGAGCAGCGGCATGCCGTCGTAGGTGACCGAGAGGACGCCGTTGATCGCGTATTTCACGCCGACGGTCTCGTCACCGACGATCTCCGGCATCAGGTCGAGCGCGATCTCCATCTGCTCATCGAAGTCGGCCTGGGTGAAGGGCAGCTCGGTCGGACTGAGCGCCGACTCCTCGATGCTCGGGATGTCATTCGCGTCGAGCGTGATCGGGCGATGCGCGTAGGACCCGATCTCAAGGCCGGTCCCCTCCTGGCGCTCGTACATGTTCGTGTCCATGTCGCGGACGATCGGGAACTCGATCATCCCGGTCGTGTCCGCGAACCGGGGCGCCGGGCCGATGTCGATCATCTGGTGGACCATCGGCGTCAGCGGGATCGAGGCGCCGGCCATCCCGGCGAGTCGCGGGCTCCAGGCGCCGCACGCGATCACGAGCCGCTCGGTCTCGATCGTGCCGCGGCTCGTCTCGACGGCGCGGACGCGGCCGTCGGTGACCTCGACCCCCGTCACCTCGGTGTTGGCGAGCACGGTCAGTCCCGACTCCTGCGCACGCTCGCGCAACAGCGTGCCGGCCCGGAGGCTGTCGACGACGCCCGCGCCGGGCGTGTAGAAGCCGCCGATGATGAGTTCTTCGTTGATGTACGGAACGAGCTCCTTCACCTGAGACGGGGTCAGCATCGAGACGGGCTCGATCCCCCACGCCTTCGCTGAGCTCATCCGACGACCGAGTTCCTGCATCCGCTCCTCGGTGCGCGCGATCTCAATCCCGCCGCTCTCGATGAACACGCCGAGCTCCTTGTACTGACGCATGCTCTCGAGCGTCAGCAGCGTCATCTCCTTGGAGTGGTCGACGGGGAAGATGAAGTTCGATGCATGCCCGGTCGAGCCGCCCGGGTTCGGCATCGGACCCTTGTCGATCAGCGTGACCTCGGTCTCGCCGAGGCGCGTCAGGTGGTACGCGAGGCTGTTGCCGACGATGCCGGCGCCGACGATGACCGTCTTCTGACTCGCCGGCACTGCGCCGGGCTCCCCACTCACCATGCTGGTGATATATCAGATGCAGGTCACAGACTGCAAATGCCAAGCGCTGTCTGCGGGCCAGCTTGTTGTCGTGGTGGCGGAGCGTCTTGCAACAACCGGTGCCGCACTTCGACAGACACACGCACCCGCCGAACTCCGACCCGCACCCCTCGCTCGGAAGGCACCAACCACGTGAGTTCATCGAGAAGCCGGAGTCGACGCATCCGTTCGTCACCTGGATCCTCTGGGAGCAGTACTTCGTCTGATCCTTGGCGAATCCGTTGCGCGGGGGAATGGCTGGACCACGCCGCCAAGCTAGGCCCGCATAGGCGGGCGCACAACGGGGTTTTCCCTAGGGTTGGGGCGTGGTCAGCGGCGCGTGCTCGTCACGGGCGATGTCGAGCACCCGGTTGAGGCCACGGCGAGCGACGAGGTCGACGACCCGCTGGGCGGCCATCCGCGTGGGCAGCAGGGGTGCGACGTACGCAGGAGCCGTGACCCTCCGGGAACGTCGGATGACGCCCCGTTCGATCGCGTCGACGCCGACCCGCAGCGGCGCCACGTACTGCGGTCCGCGACTGATCGCGGCGGCCGCGTCGGTACCGAAGCCGCGCCGGGTCATATCCGTCTCGAGCTCACCGAAGTATGCGACTCCGACCCGAGCGCCCGTCCCCGCCAGCTCCACCCGCAGCGAGTTGCCGAGCGCCTCAACACCCGCCTTCGAGGCGCAGTAGGCACCGAGCAGCGGCACGTGCACCGCGGCGGCGAGCGACGCGATCGCCAGCGCGTACCCGCCGGGATGCGAGATGTGCGGGGCGGCCGCCCGGAGCGTGTAATACGTCCCGACGAGGTTGACGTCGATCGTCCGCTCGAAGATCTCCGGATCGCCGCCGTCGATCGGCAACTGGGCGGCGACACCAGCATTGGCGATCACGACATCGAGCCCGCCGAGATGCTCGACGGCCGCCGCGACGGCCGCCTCGACCTCCTCGCGGCGCCGCACGTCGCAGGACACGGCCAAGCCGCCGCAGTCGCGGGCGACCTGTTCGAGCTGCTCGCGCTCGATCCCGGCGAGAACGACGCGCGCGCCACGCTCACTCAGACGCTGCGCGGTCGCGGCCCCGATGCCGCGCGCGGCGCCGGTGATCAGCACACGCCGGCCTGCGAGGGGCTGCGAGGAGCCCCCGGTCGACTCGCCGCCCGTGAACGTGTCGGGCTCGATCCGCAGGCTGTTGATCGTCATCGCGAGCATCTCGTAGTGACCGACGAGCAGGCAGAGCTCGATCAGCTCGGGCTCGCTGAAGTGCCGGTTCAGCTCAGTCCAGACGTCATCGGCGAGCTCGCGCCTTTCGTGGAGGTCGTCCGCCGCCCACAGGAGCGCGCGCTGGCGCTCGGACCACTCGGTCGCCGTCCGCTCGCCCCGGGCCCGCTCGACATCGGCACGCGACAGCCCGGCCGCATGCGCGAGCCGCTCGTGGTGGCGCCACTCGTACTCACACTGGCAGTTGTGGGCGACCCGGAGGATCACGAGCTCGGTGTCCTGCCGCGGGAGCGTGCCGCCTGGCATCAGCCGCCCGGCGAACATCAACCAGCCGCGGAACAGACCGCGCCGGCGCGCGAGCGTCGTGAACAGGTTCGGCGGCCGGTCCGTCCGGCTCGCGCGCGCGATCGCGCGTGTAATCACCGTATTGAGGCGCCCGATCTCGGCCGGGGTTCCCGGACGGATACGAGGACCGCTCATCGAGCCACCGCGATGCGCACGTGGGACGTATACCGGATCGGACCGAGCGAGATCGCGATCCGCAGCCGTCGGTCCGGACCAACGATGCGCGTGAGCCGCTGCGTCCGCCCGCCGGCGTCCGTGAGCGTGATCGCGTAAACCGTGCCGCGCCGGAACTTGGGCGCCGTCGTCACGGAGGCGCTGCCGGTCCCCGACAGCGAGAACCCGCCGGCACCGGCGCCGCCGAGCGTGCTGAATTGCCGCGCGCGGCGGCGCAGCGTGACGCGCCATCCGTACTGGCTGTAGCTCGCGTCGGCACTGGTGTAATCGAATGTGCGCGGGGCGGCGCCTGGGCGCGAGAGCGCCGTGGTCACCGGGCCGATCGACTCACGCAGGTCACGTGCCCAGTACGGCCACGAGTGGGTGCCGGGACCGTAGTCCTCGTAGACGCTCGGGATGCCCAGCTGCTCGAGCCGCCGGTGGAACTGGGTCGTCATCAGATGGACGCCGGCCTCGATCGAGCTCGCGCCGACGGTCCCGACGGTGCCAAGGCCGACCGTCGGGTCAAGCGGACCCGGCGCCCCGTTGCCGGTGAACAGGAACAGCGTCGTCGATCGGAGATTCCCGGCGAGAGTGGTCGGGTCGTGCGCCGCCCAGTTGATCTCGTTCGTGACCGGCGATCCGAAGATCGAACCCGCTGGCACATGGTCAAGCCCGGTCTCGATCGCGCCCAGGATCGCGACGAAGCCCGCATGCGGCGCGGCGTCGTACGCGGTGTCGACCGCCCCGGAGTACGTCAGCGCGATTCCGAACAAATCGGGATGGCGGGCCGCGTAGCTCATCGCGCAGAAGCCACCCTGGGAGAGACCGGCAATCGCCCGCGCGCCCCGTGCCCGCACCGTGCGCAGGTTCGCGTCGACCCACGGCACGAGCTGATCGATATGGAATGCTTCCCACCGCTCGCGCCCGCCCTGCACCCAATTCGTGCACCAGCCACCGCCGTCGCCGTTGAGGCCAATGTCCGGCATCACGACGATCAGGGGCCGGTTCGCCGTTGTCTCCTCCGCCCCGCCGCTCACGGTCCAGTCGGCGGCGCTGCCGCTCGTGCCGTGGAGCAGGTAGAGGACGCCGTAGCGGCGGTGCGGATGCGACGCGTAACCGGACGGCAGCAGGATGCGGACGTCTGCCGGCCCCGGGATCGCGCTCGACTCCACCGCCACCGCGACGAGCCGCGCGTCGAGCGCACGGACCGAGTCGACATGCTGTCCTGCTGCATCCCGAACGTTCACGGCCCCAGCCGGCGCGCTCGCGACCGCGAGCGCCGCCAACGCGGTCCCACACGCCGCGGCGAATCGTCTCATCGCACGGAAAACTAGTCGTTCCTGCGCGGGCGCGTAGCCCTTAGTGTTCTCGTCGTGTTCGTCGTCCGCTCGGACGAGCAGTCGCGTTTGGGGGCGCTGATCGACGGTGCCCGGCGCGGACGGAGCGCTGCCGTGATCCTCTTTGGGGAGCCGGGTGAGGCGCTCGCGTTTCTTCGAGACCGCGGGGGCGCAGCCCTGGGCCGAGCAGGCACGCGTGGAGCTGAGGGCGAGCTGAGCACAACGGCGACTGGCGCTCTCCCGCTCAGCACCGGGGCGCCGTAGCTCGTAAGCGCCCCGGCTCCTCGAGGTACGGCGGGCGTCGCCGGGAGCCGCGCGGGGGCGCGCCGGTTGATCGTCCGGACGCGCCCCGCACGGCAGCTGTCTAGACGCCGACCGTCGCGCCTAGGGCCTGCTCAATGCGCTCGCCGAGATCCTGATCGATGTTTCTCCAGTACTCGAACGCCCGCGTCAACACGTTCTCCGAGACGCCGTCTGCGAGATGCCCCGCGACGTTCGAGACCAGGCGCTCGCGGGCGTCGGCGTCGAGCACGTTGCGCACCTGCGTGCGGGCTTGGCCGTAGTCGTCATCGTCAGGGCGCGGCGTGTAGGCCGACCGGACCATGTCGCCGTCGCTCGCCCACAGCCCCGCGTCGTCGGTCTGGGACGGATCTGCCTTCGGACCGCCGTACGAATTGGGGGCGTAGACGGGATCGGTGACGTTCACCGTACGCATCACCCCGTCTTTGCTGTAGCTGTGAACCGGCACGTGGGGGGAGTTGACCGGGATCTGCTTGTAGTTGACTCCGAGGCGCGCTCGGTGCGCGTCGGAGTAGGAGAAGCCGCGTGCCAGCAGCATCTTGTCCGGGCTCAGTCCGATCCCCGGGACAAGGTTGTTGGGCTCGAACGCTGCCTGCTCCATCTCGGTGTGGAAGTCGGTCAGGTTGCGACCCAGCGTCATCGTCCCGACCTTGACGAGCGGGTAGTCGTCGTGCGGCCACACCTTGGTCAGGTCGAACGGGTTGAAGCGGTAGGTCTTTGCCTCCTCGAACGGCATGATCTGCATGTACAGCGTCCAGCTGGGGAAGTCGCCGTCGCGGATCGCATCGAACAGATCCTGCCGGTGGAAATCAGGATTCTCGCCAGCGATGCGGTCGGCCTCCTCCTGGGTGAGGCACTCGATCCCCTGGTCGGTCTTGAAGTGGTACTTGACCCAGAACCGCTCGCCGCCGGCGTTGACCCACATGTAGGTGTGGCTGGAGTAGCCGTTCATGTGGCGGTAGGTCTTCGGAATACCGCGGTCACCCATCAGCCAGGTCACCATGTGGGCAGACTCCGGCGACAGCGTCCAGAAGTCCCACTGCATGTCGTGATCGCGCAGTCCGTTATCGGCGCGGCGTTTCTGGCTGCGGATGAAATGCTGGAACTTCATCGGGTCACGAACGAAGAAGATCGGCGTGTTGTTGCCGACCATGTCGTAGTTGCCCTCGGTCGTATAGAACTTCAGCGCGAAGCCGCGTGGATCGCGCCAGGTATCCGGGCTGCCGCTCTCGCCCGCGACCGTGGAGAACCGTGCCAGCATCTCGGTCTTCACTCCGGGCTGGAAGAGGGCGGCCCGGGTGTAGGCGCTCACGTCCTCGGTCGTTTCGAACACGCCGAAGGCGCCTGATCCCTTGGCATGCGGCTGACGCTCCGGGATCCGCTCGCGGTTGAAGTTCGCCATCTGCTCGATCAGATACTGGTCCTGGAGCAGGATCGGGCCGTCCGGGCCGACGGTCAACGAGAATTCGTCACTGGCGACCGGGATGCCGGCATCCGTTGTCGTGCGGGGTGGCTTGTCGCTCATCTGGCGCTCTCCTTATCGTGGGATTTGGACGTTCTCTCGCAAACGAGGCACAGACCCCAGAACGGGCCCGGCGCCTCGTCCATCACGAAGTCGGTCGCATCTGCCGGCGACAGACGGACGCTCCACCGAGGACGCGGTCGATGTCTGTCGTGGCGCGGCGCGAGCGGCACACGAGTCGCCCGCGAGACGTGGGCCGGTGCCGCACAGACCTGCGACATACGACCGCCCGGCAACGGCAGCGCAACCGCGCGGAATCGGAACGCTAGGCATCGATACGCGCCCTCGCATGCCTAACGTCTACCCGGCGGCTTGTCCGACGATTCCTTCGTCTTGGCGTGGCTCGATCGCGGCCGGTTGGGGCGTTGTGTACAACAGTTGTACACACGCCCCCAAGCGGCCTTATCTACGGTCGGAGCGATTCTCGGGCTGTGATCCGCCGCTGATCTCCGCAGGATCCTCCCAAGAGCGCGATCGGCGATCGAAGCGCGGGCAGCGTGCGGTCAACCTGCGGTTCAACCGCACACGGGCCATTACCTGCGCGGTAATCGACGGGACGCGACGCCGGTGCGACCGTGCTCGGCATGAGTACGACAACCATCACCAAACCTGCGGCCCCCACCGGCCCGGACGCAGCACCACCTCATCGCCCCTGGACAGCACTGCCGGTCATCCTGTCGGGCGCGTTCATGGTCGTGCTGGACTTCTTCATCGTCAACGTGGCGATGCCGTCGATGCAGACCGACCTTCATGCCTCGAACGGCGCCCTCGAATGGGTCGCCGCCGGGTACGGCTTGACGACGGCGATCTTCCTCATCACGGCCGGTCGGGTCGGCGACCGGATCGGGCGCCGGCGCACGTTCTCGATTGGCCTGGCGCTGTTCACGCTGAGTTCGATCGCGTGCGGCGCCGCGGACTCGAGCGAGGTCCTGATCGTCGGCCGCCTGTTCCAAGGCGTCGGCGGCGCGATCGTGATGACGAATCTCCTGACGCTGATCGGCGTCATGTTCGAGGGCCCAGATCGGACGCGGGCGCTGTCGGCGTACGGCATGACGCTCGGGCTCGCCGCCGTGAGCGGACAGCTGATCGGCGGCGTGCTCGTGCAGGCCGACATCGCCGGACTCGGCTGGCGCAGCTGCTTTCTCATCAACGTCCCGATCGGCCTGCTTGCGCTCGCCTTGACGCCCCGCGTCATCCCCGAGTCCCGGGCCGCTGCGACGAGCCGGATCGACCTCGTCGGCACCGGGCTCGTCACCGTCGGCCTGACCGCGATGCTGTTGCCGCTCGTCGAGGGACGCCAGCACGGCTGGCCGACCTGGACGTGGATCTCGCTCGCTCTCGCGCCCGTGATCCTCGGCGGCTTCGTCGTCCACCAGCGGCGGCTGCGGGACCGCGGCGGCGCCCCGCTGCTTGACCTGAGTCTGTTCCGGCAGCGGACGTTCAGCGCGGGCCTCGTCGCCCAGCTCGTGTTCTGGTGCGGGCAGGCGTCGTTCTTCCTCGTGCTTGCGCTGTACCTGCAGCAGGGCCGCGGATTGAGCGCGCTCGACGCCGGTCTCGTGTTCACGATCCTCGCCGCGGCGTACCTCTTTGCGTCGGCAATCGCCCCCGGTCTGCTCGGTCGCCACGGCCGCCGGCTCCTCGCCGAGGGCGCCCTCGTGCTCGCCGCCGGACACGTGCTGATGATCGTGACCGTCGGCGACATCGGCACCGGCGGCTCGGTGGCGGTGCTCGCGCCGGCACTCGTGCTCATCGGCGCCGGCATGGGGATCGTCATCGCACCACTCGTGACGCTCATCCTGTCGAACACCGGACCCGAGCAGGCCGGTGCGGCGTCGGGCGTGCTGTCGACGATCCAGAACGTCGGCAACGCACTCGGAGTGGCGATCGTCGGGGTCATCTACTTCAGCGCCGTCCACTCGAGCATGGCCGGAGCGTTCCAGCTCAGCCTCGTTGCCCTGGCGGCGATCCTGATCGCCGTCGCGGCCCTCACCCGGCTGCTGCCGGCGCCGGATGGGAGCGCGTCATGAGCACGGCTACGCTGTTGCGAGTGAACGAGAACCGCGTCGGAACGATGCTCCGCGACTGGCGGCAGCGCCGGCGACTCAGCCAGCTCGACCTCGCGCTCGAAGCAGGGGTCTCGACGAGGCATCTCAGCTTCGTCGAGACCGGCCGCTCAAAGCCGAGCGCGGACATGGTCCTGCACCTGGCCGACCGGCTCGAGGTGCCGCTGCGCGAGCGCAACCGGCTGCTGCTGGCGGCGGGGTACGCACCCGAGTTCGAGGCGCGCTCGCTCGACGATCCCGAGCTCGCGCCGATCCGCGATGCGCTCGGCCACGTCCTCGCCGGCCACGAGCCGTACCCGGCGATCGCGGTCGACCGTGGCTGGAATCTCGTCGCGTCGAACAGCGCCCTCGGGCCGTTGCTCGAGGGCGTCGCGGACGAACTGCTCCAGCCGCCGGTGAACTGCATGCGACTGTCACTTCACCCGGACGGACTCGCCCGGCGGATCATCAACCTCGGCGAGTGGCGCGGCCATCTCCTCCATCGCCTCGAGCGGCAGGCGACTCTGACCGGTGATCCGACGTTGAGTGGGCTGCTCGACGAGGTCGGGGCCTACCCGGCGCCGGACCGCGACGGCGATGGGCCGCCGCCGTCGGGCGACGTGATGGTGCGGCTCCGCCTCAGCGCTCCCGACCGCGGCGAGCTGTCGTTCTTCAGCACGGTGACGACGTTCGGTACCGCCGTCGACATCACCGTGTCCGAACTGTCGATCGAGGCGTTCTTCCCGGCCGATGCGGCGACGGCCGAGGCGCTGTCGGCCGCGGTCGCCGTTGCGTAGCCGACCACCGGGCGCGCTCGCCGCCGCAATCGCGATGGCGGGCGGGCTCATCGGCTGCGGGGGCGACTCCGGCGGCTCCTCGGTCACCTCGTCGACATCGACGGCGGCGACGCCGACGACTGCTCGAACGGTCACGAGCCCGCCGCCTCCCGCGCCGCCGATCGCCCTGCGCCCGAGCCGCCGCACCACACTCCCCGCGGCGCGCGCCGGCGGCGCGGCAGCAGCGTTTGGTGGCCGGATCGTCTTCGTCGGCGGTCTGTCTGAGGCCGACGTCTCGACCGACACGGTGTTCGCGCTGCGCCGGGACGGTGGCGTCGCAACTCTCGCACCCCTTCCGTCGGCCATCCACGACGCCGCAGCGGCCGTGCTCGGCAGCCGCCTGCTCGTGTTCGGAGGCGGAGTGTCCGAGGGCAGCGATCACGTCCTGGAGGTGCAGCCCGGTCCGCCGCGCCAGGTCGGGACCTTGCCGCAGGCGCTGTCGGACCTCGTCGCGGTGCAGATCGGCGGCGTCGCGTACGTCGCCGGGGGCTGGAACGGGACGGCGACGAACCGCACGATCTACGCCGTCAGCGGCGCGGGCGCAGCCCGAAGCGTCGGGAGGTTGCCGACCGGGGTGCGCTACCCCGCCGCGGGGGCGTTGAATGGCCAGGTGCTCATCGCCGGCGGTGAGACGACGTCCGGTGCTCCGACGGCCGCCGCGTGGTCGTTTGCCCCGAGCACGGGGGCGGTCACGCGGCTTCCGCCGCTCCCCGTGCCGACCGATCACGCGGCCGGGGCGCCGCTGGGCGGTCGTTTCTACGTTCTCGGCGGGTTGCGCCGCGGCACGCTGACCCGGGCTATCGTCTCGTGGGCTCCGGGCGAGCGACGGTGGCGGCGCTCCGGCCTGCTCCCGGTGGCGCTGTCCGATGCGTCGGCGGTACCGTTGATGGGCGGGATCACACTCCTCGGTGGCCGCTCCGCAGCCGGTCGCGTGGCGACGATCACGGCGCTCGTCCGGCGCTGAGCAGACGCGTGCGGACTATTACGGATCGGGACCGGGTATGCACCGCCCTCCGCCCCGGCCAGATGGTGCCGACCATTTGGATGTGACGGGAGGCGCCGCTTGCCAACAACAAGGCGACGTGTGGGCACGCGACACGGATGACGAGCAGACTATTTGACAGTGGCACGGAGGCGAGCCGTCCTGCGTGGTGGTGGCGCTGGTGGTGCGCGCCCCTCGGAGCGGAGGACCTCCAGTTCCGCCTGGACACGGTGGGCGCGGGCGTGTGGACGTCGGTGCTCGTGTGCGGTCCGATCGCCGCGTACGGGCTGCTCACCAGACCACCCGCCCAGGCGACCGCCATCTGCGTTCTCGCGTCGCTCGCGGCCGTCGGCTCGCTGCTCGTGCTGCGGCTGCCGTGGGACCGATTCGTTCGATCACCGTGGCGCGAGGCGTACTACGGCGGCTGGTGGATCATCGACTTTGTCCTCATCATGACCGCGATCGTGCTCGGTGGCGGTCCGCGCAGCCCGCTCCTGATCATCGTCTTCATCCAGCTCGTCTTCACTGGCCTCTCGTACCCGCGCGCGTCGGTGGTGATCGCGACCGCGCTGACGATCGTTACGGTCATCGTGCTCGTGATCGTCTACGGGGAGCCGTTCTCGCTCGGGCTCATCGAGGTCACGGCGTTCGCCGGCACCGGCCTGATGGCGTACTTGCAAACGCGCAACCACGAGCGGCGTGCGGATGTGCTCGAGGCGAGCGAACGGCGCCTCGCCGAGGCGCAGCAGATCGCCCATATCGGCTCGTGGGAATGGCGCGCCGACACCGGTCGACTCGTCGCCTCCGATGAGCTGCGTCGGATCTTCGGCACCTCTGGAGCAGATGGCCTGGCGACGTTCGAGGACTACGTCGATCGGGTCCACCCGAGCGATCGCGACGATCTCGAGCAGCAGCTACGAGACGCGATTACCGAGGACGGCTCGTTCAGCTTCGAACATCGGGTCGTCCACGACGACGGGAGCATCCATTCGGTGCTCGTGCACGGGACGACGTCGACATCTGACGGCGCCATCGTCCAGGCCCGCGGTGTCACCCAGGACATCACCGAACTGCGCCGCATCGAGGCGAGCCTCCGACACCACGCTGACCACGACCCGCTGACTGGTCTGCTCAGCCGTCGGCGCCTCGTTGCCGAGATCGACCGTCAGCTCTCGCGTGGCTTCCGTCTCCTCCGGAGCGGCGCGCTGCTGCTGATCGACGTCGACGCATTCGGCTTCTACAACGATTCCTACGGTCAGAGGGTCGGCGACGCGCTCCTGCGCTCGATCGCCGACTCGCTCGTGCACCGGCTCCGCGCGACCGACATCATCGCCCGCAGTGGCGGGGACGAGTTTGGGGTCGTGCTCGAGGACTCATCGAGCGCCGATGCGCTCGAGACTGCACAGGAGCTCCGCCTCCTCATCGCCGACTGCGGCGGCGAGTCGCCGATCACGGCGAGCATCGGGATCGCGACGTTCGGCCCCGGGTCCGAGCTCGTCGGCGACAACGTGCTCGTCGCCGCAGACATCGCGCTCCATGAGGCAAAGCGCAGCGGCGGCAATCGAGTCACCTCCTACAGTGGGCAGAACGGCCCGGACATGACGTGGATGGAGCACATCCGCCGCGCGCTCGAGGGCGACCTGTTCGTGCTCCACGCCCAGCCGATCATCGAGCTCGCCTCCGGGAAGGTCAGCCACCACGAGCTCCTCATCCGGATGCGCAACGACGACGACAACCTGATCATGCCGGACGCGTTCCTGCCCACGGCGGAGCGTTTCGGCCTGATCAACGCGATCGACCGGTGGGTCACTCGCACCGCCCTGTCGCTCGTCGAGGACGGCCATCACGTTGCGCTCAACCTGTCAGCGAACTCGATCGGCGACCCCGAGCTGATCCGCATGGTGCGGGCGGCGACCGAGCATGGTCTCGACCCATCGATGCTCATGTTCGAGGTCACCGAGACGGCCGCGATCGCCAACCTCCAGGAGGCGCGGGAGTTCGCCTCAACGCTCGCGGGGATCGGTTGCCAGCTCGCGATCGACGACTTCGGGACCGGGTTCGGGTCGCTCACCTACCTCAAGCACATCCCGTCGCAGTACGTGAAGATCGATCGTGAGTTCATCAAGGAGCTGACGCGCAGCGCGACCGACCAGCATGTCGTCCGCGCCGTCGTCGGGATCGCGCAGAGCCTCGGCAAGCACACGGTCGCCGAGGGCGTCGAGGACGCCGCGACGCTCGCCCTCGTACGCCGGCTCGGCGTCGACTACGTGCAGGGCTACCACACGGGCCGGCCGCAGCAGATCTGGCCGACGCCCGTGGCCAAGGTCGCCTCCGAGATCGCCGCATAGTGCGGCACTACATCGTCTCGCCCGCTCGCTGGAAGACGATCTCGGGCACGATGCACGCGGGCGACACCCGCAGCAGGAACCCGACCGCCGCAGCAATGTCTGTCGTCTGCAGCATCTCCTCCGGCGCCACCTGGCCCTTGACGAAGTCGGTCATGTCGGTGTCGACGAACCCGGGACAGAACGCCACCGACTTGATCCCGTCGCCGTTGAGCTCCTTGTTCATCGCCTGCGTGTAGGCGATCACGGCGGCCTTCGTGGCCGAGTAGACCGACAGCCACGGCTGTGGCGACTTGCCGGCGATCGACGCGAGGTTGACGACGAGCGCGCTCTTGTGCTCGGCGCCGGCCTCCTTGAGTAGTGCCGTGCACTCGCGGTAGAACAGAACGATCGCGCGGAGGTTGACGTCGAGCTGAAGATCGACGTACTTGGTCTGGTGCTCGCTCGCCGACGCACCGATGCCGACGCCGGCGTTGTTGACGAGGACGTCGAGGCGGCCGAAGCGCTCGCGGTGCAGGCGGACGACCTCGCGGATCGCGTCCTCGTCGTTCATGTTCGCCGCGAGGTGCTCAACCTCGTAGCCCTTTTCACGCAGCGAGTGTGCGGTCTGCTCGAGCGTGTCCGGCTTGCGGGCGGTGATCGTGAGGCCGTAGCCCTCCGCCGCGAGCAACTCCGCGATGGCCAGCCCGATTCCTCGGGAGGCTCCGGTGACAATGGCGGCACGGTTTGGCATCTGAGGCGACCTCTCTCTGGCTCGTGGGCAGGGCGGGCAATCTAACGGGCCGAACTCCCCCACGGAGGGCTGGACAGCTCGCCCGACCATCGGTACACTCACGTACCGATGTCTGTGGTGGCACCTTCCATTCCGGCGGACGGAGTCCCGCTCGCCGATCGGCTGCGCGAGCGCAAGCCGACCCCGTCCCCCACCGGACCGGTCGGAGACGATCAGCCGGTGCGCATGCCGCCGGCCCGTGACCTGCCGCGGTTTCTCCAAACGGTGCGGTTCATGATGCGGCCACTCAGCTCGAGTCTCGCCACGCGCCGCGAGCTCGGTGACACCTGGCAGATCGAACTCCTCTCCCGCAGCGAGCCGTTCGTCGTCACCACCCATCCGGATCACGTCGAGGCGCTGTTCAAGGCGAAGCCCGAGGACGCGCCGTCTTTGACGGGCGAGTCGCCGCTGCGCCCGATCCTCGGACCGAACAGCGTCCTCACGTCAGTCGGTCCGCGTCACATGCGACAGCGCAAGCTGCTGCTGCCACCGTTCCACGGGGAGGCGGTCCAGCGCTACGTACAGTTGATCGACGACGTCGCCGAGCGCGAGATCGACTCGTGGCCCACCGGGACACCGTTTGCGCTCGCCCCGCGGATGCAGGCGGTGACGCTCGACGTGATCATGGGCGGCGTGTTCGGAATCGGCTCCAAGCCGGCGTTCGGCTCGCCCGAGTACCGGATGCGCGAGATGATCCGCCAACTGCTGCTCGCCTCCACGCGGCCGGTCTATCAGCTGGTCGAGCTGCAGAACGCGGGACGGCGCGAGCCTCGCGGGATCCTCAAGGGTCTGCTCGGCGTGCTCGACCGTCAGATCCACGCCGTCATCCGCAAGCGCCGCGCCCAGAGCGACGCCACCGAATCGCACGATGTCCTCTCGCTCCTGCTCCAGGCTCGTGATGAGGACGGCGCTGCGCTGACCGACAACGAGCTCCGCGACCAGTTGCTGACGCTCGTGCTCGCCGGGCACGAGACGACCGCCAACTCGCTCGCCTGGACGTTCGAGCGCCTGCTCCGCAACCCGGAGCCCTATTCGCGGCTGCGCGAGGAGGTCCGTCGCGACGGGGACGCCGGGGCGGATTACATCGAGGCGACGATCACCGAGGGGATGCGCGTGCGTCCGGTGATCCCGTTCGTCGTCCGGATGGTCAATCGGCGCTGGCGGTTCGGCGACTACGTCGTCCCGGCTCACACGCCGGTCGGCGTCAACATCGTTGCTCTGCATCACCGCGAGGACGTGTATCCCGAGCCGTTCCGGTTCGCCCCGGAGCGGTTCGTTTCAAACAAGCCAGGTACCTACACGTGGATTCCGTTCGGCGGCGGGATCCGGCGCTGCCTCGGCGCGACGCTCGCGATGGCCGAGCAGCGCGTCGTCCTGCGGGCGATCGCCCGGCGCACCGACCTCGTCGCACCCGATCGGGCGGCCGAGCCGGCGCGCCAGCGCAACGTCACGATGATCCCGCGGGATGGCGGCCGCGTGATCGTCGCTCGCAAGCTTGCGCCGTAAACCCGCGCTACCGTCCCGATGTGGGCACACACAGCACCTCGGAGCCCGCGGCCGGCGCACTGCCGCACCGCGAGCGTCTGATTGCGGCGATGGCGACCTCGATTGAGCAGCGGGGTTACCGCGAAACGACCGTGGCCGACGTCGTGCGCATCGCGCATACCTCGCGCCGGACGTTCTACGAGCACTTCGAGGATCGCGATGCGTGCTTCCTCGCCCTGTTCGATGCCGTCAACGACGAGACGATGGAGCGCATCGCGGCCGCCGTCAGCCCGGATCAGCCGATGGACGAACAGGTCGACCGCGCGCTCGCGGCGTACATCGACAGCGTCACCGCCCACCCGGCGCTGTACCAGAGCTTCGTGCGTGAGCTTCCGGGTCTCGGTCGGGACGGCGCCGACCGGGGGCTCGCGGTCGTCGAGCGGTTCGCCCGGCTGTTGATCGGGCTGGTCGAGTCCGGCCGGGCCGCCCAACCTGAGCTCCAGGCGCGCCCGCTGTCGATGGACGCCGCGGTGATGATCGTCGGCGGTCTGCGGGAGCTCGCGGTGATCTCGCTCCAGCAGGGGCGCGACGTGCGTGAGATCCCCGCCAGTGCCGGGGCAATGGTGAAGGCGATCCTGTCCGGCGAGCTGTTGTAGGGTACGTGTATGTACCGAAGCCCGGAGCGGGTCGCGGTCGATGGGCTGACCGCATATGTGTCAGGGGCCGCCTCGGGAATCGGCCGCGCCGTGGCGCAGCGCCTCTCAGCGCACGGCTGCCCGGTCGCGATCGCGGATCAGAACTCCGACGGCCTCGAGGAGACGGCCGCCGCGATGTCCGGCCCGGTGCTCGCGCGCACGCTCGACGTGAGCGACCGGCAGGCCTCGATGGCGGTCGCCGCAGAGGTCGCCGAATGGGCACCGGCGCCGCTCGGCATGGTGTTCAACAACGCCGGTGTCGCCACCGTGCAGAGCGTCACGGACGCCGCGGTGGAGGACGACGAGTGGGTCTGGGGCGTCAACTTCCACGGTGTCGTCAACGGTGTCCGTGCTTTTCTCCCGATCCTTCAGCGCCAGGACTCGGGTGTGATCGTCAACACCTCGAGCGTGTTCGGGCTCCTCGGGATCCCGCATCAGAGCGCGTACTGCTCATCGAAGTTCGCGGTCCGCGGTTTCACCGAGTCGCTGCGCCAGGAGCTGCGCGGCACCGGTGTGCGCGCCGTCACCGTCCACCCCGGCGGCGTGAAGACGAACATCGTGCGCAACGCGCGCTACCACGACGACCCGCTCGGCCGTCACTTGACGAAGGACGAGATGGTCGCCGACTTCGACACGCTGGCCCGCACGACGCCTGAGCGCGCCGCGCAGACGATTCACAACGGGGTCAAGGCGGGCAAGGCCCGCATCCTCATCGGACCGGACGCGTACATGTTCGAGGCCCTCGCCCGGATCGCGCCGACGCACTATTACGACGTGCTCGAGCGCGTGATGCTGCTGCTCGAGCGCCGCGACCATCCGGAGCGCCAGACCACCGTCCGGTAGGGCTGGTCGGGCGCCCGCCGGCCGCTGCGGCCGGGCATACGCCGCAATTTCCGGCAATCGGTCCGGGCCGGGGCCGGTGGGACGACGTCCGCCGCCGGAGCGCCTCCTAACATTCGGCGATCGGTCGTCAGGCCGACGTACGGTCGCACCCGAAAGGGGTGTAGAGATGAGAGAGACACGCTCACCCGTCGAGGCGTCCGCCGCACTCGTTGATCTGATCTACGAGCTGATGGACGCGCACGACGACACGGCACGGCTCGCGCAGGGTCTCAGCTCGGACGTGCGGTGGCAGGCTCACCTCGACTACCTGCAGCAGCTGCAGCGGGTCGGGCGGGAGCTGCTCGCCGCCGGCGGCGCGTCCTGAGCCTCCGCGCGGACTCGCCCGGACAATCGTGCTGGTCGGTCTCTGACCTTCCGGATCGGCCTACCGCCGCCGCGCCGCCGGCTCGAGCGCCGGGTTCAGCCAGCCGGTGTCGCTCGGGTTGACGTTGACGCCCGGCGGGACGATCTCGTCGATCCGGTCGAGCACGTCGTCCGAGAGCGTCACGTCCGCGGCGGTCAGCTGGGACTCGAGGTGCTCCATCGTCCGGGGCCCGATGATCGCCGCCGTGACCGCCGGGTGGCGGATGACGAACGCGAGCGCCATCTCGATCAGCGTCATCCCGGCTTCCTCGGCCAGCCGCGCCAGCGCGTCGGCAGCCTCGAGCTTGCGCTGGTTGTTCGGATCGGACATGTCGTACCGGCTCGGGATCCGCTCGGCCCGGCGTGACGCCGGCAGATCGGCGCCGACGCGGTAGCGGCCCGTCAGCCAGCCGCCGGCGAGCGGGCTCCACGGGATGACGCCCATGCCGTAGCGCTGCGCGGTCGGCAGCACCTCCCTCTCGGCCTCACGGATGAGCAGCGAGTACGGCGGCTGTTCGCAGACGAACCGCTCCCGCCCGCGGTCCCGAGCGACCCACTGCGCCTCGACGATCGTCGACGGCGGGAATGTCGACGAGCCGATGTACCGGACCTTGCCGGCCCGGACGAGATCGGTCAGTGCTCCGAGCGTCTCGTCGATGTCGGTGTCGAACTCGGGACGGTGGATCTGGTAGAGGTCGATCCAGTCGGTCTGCAGCCGGCGGAGGCTGTTTTCGACCTCGCGGACGATCCAGCGACGGGAGTTCCCGAACTCATTGGGATCGTCCCCCATCGTGCCGTGAACCTTGGTCGCCAACACCACGTTGTCGCGACGGCCGCCGGCGAGCGCCCTGCCGACGATCTCCTCGGACTCGCCCCGAGCGTAGACGTCGGCAGTGTCGATGAAATTGATGCCGGCGTCGAGCGCTCGGTGGATGATCCGGATGCTGTCGTCATGGTCCTCGTTGCCCCAGCCCCCGAACATCATCGCGCCCAGACACAGTGGACTGACGCTCACTCCTGTACGGCCCAGCGTTCTCATTTCCATGCCCTACATGCTGGCAGGCTCCAACCTCCGCCCGACGGGGTCCGGACGCCCTGCGCGCCTTGCTGCGCACCCCCCAAACTGGTATAAGACGGCGACTGGGTGCCTGTACCAATTTGTACACGTGGACAAGCGCCCGCCGCGTTGTACGTATTTGCGCAACCGCCGGATATTTTGAGCGTCCGAACGGGGCACGAGAGAGGAGCTTCCCTGTGGCAAGTGAGATGACGACGGAGCCGTTCACCGTCCCCGAGCCGATTTTCGGCGGCACCGTTCAGACGGTCCTGTCCAGTCCGCGCATCGACCCACCCCCGGCCACGCTCGAGGAGGCGCGCAACGCGCCCGGGCGGGCCGAGAAGATCGAGGCGATCACCCGCCGGATCGAGCAGCAGGGCATCAAGTACGTCTTCTTCCAGCAGGTATCGATCACCGGCCGGGTGATGGGCAAGGGCGTCGTTTCCAGCTTCTTTCCGCAGGTCGCCGAGAAGGGCTACCAGCTCGTTTACGGTGCGACAGCGAACCTGTTCACCGACCGCGACGGCAACTACATCGGCTTCGGCCCCGAGGAGTCCGAGCTCGCGGCGATCGCCGACCTCGACACGTTCGCCGTCCTGCCCTGGGACGAGCGGGTAGCCCGCGTTTACTGCGACTGTTACGACACCGAGACCGGCGAGCTCCTCGACGCCGACTGCCGCCAGAACCTCAAGCGGATCGCGCACGAGTTCGAGCAGGAGCTCGGCTACCAGTTCCTGATCGGGATCGAACCCGAGACGATGTGGCTGAAGAAGCCGGAGAACGGCCAGGTCCCCGAGGGCCTGACGAAGCCCTACTGCTACCACATCCACCAGTTCGAGGAGCTTCGTCCGATCCTGCTCGACGTCGTCGAGTACGGGCAGGCGCTCGGGCTCGACATGAGCTACGGCGACCACGAGGACGCGCCCGGCCAGCTCGAGCTGAACTTCCGCTTCGACCGGCCGGTGCGAACCGCCGACAACATCACGACCTACCGACAGGTGTGCGCGGCGGTCGGCCGCAAGCACGGCGTGCTGCCGACGTTCATGCCGAAGCCGTTCACCGGCGTCTCGGCCAACGGGCATCACCACCACTTCACGCTCGTCGACGAGAGCGGCACGAACGTCTTCCACGATCCGGAGGGCCCGGCGCAGCTCTCGACGCTCGCGCGGAACTTCCTCGGCGGCATGCTCGAGCACTTCGGCGCGCTCATGTGCGTCGGCAATCCGACGGTCAACTCGTACTGCCGGATGTGGGACGCCGGGTTCTGGGCTCCGATCTACAAGAACTGGGGCTGGCAGAACCGCACGACGACCGTGCGCGTCGCGACGGGCGGCCGCTTCGAGTACCGCGGTGTCGACTCGAGCTGCAACCCGTACCTGACGACCGCATCGCTGCTCCGCGCCGGCCTCGACGGCGTCCGCCGCCAACTCGATCCCGGCCCGCCGCAGCAGGGCAACACATACGACCTGCTCAACCAGGGCGTCGAGATCGAGCGCGTCCCGGAGAGCCTTGGCGCCGCGCTGCATGCGCTCGCCGCCGACGAGGTCGTCAAGAGCGCGATGCCGGGCCGGCTCTACAAGGTGTTTGACTGGTACAAGCGCGACGAGTGGGAGCGCTACCTCGCGGCCGTCACCGACTGGGAGCGCGATGAATACCTGGAGGTCCTCCCCTAGCCATGTGTGGCATCGCCGGAATCATCTACAAGAACGGCAACGGCGCCCATCGGATCGGGCGCGACATCACCGCGATGCTGCAGGCGATGAAGCATCGTGGGCCGGACTCGACCGGGTTCGCGTTGTATCACCAGCCTGGTCATGAACTCGTGTTGCGGATCAAGCTCGCTGACGCGAACACGCCGCGTGATGTCGAGTTCGAGGACATGCTCCGCCGCCATCGCCGCGCGGTGCAGCAGCGCCTCGGAGCCGCGGGCGCGCAGGTGCGTGAGGTCGAGGAGATCAACGAATACACGCTGAGCTTCACGCTCACCTATGACGGCGAGCTCAAGCACCTCGCCGACTACGTCGAGTCGGTGCCGAACGCGGAGGTCCTGTCCGCCGGGCACGCGCTCGAGATCGTCAAGGACCTCGGCGACGCGAAGACCGTCTCGGGCGGTTACCACCTCGACGACTACTTCGGCTCGCACGGCATCGGGCACGTGCGGATGGCGACGGAGTCCGACGTCGACATCTCCAACGCCCACCCGTACTGGGCGTACCCCTTCTCCGACGTCGCCGTCGTCCACAACGGCCAGCTGACCAATTACCACCAATGGCGCCGCCGCCTCGAGCGCGATGGGCACCGCTTCGCCTCCGAGTGTGACTCGGAGATCATCGCGGTCTACCTCGCGCAGAAGCTCGAGAAAGGCTGGTCGCTCGAGGACGCGATGCGTCAAAGCCTGGAGGATCTCGATGGCGTCTTCACGTACATCTGCGTCTCAGAGGACGCACTCGGGATGGCCAAGGACGAGCTCGCGGCGAAGCCGCTGGTCCTATACGAGGGCGACGACATGGTCGCGCTCGCCTCAGAGGAGATGGCAATCCGCGCGGTGCTCGACCACGAGATCGACACCTACGACCCCTACGAGGGTGAGGTGATGGTATGGACGCGGTGACGACGAACGGCGACGCGCCGCGCTACGACTCGCGCGGGCTCGTCGAACTCGACGAGGTCATCCCCAAGATCTCGGAGATCGACGGCGAGAAGGCGACGTTCGACGCGCACAAGCTCACGACCCGCCGGATCAACCTCGAGCTCCGCTGGCTGCTCTACGAGCAGGGTGTCAAGGACGTCACGGTGCTCAACCCCGGCGCCAAGCACTCGCTCGCCGCGGGGATCCTCACCCGCTGCCGGATCACGTTCGAGGGGAGCCTCGGCTACTTCGGGTGCGGGATCATCGACGGGCCGGAGATCCACATCAAGGGCCGCGTCGGCTGGTCAGCGTGCGAGAACATGATGTCTGGCGTCGTCGTCATCGACGGCAACGCCGGCAGCCTGATGGGCGCCGCGCTGCGCGGCGGCGACGCGGTCGTCAAGGGCCAGGTCGGCGCCCGCACCGGGATCGACCAGAAGGGCGGCACGATCGTCGTGCTCGGCGACGCGGGCTCGATGACCGGCTTCATGATGCAGCGCGGACGGCAGATCATCTGCGGCAACGTCGGCCCGGGCCTCGGCGACTCGATGTACGACGGCACGATCTACGTCGCCGGCAAGGTGAAGTCGCTCGGGATCGACTGCGTTCCCGGCGAGATGGACGACGCCGATCGTGAGTTGATCGAGCGGAAGTTCCGGATCCACGACCTCGGGACCCCGCCCGAATTCCAGAAGTACGTGTGCGGAAAGATGCTCTACAACTACGACACGCTTGAGCCGTCTGAGCGCAAGCTCGTGCTCTAGAGAGGAGGCGACCACGATGGCTGATGAAACCTCACCGAGCATGCAGAATCAGCTCGGCTCAAGCCCGATCTTCACGCCGCAGGTCATCAACGACATTCACGTGAAGTCGGAGCTGGGGCGTTACCGCATGCGCGGGTTCTCGATGTTCAAGAAGATCCCGCACTGGGACGAGCTCATCTTCCTGCCCGGCACCCTGACGCGCTTCGTGATCGAGGGCTACCGGGAGAAGTGCGTGACCAAGACCGTGCTCGGCGCGCGCTTTGCGAAGAAGCCGATCGAGCTCGACATCCCGGTCTACATCACCGGCATGAGCTTCGGCGCGCTGTCGCTCGAGGCGAAGATGGCGCTCGCCAAGGGCGCGTCGATGGCCGGCACCGCGACGTGCAGCGGCGAAGGCGGCATGATCCCGCCCGAGCGGGATCTGAGCACGAAGTGGTACTACCAGCTCATCCAGAGCCGGTACGGCTTCAACCCGCACCACCTGATGCTCGCGGACGCCTGCGAGTTCTTCATCGGCCAGGGATGCAAGGTCGGCCTCGGCGGCCACCTGATGGGCCAGAAGGTGACCGAGCAGGTGGCCGAGATGCGCTCGCTCCCCGCCGGCATCGACCAGCGCTCCCCGGCGCGGCACCCCGACTGGCTCGGACCCGACGACCTGTCGCTGAAGATCCAGGAGATCCGTGAGGCGACGAACTACGAGATTCCGATCCAGCTCAAGCTCGGCGCCGCGCGCGTCTACGACGACGTCCGGATGGCCGCCAAGTGCAGCCCGGACATCATCTACCTCGACGGCGCCGAGGGCGGCACCGGAGCTGGTCCGCACATCGCCGCCGAGGAGACGGGCGTGCCGCTGATGTCGGCGATCCCGGAGGCGCGGCGCGCGCTCGAGGACGTCGGGCTCGCCGACGAGATCGACCTCGTCGTCGCGGGCGGCATCCGCAACGGGGGCGACGTGGCGAAGTGCCTCGCTCTCGGCGCGACCGCGGTCGCGATCGGGCACTCGGCGCTGATGGCGCTCAACTGCAACAAGGAGATCGAGGGCGTCACCGACTACGAGGGCACCGTCGGCGTGCCGGCGGGCATGTGCTACCACTGCCACACCGGCCGCTGCCCCGTCGGCGTCGCGACTCAGGACCCGGAGCTGCGCAAGCGGCTCGTCGTCGATGACGCCGCCCACCGCGTGTACAACTTCCTGCACACGCTGACGCTCGAGTGCCAGATGCTCGCGCGGGCGTGCGGCAAGACGAACGTCCACAACCTCGAGCCCGAGGATCTCGCTGCCCTCACGACCGAGGCCGCCGCGATGGCGCGCGTCCCGCTCGCGGGCACGAACTACATCCCCGGCGTCTCCGAGGAGCGGACGCTCGACGAGATCAAGCGGCTGCTCGCGCGGCACGTCGAGAATCCCGTCGATTTCCTGACGCCCGAGACGGAGCCGACGACGGCAGGTGAGGCATGAGCGCCCAGCACGAACACCACCTCCCGCGCGAGCCGGAGAAGATCGTCGGCATCGACGCCGAATACTTGTCAGGGAGGCGGTTCCCCTATCAGGAGGACATGTCCCTGATCGAGGACGTCGACCTGATGGCCGCGACGCCCGGCCAGGACCTCAACTGGCTCGAGGACGTGACCCTGCTCGAGGAGGAGGGCACGCCGGCGGTCTTCGACCGCTACTCGAACAGCTTCATCAAGATCTACTTCGACATCCCGTCCGGCCGCGAGGACGAGGTCGCGCGGAAGGTCCTGATCAAGCACCTGCAGTCCGGCAACTCGTACGGCATCGCGCTCAAGGAGATCCACTGCAAGTTCCCACAGCCCGAGCTCGGGCCGTGGGTGGATAATTCCCGGACCGTGGGGACCGACTGGAAGCCAACGATTCTCGAAGGCTGGGAGCCGCCGGCGCATTGACGACGGCGGACCCCGTGACGGCTGATGAACCGACTGAGGCCCCGCTGCCTCGGTCGGTTCGTCGCGGCCCGCGGATCACCCTGACCTGCAAGTGCGGCGAGCGCACGTACGTCGCGTACGGCGAGCGCTGGACGTGCCCCAAGTGCGGGCGCAGCTGGAACACGCGGAAGATCCCGATGGATCAGTACGCCGCGCTGCGCCGGACGCAGCTCAAGTACCGGCGCATCCCGATCGCGGTGAGCGTCGTCGCGCTCGCCTGCATCGTCGCGTTCATCATCGCCGGCAAGGCGTTCGGCGGTCTCGTGCTCGTCGCCTTCTGCGCGACGGCGTACAGCATGTTCGTGCGCCCACTGCACAAGAAGCGCTACCGCAAGGCGCTCGCCGATCTCCCGAGCTGGGAGATTGAGCCCGACTAGTGGCCCCCAACAGGGCTCTTGTCATCGGCGCGGGCTTCGCCGGACTCGCCGCCGCCGATGAGCTCGCCCGGGCCGGCGTCGACGTCGCCGTGCTTGAGGCGCGCGACCGCGTCGGCGGGCGCGTGTTCTCACAACCGTTCGCCGGCGGGGTGATCGAGCGGGGCGCCGAGTTCGTCCTGCCCGACTACGAGGTGATGCTCGGCCTCGCCGCCCGATTCGGCCTGACGCCGGTGCGCAAGGGGACGCTGTACGGCTACCGCGAGCCCCGGGGTCCCGGCGCGGTTCCGCTCGAGGCGATGGGCGCCGGCTTCCGGGCCGCCGCCGCGGCCGACGCGTCCGCCCCGCGCGAGACTGTCCGCGACGCGCTCGCCCGGATCGGCATCGACGCCACGGTCGCCGAGGCGCTGTGCGCGCGCCTCGAGGTGAGCTGCACGCACCCGGCCGACGATCTCGATGCAAGCGTCCTGCGTGAGGGCGCGGGCGCGTTCGGGAGGTTCGACACGTTCACCCTCGCCGGCGGCAACGACACACTCGCCCGGGCGCTCGCCGTCGAGCTCGGTGATCGGCTCCGCCTCGACGCGCCGGTGACCCGGGTGGTGGCCAAGGATGACGGCGTGCGCGTCGGCGGGGCGGACTTCGAACTGCATGCCGATGCCGCGATCATCACCGTGCCGTGCAGGGTGGTCGACGAGATCACGTTTGACCCACCGCTCCCCGAAGCCAAGCACGCCGCGCTGCGCGACGCCCCGGTCGGACACGCGGCGAAGTTGTTCGTCGGACTGAGCGCCGCCGCCCCGCCGAGTGCGGTGCTCTCGGTCACCGAGCGCTACTGGTGCTACACGCAGCTGAACGCCGACGGCGACCCGGCACCGTTCGTCGGCGCGTTCGCCGGCACGGCCGCCGCGCTCGAACGGCTCCAGGTGACGGAGGGCCCGGACCGGTGGGTCGCGTCGCTGAGCGCGCTGCGTCCTGATCTGACGCTTGACCCCGACGCAGTGCTCCTCTCCGAGTGGGATCCGGACCCCTGGGCGCGCGGCGCCTACACGGCGCGGGCGCTGCGCTCGCCGATGGACGACGCCACGCTCGCGGCACCGGTCGGGCGACTCGCGTTCGCGGGAGAGCACGCCGCCGGGGCCTGGCACGGCCTGATGGAGGGCGCGCTGCGGAGCGGTGTCCGGGCGGCGCGCGAGCTTCTGGCTCGGGACGACCGAGAAGCTGCCAGCCCGTGATGCCGTGCCACGGTGCCACGACGACGCGGCGGGCTCCGCGCCGGCCAACGATCCTGATCTGCCGGACGGCGATGTCGTCGCGGGTTGTTGTCTCGTGCAACAGGCCGAGCGGGTTGACGCGGACGGCGACCTTGTAGCTGCCGCTCGGGACGTGACCGCCAAGGCCACCTGCGCCCCTTGAGCCTCCGGAAGCGTGAGATCGACGGCGTCCGTCGGAGCGATGCAGAAGGACTGCTTCTGGCTGCGGATGGGCCGCGATCCGCCGATGAGCGAGTAGGAGGCGAGCTGCCGCAGGTGCCAGTGATGATGCCCGGGAAGGGTGTCGTATTCGAGCGTGCCCGCCGGCGTGCGGCCCACGACGTTCCCGGGCACCGCCGTGTTGTCCGGGCGCGTCCGGATTCGGGGCCGCTGAGCTCCGCGCTCATCGGACCGGCAGCACCACTGCGGTGGCGCCACCGACCCTGATCCGCTCTCCCGGCGCGCCCCCGAGGATGCCGCGCGCCGACCCCGTGAGCGCATTCCGGATCCAGTCCCCGGCAATCGTTCGCAGCGCGACGACGTTGGCCGGACGGGGAATGCCGCAGGCGAGCATCGCGAGCGGGTCACTGTCGGGTCCCTCGGCGTCGACGTGCGTCCCGCCGACGAGTTGCACGCCGACGAAGCTGCCCGGCCGCGCCGTCACCAACGCGTTCGTGCCGGAGCCGAACGCGTTGCACGCGGACGGAGGCGATGCGATCTGCAGCACGGGCCGCGAGGCTGCGCCGGTCAGACGGCGGAGCGCGGCCGGCATTGCTCCGGCGAAGTCGACGGCGTCGTAGAGGACCACGCCGCGGAGGTTGCGGATCGCACCGCCGGACGTCGCCGTGTACCCGGCGGCGGAGGTCACGAGGTTGCCCCCGGCCGAGTGGCCGGTGAAGACGAACCGCCGGGGCAAGGTCACGTGATGCCCCGCCGCCATGTCAGCGCTGTGCTGCAGTGCCCCGCGCGAGCCGGCGAAGAGGGCGGCGACGCTCTGGGCCATCGGCGGGCCGTTGATCCAGCATCCCGCATCGGCAAATGGGTTCGAACTGATCGTCGGCGCCACGACGATCGCACCGGTGTGCCCCGCGATGTACCGGGCCAGCGTCAGGACGTTGACCGCCGCGCGGAAGAAGCCGTGCTGAACCCACACGATGCCGGTCGGTCGGCGCCGGTCCGGGAAGAACCAGCCTGCCGGCACCGCGGTTCCGGACGAGCCGCACGGGATCATGAGCGGCGCGTGCCGGGTCGTTACCGCCGCCGCGGGTGCGGGCATGGTCAGCGCGACCCCGCACAGCCCAGCCAGAGTGGCGAGCCGTGCGGGGCGCACAGGTCGATCAGTGAACGATCAATACGTCGCAGTGGGCCCGGTGCGCGACGCCATCGCTGACGCTCGAGCCGAGCATCCGTTGCATGACCCCGAGCTCCCGAGTCCCGACGATGATCATGTCCGCGCTGCGATCGGTGGCCGCGGCGATGATCGATTCGGCCGCGTGTCCAACCGCCTCGATGTACTCGGCCTCGACGCCCTGGCTGGCCAGGTGCTCGCGCGCGGTCGCGAGCTCAGCCCGGTGGTCCTGTGGCGAGTCGGCCGGGTCGCCACCGATCGACCGACCGCCGGCCGGTGTGGTCACCGGCGCGACGCTCGTGACGATCAGCTTTGCGCCGAACGCCTTGACGAACTGCACCCCGCGGTCCAGGGCCCGCTTCGACGGCTCGGTGTCGTCGTAGCCAACGATGATCGTGTTCATGGTCCCTCTCGTCAGACGGCGGTCGCGGTCGGCACCTTGGTGCTCGGCAGGCCGAGCAGCGCGCGCTCGTCCTCGTCCGGCTCTCCCGGCGTCTCTTCACGCATGTGCACACCCTCGCCGTCCTGGACGATTCGGCGGTAGAAGAACAGGACGAGCGACGCGATGAGCACGCCAACGCCAATGAAGAAGTCGGTCCACGTGCCGTAGCCGTTGAGCTTCGGCGCGAGTGCCCCGACAACGAGGAACAACACGTTGAGCGCGCACAGGAATGCAGCCATCGGGACCCAGCCGGAGCCGAGCCGAATCGGTCTCGGCCAATCTGGCCGATCGCGGCGCAGGAGCACGAACCCGCTGAGGGCGAAGATGTGCGCCAGCACGTAGCCGATGTTGCTCATATAGAGGATCGCCAGGTTGGACTTGATGAGGATCACGAGCAGGACGTTGACGCCGAGGTCCATCGTCATTGCTCGGGCGGGGACGTGGTACTTGTTGAGAATCCCGAACTGCTTGATCGTCATTCCGGCCCGGGAGATGCCGTACAGCGCCCGGCCGGCGTCCGCCGTCGACGAGGTCATCGAGAGCAGCAGGCTCGCGATGATGCAGATCGTGAAGAAGCCAGCCGCGCCGTGGCCCACGATTGTGGTCATCGTGTTCGTGTAGAACTGCCCCTCAGCAGTCGCCGACGGCACTGCGCCGGTCACGCCGCCCAGGCCGAGTGGTAGGAGCACGCAGATCGCGAGCATGAACACCGCGGAACTACGCAGGGCGATATTTGTATCTCGTTGGCTCTTGTACTCAGGCGCAAATGTGGCGCAGACCTCCGAGGCGTACGTCGACCAGCAGAGGATGAACATGTAGACGAGGGCGAGCTTGATGCCGCCCCACGGCCCAGTGAAGGTCGAATGAACATTGGCCGAATGCCAATGACCACTGAGGTACGGACCGATGATGAACAGGGCGAGCGGGACCATCAGCAACGCGGCGCAGGCGTAGGTGAACCACACCGCTAGACGTAGCCCGAAGATGTTGAACCCCCACACGAACAGGATGCATCCGATCGCGATGAAGTGGGGCAGGCCCAGATGGTTGGAGAAGATCGTGACCGTCCACGTCGAGTCCGGCCACCATTGGGCGACTGCGAGGTCGCCGATGATCTTGCCGAAGATCGACAGCACGACCGACCAGCCGATCCAGTAGCCGAACGCAGCCAACGGACCGACGAACGTCGTGTACTTGCGCCACCCCTCGTGGGCGTACAGAGAGATCCCACCGCTGCGGTGTCCGAACATCGTCGCGGGCTCGGAGTAGATCCACGCCTGCACCGCGCCGATGAGCGCCGACGTTCCCCACAGGATCACAGACCCCGTGGTGCCGAAGATGCCGAGCGTGAAACCGAGACTGGCGAGCAGGAATCCCGGATTGCACAGCGCGATCACGAAGCCATCCCACCAGCGCAGTGTCTTGAGGAGCTGGACCTCCTCGACGGTGGCAGTAGCCAAGTCTCACCCTCCTGGGACGTATGCCCCGGTTGCTTGACGCCCCTCTCCTGAGCGCGGCGCGTTTATACCAGTTTGTCCAAATGTGGTCAACGAGTTGCGCCGTCCGCAACGGGGGCGATGTCGCTCCGTGCGATATCAGTCCTCGTCGATGTGGCGGACGGTTCCGAAGCGGCCGGTGTAGAACAGCAACGGCTCGCCGTCACTGTGGCGGAGGTGCTCAACCTCGCCGATCCACAGCACGTGATCACCCGCCCGATGGGCGTCGACGATGCGGCACGCCACGTGCGCGAGCGCACCGTCGAGCAGCGGCAATCCCTCGTGCCAGACGAATTCAGGCTCGACGGGCGACGGGCGCTGCGCCGCGAAGTGCGCCGCGAAGTGATCCTGGTCCTCGGCGAGCACGCTGATCCCGTAGCGCCCGGTCTTGGGAAGCATCTCGTTCATCCGGCAGCGGCCGAGCGACACGAGCACGAGCGGCGGACGCAGCGACACGGACAGGAATCCGTTGGCGGTCATCCCATGGACGGTGTCGCGGTCGATCGTTGTGACGACCGTGACTCCGGTGGCAAAGCGGCCCATCACCTGGCGCATGCCCTTCGCCATCGCCTCGACGGCGGCCGCCTTCGGGGTCAGCTTCGCGACCCCCGTGTGCGGCGGAAGCGCAGGTGCGCCGGTGCCCGCCGGCGCGCCGCCCGTCCGCTGCAGCGGCTTCGGTGGCGGCATCAGCCCGGTATCGGAGGTCGGCGTGGCCACCCGGGTCAGTCGTGCGATGCCTTGACGTGGGCTCACGATCGCGGGCGGGTCTTCTCCGGGTCATAGAACGGGAAGCGGACCACGCGGGCGGCGATCCGCTTCTGGAGGCCGTCGAGCTTGCCGACCTCGACGTCGGTGCCGAGCTCGGAATACTGCACCGCCATCCGGCAGAGGGCAATGTTCTTACGGAGCGTCGGGCTGCGGACGCCGCTCGTCACAACGCCGACGCGGCGCCGGCCGACGTACACCTCGTCGCCGTGGCCGCAGACCTCGTTGGAGTCGATCTCGAGCCCGACGAGCGTCCGCTGCGGGTGGGCCTTGCGCTCGATCAGCGCGTCGCGGCCGATGAAGTCCTCCTCGCCTGAAAGCGCGACGGTGAAGCCGATCCCGGCCTCGAACGGGTCAACCTGATCGTCGAACTCGTAGCCGGCGAAGATGAGGCCGGACTCGATCCGCAGGATGTCGAGCGCCTCGAGCCCGAGGGGCTTCATCCCGCGCGGCTCCCCGGCGGCCCAGACGGCGTCCCACAGCGCCTCGCCGTCGGAGGGGTGGCAGAAGATCTCGTAGCCGAGCTCGCCGGTATAGCCGGTCCTGGACACGATGATCGGCACGCCGTCATACGTCCCGATGCGGCCCACGAGGAACCGGAACCACTTCAGCTCCTCGAGACTCGGCTGGGTCGGCGGCGTCCACACGAACGACGCGAGCGCCTCGCGGCTGAGCGGCCCCTGGACGGCGATGTTGTGGAGCTGGTCGGTCGAGGGCTTGACGAACGCCTTCAGGCCCTCGCGCTCGGCGACCTCGGCGAGCCAGACGCCGTCGTACTCATCGCCGCCGACGAAGCGGAAGCCGTCCGAGCCCATCCGGAACACGGTCGCGTCATCGATCATCCCCCCCGTCTCGTTGCACAGGGCGGTGTAGACGACCTGGCCGGGCGCCAGCTTGCGGATGTCACGCGTCACGACCCGCTGGACGAGCGTCTCGGCATCGGGGCCGAGGATCTCCCACTTGCGCAGCGGGCTCAGGTCCATGACCGCGAGCTTCTCGCGGCACGCCCAGTACTCGGCGATGCCGCCCTCGTTGTTGAAGCAGTGCGGCAGCCAATAGCCGCGGTACTCGACGAAGCTCTTCGTCAGCGCCGAGGTCTTGGGGTGGAACGCGGTCTCCTTCGTCAGGACCGCGGGCGCGTCGGCGGTCACGCGCCGAGCGATGGCCACGGAGAAGCGATTCTCCGGGGAGTACACGCGCACGTGGACATCTGTCACCTCCCATGCGTTTGATGGATCGATGTCGTCAGGGCAGGCCGACGACGCGCACACGAGATCGTTCAGTGCGCGGAGCATCACGTAGTCGCCGGGACGGGACCACGGCTCGTCGCTGATCAACTGCATGTCGCGGTCGAACGCGGTGTTGAAGAAGAAGTTGAGCGCCTCCCACCCCTTGCGCGGGGCGATCTCAAAGCGCCCCAGCGCACCGTTGAAGTTGTCCGTGCAGTTGATGTGACCGGGATAACCGAGGTCCTCGTAGTACTTCGCCTGACACGCGAGCGCGAACGTGTCATGGCGGCCGACGGTGTCACGGACGACCTCGACCAGCGGGTCCATGTCGAGGTCGTAGAACTTGCCGTACAGACCGGGCTGGGGATATGCGTTGCCCATCAGGGTCCGGGTGATCGTCGCGTCGAGGCCTCGCTCGCGTCCGTCCTGGAGCTTGTGCGAGTGGAAGGCGAGGAAGTCCGAGCACTGTTTGCCCTTGACGTCGATCACCTGGATGTACTCGCCCTGCTTGACCTCGTAGCTGAGCGCCGTCGCGGCGTCGACCCGGAAGTCGAGCCGGGGCTCGGCGAGCGGCGGGGGCAGCTCGATGTCCTGTTGGCGGCGGGGGATCGCCCGTCGCACCTCGATCAGCAGCTCGGTCGGCGGCAGCTCGCCGTCGACGACGCGGCCGCCGGGCGCCGCCACGATCAGCCGGGTGTCCCGGTCGGCGGTCAGCTCGACGTTCGCTCCGGGCGCCGAGCTCGTGCCGAACAACCGGGCGTCGCTGTTTCCGTTGGCGTCCGCCTTCAGTCCGACCGCTTCCAGCCCCCCTGAGACGAGTGCGACCTGTCCGCCGTGCCGGTCGACGATCCGCACGCGGTCATCGCCCGCGAGGCGGATCTCGGTCGCGCCCCCCGGTGGGACGCGATAGGTCTCCCGCGCCGGATCCGGCGCGAGGAGACCATCGAGCAGAACGGACGCCATCGTCGGCGACTACGCCGGCGCCTGTGCCTTCTCTACCTCCGCGAGCAACTGCTCCGCGAGCTGGCGCTTCCCGTCGGCGTCGAGCTTCTTGATCTCGTTCTCAACGGCCCGCCGGTTGTAGTGCTGGTTCCAGTAGTCGAGGCTCTCGAACCCGAGCAGGACGGCCTTGCCGACGAACTGGCGCAGGACCTCGTTCGTCGGGCCCATGACCCAGCCGGCCTTGGCGTCGCGCAGGTAGCGCTCCATCTCCATGTCGCGCTTGTAGCCCGAGCCGCCGGAGGCGTGAAGCATCTTGTCGACGACGTGCGCGGTGTTCTTCGCGGCCTCGAACTTGATCTGCCACGCCCAGTGCAGGTAGTTCGCCCGCGCGAATTCGCCGGGGGGCGGCTGGATCGTGTTGTGCTCGGTCGCGCGGTCCATCGCCTGGGCGACTGAGAACGAGAACATCCGGCAGGCGTTCGTGTCCATCACGGCCTCGCCGACGTAGTCCTGGATCGTCGGATAGTCGGCGACGCGCATCCCGACGTCGACGTGGCGCTTGCGCGTCGTCTGACGCTTGGCGATGTCGATTGCGCCGAGGGCGAGCCCGTTCCACACCGACGAGGATCCGAGCAGGAAGAACGGATCGACAGCCTCGTCGTTCGATGCGGCGCCGTCGCCGACCGGCCCGACGATCTGCGTGCCGGGGATCTCGATGTTCTCGACCTGGATCGGACCCGACTGGTTGCCACGCAGTCCGAGCGCGTCCCAGGTCGACGGCTGCGACTTGACGTGCTCGCCGTCGATGACGAACACCGAAAGGTCGTCGTAGCCGCTGAAGTCGGGACTCGTCGTCTGCACGACATAGAAGTCGGCGAAGCCGCCGGACGTCGTCCACGACGCCTTCTTGTTGACCCGGAAGCCGCCGTTGACCCGCTCGGCCTTCGAGGAGATCGGGTACCAGAAATGCGAGCCGGTCTCCGGGTCGGAGTACGACAGCGTGCCAATCTTGCCGCTGTTCAGCGGGCGGATGTACTTGTCGATGATCTCGGGCGTCGGGCGCAGCATGAGCGTGCTGACGGCGCCGATGTGCATCACGTAACACATGGCCGTCGAGGCGCAGCCGTACCGGGCGATCGTCTCGCACGTCATCACGAAGCCGACGTGGTCCTGGCCGAGTCCGCCGTACTCCTCCGGCACGGTGAGCGCCAGGAAGCCGTGCTCGCCGAGCAGCTCGAGGTTCCGGCGCGGGAATTTCAGCTCGTCGTCGGACACCTTGGCGTTCGCCCGCATCTCCTTCTCACACAGCTCGATCAGGAGATCGCGCAGTTCCTTCTGGCGATCCGTCAGAACCCACTCTGGATCCCAGTCGTAGCCCAGACCCCAGAAGGGCTCTCCACCCCACGTCTTCTCCGACATCCAATCCCTCCGGTGTTGTGCGTTGTCTGAGCCGGCCGGGAAGAGATCATCCCCTTTTACGGCCGGTTCGCGATGCAGCGACGAGGAGGTACGCTGCACAAATAGGTTCAATGCGTGTTCTACCGGAGTGGATCGGCCTTGTCTAGAGAGTCAACGGACGCGCCCACCAGGTGCAGTTGCCCGACGGCCGTTGATCGGAGTGTCCGCGAGCCAGCACGACTTTGGCGACTACGGCGGCGTCGGCGTTCAGCGCCCCGTGCTGCTGGCCGGCGGGGTGCCGCTCTCGCGGCCACCGAACCCCAGCGCGACGCCTTCGAGCTTGCGCTCGTGCACGCCGCGCTCGCCCGGGAGTGCCGATCCTCGGCATGTGCCGCGGGATCCAGGTGTTGAACGTCGCCCTCGGCGAGACGCTCGCCCAGGACGTGAGCCTGCTGACCGATGGGCACCCCAGCGACCCGGGCTGGGAGCAGTGGAAGACGGTCGAAGCGTCATCCCTCGCCGAGACCGCTTTGTTTCCGCACCCGCGCCACCGGATCGACGTCGCCCCGGGGAGTCTCCCCGGCCGTGCGCTCGGTGCGATCTCGATCGAGGTCAATTCGTTTCACCACCAGGCCGTGGAGCGTCTCGGCGACGGCCTCGTCGTCACCGCGTTCAGCGACGACGGCGTGCCGGAGGCGATCGAGCTGCCGGGGCGGTCCGTGATGGCGGTCCAGTGGGAGCTTCAGGAGGAGTGGCGGGTCGATCCGCGTTTCCTGCGCGTGTTTAGAGTGGTTCGTCTCGGCGGCTGCACGCGAGGTCCTGCCC
Source organism: uncultured Solirubrobacterales bacterium (assembly GCA_963750695.1). Lineage (GTDB taxonomy): Bacteria > Actinomycetota > Thermoleophilia > Solirubrobacterales > Solirubrobacteraceae > Palsa-465. Next base: position 609,196 of record CAVVSB010000011.1, read on the forward strand.
GCGTAGCATCTCCGCATGGCGCGGCCGATCGTTCTCGGCGTCGTCGGCGACTCCGGCTCAGGCAAGACGACCCTCACTCGCGGGCTCACCCGTGTGCTCGGGCTCGAGCATGCGGTCCGGCTGAACGCGGACGACTACCACCGCTACGACCGCCGCCAGCGCGCGGAGCTCGGGGTCACGCCGCTGCACCCGGACTCCAACCACCTCGACATCCTCACCCAGCACCTCGTCCACCTGCGCCGGGGCGAGGCGGTCTTGAAGCCTGTCTATGACCACCGCACCGGGTCGCTGCGCGCGCCGACGTACATGCGGCCCTCGCGGTTCTTGATCGTCGAGGGGCTCCTTGGGTTCCACACCGAGACGCTGCGCTCGACGCATGACGTTCGCGTGTTCCTCGATCCGCCGGAGGAGCTGCGCCGAGCCTGGAAGCTCAAGCGCGACTGCACCCGGCGCGGCTACACGACCGACGAGGTGCTCGCCGAGCTCGACCGCCGCGAGCAGGACGCGCGCCTGTTCATCCGGCCCCAGCGCGAGCACGCCGACATCCTCGTCAGCTTCGCCCGCGGTGCCGACCCGGCGCACCTCGACGTCGACGTCGTGCTCCGCGACACGCTCCCCCATCCCGATCTGTCGCCGCTGATCGACCCGGTTAGCGGGCCGACCGTGCTGCGCCGCCCCAACGACCTCGTCATGCGGATTCCCGGGGATATCGATCCCGACCACGCCGCCGAGCTCGAGGAGGCCTTGTGGGGCGCGATGAGCTTCGCCAACCACCTGCGGGTCCGGCGGCTCGGCGAGTTCACCGTCGGGACCGACCTCTACCGCTCGGACTCGCTCGCGCTCGTCCAGCTCCTGATCCTCTATCACCTGATGAAGGGGCGCATGGAGCAGACGACGGGCGAGGCCCGGCCGCGCATCGAGTCGCGCCGCTCGAGCGGCGATGACTCAGCGTTATTTCTATAGTTCGTTGGCCTCGTATGGCCGTGACCCTAACCCAACTGACTGCCTTCCTTGCAGTCGTCCGGCGTGGCTCGGTAACCGCCGCGGCCGAGGAGCTCGTCGTCACCCAGCCGTCGGTCTCGGCGGCCGTGGCGGCGTTGGAGCGCGAGCTCGGCGTCCAACTCACCGAGCGCGCGGGGCGCACGCTCGCGCCCACGGCCGCCGGCCGGGCCTACATCCCTTATGCCAGCGACGTGATCGGGCTGCTCGAGCGCGGCCGGCGTGCCGCCGTTGAAGCCGCCGGCGACGGTGGCCGCCAGACGCTCCGCGTGAGCGCCGTGACCTCAGCCGGCGAGCACATGGCCCCGCTCCTCATCCAGGCGTTCCGCGCCCACCACCCGGAACTGGACGTCAGCCTCAACGTCGGCAATCGGGAGTCGGTGTTCCGTCGCCTCGCCGACCACGAGGTCGACGTCGCGATCGCGGGCCGCGTTCCCGCCGACGCACGGCTCACTGGGGAAACTTTTGCGCCCAACGAGATCGTGCTCGTGAGCGCCGCGGAGGACCCCCTCGTCCGTCGCCGGTGGGTGGCGCCGGAGGAGCTCAGCTCGCGGCCGTGGCTGCTGCGCGAGCTCGGGTCGGGCACGCGCGTCATGTGCGAGGAGTATCTGGCCTCGCACGCGCTTGAACCGGAGATCCTCACGCTCGGATCGAACGGTGCCATCAAGCAGGCGGCGCGGGTCGGCCTCGGGGTGGCGATGATCTCCCGAGTCGCGATCGAGCTCGAGCTCGAGCACGGCCTGCTCGGCCTCATCAGCGTCCGCGGCGGCCTGCCGCAACGGTCGTGGTTCGTCGTCCGCTCGGCCGTCGGCCCGGAGCACGAGGGCGCCGCCCGGTTCGTCGAGTTCGTCCACTCCCAGGCGGCACGCCGCGCGCTCGCCGGGTAGCGCTGCCGCACCGGCCCGCCGTCGCCGTAGCCGCTCAGGCAGGCACGAGCTCCGGCCGGTCAGGCGGGCACGAGCTCCGGCCGGGACACGAGCACCTCCTCGAGCAGGCTGAGCAGGACCTCGGCGGTCTGCTCGGTCGCGTTCGGTCCCATCAGCCCGATCCGCCAGATGTTGGGCGAGCCCGGGCCGAGGCTGCCGCCGATCTCGATCCCATGTTCCTCCCGCATGACGTTCTGCACGTGCATGCGATCGACGCCTTCGGGCACCCGGACCGCGGTCAGCGGTGCGAGCTGGCGCCACGGCTCGGCGAGCAGCTCGAGTCCGAGTCCGGTGATCCCATGCTGGAGGTAGCGTCCGGCCGCCAGGTGCCGGCGCCAGCGCGCCCGCAGCCCCTCGAGCAGGACGAGCCGAAGCGCCTCGTGCAACGCGTAGATGTGGAGGATCGGAGCGGTGTGGTGATAGACGGCGGGGCGCTTCACCCAGTAGTCGCGAAGGAGCGCGAGGTCCAGCGAGAACGAAACGTCATGCGTCCGCTCGGCCAGCCGCGCCTGCGCCCGCGGGGAGAGCGCGACCGGCGCCATCCCGGGCGGTCCGGCGAGGCACTTCTGCGTGCACGAGTACGCGTAGTCGAGGCCCCACTCGGCGCACTCAACATCGATCCCGCCAAGCGAGGTGACGCAGTCGGCCATCAGGAGCACGTCGCGGTCCGCGAGCGCCGTCCCGAGCTGGGCAAGCGGATGCTCGACGCCCGTCGACGTCTCGGCATGGACGACCGCGAGCAGCCGCGTCTCGGGATGCTCGTCGAGCGCCGCGAGCAGATCCTCGTTCTGTACCGCGGTCCCCCACTCGGCGCTCACCTCGACGACGTTGGCTCCATGTCGGCGCGCGATCTCGACGAGGCGCTGGCCGAAGAAGCCGGCGCGCGCGACGATCACCGTCTCCCCCGGGGCGACAAGATTGACGATCCCGGCCTCCATCGCCGACGTGCCGGTCGCCGACAGCGCGAACACGAGGTCGTCATCACCAGCGCGCCACACCGCGCGGAGCAAGTCGACGACCTCGAGCAGGATCGTGTGCATGTCGGGATCGAGGTGGCCGAGCATCGGCCGGCTCATCGCCTCGAGCACGCGAGGGTCGGGGTTGCTGGGCCCAGGCCCGCACAGCAGGCGGGTCGGCGGCTCGATGGTGGCGGGGATCGCGGCGAATGTGGTGGTCATAGCGCGAGCGTGCCGCACGACCTTCACGCGCACAAGCTAAGAATTTCGCGCTCAACCACGATTTTTATCTATGTATTGACCGGGGGCGGCGAGGCATGAGTCTTTGCCTAACAACGCTTGCCGGAGCGGACGGTCGCTGGTGTATTGCCGACTCATGACGACCACACCACGCCTTCACCGCTCAGAGCTCGCCGTCCCGGGCTCCAACGTTCGGATGCTGGAGAAAGCCCCGATGCTCGGCGCCGACATCACGATGCTCGACCTCGAGGACGCCGTCGCGCCGGACGACAAGGAGCAGGCGCGACGCAACGTCATCGATGCTCTCAACGAGCAGGACTTCTCGCGCTGCTCGGTCTCGATCCGGATCAACGGCCTCGACACGCACTACTGCTACCGCGACATCGTCGACGTCGTCGAGCAGGCCGGCGAGCACGTCGACACCGTGCTCATCCCGAAGGTGTCGGGTGCCGGGGACGTTCATCTCGTCGCGACGCTGCTCACTCAGATCGAGGACGCGATGCGGCTGAAGCGGCGGATCGGCATCGCCGTCCTGATCGAGACCGCGATCGGCATGGTCAACGTCGACGAGATCGCCGCCGCCTGCCCGGAGCGGATGGAGGCAATGGTGTTCGGCGTCGCCGACTACGCGGCGTCGATCCAGAGCCACACGACGTCGATCGGCGGGATCGATCCGAACTATTCGGTCGGGCCGGACCTCGGCGACCAGTGGCACTACCCGCTGTCACGGATTGCCGTGTGTGCGCGGGCCCACGGACTGCGGCCGGTCGACGGCCCGTTCGGCGACTTCACCGATCCCGAGGGCTTTGTCCAGGCCGCGCGGCGCGCTGCCGTGCTCGGCTACGAGGGCAAGTGGGCAATCCACCCCTTGCAGATTGCGCTCGCCAACGACGTCTTCACGCCGCAACCGCACCTGATCGAGCGCACCCACCGGATCTTGCACGCGATGCGCGACGCGGCCCGTGAGGGCAAGGGCGCGGTGTCGCTCGACGGGCGCCTGATCGATGCCGCCTCGCTGCGGATGGCCGAGAACCTGCTCGCCAAGCTCGAGCTGATCGAGCAGCGCCAGCAGATGGGCCCGCCACCGGAGGTCGCTCCGACGACGCCGGAGCACGCCGAGGAGCCGCTCCTGACCGCGACGCCGGCGGGCTAGCCGCGCCGACCATGGCGGTCGCTGCATACGCCCACGCGACCGGCGCCGACCACGCGCACAGGCTACTCGAGCGACTGTTCGATGACGTGCTGCGCGAGCAGGGCGGAGTCGAGTTCCTGCGGGACGTGGCCGCGCTTGCTGACGCCGTCGCCAGGTGGCGCGCCGGCGAGAGCCCGAGCCTCACGGCCGGTGTCGGTGAGCTCACCGACGCGCGGATCGGCGCGCTCGTGCGAGCGTGCACGATGAAGCTCGCACTCGCGCGCCGAAGGCCATACGGCGCCGGGGCCGGGGTACGACGGTCCGAGCGGACTCCTGGCCGACCTGCTCGCGATTCGATCCTGCGTCGCCTCGCGGTTCGTCGCCGAGGGCGCACTCGCGCGACTCACCTGGCAGGTGCGGATCTTCGGGTTCCATCTCGCCACGCTCGAGCTGCGAGAGAACGCTCCTGAGCTGCAGGCCGCGTGCCGCGCCCTGCTTCCCGGCTATGGAGCCGCTTCGAGTGAGCCAGCCCGCCAGGCGATTCTCGGCGCGGCGAGCCAGAGGCCGGGCGCCGGGCGCGACGGACTCGGCGAGCCGCGCGCCGCCGGCGCGTTCGATTGCATCGCTCGCGCGCATGAGACCTTCGGCCCGGCGGCGCTCGATTCGTTCATCGTCTCGAACACCGAGGCACCGTCGGACATGCTGTGCGCGTTGTGGCTCGCGCGCCGTGCCGGCTCGGCCGGTCGGCTCGATCTCGTGCCTCTGTTCGAGCGCCGCTCAGCCCTCCAGGGCGCGACCGAAACGATGGCCGCCCTCTACGCCAACCCAGCCTACGGCGCCCACCTGCAGGCGCGCGGCGAGAAGCAGGAGGTGATGATCGGCTACTCCGACGCCGGCAAGACGCTGGTCGCTCGCGAGCCAGTGGACGATCTACGCGACTCAGGAACAGCTCGCCGGCCAGGCTCATGCCGCGGGGATCACGCTGCGGCTGTTCCATGGGCGCGGCGGCTCGCCCGCGCGCGGCGGCGGCCCTCCGGAGCGGACGATCCGCGCGCAACCGCCCGGGACGGTCAACGGCCGGCTGAAGGTGACCGAACAGGGCGAGGTTATCTTGGCCAAGTTTCGCCACGAGCGCGTGGCGATGCGTTCTCTCGGCCGGACGCTCGCGGCCGTCGCCGGCGCGAGCGCCGGTGCCCAGCGGCGCGCCGTGCCGAGTCGCTGGCGCACGCTGACGGCCGAACTCGCCGACGTCGCCTGCGCGCATTACCGCGCGCTCGTGTTCGAGCACCCGGGATTTCCCGCGTTCTTTGCGGCCGTGACGACGATCGACCTCCTCGGTGAGCTCAACCTCGGTTCGCGGCCCGGAGCGCGGGGCGGCCAGCGGTCAGTCGCGACACTCCGCGCTATCCCGTGGGTGTTCTCGTGGACGCAGAGCCGCATCGCGCTTCCGAGCTGGTATGGCGCGGGGACCGCTCTCCGCGGCGCGCCGCCCGAGATGCTGCGCGAGATGTGGTTGGACTGGCCCTTCTTCACTGCGCTGACCGCCAACATCGAGGCGGCACTCGCCGCTGTCGACGTGCCGATCGCGTCGGCGCACTTCGCGCTGGCCGGCGAGGGGAGCGAGATCGCGGCGCTCATCACCGCGGAGCACGCCGCGTGCGTCGAGACGCTCGCGACCGTCATTGGACGCACGCCGGCGGGTGCGCCGAACGGGCGACGCGCCGGGTGGCTCGACGCGCTCGCTTCCCTGCAAATCGCGCTCATCCGGCGGCTGCGCGGTGGTGACGAGAGCGCTCGCGAACCTTTGCTCGGGACGATCGCCGGGATCGCGACCGGGCTGCGCGTGACGGGCTGAGACGGCCGCGCTTCGGAACTCTTGATCCGTTGTACCTATTTGTCTAGAGTCCGCCGGCACGTGCGGAGGGCACCGTCAACTAGGAGAGGTCATGAAGAGCAGTCTGGAGATTGCCCAGGAAGCCGAACTGCAGCTGATCGATCAGATCGCTGAGCGCGCCGGCCTGCTGGCTGATGAAGTCGAGCCGTACGGTCGCTACAAGGCGAAGGTGTCGCTGTCGTCGATCGATCGTCTGTCGGGCACCCCGGACGGCAGGCTCGTGTGCGTCTCCGGCATCACGCCGACGAAGGCCGGCGAGGGCAAGACGACGACCGCGGTCGGCCTCACCCAGGGTCTCGGCACGATCGGCAAGTCGCCGGTGCTGTGCCTGCGCGAGCCGTCGCTCGGTCCGGTGTTCGGCATCAAGGGCGGAGCCGCCGGCGGCGGTCTCACCCAGGTTGTGCCGATGGAAGATCTCAACCTGCACTTCACTGGCGACATCCACGCGATCGGCGCGGCGAACAATCTGCTCGCGGCGCTGCTCGATGCGTCGATCCTCCACGGCAACCCGCACCACATCGATGCGCTGCGCATCGGCTGGCGCCGCGCCGTCGACATGAACGATCGCGCCCTGCGACAGATCACGCTCGGCCTCGGCGGCCGCTCCAACGGTTACCCACGCGAGTCCGCATTCGACATCACCGCCGCGAGCGAAGTGATGGCGATCCTCGCCGTTTCCCGCGATCTTCATGACCTCCGGCGCCGACTCGGCGCGATCACGGTGGCGCACTCCTATGACGGCGGCAAGCCGGTGACGGCCGAGGACCTCGGTGCCGCCGGTGCGATGACGGTGCTCCTCAAGGAGGCGATCAAGCCGAACCTCATCCAGACGCTCGAGGGCCAGCCGTGCTTCATGCACGCCGGCCCATTCGCAAACATCGCGCACGGTAACTCCTCGCTCGTCGCCGACCTCATCGGGCTGAAGCTCGGCGACTACGTCATCACCGAGTCCGGGTTCGGTTCCGACATGGGGATGGAGAAGTTCTTCGACATCGTCTGCCGCGTCGGCAAGCTTCGCCCGAGCGCTGTCGTGCTCGTGGCCACGGTCCGCGCGATCAAGCACCACGGCGGCATCGAGGACGACCCGCGCGTCGATCGCGCGGCGGCGCTCGAGTCAATCGAGGCCGGGGCGGCGAACCTCCGCCGGCACCTCGGGATCGTCAAGGAGTTTGGGGTCCCGTGCGTCGTCGCCGTCAACCGCCGGCCCGGCGACACCGACGCGGAGCTCGAGCTCGTGCGCAAGCTCGCTATCGAGGCTGGCGCCTTCGCCTCGGAGATCAACGAGGGCTTCGAGCGTGGCGGGACGGGCGCGTCGGCGCTCGCGGAGGCGGTCGCCGAGGCGTGCGAGCAACCGAGCAGCTTCAGCCAGCTGTATGAAGACAGCGACTCGATCACGACGAAGATCGAGGCGGTGGCGAAGCGGGTCTACGGCGCCAAGGACGTGTTCCTCTACCCCGCCGCCGAGCAGCGGATCCGTCAGTTCGAGGCCGACGGACTCGGCTCGCTGCCGATCTGCATGGCGAAGACGCACCTATCGCTGTCGGCCGACCCGACCCTTCTCAACGCGCCGGAGGACTTCACCCTCCAGGTGCGCGACCTCCGCGCCTACACCGGGGCCGGGTGGCTCGTTCCGCTCTGTGGCGACATCCAGCAGATGCCGGGGCTCGGAAAGAGCCCGGCGGCACTCAACGTCGACATCGACGCCAACGGGCGAACCGTCGGACTGTTCTAGACGAATGAAATGTTCGGGGTACTCCGCCGGGGGTGACAGAATGCCCCGGCGATGAACCCTGAAGGAGCCCGGCAGGAGAGGCTCAAATAGCCAGCCGGCAGGAAAACGGCAGTGCGAGTGGGCGACCGTCGCTCGTTGACAGCGCGGAGGATGCGCTGCGCAACTGGCTGTCGCCCGGCCGGTACCGAACCGGCGATCGGCTCCCGCCAGAGCACGACGTCGCCAAGATGCTCGGGATCTCACGCGGGACGCTGCGCACCGCGCTCCAGCGCCTCGAGGACACCGGCGAGATCGTCCGTCGCCAGGGCAGCGGGACGTTCGTCGGGCGGGTTGCCGTCCCGCATCAGCTCGACGAGCGGCTCGAGCGGCTTGTCCCGTACTCCGCGCTCGCGCGCGGCCGGGGCGTCAGGCTCAAGGCGCGTGACCTGCGGATCGAGCCGCGCGCCGTCGGACCCGAGGTCGGCGAGCTGCTGCAGCTCGATCCGACGACGATCGTCCCGGCGATCTACCGCGTCCTGATCGCCGACGGCACGCCGGCGGCGGTCATGTTCGACGTCGTGCACCCGTCGATCGCCCTGCCGGACACGCGCCAGATCACCCGTAAGCTCGAGGCGGGCAAGATGGTGCTCGACGTCCTGCTCGACCTCAAGGTGCCCATCGGGTTCGCACGCACCCGGGTGATGCCGTGCCTCGTCACCCCGCGTGAGCAGACCGGCAAGGCGCTCAAGCTGAACCGCACTGCGGCCGCACTCGAGCTCGAGGAGGTCATCTACGGCGGCAGTGGCGACCCGGTCGCGTACTCGCGGGACCTGTTCGCGCCGGACGCCCACGACGTGCAGGTGATGCGGTCGCTCGATCCGATCAACCCGGCCCGGATCAGCGGCGGCAGCACGCGTAAGCGGCCGCGCTCCGGTCGCGCGCCCGCCGCCCGGCACTGACGTCCGGGGTCGATCGTGACGCCCGCACCCGCTCGCACTGTCGGCTCCGTCGCGCGTGCGCTCGCGTTGCTCGACGAGCTCGCGGCGAGCGACACCGGCCTTGGCGTGTCAGAGCTCGCCCGGCGGATCGGCGTGAACGCCAGCACGGCGTCCCGGCTGCTCGCCACGCTCGAGCACGACGGCTACGTCGCGCGGGATCCGCGGGGTCCATACCGCCTCGGGCTCAAGCTCGTCGCGCTCGCCGACCGCGCGCTCGCCCGGCTTGACATCCGCGAGCTCGCCCGGCCGTCGCTCGAGGAGCTCGTCGCCGCGACCGGCGAGACCGCAACGCTCTCCGTCCCAGGCGAGCGCTCGGCCGTCACCGTCGACTTCGTCCCGTCGGCGTCGAGCGTGTCGAGCGTCGCCCGGCTCGGCCGCCCGAGCGTCGCCCACGCAACCGCCGCCGGCAAGGTGATGCTCGCGTTCGCCTTCGCCGGCGACTCGCTCGCCGCGGCCGGTGAGCTGGTGCCGTTCACCGAGCGGACGATCACCGACCCGGCCGTATTACGGCGCGAGCTCGACGACGTCCGTGCCAACGGTTACGCCGAAGCGGTCGGCGAGCGTGAACCCGACCTCGCCGCGCTCGCCGCGCCCGTGTTCGGCCGTGCCGGTGCGCTCGTCGCGATCCTCGGTCTCCAGGGCCCGGACTCACGACTGTCCGCCGCGCGGCGCCAAGCGGTCCGCCCGGCGCTGCTCGCGGCCGCGGCGGCAATCAGCGCCGCCGCCGGCGGCCCCGCCCCCGCGGGCACGTGAATGGCGATTCACCTCGGGCGGGGTCGAGGTGAATCGCCATTCACGTCGGTCGGGGGCTATCGCGCCGCAGGGGCAGGGACTCAGCTCCAGGGGTAGGGGCTGTGCGAGACCGGGTGCAGCTCGCCGGTCGAGAACCGCTCGTAGGTGAACGGCCGCAGCAGGGTCGAGTGCTCGCCGCCGAGGATGCGGGCGATCTCGCGGCCGACCGCGATCATCTTGTAGCCGTGGTTGGAGTCGGCAGCGACGAACACATTCGGCCGCATGTAGTCGAACACTGGGAAGTTGTCGACGGTGAACGCGCCGACGCCGCCCGAGCGGATGTGGCGGTAGTACTTGCGGCCGCCCTCGAAGCGGTTCAGGCAGTGCGACAGCGCAGCTGACCACATGTCGGCGAAGCCGGGATCGACGGTGCCGCTCGGGTACGGGTCGACGGTGAAGTCCGAGCCGACGACGAGCGGCTGCGCGCCACCCTGGATCGAGTCGCGGTCGGGCTTGAAGTAGACGCCCCACGCCTCGTCGGTGATGAGCCGTCCGTCGTCGTCACGCAGCGGCTGGTCGGAATCGATGTGCAGGACCGGGGACATCGCACCGCTCGAGGTGACGAAGCCGGCGGGGTCGATCTCGAGCTCGCCCTCCTGGAGATACCAGTACGTCCACATCGGGAGATCCGGGTGCACGCTCCCGTCCGGCTGGCGCACGTCAAGCCGATCGGGCAGCCCGAGCATGTCCCACAGCGACGCCACCCAGGGTCCGACCGCGACAACGACCTGGTCGACCGCGATGTCGCCCGCCGAGGTGTGCACGAGCGTCACCGCACCAGACGAATCAAAGTCGAACCCCGTCACCTCCACGCCGGTCCGGATGTCGGCGCCGGCAGCGCGGGCCTTGTCGGCGAGACCGAACATCGACTCGCGGTTGAACGCGTAGCCGCCGGCGCGCTCGTGCAGGCAGACCGTGAGACCGGGGGCCCGCCAGTCGTCATACAAAGAGCGCATGTGGGCGTCGACCTCATCGGCACCGACGAACAGCTCCGATGGATACCCGATCCGCTGCTGGCGCTCGAACACCTCGATCAGGTCGCTCTCCTGCGACGGCGGACCGAGCGCGATGTAGCCGGTGCCGTGGTAGTGGAGCGCCTCGGGATCGGACTCCCACACCTCGACGCACGCCGCCATCAGCTCCTGCATGGCCGGCTGGAAGTAGTTGTTGCGCACGACGCCGCAGGCGATGCCCGACGCGCCCGAGGCGACGCCCATCTTGTCGACGACCATGACCTGTTCGCCGCGCCGCGCGACGTGCCACGCTGTGGAGAGTCCGTGCACGCCTGCACCGATCACGAGCACTGGAACCGAGGTTGGCAGCGGCTCAGCCATCACATATCCATCCTTTGCCTATGACGCAAACTATTTGCCTATAGCGCACGATGATGTCATCGGCAGGGCATACGGTCAAGCGGGTTGGGCTTGATTGGGATCTCCCGGCGACCGCCGTCGCGCGGCTCGTCCGAGCCGACGCGCGTCCGTTCGCGCTGATCGGACGGTGGGGCGGGGGCGGCGCTCTGATCGGCTCCGAGCCGGTCCGCGTTGCGACGAGCGAGGAGGATCCGTTCGCCCTGCTTGACGAGCACCCACTGCTCGACGCGCACGCAGACGACGGGGCCGCCACCCTACCGCCGGTCGGCGGCGGCTGGATCGGGTACCTCGGCTATGGACTCGGCCGTCGACTCGAGCCGGTCTCGGCGGGCCCGCCCTCCCCCACCACCCTGCCCGACTTCGCGCTCGCCTATTACGACCACGTGCTCCGCCGCGACGCCGATGGCCGCTGGTGGTTCGAGGCGCTCTGGAGCGCCGCGCGCGACGCGCACCTGACGGACCGCCTGCGCACCCTCACGGCCCGAGCACGGGCGCCCGCCGAAGCCCGACCGTTCGCGACCGCACCGTGGCGGCGCACACCCGGCCCGGGCGGCCATGAACGCGCGGTCGACGCCTGCCGCACCCGGATTCACGCTGGCGACCTGTTCCAGGCGAACATCTGCGTCCGCCTGCAGTCAGAGCTCGACGGAGACCCCCTCGACCTGTTCCTCGCCGGCGTCGAAGCGCTGCGCCCGGACCGTGCCGCGTTCCTGGGCGGCCCCTGGGGCGCGATCGCGAGCCTCTCCCCCGAGCTGTTCCTCGAGCGACGGGGCCATCGCGTCCGCAGCGCTCCGATCAAGGGGACGCTCCCCAAGCCGCGTGACCCAGCCGGCGCGGCGAGCGCCCGGGAAGCACTGCGCACGTCTGCCAAGGACCGGGCGGAGAACGTGATGATCGTCGACCTCGTACGCAACGATCTCGGCCGGGTCTGTCGTCCGGGCACCGTGACCGCCGACGTCCTCGCCGAGCCCCGGGCGCACACGGGTGTCTGGCATCTCGTGTCCGAAGTCAACGGGACGCTCGCCGCGGAGGCCGGGAACGCGGCCCTCGTCCGCGCCGCGTTCCCGCCCGGCTCAGTGACCGGGGCTCCGAAGGTCGCGGCGCTCGGCGTCATCGCTGAGCTCGAGTCGACGGGCCGTCACGCGTACACGGGCGCGATCGGGTTCGCAAGCCCGGTCGCGGACCGGCTCGAGCTGAACGTCGCGATCAGGACATTCGAGTTCTCGCCGGACGGCACCGACGTCTGGCTTGGCGTCGGCGGCGGAATCGTCGCCGACTCGGACCCGGCGGCCGAGGGCGCCGAATGCCTGACGAAGGCGGCACCGCTGCTCGACGCGATCGGAGGCCGGATCGCGCCCGAGCCCGGAACGGACACCCCCCCAACAACCACCACGCGGTGGCTCGTCCCGCCGCGTCGCTCGCCCCAGCCGACACCCCGCCCGGACCCTGCCGCGGGCGTGTTCGAGACGCTGCTCGCCGCGCGCGGACGACCGGTCGCCCTCGACGGTCATCTCGCCCGCCTCGCCCACAGCGCGTCGGAGCTCTATGCCCGGCAGCTCCCCGCCGACCTCGCGGCCCGCATCCGGTCCCTCGCCGCCGCGGCGACCACCCGCGCGCGCGTGCGCGTAAACGCCCGACCCGATCACGGCGACCCGGCAACGGTCGCCGTCGAGATCGAGTTCTCCGAGGCCCCGACCCGTACTGCACCGGTTCACCTGGCGCCCGTCGTCGTCCCCGGCGGAATCGGCGCCCACAAATGGATCGACCGCCGCCTCATCGACGCCCTCAGCGCAGCGGTCGCGCCCGCACATCCGCTCATCTGCGACCTCGACGGGCGGGTGCTCGAGGCCAGTCGCGCGAACGTGTTCATCGTCACCTGCGACGGCACGCTCGTGACGCCGCCCGTCGATGGACGGATCCTCCCGGGCGTCACCCGCGGCGACGCCCTCGAAACGGCAGCGAGACTCGGCATCGACACCGACGTCCGGCCGTTCGGAATCGATGAACTCGCCACCGCCGCAGAGGTCTTCATCACCGGCTCGCTGGCGGGAATCGAGCCTGCATGTGCGTCTGCAAACATCCTCAGGTCGGAACCCGGAGATCTGACCGCAACGTTGCGGACAAACTTGTACAAAACGACGGCTCGCGCCATACTCCGCTGACCGTGTCGCGCAACATCGTCGAACTCGTCCGCCGGCATCACGCGACCGACGCTCCGACCGCCCTGGAGGTTCTCAAGGCTTCCGTCGAAGACCACGGCGAACTCACCGACGACGACCGTCGCCGGGCCGCCGAGGTGTCCGGCATGCCGGAGGCGGCGGTCTACGGAGTGTCGACGTTCTACGACGATCTGCTCCAGCCGCGCGGCAAGCGTCACGTCCGTGTCTGCACCGGGACCGCGTGCTTCGCGACGACCGGCGATCAGCACGTCGCCGACATCAAAACGGCAACCGGGCTCGACCTCGGCGAGCGCTCAGAGGACGGCGAGATCTCGCTCGCGGAGACGATCTGCCTCGGCTTCTGCCACTCCTCGCCGGCACTGCGCGACGAGGACACGATCGACGCCGGTGCCGACGTGGTTGACCGAGTCCGTAACGGCACCACGACGGCAGCGGCGGAACCGGAATGGCAGAGCATCCTCGAGCGACCCATTCTCACCAAGGACGGCGACTGGTCCGGCTTGAAGCGGGCGCTCGCCGAACTCTCCCCCGAGGAGCTGCTCGAGGAGGTCAAGGCCGCCGGCGTGCGCGGCCGGGGCGGCGCCGGTTTCCCCGCGGGGACGAAGTGGCAGTTCACGCGAGATGCCGCCGGCGAGCACAAGTTCATCGTCGCCAACGGCGACGAGGGGGATCCCGGCTCCTACATCGACAAGTACCTGATGGAGCGCGCGCCGGCGCGGGTGTTCGAGGGTATGGCGCTCGCCGCGTACGCCGTCGGCGCCGATCACGGGTTCGTCCTCACCCGCTCCGAGTATCCGAACTCCAAGCCGACTCTCGACGCCGCCGCCGCCAAGGCCCGCGAGGCGGGCTGGCTTGGCGAGAACATCCAGGGCAGCGGCTTCGGCTTCGACGTCACCGTGCTCGAGGGCGCAGGGTCGTATGTCGTGGGCGAGGAGACATCGCTGCTCGCCTGCATCGAGGGTCGCCGAGCGACGGTGTCCGCGCGCCCGCCGTTTCCGGCGGTCCGCGGCCTGTATGGAATGCCGACCGTCGTCAACAACACCGAGTCGCTCGCGAACATCCCGTTTGTCGCGGCCAACGGCGCCACCGCGTACCGCGACATCAGCCCCGAGGCGACCCCGGGCTCGAAGCTCATCTGCTTCAACGAGCGCTTCAAGCGACCGGGTGTCTACGAGGTGCCGTTTGGGATGACGATGCGGCAGCTGTGCGAGGACGTCGCCGGCGGGATCGTCGACGGCCGCGAGCTCAAGGCGCTGCAGATCGGCGGCCCGCTCGGCGGGATCCTGCCCGCCTCACGCCTCGACGTCCTGTTCGACTTCACGCCGCTCGCCGAGGAGGGGTGCATGCTCGGCCACGGCGGCATCATCGCGTTCGACGACCGCACCGACATGCGCGCCCTCGCCACCCATCTTTTGCGCTTCGGCGCCCACGAGAGCTGCGGCAAGTGCTTCCCTTGCCGGATCGGGCTCAAGCGCGCCCATGAGATGTTCGCCTCCGATCGCCCGGTGTCTCAGGAGAAGCTCGAGCAGCTCCTCGAGGCGCTCGAGCTCGGCAGCCTGTGCGCGCACGGGAGTGGCCTGCCGGCGCCGATCCGGAGCCTGATCGCCCACTTCCCGGACGAACTTGGACTGACCACGTGATGCAGGTCACGATCGACGATCACACGATCGAGGTGCCGCCCGAGAGCACCGTGCTCGAGGCGATCCATAGTCTCGGCCAGGACGTACCGACGCTCTGCTTCGACGACCGCCAGGCGCCGTTTGGCGCGTGTCGCGTGTGCCTTGTCGGCGCGGAGGGCGCACCCGGGCCGATCCCCGCGTGCACGACCCCCTGCCGCGACGGGATGCAGATCGACACGCGAGACCCGACGGCCCGCCGTGTTGCCGCAGCGGTGGTCGAGCTCGTTCTCTCCGAGCTGCCCGGCCCACCCGCGCCGCACACCGAGCTCGCGGCGGTCGCGAGCGAGCTCGGCGTCATCAGCGCTAACGGCAACGGCAGTGCGCTCCGCTGGACGGGCAGTCAGCACGAGCATCGCCACGATGACCGTCACCCCTATCTCGCGTTCCAGCACGAGCTCTGCATCTCGTGCGGTCGGTGCGTGCGCGCGTGCGACGAAGTGCAGGGTGCATTCGCACTCACCGCCACAGGACGGGGATTCAACGCTAACGTGACAGCAGGTCTCGACGCAGGGTTTCGCAACTCGACCTGTGTGTCATGCGGCGCCTGCGCCGACACGTGTCCAACGGATGCGATCATCGAGATCACGCTGCTGAGACTCGACGAGGATCGAGGAGAGTGAGATGACTGAGCGGTTCGACACCGAAGTGACCACGACCTGCGGCTACTGCGGGGTGGGGTGCCGCCTCGAAGCGCACGCGCACGACGGGCGCGTGATGTCGATCACCGCGGCGCTCGACGGACCGGCCAACAAGGGCCACACATGCCTCAAGGGCCGCTTCGCCCATCAGTTCTCCCGGTCCCGGGAGCGGCTGACGACGCCCCTCATCCGGGACGCGAACGGCGAGCTGCAGCCGGCGACGTGGGACGACGCGATCCAGCGCATCGCCTCCGAGATCAACCGGATCAAGGGTGAGCACGGCCCGGACGCGATCGCCGGACTTGCGTCCTCCCGAGCGACGAACGAGGACTGCTACGCACTCTCTCGCCTGATGCGCGCCGCGATCGGTACGAACAACATCGACAACTGCTCGCGCGTGTGCCACTCGCCGACCTCGTGGGCGCTGCGCAAGTCGCTCGGCCTGTCCGGCGCCACCGGCTCGTTCGACGACATCGAGGCGGCGCAAGCGGCGATCATCATCGGCGCGAATCCCACCGAGGGCCATCCCGTCGTCGGCGCCCGGATCAAGCAGGCGACGATGCGCGGGCTCAAACTCGTGACCATCGACCCGCGCCGGATCGAGCTGTCCGACTATGGCGTCCTTCACCTCTCGCCGCGACCGGGCACGAACGCCGCCGTCATGCTCGGCCTCGCGCACGTAGTCGCGCGCGACGGACTGACCGATACCGCGTTCATCGACGCTCGCACGGAGGGATACGACGAAGTCGAGGCGCTGCTCGCGCAGTACAGCCCCAAGTCGGTCCAGGAGATCACCGGCATTCCGGCCGCCGATATCGAGGCGGCGGCGCACATCTACGCCGGGGCGACAAACAGCTGCATCCTCTGGGGCCTCGGCGTCACCGAGCACCGCTACGGCTCCGAGGTCGTCCGCCTCATCTGCAACCTCGCGCTGATGACCGGCAACGTGGGACGGCCCGGGTCGGCACTGCTTCCGCTCCGCGGACAGAACAACGTCCAGGGTTCCTCCGACATGGGCGCCCTGCCGGACACGTACACCGCGTACCGGTCCGTTGCCGACGAGGAGACCGCGCGGTCGTTCGAGAACGCGTGGGGCGTCTCGCTCTCGCGCGAGAAGGGCTACACGATCCCACAGATGTTCGACGCCGCTGTCGACGGGCGGCTCAAGGCGATGTGGATCTTCGGCGAGGACGTCGCCCAGACCGATCCGAACACGACCCACGTCGTGCACGCGCTCGAGTCACTCGAGTTCATGGTCTGCCAGGAGATCTTCGAGAACGAGACGACGAAGTACGCCCACGTCGTGCTCCCAGCGTCGGCGTTCCTGGAGAAGACGGGAACGTTCATCAATGCGGAGCGGCGCTTTCAGCTCGTCGCGCCCGCGATCGACCCGCCCGGCGACGCGAAGACAGACTTCGAAATCATCACGACGATCTCGAAGGCGCTCGGCCACGATATGGGCTGGGAGAGTCCGTCCGACACGATGGACGAGATCGCGGCGCTGACCCCGACGTACGCCGGTGTGAGCTTCCAGCGCATCGGCCGCGGCGGACTGCAGTGGCCGGTCGCGCCCGACGGCACCGACTCGCCGATCCTCTATGAGGAGCACTTTGAGACTGCGAACGGCCTCGGCCACTTCGCCCCGATTCCGTACAAGCAGCCGGGCGACGCCGCGGACGACGACTTCCCGCTCATCCTCGTCACCGGCCGCCGGCTCGAGCACTACAACGCCGGCACGATGACCCGGCGCACGGGCAACCTCGAACTCGTCGATCGCGACTCGCTCGAGATCCATCCCGACGACGCGGATCGGCTCTGGATCACCGACGGCCAGCGCGTGTCGGTGCGCAGCCGGGTCGGCCGGATCGAGACCGAGGCGCGCGTCACCGAGCGGATCGAGCCCGGGCACGTGTTCACGGCCTTCCACTTCCCGGAGGTGCGGACCAACCTGCTCGTCGGGTCCTCGGCCGACGTCAACACGAGCTGCCCGGAGTACAAGGTCGTGGCGGTCGACGTCCGGCCGGTCGCCGAGCAGCCGGCATACACGCCCGCGATCGTGGAGCCCGTGGCCTCCTGAGCGGAGCCGCCGACCGCCGGTTGGCGGACCTGCTCGACGCCGTCGCGGCCCGCACTCCCGCACCCGGTGGCGGGAGCTCGGCGGCGTGGACGTGCGCGCTCGCGGCGGCGCTCGTCGAGATGGCGGCCGCGTTTGGACTCAAGCGCTCCGAGCTCGCCGACGCCCACGAGCGCCTCGAGCAGATCGGGATGCGGGCACCCGAGCTGCGGGCGCTCGCGCTTGAGCTCGGCGACCACGAGCTGCGCAGCTACAAACCGGTCCTCGGCGCGCTGCGCCTCCCGCCCGACGACCCGTCCCGCGCCGACCGGATCAGCGCCGCGCTGTCGGACGCGGCGAACGCGCCGCTCGCGATCGCCCGCTGCGCCGGCGAGATCACGGAGCTCGGGCACGAGGTGGCGAGCCTTGGGTCACGTCACCTGCTCGGCGATGCCCATGCGGGGCTGCTGCTCGCTGAGGCCGCCTGCCGGACTGCCGCGGAGCTTGTGGCGATCAATCTTCAGGCTCGTCCGGACGACGAGCGGAGGCGCGAGGCCGAAGATCTGGCCCACCGGGCCGCGCGCGTCCGCGGCCAGGCGCTTCCCAGCGCGTAACCAAGCGACGGCGCTCGCGGTCGGTGCCGCGCTGACGATGCTCGCCGGCTGCGGCTCAGCCTCGACCGGAGCTTTCGCGGCAACCGCAGCATCGGACTCGCCGCCCGCAGCGGGCAAGCGTGGCGTTGAGGTCGTTGTCGACCGGGGATTCGGCGCCTCGGACGCCGCGAACCTGCGCGCCGAGGGGGCACTGGCCCGCCGGCTTTCACTTCTCGCTGACGGATGTGATTAGGGCCCGGATCCCGCGGGTATTTAGCGGCCGGGAACCGGGATGATGAGTGGATCGAGTGAGCCGCTTCAGGATGGAGCCCCGCCCGCAGAGCGGGGCGGCGCGCTGCGCTGGCGGAGTTGCACGATGTGCGGCGGCGTGTCCGTACCCGTGCGCATCCGTCACGACGCGGTTGCCGGCGCGTACAGCCCCGAAACCTCCGGCGGGGACTGCCCGCGCTGCCAGACACGCCACCGTCGCATCGAACCACCCAACGGGCGCACGACCGTGTGGTACGACACGCTGCTCCGCGACTGGGTCGTGCGCCTCCCGGTGGTGCGCTTCGAGATGGACGCGATCCTCCCCCTCGGCCTCTGGTGGTACGACGTCCCGTGGGTCGACGTCTACCGGGCCGCCGCCGACCTCGCCTTCGCCGAGGAGGTCTTCGAACTGCCCGAGATTCATGCCGCCGAGGAGGCCGACGACTTCTAGCAGGGCCCGCTAGCGCGGAACCCCGCCGCCGGACGATCCCCGCGGCGTTGCCGCGCATGCGATGCTCGCCGGCATGGCGTCACCGCTCGCCCGTGACCTCACCGACCCGGCCGAGAACCAGGCGGTGCTCGACTGTGCCTCAGCGCTCGGCGCCGGCGAGGTGACCGTGGCCGACATCGCGCTCGCTCACGGAGCCGCGGTGGCGGGCGAGGCCGAGGCGGCGCGCCGGGCCCGCGCCCGCCTTGCGTCGGCCGGCGGTGCCGCACACCTGAGCGTGGTCTGGGCGATGTACGGCGAGACCGGCCGGATGGTCACGCACCAGGAACACCCGCACGGCGAGGACTTCGTCCGGGTCAAGGTCCGGCAGCTCGACTGGCTCACCGACAGGACGAACGTGACGTGGAGCATCGTGGCCGTGGACGACGGCGATCCCGACACGCCGTCGAGCGCAGACGTGATGCGGCGGATCGTGGCCGGCGAGGGGTATCCGGCCGACGGCCACCGCAGCGTCACGGTGCTGCGGCTGGCGGACATCATCGACGACGGGCCGCCGATCGGGCCCGCGTTCGCCCGGCTCACCGGGCCTGAGCAGTCGCGCAAAGGGGGCTCGATCATCGCCGGTCTCGCGTACGCGCTGCGGGCCTCTGTCACGGGCCGGCACGTGCTGGCCTACACGGACGCTGACCTCTCGGCCAACCTGGCTCAGCTCGGCAGCCTGGCGGCGCCGATTCTGCAGTCGGCGACCGCGGATCGGAGCGGCGACCCGGTGCCGGTCGTCGCCGTCCTCGGCCAGCGCTACGGGATGCCCGAGGCGGTGCTCGTGAAGCCCGACGGACCGGTGCGTGAGCCGGTGAGCACCGGCGGCAAGCCCGACAAGATCATCGTTCTGTTCCGGCACGCGCTCCGGGCGACGCTGATTCCCGACTTGGCCCACGTCCTCGACACGCAAGCGGGACTGAAGGCGTTCGACTCGGCAGCGCTCCAGGGAGCGCTCCCCCAGGTGTCCTCGTTCGATGAGACCTTCGACGTGGAGCTGCTCGTCCTCTTGGCGCAGCGATACGGGGCCGCCGCCATGGCGATCGAGCCGATCGTGTTCACCGAGGACTTCGCAGCGACGAACTTCCCGTCGGTCGAGCCGGGCATGAGGCACCTGGCGATGATCGATCAGGTCGTCGGGCTGTACGACAGGTTGATCGCCCCGTCCCGACCCGCGACCGGCGAGGCGGCCGACCTGCTCGAGCTCGTCCGCGGGCTCGATCTCGATGCCTACGTGCGTCTCATCGAGGGCCTCCGCGCCGAGGACGCCGAGGACGTCACGGACGACACGCTGTTTGACCGCCGCTGGACCGCGGCTCACCTCCACGCGATCCTCGGCAGCTGAGCGTGCAGGAACGGGTAGGAGATACTGACGACGGCGAATGAGCGCCTTGACCACTCACACGTTCGAGGCCGCCGACGGGATTGCACTGACCTACTACGAAGTCGGAGCCGGCCGCCCTGTGGTGCTCCTGCACGGCTACATGTTCCCCGCTGTGCCCACGTGGGTCGAGACTGGGATTGCGGAGCCGCTCGTCGCCGAGAGGCGCCGCGTGATCATGCCCGATATGCGCGGCCACGGCCTCAGCGTCCCCGGGGACGGCAGCTCATACCCGCCCGACGCTCTCACGTTGGACGCGGTGACGCTCGTCTCGCACCTTGCTCTGAGCGACTACGACCTCGGCGGGTACTCGCTCGGCGCGAGGGTCGTGGCCCGAGCTTTGACACTCGGCGCGACGCCGCGGCGCGCGTTCATCGCCGGCACTGGCCTCGACCCGATCGTCCATGCGGCTGGACGTGGCGGGAATTACCGGCGGATCCTCAGCAACCTCGGCACGTTCAAACCCGGCACACCCGAGGCACAGCTCGAGGGCTAGTCAGACATATCGGCGCAGACCCCGTCGCCCTCATGCGGGTCTTCGACACGTTCGTGGACACGCCGCGCGAGGCCCTCGCCAAAGTCGACGTTCCAACACTCGTGATCGCCGGAGACGAGGACACCGACCGTGGGTCGGTCGAGGATCTCGCGGCCCTACTCCCTCGCGCCACCCTGCAGAAGGTTCCGGGCGATCACGCCACGGCGCTCACGTCCAGCGAACTGAAAGACCGGCTCGTTCGCTTCCTGAGCGACCGAGCCGCGAGCGCGCCGTGCTAGAAGACGATCGTCCGGTTCTCGTGCACGAGAACGCGGTCGTCGAGATGGCTGTGGAGCGCCCGGGCGAGCACGGTCCGCTCGAGGTCACGGCCGATACGCACGAGGTCCTCGACCGTGTAGCCGTGCCCGACGCGCGCGACGTCCTGGTCGACGATCGGACCGGCATCGAGCTCCTCGGTCACGTAGTGGGCGGTCGCGCCGATGAGCTTGACGCCACGCTCGTAGGCCCGCCGGTACGGGTCGGCGCCGGCGAACGCCGGCAGGAACGAGTGATGGATGTTGAGCACCGGGCAGCCGACGCGCTCCAGAAAGTCCGGGCTGAGGATCTGCATGTAGCGTGCGAGGACGACGAGTTCGACGTGGCCGGCGAGCAGCTCGATCGCGCGTGCTTCGGCCTCGGCCTTCGTGTCCCGCGTGACCGGGACGTAGTGATATGGAACGCCGAGTCCCGAGACCTCGTCCCGAAAGATCTCGTGATTCGACACCACGCAGACGACGTCCATGTCGAGCTCGCCACGCCGGTGGCGCCAGAGCAGATCGAGCAGGCAGTGGTCCTCGCGCGAGGCCATGAGCGCGACGCGCTTGCGCTCGTGCGCGTACGCGATCCGCCAGTTCATCCCGAACCGCTCGGCGATCGGCGCAAACGCAGCTGCAAACGCTTCACGACCCTCGGCCGCCTCGAGCGCCGGCAGGTAGAACGCCAGCCGCATGAAGAACGTGCCCCGCTCCGGGTGCGTCGAGTACTGATCGGAGGTGACGATGTTCGCCCCACGCTCGAACAGGAAGTTCGAGACCGCCGCGACGATCCCCGGCCCGTCCGGGCAGGAGATGAGCAGGCGCGCCGTATGGTCGGCCCCGCGGGCCGCATCGGCCGACGCCGGGGTCATCAGTGGCTGACGGCGGCGGCCGCGAGTTCGGATACGAGCTTGTCCTCGTAAAAGCGCTCGAGTGCGAACGGCGCGATCAGGTCGGGCGTACGGCCCGTGTGCACGAGCTCGGCGAGCGTCTTGCCGACGATCGGGGCCGCCTTGAACCCGTAGGTCCCCCACCCGGCGCTGACGTGGAAGTTCTCAAGCTCGGTCTTGCCGAGGATCGGGCTGTAGTCCGGCGAGAGGTCGCACAGTCCCGCCCACGACCGCAGCAGCCGCGCATGCTCGAGCTGGGGAAACAGCTCCAGGGTGTGCCGCGTGAGGTCCTGAAGGAAGTTGAGCGTGCCCTTCATCCGGTAGGTCGTCCACGGCTCGATCTCCGAGCCCATCACGAATTCGCCGCGGTCGGACTGCGAGATGTAGACGTGCATCTGCGAGGAGACGATCACGACATCGAGCAACGGCTTCACCGGCTCGGTGACGCATGCCTGCAGGATGTGGGTCGTGATCGGCAGCTCGACGCCCGCCATCGTGCTCGTCAGCGTGCTCCAGCCGGCGGTCGCGCTGATCACCTGGCCGGCCTTGATCGTGCCGCGGTTTGTCTGCACCGCCGTGACGCGGCCGTTCGAGCGCTCGATCCCGGTCACCTCGGTGTAGGGATGGATCTCGGCACCGCCGCGATCGGCTCCGCGCGCGTAGCCCCACACGACCGCGTCGTGGCGAATGATCCCGCCCGGCGGGTGATAGAGCGCGCCCATGATCGGATACGTGACATCGTCTGAGACGTTGAGCTGCGGGCACAGGCGCTTCACCTCGGCGGCATCGACGAGCTGCGAGTCGATCCCGTACGTGCGGTTGACCTCGGCGCGGTTCGCCATCACGAACATCGCCCGGTCCGAGTGAGCGAGCGTCAGATGGCCGCACTGCGAGAACAGGAGGTTGAAGTCGAGCTCGGCGCCGAGCTGCTCGTACATCTTCACGCTCGCGTCGTAGAAGCGCGCGCCCTCCGGCGTCTTGTAGTTCGAGCGCAGAATCGTCGTATTGCGCCCAGCGGCCCCCGAGCCGATGTAGTTCTTCTCGAGCACGGCGACGTTCTTCACCCCGAGCTGGCCGAGGTAGTACGCGGTGGCGAGCCCGTGCGCGCCCCCGCCGATGATCACGACGTCGTAGCTGTCGCGCAGCTCACCCGGCTTGCGCCACATCCGACGGCTCCGGAACAGATCACGCATGCGCACCTCCTGCCAGGGCATCGGCACCGACCGGGCCGCCCCCGAGATGCTCCGCCGCGTCGGCGACGGTCTCCCAGAGGTAGTGGCCGAGCGCCCATCCAACGAGAATCAACAGCCGCTGCTCGTCCTCGACGAGCAGGTAGCCCGGTGTGCGCGCCA
Organism: uncultured Solirubrobacterales bacterium; assembly: GCA_963750695.1. Classification (GTDB taxonomy): domain Bacteria; phylum Actinomycetota; class Thermoleophilia; order Solirubrobacterales; family Solirubrobacteraceae; genus Palsa-465. The sequence goes on from CAVVSB010000011.1 coordinate 632,529, forward strand.
CGGATCCGGGACGGAACGCTCGCACCGGTGCGACCGCCGGGCGCACGTCGATCGCGCAGAAGCGCGCGAGCAGCTCCCGGCAGCCGGGCCCGACGAGTGTCATCGCGCACAGCGCCGAGCTGAGATCGACGACGCGTCCGTCAAGGGCGTCGACAGCAGACCGCAGCCCGGGCGCAGAGGCCGGTTCGCCCAACACGAGGAGCCGGTCCGGCGTGATCTGACACCACCAGGCGCCATCGCGGGGCTCCGCGGTGCCGGGCTTCAACCCGAGACCCGCCATGGCATCAGCCGAGGTCGAGACCTCAAACTTCGCCAGCGCCGAGCGGTCGGTGAACCCGACCGTCTTCGTGATCCGCTCGGTCTCGGCGGCAGCGGCGTCGAATCCGGTCGCGATGTTCCATCCGTCGCGCGGGGCGAACCGCGCGCCCGCATCTCGAGCGAGCCGTTCCATCGGCGAGCGGGCGAGGAGGTCGGCCGACTGAGCGTCGGGAGTGAGAAACGCGAGTGTGCTCATGAGCGCAGCAGCTCCCCGGCGGGGTCGTAGAACGGTTCGGTCGTCACCGACGCCTGCACCTGGGTGCCGTTGTCGGCGATCGTGATGCTCGCGCCGTCGCTCGCGAGCGACGCGGGCACCCACGCCATCCCGATCACCTTGCCGACGCGTCGGGACTGCCGGGCGCTCGTCACCTGGCCGGCGACCTTGCCGTCCGGCCCGAGCACAACGGATCCCTCTGTCGGGATGAACCCATCGCCGAGCGTGAACCCGACGAGTGCCGTCTCGAGCTGCATGTCGGACGCCCGCTGGAGCGCCCACTTGCCGATGAACGCCTCGTCCTTGTCGAGCTTGACCGCCCACGGCATCGCCGCGCCGAACGGGTTCGACTCGGAGTCGGTGTCCTGGCCGACGATGATGTGCTGCTTCTGCAGGCGCAGGATGCGCTGCGGCTCGAGGCCGAACGGCTTGACGGCCTCCGGGACACCCGCCGTCAGCAGCGCGTCCCACAGATCCTCGCCGTACGCGGCGGGGAAGTGGATCTCATACCCGAGCTCGCCGACGAAGCCGATCCGCAACAGCAGGCAGGGAACGCCCGCGACGCGCGCCTGTTTGGCATCGAGGTACGTGAACCCCTCGGGCGAGACGTCGAGATCGGTGAGGCGCGACAGGATGTCGCGAGCGCGCGGACCGGCAAGATTGACCGCTGAGAGCGCCTGGGTGATGTCGGTGAGAGTGACGTCCATCTTCCAGTCGGCGAGCCACCACGAGAACCACTGCTCGACCGCCCCGGCGCCGCTCGAGGTCGTCGTGACATAGAACGTCTCGTCGTCGAGCCGGCTCGTCGTGCCGTCGTCCATGATCCGCCCGGCGTCACTCGTCAGCACGCCGTAGCGCACGCGGCCCGGCTTGAGCGTCGACATCCGGTTCGGGTAGAGCCGGTCGAGGAACTCGCCAGCCTGCGGCCCGCGCACGAGCAGCTTGCCCAGCGTCGAGACGTCGATCAGCCCCGCGGACTCGTGTACCGCGAGCACCTCAGCCTCGGGATCCCCGTAGTCGTACGGGCGGCGCCAGTCACCGGCCCACTGGATCCGGCCGCCGAGCGCACGGTGGCGGTGATGGATCGCGGAGCGCTTGGCGGGCTCGATCGGCCGGCCGGCGAGCGCGCCCATCGGCACCGTGCTCCACGGCGGCCGCGCCGTCGTCGCCCCGACCTGCCCGAGCGACTGGCCGGTCTCCCGGGACATCAGCCGGATCGAGCCCAGGTGGCACATCTTGCCCTGGCATGGGCCCATCGTGACCGTCGTGTAGCGCTTTGAGAGCTCGATCGAGTCGTAGCCCTCCTCGACGCTGCGGTGGATGTCCTTGGCGCTGACGTCCTCGCAGAAGCACGCGAACGCCTTTGCGCTCGTGCCCTCGCCGGCCGCCGGCGGCGGCACCGCGTAGGTGTCCTTCGCCGCGCTGGCAAGCCGCTCGCGCAGCTCCCCCAGCCGGGTGGCGGAGCCGTTCTCGCCAAGTCCGAGCGCCCGGGCGACGTCGAGGCCGACGCGCTCGCCTGACTCGGCGGCGATGCCCCAGCCGCCCTCGCCGGCGACCTGACCGGCCGCCCAGATCCCCGCGGGGAGATCGCCGAGGCGGAACTGACCGGTCGTCTCGTCGTACTCGGTTGTCGCGCCGGCCTGCGTCAGCAGCGCCGTGGCGGGGGCATCGCCGCCGGAGACGATCAGGAGGTCGCACTCGATCTCGCGCCGATCGGCGATCCTGCCGATGCTCGCGACCGGGGCGAGCGCGACGCTGGTCACGTGCTTCTTGCCGCGCGCGGCGATCGCGGTCCAGCCGTGCGCCGACTCGATGCCGTTCGCCTGCAGACGATTCGCCGCGCGGGACGGCTCCGTACGCAGGTCGGCGACGAGTGCAATCTCGACTCCGGCTCGCTGGAGCGCGAGCGCGGCGCGCGTGCCGCGGTCAGACACGGTGACGATCACCGCTCGGGTCCCGGGGGCCACGCCGTAGAGGCTCGACAGGCGCCGGGCACCGCCCGAGAGCATCACGCCGGGCAGGTCGTTACCGGCGAACACGAGCGGCTGCTCGACGGCGCCCGTGGCGTAGATGTGATGGCGGGCCCGGATCTGGTGCAACGTGTCACCTTGCCACACCGCGACGAGCCCGTCGAAATGACCGAGCGCCGACGCGCCCGAGAGGATCTCAACCCCCGCATCGCGCGCGGCAGCGAGGAGCGTGCGGGCGTGCTCCTGCCCGCCCTCCCACAGCAACCGTCCGCCGGGCTGGGCGCCGTCGTCGACGAGCACGACGTCGGCCCCGCGCCTCGCCGCTGCGGCGGCCGCCGCGAGTCCGGCGGCCCCGCCGCCGACGACGAGGACGTCGGTATGGCGCCGGCGGTACTCGGTCCGCCACGTGCGCTCGGCCTGCTTCTCCGGCAGCCGCCCGAGCCCCGCGGCGTTGCGCAGGATCTTCTCGAACGTCGGCCACAGCCGCCGCGGGCGGATCATCGTCTTGTAGTAGAAGCCGGGCGGCGTGAACGGCCCGCCGACGGCGTCGGTCACCGACATCACGTCGAACTCGAGGCTCGGCCGGGCGTTCATGTGCTCGACCTTGGCGCCGTCGCGCACCGGCTCGGTGCAGGCGCGGATGCCGGGCGCGCCGTCGACCGCGACGAGGCAGTTCGGGCACTGGCCCGAGCAGCACATCAGGCCGCGGCGGCGGTGGTACTTGAAGCTCCGGGAGAACGTCCTCCGGCCGGCGGCATAGAGCGCCGAGCCGATCGTGTCGCCCTCGAGCGCCTTGACCTTCTTGCCGTCGAACATGAACGTGACGGGCTTGTTGCGGTCGATCTGCTCGGCAGGCTGCGGCGGGAGGCGGGTCACGAGCCCCACTCCCCGGGCAGGGCGACCTTCAGGACCTCGTTCGTGCGCGTGTCACGCTCGGCCTGGAACCACGTGCGGCAGCCGGAGCGGTGGTACCACCACTCGCGCTGGACGCCGGCCACGTTGCGACGGAAGTAGTTGTACTGCGAGAGCTCGCGCAACGACGGCTGCTCCTTGGGACGGGATGTGACCTCACCGCCGAACGCGAAGTCCGCCACCTCGCGGACGCCGCAGTGGGGGCACTCGAGGACGAATGACATGGGCTGGCATCCTAGACAAGCGTCGCGTGGTACGCAATAGTGTTGCTCATGGCGCAATATGGACCAGTGGCCTCTGTGGGGCGAGCGCTCACAGTGCTCGATGAACTCCGAGACAGCGAGCACGGTCTCGGCGTCAACGAGGTGGCCCGGCGTATCGATGTCAACCCGAGCACGGCGTCGCGGCTGCTGGCGACGCTCGAGTCGGCCGGACTCGTCCAGCGCGACGACCCCCAGGGCCCGTACCGGCTCGGGCTCGCGCTCGTCACCCTCGCCAACCGCGTGCTTGCCCGGCTCGATCTGCAGGCGCTCGCTCGCCCGGTGCTCGTCGAACTGATGGAACGGACGGGCGAGACCTCCACCCTGTCGCTTCCGAGCGCCCGGGAGGCAATCACCGTTGACTCCGCGCCGTCGCGCAACAGCGTCGTCAGCATGGCGCGCCTCGGGCAGCCGAGCGTCGCCCACGCGACCGCGGTCGGCAAGGTGATGCTCGCCTTCGGTGGCGGCCCGCTGCCCCGGGAGCGCGATCTCGTCGCATTGACCGACCGCACGATCACCGACCGAGGACGGCTGTCGCTCGAGGTGGAGCGTGTTCGCGATCAGGGGTACGGGACCGTGTTCGGCGAACGCGACGCCGACGTCAACGCAATCGCCGCCCCGGTGTTCGGCCGGGGCGGGACGCTCGCCGCAATCATCGGCCTCCAGGGACCGTCGAGCCGCCTGGAGGATCCTGTCCGGCTGCTCGAAGTGCTCGAGGAGGAAGCGGCGAAACTGACCCGGGCCCTCGGCGGCTGACAGCGGACACCCTCGAGTACTAGACGGTCTAGTTTCCCCTAGAACCCGCCCTGGCCGGGGATCCAGTTCGTCCCGGCGAGTGGCACCCGCGCCATCGCCGCCGCCTCGATCGTGAGCGCGACGAGGTCCTCCGGCTCGAGGTTGTGGACGTGCGACTTCCCGCACGCCCGCGCGAGCGTCTGCGTCTCGAGCACGAGTGTCCGCAGGTAGTTCGCCAGCCGTCGGCCGCCCTCGACCGGGTCGAGCCGCGCGGCGAGGTCCGGCTCCTGGGTCGAGATCCCGGCCGGGTCGCGTCCCGCCTGCCAGTCGTCGTAGTACCCGGCGGCGGAGCCGATCTTGCGGTACTCGGCGTCGTGCTCGGGCGCGTTGTCGCCGAGCGCGATCATCGCCGCAACGCCGATCGAGACCGCGTCCGCACCGAGCGCGAGCGCCTTCGCGACGTCGGCACCGGTCCGAATCCCACCCGAGACGATCAACTGCACGTCGCGGTGCATGCCGAGGTCCTGCAGCGACTGAACGGCCTGCGGGATCGCGGCGAGGATTGGAATGCCGACGTGCTCGATGAACACTTCCTGCGTGGCGGCGGTGCCGCCCTGCATGCCGTCGAGCACGATCGCGTCGGCGCCGGCCTTGACCGCGAGCGCGACGTCGTAATACGTCCGAGTCGCGCCGATCTTCATGTAGATCGGCACGCGCCAGTCGGTGATCTCGCGGAGCTCCTCGATCTTGATCTCAAGGTCGTCGGGACCGGTCCAGTCGGGGTGCCGGCAGGCGCTCCGCTGGTCGATGCCCTTCGGCAGGTCGCGCATCTCGGCGACGCGGTCGGAGATCTTGTGGCCGAGGAGCATCCCGCCGCCGCCCGGCTTGGCGCCCTGGCCAACGACGACCTCGATCGCGTCCGCGTTGCGCAGGTCATCGGGGTTCATCCCGTAGCGGCTCGGCAGCAGCTGGTAGACGAGCGTCTTCGAGTGGCCGCGCTCCTCCGGGGTCATGCCCCCGTCGCCCGTGGTGGTCGACGTCCCCATTTCGCTCGCGCCCCGGCCCAGTGCCTCCTTCGCCGGCCCACTCAACGCCCCGAAGCTCATCCCGGCGATCGTGATCGGGATCTCGAGCTTGATCGGCTCACGCGCGAACCGGGTCCCGATGACGACCTCGGTTGCGCACCGCTCGCGGTAGCCCTCGAGCGGGTAGCGCGACACCGACGCGCCGAGGAACAACAGGTCGTCGAAGTTGGGGACGCGGCGCTTGGCCCCGAAGCCCTTGATCGAGTAGATCCCCTCGCGCGCGGCACGCTGGATCTCGGCGATCGTCGTGCGATCGAACGTCGAGGACTCGCGGAGGCCGGGGTGGACCCCGTTGCCGGCACTCATCAGTACGCCCCCGCGTTGTCGACGTGGAAGTTGTACAGCTGCCGTGCCGAGCCGTAGCGCCGGAACTCGGCCGGGTCGAGATCGTCGTAGCCCGCACGGGCGAGCAGGTCCGTCACCTGGGCGCGATGCTCGTCGCGCACCTCCTTCTCGATGCAGTCCGCCCCGAGCCCGACAACCGAGCCGCGGACGTACAGCCTCGCTTCGTACAGCGAGTCGCCGAGGGCTTCGCCGGCGTCTCCGCACACGAGCAGCGCGCCGCGTTGAGCCATGAAGGCGCTCATGTGGCCGACGTTGCCGCGCACGACGATGTCGGCGCCTTTGAGCGAGATGCCGCAGCGGGCCGACGCGTCGCCGTTGATCACGAGCAGACCGCCGCGTGCCGTCGCCGCCGCGGACTGCGACGCGCTGCCCTCGACGATGACCTTGCCGGACATCATGTTCTCGGCGACCCCGACCCCGCAGTTGCCACGGATCCGCACCGTCGCGTGCTTGTTCATGCCGGCGCAGTAGTAGCCCACGTGGCCGTCGATCTCGACCTCGTAGGGACCGTCGATCCCGACCGCGATGGCGTGCTTGCCGCCCGGGTTGACGACCGTCACCTGGGCAGGCTCGCCGCGGTGCAGCCGTTCGTTGAGCGAGCGGACGCTCTCGCTCGAAAGGTCGAACGTGAGCGCGGTGCGCGTGGCATCGGTCGCCGCCATCACGCCACCACCGCTGTTCCCCAGCTGTACACGTGGCCGGGCTCGGGCTCCCAGTTCGCCGCCTCGGTGGCACCAGGGAGCGTCGCGATCGCCCGGTACTCGGACGCGATCGCCACCCAGTCGTCGGTCTCCGCCATCACCGCCGGCTTGCACGCGATCGGGTCACGCAACACGGCGAAGCCGTCGTAGGTGCCGACGGCGAACGTGAAGAAGCCGTCGAGGTCATCGAGGCATGCCTCGAGCGCCTGCTCGAGTGACGCGCCCTCGCGCATCCGCCAGGTCAGGTACCCGGCCGCGACCTCGCTGTCACAGTCGGTGCGGAAGCGGATCCCCTCGCGGCGCAGTTCGCGCCTGAGACGATTGTGGTTGGAGAGGCTGCCGTTGTGCACGAGGCACAGGTCGAGGCCGGTCGAGAAGGGATGCGAGTGGTCGGTCGTGACCCGGCTCTCGGTCGCCATCCGCGTGTGCCCAAGCGCGTGCGTGCCGCCCATTTCGTGCAGCGCGAAGCGCTCGACGAAGGCCTCAGGCCGCCCGGCCTCCTTGTAGATCTCGATCGTCTGACCGCTGCTCATCAGCGTCAGCTCCGGATGATGCTCGGCGAGGAACTGCTCAGCCGCGTCGGCGTGCGTCGCGACCGTGAACGTCGCGTGCGAGGCCCGGATCCCGGGCGCGCTCGCGCCGCCGAACGCGCGCGAGAGCTGCGTCCCCACGTGCTCCCAGTCCGGTGCCTCGGCCGCGCTGTGGAGCGAGACCTTGCACCAGCCGGCGGGAGCGGGGTTTCGGTAGAAGGCGACTCCGGCACTGTCCGGCCCGCGATCCGCGAGCTGCTCGAGCATTCCTGCGAGCAGCGTCCCCAGCTTGTCCTGCAAGGCAGGGGTTTTCATGTACAGCCCGGCAATCCCACACATGGCAGTGAGCGTAGAGGCTGCCCGATGCCGCTCCAATGGCGGCAGCGAGCACACTTTCGGCTGGAAATGTGGTGAGTCGGGCTACTTCCCAGCGGGCGTCCACACCCCGAGTTGCTTCTGCGCACGGCGCACGACGTTGAGCGCCTCGCGCAGTTCGCTACGGGCGATGGGGCCGAGTTGCTCAGGATTGATGAGGTTGTCCGCCGGCGCGCCCGCGGCGATCAACGATGCGTGGTGCTCGAAGCGAAGCCGGGTGATCGCCGAGAAGGCTTCGGTGAGCGCGTCGGCGAAGCCGCGGTCGATGCCGCCGACGCTCGCCACCGCCTCGATGCGGTCGAGCGTGGGCGAGATCGTCACCGCATGCGCGAGCGCGTGGAAGCGGACGAGGTTGACCAATGGGATGATCGCGCCGCGCTTGATGTCGAGCTGGCCGGCAGGATCGCCGCCGCGCCCGGTCGCGAGCTGACCCCGGAATCCGAGTGCGACCGGGAACCCACTCGCGCTGCGCGCCATCAGGCGCATGAAGCCGGGGTGCTCGCGGGCCGCGCGGATCCGTTCGGTGAGCTCCGGGGTGACGACGAGGCCGCCCGCCGCCGGGCGGAAATCGAACGCGACCGACGCCCGGATGAGGTGCGATTCGTCCGGGATCTCCAGACACTCGTCGAACGTCCGCAGCCACTCGCTCTTCGACATCCGCCACAGCCGCTTGCCTGCGAGCACGCCGTTGTTGTCAACGCCGATGCCGCAGCGGGCGAGCCCGTCGTTGACATCGCTACCGAGGCGCTCGAAGTACGCGTCGACCGCCTCCTTCTGGCCGGGGTCGGGATCGTCGTAGGCGAGCGCATTGTCCTGGTCGGAGGAGAGCGTGAACTCACGCCGCGCCGCGCTCCCGAGATCGAGCCAGGCCCACGGGGCGAGTGCGGGACCGTGCCGCTCGACGGAGAAGTCGACGAGCCGGGCCACCACGGCATCGTGCTGCAGGCTGAGCACGCGACCAAGGTCGCGAGCGGGCACGCCGGCGCGGATGAGCAGCAGAAACAGCCGCGGTAGCTGGCGGACCGCACGGACCAGCTCGTCCTCGTCCTTGGCGCCGAGGATGAGATGACGCACCGCGATCGGGCTGCGCACGTCGAGCCCCAGCAGGTCCTCCGCGGTGAGCACTCCGCACACCTGCGCGCCGTCGAGGACGGCGAGCTGCCCGGCCCCGCTCGCGAGCATGTCGATCGTCGCGTCGACCGCGAGCTGCGTCGCCGGGATCGTCGCCAGCGGTGCCCGTGCGAACTGACGCACGGGGGCGTCGAGCGCACCCGGTTCGGCCGTCACCGCCGTGCGCACCTCGGCATCGGTGATGACCCCGAGCGCAGCCTCGCCGAGATGGACGAGCAGCGCCGGGACCTCGGCGAGCCGGGCCGCCGCCTCCCGGATCGACGTGTTCGGCGCGCAGAAGGTCGCGGGCTGCATCAGCATCGAGACCGGCGTCGTGCCGAGATCGATCAGTCCGTGGACGGTGTGCCCGGTCCCTGTCAGGCGCGTGCGCATCGTCATCGCGACGTACTTGGCGCCCGCCTCGGTGCCGAGGACGCGGCGCGCCGCCGGCGCGGGGAGGAACGCGCAGCGGGAGGGCTCCCGGGCCCGCACCGTGAACGTCGGCGCCATCCCCGTAAGGAGCGACGCCTGACCGAAGGCCTCCCCGGGCTCGAGCACCTGAATCACCTCGGCCTCGTGGAGGATGTCCATCGAGCCGGTGAGGATCACCCACAGCCCGTCGGTCGGCGGCCCATCCTCGACGAGCACCGGCTCGCCCGATTCGTAGACACGCTCCGTAGCGGTGTCGGTGAGGACTCGAAGCTGTTCTGGGTCGACTTCGTCGAACGGTGGCTGGCGCGCGAGAAATGTGTCCAACTGCTCCATGCTCAGCCTCGCAATTGTGTTCGCATCACGCCTGTGACGACTCCGTGGTACGTGGGAGCCTAGTCGCGCTGCTGCACACGCGACAGGAGGGCATATGGCCGACGTCTCTGGGGAACACGACGAACTTGTCTACGAGGCCGCGGGCCTTCCGAAGACAACGAACTGGTGGGGCGCATTCGTCATCGGCCTAGCCGGGACGATCCTTGTCACCGGGATCGCGCCGGTGATGGTGACCGAGCTCGGCGCGGCGTCGGTTCCGGTGATCGTCGTCATCACGATCAGCGGGTATCTCGTGTGCCTGCTGCTCGCTGAGCTCTCAGCGATGATGCCCGACCGGGCGGGCGGACTTCCGTCGTACGCGTACCCGGCCTACAAGGAGAAATGGCCCCGGTTCGCCGAGCACGTGAACGGGTTCACGGCCTGGGCCTACTGGCTCGGCTGGTTCCCGGTGGCGCCGCTCAACATGATCCTGGCGTCGTACTACATCGTCGACCGCCTGAAGCTCTCGACATCCGGGTTCACCCCGATCCACACCCCGATCGCCTGGTGGACGCTCATCATCTCGATCGTCGGGATCCTGCTGCTGGCGATCCCGTCCGTACGGGGGCTGCGCCTCGGCACCACGTTCGCCACGACGCTCGCGATTCTGGCGATGATCCCGCTGACGTTCCTGGCGATCTCCTGGATCTTCAATCCGAGCGCCGTCGACTTCAAGTGGCTCTGGCATTTCCGCCACACCGACGGGAGCGGGTTCTTCACGCCGCTGTTCGGCCACGGTTGGCTGACCTTGTACATCGCGTTCTCGTTCCTGTTGACCTGGAATGTGATCGCGATGGAGGCGGCCGCCTGCTACATCGGCGAGACCCGTGATCCGGACCGCGATGCAAAGATCGCGATGAACGCCGAGGGGCTCTACGGCCTGTTCATCTACACGATGATCCCCGTCGCGTTCATCATCGTCATCGGCTTGCCGGCACTCGGTAACGCCGCGCTGGTCGATCCGAAGACGATCTTCGTGAGCTTCAGCGCCAAGGTGTTCGGCACCGGAGCGGGCAGCAGCGCGCTCGAGTGGATCATCGCGATCATGCTGATCCTCGCCCTGATCCTCTCGGCCCTGAACGCGATCACCGGCACCGCCCGGTCGCTGCATCAGATGTCGACCGACGGCCAGTTCCCGCGGTTCTTCCAGAAGACGAACAAGCACGGCGTCCCGAACCGCTCGATGTGGTTCAACGTCGCCTGCTCGATCGCCGTCGTGTTCATGGGCGGCGCCGTGGAGATCTACACGTTCTCGAACGTCGGCTACCTCGCCTCATTCATCCCGGTGCTCATCGGCTACTACCTGCTGCGCAAGCACCGACCAAACGTGCGGCGGCCGTTCAAGCTGCCCGAGTGGATGAAGTACGTCGCGCTCGCGATCGCGGGCTTCTACCTCATCATCTACTTCTACGGCGGCCCCACGTACGCGGCCTGTTCGTGTAATGCGGCAGGTCGCACGACGCTGCCGTACTACTTCATCGGCTGGGGTGTGCTCCTGTCCTACATCTTCTTCTACATGTACCGCAAGCGGGTCGAGGACAAGAAACACGCACCTGTGGAAACCGCCACACCCGCGATGACAGCGAGCGGCGCCACGCCGAGCGGCGCCAGTCCGTGAGCCAGACGCAAACCGTGGCCGTGCGCGATGATCCGCGCACGGCCACCGAACGCTTCAACCGGATCCTCCTCGCCACCGAAGGGCGGACGATCCCCGATAGCGCCATCGCGCGCGTGGTCGAACTCGCCGACCCGGCGGGCGCGACCGCGCACGTGTTCTGCATCGCCCGGGTCCACGGCGTTTCGTTCGGACTCCAGTCGCCCGGGCTGATGCCGAACAAGCAGGAGCTCGCTGCCGCGCGCGAGAATGTCAAGCGGGCCGTGAAGCGGCTGAAGCGCAAGGGGATCGAGACCGAGGGCCACGTCCTCGCCACACGGAGATCGACGAAGCGGATCGTCCAGGAGGCCGAGAAGGAAGGCTGCGACGCGATCGTCATGGCCGCCGACCCGGATCGGAATCGGTGGGTCTCAGACTTCCTGTGGGAGCAGGAGCCCCAGCGGGTCCGCCGACGGGCGAAGATCCCGGTGTTCCTCGTGCTCGAGGACTAGTGTCCCGCGGCCTACGAACCGACCCCCGGCCGCCCATGCAGCCGCGCCAGTTTGATCGCGAGCTCGAGCGACAGCAGATCATCCGAGTCGAGCTTGAGCCCGGTCAGCTCCTCGATGCGGGCCAGGCGCTGACGCAGAGTGTTGGGGTGGATGTAGAGCGCTCGCGCGCTCTCGATCACCGACCGCCGCTCCGCGAGGTACCGCTCCAGGGTGTCGAGTAGCGCTGTCCGACGCTTCGTGTCGTACGCGATGAGCCGGTCGACGGCGCCGCGCATCCGGTCGTGGGGCGCGTTCTCGGGGGCGATCTGGACGAGGTAGCGGTACGCGCCGAGCTGCGAGTACGGGATCGCGCCGCCGTCACCGAGCAGGGCGCGGCCGATCGTCGCCGCGTCCCGCGCTTCGCGATACCCACGGCCGCCGTCGGCCGGCGTAGTGCACAGTTCGCTGACGCCAATTGCGGCGCCGTGCACGGCGCCGAGATCGCGACAGGTCCGGAGCACACCCTCGATCCGGTGCGAGCGCCCGACGCCGAGCGCCAGCAGCGCCCGGACGGGGCCCGGGCCGGCCTCGATCGCGCTCGTTGCCGCGAGCGCGCCGAGCTCACGGCCGATCTCCTCGGCGGCGTCCCGCCACTCACCGGACCCGGCCTCGCGCCCGGCGGCCGGCTCGGCGCGGACGAGCAGGTAGGGCGCGCCGAGATCGCAGCGGATCTCGGCCGCCTTGGCGGCGGCGAACGAGGTCGCTCCGGCCGCAAGCGCCTCGAACATGTCCTTGACGATGTTCGCGTTCGTCAGCCCCTCGATCAGTTCGGCGCGCTTGAGCGCGACGGCGCTGAGATGCGCGATCGCCCGGACGATCTCGGTGTCCTCTTCGCCGAACGGTGACCCCGTCGCGGATCCGGCGCACAACAGCCCGACGCGCTCGCTGCCGACCGACATCGGCGTCACGAGCACGTCCCCGACCGCGAGCTCCGGCCACAGGGATCGCGCCGGCGGCCGGTTGCCGCGGCCCTCGAGCGCGGCGAGCAGCAGCGCCGGCACCGACAGCGACTCGGGGACGACGACCTCGCGGGGAGACGAGGCGAGCAGCTGCAGCCCGTCACCGTCGTCGTCGAGCCGGTACAGCTGGCACACCTCAGCGCCGAGCACGCGGCGCGTCCCGTCGGCGACCGTCGGGCCGAGCTCGGTCGCATCGGCGGCGCCGGCGACCTGCTGCGCGAGCGTCGACAGTGAGGTCAGCGCGTCGACGCGGCTGCGCTCGCGGTCATACAGCTGGGCGTTCTCGATCGCGCCGCTGACGAGCGACGCCATGTGGACGAGCAGCTTGACCGTGTCCTCGGTGAACTCGTGCGGCGCCTGGGTGTGGAGGACGATGACGCCGATCGTGTCGCCGTTGCGGGCGAGGATCGGCACGGCGACCATCGACTGAAAGCGCTCCTCATCGAGCAGCGGGACGAACTTCATCCGCGGGTCGTCCATCGCGCCGTCGCGGATGAACTCCGGCGTGCGGTGGCGCGCGACCCAGCCGGTCAGCCCCTCATCGATCGAGAACGAGACCTTGTCGACCGCTGCCGCAAAGACCGGCGAGGCGGCGCGGATCGTCAGCCGGTCGTCCTCGAGCAGGTAGATGAAGCACGCATGACACCCTGTCGCCTCGGTCGCGAGGTCGACGATGCCGGCGAGCATCGGCGACATCTCGAGCGACGACGCGACGAGCTTGATGACGCCGTAGAGCGTGCGGTTCTCCTCGCGGAGCCCCCGAATCTCCTCGCTCACCTCGACGTTCACCGACACGACCAGCTCCACCTCCTATGTGCGAGTCGCACATGCTAGCTGGCGCCTAGGGAGTGCTCTGCGCCATTGTGAGCGTGCCGGCGACCGATATAGGCTCGTGACTATGACCACGCCTCCCCAGAACGCCGACGATGTCCGGCGGATCGTCAAGGACGAAGGCATCGAATTTCTGTTCGCCCAGTTCGTCGACATGCACGGCAAGCCGAGCGCCAAGCTCGTGCCGGCGCACCACATCGACGATCTCCTCGAGGACGGCGCCGGGTTCGCCGGGTTCGCGGCCGGCGATGTCGGCCAGGGGCCGCACGACCCGGACATGATCGCGATGCCGGATCCGACGACGCTGACGATCCTGCCGTGGCAACCGAACGTCGCGCGGTTCGCCTGCAACATCACCGTCGATGGCGAGGAGTGGGATTTCTGCCCGCGCACGATCCTCCGCCGCGCGCTCGCCAAGCTCGCCGGAGCCGGCTATGAGGCGCGCATCGGCGCCGAGCTCGAGTACTTCCTCGTCCGCCGTACCGAGGACGGTGGGATCGAGGTCGCCGACGCCCTCGACACGCTCGACCTTCCCTGTTACGACATGCGCGCGCTGACCCGCAACCTCGACTTCGTCTCCACGGTCTCCAAGTACGTGACACAGCTCGGGTGGGACAACTACGCGACGGACCACGAGGACGCGAACGGCCAGTTTGAGCAGAACTTCGCCTACGCGGAGGCGCTCACCACCTGCGACCGCGCGATCTTCTACCGCTACATGGTCGAGTCGCTCGCTCAGCAGCGCGGTCTGATCGCGACGTTCATGCCGAAGCCGTTCGCCAATCTCACCGGCAACGGTTGCCATTTCCACGTCAGCTTGTGGAAGGACGATGAGAACGTGTTCGATCGTGCCGTCGCCGATGACCCACGCGGCCTCGGGCTCTCCGATCTCGCGTACAACTTCATCGGCGGCCTCAAGGCGAACGCCAAGGCGTACATCGCCCTCACGGCGCCGACCGTCAACAGCTACAAGCGGCTCGTGATCGGGGCACCGACGAGCGGCGCGACGTGGGCGCCGGCGTACATCAGCTACGGCTACAACAACCGCACGCAGATGCTCCGCATCCCCGATGCCGGCCGGATCGAGGACCGCACTGTCGACGGCTCGTGCAACCCGTACCTCGCGGCGACGGCGATGCTCGCCGCCGGCATGGACGGGGTGGCGCGGGGGCTCGACCCGGGTGACCCGAACACGGCCAACCTTTACACGATGAGCCCGGAGCAGCGGGCCGCCGGCGGGATCGATCTGCTCCCCGCGAACCTGCTCGACGCGACGCGTGAGCTCGAGAACAACGAGCCGTTGCGCGCCGCGCTCGGCACGACCCGTGACGGCGATTACGTCGATTACTTCATCGACGTCAAGCGCAAGGAGTGGCAGCTCGCCCACGAGCAGATCACGCAGTGGGAGCTCGACCGCTACCTGCAGCTCTACTAAGACGCTATGCCGCCGTCACCCGAATCCGCCGGAGGATCCGGGGACTGCGGACGAGCGAGCGGACCGTCTGCGGAGACTCGGCGTCGAGATGCGCGGCGACGCCGATGAACGCCTGCGCGGTCGTCAGCGCATCGCCGAGTGCATGGTGCGGAACCTCGGCCGGCTGCCCGAGTTCGCGAGCGAGCCGCTCGAGTCGGATGAACGGCGGCGATTCGCCGTCCCGCCCGAGGAGCCAGGCCCGGCCGAGGACCTCGGTGTCTGCGACGGCCGGAAAGCGCAGGCGCCGTCGGGCGAACAGTGGTGCCAGGAAGCTGTGCTCGACCGGCGCGGTGTGGAAGACGGGCACGCGACCGGCGAACGCCGCGAGGATCATGTCGAGCGCCTCATCGAGCGACGGGGCGTCGGCGAGGTCGGCGACCCGCAGCTTGTGCACAAGCACGGCGTTCGGGTCCGAGCGCTGCGTCGTGCGGACGAGCGTGTACAGGCTCTCGCCGAGCACGATGCGACCGTGCTCGATCGGGACGGCGCCGACGGCGATGATCTCGTGCTTGCGCGGGTCCAGCCCGGTCAGCTCGAGGTCGAGCGCGCACCAGCTCGCCTCGCGCCACGGCGTCGATCCGGACGGTCGCCCGGCGCGCATGTAGCTCTCGGCGGCGTCGCCGAAGGGTGAACGCAGCCTCACGCCGCGAGCCGCCTCTGGACGCCCGACACCGAGCGGAACACGTCGCGCAGGTGATCACGCGTGAGCGGACTGATGTCCCGGGGCTCGATCTCGTCGTCGGCCCGCGCGCCGGCGGCGAGCTGCGCCATGTGATGGCCGATCCGCAACTCGAGCGCGAGCTCGAATGCGTCGGTGAGCGTCCGGGCGTCCCCTTCGCTGAGGACGCCGTCGGCCGCGGCCGCACGCAGACGCTCGGGCGTCGACCCGTCGACCCGACCGGCGGCGGCACCCGCCCACCGGGCGAGCTCGATTATCGGGATGACCGCGGCGCGGCGGATGTCGAGCCGATCGTGGCGGTTGCCCTCCGCGTCGAGCACGGCGTCGGCGTCGAATCCGGTTGGCGGGCGGACTTCACGCGCCCGCCACGCGAGCGCGGCGAGCACCTCGTCACGGACCGATCCCTCGGCGATCGGAAGCGGATCCCGCGGTGTCCCCCACAGCGGGCGGCGCTCGACGAGCACCGTCAGCGCAAGCTCCTCGGTGTGGTCACCGTCGCGCCACTCGTGCGGTGTGTGCGCCACGACCTCTCCGATCAGCCCGCAGCGGACGAGGGCCGCGCCGACAGCGTCCGTCCAGCCCGTGGGCGGCGCCTCGCTGCAGACGATCGCGCCGCGGGCGATCGACGCCGGTGTCAGCTCCCGGCGCGCCTGGCTGCCGACGGCGACCCAGACGAGCCCATCGGCCGGCAGACGGAACGGCCGAGCGGCCAGCTCGATCGCGCGCACGGTCATCGCGTCGACGAGCGCGGAGAGCACCCGTGCGACCTCGAGCGCTCGGAGGTTGGCGGCGTGGAGGTCGACGACGATCTCCGGCAGGGTCGCCGCCACCGCCGCGAGCGCGTCGAGATCCTGCGCCCGGGCGATGCCGCGGCGGGCGCCGAACCACGATCGGGGCTGCACCGCGAACAGGTCCGCGTCCTCGACCACACCGACAAGCTGGCCGCGCTCGCTCACGACGGGGGCGTGCCGGATGCCGCGCTCGAGCATCTCGAACAGGACCTCACCGCCGAGCCGATCTGGCGTGACCGAGAAGACAGGCGTCGTCATCACGCTCGACACCGGCGCGCTCAGCGGCAGGCCGGTGGCGACGATCCGCGTGCGGATGTCACGGTCGGTCACGATCCCAAAACCATCGCCGGGGCGTCGCTCGACGATCGCCGAGGTCGCGCCCGCCTGCGTCATGCGCCGGGCGACCTCCCGGATGCTCTCCATCGGCGTGCACGTGACGGTGGCCGAGCGGATCAGCCCGGCCACCGGCTGGTGCCCGGGCTCGCGCATGCCGACGGTCAGCTCGCGGGCCCGAGCGCGCTCGAGCAGTGGCCGGGCGACCGCGACCGGAATCCGGTAACAGAGCGTGTCCTCGACGGCCCGGGCCTCAAAGCCGGGCGGCAGCCCGGAGAGCATCGCCGCGTGGCCGAAGGTGTCGCCCGCGTGGAGCAGGTCCAGCAGCTTGCCCTCGTGCGAGATGTCGACCGTTCCCCCATGGATGACCCGCAGGAATGTCACCGGACCGCCGTCCTCGCTGAGGATCACGGCACCGGGCAGGAAGAACTCGATCTCGGTCTGGGCTGCGACCTCGCGGAGCTCGTCAGGGGACAGCGCGTCAAACGGCGCCCGCTGAGCGAGGAACCGTGCGACCTCGCTTACGCCGGCGTCCAGCTCGGCCTCTTCTCATCACGGGATCCCATGTGCCAACGGTACTGACGCTGAGCACGGGATCCCAGCCGGGAGAACTACCCGGCGTGCGCGCCGATGAGGCTGAGGCGCAGGGCCTGGTGCGGCTCGAGGTACACCTGCCAGCCCTGCTGGCAGCGTCCGCATTCGCACTGGACCGAAGCGTCATACCCGTCGCTGTCAGCATCGAGCTCCCAGGCGACCTCACACGACCGCAGACACAGCGGGCACGCGAGCGAGGCGGTGACCAGCTCTTCGGGGTCCTCGGCACGAAACCGTGCGACATCGGTCAAACCACGCATGCTCCGAGCATCCCCGGATGCGGGTCACCCGGCAACCGGGAGGCGTCACAAACCCCCCGGTTGGGGGGAGCGAATCGTCGGCAGCCTTATGCGGAGGCGCGCGCCTCCGCCGCGGGTGCCGGCCGTTCGGAGAGGTCGAGGATCGGACGGACCTCGAGCGAGCCGTATCCGATATTCGGTACGCGCGCGGCGTGGGCGAGAACTGTGTCGAGATCGGGCGCGTCGACGAGGTAATAGCCGCCGAGGACCTCCTTCGTCTCCGCGAACGGGCCGTCGGTGATCTGGGTCTGGCCGTCCCGCTCGCGGACGGTCGTCGCGACGTCGGTCCCCTGGAGCGCGTTACCGCCAAGGAACACGCCCGCCTCGCGCAGGCTCTCGGTGTACGCGTCCCACTTCGGGGACATCGCTGCCATCTCATCCGGGCTGAGGGGATTCTCGGCCGGCGTGTAGATGAGCATGAGGTACTCGGGCATCTCGCCTCCTGTGATGGTGGTTCGCCGCCGAATGCGGCCTTCATCATCCACGACGGACGAGCGGGCGCGATTTCGACATCGGCGCGGCGACCCGTTCCGGGGTGTACGTTGCGCGAGATGAGCGAGACCGCTGCTCCGGTCCCGGCACAGAGCCGGCTGGCGCGTTGGCGCCACGCGCTCAGCACGATCAACCCGCCCGCGGGCCAGCTCGACGCGGTCTCTCGCTGGTTGGTCATCACCCGGGCGGGCGTGCTGCCGATGACGCTCACGGCCGGTTCGATACCGATACCGGCCTCGACACCGACAAGTACCCGCGGGCGCTGTATGCGCCCCACCCGATCCTCTCCGGGATGATCAGCCGGCGCGGGCTGCTGCGCGCGGCCGTCTTCGTCAACCTCGCTGACGTCGCGATCTTGATCGTGCTCGTCCTCGCTCGCGGCTGGGTCGTGCTCGCGTTCGGACTCGCCGGGGTGATCCTCAATGTCGCCTACACCGCACCGCCGCTGCGACTGAAGAAACGGGGTCTCGGCGAGCTCGACGTGCTGCTCGTGTGGGGGCACTGATGATCGCCGGCACCGTGTACTCCGCGATCGGCATGGTGCCGTGGCAGGTGTGGCCCGCCGCCGCGCCGTACGGGCTGCTGTGCACCGCGGTGCTGATGGGCAAGCACATCGACAAGATCCCGTGGGACGAGGCGGCCGGGGTACGGACGCTCCCGGTCATCCTCGGCGAGCCCGCCGCGCGGATGGTCAGCCGCCGGCTGATGGTCGGCTTCTACGTCGTCGTTATCGCGTGCCTCATCGTCGGCGCGCTGCCGTGGCCGGCCCTCGCTGCGTTCGGTGCGGTGCCATTGCTGGCCCGTGCGCTCAGGGCGCTCGCCCGGCGCCGTCCTGAACGGCCCCCGCGGAACTTTCCGATCTGGCCGTTGTGGTTCGCCACGCGTTCACGTTCACGCACACGCGCCGTGCCGGGGCGCTGCTCGTCGCCGGGCTCGCCGTCGCCGCGATCTTCGGCCTCGGCCCAGCGTGGCTCGGCACGTAGACCCCCACGCGCTCGGCGACAACCGCAGCGACTCCTTCGACAGCCGCTTCTTCGGCCCGATCCGCCATCAGGAGATCATCGGGGTCGTCGTCCACTGCGATCCGTCGAGCGCGTACTGCACCCACGGGTAACGAACGTCTACGCGCTCGGGCCGGCCGCCAATTCATCGATCAGCCCGGCGAGGCGCAGCAGCAGTCCGGCCGCCACGGTCCGCTCGGCCGCCGGCAGTGCCGCGTAGAACGACTCCTGCCGAGCACGCAGCCATGCGTGCTGAGTCGCGAGCAACTCGTGACCGCCCGGGGTCAACGTGATCATCACGCCGCGGCGATCCTCCGCCGCGCGCCGGCGCTCGACCACCCCGCGGCGCTCGAGCGCGTCGAGGATGCGGGTCGCCGTCGGCGCGGTGACGCCTGCGGCGTTGGCCAGTTCGACGACGCGGGCACAACCACCCTCCGCGAGCCCTTGCAGCAGCGCGTACTGCGACAGCGTCAGGGCGTCCTCCCCGGCCGGCGCCGGTCCGCCGCGCGCCCGGCGCACCGCCTGGGCGAAGGCATCGAACGCGGTGAGGAACGTGTCCGTTTCACTTGCGCCTGATCCTCTTCCATTTGCCGCCACCCCACTAGTGTAGCTTGCTAACCTTTAGCATGCTAATCAAATTCTTCCTCGCCCGGACGTCGAACCGGGGAGAGGCCCTCGTGACACCCGGAGATCGGCATGTTTCGCAACATCCTCGTAGCCGTTGACGGCTCAGCCCACGCAGAAAAGGCACTGGACGAGGCGATCGACCTGGCGCTTGCCGCCAACGGCCGGCTGACGATCATCAGCGCGATCCCCCACCCGCCGGCCTGGGCGAGTTCGCCGGGCGGGGCAATGGCGGCGATCCCCCTCGCCGAGGAACTCGAGCGCGAGTCGACGACGATTCTGCGCGAGGCCGTCGTCCGCGTCCCGGACGCGGTGCCGGTGACGAAGATCCTGACCCATGAGCCGATCCGCAACGCCCTCAGCGAGCAACTCGAGGGCGGGCGCCACGACCTACTCGTGATGGGCTCCCGCGGGCGCGGCGCGATCCGCGCGTCGCTGCTCGGGAGCGTCAGCCACTACGCGCTCAACCACAGCCGCATCCCGGTGCTGATCGTCCACACCGACGAGGACCGGCTGGCGGCCGATCCGAAATCGACCGCCGCGGCCGCCTGACCTGGTCGGCCGGGCGATCACGGCGGTCGCGTCGGTCACGTCGGCCGCGTGCGGCGGCCGCGTCCGGCGGCCGCGTCCGGCGGCCGCGTCCGGCGGCCGCGGCGGCCGCGTCGTTACGCGCCGGTCTCGAGGAAGCCGGTGATCGCCCGCATCCGGCCGTCGTCGGACACCGTCACGTAGTCGGTTCCGACTGCGACCGGCGCGCCGCCGTTCGTGGCGAGCGACCAGCTGAAGCGCAGGCGATCGTGATGCGCGTCCGGGCCGGTGTGCAGCGTGAACCGGTGCGCCGGGAACTGGGCCTGGGCGGCCCCGATCATCGCGCTGATCCCGTCGACGCCCTCGCCGCTCATCACGGGGTCGAGGTAGGTGGCGTCGTCGGTGAGTGTTCGCGCCACGAGTGCGCGGCGCGCGTCCGGGTCTGGCTCGTTCCACATCGCGAGATAGTCCTCGACGAGTCGGTCCACGTCAGTCATGGGGGCTCCTTTGGTTCGTGTCCACCTGACGACGCAGACGGTCCCATCGCCCGACGAGCCGGGCAATTACGCCAGACGTAAGCGCTGGCGAGCTGTCACCCCCACCCTCACCCTCCCGCGCCAGATCAGCCGCCCCATCAGCCCACTTGAATGAACGTTCAATTTAATACGTGTCTGTGCGTGTTGCGGGCGGGTTGAGAAGAACCGGCACAAATACCCGCCAGACACCGTTCTCGCCGTCGCGCGGGCGATCGTGCCGCTCACAGCGGCCCGATTGCCCAACAGGCCCCGACGACCTCATCCCGTGGGCAATCGTGCCGCTCGACGTACCATCGATCCCCAGCAGGCAAGCCCGGAGGGACCCGGACGGACGCGAACGATCACGGATCAGCCCTCCCTTGTGTCACAGATCCGGGTATGTGTTCGTCTTGAGAGCTGAGATGCCGGACGAGACCGACCTTCGACCGCTGCTGTTCTCGATCGCCTACCGGATGCTCGGAAGCGTCGGCGATGCCGAGGACCTCGTGCAGGAAGCCCTGCTTCGGCTCGAGCGCGCACAGCGCAGCGGAGATGAGATCGCCTCGCCGAAGGCGTTCCTGACGACGGTCGTCACTCGCCTTGCGATCGACGAGCTGCGCTCCGCTCGCGTCAAGCGCGAGACGTACTACGGGCCGTGGCTCCCCGAACCGCTCCTCACTGCTCCCGATCGCGATCCGGCGGAGGTGGCCGAGATGGCCGATTCCCTGTCGTTGTCCTTCCTCGTTCTGCTCGAGACGTTGTCCGAGGTCGAGCGGGCCGTGTTCCTGCTGCGCGAGGTGTACGGCTACGGATATGACGAGATCGCGACGATCGTCGACCGCAGCGAGGTAAACTGCCGCCAGATCTTCACGCGCGCGCGGCATCGAATCGACGAGGGCAAGCCGCGCTTCGAAGTCGACCGCGCGCAGCAGCAGGGGCTTGCCGGATCGTTCGTCGAGGCGATGCAGGACGGCAATGTCGAGCGGGTCCTCGAGATGCTCGCCCCGGACGTCGTCTTCTATGGCGACGGCGGAGGCAAGGCACGCGGACTGCCGCGTCCGATCTTCGGGAGTGCGCGGGTCTCACGGCTGATCGGGGCGTTTGCCCGGGAGGGGACCGCGATCACGGCACGGATCGAACTCACGCAGATCAACGGGCAGCCCGGCACGCTCAACTTCGACGCCGAGGACCGTCTCATCAACGTGTTCGCGTTCGAGATCGCCGGCGGCGCGATCCAGTCGATCCGTTCGATCATCAACCCGGAGAAGCTTGGACACCTGGGCTATCCGCTGTCGCCGATTGCGCGTCAGCGGGGGTAGCTGCGGCGCGTCCTCGCGAGAGCAGCAGCGTCACCACGTAGGCGACGACGACGCCGACGATGATCAGCGGCTCGGCGGCACTGCCGGCCTTCGCGGTCAGCAGGGTGGCGAGCAGCACGGAGGACAGCGGTAGGCGAAGGACTCCGACGACGGCCGCGCCGATCCCGACGGCGATGCCCGCGCCGGGCGGGAAGCCGGGCAGGTGCGCGGCAAGGATCCCGGCGGCCGCACCGAGGAACACGGCGGGAAAGGTCGGGCCGCCACGGAAACCGCCGAGCGACAGGCTGTAGGCGATGCTCTTGGCCACGATGAGCAGCACGAGCGTGCCCACCGACCACGCGCCTGCCTGCGAGACGAGCCCGGGCAGCTGGGCCTGACCATCGAAGAGCACGTAGTCGATGCTCTTGCCCGAGACCTCGGCGGCGACGATCGCGATGACAGCGATGGTCACGGCGACAAGCGGCAGCAGTACGAGCAGCCGGCGCGGTGCGACGAATCGGTACGTGGCCAGGCCGCCGCGCATCACGGCGAAGACGGCGACGGCGACGATGACCGCCAGCGCGATCGTCCACCCGAACTCGCCGAGCTTCAGGTGGCCGATCGACTGCATGTCGAGCGGGCCGAGTGAGTAGGCGGCGGTGCTCAAGCCAGTAAACGACCCGAGCCCCAGGGACACGAGCGACCCGATCCCGGACGCAAGCAGTCCCGGGATGAGCACCACTCGGAGCTTCGACCCGCCGAGGCCTGTCGCCTCGATTAAGATGACCGCCGCGATCAGCGGCGATGCGAAGATGAACGCGACCGCCGTGAAGCTGCCCGCCGCGCCGATCACCATCAGCGACTGGGGCGGCATGTCCCGCCCGGACAGGCCGACAAGGAGGATCGCCAAGCCCGCACCGAGCGCGATGAGCGGTGCCTCGGGCCCGAGCACGAGTCCGAACCCGATCGACGCCGCGCCGGCGAGGATCACACCCGGAATGACGCGCGGACTCGAGGGGCCTCCGGCCGACAGACCCTTCGCCGGGATGTGGCCGCCGTCCCCCGGAAGCTGGGTGATCGCCAGCGCTACCAATATGCCCGCCACGCCGAGCACCACGACGTACCACCAGTTCGGCGGCCCGTCCGAGTAGCCGAGCGCGTGCGGCAGGTGCGTGAACAGCTCGCGCTGGAGCTGGTAGATGCCCTCCAGGTAGCACCAGGACGCCAGCGCCACGATGATGCCGATGACCGAGACGACGACGAGCATCACAACGTACGCCCGGCTGGCCATGGTGGCGTCGGCCTGCTCAGCCGAGATCTCCGCGGGTGCGCCCCCAGTGCCGCCGTCAGCCATAGCCCGGCGAGGCTAGGACGGCTCGCGCGGCCCAGCATCACCCGATCGGGGTGAGTGGTGTCACAGGCGGGAGCGGTCGTTCGTCTCAGGGGCCATCACACCCGAAAGGAGCCCCAGATGAAGGTCTTCATCGCAGGTGCAGGCGGCGCCGTTGGCCGCCGACTGGTCCCTCAACTCATCGCCGCGGGTCATGACGTGACCGCAATGACCCGATCCGAGGCCAAGGCGGGCGAGCTGCGGGCGCTCGGCGCCGAGGTCACGATCGCCGACGCGCTGGCGAAGCCGACCGTCATGCAAGCGGTCATGCGCGCCGAGCCCGAGGTCGTGATCAATGAGCTCACGGCGCTGACCGGCGCGACGAACTACCGCCGGTTCGACCGCGTGTTCGCGCAGACGAATCGACTGCGGACGGAGGGAACGGCGCATCTCGTCGACGCCGCGAAGGCGGCGGGGGCGCGACGGCTGATCGCGCAGAGCTACGGTGGCTGGAACTACGCCCCCACGGGGACGGCGCCCAAGC
This sequence comes from uncultured Solirubrobacterales bacterium, assembly GCA_963750695.1. Taxonomy (GTDB): domain Bacteria; phylum Actinomycetota; class Thermoleophilia; order Solirubrobacterales; family Solirubrobacteraceae; genus Palsa-465. The sequence continues at coordinate 656,325 of CAVVSB010000011.1, forward strand.
TCGAGGACGACCCGTTCGATCCATCCCCGCCGACGCACCAGCGCGAGTCGCTCCAGGCAATCCGTCAACTCGAGTCGACCGTGCTCGGCGCTGAGGCACTCGAGGGCATCGTCCTGCGCTACGCGAGCTTCTACGGCCCGGGTACGAACATCGCCGCGGACGGCGACATCTGCGAGCTCGTCCGCAAACGGAGCCTGCCACTGATCGGCGACGCCGCCGCCGTCTGGTCGTTCATCCACGTCGAAGACGCCGCGGCGGCCACCGTGCTCGCGGTCGAGCACGGCGCCCCGGGCGTCTACAACGTCAGCGACGATGAGCCGGCGCCGGTGTCCCGGTGGCTGCCGGCCCTCGCCGAGGCGATCGGAGCGAAGCCCCCACGGCATGTCCCGGTGTGGGTCGGACGGCTCGCGGCAGGCGAGGTCGGCGTGTCGATGATGACCCGGATCCGCGGGATCGCGAACGCGAAGGCGCGGCGAGAGCTCGGGTTCGTCCCTCGGTACCCGTCGTACCGCGAGGGCTTCCGGGACGGGCTCGCCGACCCCGCCCCAGCCCGGGTCAGTGCGCGTGGGCGTGCGTGACGTCCAATGAGTGGGCGCCGCCGGCCTCGTAGGCCTGGCGGCAGTGCTCCGAGCAGAAGTACACGGTCTGGCCGCCGATCTCAGCGGTGACCGCCTTGGCGCGGTCGACCGTCATCCCGCACACGGGATCGGTGGCGCCCCGCCGCGCCGTCATCCAGAACAGAGCCACGAAGATGACGACCCCGAGGACGTTGAGGAACAGCTTGTAGTTGACGGTGATCTGCCCGAAGATGTCGTCGCGGCTCGGCCGGGGGCCTGACGGGACCGCGCCGAGCGCGTCGAACAGCCCGGCGACGGCGAGCGCCGCGATCGCCATCGTGACGAGCATCAGCGCCGTGATCCGCACGGTGAACGAAACGCCGTAGTACTTGCGATAGATGAGCAGGATCGGGAGCACGATCAGGTCCGCGAACAGAAACGCGAGGACTCCGGCGAAGCTGATCCCACCGGACCACAGGACCGCGGCAAGCGGGACGTTCCCGACGGAGCAGACGAAGCTGAGCACGGCGATCAACGGACCGACGAGCACGTTCTCGATCGCGGGGAACGGCTGCGGCGCGTCGTGCAGGAACAGGCTCTCGAAGAAGCCGTTCCCGAGTTGGGCGACGAAGCCGGCGAGCAGGAAGCCGATCGTGATCTCCTTCCACAGCATGGCCCAGTCGCCGCGGAAGTTGTGGGCGACGTCCGACCAGGCGTCGGCCGAGGTCAGCCGCTCTCGCCAGGTGAGCGTCGTCGCCGCAGCGTGATGCTGATGGCCGGTGTCCGCGTCCTGGGCATGCTCGCGGGCGGTTGCCTCGAGCCGGGGGCTGACGAACAGCCGCAGCAGCACCGCCATCAGGACGATCATCACGAGGCCGCCGAGGTACTCGGCGACCGTGAACTGCCAGCCGATCAGCACCCATAGAACGAGCCCGAGCTCCCACACGAGATTCGTCGAAGCGAACTGGAACGCGAGCGCACTCGCCGCGCTCGCCCCCTTCTGGAACAGCGACTTGGCGATCGCGACGGCCGCATACGAGCACGACGACGACGCCGCGCCCAGCCCGGTCGCCCACCCGATCGACCGCGGGCCGCCGCCGCTCAGGGCGCGCTCGACCCGCTCACGCGGGACCCACGCCTGGACGATTGCCGAGATCGCAAAGCCGAGCACGAGCGCCCACCAGACCTCCCAGGCCATCAGGAACGCGTCGCGGATGCCGTGCCAAATGAAGCTCATACCTCGGCATTATACATACCCCTGGGGGGTAAAGGTATGGGAGTTGTTCTGTCCACGCGATCGGTGACCCCACCGCTGGCCTAACCGCGAACACGATCCGCGGAACCGATCCTGGCGCCGCGCCGGGAACTTGCAGGCGATCTGAGCGGCACGACGGTCCGATGGGGCGCCAGAGGGTCGGCTGGCGGACCCTTTTCGCGGACGGCGAGCTGAGCCTCGTAGCCGCCGCGGGTGGCCGCCCGGCCGCCGGGGCGCCCGACGCCACCGGGCGCCGCCGTTACGCCAGCCCCATCAGCTCGGTCATCGTCTCGGGCGTCGCCTCCTCGATCGTCACGGCGTCCGTGAGGATCCGGTCGATCTCGGCGTTGTCCTCGCCTGAGAGCGTCAGCGCGAGCGCGCCGAGGCTCTCCTCGATGTGCGCTCGCCGGCGCGAGCCGACGATCGCCACGTCGACGGCTGGATGCTGGAGCGTCCACGCAATCGCCAGCTGGCTGAGCTTGTGACCACGCTCGGCCGCGAACGCCTTCAGCCGCTCGACCACCTTGAGGTTGCGGTGAAACGTGTCGCCCGTGAGGGAGGGACTGACGTGGCGCCAGTCGTCGCTCTCAAATGTCGTCTCCGGACTCATCGCGCCGGTCAGCAGCCCATGCGCGAGCGGCCCGTAGACGAGCACGCCGATGTTCTGAGCGGAGCAGTACGGCAGGACGGCACCCTCGATTTCCCGGTTGAACACCGAGTACGGCGGCTGCAGCGTCTCGACAGGACGGGTCTGCGAGAACGCGGCGAGCTGGTCTGCGTCGAAGTTCGACACGCCGATGTGGCGGAGCTTGCCCGCGTCGACGAGTTCTGACAGCGTCGCAACGGTCTGGGCAAACGGCACGCTGGGGTCCGGCCAGTGCACCTGGTAGAGGTCGATGTGGTCGACACCGAGCGCCGCGAGGGATTCGTCGACACCCCGGCGCAACCACTCGGGGCTGGAGTCGCGGACGAGGCCGCGCTCGTCATCGATGCGCAGGCCGCCTTTTGTCGCGATCACTACCTCGTCGCGGCGGTGGTCGAGATCATCCCGCAGCGCCCGTCCGAGCATGCGCTCCGACGCACCGAAGCCGTACGCCTGTGCCGTGTCGAAGAAGTTGATGCCCTGTTCGCGCGCAAACCTGATCGCGGCGATCGCCTCCTGTTCGTCGAACGCGCCCCAGTCGCCGCTGAGCTGCCATGTCCCGTATGCGATCGGCGAGACGGTGAGGCCGCTGCGGCCAAGCGTCACTGTGTTCATATCGAGCTCCAATCGATTCGAAGTCCTCCCATGATTCCGCGATTGCCACCGCCGTGAACATAGCCCTAACCCCGGGAATTCGCGAACCGCCCGCGCCGTCGGGTAGCGTCTCGTTCCATGAGCAATGCAGAATCGGCGCCGGCGGGGACTGGCGGCGGAAATACGGGACCGATTCGGATCATCCTCGCGGATGACCATCAGGTCGTTCGGCGCGGCCTTGAGCTGTTGCTGAACGGCGAGGCCGGCTTCGAGGTGGTAGCCGAAGCCGGCGATGTCGACACCGCGCGACGCTACGTGCGCGGGCACCACCCCAACGTGCTCGTTGTTGATCTCAACATGCCCGGAGGCTCCGTGCTCGAGGCGATTCCCCAACTTCGCCGCGAGTCTCCGGACACGCAGATCGTCGTCTTGACGATGCAGGAGGACCCAGCATTCGCGCGGGAGGCGCTGCGCGCCGGCGCACTCGCCTACGTGCTCAAGGAGGCGGCCGAGTCAGAGCTCGTCGAAGCGGTTCGTCGGGCCGCAGGCGGCGAGATCTATCTCAACCCGCAGCTCGGAGCGCGGATCGCGGCGGAACCGCCACCGGGACCACCGGACGATCTCACCGAGCGGGAGGTCGACGTGCTGCGACGGATCGCGCTCGGTCACACGAACCGAGAGATCGCCGATCAGCTGTACCTCTCGGTCCGGACGATCGAGACCCACCGTCAGCACATCCAGCAGAAGCTCCGGCTCGAGACCCGGGCCGAGCTCGTGTCGTACGCCCTCCAACACGGAATGTTCGAATCGCACTAGCACAGGGGCACCAGCATCCAGGGGCCGTTCACATCACCAGCCTGAGGACCCGGTCGGCAACGCCGATGTCGATGCGCTGACCCCAGCCGACCGACAACCGGTCGCTGTCGATTCCGTCGCCAAACACGACACCGCCCTCGGGCAATTCGCTGCGAACGAGGAGGCGCTCGAGCGCGTCCGCGGCAAGTTGTGGTGGTCGAACGTCGCCGTCGGGGTCCTGTCAGGCGACTTCACGCTCGGAGAGGCGCGCGGTGTGTACGAGGCGATCGCGCAGACGACATATGACCCGGCGACGTTCGCCCGCGATCTCCGCGCCACCGGCCTCATCGAGCCGACCGGCGAGGAGCGCCGCCAGACGGGTGGGCGACCCGCCGCCCTGTACCGCTTCGCGCGGCACGAGCCCGCTTGGGGCGCGGGGCGGCGCAAGCGCATCGGTCCGGAAGCCTGAGCAACGGCCACGCGCTCACGGCGACGATGCCGACGACGCTATCGCCATCAGCGCGTCGACCCGGTGCGCGCACGTGTGGCGCTCGGTGATGCGCTGCCGTCCGTTCGCCAGCGCGCCGGCCGTCTCGGGATCGGACAGGACGGCGCGGAGCTGGACCTTCATCTCCTCGCGGTCGCGGGCCACGAGGTAGTCGACGCGGGGGCGGAACAGACCGTCGCGGTCATCCCACGGGGCCGACACGAGTGATGCCGCACGCGAGCGCCTCGAAGACGCCGCTCCCGGGGACGCCGGGCATCCGCCGTGCGGGAAAGCGGGCCTCGGGGTCTTGACAGCATGCGGTGCTGGCGGCCGCGTGACGGCGTCGGGACCTCCCCGGGGGCTGCCGGAGGCGCCCCCGCAGACCGACGCCGGCGCGGCGCTCACCGAGCTCATCCTCCTCGTCTTCCGGCTGAACGGCCGGTTGCTCGAGGCGGCCGAGCACATGGCCGCCGCCGGCGATCTGACCGCGGCCCGGTGGCAGGTTCTCGGCGGCGTGCTCGACGAGCCCCGGCCGGTGTCCGAGATCGGGCGCCGGATGGGGCTCACGCGACAGAGCGTGCAGCGGCTCGCCGACGCGCTCGTCGCTGACGGATTCGCGCAGTGGGAGCCCAACCCGAGACATCGCCGCGCCAAGCTGCTCGCACCGACGCCGCAGGCCTATGCGGCGATCCGCCAGATCACGATCCGCCAGCATCCCTGGTCGAGCGCGGTCGGCGATACGGTCGGCGAGCGGGACCTCCGCCGGGCGGCGCGCACCCTCGAGCGGATCATGACGACGATGCAGGAGCGTCCACCGGACTGACGAGCTCGGCGAACAGCGCATCGAGCGTCGCCTGCGGATCCGCACAGAGACCCGTGTGCACCTCCGACGGCTGGACGATCGTGCTCGACGGCGCCACCAACCAGCCGAACCGCTCCGACGGCGGGAGCGCCGCGAGCGCACCTGCACGGGGGTCACCGGTGGCGGCGTGAGACAGCGCCGCGAGCTGCGCCTCGAGCGCAGCGACGTCCGCGTCGGGCGCGAGCGCCCGCAGGCGGACCGGATCAAGCAGCGTCCGAATCCCGAGGAAGTCGCGCTGCCGGCAGAACACGACGACGCCCACGTTGAAGCGCTCGCCGCGCTCGAGTCGCGGGACGACGCGGAGGATCGCGTACGAGAACGAGCTACGCGCCGGCTCGGGCACGCTCCGCCTCCTCCGCAAACGCACCGTCCTCGAGGCGTCGTGCGAGATAGTCGACATAGACGCCCCGGTCGGTCCCGTCGAGCCAGTCATTGGGAACGAGCGCCGCGATGCGCGCGAGCAGCTCACGGGTGACGAGCGGCACGAGACGCGCGTGCGCCTCGGTGATCGAGCCGGCGACGGGCAGCAGCACGTGCTCGCCGATCAGCGCGAAGCTGCGGGTCGCATCGCGCACCGGATCGAGGCCCTGATGATGGAGATAGAGCGCCGCCCCGTGGTCGATCAGCCACATCCGGCCATGCCATACGAGGAGGTTCGGGTTGCGCGGCGTGCGGTCGACGTTCGTCGCCAGGGCGTCAAGCCAGACGACGTCGGCGGCGAGCGCCGGGTCCGGTGTGAACGCGCCGCCGGGCACATATGCGAGCGCCCCCGGGAGGAAGTCGACACCGAGGTTGATGCCGGCGCTGCCGACGATCAGATCCTGGATCTCAGGGTCCGGCTCGGCGGCACCGAGCGCCGGATCGAGCGCGACCGTCACGAGCTCGGGAACGAGCGGCCCGAGCGCGCGGGCGAGCTCGCCGACGATCACCTCGGCGACGAGCGCCTTGACCCCCTGGCCGGCACCCCGGAACTTCACGACGTAGAGCCCGTCGTCGTCGGCTTCGGTGAGGCCCGGAAGCGAGCCGCCCTCGCGGAGTGGCGTCACATACCGCGTCGCCGTGACCGTGCGGAGCGCCTTCGTGGCCGTCGTGTGCATGGGTTCTAGTATCGAGGTACATGCGGATCTCAGTCCTCGACCAGTCGCCGGTCCCGGAGGGAGCGACCGGAGCTGACGCGCTCGCCAACACGCTCGACCTCGCCCGGCTGACTGATTCGCTCGGCTACCACCGCTACTGGGTCGCCGAACATCACGGCGGTCCGATGCTCGCCAGCGCAAGCCCCGAGGCGCTGATCGGCCCGATCGCCGCGGCGACCTCGCAGATCCGGGTCGGCAGCGGAGGCGTGATGCTCCCGCACTACAGCCCGTTCAAGGTCGCCGAGACGTTCTCGATCCTCGCCGCCCTCTATCCCGATCGGATCGACCTCGGGATCGGCCGAGCGTCGGGCACCGATCCGCTGACGACGTTTGCGCTCCAGCGTGACCGCCGCTCAGCGTCCCCGGATGACTTCCCCGACCAGCTCGCCGAGCTGCTCGCGTATCTCGAGAACGACCTGCCGGCCGACCACCCGTTCGCCCGCCTCGCCGAGTCCCTCCCCGGGCGGCCCGAGCTGCCGGCGCTGTGGCTGCTCGGCTCCTCGCCGCAGAGCGCCGTATGGGCCGCGCAACTCGGGATCCCCTACGCGTTCGCCGACTTCATCAACCCCGGCGGCAGCGAGATCGCGGCGGCCTACCGCGACCGCTTCGCCGACGGCGCGCGCCGGTTGCAGGCGCCGATGACGGCGGTCGCAGCCTGGGTCCTGTGCGCCGACACCGACGAGGAGGCGCAGTGGCTCGCCGCGAGCAGCCGGATGACGCTCACGCTGCTGCGTCGCGGCCAGCTGATCCCGGTACCGCCGGTCGAGAAGGCGATCGCGTTCCTCGAGTCCGAGGGCAAGCCGCTCACCGGTTCGCTGCCGGGACGCCGCGGGATCATCGGCACCCCCGACGCCGTCCGGGTCGGTATCGATGAGCTCGCCGCCACGTACGACGCCGATGAGGTGATCGTCGTCACGATCACCCATGACCACGCCGCGCGCCGGCGCTCCTACGAGCTTCTCGCCGAGGCGATGGACCTCACGCCGACAGACCGCGAGGCCGAAGCACCACCCGCGGTCGGCGCACCACCTCACTCCTGACGTCTACACGACTGCTTTCCGGTGCATTAGGGCAGTCGGCGGTCGTGGGAGGCTCGCCGGTTGTCATGGTCCTCGATGCCGGACAATGCGGAACGCGGTGGCTGGCCGATGGCTTCGACGCCCTGTATCGGGGCGTCACTGTCGCGCACGAGCCGCTCGGACCCCGCTACGCGCCTCGACGCTTCTTTCGCCGCTACGAAGACCCCACGGCTGTGAGAGAAGTGGCTCGACCGCGTCGAGTCGACCGTTGACCGCTTGCAGCACCCCGAAGGCGTGGTCGTCAATCCGCTCGAGGTTCATCGGCACCCGGCGACGGTCGACGTGGCGCGGCGGCTCGGCTATGAGCTCAGCGGGCTCACACTCGGCGCACTGCTCGCGCGTTACGACGGCGAGCCGACGTATCGTGAGTGAGTGAGTGAGTGAATGAGTGAGCGGGTCTCACGTCCCGCGCCCGCCGCCCGTTCAGTCCACATGCTCTACACCACCGTTGACAGCCCGATCGGCGAGCTCTTGCTCGTCGGCGACGGCGAGTCGCTTCACCACCTTTCCATGCAGGGCGGCCGGCGCCCCCTCCGGATCGATCCCACGTGGACGCGGGATGACGCCGCGTTCGGCGGCGTCGCCGCGCAGCTCGAGGAGTACTTGAGCGGCGCGCGTCGCACGTTCGACGTCTCGCTGGCCCTGGTCGGCAACCCGTTCGAGCAGCGCGTCTGGGCCGAGCTCCTCGCGATCCCCTACGGCGAGACCGCGAGCTACGGAGAGATCGCCCGCCGCGTCGGCAACCCAGACTCGGCCCGAGCCGTTGGCCTCGCCAACGGCCGCAACCCCGTCGCCGTGATCGTCCCGTGCCATCGCGTGATCGGTGCGAACGGCACGTTGACGGGTTACGGCGGAGGGCTCGAGCGCAAGCGCCTGCTGCTCGACCTCGAGTCGGGCGTCCTGCCGCTCGCACCCTCGGCCGCCCACGCCTGAGCCCAGGCGTCGAGCGGGAGCAGCAGCTCGAGCAAGTCGGCACCGCGGCGCGTGAGGCGATAGCCGTCGGGCTCGCGCTCGACGACGCCGGCGCTGCGGAGCTCCCGCAGACGTTCGTTGAGCACGCTCGATGACGCGCCATCGCACGCCGCCTGGAGCTGGCGGAAGCTGCGCGGCTCGCCGTCGCGGAGCTCCCAGCCGACACGGAGCGCCCAGCGCCGGCCGAGCAGGTCGAGCAGCGCCATGATCGGTCGTCCCGTCTCCGATCCGCGAACCGGGCGGCCGGGGGTCGGGATGTCGGATGGCGGCGGCATGAGCGGCTCTACCGGGTCTTGCGCTTCGATTTCAGAAGCGCTACGGTTTGCGCTTCTGATTCCGAAGCGAAAGGATGATCCTACATGCTGGCCGCCGCCCCTCGTCTCGCACCGCTCGATCCGCCGTACGATCCGGAGATCGCCCGCACGCTCGAGCGGATGATGCCGCCCGGGATCGCGCCGCTGATGTTGTTCCGGACCGTCGCTCACAACCCCGCGATCCTCGAGCGCTTCCGTAGCACCGGTGCGTACCTGCTCAACTTCGGAACGCTGCCGGCGCTCGACCGGGAGATCGTCATCCAACGCACGTGCGCGCGTTGTGGATGCGAGTACGAATGGGGCGTCCACGCCGTGTTCTACGGCGAGCGCGTCGGCCTCGGCGACCAGCAACTGGCGGCGACTGCCCGCGGCGGCCCGGACGACGCTGCCTGGAACCCGCAGCAGGCACTTCTCGTCGCGCTCGTCGATGCCCTCCACGACCGTGCCGACGTTGACGATGCGTTGTGGGAGGGGCTGTCCGCTCACTACACCGAGGCCCAGCTCGTCGAGCTTGTGGTGCTCATCGGCCAGTACCACCTCGTCTCGTTCATCGCCAACACGTTCGGAGTCGAACTGGAGGACGCCGCCCGGCGCTTCCCGCCACGCGGGTAGGATGCCCGCCGTGGCCGACCTCCTGCTCGTCGATCAACCCGCGCCGCACGTCACCCGGCTGACGCTCAACCGGCCGGATCAGCTCAACGCGATGACCGCGGAGCTGTGCGAGGCGCTGCATGTGGCGCTGCACCGTGTGACGGCCGATCGTGCGTGCCGCACGGTGATCCTGACGGGCGCCGGCCGGGCATTCTGCGCCGGGCTCGATCTGCACGGGTACGGCGCGGCACCGGAGAACACCGGAGCCGACGAGCCGCGTGACCGGCTCGCCAACCAGCAGCACATGTCGACGGCGATCCTTGCCCTGCGCGCTCTCCCCCAGCCGGTGATCGCAGCGGTCAATGGGCCAGCGGCGGGGTTCGGACTTGCGCTCGCTTTGGGGAGCGACATCCGCTACGCGAGCGCAGCCGCCGTGTTCCGTGCCGCGTTCATCAATATCGGGGTCTCCAACTGCGATATGGGCACGAGCTGGCTGCTGCCGCGGCTGATCGGCGCGTCGCGCTCGCACGAGTTGATGCTGACCGGTCGCAGGGTGAGTGCCGAGGAGGCGGCGCGGATCGGCCTCGTCGCCGATGTCGTTGAGCCGAACGCGCTGGCGGCGCGCGCCGTCGAGGGCGCCGTACAGATCGCCAGCTTGGCGCCCTGGGCGGTGCGTCTGACCAAGCGCGGCATCTGGACCGCGCTCGAGATCCCCTCCGAGCAAGCGGCGGTCGAGTTCGAAGACCGCCAGCAGATCATGGCGACGTTCGGGAGTGCGTTGCCGGAAGCGGTCTCGGCGTTCCTGGAAAAGCGCCCAGCGGAGTTCGTCGACTGATGAGCGATCTGTTCGACATCTCCGGACGGACGGCGCTCGTGACCGGGGGCTCGCGCGGGGTCGGCGCCATGATCGCCCGTGGGCTCGTCGAGGCCGGCGCGCGCGTGCTCATCTCCTCCCGCAAGGAGGCCGACCTGCTCTCGACCGCCGAGGAACTGGGCGCGCTCGGCAACTGCGAGGCGATCCCAGCGGATCTGTCGACGCCGGCTGGCGCCCGCGCGCTGGCGAACGAGGTGCGTGATCGCACCGATGCGCTCAGCATCCTCGTCAACAACGCTGGCGCGACCTGGGGCGCCCCGCTCGAAGAGTTTCCGGAGTCCGGCTGGGACCGCGTCATCCACACGAACGTCGAGGGGATCTTTCACCTGACGACGGCGCTGCTCCCGGCGCTCCGAGCCGCGTCGACGGACTCCAGTCCGGCGCGGATCATCAACATCGGCTCGGTCGATGGGCTGCGTCCCCCGGTGATGGAGAATTACAGCTACAGCGCGAGCAAGGCGGCCGTCCACATGCTCACGCGCCACCTCGCCAAGCGCCTCGCGCCCGAGCACATCACCGTGAACGCGATCGCGCCCGGTCCGTTCGAGAGCAAGATGACCGCGTTCATGCTCGACAGCCAGGACGCGAAGGAGATGGTCGAGCAGATGGTTCCGCTCGGCCGGATCGGCCGCCCGGACGACGTCGTCGGGCTGACAGTGTTTCTCGCCTCGCGCGCCGGGTCCTATCTCACGGGCACCGTCATCCCGCTCGACGGCGGGATCACCGGCTGCGGCTGATCCCGCGCGCCGCGGCGGCGACGAACCCCTCGGCCATCGCATCGCCGATGCCGCCGAGCGGGAGCATCCGAGGCAACGACAGACTCGCCGCCAGCTCGAGGCCGATCTGCGTCCGCACGCCGTCCTTCGCCAGCCGCCAGTCGACGCGGAACGCCTCGGGATCGCCCGGTTCGTTCGGCAGGCGAGTGAGCGCCACCGCGCGGGGCGGTCGCCGCTCGACCGCGAGCGTCAGCTCGAGGTCCGTCTGCAGCGGGCCGCGCGCGACATGGAGGGTCGCGTGGGCCTTGGTGGCGAGCCCGTCCGACTCGCGGGCGAGCACGTCGATGTCCCGGACGACGTCCGGATACCACTCCCCGTAATGCTCGATGTCAGCGAGCAGCGCGTAGCACGCCTCGAGCGGCGCCTCAACCTCGACTCGTGCCGTACCGGTGAGCTCTTTCATCCCGACGCCGGGTTACCAGGGTTGGGTGCGACCAAACCGTGTCATCATCGTGCACATGAGCGACAGCTGTAGCCATCTCAACCAGATCAACCTCGACGTCGAACCCTCCAGCACCGAGGGGTGCTCCGAGTGCCTGAAGATCGGCGCCCGCTGGGTCCATCTCCGCATGTGCATGATCTGCGGCGAGGTGGGCTGCTGCGACGACTCGCCCAACCAGCACGCCTCCAAGCACGCCCGCGCGACCGAGCACCCGATCATCCGCTCCCGAGAGCCCGGCGAGAACTGGTTCTACTGCTACCCGGACGACTACGCGTTCGTCCTCGGATAGGTCCTTCCGCCCGCGCGCGGGCCGCCGCCCGCGCACTTCCGTCCGCTATGCGGTCAAAACTGCGCGCGGCAGTCTAGTTGCAGACCTGACAGTGGCCGGTCTCGCACGAGCACACCGGCAGCGCCGCACCAGGGGCGATCGGCCGCCACTGGCTCACCCACGCGAGCGCGATCAGATCAAGCCGATCCGCGGGACCGCCGGGCCAGCACGCGCGCATGATCCGCACGGAGATCCCCCGGCCGGCCGGGGTCTCGTGCCGAGCGGCGCGGCGGATGTGTTCGCGGATGTCGTCGTGGCTCATGGCTGGCCCGGGTCCTGCCGACGCCTCCAAGCGCCAGCTCATACCTACCCGGTCCCGCCATCGGCAGCACCTCCGCGCAAGATGAGGTTTTCGAGCGCGACTGGCGTCTTGTACGACGACCGCCCAAGACGCCAGTGCAATTCGCCCCCGAGACGACCGCTAGGCCCGCTAGGCCCGCTGCGGAACCTTGCTGATCGCCTCGATGTACATCTGCATCTGCGGCGCAATCGCCTCGTTCGTATACCCGTCGAGGTGCCGGATGTTGTCGACCGAGAGCTGCGCGTCGACCGTGTTGCGCTGGAACTCTTCGTCCTCGCGCAGCGATGAGATCTGCTCGGCGCTGCCACGGATCATGATGAAGCCGTCCATCTCTCCGTTCGGCGAGAGCAACGACACGTCAAAGCTCTCGATCCTCCCATCCTGTTGCATACGACCGAGGATGCCGAGCGCTTCGTTGAAGACCTCGAGCGCTCGCGACTCGAGCCCCCTCACGGGTGCCCCCCATGCGATCAGCAGCATTCTGTCCGCCATGCCGCTCTCCTTCCTCTTGCGGTCCGACCCCGCGCCGGGCCAGTTAGCGTGTGACTCTCCCACTCGGCGCCCACCGATGCAAGCGGATCGATGAATTCACCGCCCGGAGTGGGTCTATCTGTGGGAGCGCTCGGTCACCGATTCGATCAACGCAGGACTCAAGGAGCACACATCATGGGCAGGATCCTCGTACACGAATTCATCTCCCTCGACGGCGTCAACGAGAACCCGAGCTGGACGTTCGAATACGGATTCGATCCGAAGATGGGCGAGACCCTCGGCGAGCTGACGGGCTCGGCCCAGGCGATCCTCCTCGGTCGTACGACGTTTGAGATGTTCGAGCCGGCGTGGTCGACACGTACCGTCGAGGATGACCCGGGCGCGCCGTTCTTCAACGAGACACAGAAGTACGTCGTCTCGTCGACTCTCACCGACCCCACCTGGGCGAACTCGACAGTCCTCGGCCCGTACGCGGCCGACACGATCCGCACGTTCAAGGAGAGCATCGAGGGCGACATCTACGTGAGCGGCAGCACCGAGCTCGTGCGCGGCATGCTCGCCGACGGCCTCGTCGATGGACTCCACCTGTTCGTCTTTCCGGTCGCGCTCGGCGCGGGCAAGCGCCTGTTCGCCGACGGCGCCACGGTCAAGCTCGCGCTCGGCGAGAGCCACACGTACGACAACGGCGTCGTCCACCTCGGCTATCGGCAGTCCGACTGAATCCGGCTGACCGTCACCGGGTGTCGATCGCGAGCTCGATCCCCAGCGCAACGAGCACGGCCCCGAGGAGTCGTTCGATCCGCCGCCTGACCGCGACGCGCTGCAGGAGCGGTCGCGCGCGATCGGCGAGCAGGACGATGCCGAGGCACCACACCGTGTCGAGCGTGATCTGAATCACAGCGAGCAGGAGCACGACCTCGAGCAGCGGACCGTGCCGGGGGAGGAACTGCGGGAAGAAGGAGACCGCGAACACCGCCGCTTTCGGATTCGCGGCGATCGACAGCAGCGAGGCTCTGAAGGCGGCGCCCGAGCCTCGCCCCCGGGCGACCAGCAGCGGGGCGGCATCGCCGTCCTCGTCCTGTCCGCGACTGCGGATCGCCTGGACGCCGAGCCAGATCAACACGCAGGCGCCGAGGAGATGCATCGCGTCGAACAGCAGCCCGTTGGCGACGAGCAGCGCGGAGAGACCGGCTCCGCCGGCGACCGTCCAGCAGAACAGGCCAAGCTCGTTGCCGGCGACCGCGGCCATCCCGGCCGAGCGGCCGTCCCGGATCGTCCGGTGGAGGAACAGCGCAGTGGCGGGCCCGGGCAGCGCCGCCAGCACGACGCAGGCAAGCAGGAACGCGGGCAGGACATCGGCGACGTGGCTCAGCACTGGACAGATTGTGCCGCGCGAGCGGTCCTACGACCAAATGCCGCTACAGACCGGGCCCGCCACGGGACTACGCTCGCGAGCATGACGACGATCTACGCAGCCACCGGGACCGACATCATCCGTTTCGAGCTCGCCGGTGGAACCGCCACCGCGGCTGAGCGGGTCCTCGCCGAGATCGGGGCGATGTGCGTCGCGGTCGACCCCCGCGTGCCGGAGCGCGTCTACGTCGGCACGTTCGACGAGGGACTGTTCGTCTCGGACGACCGCGGTGAGACCTGGCGCACGCCGGAGCATCCACCGGCCGAGACTCGCGTGCTGTCGGTCGTAGTCTCCCCCGCCGCCGATCACGCGTACGCCGGGACCGAGCCGAGCAACCTCTACCGCTCCGAGGATCACGGCCGCAGCTGGGAGCGCCTCCCGACCCTGCGGGAGCTGCCGAGCGAGCCGAACTGGTCGTTCCCGCCGCGGCCGTGGACGCACCATGTCCGGACGATCGCGCCGCACCCGGTGGACCCAGATCGCCTCGCGGTTGGCATCGAGCTTGGCGGCGTGATGCGCACCGCGGACGGCGGCGCCTCGTGGGCCGACCACAATCCCCAGGCGCACAGCGACGCGCATGCTCTCCTCACCCACCGCGACCGGCCTGACCGCCTGTACGAGATCGCGGGGCAGGGGATCGCCGTGTCCGAGGACCGGGGCGAGAGCTGGCAGCGGCGTGAGGGTGGGCTTGACCGCCGTTACGCGTGGGCCGGGACCGTTGACCCGGCGCAGCCGGACCGGTGGTACGCAGCGGTCAGCCGGTCACCGTTCGCCGCTCACGGCGCGGGCGACGGCGGGGGCGTCCTGCTCCGAAGCAGCGACGGCGGCGCCTGGACGCGCATCGACACGTGGGACAAGACCGAACCCGAGCTGCGCCGGATGCCGTACGCGCTGGTCGCACGGGAGCCCGACGAGATACTCGCCGGGCTCCGCGGGGGCGTCATGATGCTGAGCGACGACGCCGGCACGTCCTGGCGGCGCCTGGAGCTCGAGCTCCCTGACGTGATCGCACTGGCGCCCTGAGCGCGTACGGCGCCGGGTGATCGGGGCAGTGTGGGGGTGACGCGTGCGTGCGGCTGAGGCTCAGTCCCAGCTGTCCGTGCCGTGCTTGATCGATGCCTGTGCCGCCGCGATCCGCGCGATCGGCACCCGGAACGGTGAGCACGAGACGTAGTCGAGCCCCGCGCGGTGGAAGAAGTCGATCGACTCGGGATCGCCGCCGTGCTCGCCACAGACGCCGAGCTTGAGGCCCGGATGTGACTCACGACCGAGCCAGCCTGAGAGCTGGACGAGCCAGCCGACGCCGGGCTCGTCGATCGTCTCAAACGGGCTGCGATCGATGATCTTGCGGTCGAGGTACGCCGGGACGAACTTCGACTCGGCATCGTCACGGCTGAACCCGAGCGCGGTCTGCGTCAGGTCATTCGTGCCGAACGAGAAGAAATCGGCGTGGCGGGCGATCGTCTCCGAGCTCGTGCAGGCGCGGGGGAGCTCGATCATCGTCCCGACCGTGTAGTCCTTCCCCGGAGTGAGGCCCTCGCGCCGGCCGACGCGGTTGACGAGCTCCCGCATCAGCTCGAGCTCGTGCTCGTAGTTGACGAGCGGAATCATGATCTCGGGGTGCGGCGGCTTGGAGGCAGACTTGGCGGCCCGTAGAATCGCCTCGACCTGCATCTCGTAGATCTCCGGATAGAGGATCCCCAGCCGGCACCCGCGGGTGCCGAGCATCGGGTTCGCTTCGCTGATCTCCTCGACTCGCGTCAGCAGGATCTCGAGCTCCTCGAGCTCAGGCGGCTCGTCCTGATCGAGCGCGGCGTCGACCTTCGCGGCGAGACGGGCGTGCTCGACCTGGGCGGAGAGGTCGGCGAGGTTCGGCAGGAACTCGTGGAGCGGTGGATCGAGCAGGCGGATCGTGACCGGGAGCCCCTCCATCTCCTCGAACAGGCCCTCGAAGTCCTCCTGTTGAAGCGGGAGCAACTGCGCGAGCGCCGCCTTGCGGTCCTCCAGCGTGTTGGCCATGATCATCGCGCGCATCTTCGGCAGCCGGTCCCCGGCCATGAACATGTGCTCGGTCCGGCACAACCCGATGCCCGCGGCGCCGAGACTGCGCGCCCGGTGGGCGTCTTCCGGGGTGTCGGCGTTCGCGCGGACACCGAGCCGCCGCAGCTCGTCGGCCCACCCGAGCACCGTCTCGAAATTGGCGTCCACCTGGGCCTCGACGAGCGGGACATCCTCGATCGTCACGCAGCCCTTCGTCCCGTCGATCGCGATCCGCTCACCCTCGTGGATGACGGTGCCGTTGACGCTGATCGTCTTCGTGTTGAGATCGATCGCGAGGGCATCGACACCGACGACGGCTGGTCGCCCCATGCCGCGGGCGACGAGCGCCGCGTGCGACGCCTTTCCGCCCTCGGAGGTCAGGATGCCCTTGGCGGCATGGAATCCTGAGACGTCGTTGGCGTCGGTGAACGGACGCACGAGAATGACATCGCGGCCGTCCGCGGCGGCCTCGACGGCGTCGTGGGCGGTGAACACGACGGTGCCCTTCGCCGCACCGGGTGAGGCGTTGACACCGGTGGCGAGGACGTCGAACTTCGACTTTGGATCGAATGCCGGGTGCAGCAGCGCGGCCAGCCCCGAAGCGTCGATCGTCATCAGGGCCTCTTCGCGCGTCAGCAGTCCCTCGCTGACCGCGTCGACGGCGAACCGCGTCGCGGCCTGCGCCGGCCGCTTCGCGTTACGCGTCTGGAGCATGTACAACCGGCCTTCCTCGACCGTGAACTCCGTGTCCTGCATGTTCTTGTAGTGGCGCTCAAGCGTCCGCAGGATCTCCATCAGGTCAGTGTGGAGGTCGGGCATCCACTCCTTCATCTCGGCGATGTCGCGCGGAGTACGAGCTCCGGAGACGACGTCCTCCCCCTGGGCGTTCGGGAGAAAGTCGCCGCTGGGCTCGGGCGCTCCGGTGACCTCGTCGCGGGAGAAGGCGACGCCGGATCCCGACGTGTCGCCCTTGTTCCCAAACACCATCTGCTGGACGTTGACCGCGGTGCCCCAATCGTCCGGGATGTGGTTGAAGCGACGGTAGGCGACCGCGCGGTCACCCATCCACGAATCGAACACGGCGCGGATCGCGAGCTGGAGCTGCTCGTGCGGCTCCTGGGGGAACTCCTCGCCGGTGTGCTCGCGGTAGACCTTCTTGAACGTCCCGGTCAGCTCCTGGAGCGCCTCGACATCGAGGTCGGTGTCCTGCCTGACGCCGCGGGCGTCCTTGACCGCCTTGATCGCGTCCTCGTAGACCTCGCCCGGAATGCCGCGCACGACGTTGCCGAACATCTGCGTGAACCGGCGGTAGGAGTCCCACGCGAAGCGATCGTTGCTCGTCGTCTTCGCAAGGCCGTCGACCGACGTGTCGTTGAGGCCGAGGTTGAGGACGGTGTCCATCATCCCGGGCATCGACTCACGCGCGCCCGAGCGGACTGACACAAGCAACGGGTCGGTGTTGTCGCCGAGCGTCTTGCCGCTTTCCTTCTCGAGCCGATGGAGCGCATCCTGTACCTGGTCGTGCATCCCAGTCGGCTCCTCGCGGCCGGCACGCATGAACTCGACGCACGCTTCCGTCGTGATCGTGAAGCCGGCAGGGACGACGTGCGGGCCGAGCACGCGAGTCATCTCGGCGATGCCGGACCCCTTGCCGCCAAGCAAGGTCCGCATTTCGCGCGACCCCTCAGCGAAGTCGTAGACCCATTTGCTATCCGCCATCACGCACCTGCCCTTTCACTCCGCTGACCGGATCCGACGTATATCTCATCGCGTACGTGCCGATTCTGGAAACACGCTCCGCCGAGTGCATCCGCCAGGTTCCACGATTCGCATGCGGATTTGCCGCAACCGCCCTGTCATGCCGTCCGGGTCCCGTCCTACCGTGCGCGGAACACATGTTCGCCACGGTCTCCCCACGGCGTGAGCTCGACGCCGATCAGTGGCTCGACGAGCTGAACCCGGAGCAGCGTACCGCCGCCACGCATCCCGCGGGACCTTTGCTCATCCTCGCCGGCGCGGGCACCGGCAAGACGACGACGCTCTGTGCCCGGGTCGCGTGGCTCGTCAGCCAGGGCATCGCGCCCGAGCGGATCCTGCTGCTGACGTTCACGCGACGCGCGGCGCGGGAGATGCTGTCCCGGACGCGCTCGCTCGTCGCCATGCCGAGCGGCCCCGGCGGCGTCCTCGGCGGGACGTTTCATTCCGTCGCGCACCGCTTCATTCGCATGCACGCCGCGTCGCTCGGGCTCGGTGCCGGTTTCGCCGTGCTCGATGCGGGCGATGCCGCCGACTTGATCGACCTCGTGCGCGAGGAACAGGGCCATGCCCAGAGCGCCCGCCGCTTCCCGCGCAAGAGCACCCTGCTCGACATCTACTCGCGGACCGTGAACTTCCAGCGACCGTTGTCCGAGATCGTGACCGAGGCGTTCCCCTGGTGCGAGGACCACGTCGAGGCGATGGCGATGCTGTTCAAGGCGTACACGACGCGAAAGCGCTCGCTCGGGGCGCTCGACCTCGACGACCTGCTCCTTTACTGGCGGGCGCTCGCTGCCGATGAGGTGATCGGCCCGTCGCTCGAGGAACAGTTCGACCACGTACTGATCGACGAGTACCAGGACGTCAACGGCCTCCAGGTCGAGATCGTGCGGGGCCTGCGCGCCCGGCACCCCGACGTCACGGCCGTCGGGGATGACCTCCAGGCGATCTACGGCTGGCGCTCGTCCTCAGCGGAGCACATCCTCGCGTTTCCGGACCAGTTCCCGGACGCGACCGTCGTCACGCTCGAGCGCAACTACCGCTCGGTGCAGCCCGTGCTCGACACCGCCAATGAGATGGCAGCCCAGGCGCAGCGCGCGTTCCCGAAGCGGCTGCACAGCGAGATGCCCGACGGTGCGGCACCGCAGCTCGTGTTCGTGCGTGACGAAGCCGCTCAGTCGACCGAGGTGTGTGAGCGCGTGCTCGCCGCCCGGGAACGGGGCATGGAGCTCCGCCACCAGGCGGTCCTGATGCGGACCTCGCACGACTCGGACCTGCTTGAGCTCGAGCTGACCCGGCGGCAGATCCCGTTCGTCAAGTACGGCGGGCTGCGCTACCTCGAGGCCGCTCACGTCAAGGACCTGATGGCGCTGTTCCGGCTCGTCGGAAACCCCGCCAACGAGCTCGCCTGGTTCCGCGTGCTCCAACTGCTCGAGGGCGTCGGCCCGGTCACGGCCCGGAAGGTGCTCGACGGCCTCATCACCACCGACGACCCGCTTGCGGCGTGGCCCGCCGCACGGGAGCACCTGCCGACGGCGGCGCGGCCGCCGGCGGATGCGGTGATGGCTGCGCTCGGGTCGGCTCGAGCAGCGACGCCCGGGAACGGGGGAGCGCATGCCGAGACGCTGCGTGACGCGCTCGCGCCCCTCATCCGCTCGCGGTACCCGGACGGCGCGCTGCGACTGACCGACCTCGATGGCCTCGTCGCCGCGGCCCGGGAAGCATCCGATCTCGTCCATTTCGCCTCCGAGCTCGCCCTCGACCCGCCTCAATCGACCGCCGACCTCGCCCGGCCCCCGCACCTTGATGAGGACTACCTCGTGCTCTCCACCGTTCACTCGGCGAAGGGGCTCGAGTGGGACGGCGTCCATGTGCTCGCGCTGTACGACGGCAACTTCCCGGCGTGTATGTCCGCGGGCAACAGCGAGGAGATCGACGAGGAACGGCGGCTGCTGTATGTCGCGATCACACGCGCGCGCCGCGAGCTGCACTTGTACGTCCCGGTTCGCTACTACCACCGGCCGCGCGGAAGCGACGATGCGCACGGATACGGAAAGGCGTCGCGATTCCTCACCGATGAGGTGCGTGCCACGTGCGAGATCGTGCGGATCGGCGACGCCGGCCTGCAGGCGCCGGGCGTACGATCGGGGCCCTTGCGGAAGATCACGGTCTCCGTCGATTCGCTGTTCTCCTGATGACGGACCGCCGCGACGCGGTCATCATCGGTGGCGGGCACAACGGGCTCGTCGCCGCGACGCTGCTCGCGCGGGCGGGGCACGATGTCGTCGTGCTCGAGCGGAGCTCGGCCGTCGGCGGTGCCGCCGTCTCGATGTCCCCGTTTCCGGGCGTCGATGTGCGGCTCTCTCGTTATGCCTATCTCGTCAGTCTGTTCCCGGCGGGTCTTCTGTCCGAGCTCGGCGTCGATGTTGAGATGCGGCCCCGCGGGCCGGTCGCGGTACCGTTGCCGCCGCTCGACGGAGTCGCCGATGCGGTCTTCCCCACTCTCACGGAGCCGCTGCCCTCACGGGACGAGATGCGGGCGCGCGTCGGGGAACCCGCGTGGCGCGCCCTGTTCGAGGCGCCGCTGTCCGAGTTGCTCGAGGCCGAGATCGTCGACGACGACGCGCGTGGCGTCGCGCTGACCGACGGGCTGATCGGCACGTTCGCGCCGGCCGACGATTCGCTCTTGCGCCAGAACCGCTGCTTTCTCTACCACGTGATCGGCAACGGGACGGGACGGTGGGATGTCCCGGTCGGTGGGATGGGCGCGGTGACCGACGCGCTCGCGGTCGCCGCCCGCCGCGCCGGCGCCGCTCTGCGCACCCGCGCTGAGGTTGTGGGCGTCGCCACCGATGGCCGCGAAGCCGAGGTGACGCTCGCCGGCGGCGAGCGGGTCGCCGCCCGAGACGTGCTCGCGAACTGCGCCCCGGCCGTACTCGCGCGCCTGCTCGGGACCGAGGCCAGCCCGGCAGACCCCCCGGAGGGCTCGCAGCTCAAGATCAACATGCTGCTGACGCGTCTGCCCGGGCTGCGGGACCCGGCGATCTCGCCAGCGGATGCGTTCCGGGGAACCTTCCACGTCAACGAGAGCTACGCGCAGCTCGACGCCGCGTACCGCGAGGTGACGGCGGGACAACTCCCGGCGACACCGCCGTGCGAGTTCTACTGTCACTCGCTCACCGATCCGTCGATCCTGTCCGACGCGTTACAGGCCGCGGGCGCGCACACGCTCACGCTGTTTGCGCTGCATATGCCGACGCGCCTGTTCCACGGCCCCGGCGTCGACCACGACGCCATCAAGGCCGCCGCGGTCACCGCCACGTTGCGCTCGGTCAACTCGGTCCTCGCGGAGCCGATCGAGGACTGCCTGTGGCGTGATGCCGACGACGCGCCGTGCCTCGAGGCGCACACCCCGCTCGACCTCGAGGCGGAACTCGCGATGCCCGGCGGGCACATCTTTCACCGCGACCTGTCATGGCCGTTCGCCGAGACCGAGGCCGACGTCGGCCGGTGGGGGGTGGAGACCGAGCACGCGAACGTATGGCTTTGCGGCGCCGGCGCGCGGCGTGGCGGCGGGGTCAGCGGGATCCCCGGGCACAACGCCGCGCAAGCGGTGCTCGCCGCGCATCAGCGCCGGTAGCTCCGTCCCGGCCTGCGAGCGGCCGTGGCTTCTACCCACCCAGTGCGCGTAGGTTGCTCGGATGTGCCTGCTCGGGCAGCAAGGTAACCCTCTGCGCAACGTCCACTCTGCCGTTGTTGGAAGGGGAGGTGCGAGATGAGGTCGAGAGCATCGCGATACGGGCTGTGGTTGCTTGCCACTGGGTGTGCGTCCGTCCTCCTTGCCGGCGCGGCGGCCGGGCGCTCTCAATACTGCTCGCCAAGCGGAGACCTGTGCTACGGCGCGTTCGGCAAGGGCGCCAAGGTCCACCTGCGGATCACCCTCGTCGCCAGATACTTCACGCGCTACCGGCTGTGCGTGACGGCTCCAGACCGAAAGACCGACTGTCGGCGGTTCACGATGCACAGAGTCGAGCACGGGATGTACGACTCCGAGGTGCGGTGGGCCAAGCACTTCCCCTTCCGCGGCGCCGGCATGTATCACGCGCGCTGGGATTGGGGCACCGGACCCGGCGTTCGGATCGACTTCCGAGAAGGACCGTCGATCAGCGTCAGCCCGCAGCGGATCAAGGCCGGTGGACAGGTCCGCGTGTTCGGCCTCGCTGGCGGCTGTCACCAGGGCAACTCCGTGACGCTCCTCTCGAAAGCGTTCCCGCGCATCCACGAGTTCGCCGGGATCCCCGCCGTGTACGCCCGAGTCAACGGCCAGGACAGCTACAGCACGCGCGTGACGATCCCAAGTACGCGGAAGCCCGGGAAATACGGGGTGAGCGCCCGCTGCGGTGGCGGGAACTTCGGCGTCTACGCCAGCTTCCGGGTGCTGCGACCCTAGAGACGGGCGACATCACGAAGCTGTGGACGTCACCGAGGTGGACCGGCCGGCGCCGGCGATCGTGCGCGCGACACCCTCAGGCGGCGTGAGCCGGGCCGGCGAGGGGTCGGCGGCAGCGCGCGAGGCGACCCGAGCGAGATCCGGACCGCTTGCCGCGTCGTCGCCAATGACGAGCTTGTTGCCGGGCCGATGACCGAGGGTCCATACCCGCGGATACGCCACCGCCATCGCCGCCGCGGCGGCATCGACGTCCCGCGCCGAGCGGTTGTCGACGACGTTGACCGCGGTCAGCGCGGCGACGCGGGCGGCGTCGGTGAGCGCCTCTGCCGTGAGCAGCGACGGCGGAACGCGCGCCCCCACGAACGCGTCGACCACGATCGCATCCCTGCTCGCATCCGGCTGCGACGAGAGAAACGCCCGCCCCTCCGCATGCCGGACCCGCAGCCCTGGCACGCGCCGCAATCCGAGGTGCTGACGAGCGAGCGCGAGGACCTCGGCGTTGACCTCGCACACCTCCTGCCGGCTGCCCGGATCCTCCGCGGTGAGCGCGCGGGCGAGCGCGCAGGCACCGCCACCGATGTGGAGCACGCGCCGCGCACCGGCGGCCCGAAGGACGATCCGCAGCCACCGCATGTAGTCGAACTCGAGATGCGTCGCGTCCGCGAGGTCGATGTACGACGCATCCATGTCCGCCTGGCGAAGGATGCGCCCCGACGGGCGGTCGGGGTCGATCTCAACGATCAGTTCGCCGGCCTGGGCAACGGTGTGTGTGCGCGTTTGCCGGTGCGGCATGAGCACGGACGGGCTAGCGTCGCTCGATCGCCCGCGCGATGTCGTCCCCCCAGGAGGCGATCTCGGCGTCGTAGCCGGCATCGAACTCCGCGAGCCATTGTTCGCCCGCGGGCGCGAGGGCGGTGAGGTCGTAGGTGACGCGGACCCGTGTCGCGTCCGCATCGGTGGCGACCACGTCGATCGCGATTGTGCCGGCCGTCAGCCCCTCCGTGGCCCGCGCGTAGCGGATGTAGTCGGGCCGGTGATCGACCATCACCCACGTTGTGTGGCCGGCGTGCCCGGTCGTGAACACCGCGCCCGGACCGTCACGGCGCTCGGCTGTCGCGAACTGCGGGTCCCATCCGTCGGCGGCCCACTCGCGCTCGCCCTCGGCGCTGAACAGAGCCATCGTGAGATCGCGCGCAAGGGCCACGGTGATCTCGGCGGAGCGATGAACGGTTTTCGGCACAGAGATCATGATCCCGGATCGAGCGCGCGGTGGAGATCCCGGGCCGGTCGTGGAATCATCCACCCATGAGAGCGCGCCGGGGTCTATGTGGGCATCGCTGCTTGCCGTCCTCATGACGTTCTCGCTCGGCGTCGCGAGCGCCGCTGCCCGCACCCCAAAGCATGGAGCGGATCTCGTCGTCACCGACGCCTCGGTGGACACGGGCACAAGCAAGCCCTACCTCGTCGTCTATCCGAACGGCCGCGCGAAAGACCAGCACGTTGACGTGACGTTCACGGTTGAGAACGTCGGCGATCGAGCGGCCGCGGCCAACCTCGGCCGGGTGACGCTCGAGTCGCAGGGCCACGTGCTCGCCGACGACGTCTTCGACATCCACCGGCTCGGGCCGGGAAAGAAGGAGCGCTTCCCCCTCATTGCCCTGTTTCACCCGGAGGCCCGCGTGGGGCCGCTCCACGTGTACGTCAAGCCGAATTGGAATTTCCATGTCGTCGAGCGGCGCTATGCCAACAACCACCATCTCGTCGATGAGATCCCGGTCGTCGCGAACCGATGGAACGTCCGCCAGTGGACGGCGCACAGCATCTCCGATTTTGGACTCGTCCGGCTCGACGACAACGAGATCGCGCAGCCCGACTTCTTCCTCCAGTTCGACCAGCTCGAGGACAATCGGTTCGTCTACCGGGCGTACGGGGCGTTCGTCGACCACACCAACTACGACAGCCCGAGCTGCGTCGGCTCGGGGAGCGGCACCGCGTCTCACTCGCCGTGGTCAAGCGACAGTGCCTTCGAGATCTCCTACGGCCTGACGCGGTACGGCGCCAATATCGACATGTCCGGCGAGGACACGTTCAAGTTCACGATCACCTGCAACCCCGGGGGTGCGAGGACGACGTCGGCCAAGTTCTTCGACACTCTGACCAACAACGGGCGAACAGGCGCACCGGCGATGTCGCCAACCGATCGCAAGGTTTCGGGTAGCGGCACGCTCGGAAAGGGACTGTCCGGCACGGTCAGTCACCACTGGATTTTCGCGGCGGACGCGCCGAAGCGCACGTGAACGGACAGACGGTGTTCCGGCGATACGTCGCGCTCGGCGACTCGACGACCGAAGGCCTGGAGGATCCCGATCCCGCGGGCGGGTTCCGAGGCTGGGCGGATCGCCTCGCGGAACGCCTCGCCCGGCACAACCCGGAACTCCTGTACGCCAATCTCGCAATCCGCGGGCGGAAGACGGCGCAGATCCGCGCCGAGCAGCTCGCGCCCGCCGTGGCGATGGCGCCGGATCTCGCGAGCATCGTCGGCGGGATCAACGACATCCTGCGGCCGAAGGTCGACCTCGATGCCGTGGCCGGCGATGTCGAAGCGATCGTCGCCGCGCTGCGCGAGAGCGGCGCCACCGTCCTGATGCTCACCTATCCGGACCCGGCACAGATCATGGCGTTCGCGCGGGGGGCGAGCCCGCGGGTGCTCGCCTACAACGACGCGCTGAGGTCGATCGCCTCCCAGCACGATGCCTGCCTCATGGACCTCGGCCGCCACGGCGTCGTCGACCCGCGGCTGTGGCATCCGGACCGGCTGCACGCCAACAGCGCGGGCCACGAGCGGATTGCGCTCGCCGCCGCCGACGCGCTCGGGCTCCCCGACGCCACGGACGCGTGGCGGGTGCCGCTCCCGCGGCCACCCCGCGAGTCGCGCTCCGCCCGGGTCAGACGCGAGGCAGAATGGGCGGGACGGTACTTCGCGCCGTGGGTGATCCGGCGCGTCCGCGGTCGCTCCTCCGGCGACGGGATCCTTCCCAAGCGCCCGGCGCTCGCTCCGGTTCAGCCGACCCCCTAGGCGCGAGTCAGAACACGATCAACGCCCGGCCGCGGAGGCCGCCGGCGGCCATCAGCCGGTGGGCCTCGGCGGCCTCCTCGGGCCGGAATTCGGCCGCGACCCGCAGCGCGATCCGACCGTCGGAGGCGAGCGCACGCAGTTCGCCCAGCCAGTCCGTGCGCGTCAGCACGGTCCGTACCCACACCTGCTTGACCTCGATCCCGCGCGGCGGATCGTCGGCCTGCCAACCGCGCACGACCGCGATCGCCCCACCGTCGCGGATCGCGCCGAACGCATCCGCGCCGAGCAGAGCCGTGTCAAACAGGGCGTCGGCGCCGCCGGGTGCCCGTTCGCGTACGGCCGCGACGAACTCCTCTCCACGCGGCACGACGACGTCGGCCCCGAACCCGCGCACGAGCGCCTCGTCGGCCGGCGCGGCGTCGGCGATCACCCGGATGCCCCGCTCGCGGGCGAGCGCGATCGCGTAGGAGCAGAGCAGCCCGGCGCCGCCGCTGATCGCGAGGGTCGCGCCCGCCGGAAGCGCGAGCAACTCGATCCCGAGTCGCGCCGTCAGCCCGTTCATCGGCAGCGTCGCAGCTGCGAGCAGTGACGCACCATCCGGAACCGGGACGACCGACGCCGCGGGCACGACAACCAGCTCCGCCTGGGCCCCACCCTCGGGCCGGCGGGGTGTCGTCGCCGCCATCACCTCGTCGCCGGCGCTCAGGCCCTCGACGCCCCGCCCCACCGACTCGATCTTCCCCGCCGCATCCATCCCGGGAATCCACGGCGGCGGAC
Organism: uncultured Solirubrobacterales bacterium; assembly: GCA_963750695.1. Lineage (GTDB taxonomy): Bacteria > Actinomycetota > Thermoleophilia > Solirubrobacterales > Solirubrobacteraceae > Palsa-465. The sequence continues at coordinate 682,335 of CAVVSB010000011.1, forward strand.
GTTCGTCCCCGCGCGTGCGCAGGCCGATATCGGTCGGATTGACCGCCGCCGCGGCGACGGCGATACGTACTTCCCCGGGCCCGGCGTCACGCACATCGATGTCCCCAACCGTGAGCACTTCTGGGCCGCCGGTCTGCGGGATGAGGACAGCGCGCATGCTTGGAATTCTGACAATCGGCAATGATGTGGCGGAGTGCTTGCCGTCTTTGCATCCTCGATCGACCGGAAGGATCCGCTGAGCGGACTGACGGTCGGAGAGCAACCGGAGCCAGAACCGGCCGCCGGCTGGACGACCGTGACCGTCAAGGCGGCGTCGCTCAACCACCACGACCTGTGGTCGCTGCGTGGCGTCGGGCTGAGCGAGGATCGCCTGCCGATGATCCTCGGCTGCGATGCCGCCGGGCTCGACGAGGATGGCAATGAGGTGATCGTCCATTCCGTCATCTCGAGCGATGACTGGCGCGGCGATGAGACGTTCGATCCCCGCCGCCTGCTCCTCTCCGAGAAGCACCCCGGGACGCTCGCCGAGCGGGTCGCCGTGCCACGGCGCAACCTCGTGCCGAAGCCGAGCGAGCTGACCTTTGCGGAGGCCGCCTGCCTGCCGACCGCGTGGCTGACCGCCTACCGAATGCTGTTCACGCGGGGCAACGTCGTCCCGGGCATGACCGTGCTCGTCCAAGGCGCCGGCGGTGGCGTCGCGACCGCGCTCGTCGTGCTGGCAAACGCCGCCGGAGCGCGGGTGTGGGTGACGAGCCGCTCCGAGGACAAGCGGGCGCACGCCTTGTCCCTTGGCTGCGAGCGCGCTTTCGAGTCCGGCGAGCGACTGCCCGAGCGGGTCGACGTCGTGATGGAGACCGTCGGCAAGGCCACCTGGGAGCACTCGATCCGGTCCTTGAAGCCCGGCGGGACGCTCGTCGTCTCCGGCGCAACGACCGGCGACGCGGACGCCGGACAGCTCAGCCGCGTGTTCTTCCTCCAGCTCTCGGTGATCGGGTCCACGATGGGCACCCGCGAGGAGCTCGAGCGGCTCGTCCGCTTGTGCGTCGAGAAGGGCGTGCGGCCGCAGATCGACAAGACGGTCCCGCTCGCGAACGCCCGCGAAGGCTTCGAGGCGATGCTCAGCGGCGACGTGGCCGGGAAGATCGTCTTCACCGTCTGAGTGGCCCGATGGGGCGCGGGTCTGGGGAGCCGCCCGACTGCCCACGTGTCGTCGAGACTTTGCGAGTACATGAACCGTACCCGTGAGGTACAGTCCGCTCTCCGTGTCGTCCCTGGTCGGCAGCCACCCCGACGTTCAGCCGCTGCTCAACGCCCGGCCGCAGCGTGCCAAGCTCCTCGAGGCGATGGTCCGCACCGTCGCCGAGAAGGGCTACGAGGCGGCGACCGTGGCCGATGCCGTCAAGCTGGCGCGGGTCTCGCGGGGGACGTTCTACGAGCTGTTCGATTCCAAGGAGGCGTGCCTGGCGGCGGGGTATCGGGCCGGCAACGAGGTCCTTGAGGAGCGGGTCAAGCAGGCGACCCGCGGTGCCGGCGACTGGCGCGAGGAGCTCCGGCTCGGGATCCGCGCCTATCTCCAGACACTTGACGAGGATCCGGCCTTCGCCCGGGTCTATCTCATGGAGTGGCCGTACGTCGGCCTCGAACGCGACCAAGCCCTGCGTCGCTTCGCCCGGCGCTACGGCAAGAGCTTTGCCCGGTCAGGTGGGCCCGTCCCGCCCGACGATGCCCTGTTCGTTCTGGCGGCCGGGGTTCATGAACTGGCCTGTGCGCGCGTGCGGACGGGCCAACCGACGATCGATCTCGAAGACGTGCTGGTGGGCTGCGCGCTGCGGCTCGCCGGAAAGGAGGAGCAGTGGACCTGACATTCAACGAGCAGGAGCTCGAATTCCGCGACGAACTGCGCGGCTGGCTCGGCGAGAACCCGCCCGGCGAGGCGCCGACCGAGGAGGACGCCAACTACGCGTGGCGGCGTGACTTCCAGCGCCGGCTGGCTGGCGGCGGGTGGGCCGCGGTGCACTGGCCGCGTGAGTACGGCGGCCGCGGCGCGACGCTGACGCAGTCGGCGATCTTCTTCGAGGAGCTCGGCCGGGCGAACGCGCCGCTGCCCGCCAACGTGCTCGGGCTCCTGCTCGCCGGCCCGACGATCATGACCTGGGGCACCCAGGAGCAGAAGGACCGGCACCTCGCGCCGATCGTCACCGGTGACGAGATCTGGTGCCAGGGCTTCTCCGAGCCGGAGGCCGGCTCCGACCTCGCCGCGCTGAAGACCCGCGCGGTCAAGGACGGCGACGACTGGGTCGTCACCGGCCAGAAGGTGTGGACGAGCGGGGCCCAGTACTCGAAGTGGTGCATGCTCGTCGCCCGGACCGACACCGAGGCGGCGAAGCACAAAGGCCTCAGCTACTTCCTGATGGACATGGAGCAGGATGCCGTTCAGGTCCGTCCCCTGCGGCAGATCACCGGCGAGTCCGAGTTCAACGAGCTCTTCATCGAGGAGGCCCGGATTCCGGGCGCCAACCTGCTCGGGGGCGAGGGCAACGGCTGGAAGGTCGCGCTCACGACCCTCATGAACGAGCGCGCCGGGCTCGCATTCTTCCTCCAGGTCCGCCTCCGTCAGATGCTTGACCGCCTCCTCGCCGAAGCGAGCGATCGCGGCCTGCTCGACGATCCGGTGATCGCCGACAAGCTCGGCGAGCTTCACCTCAAGGCCGAGGTCCTGCGGCTCACCGCCTATCGCGGGTTGACCGCGATCGAGAAGTACGGCCAGCCGGGGCCCGAGGGGTCCCTGACGAAGTGGATGTGGTCGGAGACCAACCAGCAGCTGACGCAGTTCGCCGCCGACCTGCTCGGTCCGGAGGTGCTCCAGCGCGGGAACCCGTGGGCGTACGAGCTGTTGCGCGCCCGCGGCAACACGATCGAGGGCGGCACCACCGAGATCCTCAAGAACATCGTCGCCGAGCGCGTGCTCGGACTGCCGAAGGCGCGTTAGGAGAGAGACATGGATTTCGATCTGACCGAAGACCAGAAGGAGATCAAGCGCGTCGCGCACGAGCTGCTCGCGGCCCGCTCGCCGTGGGCGAAGGTGCGTGAGGCAGCCGAAGCGGGCGCCTATGACCGCGCCCTGAGCGCCGAGCTCGTCGAACTCGGCTGGCCCGGGATCGCCGTCTCTGAGGAGCACGGCGGCCAGGGACTGGGCACGATCGAGCTCGCGGTGCTCGCCGAGGAGCTCGGCTACGCGTGTGCTGCGACGCCGCTCGTCCCGGCCGCGGCGACCGCCCTCGCGATCGACGCCGCGGGAAGCGACGCCCAACGCGAGCGCTGGCTGCCTGGCCTTGGCGCCGGGGAGCTCAGCGCCGGGCTCGGCGCGCGTGATCTGATCGCCGACGGCGAGGGCGCCGACGTCATCCTGCTGCTCGACGGCGACGGCGCGTCGCTGCTCCACGGCGCCGAAGCGACTGGGATCGACGCGATCGACCCGACGCGCCGGTATGCGTCGCTGAGCGCCGGCGACGGCGGCGCCGAGGCGGGCGAGCCGCTCGGCGCGGGCGCGGCCGAGCGCGTGCGAATCATCCTCGCCGCCGAGCTCCTCGGCGTGTGCCAGCGCGCGCTCGAGATGACGCTCGAGTACGTCAAGGACCGCAAGCAGTTCGGCGTGCCGGTCGGCTCCTTCCAGGCCGTCGCTCACCGCTGCGCACAGATGCTCCGTGACACCGAGAGCGTTCGCTCGGCGACGTACTTCGCCGCCTGGGCGGCCGAGTCCGATCCCGAGCGACTGCCCGAGGCCGCGGCGCTCGCCGCAGCCGCCGCGGCGGACGCCGGGCGCGAGGTCACCGCGTCCGCGATCCAGGCGCACGGCGGCATCGGATTCACGTGGGAGGCCGACGTCCACTGGCTGTACAAGCGAGCCCAGCTCGACGTCGCGCTGCTCGGAGGAGCTCGGCGTCACCGGGCGACGCTGGCGCGGCTCGCGGCGGCGCGAGTGTCAGCGGTGCCGGCGCTCGGCTGAGGGCGGGCGGACGGATCGCGCTCAGCCCGGCCCGTACCCCTCGGCGCGCAGCCACTCCATCGTCCGCTCGAGCCCCTCGGGCACCCCGACTCGCGGCTCCCAGCCGAGCACCTTCCGCGCCTTGGCGTTCGAGTACGTCCCGCGCCGGAGCAGGTAGCGGACGGACCCCGGGTTGATGTCGTTGTCGCCGGGCTGCAGCCGCGCGACCCGCTGCACGACGGCGGCGGCGCCGATCGCGACCGGCGTCGGGAGCGTCAGCAGCCGCCGCCCGACGAGGTCGGCGTGTGGTCGAAAGAACTCCCGGCACGGCACTCCGACCCCGTCGGACAGCGTGAAGATCTGCCCGACCGCGTCGGGCGATGCCGCAGCGAGCGCGACGCCGTCGACGAGGTTGTCGATGTACACCGGCGAGTGGATCCCGCGCCCGCCGCCCGGCAGCGTGAACCGCCGCGCCTTGATGAGCTGCACCGGGATGACCGCCCACGCCCGCGAGCGCGGTCCGTACACGTCGCCGGGTCGAATGATCGTCGCGCTCACCCGGCCCTCGATGTGCGCCTGGAGGACGACCTGCTCGGATGCGATCTTCGTGTCCGGATACGGGACGTAGGTGTTGTGGACCGGATACGTCTCCTCGACGCCGTCCGGGAAGTCGAATCCGAACGCGGTCACCGACGAGAAGTGGACAAACCGCTCCGCCCCGCTCCGTGCCGCCGCGTCGACGGCGTGCGCTGTGCCGAGGACGTTCGCCCGCCACACCTCCTCCGGGCGCTCGAGCCGGAGCGACACCGTCGCCGCCGTGTGGATGACGAGCTCGCAGCCGGCGGCGTGGTCCTGCCAGGCACCCGGCTGGGCGACATCACCGCAGACGACGTCGCGCGTCGGGTCCGCGGCGAGATCGCACCCCCGCACCTCGTGGCCATCGGCGGCGTACCGCTCGTACAGGGCCCGCCCGATGAACCCCGAGGCCCCGGTGATGAAGACGCGCATGGGGCGCAACCCTAGTGGCCCACAACCACCTAGCTGACCTCGCGCAAAGCGCCCGAGTGGACGTCGTAGACGAAGCCGCGCACGGCGTCGGTGCGCGGGATGAACGGCGAGGCCTTGATCCTCGCAATCGACTGGCGGACGTCGGCGTCGAGGTCGGTGAACGCCTCCGCCGCCCAAGCGGGCTTGATCCCGGTCTCGTGCTCGAGCTCCGCCTTGAACGCGTCGTCGGTGAAGGTGAGCATGCCGCAGTCGGTGTGATGAATGAGGATGATCTCCTCGGTCCCAAGCAGCCGCTGTGAAATTGCGAGCGAGCGGATCACGTCGTCGGTGACGACACCGCCGGCGTTGCGGATGATGTGCGAGTCACCGACGTCGAGGCCGAGGACCTCGTACACCTGCAGCCGCGCGTCCATGCACGCGACGACCGCCACCTTCTTCCCGGGCGGGAGCGGCAGATCCGCCTTGTCGAACGACGCGGCGTAGGCCTCGTTGTTCTTCACCAAGTCGTCAGTCGCACTCATTGTTCTCCTTCTGGTCGGGTGGGGTGGCATAAAGCTGACAAAGCTGATCAGCTTTATTAGCTATCCGATCGACCCTGCCAAGGGCTCATGTGGAGTCGGACCAGGCCGTGTGGGTGCCGGTGCGAACCTGGATGGTCTCAGGTCGAGGGCCGCGTGCACCACCGGCGGGCGCGGTCACGGTCATGCGTGAGGCGAGCTACACCGCGACCCGGGCACGCTTCACCCGCCTGCGAATCACGCGGGCGGCGTCTCAGACCAAACCGACGCTGCAGGAGCTGACCGTGACGGGCTGACCCGTCAGGCGCGGCTCAGGCTGCGGACGGTGGCTCGGGTGACTCTGCGGCGATGCGGCGGGCGCGGAGCTCACGGCGCTCCTCGAGCCGGGCCGGCCACGAGCGCGCCAGCTCGGCACGCAGGTGCTCACGCTCGGTGTCGAACTCGGGCTCCGACGGAGACGGTCCGGGTCGCTCCCACCACGGTTGCTTCTCAGTGATCGTCATCAACATGCGTATCGACATTCGCGCTAAGAGCTTGAGACCCTCTAACTAACCGCTCACAGAACAGCCGCCGATCGACGCCAGCTTGGCCCGGTAGATGTCCATGTCGGCCCGGAAGAAGTCGTTGTGGGTCTGTGTGCGGAGCGCCGGGTTGTTCTCGCGGTGGTACGGGCTGCTGAGGCTCTCGTTGTGCCCGATCACGTTGGCGACGGCAATATGGAAGCGGCACCTGAGCCAGCGCACGAGCGCGAGGCTGGCGCCGAACTCGACTGGGTTGCCAAGGATGTCCCGGTCGCTGTAGCCGACGTGCTCGATCCCGATCGCAGTCCAGTTGAGCCCGACCGTGTGCCGGCACATGATGTCGAGCGGGACGAGCTGGTGGATCGTGCCGTCCTTGTCGATCACGAAGTGCGCGCACGTGTTCGGGAGCTCGTGGAGCTCGGAGTCCGGCGTGTCCGGGGCGAACGTGTTGAACGTCGAGCTGAAGTCGGGAGTCTCGGTGAAGTGGATGACGATCACGTGCGGATCGACGAGGCGGTACGTGTTCAGGCCGTAGTGGCGCTGCGCGTACGCGAGCATCTCGGCCTTGCGCCGCGCGCCGAACGGGATCGGGTCCTGCACGATCGGCGGCTTCGGGGCGGCGGCGGCGTCAAACCCGCCCGCGGTGGCCGGCGGCAGGCGCTTGTGGGCCGGCTTGCGGTGGCGCGTGGTTGTCGTCGATGTCGTGCTGCTCGTCGCGCTAGTCAGCGGTGCCGTGGCCGACGTGCTCGCCGACGCACCGGCGTTCGTCGTGCTCGTCGTGCTCGTCGCGCTCGTCGCGTGGCCGGAGCCGCCACACCCCGCGACCAGCGCCGCCGCGAGCAGCGCGAAGACCGACCCCACGCTCGACCGCCGCCCGATCACGGTTACTGGTCAGACTCGGCTTCCAAGAACGAATCGGCGCCGGTCAGCGACGGCCGTTCTTCGAAGGTCTCGAGCGCCTGTGTGAGCCGTTCGATCGGCTCGAGCAGATCGTCCTTATCGGCCTTGTGCTCGAGCGCGATCCGGATCGCTGCGATCTCCCGCGCCAGGTAGTCAGTGTCGGCCACCGCGCGGGACGCTGTCTCGCGATCGCGTTCGACCTCGGCGCGGTCCCGATCGGCCTGGCGGTTCTGGGCGAGGAGGATGAGCGGTGCGGCGTACGCGGCCTGGGTCGAGAACGCGAGGTTGAGCAGGATGAACGGATACGGATCCCAATGGTTGATGATCCCGAAGCCGTTGAGGACGATCCACACGATGACGATCACCGTCTGCGCGGCCAGGTACCGGCCGGTCCCGAGGAACCGCGCCAGTCGCTCCGCGAACCGCGCAAACGCGTCCGGGTCGTAGACCGGGCCTCCGGGTGTCCCGCGCGGCTGTTCGAGGTCGTCCTTGCGTGCCATCAGCTTGCCGTCAGTGTCGCGCGCCAGTTCGCCGGGAGGACCCGGTCAAGCACGTCGTCAATGGTCACCGCCCCAACGAGCCGCCCGACCTCGTCGATCACCGGGAGCGCGACGACGTCATAGGCGGCGAGCCGATTGGCGACCTCGCGGTCACTTGCGTTGGCTGGGATCGGCTCGACGTCCTCTTCGACGCAGCGACCGAGCGGCTTGCTCGGGGCCTCGCGCAACAGGCGCTGGAAGCTGACCATGCCGAGGAAACGGCCGGTGGGCGTCTCGAGCGGCGGCTGGGCGATGAACACCTGGGCGGCGAGCGGGACGGGAAGATCGGGATCGCGGATCCGGGCGAGTGCCTGGGCGACTGTTGCCTGTGTACCGAGGATGATCGGCTCCGGCGTCATCAGACCGCCGGCCGTGTCCGGCTTGTAGGTGAGCAGCCGGCGCACGGGCTCGGCCTCGTCCGGGTCCATCTCACCAAGCAACTCGGCCTGGCGGCTGGCGGAGAACTCGGCGAGCAGGTCCGCCGCGTCGTCGGCCTCCATCTCCTCGAGGACGTCGGCGAGGCGAGCGGTATCGAGCTCCTCGACGAGCCGCACCTGCTCCTCCTCGGAGAGCTCCTCGAGCAGATCCGCGAGCCGTTCGTCCTCGAGCGCCTCCGCCAGGACGCGGCGCCGGCTGAGCGGCAGGCTGCGGATCGCGGCCGCCATCTCCGCCGGATGCAGGCCACCGAGGGTCGCCACCTCGCGGTCGACCGGGCGGTCGTACGCGAACACGTCGCCCGCTTCGCTCCAGTCGAGGATCTCCGGCGCCCGGCGCAGCCCGGGGACGCGCCGAGTCCCGACGGCGACGGTCGCCACCTCCCAGGCGAACGGCTCGGGCGCCGGGGTGAGCCCGACGTCAAGGACGCGCGATCCGCGCACCCGGCTGCCGACGAGTTCGCCCATCGCCAGCCGCTCGCCCTGGCGCAGCTCGAACTGGCGCAGGTTGACCGTGGCTCGGCGCAGACGGACCCCGTCGCTGCCGATCTCGCCAACGCGGCCGATGCCGATGAACACCCGCCGGCGGCCCACGGCGACCACAAGCCCGTTGACCCGGGGCGGACGGCCGCCAAGGCCGATCACGAGGTCAACGACGTGGCCGAGTTCGGTGCCGTCGGAGCTGATCAGCGGCAGCCGCGTCAATCTGGAGGCGTAAACGATGCGACGCGACATGACTCACATCGTAGGCCCCATCCGGCGAGCGTCCACCGACGCAGGCGATCGCTCAGAGCTTGCCGTCGGCGAGCTGCGCCCGCAGCACCTTCTTGTCGAACTTGCCGACCGACGTCTTCGGCACCTCGTCCATGAACGCAACCCGGTCGGGCAGCCACCACTTCGCGACGCGCGAGCTGAGGAACTCACGGAGTCCGTCGTGATCGAGGCCGCTGCCCTCTTCGATCACGACGCACGCACACGGACGCTCGCTCCAGCGCTCGTCCGGCATCGCAATGACGGCCGCCTCGAGTACGTCGGGATGGGCCATGATCGCGTTCTCGAGCTCGACCGAGCTGATCCACTCGCCCCCTGACTTGATCAGGTCCTTCGTGCGGTCGACGAGCTTGATGAACCCGCCCGCCTGGACCTCCGCGACGTCGCCCGTCCGCAGCCAGCCGTCCTCCGTGAATTTCTCGGCTCCGGCCGGATCGTTGTAGTACGCGCTGGCGATCGTTGAGCCACGCACCTGGAGCTCGCCGCCGGAGTCCTCGTCGATCCGGAACTCGACGAGCGGCACGATCTGCCCCTGCGTCGCCCGGAGCTTGTAGCCCTCATCCGACCGGGGATCGGGGCCCGTGCTCGGAACGCGGCTGATCGATGCCAGGGGGCTTGTTTCGGTCATGCCCCATGCCTGGATGATCTCCACGCCGAAGCGCTCGTCGTACGTGCGCGTCAAGGTCTCCGGGACCGCCGACCCGCCGCACATGATCCGCTGCAGGGACGACAGGTCGGGCTTGGGATCAAGCTGGGCGATCCCCTGCCAGATCGTAGGAACCGCCCCGGCGATCGTGACCTGCTCGCCCTCGATGAGCGTGGCGAGGCTCGCGGGATCGAGCTTCGGCCCGGGCAGCACGAGCTTGGAGCCGGCCATCGTCCCGGCGTAGGCGAGGCCCCATGCGTTGGCGTGGAACATCGGGACGACCGGAAGCACCGTGTCGCGTTGGCGCAGTCCCGGCCCGTCCGCCTGGTTGCAGATGAGCGAGTGGAGCACCGTCGAGCGGTGCGAGTACACGACGCCCTTCGGCCGGCCGGTCGTGCCGCTCGTGTAGCACATCGCCGCCGCCTGATTCTCATCGACGTCCGGGAACGCGAAGCCGGCGTCACCCGAGGCGATGAGCTCCTCGTAGTCGATCGCGCCGGCACGCTCGGCATCGGCATCGGGCATCAGCACCTCGTGCTCGACGCCGTCGAAGCGGGGCATGCGCTCGGCGAGCGACGCGTCGAGGAAGATGACGCGATCCTCGGCGTGGGACACGATGTACTCGAGGTCCTCGTCGAACAGGCGGATGTTGAGCGTGTGGAGCACCGCCCCCATCGACGGCACTGCGAGGTAGAGCTCGAGGTGCCGCTGCGAGTTCCAGCCGAACGTGGCCACGCGATCGCCCGGCCGGATCCCCATGTCGCGCAGCGCGCTCGCCAGCCGCCGCGCCCGCTGGGCCACCTGACCGAGTGTCGAGCGCTCGATCCCGGTGCTCGTCGCGGTCACGACCTCACGATCGGCGAACAGCTGTTCCGCCCGCTGCGCAATCCCGCGGACGAGCAGCGGCGTGCGCATCATCAATCCCTCGAACGCGATCGTCGGCTCGTAGGTCGTCATTACCCCTCGCTCCTTCCCTCGTTGGGTCGTCGCGAAGCCTACGCCGGTCAGCCGGACGACGCGAGCACCGCCTGCGCCTGACTGACCTGGGCGACGAGCCGGCCGGAGTCGTCGCGCAGCTCTGTCTGAACGGCGATCACCGAGCGCCCGGCGTGGAGCGGACGCGCGGTCCCGGCGACCTCGCCACCGCGCACCGCGCGGAGCATGTTCGTCGAAGACGAGATCGTCGCCGTCGTGGCGCCCGGCGGGAGGTTGAGGAACGCGCAGACCGCTCCGATCGTGTCGGCGAGCGCCATCAGCGCGCCGCCGTGCATCACCCCGTCGGCGGTGCAGAGGTCCTCGCGCCAGCCCAGCCGGCCGATCACCGACTCGGCGCTCGCGTGCTCGAGCTCGATCCCGAGAAGCTCGGCGAAGGGCATCATCGCCACGAACTGCCGGATCGCATCACGGGGCATGGGCTCTGTCATCCGGTCACCCAGTCCTCGGTCAGCGTCAGCCAGAACGCGAGCCCGGCGAACTCGCGGTAGCGGCGAAAGGCACGCTCGATGCCCTTGTCGGTGATCCGGGGGCGCCCGGCGAGACGCCGATACGTCGGTCGCGTCCAGGAGTCGAGGATCAGCCGCCGGTAGCGGCCGAGCAGCATCATCATGTGCGCGGTCGCGTAGGGTCCGACGCCGGGGAGCGCGAGCAGTTCCTCGGCTACGACGTCATCGGACCGCTCCGGGTCGTTCAGCGCCTCGAGGTCGAGCCGGCCCCCGGCGACCTCGGTGGCGATCGTGCGGAGATACGGACCGCGGTACCCGGCCTTCGCGACGTCGCGGAAGAACATGTCGTCGGCGTCAGCGAGCGCGGTCGCGCTCGGGAACGAGCGCCGGTCGGGAGCGCCCTCGGCGGGGACGCCGAGCTGCGCGACAATCGCACTCACCATCCGCACGGTCGCCGACCAGGTGCAGTTCGTCGTGCAGATCGTCTTGACGAGGTCCTCGAACACGGTCGGACTGCGGAGCATCCTCCCGGCGCCGAGCGCCACCCACGCGAGCGTCGGCTCGGCGGTCGCCGTCACGTAGAACGGGCTCAGGTCCTCGTCGAGCCGGAGCATGTGGCGAACCTGGGCCTCGAGCTCGGGCCGCAGCTTGGCGGGCGGCACTCGGGCCGGTGCTGCAATCCGTGCCGCTCCGGGCCCGTCGGGGACGACACGGACGAGCCACGCGTGCCCGCCCGAGCGCAGGATCGCCTCGAACTGTGAACCGTCGGGGGCGATCGTGTTCGGCGGCAGATCGGCGACGCCGTGAGACAGCACGGTCCGCGCAAAGTCGACCGGCTCGCCGCCCGCGCCGCGCAGTGCGACCGTCGCTGACCACCTCACCGCCATCTTGGAATCGTAGGGAAGGATCACCGTCGGAAGGGCGTCATGCATTGTCGAGAGCCTGAGGCGAGGCGAGTTATGGGCGCCCCGCGTCGCCGTCGGGAATCAAACGACGACGACGGAGGTACACATGCGCGTATCACGGCGAACCGCGGTCGCAGCCTTGGCCGTGGCAGCCCTCGGTGGTTCGGCCACCACGGCAGTCGGTGCACTCGGACATGACCGTGGCCACGAGCACGGTGGTCGGGAGCACCGCGGGAGCGACCGCAACCGGCATCACGGAGAGCTGCTGGAGACCTCACTGGCCCCGAGCGTTCCCGCTTCGGCGGGCGGTCCGACGCTCAACGGGATCGCCGCGGGTGGCGTGCCCTGGGTCCTGCAGCGGGGCTCCGCGAAGCTCGAGCGGGGCGGCGAATTCCGGGTCGCCGTGCGCGGGCTCGTGATCCCGCCCCCGAGCGGGACGAACACGCCGGGACCGGTCACCACGGTGTTCGCCTCGCTGTACTGCGACGGGAGCAGCGCGCCGGTCGGCTCGACGCCTCAGGTCCCGTTGTCGATGGATGGCGACGCGGCGATGAAGGCGACGCTGTCACTTCCGGCCAAGTGCCTGGCGCCTCTCGTGCTCGTGCACCCGAACGGGAACGGCGGCGCATACATCGCCGCGAGCGGTATCGGCGGAAGGGGGGTATCTATCTAACTCAGGTAGGCTGGCAGAGTGCCGCAGACAGGCAAGGATTACCCGGGCTCGTACGCGGAGCTGCTGGCGTGGTTCCCTGACGAAGCTGCCTGCTTGGACTACCTTGAGTGGCTGCGCTGGCCGGACGGGTTCCGTTGTCCGCGGTGCGTGAGTCGGATTGGTTGGCGGCTAAGCAGCGGTCGTTGGGAGTGTTCGGTCTGCGGACGGCAGACCTCGGTCACCTCCGGGACGATCTTCCACCGCACTCGCACCCCGCTGCGGCTGTGGTTCGCAGCTGCGTGGGAGATGACCAGCCAGAAGCACGGTGTCTCGGCGCTCGGCATCCAGCGGTCGCTCGGGCTGGGGTCCTACCAGACGGCGTGGGCGATGCTGCACCGGTACCGCAGCGCGATGGTACGTCCCGGCCGGGAGCGACTGACGGGCCTGATCGAGGTCGACGAGGCGTACCTGGGCGGGGTCGAAGGCGGAGTGTTCGGCCGGCAGACCGACACCAAGGCGATCGTCGCGATCGCGGTTGAGGTCAAGCAACCCAAGGGATTCGGGCGGATTCGACTGCAACGCGTCGACGACGTCTCCAAGGACAACCTGATCCCGTTCATCGAGAACGCAGTGCAGCCAGGAGCGACCGTCCACACCGACGGATGGCAGGCCTATTGGACGGTGGGCGACCGCGGCTACGAGCACGAGCGGACGATCATGCGCGCCCAACATGATCCCGCGCACGTGGTGATGCCGGGCGTCCATCGCGTCGCGAGCCTGCTCAAACGCTGGCTGCTTGGCACCCACCAGGGGTCCGTCGGGCCCGAGCACCTCGACGCGTACCTCAACGAGTTCACGTTCCGCTTCAACCGACGCGGCTCCCGGCGTCGTGGCCTGCTCTTCTACCGACTGATCGAGCAAGCCATCCTCGCCGACCCCATCACCTACCGAAGCCTGATCGTCAACCCACACCCCGGACGCCCACGGCCGACGCTGCCGATCCGCTCCCCCGCACACCCGCCCGTCAAGAGGCCGTGGCGCGAGCCGACCTGACTCAAATAGATACCCCCTTTCGGCGGATAGCGCGCTCGCGGTAGCGGGCGGTGCGTTATGTGGGATGACGCTCCGCCCGCTCCCACATCTCGATGTACGCCTCCGCCGAGTTGAACAGCGACGCGAGCGCCAGGCGCCCGCCCGAGGACCCCTCGGTATCGGCGAGCAGGTCGGCGATCAAGCCGTAGTGCGCGACCCCATCGCTGCCCAGGTCGAACACCCGTGAGCCCGTCCGCTCGCGGGTGAAGGTGACGCGCCCGTCAAAGGATCGGAACGGATAGTGCAGCGGATGCGCCTTGGCGTCGGCGCGTGGTTGCGGGAGTGAGGAGAACCCGCCGGTGTCGGTGCCGATACCGACACCGAAGAACCGACCCGACGCACGGAAGCTCGTCATCCGGTTGATCTTGGCGGCGAGCGCCGGACCCTGATCCGGAGTGACCGCGGCGAACCCACCGAGCCGGTAGAGGCGACGCAGTTCCGCGTCGGTCCACTCTCCCCCCGTCCCGTTGTGGCTCGAGACGAGTGGATAGCGGGCCTGCTCGGCGAGCCCGAGGACCGTGTCGCGGGCCCGTTCGCTGAGGTGGTCGACCTCGATCAGCATGTGGTTCGCGATGAGCCGCTGCACGAGGTAGCGCCCGAGCGCGGTCAGGCCATCGGAGTTGCATTGCAGACCGCTCGGGTAGGACGGCATCCCTTGCTCGGCGATCGCGCGCGCCGCCGGGAAGAAGCGCGTCAGCGACACGAGGAAGCTCGTCGGGAGCGTCAGGACCTTCTCCCCCTGGCCGGCGCCGGGACACGAACCCACCGTGAAGTACGAGCCGGTCTGCACCCGGTTGAGGATGTTGATGAAGATCCCCTTGGCCCCGCCCTCGAGCGCAGAGCCGCCGAACGCGTTGTTGACCCAGTGGGCGATGAACATGGCGCGGACGCCGAGGCGCTTGTACGCGGCGATGCCGCGGTCGATCCGGGCCTGTGTGCACGACGTCCGGCCGCTGCTGACGCTGCATCCGAACACGTCCGAGGACTCGATCCCGATGATCACGGCGAGCTTCCCGGCGGCGATCACGCGGCGCGCCTGCGCCGGAGTCTCGACGATCCGGAACCACCCGCGTCCCGCGCCGCCGGCCTGGGCGTCGACGTAGTCCTGGAGCGCGCGCAGCGTGCGGATCTGGGCGGTGATCGACCGCGTCTCGTCACAGCTGTCGAAGGTGCGCGGCTCGAGCCGGCACAGCGGCGCGTCGGCCGCGGTCTGCGCGACGACAAGCCGCTCGCCGGCCATGTACGCACGCTGCAGCCACACGTAATAGGTCTGCTGATGCGTCTGGGTGTTGTAAACCGGCCACCCGGTGAACGTCGGCCACCCGTGCGTGTCGTGGGTGCCGACCGGGTTGGCGTCCCGCAGCAGGTTGCCGGTGTAGTCGAGCCCGCCGTCCTTACCGTGCACCTTTGCGTCCTGCCCAAGCGCGGCCGGAATCCCGAAACGGTCAAACGGCTCCCCGGAGATGACGAGGCCGCCCGCGCGCATGTTCGCGTTGATGTGGAGGTGCGCGTCGACGAACCCGAACACATGACCGCCGGCCCGAGTCCCGGTGAACGGGCGGCCGCGGGCGTCGAGCCCCGCCTCGGGGAACGGCGTACAGCGCGAGGCAAACCGCACGCGGTAGGCCCGCAGCAGGCGCATCGCCGACCACTCGGACGGTGGTCCGCCGCTCGCAAGCCGACTCGAGCCGTTACGGCCGAGCAGCCGGCGGCCGCGGTCGTACAGCATCACCGTGCGCAGGCCGGTCGGTTTGACGAAGAACGCCGCAGCTCCCGATGCGCGACGCGCGCTCGCCGCGTAACGCGTCGCCGAGGTCGCCGTCACGAACCGTCCATTCCCGGCCTGCAGTGCGACGCAGCGCTGCGCCAGCGGTACGAGGGCACCGGCGCGACCGAACCCGACCGTCGCGCCCACCCCGGCGGCGAGCAGCACCAGCCCAGCGAGCAATCCCAGCACCCTCCGAAGCATTCTCGTGACCCTTGCATAGAATCGCGCCACCGGCAACCCGCAGCCCCCGGCAACCGAAGGAGAGACCATGAGCGACGACCAGGTGAAGTTCTTGCTCGGCGAGCAGGACATTCCGACGCACTGGGTCAACCTGATGCCGGACCTGCCCGGCGATCCCGCGCCGCCGCTACATCCGGGGACCAAGGAGCCGGCCGGCCCGGACGACCTGAGCCCGCTGTTCCCGATGGCGCTCATCGGTCAGGAGGTGTCGGGCGATCCCGAGGTCGAGATCCCCGACCGGGTGCGCGACGTCTACAAGCTGTGGCGGCCGACGCCGCTGTTCCGGGCACGCCGCCTGGAACGGGCGCTCGATACGCCGGCCCACATCTACTACAAGTACGAGGGCGTCTCGCCGGCCGGTTCGCACAAGCCGAACACCGCAGTCGCGCAGGCATATGAGAACGCCGAGGCCGGTATCCGCAAGCTGACGACCGAGACCGGGGCCGGGCAGTGGGGCTCCTCACTCGCGTTCGCATGCTCGCTGTTCGGACTCGAATGTGAGGTGTGGATGGTCGGCTCGAGCTACGACCAGAAGCCCTACCGCCGCTCGATGATGGAGACGTGGGGTGCGACCGTGCACCGCTCGCCCTCCGACATCACCGCGGCCGGCCGCTCGCAGCAGAGTCACCCCACGGGCTCACTCGGGATCGCGATCTCCGAGGCGGTCGAGGTCGCCGCCCAGAACGCGGACACGAATTACTCGCTCGGTTCGGTGCTCAACCACGTGCTGCTCCACCAGACGGTGATCGGCCAGGAGGCGATCGCGCAGATGGCGATGGCGGGCGAGGAGCCCGACGTCGTCATCGCGTGCGTCGGCGGCGGCTCGAACTTCGGCGGCCTGACGTTCCCGTTCCTCCGTCGCGTGCTCCGCGACGGCGCGAAGACGAAGTTCATCGCCGCCGAACCGGCGGCCTGCCCGACCCTGACCAAGGGGGTGTACGCGTACGACTTCGGCGACACGGTCGGCCTCACGCCGCTGATGCCGATGTACACGCTCGGCCACGACTTCGTCCCGCCGCCGGTCCATGCGGGCGGCCTGCGCTACCACGGTGACTCGCCGCTCGTCTGCGGCCTCGTCAAGGCCGGACTCGTCGAGCCGCGGGCCTACCGCCAGAACGAGACGTTCGACGCGGCGGTGCAATTCGCGCGGAGCGAGGGGATCATTCCGGCCCCCGAGCCGGCACACGCGATCCGCGCCGTCGTCGAGGAGGCCGAGGCGGCCAAGGAAGCCGGAGAGTCACGGGTCATTCTGTTTGGACTCTGCGGCCACGGTCACTTTGACCTCAGCGCGTACGACGCGTTCCTTGCCGGCCGGCTCGAGGATCCGGAGTTTTCTGAGTCAGATTTGCAGGCGTCCCTGGCGGGTCTGCCAGAGGCGCCGGCACTTACATAGCGCTAGCGCGTCAGCGCGAGCGCCAGAACCGAGAAGTCGCCTGACTGCGTGGCGGCCTGCATCCACTCCGTCGACACCGGTGACACCGGGGTCGTCGAGGTAAGCTGCCGGGCGCTGTCGAGCGCCCGCTCGAGGTGGTCGTTCTGCGTGTTCTGTGTGTGTTCAGGGTGGGTCATGTGCGTCTCCGTGTGGTTTGAAGACCTCTCCCTCCCTTTTTGCATCGACCCAAGGCGTCGGTGCCTTGAATCGAAGTCTGCCCTCTCCGAGCAATCGGACCCGCGCGTACGGGCGCACGCCCACATTCGATACTAGTAGCGGTCCTCGACCTGAACTGTGAAGCGAGCGTTATCGCTGCCCGGCGTGATCGCGATCTGGTACGTGCCAGGACCCGAGGTGAACGTCCAGACCCGATTCGTCCCCTCGTCGAGGCCGAAGTGCTGGATCGTCTGACCGGTCTTCACGTCGGTCACGGTCGCGTCCGGGCCCGAGCAGATGAAGAGGAGGGCGCACGTTCCGCCGTAGCCCATGTCGTAGACCATCCGCCACCGCTGTCCGCGGGTCCGGAACGGCACGGAATTCGCCTGTGCCGCCCCGCTGAAGCTCGTCAGGCCGCGCCACCGGGGCGCTTCCGCCGCCGACAGCGTGACCGTCGTGCCCGGGAGGAGCTTTGCGCCGGCGGACGGGGCCTCTTTCGTGACCTGACCGGTCGGTACGCCGGGAGCGGGCACCTCGACGACGACCGGGTGCAGCTTGGCGGCGGTGAGGGCAGCGGTCGCGTCGGAGGACAACCGTCCGACGACGGACGGCACGGTGACGGGTGCCGGACCGGCGCTCAGGGTCACGGTGACGTCGCTGCCGTCCTGCACGCGCGACCCGCGCGCGGGGGACTGTCCGATCGCCGTGCCCTTGCGCGCCTTGCTGTAGCGGTGCGCGAACGCCGCATGCAGCCCGGCGCGCCGCAGCACTGCGCTCGCCCGTGATCGGGTCATGCCGTGCACGCCGGGGACCCGGGCATGACCGGGCGCGAGCGCGACCGCGGCGATGCCCATCCCGACGGCGAGCAGCAGGACGAGGCCGAGGAGCGCGATCCGGCGACGCCGGCCGGCCGGATTGACGTTGTGCCGGGGCGAGTACGAGGGGGCCACCCGGGTCGGCGGGACGCGGTCGCCCGGCGGCGTCGGCGGCGTCGGCGGCGAGTCAGCGTGCTCCTGCGGCGGCGGCGCCGGCGCCTCTGGAGGCGGATCGAGCAAGGCGGTTGCGGCACCCGCGCCTGAGCCGGCGCTCCGACCGCGACGCGCCCCGACAAACGCGCGATCGCCCATCGCCGCGCGCGCCCGGGCAAGCGCACGCGCCATCTCGGCACCGTCGACGAAGCGTTCTGTGGGCGCCTTGGCGAGCGCCCGGGCGACGACCCGGCACAGCTCGGCGGGGACGTTTGCCGGCAGCGGCGGAGGCGGCTCGTGCGTGTGGCGGTAGAGCAGCTCGACCGCGGTCACCCCGTCGAAGGGCGGATGTCCGGCGAGCATCTCGTAGAGGACGACCCCGACCCCGTAGACGTCGGTCGCCGGCGAGGCCGCTGCGCCGTTCGCCTGCTCGGGGGCCATGTAGCGCGGCGTGCCGACGACGGTCCCGCCGAGGCCGTCGGTGCTGCCCTCCGCCAGGCGGGCGACGCCGAAGTCGGTCACCTTCACGCGTCCGTCGGAAGAGATGAGGACGTTCGCCGGCTTCACGTCGCGGTGGACGACCCGCTGGTAGTGGGCGCCGGAGAGGGCGCGCGCCATCTGCTCGGCGATGCCGGCCGCCTCGTCGGGATCGAGCCAGCCGCCGCGCAGGCGGGACACGAGGCTCTCCCCGTCGACGAGCTCGGTGACGTAGTACAGACCCTCGGGCGCGGATCCGACGTCGAAGATCTGCACGATCCCCGGATCGCTGATCGAGGCGAGCAGCTGCGCCTCCCGCTCAAAGCTCCGCACCCACTCCGGGTCCTCCGCCCACCACGGCTTGATCACCTTGATCGCGACCGGACGGGCGAGCCGCCGATCACGGCCCCGGTAGACGCGGCCGAACGTCCCCTCGCCGATCAGGGCGTGGAGCTCGTAGCGGTTCTCAAGGGCGGCGCCGGTGAGGTCGGGAGCGTGCGGCATTGCGGGCAAAACGGCTGGAGGGGGCAACGGTGCCCCCTCCATATGATGGCCGATCCGCCCGCGTTTCCCGCGCGAGCGCGCGCGTTAGCGGTTGGTTAGAGGTTGACCGAGGCCATCCCGGCCTCGTCGTACCGGTCGCCGGACACCTTCGGGAGCTCGGCTTCGATCCGCTGCAGATCGTCGTCGCTCAGCTCGACGTCGACCGCTCCGGCGTTGTCCTCGAGGTACTTGACACGCTTCGTGCCCGGGATCGGCACGAGGTCCTCGCCCTGAGCGAGCACCCATGCGATCGCCAGCTGGGCCGGGCTGATCCCCTTCTCCTCGGCAATCTCGGCGACCTTTGCGGCGAGGCGGAGGTTCGCCTCGAGGTTCTCGCCGGTGAAGCGCGGTCCGTGGCGGCGGAAATCGTTCGGGTCGAGGTCGTCCGGCGAGCTGAAGCGGCCGGACAAAAAGCCGCGGCCGAGCGGCGAGTACGGAACGAATCCGATCCCGAGCTCACGGCAGGTCGGCAGCACGCCCTCCTCCGGGTCCCGGGTCCACATCGAGTACTCGGTCTGCACAGCCGTGATCGGATGAACCGCGTGCGCGCGACGGATCGTGTCCGGCGCGGCCTCGCTCAGGCCGATGTGGCGGATCTTGCCGTCGCTCACGAGCTCAGCCATCGCGCCGACCGTCTCTTCGATCTCGATATTCGGATCGACACGATGCTGGTAGTAGAGATCGACGTAGTCGGTGCCCAGCTGCCGCAACGAGATCTCGATCGAGCTCTTGACGTGCTCGGCCGACCCATCGAGCGGGCCGATCGTCGACATGTCGCCGGGGGTGGCGTTGTCCATCCGGCGGGCGAACTTCGTCGCGATCACGACCTCGTCACGGCGACCCTTGATCGCCCGGCCGACGAGATCCTCGTTCGTCAGCGGCCCGTACAGCTGCGCGGTGTCGAGGAAGTTGATGCCGAGCTCAAGGGCCCGGTGGATCGTGGCCGTGGACTCCTGCTCATCGGTCGAGCCGTAGAAGGCCGACATGCCCATACAGCCGAGCCCGATGGCCGATACCTCCAGCGCTCCCAGCTTGCGCGTCTTCATTGATGCTCCAATCGTTCACGGTAGAAATTGATCTTCCACTCGATCAGGTCGAGGCTCCTGGCGGTCTCCTCGAGCCGAGCGAGCACCTTGCGGCGGTGCGCCTCGAGCAATTCGAGGCGTTCGCCGTTCGTTCTGTCTCCTTTACCCATCAGCTCGGCATAGCGACGGATCTCTCGGATCGGCATCCCGGTCGCCCGCAGCTTCGTGAGAAACCGGATGCGCTCGAGATCGTCCTCGCGATAGCGACGATGACCGCTGCCGTTGCGGTCGATCGGCTCGAGCAGTCCCGCCTTCTCGTAGTAGCGCAGCGCGTGCGCGCTCAAGCCCGAGGCCCGGGCAGCGTCGGCGATCGTCAGCGTCATTGCCATAGGGCCACGATACGACTTTGAGCGCGCTCTAAGTCAAGGCCGGATGAGAGATCGTCACGCCGGTATGGTGCGCGAATGACATCACGGAGCGATCACCATCTCGCCCGGCTCGCCGAGCACTCGTTTGAGCTGCGTGGTGACTACCCGGCGCTGCTGTTCGAGGGTCAGTGGCACACGTCTGGCGAGCTGTTTGACCGCGCCAGCCGGATCGCGACCCACCTGACCGAACTCGGCATCGGACCCGGCGATCGGGTCGTCGTCTCGATGGCGAACTGTCCCGAGGTCGGGGTCATCTACAACGCGATCTGGCGGGCGGGGGCGGTCGTCACGCCGGCGATGTTCCTGCTGCCGGCGGATGCGCTGGCCCACATCATCTCCGACGCCGAGGCGAGCGCCGTCATCACCACGCCCGAGTTCGTCGACAAGATCCGCGAGGCGGCGCAGGGGATCGACAGCGTGCGGTTCGTCGCCTCGACGGGCGACGGCGCAGACGGGGTCCTGGCGCTGTCATCGTTCGAGGCTGCCGAGCCGGGCGCGATCGTTCCGCGCGCCAACGAGGACCTCGCGGCGCTCCTGTACACCGGCGGGACGACCGGACGCTCCAAGGGAGTCATGCTCACGCACGAGGGTCTGTACTACACGGGCCACGCCGCCCACGAGTCGGCCTACGTCCCCGGCATCACCCGAGCACTCGGGACACTTCCGCTCTCCCACGCGTACGGGATCCTCATCACGCTCGCCGGGATGCACAACCCTGAGCAGGGCGTCGGCGTGCTGCTGCGCTGGTTTGACCCGGACGCGTTCCTGGCCCTCATTCCAGAGCATCAGATCCAGATCTCGGCGGTGGTCCCGTCGATCCTGCAGATCCTGCTCACCTACCCGCTCGAGGAACACGACCTCTCGACGCTCCAGCAGGTGAGCTCGGGCGGAGCGCCGCTCCCGCCGGAAGTCGAGGCGGAGTTCTGCCGCCGCGTCCCGTCCGTCTCGATCCGCCAGGGCTACGGCCTCACCGAGACGGCCGCGCTCATCTCGACCAACCCGGTCGGGTCAGAGCGTCCCGGATCGGTCGGCAAGCCTGTGCCTGGCACCACCGTCGAGATCGTCGACGACGCGGGCAACGCGCTCCCGCCGGGGTCGCCCGGCGAGATCGTCGCCTCCTCGCCCGGCGTCATGCAGGGCTACTGGCGCTCACCGGACACGACCGCCGAGGCGCTCCGCGACGGCCGCCTGTTCACGGGTGACGTCGGGTACGTCGATGACGACGGCTACCTGTACATCGTCGACCGCAAGAAGGACCTCATCATCCGCGGCGGCTTCAACGTCTACCCGCGCGACGTCGAGGACGCCCTTGTCGCGCATCCGGCGGTCGCGGTGGCGGCCGTCGTCGGGCGGCCCGATTCGCGCCACGGCGAGGAGGTCATCGCGTTCGTCTCCCTGCACCCGGGCGCCACGATCTCCTCCGAGGAGCTCGTGGCCTGGGGTCGTGAGCACATCGGCGGCTACAAGTACCCGAGGGAGATCAACATCCTCGACGTCATCCCGCTCACGCCGGTCGGCAAGATCGACCGCAAGGTGCTACGCGCCCAGGCGCGCGAGGCCGCGGTCACGACGTAGAGCCGGCGGCCGACCGGACGACCCGCTGGAACGCCGCATAGGACGGAGTCAGCTCCGCTGAGTCCCAGGTCTTCTGGGCGAGCACCGGCAGGCGCTCGGCAAGCGTCGCGTGGATCTGGTCCAGCGTGAGCGCGCGGTTGTCCCACGCGTTGATCGAGGAGCCGAGGTTGCGGGGGTCATTCGCGTCGATGACGGCGCACGGCGCGATCAGCCGTCCGTTGATCGTCGGGCCGCAGAAGTCGTTGACGGCCCACGACTCGTATGCCGCCCGCATGCTTGGCATTCCTTGCACGGGGCCGGCATCGCCCGTGTCGTAGGTGGGGAACCAGCCCTCGTTCGTGATCCGGTGACCCGCCGCGAGCAGCTGCTGCGGTGTCGGCGGGGTCGGGTCCGAGAGGGGCGAGATGTTGATCCACCAGTCGACGACGATGTCCGAGCGGGCCCGCGTGACGCTCCCGGGGCGGAGCTCGTCATGCCAGGCGCGCAACGTCTTGTGGTGGGCGCGGACGATGTCGTCGACGCCGTTGATGAAACCGATGACCGCGTCCCGCGCGGTGGCGGTGCCCCCATACCGCTCGCGAGCGTAGGTGAGCAGCTGCGGGTAACGCGGTAGGTCTGTGGGCGCGAGATATTCGTCGGCGCCGATATCCCAGTACGGGCCCGGGAACAGGGGCATGTACTCGTCGAGCACACGGCGGACGAGCGCGAGTGCCTCCGGGCTCGTGATGTCGAGCTTGCCGCTCTCCACCCCCGGCGCCGGCGTGAGCCCCCGCAGCTCAAGGCCTGGATGGCGCCGCAACAGCGCGCCGACGTGCCCCGGCATGTCGATCTCGGGGACGATCGTCACATGGTTGCGGGCCGCCGCGGCGATGATCCGGCGCAGCTGCCGATTGGTGAGCGCCCCGGGGGAAGCGAGCCCGGGATCGGACGCGCTCCCCACGCCCCAACGCTGATCGTCGGTGAGATGCAGGTGCAAGGTGTTCAGCTTGAGCGCCGCCATCTGGGTCAGCTCGGTCTCGATCCATCGCTCCGGATACACCCGGCGGCCGAGGTCGATCATCACGCCCCGCTCGGGATAGCGCGGCCAGTCGCGCGCCGTCCCATCGGGAAGCGCGCGGTGACGGGAGAGCAGTTGCAGCAGCGTCCGCGTTCCGTAGAACGCGCCCGTGGCTGTCCGTGCCGAGATGACGGCAGTCCGCCCGGTCGCGAGCCGGTACCCCTCGGCCCCGAGGGCATGATCGCGCGCGCCGAGCGTGAGCACGATGTCGCCCACGCGGGGTCGGCCGGAGCCGCGGTGCAGGCCGACGCGCAGGCCGTCGACAGTGCGGAGGTCATGGGCGAGCCGCTCGGCGACCCCGCCAAGCGGACGGTTCCGGCGGCCCGGTGCGACATCGATCCGCGTCGTGCCGCGGATGCGGAGGGCGCCGCTCGCGCCGTGCCACTCGCGGATCGCCGGCACGGTCTCCGGGCGCGGGTTGCGCGCGGACGCGGCCGCGGGACTGAGCGCGGCGAGCGTGCCGAGGACACCGAGGGCGCGCGCATGGCGGGTCATTGCCGGTAGCATCGCGCACTGCTGCGCGAGGCGGGACGCGCCCCCCGTCGTTCCCCGGCCATGTCCCGCACGCTCTCCGCCCTCGCCGCCGCGGCCCTGATCGCCCTCGTCGGCAGCACGGCCCAATCCGAAGCCGCCACCTCGCCGATCCCGCTCAACGCGTCCTCGCCGTGGCCGGTGATGCGCCATGACCCGCGGGGCACCGGCGCGAGCCCGATCGTCGCCCGCTACGGCGGACAGCGCCCGTGGGCGTTCCGCACCGGCCGGGGTGTGTTCTCGACGCCGCTCATCGGGGGCGACGGCACCGTCTACATCGGCTCCGCCGACACGTGGTTCTACGCCCTGCGGCCCGACGGCCGTCTGCGCTGGCGGATCAAGACTGGCGGGATCATCGACGCGTCCGGCGTCCTCTCGGCATTCGACTCGCGCCTCGGGAGCGCGCCGCTCACGTTCGGCTCGGGCGACGAGCGGCTCTACCACGTGACGACGCCGGGCCGCGGGCGGCCGCGGATCCTCTGGCGCTGCCGCGCGTCGGTGCCGCCGGTCGCCGGACAGACCGTCGACTGGTGGGAGGGCTCGCTCGCGCTCGGTCCCGGCGGGAACATCTACGCCGGCAACACCGGCGGTACCGCGTACACGATCTCGCCGTCCGGCCGGCTCGTCTGGAAGTTCACCTCCGGCGGCTCGATGTGGACCTCGCCGGCGTTCGCTCCGGACGGTTCGACGTTCTGGGGCTCGCTCGACCTCAACATCTACCGGCTGAGCGCGACCGGCCAGCCGTTGTGGCACACGTTCACGCCCGGATTCGTCGTCTCCTCCCCCGCGATCGGCAGCGACGGCACGGTCTACGTCGGGTCGTTCGACTCCAAGCTCTACGCGCTCGACCCCGCGACGGGCACGCCCCGCTGGACGTACGAGACGAGCGATCACATCTACGCCTCTCCGGCTCTGGGAACTGACGCCGCCGGCCACACGACGACGATCTACATCGCCTCGACCGATGGTTCGGTCAATGCGCTCGCCCCCGACGGGCGGCTGCGCTGGCGCTACGACACGGGTGACCCGATCCGCTCATCGCCGGTCCTGGGGCTCGCGCCCGGCGCCGGCCACCGCCAGATCCTGTACGTCGGTTCCTCGAACGGCAAGCTCTACGCGCTCGACGCGAGCACCGGTCGCCGGCGCTGGTCCTACGACACGACTCCGCGCAACCCGGTCCTGCGCGACCGCAACGATCTCAACGCCTCGCCGGCGCTCGGACGGACCGGGATCTACATCGCCGGCGAGCACGGATACATCGACTACGTCCCGTACGACTACTGCCTGCATCGCCACGACACGCGCTGCTCGACGAGCCCCGCCCAGGAGTTCGGCGACTCGCTCGACCGGGTGTTCGGAGTCAGCGCGGGCGGCAGCACGCTGCCGACCACGACCCTGCGCGGCGTCTCGCCGGCGACGGTGTTCAACCTCCGGCTCATCGTCCGTCGGCACGGGACGACCGTGAATGCGGCGATCCTCAACCCGAGCCGCGCGGTGAGCATCACCCCGCGGGTGCCGTTCACGCTGCAGGAGTCCGGCGACGGGCACTTCCTGTTCGTGTCGCCCCGGGGACTGCTGCGGCCGGGCACGACATACCGGTTGCGCGTGGTCGGCGGCTACACCGACAACGGCGTGAAGATGGGGAACTTCAACGCGTCCGGACCGACCGCCGGGCACTTCGCCCAGACGATCACGGTGAGGACGGCCGGGGTTTCAGCGCGGAGCACCCTCCCGCTGCGCGTGAGCCGCACGCGCGTGAGCGCGATGACCCTCGCCCGGCTCGCCGTGCCGATGCCGGCGTTCCTACCGTCGGTCAATCAGATCGGCTTCGACCAGTACGACTGGATCGCCGCGACAATCGCTCGCAGCCGCTCGCGCTTGCTCCTGTGGGTCATCGGGGCGACGCGCGACGCCCGCGGCTCCGAGCATGTCGATCCGACGAGCCCGTTCGGATTCCCGGTCGCCGGTCCCTACGCGCACGCCGCCGTGAGCCTGTCGAGCCCGAGCGTCCCGCTGACGTTCAGTTTCGGCGTCGTGCCGCTGCGCGGGTTCATGATCCGCGGCACCCTTGGATCCGACCTGCGCTTCCGGCCGGGCGTGTCGACCTACACCGAGACCGTGTGCTCGCAGGTGCCGCACTACGGTGCCGAGCTGAAGTTCACCGGCATCTGCAATCCGAGCGATGTGCTCGCGGCGAGCGGAACGCTGATCGCGGGGCCGTATCGGGGCCGCGCCGCCGCGCGACCGAACGGCGTTCGGGTGGCAGCGCTGCGACTCGTGCGTCCGTCCGCGACGCGCGCGGGGAGTGTCAGCGCCGTGCTGAGCGGATCCGGACTGCCGCTCGCGCGCCGTCACGTCGCGTCGATCCTGCTTGCCGGCGCATCGGACCTGACCCCCGTCGGAATCGACTACCGCTCGCTGACGCGCGTGACGGGCGGGAGCGGCGGGCGGATCACCGGCGTGCGGGTGACGCTGCCGGCGGGGACGGCTCTGCCGAAGCGGATCCGGGCGTACGTGATCGTCGACGCGTTTCCGCTGACGGCGCGGGTGCTGTGAGGTCGGCGAGCGCCTCGCCGCTCGCGAGCACGCTGCCGTCCTCCGCGACGAGCTCGAGCCGGATCCGCCCGGCGCGCGGCAGCTCGGGCGACGATCGCCCACCGCTCGCCGGCGTGCCGCTGAGGGCGGCGGTCGCGGCGTCGACGAGCTCGTCGACGTAGGCACTCAGCGGCTCGCGCAGCTCACCCGCGAGCCAGCGCCGAGCGATCGCGTGCGCCGGGCCGCCGACGATCGCCGTCGCCATCAGCATCGACATCGGCCGGACCTGCCCGCTGCGCACGAGCGGCGTCATCCATTCCCGGTAGGCGTCGGCGAGGCTGCGGTTGCGCTCGGCGAGCTCGACGCCGGCCGGCGTGTCCCAATCGACGTGACCTCGCATGTAGAGGAACCGGGCGCGGTCCGCGTGCGCCTCGGTCCAGGCGAGCTGATGGGCGAGGACGCCGCGGATCGCGGCGCGCACCGATCGCGGCTTACGCGCGAGCAGGTCCCACAGCCCCGCCTGGAATGACGTCAGCGCCTCGACGTACAGCGCGTCGGCGATCGACTCCTTGCTCGGAAAGTGGTGGAACAGGGCGCCGTTCGTCACCTCGCTGCGTTCGCGGATCCGCGCGATCGTGGTCTGGTCGTAGCCGAACTCGATGAAGCAGCACAGCGCGCTGTCGAGAATCCGGGTCCGAACCGAGGCGGGCATCTCGCGGCGCCAGAGTATCACTCCGGAGTGATGCTCTTGACGACGGGGTCGCTACGGCAAGCGGCCGGGGATCGGGCCGAGCAGATGCGGGACCCGCCCGGCGGTCGCCGTCGTCCGGTGATACGAGGCGCGCAGGACGTCGGACGGCGCCTCGTGCCGCTTGAGAGCATCCCCAATCGGGAGCACCGTGTAGTCCGGGTGGCGATTCCACGTCGGCATGTAACTGATGCCGGTGAGGCTTGACCGGTTGCCGCGGACGGTGATGTGCAGGAAGACGAGCATCCCGTCCTCGGACTGCGGCGGGCAGCACGCCGCAGACTGGTTGGAGAGGATCTGGCCCTCGCCGAACACGACGAGCTTGCCGTTGACGCGCTCGATCGGCTGCACGATATGAACGTGCTGGCCGACGATCGCGGTGATGTCCGGATCTCGCGTCAATGCCCCGGCGAGGTCACGTTGGAACGCGCTTGGCTGCGTGACGAACTCGTCGCCCCAGTGGAAGTTGACGATCACGATCTTGGCCCCGGCGCGGCGCGCCGCCCGGGCCATCCGGCGGATGGCGCCGACGTGGGCGAGGTTGACCGACCAGGAGTGCGGCAGCGGGATCCCGTTCGTCATCTCCGTGTAGGCGAGGAACGCGACCTTGATCCCCTTCACCTTCGTGATCAGGACCCGCTGCTGCGCGCTCGGTGAGGCGAACGAGCCCGTGTGCAGCACTCCGGCCCGGTCGAGCGCGCGGCCGGTCTCGTCGATCCCGTACTGGCCCATATCGACCGAGTGGTTCGATGCCGTGTCGCACACGCGGTACCCGGCCCACTTGATCGCCTTCGCGAGCTGGGTGGGCGTATTGAACACCGGATAGCCCTGCGGCGGCCGCGGCGTCATTGGCGTCTCGACATGGCAGATCGCGAGGTCGGCACCTCGGAGGTACGGTCGGATCTCGCGCAGCATCGGCCGGAAGTCGTAGTTGCCGTGCCCGTATGCGAGCGCCTGGGCCCACACCGGCGAGTGCACGAGGATGTCGCCGTTGACCTCGACCGTCAGCTTGACCGGTTTCGGTTTGGGCTTCGGCTTCGTCGTGTGCGTCGACGTCGACGTGCTCGTGCTCGCACCGCTCGCCCCAGCGGCGTTCATCGGGGAACCGCCGCCGCATCCGGCAAGGACGACCACGGCCACGATCAGCAGCGCAAGCGCGCCGCTACAGCGTCGTTCCACTCTCCAGCCGCGCGACCGACTCGACGTCATGCGACGGAAGGTAAACCGTCGGGTGGTCGGATGAGTGGGCCAGGATCCGATCGATGGTCTGAACCGTGACATCCGGCTTGGGACTGACCGCGTCGGGACGCCGCGCCCGCAGCTGCTCGACGGTGTCGGTTGCGTCGCCGGCGATCATCACGTGGCGCCCCTCATCGTCGATGCAGATAACCGAGATATGACCGACCGTGTGGCCGGCGGTGTCGACAGCGACGATCCGCCCGTCGTCGCTCAGCTTCTTGCTCCGGGGAAACGCGCCGAACGGTCCGTCGTCGAGCGTGAACGGGCGAAAGTCGGGCCGCGTCGGGACCGGCTGGCGGAGGACCCGCTGCATGAACCGCGCCTGCGCCGTCCGGGTGAACTCCAGGTCCGGAGCGTGAACGAGCACCGGCCCGTCGACGTGCACGGCGCCGTCCATGTGGTCACCGTGCATGTGGGAGAGCACGACTGTGCCGACGTCGGCGATGCTCAGGCCGGCGGCCGCGAGCACGTGCGGGAGCTCGTCCTCGGGACGCACCTGGAACCGCGCGAACGGGATGTCATGGACGTTCGCGGTCTCGCCCGTGTCGACGAGCAGCAGCCGCCCGTCGTGCTCGATCGCCCAGCAGTGGATCGGAACCGGGTCGACCCATTCTCCCGGGAGGAAGATGTCGAGCTGGCGACGCCAGCCGCTCGACGCGAACAGGAACGCGCGCTTGAGCGCGACCGTCCCGGTGGTCAGGGGATGAACCTTCATGGCCCTGACGCGCACTCTAACGTTGACGCAGACGATGGAGCTGCTGCGGTTCGACGAGAGCGAGGGGATCCCGAACAACCCAGGCCTGCCCGTCGTCATCCATCACGGTCTCTCGGAGATCGTCGACGACCCGGTGGCGTGCGAACGGCTGTTTCACGGCCACGGCTGGGGCGGGACGTGGCGCAACGGGATCTTCCCCTACCACCACTTCCATTCCAACGCCCACGAGGCCCTCGCAGTCATCAGCGGCGCGGCACGTGTCGTGCTCGGCGGGCCCGGCGGCGCGGAGTTGACCGTGCAGGCGGGCGACGTCATCGTGCTGCCGGCGGGCACGGGCCACAAGCGGGACGGGGTGGCATCCGGACTGCTCGTCGTCGGCGGCTATCCGCCCGGTCAGGAGCACTACGACCTGCGTCGCGCGGACGCCGAGTGGCTGCCGCAGGCCCGCGCCAACATCGCCGCCGTGGAGCTGCCGGAGGCCGATCCGGCAACCGGCGCCGAAGGCGGCCTGCGGTCGGTCGCGGAGTGGCGCGGTGAGTGACTGCACCCGCGGGACCGGTCATCCGCTTAAGGTGATGCTGCGCAGCGTGGGCGCCCCTAGCGTTGGCCGTCTCTGGTGACTTCGCCTGGAGGAACGACATGACCCGTGCGATGGGGCTCAGCTTCGCGATCGGGTCGACCTGCTTTCTGATCGGCCCGTTTCCCGGGTACGTCCAGCTTGTCGGCAGCACCGCCGACGGGATCACGTTCTTCGTCGGGTCGATCTTCTTCACCGCCGGAGGGGCGCTGCAATCCCGGATCGCGTGGCCGCGTCGCACCGCCGACCGCCCTGGGCGCGCCGCGTTCTGGAGCGCCGCGATCCAGTCCGTCGGGACGGTGTGCTTCAACGTCAGCACGTTCCTGGCGCTCCAGACCGCGACCTCGAACCCGCACTACAACCGCCTCGTCTGGCGGCCGGACGCGTACGGGTCGGTCTGCTTTCTCGTCTCGGGTGCCATCGCCTACGCGGCGTCGCCCCGCCACGGGTTCTGGCCGGTCCGGGACAGCGCGGGATGGTGGCTACCGGGGATCAACCTGCTCGGTTGCATCTTCTTCGGCATCTCGGCGATCGCGGGCTACGTTGTCCCGTCGACCGGTTCGGTGCTCGACCTCGCCGCCGCCAACTGGAACACCAGCCTCGGCGCGGCATGCTTCCTCGCCTGCGCTGTCTTCGCGGTCCGTCCGGCGGCCGCCCCAGAGCGATCGCCCACGCCCACGCCCGCGCCCGCCCCCGTCTCGGAAAGGACCCACTGATGTGTCGCTGGCTTGCCTACACCGGTTCATCCATCCTGCTCGAGCGCGCGCTGTACGCGCCCGCGCACTCGCTCATCGACCAGAGCCTGCATTCAAAGCTCGGCGCGGAGGCGACGAACGGTGACGGGTTCGGTATCGGCTGGTACGACGAGATGCCCACGCCCGGCGTGTTCCGGAGCATCGAGCCCGCCTGGAACGACCAGAACCTCCGCGAGCTGGCCGGGCACATCCACTCCGGGCATTTCTTCGCCCACATCCGCGCCGCGATCGGATCGGCTGTGCAGCAGACGAACTGCCACCCGTTCCGCCACGGCCGCTGGCTGTTCATGCACAACGGCTTCGTCGCCGACCTCGCGACCGTCAAGCGTGACCTCGTGCTCGCGGTCGACGAGTCGCTCTACCCGGACATCTCCGGCCAGGCCGACACCGAGCTCCTGTTCTACCTCGCGCTGACGTTCGGGCTCGAGGACGATCCCCCCGACGCAGTCGCCCGCGCGATCGGCCTCGTCGAGTCGGTTGGTGCGCGCCACCGCATCCGCCACCCGTTTCAGGGGACCATCGCGACGACGGACGGTGAGCGGATGTGGGTGTTCCGATACTCGAGTGAGGGCAAGTCCCGGACGCTGTTCTTCACCAAGCACCTGCCGACCCTGCGGGCGCTCTACCCCGAGCGCCACCTCCTCCAGGAGCTCTCCGACGACTCGCGACTCGTTGTTTCGGAGCCGATCGGTGACCTGCCGGGCGCATGGAACGAGCTGCCCGAGTCCAGCTACGGGGTTGTCGGCAAGGGCGAGGACGCGCTGCTCCCGTTCGGCCCGAAGCCGCCTACAGCAAGCCCGGCGACGGCGTAACTGCTTGAGTAGTACCGCGTGAGACGCTCACGAAGGCAAGCCGGCGGCGAGCATGCCCCGGACAACGCGATGACCGATCCGGACGAGATCGCCCGGTTCCACGACCGCTGCAGCCCGCTGATGCGAGCGCTGCTCGGGGCGCTCGCGGCCGCCCCGGGAACGCCACGGCCGTTCGGCGCGATCGAGGACACGCTCGGCTGGCCCCGGCGCCGGATCGCCTCGGTGCTCGGGGGCGTCGCGCACCTGCGTCAGACCGAGTTCGGAGGACGGCGGCCGTACCGGTTCTTCTCCGAGCGCGTCTCGGCGTCCGGGCGGTGGGAGATGTGGATGGACGCCGATCAGGCTGCCGCCGTGAGCTCCGCCCGCGCTGCCGACGACGCTGGCGCCGACGACGACGCGGTGGCCCCGATGCGCGGACGCCGGCCGGCGTAGCGCACCGCTCGGCGGAACGACCCCCTCCGGTCCGCTCGCCCCCTCGGGCCCCTGACCGCCACAACGGTCCGCTGCTCGACCCCGGGCCAGAGGATCGGACCGTTTTGCATACCAGGAGGGTGTTGCATAACGGCGGCCGGACGAGCACTGCGTCGGCGCTGTGTGCGGTCGCGCATTCGGTGCGGTGGTGTCGGGCCGCGGGAAAGGCGGCTTTGAGGAGGTGGACCAGACGCGGCGCGGCGCGGCGTGAGCCCGGACCTCAAGCGGCATTTCCCGCCAAGATCTCGCTCGGCGTTCGGATCTGGCAAGAAAGTCCCCTGGGGGCGGCATTTTGCGCCCCGATCCGGTCGGCCGGGCCGATCTGGCGAGATATTCCGGTCGGCCCGCCGCTGGGGCCTAGCGCAACACCAATCCCCCAACGTTCGACGCGCCGCAGAGACAGCGGGGAATCGGTGCGCTCTGATGGCATCACCGTCCCAGCATCCTCGATCAGGCCCGAACGTTGATGATCTCGCGCGATCGAGGCTCGACCCTCACAGCCGACGCCTCACCTCGCCACGCCGCCGGCCACCATTCACGCAACACCCTCCAGAGCGCGGAAGAGGCACGACCCCACGCCAGAGCCCGATCGCGCGGACCGTTGTTGCGGATCCACGACGCTCAGCCCGACCGGTCCCCCGCCGCCTGTCAGTCGTCGTGCGCCGCCACCCACCGCTCGATCAAGAACCGCGCGATCGAGATCGACGGCGGCAGCAGCAGGTCCGGGTTCTCGCCGCGCAAGGCCGCCCGGACCCCGTCGAGCGGCCACCAGCGGACCTCCTCGAGCTCGCCGTCCTGCGCGACGGGCGAGCCGCCGTCCGAAACCGCGTCGAAGCCGAGCATCAACGATGAGGGGAACGGCCACGGCTGCGAGGAGACGTACACCGGGTCGCGGACGACGATCCCGGACTCCTCCTCGACCTCGCGCACGACGGCCTCCTCGGCCGATTCGCCCGGTGAGACGAACCCGGCGAGCACCGAGCAGCGGCCCGCCGGCCAGCCGGTCCGCCGCCCGAGCAGGAGCTGCCCGTCGTACTCGACGGTCATGATCACGACCGGGTCGGTCCGCGGGAAGTGGTGGGCGCCGCAGCGCGGGCAGTGCCTGGAGTAGCCGGCCTCCTCGATGTCAGTCGGGGCGCCGCAATTGGCGCAGAAGCGATGGCGCCGGTGCCAGTTGAGCAGCCCCATCACGTACGCGGCAAGCCCGGCCTCGGCGTGCGGCAACCGCGCGCCCGCGTCGCGCAGCGCGACGAGCTCGCCGCCGTCGATCATCCGCGCCCGCTCCCGCTCGGAGAGCGGATCGAGGTCCACCGCAAACACCGGACGGCGATCGTCGTCGAGGCCGAGCAGGATCGCCTCGGCCGCCGAGGACGGTACGGCGGGCGCGCGCAGCAGGGCGCCACCGTCGCCCGCACCGGCGATCACCACCGCACCCGGATCCGCGAGCAAACAGGCGGCCGACGGATCGGCGAGCAGCGAGGCGATGACGCCCGGGTCCTTGCGCTCGGTGCTCGCGCGGTCAAGCCGCATCCCGGTGAAGGGTCGCTGCACAGCCATCGTCGTGTAAGCCTACGAGGGCCGAACATCCGGCTCGGTGCTACGTTGGAAATGTGGCTGCGATCGGCGTCTCGACACCCAGGCGTGACTCCGAACCGAAGGTTCGTGGGCAAACGCGATTCGCCGCCGACCTGCCCGTCACGGGCCTGCTCCACGCCCGTCTCGTGCTCTCGCACGAGGCGCACGCGCTGATCGAGGCGATTGACACCGAGGCGGCGACACAGACGCCCGGCGTCGTCGCCGTCCTCACGGCAAGCGACCTCCCGATCACCGGCGCCGGCAGCGGCCGCATGTACGAGCCGCTGGCGAAGGCCGAGATCGTGTACGCGGGCCAGCCCGTCGCGATCGTCGTCGGCGACACCGAGGCGGCCGCGGAGGACGGCGCCGAGCTCGTCGCGCTCGAGCTGAACCCACTGCCCCCGGTGCTCGACCTCGAGGCGGCGACGAAGCCCGGCGCGTCGCTCGCCCGCACGCAAGCCGAGGCCGACGAAACCGACGCCGACGCCGACGAGGGCGCCGACCTCACCGACGCCCACGCGTCGGTCGCCGCAGACGCGATCGACGAGGAGTACACGGACAACGTCAGGGCGACCGCCAGCATCCCGCACGGCGACACCGACGCCGAACTGGCGGCGAGCCACATTACCGTCAGCGGCCGGTTCACGACGCCCTGGGTCTACCAGGGATACCTCGAGCCCCAGACCGCGACGGCATGGCTCGAGCCCGACGGCGAGCTCGTCGTCAGCACGTCCACCCAGGCGCCGTTCGGGACCCGGGATGCGCTTGCCGACCTGTTCGGCCTGCCCGCCGACCGCGTCCGCATCCGCGCGACCCCGCTCGGCGGCGCGTTCGGCGGCAAGATGATGATCATCGAGCCGCTCGTCGCCGCGGCCGCAGTGAAGCTCCGCCGACCCGTGCGCCTGGCGCTGACCCGAGGTGAGGATCAGTCGGCGACGAATCCGGCGGGTGCCCAGATCATCGACCTC
Source organism: uncultured Solirubrobacterales bacterium (assembly GCA_963750695.1). Taxonomy (GTDB): domain Bacteria; phylum Actinomycetota; class Thermoleophilia; order Solirubrobacterales; family Solirubrobacteraceae; genus Palsa-465. Next base: position 716,343 of record CAVVSB010000011.1, read on the forward strand.
GAGGTCGGCGCCACAGCCGACGGCGAGCTGACGGCCGTCCGCGCCAACGTCCTCGTCGACCGTGGCAGCACCGACGACTACGGCGTCGAGTCGATCGCGGCGATGCTCACCGCCGGGGCGTACCGCTGGCGCGCCCACGACCTCCGCGCGCTCGGCGTCGCCACGAATCGGGTGACGTTCGGGGCGTACCGCGCCCCAACGGCGCCGCCCGCGGCGTTCGCGCTCGAGTCGCTGATCGACGAGCTCGCGCACAAACTCGAGATCGACCCGCTGCAGCTTCGTCTGCGCAACGTCGCCGACGAGGGCGACCGCACTCCGGCGGGTCGGCCGTTCCCGGTGTTCGGCGCGCGGGCCTGCCTTGAGCGCATCGGGGAGCACCCGCTGTACGCCAAACGGGACACGCTCCCGGCCGACGAGGGAATCGGGATCGCGCTCGGTTGGTGGCCCGGTGGCTACGAGCCCGCCGCGGCGCTGTGCCGGCTCGACGCCGACGGGCGGCTCACCGTCATCACCGGCGCAGCCGACATGACCGGCGTCGAGACCGGGTTCGCCGCGATCGCCGCGGACGCCTTTGGCGTCGACCCGAGTCGCGTGCGGGTCGTGCACGCAGACACCGCGAGCGCCCCGTACGCCGGGACGAGTGGCGGAAGCAAGATCACCTTCACGGTCGGTCGCGCCGTGGAGCGCGCGGCGATCGAGGCCCGGGAGCGGCTGCTCGCGATCGCCGCCGACGAGCTCGAGATCGCCCCGGAGGACCTCGAGATCGTCGACGCTCATGTTCGGCCCGCAGGCGTCCCGGCCAAGGCGATCGCGATCGACGAACTCGCGGCGAAGATCCTGCGCTTCGGGAGCCCGCACCCGCCCGTCGAGGGCCACGGCAGGGTCGCTAACTCGCAGGCGCCACAGGCCGCCGCCCACATCTCCCATGTCCGCGTCGACCGCGAGACCGGCGCGGTCACGCCGCTACACCATGCGATCGCCCAGGACGTCGGGCGCGCGCTCAATCCGGCCCTCGTCGAGGGCCAGATGATGGGCGGGGCTGCCCAGGGCCTCGGCTGGGCACTGCTCGAGGAGCTCGTGCACGACGAGCACGGCCAGCTGACGACGGGCACGTTCGTCGACTACGCGCTGCCGACCAGCGCGTTCACGCCGGCGATCGAGACGATGATCGTCGAGGTGCCGGTCCCGGACGGACCGTACGGTGCCAAGGGGGTCGGCGAGGCGCCGGTCGTCGCGGCACCGGCTGCCGTCGCCAACGCTGTGGCGGCGGCAACCGACGGCGTGCGGATGCGGCAACTGCCGATGACGCCGGAGCGGGTGTGGACGGCCCTCTCGAACGGCGCCGGTTCGCCGCTAGCCGGACGCCCCCTCAGCTGACTGGGCGAGCGCGAGCAGCTCCTCGAACTCCTCCCGCACCGCGTCGGCGAGCAACTCCATGTCCGGCATCGTCGCGTAGTCGCCGTTGATGCCGATCACGAGCTCGCCGTCGTAGGAGACGATCGCCATCCCGACGGCGTGCTCGGCGAACAGCGGCACGAGCGGAATGATCCGGCGCATCCGGCAGCCGAGCGAGTACAGCGGGATCTGCGGTCCGGGCACGTTCGTGATCGTGAGGTTGAACAGCCGTGGCGCAAACAGTGTCCGGGAGATCGACTCGTGCAGGATCGGCGGCAACACGCCGAACGTCATCACGAGCGTCTCACCACCGACGGCTGCCGTGCCCGCCTTCAGCGCCGTCGCGTTCGCCCGGGTGTGCGTGTAGCGCATGCGGCGGTCCGCCTCGCCGATCGGCAGCTCGACGAACAGCGACGTAACGTGGTTGCCGAGGTTGCCGTCGTCGTCGAGGCGGAGGTTGACGGGCACCATCGCCCGGAGCGGGCGGTCGAGGTCCTCCCCCCTCGCTTCGAGCAGCCGCCGCAGCGCGCCGGACGCGATCGCGAGCACGACGTCGTTGACCGTGCCGCCGAGGCCGGCCTTGATCGACTTGACCCGCTCGAGCTCGAGCGGCACCGACTCGAACCGGCGCGTCGCCCCGATCGGCACGTTGAGCGACGAGGCGCGCGCCGACTGGATCTCGTCCTCCCACAGGAACTCGCCCATCGCGACCGCGGCCTCGCCCGCCTTGACGATCCGGCGCGGGTGCAGCGCCGCCCCGACGACGCCGCGCGCCGCTCCCCGTGCGGCGCCAATGGCCGCCGGGACCCATTCAGGCAGGGACAGATGCAGCCCGCCGTCGCCGTTCGTCGACGCGGCCGGCACCTCCGGTTGCGGAGGCGGTGAGCCCGGATGCGGTTCGGCGTCGAGCAGGATGTGCCCGATGTCCATCGAGCCGACGCCGTCGACCATCGCGTGGTGGGTCTTGGTGGCAAGCATCCAGCGACCGTCGGCGAGCCCGTCGACGACCGTCATCTCCCACAGCGGACGGGTGCGGTCGAGGCGATGGGTCCAGAAATCCGCGAGCCACTCGTTCACCTCGGCGTCGCCCCCGGGCGCGGGCAGGGAGGCATGCCGCACGTGGGCGTGGACGTCGAAGGTCGGATCCTCCACCCACGCCGGGCGCAGCATCCCGTGCGGGCGGGGCTCCGAGAGGCGCCAGCGGAAGCTGGGCAGCATGCCGAAACGCTCCTCGAGCAGGGCGCACACGTCATCGACCGACGGGACACGGCCGTCGTCGGGCGCGTCGAACACGAGCGCACCCCCGATGTGCATCGACGAGGACTCGTCGGACTGCTCGAGTTCGAGGAAGGTGTTGTCAAGCGAGCTGAGGCGTTCTCCGATGGCAGTCATACAGCGAAGGTACGTGTGTGATGTATCTCACTTCCACCGTGGAATCCCCGACATCGACTGCCGACAACTACGGCTCTTGGCGACCGGGCCGCTCGTCACGGCTCGATCACGTGACTCGGGTCGGGACGCTGACCGGGCCCGGCCATCGAGTAGTCGCCGAAGCGGGCATCGCGCTCGTTCGTCGCCGCGCGTACCCCCTCTGCGCTCGCGGTCGAGATGAACGCGTGGGCGTCCGGCGTGTTGCGCATCAGCCCGTCGAGGATCGGGCCGAGGGTCTGCGTCGAGCGCAGCCCCATGTTCTCGTACGCCTGGTTGACGATCAGCTTCATCGCCGCGAGCTGTGATGCCGGGATGCTCGCCAGCTCTTCGGCAAGGCCGCGCACGGTCGACTCGAGCTCGTCGAACGGCACCGCCCGGTTGATCAGCTCGATCTCCGCCGCCTGAATGCCGGACAGCGGCCGCCCCGTCAGCGCGTGCTCCTTGGCCTTCGCCATCCCGAGCCGGTAGAGCCACATGCCGCTCAGGTAGCAGCCCCACATCCGCGAGTACGGCGTCCCGATCTGCGCGTCCTCGGACGCGACGATGAGGTCGGCGCACAGCGCCATGTCGCTGCCGCCGCCGACGCACCATCCGTGCACCTGGGCGATCACGGGCTTGGGCGCACGCCACATGCTCATGAAACGCTCCGTCGGGCCGGCGAACGCGCCGGTCGCGACGAAGTCCTTGCCCGGGTCCCACTTCCCGTCGGACGTCAACATTGCGTCCCAGTGGTGAAAGCCGCCACCGAAGTCGTATCCAGCGCAGAATGCCCGACCGGCACCTCGCACGACGATCACCTTGACCGCCGCGTCGTCGACCGCAGCGCGGACCGCCGCCTCAAACTCCTCCGGCATCGGCGGGACGATCGTGTTGAGCTGCTCGGGACGGTTTAGGGTGATCGTCGCCACCGGGCCGTCGGTGGTGTACAGCAGCGTTTCGAACGACACGTGTGGCAACTCCTTCGAGTGAGGTGTTTTCAGAGATGAGTGAGCGATGGTTCAGCGACGACGAACTCGCGCAGATGTCGCGCCCGACAATGGACCGCGCAATCGAGGCGCTCAATCGCGGGGACGTCGAGCGGGCGCGCGAGCTGTGCGAGGAGATGAAGCATGAGTGGCGCTACCTGCACGATCTCATGGTCGAGGGGGTGGGCGGGCTGATCACGTTCATTCAGGAGCGACTCGGGGACGACGGCGTCGCCGAAGCGTGGACGTCCGGACAGGGCCGCGGGTGGAAGCGCGACGTCGGCATGATCGCCTCCCGCGACCGGCGCCAGATCGTGCATGCGCTCGCCACCACGTGGCGCGCACACTCATGCAGCGGCACGGGACCGCACCCGGGCGCGTTCACGATCACCGAGGACGACGAGAAGTTCACGTTCGCGATGAACCCGTGCGGCTCGGGACAGCGGCTCGTCCGGATGGGGCGCTACGAGGGCCCGGACGCGCTCGGCGTCACGCAGGCACCGCACGACTGGAGCTACGGCCGCGAGGGCTTCCCGCTGTACTGCACCCATTGCTCGTTCATGAACGAGTCGCTCCCGATCAAATGGGTCGGCTACCCGCTGTACCCGAGCGATCCGCCCGACGACTTCGGCCGCGACCCGTGCACGTGGTACTGGTACAAGGACCCGGCCGACATCCCGGACCGCCACTACGAGCGTTACGGATTGGAGCGCCCGAATGCCCGCGGCTAGCTCCGCGCCGTCCGCTCGTCGGGTGATCGTGACCGGCGCGACGGGCGGGATCGGCCGAGCCATCGTGGCGACGCTCACCGACGCCGGGTGCCGCGTCGCAACGTGCGATCTGCCCGGGAGCGATGCCGACTTCGCCTTCGACGTCCGTGACCGGGCCGCCGTGCAGGTGGGCGTGACCGAGGCGATCGACACTCTCGGCGGCTGCGACGCCGTGATCGCGAACGCGGGCATCGTCGACACGATCCATCGCGCCGAGCGCTTCTCCGAGGAGGCGTGGCGGGGCGACCTCGACACGAACCTCTCGGGCGCGTTCTACGTCGCCCAGGCGGCGTTCGCCGCGCTCGCCGCGTCCGGCGACGGGCGCGTCGTCATGATCTCGTCGGTCGCCGCCGAGATCGGGCTGCCGGGACAGGCGGCGTACGGCGCGTCGAAGGCGGGTCTCGTCGGCCTCGCCCGGACGCTCGCCGGCGAGTGGGGACCACGCGGCGTGCGCTGCAACGTCGTGATGCCCGGGATGATCGCGACCCCCAAGGTCGTGGCGATGCCGGACTCGCTGAAGGACTGGATCGCGCGGACGATCCCGCTCGGGCGCTTCGGCGAGCCGGACGAACTCGCCGGAGTTGTCGGGTTCCTGCTCTCGGACGCCGCGGCGTATCTCAACGGCGCCGTCATCCGGGTCGACGGTGGCTTCGGGCTCTCCAGCGCCGCGATGACCGCGCGCTGAGCGGTCAATACGGCGTCATGGGTGACCGACGTACCCGGCGATCGCGTCGGTCAACGGTTCCGGCTGGCTGAGCGGCGCGAGGTGGCCTCCCGGCACGACAGCCGGCTCGACCCCGAGTCGGTCGCGGGCTACGCGCTGCTGAAGCTCGAGCGGGAAGAACCGGTCCTCGTGACTGGCAATGACGTGGATCGGGATCGACGGCCAGGAGTCGAACGCGCACACGTCGCCGAAGCTCTCGTCGAGCTGCGAGGCGGCCCGCGTCGCCATCTCGTCGGCGAGATGCTCGGGAAGGTCGTGCGTGAAGTACGTGCTCACGTCCAGCTCGGTCGCGTAGCCGTCGCGCGCCGCCGCCGCCGTCCGGGCAGCCTCTGAGCCGACGTTCTCCCACCACTCGCCCGGCGTCTCGCCGGGCCGCGGGATCATCGCGTTGACGAACACGAGTCGGCGCGTTGGAACGCGCGGCCACACGAGTGGCGCCGTGAACGCGCCGAGCGACAGGGCGACGAGCGTGACGTCGGTCCGCTCGCCGATCGCGCCCACGACCACATCGGCGTACGCCGGCAATCCCGTCCGGCGCTGCGAGGCGAGGTCGACCGCGACGGCGTCGTACCCACGGTCCCGCAGCGCGCGCTCGACCAGATGCCAGTACCAGCCGAGGCCACCGGCCCCGGGAATGAGAACCACCGGCGTGCTCATGAGCCTCCCCGTCTCACGACCCCCACGATAGCCCGAGAGGGCTCCGACCAGCATTGGGAGGTTTTAGGCTGGCCCAGCAATGATCGCCGCCTGTGCCGTGCACATCCCGCTGCACCGGATCGCGGCGCACGTCACGATCGTGCGCGGCGGCCACGTCGTCCCCCGTAAGCCGCCCAAGCCGCCCCACACCAAGCCGGCCGCCCCGTGGCTTCAGGCCGGCGACGAGATCCGGGTCGCGCGCCCGGCGCGGCTGACGTTCGCTTTGGACGGCAATCGCTACACGATCCCGCACGCCCGTCTGACGCTCGCGTGCGCCCGCGTTTTGCTGCGCTCCGGGCGCGACGCGGACCGGCCGAAGCTGCTCGCCGTCCGCCTGGCGAGCGGGCGCATCGAGGTCCACGCCGGCCGGCGCGCGCGGCGGGCACTTGTGCTCACCCCCGAGATGTTCGCGCTCGCCAAGCACGCAGGTACGCGGTTCGTCGTCGAGCGCAACCCACGGGCGAAGAGCGCACACGCCACGACCAAGAACGTGCCGATGATCGCCGCCCGCGCGTCGCTGCCCTCGCTGCGGATCACCGAACGCGCCACGTACACCGCGACCGCCGACGCCCGCGGCCTGCGCCTCGACATCTGGCCCTTTGCGATCAGCGCCCGGCAGCGTGCGACTCGCGCCGGCGATCGGCTCGTGCCCTTCTGGGCCGACGGCCTCCCCTGCTCGGTCGGGTGCACCGCCCCCGGCGTGATCCGCGGCTGGCCGATTGCACCATTTCACCGTCAGCACGGAGTCCGCGCGGGCCTCAACGAACTGCGCCCCGCCAACTTCCACGTCGGCGTCGACGTGATCGCCCACAACGGCACGAACGTGTACCCGATTCAGTCCGGCGTCGTTCACATCCGCTACAACGGCACCGGCGATGTCAACGTCGACGTCGGCGCGTTCGACTACTGGCACATCCACCCGACGGTCCGCGAGGGCCAGTACGCGAGCGCGTACCGCACGAAGCTCGGCTGGGTGCTCTACAACTTCAAGCACCTCGCCGTCTCCGAGGGCCACGGCACGTACATCAACCCGCTGCGACCGGGCGGCAGCCTGGGGCCGTACCGCGACTCCGAGCCTCCGGTCATCGGCACCCCGCGCGTGTACGCCGACGGCCGCGTGATCGTTGGCGCGTTCGACCCGCAGAGTTTCGTCGAGCACCAGAGCTTTGAGACGCCGGTGCTCGCCCCCGCGGCGCTCGCGTGGCGTCTCTACGACCGGCACGGCCGAGCCCTCACTCCCCTGAACTGGGCACTGCGCGGGTCTCAGAACTACCCGCCCGGACTCAAATCGGCGATCTTCGCCCCCGGCGCCGCCAACCCCGGCTACAACTGCTTCGCCTTCCACATCCGCTGCATCCCCAACTGGGTCTACTGGCTCGCGGGAGGCCTGACGCCGCCGCTGCCGCTCGGTGCGCTGGCTCGCGGCCGCTACTTCCTCACCGTCTACGCCTGGGACTGGGCCGGGAACACGTCGGCGCTCGACGAGCCGCTGACGATCCCGCTCGCCCACGCCGCCGCGGCGCCGAACGGCCCGCTGTCGCCGCGCTTCGATTTCCAGTAGCGGGTCGGCAAAGGCATCCTCGCCCGCGACTAGCATCCCGGTATGACGGCGGCTGTGCGTGAGGAGCAGATCCCGGCCGACTTCCTCTACGGGGAGCAGGTGAACAGCCGCCGCGTCCAGCGCGCCCGCCGCGCCTGGAAAGCGATCTTCCGCTTCGACCCACAGCCGTCCGACGAGCTTGTCGAGCGCTTCGCGCACAGCTTCTACGAGGCCGACCCGGTCGCCGAGGCGTTCGTCGACGCGGTCGACATGGAGCACGTGGCGACCCCCTGCACGCGGTTCTGGTCTCTGCCGGCGACGCACGGCCGCCACGACATGCCGCAGCCGTGGCCGTGGGCGCTGCACCCCGTGCTGCAGTTCCCTGTCGTGTTCACGCTCGAGACGTTCCGCCGCCTCATCCCTCCACTCGACGCCGGCGCCGATCAGGTGCAGCGCTGGCGGCGCAACCGCCGGTACGCGAACGAGGCTGGCGGCCGGAACGCCGAGTTCATCCCCGTCGAGGAGTTCCGGCGATGAGCGATCCCGGCGAGCCCGGCGGCACGACGCCGCCCGCCCCGCCCCTACCGTCGTCGGTCGACCCCGACACGCGCGTCTGCGTCCGCTGCGGTCGCCCGGCGACCGACAAGGACTTCTGTGTGTGCGGCGCCAACCTCGACGCGATGCGCGCGATGCTCCCCACGCGCGCCGAGTGGGAAGCCGCGAACCCCGAGAAGGCGGCCCTCCCGCCGCCGGAGCCGCCGCCGCCCGGCAACGAGCCGACGCCACGCACGCGACCGATCAAATGGGAGGGCAAGGGGCTGCCGATACCGATGTCGGAGCGGATGCGCAAGCAGATCCTGCCGTCGGTGCTCGTCATCGGCGTGTTCGCGGCGATCGTCATCTTTGGGAGCTCGGGCTCGAAGAAGGGCGGGATTCAGACCTCGACCCTCCCGGACACGCCGACGACGACAGCGACAAGCTCCGCCGCCCGGACGAGCACGACGCACACGACCACGACTACGACCAGGTCGACGCCCGTGGCAGCGGCGCCGACGATCGCGTCCTGCGCCACCGCATGGAACGGCGGGCGCTCGGCGACCCATCGTCACATCCTCGACCTCGCCGTCACCGCCGACCCGGCACCGGTCGCGCTGCTCGCGACGTGGCGCGGGCCGGAGAAGCGCCTGGCTCGCCTCGGCGGCGGCTCACAGGTGCTCGTCACGGCCAACGCCTGCATCGTCGCGGCGCACGACTCGGTGTTCATTCAGCAGCCCAGCGGCAACTGGGGGCTCGTCAAGGCCGCCCCGGGCTCACCGTTCGCGATCGCCCCCGGTGCGCCGCAGTGGGGCCAGGGCCGGCACAACGCGACCGTCAAGGTCGGACCAATCAAGGGCGGGCCGGCCGACGTGGGTGCCGTCACGCCGACCAGCCAGAAGCTTCCAGTGCTGCGTTAGGTCAGTCGCCCGATCACCTGCTGGAACGCCCACGAGATCGCCGCGTAGCCGTTCTTGTTGGCGTGGATGTTCGGGCCGCTCGGCGGCGTCGTGCACGCCCAGGTCCACGCGCATACGCGGGCCACGTTGAGCGGGATGTTCGTGCCGAGGGCCGGAACCATCGCCTCGTTGTAGGCCGCGAAGACGCCCGCGACATCGGCGGTGAGGAAGCCGCCGGCCTTGTTCGCGGCGGTGATCGTCGCGTTGATGCCCTTGAGCAGTCCGACCGAGGCAGCGGCAAGTGCCCGAGTCGTCGGGTTCGCGCTGAAGTACCCGCCGAGCACGGGGTCATACAGCGTCATCGCGGCGAGCTTCGTGCCCTTCGCCACCGACCTGCGGATTGCCGTCAGGATCTTCGGCGTCAGCGTCTTGATGTTGTTCTGGCCGGTGGCGACGCACGTGGCGACGTTGACGCCCGGGGCCGTGCAGCCATCGACATCGTTGGCGCCGATGTCGAGCGTGACGAGCACGACCTCGCCCTTCTTGTGGTGGGCCTTGAGGAAGCGCTGCGCCGCTGTCACCTGCGAGCCGCCGGTGCGATCACAGTGGAAGAACTTGGCGGCGGCGGCGTTGCCCTTCCCGGTCAGCATGCTCGTCGTCGTATCGCCCGGGCAGCCGAGCTTCACGAGCTTGAGGTTCTTGATGCGACCGCGCAGGACGCCGTACAGCTGATCGGCGTATCCCTGGTTGGTCTCGAGCGACATCCCGGTCGAGTTCGGCTGCACGCCCTGGGACAGCGAGTCCCCGACGGACAGGTAGTACTTCGGCGCGGGCGCCTTGGCCGCCGCCACCGGCGCCGCGAGCAGCGCCACGGCGAGGAGCGCCCCGAAGGGCACGACAACGAGTTTCCTTACCGACAGCAACTGCCTCTCCTTTTCTCCAGCGCCGATCCCACCCCGGAGCGACGCTATCAGCGTTAACAACCCTTCAACACGCCAGCGGACGAATTGACTCGCTACGCCACCTGCGCCGCCTGGCGCTCGAACACCTCGACCCGGTCACGACCGAGGCGCTTGGCGCGGTACAGCGCCTCGTCGGCGTCCCGGATCAGCGGGATGACCTCGGAGGCGGTCCGCGCCGTCGCGACGCCGCACGAGCACGTGACATCCAATCCGGACGGCCGGCTCCCCAAGATCGCATCGTGGAGTGATTCGGCGAGGCGGAACGCGTCGCTCGCGCTGGCGCCCGGAAGCAGCAGCAGGAACTCGTCTCCGCCGATTCGGTAGAGCAGCTCGAACGTGCGCAGCCGCAGGCGCAGCGCGCGGGCGATCTCCCGCAGCACCTCATCGCCGGTGGCGTGGCCGTGTTCGTCGTTGACGAGCTTGAAGTAGTCGATGTCGACCACGATCGCGCTCACCGGTGCGTGGTCCTCCCCGATCTGCTCGACGATCTCGTTGAGCCGCAGCCGCAGGGCACGGCGGTTGAGCAGGCCGGTCAGCTCATCCTTTGTGCTGTCGACGCGGTGGTCGACGTCCGAGGCGACGACGGGCAGCAGATATGCCGCTGTGACGACGACAAGGCCGAGCGGGACGATCAGGCTCTCCGGATGCCGTCCGACGTATCCCGGGTCGACCGCGACGGTGCAGACGAGCACGAGCACGAAGCTGATCGGCGCGCCGAGCGCGATCCCGCGGCTGCTGAAGCGGGTGCCGACCATCAGCACCGGCGCCGCCAGCGCGCACGGGAACGCCGTGCGCGGTCCGCCGATCGCGATCGCCGCGAACGCGACCCAGACCTGGATGTTCAGGACGGTCGTGAGGAACACCCACAGCTCGGGCCGACGGCGCCGCTCGACGTGCATACCGCCGAGCACGACGATCGCGAGCATCACGCTGCCGAATACCGGCAGCTCCCATCCCGCCTGCCCGACGCACCCGACGATCGCGACGACTGCGGTCATCATCGTGACGAGGCGTGCCGTACGGACGCGCTCCTGCATGTCGAGGAAGCGTTCCCGGTGCTCCGGGGTCGGGCAGAGCCACGAAGGTTGTTGGTCCATCAACCATGTGATCGGTCAACCACCGACTCTCATGAGGCCCGCCGACCGTTTCTCAGCGTTCCTCGTGGCTCCGTGCCGACCGGAACAGCTCGGCGAGGTCCGGGTCCATGTAGTAGTCGGTCCCGCCGTCGGCGCGTCCCTCGGTTGCGATCGGGAGCGCGCGATCGACCCGTCGCGAGTAGCGACCGGGCCACGCGAGGATCCCGGCGACGCCGTGCGCACCCTTGTCGAGCCCGAGTCGCTGGGCGATGTTCTCGCCGGCGAACCGCTCTCCGGGCGCGTCGATCAGGAGGTCGAACAGCTCGCGGGCCGGCCGCGCCAGCCTGCCGTACAGCCAGGCGGCCTGGTCGGCATCATCGGCCGACCAGGCCTCAGGCTCACCGTGATGGTGACGCCGGCCGCGCGGGCCGGGCCCCCGGCCGCGAGGGCCGAAGCCGCGGCGCATCGCGACCGGCGGTGGAGTCCCCGGCTCGGCGGTGAGAAACGCAGCGAACCAGAGGTAGAACTCGGGCACGCGGTCCTCGGGAACCGCGACGGTGATCTCCTTGTCGGCCATCAGACCTCGGCGACGTCGGTCGTGGGGGTCTGCTCGGCCTGGCGACGATGACCGCAATGGCCATGCCGGTGACCGTGGCGGCCACGCCGTCCCGGTCCGCCCCGTCCGGCGAGGAATCGCCCGAAGAACATGTGGAACTCGGCCAGCCGCTCCTCGGGAACCTCGACGGTGATCTGCTTGAGATTGGTTGTCTCTTCCGATGACATCCTCTACTCCTTTGTTTGCTTACGAATGAGAGCATATCACAAGTAAATACTTAAGTAAAGACAGTATCTCGCTCAGCTGTCGTGGGCGCGGACTTCCGTCGCATGGACTGTCGACCGCGGTCGACACGTACGATCGAGGGTCGTGAGCCGCGCGAGCGAGATCTTTGGCCGGCGCATGGGTCTGCCCCGTCCGCAGACCAGTGACGTCGTCTGCGAGCAGGACCTGCGCGCGACGATGGACGATGGCATGACGCTGCTCGCCGACCGATGGGTCGCCCGGGACGCGCGCGACCGGGCCCAGCCCACCGTGCTCGTCCGCTCGCCCTACGGCCGCCGGCAGTTCGTCGGGCTGTTGTTCGGACGGCTGTTCGCCGAGCGCGGACTCCAGGTCGTGATCCAGAGCTGCCGCGGGACGTTCGGCTCCGGCGGCGAGTTCAACCCGTTCGTCGAGCGTGAGGACGGGCTCGCGACGCTCCGCTGGCTCCGGGAGCAGCCGTGGCATGCCGACCGGATCGGGATGATGGGCCCGAGCTACCTCGGCCTCGTCCAGTGGGCGGTGGCGCCGGACGCGGGCGATGATCTCGCGGCGCTCGCGATCCAGGTGAGCGCGTCGCAGTTCCACGGCCAGACGTACGCCGGCGGATCGCTCTCGCTCGAAACCGTCGCGTCCTGGCTCGTCCTGATCTCCGCGCAGGAGCGCCGGGCGGCACTGGTCGCGACGGTTCGCGCGCTGCGTGCGCTGCGGCCGCTGCTCTCCGAACTGCCGCTGGGGAACCTCGACGAGCGCGTCGCGGGCGCACCCGTGGCGTGGTTCCGCGAGGGGCTCTCGACCCCCGACGCGTCGGCGCCCTACTGGACGCGTCGCAACTACACGAGCGGCATCGCCAGGGTCACCGCGCCCGTCCAGATGATCACCGGCTGGCAGGACATCCTGCTCCCGTGGATGCTCGAGGACCACGCCGCACTCCAAGCGGCCGGGCGCGAGGTGCAGCTCATCATCGGGCCGTGGACGCACACCGCGCCGGGCCTCGCGGCCGCCGGCAACCGGCTCGGCCTCGGCTGGCTCCGAGCCCACCTGCTCGACGACGACCGGATGCTGCGGCCGGAGCGGGTCCGCGTCTATGTGACCGGCGAGCGCAACGAGGGTGGCTGGCGGGCGCTCCCGGCATGGCCGCCGCCGGACACCGGTGAGCGGCGGCTGTTCGTCGGGCCGGGCGGTTCGCTGTCGCAGGAGCCGGCGCCCGCGATCGGGTCAGACCGCTACGTCTATGACCCTGGCCAGCCGACGCCGTCGGTCGGCGGCCCGGTCCTGCTCGAGCCGAACGCGGTGCTCGACAACCGCCGCCTCGAGGCGCGCCCCGACGTGCTCACGTTCACGACCACGCCGCTGTCGGAGACGATCGAGGCGATCGGTCCGGTCCGAGTCGAGGTGTCGGTGCGAGCAAGCCGGCCGTACTTCGACGTGTTCGCGCGCGTGTGCGACGTTGAGGAGTCGGGCGCGTCGTGGAACGTCACCGACTCGCTCGTCCGCGTCGCCCCCGGCCGCTTCGATCCCGAGGACGCTGGCGGCGCGCACCGGGTCGCGTTCGACCTGTGGCCGATCGGGCACCGGTTCGCCGCCGGGCACCGGATCCGCCTCCAGATCTCCTCCGGCGCGCACCCGCGCTACGCCCGTAATCCGGGCACCGGCGAGGGACCGCTCGTCGCCACCCAGCTTGAGCCGGTCGAGATCGAATTGCTCCACGGCGGGGCGCACCCGTCCGCCGTGATCCTCCCGGCATAAGTCGCCAAACCCGGGGGCCGCGTCGAGATCCTGGCGGTTTCTGCCGTTTCAGGCGGCATTTTTCGCCATGATGCGCCCGGCGGTCGGGATATGGCGAGTTATTCCGGTCGGACCGCGGCTTACCCGTCGAGCGCCTGAGCGAGCGCGATCGCGCCGAGCACCCCGGCGTCGTCGCCGAGCGCCGGCGCGACGAGATAGGCGTCGATGCCGTCACTGCCCAACGACGGCGTGTCGAGGTACCCGGCCAGGAGCCCCACCACCCGGCTCCGGACGAGCTCGAGCATGTCCGGGTGCTCGAAGACGCCGCCGCCGACGACGAACCGCTCGGGGGAGAACACGAGCACGATGTTGACGATCCCGGCGGCGATGTAGTCGGCCTCGAGCGCCCACGCCGGGTGATCGTCGGGCAGTTCCTCCGGCGTCGCGTCCCAGCGGGCGGCGAGCGCGGGCCCGGCGGCGAGCCCCTCCCAGCAGTCGCTGTGAACCGGGCAGCAGCCGGTGAACGGGTCGCGGCCGCGGTCGTGCGGGATCCGCATGTGGCCAACCTCCGGATGGACGAGCCCGTGCCACGGCACCCCGTCGATCAGCAGGCCCGCGCCGATCCCGGTGCCGACCGTCAGGTAGCAGAGGGACGCCGCGCCGTGGCCGGCGCCCCAGCGCTGTTCGCCGACCGCGGCGGCGGTCACGTCGAGGTCGAACGCGACCGGGACGCCGAGCCGATCCCGCACTGCCGGACCGATCCCGACGTTCGCCCACCCGGGCTTCGGCGTCGTCGTCACATGACCCCACGTCGGCGAGCCGGCGACGAGGTCGACGGGCCCGAACGAGCCGATGCCGATCGCCGCGACGTCCGGCGCACCCTCGAAGAACGCGATCAGCCGATCGATCGTCGGACCCGGCTTGCCGGTCCGGAACTGCTCGCGGGCGACGATCTCATCCGGACCGCTGCCGACGGCGCCCACGCACCACGTCCCGCCCGTTTCCACGCCGCCGTAGAGCTCACTCACCGCGGCGCATCCTAAGTGGCGCCGGGGTTCACGACGTGGAACTCGATGCGGTAGACGAGCGTGTCGTCATCGATCGGTCCAGCGTGCGCCGCGCGCCGGCACAGGGTCTCCCGGTCGGGCTCGCCGGCACGCCGGATGTCGTCCCCGGTGATCTCCGCGAATGGCACGAGCTCGATCGCGTCGACCTCGATCTCGCCGAGACCGACGCCGTAGCGGCCGCCCTCCTTGACCTGCGGCCGCGTCCAGAGCCGCACCGAGAGCGTGATCTCTCCGGCCAGGACGTCGCTGCGCAACTCGCGGCTGAACTGCACGCGCGAGACGCTAGTGGGGCACGGAATCGTCGGTCCGGGGCGCGTACCGGTGGTGCAGCATCAGGTCATTGCCGTCCGGATCGGTGAAGAACGCCATGTGGCAGACGCCGGTGTCGAACGTGTCCCCGGCAAAGACGACGCCCTTGGCCTCGAGCTCGCTCCGCGCCGCCGCCACGTCGTCGACGTGAAGAGCGGGGTGCGCATGCTTCTGCGGCGCGAAGGTCATGTCGAAGCGCTCGGGCTCCCAGATCCCGAAGCAGGTGTCCCCGACCCAGAACTCGTAGCGCGAACGGTCGTCAGGCCGCAGGCCGAGCACATCGACATAGAACGCGCGTGACCGTTCGGCGTCCTGCGACGGAATACCCACGAAGTCAACCTTGGTGATCATCTAGCTAGTGTCCCGCGTCGAAAGACTAGCGAGCACTGTGGCAGCTCCTGAAATGCCGTTCAAGCGCGACGACGTCCGCAGACGATAGAAACCGCGGCGTGATCCTCACCGTCACGCTCAACTTCGCGCTCGATCTCACGTACCACCTCGACAGCTTCGAGCGGGGTCATACCGCGCGCGTGGAGGCCGTGGCACGGCAGGCGGGCGGGAAGGGCGTCAATGCCGCCCGGGTCCTCCACACGCTCGCTCGCGAGGTCACCGTGACGGGCTTCGCGGGCGGGTTCACGGCGCACGAGGCCCGCGCCGAGCTCCAGCGGGCGGGGATCCGCGACGCGCTCGTCGAGATCCCGGGTGAGTCGCGGATCGCGACGATGGTCGTCGAAGCCGATGGCGAGGCGACCGGCTTCTCTGAGCCCGGGCCCCAGGTCACGCCCGAGGACTGGCAGCTGCTCCGCAACCGGTGGGACGTGCTGCTCGGATCAGTCGACGGGGTGATCGTCGCCGGCAGCGTGCCCCCGGGGGTGCCGGTCGACGGATACGGGCAGCTCGTCGCCTCGGCGCGCCGCGCCGAGGTCCCGGTACTGCTCGACGCCGACGGCGAGGCGCTCGCCCGCGGCGTCGAGGCCTGCCCGGACGTCGTCAAGATCAACGAGGCCGAACTGCGCGGCGTGCACGACCGCGGGCACCTCGTCGAGGCCGCCCGGGCGTTGCAGGCTCGTGGTGCCCGTGCCGTCGTCGTCTCGCAGGGGGCGAAGGGGCTGACCGCGGTGACGGAGGACGGGACGGTGTTGCGCGCCGCGCCGCCCGAGGCGCTCGTCGGCAACCCGACGGGCGCCGGCGACGCCGCGTCTGCCGCCCTCATCGCCGGGCTGCTCGATCGCAGCCCGTGGCCCGAGCGGCTCGCCGATGCGACAGCGCTGTCGGCGGCGGCCGTGTGCGCGCCGCTCGCGGGACAATTCGACGCCGCCACGTACGAGCGCCTCCGCGCCGAGATCGTCGCGCAACCGGACGTCTGAGGTCCGCGGGCCGACCGTCTAGGATGACCCCAGGAACATGCCTGAGAACTACCGCGTTGCATCACTGGGCGCCACCGGCGCCGTCGGCCGGAAGGTCCTGCAGATCCTCGAGGAGCGCGACTTCCCGGTCAGAGAGCTCGTCCCGTTTGCGAGCGCACGCTCCGAGGGACGCACGATCAGGTTCCGCGGCGAGGAGCTTCCCTGTCGCGTCCTGAGCGATGACGCGCTCGACGGGTTCGATCTCGTCTTCTCGTCCGCTGGCGGCTCCGTCAGCAAGGCCTGGGCGGCGAAGTTCGCCGAGCGTGGTGCGATCGTGATCGACAAGACGAGCGCGTTCCGGATGGCGCCGGACGTGCCGCTCGTCGTGCCGGAGGTCAACCCGGACACGGTGCATCAGGCAATCGGCGGCAGCGGGATCGTCTCGAGCCCGAACTGCTCGACGATGGCGATGGTCGTGGCGCTCAACCCGATCCATCGCGCCGTCGGGATCGAGGAGATCATCGTCTCGACGTACCAGTCGGTGTCCGGCACCGGCGCGTCGGCAATCAACGAGCTCCTCGAGCAGACCCATGCGATCCTCCACAACACCGAACCGCCCGCTCCGACGGTGTATCCGCACCAGATCGCGTTCAACGTGCTGCCCCAGGTCGAGACGTTCGCCGACGACAGCGGCTACACGACCGAGGAGCGCAAGATGATGGACGAGACGCGCAAGATCCTCGGCGTCACCGAGGAGGAGATCGCGATCACCGCGACATGCGCGCGGGTTCCCGTCATCAACGCCCACTCGGAGTCGATCCGGATTCGCACCCGCGAGCCGCTGTCGATCGCCCGCGCGCGCGAGCTGCTCTCGGCCGCCCCAAGCGTCGTCGTGGTCGACAACCCCCGGGACGGCGAGTACCCGATGGGCGTCGACGCCGCCGAGCGCGACGAGGTATTCGTCGGCCGGCTTCGCCACGACCTCGGCGGCCGCGACGAGCGCTACCTCAACATGTGGGTCGTCGGCGACAACCTGCGCAAGGGCGCGGCGACGAATGCAGTGCAGATCGCCGAGCTTCTGCACGAGCGCGGGCTGGCCTCCGCGGCCGCCCGCTCCAGTCAGTCCGCCGTCACCGCCTGAGCGCCGCCACGCAGCCCGCGCCCGAACGCCCGAACGTCGAACTGCGCCGGGGGGCGGGGAACCAGCCGTTCGTCGTCCTCTCGTTCCCGTACGACGCTGACCGGGTCGCGTTCGTGCGCACGATCCCGCTGCGGCGCTTCGACTGGGACACGCGCGAGTGGTCAGCGCCCGCGGGCGACTGGGCGGGAATGAAGGTCGCCGAGATGCTCGAGCGCTACCCGGAGCTGTCTGTCGCCGAGGACGTGACCGAGTGGCTCACCGCGATCAGACGCCGATGGATCGGTCACGTGCGCACGACCCGCCACGACCGGCGCGGCTGGTTCGTGCTCGAGACCCTCGCCGGACCCTTGCCCGGGGAGCTGCAGCCACTGCTCGTCGAGCGCGACGGTCGACATCTCGCCCCCCTGACGAAGGAGGTCGTGGCCGTCCTCCGCGAGCAGCAGTCGGCCCGACCCGACCCGGCCGCCGATCGCTGCATGTCGATCGTCGAGTCGGGACAGACTCCGCCGCCGGCCCGGCTCGTCTGGTTCCGCGGCGTCGACGGCGAGCAGCTCCGGCTCGAGGTCGTGTGGGATCCCGACGTCGGCGGCGCGTTCGAGGAGCTGCCCGGGACGAACGGCACGCGTGCTGTCCCGCTCGACCCGTGGCTCGCCGACGAGCTCGACGGCTTCATCGCCCGCTTCGACGTCCAGGTGTGCAAGCCGGCCGACGAGGTGTTCGCGCGGCTGCTCGCCGAGCGCGACGCCGCGGCAGACGCGATCCGTCGCTCGCGTGCCCGCGAGGCAGAGCCGATCGCGGCGACCGCCGCCGTGCTCGGCGGGACGCTCGCCCCGTTTCAGTGGGCGGGGGTCCGCTACGTGCTCGATGCCCGCGGCGCGTTCCTCGCCGACGAGCAGGGCCTCGGCAAGACCGTCCAGGCGCTCGCGGCGCTCGAGGCCGACGACGCCTTCCCGGCGGTCGTCATCTGCCCGGCGTCGATGAAGCTCGGATGGGAGCGCGAGGCGGCGCATTGGCTGCCGCACCGGTCGACAGCGGTTGTCAGCGGCCGCAGCGCCGTCCCGCCCCAAGCCGAGATTACGATCCTCAACTACGAGCTCGTCGCCCATCACCGCCAGCGGCTCGCACTGGGTCACCCCCGGGCGCTCGTCGTCGACGAGTCGCACATGGTCAAGAACCCGCGGGCGAAGCGCACCCAGGCGGTACGCGCGCTCGCCACCGGCATGCGCCCCGGCACCCTCAAGCTCGCCCTCACCGGCACACCCGTCCTCAACCACGCCGACGAGCTGATCGCGCAGCTGCGGGTGATCGGCCGCCTCGACGAGTTCGGCTCCGGCTCGCGCTTCTCGCAGCAATTTCAGGGCCAACTGAGCGAGGAGCGGCTCCATTGGCATCTGCGCCGCCACTGCTTCGTCCGCAGGCTCAAATCCGAGGTGCTGCCCCAGCTCCCCGCAAAGCGTCAGGTCGTCGTGCCGGTCGCACTCACCAACGAGTCCGAGTACCGACTCGCCGAACGTGACGTGATCGAGTGGCTGCGCTCTCAGCCGCTCGACCTGTCAGAGCTGAGCGCAAAGATCGCCGCCGCACTGCGCGCCGAGCGGCTCGCGCAACTCGGAACGCTCCAGCGACTCGCCGCCCGCGGCAAGCTCGGCGCCGCGCTCGCGTGGATCGAGGACTTCCTGCACTCCGGCGAGCCGCTCGTCGTGTTCGCGCGGCACGTCGAGGTCCAGCACGCCGTGCTCCACCGCTTCCCCGACGCGCTCCATCTGCTCGGCGAAGACACGATCGCCCAGCGCGAGGCGGCGATCGCCGCCTTCCAGGCTCCGAACGGGCCCCAGCTGATCATCGGCGCGACCCGCGTCGCGGCGCAGGGAATCACGCTCACCCGGGCCTCGAACGTCGCGTTCCTCGAGCTCGAGTGGACACCGGCGATGCACGATCAAGCGGAGGACCGCTGTCACCGCATCGGCCAGCGCGACGCCGTGACCGCCTGGTATCTGCTCGCTGCCGAGACGATCGACGAGACGATGGCGCGGTTGATCCAATCCAAGCGCGCGCACGTCTCCGCGGTAACCGACGGCCGGACGCTCGGCGGCGACGGCTTGCTCGACGCGGTCGTGCGCGAGCTCCGTGATGGCGAGCCGTTTCGGCACCTCCGAGTCGTCGGATACGATCGCCGCCGTGCGTGAAACGGACGCTGTCCGGGTCGTGGTCGGCGACGACCACCCGCTCTACCGGGAAGGGGTCGCGCGCGGGCTGTCCTCGAGCGGCCGCGTGATCGTCGTCGCCCAGGCCGAGAACGGCCGGGAGGCGCTCGACGCGATCCGCGAGCACGAGCCCGACGTGGCCGTGATCGACTACCGCCTCCCCGAGCTCGACGGCTCCCAGATCGCGAACGCGGTGACCCGCGACGGGCTGCCGACCCGCGTCCTGATCCTCTCCGCGTTCTCCGACAGCGCCCTCGTCTACCGGGCGATCGAGCAGGGCGCGGCCGGCTACCTCCCCAAGGAGGCCCGCCAGGTCGAGATCCTCGACGCCGTCCTCGCGTGCGCGCGCGGCGAGACCGTCGTCCCGCCGGCCCTCGCCACCGGACTCGCCGATGAGCTTCGCCGCCATGCCGCGGGCAGCGGCCCGCTGCTCACCGGACGGGAGTCCCAGGTGTTGAAGCTGATAGCTGACGGGATGAGCGTCCCGGCGATCGCCAACGAGCTCATGATCGGGGCGACGACGGTCAAGACCCACGTCGGGCACCTGTACGAGAAGCTCGGAGTGTCCGATCGCGCCGCCGCGGTCGCCGAGGCGATGCGTCGCGGCCTGATCGAGTGAGCCAGTCGGCGCCGCTCGAGGCGGTCGAGCGCCGTCACGCCGGGCGCGCCGAATATGCCGTGGCGTGGCTGCGCCTTGCGGCGGTCGGGCTGTTCGCCGGTGCCGAGCGGCTCCCGCCGGGCGGCGACCACGACCGCGCGTTCTTCATCGTGCTCGGCGCGTATCTCGCGTGGAGCGTCAGCCTTCTTTTCATCACACATGCGCGCGGCACCACGCCGCGGCAGGGCCTGATCCCGCTCGTCGTCGACATCGCCGCGATCACCGTGCTCTCGGCGTTGTCCGGTGGTGCGTTCTCCGATACTCGCATCGGCTATGTGTTCATTCCGGTGACGGTCGCGTTCCGCTACCGGCCACGGCTGACGCTCACCGCCACGGTCGTGTCGGTGCTCGCCTATGTGCTGCAGCCGCTGCTCGGCATCGGGCCCCATCGCGCCGGTGACACGGTCGGATACGTCGCTCTGTGGGCGGGGCTGCTCGCCTGGGTCGGTGTCTCGAGCACCGTGCTCTCGGCGATGATCGCCCGCCGGACCGACGAGGTGATCGGGCTTGTCGGCGAGCGCGAGCAGCTGCTCACCGAGGTGCTCGCCGCCGAGCATCGCGAGCGACAGGCGCTCGCCGAGGGTCTCCACGACGGGCCGGTGCAGTCGCTGCTCGCGACGCGCCACGACCTCGAGGAGGTCGCGCTGAAGCTGCCGGACGACGAGCTGCTCGCCCGCGCCGACGAGACGCTGCTCGGCGTCGCCCGGCAGCTGCGCACAGCGATCTTCGAGCTCCATCCCCACGTCCTCGACGAGGCTGGCCTCGAGGCCGCGATCCGGCAGGTCGCGGACGCGGCTGCCCAGCGCGGCGGGCTCGAGCTCACGCTCGAGCTCGAGTCGCTCCCGGCACACAAGGAGATCGACCGGATGCTGTTCAGCGTCGCCCGGGAACTGATCACGAACGTCGTCAAACACGCCCATGCGACAAGGCTGACGGTAACGCTCCACGACGACGCGGGCGAGCGGATCGTGACCGTCAGCGACAACGGCACCGGCTTTAACCCGTCGGTGCTCTCCGAGCAGCTCGCGCGCGGCCACGTCGGTGTCGCCTCGCAGCGGATGCGAGTCGAGCGGCTCGGCGGCCGGCTCGAGCTCTCACCGCAACCCGACGGCGGAACCCGGGCGATTGCCCGCATCCCCGTCGGCTGAGCGCTCACACCGTCGTGACCTCGAGCCGTGCGAGCGTCGAGAAGCTGCACCAGTACAGGTCGCGGCCGAAGCCCGGAGCCGGGAACAGCACCGACTGAAACATCGTCGGGACGCGCACCCGGGATCGCTCGACGCCGGTCTCGATGTCGACGACGATCACTTCGTCGGCGGATCTAGCGCTGAGCGCCCGGCGGACGGCCGGCAGGCTCGCCGGTCGTGAGGAGCGGTTTGCGAGCGCCCGGGCGGCAGCGGTGCGGGCGATCGCGGGCCCCTGGTAGTCGTGGAGCACGAGCTCGCCGGAGGCCGGGTAGTGGAGCATGTGCGCGGCATGTGAGAGCTCCCGCCGCCACAGCCGGCTGAGCTGGCCGTCGGCAAGGCGGAACGCCTGGACGACACCGTTGCCGGAGTCATACGCGATCGCGACGCCCCGTCGCGCGTCATAGAGCGGCGGGTTCGTCACGGTTCCGCGCTCCAGACCGCAGACATCGACGATCTCGGAATCTGCTGCGTCGGACAACGCGACGCGGATGAGCCGGACGGGACCATGCGAGTGCCCGGCGCCGCGCATCGTCGTCGCGTAGCCGTGAGCGCCGTTGTCGAGGAACCACACGTGGTCACCCGCGATCACGGGATCCCAGCCGTAGCTGTGGCGTGGACCGCCGTGGTATCGCAGATGCCAGTCCTCGTCGAGAGCGAGCCGCGCACCGTCCCAGTGCGCGCGCCAGATCGTCTCGGTGCCGACCACGTACACCGTGTTGCCGTCGCCCGACAGCCGCGCGACCGAGGGCTCGGGCAGGATCAACGGGGCGCACCGCGGCTCGAGCGTCGTCGGGTCGAGCAGCGTGAGTTCGGCACCAACGCGCAGGCCGAGGTCAAGGTCCTTCACGGCGATCGACCCGTCGGCGAGGACGATGAACGAGTTGTGGGGCCGCTCGGGTCCGAGCCGGCGCGTCGCGATCAGCTCGAGGTCCGAGGAGAGCCGGTGGCAGTGGTTGCCGTGGACGACGTACAGCGAGCCGTTCGCGTGAGCGGCGAGACCGCCGGGCCAGAACGGCCCGCCGAGCAGCTCTGGCGAGCGATGGAGCGGCGCGAGCGTGCGAGGCTCGAGCCGCTCGACCCAGCACGCGCTCGGATCAATGAGTGCCCGCGGCCCGATCGTGTGCCGGAGCGCGAACAGCTCGCCTGGGTCGCGCTGCACGACCATCGTCAGCCCGTACGCGTCGCGGTGCGCGGCGAGCGCGAGCCGCTCGCCGTCGGCGATCCGGAGCGCTGCCCCGGGCACGTCCTGTCGGCGGCACGGGCCCCCATCCTCGGCCGGC
Organism: uncultured Solirubrobacterales bacterium; assembly: GCA_963750695.1. Classification (GTDB taxonomy): domain Bacteria; phylum Actinomycetota; class Thermoleophilia; order Solirubrobacterales; family Solirubrobacteraceae; genus Palsa-465. The sequence goes on from CAVVSB010000011.1 coordinate 739,072, forward strand.
CATCGGCTCGGCCACAGTGCCGCCGCGCTCACGTCCCGAGTGGCGTGCAGCCGATCAGACGAGAGTCGGCGAGCGCCGCGGTCCGGTGTCCGTGGAGCTCGAGGTAGCTCGGGTCGCTCGTCATCTCGAGGAATGCTTGACGCGACGGGTACTCGACCGCGATCACCATGTCCCACTCGTGCTCGTCGGGTCCGATCACCGAGTCTCGCGTCCGCAGCGCCAGCAGCACCCGACCGCCGACCCGATCGAGGTGGACGCCGACCGCGGCGGCGTAGCGGCCGTATGCCTCGGCGCCGCTGATGCCGGCCTCGGCGTCGATCCCGTCCGCTTGGTCTTTGAACCGGAGCAGGTTGATCATCACGACCGTGCCGCTGTCCGCGGACGAGGCCGCGAGCAGCCGTTCGATCTGGCCGGGGCTCGGTTCCAGCGTGCCTAGGGCAGTCATGCGTGTGTCCTCGGGTAGGTCGGCAGGATCAGCGGTGTGCGCGGCTTCTGGGTGAAGTTGAAGTCGCGGCGCAGGTCGCCGAGGCCGGGCGTGTTCTCACGCACGCTCGGGCGCGGATCCGGCCGCCCGTCCGTCTTCGGGTTCAGGCGCTGGCCGCCGAGGAAGTCGTCCTCGATGAACTTCGCAAACGCGTCAAAGCTGAGCTGCTGGTGGTCGATCTTGTGGCGCCGCGCATACGGGCTGATGACGAGGCCTGGGACGCGGAACCCATAGCCGTTGAGGTCGACCGTCGGCGGCACGACGTGGTCGTAGAACCCGCCCCAGTCATCCCACGTGAGGAAGATCGCCGTGCTCTTCCACGCCTTGCTCCGGCCGATCGCGTTGATGAGGCTCGTGACGTACGCCTGGCCCGCCCGGATCGACGCGGTGGGATGCTCGCTCACGACGCCGCTCGGGATGACCCAGGACACAGCCGGCAGCTGGTTACGACGCAGGTCCTTGTAGAACCGGCTCGTGTCGCGGATGTTCCCCAGCTGGTGGTCCTGTTTGACCGTGGTGAAGCTCGGCAGCGGGTTCCAGATCCCCGGCGTGCGCTTGTCCTGATCCTTGTAGAGGCAGAACTGCTCACCGGTCTCGCAGTCGGGCTCGGGGCCCTTCTTGAGGTAGTAGCCCCAGCTCACCTTGTGGTGGTAGAGCAGGTAGGTGAGATCGGTCCAGGGGTAGTTCGGCTGGTGGTGCGGCGCCGGGCCGATGTCGGCGGGCAGGCCGGGTAGCTCGATGTTCGAGGTGCAGCTGAACGGATCGTCCGGGTGCGCGCACACCGCCGACCACTCGGAGACGAGGAACAGGTGGGCGGGCAGGCTCCACGAGGCGTTCGGCTCGAACATCCGGTCCTGAAGAACGTAGTTGCGCGCGTACGTCCAGTAGTTCGGAATCTCGCGCTGGTCGTGGTAGCCCATCATGTCGACGGACAGGTTCGCGATGCAGTCACGCGGATCGAGCGCGTTCTGGCACGACTGCCGCGCGCGGATGAACCCGTCCATCTTGCCATTGTCGTAGTCCTTGAGGTACGCAGCCTGCTCGTGCGGTCCGCCATCGTTGACGTACTTCGGGTCATGGAACGGCTTGACGCACCGGTTGCGCAGTGGGTCCGGCGCGCACGGGACCTTGCCCGGATGACCGGCGAGCCCGGGGATGCCGTTCGCCTTCGGATACGTGCCGAAGTAGGAGTCGAACGACCGGTTCTCCTGCATGATCACGATCACATGGCGGATCTTGTGGATCCCGCTCGCGCTCGCCGCCGTGGCACTGGCCACCGGGATGGCGAGGGTCGCAAGGGCGGCGGCCGCGAGCGCGGTCGCTGAACGAGGGATTCTGTGCGTCATGCGGGCCTGACCTTTCGGCTCTCGTTGAGCGCTCTCCCGTGCGCGTCGAGCGCCTTCACGGCGACCACAGCGGGAGCGGTAGAGAGGGAGATGTGGGTTTCGAACCCTTGCCGCGCGACGGTCGTCAACGGCGTCAACGCCGCGGCGCTGGCGCCGCCGAGAACCTGCCAGCGGGCGACGGTCGTCGCCCCGTTCCAGCTCGCGTAGACATCGACGCCCGTCCCCGCCTCGGCCTTCTTGGCCGCGATGTCCGGCTGGGTCGTCGGGGTCGCGGTCCACGGGAACGCGTACTCGCGATAGCTGCCGTCATCGGTCGGCAGGCTCGCGTCGAACACGAGCGCTCCGCTCGGCGAGAACTCGGAGAAGAACTCTGTCGAGCCGAACCCGACGAAGACGTTGTTGTTGGGCAGCCGCTGGACGCTGCCCTCGCTCTGCGCCGAGGTGTTCTGTCCGGTCCGGTGGTACTGACGGGCGACGCGGGCCGTTCGACGCCTCAGATCGAGCGCGAGGATGAGCGCGCGGGAGGACGGCGCCTTGAGCGGCGGCCCCGCTTCGTCGTCGAACATGCTGACCCGGTCGGGCGCGAGCATCCGCGCGTCGTGCTGGAACCAGAAGCGGGCGCCGGGACGCAGCGAGAAGCTGCTGTGCTTGCCCCCAAGCGTCCAGTCGATGCGCCCGGTGGCGCGGTTGACGAGGTAGACGGCCGACGTGTCCCGGGCGGAGATGAGCAGCCGATTGTGGGGCTCGACCTCGATCGCGTTGAGGTGGTAGGCGTCGTAGTCGGCGCTGTTCGTGGGCGTTGCGTACGAGTTGGCGAGCGGGATGTGGCCATAGGCGTGCCACTCCCAGACGACGAGTCCGGTCCGGATGTCGATCTGCTGCGCGATCGCGTCGAGCATCTGCGTGAGCTGCCCCGCGGGCGTCCCGGGGACGTGGACCTCGATTGGCGAGTAGATCGTGACGAGTGCGTCGCCGGTGGGGGTGAGCGTGAACTCGTGGACGTCCGTCGGGTAGCCGTTCCCGGCCCGGACGGTGCGGATCGTGTGGTAGCGAAGATCGGCGATCACGCCCTCCCCCTGCCCCCACGCCTGCACCGTGACGGTGCCCTGCCACCACGTCAGAACGTTGTGGCCGGCGAACCGCTGCCGGCGGAAGTTGAGCGCGTACACCGGGGGTTTGAGCTGGTCGAACCAGACGACGTTGCCCCGGCGGTCGATGATCATCGGCCCCCCGGGGCCGACGGGGTGGATCGTGATCGCGTTGTTGCTCTCCGGGTGAACCGTCGGCGAGGGCAGCGGCGTGAGGAAGATGTCGCTGCTCGACGACGCCGAGGTCCGCTTGAAGACCGTTATCTTGGGCGGCGTCAGGTCTGGGCGGGAGACGAAGTGCTGGAGCTTGGCGGGCTGCTCGAGCGGCAGGTTGAGCGTCGGCGGAGTCGGGGCGAGCCGCGCGACGGTGAACGACCAGCGGCGCGTCGGCAACCCGCGGATGTGCAGCACCACGCTGACGCGTTCGCCCTGCGTAAGCGGCCGACGGAGCACGAAGCTCGCGCCCCGCCGGCCGCTGTACGCATGGAACGCGCCCCGGAGAAGTCCGCTGCTCGAGCCGGTGACACGGATCGAGCTCAGGCGCGCCGGCGCGACCCCGAGCACGCTGATCTGCGTGTTCGGGGAGGCGTCCGGCGTGCCCGGGAGGGGTGACACGGTGACCACTGGCGCCCCGGCGCCCGAGCGTGCCGCCGCTCCCGCGACAGGCCCGATCGCCCCGGCGATCAGGCTCGCGGCGACGAGCGCGGCGAGCCCTGCCGCCTTCAGTGACACCGTGTCTGACACAGCGACGCAGGGTTTATAACAGATCTGACGGCTTGTCAAACACTACGTCACACAACTGGTAGGATCTCGCGTCGTGAGCACCGCCGCCCAGCGCGCGCGCCACCGTGACCAGCGCGAGAGCACACGGAGGGAGATCCTCGCTGCGGCCGAACGCTTCCTCCGGCAGCGGCCGTATCGCGAGCTGTCGGTCGAGGCCGTGATGGAGGGGACCGGGCTGACCCGGACCGCCTTCTATCGCCACTTCGACGACACGACCGATCTCGTGCTGCGCCTGTTTGCCGAGATCGGCCAGGAACTGCTCGTCGTCGCCCAGCGCTGGGGCGAGACCGCCGGCGCCGGCTACCCCGCGCCCGCCCATGCGGGTCTCGGCGGCACCGTCGACTTCTTCGTCAAACACGGCCCGCTCGTGCGGGCGATCGTCGACGCCGCCGGCACGGACGAGCAGATCGAGGGCGCGTACCGCACCTCGCTCGACGCGTTCGCCGGGCTCGCCGCGAGCACGCTCGATCGGCTCGTCGCCGCCGGACAGCTCGAGCTCACCGACAGCCACGCCGTGGCGCGGGCACTGACGCTGATGAACGCCGCCTACCTGCTCGAGGAGTTCGGCCGCGAGCCGTTCGGCGATCGCGACGTCGCGCTCGCGACGCTCGAGACGATCTGGCTGCGCGTCGCTGGCCCGTCCGAACCGCAGCACGACGGAGACGGGGACCCACGATGAGGATCCGCACGAGACTCGCGTCGCTGGGCGGCGCAGTTGCCGCCGTCGCTGGGCTCGTCGCGATTCCGGGAGCACGCAGCGCGGCAGTCAACCCGAGCGAGCCCGCGTACCAGACGGCGCTCCGCCTCGGAACCGAAGCGTACGTCTACGGAATCCCGCTCCTCGACACGAACCGGGTCTACCTCACGAGCACGAGCGTCAACGTCCCCAACGGCGCGGGCGGCGGGCCGGTCAACGCGTTCAGTCACATCCGGCGGCTCGCCAATCCGGACGACAAGACGGTCGTCGCGCCGAATCACGACACGCTCTACTCGATGGCGTGGCTCGATCTCCGGCGCGAGCCGATCATCGCCCATATGCCCGTGGTCGGCGGCAACCGGTTTGCCGTGTTCGAGCTGATGTCCCCGTACACGACTCACTTTGCATCGATCGGCTCAGTCGGACACGGCCCCGGAAACTACGCGATCACCGCGCCTGGCTGGCACGGCAAGCTGCCGCACGGTGTGGCGCGGATCCGCTCGCCGTACTCGCGCGTGTGGATCATCGGACGCACGTACATCCGAGACGCGGCCGACACGCCGAACGTCGTCCGGATCCAGAACAAGTACGGGCTGACGCCGCTGTCGAAGTGGGCGACGTTTGGGCCGTCGTATCGACCGCCACGTCACAAGCACATCGACCGCGAGGACTTCCAGTACACCGTGCCCGGCACGACGAGCGGCTCTGACCCGCTCGCCTTCTACGACGCGCTCGGCGACCAGCTGAAACGGTTCGCGCCGCCCGCGGCGGATCGCGCGCTGCTTACGCAGCTGTCAGCTGTCGGCATCGGCGTCGGCAGGCACCCGAGCCACGAGTCCGGGCTGAGCGCCGCGACCCTCCAGGGCCTGCGTGACGCCGTCCCGGCCGGCATCAAGCAGGTCAAGGCCGACATCCAGTCGACGTTCCTCTCGGTGGCGCCGAAGCACAACGGCTGGCTCGTCGCCCGCACCGGCGTCTACGGCACCAACTACAAGAGCCGCGCGGTCGTCGACGCGATCGGCCTCGGCGCGCCGCTGCCGTCGCTGGCGATGTACCCGTTCACGGTGACGGACGCCACCCTCCACCCGCTCACCGGCGCCAACCGGTACGTCGCGCACATCGCCCCGAGGTACCTCCCGTTCCCGGCGCGCTCGTTCTGGTCGATGACGTTGTACGACTCGGGCGGCTTCTTCGTCCCCAACAGGGCGCACGTCTACCTCATCAACAACCGCTCGCGCGTCCACTACAACGCCGACGGTTCGCTCGACCTCTACATCCAGCCGAACGCTCCGACGAATGCGACGCAACGCGCGAACTGGCTCCCGTCGCCCGCCGGCAAGGCGTTCCGGCTGATCATGCGGCTGTACAAGCCGATCAATGTGCCGGGCATCCTCAGCGGCGCCACCTGGCAGCCGCCGACGGTCCTCCCTTGCGGCACTGGCGACGCAACCTCCACGGGGATCGCGTGCGCCCACTGACGGTTTCTCCTTAGGGCTTCATCCGGGGCACGGATGAGCCGCCCGGCCCGCGGTCCCATGCGCCGCGGGCTGGGCGGTCCGTTCCGGGGCTCGGCGGTCCGTACGCACCCGAGGACAGCGGTCCGAGAACTGAGGCCGGCTCGGCGGCTGGGCGGCGGAGCCCAGACCGGCGTTGTCACCAACCGCGGGTGCCGGGCGGTCCCTTGAATGGCCCGATCAGGTCCGCCGTGATCCAGCCGCCGTAGAAGTCGCCGGCCTGGGCCTCGACGCGATCGTCGCCGAGCCAGGCCGCGTCGACGCGGCCCGGGTAGAACGCCACGTGGTCCGTCAGCGCCTCGTAGCCCGGCGAGGGGTCGGGATACGACCAGGCGATCGCCTCGAGACGCCGCCCGCCGCCGACCACCGCATCGAGGTAGCGCGCGACGCCCTTGTACTCGCACCACGTCGCGCCGGCGTCGCTCGGCACGAGCACGCCGTCAGCAACATCGGAGGGCGGGATGTAGATCGTCGGCGGATGGCTCGTCTCCAGGACGCGCAGCGCGCGCACGGACTCGGCAACCACCTCGCCCGCAAGCTCAACCCGAACCCGGCGCGTGCACGGCATCACCGCCGGCGGCCGTGGGTACTCCCAGACGCGTTCCATTCCCTGTGTCCTCGTCGTCGTCGCCGCCGGTCCCATCGCCATCGGTGCGCGCGAGCGCGCTCGGCATCCACACCCGCGGGCCGATGTCGAGCACGAGCGACGGCACGAGCAGCGAGCGCACTATGAACGTGTCGAGCAGCACGCCGAAAGCAATCGTGAAGCCGATCTCAGTGAGGCTCTTCAGCGGCAGCGTCGCGAGCATCGTGAACGTGCCGGCGAGCACGATCCCGGCCGACGTGATCACGGCCCCCGTGACCGCGAGGCCGCGGATCATCCCGTCGCGGGTCCCGCGATGGAGCGTCTCCTCCCGCGCCCGGGCCATGAGGAAGATGTTGTAGTCGACGCCGAGCGCGACGAGGAAGATGAACACGAGCAGCGGCGCCGTCGACGGGATCCCTGGGTAGCCGAACACGTGGTCGAAGACCGCGACCGAGAACCCGAGCGCTGCGGCGTAGGACAGGATCACCGTGCCGATCAGCAGGAGCGGCAGGACGAGCGCGCGCAGCAGCAGCGCCAGGATCAGGAACACGACGACGAGCACGATCGGGACGATCAAGCGGTTGTCGTGCGCGGCAGCTGTGTCGAAGTCCCGCTGCTGGGCGGTCGGGCCGCCGACGAGTGACGTCGGGCTCGCGGCGTGGGCGGCCGCGCGGAGCTTGGGGATGAGGTCCGACGCGGCGGTCGAGTATGGGTCGTAGCGCAGCGTCACGGACAGCCGAGCTCCCGGACGCCCGAGCTCGGGAGCGCTCACAGCGGCGACCCCCGGCACGCTCAGCAGCGCCCGGCGCACCACCGGCACGTCCGACACGTTCCGCACGACGACGTCGGTCGGCGCGTTCGCGCCCGCCGGGAACGCCTCGGCGATCAGCTTCTGCCCCTCGACGGACTGGACCGAGCCGCGGAAGTCATCGGTGTTCGTCAGCTTCGTCGAGAAGCTCGTGAGGCCGATGCAGAAGACACCGAGGAGCAAGATCGTCGTCACCCACACCCGGCGGGGCGAAGCGGCGACCCGTTCGGCGATGTGGCGCCACGCACCGTGGGTCTCATCGGAGCCCGAGGATCCGTACCGCGGGATGAACGGCCAGAACGCGCGGCGGCCGCCAATCACGAGCGCGCACGGGAGCATCGTCAGCATCGCGAGCATCGCCAGCGCGACGCCCATCGCGCCGATCGGCCCGAGCCCACTCGTGCCGTTGACGTCGGCGAGCGACAGGCACAGGAGCGCCAGGATCACCGTCGAGCCGGACGCGAAGATCGCCGGACCGGCGCGCCGGAGCGCCAGCCGCATCGCGTCGATCTTGTCCTCGTGGCGGCGCAGTTCCTCGCGGTAGCGCGCCACGAGCAGCAGCGCGTAGTCGGTTCCGGCCCCGAACACGAGCACGGGCAGGATCCCGGCGCTCTGACCGTTGACGGTGACTCCCGCCTCGGCGAGCGCCCATCCGCAGAAGCGTGAGAAGCCCTCGGCCATGAGCACGCTGAGGAGCGGGATGATCCAGAAGATCGGCGAGCGGTAGATGACGATCAGCAGGACGAACACGAGCAGACCGGTCGCGAGCAGGAGGGTCCCGTTGATGCCGGAGAAGACGTTGACCGCGTCCCGTGAGAATCCCGCCGGGCCGGAGACCTTGACCGTGAGGCCGCGTGCCTTCAGGGGCGCCATCCGCGCCTCGGTCTGGCTCACCGAGTCCTTGAGCAGCGTTTCCTTGCCCTGCGGGTTGAGGTTGACGATGATCAGCGCGGTCATCCGCTTCGGTGACAGCTGCACGAGGACCGGTGGCTTGCCGGTGACCGGCGGGTGCGCCGCGAGTGACGCGCGCACGCCCGCGATTGCCGCCAGGTCCCCGGGCGTCAGGCCGGAGTCCCGCGCCACCACGGTGATGGCAGCGAACCGTTCGCCGGAGGGGAACTTCTTGGCGAGCGTCAGCTCGTGCACTGACTCCGAGGAGCCGGGGAGGAACGAGGACTCCTCGTTCTTCTGGATGTTCTGGAACTTCTGCGCGTACGCGCCGCCGAGCGCGCCGAGCCCGATCCATACGAGCACGACCGCGATGCGGACCGGCTTGGAGACGAACAGGCGATCGAGCAACGTCATAAAGCCACCTCCAGTTCCGGATCCTCGGCGACGGCGCATCGCAGGGCGTCATCGAAGCCGATCGGGTCGATCTCGAACAGTTCCATTCCGCCGTGGTGGGTGACCACCGTCGGCTGGGCCAGCCCCTCGATCAGGGGCCGGGCGACACCGGCGTCGACCGGCGTGACGAGCCCGATCCATAGCGAGGACAGCCACGGCGTCAGCAGCGGAATCGGAATCCGTGGCCGCCGGGGAACACCGAGAACCTCAGCCATGCGATCGAGCATCTCCCCATAGGCAAGCACGTCCGGCCCGCCTATCTGTATTTCGCGTCCGATCGATCCGTCGGCGCCGAGCGCGTCAGCGAGGTAGGAGACGGTGTCCTCGACGCCGATCGGCTGCGTCGGGTTCTTCAACCAGCCTGGTGCGATCATCGCCGGCAGCCGCTGCACGAGGTACCTCAGGGTGCGGTAGGACTCACTCTGCGGCCCGACGACCATGCCGGCGCGGAAGTACGTGAGTGGCGGTCCGTGCTCGCGCAGCGCGAGCGCCGTCTCGTGCCGGCTGCGCAGATGGTGCGAGTGCGGCTCGTCGCCGAGCCCACCGAGATAGATGACCCTCTCGACCGCCTGGACGCGGGCCGTCGCGGCGAAGCTCATCGCGGCGACGCGGTCCGCCGCGGCGTAGTCACGCGGATTGCCGCGGCCCATCGAGTGGACGAGGTAGTACGCGACATCGATGCCCCGGAGCGAGTCATGCAGCGAGCGCGCGTTCTGCACGTCGCCGACGTGAAGCTCGAATCCGGCAGCTTCGAGGGCACGGGCGCCCGCGGAGTCCGCGTCACGGACGAGGCAGCGGACCGTCTCCCCGGCAGCGGCGAGGCGCCGGGCGAGGCGTCCACCGATGAACCCGGTCGCGCCGGTGACGAGGATGCGCGCACTCACAGGCTCGGCCCGATCTCAGATCTGGGCCGGGAGCAAGACGCGATCGATCACGTGGATGAGGCCGTTCGAGGCCTCGATGTCGGCGTCGATGAGCCGCGCCCCGTCGACGTGGACCTCACCGTCGAGCGAGAGTCGCAGCGCCTCTCCCTGAAGCGTGGACGCGCGCCGTAGATACGCGACCTCCGATAGCGGCAACCGGCCCGGGACGAGGTGGTAGGTGACGACAGACGCAAGCGTGTCCGGTTCGGCGAGGAGCGATTCGACCGCCCCCTCCGGCAGGTCGGAAAACGCATCGTCGTGCGGTGCGAACACGGTGAACGGCCCATCGTCCGCCAGCGTCGGGGTCAACCCCGCCCGTTCGATCGCGGCGAGCAGCGTCGTCAACGTGCCCGCTGCACGTGCCGTCTCGAGGATGTTCTGAGTTGAGGTTCCGCCGTAAGCCATAGCCGCCGTCCTTGTACAAATCCTGTGCAGACAATGAACGAGACTACTCGGCTGAACGGCGGATTGTCAAATTTCTGTACAGGTTGCGTATAGTTATCGCTCGATGTCGTCAGGTGCGCGTTCCGGGGCTCACCGCATCGGGGAATTCGCCCGGCGCGTCGGCGTCAACCCCGAGTTGCTCCGCGCCTGGGAGCGTCGCTACGGGCTGCTTCGGCCCGTCCGCTCACCGGGCGGATTCCGGCTCTACAGCGCCGAGGATGCTGAGCGGGTCGCCCGCATGCGCGAGGCGCTCGACGACGGCCTGTCGGCCGCCGAGGCGGCCCAGGTCGCACTCGCGGAGCCGGCGCCGCTCGCCGCATCTCCCGGGCACGACGCCGGCGACCGCTTGTACGACGCGATAGTGGGCTTCGACGAGAACGCCGTCCACGCCGTTTTCGATGAGAGCCTCGCGGCGTTCAATCTCGAGACCGTGCTGCGGAAGATCGTGCTGCCGACATTCCAGCGCGTGGGCGAGGCGTGGGAGGACGGCGAGCTCGACATCAGCCAGGAGCACTTCGCCAGCAACATCATCCGCGGCCGCCTGATGTCGCTGGCACGGCTGTGGGGCCGAGGCGGCGGCCCGCTCGCCGTGCTCGCGTGCGTGCCCGGCGAGGCCCACGACATCACACTCGTCGCGTTCGGGCTGATACTCCGCTCCCACGGTTGGCGGATCCTGTTTCTCGGCGCCGATACGCCGATCGAGACCGTGGTTCACACGGTGCGCACGACGGACCCGGCCGTCGCCGTGCTCGTAAGCTTCGACACCGCGCTGATCGAGGCGCACGCCGGCGCGCTCCGGGAGCTCGCCGCGGCCGCCTCACTCGTGCTCGCCGGCCCGGGCGCGTCACCGCCGATCTGCTCGCGGCTCGGGATCGACCACCTCAACGGCGACCTCGTTGTCGCCGCCGAGCAACTGGGTCGCTGAGCGGCCGCCGCAGCTACCTAATCGGACTCTCATTGGGCCTTTAGCTCCGCGCGGCGATCGCCTGACCTAATGCCGAGTCATGGCTCGCACTCGGCCGGAACGGGCGCCGCGACGGCGCGTCGCGACGCGCGTGCTCGGCGCGGCCGCGGTCGCCGCGCTGGGTGCGGGCCTGCTGGGCGTCCCCGACAACGACAGGGCGGGTGCCCGCGCGACGCCGACGCGCTCCGCGCCCGCCGTCGTCAATGTGGGGAGCGGACCGGCTGGACCCGCCGTCCCCGGTGGCTTCGTCGGTTTCTCGCTCGAGTTCCCGGCGGTCCCGGCGTACGCCGGCGCCGACCCACGTCGCCCCGATCCGGTCTTCTCCCAACTCGTCCGCGACGTCACGCCCGGCGGCTCGCCGCTCATCCGGATCGGCGGTGACAGCACCGACGCCACGTGGTGGCCGGTCCGGGGCATGACGCGGCCGCGCGGAATCACGTACTCGCTGACACCCGCATGGATGGCCTCGACGCGCCAACTCGCCGACACGCTCGGGGCGCGACTGATCCTCGGCATCAATCTGAAGGTCGGCAATCCGCGGATCTCGGTCGCCGAGGCCCACGCGCTGCTCCGGGGGCTCGGGCGCCGGCGGATCGCTGCGCTCGAGATCGGCAACGAGCCGGGGCTCTACGGCCGGTTCCCCTTCTACCGGACGGCCAGCGGACGCGCCGTCCACGCCCGGCCGCACGGCTACGGGCTGCCGCAGTTCACGCAGGAGTTCTCCGCGCTCGCCGCCCGGCTCCCGGGTGTGCCGCTCGCGGGTCCGACGCTCGGCGTCCCGCCGACGAGCGCCGAGCTCCACCGGTTCCTCGCCGCCGAGCCGAGCGTGCGGATCGCCACGCTGCACCGGTACCCGCTCAATCGCTGCTTCCCCTCGCACGCATCGGTGAAGTACCCGACGATTCCCCACCTACTCTCGCCGTTCGCCGGACACGGGCTCGTGGCGAGCCTCGGCCGCGCGGTCGCGACCGCTCATCGAGCGGGGGTGCCGATGCAGATCGATGAGCTCAACTCCGTCTCGTGCAGCGGCAAGCGCGGCGTGAGCGACACGTTCGCGTCAGCGTTGTGGGCGCTCGACGAGCTGTTCGGGATGGCGGCCGATCACGTCGCCGGCGTCAACTTCCACACGTTCCCGGGCGCGGGGTACGCTCCGTTCACGTTCGCCCGATCCGGCCATCGCTGGTCGGCGTCCGTGCGTCCGATGTACTACGGGCTGCTCGCGTTCGCGGCAGCGGCACCGCCCGGGGCGCGGCTGCTTCCGGTCGCCGTCCACACCCACACGAACCTGAGCGTGTGGGCGACATGCGCGCACGATCGCCGGGTCCGCGTCGTCCTCATCAACAAAGGAGTCAGGGACGGCGCGGCCGTAACGCTTCACCTCGGTCAGCCGCACGCGGCGACGGCCACTGTCAGCCGGCTGCGCGCGCCTGATGCCGCCGCGCGCCGCGGCGTCAGCCTCGGCGGCCAAAGCTTCGGCGCCCGGACCTACTCCGGCCGGTTGCCCGGTCACGCAAAGGTGAGCGTCATTTACAGCACGCCGCGCGGGTTCAGGCTGTACGTGCCGGCCGCCAGTGCCGCCGTCGTGACGGTCGCTCCCAACGCGGGCACGAGCAATCCCTCAGTGCCCCGGTAGTCGCGTCGCCGTTGGCCTCCACGCATCCCGCGTACCCTGCAGGCATGCCTGAATTGCCGGAGGCAGAACGCGCCCGCACCGCGCTCGAGTCAGTGACGGGCCGGCCGATCGCCGTCGTCGACGACCGCGACACGTATGTCAGCCGACCGCACTCGCCGGGCGAGATCGACAGCGCGCTGCGCGGGCACACGTTCGTTCGCGCGCTGCGCCGCGGCAAGTTCCTGTGGCTCGAGACCGACGAGGGCCCGACGCTCGGGCTGCACCTCGGCATGGCCGGCCGGATCGTCGTCGACCCGGACGAGTTCACCCGCTGGGATCGCTTCACGGTCCGCTTCGAGGACGGCGGCGCTTTCGTCCTGCGTGACAAGCGCCGGCTCGGACGGGCCGTGCTCAACCCGAACTTCAGCCACGTCGGCCCCGACGCCGCGCGCGTTGGCCGCGACGAGTTTCGGCACCTCATCGGTAGCGGTCGGACGGCGGTCAAAGCGCGGCTCCTTAACCAGGGTGCGATCTCCGGAGTCGGCAACCTGCTCGCCGATGAGGCGCTGTGGCTGGCCCGGATCTCGCCCCGCCGCCTCACCTCTGAGCTCACGACGGACGATCTCGACCGGCTGCGCCGGGAGCTACGGCGGGCGGTGCGCTCGGCGATCCGCGACGGCGGCGTCCACACCGGTCGCTTCGTCCGCGCGCGGGCGGGGGAGGGCAACTGCCCCCGTGACGGCCACCCGCTCGAGCGCGCGCGGGTTGGCGGGCGGACGACGTACTGGTGTCCGGTCTGCCAGGTGTGAGGAGCAGCGCATTGCCCGCGCTCAGCGACCTCCGTGTCCTCGACTTCTCTCGCGTGCTCGCGGGCCCGTTCGCGACGATGATGCTCGGCGATCTCGGGGCCCGGGTGCTGAAGGTTGAACGGCCGGACGTCGGGGATGAAACGCGTGCCTGGGGCCCACCGTTCGATCGCGACGGGGCGGCGACGTACTTCGAGGCGGTCAATCGCAACAAGCGCAGCATCGCGCTCGACCTCGCCACCGACGAGGGGCGTCAGCTCGCGACCCAGCTCGCAGCCGAGGCCGATGTGTTGATCGAGAACTTCCGGCCCGGCGTGCTCGAGCGGCTCGGGCTCGGCTTCGAGGCGTGCCGAGCGCTCAATCCGGGACTCGTCTACTGCTCGATCACCGGGTTCGGCTCGGGCGCCGGCGCTGCGCTCACCGGCTATGACCTCTTGATCCAGGCGATGGGCGGGCTGATGAGCATCACGGGGGCGCCGGACGGCGATCCGCAGAAGGTCGGGGTGGCGATCGTCGACATCCTCGCCGGCCTGTTCGCGACGACGGGCATTCTCGCGGCGCTTCACGAACGCGCGCGCAGCGGCCTCGGGCAACGAGTCGACGTCGACCTGTTCTCGGCGTTGCTCGGCTCGCTCGTCAACCAGGGCTCGGCGTTCACCGTCGGCGGCGTCGTGCCGACCCGGATGGGCAACGACCATCCAAGCATCGCCCCATACGGCTTGTTTCGCACAGCGGACCGCGAGATCGTGCTCGCCGTCGGCAATGACCGGCAGTTCGGAATCCTGTGCAACATCCTCGGCGCCGCCGAGCTCGCTGTCGATCAGCGGTTCGCGACGAACTCCGAGCGCGTCGTCAACCGCGCCGATCTCGTCCGCGAGCTCGAGTTGCGGCTGACCCAGAGCCCCGCCGAGCAGTGGGTGTCAGCGTTCACGGAGCTCGGCGTCCCCGCCGGCGTCGTCAATGACGTCGCCGGTGCGTTCGCGTTTGCCGAGTCGATCGGCCTCCGGCCGACGGTCGAGCTCGGACGGGACGGCGGGACCCAGGTCCGCCTGACCCGCAACCCGATCGGCCTGTCCCGGACGCCCCCGGAGTACCGCATGGCGCCACCCCGGATGCCGTCGGCCGAGAATGCTTCCGAGGGCCGTGACCCGGCGGATCTGTGGCCGGATAACCCCTGACTTCGCGCTCGGGGGCACTACGGATGGCACGGCCGTAGCGCTGCACGTACCCTCTCGCCATGCCTCAGGCCGCCACGCCGCGCACAGCGCGCTCCCGGGCATCGAACTCCCCTCGGGTCGGCCTCGTTCTCGGCGCCGGCGGGGTCCTCGGCGGGGCCTGGCTGGTCGGCGCGCTGCACGCGATCGCGACCGAGAGCGGCTGGGATCCCGGCAGCGCCGATTACATCGTCGGCACGTCCGCTGGGTCAATGATCGGCGCCCTGCTGGCGACCGGTACTCCACCGTGGTTCATGGTCGCCCATTCGGCGGGCGAGGATTTCGATGGACTCCGCGATGCGGGCGGCGCCCGGCGGGATCTCAGCGACCGCTCCGCGGGCGCCACCTACCGACTTGACCGCGGCGGACTCGCGCTCGGGCCCGGATCGTGGCGACTCGCCGTCGCCTCGCTGGCCAGGCCGTACCGCTATTCACCGGCGGCGGTGATCTCGGGCTGGCTCCCCCACGGCATGATCTCGACCGAGCCACTGAAGGAGACCGTGCGCCGCGTCAACCCGAGCGGGTGGGCCCCCCACCCCAACTACTGGGCGATCGCGGTTGACTACGGCACCGGCCGGCCGGTGGCGTTCGGCCGTGCCGGCTCGCCACGCGCCGAACTGGCCGATGCCGTCGCGGCATCGTGCGCGATCCCCGGCTTCTATCGGGCGGTCGAGATCGAAGGACGCTCGTACGTTGACGGCGGTGTGCACTCGACCTCGAATCTCGATGTCCTCGCCGACGCGCCGGTCGATCTCGTGATCGGCCTCAACCCGATGTCCTCGCTGCACGTCGGCTCACGCAAGACGGTCGGTGAGCGCGTCGCGATCCGCATGCGCCAGGCGGCCGGGCGGCAGCTTGGCTCAGAGGCCAAGCGGCTGCGGGCGGCCGGCAAGGAGGTCATCCTGATTCAGCCGACGGTCCATGACCTCGACGTGATGGGCGGCAACCTCATGAGCCGCGAGCGACGTCACGACGTGATCGAGACGGCCGTGCAGTCGGTCACCGCGCACCTGCTCGAGACGCCACTCGGCGCTCAGCTGGCGCGGCTCCCGAAGGCCGCGGACAAGAGGCTGGTCGAGCGTCCGGAGGGGCCGCCGTCGAGCTGGCCGGACTTCAACGCCGCCGCCCGGGCGCGGTTCAAGGCGACGGCGGCCGCCGCGTAGCCCGGCGCCGGCTCGTCGGCGCCGCAGGCTTCTTCGCCGCCGCAGGCTTCTTCGGTGGCGCCGCCGCGGGCTTCTTCGGTGCCGTCGCCGCGGGCTTCTTCGCCGCCGCCGGTTTCTTGGCCGTCGCTGCCTTCCGCGTCGGCGAGCGCTTCGCGGCGCCCGCCGTCGGCGAGCGCTTCGCGTCTGGGCGCCGGAGCACCCCGCCGAGCACGACCTGCGGGTCGAGCAGCAGCACGAGCGCATCGTCGATCGCCGCGATCTCCTCGCCGAAGCCTTCCTCGGCGCCCGGCACCGGGGAGGGGCTGATCCGGTCGTCCGGGACGCGCCGCACGCCCTCAACGTGGTCGACGATCAACCCGAGCGATCCCTCGACCAACCCGAGCACGACGATCTGGCCGCCCTCCCCGGAATGCGGCTCCCGCCCGAGGCGACTTGAGAGGTCCGCCACGGGAAGCACCTCGCCACGCAGGCTGATCAGGCCCTGGATCAGCCCGCCGGCGATCGCGGTCGCCGTCGCGGTCGGACGCCGGTACTTGACGATCTCGCGCACGGTCTCGATCGGGACTCCGTACCGCTCACCGTGCAGGGTAAAGACGACCAGCTGACGCTCGGAACCTGCCCCTCGATTGTCGTATACCGGCACATCAGTGTTTAACCACAGATGGCGTACGGAGCGTTGCCAGCCCGGTTGCGCAACAAACGCCGTGTCCAAAATCACTGCCCGGGCCGATGCTTGAAAGCATGGTGGGCGGGTATTCCGGCCGGTCCCGGTCGGGACTTCGTGTCATCGGGGGCGTCTCGCTTCCACGCTCTGGACAGGCGAGGTGGATCAGCCTGGCGATCCTCGCCGGATTGGCGAGCCTCGTCCTCGCGCCGCTGTCGCCCGCGCTGACCGGGCTCATGCATGGGATCACCCTGGCCGGGATCGGCGTGCTGCTGATCTGGGGTCCGCGCCGCCAGGAACCGCTCGCGCGGACCCGGTGGCTGCTCGTCGGCGCCCTCGCGGCGGTCTTGGTGTCGGAGCTGATGCTCGTCGCGTACCAGCTCGCGGTGGGGTCCGCTCCCGGCAGCCCCTGGGCCGGTGACTACATCGCGTTTCTGTACACGCCGCTGACGATCATGGGCTTGCTGCTCGTACCCGTGACCGGCGACGGACCGGGGCAACGGATCCGTGCCGTCTGCGACGGACTGTTCGCCGCCGGCTCGGTGTGGTTCATCATCGCCTCGCTCGTCGACAAGGGACTCGCGGACGGTCTCCGCAGTGGCACCTGGGCGCACACGGCGACCCTGATCATCGCGGCCGGCGACGTCTGTGTCGTCGCGACGGCGCTGACGGTCCTGCCCCGGTGCTCCGTCGTCGTCGCGCGCACGATCGGCGGCATCGCAGCCGGCATCACGATGATCGCCGTCGATGACATCTGGCTGCTCGTCTCCGGACGCTCGGGGTATTCGCTGCTGTCCGTCACGCTCACCCAGGTCGGAATGCTGCTTTTGCTCCTCACCGCCACCCTGCCGCCGATCCGGACCGAGGCCGCGCGGAAACGCGTCGCCAAGCTTCGCCACGGTCTCGGCATCCTCCCTTTCGTGCCGATGCTCGCGTGCATCGTGCTCATGTTCGACCCGATCCTCGATGGCGACGGGATCTCGCAACGGCAGCTCCTGCCCGCGACCCTGATGGCGATCGCGATCGTTCTGCGCCAGTACCTGACCTCTCGGGAACGTCACGAGCTCGTCGACAAGCTGCGCCAGCGCGAGCTCGCGCTCGAGTCCGAGCTGCGCCGCGACGCGCTCACCGGGCTCGGCAACCGGCTCGCGCTCATGGAGTGCCTGACAGCGGCGCTCGCCGACCCGCGTCAATGCCCGATCGCCGTCGCGGTCCTCGACCTCAACGATTTCAAGTTCATCAACGACAACCACGGCCACGTCGTCGGCGACGAGGTGCTCTGCAGCACTGCACAGCGGCTGACTGACGTCGTCCGCGAGCAGGACTTCATCGTGCGTCTCGGTGGCGATGAGTTCGCCGTCGTCAGCACCCGGATGCGCCCGGAGCACCGCGAGCCGTTCGCACAGCGCCTCCTGCGGGCGTTCGAGGCGCCGCTCCTGGTGGGAGAGAACCGCTACGCGGTTTCCTCCAGCGTTGGCATCGTCGTCGGTGAGCCTCCGCAAACCGCGGGTGAGCTGCTCGCGCACGCCGACGCCGCCATGTATCGGGCCAAGGACGACAAGGAACCGCACTCGACGGTCGCGTTCCTCAACGCCGACGAGCGAACGCAGATGATGCGGCACCTGCTCGTCCGGGAGGCGATCGTCCGCCCCGACCTGTCCCAATTCCACGTCCACTACCAGCCCATCATCGACCTGGGCACGGGACAGATCGCCGGGTTCGAGTCGTTGCTGCGCTGGCATCACCCGGAACTCGGGGCGGTGCCGCCCGACGTGTTCATCCCTCTCGCCGAGCGCGCGGGCAGCATCGGGGTCCTCGGCGACCACGTGCTGTCGACCACTGCTGCCGACCTCGGGCGGATCGATTGGGCCCACCCGGACTCCGGAATTCGCGTTGGGATCAACGTGTCGCCGGTGCAACTGACGCGCCAGGACTTCGCCGACACGTTCCTCGCGCAACTGGAGCGCGAGGGTCTGCCCTCGACCCGAGTGACCCTTGAGATCACCGAGCAGGCGTTCGCTCGGAATCTCCGGCCGGTCGAGGACGCCGTGGCGTCGCTGGCGCTGGCCGGCACCCACATCGCCGTGGACGACTTCGGCACGGGGTATTCGACGCTCCGCTACCTCCAGCGGCTGCGCCCCTCCATCCTGAAGATCGACCGTAGCTTCATCGCCGGCATCGATCGGAGCGGCGAGTCGCACCAACTCGTCGCGGCAATCGCGACGATGGCTTTGACCCTCGGGCTGCAGATCGTCGCTGAGGGCATCGAGACGGCCGAGCAGCTCGCGCTGCTTCAGCAGATGGGCTGTCACCTGGGGCAGGGGTTCCTGTTCAGCCGCGCCGTGCCGATCGGCGAAGCCGAGACGCTGCTCGAACGGGCGCCATGGGAGCACATGTGGGCCCTCGACGTCCAGGATGCCGTCAGCTGAGCGCACACGCTCGGCCGCGATCACGCTCACGTCCAGGGTATCCCGCGGCTCAGCCCCACAACCGCTCACGCAGACCCGAGGCCCGCGTCACCGGGCGACCGACGGCTGCCCGCACGGTTGCCTCCGAGCCGACGAGGATGAGTCGCGAGCGGGCCCGAGTGACCGCGGTGTAGAGCAGCTCGCGGGTAAGGATCGGCGACTGGGCGTCCGGGAGCAGCACGGCCGCGGTGTCGAACTGTGAGCCCTGGCTCTTGTGGATCGTCATCGCGTACACGGTTTCGACCGCACCGAGCCGCAGCGGGCTGAACGCGACGAGTCCGCCCCCCCGTTCGAACATCGCGAGCGCCTGCTGCTCGCCCGTGCGAACGATCACTCCGGTATCGCCGTTGTAGAGCCCGAGCTCGTAGTCGTTCTCGGTGACGAGCAGCGGCCGTCCGACGTAGTCACGCCCGTCGAGGTCGAGGTCATCGATCACCTCGGAGAGCCATGCCTGCTGACGGCCGCTCCACGCACTCACACCGAACGGGCCACGGCGGTGTGCACATAGGAGACGGAACGCGCCGAGCGCAGCGAGCGCACTCGGACCGTCCCCGCCGCGCGCCGCGGCGAGGACGGCCCGGCCAGCGGCAACCGACGCCTCCCTGACCTCCGGCAACTCAACGGTCGCCGGATCCTCGCCGTCCTCGCCGTCCTCGCCGAACGCGACCGGCAGCCACGTGATCTCCTCACGCCGGGCTTGGAGCACGTCGATCGCCGCGTCGGCGTCGCCCGTCCGGATCGCATCGGCGAAGCTCGCGATGCCCGACCCGTACCGGTAGACCCGGTCGAGCACGATGATGCCGTCGCCCATCGTCACTCCGCTCGGCGGATCGACGGCGGGGATCGCGTCGCCGGTCGCCTGGGCGAGCCGCTCCCGCCCGGCGGCGCTGATCCGCAGCTGTGACGAGGCCGGGCCGACGATGTCACCGAGGACGACCCCCGCCTCGATCGACGTGAGCTGGCCCGGGTCGCCGACGAGAATGAGACGCGCGTCCGGCCGGACGGCCTCGACGAGTCGCGCCATGAGCGACAGCGAGATCATCGACGTCTCGTCAACAATCACCAGGTCGTGGGGCAGGCGGTTCTCACGGTCGTGGGCGAACCGGCTGTGGCTGCCCGGGCGCCAGCCGAGCAGCCGGTGGAGCGTCGATGCACGCAGCCCGAGCAGCAGCGACCGGATCTCCTCGCTCGTGGCGATGCCCTCGGCCTCGGCGTGCACGGCTTCGGCGAGCCGAGCCGACGCCTTGCCGGTCGGGGCGGCGAGGGCGACGAGCGGTAGCCGCCCGACCGCCGCGAGCGCCTGCTCGCCGAGCAGCGCGACGATCCGGGCCACGGTCGTCGTCTTGCCGGTCCCCGGCCCGCCGCCGACGACCGCAATCCGGCGCAGCACGGCCGCGGCGGCGGCGGCCCGCTGGCGCACATCGGACCCGGCCGGGAACAGACGCCCCAGACCGTCGCGGAGCGCGTCGAGGTCAACCGCGGGCGCTGTGGCGTCGCTGAGGCCGACCAGGTCCCCGGCGACGCGCCGCTCCTCCTGCCAGTAGCGGTCGAGATACAGCCGCGTGCCGTGCAGACGCAGCGGCGCGGCACGCTCGGGATCATCCTCCGGGGCGACGAGCCGGCTTGCGGCGACGCCCGCCACCCACGGCTCGGGGTCAGGCCACGGAAGCACCGTCAGATCGACCGGCTCCTCCGACTCGACGGTCGCGGTCGCGGCGATCGTGCCGAGATCGACGAACACGTGACCGAGCCGCGGCCCGCGGACGGCGAGCGCGACCGCGAGCCCCACCTCCGCGTCGCTCTCACCGGTGATCCGGGCGAGCCGCTCGGCGACGTGGACGTCGGCACTTGTGAGCACCCCGGCACGGTTGAACTCGAGCAGCGGACTCTGCGCTCCGGCGGCGATTCGGGCATCGTGGGGATCGATCTGGGTGGGCACCGAGACGCTCACCGGCCACCCCGCCCGACGCCCGCGCCGCCCGCGCCGCCGTCATCGAGCACGTCACTGAGCGCGCTGACGAGCGCCCCGGGCGGGCGCCAGGCGAACACGCCACATGGGGTGCCGTCGAGCACCGGCGTCCCCGCACCCGCCATGCCGCGCAGGAACAGATAGAGGACGCCCGCCACGTGCTGCTCGGGGTCGTAGCCGGGCTGGCGCCAGCGCAGGTAACGGTGTAGGGCGACCGTGTAGAGGAGCGCCTGCAGGCCGTAGTGCGAGCGGCTCATCTCGGCGCTCAGGGCCGGCGGCGTGTAGTGGCCGAGGGTCAGCTCCTCGTCGGCCGCTCCCAGCCAGTTCGTTTTGTAGTCGGCGACGATGAACTGTGGGCCGGGAAGGCGGGCGACGAGATCGATGCTGCCCGTGAGAAAGCCGCGCACGGTTGAGCGCAGCGCCGGATCCTCGAGCCGCGTGGCGTAGGCGGCGAGCGGGTCCTCGGCCGCGAGATGCTCCCGGAGGACCCGAGCGATCGCCCGCAGCGTCAGCCGTCCACTCGGATCGTCGCCACCGACGAGCGGCAACTCAAAGCCGAGCTCATCGAGCCGGTCGGCGCGCACGATGTCACGGAGGCGAATGTCGCCGACGAGCGGCCCAAGTGGCGTCTCGATCGCCGCGCGGAGTCCCGCGACCGCGTCGGCCGTGCTGCCGAGCTCGAGCTGCCGCCGGGCGGCCCCGAGCTCGACATGCTCAGCCAGCTCGGTGTCAAGGTCGCCGGCGGCGAAGTCGACGCCCTCGAAGACGCGGTGGACGAGCGTCCCGAACGTGACACCGACGGGCATCCCCCCGAGCGGCGAGGGCAGCGCCAGCTGATCAGCCCTCGGCGCGCGCGCGATGCCGAGCGCCGGCACGGGCGTCGGCGCCTCGGGCTCGTCGTGCAGGCTCGGCTCCTCCGGCTCGCTCGCCACGAGCGGGTCGTGCGCCGCCGCCGTGATGTCGCTGTACGACGTCCGCCGCCAGCCTAGGTCGAGCTCGCGGTCGAACCGCGCGGCGGTGAGCTCGCTCGCCACGTCGGCGCGTGGACTCCACGTCAGCGGCCGCTCCACATGCGAGCGGCTCACGCTGATGGCGCCCGGCGCGGCGGACTGCAGCTGCTCGAGCCGGGCGAGCACCTGAACATCAGACGGCGCCGCCCCCCCGTCCGCCGGGACGAAGCCGTTCGCCTCCTTGGCGAGCAAGAGCCGGCCGAGCGGAGAGTGCTGGCACTCCCAAGCGCCGGCCCACCACACGGTCGCCTGGTGCTTGGCCCGCGTCAGCGCCACGTACATGAGCCGCAGCTCCTCGCCGCGCTCCTCGTTGTGATGCTGATCGCGGTGCTTGATGAACCCTGGTCCCTCGAGGCCGACGTCGATCGTCGGCTGGTTGCCCTTAGGGATGTCATGGAAGAAAACCGGCTCGGGATCCCTCGGCTCGAACCCTGGCGTCCACAGGAACGGGACGTATACGACGGGGAACTCGAGCCCCTTACTGCGATGGATGGTGAGGATCTGGACGGCCTCGGCGTCCGATTCGAGGCGCCGCGTGCGTTCCTCCTCACCGCCCTCCTGCTCGGCGGCCGCGATCTGCTGCGCGAGCCAGGCCCGCAGCGCGGTCGGGCCGAGCCGCTCGGCCGCCGCGGCGCGGTGGAGCAGCTGGGCGAGGTGCCGGACATCGGTGAGCCGGCGCTCACCGTCCACCTCCGAGAGCACGCGGGCGGCGAGATCCTCGCCGATCATGATCGACTCGGTCAGCTCGGCGACACCGCGATCGCGCAGGAGCCGGTTCCAGCGGTGCAGCCGGCGATGCACGCCCTCCCATTCCTCCTCGCTGGCCGTCGCCACGCGCGCCGCGCTCCACCCGATGAACGGGGTCAGCGCCGCGAGTCGCGCGCGGGATGCCGTGGCGGGGCGGTCGATCGCGTCAAGCAGCCGGAGCCAGTCGCGGGCCGACGGGGTCGTAAACACGCTGCCGGCGCCGTTGATGACGGCCGGGACGTGGGCGGCCTCGAGCGCGGCCCGGACGAGATCGGCGTGCGCATGGGTGCGGACGAGCACGGCGATGTCCCCGGCACAGAGCGCCCGGCGCCCGAGCACGACGCCCGCCGGGCTGCGCTGCTCGAGCTCGGCCGCTGCGCGCAGGAGCGTCACGACGTCCGTGGCGAGGTCCCTCGCGACATGCTGACGCGCCGAGGGCGCCCGAAGCCGGCTGCGCGGGGTCCGTTCGATCCCGGGCTCGTCGCTGTGCACGACGCGGACCCGGAGTGCCGCTGGATCCGGCGCGCCGAGCATCCGCGGGAGCTCGTGCCCGGGGGCCACGCGGATCTGCCGGTAGACGATCTCCGGATGACCGAGCGTCGCGTCGGCGAACAGCTCGTCATAGGCGCGCAGCAGTGCTTCGTCGCTGCGCCGGTTCACGGGAAGGGTCGCCTGGCTCGATGCCGTGGCGGCCGCGGTCAGGTACGCGTACACGTCGGCCCCTCGGAATGCGTAGATCGCCTGCTTGGGGTCGGCGATAAGCACGAGTGTGACGCCGCCGGCGCCAAACGCCCGGCTGAGGATCTGCCACTGGATCGGGTCGGTGTCCTGGAACTCGTCGACGAGCACGACCTTGTAGCGAGCGCGGAGGCGGGCGGCGGCCGCGGGGCCGCTCGGCCGCTTGGGGTCAAGCGTGCCGTTGAGCCGCGTGAGCAGATCGTCGTAGGTCATGATCGCCATCTGCCGCTTGCGGTGCTCGAGCTCCTTGCGCACCGCGTCGGCGAGCCGGGCGCGCATCGCCGCGACGCTGTCCCCCGGGGCGTCCGTCGGCTCGAGCACGCTCCCGGGGTTGTCCACCGCCGCCCGCGCGATCTTCAGTGCCTGCGCGCGATCGAACGGCGCCCCGCCCCGCTTCTGGAAGCGTCGTACGTAGAGGTCGTCAAGCACCTGCTCGACGAGTTCAGAGACGTCCTCGACGAACTCTGTTCCCGGCTCGAGGTCACCGATCGTCCCCAGTTCGGCGAGCACCTCCTGACAGAAGCCATGCGTCGTGGCGATCGTCGCTGCGTCGAAGTTGGCGATCGCCCGGACGAGCCGGTCGCGGCGGGTCACGACCTCCTCCGGGGTGCCGGTCGCGAGCAGCTGGACGATCTCATCGGCGCCGGGATCGAGGACGCCGTCGAGCATCCGTGAGAGCTGCTCCTCACAGGTCACGAGCCGCTCGCGGACGCGGTCACGGAGCTCACCGGTCGCCATCCGCGTGAACGTGATGAGCAGCATCTCCTCCAGCCGCATCCCCTCGGCGACGTAGCGGGCAGCGAGCGCGGCGATCGTGTACGTCTTCCCGGTGCCGGCGCTCGCCTCGAGCACGGTGACGCCGCTCGGGAGCGGGCCGCAGAGGTCGAATTCGGCGGGGGCGAGGCGCAGCGCGCGTGCGGCGGTCATCGGTCGCGCAGCTCCTCGCAGGTCAGGAGCCCGTCCCACAGCCGGCGCGCGTAGCGACCGAACCGGGTGTCTTCGGACTCCGACCAACTCGCACCGCGTTCATCGGCGCGGGGCGCCTCGGCACTCAGTTCGGAGAACGGGAGCGGCCGGCCATAGGCGAGCAGGTGCTCTGGCTCCCGGTCCTCGCGGTCGTAGCCCCACGGCGTCTCCCACACACCGGAGGCGGCGGCGATCGGATCGTCTCCCCGCCCGGCGGCATACGCGTACGCCGCCGACGCTTCGCACGCGAGCGGGAGGAGCTCACGCATCCCGCGGTCGTACAGATCGATGATGACCTCGAGGTGGGCGAGCGCGTCGGCGGGCGTCAGCGGCGCGACCGCGGCGATCGTCATCTCGGCGTGCGAGACGCCAGAGCGCGCGCGGCCGATGACGACGGAGCGAAATGTCTCCTCGGGCCGCGACGCAGTGAGAGCGAGCAGACGAACCCACGCGGCGAGACGGTTACGCGGATGCACCTTTGAGTAGCTCGCGCGGCGGACCACCTCACCGTGGACGCCGGGCACCGTGCCCGCGAGGGTCCGCCCGTCCGGCAACTGGAGGTGGACGTCAAGCGACGTCGCCGGGCCCGTCCCGCCATCGCGCTGCGCGGCGTCGGCGAGCGCGGAGACGACGGGTCTGACCCGGTCGATGACTGGGACGGCAAGCATCGCGGGCGGAAGGGACCCGCGCGCCAGTTCGGCGTTCACGCACTCCTGCAGCCCGGCGCCGGCGAGCAGACCGTCGAGCAGCCGCTGGCCGACGTTCCACCGCTCGAGCCCGCCGAGTTCGACCGGAAGCCCGTCCTTAACCTCGTCGAGTGACTCGCGGACGCTGATGCCGAGGCGCGTCCGCAGGAACGCCCGACACGGGTGCTCGACGAACCGGATCACGTCTCCGAGATCGATCACGGCCGTGTCCGGGGCGGGCAGCGGCCCGGCGAGGAACGGCGGCGGGTCGTGACGCGGCGCGACCAGCGCCTTCGCCCCGCCGAGCGCGACCGCGTCAAAGCTCCACGACCCGTCTGCGCTCAGCTCTCCGGCGCGGAAGTTGCGCGGGTCGAACGGCTGGAGCGGATGACGCGTGAGGATCTGCTCGCGCGCGGGCGGCGCGTCGGCGCCGGTGCCCGTCCGCACGGTGCGGTCAACGACGTCGAGCAGCTCGGCGACCGGCACCGCCGGAGGCCGCTCGAGGTTTGTCCGCTCGTCGTTGCCGGTGTAGGTGATGATCAGCCGCTCGGTCGCGGCGAGGAGAGCGTCGAGCAGCATCTGGCGATCCTCGGCGCGAGGGTCGCGGTCGCCGACATGCGGGTCCTCGAGCAGAAGATCGTCGCCGTCGCGCGGTGCCTTGCGCGGGAACTCACCGTCGTCGAGCCCAAGGAGGCATACGACTCGGTGCGGCACCGAGCGCATCGGCACGAGCGTGCACACCGTCAGGTGGCCGGTGCGGAAGTTCGCTCGCGTCGGGCGCCCCCGGAGTCGGTCGGCGAGCAGCGCCCGGATGTCGGCGAGCTCGAGCCGGGGCTGGTCGCCGGCGTCGGTCGCCGCGTCGTCCCGGACGTCGTCGAGGATCCGCCCGAGCTCAGCCCGCTGCCACGACTCACGCTCGGCGGTCGCCGTCAGCGCGTCCGCGGCCGCGGCGATCGCGCCGACCCAGGCGTCGATCGTCTGGGGCTGACCCAGAGCATCGACCGCGGTCTGCACCCGCTCGACGAACTCCGCCATCCGGCCGGCGAGATCGATCGCGCCGCTCTCGACGTCGTCGAGCGGCAGCACGCCGCCGACGAGGTGGCGGTCCTGCTCGGTCATCGCGACGCCGACAAGAATGCGATCGAGCCCGGAGCGCCACGTGTTGCTCGAGACGACATCGAGCTTGAACGGGGCGCGGTGGTTCTCGTCGAGCCCCCACCGGATGCCACTGTCGACGACCCAATCTTCCATCCGGCTGACGTCGTCGTCATCGAAGCGGAACCGGCGCCGGACCGGCTCGCGGTCTGCGAGGTCCAGCAGCTGCGACGCCGTGATGCGGTCGTCCGCCAGCTCGAGCAGCAGCGAGACGACGCCGAGGACCGGGTTCGTCTGCCGCAGGCTGCGGTCGGCGAGGCGCACGCGGAGATCGGGCAGCCGCCGCGGGTCGCCGTCCGCCGGAGCGTCGGGATCGTCTTCGTCGGGCTCTGCGCCCCGTCCGGCGCCGAACGCCGCCTGGATGAGGGGCGCGATCGTCTCGATGTCCGGGCACATCACGATGACGTCGCGCGGCTCGAGGGTCGGATCGCGCTCGAGCAGGTGGAGGATCGCGTCGCGGATCACCTCGACCTGGCGGGCCCGGCCGTGGCAGGCGTGCACCTGGATACTGTCGTCGTCGGGCGCGAGCAGCGGCCGAGCGTCCTTCTGGGCCGGCAACGGCGGGCCAGAGGGCGCCTCGTCGGCATGGATCCCGGCCTGGATCCGTTGCAGGAGCGTACGTGTCTCCGAGGCGATCGCGTGGTGAAGATCTTCGGCACCGGCGTCTCGGTCGCCGCTGGCGGCGAGCACAAGCTGGAGCTCACGCGCGTCTTGGCCCCAGCTCGCGACCAGCCGGTTAACCGGCAGCCGAGCGGTCGGATCCTCGCGCCGGCGGGTCACGGTCGGCGCGTCAGCCGCGAGCCGCGTCCACAGAGCCGGTGAGGGATGGAGCACGAACAGGTGGACCTCGCGCGCGTGCGCGAGCGCGTGCAGCACGCGGACGTAGCTGCCGGGTAGCCGCGTGAGACAGAACAGCGAGATCCGGTCTGGGAGCTCGAGGAGCCCCGGCTCGGCGGCGAGCCGCCGGCACGCCGGGCCAAGCCGCTCAGCTGGGCTCGGCCGCCCGATCGCCGTGCGCAGCCGCCGCCACAACTCGGCCTGCCACGCGCTGTCGGCCGGGAGCGGGCGATCGCCGCCATCGCTGTCCTCACCCCGCGCCCACGCCTGGATCATCTCCGGTCGGCGCAACCCGTAGTGGTCGTAGAGGCCCGCGAGGTGGCGGACGGTCGCGAACCGTCGCACCTGGAGCCCGGAGGCCTGGGTCCCACGCAGATGCGCGTCGAGCGAGCTCAGCCACTCCTCGTCGAGGTGCTCGTCGACGACACGCAGCAGCGGCCAGATGAGCCGCTCCGGCGCCCACGGGTCGCCGTCCGGGTCGACGCCCGTCGCGGCAGCGAGCGCTTCCGCGACGAGGCTGCGGGGGAACGGGAAATCAACGTTGGCGCACACCCCATCGGCCCGCCCGGCGGACGCTCCGAGCCGGGTCGACATGCGTTGGGTGAGCCACCGCTCCATCCCGCGGGTGGGCACGGCGACGACCTCCGGCGCGAACGGGTCCGCGAGCGGCTCAAGGAGGATCTCGGTCAGCGCGTCGGCGAGAGCGTCAGCGCGTTCGGCACGGTGGATGTGGAGCATCGGTCCAGTCTTGCATCGAGGTCGGCCACCGTTGACAGACCTGACACAGATTTGGCGCACGTCATCGTGCGGACGTCCGTGCCCCGACGGGGCGGCGCGGCCCGGGGCCGCTCTACGGGGAGTACGGAGCAACCAACCGAACCGGAGGTGAGACGTGCTCCTGTTGCTGGCCCTGATCCTGCTGATCATTGCGATCGCCGGCGGGATCGTCGTTCATCCGCTGCTCTTCCTGATCGCAATCCTGGCTGTGCTGGCGCTCTTCGGCGGACGTCGCGGCGCGCTCCGCTGACCCAAGTGTCCGAGTCCCGATCCGGGCACTGACAGCGCTGGCCTTGCGGTGGCCGGCCCGCACGCACTCGCGGGTCGGCCATCGCGCCTCCCTCGACCGTGACGATCGTCCGCCAAGGCGTTGCTCCGCGTCCTCGCCGAGTTGAGCTCGGAGGTTGCCTCAGGGGTGCTTGGGGCGTTATGTACAACCGTGGTACAGAAAGCCCCAAGCGGTCGGCTCCCACATGCGGCCTCGGGGCCTGGAGCGCGTGGGGCGTGGGGCCTGCGGCGCCTATGGCGTGGCCGAGGCCCCAAGCGCCCGCCGGGATCCGAGCGGCAACCGCCACCACGACCGCGGCGCCGACCGCCACCGCGTACTACGTCAGAGCCGCGCCGAGCGGGTGGTGGCGGAGCTTCTCCGGCGGAGTGCCGTGGAGCACCCAGGCACCGTCGTCGCGACGGCTGACCGAACCGGCGCGGGTCAGATCGCCCATCGCGGTCGTCACCGACGGACGGTGAGCGCCGACGAGATCCGCGAGTCGCTGATGCGCGAGCGGTAGCACCACGACGATCCCCTCCGGCCGGACGCGTCCCCAGCGCTCGGCGAGGTGCCACAGCGTGAGCAGCAGGCGCTCATCGACGCGCTGGTGGTGGGCGATCGCGAGTACGACCGCGAGATGGTGCGCGCGGCGTGTCCCGCGCGCGAACAACTCCACGCCGAGCTGGGGCCAGGGCGCCATCCGCTTCACGAGACCGTGGTCGAGCACCGCGAGCTCGGTCGGCTCGAGCACGTCCCATCCCACCTCGGCGTGCACGTGCGTCCCTTCCTCATCCCAATGCCACGGGCGTAGCACGTCGCCCGGACCGAGGAGCTCGACGGCACGGCGGCCGAGCACGTCGACCTCGCGGCTGAGCAAGCCTTCGACGATGAGAAAGCCACGGTGGTGCTGATCGGGCTCGATCGCGCCCGCGGCATCCCACGCGCCCGGCGAGAGCCGTCGAATCCGGGTCAGTGCCTGCCGACGGGCCGACTCGACCTCGCTTTCGTCGAGCAAATCGGCGAGATCGGCGTCGGCATCGACAATGCTGATGACCTCGTTCACCCCGCAAAGCTACCCGGGATGCGACCGGTCCGATCGTCGCAGGCGTGTGCAGTAGAAAACCCTCATCCCGGGTAAAGACCTCGGATGGCGACCGTTGGGCAGGACGATCGCTACCGCATCCGTCGGCGGCTGGCGTCAGGCGGCATGGCCGAGGTGACGCTCGCCGAGGACACCGTCCTCGGCCGTCCGGTCGCGCTCAAACGGCTGCGCGCCGGGGGCGATCGCGGCGCCGTTGCCCGGCTGCGCCGCGAGGCCCTCGTCGGCGCCTCGCTCAGCCACCCCAATCTCGTGTCCGTGTACGACGTGTGGGAGGAGGGCGACGGCGAGCTGGTGATCGTCATGGAGTATGTCGATGGCGACACGCTGCGCGACCTCATCCGCACCCAGGGTGCCCTGCCCGCCAGTCGCGCGCTGCCGATCCTCGCCGGGGTCGCCGCCGCGCTCGACGCCGTGCACGAGCACGGAGTTGTGCACCGCGATGTGAAGCCCGCCAACATCCTCGTCGCCCGTGACGGCCGGGTGAAGCTCGCCGATCTCGGGATCGCGTCGGTCGAGGACAACACCCAGATCACGACCTCGGGCGAGGTCGTCGGCACCTTCCGGTACATGGCGCCCGAACAGCTCGAGGGGCAGCACTCGGCACCCGCGATCGACATCTACGCGCTCGCCGCCGTCGCGTTCGAGGCGCTCTCCGGTGAGAAGGCGCGCGGCGAGCCGAACCCGCTGGCCCTCGCCCACGCGATCGCCACCCAGCCCCCGCCCGACCTCCGCGCGCTCGTGCCCGACGTCCCGGCCGCCGCCGCGACCGTCTTGGAGCGCGGCATGGCGCCCGATCCAAGCCGGCGGCCGCGCTCGGCGAGCGAGCTCGTCGGCCGATTGCGGGCGGCGCTCGATCCGCAGACGACCAAGGCCGACGCCGTCGCCGAGATCGCCGCCGCGGCAGCGATCCAAACGCCACCGCCGATCGTCACCGCGCCGACGTTCGAACGGGGGCGGCGGCGGCCGGGCGCGCTCGCGTGGGCGCTGCTCTCGATGCTGACGCTCCTCGCCGGGGCGGTCGTGGCGATCGTGCTGGTGACGACCTCGGGGTCCGACGCGCACCGGCCTGGCGGCGCGCAGTCCCGCTCGCAGGCCGACGCGCGGTCAACCGCGTCCCGAGACCCGGCGCCGCCGTCGAAGCACACGGCGAGTCCAGGCGCGACCTCGACGCCCGCGGCCACCGTCGAGACGTTCTACGAGCGTGCCGCCCACCACGACTACGCGGGCGCGTGGGCGCTCGCGGACGACAGCATGCGGGGCGAACTCGGCGGATATGCGAGCTTTCATGCGCAGATGAGCCGCGTGCGGTCAATCACGTTCCACGAAGCCAGAACCGTGTCCGCGGCCGGAGCATCGCCCGCCACGGTCACGCTGCGCACGACGTCGGCGCTCGCCGACCGCACCGAGAACTGTTCCGGGACGGCGCGCGTCGTGCGCGGTGCCCCAGACGGTCCAGCGTGGATCCTCGACCGCATCTCGATCGCGTGTACGCCGGCCGGATGAGGACGAGCCTCACCCGGCTTGGCCCGATCCGCGCGTTCTTGTAGCGTTGAAGCCCATGGATTCTGGAGGGGCGGTCGTCCGGCTGTGCGGACGGCTGAGCGTCGAGATCGGGGGCGAGTCGCGCGAGGGCATGCTTCATGGGCGGCAGGGGCGGCTCCTCCTTGCCTTCCTCGTGCTGCACCGGCAACGGCCGGAAGCCGCGACGCCCTCGTCGAGGCGATCTGGGGCCACGGCGGCGCCCCACCGAGCGAGGGCGCCTTGGCGCCGGTCCTCTCGCGTCTGCGGCGCGCCGTCACGCCGGCGACGATCGAGGGCCGGGAGAGCGTCCTGCTGCGGTTGCCCGACCCAGTCGTCGAGCTCTGAGAGGAGGATCGCGTCACCGATCGCCGGCACCGGCTCCTCGGGGTCCCCGTGGAGGCGCGCGACCGCGGAGGACGGCATCGCGCCGAAGCCACCGAGGATCGGCGTCGCGGTGGCGCGCAGCCACCGCTCGAGCGTCGCGGCGGCCTCCGGGTCGAGCGCCACGCCGTCGACGCACACCGTGGGCGCGGCGCGCAGCGGCTCGGGCACCTCGGGCAGCGGCGGGAGGCAGAGGATTCGGAACGTGGTCGTGATCTCCTCCGGCGCCTCGGTCGTCCAGTCCCGCCATGCGCGGAGCACGCGCCAGGCACCGTCGGCCGCAAAGAACATCGCGCCGCCGGTCACTTCCGGATACGGCAGAAGCTCGAGCTCGACGGCGGTGACGATCGCGTAACCGCCGCCTCCGCCGCGGAGCGCGTAGAACAGCTCGCGGTTGTGCTCGGCGTCGACGCGGCGGGTGAGCCCGTCCGGGGTGACGACGTCGAACGCGAGCACATGGTTGACGGCGAGGCCGTGGCGCCGCCCGTAGAACGACAGGCCGCCCCCGAGCAGGTACCCGATCACGCCGACCGACGGCGAGGAGCCGTGCATGACGGCAAGCGGGTAGCGGCTGACGGCGTCGACGACGTCACCCCACCGCGCGCCGGCCTTGATCCGGGCGACGCGCGCGTAGGGGTCGGCCTCGACCTCGTCGTGGAGCTCGAGGCGGAGGAGCAGCGTGTCGTCGAGCGACGGGAGCGTCTGGCTCAGGTGACCGGTCGTCTGGGCGGCGATGCGCAGACCGTGGTCCCGGGCATACGCGACAGCGCCCTGGACATGCGCGACCTCAGTGGCGATGCACACGGCCGCCGGCCGCTGGTCGACCGCGAGGTTCCACGCGGCGCGGGCGGCGTCATAGCCGTCCTCGCCGGGGTGCAGGAGCGGGAGTGACGCCGAAGCGTCGGGGGTGATGACGGGATCGAGATTGAGCATGGGCGGCACGATCCCGGGAGGGCCTTGCCGTCCCCTTGGCGCTGGTTGCCGGCCTGTTGCCGGCGGCTTGCCAGAACCTTGCCGTCGGCGCTTGCCGGCTACGCGGCGATCGGCGTGCGCGAGCGGTCCGGCGCCGGCACGAGCCTGAAATCGCTCGGCTGGAAGGTCTTCAGCCGGCGCTCGTACTCCCGCATGTAGCCGGGCCAGTTGGCGACGATCCGCCCCTGTTCGTCGCGGTACCACGAGTCACAGCGCGTCCACGCCGTGCCGGCGAACGCCGCCTGGGTCTCGCGATCGCTCTCCGCCTCGACCTCGGCCCGGACGTCGAGCGCGACCGCCCGGTGATCGGCCACGTACTGGAGCGCCTGACGAATGTAGGCCGACTGCGACTCCTCGTAGACGATGATCGAGCCGCCCGAGGTGTTCGTGTTCGGGCCGTACATGATGAACAACGACGGGAAGCCCGGCACGGTCATACCGAGATGGGCGTGTGCTCCGTCCGTCCAGGCCTCGCGGAGGCTCGATCCCCCGGCCCCCATGATCTCCATCGGGAACATGAAGTCGTTTGTCCGAAAGCCGGTGCCGTAGATGACGCAATCGACCTCGTGCTGAGCGCCGTCATCGGTGACGATCGCGGTCGGCGTCATCGCGGCGATCCGCTCGGTGATGAGACTGACGTTCGGCTCTTGCAGCGCCGGCAAGAAGTACGAGGAGAACAGCACCCGCTTGCACCCGAACGTGTAGTGCGGCCGCGCCTTGCGCCGGACGGCTTTGTCCTTCAACTGCCAGCGCATGAACAGCGTTGAGCGCAGACGGCCAACCAGTCCGATCGTCCGAGGATGGCGGATCATCATCGTCAGCGACTCGCCGTAGTTGTAGATGAATCTCCGCCGGCAGGCCTGCACGCCGGGGACGTACTTGATGAGCGCCCGGATCAGCGCCGGGTACGGACGGTTGCGGCGCGGCATGAACCAGTTGCCCGTGCGCTGGTAGACATCGAGGTGGGCGACCTGATCAACGATCTCAGGCACGAACTGCACCGCGCTCGCGCCTGTGCCGATGACCGCGACCCGTTTCCCGGTCAGATCGTAGTCGTGGTCCCACTCGGCGGAGTGGAAGCTGTGCCCCTCGAAGCGTTCGCGGTCCTCGATCGCTGGGATCGCCGGCTGGTGCAGCTGCCCGGTGGCGAGGATGACGGCATCCGCCTCCCACGTGCGCCCGTCCTCGCTCGTGAGCGTCCATCGGGCGCCGTCGTCGTCCCACGCGCACGCCGTCACGTGGGCGTTGAACGTAATCCGGTCGCTGACGCCGTGCTCCCGAGCGACGGTGTGGACGTACTCGAGGATCTCCTCTTGCGGGGAGCACAGCCGCGACCAGTCGCGCCGCTTGGCGAATGAGTACGAGTAGAGATGGCTCGGGACGTCGCAGGCGGCACCCGGATAGCTGTTGAAGTACCACGTGCCGCCGAGGTCGGGAGCGGCTTCGAGCAGGGTGATGTCGTCGAACCCGTGCCGGCCGAGCTCAATCGCGGCGGCGATGCCGCCGAGTCCGGCTCCGACGATCACAACGCGCTGGCCCAAGGTCGATCCCACGCGGGCACGATATCGCCCCCGCGGCGGGTCGGTGGGAGCTGGTCTGTCCGGCCGGGACGGACGGCTTCGTCGACGCGGCCCCGGTCGCAGCGTCCGAGCGCGTGAGGGTGTCGCTCCCGCTCGACCCAAAACCGTCGTGGACCTGAGTCGCCTGCTGCGGGGACGAGCCCGAGGCGCGCCCACCGTAGTCATGGCCGGTGCCGGCCGCGGTCGTCGATGTGTCGTGAGGCTGACTGCCCCTGTGCTGCCCGTCGCCGCCGGTGCTGGTTCCTCGCCGCTGGACCGTCGCCGTGCCGAGGCCGGCGGCGGCGGAGGCGGAGGTCGCGCCATGCGGGAGTGCGGACGGGGAGGTGTTTGCGAGCCGTGGCGCGGCCTGGCGTGTTGCCGTCGAGTGCGGCGTGCTCGCGTGGTGGACGATCCGCGGGTGCGTGCGGCCCGTCGGGAGCACCGGCAGCCCATGCGCGAGCAGCGCGATGCCGCCGACCGCGCAGACCGAGACGGCACATGCGGCTCCGGCCTGCGTCTGCGCACCCCCGAGAAGAGCGCCCTTGGCGCCGAGACCGCCCGCGATCGCGCCGCTGGCGGCGAGCCCACCGCCTGAGACCAGCGTCAGCCCGCGGAGCGCCTCGCGTCGTCGCGGAGCATCCGCTGGTAGGCCTGACAGCCGGCGCAGCCGCCGACATGACGACGAACGGTGCGATCACGCGGCCGGTTGTAAGGGTCTACGGCGATCACTCCCGCGCCCGCTCGCAGGTCAGGTCGCTGGCCGCGCGGAAGTCACGCAGCCCGACGCGGCCCCGGGCGATGAGTCCGCGCACGGCGTCCTCGTGGGTGTGGAGATGGTTGGCAATTTCCTGATAGGTATGGCCGACCAGCTCGCGCATCAGCAGCGCGGTCCGCTGGCTCTCGGGCAGGGCCCGGACGCCGTCGAGGACGGCCGTCAGCTACGCCGAATCCGTCGCCGGCTGAGCGGCCTGCTCAAGGGCGGCGTCGCCGGCGTATTGAGATAGGCGTCGGCGCCGGGCGACGTCGATCGGCGAAGCTGTCCTGGACCGCATCCTCGGCGTCATGGCGCGAGCCGAGGACGCCCATCGACACGGCAAGCACCGTCGCCCGGTGACGCTCATAGAGGACGGTAACGCGTCCTCGTCGCCGGCGGCGGCGCTCTCCGAGCGCGGTATCTGAGCGCAGGCGCAGCAAGCGTCGCGGCACCGGCAGCGCCGGACGCAGTCGTGCGGTGAGTGCTCGCATCGGTCGGCGAGCCTAAGCTCGAATCCTCGATGACGACGACGTGCGTGCCATCGGACTTCGTCACGTGCACCTCGTGCGCGGCGCTGCTGTTCAAGCTGTCGTGCTCCGTCGTCGCCCGGTCGACGGTGCCGCCCGGGACGGCCGCGAGCGCGGCGTTCGATGCCGACGTCAGCGTGTCGCCGGTGAGCGGCGTCTCCTGCGTCTTGCTCGAGCTGTTGGTCGTGTGGCGCTTCGCGTGCGCCTTGTGATGGTGGTGCTTCGACTTCGCGACGACCGGCGCCGCCGCGCCGCCGAGCGCCAGCACCGCAATCGCGGCGGAGCTCCCGACGACCTTCGTGATGGTGTGCTTCACGTGACTGCCCCTTCTGTTGTTGGCGAGTACGGACAGAAGAACGGCGAGGTCCGACGACCCTCACGGCCGTGGTGCAGGAGAAGCGAAAGAGACCTTGCCCGGGGCGTTACGGGAGGTTCGGCTCCGGGCCGCTCGTTGGTCCGGCGATCACGGGCGCGTCGGCTCCGGGCGCCGGCTGCCATGAGAGCGCGTCCAGGCGCAGCGTGCGGTCGGCACTCGGCGCCGGGCGCCCGTGGTAGACGAGCCACGTGCCGCCGCGGGGCCCGGTCACGATCGAGTCGGCGCCGCCGGGGCTGAACACGCGTGCTGTCTGGGCCATGATCGGGTTCCGCGAGGACTTCGTGAACGGTCCCGTCGGGCCGGGCGCGGTGGCGTATCCCATCCCGTAGGTGCTGCGCCAGTTGCCGCCCGAATAGAGCAGGTAGTACGTCCCGTTGTGAAGCGTCACCGACGGCCCCTCGACTGTCGCCGCGGCGACGTTCGTCGCCTCCCACGTACCCGGATCCCCGGTGAACAGCAGGGTGCGCGGGCCCGAAGCGGTCAGGTAGTCATCGGCGAGCGGGATGACCGAGATCGTCGGCTGAAGGACGCTGTTCTGGCTCGTGCACAACGCGCTCGATTGCGCGCACGCGAAGTCTTCCGAGCCGTAGAGGTAGTGCGCCCCGCTGAGAGGATCGGTGAACGCGGAGGGATCGATCATTCCGTAGCCGGCATCGTCACCGCACCCGATCGGCCGTCCGGCCGCGTCGAGCACGCCGTTGGACAGCGGTCCCCGATCGACGAACGGTCCGCGCGGCGTCGTCGCAGTCGCAACGGCGACGCAGTTCGTCCTGAACTGTGCGCTCAGCCCGGTGTAGAACATCACGTAACAGCTCGAAGAGGTCGTGTCCGGGCACGCGCCGCGCTGCGCGACGACGTGCGGCGCCCAGGGATGCCAGTCGCCGGAGGGGACGACCCAGCTCGGACGCTGGGCCAGCGCCCGCGCCACGAGCGTCCAGTGGACGAGGTCGGTCGAATGGAGGATCGGGAACCGCTCGCCCGTGCTGTAGGCCCAGTAGTCGCTCGGGCCCTGGGAGGTGAGCACGAACGGGTCGGCGATCGAGCTCTTCGTGAAGACGGGGTTGACGTAGCCGCCTGTCGTGAAGGTCCGGTCAGCGCCGTACGCGGTCCCTCTCCGGCAGCCACGGCAGTGCGACGCGACGAGGCGGAAGTGGTACGTCGTCATCGGCGCGAGGCGAGCGAGCGCGGCAGCGGTCGTGCGCGGCCGGCGACCGGCGCCCAGGGCGCGACCAGGGGTGTGCGCGCCGTAACGGGGTGTCCGGCCGTACTGAAACCACGAAGTGGTCGCGCGGCCGTTGGGGTTGACCCGCCCGAGGATGCCGGCGCTACTCCCGGTCACCGCGCGCGGGCGGATTGTTGTCGCGAGCGGCGGCTTTGGTTTTGCCTTCGGCTTCGGCTTCTGGTGGTGATGGGGCGTGGCGCGCGGCAGCGGCTTCGCCTGCGTGGGGGCGGCGAATCCGGCCGGAGTGGCGGCGACGAGCGCCGCGAGGAAGAGCCTCCCCGCCCGTCCCAGCGCTACACCTCCGCCGCCGGCTGGCGCTCGGGCTCCTCGTCGGCAGTCCGAGACGGTGCCGGCGTGGCCGGCCGTCCGAGCAGCTGCTCGACCCCGTGCTCGATCCCACGGCAGAGCACGTCGATGTCCCGCGCGGTGTCGAGATCCCCTGTCACGCCGAAGTTGATGCCGCCATCGTAGGAAAAGATCGCGATTCCGATCCGCACGTGCCCGCCGAGCGGGACGAACGGAAACGCCTCGAGCATGCGTCGGCCCGCCAGATACAGCGGCTTCTGCGGCCCCGGGACGTTTGTCGTGACGGTGTTGACGCTGCTCTGCGGCAGTCGCGTCGCGACCCGCCCGCCGAGCGCGAGCAGCATCCCGGGCGCGAACCCGCTCATCGCTGTGAGCCGCTCGGCGGCGATCGCCTGGCCGGAGGCCTTCAGGTCCTGCATCTGATCGTGGAGCGCCTGGACGCGCCGGCCCGGATCCTCGATGTGGACGGGAAGCTCGGCGAACATCGCCGACACCTTGTTGCTCGGCACGCCGCGCTCGCTCCCCGCGCGCACCGACACGGGGACGAGCGTCCTGATCACGTGGCCGCTCGTGCTCTCGCCCCGGCTCAGGAGCAGCTCCCGGAAGCCGTTCGTGATGACGGCGAGCACGACGTCGTTGATCGTGCCGCCGTGCTGGACGCGGATCTGCTTGATGTCCGAGAGCCGGGCCCGCGCCCACTCCCACGTGCGGTGCGGGCCGATCGGCCCGTTCAGCGTGCTGTACGTGTTCGGACTGAGGAGGTTGCGCATGTTGACGAAGCCGCGCGTCGCGTCGGCGGCCTGCTTCGCCACCCGACCCGGCCCGCGTACGGCGGAGAGCGCCGTCCGGGTCACCTCGTACGGGCTCGCTGCGCGGAGCTTGAGCGAGTGAGCGACGAGCTCGACCGAGCTCGGCTCGGGCCGTGGCTCCCAGTCGTCGTCGCCGGCTTTCCCCGCTGCGTCCCGCTCACTGTCGAGGATGACGCTCATCAGGTCGGTCGCTGATACACCGTCGACCATGCAGTGATGGACCTTTGAGATGAGCGCCCAGCCGCCGTCATCGAGCCCCTCGGCGACCCACATCTCCCACAGCGGTTTGTTGCGATCGAGCTGCTGGGACATTACGCGGCCGACGAGGTTGCGCAGCTCGGTGTGACCGCCCGGGGCGGGCAGCGCCGTGCGTCGCACGTGGTAGTCGAGGTTGAAGTACGCGTCGTCGACCCAGGTCGGGCGCCCGAGCGCGAGCGGCACGAACCGCACCTTCTGGCGATACCGCGGCACGAGCGGCAGGTGCGCCGCGACGGTCGCCTTAACTTCCTCCGGTCCGGGCGGCGGCCCCTCGAACAGGCCCACGGACCCGATGTGCATGTGCGTCACCGCATCCTCGATGTGCAAGAACGACGCATCGAGTGGGCTCATCGTCTGCATCACTGTCTCTCCTCGCTGGCGGGGCGACCCTCCGCCGAGAAACCTAGCGGGTCACGCCGCCCGGGTGGCCGCCCAGGCGAGCGCCGCCGCGATCCGAGCGATGACGTAGAACGGCTCGGTCGCGATCTGCTCGGCCGTGAAGCGCAGCACGGTGAAGCCCTTGGCCTCGAGGTCGGCATCTCGCACACGGTCGCTGACGAACCTCGCCTTGCGGAGGTGCCATTCGTAGCTGTCGACCTCGACGATCAGGCGTTCCCGGCGCCATAGCATGTCGACGTTGTAGTCGTACAGTTGCTGGTTGCGCTCCGGCTTCGGCAGCCGGGCCTGATGGATGAGATCGGACAGGTGCTGCTCGGCTCCGGACCGGGTGATGCCGGAGCCCGATTCGCGCTCCCTGAGCAGTCCGTCGAGGACGGCCGCGCCCTTGCGGTGTTTGCCGGTCCGCGTCAGTGTGTCCCGCACCTGTGAGAGGCGGACGATGTGGCGGTGCAGGCCGTCGTCGAGGGCGCGCTCAAGTTGCTTGGGGGCGAGCTCGGCGGCGATCTCCACGAGGGCGCGGGCCGGCGACACGGTCGGGAGCCCGCGATGGATCCGGATGTCGGTTTTCGCATCGAGAGTGGTGCTCCTGTGGGACCGCACGGTTGGGATGTGGAGGGTGAGCGCCCGGAGCACGGTCACGTCGACGGGGTCGGTGGGGCGTCGCGGCGCGATCAGGTTCCAGAGCGCGGCTGCGGACAGGTGGCTCAGCACGGCGTCCCGCGGGCAGGCGAGCACGGCCTCGGTCTCGCGGGTGAGCTCAGCCGCGATCACGTGGCCGACGGCGTAGACGCCGGGAAGCCTCGGGCGCAGGATGCCGCTCCCGAGCATCGTGTGGATCATATTGTCGGTGATCCCGACGGCCAGTAGCTGCCACCGGGCCACCCGGCCGCGCTGAAGATCGGCGATCACGCCGACACGCTCATCCCGACGCCCCGAAACCAAGACGAAATCCCTTTGTCCGAGCACCTGGACCTGGAAGGGAGGATCGCCTTGCTCTGGACCAGGCGATCCGCCTTTCTGTCGAGTGGACGGTTGAGCGGGGGAGGTCGTCTTGTTTTTGCGAGCCATACCTTAAGAGGGCGCCGCGGGCGCTTCTCACCCCCTCGGGGCCGCAGTTTCGTCGCGCTCCTGGCACAAACCGGGCACGAACCGGCTACGGGTTGCCGCTGGCGCCGGGCCCGGTGCTGCCCGAGGCGCCGGCGCTCCCAGAACTGCCGGCGCTGCCGGCGCTGCCGGAGCTGCCGGAGCTGCCGGCGCTCCCAGAACTGCCGGCGCTACCGGAGCTGCCCATGCTCCCGGTGTTGCCCGTCGACCCGGTACTCCCGGACGTCCCCGTGCTGGCGGACGTTCCGGTGGCGCCAGCCGGCCCGCTCGCACCGGAGCCTCCGCTCGACCCGGCGCTCCCGGACGAGCCCGAGCTGCCGACGCCGAAGTTCCCCGTACCGCCCGCGCCCGCGCCGCCGGTCCCGGACGCCGGTGTCGCGCTGCCGTTGCAGCCGACGAGCAGCACCGCCACGAGCACGACAGCGACCACACCCGCCCCGGCCGCCCCGGGCGCCCCAGGCCGCCCCGCCCCAGCCCGCAACCGCCCCCAGCGATCGACCACCCCCACCGCCACAAGCGTGAGCAACCCCACCGCGAACAACACCGCGTACCCGCCATACCCGACGTAGTGGAACGTCACGGTATGCGTCCCGGCGCCGACATCGGTCGCGACCAGCGC
The DNA here is from genome assembly GCA_963750695.1 of uncultured Solirubrobacterales bacterium. GTDB lineage: Bacteria > Actinomycetota > Thermoleophilia > Solirubrobacterales > Solirubrobacteraceae > Palsa-465. The sequence goes on from CAVVSB010000011.1 coordinate 779,042, forward strand.
CGGGGCCACCATGCGGATCGGGGCCGCCCGGCCATCGACCGTCGCCCGCCACCCGGGATCGAACGACGACGTCAGCACGGCGATGCCGGGCGTGCGCATCCGAACCGTCGCCGACCACCGACCGGCCTCGAGATCACCGTGGGACGAGGTCGTCTCGCCCGGCGGCCGCGCCGGACCGACGTCGGCGCGCGCCCCCGAGGGCGGTCCGGCTGACCAGTCGACGGCCGGGAACACTCCGCGCGATGCCAGCGCCGAGCGCAGGAACCACAGCGTTCGCGCGCCGACGTTCGTCCGGTCGGCACGGATCAGACCACTGACCCGCCCGGGTTGCGTGTACCGGCCCGCGTCGGTCTGCCACAGCCCGTACGGTCCGGCGACCGCGATCCGATGGGCCGGCACGGGCGGCGACTTCCACGACGGCAGGATCAGGTAGCGCACGCCGAAGATCGCGTAGTTACTGCGGTTGCGGTCGTCGAAGTAGAACTCGGGATCGGTCATCAGCGACGCCGTCCGCAGCGTGTATCCGACCTCGTCGACGTCCTGGCTCTCGAGGTACTTGAAGACCGGAACGGCGCCGACCTGCGACTGCGTTCCCCAATTCGACGGCAGCCCCGCGTAGACACGCCCGTCGCCGCGGCGGCGGACGATCGCCGCGAGCCGGTCGATGTCGCGCCCCTGGGTCGCGTCCGCCCGTCGCTGGTTGGTGATCGCCCCCGCGTTGTGGACGTCGAGATCATGCAGCTGCAGCCACGCCGGAGTGAGGACGGCGGCAAGCACCGCGCACGCCGCCGCGCCGAGCACCCAGCGCCGCGGCGCCGCGCCCGTCAACAGCCGGACCACCTCCCACCCCCGCGACCCGATCCACGCCGCACCGATCCCGGCAAACAGCAGCGAGGCGAGCTGCACACCGGCGATGAACCGGCGGAAGAACAGGTCCTGGCTGCCCGGGATGAGGTCGACGAGGCTCCCGAACGTCGCCCGCCCGAACGTCAGCAGGAGGCACGCCACGAACACGACGATGAGCGCGCGATACAGCTCCCCCTCACGCCAGCGGCGGATCGCGACCGCGAGCCCGACCGCCGCCAGGAGCGTTACCACCGGGAACCGCCCCGCATCGAGCACGCCGCCCGTGACGAGCCAGCTGAGCATCTTCCCCGCCCCATAGCCGTTGACGAGCGGCGTCGCCTGGAGCAGCTCGTTCGTCGCCGCCCATGGCCGCTGGTCGAGCAGCGGCACGATCACCCAGGCGCAGGCGAGCACCGAGCCCACGCCGACGATCGCCGCCCGGCCGATCCTGCGGCGCAGATGGCGCCGACAGACGAAAGGCCACAGCAACAGAGGCAGGAACGCCAGATAGCCCGTCTCGAAATGGAACATCGTCGTCAGCGCGATGAGCAGGACCGCCGGGAGCAGCCGCCCCTGGCCCCGGATCGCGCGCCACGTGAACCCCCATGCGAGCGGCAGCGTCCACGACGCCCACAGCTGCGCCCAGACGCCGTAGCCGACCCAGATGTACGCCTTCTGCTCATAGCCGACCGAGATCGTGCTCATCAGGAACGGTGCCATCGCCGCGGCGGCCGCGCTCGGCCACTTCCCGAGTCCCACGAGCCGACCGGCGAGATACACGCTGATCGGCCACAGGCACCACAGGAAGTAGAGCGACCACCTGAAGGCGGCGTTCGACCCGGTCACGAGCCCGACCGCACCGGTCACCATGGCCGGGAGGCTCTGGTAGTGCAGGAAGTGTGGTGATCCCTCGCCGAGGAACGGGAACCAGCTCGTCAGCGGGAAGTGCCCGCCGCGGAACTGGGTCGTCGCAAACCGAACCATTTGCTCGTGCAGCGAGGCGTCGTCGAGATACGACACCGCCCATGTCTCGGCTCGCAGGCTGACGAGGTTCCAGATGACCGCGGCGGCGACGAGGATCCAGCTGCCGGGCAGCACGGCAGCGCGGGTCGAGGCCTCGGAGCCCGCGGGCGCGGCACCGGACGGAATCGCCGGACCGCCGTCTTCGTGCGGGACGTCCGTGGAGCGTCTGATTGCCGTCGGAGCCATCGGCGTTAGGTGTTACCGGAACGCGGCCGTTTACGCGAGTTCTGCGAGCACGAGCTCGATCCTCTCAAGCGCCCAATCAAGTTCGCTCGGCAGGACCGTCAGTGGCGGCGCGATCCGCACCGTCTGCTCGTGCGTGTCCTTGCAGAGGACGCCGTGCTCGAGCAGCCGCTCGCAGGCTTCTCGCGCGCGGCCGGCCACCGGATCGATGTCAACGCCGAGCCAGAGGCCGATCTGTCGCACGGCTGTGACGGCCGGCAGTCTCCGGTCGCGCAGCCGGGCGGCGGCCTGGTCGCCGAGCCGGGCCGCATGCTCGGCGAGGGTTCCGTCCTCGAGGAGGGCGATCACCTCGCGCCCGACGGCGCAGCCGAGCGGGTTGCCGCCGAACGTGCTCCCGTGCTCGCCCGGGCCGAGCAGCCCGAGCACGGGTTCGTCCGCGGCGATCGCGGAGACGGGCAGGATCCCGCCGCCAAGGGCCTTGCCGAGCACGTAGATGTCAGGCGCGACCCCTTCGTGGTCGAGCGCGAACCGCTTGCCTGTCCGCCCGAGACCCGTCTGCACCTCGTCGGCGATGAACAGGATGTCGTGGGCGTCGCAGATCACGCGGACCTCGGCGAGGTAGCCGACCGGCGGGATGATGACGCCCGCCTCACCCTGGACCGGCTCGACGAGGAAGGCAACCGTGTGGGCGTCGATCGCGTTGCGAAGCGCGACCGTATCGCCGAATGGGACCGACATGAACCCGGGGGTGTACGGACCGAACCCGCCACGGGCGAGCGGATCGCTGGAGAACGAGACGATCGTTGTCGTTCGCCCGTGGAAGTTTTGGTCACAGACGATGATCCGAGCCTCGTCGCGCGGGACGCCTCTGTGCTCGTAGCCCCACTTACGGGCGACCTTGATCGCGCTCTCGACGGCCTCGGCACCGGTATTCATCGGCAGCACGAGGTCCTTGCCGCAGAACCGCGCAAGCTCCTCGCAGAAGGACCCCAGCTGGTCATTGTGGAACGCCCGGCTTGTGAGCGTGAGCCGACCGAGCTGATCGGCAACCGCGCCAATCAGCCGCGGATGGCGATGACCAAAGTTGAGCGCCGAGTACGCCGCGAGCGCGTCGAAATAACGCCGGCCGTCGACGTCCTCGACCCACACGCCCTCGCCGCGTTCGATCACGACGGGCAGCGGGTGATAGTTGCGGGCGCAGTGCGCGCGTTCCCGCGCGAGCAAGTCCTCGCTGTGGCGGCGCCCATCGAGCATAGGCCCGTTGTAGCGCCACCGCCCGGGCGTCGGAAAGCGGGGTTCGCCGCAGATCCGCGTGGGATATTCCGATCGCCCGGCGATGCGGCCCCGCACCCGCCCTCAACCGGTAATGAGTCCAGGAATGTCCATTCGGGCAGGGACGGACCCGCGAGCCGCCGATGTTGGGTGTGTGAGCACTGTCGATTTCCGGTCAGACTTCGGGGCCGAGCCAGATCGCGAGCGGGATGCGATCGCTCGGCCCGATCTTCAGCTGATCGCAACCCGGGACGAGCTCGAGGCGGTCAGGGCACAGCTCGAGGGCGCCCAGGTCGAGCTCCGCGCCCTGCGCTCGCAAGTGCAGTCGTCCTCAGTCGTTCGTGAGACGCTTGACATCGAGCGAACCCGCGCGGGGCGGGCCGAAAAGGCCCTGCAGGCGGAGCGTGACCGCGCGAACGCCGCCGTCGCGGCGATCGCTGAGGCACGCCAGCAGACGACCGCCGCGCTCGCCGACCTCGACGTCGAGCGCCAGGACGTCGCGGCGCTGAAGGCCGCGCTCACGCAGGCGAGGCACGCGGCCCTCACGGGAGCAACACCGATCACGTCCGGTCCAGGCTGGGACGGCGCCGCGCAGTATGCCGTCGCCGAGGCGATCGGCGAGGTGCCCGACTGGCGTGTGGCGCTCAAAGAGCTCGTCCGGGTGATCGGGCCGCGCGGCGGCTGGGACGCAGTCGTCGCCTGGTGTCCCGAGGAGCGCCGACCGGTGATGGCCTGCATGGGCATGTGGACGGATGCCGACCCGGCGCTACGCGGTCTGGAGACAAAGACCTGGCAGGCCCGGCGCAGCCCGATGGCAGGCGAGTTCGGAATGGCTCGCGCCCACGCCGGCGCGACGTGCCTCCCCGACCTCGACGCCGTCGAGGACCGGTTGCTGCGGGACGCAGCCGAGGCCGGGATCGGGTCCGCGGTGATGGTGCCGATCCGCAGCGAGCAGGACGTAATCGGGATGCTCGAGCTGTGGAGCCGGCGCTCGGGGCTGCCGGACGAGGACGTCGTCCGCTTTCTCGAGGCGATTGGGCTGCAGCTCGGCAGCCACGCCGGCCTGCTCAACATGGCCGCCTCACCGCGCTGGCGCGTCGGTCGCTACTAGCGGTTGTTCACTTCCACACTCGGACGTAGTCGACCGATGTCGTCGCCGGCAGCGGGGTGCTCGCCGGACTTGCGCGTTCGAGCCGATGCCCAGCGCCTGCGTGAGAAGCACGAAGAACGGCCGGTCGAACGGCTCCGACGGACAACGTGGCGCGGAGCTACTGCCCGGAGGGCGGCGGCAGTTGAGAAGAGCGCAAGGTGAGGAACCGGTGCTCTTGGCCGTCCTCGGTCAGCGCGAGCGCCCGGCCGTAGGCGAGGCGCGCCTCGTCGTTGCGGCCGAGCCGTCGCAGCAGGTCCGCCCGCGTCGAGTGGAAATAGCGGTACCCGTCGAGCTCCAGGTTGTCGAGGATCCTCAGTGCGGCTTCGGGCCCCTCGATCTCGCCGACGGCGACCGCCCGATTGACCTCGACAACGGGCGATCCAGTGAGCCGGCCGAGCGCGCCGTAGAGCAGCGCGATCTGCCTCCAGTCGCGCGGCTCGGTGATGTGCAGGTCGGCGATGGCCGCCTGCAGGACGTACGGCCCACTCCCATGGAGCGCGATCGCCCGCGCTAGCAGCGCCCGGCCCTCGGTGATCTGTCCGTCGTTCCACAGTGAGCGATCCTGATCGTCGAGCAGGACGAGCTGACCATCGCGCAAGCGGGCGTCGCGCCTCGAGTCGCCCAAGAGCATCAAGGCCACCAGCGCGAGCACCTCCGACTCGTCGGGCATCAGCGCTGCGAGCACTCGGCCGAGACGAATCGCCTCCGAGGCCAGATCCGCGCGTCCGCCGCCCCAGCCCTGGTTGAACACGAGGTAGATCACCGCCAGCACCGCGTCGAGGCGCTCAGGCAACACGTGCGCAGGCGGCACGGCGAACGGTATCCCGGCTTGTCGGATCTTGCGCTTGGCGCGGCTGAGCCGCTTGCTCATCGTCTCGAACGGAACGAGGAACGCACCAGCGACTTCCTCCGTAGAGAGCCCTCCGAGTGTGCGGAGGGTCAGCGCCACCTGGGCCTCAAGCGCGAGCGCCGGGTGACAGCATGTGAAGATCAGTTCGAGGCGCTCGTCAGGCAAACCGGCCGTCTCGTCCATTGGGTCCTCCGGTAAGTCGCGCAGCTCGCGGCCGAGCTGCTCGGTCTTGCGCGCCAGCGTCCGGTCGCGTCGGATACGGTCGATCGCTCGGTTGCGTGCAGTGGTGATCAACCATCCAGTCGGATTGTTCGGTTCACCCTCGACCGGCCAGCGCTCCGCGGCGAGCGCGAATGCCTCTTGCGCGGCGTCCTCGGCCAGCTCAATGTCACCGAGGACGCCGACCAGCGTCGCCAGCACACGTCCCCATTGATCGCGGAAGACCTCGTCAAGCACCCTTGAGCACCTGCTCGAACACCGGCCGGACCTCGATCGCCGCGGTAGTGCCGAGCCGCTGAAGGTCCGCGGCGACGGCGAGCGCACCGTCGAGGTCCTCGGCTTCGAGCAGGATCACGCCGGCGAGGAACTCCTTGCTGTCGACGAATGGTCCGTCGATCAAGAGCGTCCTGCCCTCGTCGAGCTGAACGGTGGTCGCGGACCCCGCTGGCTCAAGCCGTACCCAGCCCCCCACTCCGGTCCGCTCGAGCACCGCGGCGATGCCCGGGTTCATGTCGCGCGGCCGCGGCTCCTCGGACGCCTCTCCCCTGCTGTACGCGAGCAGTGCGTACTTCATCTGCGCTCCCCTTTCGAGTTGTCCTATGACGGCGTTGCCGCGATCGATCATGAACCACGCGACGCCGCGAAGTACCGCGCCAGCGGCTCCTGATAGAAGGTCGGGTAACCCGACGCGATGTGCTCTTGCCACTCCGAGGGGACCCGTCGTGGTCGCTCACCAACTTCGTGGCCTCGCCCTCCGGTATCAGCGTGAAGCGGAGGATCGAGTAGACACCTGCACCCCATGTGTCGGGATGCTCGTCATCGAAGCGCCATGCCTGGACCACCCGCGCGCCATTGACGAGCTCGTTCTGCCGGCCCTCGATCCGGCCGCCAAACAGCGTGAAGCGCTGCCTTCGTGATCGCTGATGCGCGCAGGCATTCCCGTGGCCGAGGCAAATCTCTCGCCGTCGGTGAGCACCGCGTAGACCTGCTCGGGTGCCGCGTCGACGATCGCTTCCTGATGAATCGACATCTCTGAAACCTCCAGGCTCTCAGCCGACCCGCCGCCGGCTTTGTCGCTAAGACGAACCGGCCTGCTCCAGACGGACATCACAGCGTTGAGGATCGTCACGGCGCCGGGCCGTTAGTGCGGGACCCCTGCCACACGGTTCCAGAGGCGTGGCACGCGCCGATTCGCCCCCGGCGCGCCCGTTCTGACGGCGAAAAGGGGTCCGCCAGCCGACGCTCTGGCGCCCCACCGGACCGCAGTAGCGCTCAGGCCGGCGGAACGGTCCGGGCTTCCACCGCGGGCCCGTCTGGCGGACCGTTTTGGCGATCGCCAGAGGTAATGAACGTGCGCGCTAGACAGCGACCGGGCGGCGGATCAAGCGCGTGTTGATGACGAGCGCCGCACACAGGACCGGGACGAGCAGGTAGGCGGTGTGGAGGCTGGTCGCGTCGCTGATCGTGGCGAGGACGAACGGGGCAACGCCGATCGCGACGCCGGATCCGGCCCCGGCGCGGGCGGAGGCGCGGGTCGAACTCGTGGGCGCCGCGGCGACGAAGCGGGCGACCGTCAGCGGGTACATCAGGGCGATGCCGAGGCCGATCACGCAGAGGCCGATCGTCACGAGCCAGGCGACGTCGGCGAACCAGAAGATCGCGAACCCAGCGAGCGCGACTGCGGTGATGGTGAACATCGCCGGGTTGCCGGTCCCGAGCCGGCGGGTGACCGGGGTGACGGAGGCGCGCCCCGTCGCCATCCCGAGCAGGAACGCGCCGGCGAGAGCCGAGGCGGTCGCCGTCCGCAGTCCGAGGTGGCTGTGGAGGTAGCTCGGCGCCCAGAACACGACGCACATCTCCGCCGAGACGGCAAGCACGAGGCTGAGCCAGAGCCGCCACGCGTCGCCTTCGACTGGCGACCGGACGGACGGACCGCCCGCGGCGGCCGCGTTGCGCTCGAGCTCATCCGGAGGCGGATCGGCGTCGGGCAGCCGCACCCGGTAGAGCAGCACGAGCACGGCGACCGCGCCCACCAGGGGCACGACGACGTAGCCCGCCGGCCATCCGATCCCAACTGACACCGCGACGGCGATGAGCAGCGGCGCGAGCAGCCCCGCCGCGCTCGACAGCGCATTCGCCCGGGACACCAGCCCCGCCTCCCCCGTGCCCTCGACGTCGGAGCTGAGCGCCGGTACGAGCCCGACGACGAGTGCCGCGCCGACCCCCATGACGAGCGCGCCGACGAGCGAGATGACCGGTGCGACCGCGGCGGAGGTCAGGCTCGCGCCGCCCCCGAGCGCGAGCACGGCGAGCGTGTACACGGCGTGCCGGCGGCCGGGCTTGGTGAGCCGCGGCGCCGTGATGCCGAGCACGATCAGCCCGACGGCGAATGCGCTCGGATAGAACGCGACGGTGCCACGCGTCACATGGAGGTCGTGCTGGAGCAGTGGCAGGACCGGCCCGAGCCCGTTCAACCAGTAGCCGACGAGCCCGAGCCCGCCAATCACCAGCCACGCGACCTCGGGGGGTGAGGCCTCAGGCCGGACACCGTCGGCGCGGGCATGGAGAAGCACGCTTCGATCATCCCAGTGTTCGGCCGCGAGAACTGTGAGCCGCGGCTCGCGGGCGCCTGACCACGCTCGAGAGCCGCGGCTCGCGGGCGCCTGACCACGCTCGAGAGCCGCGGCTCGCGGGCGCCTGACCACGCCCGCGAGCCGCCTGCCCCCCCCAAACCTGGCCGTCACCCATCTGTGGGCGGAAGGCCCCCTCCCCGTCACATCGCAAAATCCTCGGCCAGGCACTCGATGACCCCGCGCAGACCCGAGCGCTCGGCGACGCGCCGCTGGCGCGCCGCCCCGGTCTCCGCCGCCATCTCGAGCACGCAATCGAGCATCGACTCCGCCCCGAGCTGCTGGGCGTGCGGGCGAACGGCATCCGCGAGTGCCATCAACTGCTCAGACGCGGGCACTCGGCATTCCCGCTCCGGATCGATCAGCCGGGCGTCCATACCGTCACGCGCGGCGAGGAACCGGTTCTCGTCGAGGACCTCGGGCGCAAACATGCGCGCGCCCGCGTGGTAGCCCTCCTCGAGCTCGAGGTGGGCGATCGCCTGCACGAGCGCAGCCAGCGCGGCGCCTCGAGCGACCGTCGACTGGGCGTCCATCGTCCGCAGCTCGACGGTCCCGAACCGTGGTTGCAGCCGGACGTCCCACCACAGGAACGTCGGTTCCGGGAACGCGTCGGAGCGGAGCATCATGTCGATCGCCTCGACGTATTCGGCGTAGGAGCGAAATGCCCGCGGGATGCCGACCCGGGGGAACATCTGGAAGATTGGCGTCCGCGTCGAGGCGAGCCCCGCATCCCGGCCCTGCCAGAACGGCGAGTTCGATGACAACGCGAGCAGGAGCGGCGCGTGCGCGCGCAGCGAGTTGTACAGCCGCAGCGCGTCCTCAGGATCCTCGACACCGACGTGTACGTGGAGCGCGAACGTCGGCTCGCGCCGGGCGAGTTCGCGCATCGACTCGTACACAAGCTGATAGCGCGCGCCGCTCGAGACCTTGGTCTCATTCCATTCGGCGCAGGGATGCGTGCCGGCGGCAGCGGCGCGGTAGCCGGACTGCGTCAGCGTCGTCAGCAACGCGCTGCGCAGCGCGGACAGCTGTCCGGCGAGGAGGCCGACGTCGGTGTGAGGATCGGTCGTGAGCTCGAGCGCTGCGGCGTGGGTCTCGGCCCCGGCGTGATCAGCCAGCCAGGGCGAGAGGCCGCTCAAGACGCTCTCGGTCTCCTGGGCGAGCTGCCACCCACGCGGCTCAAGAATCATCACCTCCTCCTCAACGCCAACCGAGTACGGCTCGGACGCAGTCCACTGCGCCCACCCGGGCAGCGGCTGCGCGGTCATCGGTTCGTTGCTGAGCGCCATCAACGCGTCCGATTGTTCCGCCGGCCCGGCAACTCCGTACCAGCCGTCCGGCCCGATTCGGAATGGGAATCCTGGACCGGTGGCCAACCGGCGACCCTATACCGCGGCATCGAGCGCAGTGGCGATCGCCGCCTGGCCGAAGCAGATCCCGCCGTCATTCACCGGCAACCTTTGCGGGATGAGGACCCGGAGGCCCGCTGCGGTCAGCGACCCGGTCAAAGACTCGAGCAGCAGCCGGTTCTGGAACACGCCGCCGCTCAGCACGACCGTGCCGAGCCCGCGTGCCGACGCGATCCGGCAGGCCGCGTCAGCCGTCCCGCCGGCGATAGCCCGGTGGAACCCCGCGGCCACCGCCGACGGGTCGACCCCGGACGCCAAATCGTCGATCACCTGCCGCACCAGCGCTCGCGGATCGAGTTGGACCCCGGGCCCGCCGTCGATCACGTCGAGCTCATAGCCGTCCCGCGTGCCGTCGGCGCGGGCCGCAAGCGCCTCGAGCTCGACCGCCGCCTGTCCCTCGTAGGTGATCTCCGCACGCATGCCGCACAGCGCGCCGACTGCGTCGAACAGGCGGCCCATGCTCGTCGTCAGCGGCGACACTTCGGCGCTGGCGCTGACCCCGGCCATCGCCCGCCATCGAGGCTCGTCCACGCACGCCCGGAGGTGAGCGGGGAGGGGCGGCGCCTCCCGCGTCGCCGCAGCCCACGCGTACGCCATCCGCCACGGCTGGCGGATCGCCGCCGTCCCGCCGGGCATCCGCACCGGGGCAAGCGCGCCCGCCCGTTCGAAGCTCTGGAGATCCCCGACGAGGAGCTCCCCACCCCACACCGTGCCGTCGGTCCCGTACCCCGTCCCATCGAAGACGACCCCAACCGCCGGATCGCTCACCCCATATTCCGCCAGACACGCCGCGAGGTGGGCATGGTGGTGCTGGACACCGACATGGGCGACCCCATCGCGTTCGAGCGCGTAGTTCGTCGACAGGTAGCCGGGATGCAGGTCGTGCGCAACGAGTTCCGGCGTCACGGCGAACAGCCGCTCGAAGTGCGTGATCCCCTCGCGGAACGCCCGCAGCGTCGCCTCGTGCTCGAGGTCGCCGATGTGGTGGCTGACCCAGGCCCGCGACCCCTTCGCGACGCAGAACGTGTGCTTCTGCTCGGCCCCGCACGCGAGTACCGGCCGCCGGCACGGGACCGGCAGCAGCAGCCGCGCCGGCACGTACCCGCGCGAGCGGCGGAGCACGGCCGGCTGGCCCTGCGAGCCCTCCGCGCCCTCGGCGCCCGCCGGACCCGAGACGACGCGCACGACCGAGTCGTCGGTGCGCGTTTGGATCGGACGGTCGTGCACGAGGAACGCGTCGGCGATCGCTCCGAGGCGCTCCAACGCGTCCGGGTCGCGATACGCGATCGGCTCGTCCGAGACGTTGCCGCTCGTCATCACGAGCACGGGCTCCGATCCCGTGCACTCGCGGAGATCGGCGAGCAGCAGGTGATGAAGCGGCGTGTACGGGAGCATGCACCCGAGCTCGGGCGCCCCGGGTGCGACGGCGTGGGCGATGCCTGCATCGGGACGGCGCGGCGCGAGCACGATCGGTCGCGCAGGATCACCGAGCATCGTTCTAGAGCGAGGTTCCAGAACGACAAGCGCCTCCGCCACGGCGGCAGAGCGGACCATCAACGCGAACGGCTTGTCCTCCCGGTGCTTGCGGGCCCGCAGCGCGGCGACGGCCTCGGCGTTGCGGGCGTCGCACGCGAGGTGGTAGCCGCCGAGACCCTTGACGGCGAGGATCGCCCCGCCCCCTAACAGCCGCGCCGCCGCCGCGATCGCCTCGGACGATCCGGAGAGCTCGCGACGACCACCGGCCGCCTCCGCGGCGAACAGCCCAACCGCAGGCCCGCACGCCGGGCACGCGTTCGGCTGGGCGTGAAAGCGCCGATCACGAGGGTCGTCGTACTCCCGCCGGCAGTCCGAGCACATCGCAAACCCTGCCATCGTCGTCAGCGGCCGGTCGTACGGCACGCCGCGCACGATCGTAAACCGGGGCCCGCAGTTCGTGCAGTTCGTGAACGGGTAGCGATACCGGCGATCGGTGCGGTCGAACACCTCCCGCAGGCAGTCCGCACACGTTGCGCTGTCGGCACTGACAAGCGCGTCCGGCACGCCAGCCGAATTGCTCGCTGCGATGCGAAACCCGCGCTCTCCGGCAGGCGCCAGGCGCGAAGCCGTGACCTCATCGACCGACGCGAGCGGCGGCAGCTCAGCCAGCAGGCGCGTCATGAACCGGTCGACGACGTCCGCTGCCCCCTCGACCTCGAGCAGCACGCCATGGTCGTCGTTGAGGACATAGCCCGCCAGCGCCTCCTCGTGGGCGAGGCGGTAGACGAACGGGCGGAAGCCGACGCCCTGAACGGTTCCCCGGATTCGCGCCCGGATCCGAGTCGGGCCGTGACGCACGATGCTCATCGCCGGCCCTCAGCTTGTCGCCGCGCCGGCGACGAGGCCCCGGAGCACGTGGTACGCGCTCGCCTGCGCCTCCTGGATCCGCGGGATGTGCTCCGAGCGCGTGACGATCACATGGTCGGCGAGCCGATCCGCGAGCACGCGGCCGCCGTCGTAGCCGACCATCGCGATCGTCGCGAGTCCCCGCCGCCGCGCCTCTGCGAGCGCCGCGATCACGTTGCCCGAGTTCCCCGACGTCGACAGTGCGAGCAGCACGTCGCGTGGGCCGCCGTAGGCGATCACCTGACGGGAGAAGATCGCCTCGACGCCGATGTCGTTCGCGACCGCCGTGATGATGCCGGTGTCCTCGCTGAGATCGAGCGCCGGCCACCCCCGGCCCTCGCTCCGCGGGGCACGGAAGTCGGCGACGACGTCCATCGCGTCGGTTGCCGAGCCACCGTTGCCGAGCGCGAGCAGCTTTCCCCCGTCCCGCAGGCGTCCGGCCAGCTCCTCTGCAGCGGCGGCGAGCGCCGCGCGGTTGTCCATGAGCGTCTGGGCGCGCAACGCCCCCACCTCCTCGGACTTCATCAGCGCGGAGGACCGGACGTCCTCGAGCACCGCGTCGAGGTTGTCCTCCTGCTCGGCGAGGAATGGATAGAGGAAGCTCGAGGCGCCGGCGTCGTGCGTCCGGCGCGCCCCGCGCCCCGCGAGCAGACCGCGGTGGTCGAAGAACACGTGCACGAGCTCCCACAGCACGTGGTACGCGGTCTCGACGAGCTCCTGGGCGATGTCCACGTCATCCGTCTCCGGCACGAGTTCCCACTCGGCGCCGGCCGGCGCGAACGCGACCGTCAGGGCCCCGAGCGCCCGCGCATCCGCGACGGCCCGACGGATCGCGGCGACGCCCTCGTAGACGATCACGATGTCGTCCTGGCCGACGAGCGATCCGACCGTTGCCGCCACCTCAGCCGGTTCGCCCGTCAGGGCGACCGCGGGGAGCGCACGCTTGCCGACGATCACCGGGTGAACGAACTCGACCGCGATGTGCCGCGCGTCGGAGCGCGCCGCAGGCCCGCACCCACACGCGATCAGCCGCCCGTCCCGCGAGAACCGCTCGGCCATTCGGTGACACAGCCGCGCCAGCCGTGGGGCCTCGCTCTCAAAGAAGCGCCCGCCGGCGTCGAGCCGGTCAGCAACGAACGAGGTCGACAGCGCGGAGGCGCTCACGCGAGCGCCTGCTCCCGCCGGGCAACGCCGAGCAGCCACCCGCGCCACTCGTCGATGCCTTCGCCGGTCCGGGCGCTCACAAGGATCCGCTCGACGCCCGGATGCACCTGATCGAGGTAATAGAGGAACCTGTCGAGATCGAAGTCGAGATGGTCGAGCAGGTCGAGCTTGTTGACGACGACGAGCTCGCAGGCGCGGAACATCAGCGGGTACTTCATCGGCTTGTCCTCGCCCTCGGTGACCGAGCACACCATCGCCCGCACGTCCTCGCCGACGCGGAACTCGGCCGGGCACACGAGGTTGCCGACGTTCTCGATGACGAGCAGGTCGATCTCCTCGAGCGGCAGCGCCGGCAGTGCCGAGCGCACCATGTTCGCGTCGAGGTGACATTCCCCGCCGAACCCGGCGCCGGTGTTGAGCTGGGTCACCGGGACGTGCAGCGACGCGAGCCGGTCGGCATCGAAGGAGCCCTGGACGTCGCCCTCGAGCACGCCGACCCGGAGGTCCGGCAGCGGCTCGGCGAGCGTCCGCTCGAGCAGGGTCGTCTTGCCCGCCCCGGGCGCGCTCATCAGGTTGATGACCGTGACGCCGTGGCGGTCGAAGTCGTCCCGGTTCGCGCGGGCGATCGTGTTGTTGGCGTCGAGGGCGTCCTCGACGACCCTCACCTTGGTGCGGTGCATCCTGGCTCCTCTCGCTCGTGAACGGGACGGCGGCTACATCACTCGGACCTTGAGGTACCGCTCGATCTCCGGCAGCTGCGCGCCGATCGCAGCCAGCACAATGCCGATCACCACGATCAGCGCGAGCGGCACCGGGATCTTGATCGTGCCCACTGCACTCACCTCCTGTTGTTGATGTCGACGGAGTCCCGCGCGAGGTCTTCGCTGAGGGACTCCACGAGTCGGACCGCCTCACTGAGCGACGCGTGCACCGGTGCTGACAGCGAGGCGACGACCTCCTCCGAGTCCGGATCGAGCTGCATCCCCGGCTCGCAGCCGACGACGTACATCGGCGGCAGCGTCCCGCCGAAGTTCCGGACGAGCCCGATCACCTGCACCGGGTCCATGCCGTGTCCGCCGGGACTCGTGACCTCGGACTCCTCCTCGGGGTCGACCTCGATCACGTACAGGGTGCCGGGCGCGCCGCCGCGAGGCGTTGCGTCGAGGAGCACAACCGCGTCGTAGCCCTCGAGGATCGCGAACGCCAGGTCCATCCCGCGGATGCCGTAGTCGACGACCTCGACCCCGTCCGGCAGGACCCGCCGCGCGAGCCGGTCGGCGAGCGCGACCCCGAAGCCGTCGTCGCCGAGAAACACATTGCCGATCCCGGCGACGAGGATGCGCCGGGCGGCGACGGGCACACCGCTGGCCGCGGACGGCGACGCGACCACCTCGAGCTCCTCCGGTGCAAAGAAGAACCGATGCCCGGGCTGCTTCGCGAACCCGAGGTCACGCCCGGGGTCGTCGTCGAGTACGACCGCAACCGTCGTGCGCCCCTCGACGTCCTGCTCGATCGCCTCGACGACGGCCCCTTGACCGGCGAGCGCGATGTCCAACACGTCCCCGCCGGCCCGCGGGTGCAGCCGCACGCGCGTGCCGGCCCTGAGCTCCCCTCCGGGCGTGCCGACCGCATCCGGTCCCGGTCGCTCGAGTTCCTCCCAGTACGACGGTCCGCTCGTCATGGGGTCATCCCAAACTCGCGGATTGTGCCGTGCAGCGCCATCAGCTGCTCGGGCGTCAGCCCCTCGGTCCGCTCGAGGACCTCCCGCGCGCGCGGATCCGATGCCCGCATCTCGGCCTTCTCCTCGTCGGTCAAGGTGAGGATGCCCAGCACGAGCATCTGGTCGATCTCGCCGCCGTCGAACAGGTCGCCCGGACTTTCGGGCGCGATGCGGGGATAGTCCTCGAGGATGATCGGCGAGGACAGGATCGCCCTCCGGTCGGGGGCCTCACCGACGAGGACGGGCCACGTTCCGAGGTTGCGGCACGTCGCCGCCGCGTCGGCGAGTGCGGCCGGTGGGTCGGTGAGCGAGACGAACGCGCCACGGTCGGTGTGGAGCATCGTGTGGGTCGAGCAGAGCGTCCGCCTCAGAGCCTCCTGCCGAGAGCCAGCGGGCGTGAACACCGTGACATTGCGGATCTCGACGGTCACGCGCCACAGGCGGTCGGCGGCACGGCCGACCGTCACCGACACGAGCGCGTCGAGCCGATCCCAGGTGCGGCGCAGCGAGCCGACTCGCGCTCCGGCGGCGTCGTTGATCGGCTCCCGCTCGTCGCCCGGAGCGATCGTGATGTCGAGGTCGGTTCCCGGTCCGCCGATGCGAAGCAGCGGCACGTCGAGCTCGCGCTCGAGTGCCTCCTCCCAGCTGAGGTGGGGTTCGCCGTCGACGACGAGCTCATCGACCGCTCGCCCGTGGCCGTCGAGCACGGTCCGCTGCACGACGTGCAGGAAGCGCACGCCGACCTCGAGCGTCGCCGACGCGTCAGCTTCGAGCAAGACCTCGGTCTGCATCCGGTCGGGGTCGTCCGGATGCGCGACGGTGTGCTCGGGTGGGTAAACCCCGCCGAAGTTGAAGCGCCGCTGGTTCTTCATCGCCGAGCGCCGGTAGGGCCACAGGATGTAGCCCTCGTAGAGCACGGCGTCGGCGATCGCGCGGATCGGATCAGTCATCGGGGATCAACGCCTCGATCGTCGCGTCCCAACTCGGCAGCCCGTGCTGCGCCCGATACGCGGCGAGGCGCTCGTGGGCAGGGCGTCCGAGCCGCAGCCACGCCGCCCCGGAGAAGTGCCGATCCATCATCTCGCGCCAGACAGCGACCGGCATCCGATAGTCGGCGTCCTGGTCCCACCCGATCCGCGTTGTCTGCAGCAGACCGCCCGAGCCGGCGAAGAACACCGAGCCGCTGAACAAGAATTCGAGTGGGACCTCGCCGTCGTGGAGAGCGGCGAAGTAGCGCGACGCCGTCACCTCGAGGTCGTAGGTGCACGGCACGCCGACGTGGGTCGTCGTCGCTCCGGTGAACGGCGCCACGACGACGGTCGTCCGCGTCCACGGCAACGTGCGCAGCGTCGTTCCCCATCGGTCCCGCGTCCCGAACAGCTCCTCGAGCCCTGCGTCCGCGTCGTCGCCGTAGTCGCGCTGGCGAGCGGCGATCTGGATCTGGACGTCGAGAAGGATCGAGCGGATCGCCGTCCCCCCGCTGTCGATCGCGACGGCGAACTCGAGCGTTGGCACTGCTGCCGGCTGCACGGCCGTCACCCCCCGCACGGCGAACGCGAGCGCCGGGATGTGCTGCTGCGCGATGGGCGGGATTGCGGCCATCAGCCCGGCGGCACGCTAGGCCGGGGACAGGTTCGGCATGCTCGGGTCGATCGGCTCGTGGTTCTTCGCGTCGATGCCGGTCGAGCGTGCCGCGGTCGAGGTGCTGTCGGCGTTGAAGCCGGCGTTCTTCTCGTAGTTGCCCTTGGCATTGCCCTCGTTGATCCCGGGCGTGTGCGAGGGCAGGCTCGGATTGACCTCCGGCTTCAGCTTGGGGATTCTCATCTCAGTTCCTTTCTGCGGCCTGCGCCGCGTCTGTCGAGATCGGCGAAGAAGGCGTCGAGTCGCTGCCACACCTCGGTGCCGCCCGTGAGCCCACGCCACGTCGTGCGGATCACCGCGACGAGCCGGTAGGGGTCCTCGATCGGGACGAGCCATTGGCGCCGGGCGCCGCGGGCGCGGTTGATGAGCAGCGCCTCGACGTCGGGTTCCATCGTTCTCAGCACCGGGTTCGCGGACACGATCTCGCTCCAGGCCTCGAATGTGAGATGCGACTCCGTCGGGCCGAGCGGGCTCGGGTAGTACGCCATCACCCGCTCCGCGCGCGAGCTGGCGAAGAAGAACGCCATGTCGACCGGGATCCGCAGCCGCTCCCAGGTCACGTCGGACATGACGAAACCGTCGAGTCGGAGTCGCCGGTCGGGTACGAGCCGGAGATCACCATTGGCGGCGGCGCTGCGATCGAAGAGGAGGGCGCAGGCGCGGCAGGCGCACATCAGCTCCCGCGTGTCGAGATCGAGAAGGTGGCCGTGCTCTGACGGGAGCGGCGTGTTACACAGCTCGCACGCCTCGGCCGGCGTCTCGCCGCCGGAGGGTGGCGGCCCAAGCGCAACGAGCCGCCGCAGGCGCGGCGAGGCGAGCCGGGGTCGGGCCGTGACGCTCATCCGGCCGGCAGCGCCAGCGCGACGCGGGCGAGATCGTCGTCCCCGATGAGCAGCGGGACGGGGTCGAGATGGAGCTGCGGCTCGTCGAGACAGCGGCCGGCCCGGAGGACGTCGTAGCGGTTCCCGCACGAGCCGCACGTCAGGCGCGTACTGCGCACGGTCGCGTCGCCGAGCGGCGCGCCGCAACTCGCGCACCCGTTGCCGTATGCGAGGACCCGGTCGCCGACGCGGAGGAACAGCAGTCCGCGGCCACGGACGGTCTTTACGACAGATGCACCACGATCGAGCTCGCGCAGGCCGCCGACCGTCGTCCAGTCGACCTCGCCGGCCGACTGGGTGACATCGAGTAGTGGTCCTCCGGCGAGTAACGGGGTCGGCTCCCGCGGGTCCATGTCCTCCGCGATCACCTCCTCGATCTCCGGCGCCGCCTTGTGGATCGCGTCCTCGATCGCGAGCTTCAGCGTCACGCTCGAGGACGGACAGCCGCTGCAGCTGCCCTCCATCCGCAGCCGCACGGTCGGCTCCTCGACGTCGACGAGCTCGACGTTGCCGCCGTGGGACTCGAGGTACGGGCGCACCTCGTCGAGCGCACCGACGATGCGGTCGCCGAGTGACACCGGGTGCAGTCCGTGCAGCAGCAACAGGTGTGAGATCAGTTCGTCGTCCGCGAAGGCGGCCGCGAGCGCGCCGTCGTCGCGCTCGCTGATCTCCTCGACCATGCGGGCCAGCCCGGCGCCGTAAAGCTCGAGCAGGGCCGAGACGACGGCGGTCGCCCGCGCGGCGGCGACAGGGTCGCCGAGCGCCTCCAGATCTGCCAAGAGGCGCTCGACATCCGCGACAAGGTCTCGCGGGGCCCGTTCCTCGGCGAGCGTCATCGCTACCCGTGCTCACCGAACATCGGCTGATGGACCGTCTTGAGCGTCTTGCCCTTCCCGAGGTACATGTGTACGCCGCAGGGCAGGCACGGATCGAACGACCGGACGGCCCGCATGATGTCGATGCCGCGGAAGTTGTCCTGATCGTTCTCCTCGAAGATCGGCTGGCCCATGACCGCATCCTCATACGGTCCGGGGGTGCCGTAGGAGTCCGTCGGGCTGCCGTTCCACGGCGTCGGCGGGTACGGGTGATAGTTCGCGATCTTGCCCTCGCGGATGACGAGGTGGTGCGAGAGCACACCACGCACCGCCTCGTGGAAGCCGCAACCGATCGCCTCCTCCGGGACGTCGAAGTTCTCGAACACCTTCGTCCGGCCTGCCCGCAGCTCTTTCATCGCGAGGTCGACGAAATGCAGCGCCATGCCGGCGGCGTAGGCGACGAAGTAGATCCGGGCCCGGTCACGCTCGATCGCGTTTGACCACTGCGGCACCTTCCACTCGAGGTTCATCTCAGCCGAGGTCGGCGTTGCCGGCAGGTTCATCGTCACGCTCTTACCGGTCGCCTTGACGAACGGCGTGTCGACCTTGCCGGCGAGGGCTGTCGCCCACAGCCGCGCGAGCGCGCCGCCGCCCGTGTCGAGCGCGAGGTTGTCGCCGGTGCGCTTGTCATACCACCGCGGGCTCATCACCCACGAGTAGTTGCCGCCGTCAAGGTCGCGCTTCTGCGGCTTCGGGATCGTCGTCTGGTTCCACGGATGGCGGCGGTCGACCGGATTGCCGAGCGGGTCACGCTCGACGAACATCTCCTCGTTCGTCCAGTCCTCGTAGTACGAGGAGCCGAGCATGATGCGCAGACCGAGATTGATGTCGACGAGGTTCGTCGTGACGAGCTCGCCGTCGACGACGACGCCCGGGGTGACGAACATCTCGTTGCCCCAGTCGTTCATGTTCCGGTAGCTGTAGTCGACGTAGTCCGGGTTGTTGAATGCGCCCCAGCACCCGAGCAGGATCCGTCGCCGTCCGACCTCCTCGTAGCCGGGCAGGGCCTTGTAGAAGAAGTCGAACACGTCGTCGTTCATGGCGACCGACTTCTTGATGAAGTCGAGCATCTTCATCAGCCGGGTGAGGTAGTCGGTGAACAGCGTGGGGGTCGGCACCGTCCCGACACCACCCGGGTACACGGTCGACGGGTGGACGTGGCGCCCCTCCATCAAACAGATCATCTCCCGGCCGATCCGGCTCATGATCAGCGCTTCCTTGTACGTCTCACCCGTGAACGGGTTGTACGAGCGCATGATGTCGCCGATCGTCCTGTACCCGTGGACGTTCGCGTGGGGGGCGTCGGTGCTTTCCGCCTTCGCCCACACGGTGGGGTTCGTGTCCTTGACGATCTGCTCGCAGAAGTCGACGAAGACGAGGTTGTCCTGGAAGATGATGTGGTCGAAGATGTACTCCGCGGCCTCGCCGAGGTTGACAATCCACTCGCCGAGCGGCGGCGGCTTGACGCCGTAGGCCATCTGCTGCGCATAGCACGAGCAGACCGCGTGGTTGTCACCGCAGATGCCGCAGATGCGGCTCGTGATGAAGTGCGCATCCCGCGGGTCCTTGCCCTTCATGAACACGCTGTAGCCGCGGAACAGCGATGACGTGCTCTTGCACGAGACGACCTCGCGGTTGTCGAAGTCGATCTTCGTGTAGATGCCGAGGTTTCCGACGATCCGAGTGATCGGATCCCACGCCATGTCGACGAGCTTGCCGGCCTCGGGCTTCACGCTTTCTCGTACTGCCATGGTCTGTCTCCTCTCAGCTCCAGCGCGGCTTGTAGCCGGTGGTGAGCTCGGGCCGGTTGTGACGCCACTTCGTCTCTTTGTTCATCGTGCGGTTCGTGATCCCGCGGAGCTTGCGCATGATCGGGCCATACGTGCCGCTGATCGCCGATGAGAGCCCGCCGCCCGGAGGTGCGTCCATGAACGGCATGAACTTGTCCGGGAAGCCGGGCATCGTGCAGCCGATGCAGATGCCGCCGACGTTCGGACAGCCGCCGATCCCGGCCATCCAGCCGCGCTTGGGCACGTTGCAGTTGACGACCGGCCCCCAGCACCCGATCTTCACCTGGCACTTCGGCGAGTTGTAGTCGTACGCGAAGTCGCCCTGCTCGTAGTAGCCGGCGCGGTCGCACCCTTCATGGACGGTCTTGCCGAAGATCCACTGGGGTCGTAGCGCCTTGTCGAGCGGGATCGTCGGCGCGAGCCCGGCCGCCTGGTAGAGCAGCCACACGACGGTCTCCATGAAGTTCTCCGGCTGCACGGGGCAGCCCGGCACGTTGACGATCGGTAGCCCGCCCGCGGAGCGAAAGTCCCAGCCGAGGTAGTCGGCGAGGCCCATGCAGCCGGTCGGGTTGCCGGCCATCGCATGGATGCCGCCGTACGTCGCGCACGTGCCGATTGCGATCACACCCCATGCCTTCGGTGCGAGCTGATCGATCCACCAGTTGAGCGTCAGCGGCTCGCCGGTCGCCTCGTCGTTGCCGAACGAGGTCCAGTAACCCTCGCCGTTGATCTTCTCGTTCGGGATCGAGCCCTCGATCACGAGCACGAACGGGGCGTCGAGCTCGCCGCGCGCCGCCTGGCGGAACGGCGCCAGGAACTCCTCGCCGCCGAGCGTCGGCGAGAGCACCTTGTTGTGGAGGTTCACCTTCGGCAGCCCGGGGATCAGCCCGAGCAGCACGTCCTCGATGCTCGGCTGGTTGGCGGCGGTGATCGAGACGGAGTCCCCGTCGCAGCTCATCCCCTCCGAAATCCACAGGATGTGGACCTCCTCGACTCCGGATGCCTTCTCCTCAACCGCCATGGGCCATCCCTTCGATCGTGAGTTCGTCTTCCAGTTCCAGCGCGTCGACCGTCAGCTCCTCGCCGGCGGTGAGCTCGAGGTCGAGCCCGCCGCACGCTGCGCAGCGCAGCGGGAAGCCGTGAAGTTCGGATTCCGTCCTGCACTCCCGGCAGCGGCCCCGCGGCGCGATCTCGCGCAGTTCCAGCCGCGCCCCCTCGAGCGGTGTGCCGTCACTGAGCAGCTCGAACGAGAACTGCAGCGATGACGGGACGACCTGCCGCAGGTGCCCGACGCTTACCTCGACCGCACTCACCGGGCGGCCGCCCGCGTGACGCAGCGCGATCCGGACGATGGCGTCGGCGATCGAAAGCTCGTGCATCAGCGGTCGCTCGTGTCCATCAGCAGATCCGCGGGAGTGGGTCACCGACGAGCTGATCCATCACGCGCCGACCGCCGAAGCCGGTCTTGACGAGCACAAGGCCGGGCGGATCGGGGCCGACCTCGCCGATCAGCGCCGCTGATTCGCAGCCGGGGACGCCGCGCAGCGCGTCGAGGGCCGCGTCCGCGGCATCGGCTGCGACGAACGCCACGAGCTTGCCCTCGTTTGCCATGTACATCGGGTCGATCCCCAGGATCTCGGCCGCCCCCGCGACGACCGGCGCGACGGGCACCGCCGCCTCGTCGACGACGATCGAGACGCCTGCGGCCCGCGCAAGCTCGTTGAGCACCGACGCGACACCGCCGCGGGTCGCGTCCCGCATGCAGTGCAGCCGCGCTCCGCCTGACTCGAGCAGCGCGTCGACCGCAGGCCACAGCGAGCGGGTGTCCGAGCGGACGTCGGCGTCGAGTTCGAACTCTCCGCGCGCGAGCATGATCGCCGTGCCGTGCTCGCCGACACCGCCGGATAGCAGGATCCGGTCGCCGGGCGCTATCGCCGACGGCGCTACCGCCGCACGCGCGTCCCGGCGACCGAGGCCTGTGGTGCAGATGTACATGCCGTCGGCGTGCCCGCGCTCGACGACCTTCGTGTCCCCGGTCGCGACGTGCACCCCGGCGGCGGCCGCCGCGCGCGCGATCGCCTCGACCTCAGCGCGCAGCTCGTCCGCCCGCAGCCCTTCTTCGAGGATCAGCGACAGGGACAGCGCGACCGCACGCGCCCCTGACACCGCCAGATCGTTGACGGTGCCGTTGACGGCGAGCTCGCCGATCGACCCCCCGGGGAAGCGCAGTGGCTTGACGACATACGAATCAGTGGTGAGCGCGAGCCGGGCGCCGTCGACGGTGAGCGATGCGGCGTCCGTCATCGCTTCGAGCACCTCGCCGCCGAGGGTCGGTACGAACAGCCCCTCGATCAGGTTCTGCGTCGCCTTCCCACCGGCGCCGTGGGCCATCGTGATCTGCTCGTCGCGGAACTTCGCCCGCTTGCCCCGCGCGGTCTCGATGATCCCGAGGATCCGCTGCTCGCGCTCAGATACCGGGGCGGTCACCGCTTACACCGCTTCTCGCGCGCGCTCGAACCGGCCGAAGTTGTAGTACGCCGCGCAGGCGCCCTCCGAGGAGACCATGCACGTGCCGATTGGCCGCTCCGGAGTGCACGCCGTGCCGAACACCTTGCACTCCCACGGCTTGATCACGCCTTTGAGCACCTCACCGCACTGGCACGCCTTCGGATCGGCAACCCGGACGCCCGGGACGCGGAAGCGCTCCTCGGCGTCGAAGTCGGCGTACCGATCCGAGAGCTTCAGCCCGCTGTGTGAGATGAACCCGAGCCCGCGCCACTCAAAGTGCGGGCGCAGCTCGAACACGTCGGCCATCACCTCGAGTGCCTTGAGGTTCCCCTCGTACGGGACCACGCGGCTGTACTGGTTCTCGACCTCGCAGCGGTCGGAATCGAGCTGGCGCAGGATCATCGAGATCGCCTGGAGCACGTCGAGCGGCTCAAAGCCCGCGATCACGATCGGCTTCTCATAGTCGACCGGGATGAACTCGAACGGCCGCGCCCCGACGATCGTGCACACGTGGCCGGGACCGATGAACCCGTCGAGCCGCAGATCCGGGGACTCGAGCAGCGCCCGGAGCGGCGGGACGATCGTCACGTGGTTGCACATGCATGAGAAGTTCGTGACCCCCTCCGCCTTCGCACGCCTGAGCGTGAGCGCGGTCGACGGCGCCGTCGTCTCAAAGCCGATCGCGTAGAAGACGACCTCACGGTCGGGGTTCTCACGCGCGATCCGCAGCGCATCGAGCGGCGAGTAGACCATCCGCACGTCGGCGCCGGCTGCCTTCGCGTCGAGCAAGCTCCCGTCGGACCCCGGGATCCGCAGCATGTCGCCGAAGCAGGTGAAGATCAGCCCGTCGTTCTGCGATGCGATCGCGATCCCGTCGTCGACCCGCCCCATCGGGATCACGCACACCGGACAGCCGGGACCGTGGACGAGTTCGACGTTCGCGGGCAACAAGTCGTCGATCCCGTACTTGTAGATCGAATGCGTGTGCCCGCCGCAGACCTCCATGAACTTGTAGTGCCGTCCTGGTTCGACGCGCGCCAGGACCTCGGCGGCGACCGCCCGGCCGAGCTCGGCGTCCCGGAACTCGTCTACGAACCTCACGTCGGGCCGCCCTCCGGGGCGAGCACCGCGATTGCCGTGGCGGCGTGGACGAGGATCCGGTCGGCCGCGTGGACCGGCGCGACGAGCGCCACCTCGACCGTGTGCCGCGATCCGTCGTCGCTTTCACAGAGGGCGAGCTCGCGGTCGTCGTCGAGCGCGACGACGGTCATCGCGACGCCCTCGTCACTGCACGTGATGCAGTGACCGGCATGATCGGTGAGACACGCAAACGGGCCGCCGTCGACACCGCTCACTCGATCACGCTCGCCTTCAGCTCCTCGAGTTCCTGCTCGTACTCGGCGCCCATTGCTTCGAGCAGGGCGCGGGTCGCGTTCGCTTCTTCCTCGTCGATCTTCGAAATCGCGAAGCCGACGTGGATTAGCACCCAGTCGCCGGGACCGATGCCGCCGTCATCCATCGCCAGGAGGCCCACGTTGACGGTCCGCCGGACGCCGACGACGTCAACTTTGGCCAGCTGGTTGGCCTCATCGACGAACTCAATCACCTGCCCGGGAATCGCCAGGCACATAGCCTCTCCACGCGCTGTGAGGTCCCGAAGCGAAAGGTCTAGCACCGGGTTTTCCACCGGGCGAAAGGCCGGTAACGGAGGTGACGGTAATCGTGATTACCAACGGTTCGGGAATTTCCGGAGGTTTGGCGCATTGGCTCGAGGGCCGCATTAGGCTGTTCGCAAGGGAGGCGCTCACCCCCGTCCGCGGTGCGCTTGGCACTAACTGCACACGGTGCGTCCGGTGGGGTAGCGTCCACGGAGAGGCAGTGCTTACAAGCGGAGGCTCAGTGCCACCCGGAGCGAACAACGGGCGACCGCAGCGCAGTTCGATCGGCACCTATCCGACGTCCTCGAAGTGCCTGCTCGACATCGACCCGGACCTCGCCGACGACCTCGGCCCGGACCTTCGGCGCGCCGCTCGCGGGGCCGCCACCGCACTCGTATTCGAGGTCGACCCGGGTCCGGTTCAGCTGCAGCCGTGGCTCAACCGCACCGTGAACGGTCCGGGCGTGCTCGTACTCGACGGTGTGCTCGCGGTCTGCGTCCGCGTCGGCGACCGCACGTCGGTCGAGCTCGTCGGGACTGGTGACGTGCTGCAGGCGCCCGGCGACGGGAGCGACTGGCTCCTCACCTGCTCGGTCACCTGGCGAGCGCTCTCATCGACGCGGTTCGCCGCTCTCGACGCCGCATTCTCACGGCGGATCCGTTTCTGGCCGTCGATCAGCCAGCAGCTTCTGCGGCGCTCCGCTCGCCGCGCGATCAATCTCGACGTGCAGCGCGCGATTGCTGCGCAGCCGCGCCTCGAGGTCCGGCTCGCCCTGCTGCTGTGGCATCTCGCCGGCCGCTGGGGCAAGGTCGAGCCGGGAGGTGTCCGGCTGCCCGTCCCGCTCACCCATCATCTGCTCGGCCAGCTGATCGGGGCCGAGCGGCCGTCGGTCTCCCACGCCCTCGCCCGGCTCTCGCAGAGTGGCCTCGTCACCGGCCACGGCGCCGAATGGCACCTGCACGGGAGCCTCGAGGAGGAGCTGCCGGAGATGCTCCATCCGGCCGACGGCCGCACCGAGGCGATCCTCGCCGCGTTCGGATCGGCGCACTGAGAAGGCCGAACCAGGGCCGCGCAAGGAAAGCGCGTATGGGAGATGTCGCATTGGTTGCGGCCGGTTGCGGTGGGGTGCCCTACGCGACGGGCCACGTCGTCGTCGGCGTCACTGGTCACCAACCGAGGTTGACGAGCTTCGCTGACAGGCCCTGTTGGCAACGAAGGTGTGCCGGATCGAGCGCCGGCGGGGTGAGTCCGGACCGCGGAGGTCAGAAACGCAACAAATCGCGTTGTCCTGGCGGATTCGCTGACGGTTCTGCCGCGGGTCCGGCGGGTCCGGCGGGTCCGGCGGGTCCGGCAGGTCCAGCGGGTCCGGCGGGTCCGGCGGGTCCGGGCTGGCGGCTCCCCGAGGGACCAGCATTTTTCGCCAAATCGCCCCGGTGGCCCAGATCGGGGCGACAAACTCCCCCTCAGGCGGCATTTCACGCCCAGATCCCACGGCACATGCCGGATTGGGCGAAAAACTCCCCGGCGAAAGGACGGCACTGCTGGGGCAAAGGCCCTGCGCCCCACCCCACACCACTCCGTCGGGCTCCTCACTGTCGCCGCCGGCACCCGGCCGAGCCAGCACACCGAACGCGCGTGCACCAACCACGAGGGATGCAACACCCTCCTGGCGGACCTCATCTTGCGGGCGCCGGCACCGCCGAAGCCGGGATCGCCTGATCCGATCCCGGTCGGCGCAACTCCGTGTGCGCACCCGGGTTAGCGCGGTCACAGAGGTTCCGTCCATGGTGGAGGTGGCTCATGCGCCGGTCACTCACGCTGTTCCTTTGCGTGCTCACTGGAATCCTCACGTTGGGGGTGGGGCCAGCCGGTGCGCGCCCGCCGGCGCCGTCGATCAGCGCCTCGTCGAACCCGGCGCCGGCCGGGCACACGATCACCGTCTCGGGTCGGTTGTACGGCCGACACGCGGCGCACGCCACCGTCGGCCTGTGGCAGCGACTGCCCTGGCAGCGCCACTTCCACCGCCTCGCCCGGACGCGGACGGACCGCCGCGCGCACTACACATTCCGGCTGCATCCGGACACGAACCGGAGGCTGTACGTCGTCGGCACCGACAGGCACAGCCGCACGCTGCAACTCCACGTCCGGGCGCTCGTCACGCTGACAACGACGTCGACGACGCCTGACTCCGGCGAGCGCGCGACGTTCACCGGCGAGGTGCTGCCGCGCCAAGCCGGCCACCACCTCACGATCGACCAGCGGGTCGGCACCCGCTGGGTGCGCATCGCCCGTCCGCACCTCGACAGCCACTCGGCATTCCGCTACACGCGCGTGTTCACGACCGGCGGCGCCACGGTCCTCCGGGCGGTGTTCGCCGGCGATGACAAGAGCGCGAGCTCGACGAGCAGCCCGCTGTTGCTCGACGTGCTCGCGGGCATCCACAAGATCCAGCACGTCGTGGTCATCATGCAGGAGAACCGCTCGTTCGACACGTACTTCGGCACGTTCCCGGGCGCGGACGGGATCCCCCACGGCGTGTGCCTCCCGAATCCAGCGACGAGCACGTGCGTGGCACCGTTCCACGACGCCGCCGATGAGAACTTCGGCGGGCCGCACGGCGCCCCGGCCTTCACGAAGGACGTCAACGGCGGATTGATGGACGGGTTTGTCGCCCAGGCCGAATCGGGGACGAAGTGCACCGGCACGAACCCGGCGTGCAGTCCGTGTCAGACCGGGCAGGCGAGCAAGTGCAACGACGTCATGGGCTACCACGATGCGCGCGAGATCCCGAACTACTGGACGTATGCGAACGATTTCGTCCTCCAGGACCACATGTTCGAGCCGAACGCGTCGTGGAGCCTGCCCGAGCACCTGTTCCAGGTGTCGGAGTGGTCGGCGTTCTGCACGAGTCAAAGCGATCCGTTCTCGTGCAAGAACGCGCTCCAGAACCCGAACCCGGTCTCGCAACTGCCGGCGCTCGACCAGACCCCGCTGTACGCGTGGACGGACATGACGTACCTGCTCCACAAGTACGGTGTCAGCTGGGGCTACTACGTGTTCAAGGGCTCCGAGCCCGACTGCGAGAACGACCAGGCGGAGACCTGCCAGGCGGTGCCGCAGAACGCAAAGACGCCGGGGATCTGGAACCCGCTTCCCCACTTCGAGACCGTCCACCAGGACGGCCAGGTCGGCAATGTCCAGTCGCTCAGCGAGTTCTTCACCGCCGCGAAGGACGGCGGCCTGCCGGCGGTGTCATGGATCGATCCGAACAGCAAGGTGTCCGAGCATCCGACCTCGCTCGTCAGCGCCGGACAGACGTACGTGACCGGCCTGATCAACGCGATCATGAAGAGCCCGGACTGGCCGCACACCGCGATCTTCCTCTCATGGGATGACTGGGGCGGCTTCTACGACCACGTCCAGCCGCCGACGGTCGACCTGAACGGGTACGGCCTCCGAGTGCCCGGCATCGTGATCAGCCCGTACGCGCGGCAGAGCTACATCGACCATCAGACGCTCAGCCACGACGCGTACGACAAGTTTATCGAGGACGACTTCCTCGACGGGCAGCGCCTCAACCCGGCGACCGACGGCCGTCCTGACCCCCGACCCGACGTCCGGGAGTCGAATCCGATGCTCGGCGACGTGAGCAGCGACTTCGACTTCAACCAGCACCCGCGGGCGCCGGTCCTGCTCTCGGTGCATCCGGCGCCGGGGCCGGCGTCGGCCGCGCCGTAGACCGCGCACCGGTTGGCCGATGGATTTCGGCCGCGCCTGGTGTCTCCACGAACAAGCCACAACTCAGAGGAGACCCGGGATGAGCTCAAGCAACGACAGCCCTGTGATCGTGGTCGGCGCGAGCCGTGGACTCGGCCGCGGGATCGCGACCGCGGTGGCACAGGCCGGCATCCCGGTGATCGCCGTCGCCCGTAGCGCGGGGGCGCTCGCGGACCTCGCGTCGAGCACCGACCTCGTCGAGCCCGAGGTCGCGGACGCCGCCGCGGCAGGCGTCCCCGGGACGCTGCTCGACCGCCACGGTCCGAAGGCACTTGTGCTCGTCGCCGGCGCGACCCCGCTGATGCGCCCGCTGCACCACCAAACCTGGGAGACGTTCTCGATCAACTGGGAGGCCGACGTGCGGATCGCGTTTCACTGGCTCCGTGACGCGCTGCTGGCGCCGCTACGCCCGGGCAGCCGGGTGATCGTCGTCAGTAGCGGCGCCGCCCTGCAGGGGTCGCCGCTGAGCGGCGGCTACGCGGGCGCGAAGGCGACCGAGCGGTTCATCACGGCCTACGCCCAGGACGAGGCCAACCGCGCCGGTCTCGAGATCACGTTCACGACGCTCCTGCCCCGCCTCACCGCGCTCACGGACCTCGGCCGCCCCGCCGTCCGAGCCTACGCCGCTCGCAACGGCCAATCGGAGACCGAGTACCTCGAGCGCTTCGGCGAGCCACTCACGCCGGAGGCAGCCGGCGCTGCCGTGCTCGAACTCCTGCGCGCCGCGCCAGCCGCACTCGCCCCCGAGTACCTGCTCACCGGCGCAGGGCTTCAGCAGAAACCCTGACCCCCGGATCACCGCCACGGCCCGCTATGTTCGATGCCTGACGAACGAGCGAGCGAGGTGACTCATGCAGGCTGTGCGTTTCGATCACTACGGCGGCGTCGAAGTGCTCGAGGTCCGCGAGGTCGACGACCCCAAGCCCGACGCGGGCGAGGTGCTCGTCGAGGTGAGAGCCGCCGGGATCAACCCGGGCGAGATCTCGATCCGGGAGGGGTACCTGCACGAGCGCTGGCCGGCGACGTTTCCGTCCGGCGAGGGGACCGACTTTGCGGGCGTCGTCGTCACCGCGGGCGACGGCGTTCACCACGTGTCGGCGGGCGACGAGGTGCTCGGCTGGACCGAGCAGCGCGCGAGCCACGCCGAACTCGTCGTGGCGCCGGCTGATCAGGTCACCGCGAAGCCCGCCAGTGTCCCGTGGGAGGTCGCAGGGTCGCTGTTCGTTGTTGGCATGGCCGGCCTTCACTCCGTCCAGGAGGTCGCGCCGCGGCCCGGGGAGACGGTCGTCGTCTCCGCCGCCGGCGGTGGCGTCGGCTCGGTCGCCGCACAGCTCGCGCACCGCACCGGGGCGACCGTGATCGGGCTCGCGGGCGAGCACAATCACGCCTGGCTCCGCAAGCACGACATCGTCCCCGTCGAGTACGGCGACGGACAGGCCAAGCGCATCCGCGAGGCATCCGGCGGACACGTCGACGCGCTGATCGATACCTTCGGCGGAGGTTACGTCGACCTCGGGATCGAGCTCGGCGTGGGGCCGCAGCGGATCAACACGATCATCGACTACGAGGCCGCCAGCCGTGTCGGCGCCTCAACCCGGGGCACGCACGCGGGCGCGACTGCCCACGAGCTCGCCGAGCTGGCGGCGTTCGTGGCCGCCGGCGAGCTCGAGATCCCGATCGCCAAGACGTTCCCCCTCAGCGACGTGCAGGCCGCATTCCGGCTCCTCGGTGAGCGCAAGACGCACGGGAAGATCGTGCTTCTTCCGTAGGCGAGCGGCGCTTCTCAATTTGATACGTTGAGCCGCGCGCGTCTCTTATTCGGCCGCGCGAAGCGAGAGAGGAGAACCGAAATGAAGCGTGTCGTCCTGCTGGCGACAGTCACGGTGGCGCTGGTCGCTGTTCCCGCCCAGGCCAAGACGGTGTGGCTCTGCAACGCGACCCGAGCCCACGATCTGTGCAAGCCCGATCTCACGACGACGCTCCTCTCGGGCAGCGGCCAGCCGATCGGCGTTCGCCATGTCCGTGCGCACAAGACTCGGTTTGACTGCTTCTACGTCTACCCGACGGTCAGCGACGACAAGACGCCCAACTCGGACCTGTCGATCGATCCGGAGGAGCGTTCGATCGCCCTCTACCAGACTGCGCGGTACTCGCAGTACTGCCGCGTCTTCGCGCCGATGTACCGCCAGGTCACACTCACCCAGCTGCTGAAGGGCACGAACACGATCACCGCCGCGATGAGCGCCATCGCATACAACAGTGCGCTCGCCGGCTGGAAGGACTACCTGCGCACGTACAACAAGGGGCGTCCGTTCATTCTCATCGGCCATTCCCAGGGGAGCCTCACCCTTCGCAAGCTGATCGCGAGCCAGATCGATCCGAACGCCAAGCTGCGCAAGCGACTCGTGTCCGCGCTCGTGCTCGGCGGCAACGTGCTCGTGAAACAGGGCAAGAACGTCGGCGGGGACTTCAAGCACATTCCCGGCTGCCGCACGGCGCGCAGCATCTCCTGCGTGATCGCGTTCTCGACGTTCAACGACACCGTCCCGGCCAAGTCGCTGTTCGGCCGCGCCTCCGGCGGCATCGGGCACACGACGACGAAGGGGCTCAGCGTGCTCTGCGACTACCCCGGCGCACGCCAGCTCAGCACCGTCCTCCCGAGCGAGCCGTTCGCGCCGGCGACGACGATCGGGGGCGCGTCGGCCGGCATCGGCTACCCGAGCTTCAGCGTCCACACGGCGTGGGTCGAGTTCGACCACGCCTGGACAGGCGCGTGCTCGTCAGCCAATAACGCGCACGTCCTGCGTATCACCGATCGTCCTGGCGCAAAGCACCTGAGCGCGATCCCCGACGCGACGTGGGGTCTGCACCTCGCTGACGCCAACATCGCGCTCGGCAACCTCCTGGGCATCGTCGCCCAGGAGATGCAGGCGTTCAGCCGACGACCGTAAGCGTGACCTCGGGGCCGGCGCGCCACGCTGGCGGGAAATCTGCTGTCCTGTAGGCAGGCTTCTGGGTCTCACGCGCAAACGGCATGCCTGAGTTCAATGTGCTGATCTGCGGCGGCGGAGTCGCCGCCGTGGAGGGGTTGCTTCGTCTCCGGCGTCTCGCCGGCGACCGCGTCAGCGTGACCTTGTTGTGCCCGGACGAGCAGTTCTACTGCCGCCCGCTCGCGGTCACCGAGCCGTTCGTCCGCGAGCACGTGCGCCGCTATCCGATGCAGCGGGTCACGTCCGACACCGGAGCAGTGTGGATCCGGGATCGGCTCGCCCGGGTGCTCGTCGATGACCGCACCGTGATCACAGAGAGCGGCGGCGATCTGACCTATGACGCACTGCTCCTCGCGATCGGAGGGCGCGAGTCGCCGGCGTTCGAGCACGCGATCCTGTTCACCGACCGCGACGACGGCGCCGCGTTCCGGGAGGTGATTGGCCGGGTGCAGAGCGGCACGGTCAGGCGGATCGCGTTCGTGCTGCCGGACGGGCCCGCATGGCCGGTGGCGCTGTACGAGCTGACGCTCCTCACCGCCGCCTACGCGCGCGAGCGCAGCATCAACCTCCACATCGATCTCGTCACTCCGGAAGGCCGCCCGCTGAAGTCGTTCGGCGAGGTCGGCGCGACCGCGATCCGCACCTTGCTCACCGACGCCGGGGTCGTGTTGCACGCAGGCGCCGCCGCCCGCGTCGAGTCGCCGACCGTCGTCGCGTTCGGCGGCACCCAGCTCGACGTCGATCTCGTCGTCACGGTTCCCCGCGTCACCGGCCCGGCGGTCCCGGGGATCCCCGCCGGACCCGGCTGGTTCATCCCGGTCAACGACTTCTGCCAGGTCGAGGACACCGACGGCCACGTGTTCGCCGCCGGAGACGCCACCGCCTATCCGCTCAAGCACGGCGGCCTCGGCACCCAGCAGGCGGACACGGCCGCGGCGGGAATCGCCCATCTCGCCGGCCTCCCTGATCGTCCTGCTCCGTTCACGCCGGAAATCCGGGCGATGCTGCTCACCGGCAATCACCCGCTCTACCTCTCGGCGCACGTCGTGTCCGGACTCGGGTGGCGCTCACACGTCTACGCGGAACCCCCGTGGCCGGCGGACGAGAAGGTCGTCGCCGAAGAACTCGGGCCGTATCTCGCGACGCTCGAGGAATCGAGTCGGTAGTTCGCCTCGCTGCGGCCTGCGGAGAGGTGCTGATGAGCAACGCCTGTCCGGTCGGTAGGGTCGGCGGCCCGCCATGAAGGCCCGCCTCCTCCTGCCCGTCATCGTTGCCGTCGCTCTCGGTGCCACCGGGGCGATGTCCGCGTTCGGCGCCGGAGCGCCCAAGACGGTGCACCTGCGCGGGACGGCGTACGAGTTCAACGTCGTCCACACGATGCTCGCCGGGGCGACGATCCGCGTCGCCGAGTATCCGAAGCTGAAGGCGACGGTCCGCGGTGACGGAACGTACGACCTCGCTGTGCCCGATCACGCCAAGGTGACGCCGTACATTGTGGCGCCTGGCTACCACACGGTCTATCTGCAGACGTTCACGACCGATGGCGAGGACCTCGCGAACGTCAACTTCCAGACGCCGATCGACGCGGTGTACGCGGGACTCGTCAAGGTGCTCGCGGTCCCCGTCAACGCCAGTGGGAACCCCGTGAAGTGCGCGATCGTGTCGACGTTCAACACGCGCAACGTCCGCGACCTCAGCTATCAGGGGTTCATCAACTACGGCGCCCACGGCGTCGCCGGCGCGACCGCGAGCGGCTCCCCGGCGCTGCCGAAGCCGACCTACTTCGATAAGGACGTCTTCCCGACCCCCACCCAGAAGGCGTCCTCGGTCGACGGCGGCGTCGTCTGGACGGGCGTGCCCGCCGGCGTGTACACGATCACCGCGCACTCGTCGACGACGAAGTTCGCGAACTTCGTCGCCACGTGCCGGCCCGGCCGGGTCGTCAACGCGAACCCGCCGTGGGGTCTGCACGAGCTCGGCCTGAAGAACCCGACCCGGGTCGCCGCGGTGTGGTCCCGCCACGGCGCGTCATCGACGCTCTCGTCACTGCGGCTCACGAAGCTTCCGGCGACCCAGCCGGTCGTGACCGTCCGCCGCACCGGCCCCGGCTGCCGATTCTCGACGAAGGCGTTCACGCCGAGCGGCAACGGCAGCGCCTTTGACCTCCGCCACGCGATCGGCAAGCTCAGCCTTCGATCCGGCCAAGCGCTGTCAGTCAAGGTGACCGCGCACCGGTACAACGGCGTCGTGTGGCGCTGGACAGCCGGGACTCGCACGCCGAGACGCACGACGTTGTGCGTGCCGCTCGGCAACACGCTGCCGCGCGCACACTGTTGAGGATCGCGCGCGTCTGGCTAGTGTTGACCGCGGACGCGGACGCGAGGCCGGGTCCGCGCGCGCGTCGCGAACCACTCGCCGGAGCGCAGCCGGGGCAGCTTGACCGTGAGCCGATCGACGAACGATGGCGGACGATCCCACCGATGCGGGTCGAGATCGGCACCGCAGAGCGCGCATCCGGCGGCGAAGGGCGTGACCCGTGCGCCGCAGTCGGGGCAGTAACCGGGATGTTTCATTGGGTCATCGTCGCCGCCATGCGTACGACGTCCCTAAGGCGTTAATCAGACGAACCGAAGAATGCGACGGCCGCTACCGCACGGTGATCGTCGCGTGCATCCCGCGTGCGTAGTGCGACTCCGGCGTCCCGGCGAACAGTGAACAGAACAGCTGGTAGGTCCCGGGACGCAGCGAGGCGGTGACCGTGGCCGCGGTGCCGGGAAGCAACGCCGCCTGCCCGACCGTGTTGCCGGCCGGACCGACGATCACGAAGTTGTGGTTGTCCTCGCCGCGGTTGTACGCCGTGAACCGCACGACCCCAGTGCCGACGAGCGTCTTTGATGGCCGCACCGCCCACTCCTTCTCATCGACGGTGAGCGCCCGCGGGAGCTCGACCGGCGGCAGGTGAAGACGGTGGCGCCGCGCGCCCTTGACGTTCGACTCGCCGGTCAGGTAGCGCAGCATCGACGGATCGACCGTCACGTCGTAGGCCATCTGCCGGAACGTCGCCTTCGGGTTCGAGCCGAAGTCCGAATAGTGGCGGAACAGGCCGTTCTGCGTCATCAGGAGCTGCGGAGGCGAGACCTGATCGCGCGAGTTCGCCCAGTGGCGATGCCAGAAGAACGTCAACAGCTCGACGAACGGATTCGTGGAGCGAACCATCCGGTCGACCCAGCTGAGCACGAGATCAGTGTCGTTACCCGTCGGGTCGAGCGGGGCGCCGCCGTTCGTCGCCGGTGGGCCGAACAGCCCGGCGGGCGTCGAGAGAAGCCAGTTGACGGCCGCCGAGAGCGGTTTGCCGGTCCACGTCGCGCGGTCCAGCGCCGTCGGCCCGAACCCGGCCCGCCAGAACAGGCGGTCGACCATCGGCTCGGTGAGCAGCGTCTGCGGCGTCGGCGGACCGGTCGGCCGCGAGCGCTTCGGCGGCAGGTGAAGGCGATGTCGTCGCGGCTTGGCGGCCTTGACGTGATGCTTGCGTTTGCGCTTGTGGCTCGGCTTGCGCTTCGCCATCCGGTGTCTCATCGGCAGGCTCCCTTCAGCAGCGTCCGGAATGCGCTGGTGACGGCGGCGCCGTGGAGTGCAAAGTCACCGTCGGTCTCGGAGACGTCGTACCAGAGCACGCCGGCGAGCTTCGGCATCGTCGTCGCGCGCAGACTGGCGAGCGACCGAATCCATCCGGCCTTGTCGCCGCCCTTTGCGGTCGAGGCCGTCTCGGCGATCCAGAACGGCTTCGCCGCCATCGCCTCGATCGTCGCGTAGGCGGAGGAGAACAGCGAGCCTGGATCGCTCCACGACATCGACGCTGTGGCGCCGAAGTTGTAGGCGCTGACCCCGACGAGATCTACCTGCCCGGCGCCGGGGAAGTAGTTCCCGAGCTGGTTGGCGCCGGAATTCGGGATGCTCTGGGCATACGGCGCCCACAGGAGCGCGATACGCCCTCCGCCCTTGGCGTGCTTGACGACGCCGCGCACGTGCCTCCACGCCGCGAGGTAGCGCGCGGCGGTGTTGCCGTTGACCGTGCCGGACCACGCGTACCACGGTGTGTTCATCTCCGGCATCGGCCGGAGCACCGCGCTCTTGCTGACCTTGCGCAGCTGCGCCACGAGCGCCCGCAGCGAGGTGTCGTAGCGGCCCTTGGTGACGCTGGTCAGCCGGTACTTCGGCTGATTGGCGCCGTCGCTGCCGCTGTCCGGCTGCCACGTGACGACGAGCCGCGCGTGGTTGCGGTTGGCCGTCGTGATGAGCTGGCCGGCGAGCGGCTGCCCAGCGGTGAGGTAGGTCGAGATCGCGGACACCCCGGGACCAACGTTGCGGGTCAGGGCGGGCAGGGAGCGTGCGGGGTTGTCCTGATAGACGCCGACCGTGATGCAGGCCGACGCGGATGCCGGTGCCGCCACCAGAGCGAGCGCCGGGATGAGCAGGCGGGTGGTCCTCATGGGCCAATCGCCAAGATCAGGTTCGTGGTCGCGTGGCGCTTACCGTCCGGCGATGTCGTGACGAGGTGAAGCTCATAGGTCCCGGCGTGGCGGGCCGCCGGCGGCAGCTGGAGGCGGAGCGTCAGCCGGCCCGGTCGCCCGATCGTCGTCGACCATGCCGTCAGCACCGTGCGCTTCGTCGACGGAGTCCCCGCCTTGTGCTTGCCCCGCTTCGCCGTGCGCGTCGGCCCGCCGACCGACACAAAGCTCGTCTTGAGGGTCCCGACGCCGCTCGTCGTGATCGACACCGACGCGTGCCAGCCGGCGCGGCGCAGCCGCTTCAGCGAGCGGTGCTGCGCACCCGCGTTCGACAGCCGGGGCGCGTCATGGCAGCCCTGCGTCGCCGATGGCGGCCGCACGTAGGCGACCGGTGCCGAGGGATCGGACGTCCACCCGATGACCGTCTTGAACGCGACGACGGTGAACGTCACCGGCACACACGTGGGTACGTTCGGCCGCAGGCCGCTCGTCGACGTCGTCTGCAGGGCCGTCTGGCTCGCGCCGCCCGCGATGCTCTTCAGCAGCCGGTACGCCTGTGCATCGGGGCTGCGCGAGATGAAGCTCAGGCGGCCGCCGGACTCGGTCAGGCCCGCTGGCGAGCCGTCGGAGTGCTGGCCTCCGGCCGGGCCGGTCGGGTTGCCGTCACCGCCGTCACTGTCGACGACCTTCTGGCTGTCGAACAGCGCGGCATCGGTCCAGGCAAAGATCGGACCGCCCGCCCCGCCCGGTCCCTGGTCGGCGCCGTAGCTGCCGCCGGGACCGCCCGCCGAGGAGAGCGTCGTGATCGGTCCGAGCGAGCGGGTGATGACGTCGACGCGGCCACCGCGGCCACCCCGGCCATCGAGCTGGCCGCTGGTGGGGTCATCGCTGCCACGACCGCCACTGGCGTACGCCCCGGCGTCGAGGCTGAGCGTCCCGCCGACCGCCCGGAGCACAACGTTGCCGGCGTTGCCGCCGACGCGGGGCGGATCGATCGCGCCGTTCGCGTCCGAGCCCGTCGCGTCGAGCGTGCCGCCGACGGTGAGGTCGCCGAGCGCCGAGAGCGTGATCGCTCCTCCGTCGATGCCGGGACCGTCCGACGTGTAGCCGCCATGGGTCTGCACGTCCGCGGTGCTGATCGGGCCAAAGCCGGCGCTGACGCTGATCGCGCCGCCATGCCCGGCGATGCCGCCGTTGTACGCGTTGCCGCCCTGGGCGAGCAAGCTGCCGAGCGAGGCGCCGCCCGACGAGGTGACGGTGATGCTGCCGCCGGGCCCGGCGGGCGGCGGCGTCGTCACGTTCGGTGCGTTGCCGCCCTGGGCGGTGAGGTCGCCGGTCGTGACGCCGGCGCCGGTGAGGCTGATCAACCCGGCGGCGGATCCGCCGCCCGGGCCGGTCGCGCCGTCGACGTGCGCGCCTCCGGCGGCGGTCAGCGGGCCTGTCGCCGACAGCATGATGCGGTTCCCGGGCGTGCCGGCACCGACGGTGCTGTTCTGACCGCTCGCGTCGAGACGGCCGAGGGCGTGCAGCTCGCCGCGCGCCGTGACCTGAATCGTGCTCGGATATCCGGCCGTGTCCATCTGACTCGAGCCGCCGGTGACGTCGATCGCGCCGGTGCGGACGTTCGTGCCGGTGATCGCCACGGGTGCGCCGTTGCCGCCGTTCAGGGCGACAGCCGACGGGGCGTCACGGCCACCCGCGTTGATGTTGCCCTCGACGCGGACGTCGCCCCCGCGCGAGTTGAGCGTGACCGGCGCGGCGGCTTGCACGCGGGTCGGATCGAACTGGTAGGTCTGACTCGTTCCGTACGTGTCGATGTCGCCGGCGACATCGATCGCGCCGCCGGGAGTGAGGCTGACCGGCGCGCTCGGCGCATAGATCCCGCCCGTCGAGAGCGCGCCGCCGGAGGTGATCATCACCTGACCGGAGGCGCCCCCGCTCTCGCCGGCGGTCGTGATGTCGCCGCCGACGGTTACCGGATTGCCGCTGAGGCCGAGGTTTCCACCCGAGCGCGGCCTGCCGGTGCCGCCGGTGAGATCGATGCGAGATGAGACAGTGAGCCGGCCGGTTGCGCTGAGGCTGAGCGACCGTCCGTTCCGGCAGCCGCCGTCCCCCACCCCGGCAACGAAGCACGGCGCGAGGTAGGCGTTCGGCCCGATATAGATCGGGCTCGCGCTGATCGACGTATCCCCGTCGAGCCGCATGGCGCCGTCGACGTAGACGAAGCCATAGTGGCGGCTGCCGCTGAGCGTGATGCTATCGCCGTTCAGCAGCAGCAGATCGTCAGCGCGGGCGACGGCGCCGCCGAGCAGCAGCACGAACCACGTGGCGACGAACGCCATCACCAGGCGCGTGACCGTCGACGGGCCCCCGATCCGAAGTGACAAGTTGGCTCGCATCAAGTGAGTTCCCGGTGCTCGGAGTCGTCGGCGGCGACCCCCGTCGCCTTGAGCGCTGGAAATCGACTGGACGCTCGGTCGATGTCGGCCACCACATCACCTGGACGGTTGATCGAGGCGATGCGTCGATCGGTTTCGGACCCGAGCGGGTAGGCAGAGGTCTCGATGGCGCAACTTGTCCTGGGACCGATGGTCCGCTACGTGAGCGCGACCGAGGCGACGGTGTGGGTCGAGACCGACGTCGCCTGCGAGGTCGAGGTGCTGGGGCGCACGGCGCACACGTTCCACGTGCGCGGACGCCACTACGCGCTCGTCGTCATCGACGGGCTCGTGCCGGACACGAGCACCGAGTACGCCGTCCGGCTTGACGGAGCCGCCGTCTGGCCCCAAGCGGTCTCCGGGTTCCCGGCGTCGCGGATCCAGACACTGCCGGAATCCGGCGCGGTCACGATCGCGTTCGGGTCCTGCTGCGTGACCGCTCCGCACGAGCCGCCGTTCACGCTCAGCCCCGATGACGACGACTGCGGGCTCGGTGTCGACGCCCTGTATGCCCTCACCCAGCGACTGCGCGCGCAGGACCCCGCTGCGTGGCCCCGACTGCTGCTGCTGCTCGGCGATCAGGTCTACGCCGACGAACTCCCGCCGGGGGTCGCCGGGTTCGTGCGCGCCCGCCGAAGCCCGGGCTCCGATCCGGGGGAGGAGGTCAAGGACTTTGAGGAGTTCGCATGGCTGTACCGCGAGGCATGGTCGCCAGCGGCGATGCGCTGGCTCCTCTCCACGGTCTCGACCGCGATGATCTTTGACGATCACGACGTCACCGATGACTGGAACACGTCTGCGTCGTGGATCAGTGAAATGCGAGCAACCGGTTGGTGGCGAGAGCGCATCGCGGCGGCGCTCTCGAGCTACTGGATCTACCAGCACCTCGGGAATCTCTCGCCCCCGGAGCTTGAGCGCGACGCGCTGTACCAGCAGGTCCTCGCCGCCGACGACGCGTGGCCGGTTTTGCACGAGTTCGCGTTGCGGGCCGACCGCGAGCCTGGCGGCCGGCTGTGGAGCTACTCCCGCCGGGTCGCCGGCACTCGGCTCGTCGTCGTCGACTCGCGCGAGGGCCGCGTGCTCGATCCCGGCGAGCGGATGATGATCGACGACGGCGTGTGGTCGTGGCTCGCCGAGCAGGTCAGCGAGGATGCCGACCACCTCGTGTTCGCGAGCACGCTGCCGGTTCTGCTCGCGCCGACCCTCCACTACACCGAGGCGTGGAACGAGGCGCTGTGCGACGGCGCCTGGGGCGGGCTCGCCGCGCGGTTCAGCGAGAAGCTCCGCCGCGGGCTCGACCTCGAGCACTGGGCGGCGTTTCAGAAGTCGTTTCACCGCCTGATCGAGCTGCTCGGCGAGGTCGCCGACGGAACGCGCGGCCGGCCGCCGGCGTCGATCGTCCTGCTCGGCGGCGACGTGCACCAGACCTACGTCGAGGAGGTCGGCTTCCAGCCTCCGCGCCGGGCCCAGAGCGCCATCTACCAGGTCGTGTGCTCACCGTTCCGTCACCAGCTCTCGCGCCGCGAGCGCACCGCGATCGCCGTCGCCCGCCGCTCGCGGTTGATCCGCGGGCTCTCCCGCCGGCTCGCACACGCGGCCGGGGTGCGGGACCCGGAGGTCGGCTGGCGCCTGCTCGAGCCTCCGACCTACCACAACCAGATCGGGCTGCTGCGGATCGACGGGCCGCGGATGTGGCTGACGCTGGAGTGCACCGAGCCCGGCGGTGAGCCGGAGCTGCACACGTCGCTCGAGCGCCAGCTGGTGTGAGGGGCACCGTCTTCGCGCCCCCCGACCGGCGCCCCCGATCGGCGCGGCGCCCCGCCCCTACACGCCGGTGGAGGCGTCCGGCGGCGCCGGATCCGACTGGGCGGCGGTGATCTTCGAGATGAGCTCCGTCGGGCTCGTTCCGCCGGCGACCTGGATCCGCGGTAGCCGGAAGCGGTTCTCCTGCGGGCTTGCCCATCCGGACGTGAGCGTCGTCGCGCCGACGAAGCCGGCCTCGCTGAGGGCGCCGACGACTGTTCCGTTGTAGGCACCGGACGCGTAGCTGAACCAGTTGACGGGCACGTTGTAGCGCCCCTGGAGATCCTGGCGCTCGGTCTTGACCTCCTGCACGATCGCTGTGGTGCTCAGCCCGGTGAGGTCCGGCGAGTCATTCCCGCCCGCATCGAGCTCCCAACCGGCCGCAATGAGCCCGTGCGTCTGGTCGTCGGCGAGACCGCCGTCGCTCGTCGAGCGCCCGTTCGAGGGCAGGTTGATGACACCGACCCAGCCGAGGCCCTTCAGCACCGGCAGCGCGCTCGTGTATTGCGACGCGTAGCCGCCGTCGAACGTCACGACGATCGGCTTGCCGGCGGGGAGCGGCGTGCCCTTCGTCCAGTACGCCTGCACCTGATTGAGCGTCACTGCATGCCAGCCCGCGGACTTGAGCGCTTGCATCTGCGCCGAGAACTCGCTCGCTGGCACATACAGGTCGGGCGAGGCACCGCTACCCGCGGGCGCGCTGTTGATGACGTGGTAGGTGAGGATCGGCACCCCAGCGGTGCCGGGCTTGGCCGGAGCCGGGTTTGTCGTCGCCGGCTTGTGATTGGCGGTCTGCCTCGCGTTCGAGTTCGTGCCGCCGCCCGTCGTCGAGACGATGATCGCGACGAGCGCAGCCGCGACCGCCAGGAGCGCAGCACCCGCAAGAAGCCGCGCCCGCGCCGTTGACTGCCGGCGTTGACGCTGCTTCTGGAGACGGCGTTCGACGTCGCTCAGCTTCACGGCGGGCGCGACACTACCGCCTCGTCCTGCCGGATCGCGGTCCCAGGCCCCCCGACGACTGGCGGACGTCGGCGCCGATTCGTCAGCCCCAACCGGCGCGCGGCGAGCTGATCTCACATACCGTTGCGCGATCCGCGCGGAGCTGTAATAGTCAGCATCGGTTGAGCAAACGATGGTTTGCCGCTGGGCGATGCGGCCAAACCTCGGGCGGCGATGTCAGTCCAGGATGAGTGAGGCCGACATCACAGATCAAGAAGACGGCCGGCATGCGCCTGACCACATACCTCGACTTCGATCTCGTTGCGCTCGAGCAAGACGACCGGCTCACGCTGATGCTCGAGCTCGCGGCCCCACCCCCCGCAAGCCGGCCGCCGCGCGCGCCGGCGGCCGTCGCGATCGTGCTCGACCGCAGCGCTTCGATGCGGGGGACGACGCTGCGCTCAGCGCAGATCGCAATCGACCGACTCGTCGAGTGGCTCGACGCCGGGGACCAGTTCGGGCTCGTCACGTTCGACGGCGAGGCCGAAGTCGTCGTTCCGGCGGCGCCGCTTGGCGACAAGACGGCCGCCCGGGAGGCCATCGCCCAGATCGAACCGGGTGAGGGCTCGAACCTGTCGGCGGGCTACGGCCGCGGCCTCACCGAGGCGGGCTGGATGATCGCCGACCACGGCGCCACCGTCATCGTCATCTCCGACGGCCACGCGGACGGGGGGATCGAAGACGCGCGGGAGCTTGAGCGACGGGCGCAGCGCGCGCGGGCCCATGGGATCACGACGACGACGCTCGCTCTCGGCACGCACGCGGACCCGCGGCTGCCGTCTGCGCTCGCCCACGGCGGGGTGGGGGCGGCGCTCGCCGCGACCGGACCCGACGTCGCCGCGGCGCTGCTCGCCGGCGAGGTCGACGGCTTGCTCCAGGCCGCGGTCCAATCGGTCGCGCTCCAGGTGCGCCAAGCGGAGTGCGTGTCCTCGCTGACCGTCGTCAATGACCTGCCGACCGAGCCGATCGCCCACGGAGTGCTCGTCGACCTCGGAGACCTGAACCACGGTGAGCGGCGACGACTCGTGATCGAGGTGGACGTGGCAGGCGTCGTGCCGCCGGGCGGGATGACCGTGGCACAGGTGGCTCTCTCCTACGTCGCGCTCCCGTCGCTCGTTGCCCACGAGTTCGAGCTCCCGCTCAACGTGACGGTCGCGCCCGCCGAGCAGGTGGCGGGACGGGTCGCCGACCCCATCGTGACAGTGGAGGCTGCGTTCCAGCAAGTGCGACGGGCCCGGTCGCGGATCGCCGAGATCGAGGACGCCGGCGCGACCTCGCCCTCGGCGCGGGCGCTCGCGGCCTCGGCCGAGGAACTCGAGCGCGTGCTCGCGGCCGCACCCCCCGATCTCCGGGACGAGCTCGCTCAGGCGATCTCGTGGCTCGACGAGACGGTCGTGCGGGGACTCATGCCGCGCCTGCTCCCATTCCACCGTCAACCAGAAGCACCGCCCCGAGATGACGTTCGCCTCGTCGCTCGCGAGGTAAGCGAGCGCCGACCCACCGCCCACCGCCGGCGATGAATGGCGATTCACCTCGGGCGGCCCGAAGTGAATCGCCATTCACATACCGACGGTGGCGCCGCAGAGCCGGGCGCGGTTGAATGCGTCCGTGGCGGACGACGCTCGCGGACCACTTGAAGACGACCGGTATCCACCGGCGCGGTCGAACGCCGACCGCAACGCCGACCGCAACGCCGCCTCGCGGTTGCTGTCCGCCGGGGCCCGGAGCGCCGAGCGCGTCGCCAAGGTCACAGGCGTCGACCACGCGCTCAACGAAGCCGTCGAGGAGGCGATCGTCCGGGCGCTTCGGAGCCCGGCCGTGATCCGTGCGATCGAGCGGTCGATCGAAGAGCACGCGGGCAACTTCGAGCAGGGCAGCGATGAGGTCGCGGCGATCGCGCGGCGAGTGCTCGAGTCGGAGGCGGCGGCGCAGGTTTGGTCCGAGGTGCTCGAGTCAGAGCAGGCGCAGAAGCTCGTCGAGCGAGTCGCGAAAGCGCCTGAGGTCCGGGCGGCAATCACCGCGCAGGGCGCCGGCCTCATCACCGACATCGGGATTCGCCTGACGAAGATCACCGAGGACCTCGACGACACCCTCGAGCGGGTCGTGCGGCCCGACGACTCCGAGTCCGAGACGAACCAGGCGGGCCTCGCGACGCGCGCGGTCGCCGCCGCCGTCGACCTCGGGTTGCTGTTCGGGGCCTACTCGCTCATCTCCGGGGTGCTCGCATCGATCGCCAGCAGCCTCTTCGGAACGACGCCTTCGGCGCCGGTGATCGTCGTCCTCGCCGTCATCGGCTACGTCGTCGGCGGCACCGTGTTCGCGGGCTTCTGGGCGCTCGCTGGGCAGACCCCGGGCATGCGCTTTCTCTCGATCCGCCTCATCCACCAGGGCTCCGAGGAGATCACGATGAAACGGGCCGTCCGCAGGGTGTTCGCGGTCATCCTCAGCCTCCTCCCACTCGGGCTCGGCTATTTCGCGATCCTGCGCGACCCCCGGCGCCGGGCGTGGGCTGACCGCATGACCGACACCGAGGTGATCTACGACATCGACGCGCGCCGGGCACCGTACGCCCGTGAGCGCGAGCGGTCCGGAGCCGCAGAGAACTAGCGATCGCCTCACCCCGCGAGGGCGTGAGGCAGCTCCTGGCGAGAGCGGATTCCGAGCTTGCGGTATGCGTTTGAGAGGTGCACCTCGACCGTCTTCGGCGTGACGTAGAGCGTCTGCGCGATCTCCCGATTACTCTGCCCGCCCGCCGCGAGCTCGGCGACCCGCCGCTCGCTCGCGGTCAACGACTCGACGCCTGCCAGCGCGGTCGTGCGCGGCCGTGCGCCCGCCGCATGCAGCTCGACGCGCGCCTCCTCGGCCAGCCCGTCGGCGCCGCACTGATCGGCG
Organism: uncultured Solirubrobacterales bacterium; assembly: GCA_963750695.1. Lineage (GTDB taxonomy): Bacteria > Actinomycetota > Thermoleophilia > Solirubrobacterales > Solirubrobacteraceae > Palsa-465. The sequence continues at coordinate 822,650 of CAVVSB010000011.1, forward strand.
AGCTCGAGCGCGCGGCGCAGCGGCTCGCGGGCGTCGGTCGGACGCCGGACGCGTCGCAGCGCTCCGCCGAGCGCGAGCAGGGTCCGCGCGAGGTCGTAGCGCGCGTTCGTCTTCTCCAGGAGCGCGACCGCCTCAGTCAACTCCGGGAGGCCCGCGTCGCGCCGCAGCCGGCCGACGAGCCCAAGCGTCGTACCGACCATGCCGGGTGCGCCGAACTGCCGGGCGTACCCGAGCTCCTCCTCGGCGCACGCGATCGCCTCATCCGTCCGACCGAGGCCGTCGAGAGCCTGCGCCTTCAGCGAGCGCCATGGGGCCCACCCCGGGTTGACGATGAACGGCAGCCGGGTCGAGAGGTCCTCGGCAACCGCGAGCGCCTCGTCATAGCGACCCTCGGCGAGGAGCACCTCGCACCAGAACCGGAGCAGATGCCGGTAGCCGTCGGTTTGCGGATCCTCGACCCTGGACGGATCGAGCAGCTCCCGCGCGGCCGCGAGCTTGCCGCGCCGCAGCCTGGCGGCGCCGAGGAATGCCGGGCCATATGTCTCGCCGGCACGGATGAGCCCCCACCGGATGAAGTCCTCGACCGCGTTCTCGAGCGACTCCTCCGCCTCGCGGAGATCGCCGCGCCAGATGAGCGTCGCGCCGCGCCACAGCCCGAGCGTGAGGACGCCGAGGAGCGAGCCGCCGTGGTGGGCTCGGTCGCGCAGGCGGTCCCACGCCTCGAGCGCCGCATCGCTGTGGGCGAGCGACAGTACGTTGATCGCCGCCGGCGGGAACAGGCCGGGATCGGCGTCGATGAGGACATCGTCGGCGAGCGCCCGCTCGGCGATCGGGAGCACGTCGTCGTAGCTCGCGCCGAGCATCGTCAGGCAGTGCGCCTTGATCGCGAGCAGCATCTTGGCGCCCGGCCCGTCGCCGACGGCCTCGATCGCGTCGACGCCGTTCATCAGATCATCGCTGCCCGGACCGAAGTAGACCGCCATCAAATCCAGCGCCTGCAGCGCCTGACGCTCGTCCGTGAGCGCCTCCGGGATCTCGGAGAGGGCGACACGCAGGACTTTCCGCGCCTCATGCCCCGGCTCGGTGAAGATGAGAGTCGTCGCGAGGGCCGCCGCGAGCCGCGCCCGCTCACCCGGTTCGACGGTCGCCTCCCACGCTTCCCGCAGGTGTGTCGCGGCGGCCGGGCCCGAGGTGAGGACCTCGGCGCGGCCGAGCTCGACGAGCACGTCGGTGCGCTCCGCATCCTCGGGCGGCTCCTCCAGCGCACGCTGCAGATACGCGACCGCGCTGTCTGACGCCCCCTTGTGACGAGCAGCGGCAGCAGCCGCACGCATCAGTCCGACAACGTCGGCCCGCCCGCGTCTCGGGGCGGCGACGAGCTGCGTCGCGATCTCCTCTGGGGGAGCGTGTCCCGCGATCAGGACATCGGCCGCGGCTGCGTGCCGCAGCTCCCGCTCCCCCGGCGGGAGCTGGTGGTAGACGGCGTCGCGGACGAGCGGGTGAACGAAACGCAGCGGGGGCTCGGGCCGGAGGATCTCGGCCTGCGCGAGCGCGGCGGTCGCCCGTGCCACGTCGCGCTCGGCTAGACCGGAGAGGGCTGCGACGTACGGCAGCTCCGCCTGCGACCCGAGCACCGCGACGGCCTGCGCAACCGCGGTCGCCCCCTCCGGCAGCCGGCGCAGGCGCTGCAGGACAGTGCGCGACACCGCTCTGGGCCCAACGCGCTCCACCGCCGCGCTCTGGGCGGCCTCGGGAACGACCCGGTCGGACGCGAGTGATGTCAGCAGTTGGCGGAGCAGCAACGGGTTGCCGCCGGTCGCCTCGCGGCACGCCGCGATGAACGCCGGCTCGGGCTCGGCCTCGAGGCGCTCGGCGATGAGCGCCGCGATGCCGCTGTCGCTGAGCGGCGCGGGGTGCAGGTGAAGCGCATCCGGATGCGCCGCCAGCTCGCCGGTCATCACCGGATCGATGCCGGGCTCGGCGGTGCGCAGACCCATGACGAGCAGCGCCCCGAGCCCCTCGAGCCGACGCGTGAGATAGGTGAGGAACCGCAAGGACGGGCGGTCGCACCAATGGAGATCGTCGACGACGAGCATCAGCGGGCCGGACGAGGCGGCGTTGACGGTGAGCCAGTAGAGCCCGTGAAGCGCCGCGAAGGACACGTCGCCCTCGGTGTTGTCGGCACTTGCGACGCCCTCGAACACCGAGCGAGCCGGCGCCGCTGCCCCGTCGAGCAGTGCCTCGCGGTCGTCGGCGTCGGTCAGCAGCGGTTCGAACAGCTGACGGACGACGCCGTACGGGAACTCCCGCTCGAGGTCGCTCCCGACGCCGCTGAGGACGCGGACGCCGGCTGACACCGCTCGCTCGCGAAGGGCCGCGATGAGCCGGCTCTTGCCGATCCCGGGTGGTCCCTCGACGACGATCACCCGGGACGCCTCACCGCCTGGATCGGCGAGGAGCTCTGCGAACAGGTCGAGTTCGCGGTCGCGCTCGAGCAATGCCGATCCGCCGATACCGCGGCCCTGTCCAGTCGCCCCAGCGTGGGTCATTCGCGCATTGGAGCCTAACTGAAGGAGCCCACCCCTAAGCCGTCCCCTAGATCCCCCGCCCCCAAATCTCCGGGTGGCGGATTCGGGTCCTCCTCGATGTGGCCGGACCGGTCGTGATCGAAGCTGGCCGCACAACCAATCACGACGGATGTCAGGAGCCACATGATCACCACACCGAGACACCACCTGAGGCGGGCCGGCGCCGGATGCGCAGCCGCGGCGTGCCTGGCCGGAACGGCGTTCGCACCAGGTATCGCGGCGGCCACCGCCCCGCGCCTCCCCAAGGCGCTCGACGAGCGCACGTTCAAGGTCGACGTCCAGGGCGTGCAGACGAGGATATGGACGCTCAATCGTGCGAGCCGCGGCCATTGCGCACCGGGTGTCAGCGGCCACGGTCGCGAGCAGATCGTGTTCCGGTCCGCGCGGCCCGAGCGGATGGACGCCAAGCGCTACGGCACGGCGTACGTCCTCTTCGGCGACCCGTTCCAGCTTGGGGCGAACGACTTCATCCTCCGGGCGACCGTGACCCGGACCGGATCAATGAGCTCCACCCCGGCCCCGAAGGACTGCCCGGCCAACGGTGGCCCGGACCACCAGACGCCGCCCGACTGCGGCACGAAGCGCACCCGGCTCGACGTCCAGCTCGGCTGGCTGAACGATCCGCGTCATGGCTTCACGCTGACGGCCGGCGACCTCGGCACGCTCGGCGATCCGTACAAGAACTGTCCGTGGGTCGAGGGCACCACGTTCCCGAACATCCTCGAGAAGCAGCGCGGCCGCGCGATCGTCGCCGCGATGCCGGTGTCCGACCTGTTCAACCGCAGATTTGGCCAGCAGATCACGGTCGCCCGTGGGACTGGCCGGGTCACCGGAGCCGGCGCCAATGCGGTCACCCGCATCCGCTGGGACGTGCGCCTGACGGGCGCCCGTCACTGATCTCTCACCGATACCGAAAGGAGCTGTCTGATGTTGTCGAAACGCTGGACCCTGGCCGTCGTGTGCGCGGCGACGGCGATGCTCATGCTCGACATCGCCGTCGTCAACACGGCGCTCGCCCCGATTGCCCGCGACCTACACACCTCGCTCGGCGCGCTGCGCTGGATCATCGATGCATACACGCTGACGCTGGCCGCCGCCGTGCTGTCGGCCGGCTCGCTCGCCGATCGGTTTGGGCGTCGGCGCCTGTTCACCGGCGGGCTTGCTCTGTTCACGGTCGCGTCCGGTGCGTGTGCGGCCGCCGGCTCGATCGGCATGCTCGACGCCGCGCGGGCCGTGCAGGGTCTTGGCGCCGCTGTGATGTTCGCCGTGTCGCTGGCGATCCTCGCGGATGCGTTCCCCGGCGTCAGCGAGCGTCGTCAGGCACTGGCGGCCTACGGCGCGACGATCGGCGCCTCGTTCGCCGTCGGCCCGCTCGTCGGTGGCGCACTTGCGTCCGGACTTGGCTGGCGGTGGATCTTCCTCGTCAACCTGCCGCTCGGCGTCGGGTGCCTGATCGCCACCCGCCGCTCGGTGCGTGAATCGGCCGATCCGGCGACGCCATCGGTCGACGTGGCCGGTCAGACGGCACTCGCCGTGACGCTGTTCGCGCTCGTGTTCGGAATGCTGCAGGCGAACGACCGGGGCTGGGCTGATCCGCTCATCATCGGTTCGCTCGCGGTCGCCGCGGTCGGGCTCGTGGTGTTCGTGGCCGTCGAGCGGGCAGCCACTCATCCGATGCTGCCGCTCGGCCTGTTCCGGCGGGGCGGGTTCACCGCGGCGCAGGTGACCGCGTTCGGGATCTCAGCCTCGGTGTTCGCCGGGTACCTCTACCTGACCGTCTACCTCCAGGCGATCGTTGGCCTGTCACCGATCGAGACCGGCCTCGTGTACCTGCCGGGCACGATCGCATCGTTCGTCGTCGCCGGCGCGACGGCGTCGATCGGCGGGCGGTACTCAGCTCGCGCGCTGCTTGTCGTTGGCCTGCTGTTGAGCGGCGCGGGAGTTGTGCTCATGGTGCTGATGCTTCAAACGACGTCGAGCTGGATTGTGTTCGAGCCCGGGGTGGTCGTTGCGATGATCGGCGTCGGGCTCATTAACCCGACGCTGTCCGGCGTCGCGCTCAGCTCGGTCGAGGCGGCGAAGTCGGGCGTCGCGGCCGGTGCGAACGACACGTTCCGCCAAGCGGGAATCGCCATCGGCGTGGCGCTGCTCGGTGCGCTCATCCCGGGTCATGTCTCGAGCGCGAGCGCGTTCGTGTCCGGCTTGCACCACGCGCTGATCATCGCCGCCGTCGTGCTCGTCGTCAGCGCAGTCGTCGTCTGGCGGCTGCTCGCCGGACGCCACACAGCGCCGGTCACGGACGCCGAGCCCGTGGCGCCCGAGCCGGAGCTCGTCGCGAGCGCAGCGTGAGGAGCCCTATCGGTTCCTCCTGAACCTTCACCATTACTGCCGCTGTCACCGCTCGCTCACCCGCACAGGTGCGAGAAATCTCACACCACCCCACGATGTGACGGAGTTAGGCTCGTGTCTGCGGATGGTCGGGCATCCGCAGACACACACCACTCACGTCAAGCGGCGACACCGGGTCGCCACCACAACGTTGCAGTGAAGGGGGTTAGCACTGTCGTCTCTCCTGTCAGCGTCGTTCGCCGGTTCGGTGCCCGAGCTCCGCGGTCAGTCACCAGACGGTGCTCGGGCGCTGCTCGAGGCCGTCGGCCTCCAACTCGATCCCGTGCCCGCAAAGGTCCGTGTCACGTTCAGCTGAGCGCTTCACCTCACAGTCACTCACCCACTCGCCCTCAAGGAGTCACAGTGTCACCCGAGATCTCGACGGATCCTGAGTTCGCATTTGCCGGAATTGACAAGTTCAACGGCCCGGAGGTCGATTCCGGTCCAGCCGAGCCACAGGCCCAAGCGGCCGTCGCTGCCGATGTCGTGGCACAACATGCGAATCCGCTCGGTCCGCTCGCCGGACTCGTCGGGCTCTGGAAGGGCCACGGCTTCAACTGCATCTGGCGCCCGCATCAGGGAGGCCAAGACCGGTTCCTGGAACTGAACAAGACCGATGAGACGCTGCTCGTCACAGACATCGGCGGGCCGATCCCAAACCGGGGTTTGCTCAACCCGGACATCAACATGTTCGGCGCGACCTACCTGCAGCAGATCAACGAGGCCGGCACGACGAACGGCCTTCACATCGAGCCCGGGATCTGGGCCACCGTGCCGCATACGACCAACCCGAACGTGCCCCCGACGGTCGTGCGCATGGCCTCGATCCCGCACGGGACGACGATCCTCGCTCAAGGGAACTCCCAGGTGCTTCAGGGCGGTCCACCGCACATTCCGAACAACAACATCTTCCCGATCTTCTTCAACCAGCCACCGTTCCCGGACTTCCCGTCGGCCGCCGGCGTGTTCCCCGAGCTCGATCTATCGATCCCGACCCAGTTCCGGTTCGCCTCCCCCGGCGTCACCCAGGCGATCGTGACGAACCCCAACAAGGTCATCCAGGATGCGCTCACCGCATCGCTCCAGGGCACGCACATGAAGCGCCGCACCTTCCTCCAGGTCTCGACGACGCACAACCCGATTCAGGGCGGCGGCGGAACGGCAAACACCGCATTCCTGGCGACGAGCAACCCGCCCGGCGGCAACGCAAACGCAGCCAAGGTCGACGCCACGTTCTGGATCCAGACCATCGCCGGAACCGGCGGCCAGCCCGACAAGCACCAGCTCCAGTACACGCAGCTCGTGATGCTCGACTTCAACGGGATCCACTGGCCGCACGTGACGGTCGGGACGCTCGTCAAGCAGTGATCGAAGACGTCGCCCGCGGCTGGAGTGGGGATCAGCCGCGGGCGATCCGGACCGCGAACTCGGCGTACTCCCGCGCGACGTCCTCGGCGCTCAGCGGGCCGTCGGCGCGGAACCAGTGGGCGATGCTCACGCACAGCTCGAGGATCCCGAACGACGCGAGCAACGGCTCGCGGACGGAGAACGCGCCGGACGCGCACCCCTCCTGGATGAGCCCGCGGATTGCCTGCTCGTGGCGGCGGCGGAGCTCGCGGACGCGAATCCTGGTCGGCTCGACGAGGCTCGAGACGTCGCGGTTGACGATCCGGGCCTCCCGCGGGTGGGTGGCGTGGCGGCGGGCGTACACCTCGGCGGCGGCGCGCAGCCCCTCGGTGACGTCATCGGTGCCGGCCACTGCGGCCTCGTAGTCGGCCCAGACGGCATCCATCGTCGTCTCGATGATCTGGGCGAGCAACTTCTGCTTTGAGGTCATGTGGTTGTAGAGGCTCGCCGTCTTGATCTGCAGCACGGCGGCGATCTTCGCGACCGAGGTGCCGTGGTAGCCCTGCTCGGAGAACAGGTCGAGGGCCACGTCGAGGACGCGCTCGGGACTGACCGGGGCGCGCTGGGAGCGCTGGGTGGCGGAGGATCTCGACAAGATCACGGTCGCAGTCGCCGAGGGGTTTGTGCTCGGCGGCGGACTCGAGATCACGATGGCCTGCGACCTGGCGATGATCGCCGACAGCTGCCGCTGGGGGATGCCCGAGGTCGACAGCGCGATGACCCCCGGCTGGGGCGGAACGACCCGGATGATCCGTCTCATCGGCCGCCGCCGCACGAAAGAGATCAACCTGATCGGGGCGCTCCAGTCCGCGCAGCGCGGCGTCGACTGGGGGCTATTCAACCGCGCCGTGCCCGACGATCGGATCGACGCTGAGCTCGAAGAATTGATCGACGCGATGCTCGTCAAGAACCAGCAGGCGCTCCGCCAGCTCAAGTTCACGATGAACAAGAACGCCGACGCCGACATGACGACAGCGCTTGCGTTCGAGGCCTACAGCGAGCTCGCGACGGCCGCGATCAACTGGCGCCCGGACACCCAGGAGATCCCCGATGCCGAGCCGGGCAAGGGGCTGGAGGCGTTCACGACCAAGAACGAGCTGTGGCAGGCGCGGCGCGACCGCGCCATCAACCTGTGGTCGGCGTGATCCCACGAATGGACCAAGGCGATGCTCCGCACGGATCTCATCCGTCCGGTAGGGGAACTGCTCCGCGGCCACGCCTCCGCGCGTGGCCGGGAGCTCGCTTTCCGGGACGATGACCGCTCCGAGGACTGGGCTGGAATCGAACGCCGCACCGCGGGGATGGGCGCGGCGCTCCGCCGCCTCGTCGCCCCGGGTGCGTGCGTCGCAATCTGCATGGGGAATCGCGTCGAGGGGGCCGAGAGTTATCTCGGCGTGACCGCCGCCGGCGCCGTCGCCGCGTATCTCAACCCTGCAGCGTCGGACAGCGAACTCGCGTACATGCTCGAGGACTGCGAGGCGCAGGTACTCATCACCGACGCCCACCACAGCGAGCGCACGTGGGAACTCGCCGAGCGTGCGCCGGCGGTCGATCACGTGTTCGTCGTCGACGGCGATGCGACGGCAGGTGGCGGCGGGCGCGAATTCACGGGGGTACTTCAACAAGCCGCAGGCGACCGCGGACGCGCTCCGCGGCGGCTGGTACCACAGCGGTGACCTGGCGCGGTCGGACCCGGACGGCTACCTGACGATCACCGGCCGGATCAAGGAACTGATCATCCGCGGCGGCGAGAACATCTATCCCGCCGAGGTCGAGCAGGCGATCGCCGAGCACGAGGCGGTGGCCGACGCCGCGGTCGTGGGCACGCCGGATGAAGCGCTCGGCGAGATCGTCGTCGCGTTCATCGTCCTCGACGATGAGGCCGGCGTCGACGACGACGCTCTGCGCGCGTTCGTGGGCCAGCGACTCGCCCGGTTCAAGGTGCCGGCTCGCTTCGAGCGGATCGGCGAGATCCCCCGCACGGGCTCGGGCAAGATCCAGCGCCACAAGCTGACGCAGCGCCTCAGTTCAGGCGTGCACGCTTGAGCGCCGCATCGACCGCATCGACCGCATCGGAGATGCGCCCGCAGACGTGCACCTGGTGGCGGATCTGCTCATCGCCCTGGAGACCGCGCCCGCCGATGACGAACCGGGCCGACGGTCGCGCCTCGAGGATCTCGTCAAGCATGCGCACCGTGTCCCGCGAGCGGCCGGGCATCGTCGCGCTCACGCAGACGATGTCCGCTCCGTAGCGCTCCGCCGCCTCGCCGAGTGACCACGTCGGGACCTCGGCGCCGAGCATCAGCACGTGGTAGCCGGCCTCGCGGAGGAGGTTTCCGACCATCCGCAGTGCGACGACGTGCTGCTCACCGGGCAGGGTCGCGAGCACGACCGCGTTTTCAGCACGGGCACGGACCATCCGCTGGGCCTCTCGCTGGAGGGCGAGGATCCGCACCGTGATCTCCGTCGCGAGGTGCTCTTGGGCGACCGAAAGCTGACCGCGTTGCCACAGCTCGCCGACGAGCCAGAGCGCCGGGACGATCAACTCCTCGTCGATCTCGGCCGTGCCGAGACCTGCGTCCATCGCCTCGCGCACGACGACCTCCGCCGCCGTCTCATCGCCGGCGAGGAGCGCGTCGGCGTACGCGCCAGCGAGCTGCGCAATGTGAGGCTCGGGCGGCTCCGGCGGGTCGTGCGCTGGACGGTCAGCCATATCTCCTCCGACGTCGCACGATACATCGCGGCCTCGTCGTCGCTCGCCGGCTGAGGGCCCGCTATCGCGTCACGGTGATCTGCTTCATGTTCGTCGACTGACGGCCGTTCGATCCGGTCGCGACGATGACGAGCTGGACCGTGGCTTTCCGTGGCTTGCCGACGAGCTTCTTGGCGGGCACGATCGTGACCGTGCGCTTCTTGGCGCTCGCCCCGAGCTGCTTCGTGGCGAGGACGAGTTGGTACGCGCGGGCGATCGTCGCCCGGTTGACACTCCCGACGAGCGTGACCCGCAGCGACGCTGAACGGTCGGGCGAGGCGATGAACCTCACGCCCTTCAGGAACGCCGACAACTTGAGCTTCGACTTCAGGCCGGAGAGCTTCAGCTTCGGCGGGGGCACGGGTGCCACGGGAGCGGTCGGCGTCGTCGCTCTCGAGGCCGCCGACGCGACGCTCGTTCCAAAGCCGGTCGTCGCCGTGACGGTGAACGTGACCGGCTTGCCGTTCGTCAGTCCGGTGACCGTCGCGAATGTCCGCGCGTCGGGCGTCGTCGCAGTCTGGCCCGTCGAGGCAGTGACGGTGTAGTGGAGCACCGGTAGGCCGCCGTCAGCGGCGGGCGCCGCAAAAGCGACCGTCGCGGACCCGTTGCCCGGCGTCGCCGAGACGGACGTCGGCTGGCCAGGAGGCACCGGCGGCGTGTACAGCTCCGCGTCGCTGAGGGGGTTTTCTCCATCGAAACCGCTCGCCCAGAGGACGTCGCCATCGTTCAACCGAATAGCGGTGCCCGCTTCCTTCGGCACCGAGGGGGACGACACAGTCGCCCAGGTGTTCGTCGACGGATTGAAGAGTTGGGCCGTTGGGGCGATGCTTAAGTTCCCGTAGAAGCCGCCGATGACGAGCGGCTGGCCACCGGGCAGGCTGACCAATCCAAACCCGCTGCGTGGGAAGCCCATCGCCGGCCCGGGGGTGAAGCGATTCGTCGCAGGATCGTAAATGTCGGTCGCGGCGGTCGACAGGCCACCGAACGGCTGTCCACCGGCAATGAGCACCTTGCCGTTCGGCAGCAGCGCCGCGCCGGCATAGACTCGTGGAGCGCTCGTCGCATTTGCCACCGGCGTCCAGGTCCCGGTCTGGGGGTCATAGACGTCGGCGGTCTGGCTCGCCGTAATGCCCGCGGTCACGCCGCCGGCGACGAGCACCTTGCCGTTGCTGAGCAGCGTCGCGGAGGCGAGCCATCGGGCCGAGCCCATCGACCCGGTCGGCGCGAAGGTGTTTGTGGCGGGGTCGTAGAGATCCGCTGTGGCGAGGGGTTGGGTGTTTTGGTCGGTACCTCCGGCGATCAGGACCTTGTGGTTTGCGAGGAGCACCGCTATTGGGCCCTGACCGCGCCCCGTGCTCATGTTGTTCACGGTTGGAGTCCATGAGTCCGTCCCGGGGCCGGTCCCGGGGTCGTAGACCTCTCCCGAGTCCAGCGCATTGTTCAGCGTTGCAAGGTTGGCACCGCCGACGACGAGCACCTTGCCGCTCGGCAAGGCGACAGCACCCGGCGCAATGCGGGCAATCCCCATATCGGCCGCGGCCGTCCACGTGTTTGACGCCGCGTTGTAGATCGAGGCGGATTTGAGTTCGTCGGACTGGCCGTCCTCTCCTCCCGCAAAGAGCACGCGGTCGCCGGAAAGCGCGGCATTGCCAGACGCAAAGTGCGCGGTCGGCATCGCGGCGGCTGGTCGCCAGCTGTTGGGGCTCGCCGCTGCCGCGGGTGAGGCGAGCACGCCGGCGCTCGCACTGAGGACGAGCAATCGTCTCACGACCTTAGCGGCTGACATGGATCGTCCTCGTCGTCGTGGTGCGGGCTCCAGCAGCGTCCGTGGCGACGATCACGAGCTGGACCGTCGCGGACCGAGGTCGGCCGACGAGCCTCTTCGACGGTTTGAGCGTGACCGTCCGCATGCGAGCACTCACGCCGAGCCGCTTGCTCGCCAGGGTGAGATTGAACGCCCGCGCGATCGTCGCCCTGGTGACGGCGCCGATCAAGGAGATCTGCAGCGCCACCGATCGGTTCGGGGTGACGGTGAAGGCGACCCCCTTGAAGAAAGCGGTGAGCTTGACCTTTGTCTTCAGCTTTCCAATCGTGAGCTTTGGTGTGGGCGGGGGCTTGTGAGACGCCGGCGCCGCCGCCGGCGTGACCTGGTTCGACGCGGTCGACGCGGCGCCCGCGCCGACGGCGTTGTTCGCGATGACGGTAAACGTCAGCGGACGGCCAGAGGCGAGCCCGGTCATCGTCACGGCCGTCCGGTCACCCGCAAGGGTGGCGCGCTGGCCGGTGGACGCGACGATCGTGTAGTTGACGATCGGCAGGCCACCGTTCGACGCAGGTGGCGCAAACGTGACAAACGCCGAAGTGACACCGGCGGTGGCCGAGACCGCGAGCGGCTTCGTCGGAGCGGCGTACGGGGTGTACAGCGCCGCCTGACGCACGGTCGCGTTGCTGTTGGGATCCGGGGCGCCCCCCATGACGAGCACCTGCCCGCTCGGCAGCGCGACGCTCGCCGCCGCGCCGACCCCGACCGGAAGTGAGCCGGCGGCCTGCCACGCGTTGGTGCTCGGGTCATACACCTCAGCATCGGTCGTGACCAACTTCGGCCCGACGAACGGCGCCACGAGGCCGCCGGCGACGAGCACGCGTCCGTCGGCAAGCGGCGCATACGCGAAATTGGCGCGGCTGACCTGCATGCTCGCCGCTTGAGAGAACGTGTTCGTGGCCGGGTTGTAGAGGTCGCTGGTCGCGCTTGTCACCGCCGACGGGGTAAGCGTCGCGACCCCGCCCATGACCAGCACCTGCCCGTCGCGCAGAGCGACGGCTCCTGGGCCCAGGCCTCGGGGATCGAACATCGTGTTCGCGACCGGCGACCACGTGAGGGTGCCCGGGTCGAACACCTCAGCGCTGTTCAGCATCGCGTTGCTCGGACCGGTCCCGCCGGCGACGAGCACCTTTCCGCTCGGCAGCAGGGCCGCGGCGGCCAGATCTCGCGCGGTGCCCATGGTGCCGTTGGTCGGGGAGAACCCGTTGTTCGGGGGGTCGTAGATGTCCGCTGTGTTCACCGGCGCGCCCGTGGCGTCGCTCCCCCCCGCGACGAGAACCTTGCCGGAGCGCAGCACGACGACGATGGGCTTGTTGGCGCGCGGCGAACTCATCGTGTTGACGGCATTCGTCCACGTGTTCGTCCCGGGGTCGTAGACCTCGGCCGAGTCGAGCGCGGCAGCCGACGTGTCAAGGGCGGACTCGCCGCCCACGACGAGCACTTTGCCGTTCGGGAGGGTCACAGCGGTCGCGTCCACGCGCTTCGCCTGCGTGCTCACGGGCGCCGACCACGCATCGGACCCAGGGTCGTAGATCTCCGAGGACTCGTGGACGTCGGTCGTCGACGAGGCACCCCCGGCGAGCAGGACCTTGCCGCCCGGCAATACCGCGGCGCTCGGCGAGGCCGCACTGAACGGCGGCGACACCGGCGTCCAGAATCCTGTCGGCGTCACGGCCACGGCGGGCGCCGCACCGAGCAACGCCGTCGCTGCCCCCGTCGCCGCCGCAGCGACGACCCTCCGAAGAGTCATTCCCACTTGTCCCCTGTTCAGCTTGCCTGCTTGAGCGGGCGGGACTCTATCCGACGCGCCGCGCGGCGTCGATCAACGCGGCGCCGACACGCGCCGCCGCGCCGTCAAGCGGACCGGGACGGCGGGCGAGCACGAGGCGCCGTGTCTCCTGAGGCTCGCCTCGGACCGCGATCGTCGTCACACCGCTGGGAAGCGCCTCACGAGCGACCGGGGCGAGCGTCGTGATCGCGAGGCCAGCGGCGACGATCTGGAGCTTGGCGAGCCAGTCCCGCACGACGTAGCGGACGTCCGGCCGCTCCCGCAGCCCGGGCCATACCCCGAGGAGCGACTCGCCGGTGTCCGATCGGCTCGCGACCCAGATCTGACCCTCGAGCTGATGCGGCTCGACGGCTCGGGCATTCGCCAGTGGGTGGTCGGCGGGCACACCGATGACCAGTTCGCGCTCCGTGATCGTGGTGAGCTCGAGCGGCGGCGATTCGGCATCTGGTGGACGGAACGGGGGTTGTTGGGCGATGACCGCGAGGTCGAGCGTCCCTGCCCGGATGGCCCGCGTCAGCCCCGGGGTCGTCGCCTCGCGCACGGTCACCCGGAGGTGCCCGGGGAGGGATGACAGCGCGCGGGGAACGAGCCCGGCCAAGGCAGTCGGGAACGCGCCGAGCCGGACCGGACGGGACGCTGTCTCGTCATCGCCGGCCAGCTCACGCCGGGCATCGTCGAGTTCGTCGAGCACCCGAACCGCAGTCGTGAGCAGCCGGGCGCCGGCCGGCGTCAGCGTGACACCCGTGCGGGCGCGGTCGAAGAGGCGGCGGCCCGCGGTCGCCTCGAGCGTCGCGACCTGGCGCGAGATCGCTGACTGCGTGTATCCGAGCGCATCCGCGGCGGCACTGAACGAGCCCGCCTGGGCGACCTCGCGAAGGACCCGGAGGCCCGTTGGCGTGAAGTCGTTTGGCATGCGCTATACGCATAGTATCTGTGCGTCATTATCGTTTGCGGCATGGTCGGGGCGCGCTAGCTATGAGCGCATGACCACATCACGCATTGCACTTGTCACAGGGGCCAACCAGGGGCTCGGCCGAGCCCTCGTCGAAGGACTCGCGGCCGGTATGTCGCCGAGCGACCGCGTGCTGCTGACCGGGCGGAACGCCGCCCGCGTGTCGGAGGCGGCCGCAGCCGTGTCGGCGGCGCCGGGCACGGTCGCCGCGGTCGAAGGTCGCGTGCTCGACGTGCGCGACCGCGAGGCGATCGCCGCGCTCGCGCGTGAGCTCGGCGAGGTCGACATCGTGTTCTCGAACGCGACCTCCCGGATGAGCCCGGACGCAAACCCCGCCGACGAGGTCGACGCCGTCGCCGAGACGAACAACCTCGCGATGACCGCGATCCTGCGCGCGTTCGCGCCGCGTCTGCGGCCGGGCGGCCGGCTGATCAACGTCGCGAGCGCGCTGGGGACGCTCGACAAACTCGACGCGCAGGTCGTCGACCGATTCGCGGCCGCCGCCGACTCCGGAGATCTCGACGTCGTCGACGCGCTCGTCGCCGACTGGCGGGCGTCCGTCCTTGCGGGTCACGCCGAGGATGACGGCTTCGGCTCGTGGCTCAACATCCCGTCGAAGGTGGCCCAGGTCGCAGCGGTCCGGGCGATCGCTCGTGAGCGCCGGGACGAGGACCTCGCATCCGGAAAGCTGATCGCGGCCCTGTGTCCCGGTCTGATCGACACGGACGCATCCCGGCCGTGGTTTGCGGACATGAGCAACGCCCAGACCCCAGCGCAGGCCGCGTCGTGGCCGGTCAAGCTGGCGCTCTCAGAGACCTTCGACCCCGCGTTCTACGGCGAACTCGTCCAGTTCGGCAAGGTGCTGCCGTGGGAGACCGGCAGCCCCGTTCCCCACCGCGCCGGCGACGCGACGCGCGCCTGACCGCGCAACAGACCGCCTCAACTACCCGATGCCACCGCGCGCCCGCAGGCCCTGGGGAGTTGAGGCGATCTGACGACACCGACTTGCCAACGTGGCCGTCGGAGCGTGAGCGCTGGGGAGTTGACGCGGCCGCGGGGGCGCGGGCGGCGCTATTGCGTCGCGGGGGCGGTCGGGCGCCCCGGGGCGTTTCCGTACGCCGTCGCCACCGCGGGCGCGGTCGCCAGCCGGTAATCGCTCAGCGGGAACCGCCGGGCGCGCCACATCGTCTCGATCGTCGTGACCGGCCGGATCGGGACGTCGCCGTGCGGGTCGAAGTAGTAGCTGTTCGCGTCGGCGCAGCTCGCCTGCCAGAAGATCTGGCGGCTGCGCTTGCGCATCATCTCGGCGAAGTAGCGGTCGTTGGCCTCGCGAGTGATCTCGATCTGCGTGGCGTCGTGCCAGCGGGCGTGCTCGAGCACACGGGCGATGTGGCGTGACTGGGTCTCGACGAGGTTGAAGTACGACGAGCCGTTGTAGCCATAGGGCCCGAACATGAGGAAGTAGTTCGGGAAGTCGGGGACGCTCACGCCCTCGTACGCCTGGTAGCGGTGCTCCGCCCACCACCGCTCGAGGTCAACGCCGGCGCGCCCGGAGACCGGGTACTTCGGGAAGTTCCCGGAGTCGAACACCTTGAAGCCGGTCGCGAGGATGAGCACGTCGGCCGCGTGCTCGGTCCCACTCGCGGTCTGGATGCCGGTGGCGGTGATCCGCTCGATCGGGTCCGTCTCCAAGAGCACGTTCTGGCGGTTGAACGTCGCCAGGTACTCGTTGTGGAACGTTGGGCGCTTGCACCCGAGCCCGTAACGCGGCGTCAGCTTGTCGCGCAGCTCGGGGTCGGGGATCTGCGCCTCGAGGTAGGCGAGGGCCCGCCCCTCAAACGCTTTCGAAAGTGGGACCAAGCCGTGGTAGTGCGCCGCGAAGGGGAACGACAGCTCGACAAACGTCTGGCTCAGCACTCGCGCAGCCGACGCTGCGCCGGGGAGCTGCCCGAGCGTGTTGCGCAGCCGGGTCGGGAGCGGGCCGTCCAGCTTTGGTAGGCACCAGACCGGGGTTCGCTGAAACACGGTGAGGTGCTCGACCTCGGACGCGATCGAGGGGATGACCTGCACCGCCGAGGCGCCGGTGCCGATGATCGCCACGCGCTTCCCGGCGAGGTCGGCGTGCGGATCCCACCGTGCGGTGTGGATCGTGTGGCCTTCGAAGTCGTCGAGTCCCTCGATGTCCGGGCGCTTCGGCCGCGTCAGCACGCCGGTGGCATCGATCACGAACCGCGCGGTCAGACGAGAGCCATCATCCGTCGTCAAATCCCAGCGGTGCTCCATCTCGTCGAACGCCGCCGCCGTGATCTGCGTATGGAACCGCGTGTGGCGTCCGAGGTCGAACCGCTGGGCGCAGGCCTCCGCGTAGTCCCGTAGCTCGGCGCCGGGCGCATACACGCGCGTCCAGCTCGTCCGCTTGGCGAACGAGTACTGATAACTGAAGGACGGGATGTCGACCGCGAGCCCGGGATAGCGGTTCCAGTACCACGTCCCGCCGTAACCGCCGCCGTCGTCGACGATCAGGAAGTCACCGAACCCGGCGTCCTTCAGCCGCGCCGCCATCCCGATGCCGGAGAAGCCGGCGCCGATGATCACGATCTCGGGGTCGTACGGCGCGGCGGCGGACGCGTGCGTCGGACCGGTCCCGTTGCCAGACGGCATACGGGAATCCTAAACGGCTGCGGTTATCGGACGGTCACGGCACGCTCACGCCATGCAGCGTCACGGGCGGGAGCGTCGGATCGAGCTCGGAGGCCTGGGTGATGTCGCCCGGCGGGATCGTGTCCATCACCTTCGGCACCGAGCCGGGGTTGACCGAGCAGACCGGGCTCGAGTCGCCCGCGTTGCAGACGCCGAATGCGAAGTCCTGCGGTGTCGCCGCAAAGCCCCGCGCCTGATCGTGGCTGAACCCGTCCTGTCCGGTCAAGGCCACCGTGAACGTCCAGCCCGAGCCGACCGCGCCGAAGCTCGACTTCGGCAGGATCAGCGTCGCGGTGCCGCTCGCGTCATCGACGACGAACTGCAGCGACCCGACCGGGTTACCGCCCGCGTCCACCCACACCGGCGAGGCAAAGCCCTGCACCTCGATCCGCTGGCTCCAGGCGTCGGACGAAACGATCGAGTAGTTGCGTTCACCGGGGAACGCCGAATCCGTCGAGAACCCGCTCGCCGCCGGATCACGGACGTACACGTCGAGCAGCTGCGCGCCAAACGAGTTGCCGAACGTCGGCGACAGGCTCCGGATCTTCGTCTGGATGTAGACGTCGGTGGCCGTCTGCGTGACCTGGAAGCCGGTGATGTCGAACGCCCCGGGCGAGAAGTTGCTGCTCGTCGGGTAGGCGTACGTCCCCGGTCCGTTGTCGTCGCCGCTCGGGTCGGTGAGGTTGAGCACGCTCGTGCCCGGCAGCGTCACGTTGATGACCGATACCTGGGCGTAGCCGGTGTCCGCACCGTCGGTGGCGGTGGCCGTGATCTTCGTCGTGCCGAAGCTGACGGGGACGTCGACCGACCAGTTGCCGGTCGCGTCAGCGGTCACCGACGCGATCGGCGCCGTGCCGCCGGTTGCCGGTGCCGCCTCGACGTCGACGTGCGCCCCGGCCGACGTCGTCCCCGTGACGGTGACGCTCGACCCACTGACGTTCGAGCCGTCGGTCGGTGAGCTGATCGTCAGCGGCAGCGCCTTCGGGATCCCGCCCGCGACATAGCGGGCGCTCACGATGCTCGGCGTCTCGAGGTTGCGCCCGGCGCTGATCCCCAGCGCGAGCCGCGCGTACTGTGACTGCGCCCACGTGAGCGGGCTCGCCGAGCCGGCCGGATGGCCGGGATCGAAGCCGATCGACGCAGTCGCCGGGTCGGTGCCGAACGGTGACGCCGGCACCGCCGGATCCTCCCACGCCTGCTCGGGCTCGAGATAGCCGCCGGACGTCATCCCGGCCATCGCGCTGAGGAACTGTGCTGCGCCGCCACGGTTGCCGGCGGCGACCTTGTACTCGCCACGTTCGCCGCCGAGCACCGGCCACAGGTGACCGGAGCCGCGGTCGGTGGGCGGCCACGGCGCGCCCGTCGGCGAGCAGTTCGTCGGGTCCGGCTCATAGCAGTCGCCGTAGCCGTCCTCGGAGCCGTCGGCGTTCGTCCCGTACCGGTAGAAGCCGTCGCCGGTCGGCGTCGTGCGGCGGATGACGTTGTCGATCACCTGCAGCGACGCGGTCACGTCCGAGTCGGACGCGGGCAGGATCCCGAGTCGAACGAGCTCGAGGAAGCCCTGGTCGACGATCTGCCGTTGGTCGGCGTCGATGCTGCCGTTGCCGAGGTTGTACGTGATCGCCGCATTCGGATCACCGGTCCGCGAGAGGCGGAGGAAGTACCGCGCCCCGTACGTACCCGACGTCGTCACCGTCCAGTCCTTGATCTTGCGCGCGAACTGATCCGCCGTGGCCTGATAGAGCCGCGCGTGCATCGGGTCGTGGTTCGACCGTGCAAGCGCCGATGCCGCAGTCAGGCCGGCGATCTCGGCGGCGATCGTCGAGGGCGAGTAGCCGCTCTGCTCCTCCCAGCGCTCGACCCCGTCGCTCGGCCCGTGGGCGACGACAAAGTCGGCGGCGGGGATGACGTGATCGTGGTAGAGCGCGGCGTCATGGCGCAGACCCGACTGCCACGCCATCAGGATCGGGTACGAGGTCTCATCGAGCTGGAGGCCGCCGGTGTCCGGCGCGACCTTGCCGTTGAGCAGCGAGTTACGCGGCATCGAGCCATCGGGCTGCTGCTGGCGGTCGAACAGGAACAGCGCCGCGTCTCGGGCGGTGCGGACATCGCCGGCCACGAGCAGGCCAGCGAACGCCTCGTAGAGATCGCGGGCGAACACCTCGCGGTAGGAACCGAAATACGTGGGCTTGCCGTTGGTCGCGTTACCGGCCGGTACCGACTGCCCCCACGGCGACGCGAGCCCGGCCGCGATGGCACCGGGGAACGTCTTGTCCTCGCTCGCCTTGACGACGTTCACCGAGCGGTAGTACTGCGTCCGCGTCCGCCAGCCCGACGGCCGGTTGAGCCGCGCGTCGTACCGGCGCCACGTTGCCTCGTAGCGGGCCAGCGCGCGATAGAACGACCGGTGCGAGCCCCGGTCCGCCGTGCGGATCGCCGCCCTCTGCGACGTCCCGAAGCCGAGCGCCAGCGTCAGCGGCCGCTGGTGGCGCGGCACGTTGAGCGCGGCGGTGAGCGCGACATGCCCGTTCGGCGCGTCGGTGTAGGTCGTGCTCAGCGCGTGGTCGCTATCGAGCATCGTCTGGCCGTCGCTCGTGGTGCCGGCGTAGCCGACGCTCGCGTCGCGGAACCCGGTCGATGACTGCAGCGCCTCGAATGTCGGAACGGCGTAGTCGCGGTTGCTCGCCTGCGTCGTCGTGTTCGTGTTCGACGCGACCGGGATCGTCGCGCCGTGGTCGCTGACGAGCGCCGCCGTGTTGCCGCCGGCGTTCTGATCGCCACCTCCACCCGTCCCACCGGCGAGCGGGTCCAGCCGGACGAACACGCGATCGCTGCGCGGGCCGTCGAAGCGGACGTTCATCAGCACGGCATCGCGACGCGGGTCGGCGGTATAGGTGGTCGTGATCGCGTAGCCGTGATCGGCGTTGCGCGCGACGACGGTGCACGACATCCCGCTGCGGGACGGCCAGCTGGTGTACGTCATGTCGCGCGCCTGCAGGTCGGTGAAGCTCGTCCCGTCGGTGACGAGGTACTGCAGCGTGTGCACGTTCGTCGCGTCGACGTTCGGCCAGTAGACGTCCGACAACATGCCGCCGGCGACCGTGAACCACACCTTTGAGGTGTCGTTGCGCGCCGTGCCGACGCAGTCCTTCCGGGCAAGGTCGAAGTAGCTCTGCGCGCCGGGCGCTCCGGGCGCTGTACTTGCAGCCTCTGCTGCCGCCTCCCCTACGGTGGCGGACACGATCAGCGCGACGAGCACGCTCAGACCACGGCGCATCTCTCCTCCTACCTTCTGGACGCGGCTATGCCGCAGCGCGTTCTACACCCGATCGGATGGGGTGTCAAACGGTTACCCGACTCAAAATTCCGGTGCTTCGAACGGCAGGTGGGTGTGGATTTACCCCGCGCACGGACTGAGCGCGAAACAGGTCCGCCGTTTGACTCTTGCGAAACCGATCGGACCCTGACTCACCACCAAAATGGTCCGCCACTCGACCCTCGGCGAGCGGATCGGACCATCTTGGCGCTCAGACCGCGAGAAGTTGCCGATGCGTCACGGGAGACCGTTCCGACGGACCGTCTTCGTGGTTGCGGGTGTGTCGAGCGGGCGGCAGCGCCGCGTCGGATCAGGACAAACTGCCAACGCTCGAGCGGTTGTCGCTGGAGCCCGCCGGGGCGCGCCCGATCGCGAAAAGGGTCCAGCGGCCGTTCGCCGCTCGGACCGCGGCGTGCGTTCGCGTCCGGCGCGTTCGGACCCGCCTAGCTCGCGGCGCCCCACACGAGCAACGACTGCGGATCGTCGGGATCGACTTTGACGATCACGTCTTTGCCTTGCTCGATGCCCTGCAGCGTCGCGTCGTGGAGCGACTGAGACACCTGCACCTGGTAGTCGGCGCCGTCCGCCGGATGCACGGTCAGGTCGAAGTCGATCTGATGGCCGCCCCCGAACTGCGTGCCAGTCTCCTGCATCGTGTTGACGGTGGCGCGCGCCTCCACGCCGGACTGGTTGATCTTCATGATCTTGTCGCGCTCGCCCGCCTGCCCCGTCGGGTTCACCGCCTGCTTGGCGGTGCCCTTCAGCTTGTCCATAAAGCCCACTGTGACCCCTTTCCTCGTTGCGCCGTACCGATGGTGCGGCGCAGGCCGAGAGCGCCCGGCCCGGCGGCAAGGTACCACCCCGCCCGGGCGGTTTCGGAATGAGCCGGTCGCGCTCAGTCGTGCTGTGCCGTCTGGCCGTGGAGCGCCTGTGCGATCGTGCGCATCAATAGCACCGTCGCTCCGGTCAGCCCGATGAAGCCGAGGACCCACATCGCGTCGCGAACGCCCGTGTCCGGCGACAGCGATCCCGCGACGAGTACAACGCCGGAGGACACCGCCCCCGCGGCCCCGGACAATGCGACGAGCACCCGGTTCAGCCAACTCGTGATGACCGTCCGGTCGGCTCCGGCGTAGCGCTCGGTCCGCACGACAAGCCGCCCGGCCCGGAGCTGGCTCGAGAGCGCCTCCGCGTACTCCGGGAGCGTCCGCAGTGCCGGCAGCGCGCGGGTGAGCTCCTTGAGCAGCAGGTCACGGGGTGCTCCGATCACCTCCTGCTGCTGCTCGGTGACGAGGGCGCTCGCCTCGGTCGAGAGCTCGAACGTCGGATCGATCGTCTTGAGCGTCCCCTCGAGCGTGATCAGCGTCCGCGATAGCAGCAGCATCGCCCGTGGCGGTCGCAGACCGTGGCGCTCCATCACGTCGACCATGCCGGCCATCGCAGCCGGGCTGAGGCCACCCGACTGGACCTCGCCGAGGAGGATCGACAGGTCGCGCTCGAGCTGCCGCAGGTCGAACTCGTCGTGCCCGACGAGATAGCGGACCGACCGCGCGAGGATCGAGCTGTCGTTGATCGAGAAGCCGATGGCGATCCCCTGGAGGGCGTCGCGCGTCACAGGGTCGAGGCGTCCGCAGGCACCGAAATCGAGTAGCCACAGCTCGCCGTCGGCGTCGATCATCACGTTCCCGGGGTGTGGGTCGGCGTGGTAGAAGCCGTCGTGCATGATCTGCTGGAGGAACGACGCAAGCAGCCGGCGCGAGAGCTCGTGCCGCTCGACTGGCGAGCTCGCCAGCGCGTCGGGTTCGGAGATCGGTCGTCCGGAGATCTCGTCCATCACGAGGAGACGATTAGTCGAGAGGTCGGCATACACGGTCGGGATCCGCACGCCGAGATCCCCGCCGCGGTTCTCACGCAGCGTGATCGCGGCGGTCACCTCGCGCCCGTAGTCGAGCTCCGATTCGATGCTGCCGATCAGCTCCTCGGCGAGCTCGCGGGCGCCGACGCGGTGCGCCGCCTCGACGCGGCGATCGAGCTCGCGCGCGACAAACGACAGGACCGCGGAGTCGCGGTGGACAATCTCGTCGAGCCCGAGCCGCTGGACCTTGACGATCACCCCACGGCCGTCGTGGAGCGTCGCGCGATGGGCCTGACCGATCGACGCCGCGGCGAGCGGCTTCTCGTCGAACGACGCAAACGCCGTCTCCCGGGGCTCACCGAGCTCTGACTCGAGCACGGTCGAGACCTGCTCCGGGGTCATTGGAGCGACGCTCGACTGCAGCTTGGCGAGCTCCTCGGTGAACGTCTCGGGCAGGAGGTCGCTCCGGGTCGAGGCGATCTGCCCGAATTTGACGAACATCCCGCCCGAGCGTTCGAGGACAAGGCGGACGCGGCGGGCGAGGTCGCTTGACTCGAGCGCGGCCGGCGTCCGGTAACGGACGTGCAGGAGGTTCTCGTGGCGGGCGTTGGCGACGAGCTCGCGGAAGCGCCCGAGCGGCGTCAGCACCGAGCGCACCGCCTTGACCGGATGGCGCAGCGCGCGGCGGCCGCGATGGTCGGGACGCCGACTGCGCGTGACGAGGTCGATCACGATCGCGACCGGCAGCGCCGCGAGCACCCCGAAGAACACCGACAGCGAGATCACAAGGAGCGGATGGGAGTGCTTGGGCCCGAGCGCGACTCCAGCCGCGATCAGACCGGCCAGCCACCCGACGGCGGCCGCGCCGGCACTCCGCCAGCGACCGATCTGCACGCCGAGCACCCTCCCGGTGAGCACCCCGATCGCCGCCACCCAGAACGGCAAGATGACGAGCGCGCCCAATCCGAGATTGATCGTGATGTTGATCGGCTACTCCTGCTCCGTGCCCAGCGGCGAGCCCAGAGCCTAGACGCGCGACCGGCGGCGGCGCTGCCGACGGATCGTGTTGGGCCACCGCGTGAACAAATTGGTTACTGGGATGACTCCAAGTTTTGAGCAGTTCCAGTCTTGGGCTAGGGTGAGCTCCGAACCCGGTGCCCGCCGTCGACCACGAGCTGATCGACGATGCTGACATCGCGACGCTCAAGGAGAAGATTCTGGCGTCCGGGCTGTCGGTCTCGCAGCTGATCTCGACCGCCTGGGCCTCGGCGGCGAGCTTCCGCGGCACGGACAAGCGCGGCGGGGCCAACGGCGCCCGGCTGCGTCTCGCGCCGCAGAAGGACTGGGAGGTCAACCGCCTCGGCGACGTCGCCGATGTCGTGGCGAAGCTCGAGGACATTCAGCGCGAGTTCAATGGGGCCGCGACCGAAGCCAAGCTGGTCTCGCTCGCCGACCTGATCGTGCTCGGCGGCGTGGCCGCGATCGAGTAGGCGGCGCGTGCCGCGGGTCACGAGGTCAGGGTTCCGTTCGCTGCCGGACGCACCGACGCGTCGCAGGAGCAGACCGACGCCGAGGCGTTCGCCGTGCTCGAGCCCAGGTTCGACGGCTTCCGCAACCACATCCAGCCGGATGTGGCGCTGGCGCCGGAGGTTGCGCTGGTGGAGCGGGCGAATTTTCTGCGGCTGACCGTGCCGGAGATGACGGTTCTCGTCGTCGGGCTGCGGGTGCTCGGGGCGAACGCCGGCGGCTCGCCGCACGGCGTGTTCACCGAGCGGACGGAGACGTTGACGCACGATTTCTTCGTCAACCTGCTCGACATGGCCACCGAGTGGTCGGCGTCGGGCGACGGCGTCTAACGAGGGCCGCGATCGCTCGAGCGGCGAGCTGCGGTGGACCGCGACTTCGGTGGACCTCGTGTTCGGCTCAAACTCGCAGCTTCGCGCGGTCGCCGAGGAGTACGCGTGCGATGACTCCGGCGCCGCGTTCGTGCGCGCGTTCGTCGCGGCCTGGACGAAGGTCATGAACAACGATCGGTTCGACCTCGCCTGATCGGTGGTGCGTGGGTCGGTGACGGGTTCAGCCCGGATCCGTCACTGACCCGACGCCACGCGGCCGCCACGGAGCAGCCCGCGCAGGGCCTCGATCGTGTCGGCCTCGTCCGGGCTCTTGTCCGGCCGGTAGCGCTTGACCCGCGCGAACCGGAGCGCGACACCGCCCGGGTAGCGCGTCGAGCGCTGGACACCATCGAGCGCAATCTCGACGACGAGTTCCGGCCTGACGTAGACGGCGATGCCTTGGCGGCTGGACTCGCGCGCGAGCAGTTCGTGGGTCTGCCAGTCGAGCAGCTCGTCCGTAAGCCCTTTGAACGTCTTGCCGACCATGATGAACTCGCCGGTCTGCGCGTCACGCGCCCCGAGGTGGAGGTTCGACAGCCATCCCCGGCGCCGGCCGTGCCCCCACTCGGCGCCGAGCACGACGAGGTCGAAGGTCTCGACGGGCTTGACCTTGCGCCACGCCTTGCCGCGGCGGCCGGCCGCATAGACCGAAGCCGCATCCTTGATGACGACGCCCTCGTGGCCGGCGTCGATCGCGTCCGTGAGCACCTGGTTGCCGACCGCGGCGTCGTCGGTGAGCCGCCGCGGGATCTGCAGCTGCGGCGCGACCCTGCCCAGGCGAGCAGCGCGCTCATGCAGCGGGTGATCGAGCAGATCCTCGCCGTC
Organism: uncultured Solirubrobacterales bacterium; assembly: GCA_963750695.1. Lineage (GTDB taxonomy): Bacteria > Actinomycetota > Thermoleophilia > Solirubrobacterales > Solirubrobacteraceae > Palsa-465. The sequence goes on from CAVVSB010000011.1 coordinate 846,939, forward strand.
GAGGTGCAGGACATCGAATAGGAACGTGACGACCCCCTCCGGTGGCGCCTCGCTGTCGATCAGCGACACGGTCTCCTGAAACGCGGCCGGGCCGTCCGGGCCCATCCACAGCGCCTCGCCGTCGAGCACCGCCTGCGTCACGGGTAACCGCCTGATCGTCTCGACGATGCCGGGGAGACTCGCCGTGATGTCGTTGAGGTTGCGGGTGTAGATGCGCACCTCGTCTCCGCGGCGGTGGATCTGGATGCGGATCCCGTCGAGCTTCCATTCGACTGATGCCGACTCGAAGCTGCCGATGGCTTCTGCGACGGTGGCCGCCGGCGAGGCGAGCATCGGCAGGATCGGCCGAAGCAGCTCAAAGCCGACGGCGCGGAGCGCTTCCTCGCCACCGGTGATCGCAAGCTCAGCGGTATGCGTGAGGTCGCCGGAGAGCATGAGCGCACGCCGTGTGAGCGGCGCCGGCGTGCCCGCGGCCCTGGCGACCGCGTCGGCCATCACCCCGGCGAGTGCGCCCTGGCGGAGCTCACCGGTGAGCAGCCGACGGAGGAAGTCGCGCTCCGGTTCGGTCGCCCGGGTGAACAGTGCGATGAGCAGCTCGCGGCGTCGGGCCTGCGAGCCGCCGCCGGTGGCGGCCTCGATCTCGTCGATCGCCTGGTCGATGTCGGCGACGGTGAGCGTCTCGTCGACGGCCGGCGGGACGTCGATCTGGTACGCCCGCGCGTAGCCGATCCCGACCCGACCCTGCCGCGGAACCCCGGAGAGAAACCCGACGCTCGGTGCAACCTCCCCAGGCTCGAGTCCACGCAGCAACTCGGCGAGGATCGCGACCTTCCCGGAGCGAGCGGGCGTCTGCGCCACCCCCATCGAGGCGCGGACCACGTGTGCGAAGAGCGTCATCGGTGTACGGCAGAAATTGTTAAGGGTCTTATCCGGCGCTTGCCACGGCCCGTCCGATTGTGCAGACTCGTCATGAATGGGGCGAATAGGTGGGGTGGCCGTGGGGCGACGGCGCGGTTTCCGCGACCCTCGTCTCAATCCTCGCTCGCCGTAATGACTCGACCGGAGGATCCATGCTGAAGCTCTCTCGACCTTCACCGGCGCTCGTGGTGGCCACGATCGCCTTGTTCATCGCGGCCGGCGGCGGCGCTTGGGCCGCAACCAAGAGCCCGAGTTCGGCTGTGTACGCGCAGGCGACGCATCCCAAGGCGTCAATCGCCAGCCGGGGCCCCCGCGGACCGCGCGGATTCCGCGGGCCACGCGGCTTCCGCGGCTTCCGCGGCTTCACCGGCGCAAAGGGCGGCCAGGGCGGCCAGGGTCCCACCGGACCATCTGACGGCTTCGTCGTCACCGCCAATGACAGACAGTCAATGAGCTCCGACACTGACACCCGGCTCGCCCAGATGACCCTCACCGTCGGCGGCTCGTACATCATCACGGCCGCGGTGGAGATCGGGGGAAGCGCAGGCGGCACGGAGAACTTCATCACCTGCAACCTGCTACAGAACTCGAATCCCATTACCGGGGGCTCAGCCGAGCCGCCGGCGCAAGCTGTCTTTACCAACACGGTCACCCTGACAGCCGCGGTGAACACGAATAGCGGCGCAAACGTGAGCCTGAGCTGCAACCCCACCCACCTTGCGGTCGCGCGGAACGTCGCGATCACGGCAGTCCGGGTTGGGACTCTCCACACGTCGTAAGCAGCAATCAGCGAGGCAGGACCGCGCCGGGATTGAGCAGGCCCTCGGGGTCGAGGGCCTGCTTGATCGCCCGCATCGCTGACACCTCGGCGGGGCCGCGCGCACGCTCGAGCCACCCCGCCTTGACGACCCCGATGCCATGCTCGGCACTGATCGTCCCGCCGCAGGCGAGCGTCAACTCGAGCACGGCGTCGTCGACGCGGGTGTCCTCCGGGTCGGGGCCGAGCACGTTGACGTGGACGTTGCCGTCGCCGAGGTGACCGAACAGGATCACGCGTTTCCCACCCGCTTTCGACGCGGCGACCGGTACCTCGTCGAGGAAGCGGTCGAGCTCGCTGAGCGGAATCCCGACGTCGAGCTTGTGGGGCACGCCGGCGGCGTTGATCGCGTCGGTGTGGCCCTCGCGCAGTGACCACAGGCCCTCGCGGCTCGCCGTGTCGTCGGCAATGAGTGCGTCCTCGACGCCTGCTTCCCCGAGCGCCGCCGCGAGCTCGTCGGTCGGGTCGGTGCGACCGGCGCATTCGGCGAGCACGTAGAACGGTGCGCGAGCGCTGAGCGGCGACGGCCGGCGTTGGTGTTGCAGCACAAGATCGAGGCCCTCGTCGAGGAAGAAGTCGCAGCTCTCGAGCGACGGCGCGTGGGCGCGGAGGTGGGTGAGGAGGTCCGAGGCCGCCCGCGCGTTCTGCAGCGGCACGAGCGCCGCAACCCGCGCGCGCATGAGCGCCGTCAGCTTCCAGCGCACGCGCGTGATGATCCCGAGCGTCCCCTCGGAACCGATGAGCATCTCCGGCAACCGGTAGCCGGCGTTGTCCTTCGACAGCCCGGCGAGCCGGGAGATGACCGAGCCGTCGGCGAGAACCGCCTCGAGCCCGGCGATGTGTGCCCGCGCGGTGCCATGTCGCAGCGCGCGCGCGCCGCCGGCATCGCACGCGACAACGCCCCCGATCGTGCACGAGTCCCGCGCGGCGAAATCGAGGCCGGGATCCTCGTCGGCGGCGCGGGCGGCGGCGTGGAGCGCGGCGAGCGTGACTCCGGCGCCGACCGTGATCTGGCCGAGCGCTCGATCGACCTCGCCGATCTCGGTGAGGCGGGTCAGCGAGACGAGCACCTCGTCGTGGCGCGGCACGCCGCCGCCGACGAGTCCCGTGTTCCCGCCTTGGGGCACGAGCGCCGCGCCGGCGCCCGCGCACGCCCGGACGACGGCGGCGACCTCGTCCGTGCTCCCCGGACGGACGACGAGCCGGGCGCGACCCTCAAACCGCCCGGTGTAGTCGCGCTCGTAGGAGACGAGCATCTCCCGGTCGGTGAGGACGTGGCGTGCCCCCACAGCATCCGTTAATGCCTGTTCGAGACAATCCATCAGGGGTAGGCACTACCCAGGCGAACCCGTCGGGAATAGGAGGAGAGGGCCATGACATCCGACCGCGAGACGATCTTCACGATGGAGGCTACGCCCGTGAAGTACGGCGCGGGCGCCTCCGCCGACGCCGGTTGGGAGCTGGTGCGGCTCGGCGTTCGCCGCGTGATGCTCGTCACCGATCCCGGTGTCGCCGCGCTCGGGCACCCCGAGCGGATCAAGCAGCTGATCGAGGCCGAGGGCATCGAGGTCGTCGTCTACGACCGCAGCCGCGTCGAGCCGACGATCGAGTCCTTTCAGGACGCGGCCGACTTCGCGCTCGAGCACGAGGTCGACGGCTTCGTCTCAGTCGGTGGCGGCTCGAGTATGGACACGGCGAAGGTCGCGAACCTCGTCTCGACGCATCCGGCGCCGGTGCTCGACTACGTCAACCCACCGATCGGCGAAGGCAAGAAGCCGCCGTCGCCGATCAAGCCACATCTGGCGATCCCGACGACGTCCGGAACCGGCTCGGAGGCGACGACCGTCGCCGTCCTCGACATTCCCGATCTCAAGGTGAAGACCGGGATCTCGCACCGGTATCTGCGCGCGACCCAGGCGATCGTCGACCCCGAGTTGACCCGCTCGCTGCCGCCGGAGGTCACGTCGTCGACCGGACTCGATGTCGTCTGCCACGCCGCCGAGTCGTTCCTGTCCAAGCCATTCGACACCCGGGCGCGTCCGGACTCCCCCGACGCCCGGCCGCCGTATCAGGGGTCGAACCCGATCGCCGATGTGTGGTCGGCGAAGGCGCTCGAGTTCGGCGGCCGTTACCTTCGGCGCGCGGTGGCCGACGGTGAGGACGTCGAAGCGCGCGGTCTCGATGATGCTCGCGGCGACTATGGCCGGCGTCGGGTTCGGCTCGGCGGGGGTCCACATCCCGCACTCGTGCGCGTACCCGATCGCGGGGCTCAAGCACGAGTACCAGCCGGCCGGGTATCCCGACGACCATCCGTTCGTCCCCCACGGCCACTCGGTGATCGTCACCGCCCCGGCGGCGTTCCGGTTCACCTACGACGCGATGCCCGAGCGTCACCACCAGGTCGCCTCGCTGCTCGCCCAGCGGCCAATCGATGATCCCGGGCCGGACACGCTCCCGGACATCGTGCTCGAGCTGATGCAGGCCGTCGGTGCGCCGCGGGGCGTCGCCGAGTTCGGCTACGGCGAGGACGACATCCCCGCGCTCGTGGACGGAGCGCTCAAGCAGCAGCGGCTGCTCGCGGTCGCGCCGAAGGAGGTCGGCGCGGACGACCTGCGGCACATCATCACCGCATCGATGACCAACTGGTAGAGAGAGGAGAGGGATCCATGTCAGCGACTTCAGAGCACACGATCGCCGCCGAGCGGACGGCGGCCAAGAACCTCCGCCTGCACATGTTCGACGGCGGCACGCTCAAGTGCCATGTCGAGAACATCAAGATGAACCAGGGTCTCGGCGAGGAGTACGAGATCCCCGTGCCGTGGTACGTGATCGAGCACCCGCAGGGGCTCGTCGTCATCGACGGCGGCAACGCGGCCGAGTGTGCGTCCGATCCGCGTTCCCACTGGGGCGACATCTGCGACGTGTACTGGCCGGTGATGACGGTCGAGCAGGCATGCGTTCCGGCGCTGCGCGCGGCTGGGTTCAACCCCGCGGACGTCGTCTACATCCTGCAGTCACATCTCCATCTCGATCACACCGGCGCGATCGGCGCGATCCACGAGTTCCCGAACGCCCAGGTCATCGCCACCCGGGACGAGTTCGAGTACGCGTTCGCGCCCGATTGGTTCGCCGCCGGCGGGTACATCCAGAAGGACTTCAACAAGCCCGGCGTCCCCTGGTCGTTGCTCGAATCGACCGAGGACGGCTATGACGTATTCGGTGACGGGACGATCCGCTGCTGGCGGACGCCCGGCCATGCTCCGGGCCACCAGTCGTTTGAGATCACGCTGCCCAATAGCGGAACGATCCTGTTGACCGTCGACGCCGCGTACACGACCGACCACTGGGAGGAGAAGGCGCTGCCGGGCTTCCTCGCGTCGGTTGTCGACACGGTGCGCTCGGTGCGCAAGCTGCACCGGATTGCGCGGCGGTCTAACGCGACCGTCGTGACCGGGCACGACCCGGACGCGTGGCCGACCTTCAAGCACGTGCCGGAAGCCTACGACTGACGGCGGCACCCTGCGCGGCGGGCTGGCTCACTGCCACGCCTGCCACGGTCACGTGAAGTGACAGGTCGCCTTCTTCTGGCCCTTCACCTTGTACGGCATCTCGACGTGGACGGGGTCGCTGTTCGGTGGCCCACACAAGCCGGCCTGACGCGCCGCGGCGCGGAACTTGGGCGTGTTCTGGTGGTACTTGGACGGCCACTTCACCTTGATGTCCGCCGCCTCGGCTTTTTCGTGGCGTGACTTGCCGGGCTTCGCCGGCCCGCCCTTGGCCTTGCCGTTGCTCGTCCAACCGGTTGGGCATTGCGCAAACCCGGCGGCCTTCAGGGCCTGGCACAGGTTCTTCTGACTCTCGTGTCCGTCCGCAATCTTGTGCCAGCGGTCGTAGAGGTCCTTCTGGACGGTCTCGTCGCGGAAGCCGACGATGAACCGGTAGCAGGCCTTCTTGCCGTCGAGGATCGAGTAGAGCGTGCGGAGACGGCCTCTCATCGTGTCGCTCAGTTGGTTGTAGTCCTTACCGGTCTTGGCGTTCGGTTCAGGGCAGGTCTCGGCGTGGAAGTTCCAGGCCCACGAATCCCTTCCGAGCAGGGTCTTCCTGCTGTAGCTGTCGATCAGCAGGCCTCCGGGCTTGATCTTGTACGGGCCGCCGTCGCCCCCATAGATCCACGCGGATATGTTGACGAAGGTCGTGATCGTGGTCGGCGGGGAACCGGGACAGGTTTCGACGACTGGACCGAACTGGTCGTAGCCCGGAATCCCGTTGGTCGATGGGGTCTGGAAATCGATGTTGTAGAACGGCGGGTTGAGCGTCGCCGACGCGCTGGTGGGTTCGCCGGCCATCTTCCCCTTGACGATCGAGAACTGCCCCGAGCCGTCCCACGTGCAGCCGCTGCCCGAGTCGGTCCCCTTGACCTTCCAGGAGACGTCGCCCGACGTGAGACCGCAGCAGTCCGAGCCGCCGAGCGGAGTCGCAAAGCTCGCCGAGCCTTGCCAGCTCTTGACGACGTCGTTCTCGCTGCTGGAGCCGCTGAACGTTCCCGTGATCGGTTTGACCGAGGACGACGATGATGCGGCAGGGGTCGCCTGGGCGATGAGCAACAGTGCGGCCCCGCACACTGCCACGATCCTCAGTAGACGCATAAACCCGGTTCGCATCGGTCCCCGTCGCGCACGCTATCCGACACGACTCGATCGCACCAGTGATCTTTGCCACGGGTAGAGTCGTGAGTCGACGAAAGGATGGTGGCCGAATGAGCCCCGAGGAGACGGATCTGACGCCGCGCCCAGAGCACAAGTTCACGTTCGGACTGTGGACGGTCGGCAATCCCGGCCGTGATCCCTTCGGTGAACCGACGCGGGAACCGCTTGACCCGGTCGAGTCAGTGGAGCGGCTCGCCGAGCTCGGCGCCTACGGCGTGAGCCTGCATGACAACGACCTCGTCCCTTACGGGTCCGCGGCCTCCGAGCGCGACCGGATCGTCGCCCGTTTCCAGGACGCCCTCTCGCGGACCGGCCTGCGCGTGACGATGGCGACGACGAACTTGTTCACCCACCCGGCGTTCAAGGACGGTGCGTTCACGAGCAACGACCGGGGCGTCCGGCGGGCGGCAATCGCGAAGGCGATGCGCGGCATCGACCTCGGGGCCGAACTCGGCGCACCGACGTACGTGTTCTGGGGCGGTCGCGAGGGCGCCGAAAGCGCGGCGTCCAAGCGGGTCGGCGACGCACTCGAGCGCTACCGCGAGGCGATCAACTTCCTCTCCGCATACGTGCGCGATCAGGGATACGAGATGCGCTTCGCGATCGAACCCAAGCCGAACGAGCCGCGCGGCGACATCTTCCTGCCGACCGTCGGGCACGCACTGCACTTCATCACGACGCTCGAGCACTCCGAGATGGTCGGCGTCAACCCGGAGGTGGCCCACGAGACGATGGCCGGACTCAGCTTCGTCCACGCCGTCTCGCAGGCGCTGTGGGCCGGCAAGCTGTTCCACATCGACCTCAACGCCCAGCGGATCGGCCGCTACGACCAGGACTTTCGGTTCGGCGCCGAGGACCTCAAGGAGGCGTTCCTGCTCGTCCACCTGCTCGAGACCTCCGGCTACGACGGCGTGCGCCACTTCGACGCGCACGCGTACCGCAGCGAGGACCGGGACGGCGTGTGGGACTTCGCCGCGGGCTGCATGCGGACGTACCTCGCGCTCGCCGCGAAGTCACGTGAATACCTCGCCTCAGACGCGATCCGCGCGGCGCGCGACGCGGCACGGGTCGACGAGCTTGCCGAGCCGAGCGTCGGCGACTACTCCGCTGACGTGGCGTCGGCGCTCCTGGGCGAAGATCACGACCTCGATGCGCTCGCGGCGCACGGCTACGGGGTCGAGCGCCTCGACCAGCTCGTCGTCGACCTGCTCCTCGGCGCCGGCTAGTCCATCGTCGGCGCGTCGTAGATCGACTGGCTGCGGCTGGCGTGCGCGTTTGCCGGGTACGGCTCGAGGTCGTTCATGAACCCCGGCATGCCCTCGATCTGCCCGAGCCATGCCGTCACGTTCGGGTAGCGGCGGAGCTCAAGCCCGGCTTCGTCCGCAACGTGGGCATAGGCGAAGTTCGACAGGTCAGCGATCGAGCACGACTCGCCGACGAGAAAATCCCGGCGAAGATGTCGACGGGAACGCGCTCGTAGTCGCGTGCGAGCAGGGCCAGGAGCAGACGGACGCGATAGCAGTTGCCCGAGGCGGCGTAGTCGAAGAGGCGCACCGGACTGAAACGCTATCGGCGGATCGTCCGTGAGACCGGCAGTGACGCCGGTCTCACGAACTCTCCTCCTAGAAGAGCCCTGAAAAAGTCGGGGTCCGTCCGACCTGTTTAAGACCCTTCTGGGCATGCTTGCTACTCAGTCTGCTCAGGTAGGGTTGTTCGATGCTGCGGTGGTGATGGGCCCGTTGCCGGAGGGGTCGTTCTACGCGCTGTTGGCCGAGCACGGCGATCGGATCGTGCGCGACTCGGATTTCGCCGACTGCTACTCGGCGAGGATGGGCCGGCCGTCGATCCCGCCGTCGCAGTTGGCGAAGGTGTTGTTGTTGCAGCATCGGACCGGCGTCTCGGACGAGCAGGCGATGGAGTGCGTGGGCTGGGATTTGCGGTGGAAGGTCGCGCTCGGGCTGGCGATCGATCATCACGGGTGGCATCCGACGTCGTTGACGAAGTTCCGCGCCCGCCTGTTGTTGCACAAGAAGGACGGGCTGGCGCTGGAGAACACCCTGCGGCTCGCGCGCGAGTTGGGGTTGTTGGACGGGCCGGTGGAGCAGATCGTCGATTCGACACCGATGTTGGGGGCGGCCGCGACGCAGGACACCGTGCGCCTGGTCCGCTTTGGCGTGCGGAAGCTGATCGACGCGGTCACCGCGGTCGATCCGGACGCGGGCGGCGTGCTGGTCGCGGGGTTGGAGTTCGACTACACCCAGCCGGCGGTCAAGCCGGACTGTCAGTGGCGGCTCAAAGCGGAGCGGGAGCGGATGTTGACCCGGGTCGCGATGGACGCGCAGCGCGCTCTCTGCGCGGTCGAGCAGGCAGATGGGCTGCTCGATCAGGAGCCGGTCAAGGACGCGTATGAGCTGCTGGGCGAGTTGATCGGGCAGGACTTCGACGTCGATGACGATGACGTTCCCAGGTTGCACAAGGGGACGCGGTCGGGTCGGATCATCTCGACGGTCGACCGGGAGATGCAGCACGGTCGCAAGAGCAGCTCGCAGCGGTTTGACGGGTTCAAGCTCTCCGCTGCGGTCAGCAACACGAGCGTGCCGTTGATCACGGCGGTGCACGTCGCGCCGGGCGGCGAAGCGGACGGCCCGCAGGCCAAGCATCTGATCGATGCCCAGCCTGCCGAGCAGCGCCCGCACCGGATCGTTGGTGATACCGCCTATGGCAACGGTGTCGTGCGCGCGGAACTGGCCGAGCGTCACGTCGACGTGCTCGCTCCGGTCCCGGAAGGCGAGATCGTCCAGGGGCGTGTCGGCAAGCGCGACTTCACGATCGATCCGGCCGCGGGCACGGTCACCTGCCCGGCGGGGCACACCGCGACGATCACGACCTCCAAAAAGGGCGTGCGAACCGCGCGGGTCTCCAGGAAGTTCTGCCGCGACTGCCCGTTGAAGGAGCAGTGCTGCCCGGGACGGGAAAGCCGGCAGATCACGATCCGGGAGCACGAAGAGCTGATCATCGCCGCCCGCCAAGCGCTCAACGACCCGGAGACCGCCGCTCATCTGCGGCATACCCGGCCGCGGATCGAGCGGCTGCTCGGTCTGCTCGCGGTCCGCTACGGCGCCCGCAAAAGCCGATACATCGGCACCGAGAAAGCCACCCTGCAGGCCAATCTCGCCGGCGCGCTGGTGAACCTCAACCCGATCGGCCAACACCTCGCCGCCCGAACAACATGACGCCGAGGACGACGCCGCGAGAACCCCCGCCACGCGCGTCCCAACGCGCCCTGCCGGACCGATCCAGGCCTTCGCACCCACGACCCTCGAACCAGACCCACCACCGACCCAGCCCGACAAGACCCCGAAGCGGCCGCACGACTGACCACGGGCGCCGAAAACATCACTTCTTCAGGGGCCTTCTAGGTGATCAGTGCGTGACTGTGAACGAGTCGGTGTTGTCCACTTCCGCCGACGTGTCGCCGGCGAAGACGTCGATCCGTCCCGGCTCGACCCGGAACCGGGCCTTGTTGTCGTAGAAGCCGACGTCGTTCGCATTGAGCGTCCAGCTCACCGTCGTCGTCTGGCCCGCCTTGAGCGTGACCCGCTGGAAGCGGCGCAGGCGCCGCACCGGCTGCTCGACGCTCGCCACCGGATCATGGATGTACAGCTGCACGACGTCATCGCCGGTGCGCTGACCCGTGTTCGTCACCTGCACGCTCACCGGCACACGCCCGTTGCGCGGCATCGTGTGCGTGCCGAGCACGAGGTTGTGGACCTTGAACGTCGTGTAGCTGAGGCCGAAACCGAACTCGAACAACGGCGCACACGAACCGATGTCACGGTGACGCGAGTTGTACTTGCTCGTCGCGTCGCATGGGCGACCGGTCGGGTCGTGGTTGTAGTAGATCGGGACCTGCCCGACGGACCGCGGGAAGCTCACCGGCAGATGGCCGCCCGGGTTGTTCTTGCCGAACACGTTGTCGGCGACGGCGTCGCCGGCCTCGACACCGGGGAACCAGGCCTCGAGGATCGCCTTCGACGAGGCGTCGACGTTCCTGAGGTCAAGCGGACGGCCGTTGAACAGCACAACGGCGACCGGCTTGCCCGTCGCCTGGATCGCACTGATGAGGTCCTCCTGCTTACCCGGCAGGTTGAGCATCGAGCGCGACTCCGCCTCGCCGCTCATCTCGCGGGTCTCGCCGACGGCAAGCACGACTTGGTCGGCGTTCCTTGCCGCCGTGACCGCCGCCGCGAATCCGCTCGTGTCGGCGCATTCGTGGGTCGGGTCGTACAGGTCGTTGTTGCTGATGGTGCAGCCCTGGGTGAACGTCGTGTTCGGATCCTGGCGCTTGATCCCGGTGTAGACCGAGACCGCGTCCTGATCCTGTCCCTGGCCCCACCACGGACCGAGCATGTCGTGCTGGTCGTTGCCGAGCGGGCCGATGACGGCGGTCTTCTTGCTCGGGCTGAACGGCAGGACATTGCCGTCGTTCTTGAGCAGCACCATCGAGCGATCCGCACCCACCCGGGCAGCCGCCCGGTTGCGCGGCAGCAACTGCTTGCTCGCCGCCCGGGCGACGTTGACAAACGGGTGGGCGAACAGGCCGGCGCGGAACTTGATCCGCAGGATCCGGCGGACGGCGTCGTTGATGCGGCTCATCGGCACCTGGTGGGTGGCGACGAGATTGGCGCCGAAGTCACGGTAGTTCGTCGACACCATCTCCATGTCGGTACCGGCGTTGAGGGCCTCCTTCGCCGCCTCGGGCCCATCCGCCGCGACGCCATGGCCGCACGGCCCGGAGTCGGGGTTGACCGGCGGGCACGCCCGCAGCTCAGCTACGGCCGTGTAGTCGCTCTCGATGAAGCCGTCGAAGCCCCACCGCTTCTTCAGCACGTTCGTCTCCGTGTACTTGTTGGCGCAGCCCGGATGGCCGTTGAGCGCGTTGAACGAGCACATCGCCGTGTCGGCGCCGGCCTGGTAGGCCGCCTGGAACGGCGGCAGATACATGTTGAACAGCCGCTGGACCGACATGTCGGTCGTGTTGTAGTCGCGGCCTGACTCCGGCTGCCCGTAGGCGACGAAATGCTTCATGCTCGTGACGACCTTGTCCCGGGCGGCGTAGTTGTTGCCCTGGGCGCCCTTGACGCGGGCGGCCGCCATCACCGAGTTGAGGTACGGGTCCTCGCCGGCGGCCTCGGAGATCCGGCCCCACCGCGGCTCGTGCGAGACGTCGACCATCGGGCTGTAGATCTGCTTGATCCCGACCGCGGCCGATTCGAACGCACCGATCTTGTGGTCCGTGAAGGCGACCCTCGGATCGAAGCTGCTCGCGGTGCCGAGCGGGATCGGGAAGATCGTCCGGTACCCATGGATCGTGTCGTACGCGAACAGGATCGGGATGTGCAACCGCGACGCCATCGCGATGTGCTGGAAGTGGTTGATCTTCGCCGGATCCGTCAGGCTGAACACGCCACCGACCGGCTTCCCGGCCTCGGCATCGGTGATCTGACCGTCCGACAGCAGCGTCAGCTGATTGAGCTTGTCCTGCAACGTCATCTTGCTCATCAGCGCGTTGACGCGGCGCTCGATGTTCTGATTCGCGCGATGCCGTGCCGGCGCGAGCGCGGTCTGGTCGTCGGTCGCCCTTCGGTGGCTGGCCGCGACGACGGCGGCGGCACTCGCAAGCGCGATTACAAACGCAGCCACGAGCATCGCGGTCACGCGTCCTCTCCTACCCATATCTCCTCCTACCTCTCTGGACGGCGGGTCGTAGCCTGACCCGCGATTGGGGGTACCCGTCGTGTCTGGGCTGCAAACCGCTCGGGCACGCCCCAGACGAGGCGATCTATGGGCCTCAGTAGCGCTACAGCGCTACTGAGGCCCATGGACCCTGGGGGTTTCGCGCTCGGATCAGCTGCGGAGCCGCGAGAGGAGCCCGCCCCGGCGGCGCCGCGCGGTGACCGTGGTCGGCGAGCCGGTGGCGGGCGAGCCGGTGGCGGGCGAGCCGGTGGCGGGTGATGCTGATGCGCTGCCCGTTGTCGTCGGGCGGTCCATCACTGCGGTGGGCGCCGCCGACGCTTCCCCGGCAGGGGCCACACGGGTGGGCTTCTCGCTCGGCGCGTGCTCGGGCTCGGCCGGTACGCGCTCGCGCTCCGCCGCCACCGGCACAGGCTCGCGCTCCGCCGCCACCGGCACAGGCTCGCGCTCCGCCGCCACCGGCTCGGTCTCGCGCTCCGCCGCCACCGGCTCGGTCTCGCGCTGCGCAGTCATCGGCTCGCGCTCGCGCCCGCGCTCAGCCGCAGCAACCGCCGGCTCAGCGCCACCCACAGCGGTCCGCCGCGTGGCCAGCCCCGGCAGGGCATACCCGGCGAGCGCCGCCATCACGGCTCCGAGCAGTGAGTGGTAGGTGAGCATCTCGAGCACGCGGACGCCCTTTGAGCCATGCGCGACACCCTGGGCGCCGGAGGCGTTCCACAGCAGGCTCACCTCCGGTCCGATCGCGAACCAGATCCCGGCCGCCAGCGCGAGCACCGCCCCGAGCTTCCCGCTCGGTCGTGGCCCGGCGCCGAGCAGCATGAGCCCGCCGAGCACCGCGACGGCGCCCGGAAGCACGCTCAACCAGAAGCGCCCGCTCGTCCACGTCCAACTGTGGTTGGGACCGAGCGCGAAGTGAAAGTACGGCCCGATGAACGGCACCAGCCCGCCCCACAGCCCCAGGATCAGGATGAGCAGTCCGGCTGCCCTCGTACTCAAGCTGCGCATGTCTCCTCCTCGTCGCGGTCCACGACTCCAAGCTTCCCGGCACCGCGGCGGTCAAACAGCTGCCAGCCGTCCTACGTCAGCCGCGCTTCGCTCACCGTCGGCTGAAACAGCTCGACCGGGTTCCCCGCCGGATCCTCCACGAGCACCTGCTTGCCCCCGACACCCGTGACGATCTCGTTGCGGAACCGGGCACCGCCACCCTTGAGCGTGGCAACGAGAGCCTCCAGATCATCCACCTCGATCTGAAATCGGTTCCACCCTCCGGGCGCCGGCATCGTCCCGTCCGGCATCGCCTGGCCGCCGCCGCCCGGCCCACCGCGGTTGGGGGCGCTGAGCAGCAACCTCAGGTCCCCGCGGGACAGCATCGCGAACGGCGGCGCTGGACGCATGTCGAGAGTGAAGCCGAGCTGCCCGCAGTAGAAGTCGATCGCCGTGTCGACGTCGTCGACGATGTAGCGCACGCTGACTGTCGGCATCGCGGGCTACGTGTTCAGCGGCTGCTTGTCGAGCACGACCTCGTAGCGGTCGGTGATCGGCGGTCGGTTGCGGTCGACCCCGGCCTTGGTCACGGCCGCCGTCCGTACCTCGCTGGCGACCGGCTCTGAGGCATGCAGCGCCTCGAGCGATTCCCAGTAGGTAACGGCGATCGCCCGACCGCCGGTGAAGTCAACCCCCGCCCACACTCCGCAGTATCCGGGCTCCTGCTCGAGCCTCGGGAGAAGATTCTCGGTGAACTCCGCGAGCGTGGCCTTGATGCGCTCCGGAGCGAGCCCCGGGAACGTCGTGACCCTGGCATACATGAGTACCTCCCTCGGGTGACTGCCCAAAAGCCTACGCTGCGGGCGGCGGCGATCAAGCGCTTTTTCAGCCGACCCCGAACGTGGCGCGCTCGCCCGGCGTCAGCGCCCGCACGCTCGCCCGCGCCGCAAGCTGCGCGAGGCGTCCGGGGCTCTCGCACGCCGCGCACGTGTCGAACACCCGCACGACGTTCTGTGCGTCCTCGACTGCCAGCGCGGTCCCCTCGGGCGAGAACGCGAGCGTCTGGATTGCGTTCACGAGCGTGTGATGACGCACGAGCTCGAGTGACCGCGCGTCGTAGACGTCGACCGTCCCGTCCTGGCGCCCGATCGCGTAGAAGCGACCATCCGGAGAGACGGCGAGCGCCTTGCCTTCGGTCTGAGCACCTGGGCGCACGACCGCCCGTCCCGTGGCCACGTCGGCGCGGACGAGCGCTCCGCCAAGCGCGGTCACGAGCACGTACCGACCGTCGGGCGTGAGCAGCGCCGGCGACCCGCTGGCCCGGTCGGGCAGCTTGATCGTTCGCTCCACGACGCCGCGGCGCAGGTCCCAGACGGTGACGTGAATGCAGCCGTCAACGATCGCCATCAGCCGGCTGTCCCGGGTGAATGACGGGGTCGTCGCGGCACACCCGTCGCTGCTCGCGCTCGATGGCAGCGCGATGGGGCGGCCCGTCCGCGCGTCGATGACGTTGGCGAACAGCCGGTCGCCGTTGACGTAGGCGGCGACGATCCGGCCGTCCGGCGCGACGCCCTGGGCATCGAGCCGCCCGACGTTCGCCGAGGCAACGACGCGGCCGGTCCGGCCGTCGAGCTCACGGATCGTGAAGCCAGCGCGGTGGGTGTCGAGGTACGTGAGCCAGCGCAGCCTCGGTGCGGCCGCGAAGCACGCCGTCGCGCACGCGTTGAAGGCGTTTCCGGCCGGCAGGCTCGGGAACCGGCGCACGACGCGGCCGGTGCGGCGGTCGACGACCTTCCCGTGCATGCCGATCAGGACGAGGCCCCTGCCGTCCGGCGTGAAGTCCGCAGCCGGGTCGCCCGGCGCGTCGACCCGGAGTTGCTCACCACCGTGCGCGGCCCAGGTGCGGATCACGCCGTCGAGCGCGACCGTGACGAGCGCGCGGTCGCCCGGTCCGAACGCCATGTCGCCGGCGCCGATGCCGGCGCTGCTCGCATTGCGGACGACGAGCCGGCCGGTGCCGGCGTCGAGCACGTCGGTCGCGCCCTGGCTGTAGCCGACCGCGACGAGCCGGTTGTCGCTCGAGACCCGGACGGGGCTGGCGGTCGCTCCGAGCGGCCCGAGCGCGACCCAGCGCATTCGCTCAGTCGCGGCGTCGACCGCCCACGTCGCGGCGGCCTGCGCACCGGTGTCGGCGCCGGTGATGAACCACGTCCGGCGGTCGGGCGAGACTCGGAGGAAGTTGACGGCCGCGGGATGACCGGCGGTTCCGAGCACGAGCGGGCGCAGCCTCCCGGTCGCGACGTTGACGACGGTCAGGCCTCCGGACAGATCGCCGCGGCCCCGGCTCTGCCCGAGCGAGGCGACGAGCAGAACGTCGGGCGACGCCCATTCGAGCCCGTTGATGATGTTCGCGCTCGGGTCGCCCTGGGCGATCCTGCGGACGCGCCCATGCGCGAGGTCGACGATCGCGACGGTCGACTTGTCGGCAATGGCGAGGTCGTGTCCGGGTGCGCCGGCGAGCTGCTCGATCGCGAACGGTGCGGTGAAGATCCGTGTCGCGCGCTTGGTGGCGACGTCGACGCGGATGAGGTTGCGCCCAGCGGCGACGATCAGCGCGCGGCCGCTGCGACTGAGGACCATGCCGGTCGAGGTGGTGCCTACTCGCACGTGGCCGAGGGTGCGCCGGTGGACGAGGTCGGCAAACACCACATAGCCGTCGCACGTGTTGTCCGCCGCGGTGCGGCCGCGGTCGAACAGAAACAGGAAGTTCGCCTCCTGGCATCCCTGGACGCCGAACGACGGGAGCTCGGAGCGCGCCGTGTTCGCGTCGAGCGCCTCGGACACGGCGAGCTGAGCCTTCGCCGTCGGCGCAATGTTGAGTGCGGCGCGGGCGAGCAGGAGCGCGCGCTGAGGATCGCGCCCGAGCTGGCTGTCGGCCTCGCTCGCGATCGCCTGGGATCGCGCCGAAGCGTTGGCATCGACCGCGTCGCGGCGGCTTGCGAGCGCGACGACGAGCAGCCCGATGGCCGCGAGCAGGAGCCCGGCTCCTCCGGTCAGCGCCCGCCGCAGCCGGCGGTTGGCCTGTAGCTGGCGTCGCTGGGTGCTGGCGGATTCCTCGACGCTCGCGGTGAGGAAGTCCCGCTCCGTCTGCGTCAGCAGCGCGCGGTTGTCTGGCTTGCTCGCCCACTCGACGGCGGCGTCGAGCCGGGTGCCGCGGTAGAGATCGGCCGGCTCGCGGCGCGACGCATCCCACAGCCGCGCGGCCTGCGTCAGGCGGCGGTGCAGACGGATCCCCTCGCGATCGTCCTCGAGCCAGCGACGGAGCGTCGGCCAGCGGCGGATGAGGACTTCGTGCGCGACCTCGGCGGTGCCGTTGTCGAGCGTGACGAGCCGCGCGCGGTTGAGTCGCTCGAGCATGCTCCGCACCGAGTCCGGCGCGTCGCCGAGCTCGATCAGCTCCTCTATCCGGACGCGGCGCCGCGTGTCCTCGACGTCATCGCCGAGTTCGGTGAGGCGCAGGAAGATGTTGCGCAGCACCGGCCGCTCGCGCTTCGGTGTCCGCTTCACGACCGCATCGGCGGTGCGGGCAATCGCCTCGCTGACGCCGCCGCTCGCGCGGTAGGCGGCGACGGTGAGCATCCGTCCGTCGCGGCGCTCCCACGTTTCGCGCAGGGCGTGGGACATGAGCGGGAGCGCGCCCGGCTCACCGGCCACATCGCGGAGCACGAGATCGATCAGGCCAGGCTGGGGGCGCAGCCCGGTCTGCCTCGCCGGCTCGGCGATCGCCCGTCTCAGGTCGTCGTCGCGCATCGGCCCGAGCAGCACCTGATTGCGCGCGACGGCCGCGGCGAGCCCGGCATCGGCGCTCAGCTCGCCGTAGAAGTCGGCCCGGACACCGATCACGGTCGGGCCCTGGCGCCCGAGCAGCGCGCTGATGAACACACCGCGGTATTCCGGATCGCGGCACTGCGTGTAGAGCTCCTCGAACTGATCGACGACGAGCAGTTCGGCCGGATCGTCCCCGCGCGTGATGCGCTGAAGTGCCGCGACCGCGGTCGGTGTGATCACGCGGGCAGACACGATCTCCGGGAGTTCGCCGGCCTGGACCGCGGCGACGACCCCGGCGCGCAGCAGCGACGACTTGCCGCTCCCCGACGGACCGACGACCGCGAGCAGCCGGCCGGGCACGATCCGTTGCAGAACGTCGGCCTCGGCGTCCTCCCGCCCGAAGAACAGATGCCGATCGGTCGCCTCGAAGGGACGCAGGCCCCGGTACGGGCACGCGGTCGCGCTCGGCGTCGTGGCCAAGCCCGGACCGGCGAGCGCCCGGATCGGTTGCGGGCGCTCAATGCCCTTGAGCCGGTGCTCGCCAAGGGCGACGATCGTGTACCCGCGCGGCAGCCGCTGCTGGACGAGCGAGGCGGTCATCTCGGAGAGCAGGATCTCCCGGCCGGACGCCTCGTTGCGGATGCGGGCGGTGAGGTTGAGCGTCGTGCCGACGTACACGCCGTCGCGGAGCTCGGCCGTTCCGGTGTGCACGCCAAACCGCGTCCGGATCGGCTGCCCGTTGACCGCCGGCTCGTCGCCGACCGCGTTGGCGGCCGCGATCGCGGCACTGACCGCGTCGGTCGGCGACGTGAACACGGAGACGGTCGAGTCACCCTCGCCCATCCACCGCAGCAGGCGGCCGCCGTGCGCCTCGACCGCCTCCCCAATCCGCTCGCTGTGACGCCCGAGCGCGTCGAGCATCGCCTCAGGATCGTGCTCCCAGAGGTGCGTCGACCCCTCGATGTCCGACATGCAGAATGTCAATACGCCGCTCGGCAGCGGCCCGAGTGCGTCGGGCGCGAGGGCATGCACAGTGGGGGTGCTCACGTGCGGCTCCGGTCCTGAGGGAGGTGAGGGCGAGGGGGCGCCCTCCTGACGCACACGCTACGGGCACCGCGGCGCGGGTTTCGGTCAGATATGTCACATCCGCGACGCACGGCCGTGGAGGGCGATCGGAGCGTCGTAAACAGAGGCGAGCCGCGCGAGCGTCAGCGCGCCGAGCATGAGGCCGAAGTCACGCAACGCGATGTCGTAGAACCCGGAGTACGTGAGCAGGTTGATGATGATTCCCGCGAGCCATGCGGCGACGACGTATGCGCCGTAGCGAGGTTTGACGGCCACGGAGACGCCCGCCACGATCTCGATCGCACCGACGACGTACATGAACTGCTGCCCGGTACCCGGCATGATGTTGTTGATCCACGGTGCGAGGTAGTGGGGCCAGTTGACCATGACGTTGAAGAACTTGTCGAGGCCGAACGCGATCGGAGCGACGGTGAACGTCAGCCGCATCAGCGCGTATGCCTGGTAACGCGGGTCTCGCCAATCAGCGGGCGCCGCGGCTGAGGGATGGACGGTGGCACTGCTGGGCCTGAGTGGCGTTGCTACTGACATGACATACCTCTCTTGTCGTGTGACTGGCTGTGTCACATTGGCGTCCGCGGCGTGGCGGTCCTTACCTCGTCGCGCTGACGAGGTCGTCGAGTGGGATGTCAGCGTCGGCGAGTTGCCGATCGTCGGCAGCGACGGGCTCAGTGATCAGCCGCTGGATCGCGTCGGTGACGCCCCAGACATTGACGTTCATGCCGGCGACAACGCGGTCGCCCTGCATCCAGAACGCGATGAATTCGCACGCAGCCGGATCGCCGCGGAAGACGACTCGATCCCACGCGCGAGCGAAGCCTGAGTACTCCATGCCGACGTCGTACTGATCGGAGAAGAAGTACGGCAGACGGTCGTAGACGGCGTCCTGACCGAGCATCGCGCGGGCCGCGGCCGGTCCCTGGTTGAATGCGTTGGCCCAGTGCTCGACCCGGACCCGATCCCCATAGAACGGATGCTGGGCGTTGGCGACGTCACCGGCGGCAAAGACGCCGGGAACGCTCGTCTGCAGATGCGCATCGACGAGCACTCCGTTGTCGACCGGGATCCCCGCCCGCTCCGCGAGCTCGACCCGGGGCCGCGCGCCGATACCGACGACGGCGCAGCCGCAGTCGATCGTCCGCCCGTCGCTGGTGAGCACTCCTTGCACCGAGGTACCACCCTCGAACGCCGCGACACCGGTGCCGAGGAGCATGCGGACGCCGTGGTCGGCGTGGATGTCACGGTAAACGCCGCCGACCTTGTCGCCGAGAACTCGTTTGAGCGGCACGCTGAGCGGCTCGATCACCGTGACCTCGACGCCGCGCTGCCGGGCGGAGGCTGCGACCTCGGCGCCGATCCAGCCGGCGCCAACGACGACGACGCTCTCGGCGCGGTCGAGACGCTCGCGCAGCGCATCGGAGTCCTCGACGCTGCGGAGGTACAGCACGCCGTCGAGATCGCTGCCGGGGATCGCGACCCGCCGTGGCTCGGCGCCCGTTGTCAGCAGGAGTCGGTCGTAGCGCAGTTTCTCGCCGCCGTCGAGCGTCAGCGTGGTGCCCGCTGCGTCGAGATCGACCGCGCTGCGACCGAGAAGCACGTCGATGTCGTGCTCGGCGTAGAAGCCTTCGTCGTGGACGTAGACCTTTTCGCGCCCAGCCTCGCCGCGGAGGTACTCCTTCGACAGCGGCGGACGCTCGTACGGGCGCTCGACCTCCGCGCCGATCAACACGATCCTGCCGTCGAATCCCTCGGTGCGCAGCGTCTCGGCGGCCTTGGCGCCCGCGAGGCTTGCCCCGACGATCGCAAACGTCTGCTGACTACTCATGTGATGTCCTTCTCGTTGTGATGGTCTCTCGGTCCGTAAGCGATCGCGGCGCCTCATCTCTTACGGCGGGTAAGACTCGGCCCGGTGCCGTCGCTAACACCGACATGGCAACGCGACGAGCGACGGGCGGCGGCGCGTCCTCCGCGGAGGTCGTGGAGTGGCGGCGAGGCCGGCTGCTCGGGGCCGGGTTCGCTCCGTCGCTCGCGATGGAGCTTGCCGAGCGTCACGACGTCGATCTGCACGCCCTGCTCGAGCTGGTCGACCGCGGCTGCCCGCCCGAGCTCGCGGCACGCATCCTCGCGCCGTTGGATCGGACACTCCGGACGGCGCACGAGCGGTGAACGATCGTGGCGCCAGCGTGATGTCGTCGTCCCTCCCGGGACGGTCCAGCTCGCCAGCTCAGAGCCGACCAACAGATCGACCGCACCTCGACACCGAGTCACAGGCGTGGATCGATGCGCTCTCGGACACCGGCCCCCAGTACGAGGCGGCGATCGAGCGTCTGCATGCCCTGCTCCTGCGAGCGGCGAGGTTCGAGATCGCTCGCCGTCGGTCACCTGCCGGCGGCCGCTGGTCGCCGGAACTCGACGACCTCGCGACCCAGGCGGCCGGTGATGCACTGATGGCGATCAGGCGCAAACTCCACGACTACCGCGGCGACAGCCGGTTCACCACGTGGGCGTACAAGTTCGCACTGCTCGAGGCCGCGGTGGCGGTGCGACGCCGGACGTGGCAGGACCGCGAGGTCCCGCTCGAGGACGAGGGGTGGGCACGGCTCGCGGATCACCGCGCCGCGCCGGACACCGACGCCGAGACGACAGAGCTGATCGATGCGGTGCGCGACGCGATCGCCGAGGCACTGACGCCCCATCAGCGCACGGTGCTCATCGCCTTGGTCCTCAACGACGTCCCGATCGACGTTCTCGCCGAGCGGCTCTCGACGACCCGCGGCGCGTTGTACAAGGCGGTCCACGACAGCCGGAAGAAGCTGCGGGCCCACCTCGCGGCGGATGGACACGTCATCGGCGACCGGCAGGAAGGAGCGACGCCATGAGCGACGACGCCCCCCACCGTCTCAACGATCTCGTCGGCGCGCTCGTCGGGCCGGCCGGCCCGGAGCTGACGTGCGAGCAGTGCTTCGACGAGCTCGACCGCTACGTCGAACTCGAGCTCACCGGACGGGACGCCGACGCCGCCGTTCCGGGCATGCAGGCGCACCTCGAGGGCTGCCCGGCGTGCGCCGAGGATCACGAAAGCCTGCACGCGCTCGTCGCTGCCGAGCGGGCAGGGGCTGATCCTCAGGCGGGCGGGGGATCGCCCGGTTGATCGCCCGACGGCGGATCACCCAGTGCCGTCGAGATCTCGTCTGGCGCCTGCTGCTCCGCCCGGCTGATCGGCTGACCGCCGATTCCGAGGAACCCGCCCTCCTTGTGGGCGGTCGCCACGGCCTGCGAGAGCGTCCAGATGAACCGCTCGTAGTCCTCGAGCTCGGCCGGCGTGGCCTTCTGCTCGACGATCCGGCTCGCCTCGCGGAGCTGCTCGGCGGTGAGCGCCCCGATTGTCATGGCAATGTCGCTCCGAAGTCTCGTTGGCTCGGCGCGACCCCAATTATTTTCTCAATCGACGTGGCGCGCGGACTAGCGTTTGACCCGCAAGCGTGCCGCCAGACCCGTCAGGGGGCCGAAACGCAACGGGTCTCAGGCACGCCACAGCGGGTGCTTGCGTGCGCCCGGAACTCAATGAAGGGGGTCACCATGAGCAAGATTCGCGGTCGGCTGCGGATCATCGTGCCGTCGGTAGTCGCGTTCTGTCTCGCGGCAGGCGTGGGCATCGCCACGGGAGCAATACCGGACGGCGGTGGAGTCATTCACGGCTGCTACAGCAAAATCGCGGGCGGGTTGCGGGTGATCGACACCGCGACGAACGCTGCCTGCACCAGGCTCGAGACGCCGCTGAACTGGAACCAGACAGGCCTTCCCGGACCGCAGGGGCCAGCGGGTCCTGCTGGACCGGCGGGTCCGGCAGGATCGGCGGGACCGGCCGGCCCACCCGGCGCCACAGGGCAGCCGGGAGCGAACGGCACAAACGGCGTCAGCGGGTATGAGGTCGTCACATCGACGAGCGACTTCAACACGGATAGTTCGAAGCAGCAGGCCGTGACGTGCCCAGCCGGCAAGGTTCCGGTCGGCGGCGGAATCAACACGAGCCTTCCCGTCTTTGCCGAGCAGGACGGTGAGTCCTTCCCGAGCGGAAGCACGTGGCACGTCGCGGCCACCAACGTTGGACCGACCACGAATTGGACGCTGCACGCTTTCGCCATCTGCGTGTTCGCGCCCTGACGCCGGCGCCAGTCAACGAGTCAATCAGCGGTCGAGCAGGCCCGAGACATCTCGGGCCCGCTCACCCGCTTAGCGCGCGTCCGACGTCGTCCTCTCCGATCTTGCCGTCGTAGCACTCGCCGTTGATGTAGACGGCGGGCACTGCGGCGGCTCCGCTCGCCCCGGCCTGGCCGATCTGCGCGATCACAGCCTCCCGGTAGGTTCCCGCCGCGACCTCCTCGCGCAGGCGATCGCCGTCCGGGACGCAGCGGGCAGCGCGCTGGAGAACCTCGTCGTCATCACGCACTCCCGTCGCAGCGAAGTCGTCAAGCACAGCGAAGAAGCTGCCCTGAGCGGCGGCGGCCTCGAGCGCTTCGGCAGCCGGCAACGCCAAACGGTGCACGTCGGCGAGCGGAAGCTGTCGCACGGCGAGCCGGACCCGGCCGTCGTCCGCAAACCCGCTCAGCAGGCGGTATGCGCTGCGGCACGGCTCGTTCGTCGCGTCGATCCAGATCACCACGGTCGGCGCTCCCACGGGTCCACGGACCCGGTCGTCCGGACCCACTGGCGTCGCCAGTCCCCGCGTGATCCCGCGCCGCCCGCGCCATTCGACGAGTGCCTGCGCCACCGCCGGATCCGTCGGCACTCTGGTGTCGACCCGGCGGGTCCGGTGCTGGCCCTCGGTGCCGCGTTGCCAGCGCTGGACGTCCTGGGTGATGTCGTGAGCGAGCTCGCTCGGCGACTCGGGCGGCGCATCAGGCCGTCGGTACGGCCGCTGGCTGATGCCGCTGCCGGTCCGCGTGTAGTAGCCGAACACGAACACGAAGAACAGCGCGACGAGGACCCCGAGGAAGATCCAGGTGCCGCCGGCGACGGCGAACGTCAGTCCGTGTCCCATGACACCACCCTATGGGGAGCGCCGCCCACCGATCAACCGCGCCGCGCCACCTCTGCCTCGATCCCCCCAACCGGGGGGGATTCCGTGTCGCATGCCGATCCTGGCGGGCCGGTGGGGCACCATCGGGGGGATGGCCGTGACGGATCGACCACAGCCCGGCAACTCACCGAGCGCTCGCGCCGCGATCGAGCTGCTCGTCGAGGCACTCTCAAGCGGCGAGCTCGAGCTCGACCGCAAGGCGTTCTACTCGCGGCTCGCGGAGGGCGTGTGCCGGATCGCGGGGATGCGTCGCGCCCTCATCTTCCGCTACGACGAGGTCACGCGCCGGGTCGACGCCGCCGGCGCACACGGGATGCAGCTTGAGCATTTCGCCCAGTTCCCGGTCAGCCTCGAGCTCGCGCCCGATGCCGCCCGGGCGCTCACCGAGGATCGGGTCATCGAGGTCGCGCCCCCAGCGATGCCCACGATCCCGCCCGAGTTCGCCCAGCTCGTCGGTGACCACCCGCTCGTCTACGTCCCGCTGTCGGCGGCGGGTCGCTGGCCCGGCGTGATCATCGCCGAGCCGCTCCCCGGCTCATGGCCGCTCGACGACGAGCGCCGCGAGCTCCTGTGGACGCTTGGCAAAACGCTCGCGCTCGCCTCGACGGCCCGGACCGCGACGTACTTCGGCGAGCGGGCGCGCGAGCTGCAGCAACGGATCGACCTCGCGCGCGATCTCCACGAGCGTGTCGTGCAGCGCCTGTTCGGGGTCTCGATGGCACTGTCCCCGCCGGGACCGCTCGACGATCTCAGCCGTGAGCGCTGCGCAGACGAGATCCAGATCGCGCTCGGGGATCTGCGCGCCGCGTTGCAGCGCCCGCTTGGGCCGATCCCGAAGGCGACCGGCACGACGCTCGCCGCCGAACTCGAGCGCCTCGCAGGACCGCGTGATGCGTTTGAGATTCACGTCGACGGCACGGTGCCAGCGATACCGGCCGAACTCGAACCGCTCGCGCAGTCGGTGCTCCGGGAGGCAGTCCGCAACGTCCGCAAGCACGCCCAGGCGCGCTCGGTCGTCGTGCGCGTCCGCCTCGCCGACGGCCTGCTTGTCATCGAGGTCGAGAACGATGGTGTCGCGGCGACGACCGAGGTGAGCCGCTCACCCGGGGCCGGGCTGCGGATCGCTGCACTCGAGGCGGTGCAAGCGGGTGGCGTCCTCGAGTTCGGGCCCCACGGAGAAGGCTCCTGGCAGGTGCGCCTGGCCGTGCCGGAGCGCGCCGGGTGAGCGACGCGGCGCGCCCGAAGCTGCAGCGCCCGATCAGGGTGCTCATCGTGGACGACCACGACGTCGTGCACTGGGGGCTGCGGATCATGCTCGAGCGCCAGCCTTGGATCTCGCGATCCTTCTCGGCCCACAATGGCGCCGAGGCGGTCGCCCAGACGACGCAGCACAACGTCGACCTCGCGCTCGTCGACCTGTTCGTCGGCTCGGAGTCGGGACCCGAGATCTGCGAGCGGCTCCACGAGGTGCAACCGGGGATGAGGCTGCTGCTCATCTCCGGTGCCGGGCAGATCTCATCGCGGGCGGCGGCCGCGTGCGGGGCCAGCGGCTTCGTCTCCAAGGACTCACGCGGCGCGGAGATCATCCGCGCGGTCGGCATGGTCGCGGTCGGCATGTCCGTGTTCCAAGACGACCCGGCGGACGCACCGTCGACGTTCTTGCAGCTGTCCGAACGCGAGCGCCAGGTGCTCGCGCTCGTGGCGCAGGGCGCGACCAACCGGGAGATCGCGGCCCAGCTGCACCTGTCTCCGTACACCGTTAAGGAGTACGCGAGCACGCTGTATCGCAAGCTCGACGTCCGCAACCGGCTCGAGGCGGTCCAGCGCGCGGAGAAGCTCGGACTGATCAGTTAGATGGTCGAGTCGACGGGGGCGCGGTCCGTCTGCACACGTCTCGCGGCACCGGATCGCCACCCACATCCGAGCCCGGCACCCGCGGACTCAACCGTCTACGTTTACGGGTAGTCCCCCCAACCGGCGGGTTGCGGTGGTGACCCCACGCCGGAGCGGGCAGGGTGTCGGTATGGCCACAGCTGTCACGGAACCGACCCCCGCCGTCGCCGCACCGGCCACGGCGCCGAGCACGCGGCTCGCCTCGATCGCCGCGATCGGCACCAGCCTGCCGGCGACGGTCGTCCCCAACGCCTCGATCGCCGAGCGCATCGGCGTCAGCGACGAATGGATCCTCAAGCGCACCGGAATTCACTCGCGACGGGTGCTCGCGCCCGATGAGCGTCTCACCGATCTCGCCGCGGCGGCGGGCCGCGATGCTCTGCGCGCAGGCAACCTCGACGCGACCGAGCTCGACATGGTGCTCGTCGCGACGACGACGTCCGACGAGCTGTTGCCGAACGCCGCACCGCTCGTCGCTCACGCCCTCGGCGCGACACGGGCCGGAGCGATCGATGTCGGCGCCGCGTGCACCGGCTTTCTCTCCGGACTTGCGTTCGGCGCGGCGCAGATCGAGTCGGGCCGCGCCGATCACGTGCTGCTGATCGGCGCCGACGCGATGTCACGGATCACCGATCCCGACTGCCGACAGACCGCCGCCCTGTTCGCCGACGGCGCCGGGGCCGTCGTGCTCAGCGCCAGCCACGGCCTCGGTCGGATCGGACCCGTCACCCTCGGCGCCGACGGGGCTGGTGCGGAGCTGATCGTCGTCGACCGCGACGACGCGCTCATCCGCATGCAGGGTGCAGACACATTCCGGCACGCGGTGGCCCGGATGTCGGAGGCGACGCTCGAGGCGCTCGCACTCGCCGAGCTGAGCCTCGATGACATCGACCTGTTCGTCTATCACCAGGCGAACGCCCGGATCCTCCGCGGCGTCGGCGAGCGACTCGGCCTGCCCGCCGAGCGCGTCGTCGACTGCATCGGCGGCTACGCGAACACGTCGGCGGCGACGCTGCCGCTCGCGCTCGACCACGCGAGCGAGGCCGGGCGACTGCGGCCCGGCGATCGCGTGCTCCTCGGGGCTTTCGGCGCCGGGTTCACGTGGGGCGCGGCGGTCGTCGAGTGGGAGATTCCGGAGCTCGGGGAAGGGCTCGTCGCCCTCGGGGGCATCGCGTGAGCGCGCTCGCCGTCGCTCAGCGCACCGACGAGGCACAGGCGCTGACCGCGCTCGAGCGGCTCGAGGTCCTGTGCGATCCCGGTTCGTTGCAGGTGATCCGCTCGGCGGTCACCTCACGCCACATGGGCCCACGGACGCGGGCGGGCGACGGCGTCGTCGGTGGCTCCGGCTGCGTCGACGGCCGGCCGGTCTTCTGTTACGCGCAGGACGGGACGTACGTCGGCGGCTCGCTCGGCGAGGCGCACGCGGAGACGATCGTGCGCGTGCTGCGGCTCGCTCGTCGCTCCGGCGTGCCGGTCGTCGGCTTCGTCGGCTCCGGCGGGGCGCGGATGCAGGAGGGTCTCGCCGCCCTCGGCGGCTACGGGCGCATCTTCCGCGAGACCGTGCTGATGTCCGGCAAGGTGCCGCAGATCTCGATCATCACCGGGCTGTCGGCCGGCGGCGGCGCGTACTCGCCCGCGCTCACCGACTGGACCGTCATGACGCGCGACTCGAGCATGTTCCTCACCGGTCCGAACGTCGTCCGCGACGCTCTCGGGGAGCAAATCACGGCCGACCGGCTCGGCGGCCCCCGGGTCCACGAGCGCAACGGCGTCTGCCACTTCGTGGCTGATACGGATCTCGAGGGTGCCGGCCTCGCGCGCGAGCTGCTCTCGTACCTCCCGTCCCGGGCCGGGGAGTCAGCCCGCCTGCGGATGCCGGAGCCGGCGCTCGGCGGCGATCCGGGAGAGTTCGTGCCGGAGGCGGCGCGTCGCGTGTACGACATGCGGGAAGTCATCCGTTGTATGACCGATGGCGCAGCGTTTCTTGAGGTCGCGGCCGGGTGGGCCCGTAGCATCGTCACGGGGTTTGCCCGGCTCGAGGGCCGGACGGTCGGCATCATCGCCAACCAGCCGCGGTACCTCGGCGGCGTGCTCGACGCCGCGAGCTCCCAGAAGGGCGCGCGGTTCGTATCGAAGTGCAACGCCTTCGGAATCCCCCTCGTCGTGCTCGTCGACACGCCGGGCTACATGCCGGGCTCGCGTCAGGAGTCTGCCGGGGTGATCCGCTTTGGCGCCAGCCTCGTCCATGCGTTCGCCGAGGCGACGGTCCCGCGCGTCACCGTGATCCTCCGCAAGGCGTTCGGCGGCGCGTTCATCACGATGAACTCAAAGGACCTCGGCGCCGATTACGTGTTCGCGTGGCCGCAGGCCGAGATCGGCGTGATGGGTGCGCGCCCGGCCGTCGGGATCATCCACCGCCGCACGCTCCAGGCGGACGACGCGGACGAGGGGCTCCGTGATCGCCTCGTCGCCGAATACGAGGACACGCATCTGCGTCCGGAGATCGCGGCGCGCGACGGCTTCGTCGACGAGCTGATCGAACCGTTCGAGACGCGCGAGCGTCTCGCAGGCGCGCTCGGCACCCTTTGTGGGAGTGGACTGTGAGCGGCGACCTTTTATTGACCGGGGCGACCGGGTTTGTTGGGATGGAGGTGCTCGAGCGCTACCTGACTCGGACCGACCGCCGGGTGATCGCGCTGGTGCGCGCCGCCGATGACAGCGCCGCCCGGGGGCGGGTCACCGGCATCCTGCGGGACCTCTTTGGGTTGCGCACCGCGCGCCGCTACGAGCGCCGGGTCGACGCCGTCGCCGCGGACCTGTTATCGCCCGGTCTTGGGCTGCCGGAGCGCCGCCGCGCCGATATTGCGGGCCGGACGGAGGACATCGTTCACGTCGCGGCCTCGGTGTCGTTCTCGCTGCCGCTCGACGAGGCGCGTGAGATCAACGTCGAGGGGACCCGGCGCGCGCTGGAGTTGGCGTCCCTGGCCTCGTCGGCGGGAGGACTGCGCCGCTTCACGCACGTATCGACGGCGTACGTCGCCGGCACGCATCCCGGCCGGTTCATGGAGACCGATCACGACGTCTCCCAGGGTTTCCGCAACAGCTACGAGCAGTCGAAGTTCGAGGCGGAGCGGCTCGTGCGCGACGCCGCCGATCTGCCGACGATGGTGCTGCGTCCGAGCATCGTCGTCGGCGACCGCCGCAGCGGCTGGACGTCGGCGTTCAACGTCCTCTACTGGCCGCTGCGGGCATTCGCGCGGGGGCTCTATCCGGCCGTGCCGGCGGTGCCATCCTCGCCGGTCGACGTCGTCTCGATCGACTACGTCGCCGACGCCATCTACGAGCTGTGCCAGTCCTCCGGCCGGGCCGGCGAGACGTATCACCTCACGGCGGGAACGCACGCGTCGAGCGTCGGCGAGCTCGTCGAGCTCGCGAGCAGCTACTTCAAGCGACCGCCACCGATGGTGCTCTCGGCCGCCGAGTTCGCCGAGCACGCCAAGAGCATGACCGGGGTCCAGCGCTCGGCCATCGGCCAGAGCGCCGCCTACTTCCCCTACTTCGCCGTCGACACCGAGTTCGACAACACGGCCGCCCGAGCGCAACTCGAGCCCGCCGGGATCTCGGTTTCGCCGCTCGCGTCCTACCTGGAGCGTCTGCTCGACTTTGCGATCCGCAGCCGCTGGGGCAAGCGGCCGATCGGGCGCGCCGAAGCGCTCGCGGTCTAGCGCGGGCGCTGGCCCGGCCGATCCCGGACGCCGCGTCAGTACGTTTCCCCCAGGCCGCCTGAGTATCATCCGCAGGCCTCTGGACGTGCGTCCTAGCGAGCCGGGTTGACGTCGAGCTTCCGCTTCCGGACGGTCGACGCAGGTATGGAGACCGGCGGCTCGCCGGGGAACGAAAACCAGCACCACCCGATAAGGGCACCCCCGTCGCGAGGCGGGCTCGCAAAGCCACGGGACTCCTCCAGGAGTTAGCCGGGTTACCGAAGTGGCAGTTGTCGCTGGGCGTGGTGCTCGCAACGAAGAGGTAGGTCATGCCTGCATCGCGCTCGGGTCTCCGGCCCGATTCACATGCCCGTACCCGGATACCGGGATGGGCGCTGACGGCGTCTCGCTTGCGCGGGATGAGCCGTGTTCTTCTGACGGGGCTGGTGGTGATGTCGCTTGCCGGCGCGAGCGCGCCGATGGCAAACGCCGCCATCGCCAAGCCGGTCCTGAAAGTGTCCGGCACCACGTTGACGTGGGGCGCGCTGTCCGGCGTCAGCAGCTACGTGCTGGCGACGATCAAGAACCCGACGACCACGCGTAACACGACCTATCAGACCGTCACCGGGACGAGCTTCTCGCCACCCTCCGTGCCGGGCCAGGCCGTCAACTACGGCCTGCGCGCCAACGTGTCCGGCGCGCCCTGGGCCGCCGAGGTCAGGATCAACTGGCCGGTCGCGCTGCCGCCCGCACCGAGCCTCAAGGTGTCCGGGACGACGTTGAGCTGGAGTGCGCTCTCGGGCGTCAGCAGCTACACGCTGGCGACGATCAAGAACCCGACGACCACGCGTAACACGACCTACCAGACCGTCACCGGGACAAGCTTCTCACCACCCTCCGTCCCGGGCCAGGCCGTCAACTACGGTCTCGCGGCGAACGTCTCCGGCGCCCCCTGGTCAGCTCAGGTCACGATCAACTGGCCGGTTCCGCTGCCGCCCAAGCCGGCGCTCACCGTGTCCGGTACGACCCTGACATGGGGCGCGCTGTCCGGCGTGAGCAGCTACACCCTGGCGACGATCAAGAACCCGACGACGACCCGCGACACGACCTACCAGACCGTGACCGGCACGAGCTTCTCGCCGCCGTCCGTTCCGGGTCAGGCCGTCAACTACGGTTTGTCGGCGAACGTCTCCGGCGCCCCGTGGGCGTCTGAGGTGACGATCAACTGGCCGGCGAGCACCGCGACGAGCGGGACGACGGCCACGACGACCACGACGACCACGACGACGACGAGCACGACGCCAACACCGCCGCCGCCCACGTCGGGTGGTCTGATCGTCGGGCTGAACGCCTCGGTCAGCGGTTGGGCGGACATGTCCGGCCGGATGGGCCAGGTCGCCTCGCAGGCCGGTCCGAAATGGATCCGCCAGGAGTTCGACTGGAGCCAGATCGAGCCGAGCCGTGGCACGTTTGACTGGTCCCGGTATGACCAGTTCATGCTCGTGAGCGCCCAGAACGGCGCCCACGTGCTGCCGGACCTGCTGGACACCCCATCGTGGGACGGCCCGAGCTGGAACGCGATTCCGTCCAACCCGAGCGATTTCGCGACATTCGTCGCCGCGGTCGTCGGCCGGTACGGCCCGCACGGCACCTTCTGGACCGCGCACCCGACGCTCGCCAGCTACGCCGTTCAGACGTTCGAGGTCTGGAACGAGCCGTACTACTCGAACGGCAACAACGGCAATTACGACCCAGGCGCGTACGCCCGGCTCGTCAAGGCCGCCGCGATCGCCGGCCGCAGCGCCGACTCGGGCGCCAAGTTCCTGCTCGCCGCCGACAACACGAGCGCGCTCGTGAACTCGACGTGGGTGTGGTGGATCGACGCGGTGTATCAGGCGGTTCCCGACCTGAACAGCTACTTCGACGGCGTCGCCGTTCACCCCTACGGCGACGATCTGACGAACGTCAGCTTCCCGACTCCGGGTGTCGCCTACAACGGCTACAACCAGGTCCGCCGGGTCGAGTCGATCCGCCAGCAGTTCGTGGGTCACGGCGCCTCCGACAAGCCGCTGTGGCTGACCGAGATCGGATGGCCGACCTGCACGAGCGGCAGCACCCGCTGCACGACCGCTTCAGGCCAGGCCTCCGACCTGACCACCGTGTTCAACTACGCGCGTGGCAGTTGGGCCAGCTACGTCCGCGCAGTGTTCGTCTACTGCTTCCAGGACAACAATTCCAACAGCGCCGACCCCGAGAACGACTACGGGCTCGTCGACTACAACGGCAACACCAAGCCCGCGCTCAGCGTGTTCAAGGCACAGACCGCGATGCAGTGAAGGATGGGCCTCCGGGCCCGCCGCGCACCCGGCGCCCATGCCCTCCCCCGAGGGCGTGGGCGCCGCGGCGTTAGTGAGCCCCGCGGCGGCCGTCGCGAGCCTTCATAAGAAGTTGCTCAAAACGCGGCTGCCTCTGCCCACGCGGCGCTACTCTGAATAGTGCCGGGGGGCAGTATCCCCAAACGGACGTTGCTCGTCAGTACGGCTTGCGAGCCCGGGCGCGTCGGCCCCATGTGGGGCGGGAGAAACCTTCGGCTGATCGTCAAACCACGGCGCTCAGTCGAAAGGAGACTCGAGACCATGAACATCACAGCGACCCGTTTCGCTACCCATATCCGCACGTGGCTGCTGATCGCAGCCCTCAGCGGCCTGCTGATTGCGGTCGGCGCCGCGATCGGCGGCGGCGCGCTGTACGTCTTCGTGTTGCTCGCCGTCGGGATGAACCTCGTCGGCTACTGGTTCTCGGACAAGATCGCGCTCCGCGCGAGCCGAGCCCAGCCGCTGGAGCCGGGGCAGGCGGTGTGGCTGCGACGCATCGTCGAGGACCTCGCCCACCGCGCCGAGGTCCCCGTCCCGCAGCTGTACCTGATCCCGTCCGATCAGCCGAACGCGTTCGCGACCGGCCGCAACCCCGAGCACGCGGCCGTCGCGGTCACCGAGGGTCTGCTCGAGCAGCTGCCGGCCGACCAGGTCCGGGGCGTGCTCGCGCACGAGTTCGCGCACATCAAGAACCACGACATCCTCATCTCGTCGATCGCCGCGATGGTCGCCGGCGCGATCTCGGCGGTAGCCACGGTGTTGCAGTTCTCGATGCTGTTCGGCGGCTCCGACGAGGATGATTCGCCGCTTGGGCTGCTCGGCACTCTGGCCGCGATCATCGTCGCGCCGATCGCCGCGACGCTGCTCCAGCTCGGTGTCTCACGCCAGCGCGAGTACCTCGCCGACGCGACGGGCGCGCAGCTGCTCGGACGGGCGACGCCGCTCGCCGATGCACTCGAGAACCTCGAGCGCGGAGCGCGGGCGATCCCGATGAACGTCAACCCGGCGGAGGCGTCGCTGTACGCGGTGAACCCGCTCCCCCGCGGCGGTCTGGCGACGCTGTTCATGACCCACCCGCCGATCGCCGAGCGGATCCAGCGCCTGCGGGCGCTCGATGGTGCCGGCCGGGTCGTCAGGCTGGCAGCATGACCGCGTTGAGAACCACTCTGAGTGATCAGCTCGAGCGGTGGCTGACCGGCGACGGCGACAAGTCGCTGGGAAGCCTCGTCACCACTTTCGGCGACAAGAGCTTTGCGATCCTGCTCGTCGTGCTCCTGGGCGTTCCCGCCCTACCGCTGCCGACCGGCGGCGTCACGCACATCTTTGAGGTGATCGCAGCGCTCATCGCGCTCGAGCTGATCGCCGGCCGCCGGGAGGTGTGGCTGCCGCAGCGATGGCGGCGGGTCGAGCTCGGCGGACCGCGTCAGCAGAAGTTCATCGCTGGTCTGATGAAGCTCATCCGGCGGCTCGAGCGCTTCTCGCGGCCGCGCCTGCGGTTCATCTTCGGGTGGCGGTTCGTGGACGTGCTGTTCGGGGTGCTGGCGATCGCCGGGACCGTGGCGGCGTTCGTCGCGCCGCCGTTCAGCGGCCTCGACACGCTGCCCGCCCTCGGCGTCGTCGTCCTGTCCCTCAGCATGCTGTTGGAGGACGCGCTCGTCGGCGCCGCCGGGATCGTATTGCTGACGGTCGGCATCACGTTGGACATCGTGCTCGGCGCGGCCGCCGTCCACGGCATCTCTTCGCTGCTGTGAGGTTCACCACCGCGATCCGATGGTCGCTCTTCTACATCGCCGCCGCGATGCTGTTCGGCGTCGGGGTTGGGGTGACGGCCGGGTGGGACCTTGGCGCCCAGTACTTCGCCGGTTATGTCGTCGAGAAGAGCCTGTCCGTCGACAATCTGTTCGTGTTCGCCATCATCATGACCGCGTTCGCAGTCCCGGCGGCGCAACAACCGAAGGCGCTGACGATCGGGATCGCGCTCGCGCTCGCGCTGCGGGGGGTCTTCATCGCACTCGGTGCGGCGCTCCTGACGACGTTCTCGTTCATGTTCCTCGCGTTCGGGCTGACGCTCGTCGTCACCGCAATCCAGCTCTATCGCCATCGCGGTGTCGACCCCTCGGTCGAGGACAACGCGGTCGTCGGTGCGGCGCGCCGGCTGTTGCCCTTGAGCGATCGATATGACGGCGGCCGAATGATGACCCGGGTCGACGGGCGGCGCGTGTTCACACCGATGCTGCTCGTCCTGCTCGCGATCGGCAGCACCGACGTCGTGTTCGCCTTCGATTCGATCCCGGCAGTGTTCGGCGTCACGAACCACGCCTGGATCGTGTTCGCCGCCAACGTCTTCGCGCTGCTCGGGTTGCGGGCGTTGTACTTCCTCGTGTCCGGTCTGCTGGACCGCCTCGTGTACCTGTCGACCGGCCTCGCCGTGATCCTCGGCTTCATCGGGGTCAAGCTCGTGTTGGAGTTCGCCCACGGTCACCTTCACGCGATCCCGGAGATCTCGACGGGGCTGTCGCTCGCGGTCATCGCCGTCGTGCTCACTGTGACCGCCGTCGCCAGCCTGCTGAAGGTCCGCCGTGACCCAAGCGCCCGGACGCACGCGGGTGCGCTGCGGGACCCGGCGCCTACGCGGGCTGACCGTTCAGCGCGTCGTGAAGGGCCGTCCGTGACTGAACGCCAAGCTTCGCGTACGCCCGGCTGAGGTGGAACTCCACCGTGCGGACCGTGACGACGAGCTCCTCGGCGATCTCACGGTTGGCCCGCCCCGCGGCCGCAAGCTCGGCGACCCGCCGCTCACTCGCCGTCAGCGCGTCCGGTCCTTTGAGGGCCGTGCGGCGCGGGCGGCTGCCGGCCGCAAGCAGCTCATCCCGGGCCCGCGCGGCGAGCGGCTCGGCGCCGCAGGCGCTCGCGAGCGCCAGTGCCTCGGCGAGCGGGGCGCGGGCGTCACGGCGGCGGTTGTCCCGCCGCAGCGCCGCGCCGAGGTCGCACAGCGCCCGGGCGTGATCGAGCGTGGCGCCGCTCGTTTTCAGCACCTCGACCGCCTCCGAAAGCGTTTCGGTTCCCTTGGGGCCACCGGCGACGAGGCCGGACGCGCGCAGCGCCACACCGAGCGCCCGTGGGGTACCGAACGTGCGCGCGAGGGCCACCTCCTCGGCGGCGAGTCGGTATGCACCATCGCGGTCGCCCAGCCGCGCGCCGGCGAGCGCCGCATGTGAGCGCCACGCCATCGCCGCCGGGGTCACGCCTCCGATCCTGATCTCGCGCTCGCCGCACAGGAGCAGGTCGGCGTGCGCAGCGCTGAAGTCGGCCTGCGCGGAGCGCAGCAGGCCGCGGGCGTAGAGCGCGAGCTGGAACAACGCGCTGTCGGGGATCTCGGTGAGGCCGAGTCGATCGAGCGCTGCCGCGGCGAGTTGGGGCTGCCCGCGCTCGAGTTCGGCCATGCATAGAACCGCGGCCGCCATCGGTGTGAACGCGTGCCAGCCGCGGTCGTCGGCGACGGCGAGGGAGGCGTGGGCCCGGCGGCGTGCGTCGTCGAGCCCTCCGAGCCGCAGGTGGCAGAAGGCTTCAAAGAACGGGACCGCGGCGAGCGCGGTCGACCAGCCGAGCCGCTCCGCGTCCGCTCTCGCCTGGGCGAGCAGTTGCAGGCAGACCGGCTCGCGCTCGGCAAGGATCGCGGCGAAGATCCCATCGGCGAACGTAATCGACCCAGCTGTCTGCTCGGTGACGAACTCACCGCTGAGCAGAGCCTTGTCAATGAGCTCATTGGCCACGCCGACCGGCTCGTTCTGCTGGATCGCGACGAACGCCTGCAGGGCGAGCACCATGCGCTCGGCGGGTGTCGCGCCGGCCAGGTCGCGGTACGGCGCAAGCCGGGTCGCGACGTCGGCCGCGTTCGTGACGTTGGCGAGCGTCGCCGCGAGTTCACCTTCGAGCGCGAGGCGCAGCTCGCGATCCGGCCCGGATGCGTTGACCGCCTGCTCAAACGCCGCGATCGCCTCCGCCATCCGGCCCGTGAGGATGTGCGCGCGCCCGAGTTCCCGCAGGGCTCGCGCCTTGAGTGCCGGATCCTCATCCGCTGCGGCCACGGACTCGGTGAGATGGTCCACGGCATGCGCCTCGTTGGCCCGCACCTCGGCGCGCCCGAGTTCGAGTAAGACCTCGGCGCGCGCGCGGTCCTCGGGATGCTCGTCGAGCGCTCGGCGCAGATATCGGGCCGAGGCGCCCGGGGCTCCGCTCGCGTACGTCCGCCGGGCGGCGATGCGCAGCGCGGTCACCGCGGCCGGGTCGTCCGCCGGCAGGGCGTTCATGAGATGCGCCGCCACGCGTTCGGGAGCGGCTTCGCTCGTGGCGAGGGCACGCGCTGCCGCCCGGTGGTAGAGCAGACGCTCGCGCTCGTCGATGTCGGCGTAGATCGCGGCGCGCACGAGCGGATGGGCGAAACGAAGCCGTCGCCCGGGTGCGAGCAGGCCCGCCTCGGCGAGCGCGGCCGCGGCGCTGGCCGCCGTTCGTTCGTCGAGCTCGGCCAGGCGGGCCGCATCTGGCAGGTCGGCGTCTTCCAGCACGGCGATCGCCCGGGCGAGCGTGGTGGCCGCGGCAGGCGCCCGGGACAGGCGGAGCAAGGTGGCACGCGCGACTGACTGCGGGCCGACTCTCAGCGCGACGTCGACCGCATCCGCGGTCGGCTGGACGCCGGAGGCCGTGAGCTCTGCGACCAGGGCGACGAGCAGGAACGGATTCCCGCCCGTCGCGCGGTGGCACGCGTCGCAGAAGCGCTGGTCGGCGTCGGGACCGAGCTCCGCGCGGACGAGCTCGCCGGTTGCGGAGGACGTGAGCGGGGGCAGCTCGACGAGCTCGGCTCCGTCCTGCGTCGCGAGCCGGCTGATCAGATCCCGCTCGGCGCCCGGCTCCCGCGGGCGGTGTGCCAGCACGATCGCGATCGGGGCGTGGTCAAGCCGCCGCGCGACGAACAGCAGCCACCGCAGTGAGCGCTCGTCCGCCCAGTGCGCGTCGTCGACGAGGATCAGCAGCGGCGTCGTGGCCGCGAGCCTCACGCACAGCGTGTACAGCCCGTGATTGATCGTCCGCGTCGTGTCCTCGCCGGGCGGCGCGATCGCACCCTCCGCGGCTCGCACGGCGCCCTGGGCCGCGATCGGGAGGTCTCCGAGCTCGTCCGTCGTCAGCGGCGGGCCGAACAACTGGGCGACGACGCCGAACGGGTCCTCGCGCTCGAGCTCTCCGCCCCGGGCGCGCAGGAGCCGCGCCCCGGCGGCGCTCGCCCGGGACGCGAGGACGTCGAGCAGCACCGTTTTGCCGATCCCGGCCGGACCCTCGACCAGCGCCACCCCGCCCCGCTCGTCGTGCAGCGCGCTGAGCACCGAGTCGAGTCGTTCCGACGCCTGCTGGCGCTCCAGCAGCGCGTCACTGCGCCCGAACGTTGCTTGCCCCGTGGCCACGTTTCTCTCTACGGGCGAGTGTCGCAGATGGTTCGCACCGGGTGGGCGACAAAACACTGGTGGTCACCCGTAATGACACAGCCGCGGCTGGTGCTGAGAATCGCCGCGATGAACACGCCGCTTCGTCTGGTGCTCGAGGTCGAAACCGAGTCAGAGCCGATCCGGGGGACCGTCGCGGGACCCGATGATCAGCCACGACCGTACCTGGGATGGCTCGCGCTGATCGAGATGCTCGAGGAGTGGCGCCGTGGGATCCCCAGGGAGGAGCCGCCATGTCACGTCTGACCGTCATCCTGATCCTCTGCCTGACGTGCATGGACGCAGCCGTCTCGGCGTCCGACGCCGCCGCCGCGTCGCCGGTGCAAGACGTCGTCTGCGCCGTCGGCGATGACGGGGCGGGGTTCACCCAGGCGACGATTCTTCGCGGCAGTGACGTCACGCACTCGGGTCAGCACCCGGCGCCCGCCGGCTGCGGCTCCGGGTCCTCGGCGGCTCCGCCCGACTCGACGGCGAGCGGCACGTGTCCGCCGGCCAACAACGGATGCAGTGCCACGGCGTCGGCGAGTGGCAACGCGTCGACCTCCTCGAGCATCACGTCGACGGGAGCGGTCCTCGGCGTGGTCGCCCACGCGACCGCCCACGCCTCGGTCAGCGGGCAGGGAGCGGATCTGTTCGCTTCAGGGGAACAGTCGATCGATGGCCTGATCAGATTCACGATCACAGAGCCATCGACGTTCTCCATCTCCGGCGGGACCTCGTCGACCGGGCACAACAACAGCTCCGCCCTGACCGCCGTTCGCTTATCGGGCGGCTCCGGCGGCACGACCCTGTTTCAGCTCACGAGTGGCTCGAACTCGGCGACCGGACAGCTGGCGCCCGGGACCTACTTCGTCAACGGGTTCGTCGACGCCCGGGCCAACGCGAGCTTCAACTCATCGGATCCTTCCACCGCGACTGGCTCGTCGACGGTGGACGCCAACATGACACTGACGATCACCGCGGGCGGCGGGTGCACGACGACCGGTGTTCCGTCGGTCCAGGTCGGGCTCGCGCTCGCCGAGGGCTGCTTCAGCGAGCGCCAGGACGCTCAGGGACACGGAACCGGCGTGTTCGAGACCGATCAGGAAGCGTGGGTTGGCGGCTTCGACCTGAAGCCACAGTCCGGGGGCAAGCTCGTGATTGAACCGGGCAACGCGGGCGCCCCAATCCGCGCCGAGGGGGCCGGCGTGGATTGGGTGCTCTCAGGCTCAATCTCGGTACCGATCCCGCTGAGCTTGTTGAAGCCGTTCACGCCGTCCTACACGGTTGGGCTGAACATCGGTGGCTCCATTGCGCGGCTGCTTGCGCTGCCGCTGGTGAATGCCACGTCCGCACAGGTCAAGGTGACGTGGGGTCCGGGCGGCGCAAGCTCCAAGCTCGAGGGGCAGGTATCGCTCGAGGAGCTCTCCAAGAACATCGGCACCGCGGTGTCCAACGCGACCGGTCGTTCGCTCGGCACGCTCGCCGCAAAGCTGACCCTGGCCCTGTCCAACAACGCCCCGATCGACCTCACGCAGAGCGAGCTCCAGGTCCCCGAGTTCGCTGTGGAACTCGCCGGCTCGACGCCTCCGCTGAAGCTTGGCTTCGGCGGCGCGAAGTTCAAGGAGGCGACGGTCAACGGCCAGGTGACCTGGTCGGCCGAGGTGACGACGCTGTTCCCGTGGGAGTCCGAGACCGGCACCAACCAGGGCGCGATCGCCGGGCGGCTGTTCTTCGTCGATTCTCAGTTGGCTGGTCTGGGGCTGGGCGTTTCAGGATTCGAGCTCCCCGTCGGCGAGACCGGATGGGATCTGACCGGCGTCGAGGGCAACCTCGTGCTCAAGCCGCAGCTGTCGTTCGATATCGGCGCGACGATCAAGGAGCACATCAACTTCGCCAACGTCCCAGTGCTCAAGTCAACCCTGAACATCCGCGCCTTCCGGCTGGCGGCGACCGACTGCTCGCACGGGCAGAACCCGTTTGAGTTCACCGGGTCGTTCAACTCGCCCACCATCGATGAGCTGAAGCTCGGCCAGTTCAAGGGCACGGTGACGATGTGCGCGTACGTGCCGAGCGCGCTGGACTTCTCCTTCGAGGCCGGCATCAGCGGCGAACTGACCGTCGACGTTAAACGGGTCAAGAAGCTCGTGTCGGCGAAGGGTTCGGCGACTGGCTGGTTCCAAGGCACGGGCAATCGGTTCCACAGCACTGACTTCAACCTGGACGGTAACTATCAGGTGACGCTCCCCGTGATCGGCAACATCGCCGCGATCGGCGTCGTCTCTTCGGAGGGCTACGGGTTCTGCGGCACGTACGGCTTCATCTCCGAGGGCTTCGGCACGCAGAACTGGGTCGACCCGCCGCAGGATCTGGGCGGGTGCGATCTGACCCCGTTCAAGGTCGTGCCCCACGCTGCCGACATCGCCGCCGCGGGCGGCGGGGGAGTGGTGCGGGTCGCGTCGGGGGCCGGGTTGGTCGCGCTCGCTCTGCGCGGCTCAAGCGGCGCGCCAAGGGTGCGCGTGAGCGGTCCGGGCGGTGTGTCGTTCGTGACCCCGGCGGCGGCGCATCCGTTGAAGAGCCACAACGCGATCATCGTGCCGGTCGACCAGCTCCACACGACGTACGTGTATCTGCGTCGCGCACGGGCGGGCGCGTGGCGTATCGTCACGCTGCCGGGTTCGCCGGCGGTGGTTCGGATCGACCGGGCACGTCCGCTCGCCAAGCCGCGGGTGCGGGTCCGGCTCACGCGGTTGCGCGGCGGGAAGGTGCGCCTGACGTGGAACGCCCGCGCGATCCCGGGACAGAAGTTGCGACTGCTCGACCGCGTGCCCGGCAGCACGGACGTCGTGCAGAAGCTGACCGCGCGCCACAGCGGGAGCCTCGTGTTCCGTCCGGCCACATCGCTCGCGAGCGCGAAGCACACGATCGAGGCCGACGTGTTCCAGAACGGTCGACCCCGGGCGCAGCTGACCGTGCTCCGGTACAAGGTCGCGGTGTCGGCACGACCGGGGTCGGTGTCACATCCGTCGGCGCGGCGCACGCCGTCGGGGCTGAGCATCTCGTGGTCGAAGGCACCGCGTGCGGTCAGCTACCTCGTGGCTGTCGTCCACGGCACCGAGCGGATCGCCGCGGGTGAGACGGGCCGGACGAGTCTGATCGCGGGCTCCGTGCCGGCTGGCGCGCTCACGGTGCGGATCACGCCGCGCGATGCGTTCGGCCGCAGCGGGCGGGCGACCACGCTTCACGTGGCATGAGACGTCGGGAGGGTTGGCTCACACAGCGCCGACGTCGAGCAGGTCTCGGACGCGGCGCATGCACTGGCGCTGCGCCGGCGTGAGGCGCTCGCCGATCAGCGCCTCCATGGTGTCGGCGTCGACCGGTGGCGGCGCCGCGTTCTCGGGACGGGGGATGACGTGCGCGATCTCCTCGGCGAGCGCGTTCGCCTTGGTCTCATCGTCGGTGAGCTCCCTGAACTGCCCGATCAGCGGACCGAGCTGGTCAAGACGCTGCTGGTCGCTCAGTAGGCCGGAGGCCTGCTCGACCACGCCGGCGATTCCTTGTGGGTGAAGCGCGTCGAGCAGCTCCACGGACGGGCGCTCGCGATCCGGAAGCGGTTGATCGTTCGCAAGGAGCCCGTGGTCATGCAGCGCCTGTGCCCAGGTATCCGCCGGGTCTGCGAAGGCGTTCGACGCGGCAAGGTCGAGAACCTGCGTGCGCAGCGCCTGGAGCTGCGTGATCTGCTCGTCGATGTCGCAAGCGAGCGCACTGAGCGCCGGGCCGACGTCGGCGCCCGACTCGCCGTTCTCGCCGTTGCGGATGTGAGTGGCGATCTGCTCGAGCGGCATGCCGAGCGCGCGTAGCCGCCGGACCCGGATGAGGTTGACGAGGTCCGCTGCGCCGTACCGGCGGTAGCCGGAGTCGTCACGGTTGGGCTCGGGGATGACGCCGACGGCGTGGTAGTGGCGGATCGTGCGAGTGGTCGTGCCCGCGAGTCCGGCGATCTCGCCGATCCGAAGGTTCGTTCTCATGCCAACGACGTTAAGCCTTGATGTTGCGTGAAGGTCAAGGGCGACTCCTCACAACTTCGCGGCGAGCAGGCCGGCGGCGAGCAGGACGACCGCGATCCACAGCGCGGACAGGGCGCCCTCGAGCGGTGCCGCAAGGCCGGCTTTCGTCAGCGCCACCGTCGTCCCATCGGTGAGTCGTTGTTCTCCGGTGACCGCCACCGTACGGCGCCGTAGCTCTCGCACCGGTGTGCTCAACCGGCGCTGAGCGGCGCTGAGCACGCAGCAGCCGGTGGCCATCAGTACGCCCGCGGCATCGATCGTGAGCGCCTGCGCGAAGTACCCAATGAACGCCGGGAAACCACCCCACGCGATCGCGAACCACATGTCGGTGTGCAGCCGGCCGCCGGCGAGTTCGAGGTTGTATCCGAGCACGAGCACGGCCCCGATCACGACAAGCGGCGCGAGCAGCAGCGAGACGGAGATCGCACCCGCGACGCCGATCCCGACCGCGCCGACGAGCCCGACAGCCGCCAGCCCGATGAGCGTGCGACGGCGCAGCGTTGTCTGGAGCGGGCGGCCGGCGAGCTCATCGAGCGCATGGGCGCTCACCCCGACCGCCAGGAAGAACGCGCCGAGCGTCGCGAGCAGCCGGCCGACGTGGACGGTCGGCGCCACGGCCGCGCCTAAGACGACGTAGCTGAGATGCCAGGCCGTGTACGGCGGGTGCAGCAGCGTAACCAGGTCGCGCCAGCCCCCACTCGCGAGGGCGTAGAAAGCCGGCCGGTCGAGCCTACGGCGCTGGGTGGCCATCCTTGACACCAGACATCACGATGCCCGCTCCGAAGCTCATGCGATGCAGGTGAACATCCCGGATGCCGGCTCGTCCCCACAGTCCGACCAGATCCGGTTCGACGACGTAGAGCTGCTCGATGTTCGGCCCCAGGAAACGCCCGACCTCGAGCCACGCGGGAGAGACGAGCCGGCCGAGGACCGGCAACCCGACACGGGTATGGACGCGCCACAGCGTCCGCAGCCGGGGGCGAGGCGGAACGCCGAACTCGACCATCCCGATGCGACCGCCCGGCTTGACCACCCGCGCGAGCTCGCGCATCGTCGCCGCGCGGTCGTCCACGTAGCGCAGCAGATACGTGAACGTGAGCGCGTCGAATTCCCCGTCAGCGAACGGAAGCCGCTCGGCTTCGCCGTGGACGAGAGTGATCCTCGCAGCAAGCTCGGGGTCCCCACCGACGCGCGCTCGGGCCTCGCCCAGCATCGCCTCGCTCTGGTCGAGCCCAACGACGTCGCATGCCGAGCGACGGGCCAGCGCCACCGCCACCATTCCGGTACCGGTCGCGACATCGAGGACCCGCTGGCCCGGCTGCGGATCGATCTCGCGGACGAGCGCACGGCGCCAGCGCGGGTCCTGGCCGAAGCTGAGCACCGCGCCCATACCGTCGTAATGTCGCGGCAGGCCTTCAAACAGCGTGAGCGAGTGCTGCTTGCGTGCGGAGGGAGTCCCGGCGCTCGTCATGGAACGCATTGTGACGCGCGGCGGGGGCCGCCCGGTTCGACGGCCCCCGCAACGCCTACTGAATGAGGACGGTGTTCCCAGGTCCGCCGTCGAGCGTGTCCAACCCGGGACCACCGTTGAGAACGTCGTCGCCGGCGCCACCGAGCAGTGTGTCGTTGCCGGCACCGGCGTCGGCCGTGAGCTGCGGTGCGTCGGCCCCGAGCCCGGTGACCTCGACGCGGTCGTTCCCGGCCAGTGCGTCGACGGTGAGGCGTCGACCGTCGTGCGGTCGCTGCGCGTGAACTGGCCGTTCGATTCGTCGATCCGCACCGAATCGTCGCCTGCGCCGGTCGCGATCCGAATCGCGCTGAAACGATGTCGATCGACTTGGACGTCCGCGGAGCCGTTGTCGCCGAGGTCAACCTGCAGCGTTTGCGGATGATGCGCGCGCAGCCGCAGCGCAAATTTGTTCGCCGCGGTCGTGCCGGTGATCATGAGGGTGCGGTTCCTGATGACGACGGTCGTTCCGCGACGGACCGTGTGGTGCGGGGTTGCCTGGGCACCGGCGGCGAGCCCGCCGCTCAGCAGTCCGGCGATCAGCACGGTCCTCGCGGCGCGCCCCTGTAGCGCGGCGCGGGCGGCCCGCCTACTTGAATCATTCATGTCGAAATTGCTCCGGGTGAGGTGGGTGATTCGGGTCTGAGCTCTGTCAGACGCTCACCCGGAGCGGTTTCATCCAGAACGCCCTGACGACACGACCAACGTCGCATGACCCGGTGGCGTCCGCTTTCTACGGACGGGGCCCGGCGATGGTCTACGGATGGCGCGGGAGCGCTCCTGCCGTAGCGTTGGAGTCACACACCCCATGTCGTTGGAAGGATTCTCATGGCTCAAACGCCCACCAAACCTCGCCCCGCCGCAAAGGCCCCACCGAGCCGCAAGCGGACGACCCACACCACCCACCACGCGACCCCGGTCGACCGGACGGCGAAGCTGTCCGAGGACGTCCTCGAAACCGTTGAGAAGAGTCAGCGGCTCGCGATTGACGCCGTGCGCAAGTTCGTCGATACCGTCGACCAGGCGCTGCCGGCTCTCCCCCATGGCGATGGCCCGACCGCGCGTCAGGAGGTCGTCGACTCAGCCCTGGAGATGGCCGACCGGCTGGTCCACACGCAGTACGAGTTCATCCGCAACGTGATCGAGAGCGCCTCCAAGTCGCTCAACCGCTCAGACGACGCGAAGTAGCCGTCAGGTTTCGACGGCTTCTGCCTGAGAGCGCAGCAGCTCTGACCAGCGCTCGATCGAGAACGCCGACGGTTCGGTCGCTGCCATGAAGTCATCGACGACCCGGACGAAGCGCCCGGGATCGTCGAGCTGCGGAAGGTGGCCGGCGTCGTCGAATAT
This sequence comes from uncultured Solirubrobacterales bacterium, assembly GCA_963750695.1. Classification (GTDB taxonomy): domain Bacteria; phylum Actinomycetota; class Thermoleophilia; order Solirubrobacterales; family Solirubrobacteraceae; genus Palsa-465. The sequence goes on from CAVVSB010000011.1 coordinate 890,476, forward strand.
CTCGAGCCGGCTGCCCGGGATCGCCTCGTGGGCGGCCTGTCCGTGGTCCGCGGGCACCACGCCATCGCGTGCGCCCCACACGATCAGCGTCGGCATGTGTCCGGCGAGGTAGAGGCGGTCACGAGCATCGACGAGTTGTCCGCGCGTTCCGACGACCCCGCGCAGCGTGCCGAGGAACGCCGCGCGCGACTCGGGCTCGGCGAGCGCCGAGTATGCGCGTGCGTAGTGCTCAGCGTCAGCGGCGGCGCGGAGCCGCAGCAGGTGTCCCGCGCTGCTCGCCAGGTCGACGAGACGGCGCGCGGCCGGCGCGGTCAGCGACAGGAAGAGCTCGCTGCCCGGAAGCGTGGCGAGTCGAAGGATGAGACCGACGTCGGGGCCGAGGCCGCCGCTCGATACGAGCACGAGGCGTTCGCAGCGTTCGGGGAACTGGTACGCGAACTGCATGGCGATGCCGCCGCCGAGCGAGTGGCCGACCACCGTCGCACGTTCGAGGCCAAGCGACCCACCGAGATCACGCAGCACGCTGGCGAGGGCGCCGAGCGAGTAGTCGCCGGGGCCCTTCGCCGAGCCGCCGTGGCCGGGCAGGTCAACTGCCACGACGTGATGGTTCCGCGCGAGCCCGTCGAGCGCCGGTTCCCAGGTTCGCCAGTCGCCGCCGATGCCGTGGATCAACAACAGTGTGGGACCTTCGCCGCCGGCGACGTAAGCGACATCGCGCCCATGCAAAGGCACGGATCGGTGGTCGAGCATCATCACGGTAAACAAAGGTTAGACGATCGGTTACAGTTGGTGGCGTGCCCTCCTCTCGACAGTCGCGTGCAGCGGTCCATCGTGAGCGCGAACGCCAGATTGTCGACGCCACCCGCGCCCTGTTCGACGAGTCCGGGCGCCAGGATGCCCGTATCGACCGGATCGCGCGACGCGTCGGGATCAACAAGGCCCTCGTCTACCGGCATTTTGTCTCCAAGGAGGAGTTGTTCGCGCTCACCACGACACGGTACCTCGCCGAGATCAACGCCCTGCTCGACGCCGTCGACGAGGCCGACAGCAGCCCGAGCGAGCGGCTCAGCCGCGGCTTTGAGGCGTTCGCGGATTACGGCATCGAGCACCCGGCCTTCCTCGATTGCGCGCTATCTCTTGTGCGTCAGCCTGCCGAGCTACGGGAGCAGGTCTCCGACGTCGTGTTGCTGCGTCTGAGCCAGGCGACGGCCGCGTGGATCGGATGGCTCGCCGACGTCCTGCACGACCTCGACGTCGCCGAACCGCAACTGCGCGCCAACCAGTTGTACCTCCAGGCAATCGGGGTCCTGCATCTCGCCCGCGCCGGCGCCGGGCTGCGCCAGGTCGCGCCCGGCCTCGCCGAGCCCTTCGCGATCGCCCCTGAGTCGGTGCGAGCCGCCTGCGTGCAGCTCGCCCTGGCCGCGGCCGGCACGGACTGATTCATGACCACCTGGGATCTCGATGACTTGCGAGCGCAGGCGCTCCACGCCCGCCAGCGGTTCGACCTGTACAAGGCCCGGTCCTACGGGATGCGGCCCACCAGCGCGACGCGGTTGCGCGAGCTCGAACGGGCGTCTGAGCAAGCGGCCGCCCGCCTCAGGGCCGCCCAAGAGCATGCTCGGCGGGCAGCGGAGCCAGACGGCCACTCCTGATCCGCGCCGCCATGTCTGCTGACTCCTCGCGGTAGACCGTCCCGTCGGGAAACTCGATCACCGGATAGCGGCGCTGACCGCTCAGGCGCTCGAGCTCGGAGCGCCGGCTTCGGCGACCCGGACCGGGCACCAGCTCGTACTCGATGCCCTGCTCGTCCAGCGCCTTTTGCACCTTCCAGCACGGATGGGTTGGCAGCTTGGCCCACGTGTTCGGACAGCAGTGAAGTTTGATCGACATGGTCGCCTCCGCTGAAGTGATTGACGGGTGAGATCGTTCCACCACCCAGGGGGCTGCGCGACCGGGCCGACCCTGTTCTTGGACCCTAGGGTTGTCCTCCGGCGGCGGGCCTGGCCAGCGCCTCGGCGAGCTCGCTGCGGCCGGAGATGTCGAGCTTGCGGTAGATGTGCGTGAGGTGCATCTCGACTGTCTTCACGGTGACGAACAGGGCCTGCGCGATCTCGGCGTTGGACGCGCCCCCTGCGGCCATGTCGGCGATGCGCCGCTCGCTCGGGGTCAACGACTCGGCGCCGGTGAGCCGTTGACGGCGGACGCGGACGCCGCTGGCGGCGAGCTCCTGGCGGGCGTGTTCGGCGAGTGTCTCGGCACCGCACCAGCGGGCCAAGTCATACCCGCGGCGGAGCGGGTCGCGGGAGTCGGTGCGGAGCCCGGAACGACGGAGCGCACCACCGAGATCAACGAGCGCCCGGGCGAGCTCAAAGCGCGCCGGGGAGCGTTCCAGCACCGCGACCGCGTCGCCCAGAATCTCCGTCCGGTCGCCATCGCCCGCGACCATCGCCTGCGTCCGCAGGACCTGGCCGAGCGGGCCGGGCGTGCCCCACCGGTCCGCGAGCGTGCGGGCCTGCGCCAGTAACGGGGCCGCATCGTGCGCGCGACCAAGGGCGTGGTGGCTCTCGGCGGCCGCGAGCAGGTCAGCGATCCAACTCGCCGTCACTCCGCCCCACTTCTCGCGACGGCGGACCGCCTCATCGAACTCGGCGAGCCCGCGCGCGTGGTCGCCACACGCCGCCCAGACGCGCGCTCGGGTCAGCATCAGGCCGAGCATTGGCGGGACGTCGGCGAGCGTGCCCTCGCCGAGCTCCTCGCGGAGCATCCGTGCGGCCTCGTCGGTGCGTCCCTGCGCGAGAAGCGACTGCAGCAGCCCGTTGACGCCGCGCGCGAACCCCCACCGCCCCTCGAGTTCGACCGCGACCGCAGCGCGGCCATCCGCCTCAGCCTCCCGCAACCGTCCGCGCCGGACATGCACCTCGGCGCGAAGGCCCAGCGCATTGGCGAAATCGAGCATCGATCCGCGCCCGCGGGCGACCGCGATCGCGCGGTCGAGCACCCGCTCCGCAAGCTCGAGGCGGTCGCACCAGCGCAACCCGAGAGCCACACCAGAGAATGCCGTGGTCGTGGTCCCGTCCTCGGCCAGCGCGTCCACCTGGCGCGCAGCTCGTTCGGCGAGCTGCGCTACCTGCGCAGCCGTCGCGCCGGAGCTGACGCGCCGGAAGATCAGGTGCCCGAGCAGGACCGCCTCCCCGGGCGTATCTCCGGCAAGCTCGGCGAGTGGCTCAATCTGCTCATCGGTCGGCGCACCCGGTCGCCCGATGAGAATCCCGTATGCGCGAAGATGCAGTGCCAGCTCACGTTCCTCGGGACCGAGCTGTGCGATCGCCGGCTCGATCAACTCGGCCAGCGTTGCCAGCGCCGGACGGTCTGAGCTCGCCTGGAGCAGGAGCGTCAGCGCCCGCGCTCGCATGACCGGGTCGCCGGCGTCGCGATGCGCCGCCCGGAGGTGCTCGGTGGCGGTGATCATCTGGCCGGCGACGTACTCGGCGCGTCCGAGTTCAAGCAGCGTCGCAGCGCGATCGCCAGGCGCGAGCGGTTCCTCGAGCAGGCGGAGATACAACCGGACGGCCGCGTCGGGCGCACCGCGCGCCGTGGCGCGCTCGGCGGCTCGGCGCAGGTTCTCAACATCGTCAGCGTCTCCGTTCGCGGCAGTCGCGAGCAGGTGCACGGCGACCCGCTCTGGCGGCTCGCCTCGCTCCCGCAACAGCGCCGCCGCCCTGCGGTGTGCGGCCTCCGACTCGGACAGCGTGAGGCTGACGGCAACCGCCGAGCGCAGGAGCGGGTGTCGCAAGCGCAACGGTCGTCCCCGCTCGAGGAGGCCCGCCTCAATCAGCTGATCTGCCGCGCGGGCGCCCGTCGTCACGTCGAGGCCGGCAAGCCCGCTCGCCAGCTCGAGCGGTGCGGCGTCGCCGAGCACGACGATCGCCTGCGCGAGTGCCCGCGCAGACGCGCCGAGTCGGGCGAGCCTTGCGCGCGTCGTCCGAGCGACCTGCGGCGGTGTGATCTCGCCGACGCGAGCGGCACCGGCGGCAGTGAATGGCACGCCTCGCTCATGCAGCTCGCGCGCGAGTTCGGCCAGCAGGAACGGGTTGCCGCCGGACGCGTGACGGCATGCCGTCACGAACGCTTCGTCAACCGGTCCGGCGGCGTGCTCGCGCAGCACCTCGGCGACCGCTTGCTCACCGAGCGCGCCGGGGGTGAGCAACTCGCAGCCAGGCTCCGCGACGAGCTCGGCAAGAAGGCCCGGCGTACCGTCGGCGGGCTCCCCGGATCGCGCCGCGACGATCAACGTCACGCGGAGCGACTCGGTGCGCCGTGCCAGATACGCCATGAATCGCAGTGATGCCTCGTCCGCCCAATGCGCATCATCGACGCCCAGCAGGAGCGGCCCCTGGTCCGCGAGGTTCGCGACCAGCCAATACAGACCGTGCAGGACACCGAATGACGCGGAGGCGCCGTCGGAGGGTGTGTCCAGGAGAACCGGCGCCGCCAGCGCGGCCGCTCCGGCGAGGGACGCTTCACGCCGCGCGTGATCGGCCGCCCTGAGGACGGGCTCGAGGCATTGGCGGACGACTCCGAACGGGTAGTCGGACTCGAGTTCGGTTCCGCGAGCGGCGAGGACGGTCATCTGTCGCTCCCGAGCAAGACCTCCAGCCGCTTCGACCAGCGCGGTCTTCCCGATCCCCGCCCCGCCCTCGATGATGATCGAGGTGCCGGCACCTGCGCACGACGTATCGAGTGCCGCCCGGATCCGGCCTAACTCCGGCTCGCGCTCGAGCAGCAACTGAGCGAGCGCGCCGCCGGCTTCCCCGCTATGTCGCCCCGCTGTAACCGTAGGGGCGAAGTCTAGGGTCGTCCCGGTCGCGCGGCGAGCCTCGACGGCTGACGATGGCGTGGAGTTTCGATCGAACGAGAGGAACCCCGTGTCAACCATCTCAGCTCTCCCGGATCGCCCACCTGCGGACGGCATAGACAGCTCGCCGGCCGACGCCGTCGCCGATCATCATCGCGTCTCCCTCGGTCACGGCTGGGCGTTGTGGCGCGACGTTGCCCTGCGCAGCGCGGGCTTCCCGGTCTCCGGCCTTGAGGCATTCGGAAGCGGCGACGAGTCGGCTCGCCTGCGTGGGGTCGCCCGCGACCCCCTGTTTCGTGAGGCGGTGACCTGGCAGAACCCCGCGGTGATGGGCAATGCCGTCGCGAAGGTCGCCGACGGCGCCGTGGGCAAGCCGAGCCGGATGCGCCAGCGCGAGGAAATCGTCGCGAGCTATTGGCAGCGCTACTGCGCCAAGAACGACACAATCGGCTTCTTCGGCCCGCTCGCCTGGGGTCGACTCACCGACGACGGACCGCCGGTCTCGGTTCGCGCTGGTGCGCTGACGCGTGAGCGCTCGGTCCACTTGGAGGCGTGGGGCGTCCAGGCGCTCGCGGCCACGCTCGACCCTGAGCTTCGGATCGCGGTCGGTCCGCGCGCCGAGCACGAGCTACGCGCAGCGCTGGAGGCGCACCCGCACGCGGGCGTGCGCTCGCGCGGCTTGTTGGCGCTCGATCGCCTTGAGCACGCTCGTGACGCGGTCGCTGACGCCCCCGCCGAGTCACTCGCGGATGCGCTGAGCGCACTCGACGCGACGTTTGTCGATCTCACCGGGCAAGAACCGGTGCGCAATCATGGCCGAGCGTACGGCGCCCGAACGCTCGCATACCTCGATTGCATGCGCGACGCGGACGTCGCGCTCGGCCCGCGCTTCGCCGAGGACATCACGCCGGCGTTGCGCGTGCTGTTCGAGGCGGGCCGCTGGTACTGCGGGCAGGTCCACGCGATTGGTGAGCGCGTGATCGAACGCTGCGTGCCGGCCGGTCACCGGGGACCGTTCGCCCCCGTGCTCGGCGAGGTCGTGGGGTCGCTGATGCGGCTCCCGCGCGAGATCGACGTTGAAGTCGTGGAGCTTCAGCGCCGTCTTGCCGCTGTGCTCTCTGATCCAGATCCGCAGACGGTCGCTGATCGCGCCGTCGAGGCGTTTGCGGATCATCGGCCGTGCTGGCCCACCGGGGTATTTCAGTCGGTGGACGTGCAGGTGGCGGCGCGCGATGCCGCCGCCGTCGCGCGGGGCGATTACCTGGCGATCATCGGCGACGTGCACCCCGGCGCGAACCCGCTGATGCAGGGCGTGTTCGCGCATCGCCACCCGGACCTTCGGCGGATGTTGCGGATGGTCGAGGCGGCCATCGGTCGCGGCGTCCCGTTGCTCCTCCCGCCGCTGGGTCCGGGTCTCGGTGTGGACGCCCGCACCGCGCCCGTCACCGCCGAGCACAACATCCACATCGCGGCGATGCCCGACACGCGCGCACCGCAGCCCCGCCGCACTTGGTTGCCCCACGAGCTCCTCGTCGACGGGCGCGACGTTGTCGATCGCGCCGGTCAGCTCCGCATCCCGCTGGTGGACGCGCTCGGCATCGCGATGTTCATCGCCGCGGTGCGGACGTTCGAGCTGCTGCCCGACTCGGACCACGCGCCGCGCGTCACGATCGGCCGCGTCGTCGTTCGCCGTGGAAGCTGGAGCCTGCCGGCGGGCGAGGTTCCTCGCGAGCCGCACGAGATCCCGGCGTTCGCGCGGCAGCACGGGATGCCGCGTCGGTTGTTCACGAAATCACCGCTCGAACGCAAGCCGATGTACCTCGACGTCGAGAGCCCAACGCTGGCGCGGATCTTCTGTCGGCATGTGCGTCGCGCGGCCGCTGAGGCCCCGCAAGCACCGATCCGTATCACCGAGATGCTGCCGACGCCGGAGCAGTGCTGGCTCGGCGACCTCGAGGGCAACCGCTATGTCTCCGAACTACGCCTCGTCGCCGTTGCCGAGCCGTGAGCCGCGAGGGCTCCCGGGGCCTCGGAGAAGAACGCCTCGAGCGCATCGTGCGTCTGCTTGGGACGCTCGACCTGTGGCACGTGTCCGCAGTCGAGCTCGAGTTGGCGCGAGTGCGGAAGCGCATGGACCACGTGCCGCTCGAAGGCGATCGGCACGAGCTTGTCGCGCCGTCCCCACACGAACAGCGCGTCCGGCTGCAGGGTCTGGAGCCGAGGCCAGAAGCCCGTCTTCCCGTGGGGCTCATCGAGATAGATCTGACGAGCGGCCGCGTAGAACGCGGCCCGGCCGGCGGGTGTGAGGTAGGCACGGAGGAACTCATCGACGCCCGCCGCGGTCCAGCCGTCGTCTGCCCCGGGGATGAGGCGATGGACGATCCCCTCAACCGCTCCTCTCGGCGCGAGTTGGACGAGCCCGAGCTCCGGCCGCGTCAGCCGGAGCAGGGGCACGAATGGCCGCCCCCGCCTCCAGGCGAGCGACGGAGCGAGCAGCCCGAGGCGGCCGACGCGATCCGGATGACGCAGTCCGATCTCGAGCGCGATCCGCCCGCCGAGGCTGTTGCCGATCACATGGGCACGGTCGAGGGCGAGTGCATCAAGGAGGTCAATTCCGGCGACGGCGAAGAACCGCGGGTCATACGGTGCGCCGATCGGCTTATCGGAGTCCCCGAACCCGGGCAGGTCAACGGCGATCACACGAAACTGTGGCGCCATCGCCGCCACGGTCGGCAGGAAGGACCCCTTGGTGCCCCCGAGCCCATGGATCGCCAGGATCGGCGGTCCGAGCCCCGCTTCCAGGACCGATAGCCGGGCGCGACGCGTGGCGACGGTGTGAAACCGCAGACGCCCCGGCTCGGTTGCACCGTTGGTCGCGGCCAAGAAGCCGACGCCGACGTGGAGGTTGCGACGCACGGACAACCGCGATGCGCGGTACGCGTCCATCCCGCCGCGCAGGTCGGCGGCAATCTGCTGCCACGTGTCCGTGTCGGCGGTGAGCACCGCATCAGCCTGTCCATCGGGCGCCGCGATCGAAACGGCCCCATCCGTCACCACTGCATCCCACGCTCCGTTGCCGCCGACCGCGAGCCGGATCCGGGTCCGGCGCCTCCGCGCGTCAAAGACTGACGGGTCAAATCGACCGATCAGCGTGTGAATGAAGCTCGGCGCAGCGGCGACCACGGCCTGAGCATATTCCTTCGCGTCCGGAGTTCCCGGGCCGCGTGCCCCTCGAAGAACTCGCCGCCAAACGCCGCTTCCCGATCATCGGCTAGTCGCTCTGTCGGTGCTGTGGGGCGCTGGGACGGCCCGGCGCGCGTTTTAGTCGAACGTTCGCGTGAGGTACGCGAAGCGGGGGCTCGGACCGTACGGCGGGCTTTCGTCCCGCTGGCCTTCACCCGGGCGTGCGAGCCTGCGCCGGGCATGCGCTGCACGGTCGAGCGCACGAGATTCGCGGTCGCGAGACCGATCGCGTCGCCATCGGGCTGTCTGATCGTCTTTCGTTCGCGTCATGGCCGTAGGCCTTCCCGTCGGTGAGTGGCGGCGCGCGGAGATGAGGGCGAGGATCCCCGAGCGTTACTCGAACTGGACGCGACCACCGAGCCGGCGGACGGCGCCTCGGGCACGCAACCGGCCCCGCAGTCAAAACCAGTAACCCTCGCCTCCTGCCTCGTGGCGCGCGAAGCACCGTCGGTGGCCATCGGGCTGAGGGCTGAGCATTCTGGCCGCAGGGCCAGTCACTCGTCGACAGTACTCCGATTGCGGCGCTGGTGAGCGGCAATTTCAAAGAATCTTCGCAACTGCTCAGACGTCGTTGAGCGCCGAGGGCCGACAGGAGTATGGTGACGTCGTCGAGATCGCTCACTCCGTGCGTTCGGGGCATCGAGCGTCCGGAGGTCCCTGATGAGAGGAGGCTGGATGGGCACTGGGCCGCAGCCGGACGTCACGCAACTGCCCGACCTCGTGCATGGCCATGCGCGCGCTGGCCCGATCCGCGAGCGACGACCCGTGTACGTCGACCTGATGCCTCCGTGCAATGCGGGCTGCCCCGCCGGCGAGAACATCCAGGCGTGGCTTGCGCACACGCAGGTCGGCGACCATGAGCGGGCATGGCGCCAGCTGGTCGCTGACAATCCGTTCCCGGCGATCCATGGGCGGGTCTGTTACCACCCGTGCGAGACTGTCTGCAACCGCGCGAATCTTGACAGCGCCGTTTCGATCCACTCGGTCGAGCGCTTCCTCGGCGACCTTGCTCGCGAGCGTGGCTGGGCGTTCGATCCACCGGCAGCGGCCAGCGGCAAGCGCGTGCTCGTGATCGGGTCCGGGCCGAGCGGCTTGTCGGCCGCGTATCACCTGGCACGCCTCGGCCACGAAGTCGAGATCCGTGACGCCGGTGAGCAGCCGGGCGGGATGATGCGCTACGGGATCCCCGCCTACCGGATGCCGCGCGACGTGCTCGATGACGAGATCGAGCGAATCGTCTCCCTCGGAGTGCGGATCACGTCCTCTCACCGCGTCGAGGACCTCGCCGCTGAGCGTGACGAGGGTCGCTTCGACGCCGTGTTCGTGGCCGTCGGCGCACATCTGTCAAAGCGCGTCGACATCCCTGCCGTGGACGCGGGGCCGATCGTCGACGCGGTGTCCTTCCTACGCAGTGTCGCGTCGGGTGAGCGACCCGAGATCGGGCGCCGGGTCGCGGTCTACGGCGGCGGCAACACCGCGATGGACGCGGCGAGGACGGCGCGCCGGCTCGGAGCCGATGAGGCGCTGATCGTCTACCGCCGCACCCGCGCGCAGATGCCGGCTCACGAGGAGGAGGCGGACGACGCCGAGAGCGAGGGCGTGCGGATCAACTGGCTGCGGACGATCACCGCTGTCGAGGGGCCGGAGCTGCAGGTCGAGGTGATGGAGCTCGACGAGTCCGGTTTCCCGCAGCCGACGGGCCGGTTCGAGACGCTGGCCGCGGACACCGTCATCCTGGCGCTCGGTCAAGACACCGACACCGCATTCCTGCGGCCCGTGCCGGGCGTCGAATTCGACCGCGACGGCACCGTCCAGGTATCGAGCGCGATGATGACCGGCTCGCCCGGGCTGTTCGCCGGCGGCGACATGGTGCCGAGCGAGCGCACGGTGACGATCGGCGTCGGGCACGGCAAGAAGGCGGCGCGCCACATCGACACGTGGCTCCGCGACGGCCCCGCCACGAGCACGTCCAAGCACGCCACCGCGACGTTCGACATGCTCAACCTATGGTTTTTTGGCGACGCCGCCCGGCGCCAGCAGCCCGAGCTCGAGCCTAGTGAGCGGCTGGCGGGATTCGGAGAGGTCGTGGGTGCCCTGTCGGTGCAGGAAGCCACGTTCGAGTCCAGGCGGTGCCTGTCGTGTGGGAACTGCTGCGAATGCGATGGATGCCTCGGGGCATGCCCGGAGGATGCGGTGATTAAGCTCGGTCCCGGGCGTCGCTACCGGTTCGACTACGACAAGTGCACGGGCTGTGCGGCGTGCTACGAGCAGTGCCCGGTCCACTCGATCGAGATGTTCCCGGAGCCACGCTGATGCGCGCGATCATCGACGGCAACGAGGCGGCGGCATCCGTTGCCTACCGCTGCAGCGAGGTCTGCTGCATCTACCCGATCACGCCGTCCTCGCCGATGGCCGAACTGGCCGACGAGTGGTCCGGGCGAGGACAGCCGAACGTCTGGGGCACCGTTCCCGCGGTAGTCGAGATGCAGAGCGAGGGCGGCGCATCGGGCGCGCTGCACGGCGCACTGCAGGGAGGTGCGCTGGCGACGACGTTCACCGCATCGCAGGGCCTGTTGCTGATGGTCCCGAACATGTACAAGATCGCCGGGGAGTTGACCTCGGCCGTCATGCACGTCGCCGCACGGTCGCTCGCGGCGCAGGGGCTCTCAATCTTCGGCGACCACTCCGACGTGATGGCGGTGCGTCAGACCGGCTTCGCCCTGCTGGCCTCGGCGTCGGTGCAGGAGGCCCATGACCTGGCACTGGTGGCGCATGCGACGACGCTTCAGACCCGGGTCCCGTTCGTGCATTTCTTCGACGGATTTCGCACCTCGCACGAGCTGAACACGATCGAGCTCCTCACCGACGAGGACATCCGCGCGCTCGCTCCCGAGCCACTCGTCCGCGCGCACCGTCAGCGCGGGCTGTCGCCGGAGCGGCCGTTCATCCGCGGCACGGCGCAGAACCCGGACGTCTACTTCCAAGCACGCGAGACCGTCAACCCGTTCTATGACCGCGTCCCGGACGTGGTCCAAGAGATGATGCGCAAGCTCGGCGAGCGCACCGGCCGCGATTACGGTCTCGTCGACTACACCGGTCATCCCGACGCGGAGCGCGTAGTGGTCGTGATGGGCTCGGGTGGGGACACGGTGCGTGAGACCGTGGCCTATCTCCAGGCGCGCGGCGAGCGAGTCGGCGTCGCGCAGCTGCGGCTGTACCGACCCTTCCCTGCGCAGGCACTCGTGCACGCGCTTCCCCCGAGCGTGCGGAACGTTGCCGTGCTTGACCGGACCAAGGAGCCCGGCTCGCTTGGCGAGCCGTTGTTCCTCGACGTGATCGCGGCGCTGAGCGAGTCGCACGCCGACGGCGAGCGTGACGTGATGCCGAGCGTGATCGGCGGTCGCTACGGCCTCTCGTCGAAGGAGTTCACGCCGGGAATGGTCGCCGGGGTTTTCGAGGAGATGAAGAAGGAACGTCCGAAGCGGCGGTTCACGGTCGGGATCACCGACGACGTGTCGGGCACGAGCCTCGACTACGACGCATCGCTCGACATCGAGCCACCGAAGACGGTGCGCGCGGTGTTCTTCGGCCTCGGCTCCGACGGGACCGTCGGCGCGAACAAGAACACGATCAAGATCCTCGGCTCCGAAGAGGCCCTTCACGCTCAGGGGTACTTCGTCTACGACTCCAAGAAGTCCGGGTCGCAGACCGTCTCCCACCTGCGCTTTGGTCCGGACCCGATCAACGCGCCGTATCTGATTTCGCAGGCGAGCTTCGTCGGCTGCCATCAGTTCGGCCTGCTCGAACGTGCCGAGGTGCTCGACCGGGCGGCGCCCGGCGCGACGCTGCTGCTGAACACGCGCGTGGCGCCGGACCGGGTCTGGGACGCGCTGTCGCGACCGGTCCAGGAGCAGATCATCGCCAAGGGGATCGAGCTGTACGTGATCGATGCCGGCCGGATCGCACGTGACGCGGGCCTGGCCGGCCGGACCAACACCGTGCTGCAGACCTGCTTCTTCGCGATCTCGGGCGTGCTCGAGCGCGAGCAGGCGATCGAGCGGATCAAGGTCGCGATCACCAAGACGTACGGCAGGCGCGGACCGGAGGTGGTGCGGCGCAACCAGACCGCGGTCGACCGGTCCGTGGAAGCGCTGCACCGGGTCGAGGTGCCCGCGGAGGCGACCGGCACTCGCGAGCCGGCGCCGATCGTCCCCGCGCACGCGCCGGCGTTCGTGCAGACGGTGACGGCGACGATGATGGCCGGCCGCGGCGATGAGCTGCCGGTGAGCCTGCTGCCGGTCGATGGGACGTACCCGAGCGGCACGACGGCCTACGAGAAGCGCCGCGTGTCCGACCTCGTCGCCGTGTGGGACCCGGAGCTCTGCATCCAATGCGGCAACTGCAGCTTCGTCTGCCCGCACAGCGTCATCCGCTCCCGTCACTACGAGCAGTCCCGCCTCGACGGTGCGCCGGATGGCTTCCTGTCCGCTCCGCTCAACGCGCCTGGGGTACCGGACGCGCGCTACACGCTCCAGGTCTATGCCGAGGACTGCACCGGCTGCGAGCTGTGCGTCCAGGCGTGCCCGGTCTCGGCGCCGGACGACCCCGCGCGCAAGGCGATCAACCTCGCCGGGCTCGAGCAGGTCGACGGCGAGCGGGAGCGGATCGCGTTCTTTGAGACGCTGCCGCTCAGTGACCGCACCCGCGTTGACTTCGGCACGGTGCGCGGGACGCAGTTCCTGGAGCCGCTGTTTGAGTTCTCCGGCGCGTGTGCGGGGTGCGGGGAGACTCCATATCTGAAGCTCGTCTCGCAGTTGTTCGGGGACCGCCTCACGATCGCCAACGCGACCGGGTGCTCGTCGATCTACGGCGGCAACCTGCCCACGACACCATGGACGGTCAACGGCGACGGGCACGGTCCAGCCTGGTCCAACTCGCTGTTCGAGGACAACGCCGAGTTCGGCCTCGGCCTGCGTCTGGCTGCCGACCGCCATACCGAGCTGGCGCGTCGGCGCCTGACCGAGATGCGTGACGTGCTCGGGCCCGAATTCGTCGACGAGATTCTCGAGGCGCCGCAGTTGCGCGAATCAGAGCTGCGGGCGCAGCGTGAGCGCATCGCCGAGCTCGTACGCCGGCTCGACGGATTGGACCATCCGCTGGTCGCTGACCTGGTCAGCGTCATCGATCACCTCATCCGGCGCAGTGTCTGGATCGTCGGCGGCGACGGCTGGGCCTACGACATCGGCTCCGGCGGTCTCGATCACGTACTCGCCAGTGGACGGAACGTCAACGTCCTCGTGCTCGACACCGAGGTCTATTCCAATACCGGCGGGCAGATGTCGAAGGCGACCCCGCTCGGCGCGGTCGCGAAGTTCGCCTCCGCGGGGAAGACGATGCCGACGAAGGATTTGGCGCTCCAGGCGATCGCCCTCGCCAACGTGTACGTTGCCCGCGTCGCGATGGGCGCCGATCCACAGCAGACGCTGAGTGCCTTCCGCGAGGCCGAGGCCTACGACGGGCCGTCACTGCTCATCGCCTACAGCCACTGCATCGCCCACGGGATCGAGATGCGGGACGGGCTCGACCAGCAGTACAAGGCGGTCGCGAGTGGCCACTGGCCGCTGCTCCGCTACGACCCGGTGATCCGCGCGGAAGGGGGCAACCCGTTCCTGCTGGACTCCCCCAGGCCTCGGCTGTCGCTCCGGGATTACCGTCAAGGCGAATTGCGCTTCCGCGCCCTCACCAACCTCAACCCCCCGGAAGCCGAGCGCCTGGACGAGCTCGCCCAGCAGACGGTCAATCAGCGCTGGGCGATCTACGAGGAGATGGCCACGCGCAGCGCCAGCGAGTTCCCGGCGGATGCCCGGAAGGAGCAGTGATGGAACTCGCGACCACCTACATGGGCCTGGAACTCCGCAACCCGCTCGTCGCGTCCCCGTCGCCGCTTGCGTACACGGTCGACGGCGTGCAGCGCCTCGCGGACGCGGGTGTCGGGGCGATTGTGCTGCCCTCGCTGTTCGAGGAGCAGGTGCGGGAGGAGGCGGCGCTGAACGAACAGCTCGCAGAGGCCGGAACCGAGAGCTTCGCCGAATCGTTGTCCTACTTCCCGGAAGCTGCCGAGGAGGACCTCGGCCCTGCTCGTCATCTGAGCCTGGTCGAGCGCGCCGCCGCAGCGGTCGACGTCCCGGTGATCGCGAGTCTCAACGGCATCACCCTGGGCGGCTGGATCGATTACGCACGCGCGATGCAGGACGCCGGCGCCGCCGCGATCGAGCTGAACATCTACTACCTCCCAGGGGACACACGCACGCCGGGGCGCGCCGTGGAGCAGCGGTGTGTCGACATCCTCGCGCAAGTCAAGACCGCGGTCACGGTGCCCGTGGCGGTCAAGCTCAGCCCGTATTTCAGTTCCCCGGGCGAGTTGGCGATCCGTCTGGATAAGGGCGGCGCGGACGCGCTGGTGCTGTTCAACCGCTTCCTGCAGCCCGACATCGATCCGGAGAGTCTCGCGGTCGTGCCGATGGTGGGACTCTCTCGCCCGGTCGATGCCGGGCTCCCACGGACATGGATCGCCCTGCTGCGCGGACGGGTGGGCGCTTCCCTCGCCGCCACCTCCGGCGTCGAGGGCCCGTCGGACGTCGTCAAGTTCCTGCTCGCCGGCGCAGATGTCGTGATGAGCACTTCGGCGCTGCTTCGCCACGGTCCGGGCCACGCGAGTGTGCTCCTCTCCGGCCTCTCGGAGTGGATGGACCGTAAGGGATTCACCACGGTTGACGAGGTCCGCGGGCTGCTGGCGGTGCCTCGCGACGGCAATGAGACCGAGTATGCGCGGGCGGGGTACGCCAGCGCGCTCCGGGCGGCGAACGCCAGCCCGTACGGCCCCTGGTAGATGGCTGCTCGCTACCGGCCGGGACCCACGCCAAGGAGCGCCTGATCGTTACCGCGGCGGCCATGTGGTGTGACCTGCTCGACGCTCACAATGGTTCCCTCCGCGAGCCGCGCCGCTGACTCAGGATCGTGCGAGGGCAGGTAGACGGTCGAGTGTTGCGCGCCGTGCGCGAGGATCGACTCCAACGTCGCAACGTGCACCTCGACGTCTGGCGCGACCGCGTCGGCGCGGAGCGACTGAAGCTGTTCACGGCATCGCGGAACGGCTCCGGGGCACCGGCGATCGCCGCCATCAGGCTCCCGCGAGCTGACCGTGCTCGCCGCGGGCTCGGAGCCGTCCTCGTCGAGCAGGGGTCGCTCGCTCCGCTGGCGCGCCGTCCCGCGATACCAGCTGGCATGCGTGTTCTTGAGCGCGCGCACGAGGTAGCCGATGTCGGTATCGCCGCGCACCAGCCGCGGCCGTTTGAGGCTCGTGACGAATGTCTCCTGGACGAGATCCTCGGCGTCGTGCGTGAGCCACACAGCGCCCAAGCGACGCGGAACAAGACGTCGATGTGATCGGCGAGGCTGTCCGCGTCGAGCACGTGCGCCCCGGTGCTACCCCGCAGCCGCTTCAGGGAGCGGGACCTCCGCGACTTCCTCGGCCACGGTCCGCTGCGCGACGTAGTGCGGCAGGAGCGCCAGCGCGGCGGCTTCATCCGAAGCGTGCACCGTCCACCACAGCCGGTGACCACCTCGCGCGGATGAGCCGAGCGGCCGACCGCGACGAAGGGGCTCCCGAAGCCCTTCCACGCGGCGATCGCGATCCCGCACTCCTCCGGCTCGTGCCGGTGCCTGACGTACGTCGGCATGTCCTCAGACTGGCGCGGCGGGCGCGGTACCGGTATGGGGCGATTCCCTGAACCATCCCCTGAACATTGGGGGGGCTGACCCGTGTTGGGGCGCGGTGCGGCCCGGCCCGGCCCGGCCCGGCCCGGCCCGGAACTTTGGCGATTCAGGGGCGGGGGGTGCCGGTCAAACGCCAGAGTTCGTCCGCGCCGCCGCGATCGCACCCGAGGCCGCGTGCGCAACTCTGTCCCTGGCATAGGGTTCATGGGATCGGGATGTCAGCAGTCAGACGCTATTCAGTCTTCGCGGGGTCGGTCACGGCGCTGCTCGTCGCCGGCGCGTCAGTGAGCGCGGCAGCGACCCCGCCTCCACCGCCACACCCGGGGTCGAGATGGCAGACGGTTCCCCCCGCCAAGGTCGGCCTCGATGCGAAGGTCCTCAACCAGATCGCTCGGACGGCACAGCAGGGGAAGTCGAACTGCCTCGTCGTCGTCCGCGACGGCAAGCTCGCCGGCGAGTGGTACTTCAGGGGCACGAACCGCAATACGACGCAGGACGTGTATTCGGTGTCCAAGTCCGTCAGCAGCACGCTCGTCGGGATCGCTCAGGACGACGGCAAGCTGAAGGTCGGCGACAGCGCGTCGCGGTGGATCCCAGCGTGGCGTGGTGGCTCGGCGGCCGCGGTGAAGGTCCGGGACCTGCTGAGCATGGACTCCGGCCGGCAGTGGAGCTTCACGACCGACTACGTCCAGTTCCTGCGCGCCGCGAACCGGACCGCGTTTGCCGTCGGCCTTCCGCAGCAGCACGCGCCGGGTCAGGTGTGGGCGTACAACAACGCCGCCGTCCAGACCCTCCAGCCCGTCCTGCAGACCGCGACCGGCCGTGAGGTCACCGCGTTCGCCGCCGCGAAGCTGTTCAAGCCGCTCGGCATGACACGAACGAAGATGACGACCGACAAGGCCGGCAACGCGCAGACGTTTGAGGGCGTCCAGTCAACCTGCCGCGACATGGCCCGGTTCGGCGTGATGATGCTGGGGCGCGGCCGCTGGGGTCGGCGTCAGATCGTCTCGAGCTCGTGGGTCAAGCGCGCGACCGGTCCGTCCTCGACTCCGCTCAACGCCGGCTACGGCTACCTGTGGTGGCTCAACCACTACGGCGTGCTCGCGAGCCCCGAGTCGGCCACGAGCCTGGGACAGGCGATGAATCCGAGCACGAAGAAGGGGCGCATCGCCCCCGGCGCACCCGACGATCTGTTCTGGGCGTTGGGTCTCGGCAACCAGGTCGTTCAGGTCGACCCGGCGTCCAAGACCGTCGTCGTCCGGCTCGGCACGCCGGAGGTCAATCCCCAGCCGCCGACGTTCGGCCCGGTGCAGGCGTCGAAGGTCGTGACCGAAGCCGTCGTACACAAGCGCCGCTGAATTCTTACGAGTCGCTTTCGAGCGTCTAACGATTCGCTTTCAGGTCGCTCCGAAGCCTTGAAGCGGGTCGCGACCGCTGCTCCAATGCGACGGAGTAATCGGTCCATCGAAACGGATGGCGTCCTCCCGTCACTCAGGACCGACCAACCCCCTCCCCAAGGAGACGCAATGCATTCTCTGCCACGGAAGTGGCGGCGACCGATGGTCGCTGGCTTGTCGCTGCTCAGCGCGGCCGCGCTGCCGGCCGCGGCCGCCGCCAAGACGCACCACGACGGCGATCGCTCGCACCACGCCGACTACGTGTACGTCAACGGCAACACGGCCGGCGCGAACACTGTCGCGGGCTTCTCACGTGGACCGGACGGGCGCCTCACCCCGCTCCCGGGCTCGCCGTTCACCGCCGGCGGTGCCGGCGCCGGATCGGGACTGGCATCGCAGGGCGCGATCCAGGTCACCAGCGACGGCCGATACGTGCTCGCGGTCGACGCCGGAAGCAACGAGATCTCCGTCCTGCGGATCCGGCACGACGGCTCGCTGCATCTCGTCCGCGGCGGCGTCGTGCCGTCCGGTGGCGTCAAGCCGGTGAGCGTGGCCGAGCACGATGGGCTCGTCTACGTCGCCAATGCCGGGGCCGGTGGGTCGAACTACACGGGCTTCATCCTCGGCCGCGGCCATCTGTTCGCGTTGCCCGGCTCGACCGTCGGCCTGCCCGACGACGCCCAGCCCGGTGACGTCCTGTTCAACTCGACCGGTCGCAACCTCGTCGGCACTCGCGTCAACACGTCGACGATCGACAGTTTCCGGGTCCGTCGTGACGGGCGCCTGGAGGCGGCCGCCGGATCGCCGTTCACCGCCCAGGGTGCCGGGCCGTTCGGCAGCGAGTTCCGTCCCACCAACCCAAGCCAGCTGTTCGTGTCAAACGCACACGACGGGGCGGGCAATGGCACGGTGTCAGCGTTCAACGTGACCCGCGACGGGACGCTGTTCTCGATCGGCGCGTCGCCGTTCGCGGATCAGCAGACCGCTCCGTGCTGGGTCGAGATCTCGCACGATGGTCAGTTCCTGTTCACGGTGAACACCGGCGCGGGCAGCATCTCGCGTTATGCGATCAACCGGAACGGGTCGCTGCACCTGCTCGGCTCGACGCCGGTGTCGAGTCAAGCCGGTCAGGGCGCGGTTGACGCGCGCCTCAGCACCAACGGCCGGACGCTCTACGTCAACGAGAGCCGGCTCGCCACGATCGGCGAGTTCGCGGTGGCCGGCGGCAACCTGTCCGAGATCGGTTCGGTGTCCCTGCCTGCCGGTGCGACGCCTGCGGGCGTCGCGGTGAAGTAGCCGCGCAGTTCAGTGAATGCAGTTCGGGGCCGGGAGCGATCCCGGCCCCGCTGCCGTTTTGACCGTCCGCTGACAGAACACCGAGTTCCGGCGCCGCACCGTTGACAGCTATGGGCAGGAATGGTATGCACTGTCGAGAAACGAGAGGGCGAGACGGAGACAGGGCAGATGGGGGCTTCGGAGCGGTCGCCGGTTCATAGACAGCGTGGTCGTATAACGCTCGCAGTGCTCGTCGCGTTCGGGATCCTCGTCTTGGCCGTTGGTGCCCCGCGCGCGCGTTCGGCTGGACCTGGCACCTGGACCGAGGTGCAGGGTCCGCTCCCCGCGCTCGGCCAGGGCATCTCGGTGCTGCGCAACAGCGACGGCGCGACACTCGTTGCGTATCTTGACGGCCAGCAGAACCTGGAGGTAAGCCGAGTTGGGGCCGGCGGCAGCCGTGAGTCGACCGTCACCGCGGTCGCGGGTATGGCGGGTAACGGCACCAATGAGCCGGTACTCGTACGGGACTCAGCGGGTACACCGCGCCTGATCTTCGGCGGCCTGCGTCAGGGGACGGGCGGCTCCGGCTTCGGCGTGTACACGTCTCTCGGCAACGCCGCAGGAACGACGTGGACGTCGCCCGGGCTGGCGGGAGGACAGTTGCCTGGTGCGAGCATCGCGGCGGCGACTGCGCCCGACGGAACCCCGTACTTCGTCGGAGCGGCGTTCAGCCAAACCGGCTCGGTTCTGCTGCATCGTGGCCTCGACGCTCACGTCGCCAACCAGACCGTTCAGGGTTCTGGTTCGGCGAATCATCCGGGCGTCGGGATCGACGGGGTGACGGGTGCCGTATGGGCCGGCTGGACGACCGGCTCGCCCCAGCGCTTCGATGTCCGGGCGGCAAGCCCGGACACTGGCGCGCCCACCGGCGCGGTCCTGACCGCTCCCGGAACCGGCGGCGGGCTCGCGTCGCTCGTCGACCCAGGCGGTATGAACGGGCTTCCGTTGAGCGGCCGGATCGGGCACCCGGGCGTGTTCGCGGCGTACGTCGACGCCGCCGACCGAAGCCAGCTGCTGCTGTGGAAGGTGGGCGACCCAACACCCCGCGTCGTCGCCTCCTCAGGTGGCTCCATCGGCACCGCGGCATTGGCGCCGGCGCCCGACGGCGCCCTGTGGTTGGTCTGGCAGGACTCGACCGCGGGTGTGCAGACGATCCAGGCCCGGGAGTTGCTCGCCGACGGGTCGACCCTCGGCCCGATCACAAAGCTCGCCATTCCGGTCACCTCACAGTTTCTCAACGTCGAAGCGCTCGCCGGAAGCGCGGCCGCGGACCGGGTTGACGTCGTGCTCGCCGGATATGCGAGCGGCGCGCTGCGTCTCTATGACCAACAGGTGCTGGCGCCCTCCGGGCCGATCGGACCCGCGGGCCGCACGGTGATTTCCGGTCGCGTCACCGGCACGGACGGCCGCCCAGTCGCCGAGGCGACGGTTCAGGCCTGTCCGACGAAGGGCGGGTCGTGCCTGGCGACGATCGCCGAAGCTGACGGCACCTACCAGCTCGTCGGGATCACACCGGGCAGCTACCAGCTGACGGCGTACCCGCCGGCGCACCGGATCCTCAACGTCACCGGCCACGCGGGGGTCTCTACCGTCGCCGCCGGGCGCGAACTCGCCGGGCAGGACATCGTGATGAGCGGTCCGCTGCCGCTCGCCAAAGGAGTGTCGATCAGCGGCCCTGGCTCGGTCGCCGTTGTCGGTGGGGTACCCGTGATCGTGCGCAACCAGCCGATCTGGCTTGGCGACGACATCGTCTTCCCTGACGGCTCCCCCACGTTGATCGAGCCGCCCGTCGTGTCGATCTACGCCGGAACCGACCCGGACACGCCCAACACGACGAAGCCGTTCTTCACAAGTCCGCTGATCCCGATCTTCGCGGGGGTGATCCCGCTCCCGCCTCGCGAGGACTGTGGCTCACCGAATCCGCCACCGGCCTGTCTGTCCACCCCAGGCACCGGCACCGGCGGCGGCGGTGGCGGCGGTGGCGGCACCGGCACCGGCACCGGCACCAGAGTCAGTTGCCCGCCCGACAAGCTGCTCAGCTGCGGCCGGTGGGGATTGTGGGTCAGTGTCCATTCGCTACAACTCGGACCCCACGCCGGCTGGACGATGTGCTTCACCTACGGGTTCACGCGGATCCCCGCGCTCGTCCCGGTCCGGCAGTGCAACACCGTCTGGATCGACCCGAGCGGCCACGTACGCACCACCAGCGGAGTCGCCCTGCCAGGCGCGACTGTGACGCTACTGCGCGCCACAACGGCGAAGGGCCGCTTTGCGCGGGTCGCGAACGGCAGCGCGGTCATGTCGCCTGCCAACCGGCGCGACCCCGACCGGACCGACTCCAGCGGACACTTCGGCTGGGACGTGGTCACCGGCTACTACAAGGTCCAGGCGTCACACGGCGGCTGCAGCGATCCGCGGAACCGACGCCGGCGGTCGGTCACTACCCGCGCCTATAAGGTGCCACCCCCGGTCGACAACATCGTGCTCAAGTTGCGCTGTCCAGACGCGCCGAAGGTGGCCAAACGACCCACCGTCCATGGAGTCGCCCGCGCCGGCCATCTCCTGACGTGTCTCGCCGGGCGATGGCGCAACAAGCCGACGGCGTACGAGTACGCGTGGCGACGCGGTCAGCACATCGTCCTCGGCGCAACCAAGCGGCGGCTCAGGCTCACGCGCGCCGACCGCAAGCAGCGGCTGAGCTGCCTCGTCGCCGCGAGCAACCGGTTCGGTCAGCGCGCGGCCGCGGCGCGACCAGTGAAAGTCACGTAACCGCCGCGGTCAGCGGGGAGCAACCGGCTATCGGCCGCGCCGCGTGAAGAAGTCAGCCTCGGCTTCACCCAGGGCTGTCGCTGGCTCGGTGCCGTGGAGGTATTCGGCCGCGATCGCGCCCCAGTCTGCGCCGGCCCGCAGCTGCAACAGGACGGTGGCGACGACGCCGTGCATCCGGCGGATGAGGATCGCCTCGGGCGGGACCGTGAACTGGTTGAGCTGCGTCTTGATGGCCTCGCGCTGGGCGGCGTCGGGCCGGCCGTTGCCGTCGGCGGTGCGGCGTGGGCGTTCACTCTCCCGCTCGCGCTCACGCCTCGGAGAGAATCGGCGCTCGCCCGGGACCGCGTACCACTTGGTCGCGCGCCGCATCATCTTGAGGGCGAACTCCTCGTCGAGCACATCGGACCGCTCAACCGGGAGGTACTGACCCTCGATGAGTGCCGCCTTCAGGCCGGGTGCGTCCTTCTCGCGCACCGCGAGCGCGATCTTGCCCTCGGCGGTCACTCTCCCGGCGCCGACGGAGCGCATCAGCCCGAAGTCGAGGAAGCCGACCCGGCCGTCCGCACGCAGCAGGTAGTTGCCCGGGTGTGGATCGCCGAGCGCGATCCGGTCGCGGTAGAGCAGCCCGAAGAAGAACCGGAAGACGATCTCCGCGTAGCGGTCGCGCTCTGACTCGCCCGCCTTGCGCACGTCCTCGAACCGCTCGCCTTCGATGTACTCGGACGTCAGCACCCGGCGCGCCGAGAGGTCGGTGTACACGCGCGGGACCGAGATGAACGGGTGTCCCCGGGTCATCCGCTCGATCCGGCGCTGGTTCTGCGCCTCGAGCTCGTAGTCGAGCTCTTCGGAGATCCGCTCGCGCATCTCGGCCGCGAGCGCCTTGACGTCGACGCCGGGCGCTAGCCGCTTGATGAGGGGCACGAGCAGCATCGCGTTGCGCAGGTCCGTCTCGACGGCCTCCGCGACCCCGGGATACTGGAGCTTCACAACGACTTGATCGCCGTCCTGGGTCGTCGCGCGATGGACCTGGCCAATCGATGCGGCCGCCAGGGCAGTCTCGTCGAAGTCGCTGAAGACGCTGCTGATCGGTGCGCCGAGCTCGGTGCGCACGAGCTTCTCGAGCTGCTTGAACGGGACCGGCGGGATGTCATCGCGAAGCGTCGCGAGCGTGCGCTGCAGCGCGTCACGCTGCTCGTCGTCGAGTCCGTCGAACTCGATCATCGAGAGCATCTGCCCCACCTTCATCGCCGCGCCCCGCATCCGGCCGAGCTGCTCGACGAGCTCATTCACCGTCGCGGTGAGCCGGCCGTTCTCGGCTGCCGCGGCCCGCTCCGGCGTCCGCACTCGGTTCGCTGCGCGCGTCCCCGCCCAGCGCACCCCTTGACCGGTCACCAACGCTCCGACCCTCGCCGTCCTCGCGACGCGTCCCTTTGGGAGCTTCTTTGCCTCGGGGGCTCGGTCTTCGTCGTCGTCGGCGGCCGCGGCCATAGTCCGAGGCTAGTACCCCCGTCCATCAATTCGGATCGTTTCGGCGGCGTCTGGACGCGCCTGATCGCCACCTGTGGGAATCGACGATGCTCGAGGACGGACTACGCAACCGTCGAGCGCTCGACGGCCCGCTGGTAGTCCTCGGCCGCCAGCTGCTCGCGGTCGAGCGCCGCCACGAACGCGTGGAACGCGCGATCACGGTCGTGGGCCGGCGCGGCCCGCCAAGCCGCGTAGGCATCCCGCACCGCACCCCGCCGACCGCGCCATTCGATGTAGCACCCGAGCATCTCGTCGACGAGGTCGTGTGTGGGTTGGGCCTCCAGTGCAGCTTTGCGTCTCATGACCTTGAAGACGCTCGCTCGAGCGAGATCCTTCCCTCCGGTCCGCCTGCCACGATGAATGCGTGATGCCAACGGCCTCTGACACCTTCGCCGCGACCGCGCTCGATCGGCTGCGTGTCCTGACCGCCGACCCGGCCGCGGAGTTCAGGCCGAGTCAGCTCGAGTCGATCGGCGACGTCGTCGTCGACCGGGCGCGCGTGCTCTGCGTGCAGCGGACCGGCTGGGGCAAGTCGGCGGTGTACTTCGTCGCTACGGCGCTGTTGCGCGCGGAAGGTGCGGGTCCGACGCTGATCGTGAGCCCGCTGCTGGCGCTGATGCGCAATCAGATCGCTGCGGCGGAACGTCTCGGACTGCGCGCCCACACGATCAACAGCACCAACCGCGATGAATGGGACGCGGTCCGCGAGCGCCTCGCCGCCGACACCGTCGATCTCCTGCTCATCAGCCCCGAGCGGCTGAACAATCCCCGCTTCCGTGAGGAGATGCTGCCGCTGTTCGCCGCATCGGTCGGCCTGCTCGTGATCGACGAGGCGCACTGCATCTCGGATTGGGGGCACGACTTCCGGCCGGACTACCGGCGCGTGAAGGACATGCTCGACGCGCTCGCGCCGGGAGTCGCCGTGCTCGGCACGACAGCGACTGCCAACGACCGCGTCGTGCGCGACGTGCTGGAACAACTCGCCGGTCCGGGTTCGGACTCGCTGCGCTCGTATCGTGGGCCGCTCGCCCGGACGAGCCTCCGGCTCGAGGTTCTGGAGCTCCCCCGGCCGGCGGAGCGGCTCGCGTGGCTCGTCGAGAACCTGCCCGCGCTCGAGGGCTCGGGGATCATCTACACGCTCACCAAGCGCGACGCCGACCAGGTCGCGTCGTTCCTGGTGGCGAACGGGATCTCGGCGCTCGCCTACAGCGGCGAACAGGAGACCGACGACCGGATCGCCACGGAGGAGCGCCTCCTGCGCAACGACGTCAAGGCGGTCGTCGCGACGAGCGCCCTCGGGATGGGCTACGACAAGGCGGACCTGACGTTCGTCGTGCACTACCAGGCCCCGGGATCGGTCGTCTCCTACTACCAGCAGGTCGGCCGGGCCGGGCGCGGCGTCGCGCACGCGGACATCATCCTGTTGCGCGGCCGCGAAGACCGAGCGATCCAGAACTTCTTCATCGAGCAGGCGTTCCCGGAGCGCGAACGGGTGGACGCGGTGCTCGCCGAACTCGACGCCGCCGGCGCTGACGGCCGGACGACGCGTGAGCTGATGGCTGTGGTGAATCTCGGGATGGGCCGGATCGAGGCGATGCTGAAAATCCTCGACGTCGAGGGCGCCGTCCGGCGGAGCGGTTCTCGCTGGCAGTCTGTGGCGGACCGCGATTGGACCTACGAGGGTGAGCGGTACGCGGCGGTGACCGCATTGCGGCGTGCCGAGCAGGAGGCGATGGCGGAGTTCGGGACTGATGGGCGCTGCCTGATGCGGGTTTTGCAGGAGGAGCTCGACGATCCGGCGGCCGAGGACTGCGGTCGCTGCTCGGTCTGCGCCGGGCCACGGTTCGCGCGGTCGCCCGATCCGATGCTGGTCGAGGCGGCTGGACGCCACCTGCGCTCCACCCCGGTCGCTCTCGAGGTGAAGAAGATGGCGCCTGACGCCGCGGGCGTGATGCGGAAGATCCCCGACGACGTGCGCTTGGAGCCCGGCTGGGCGCTGGCCCGCTTCGGCGACGGCGGCTGGTGGCCGGCTGTCGAGCGCGGGTTGCGCTCGGGGTCGTTCGAGGATGAGCTGGTGAGCGCGCTCGCCGAGCTCGCCCGGGATCCCTCGCGCGTCCCTGGCGGGGTCGCCTGGATCACGACCGTGCCGTCGGTGCGAGTGGGCGACGTGATCCCGGGGTTGGCTCGCTCGCTCGCCGGTGTGCTCGCGGTCCCTTATGTCGAGCTCGTGTCGCGGGTCGCGGATCGACCACCCCAGCGCGAGATGGCCAACGCCGCGCAGCAGGCCGCGAACGTCCGCGGCGCCTTCAAGGTCACGGCGCCGCCCCCGCCGGGGACCGGATTGCTGCTCGACGATCGGCGCAGCTCGGGCTGGACGCTGGCGATGGTCGGCGGTCAGCTTCGGCGGGCGGGGGCGGACCGAATCGTGCCGGTGACCCTCGGGGCGCTCGGCTAGCCGTCGGTCGCGGGCGGCGGGAACATCGCCGAGGCGACTACCCGGGGCCACGTGGCGGCGGCGACCAACTCGGCCACCGACCACCGGCGCAGGATCTGGGGAGTCTCCGCCGCGGCCGGCGCCCCCGCATCCGGCGGGGCGGCCGTGCGGGGGTGGGCGGCGGCGCGTCGCGCCGCGCGCTCAGAAATCATGTCTCGAGGGTTGAACGGGGCGTGGAAGGTGTGCGTGTTCATGTTGTCTCCAAGCTGAAGTTGAGGTCGCTGCTCGCCTGCTCCTGCGCGGCGCTGGCGCGGGCGGCACCGTCCTTCGGGAGGACGAACATCGCGACGAGAAGCCCCGCCGCGAACAGGCCTGCGGCCCAAACGAAGGCGGTCATGTAGCCGTGGATCGACGCCTCGCTCGCAAGCGCGGCGGTCTTGGCGTGGGTCGAGGCGAAGCTCGCCGCCGCACTCGCGAAGATCGTGCTCAGTAGCGCGGTGCCCACCGAGCCCCCGACCTGCTGGGAGGTGTTGACCATCGCCGATGCGACTCCGGCGTCGCTGTTCTTGACCCCGAGGGTCGCCGTCGAGAAGGCGGGCGCGAATACGCACCCCATGCCCACGCCGGTCAGCATCAGCCCCGGCAGGACGTGCGTGAGGTACGCACCGTCTGGGGTCAGTTGCGTGAACAGGAGCATCGCGATCGCTCCGAGTGTCATCCCGCCCATGACCAACGGCCTCGCGCCGGTGCGGTGCAGGACCCGTGTCTGAACCGTTGTGGATGTCAGGACGATCATCGCGGTCATCGGCAGGAACGCCAGCCCCGTCTTGAGCGGCGAGTAGCCGAGGTTCTGCTGCAGGTAGTACGTGAGGAACAGGAAGACAGCGAACACGGCCGAGCCGGCGAGGGCGATCGTCGCGTAGGCCCCGCCGCGGGCTCGATCGCGGACGATGTGCAGCGGCAGAAGCGGGTGCTCCGCACGCCGTTCCTGCGCGACGAAGCCGCCGAGCAGTAGAAGGCTGAGCGCAAGCGCGATGATCGTGATCGGGTTGGTCCACGAGTGTGTCTCGGCGTTCGAGAAGCCGTACACGAGCGTGAACAGGCCGCCTGACGCCAGAACCGTGCCCGGCAGGTCGAGACGTGGCCGGACCGGATGCGGCTCGTTGACCAGCAGCCGGAAGGCGAGGATCGCTGTCGGAATCGCGATCAGCAGGTTGACGTACAGGCTCCACCGCCAGGAGATGGCCTGCGTGAGCACGCCACCGAGCAGCAGACCGACCGATGCGCCGCCCGCGGCGATCGCGCTGAAGATCCCGAACGCCTTGGGCCGATCAGGTGAGCCCTGGAAGGTCACGGTGAGCAGGCCGAGCGCTGACGGAGCGAGAATCGCACCGAAGGCTCCCTGCAACGCGCGGGCTGCGACGAGCATGCCGAACGATGTCGCGAGCCCGCCGATGGCGGAGGCGACGGCGAAGCCCGTGAGGCCGCCGATCAGCGTCCACTTGCGCCCGAACAGGTCGCCGAGCTTACCGCCGAGCAGCAGAAGACTGCCGAACGCGAGCGCGTAGGCGGTGATGACCCACTGGCGGTTGTCGTTGGAGAAATGCAGCGCCCGCTGGGCCGATGGCAGCGCGATGTTCACGATCGTCGCGTCGAGCACGACCATCAGCTGGGCAATTCCGAGGAGGGCGAGGACGGCCCACCGGTTCGGGCGGCGGGTCTCCGGTTGTGTCGTGCTCATCTGGATTCCTTCGGTCGGCATGTGAAGTAGATCGTAGCACGAATCATCCCTGTTACAAGAATCAATTACGCTTGAGTCATCATCCGACTCCCGCCAACTATGCCCAGATTGCGCTATACTGGTTGCGTCATGGGCTCTCCTAAGACTTGTGGCTCTCCCGCCAGCACGATGTTCTTGCTGCCGCGGCTTGCCAAGCAGGTGATGCGGCGCAGTGACCCTGAGCTCCTCGGGCTCGACCTGCGGCTCGTCGTCGCACTCAGTTACCTGGGCGACCACGACGGCTCACCTCAGCAGGAACTCGTCGACGCGCTATGCATGGACGCCAAGAACGTCGTGCTGCTGCTCAACGAGCTCGAGGACCATGGCTACCTCATCCGTCTCCGTGATCCCGAGGACCGCCGCCGCCACCGCGTCCACATCACCGACGCCGGCCGCGATGCGCTGACGCGAGCGGAACGAGCGATGGAAGAGGTCGAGAACAAGGTCCTGCAGGCGTTGGACGCCGAGGAGCGGGCCACCCTTTGGCGGTTGCTCGCCCGCGCGCTTCACGAGGTCGAGGACGTCGACGAAGCGGGCGCCCGGGCGCTGACGCCAGCAGCGTCCTGACGACCTCGGCAGCCCGCACCCCGAAATCTCACGCACGTTCGGCGCCACGAGTCTCGTGCTCGATCAGGGCGCGGGCGAACGCACCGAAGGCATTTGGCGTCCAAGCCTTCACGGACGGACTCACCCTCGGACAGGCCACCGTTCGCTACCGGCTGTTCTGGTAGCCCCGAGCCCAGGAACCGTTGCTCGCTCTCGCCCCCAGGGTCCTACGTCCGTCGATCCAGCGCGACCGCGATCGCCTGTCCGCCGGGGCCGACCGCGGCCACGACGGCACGCCCGGGTCTTGGTGCGGTCTCGAGTTGACGACACGCGCGCTGCACCATCAGGGCGCCGGAGGCCGCCCCGGCCGAGCCGGTCGCGATCTCGCCGCCCTCGCGGTTGAGGACGAGTGGGTCGACGCCGAGTTGGTCCGCGGTGGCGAGGCACAGCGCCGCTGAGCTCTCGTGGAGCTCGATCGCTATCAGGTCGCCTGGGGCGGTTGTGCCCGCCGCGGCCCGGACCGCTTCGGCGAGCGCCTCCGGCGTTGTGCCGCCGTTGCCGATGAGCGACGAACCGGCCACGGCGATCTCGCCCGCGCGATGTGCCAGGACGGCGACCCACGCGCCGTCGACCTGCGCCGCTGAGTTCCCAACCGTGATCGTTCCATCGGGCGAGTGGATCGGTTTGAGCGCTGCGAGTTCCTCCGCTGAGCGTGTCGGCTGCTTCGCCCGCTCGTGTGAGCGCTGAGCGAAGGCGTCCTGAGCCGCCCGGTCGCCGCAATCGAGCGCGTGGACGGTCTGTGGATCGAGCCGCGCTGCGGGCAGGGGGTCGATCGCGATGCCCGTGTCGAGCGCGGGGCCGCGTCTCAGTCCCGGCACCCAGTACGGCACGCGGCTCGGGGTGTCGGCGCCGCCGGCGACGACGACGTGCGCTGCGCCGGTTGTGATCGCTTCCGCTGCCTGCACGATGGCGAGCAGCCCGGACGCCTCGCCGAACGACACCCCGAACGCCTGCGGGCAAATGCCCAGCGTCCTCGCGACGGCGGGCGCCAGCGACAGCTCTTCAGGTACCGACGGCACAGTGGTGGCGAGGATGAGGCGATCGACGTCGCCGAGCTCAAGTCGGGCGTCCCCGACGCCGGTCCGCACGGCGTCGGCTGCAAGGTCCGACGCAGACCCCCATTGCGCGCCGCCGCCGAACCCGAGGATGAAGGCCTCAGGCATTTGGGCTCGGGTCGATGACTTCGAGACAACCCGCTGCCAGCCCGGCGGCGAAGCGATCCTGCGCGTCAGGACGCTTGGCGAAGATCGCGTCGTCGGTGTTCATCGAGCACAGCTCGGCGAGGAGTGCGCGGCATCGCGTCCCGTGCAGGAAGCCCAACCGTTTGACTGCGGTCAGCCGCTCGGGCAGGACGCCGCGGTTGTCGAGACCGGTCGCGTCGGCGATCGCCTTGGCGAGCGTTTCTGCCGCCTCCAGGTCCGTTGGCTGCTCGAGGGCGAACACCGCGCAGCCGGGGTCGTTGATGTCGAGGTGGACGTCGACCGCGAGGTCGTCGTCGCTTGCGTGCGCGTTGATCCACGCGATCTTGGCCCTGAGCTCGTCGGGGTACTTCAGTCGCGTCGGGGGCACGGCGACTGCATCGATGCCGTGGGCTTGCAGCTTCTCCACCGCGAGCTCGACGACCGCGACGTTGTACGGGCTCTCCGTCAGCCCGTTCGCAGACGCACCGCCGCCGAGCTCGTGGCCGGCGGCGAGGAGCACGCTCGGCCGCGTCATACGGGAACGGCGTAAGCGATCCGCGCCACCATTTCACGCACACCCTGGCGCAGCTTGACCCGCGCGCGAGCGGGTGCGGCGGACACTGATGCGTTGACGCCCCGGCGCCGCGCCTCGGCCCGCACGCGCGGGAGGTGATACGCCGAGCTGACGAAGATGACGCGCTCCCCTGCGCTGACCCGCTTGGTGACCGCCCGCACCGAGCGGCGAGTCGAGGTCCCGGACTCGTCGATCTCGATCGCCGCGTTCGGCACGCCGAGCTGCTCGAGCCGCGTCTTCATGGCTTTCGCTTCGGACCGGCCGTGGGAGAAGCCGCCGCTGCAGAGGACCCGCGTCGCGTGTCCGTCCGCGTAGAGGCGCGCCGCCCACGACAGGCGGCGGCCCAGCTCCGGGCACGGCTCGCCATTCCACAGAGCCGCCCCGAGGACGACGATGAACTCGGCCCTCACCGCCGGAAGTTTATGCTGCGCGCGTGGGGCGCAAACCATCGGTCAGCGTTGTCGTCGCGGCGTACAACGAGGCTCGCCATATCGATGGTCTGCTCGCGTCTCTGCGTGCCCAGACGGAGCCGCCGCTCGAGGTGATCGTCGTCGATGACGGCTCGACGGATGACACCGCGGCGCTCTCGGCGCGCGCCGGAGCGACAGTGCTTCGCTGTGCCCATCGTGGCCCGGCTGCCGCCCACAACGCCGGCGCTGCTGTGGCGGTCGGCGACGTCGTCGTGTTCCTTGACGGCGACATGGAGTGCTCGCCGTCATTTGTGGAGCGGCTCGTCGCGCCGATCGCCTCCGGGGCGGCGGTCGGCACGTTCACGCGAGAGATGTATCTGGCGAATCGAGACCGCCGCTGGGCCCGCGCCTACGCCGCGCTGCGCTTCTCCCCGCCCGATCGTCTGCTCCCCGCCGACTTTCCCGACCGCTTCGGCGCCTTCCGCGCGATCCGCGCCGACGCGTTCCGCAGCGTCAATGGGTTCGACGACGTCGGCTACGGCGAGGACATGACGATCGCGTCGAAGCTCGGCGAGGACGCCGCTGTCGCCCCGGGCGCGGTCCTGTACCACCACCATCCGGACACGCTCTTTGAGATCTTCGAGAACGGGCGCTGGGTCGGACGCGGCGAGGCGATCCGGGCGCTGCATCATCCGTTCTGGACGCACTCGTTCCCCCGGGTGGCGTGGATCGGGGTGCGCCAGGTCGCTGCCGGGCGGACGCCGTGGGTGCTGCCGGCACGTGCGGTCTACCACGCCGCGGTGCTGATCGGGCTGTGTCAAGCGGCTTTCAATCCGGTCCGGCATTGGAAATGACCGCGATCTCGGTCGTCATCTGCGCGTACCAATCCCGCGCGCGAATCGATACGCCACTGCGCTCGCTCTTTGCCCAGACGCTGCGGGAGCCGTATGAGGTGATCGTTGTCGCGTCGGGCGATGACGGTTGCGCGGAGCACGTCGCGGCTTCTTGGCCGGACGTGCGTGTCGTGTCGTCGGCTGCGCGCTCGGCCCGGGGGCGGCGCGCAACCGCGGCGTGTGCGCTGCTCGCGGTGAGTTCGTGGCGTTCATCCCGGACGATGCTGTCGCGTCGCCGCGGTGGCTCGAGCATCGCCTCGCTGCGCACCGGCGCGGGTACCCGGTCGTCGCGGGCTCGATCGGCAACGGCACCCCCGGGAGCCTCGTCGGGACCGCTGGGTACTTCCTCGAGTACTCGGCGCTGATCCCGTCCGAGCGCGTGCTCGCGTCCGATCGGGGTCGCGCGCCTGGTCAACCTTCCGCCGGCGCCGGTCGTCCGTACCGGGATCGTCGAGCAGGGCGAGGCGAGCTGGTACGGCGCCTACTTCCACGGACGCCCGACGACGAACGGCGAGCGCTTCGACATGCACTTCGCCCACACGGCGGCGCATCGATCGCCGCCTTTCGGGACCTGGCTCTTAGTGAGGCACGACTCGCGCGAGCTGATGGTGCGGGTGAATGACCGTGGCCCGTTCTCCGGTGACCGGTTTCTCGATCTGACCTTCGCCGGCGCCGTCGCGCTCGGGATCGACGGCGTCGCCGTCGTGAGCGCCGAGATCTGCGTGCCCGGGCCGTCGTGACCGCCCGCCCGCGCGCGGCACTCGCCGCTCTCGCCGGCGCGACCGCCGTCGCCTTCGTCGATCAGACCGCCGTCAGCGTCGCGCTGCCGGGCATCCAGCACCACCTCGGCGCGTCCTCGGCTGCTCTGCACTGGGTGATGACCGCGTATCTGCTCGCGACCGGCGTGACTGTCGCGATGGGAGGGCGGATCTCGGATCTCGTCGGCGCCCGGGTCGCCTTCCTGGTCGGCCTCGTCAGCTTCGGCGTTGCCTCGGCGGGAGCGGGGCTCGCGCCGAGCATCGGCTGGCTCATCGCGGCGCGGGTCGTCCAGGGCCTCGCCGCTGCGCTTGTGCTCCCTTCGTCGCAGGCGCTCGCTGTGCAGGTATTTGGGGACGCGGGTCTTGGTCGGGCGCTCGGCGTGATCCTCGCGATCGGCTCGTTCGCCCTGACGATGGGGCCACTCCTCGGTGGGGCGCTCGTCGACTGGCTTGGCTGGCGGGCGGTGTTCTTCATCAACCTGCCGTTGATCGCGGTGCTCGTCGTCGCTTCGTTTGCGGCCTTCGGCCGCGAGTCGCCGCGCGATCCGCATGTCCGGCTCGACCTGCCCGGGTGTGTGTTGCTGACGGGGGCGGCGACCGCGTTGACCGGCGCGGCCTCGGCCGCCGGTGTCGACGCGAGTTGGTTGGGCGTGCTGGCCGTCGTCCTAGGTCTTGCTTTGGTCTGGCGCGAGCGGCGCGCCTCGGACCCGATCCTCCGCGGCCGGGCGTTCCGATCGCCCGTGTTCGCCGCCGGTCTTGTCGTCGTGTTCCTCTTGCAGTTCGGCCCGATCGCGCTCGTCGTCTACGGCTCGATCTATCTGCAGGACGCGCTCGGGTTCCAGGCGCTCGGAGCGGGCGCCGCCGTCCTGCCCGCAACGTTGACGTTCCTCTCTGCCTCGTTCTTCGCCGGGCGGTTGTCCGATCAGATCGGGGCTCGGCTGCCGACGGCGCTCGGTGGGGCTGCGATGGCTGTCGGCCTGGCCGAGCTGGCGCTTCTCGTTACTCAGCGCGTCTACGGGGTGCTGATCCCCGGCCTGCTCCTGTTTGGCGTCGGCCTCGGCCTGAGCGCCGCGCCGATCAACGCAACCCTGCTCGCGGTGTTCCCCGCGGAGGAGGCCGGCTCGAACGCCGGCCTGATCGCGACGACCCGGTCTCTGGGGAGCGCGTTCGCCGTCGCCCTGCTCGGGACGGCCGCGGTCGTCGGCGAGCGCGCGTCGGTGAGCGGCTCGGGCGCGCAGCAGGCGCTCGCCCACCATGCCATCAACCCCACCAGCCTTGCCGAGCCGGTGCTTCACGACGCCATCGCCACCGGCACGGCGGCCGCGACCTGGGTCGCCGCGGCGGTGTCGGCCGCGGCTGCGGTCATCGCCCTCCGATACGTTCCCAGCCATCACTACGCCCGTGACCGAGCAGCGGCCTGAGCGCCTCGCCCCGATCGCCGCGATCTTCCTGCGCGCCTACGAGCACTTCGGTCTGCTGCTGCTCGTCTCGCCGGGTGCTGGCGGCGCGCCGTCCCTTGCCGCCGTGCGGAGACGCGTTGCCGGACGCCTTGGCCGCTCGCCGCGGTTGCGTCAACGCCTGCTCCCGGTGCCGGGGGATTTCGCGCCTCCGGTGTGGGTCGATGACACGGAATTCGACATCGCGAACCACATCGACGCGTACGGCGGCGCATCCCCTCTCAGCCCCGCCGATCTCCGCCAGGCCGTCGGCGTCGTCTTCGGCCGCGAGCTCGATATGGACCGACCGCTCTGGGGATTGACTTTGCTCGGCACCCTCGACGACGGCCGGTGTGCGCTGTTGATCCGGGTCCATCACGCGCTTGCCAGCGGCATGACCGCCCCGATGCTGTTCGCGCCGGTCCTGTTCGACCTCTCGCCGGATGCCCCCGACGAAGACGATGCCGCGCCGTGGCATCCCCGCCCGGCGCCGGACCCACGGGGACTCGTGGTCGATGCGCTGCGCGACGGCGTGACCCACTGGGCCACGGTCGGGAAGCGCCACCACCCGCACCTGCCCCATCCCGAGAGCGGCTGGGGCCAGGCGTTCCGCGACGCCCGCCGTGTCTACACGCGCGAGCTCGGAGTCCACGCGCCAGCTTCCATCCTCAACGGCGAGTTATCCGACGAGCGCGCCTACGCGTTCGTCTCCCACGACCTCGCGGACGTTCGTGCGGCGCGGGGGGCGGTTCCCGGCGCCTCGGTCAACGACGTCGTCCTCGCGACGGTCGCCGGCGGCATCAACCGCTGGTTTGCGTCCATGGACCGCCCCGCGCAGGACCTCCGCGTGCAGGTCCCGGTCAGCCTCGTCGAGTCCGGCCACGCCACGTTCGGCCAGTCAACCTCGTTCATGATCGTCGACCTCCCGGTCACCGAAACCGACCCCATCCGCCGCCTGGAGCGCATTGCCACCGAGACCGCCTTCCGCAAGCGCCAGGGCGCGGCCGCCATCCGCGCCCTCATGGCGGTCACGTTCCGCCTCCCGGGCCCCTTCCGCCGCCCCATCGTCCACCGCGTGACGAGCGAGCAGGTCCAGAATCTCATCGTCTCGAACATCCCCGGCCCCCGATCCAGCTCTACTTCGTGGGCGGAGCGGTGTCCGACGCCTTCCCCCTCATGGCCCTCTCCCCCCAACACCGCCTCCGCATCGGCGCCCTCTCCGAAGCCGACCGCATCGTCTTCGGCCTGACCGCCGATCCCGCCGAACTCGGCGACCCTCAAGGTCTCGCCGACGGGGTCGAACACACGCTTGCGGAACTTCACGCGCTGGGCTGACGCATCTGGTCGCGCCGGGACGGAGGCGAGATCTCGCGGCGAAAAGAGCCAGGCCTGGCAGGGACCGAAACGGAGGTCGACTCGGACGCGGTCCCGGTCGTCCGGCGCGCCGACGCCTTCCTCGGCGGCAGCTAGTGTCGACGGTGGAGCGTCACCGCGGCACAACCACCGTCAAGACGTAGTGAGCGTCACCTTCTGGTGCTCCGGCAGCCGGTCCAGCCGCGCCCGGTATGGGATGAGCCCGAGCGCTTTCAACCGCAGTGATGCGCCGGCGCTGATCTCGGCCTGACCCGTAGCGCCAGCCGGCAGCTCAACAACGGTCCTCAACCGGTGGGGACCGCGGACGTCGACGATGGCAGTGCGGCTGAAGATCCAGGACGGACGCGAGGTGCCCTCCCGGTGAGCCTCGACCCACGGGAGCGGGCGGTCGATCACGACTTTCTTCTCACGGCCGACCGACGGCCCGAGCTCGACCGGAACCAGCGGCGTGGTCAGCTTGAGCGATGCGTCGAGCTTGGCCGTCTCCTCCACGTGCATCGGGTCGCTTACGGACAGCGGCTCCATCGACCAGGCGATCGGTGCGTCCGAGCCCTCGGGTGCCTGAGTCTCAAGCCGAACCTCGATCCACGCACGCTCGATCGGCGCGTCGTCGTCGGCGCGGAAGCTACAGGTGAGGGCGAGGAGACAGAACTGGGATTGCGGACGGCCCTGGAGGAAGACCTGAGCGTCGGCGTCGACGAGGTCTGGCGGCAGCGCAACGCAGACCGGCCGCCCGAGCGAGATGCGATCATCCGGCTCATCGGGGGCCTCGGTCCCCCGGCCGCCGAGCGTCGTTCGGCTGTCGGCGACTAGCGGCACGGCTGCGAGCTCAGGGTCGTCGAGGCGAATCTCTGTCATTGCGCTCCTCCTCCATCGAGGCCACCGATCAGGTAGAAGGCTCCCCAGTCGCGGTACTCCGGGAAGTCCTGGCGGGTCGCCCGTTGGGCCTCGACGAATGACCCCGTCACGTCGCCGTCGCTGTCAACAAGGCGGCGGTACAGCTCGGTGAAGAACAGTGTGCTCGCGCCGGCGAGGACCGGCCAGAGCGTGCCGATCACCGATCGGGCTCCGGCGAGGATAAGCGCCGCCGGCAGCCCACGCGGATTGTCCGATCGGTCGACTCGGCCCAGAGCCGTCTCGCAGGCACCAAGCGTGACGAGCTCCAGGCCGGTCAGGTCGAGCGGGAGAACCTCGTACGCCCGGAGCCGTCCGTCGGCTTCTTCGGACGGATGCAGGAAGACGGTGTGAAAGCTCGGCGCATCGACATACAGGCGACCGTGGGCGCGGAGATGGACGTATCGGCATGTCTCGAGCGCATCAACGAACGCGACCTCGGTGGCGTCGGTGTCGACGTGGGCCGTTGTGCCGCACGCCTCCGCGATCGCGTGCGCCTCGGCGGCCGAGTCGTCAAGCGGCGGCAGCGCCGGCTGATCGGCGTATGACAGGGCGAACACCCCGATGCCCTCGCGCCTTTGCGTGGGTCGGAGGTCAACGGTCAGCTGCGCGAGACTCGAGACGTAGGTGACGGCGTACGTGTCGGCGAGCGGCTGCCCGTCCCGATTTGCCAGATGGAATGGCACGTAACGGTCGGCGCTGTGCGGCGCGATGATGAGCCGGCTGATTCCGGTGAGGAGATCTGGGTTGTCCTCGAGCACGCGGAGGTACATGCTGGTCGCGCTCGCAAGCTTCTGCTCACCTTCGCTCGAGATCTCGAGCGGGGTGGGATCCTCCTGGATCGCGCGCCGGAGCGCTCCGACCCAGAATCCGCTCGCCGGCAACGTGACCTCACGGCCCTCCGCGGAGCCTCGAATCAGCGCCTCCGGCATTTGTTCAGATCCCACCGCGATCTTGACGTCGGTCCGGGTG
This sequence comes from uncultured Solirubrobacterales bacterium, assembly GCA_963750695.1. Lineage (GTDB taxonomy): Bacteria > Actinomycetota > Thermoleophilia > Solirubrobacterales > Solirubrobacteraceae > Palsa-465. The sequence goes on from CAVVSB010000011.1 coordinate 926,690, forward strand.
ACGAGCACCTGCCACGTGGCCAGTGTGCCGTCGGTCCACGTGCCTTCGTACAGCTCCAGCAGCGCCGTGTGATCGTCCAGTCGGCCCTGGATCTCTTCCAACCTGGATACGTGCGGGAGCTCGTCGGGGACGAGGGTCGCCGTCACCGCCTGTTCGACTGCTCGCTGAAGGTTGGCGACACGGTCCTCCGGCGTCCCGGATGGGGCCTTCTCGAACTCGTCGACCCACGCGGTTACGAGATCGTCGTCGCTGAGCGCGGCCCCGAATGGGCGCGGCCGAAGGATGTCCGAGCCGGCCGGGAGCTCGGCCTCCGCCGCGGCTTCCAGCGCCAGCAAGGACCGCGTTGGCTCGTCGAGCTGAAAGCCCGCGGTGCCACTGCTGAGCATGGCGGCGAACCGCCGGCCCTTGAGGACCTGGAGGAGCAACTGGATGACGAGCGATGACGTGCCGGCGGCGGCCTGCGCCGCGAGGACGTGCGCGCCGAGATCCTGGATGGCAACCGGGGCCGACGAGGGTGCGGCGAGTTCGATCTCCAGCGAATACGACGCCAGCCATGCAGTGAGATCGTCGAGGTCCGCGCCACCGGACTTGACGACGTCGTCGAGGTATCCAATGCACTCGGACACGAGATCGCCCATGCCGCCGTTCCGGTACACGTCGGCAGCCTGCCGATAGAAATGCCCGGCGTTCTCGTAGTCCTCCGCGCGCATCCGGTTGACGCCCTCACCACGCAGCAGATTTGCCGCGAGGAAGACCGCCGGCTCGACATGATCGGCCCACAACGATTGATCGAGGCCGAAGAGTGAATCGGCGACGCCGAGGCCGATCATCTCTCGGTCGTGATTGGTGGCGGCGAGCATGACCCGGATGAGCGCAGCCGCCGCGGTCCGGGCCTCTTGCGGGGAGTCGGACTGACCGACGAGGGTGCTCGCCGTCTGTGCCGCTTGGGCGAGATCGCCTTCGAACGGGTCGAACCCCTCTGGCGCGTAGGCCTTTGAGAACAGCCCCAGCTCGAAGATGAAGTGATGCCCCCGCTCGCTCTCCTGCGCCCACATGCTGGGGAGATCGCGTTGGCGCATGTAGATGGCAAGCGCCCGGCGCGGATCCTGCTCGCCGATCACGCCGGCCGCTTGGGCGACCGCGTCCCACGCCGAGCGTTCGTTGGTCTGGGCTCGGAAGGCCGCCCAGTCGTACTCGATCAGCCGTATTGACTTTTCGTCCGTCAGCGTCGTCCCGGCGCGCTGGAGCATGCCCGTGACGGCCAGTCGCGCTTGCGCGTCGTCGGGATCGAGTTCCTGGAGCGCCGCCTCGCCGACGCGGCGGAGCTCGTCCGGATCTGATGGGCTACCGAGGAGTCCCTGCCACTCAAGCGTTTGCGCAAGCGCCTTGAGAGTCCGGCCGCGGCGTTCCGGAATGATGAGCGGCAGCGCGTCACGGAGGTAGCGCTCAGCGGTCGAAAGTGCCTCGAGCGGCGCCGGCCACGCGGCCGCCGGCTCGTCTTGACTCGGTTCTCCGTCGGGTCCCACCGGAACCGAGAGCGCCCACTTCAAGTCGGGGTCGCCGCTCCGGACGGCGCGCGCCACCCACATCGTGAACTGGTCGTCGTAGTTGGTCGGCGTCTTCGATGCCGTATAGGCATCGAGAATCAGCGTGCCGAACCGCAACGCGAGCAGCCCCTCCATCTTCGGGAGCCCGCGGTCATGGGCTACCGGAATCGTCTCGTCGGCAATCTTCTGCGCTTCCTGGTACTTGCGGACGTCCCCGGCTTCGAGCAGCGCCGCATGGAGGACCTCAATGACGTCCGCTCCCACGCGCAGCCACGCCTCGGCAAAGCCACCGTCATCCGGATGTGCCTCCCGGGCCGCATCGGCGCACGCGTATGCGACCTCGGCAACCGGCAGCGCCTGCCGCCAGCCCCCATTGTCGACTCGTCCGAGCGCCACCTCGCTGAACCCGAGAAGTTGCTGCGGTGTCACGTCGCCCCGTTCACCGTGCTCCCGCGCCTGCGTCACCGCAGCCTCGAGGCTGATGCTCCCCTGGATGAGAGAGCGGATCACCTCAAACAGCGGTCCCATGTCCGCGTCTGTGCCCGCCATTTACCCTCCGTTCGCCCTGGGACTGGTCCCCAACCGATCCACCGACGGCGAGCCTACTCCTGGTCGGGCTCAGGCGGCAGGGTTTTTGTCACAGGCCTTGCGCAACAGCTCGAGCAGCTGGTGCTGCTCAGCCTCGTCAAGCCGAGCCAGATCGACAACCGGCTGTCCGACCCTTGAGAGCAGCCGCTGGCGCAGCTTCCGGCCTGCTGCGGTGAGCACGATGTGGCGCACCCGGCGATCGGTCGGGCTCTCCTTGCGGGCGACGAGCCCGCGGGCCTCGAGCCGGTCGACGAGGCCGGTGACGTTCGAGTTGTCACACCCGAGCTCGGCGGCGAGCTGATGCATCGGGAGCGTGTCGGCCAGCTGGAGGAGGGCTCCCGCCTGCGCGGGATGGAGCTCGAGTTCGGTGGCGGCGATGAGAAACCGGCGACGCTGCTGTCTGAACATCATGCGAAGCAGCTCGCCCACCTCGGCCTGCACGTCCGCTACGTCGGTCGCCGTCGTCATCGAGACCCATAATACTTGATGTGCATAAAGATTGAGAACCTCAACCATTTGGTACAGTGCTTCCGATGACTGACGCGGCAGCGATCGAGGTGGAGGGGCTCGTACGCGAGTTTCGGAAGGGCCCGCGCGCGGTTGACGGGATCGACCTCGCCGTCTCGCCCGGCGAGATCTACGGCTTCCTCGGGCCGAACGGCGCGGGCAAGTCGACGACGGTTCTGATGCTGACGACGCTTCTGCCACCGACGAGCGGCCACGCCACTGTTGGCGGCTTCGACATCGTCAAACAGGGAGCGCAGGTGCGCACGACGATCGGCGCCGCCCTGCAGGAGGCCGCCCTCGACGCGATCCTCACCGGCCGCGAGCACCTCATGCTCCAGGCGACCCTCCAGGGGCTGCCGGCCGCCGACCGCAAGCGGCGCAGCCAAGAGCTCCTTGAGCGGGTCGGGCTGACCGAGGCGGCCGACCGGCGCGTCGGCGGCTACTCCGGCGGGATGAAGCGCCGCCTCGACCTGGCGCTGGCGCTCGTCCACTCGCCGCAGATCCTCTTCCTCGACGAGCCGACGACCGGCCTCGACCCCCAGAGCCGCGCGGCGCTGTGGGACGAGGTCGCCCGCCTGGCGCACCACGAGGGGATGACCGTCTTTCTCACTACGCAGTACCTCGAGGAGGCCGACGCCCTCGCCGACCGGATCGGGATCATCGACCACGGGCACATCGTCGCCGAAGGCACCACAGCCCAACTCAAGGCGGAGATCGGCAGCCCGAGCGTCGAGGTCACCCCCGCCGACGAGGCGCAGGGCGACCGTCTCGCCGAGCTCCTGACGCGGTTCGGCGAGCCGGTGCGACACGGGCGCGGCCGGGTCACGGTCCAGCTGCCCGGTGGGGAGACGCAGCTCGCCGAGATCGTCAGGATCCTCGACCAGGCGGATCTCAAAGTGGAGACGCTCCAGCTCCACCAGCCCTCGCTTGACGACGTGTTCCTCGCCAAGACTGGCCGCAAGCTCGAGGGCTCGAGCGACGGCGAAGCGACGCCCCAGGCCACCGAGGGCGAGAACGGTGGCGGGCGAAGGAGGCGCAGACGCCGTGGCGGGTGAGATCGCACTCGACGCCGGCATGCCGAGCCGAGCCGCCCCGCGCCCGGTGTTCGCCGAACAGGCGCTCGCCCTGATGCGCCGGTCGGTTGTCCGCACGGCGCGGCAGCGGGCGCTGATCATCTTCCCGATGGTGTTCCCGCTGATCCTGTTCGCCATCAACGGCTCGTCGCTGGGCCCGGCGACGAAGATCCGCGGCTTCCCGACGAACAACTACCGCGACTTCCTGATCGCGATGCCGTTCGTCCAGGGCGCGATGTTCGTCGCGATCACCGCCGGCGTCGACCTCGCGCGCGACATCGAGAACAGTTTCTTCAACCGCCTCGCCCTCACTCCCGTGCGCGGCGAGGCGCTGCTGCTCGGCCAGCTCGGGGGCGCGCTCGTCGTCGGCACGATCCAGTCGATCGTCTACCTGCTCATCGGCCTCGCGACCGGCGTGACGCTCACGACCGGCATCGCCGGCGCGCTCGTGTTGCTCGCGCTGTCCGTGCTCATTTCGTTCGCGTTCGCCAGCCTGGGCGGCCTGCTCGCCCTGCGCTTCGGGACCGGTGAGGCGGTGCAGGGCATCTTTCCGCTGCTGTTCGTCACGCTGTTCCTAAGCTCCTCGAGCCTGCCGCGGAACCTGATCAAGGCCGACTGGTTCCGCGAGGTCGCCACCTACAACCCGGTCTCGTACTTGCTCGAGGGTCTCCGCAGCCTCGTCATCAAGGGCTGGGACGCCCAGGCGCTCGAGCTGGCGTTCGGCTTCACGTTGGCGATCCTGGCGATCACTGTCGTGCTCTCCCGCTCGGCGATGAGGGTACGGCTGGCCCGCTGATGAGCCGCTTCCTCTCTGTCACCCGCGCCGTCGCCTGGCGCTCCATTCACAACACGGTCGTCAACCCCGCGATCCTCGTGCCGTCGATCATCTTCCCGCTGTTCTTCCTAATCGCGTTCGCGGGTGGCCTGTCGCGGATCTCCGACGTGCCGAACTTCCACTACCCGCCCGGCTACACGTCGTTCCAATTCGTATTCGTCTTCCTGCAGTCGGCGGCATTCGGGGGCGTGTTCACCGGCTTCGCGGTCGCCAGAGATTTCGACTCCGGCTTCGCCCGGAGGCTGATGCTGAGCGCGCCCCAGCGCAGCGGCATCATCGCCGGCTATGTCGTCGGCGCACTGCTGCGTTGGGCACTCACCGGCAGCGTGGTGACGATCGCGGCACTGATCGCCGGGATGAACGTCGACGGCAACGGCGTGCAGCTCGTCGGCCTGCTCGGACTGGGCGTGTTGACGAACCTCGTCGCGGCGCTGTGGGCATGCGGTCTCGCGATGTTCCTGCGCACCGAGCAGGCCGGTGCGCTCATCCAGATGCCGGTGTTCGTGATCCTGTTCCTCGCCCCGGTCTACGTGCCGGTGACGCTGCTGAACGGCTGGATCCACGACGTCGCCAAGTACAACCCGGTGACCGCTGTCCTCGAAGCCGGGCGCGGCCTGCTTGCTGCCTCGCCCGTCAGGGTGGGGATCGCGTTCCTGCTGCTCGTCGTGGCCGCCGTGGTGCTCAGCGTCTTTGCCCGGCGGGGACTCGCCTCGGCCGAGCGCGCCGGCTGATCCCGCCGGCGCGTTGTCCGGCTGGATCCACGGACGCTCGGCCACATCGAACACGGCAGGCAGGCCGCGCACGCAGTTGCCGGAGTGCTGACACACCTCGGCATCGAAGCTGACGGTCACCTCGTGCCCGACGTAGTTCTTTCTCGCAGTCCAAAGGCCTCCCGGTGTTCGGACGGCACGAGCTCGACGTACTCGGCATTGCCGCTTGGCGGTGACCGGAAGCCCCTTGTGGATCGTGACGTCGTCCGGGTGCAGGGGCGGGCAGCGATGGATCTGGCCCCCTCTCCGGCAGCACTCGCGTCGGTCCGAGCCACTCCGGACCGAGATCTCGTCCGTGGCGGTGCGAACCTGTGCTCCATGAGTGCCAATCCCGACGATCGCCGCCCTCGCGCCCGGTACGGCGTCGTCGGCACGATGCTGTCACTCACGGTCGCCGTCGTGCTCGGCGACGCGGGCATCGTGACGCTCGCCCTGCCGGACATCCTGAGCGAGTTCGGGGCCCGCGTCGGAGAGGTCGCGTGGGTCCTCATCGTGTTCAACCTCGTCCTGGCGCTCGCCGCCGTGCCCGCGGCTCGCCTCTGCGTCCGCGGCGACCCGGCGCTGGCGACCGCCGCCGGGCTCGTCGTCTTCGGCGCCGCGACGACCGCCTGCGCCGCCGCTCCGTCACTTGCCGTGCTCATCACGGCCCGGGCGTTCCAGGCTGTCGGGGGCGCACTCGTGCTCGTCGGCAGCCTCGAGCTTCTCATCGCCGCGGCGGGCGACGAGCTGGCGGGCGCACGGCGGTGGGCAGTCGCCGGCGTTGCCGGGACGGCGCTGGGTCCAGTCGCGGGCGGTTTGCTGACCGCCGCCTTCGCCTGGCGGTCGATCTTCATCGTCCAGATCCCGGTCGCCATCCTCGCCGTCCCCGCCGCACTTGCCCTCCGCCACCGGACGGTGAACCGGACTACGAGCCTCGACATGACCCCGGACCGCCCGCACGTGCTCGCGAACCTCGCCCTCGCGCTCCTCTCCGCAGGACTCGCCGCGGCGCTGTTCCTTCTCGTGCTCCTCATCGTCGACGGCTGGCGCAAGTCGCCCGCCGTGGCGGCGGTGGCCGTCTCGGCGATTCCGCTCGCTGCGCTGGCGGCCGGACCCCTCTTTCGGACCTTGCGCGCCGGAACACGGTCGGAGGCGATCGCCGGCTCGATCCTCGTCGCCGGCGGACTCGCCGGCCTCGCGCTGCTGCCGGCCGCGAGCCTGCCCTGGACGCTCGCTCCGCAGCTTCTGGTCGGCCTCGGCCTCGGCCTCTCGGTCGACTCGCTCACGACGGCGGCCCTGCGTGACCGGGTCCCCCGCGCGCTCCATGGCGGCTGGACGATCGCCGCCCGCCATGCCGGCGTCGTCCTCGGCCTGGCGATCCTCACGCCGATCTTCACCGCCGACCTGCGCCGCGCCGAGACGCCCGCCAAGGAGGCGGTCGCCGGCGTCGTGCTCGACGCGCCGCTCCCGGCCACGACGAAGCTCGAGCTCGCCGGATCCCTCAGCCGCCGTCTCCTCGCAGAGCGCGGGCGGGTGCCGGATCTCCGGCCGGCATTCGCGAGCTTGCGGCTGGCGCCGGGCGAGGTCGCCCCCGCCGCCGCGCTCGAGGCCGACCTCGAGGATCAGCTCCGCCGCGCCGCGACGCGGGCGTTTCGCACCGCGTTCCTCGTCGCCGCGCTCCTTGGGCTGCTCGCGCTCGTGCCGGCCGCGGCGCTTCGCGACCGAAGGCGCGGCGTGGCGTCGGCGACCGATCCCGCGCCCGGGGTGGGAGGCCGGAGCGGCCCGTGAGAGCGCTCGCCCTCCCCGCCGTCGCCGTCGTCCTCGTCGCCGCCGTGCTTGGCGTCGAGCTGGCCGCCGGTGGCGCGGCCTACGGCCCACGCCCGCCGGCAGACCCGTGCCGCCCCCGCCCGCTCCCGGCCGCGCGTTCGGGACTCGACCCGCTGCTCGAGGAGATCGTCCTCGTCGGCCTCGACAACGCCGCCTGCCGGCTCGGCGTCTCGCGGGAACGTCTCGTTCTCTCCCTCGCGACGCGCCCGACGATGGACCCGGCCGCGCCGGCCGCGCTCAAGGCCGGGCTCCGGGATGCGGTTGACCGTCTCGACCGAGCGGAGCGGTTGCCCAAGGTCTCCCAGCTGTTACCGGAAGTCCTTCACCGCGCCAACCTCCCCGGGATCGTCACGAGCGCCATCGGCCTCATCCCGGACAGCGTCATCGACAGCACCCTCCCGACCGCCCCGCTGCTGCGACGGACGATCGACGGGCTCAACTTCACCGCCCTGCTCGGAGAGTTCGGGGACCCGAGCCGGCTGCAGTCGTCCATCGAATCGGCGCTCCTCCGCGCGGCGGAGGGCGAAATCGTCGCCCAGCTGCGCCCGTTCTGAGCGCCACTTATCCGGCGATCTCGGCTGCGGGGCCGCGCGCGCCCGCGCGGCCGTCGGGATCGACGGTCATGCCGCCGGCTGGTCTCTACGCGGCGCGGAGTGTCTGGAACAGCGACGCCCACCGATCGGGATCGGCACCCTCAGGAATCGGGAGGGTCATCCGCGTCGCGACACCGCCGTAGCGGCGGATGAGCTCGGCGACCGCCTCCTCCGGCGTCCCGACGACTGCGAACGTGTGGAGCATCTCGTCGTCGATGACCGAGGCCATCTCCTCCCACGCCCCGCTGGTGCTCATCCCGTGGAGCGTGTCCTGCAGCTCGCCCCACCCGTGGAGCTCGAGGACGGGCCGGTACGCCGGGGTCGACCCGTAGAAGGCGATCTGCTGCTTGACCAACTGCGCCCCGGTCGCGATTTCCTCCTCGGTGTCTCCGGCCACGACGAACGAGGGGGCGGAGAGCTCGAACCCGTCGAGGCTGCGGCCCGCCTTGATCGCGCCCTTCTCAAGCGCCGGGAGCGTCACCTCTCGCACGTAACGCTCGGTCGAGAAGCCGTGGCAGAGGATCCCATCCGCCACTTCCCCCGCCACCTGCGTCATGAGCGGCCCGACGGCGGCGAGCATGATCCTCGGGTTGCCGTGGGGGTTCGGGCCCGGATTGAAGAATGGCGTCATGAGCGTGTGGCGGTAGAACTCGCCGCGAAAGGTCAGGCGCCCATCGGTCGCCCAGCACTCCCAGATCGCCCGGACGGCGAGGACGAACTCGCGCATGCGTGCGGCGGGCCGGGACCACTCCATCGAGTAGCGGTTCGTGATGTGCGGCTTGATCTGGGAGCCGAGCCCGAGCGTGAAGCGCCCGCCGGAGAGCACGTGCAGGTCGTTGGCCTGCAGCGCGACCGTCATCGGGTTACGCGCGAAGGCGACCGCGATCGCGGTCGCGAGCCCGACTCGCTTCGTGCGCTGCGCCGCGACGGCGCAACCGAGGAACGGGTCGATCTGCGTCTCGGCTACCCACCAGCCGTCGTAGCCCTCGCGCTCGGCCCGCGCGGCGCTCTCGCCAGCCTCGATCACGGTCGAGGCGTATCCCCCGGAGTCGACTTGCATCCTCAGCGGACACCCTACCGCCTCGCTGCAGCGACGACCTGCGCACGGCGATCGCTACTCGCACGCTCCTAGCCGGGGGACCTGCGCCGTCGGCGAATACGTTCCCGCCCCCAAGCGCCGCGGTGCCTCGTCATGGCCTGAGAGTGAGCGAACCGCGGCGATCAGGTGCGGACGTACGCCGGAGCGTCCGCGGCCAGAGTGGCGCAGAACGGGCTAGTCCCTGTGGGGTCGGTCGGGCCGGGGTGTACATGGTCGATCGCTGTTCGCCGAGTGGCTTAGGCGCGCGTCCCCGCCCGCCGGCAGTGTCATCCTTCGACCCTTTGAAACCAGGCCCGCAAGGGGCGGCGGTCGAACCCGCAACCTTCGGGTCATGAGTCGCTTCAGGGGTGTTGGGTACCCGCTGATTTGCGGGCTTTCGTGAAATTGTGTGCGGTTGCATGAGGTCAGATTTACTTGCTTTGGTACCCGTTTTGGCTTCCGGTCGCGCTGTGTGGCGAGCGTCGTTTGGCGCGGCAGCGCTCAC
>CAVVSB010000012.1:0-45321 GCA_963750695.1 uncultured Solirubrobacterales bacterium
CGGCCGTGTCAGACCAGTGCCCCGTCCCGATCTGCGCGACTGCCCATACGCCGGGGTACACCGCGGCGACCAGGCCGATCTGCGCGACGGTGGCGCCGTGCGCGGCGAGGTATAGCGGCACCAGCCCCCAGGCGAGCCCGTCGTCGAGGTTGTTCACCAGCCCGGCCTGCGAGCAGGAGCGAAGCGCCGGCACTCGCCACGTCGCGCGCGCGAACGCCTCACGCAGCCGCGGTGGCGTTTCGTCCGCGCCGGGATGGTGGCGTGCCTGCTCGAGTGCCACGTGGGCGGCGGTGTCGCGCACGAAGAAGACGGAGAGCAGGAATGCGACGATCGCGATCGCCGCGCCGGCGATGACGAGCACGTCGCGGGCGGCGAACTGCGATGCCAGCCAGCCGCTCAGCCCGGCGGCGAGGGCGACGCCGCCGTAGCCGGCGGCCTCGTTGAGCCCGAGCGCGAGGCCGCGGCGGCGCGGGCCGACGAGATCGATCTTCATCACGACGGTCATCGACCACGCGAGTCCCTGGTTGATGCCGAGCAGGACGTTCGCGGCCACGATCCACGCCCAGCTCGGCGCAGTCGCGATCAAGAGCGGGACCGGTAGCGCGACCGCCCACCCGGCTATCAGCAGCCGCTGGCGCCCGGCGCGCGCAGCGAGCGCGCCGGCGCCGAGGTTCGTCAGTGCCTTCGCGACGCCGAACGCGACGATGAAGGACAGCACCGCGGCGCTGGACGCGAGATGGAAGTCCTGGCGGCCGATCAGCGGCAGCGTCGAGCGCTCGAGGCCGACCATCGCGCCGACGAATGCGTTGACGAGGACGAGCAGTGAGAACTGCGCGCGGTTCTCGCGCAACCCCAACCGAACAGCCGTGGCGCTCACGCGATCTCGGCGACCGGCCGGCCGCCGCGGTTCGCGGCGACGATCGCCGCCTGCTGCTCGGGCGCCGGCGGGATGTCTGTGACCAGCGCCTGCACGAACGCGTCCTCGTCGCCGTGCTGCAGCGCGGTGTTGTGGCGGCGCTCGAACCCGATCGTCGAGATCGGGTTGGCTGACAGGCCACGCCCGCACACCGACCCGGAGTAATGCGACGGATACAGCACGAGGTGGTCTGGCAGCGTCAGAAGTCGCTCGGTCAGCGACCGGTACAGCGTGCGTGCCATCTGCTCGACAGTGTGCTCACCATGGGCGTGTAGATCCGGGCGGCCGGCGTCGCCAACGAGCAGCGCGTCACCGCTCAGCACGAACCACGGGTCATCGCCGCGCGTGTGGTCCGTGACGAGGTAGGCGTGGTGCGCGAGCGCGTGTCCGGGGGTCGCGATCGCCTCGATGTCGGTGTTTCCGAGCTTGACCACCTCGCCGTCGGCGAGCGCGTGGTGATCGAAGTCGACGCCCGCACCCTGGGCAGGTATGCCGTCGCGCCGGTGCGGGCGACGAGCTCGGGCAGACCCGAGACGTGGTCGGCCTGCACGTGCGTGTCGAGCACCGCGACGATCGGCACGCCCTGGGTCTCGGCGAGCGCGATGTACTGATCGACAAGATCGACGTGCGGGTCGACGACCGCGAACTGGCTGTGGGTCTTGCACCCCAGGAGATAGGAGGCGCATGCGGTCTCGTCGTTCAGCAGCTGTCGGAAGTACACGTCGGCCTCCACTGGTTCATCGCCATCGGGCTTGACAAGTTATCAAGTGATCTATTGAATAGCACTAAATGAGTGGACGAAGAGAAAAGGACGCACTGTTCGAGGCGATCGCGCTGATGGGCAAGGCGTTCGCCAGCCCCCGCCGGCTCGAGCTCTTGGATCTGCTCGCCCAGGCCCCGCGGACCGTCGATGAGCTCGCGCGCGCCAGCGAGCAGTCGACGGCGAACACCTCCCAGCATCTGCAGGCGCTGCATGCCGCCGGGATGGTCAGTCGCGCGCGCGAGGGAACGAGCGTGCGCTACGCGCTCGCCGGCGACGAGGCGCTGGTGCTGTGGCTGGCGCTGCGCGACGCATCGGTCGCGCGCTTGGCGGAGGTCGAGAGGGCGGCCCGCGAGTACCTCGGCGACGACGTTGACGAGATCGGACGCGACGAGCTGATCGCCCGGTTGCGCAAGGGCGATGTTGTGCTCGTCGATGTGCGCCCCTCCGAGGAGTATGAGGCCGGGCACATCGCCGGAGCACGCTCGATCCCGATCGACGAGCTCGAGCAGCGCCTCGCCGAGCTACCGGCCGATCGCGAGGTCGTCGCCTACTGTCGCGGCCCGTTTTGCGCCTACGCGCACGACGCCGTCCGTCGCCTGCATGCAGCCGGTCGCGCAGCCAGCCGCCTCGAGCAGGGATGGCCGGAATGGAAGCTCCAACAGAACAGAGTCAAAGCCAAAAGCACAAGGGGGAAAGCGGCATGACGACACCCACGGCAGCCCCTCGCAACGACCCGGTCCGGCGATGAGCACGATCGACACTCCCGTCGACGTCGACGTCTTGCGCGAGGAGATCCGCAGGACCTACACCGAGGTCTCCACCGACCACGAGCAAGCGTTCATCTTCCCCACCGGACGTGGGTGGGCGCAAGAGCTCGGCTACCCCGAGCCCGAGCTCGCACGCGTCCCCGACGCGACCGTCGAGAGCTTCGCCGGGGTCGCCAACCACTGGACGCTCGGGCGTGTCCGGCCGGCGTCGGTCGTGCTCGACCTCGGCTGTGGGGCCGGCACCGATCTGCTGCTCGCTGCGCAAATGACCGGCCCGACAGGGAAGGCGATCGGGGTGGACATGACGCCCGCGATGCTCGAACGTGCGCGTGCAAGCGCTCACGAGATGGGGCTCGAGAACGTCGAGCTTCACGAAGCGCTGATCGAGACGCTACCGCTCGAGAACGCCTCGGTCGACATGGTCATCTCCAACGGCGTGATCGACCTCGTCCCCGACAAGGAGGCGGTCTTCGACGAGATCGACCGCGTGCTGCGCCCAGGCGGCCGCCTGCAGTTCGCCGACGTGGTCATCCATCACGAGGTCTCCGAGGACGCTCGCAAGCGGATCGATCTCTGGACCGGCTGAATCGCCGGCGCGCTGCTCCACGGAGAGCACGCGCGCCTGCTGGTGCAGCGGGCGTACGCCAACATCACCCAGGGCGACCTGGTCGACACCTACGCGCGCTCAACGTTCGAGGACACCCGGCGCAAGGCCGCCAAGTTCGGGGCGATGGGCTCGACGATCACCGCGACCAAGCCGGCCTGAGCCTTAGGCGCGATCAGCGTCGTGCAGCGCGCCGAGCAGCTGTGGCGCGGCCATGAGGGTACGACGGAGGCCGAGCTGCCTGAGGAGCTCGAGGCTGTCGAACGCGGAGTAGTCCTCGACGATCCGCCCGTCGTGGAGGCGGCTGATCGTGATGCCCCACAGGCGCACGCTGCGGCCGCGGTTAGAGCCTGTCAGCACCCAGCGGCTGGCGACGCGATCGTGCTCGGCGACCTGGTCGACGACGTCGAACGCGAGGTCGTCAAACAGCGCCCGATTCAGCGCTGTCGATCGGCGCACGCCGTCGAGCCCGTGATACTCGGCGCTGGCGAAATGATCGGCGAACTCCTCGGCGTAGCAGGACGCCGCCAACAGCATGCCTCCGCGCGCGCAGACCTGCTCGAGGGCCGTGCGGGCAACATCACGATTGGCGGGCCTGGCGCTCACGCCAACCGCCACGCGGAAACCGGCTGGCGTACGCCGCGAAGCGCGAGCTCCCGACGGTCAGCCAGCGCCCTAGTGTCCCGGCCGCCGACCGCGGCGCGGGTGGCTGCGCTGATGAGCGCCTGGTTGGGCTCGGCCTGATCCGCCAGGCGAGCCGCGAGATTGACCGCGCTGCCGTACCAGTCACAGCCGCGCATCACCGCCGGGCCGGTGTGCACGCCGACCCGCACCGGCAGCAGATCCGGGCGCGTCCCGACGTCCTCGGTCGTGTGCGCCGCGAGCGCGACCGCCTTGGTGGCGTCCGGCGACCAGATCATCACGCCGTCGCCCATCGACTTGACCTGCCACGCGCCGTGTTCGCGGCTCAACGCGCACATCGTGCGGCGGAACTCGCGCGCGACCCGGGCCGCGGCCTCGTCGCCGTGCTCCTCGGTCAGCGCCGTGTAGCCGGCGAGGTCGGCGAACACGAACGTCGGCGCAGGATGGCGGCGCATCCACCGCCGCCGCCTCGTCGCCCACATCGCGACCACCCCCACGATCGTGATCCCGACGGACGCAGCCCACAACGATCTCGATCATGTCCACCAGCTCCTACGCTCTTGCAGAAACATGCGAGATCGTATAAAACTACATGTGCGGATGAAACGCGAGCGACTGACCCAGGCCGAGCGACGCGAGCAGACGCGCGAGCAGGTCCTCGACGCGGCAGCGCGCGTGTTCGCCAAGCGCGGCTTTCACGCCACGAGCCTCGACGCGATCGCGGAGGAGGCGGGCTTCAGTCGCGGCGCCGTCTACTACAACTTCGCCGACAAGGAGGAGCTGTTCCTCGAGCTGCTGGACCGCCGCTGCGCCGAGCGCGCGCAGGACCGGCGCGAGGTGTTCGCCGACACCGACGAGGACGACGTGCAGGCAACCAGCCGACAGGCGCAGCTCGCCGCCGAGCACGCACTCGACGCGATGACCGGCGACCCCGAATGGCGCGCGCTGTACCTCGAGTTCCTCGCCCATGCCGCCCGCGACCCCGCGTTCCGGCGACGGTTCTCCAAGCGCACGGAAGAGATGCGCGGCGCGCTCGAGGAAGTCGTCGTTCAGCGCACGCGCCCCGTCGCCGACGCGCTCGGGATGGAGCCCGAACAACTCGCCGTCGTGATCGACGCACTCGGGATCGGGCTGATGAGCGCCCAGATGCTCCACGGCGCACGGAGCGTCCCACCCGAGCTCTTCTCCAAAGCGCTTGCGCTGCTCGTCGACGGCATCGCCGCCCGCGCCGGCACCCCGCCACAACCGACAGGAGCCAGCACATGACCGCCACCACCACCGACCTCTCGCGCCCCCGTTTCGCACGCATGTACCTGCGCAGCTCCAAGAACGCTGAAGCCCGGGGCGCGACCGACCACCGGCGCCGATTGCTCACCGGACTGCGCGGCGCGGCGCTCGAGCTCGGCGCGGGCCATGGCCTGAACTTCCCGCACTACCCCGCAGAAGTGACCGAAGTCCTCGCGATCGAGCCCGAACCAACATTGCGCGCCCGCGCTGCTGAGACTGCAGCGAACGCGACGGTGCCCGTACGCGTGCTGGCCGGCGTCGCCGACGAGCTGCCGGTCGGGGACGAGAGCGTCGACGCAGCCGTGGCGAGCCTCGTCCTCTGCTCGGTCCCCGACCAGCACCGCGCACTCGCCGAGCTGCACCGCGTCCTGCGCCCCGGCGGCGAGCTGCGCTTCTACGAACACGTCATCCACCGCTGCCAACCCAAGCGCTTGCTGCTGCAGGCCGCCGACCACAGCGGACTGTGGCCCACGATCGCCGGCGGCTGCCACCCCGCGCGCGACACCGCCGCCGCGATCGAGCACGCCGGCTTCCAGATCCAATCAAGCGAGCGGATCATGTTCGCCGCCTCAGGACTCGAGCCGACGATCCCCTACATCCTCGGCGCAGCGCGACGAGCGTGAACGGTCCGTACGTTCGTACGCTCGTGCGAACGTACGTGGTAGCGTCCGGATATGGCGACGGACCCGGAGCGATGCGAGCTGCTGTGCCTCGATCTCCCGAAAGCCGAGGCACTCCGTTCCACCCGGCTCCCAGCGGACCAGCTCGAGGAGCTGGCAGCGGCGGCGAAGGGGCTCGCAGATCCCACCCGGCTTGCGATCGCGATCGCGCTGCGCGACGGCGAGGAGGCCTGCGTCTGCGACCTCGGATGGGTGCTCGGACGCGACGAAAAGCTCGTCTCCCACCACCTACGCCAACTCAAGGCCGCCGGGCTGACCCGCTCGCGACGCGACGGCAAGATGGTCATGTACCAGCTCACCAGCCGCGGCCGAGCGCTCCTCGACACCCTCACCCCAGCACCCGCGAGCACGATCTGAGCATGGCACCCGTCGAGCTTCACGTTCTGCCCGCAGCCCAGTCGCCGGTGACGGTCGCCCCGCAACGCGTTGACCGCGACCGGCTCGTGCGCCGCGCCAAGACGCTCGCCTGGATCGGTGTTGCGTGGCATGGCGTCGAGGCCACGATTGCCGTCGGCGCGGGCGTGGCGGCGAGCTCGATCGCGCTCGTCGGCTTCGGCGCGGACTCGCTGATCGAGGCGCTCGCCGGGTTCATCGTCCTGTGGCGCTTCGCCACCGCGCGTGCCTCCTCGGGCGATGCCGAGCGGCGCGCTCAGCAGCTCATCGCGATCAGCTTCTACGTGATCGCCGCCTACATCGCTGTCGAGGCGACCCGAACGCTTGCCGCAGGCGATCACCCCGAAGCCAGCTGGGTGGGGATCGGACTGTCCGCATTCACGCTCGCAACGATGCCACCACTGGCCGCCGCCAAGGCCAGGGTCGCCGAAGCACTCGGCTCGCCGGCGGCCAAGAGCGAGAGCCGCCAGACCATGCTCTGCGCCTACCTCTCAGCCGCACTGCTCATCGGCCTCGGCCTGAACGCGCTCGTGGGATGGTGGTGGGCCGATCCCATCACCGCCCTCCTGATCGCCGGCGTTGCGGTCAAGGAGGGACGGGACTCCTGGCGCGGCGAGGCGTGCTGCACGGCACCGCCGCTCGGCGCCGTCGAGCGCCCCGGCTGCGATGAGAACTGCTGCGCCTGACCTCAAGCTAGAACCGCCCGCAAGCCCACCTCGGTCCGACTCAGCGCCCCCTTGCCCTGCGCGACAGGCCGGTCGTCAGCGAACGCGAGGGTCGCGCGCACTCGTGATGGTTGCTGCGAACGTGTGGTCCTCGGCGTCGGCCGGGGGTGTCACGCCGGGCGCAACGTCCGGACCAGCCGGGGCCTGAATCTCACGCCGGCCAAGCAGGAGGTATGTCGTCATCTGGCCCTTGCCCTTCACCTCGACGGTGCCGCGGGCGGCGAGCTCGTAGCCCTCTCGCAGGCGTTCGTAGGTCCGCTCGGTGACTTGGATCGTGCCGGGCTGCGCGTGAGATTCCATGCGACTGGCGGTGTTGACCGTGTCGCCCCAGAGGTCGTAGATGAACTTCGCTCGGCCGATGACCCCGGCAACGACCGGCCCCGTATCGATCCCGATCCGCACCTGCAGCGCCGTTCCGGTCTCGACCGACAGCCCGGCGAGTGCGGGGCCCATCGCGAGCGCCGTCTCCGCGATCGCCGCGACGTGATCCTCCCGGGGTAACGGAATGCCGCCGGCGACCATATAGGCATCGCCGATCGTCTTGATCTTCTCGACACCGTGCTCTGCGGCGAGCGAGTCCCAGCTGGCGAACACGCGATCCAGCAGCGCGACCACCTCGGAGGCGGACAGCCGCTCAGACAGACCGGTGAAGCCGACGATGTCGGCGAACAGCACGGTCACCTCCTCGCGGGCGTCGGCGATGATCCCGTCCTCCTGCTTGAGCCGTGCGGCCACCGGCTCCGGCAGAACATTCAGCAGCAGACGCTCGGACCTGGCCTGCTCGCGCTCGCGCGCCCGCACGAAGTACTGCAGCAGCACGTACGCGGTGCTCGCCACGCCGACGATATTCAGCGCGAAAAAGCTGATCACGACGCCGCTGCGGATGTACGGCGCACCGGCGCTTACCGCGGGATCGATCGCCGCGGACACGCCGACCAGGCCCACGAACGCGACGAACCACGAAACCGCCTGCCGTGCCCCAACGAACAACAACGCCCCCAGCGGAGAAGTGAACCCCCACAGACACACAGCCGAGGAGTTCCTAAAGCCGCCGAGGCTCCACTGCAGGACGAACGGCAGGACCAAGCTCATCCACAGCTGGCTCTGTCGGAAGAACAGGTACCGGCGCGTGAGCGCGAACGTGTAAATGCTCGCCGCCGACGCCAGCTGATAGACGAGCGGAATCGCCGCCGACACCCACAGGCCAAGCACCGCGTACGTCACCACCCACACGCACGACAAGCTCGCCATCAACGTCGAGGACAACACCAACACGGCCTTGCGAATCCGAAGCTCCTCCGAATCCGCGGGCAGTGCGCCGATCCCCACCAGGCGCTTCAACCAGCCGGGAAGCCGCCCCGAGATCCACCGAGCCCGCAGCTCTCTCACGACATGAGCATAGGGACGCCGCTCGCAACGCACACCGCGGGGCGACCGGGTTCACCGACGGAGCACAATGCGACCGCGTCACGCCCCGCCTCAGCGTGGCGTCCGATCTACGCGATGCCGCGCAGCGGCGAATTGCGAGACCAGTCCCACGCCGTGGTTGGTCCCGCTTTCGTGGCGCGCGACGGATCTCAGCGGACCCGAATCGCTGCAAACCGGGGGCCTATGAGCCGCTTTCTGCGGGGGCCCCGGGGTCGTCTTGCCACAGACCGAACTCATTGCCGTGGGGGTCTTTACAGGTCGATAGCCAGCCGGTCTGCGGGATCGGGCGTGGCTCGTTCGCCTCGCCGCCGAGGTCGCGCACCCGGGCAGCCCCGGCGTTGACGTCCTCGACGTCGAAATACACCCGCATCCCGCGCTTGCCCGGCTCCATGTTCGTAATCGCTGCGCCCGTCTGCTCGCTGATACGGGTCATGCGGTAGTCGAACGGTCCCGGGAATGCAGCGAACTCCCATCCGAACAATGACCCCCAGAAGCCCGAGCCGGCCGCGGTGTCGTCGGCCGGAATTTCAACGTGGACTATCTGTCCGGGCATAGCTCTCCTTTGTTTCCAGACGCTGCTTGAGCCGGTTCAGGTTCCCCGGCATCTCTTTGCGCGCGCTCGGGCGCACGAACAGCGGCACCAGCAGCTTGCCGATGCCGTGGCCTGTGAAGTCGAGGTCGATCTGCACGCGGGAGCGCCGGCCGTCCCTCAGTGGGCTGACGGTCACGTCGACGATCGCGCGGATCGGGCCGTCGATCGCCCGAACCCCCCACGTGTTCGGCGGGTCGACGTGCGTGATCTCCGAGGTGACCGAACGCTCAGCGCCTCTGACCCTGCGCGTGGTCAGGCACCGATCCCCCACCGCGTGCGGCCCGTCGCCCTCCATGTGACCGCTGAGGACCCCGTGCTGCCACTCGACGAAGCGCGCCGGGTTGGTGACGTAAGCGAACACATCCTCGGCCGGCCGGTCGACTTCGATGCTCGTGGTGATCGGTGACATCAGCTCTCCTTCGCGATCACGTCGCCATACCGCTGCAGGTAAAGAGGCCAGCCCTCCTCGCCGCCAACACCCTCACGCAAGCCCGCCCAGCCCTCGCCGTGGCGGTCGAGATGGCGGTGCTCGAGCTCGACCCGCGTGCGCTTGTCGGTCTCAGCGATGAAGCGAACCTCGACCTCGCTGGTCTTCTCCAGATCAGTCTCGAGCTGCCAGAAAGGGCTGATATCCCAGCTGATCACGACCCGGCCCGGTGGCTCGTATGCCAGGACACGCGCCCACCGGCACTCGCTCCCGTCCACACTCCGGTCATACAGATAGCCGCCCACACGCGGCTCGAACACGGTCTCAGCGATCTCGACCGCCATCAGATTGTGCGAGGCCGGCTTGAACGCGCCGAAATCCTCCGTGAAGACGCGGAACGCGCGATCGATCGGCGCGTCAACGACGATCGAGCTCCTGATCGTCGTCGCTGTCATCTGCGTGTGGGTGCTCATTCGCTCTCCTCGGTTGCTTGTTCGACGACCGCCTTGTAGTTGGCCAGAGCCTGTCCCCAGTAGCGCTCAAGATCGGTGCGCAATGTCGCGAGCCCGTCGGGATGAGCCCGGTAGATGCGTCGCGTGCCGTTTGGCTGGTCGATCACCAGCCCGACGTCCTTGAGCACCCGCAGATGCTGCGAGACCGCGGGACGGCTGACCGGCAGCTCGCCGGCCAACTCGCCGACCGCCCGCGGGCGCTCCAGCAGCAACTCGAAGATCGCCTTGCGGGTCGGATCGCCGAGCGCCGTCCATCCATCACGTCGGTAAGTTATCACGAACCGTAAGTTTATACTAACGGCGAACGTCAAACCTTTCGGCGTCCGTCACCTGTCCGCCACGCACGACCGACATCCTGGAAATGCTGGGACTGAACGCCAGCTGCTCGATCCACACGTCGGATCGCACCTGTATCTGTGACCGGGCGAGCATCTCGGGGGCGCCCGATCAGTCGCGCTGAGCGCGGATGGCGCGCCTCGTCGCAGAAGCCGATCCGCCATCGGACGCGCCGGTGCCCGAGCGGCGTTCAGAGTGCGCCCACGAACCGCGGGTCGCAGTAGACCCGGCCGCTGAACATTCGCACTCGCGGGGGCTATACGAACAGCCCGCATTGACACCAGCGGCCACATGAATGCGGGTCTCGACGCCCGCATCGCAACGCACCTCGTATTCGCCAGATCCGGAACCGCCGCCGGCGTCGCGGAGACGTGAAGAACACGGCGGTTGCATAGGCAGGGGCTGGGCATCGGCGATCCGCCGACCGATGCTGCGATTAGCCCGAAGCGGCAGTGCGGGCCGTACTTGCAAACCGGTTTTAGGTGACTAGAATACTGGTCATGTCGGAGACAATGTCGCTTGCGGCCGTAAAGGCGAGATTTTCGGAGTTGGTCGATCGCGTCGAGCGCCAACAGGATCGCGTCGTCGTCACCCGTAACGGGAAGCCAGCGGCGGTGCTGATCAGCGCCGAGGACCTCGAGAGCCTTGAGGAGACCCTGGCGGTGATGTCCGACCGCTCCATCGCCTCACAGATCCGGGAGAGCAGGAAGGCGATCGCTGCGGGTGAGAGCGGCGCCGGGATTGACGAACTGCGGGCTGATCTCGCCCAGCGCCGAACCGATCGACAGTGAGCGAACCGCTCTGGCGGGTCGTCGTGATGGCGCCGGCCCGTCGCGAGTTCGACCGCCTGCCGATCTCGGTTGCCGCCGCCGTGCTGGAGACACTTGATGCGATCGCTGAGAATCCTCGGCGGCTTGGAAAGCATTTGATGCTCGAGCACGAGGGGCGGTTCTCCGCGCGGCGAGGGCCCTACCGAGTCATCTACGAGCTCGACGAGCCGCAGCGCGTCGTCCGGGTAGTGGCCATCGGCCACCGTCGCGACGTCTACCGGCGACGCTGACGCAATGATCGATCAGCGGTAGTGAGCGGGTGGTCATCGCGCGACTGCTGAGCCAACGATCGTTTTCAGGGTGGCGATGACGTGCGGGAGCGCGGGTCCGGGCTGCAGGCGAATGACGCGGCTTCCGTGGGCGCCGGCGATACGGAGCGCTGCGGCCCAGGCGTGCAGCGTGATCGCGTAGTTCACGGTCGCGGCGGTGAAGCGGTAGACGAGGTGCCCGCCCCATTCACCGCCCGCCGGGTAGCTCGGTTCCAGCACGAGTTGGCCGTGGGTGCCGTACCAGTGAACCCAGCCCAGTGACACCGGCGTCGCGCGCGGGGAGGTGAGCAGCGAGTCGGTGATCCGGTGCGTCTTCGTCGGCCAGCGGTCGGTCGTCGGCGTGCCGCGGCGGGCGGCTTGGATCTCGACGTGGACGTGCGTCCCTGGTGGGAACAGGCCTGACTCGCTCGCGAGCGGCACCCAGCGCGAGCCGTTCCAGACGGTGAGCCGGTCACCGGCCGCCGGGTCGAACGCGAGCTGACCGCTGGCTTCGTAGCCCCAGCCTGCGAGGACGCAGCGGGCCGACGCGAGCCTGGAGTAGTGCCCGGCGAGGACCACGTCGCGTCCGCGCCGGTCTTCACAGAACCCCAGCGGCCTGATCGTCGTATGCGGCTGATCGGCCAATGGTCCGAGACGCGGACAGATCGGATGCAACAACGTGTTAGCGAAGCACACCGCCAACAACGCGGGCGGGGTAGCGACCATCGCGACCGAGCCCGGCACCACGCCGCGGAGGGTCGCCGTTCGGCTGGCCGGCGTGGTTCGAGTCGCCCGATGCACGTGCGTACCGCCGCAGGACACGAGCCCCACCGCCAGCCCGAACACCAGCACACGCCTCACGCACCAAACCGTACGCCTCAGCTACAAAACGAACCAGTCGCCACTGAAATGATCGAGCTGGGCACGCAGGCCCGTGGCGGAGGCGTTATTTTGAGCGCACGTCTGGACCGCCTACTGATACGTCACCTCGGGCCCGACTGGTCAACTGGTTGTCGCGACTCTGGCCGCGCCGGTGGACGCTCTCCGGCTACAACGAGCGGCTCGGGGCGCCGAGACGCGTGTCCTCTGGCCCGCGCCGTCAGAGGATGTTCTTCGCAGGAATCGTTGGCCGTGGCCGCCCGGGCACCGGACCCGTGGGTCCGCGACGCTGGGGCAGCCAGGATTACAACGAGCGCCTTGACACTCAGGTCCGCGAGGACAAGTAGCCCACGCGGTCGGGCGGGCTGGTAAACGCGAGCGTCCGACAGCTGGATTGATCGAAACGCAGCAGCCGCTCCACCGAGCGCCGATGCCCAACGTCTGCCTACGCACCGAGGGCCGTTCGCCGGCGACGCACCGAGGAGCACGACTTGCGCCCAGCTCGGACTGCCCGCACGATCCCTTTTGTCATTCCGCCGCGCCGGGTCCGGCTATCGCGTTGGCGACGTCTGGATCACGCGGCCGGCTGACCTCGGACGAGTCCTTCGCCGCGATTGGGATCGTCCGCGGTCGTGGTCGCCTCCGAGGACCGCGGCGAAGGCCTCGTCCGGCTGGCCTACAGGGGCGACGGCTGCGGCGGTTCACGAGACGCAGCCGGGCTTCAAACGCCGCTCCGCTGGGGTACTCCCCGCCGGAAGACGGCCCATCCGGGCCCGGCTTCCGCCGGAGGGTGGATGATCTGCGGGTCAGGGGACTCGCACGAACATCACGAACTTTTTGGAGAACGGCAACCCTCGGGCCGCGCAGACCTTCGTCCGTCGACGAGCAGAACTACGCCTCGGGCGTGTCTTCCCAAGCGCCGCCTGGCGAGCGTGCCACCGCTCGATCTCCGGTCGCAGCCAGAGGCTGGGCCGGCCGCGGCCTAGGTACGGCCCTGGCTGAGCGACCGGCCCGACTGCCAGATTCAGTGGTGTGCCGAAGCCCTGGTCAAGCGAGCTCGCCGCTGCGCTAGGTTGCGATCGTCAGGAATTGCAGGTTGCCTTTGCCGCCTTGCGCGCTCAGTTGCGCGAGGAGGATGCCGAGGAGTCCGAGGGAGGTGAAGACGAGCGGTTCCGACCGCTTCAGGAGACCGAGCACGACTATGCGGCGGTCGTATCCGCTGGGGCGGAGGCGGCACGCTTAGAGTCGACACTTGAGCGCGCAGACCGGGGAAGCCACCGAACATGAGGTCGACCTGGAGGCGATCCTGGTCAGGCAGCTGCGCGAACTCGTCGCCGCGGTTGCCGCTCGTCTCCCGGCTCCGTAAAGCCAGCGGCAGATGATGTGATGCCGGCGCTCGCGCGTGGAAACTTCTTGGAAACCGCAGCCCTCACGAGATCAATTGACGGTGGCCATGAGAACCTCCCCATGGGCGGCCATTGAATCTCCCCGCTGGTGGCCACCGTTTCTCCCCATGGGTGGCCACGGTTTCTCCCCACGGTTCTGTCCTGAGGTGCCGGTACTCGGACGTGCGTTGCTGTTCAACGCGCGAGTCGAGGAGGCCGGCCGTGAAGAAGCCGGAGGAAGCGATGGAGATTCTTGAGGCGTATGACGCGACGGGGTCGTTGCGGGGCGCGGCGGTGCTGGCGGGGGTGTGATCACAAGACGGTTGCCAGGCTGGTCGCGGCGCGGGACGCGGCGGGTGGTGGGCTGCCCGAGCGAGCGCGCCAGCGGCCGGTGGTCGATCCGTTCGCCGTGAAGATCGATGAGCTGGTCGATCGCTCGCGCGCGCTGGTGCGGGCGGATGTGGTGCACGGGGTGCTGGTCGCGATGGGGTATGAGGGGTCGTATCGCACGATCCGTCGGGCGGTCGCGGAGGCCAAGCGTCGTTGGCGGAACAAGCATGGGCGCCGCACGCGGCCGTGGATCCCGCAGCCGGGGTTGTGGCTGCAGTTCGATTATGGCGACGGGCCCGTCGTGGCGGGAACCCGGGCGGTGTTGTTCTGCGCGTGGCTGGCGTGGTCGCGGTTTCGGGTGGTGGTGCCGTTGCGCGACAAGACGCTGGCGAGCGTCGTGATCGGCCTGGACCGGACGCTGCGCGCGGTGGGCGGCGTTCCGAGCTACGCGCTGACCGATAACGAGAAGACGGTGACGGTCGAGCATGTCGCGGGGATCGCGGTCCGCAACGCGACGATCGTTGAGGTTTCGCGTCATTACGGTTTGTCGATCCAGACGTGCGAGCCGGCGGACCCGCAGAGCAAGGCGTTGGTTTCATAGTGCACCTCGTCGGGATGGTTCGATGGATTTGCGGTTGTGGAGCGGCCAGCCTTGGCGGACTTTGAGTCGCGGATCGTTGGGGTCGGGTGGGTCGAAGAGTCGTTCGTTGCGGTCGTTGGCTTTGTGGGAGGTGAGCAGTCCGGCGCGGTGCCAGGCCTTGATCGTGCTGACGTGCACGCCGAGTGTGTGGGCGGTCTCGTCGATCGTGAGCAGTCCTTGAGCTCGGAGTCGGTCTTGGTGGCTGGGGAGCTGGTGAGCGTTGCGGATCTGCAGGACGATGTGGGCGGTGAACGGCTTGTTGGTGCCGGAGCGACGGCCGGCGGCGTTGAGCTGTTCGGCAGTCTCGCCGTCAGTGTGGTGATCGAGTAGTCGGTTGAGCATCGCGAAGGTGTCAGGGTCGGTCTTGCGGGCTTTCCAAGCGTCGAGTGGGATCGGGACGGTGAGGCTGGTGGTCTGCCCGCCGCGGAAGCGGACGTGCAGGTGGAGCTGATCGGTCTTGTTGAGCGTGACGTCCTCGATCAGCAGGCGGGTGATGCGCTTGCGTTCTCGCGCGGGTGTGGCCGGGTCTGACCAGAGCGCGGGGAAATCGCTGGCGAGCTGGCGGATCTGAGTCTTGCGCGCCTCGGTGAGCTGCACGTGAGCGGCGGTGGTCTGACGGTCGTATTCGTCCTGGGCTGCTTGCAGCGCGCGCAGCGTGTCGTTCCAGTCGGCTTCGAGGGTGTCGGCGACGAGACGGTTGTTGGGGTCGACAGCGAGGTAGCGGCGACGGGCGAGCTCGGCGTTGTGGCGGGCTCGGTCGACGTGGGAGCGGCGGAGTTGGTCGGCTTCGCTGGCGCGGCCTTCGAGCTCGGCTTGGACGGTGAGGGCGACATCGAGCGCGAGCGGAGTGACCGTTTTGAGCAGCAGATCCCCGATCGCGCGGTCGATCGCGTGGCCTGGGAGATGCAGGCAGACCGGTCCGCTGCGTTGGATGTTGTCGTTGGCGCAGCGGTAGTCGGGCACGAGCGTGTCGCGGCGTTGGTGATAGCGAATTGACATGCGTCGTCCGCAGCGGCCGCAGACCGCGAGGCCCTGGAGCAGCGCGGGTCCTTCTCGAGCGGGACCGGCGGAGCGATCGGTGCCGTGCGCATAGGCGTTTGAGGCGAGCAGCGTCTGGTTGGACTCGAACTGCTCCCAGGTGAGATAGCCCGGGTGCGCGTCGGGAATCAGCACGCTCCATTCCTCGCGCGGTATCTGTCGGGTGGTGGTGCGCCCGTCCGGGGTCTTGCGGGTCCGCCGTTGTCCATAGACGAACGCGCCGGCATACCGCGGGTTGTGCAGCGTGCGCAGCACCCGCCAGTGCGTCAGCTCGTTCCACGCCAGCTCGCCCTTGCGTTCGCCCTTGCGGATCCGGCTGGGGAACCGCAGCCCGTCACGGTGAAACGCATAGACGACCGCGCGGGCGGACCCAGTCCGCGCGAACGTCGCGAACAGGTGGCGCAGCGCGTCCTGGACGGCGCGGTCGGGGTCGAGCACGACCTTTCCGGCCGGGTCCTCGACGAGCCCGACAGGGAGCGGCATCGGCAGTTCCCCGCGTCGGGCTTTGGACAGGATCCCGCCCTGCAGCCGGGCGCGGATGAAGTGCAGCTCGGCCTCGCTCATCGTGCCCTTCAGGCCGAGCAGCAGCCGGTCGTTGAAGTCGGCCGGGTCATAGAGCCCGTCCTCGTCGCAGATCAACGTGCCGGCGAGCGCGGAGATCTCCAACAGGCGGTGCCAGTCGGCGTTGTTGCGCGCCAGGCGGGAGACCTCGAGCCCGAGCACGATCCCGGCCTTCCCCAGCCCGACGTCGGCGACGAGTCGCTGGAACCCGTCGCGATCGGCGGCGCTCGCGCCGGACTGTCCTTGGTCTGTGTCGATCACGACGATCTGCTCGACCGGCCAGCCGAGCTGGATCGCGCGTTGGCGCAGTGCGTATTGGCGCTGCGCGGACTCGGTGTTGGCGTGCACCTGGCGCAGCGTCGACTGACGGACATAGAGGTACGCCGTCCGCGCCAGATGCGTGGCCGTGACCTTCGAGGCGATCGCTGTGGCGCTCATCGCTCACCTCCCGGACACGCACGCCAGCGCCATGCTCGCGAGCGCGCCAACGAGCTCGTCGCTGACCGCGACGGGTTCGGTCCGCGTCGCAGCCGTCGGGACGGGGGTTGTGGTGGACCAGGCTCGAGTCCATGCCACGACGCCGCGGCGCTCGAGCACCGCGAGCCCGAGCCGCCATCCGGATGCGTCTCCGTGAAGCGCTCGGGCGCGCAGCAGCTCATAGCGCTCAACGTCCTCGGTGACGGCAGCGTCTTCATCGGTCTCCCTCGCTTTCGGCGCGCTCGGTTCGAGCGAGCGCGCGTTCCACGGATCGGCGATGCACCCGCACCCCGAACCGCTCGGTGATCAACTCAGCCAGCGCCGCCGAGGACAGCTTCGGGTCCGCCGCACGCCGCTCACGCGCGAAGGTGACGACCTCGGCCGTGAGCTTGTGCGCCCCTCGCGGACCCGGGCGTGCCGGGACCAGCCCGGCTAGCCCGCCGTCATCCAGCGCGCGCTCGGCTGCATAGAACGACGGACGCGAGAACCCGAACGACTCCGCTGCCCGCCCGACCGACTCGCCGTCAACGCGCGCCCGGCGCACCATCTCGTACTTCACCTGCACCAGATCCCGCGCGTCCAGGAACTCCGAGCCCGAGAACTGCTCGTCGTGCACCGCCTCGGGCCGCGGATTCAAGCTCCGCGCCTCACGCAACGCCCGCACCTTCGGATCCTCACCAGCTCGCGCCATCACTCTCCCGTCTACCAGATGTCAAGATAATTCTGCCGCCACCACCGGACGGAAACACAAACTCATGCTCGCAGAATGCCGCATTCCCGACGCTCAATGGCGAGTCTGCAGGCGCCTCCGGATAGTCAGCGGCATAATTGTCCTAACATCAGCGGCAAAATTGGCTTGACGGCCGCCCTCGTGTCGGCGCGCAACGAAGCTCGTCCACGAGATCCACGAGCGCCAGAAGATCCTCGACACGGAACGCGCTCCGGCCATCCGCCAGCACAACGAAGGCATCGACGTCGGCAGCGTCCGTCCAGCCCCTCGGCAGCGAGCGCTGCACGCCCTCCTCATCGAAGAACGACACGCGATCCTCACCCCACGTCTGGCGAACAGCCACGAACACGAACTCGCGGCCACACCAAGGATGGAACGGATGCGTCACACAGACAGTTCGCTGCGCAACCGCCCGATCAAGCGCAGTTGACGGCGAAGGCGAAGGGCGGTTCGGAGGCGACGGTGAAGATCGCGAAGGCGGATCTGGTCCCGACCGCTCACAACCTTCGAGACGAGTACGCGGATTGGCCGGCGCTCGAGCGGGCGTGCCAGGAGTTCATGGCCGACGTGAACACGCGGCCGCACCGCGCGACGCGTCAGCCGCCGGTGTTCCTGCTCGCCCAGGAGCACGAGCATCTGCACCGGCTGCCGCGCCTGCCGCACACGCTGTGCTTCGGGCAGACCCGCAAGGTCGACCGCCAGGCGACGGTGTCGGTCGGGGATGCGATCTACTCGGTCCCGCATCAGCTGATCGGCGAGCGGGTCTGGGTCCGCGCTGAGGGCGAGCAGCTGGTGGTCGTCCACATCGATCCCGATCAGGGGCCGCGGGAGGTCGCGCGCCACACGTTGACCACACCGGGGCGTCCCAGCATCAACGATCAGCATTACCCGCCCCGGCCTGCCGGGGCGCTGGAGCGCAAGCCCCGAGCTCGCAACAGCGAGGAGCGGGAGTTCCTCGCGATTGGTGACGGCGCCGAGCGATGGCTCAAGCAAGCGGCCGCGGAGGGGACGGCGCGGATCCGGCGCAAGATGGCCGAGGCGATCGATCTCGCCAAGCTGCACGGCAGCGGACCGGTCAACGAGGCACTGGCGCGGTGCGCGGCCTATGGCCGGTTCGCCGACGGCGATCTGGCCAGCATCCTCGCCCATCAACAGTCCGCGACCGTGATCGCGCTCCCCACACGGGCCCCCGAGGACCGTTCGCTGCAGTGCTCGACCCGCAGCTGGGAGGGATTCGGCCAGTGAGAGCCTCGATCTTGCCGCTCGCGCGCGTGATCGACGCGCTGAGAGCCGTTCTGCGGCCCTGCGCGAGCGTGCCGCGACCGATCCCCTGCCCGCAAACGAGCGTCCCCACGCTGATCGGGGGCCCGCGATGACGGTCAAGCCGCCCGCCGCACCGCCACTTCCCGACGAGCTCGACCGGCTACTCAGACGGCTGCGAATGCCCTACGTTCGCCGGGCCGCGCCAGAAGTGATCGCCACGGCAGCGAGTCAGCGCTGGGAACACGCCGAAGTCCTGCGCGTGCTCTTGGCCGAGGAGGCCGCCGGCCGTGACCACGCGACGATCTCGATGCGCCGCCGCGCATCCGGGCTGCCGGCCGGCAAGACATTCGACGCCCGGGAGGCGGCCGCCTCGATCATCCCGACCCAGACCCAGAACGCGCTGCGGACCCTCGAATGGGTCAACCGAGCCGAAGTCCTCGTCGTCTGCGGTCCGAGCGGAAGCGGGAAGTCGCATTTCATCGAAGCGCTCGGGCACCTCGCGATCGACAAAGGCCGCACCGTCTCCTGGCACACGCTCGACTCGCTCGCCGCGCTGTTCCGCCGCCACCGCGCCGACGACAGCATCAACAAAGCGATCACCAAGCTGATCCGCGCCGATCTCATCCTGATCGATGACGTCGGCCTGCTGCCGGTGTCCGCAGACGCCGCTGACGCGCTGTTCCGCGTCGTCGACGCCGCCTATGAGAAACGCTCGATCGCGATCAGCTCCAACATCCACCCCTCAGGGTTCGATGAACTGATGCCCAAGACAATGGCGACCGCGACCGTCGACCGGCTCCTGCATCACGCCCACGTGATCATCACCAAGGGAACGCAGGCGCATATCGCTTGACGGTCCGTTGTCCGGCTCGGGACTGGCTGGGGGCGGGTCGTCGTCGGGTGGGTCGTCGGGCAGTGGGATCTTGAGGTGGATCTCGACGCGCCAGCCGGTGACGCGGACTTTCTCGACGACGAGCCGCAGGAGACGTCGGCGGCCTTCGGTGTCGAGGTCGTCGAGTGAGCCGGCGATGGTCTCGGCGAAGCCGGCGAGCCGGTGGCGCAGTCGGTTCTCGGTCGCCAGCTCTGTGCTGCGCTGGGCGAGCGCTGCCTTCTCTGCGGTGAGCTGGTCGCGGCGGCCGGTCAGGGCGGCGGTGCGTTTGGTGAGCTCGTCGAGTTCGAGCAGTCCGGTCTGGTAGGCGTCGATCAGTCGGGTTCGTTCGCGCTCGTTGCTGTGGAGGGCGTTGTCGAGCCGCTTGAGCTGAGCGGTGACGAGTTCGTTCTCGTCGGCTGGTGCGCCTGCGATCACGGCGTGTTCGCCGGCGATCAGCTGTCGGGGGTCGAGCAGCGCCTGGCGGACCTGCGCGAAGACGTATTCGTCGAGCTCGTCGGCGCGGATGTTGCGCTCGGGGCAGCGACCGTTGCCTGCGCTGGTGCGTAGCGGATCGTGGCCGCGGCAGTAGTAGTAACGGTGCCAGGTGCCGTTGCGCCCGCGCATGCGGTGACAGTTGCAGCCGAGGTGACAGTGACCGCACTCGATCAGCCCGCGCAACAGCCACACTCCCCACTCAGCTCCGCGCGGGTTCCACTTCGAGTTGTCACGGCTGACGTGCTTAACGCGAGCGAAGGTGTCGCGATCGACGATCGCCGGAACGGGGATCGGGATCCACTCCTCGCGCGGGCGCTCGCGGCTGCGGGTCTTGCGGTTGCGCGCGCCGCGCGGGCCGGCGCCGTCGTAGTGCTCTCGCCGGTTGTAGTAGACGGTTCCGATGTACGCCTCGTTGTTCAAGAGCCGGGTGATCGTAGAGGTGCCCCAGATCGGCTTGCCCGTCGGCGAGGGGATCCCGCGGTCGCGCAGATCGAACGCGATCTGCCGGATCGAGCGTCCCTTCTCGACGTAGGCGTCGAACATGAAGCGCACGATCTCAGCCTCGGGCTCGACGATCTCGATCCTGGCGGGGCCGCCGCCGGCCGGCACGACACGGCGGTGGCCGTATGAGGTCTTCCAGAACGGGATCTCGCCCTGGCGGGCGCGGTAGAGCTTGCCGCGCCGGTAGCGCTCGGCGATCTTCGCGCGCTCATACTCGGCGATCACACCCTGCATCTGCACCAGCAGCGTCGCCTGCGGGTCCTCGCCGTGCGCGGGTCCTTCGAGGAACCGCACGGCGACATCGAACCGCGCAAGCTCTTCGATGATCAGCACCTGGTAGGCGTAGACGCGTGCGAGCCGATCGGCGGACAGGCAGATGACCCCGTCGAATACGCCCGCCTCGGCGGCGTCCCTGAGACGGTCGAGTGCCGGTCGGTCCAGGCGTGCGCCCGAGTAGCCGTCATCGATGAACTCCTCGATCACCGCGTGGCCGTCGGCGTCGGCCGCGGCTCGCAGCGCCTCGAGCTGCGAGCCGACCGTCCCGCGCTCCTGCTGGCGCTCAGTCGATACCCGCGCGTAGAGCGCGACCCTCACTGTCCCACCGCCCGCAACGACTGGCTGTCGGTGTCACGCGCGAGCAGAAACGCGTAGGTGTCACACAGGTGAGTCTCGCGTGGATCCTGTGAGCCGCACCACGGCGCCCGCGAAGCGCCGGTCACCGAGCCCAGGTAGGCGGGCTCGGCCTGCGGCCATGCGATCAACGCCACCAGGCCGCGGCGCTCAAACCGGCGCGCGGCGAGCATGTCGCCGAGCGGGCCGTCGGCGAGCACGATCTCGCGCAGCTGCTCGTAGTCCGCCTGGGCCGGCTCGCCGATCGGCCACAACCGGCTCATCCCCGACCCCCGAGCGCCTTCTCCACCGTGCGCCGGTGAACCCTCACGCCCAACCCCGCCTCCAGCTCCTGCGCCAGCTCGGCTCCCGACGCGCCCGGCCGCTCCCGGTGGCGTGTCTCCAAGAACGCCACCACCTCCGGCGAGAGCTTCACCGGCCCGCGTCGCCCCGGCCGCTCGTCCAACAGCCCGACCATCCCCGAGCGCTCGAACGCCGCCTGCACCAGATAGAACGAGGCGCGCGAGTAGCCGTGCGAGCTGGCCGCCACGGTCGCGCTCTCCCCGTCGACGACGTGCGCGCGCAGCATCTCGTACTTGACCTGCACCTTGTCGAACGCCGCGAAGAACTGCGGGTGGGAGCCAAACGGCTCGCCCACCACCGACCGCGGCGCCGGATGCAAGAGCCCCGCCTGCTCCAGCGCCCGATAGCGCGCCGACCCGGCCATCACGCCTCACCCACCCCGACCAGCTCGTTGTCCAGCCATGACCGCCGCTCTCACTGGTTCGCTCATTCTGTTCATCGATAATCGCCGCATCCAGCGTAGCTGTAGCCCAGGACAGAAGAGTATGCGGCGCATATTCCTGGACACTGCGGCGCTCTTTGCTAGACACTTTCGGCCCCGAAGCCACCCGGCTCGACTCGCCGCAAACGCCTGCGATGCCCCGGCCTGCGGTACAGCTCGGCATCCTCCGCGCTCAGCTCTCGCGCAAGAACGCCGCGGTAGTTCAGGGTTGCGTTCCCGTGGTGGACACCGACGGCCAGGACAGCTACCGGCTCGCTCAAGCAACCGCCGGCAAGGGGGTCAAGCCCCTTACCTGACCCACGACCCAACCCCTGCTGGGGAGAAACGATGGCCACCAGTGGGGAGATCTGGTGGCCACCAGCAGGGAGAAACGATGGCCACCAGTGGGGAATTAAGTGGCCACCCGTGGGGAGAAATCGATGGCCATTGACAGATCAATCACAGTCGCCTGCATCCGACCCGCAGAACACCGTGTCTGCAGCATAAGTCGGGATCCGTAGGACCCCCGGCATGCCCCGCGGGTCATGCTAAGGAAGGGGTCGACGGTTCGAGTCCGTCAGAGGGCTCTGCCTGCAAATCGGGAATTTTCACTGACCTACGCCGGGCGAATTTCTGCGGCGTACGTCCACTTTCCGTCCACATCGTGCGGAGCGGAAGGGGTCGCCGCCACACGAATCGCCTGCAGCTGCGGGGATCGGGCCGTGTGGTGACCCTTTCCCTGCGCGTGAACGGACGTGACCCATCCGTTTTCCTTACTGCGCGGCACTGGTAAGGAGAGCCGCCATGGACTCGACAGCGAAGATCACATCCAAGGGGCAGGTCACGATTCCCAAGAACGTGCGCGACGCGCTCGAGCTCCACGAGGGCGACCAGTTGCTCTTCCGCGTGGAACGCAGCCGCGCCGTGATTGCCAAGACGCCCAGCCTGCTGGACTTGGCCGGTAGCGTCCCGGTCCCCGCCGCGAAGCGCGGGACACCGTGGGACGAGGTGCTTCACCGGACGCGTACTGCTCGCGTGTCACAACGGCACTGACTGCGTTCCTCGACACCAACGTCCTGATTCGCCACTTCACCGGCGACCCTCCGGAGATGGCTGCCCCGCGAAGGCCGCGCTCGCGAGCGCCGATGAGCTGCTGCTGGCAGATCTCGTGGTCGCGGAGTGCGTGTATGTGCTCGAGGCTTTCTATGAGGTGCCGCGTGAGCGGGTCGCGGAGCTGATGCGCGCCGCGATCGCGCTCCCGTCGATCGGAACGGTCGGCCCGCCATCGTTGGTGCGCGCGCTCGAGATCTACGAGGTCGACCGGCTCGACTTCGCCGAGGCGTATCTCGTCGCCCAGGCCGAAGCGACCGGCGTCAACACCGTGCTCTCGTTCGACAGAACGATCGGCCGCGTCACGACCGTGACCCGCCGAGAGCCGCGAGTTGCGCGTGCTACCACCGACCATGCTCTTGACCAGACCACGGACCATCGCCGTTCCGCGTTAGCGACGGTCGGCGAGTCCGTCTCTTCTGCGACCCAGCGTGTCCGCCCGCCGTGAGGAGCCGCTGCTGCTCATTGCCGACCTTGCCCGGCCGCAGGCCGGAGGCGTCGAGATCGGCGATTGTGTCCTCTGCGATGCGGCGCTGGTCGTCGTCGACGTAGTAGATCGCCGAGCGATGGCTCGCTCCGACGTCGTTGCCCTGGCGGTTCCTCGTCGTCGGGTCGTGAATCTGGAAGAAGACAGCCCATCGCTAAGGCGCTTCGGTTCTCGCCGGTCGCGCTTAGCCGCGCGTGACCCGCGCCGGGTGTTGACGGGGCCGTCTCGTACGCTGCAAACCTTGTCCGATCCCTTGAGCTTTGATCCGATCGAGGAGGCCGGCCGTCAGTGGCGCAAGCACTGGGGCGCCGGGCCGGCTGCGCCGATGATGGCCGTGACGTCGGTCATGCGCGTCCAGCAGATCTGGCTGGCCCGTCTGAACGAGACGCTTGAGCCGTTCGGCCTGACGTTCGCACGCTACGAGGCGCTGATGCTCCTGTACCTGAGCCGCGCCGGATCGCTGCCGCTCGGCAAGATCGGCGCTCGCCTGCAGGTGCACCCGACGAGCGTCACCAACCTGGTCGACGGGCTGGAACGGGCGGGGTACGTTCAGCGCGCGCCGCACCCGACCGACCGCCGCACAACCCTCGCCGTGATCAGCGACCTGGGCCGCGACACAGCCGACCGGGCCACCGAGGCTCTTCACGCGATCAGATTCGGCACGCCGCCGCTGACCCGGCCCGAGCTCGAGACGATCACCGCAGTGCTACGCCGGCTCCGGCAGACAGCGGGGGATTTCGCCGGCGAATAGTTTGACTTCCTACTATCGGGCAGCCTACTATTGGGCGTCCAATGTCCGCCACGGTTCCTGCATCGGAGCGCAAGGCCAGCTTCACAACGCTGTCCGGTGAGCCGATCAGGTCGCTCTACACGGAGGCGGACCTGCCCGAGGACGCCGAGCGTGCGATCGGGTATCCGGGCGAGTACCCGTACACCCGGGGCGTGTACGGCTCGATGTACCGCGGGCGGCTGTGGACGATGCGTCAGTTCGCTGGCTTCGGGACGGCCGCGGAGACGAACCGGCGGTTTCGCTATCTGCTCGAGCACGGGCAGACCGGGCTGTCGACGGCATTTGACATGCCGTCGCTGATGGGGCACGACTCCGATCATCCGCGCTCACTGGGCGAGGTCGGGCGCGAGGGGGTCGCGGTCGACACCGTGCTCGACATGGAAACCCTGTTTGACGGGATCCCGCTCGACGAGGTCAGCGTGTCGATGACGATCAACGCGCCGGCGGCGATCATGCTCGCCTTTTACGTCGTGGCGGCGGAGCGGCGAGGGATTCCGCCGGAGCGCCTTTCGGGGACGATTCAGACGGACATCCTCAAGGAGTACATCGCGCAGAAGGAGTGGTGTTTTCCAGTCGATCCGGCGATGCGGCTCGTGACGGATATGGTCGAGTGGTGCGCGGCGCATATGCCTCGCTGGCATCCGATCAGCATTTCCGGGTACCACATCCGGGAGGCGGGGTCGACGGCTGCGCAGGAGCTCGCGTTCACGCTGAAGGACGGGCTGACCTATGTCGAGCAGGCGGTCGCGCGCGGGCTCGACGTCGACGCGTTCGCGCCGCGGTTGAGCTTCTTCTTCAACGCGCATATCGATTTCTTTGAGGAGATCGCGAAGTACCGGGCGGCCAGGCGGATTTGGGCGCGGGAGTTGCGGGACACGTTCGGGGCCAAGGACGAGCGTTCGATGCTGATGCGCTTCCACACGCAGACCGCGGGGGTCAGCCTCACGGCGCAGCAGCCGCTCAACAACATCGTGCGGACCGCGATCGAGGCGCTCGCCGGGGTACTGGGCGGCACGCAGTCGCTGCACACGAACAGCTTCGATGAGGCATTGGCGCTGCCGACCGAGCAGGCGGTGCGGATCGCGCTGCGCACGCAGCAGATCATCGCCGAGGAGACCGGGGTGGCGAACACGATCGATCCGCTCGGCGGGTCGTACTTCGTCGAGGCGCTGACCGATCGGATGGAGGAGCAGGCGTACGCGTACTTCCGCAAGATAGACGAGCTCGGTGGGATGGTTGAGGCGGTCAAGCGCGGCTACCCCCAGCGTGAGATCGCCGACGCCGCGTTCGCGCTCCAGCAGGAGATCGACGCCGGCGAGCGGGTCGTCGTCGGCGTCAACGCGTACGTTGATACCGACGAGCCCGAGACGCCGATCCTGAAGATCGACCCCGCACTGGAGCGCAAGCAGATCGAGCGGCTGCGCGCCGCCAAGGGGAACCGCGACACCGAGATGGTCGAGGTGGCGCTCGCCGACGTCAAGGCGGCGGCGGACAGCGGCCGCAACCTCATGCCGTTGCTCATCGATGCCGCGCGAGTCCACGTGTCGGAGGGCGAGATCGTCCAGGCGCTCCAGCAGGTGTGGGGCGGCTACCGAGAGCTACCCGCCTTCTGATCAGCGGCTGAGCACAGCGCAGGCGCTCACGCCGGGCGCGCCGTAGACCTGCGTAAACCCGACCCGCGGCGGGCCAGGCGCCTGCCGGTCGCCGGCCTCGCCGCGCAGCTGCAGAACGATCTCGTGCACCTGCCGCAGCCCGCTGGCGCCAATCGGCTCGCCGTTGGCCAAGCACCCGCCGTCTGTGTTGACCGGGAGCCGGCCTCCGATCTCGGTCGCGCCGCTCTGGATCAAGGCCTCCTGCTCGCCGTGCTGGCATAGCCCGGTCTCGGCCAGGTGCATGACTTCGGCGCCCGACTCGGTGTCCTGGAGCTGCGCGATGTCGATGTCCTCCGGGCCGATGCCGGCCTGCTCGAACGCGGCCACCGCGGCCTCGGCCGTGGGAGACGGCGCGGACTCGATGGGGATCGACGGGCTGAAGACCTCGAAGGAGCCGAACCGGCGGGTGCGGAACGCGACCGACCGCAGAAAGATCGGAGCGTCCGCGCTGCGCAGGCGCTCACCGCGCGCGAGCACGAGCGCCACCGCCCCCTCGCCCGGGGAGCAGAACATGTACTGCGTGAGCGGGTGGTTGACCATCCGCGAGGTGAGGATCTGATCCTCGGAGAGCGGCGCGCGGCGCCACGCGTTTGGGTTCGCGGCGCCGTTGCGGAACGCCTTGGCCGCTACCTTCGCGAGCGTCGAGGCGCTGATCCCGTACTCGCTCATGTAGCGCTGGATCTTCATCGCGAAGAATTGCGTGGTCAGCATCAGTCCGGTCTCGCCGTACCACGAGCCGAGGCCCCAATCCTCCGGTGACGGGTTGAATGCCCCGGACGGGTGCTTGTCAAAGCCGACGACGAGGGCGAGGTCAGCCGAGCCGGAGGTGAGCATTGCGTGGGCGGTGGTCAGCGCCGAGCCGCCCGTGGCGCACCCGTTCTTGACGTTGATGAACGGGATCCCGGTCAGTCCGAGCGCGGCGACCGACGTGTCCGCGTTACCGGCCGCGTCGGATCCGCCCGCCGCAAAATCGACGTCCTCCCAGCGGACGTTGGCGTCCGCAAGCGCGGAGCGAGCGGCCATAGCGGCCATCTCAAGGCCCGAGATGCCCGGGTGCCGTCCGAACGGGTGGATCCCGATCCCGATGATCCCGACGTCCGGCTCGCTCATCCTGCAGCCTCCGGTGCGGGCGCGAACGCGAAGGTCACGACCCCGGCCTCAGCTCCGGGCGCGGGCACGAGCGTCAGCTCCATCGGCATCCCGATCCGCAACGCGTCGGGGTCGGCCACGGTCAGCCGCGCCTCCACCCGAACCTCGCCCGGTAGCTCGATGTAGCCGACGCCATAAGGGTCGAATGTGTCGGCGTCTTCGACGGCATACGGCGGTGACTTCGGCGCAAAGCACTGGATCGTCCAAGACCACAGCGTTCCGCGGCGCGCGAGGAGGCGCGCGCGCACCCGTGTGGAGGTGCAGCGCGGGCACGACGTCTGGCTCGGGAACGTCACGACGCCGCAGTCCTCGCACTGCGAACCGACGAGACAGACCTCGTCGCCAGCCTGTTCGAACAGGCCGTCCGCGACCGGCTGGCGGCGCGTCACGCTCATGCCGCGAGCAGCAGCGCGTGTGCCGCCTCCGGCTCGACCCCGACCATGGCCAGGATGCGGCCGACGTAGAACTCGGTCGCCCGGTGCAGCGCCACGGCGCCGTTAGGCCGGTACCAGTGCCAGACGCTGTTGTAGAGGCCGAGGATCGCGCGCGTGATCAGACGCGGGTTCCCGTCCGGGATTGCGCCTTGCTCCATGGCCCGAGCCAGGAACGTCGCCCATGCGAACTCGAGGTCGCGGATTCGTTCGCGCACGGCCTGCCGGGCCTCCTCCTCCCGCGGGGACTCCCGCTGACTGGCCAGCAACCCCTGCTCGGCGACGAGCACCCGGTTGCGCTGGATGTCGCGATCGGTCAACCGAAAGCAGTCGACCAGCACGGCAACGAGCGCGTCGAGATGGTCGGGGTTGTCCGCCACGAGCTGCTCGAAGCGCACATGGAAGTCGGCAATCGCCTCATCCAGGATCACGAACAGGCAATGCTGCTTTGACTCGAAGTAGTGATAGAGCGCGGTGGGACCGACGCCGACATCGGCGGCGATGTCGGCCCATTTCGTGTCCTCGTAACCGTCGCGGCCGAACCGCTCGGTCGCCGCATCGAGGATCTCCTGGCGCTTTGGCCCGTCCGCACGGCGTTCGCGAGGCAGCCCGCGACGATTGTGCTGAAACGAATTCATGTCATATAATCTAGCAGGTCGTCAAACACATGAATCGCCTGTAGACGCGGAGCGCTTCGGGCGCAAGACGGATACCCATTGAAATGACTTCACTAACAACTATCCCGAACGAGATGCGTGCGGTCCGCCTGCGGCAATGGCAGAGCGAGCCGGAGCTAGTCCGCACCGTCGTCCCCATACCGCACGGCTCAGAGGTCTTGCTGCGCGTCGATGCGGCAGGTCTTTGCCATAGCGACCTACATCTGATGGAGTGGCCCGCGGAGGCGGTTCCGTTCTCGCTGCCGTTCACGCTCGGGCATGAAACCGCCGGCACGGTGGTGGCCGCCGGTCCCGCCGCGGCCGGTGTCGATCTCGGCGCGCGCGTCATCGTCTACAGCCGATGGGGTTGCGGCCGATGCTGGGCCTGCATCCAGGGCACGGACAACCGCTGCGAGACCGCCCCCGCGACGCTCGGCACATTTGGTGGCGGCGTCGGCTCCGACGGAGGTCTGGCCGACTACATGCTTGTCCCCTCGCCGCGCTACCTCGTGGCGATCGACGGCCTCGAGGCGGAACGAGCGGCACCGCTGACCGACGCAGCTCTCACGCCATATCACGCGATCAAGCGGGTCCTGCACCTCCTGCACCCCGGCGTCGCGGTGGTCGTCATCGGCGTGGGCGGGGTCGGGCACATGGCGGTTCAGCTGCTTCGGGCGCTCAGCCCGGCGCGGATCGTCGCCGTCGATCGGCGCGCGTCAGCACTCGCCGTCGCCCAGGACGCCGGAGCGGACGCCGCGTTGCCGGCGGCCGACTTGACGTCCGAGCAACTGCGGCGCGAAGTGGGTAGCCGCGGGGCAGCGGTCGTTCTCGACTGCGTCGCAACAGACGGAACCCTGCGCCTTGCGGCCGGGGTCCTCGGCGTCGGCGGCGAGCTCGTCTACCTCGGTCGCGGCGGCGGGTCGCTCCCGGTGAGCCCCGCGAGCGTCCCGTTCGAGTGCGCGGTCAGCCTCCCGAGCTGGGGGACGCTCCCCGAGCTGGCCGAAGTCGTCGCGCTTGCGCGCGCCGGCGCAATCGACGTCGAGGTCGAGTGCGCCGAGCTGGCTCACGCAGTGGCGACGTACGGGCGGCTGCGCCGTGGGGAGGTCCGGGGAAGGGCGGTCGTGGTGCCGAAGCCAGGAACCTGAAGTCGCTTTGGCTGCACGAGGCGCGCAAAAGGCCTCACCTTCCCCATTTACTGAGCTGAGGTCACTTCGTGCTATCCAAATTGATGATTTCAGTCCGCGCTACTTGACAGCACGGCCCGGCGATCATATGCTGAACCGAAGTAAGCTCAATAACCCACCACCCCCTCCGGGACCATGCCGACAGGGCGAGGAGCGGTGATGGCGAGGTGCGTCCTCGGCCGATCCATCGCTCGCTAACGCCGGATCCCGATGACGCTCAACGAAGGAGAGAGATAAGCGGCCATGAGTGTGCTGACCGATCCCACCACGTACCCGATCTCAGCCGCGGCGGCCCGGCAGCTGGAGCGCCCGCTGTTCGGTCATCTGATCGAGGGCGAGGTCGTCCCATCAGCCGACGGCGGGACGATGCCCGTCATCGACCCTGCGACGGGCGAGCAGGTGGCGACCGCCGCCGCGGGCTCGGCCGCCGACGTCGAGCGTGCCGTGGCCTCGGCCCGTGCCGCCTTCGACGACGGCCGCTGGCGCTTCCTGGCGCCGCTCGAGCAGGAGCGCCGCCTGCGCGCGTTCGCCGGTCTGCTCGGGGATCACGCCGGTGAGCTCGCCGAGCTCGATGTCATCGACTCGGGTCTGCTCCGCATGTACGCCGGCTTCATCGTGCAGTTCGCCGTCGACGGGATCGAGTATTACTCGGGGTGGCCGACGAAACTTCACGGCTCCGTCCCCGCCGTCCCGAACGAGTTCATCGTGCGCCAGGTGCGTGAGCCGGTGGGTGTCGTCGGGCTCGTAGTGCCGTGGAACGGGCCGACGGCGGCGGCGGCCTTCTGCGCCGCGCCGCTGGCGGCCGGGAACAGCGTCGTGCTCAAGCCGGCGGAGCAGACTCCGATGAGTGCGGTGCTCGTCGCTGAGCTCGCGCTCGAGGCGGGCATCCCGCCGGGCGTGTGCAACGTCGTCCAGGGCGCCGGCGAGACGGTGGGTGCGGCGGTCGTCGAGCATCCACACGTCGATGCGATCTCGTTCACCGGTTCAGTACAGACCGGTCGCGTCATCCAGGGGGCCGCCGCAGCCCGCGTCAAGCGTGTGTCGCTCGAGCTTGGCGGCAAGAGCCCGTCGATCATCTTCCCGGACGCCGATCTCGACGCGGTTGCCCCGACCGTGATGATGGGCGTGTGGGGAGCGTCGGGCCAGGTATGCACTTGCAACACCCGCGTGCTCGTTCACGAGAGCATCTACGACGAGCTGCTCTCGCGCGTGGTGGAGGGCTCGCGCGGGCTGCGCATCGGCGGCGGCTTCGAGCCTGATGTCGATATGGGCCCGGTCGTCTCGGCGGCACAGCTCGAGCGGATCCAGAACTACGTGCAGATCGGGCGTGACGAGGGCGCCGAGCTCGTGCTCGGCGGCGCGCGCCACGGCGAGCGCGGCTACTTCCACGAGCCGACCGTTTTCGCCGGGGTGCGCAACGAGATGCGGATCGCCCAGGAGGAGATCTTCGGCCCGGTCATGGCCGTCCTGCCGTTCTCATCCGAGCAGGAGGCGTACCGCATCGCCAACGACGTCGAATACGGCCTGGCGGCCGGCGTGTGGACGAACGACGTGAACATCGCAAATCGCGCCAGCCGCGCGCTGCGGGTCGGCACCGTCTGGGTGAACACCTACCAGATGGTCTATCCGTCGGTCTCCTACGGCGGCGTCAAGCAGTCCGGCCACGGTCGGAACCTCGGCGAAGCGTCGCTCGATGACTTCACGCAGCTCAAGAGCATCTGGACGAAGGTCGCCTGACGCCGTCCGCGCCAACCACTCGAAACAGGATCAGACATGGCCAACGTAACTGCCCCGACGAGCACAGACGCCGCTCTCCGCACGATCCAAGACCGGATCGACATCACCGATGTCCTGTACCGATACGCATCGACGATCGATCGCTTTGACCACGAAGGTCTCCGTGCGACGCTGGCCGATGACCTCTGGGCCCAGTACGGCAACGCCGACCCGGTGATCGGCGGCGATGCAGTGGCAGCCTGGATCGGTGAGGCGATCGCCCCGGTGGTCTGGCAGCACCATCTGCTCAGCGTCTACCACGTCGAGGTGGACGGCGACGATGGGAAGGCACTCGTCTACCACACGTCGCACCAGGTGTTCGAGGACGAGCCGGACAGCGCGAAGGTGCTGGTCGGCCGCTACCACAACGAGCTCCGGCGCGAGGCCGACGGGTGGAAGATCTCGCGCCTCGTGCTCGAGCTGCTGTGGGCTGAAGCGAAGATCGACGCCGCGGGCTACTTCGCCCTGGTCGGCGGCCGCGGCCCGATCGACTGAGACGATGAGCGCGGAGACCCTGCTCGCGAGCCAGCCGTTCTCGCTTGGCGGTCGGCTGACGCTCCGCAACCGAGTGGTCGGCACGGCCCACGGCGCGGGGCTCGTCGTCGACGGGCTTGCTCAGCCGGCCGACGCCGAGTACTGGCGCCGCCGCGCGGCCGGCGGCGCCGCGATGCTGATCGTCGGCGGCACGGTCACGGCGCCCGAGTCGACCTGGCGGCGGCGCATCGTCAGCGAAGCGTGGCGCGAGGATGCCATCCCGGGGATGGCGCTGCGCGCCGAAGCGATCCGCGCCGAGGGCGCCATTGCCGCGTCACAGCTCGTTCACCTCGGCCGGGAGACCACGGGTGCCGAGATGTGGTTTGCCCCGGTCGCTCCATCTGCCGTTCGCTCGCCGCGGGAGCGCACGCGCCCACGTGCGCTCAGCGACGATGAGATCGACGCCGTCGTCGAAGGGTTCCGGCTCTCGGCCACCCACGCCGCCCTGGCCGGCTTTCAGGTCGTCGAGCTGCATGCGGCGCATGGCTATCTGCTCGCCCAGTTCCTCTCTGAGGTCACGAACCAGCGGCCCGAGGCAGAGGACTCGGCCGGCCGCGTGCGGATCATCGCGCGCATCGCCGCGGCCATCCGCGAGTCCGCGCCCGGCGTCGTGCTCGGGATCCGTCTCTCGGTCGAGGGCGGGGAGGAGGCCGGCCAGACGGTGGATGGCCTGTGCCGGCTCCTGCCGCACATCACGCCGCTCGTCAATTACGTGAACCTCACCGCCGGCGTGAGAACGACGTACGTCAAGGACATGGCGACCGAGCAGCCGCCGCTGCTCGAGGAGATCGGGCGGATCCGCGGCTGCGTCGACCGACCGCTTCTCATCTCTCAGGCGTTCCGGCGCCGTGCGCAGATCGAGCAGGCGCTCGCGGCCGGGGCAGACCTCGTCGGGTGCGCGCGCCCGCTGATCGCCGACCCCGACTTTCCAGCCAAGCTGCTCTCCGGCCGCGAGCGCGAGATCCGCCCCTGCGTCTCCTGCAACGAGGATTGCCGGACCTTCGATCCGGTTCTGCTCTGCTCGGTCAATCCGGAACTTGCCCCACCCGGCTTGCAGGTTCGTCCCGCCCGGCCGCTGCTCGTGCAGCGCGCCGCCGGCGGCGACCGCGGGCCGGTGGCGATCGTCGGTGCCGGCCCAGCAGGCCTCGAATGTGCGACCGCGCTTGCGGGTGAAGTCGACGTTGTCCTGTTCGACGCCAATGCCGCAATCGGCGGACAGCTGCGCGTGGCCGCAGCCGCACCGCACCGCGCTGGATGGCGGGCGCTCCTCGAGTTCTACGAAGACGCTCTCCGCCGTGAAGCTTCCGTCGAGCTCCGGCTCGGAACGCAGGTGGTCTCCGGTGCGCTCGACGGATTCGAGCACGTCGTGATCGCGTGCGGAAGCGACGAGGTCCGCCCGAGCCTCCCGGGGATTGAGCGCGCCGTGCTGTCCTCGAAGGCGATCGAGAATGGCGCGGCGGCGATCGCGCCGGGGTCACAGGTGCTCGTCGTGGATGACGGATTCGGCGGGTGGCCCTGTGCCAGCGCGGTCGAGCTAGCGATCGAGGCCGGCGCGACGCCGACTACCGTCGCCACTCCCGGCCCGGCCTTCGGCGCGTCGCTGCCGGCCGAGGGACGCGCTCAGCTCCTCGCCCGGTTGCGCGGTGCGCCCGTCGAGATCCGGGCGCTGACCACCGTCAGCGCGCTCGGGGACCGCGCGGCCGAACTGCGCGGCGCGCTCTCGCAGGCCACGGACTCCATCGCCGCCGACGTCGTGATCGTGGTCGGCGAGCGAGTCGCGCACGAGTGGTCTGCGTTCGTCCCCGCGGGCGCAAACGTCCAGGTCATTGGCGATGCCGTCGTACCCCGACGTGTGTCGCATGCCGTTTCCGAGGGCCGGGCAGCCGCGATCTCGATTCTTCAGCAGCGCATGCAGACTGCTGTGAGTGCTTCGGCATGAGCATCGCGACTGCACGTCAGCGCGTCGTCGTGATCGGCGCCGGTCCGTCGGGTTTCTACGCGACCGACCAGTTGCTCGACGCCGGCTTTGCCGTCGACCTCGTCGACGCTCTGCCGACGCCATTCGGGCTCGTCCGGGCCGGCGTGGCACCGGACCATCCGAAGATCAAGTCAGTTACGCGTGTGTACGACAAGACCGCCACGAAGCCGGGCTTCCGCTTCTTCGGCGGGGTCGAGCTCGGCGCGGACATCACCCGGGCCGAGCTCATCGACCGCTATCACGCGGTCGTCTATGCGCTTGGCACCTCCGATGACAACCGGCTCGGGATCCCCGGCGAGGACCGACCCGGCTCGTATCCCGCGACCCGCTTCGTCGCCTGGTACAACGGCCACCCCGGCGCGGCCGACGCGCACTTCGACCTGACCGCCCGGCGCGCCGTCGTGATCGGCAACGGCAACGTCGCGGTCGACGTGGCACGCATGCTCGTGCTCGAACCCTCCGAGCTCGCGCTGACCGACACCGCCGATCACGCCATCGCCGCGCTCGAGCGCGCGCAGGTCGAGGAGGTCGTCCTCTTCGGGCGGAGGGGGCCTGCGCAGGCTGCGTTCACGACTCCGGAGCTCCGAGAGCTCGGCGAGCTCACGCGCTCGGACGTCCACGTCGATCCCGTGGAGATGGAGCTCGACGCGCACAGCGCGCACTGGCTCGAGACCGGGGCAGATGCCGTCGCCAGGCGCAACGTCGCGTTGCTGCACGAATACGCCGCGCGCGAGCCGCGCGGCCACCGCCACCGCATCAGCCTCCGCTTTCTTCGCTCGCCCGTGGCGCTGCTCGGCTATGGTGACGATGGAGCGGTCGCCGCGGTGCAGTTGGTACGCAACCGGATCGAGCCGGATCGCCACGGCGGTCTGCGCGCGGTGCCAACCGACGAGGTCGAGATGATCGAGTGCGGTCTCGTCCTGCGCTCGATCGGCTACCGCGGCCGTCCCGTTGATGACGTTCCCTTTGACGATCGGCGCGGCCTGATCCGCAACGTCGGCGGCCGCGTGTGTGACGAGGAGGAGCGCTCGCATCGCGGCGAATACGTGGTGGGGTGGATCAAGCGCGGCCCGAGCGGCGTGATCGGCACGAACAAGAAGGACGCCGCGGACACCGTGGCGAAGATCGTCGAGGACGCGCGGGCGGGAGCCCTCGGTGAGCCGCAGCTCGACGAGCCGGACTGGATCACGCAACGCGTCGGCACCGCCGTGCACTGGGACGGCTGGCGCGCGATCGACGAGCGCGAGCGGAGCGCCGGCGAACCCGCCGGCCGCCCGCGGGTGAAGTTCGTCCGCGTTCCCGAGCTGCTCGCCGCCGCCAGCCGGTAGAGCCCCGCATGGTCGACGGCAAGGTCGCGCTTGTCACCGGGGCGGGCCAGGGCATTGGCCGCGCGATCGCGCTCGAGCTCGCCGCCCAGGGCGCCGCCGCCGTCGCCGTGGCCGACCGCGAGGCGGACGGCGCGAGCGACACTGCGGCGCAGATCGTCGCGGCCGGCGGGACGGCGCTTGCGCTTCGCTGCGACATCCGCGACGGCGAGCAGATCGCCGCGATGGTCGACGCCACCACCTCGGCGTTCGGAGGGCTCGACGTCCTCGTCAATAACGCGGGCGTGATCGAGACGGCGCTGACCGCTGACTCCGCGATCGACGCGTTGCCCGAGGACGTGTGGGACACCGTCTACGAGATCAATCTCAAGGCGGTGTGGCTGGCCACGAAGTTCGCCGCTCCGCACCTGCTCC
The DNA here is from genome assembly GCA_963750695.1 of uncultured Solirubrobacterales bacterium. Lineage (GTDB taxonomy): Bacteria > Actinomycetota > Thermoleophilia > Solirubrobacterales > Solirubrobacteraceae > Palsa-465. The sequence continues at coordinate 35,200 of CAVVSB010000012.1, forward strand.
ACTCGGAGCGGGGGCCGAGCATCGTCAATGCTGCTTCGGTGTCCGGGGTGACCGGCTTTGCCAAGGCGCCGATCTACTGCGCGAGCAAGGCCGGCGTTATTGCGCTCACGCGGGTCGCGGCGATCGACCTCGCGCCGCGGGTGCGGTGCAACTGCTTCTGCCCGGGAGTGATCGAGACGCCGATGGCCCGCGAGTTCATCGACCGTGCTGAGGATCCGGGCCGCCACGAGCGCTCGATGGTGGCCACCCAGCTGATCGATCGCCTCGGCCGCGCGGACGAGGTCGCGAAGCTCGCGTGCTTTCTCGCCTCTGATGAGGCCGCCTTCATCACCGGAGCGGCGTTCCCGGTCGATGGCGGCGCGCTCGCCTGGCACGGCGTTCGCGCTTAACTCAAACTGACCTCAGCTTATTGATGATGCGCCGATCGTCGCTCTCCGTGCGGATCTCCTTCGCACTACTGGCGGATGCGGTCACAATCGTACCCGAGAATCATCCGTAAATTCTACTTGACATCAGTTCAGTTTTTCCCGTATCATCCGGCGACGCTCAATCCGGGCAGAGCCGCCGGACGAGCACCTGAGGAGACCGGAGAGACCGTGATCAACGAGACCACGACCACCCAGCGCACCGGCGTGCAGCGCCCGGCACCTGCCGTGCAGCCGACACCCGCCGTGCAGCCGGCGCCCGCCCTGCACGTGCGGCATCTGTCGAAGACATTCCCCGGAACCCGCGCGCTCATCGGCGCCGAGCTCGAGATCCACGAGGGCGAGGTGCATGCTCTCGTCGGTCAGAACGGCTCCGGCAAGTCGACCCTGATCAAGACGTTGGCGGCTTACCACACCCCGGATCCGGGGGCGACGGCCGAGCTCGGCGGCGAGCCGTTCGCGCTCGGTCACGCGGTCCCCGAGGGACTCCGGTTCGTCCACCAGGACCTTGGCCTCGTGCTCGAGCTCAGCGCGATGGAGAATCTGGCGCTGCGCGGCGACTTCATCCGCGGGTTTGCCGGGCGCGTCCGTTGGTCGAAGCAGATCGAGGAGACCTATCGGATCCTCGAGCGCTTCGACGTCGAGCTCGACATCCACCAGCCGCTGGCCGAGGCCACCCCGGTCCAGCGCACCGTTGTCGCGATCGCCGGGGCCCTCCAGGGCTGGCACGGCGGTGGGGGTGTCCTCGTGCTCGACGAACCGACCGCGGTCCTTCCACACGACGAGGTCGAGCGCCTCCTGGCCATGGTCCGTGAGGTCCAGCGGAGCGGCACAGCCGTCCTATACGTGTCGCACCGGCTCGACGAGATCTTCGAGATTGCCGACCGCGTGACGGTGCTCCGGGCCGGCCGTGTCGTGAGCACCCTGCCGGTCAGCGACGTCGATCAAGGCGCCCTGGCACAGCTGATGGTCGGAAGCGAGGTCGACCCCGACTACCGCGCACCCGTGGCCGTTCGTCCCGACTCGCCTGTCGTGCTTGAGCTGCGTGACGTTCACGCGCGCCGCCTGCACGGTCTGAACCTCGACGTGCACCGCGGCGAGATCGTGGGCGTCGCGGGGCTCGCGGGAGACGGCGTCAACGAGCTGCCGTACCTGCTCGGTGGTACGCCGCGCCACCCGGCGACCGGATTGATCCGGCTGACCCAGCGGAGCCCGAAGTGGCTGCCGGTCGGCCAGGCCGGAAGGCTCGGGATCCCGCTTGTCCCAGCCGACCGGTCCCACGAAGCCGTCGTTCCCGACTTCAGCGTCGGCGAGAACCTGACCCTCTCCGTCCTCGGCCGTCTCGCCCCCGGCGGACGAATCAACCGTCACGAGGAGCGTGCGCTGATCGAGCACTGGACCGCGCGGCTCGGCATCGTCACCGCCGGCTCGGAGGCGCTCATTTCGACGCTGAGCGGCGGCAACCAGCAGAAGGTCATCGTCGCTCGTTGTCTCGCCCGCGATCCGGAACTGCTCGTGCTGCATGAACCGACGGCGGGCGTCGACATCGGGACGCGGGTGGCCCTCTATGAGCTGCTCGCGCGGTTGGCGCGCGACGGACTGAGCGTGCTCGTGGCCTCGTCGGACACCGGCGACCTGCTGGCCATGTGCACGCGGATCGTCGTCCTGCGCCAGGGCCGCGTGGCCACCGAGCTCGCGGCGGACGGGTTGACGGAGCACGCACTTGTGAACGCGATCGAGGGAGACAGCAGTGCAGACCATTCAGACCAATGAGGCCGTAGCCGCCGCAACGGAGCTGCCCGCACGCCCAGAACTGCGGACTCCGCCAGCCCCCCAGCGTCAGACCGCGTCCCGTGGTGCACGCCTGCGGCGCAGCCTAGCCTTCAACCGGATCGGAGCCGTCTACGTGTGGCTCGGGATCATCGTCCTGTTCTCGATCTGGGTACCGGACACGTTCGCCACGGTGGCCACCTTCAAGCAGGTCCTCAACGCCAACGCGCTGACCGCGCTCGCGGCGCTGTCGATCACGATCCCGCTCGCCGCGCGGGTGTTCGATCTCTCGTTCGCATACACGATGACGTTGACCGGAGTTGTCACCGCGCACTTCCTGTCGGTCGGGATTCCACTCGTGCCGGCGCTCTTGCTCGGGCTCGCGACCGGCGTTGTGATCGGCGTGATCAACGCGGTCGTCGTCGTGGTGATGCGGATCGACTCGTTCATCGGCACCCTGGCCACGGGATCACTCATCGCGGCGCTGATCACGATGGCCACCAAGGGCACCGCGATCATCAGCACGAAGCTCCAAGGCGGCTTCGCCAAGATTGGCCAGACGACTGTCGGCGGCTTCACGCTTCCGGTCTTCTACGTGCTTGTCGTCGCCGTGGCGATGTGGTTCCTGCTCGAGCACACGGCGACGGGCCGTCGGCTGTACGCCACCGGTTTCAACCCGGAGGCAGCGAAGCTCGCGGGTGTCCGTGTCAATCGCCTGCGCTTTATGTCGCTTGTCGTCTCCGGAACGCTGGCCGGAGCCTCGGGACTCGTCCTGGCCTCGACGATCGGCTCGGGCGATCCGAGCGCCGGTACCGCCTACCTGCTGCCGGCGTTCGCGGCTGCGTTCCTCGGCGCCACCCAGCTCAAGAACGGCCGCTTCAACGCATTCGGCACGCTGATCGCGGTGCTGCTGCTCGGCACCGGCACCACTGGCCTCGCGCTCGCCAGCGCGCCGCAATGGTCCGCGGACATGTTCGTCGGGGTGGTGCTCATCGCGGCCCTCGCCGTGACCGGGATCCAGCGCCGCAGCACCGTCGGGGACGGCGGCCGGCTGCAGGCCCTGCTGGCGCGGCTGCGACCCAGCGAAGGCTGAGAACACCCCTTTCACCCCTCGGCGATCAGCCGAACGATCCACCACAACCACCCCCACCATGGAGGAGAGAGTAGTCATGTTGCGATCTACACCGGCGCGGAGCCGGATCCGTCGTGCCGCCGGTGTCGCGGCTGGCATCCTGACTGTCGCGGCCGTGGCCGCGGGCTGCGGCTCATCGAGCAACTCGAGCGGCAACAGCGCAAGCGCCGGCAGCGGTAGCTCGAGCAGCGCGAACATCGCCGCCGCCCAGCAGGTCGTGCGCCAGGCGACGCAGCGTCCCTCGACCATCACCGTGAACACGCCGATCGGCAAGAGCGTGCCGTCAGGCAAGAAGGTCGTCTTCATCAGCTGCGGCGTGTCGGTCTGCCAGCTGCAGGGACAAATCGTCTCTCAGGCGGCGAAGACGCTCGGCTGGACGACATCCACCGTCACGACCGACGGCACCCCGGCGAGCGTGCAGGCCGCGTATGACACCGCTCTGCGCCAGGGCGCCGATGCGATCGTGACGACAGCCGCGCTGCGCGCGGAGATCGCGTCGAAGCTCCCCGCGATCAAGGCAAAGGGCGTTGTCGTCTCCGATTGCTGCTCGACGGACCCGGTCGCGGCGCCGTTCATCTACAACACGAGCACCCCGTCCCAGGCTGCGGTGGGAGGGAAGTACCTCGCCGCCGAGGTCGTCGCCAACAGCAAGGGCAAGGCCAACACACTGTACGTGAACATCCCGGCCTACACGATCCTCAGCTCGCTCGGCTCGACGTTCCAGAGCTCCTACAAGCAGTACTGCTCGTCGTGCTCGTACGCGTCGATCGACGTCTCGCTGACGCAGCTTCCGCACGCGGCGAACCTGATCGTGTCCTACCTGCGGGCGCACCCGTCGGTCAACTATGTCGCCCTGTCAGTGGCGAACTTGCTCGACCCGGGTCTGCCCGCCGCACTGTCGGCGGCCGGACTCTCGCACGTCAAGATCGTCGGCCAGGGCGGAGGCCCGACCGACTTCCAGTACGTGGCCAACGGCCAGGAGCTCGCGCTCGTGCCGTTCGACTACTACAACGTCGACTACCAGATGGTCGATGCGGTCGCCCGGCACTTCGCCGGCGTCCCGGTTCAGCTGACGCCGCCACCGATGTGGCTGGTGACGAAGGCCAACCTGCCCGCGGCGCACTCGAACCTGTTCCCGAACGTCACGAACTTCCAGAGCCAGTTCCTGAAGCTCTGGGGCAAGACGTCCGCCTAGGGCGTTCTGAACCGCACGTGCGGGGCGGCCGGCTGCTGTCGAACCGACGGCGGCCGGCCGCTCTCGCGCGGCCGAGAGACACAAGGAGTAACGGATGCTGGATGAAGCGAGCAGCCGGTTCCTCGCGGAGCTGGCCGCAGGCGGGATGTCACCGGTCCACGAGCTGACGCCCGTCGAGGCCCGCGCGGCCGGCGCGCAGATGGCCGAGCTGTACGGCGAGGGCCCGCGCATGGTGCGCGCTGACGAGGTGACGATCGCCGCGCGTGACGGCGAGCCGCTCTCCTTGCGGCTGCTCGTACCCGACGGCGACGTGCGCGGCGTGATCGTCTACTACCACGGCGGCGGGTGGGTCCTCGGCTCACTCGATCAGTTCGACACCCTCGGCCGGATCCTGGCGGCGAGAACAGTGTGCGCGGTCGTCCTCGTCGATTACCGGCTCGCGCCCGAGCATCCATACCCCACCGCCGTCCACGACGCTGCCAGCGCCCTCGAATGGGTTGCGGCCAACGTGGAGTCGATCGCTGGATCGCACGTCCCGCTGATCGTGGCAGGCGACAGCGCGGGTGGAAACTTGGCGGCCGTCGTCGCGCAGCAGGCGCGCGACGACGGACCGCAGATCGCGCTGCAGGTGCTCGTCTACCCGGTGACGGACTGCGACCTTGACACCGCGTCCTACCTCGAGCCGGAGAACCAGCTGATCGTCAGTCGGGAGACGATGCGGTGGTTCTGGAACCACTACGCGCCGGACCCGTCGGAGCGGACAAAACCCGCCGCGTCGCCGCTGCGCGCCCGGAGCCTGGCCGGACTGCCGCCGGCTGTGGTCCTGACCGCCGAGCACGACCCGCTGCGCGACGAGGGCGAGGCGTACGCCCGGCGCCTGGCCGCCGACGGCGTGCGCGTCGCGCACCGCCGCTTCACGTCCCAGATGCACGGGTTTTTCATGCTCGTCGGGCTCGTTCCCGGCAGCGCGGAGGCAATCGACTACGTCGCCGAAGCGATTGACCGCGAGCTCAGCGGGGCGCCGGTCCCGCTCCCGCTGCCGTCGCCGCGCGCGCAGCAGTTCGATGCGATCGTCGTCGGCGCAGGCTTCGCCGGTCTCTACGCGCTGCACCGCCTACGCGGGCTCGGGTTGAACGTACGCGTGCTCGAGCGGGGCAGCGGGATCGGCGGAACCTGGTTCTGGAACCGCTACCCCGGCGTGCGCTGCGACATCGAGTCGCTCGATTACTCGTATTCGTTCTCGGCGGAGCTCGAGCAGGAATGGGAATGGACGGAGCGCTATCCCGCGGGCCCTGAGATCCTCGCCTACCTGAACCACGTCGCCGACCGCTTCGATCTGCGGCGCGACATCGAGCTGAATGCCCACGTCACGCAGGTCCACTACGACGACGCCGGCGAGACGTGGCACATCAGTACCGACGACGGGGAGACGTACTCCGCGACGCATTGCGTGATGGCCTCCGGGTGCCTGTCCTCGGTGCACCGTCCGCAGTTCGACGGCCTCGACGATTTTCGCGGCGACTGGTACCACACGGCGCGCTGGCCGGCGGACGGGGTTGACCTGAGCGGCAAGCGAGTCGGCATCATCGGAACCGGCTCAACCGGGATTCAGCTCATCCCGCAGTTGGCCGAGCAGGCCGGGCACCTGTACGTGTTCCAGCGCACGGCGAACTTCAGCATGCCGGCGCACAACGGCCATCTGGACCCGGCGATGCAGCGCGCGGCCAAGGCCGCCTACCCGCAACGCCGCCAGCTCGCCCGCGAGTCCCTGAGCGGCGTCCCGGGGTCGCACCCGGACGCGCTCGCGCAGCGGTCAGCCCTTGAAGTCGACGAGACCGAGCGCGCCGACACATTCGAGCGTGGTTGGGCCGAGGGCGGGATCGGCGGCGTGACGCTGGCGTTCAACGACGTCAACGTCGACCCGCGGGCCAATGCGCTCGCGGCCGACTTCGTCCGCTCGAAGATCCGCCAGATCGTCACCGATCCCGCGGTCGCCGAGGCGCTGTGTCCAAAGACGTATCCGATCGGCTCCAAGCGCATGTGTGTCGACACCGGCTACTACGCAACCTATAACCGCCCCAACGTCACGCTCGTCGATGTGCGGAGCGCGCCGATCGAGCGGATCACGACGGGGGGCATCGAGACGACCGCCGAGGAATACGAGCTCGACGTGCTCGTCTTTGCAACCGGCTTCGACGCGATCACCGGCGCCCTGCTCGAGATCGACATCCGCGGTCGTGACGGCCTCTCGCTGCGCGACAAATGGGCCGGCGGTCCTGCCGCGTATCTCGGCCTCGCTGCGGCCGGGTTCCCGAACCTGTTCCTCGTGACCGGTCCGGGCAGCCCGTCAGTGCTGAGCAACATGGTCTGCTCGATCGAGCAGCACGTCGACTGGGTCGCGGATTGCATCAGCTACCTGAACGCTCGCGGAGTGCGCACGATCGAGGCCGGCGCCGAGGCCGAGGCGAGGTGGGTGCAGCACGTGGGCGAGGTCGCGCAGGCAACGCTCTTTCCGCAGGCGAATTCCTGGTACCTCGGGGCCAACATCCCGGGCAAGCCGCGCGTATTCATGCCCTACCTCGGCGGCGTCGGGGCCTACCGCGCGCATTGCGATGCCGTCGCCGCCGCCGGCTACGAGGGCTTCCTGCTCGACGGCACCACTCGTGCTGCCGCCGGAGCCGAGCTCACCGGGGCTGCGCAATGACTGCGATCGCCGAAGCGACGCGCACCCGCCTGTACATCTGCGGCGAATGGGTGGCGCCGACCGACGGGCGCCGGATCGAGGTCATCAATCCGGCGACCGAGGAGCCGATCGGCGAGGCCGCCCTCGCCGGACCGGCGGACATCGACCGTGCTGTGCGAGCGGCACGTTCCGCGTTTCAGTCGGGCCCGTGGGCGGACTCGACGCCGGAGGGGCGGGCCGAGATCATGCGGCGCGCGGCGGAGCTCATCGGCGAGCGCGCAGAGACGTTCGCCCAGACGATCGTGCGTGAGGTCGGCTCGCCCGCGGCGATCGCGCAGTGGCAGCCGCTCGCCGCGCGGATGTACCTCGACTGGTATGCGGCGCAGGCCTCGCGCTATGCCTGGGAGGAGGAGCGCGAGGGAATCCGCAGCCGGCTGCTCGTCCGCCGGCAGCCCGTCGGCGTCGTGGGCGCGATCGTGCCGTGGAACTTCCCGCTCGCCCTTTCCTTTCCGAAGCTCGCGCCCGCGCTGCTGACCGGATGCACCGTCGTGCTCAAGCCGCCGGAGGAGACCCCGCTGTTCGGACAGCTGCTGGCCGCGGTGTTCGACGACGCGGGCCTGCCGGCCGGCGTGCTGAACGTCGTGCCCGCCGACCGCTCGGTCAGCGAGGAGCTCGTGCGGCATCCGCTCGTCGACAAGATCAGCTTCACGGGATCGACGCGCGCCGGCCGGCGCATCGCCGCGCTGTGCGGTGAGCAGATCAAGCGCTGCAGCCTCGAGCTCGGTGGGAAGTCGGCGGCGATCGTGTTGCCCGACGCCGACCTCGACTCGGTAATCCCGCAGCTCGCGCCGAACACGATGCGCAACAGCGGCCAGACGTGCACGAACGCGACGCGCGTCCTGGCCCACCGTGATCGCTACGACGACGTCGTCGAGGCGCTGCGCGCGGAAGTGAGCCGCTTCCGTGTCGGCGATCCGTCGACCGACCCGGACGTTGACATCGGACCCCTCGTCAGTGCAGTGCAGCGCGAGCGGGTCGAGGGCCACATCGGCGCCGGCGTCAACGCCGGTGCCCGGCTCGTCCTCGGCGGCGGTCGCCCCGCCGCGTGCTCGCGCGGCTACTTCGTCGAGCCGACGATCTTCGCGGGGGTCGACAACGCAATGACCGTCGCGCGGGAAGAGATCTTCGGGCCGGTGGTCACTGTCATCCCCTACGAGGACGAGACCGACGCGGTCGCGATCGCCAACGACTCCGACTACGGACTGTCCGGCAGCGTGTGGGGCCGCGACCCGGAGCACGCCAAGGACATTGCGCGTCGGATCCGCAGCGGCAACGTGGCGGTAAACCAGCACACGCTCGACCCGGCTGGGCCGTTCGGCGGCTTCAAGCAGTCGGGGATCGGGCGTGAGAACGGCATCGAGGGAATCGACGCATACGTCGAGCTCCAGTGCATCCCGTACATCCCGTCCCCGGAGGAGGCGTCCGGCCGATGAAGATCACCGCCGCACTGTCGGCCCGCGCCGACGCACCGTTCGAGATCGCGGAGGTGGAACTCGATGAGCCGCGCCGCGACGAGATCCTCGTCGAGGTCCGCGCGGTTGGCGTATGCCACAGCGATCTCACGATGAAGCGGGTCTGGCCGCAGGAGATCTCGCCGATCGTGCTCGGACACGAGGGAGCCGGGATCGTCGCCTGCGTGGGTGCCGACGTCATCGGCGTCAAGGCCGGCGACCGCGTTCTGCTGAGCTACCGGAGCTGCGGGCGCTGCTCGGAATGTGCCGGCGGATATCCGGCCTACTGCCGGAGCTTCCGCGCGATGAACGGGATCGGCACGCGCGTCGATGGGTCGCTCACGATGCGACGGGGCGACGCGCCCGTGTACGGCTCGTACTTCGGCCAGTCGAGTTTCGCCTCCCACGCGTTGGCGTACGAGTCGAACGTCGTGGTGATCGACGACGAGATCGACCTGCAGACCGCGGCGCCGCTTGGCTGCGGTGTGCAGACGGGTGCGGGCACGGTCATGAACGTGCTGCGCCCCGCTGTGGGGGAGTGGCTCGTGGTGTTCGGTGCCGGAGCCGTCGGCCTCTCCGCGCTGATGGCGGCATCCGCTGTCGGAGCGCGCACGGTCGCCGTCGACCCGGTCGCCAGCCGGCGAGCGTTGGCGACCGAGCTCGGCGCGAACGCGACGATCGATCCGACGGCCGACGACGTCGTGGACGCGGTTCACGAGCTGACGGACGGCGGCGCGGGTCTGGCGATCGACACCAGCGCCAAGGGCACGGTTATCAATCAGGCGATCGCGGCGCTGGCTCCGCGCGGGACGCTCGCGCTGCTCGGGATCGGGATCCCGGATTTCCCGATGGACGTGCGCGGCGTGATCAGTGCCGGCAAGACGGTGCGCGGCGTGATCGAAGGGGAGGCCGTCCCGCGCGACTTCATTCCGACGTTGCTCGACCTGCATCACGCCGGAAAGCTGCCGCTCGAGAAGCTCATCCGCAGCTACGCCTTCGCGGACATCGACACCGCGTTCGCCGAGGCGGCGAGCGGCTCAGCGATCAAGCCCGTGTTGAAAATTTGACCTGAATTCACTTTGACTTTTAGTAAGGGAAAGGGTAGAGTCCGGCCATGCACACCGACACAGCAATCGTTGCGGCCCTGAGCGAGGACGTGCTCGAAGGCGGCCGCATCGTCGTCGACGTCGAGGGCGTCGAGATCGGGATTTTCCGGCTCGAAGGCCGCCTCTACGCCTGGGAGAACCGCTGCGTCCACGCCGGCGGCCCCGTCTGTCAGGGAAAGCTGATGAACCGGGTCACCGAGCGGCTCGATGCCGAGCGCCGCAGCCTCGGCGATGACTTCGCCGATGAGCTGCACATCGTGTGTCCGTGGCACGGCTACGAGTACAACGTGCGGACCGGCG
>CAVVSB010000013.1:0-376594 GCA_963750695.1 uncultured Solirubrobacterales bacterium
CGCCGCTGACCTGCGTCGCGTTCGGCTCCGGCCAGGCGCTCGACCACATCGACCATCTCAGCGCGATGGCCCGCCGGCGCCGGCTCGAGACGACGCCGGACTGGCGCACCGCGTAGTCGGCCTGCAAGCAAAGGGCCGGTATGCGGCCCTTTCCTTGCGTCAGTGCGTGATCCCGACGATCCCGGCGCAGACCCAATTCGACGCCCCGGCGCCGCCGTTCCAGATGCGGGTCGCGACCGCGTCCTGCTCCGCCTTTGACGCCAGGTAGGCCGCCGGTCCCGTCCCGCCGAACGAGGACCAGGTGCCCGGAATGATCTGGTAGTAGCCGGAGGCGCCGGCGCTGTTCGGCGGGAGGTTCTGCCCGCCGGACTCGCACAGCACGATCGCGTACGGGATCGCCCAGCCGCCGTTCGGGCCGAGCGCCGGCCCGGGCGACCCCGCACCTGACCCTGACCCCGACGTGCTCGGCGCCGACTGCGCCGCCTGCGCGGCGGCTCGAGCGGCCGCGGCGGCCTGGGCGGCCTTGACCCGCGCGATCTGGGAACGCAGATGCTGCGCCTGTGCCCGGCTCGCGGCGAGCGCGTCCCGTTGCGCCGAGCGGGCCTGGTCGAGCGCCGACTGGCGCGATTGGAGCAGTGCGTTCATGCCCGCGAGCGCGCGGGCGTGAACCGCCGTCTCATCAGTGATCACGCGGCGCGCGCGCTCGAGCTTGACGAGCCGGTGAGCCGCGAGGGTCGCCTGAGCCTTCGCGGTCCGGGTCAATGAGATCACGGTCTGCTGCTGGCGCTCGGCGCGGTGCAGGAAATCGAGCCGCTCCAGCAGGTCGGTGAAGCCACGGGCGCTCAGCACGACGCTGACGAGGTCCGGCCGGTCCGTCTCGTAGCTCGACACGAGCTGCCGAGACAGCAGCGTCCGCGCCCAGCGCAGCCGCGCGCGGAGCAGCTTCAGCCGAGCCTTCTCGCGCACGAGCGCGGTGTGCGCTGCGGCGAGGGCCGCCTGATCATGGGCGAGCTCGGCGCGGACGGCGGCCTCGCGGGATTCCACGAGTGAAATCTGGCTGCCCAGCGTCCTGATCAGCGAGGACAGCCGGCCGACGCTGGCACTGAGACTCTGCTGACGGGACTGCTGCGCGCCGAGCCGGGAGTCGAGCTGACCCAGGCTGGCTGCGCTGGCCGTCCCCGGCCACGGGGCGCACAGCGCCACGAGCACCGAAGCGAGAACCGCCGCGAGGGCTGCGGCAAGCGTGAAGCGAGCAACGGTGGGGCGGCGGCAGGTCGACATAACAACGTCGTTTGCAGGGAAAACGACGGCGACGACGTTACCAGGGCAGGGCTCATATGCTCCCCACAGCGATGCAGACGCAACGTGACGCCCAGATTCTCGACCGGGTCCGCGCGACGCCGGTCGGCTACGTTCGCACCTATGGCGACGTCTCGCCGGGTGCGCCTCGCGCGGCCGGTGCCGCGCTGCACGCGTGCGAGGACCCGACCGTGCCGTGGCATCGCATCGTGCGTGCGGATGGCTCGCTGGCCAAGGGACGGCGCCAGCGGCGGCTCCTCGAGCGCGAGGGTGTGCCGTTCCGCGGACAGCGCGTCGACATGCGGGTCGCCCGGCTCCCGGAGCTCTGATGTGGGTTCAGCGCGAGATCACACTCGACCCTCGGTCACGGGGTTTTCACCTCGTCACCGGCGAGGTGCTCCGAGACCTGCCTGAGCTCGGGTCGGTCGCGGTCGGCCTGCTGCACGTGCTCATCCGCCACACCTCCGCCTCGCTCACCCTCAACGAGAACGCCTCGCCCGAGGTCCGGCGCGACTTCGAGACGTGGTTCAATCAGGCGGTCCCTGAGCGGGCGCCGTATTGGACCCATACGCTCGAGGGCCCCGACGACATGCCGGCCCACATCAAGGGATCGCTGCTCGGTCCCTCGCTCACGATGCCGGTCTCGCAGGGGCGGCTGGCGCTCGGTACGTGGCAGGGGATCTATCTGTGCGAGCACCGCGACTACGGCGGGCCACGCTCGCTCGTCGCGACGCTGTGGGGCGATGTGGGCTAAAGACCTCGCTCGGGAGGCCGATCGCAAAGACAATCGCGATCGCGCGCGAGGTCACCGCCCAGCGACGCGTCGAAGGCGCGCTCCGCGAGGCCCAACAACTGTTTGAGCAGGCGTTTGCCGAGGCCTCGATCGGCATGGCGCTCGTCGGGCTCGACGGCCAGTGGATGCGGGTCAACCGCGCACTGTGCGAGATCACTGGCTACAGCGCCGAGGAACTGACCGGGAAGACATTCGCGGACATCACCCACCCCGACGACGTCGCGATGAATGTCGTCGAGGCGCACCGGCTCGCCGACGGCGCGGAGCGGGATTACCACGCCGAAAAGCGCTACATCAACAAGCACGGCGAGGTGATCTGGGTCAACGTGTCGGTGTCCGTGGTGCGCGATGTGGTCGGTCGACCGAGCTACTTCATCAGCCAGGTGCTCGACGTCTAAAAGCAGAAGCGCCTCGAGTTGCGGTTGCGCAATCTTGCCGACCACGAGAGCCTGACCGGCCTGCCGAACCGCCGTTACTTCGCGGAAGCGCTCGCGCTCCAGCTTGGGCGGTGCGAGCGGTACAACGAAACGGCCGCGCTGCTGATGCTCGACCTCGACGACTTCAAGGTCGTCAACGACCGCTACGGCCACAGCGCCGGCGACGCGTTGCTGGAGGCCGTGGCCGACGCGGGCAGCAGCGACCCGGACGCCGTGCTCGCGCTGGCCGACGAGGCGATGTATGCGGAGAAGGCTCGCCACATCGCTGCCGTCGAGGAACACCGGCAACTGGGGAATGACACCGGTCAGCGCCGGGTCAGGCGACAGCGAGGACTAGCGTCCCTGCCACACCGGGGCGCGCTTCTCGGCGAACGCTACGGATCCCTCTCGGGCGTCCTTGGAGGTCATCACCGGCCCGGCGATCTCGCCCTGCCGGGCGAAGAACTCGGAGTCCGGCCAGTCGACCGCCTCCGTGAGGATCCGCTTCGTCGCGGCGAGCGCGAGCGGTCCGTTGGCCGCGATCGTGGCGGCGAGTTCGAGCGCCGCCGAAACTGCTTCACCGGGCTCCGCGAGCCGGTTGACGAGCCCGAACGCGTACGCCCTCTCGGCGTCGATCGGGTCGCCGGTGAGCGCGAGCTCCATCGCGATCGTCCTCGGCAGGACGCGCGGCAGGCGCAGCAGCGCCCCTGCGGCGGCGACGAGCGATCGCTTGACCTCCGGGATCCCGAGGCGCGCTCCCTTGGCGGCGACGATGACGTCGCAGGAGAGCGCCACCTCGAGCCCACCGGCGACCGCGAACCCCTCGATCGCGGCAATCAGCGGCTTCGCCGCGGCGCGCTGGGTGATCCCGGCAAATCCCCGGTCCCCCGCGTACGGCGACTCGCCGGCGACGAACGCTTTGAGGTCCATGCCGGCGCAGAAGCCCTTGCCCGCGCCCGTGAGGATGCCGACACTCAGCTCCGGCGTGTCATCAAGCTCGTCCATCGCGGCCGCGATGCCCTTCGCGACAGCGGCGTTGACCGCGTTGCGCTGGTCCGGCCGGTTGATCGTGATCAGAAGGACGCGCTCGCGGCGCTCGGTGAGGACTGCTGGCTCATCGTTCATGCGGCGAACAATTTCAGGTCTGGCTCGCGTTCGCCGCGCAGAACCGCCAGGTCGACCTCGATGCAATCGATCCCGCGCGCCGTCGCCAGCACACGCGCCTGCGGCTTGATCAGCTGCGCAGCGAGCACGCCGCGGCAGTCGGCGAACGCCGGATCGAGCCGGATCCGCTCGAGGTACCGCGTCAGTTGCTCGACCGCCTCGATGCCGGCGACACGTTTGATCTCGACTGCCACCCACGCCTCCTCGCCGTCGCGGCACATGAGATCGACGGGTCCGATGTCCGTCGGCCACTCACGTCGCACGAGCCGGAGCCCTTCGCCACACCAGTGAGGCTGGTCGGCGAGCAATTCCTGCAGGTGCGCCTCGACGCCGTCCTTGGCGAGCGCGATGTCCTCGTCCGGCGAACCCATGTCGTGGCTGACGTCGCTCAGCACCTCGGCGAGGTCGATCTCGAGTCGATCCTCCGTCTTGCCGGCCCGCTTGCGGACGATCATGCGGTCAGGTTCTTCCTCGATGACGGTTGGCGGGGTCATCCAGTTGAGCGGCTTATAACCGCCGGCGTCGGCATGGACGAGCACGGACCCGTCGGCCTTGACGATGATGAGCCGCAGGGCCTCGGGCAGGAGGGCGTCGAGGCGGCCGGAGTAGCGGACTTCGCAGCGGGCGACGATCAGGCGCATGAGGCGCCTAAAGCTACGTGGTCGCCGCGACGGAACCGGTGTGGGACGATGTTCTTGTTCAAGCGACGGCGGCCGGACGGGGAATCGCGGGTGGGGAAACGGAGAGATGTCATGCGTGCAAGCCGACGGGCGATCGCCCTGGTGATGTCGACGACCGCAGTCCTGGCGACCGCGGGAGCGGCCGCGGCCTCGCAGTTCGCGAGCCTCGACTACCACGTCACCGGTCTTCAGCCGGGGAACCCGGTCCAGATCTACTACACGAGCGGCGTGGACACCGCATTTGGCAGCACCATCACTATCGCCTCCGGATCGATCCTGAGCGCCGGGCTCGTGACCAACGCGATGTTCGTCCAGGCGCGCCAAGGACCGCTGGACGCTGAGGTCCTGCACTTGATCGCGGTCGGCTCCGCCCCGGTCGTCGGGACCGCCTCGATCCCCGCCGGCGCGAGCGCATCTGTGACGATCAGCACGACGAACAAGCAGTTCCAGCTGACGAACGGGCCGTTCTCAATCCCGACCGGAATCGGGCTCGGCGCCAAGCCGCCGCGGGGGGACGCAGAACGGTCCGCTGACCGCGGGACCGCGCGTTCGTGCAGGGCGTCGGTCTCGATCGCCGGCGGTGCGAGTAACCGCCGTCTCGTGATCAAGCTCACCGACACGAACCTGCGGCTGAACTCCGACACCGCCGTGCCAAGCGCTCGCGACGCGCCTTGTTGTTGACCGGCGGCCACTTCGCGCTCGGCGGCTCGGAATACGTCGTCACGCTCGACGCCGTGCAGTCGAACCCCAAGGGCGCGCACGTGAACCTAAGGTTCGCCTCCTAACATCTGGACACATGCGCAACCAGCTCCGTCCTCTGTTCGACCGGGTCGTGATCAAGGAGCTCGACCCGGACCGCGATCCGCCGCTCGGGTCTGCTCGTCCCTCCGGGCACGAACGAGCCCCCGCCCCAACACGGGATTGTGCTCGCCGTCGGCCCTGGGCTCGACTGGTGGGATCACGTCGGCGTGCGCATGCCCGTCAAGCCGGGCGACCATGTCGTGTTCCCGGCATCCGCCGGAGCCTGGGTCGAGGTGGACGAGGAGCGCCTGCTCGTGTGCGGCGTGGGCGAGCTGCTCGGCGTGCTCGAGCGGGCCGAGGACTGCCCGATGTGCGGCGGGCGAGGACTCGAGGGCCAGGACGCGTGCCCGGTGTGCGGGCGCGAGGGCTTCCTCGCGTCCTCCTGAGCACGCGACGGGAGCGACGGGAGCGACGGGACGCGACGCGAGCAGCGAGGCCCGGCGCCAAAGTGCTTGCTACGCCGCGCTGCGCTCCGACAGGCCGCGCGGGACCGCCGCCTCGACCCGACGGAGCAGGTCCTCGACCTCGGGGTCGGGACCAATCCGCAGCGCCTTGCGGCAGGCGTCGAGGCATTCCCGGACCCGATCCGTCCGGGCCAGCGCGTGGGCGAACCCCGACCACGCCGCACCTGAGGTCGGGTCGAGTCGCGTCGCCGCCTCGGCGGCCGAGACCTCGGCGCCGATGTCGCCGGCGAGCTGATACGCGAGCGCCAGGTCAAGCAGGCCCTCGACCGTCGGCCCCATCAGCCGGGCGCGCTCGAGCGCAGTGATCGCGGCGGCGCCGGTCCCCCAGCCGCAGGCGCAGCCGCCCAAGTCGCTCCCACGCCGACGCGTCACCGGGGCCGCGCTCGGCCGCCCGGGCGGCAGCGTCGGCCGCGAGGTCGTAGGCGCCCATGTCCTCGTAGATCCGGGAGGCAAAGCGCTCCGGGGTCGGCCGATCGGTCTCCACCCGCGCCCAGTCGCGCACCGACCGGGCAGCCGCGGGCAGATTCCCGGCCTGCCAGAACGCCGCCGTGAGCAGCCGCAGGACGGACGGGTTCGACGGTTCCGCGTCACGCGCGTACACGAGCCGCTGGGCGGCGAGCGCCGGATCGCCCTCGGCGAGCGCGTGCTGGGCGGCGGTCATGAAGCGCTGCACCCGGTCGGCTGCCGGATCCGGCTTGGAGAAGTCAACGAACTGCAGCGATCCGGCCGGGATCGTCCGTACGCCGACCGCAAACGAGACGCGCGCCCATTGCTGCACGTCGTCGCCGTCGCCGGAGAAGTAGATGCCGCTCACCGTGCCGACGCCCCACTCGGGGTACGACACGCATCGGGCGTAGCGGTGGACGACCGAGTGGTCGGGCACGCGTGAGCCGAACGGATCGTGCTTTTCACGATCGGCCGCGGCGGCCCGCGCGCGCTGCTCCTCCTCGTACGCGCGCCGTCCTTCCTCCTCGCGGGCCCTGCGGGCGGCGGCGGCCGAGACCTTGACCGCATTGCGGCTGACCCGGCCGCCACGGGAGGTTTCGGCGAGCTGCTGGAGTTGGTCGGCAGCCTCGTTGATCGCCTGAAGGTGGCGCTGGTGCTCGTGCTGGCGGCCCGTCGGCGCGATGTCCGGATGCCAGCGTTTGGCCATTCGGCGGCGCGCGAGCTGAACGTCTCGCTTGTCGAATGGCGCCTCGAGCTCCAGGAGGAGCATCGCCTGTTCAAGGTCGAGGATCCGTGCCATGCGTGCACCTACGTTAGCGGCACGCCTAAAGCCGAGGCGAGGCCTTTTCCACTGCGAGATGTCGACAACTCTGTACCAATTTGTCCGATCGCCGCGGCGTCGGCTTATCGTGGGCCGCGCGTGTCCGCCGCGTCGCTCCGTCGACCCGCTCCCGCTCGATCGCGATCGTGATCGCCGGAGTGTTCGCCGGGGTCACGAGCGTCGGGCTCGGCGTCGCGGTTCTCGTCGTTCTGTTCGGGTCGCAGCAGCGACAGCAGCTGCGGCGGCTCTGCGGGCACCGCGGCGTCGATCGCGCTCGGCCCCCCGGGGACCGGGCGGACTGTCGGCGCGACCGAATACGGCGGCCCGGGCGACCCGAGCTCGGGCTCGCTCGGGGCCCGGGGCGACAGCCTGCTCGCGCATCCCGACACGTACGCCGAGCTCGGCGGCATGACGTGGGCGACGGCCACGGCGATGGGCGGCCTCGCGTACATGACGCCGCTGCGCATCACCTGGGGAGCCCACTCGGCGATCGCCTACAAGCGGGACTTCGGCTTCGGCGGCGGTCCGATCGACGGGCTGCCTCGGGTCATCGACCTGTGGTGGCAGTTCTCCGAGCGCCTCGGCATCCCCTACGAGAACGGGATGTGGTCAGGGCCCGTCCGGGTGGAGCGTCCGCCGGTCCCCGGCGCCGCCAGCCTCCTCGGGCAGTCGGGTGCCGGGATCGACGATCCCGGCCGCTCGACCGCCGTCACGACGCCGGCGCGGCGTGCACGCCGGGCGCGCCGGCCGCCGTGCCGCTGACCCCGGGCGAGCGCGCCCGCGTGCTCCCGAACGGACAGGCGGCCGCGCCTCAGAGCGCGCCCGCGGCGGTCAGAGCGATCATCGCCGCGGGCAACCAGATCGTCGGCAAGCCATATGTGTACGGAGGCGCGCACGGCCTGCCGCTGTCCGATGTCGCGCCTGCGTACGACTGCTCGAGCAGCGTCGAGCACCTGCTCTACGGCGCGCGACTGCTGCCCGTCGACCTATGGCGCGGCGTCGTCGGCGCTCGAGAGCTTCGGCGCCCCCGGTCCGGGCCACTGGATCACGCTCTACGCGAGCGCGGACCACGTGTTCATGTACGTCGCCGGGTTGCGGTGGGACACCCACGACGCGGCGGGGCCGGGCGACGGCAGCGGCGGGATCGGGTGGCATCCGCTCGTGCGTAGCGCGGCCGGGTTCGTCGCGCGGCATCCGGTGGGGCTGTGAGAGCCGCGGCCGCGATCGTGATGAGCGCCGCTGCCGCCGCCGGACTCCCCGGATGCGCAGCCTTCGGCGGAGGCACCGGCACCGCAAGCTCGACGGCGGCCCGCCGGCACGGCCGCCAAGGTCGCCCAGGCCAACCGGACCCACGAATACCCCACTGCGCCGCCGCCGCGCCAGACCACGCCCGGCGGCGCGAGCACCGTCGCCGCCACCGCGGTCCGGCGGTTCGCCGCGCACTACATCAACTGGAGCGCCGCCACGGTCACGCGACAGATGCAGACGCTCGCCCTCGCGAGCATCGGCCAGGCCCGCTCGGCGATGGCGCTCGCCGCCGCCCAGAGCCAGAACGACTACGAGCTCAAGCACGGCGGGATCGGCAACCAGCGGCGTCGTCGAGGCGGTCGCGCCGCTCCCCGGTCGCCGGAACCAGTTCGTCGTCGTCACCCGTGAGCAGACGACGGCCACGAACACGAACGCCTACGCCGGGCTGCGGCCGGCGTGGCACGTCGCGGTCGCCGGCGTGACCCAGGTGGCACCCGGCCAGTGGGTGGTCAGCCGCTGGCAGCCCGAGAGCTGAGGGCGACGCATGCGTGCATCAACGCCCCAATGCGGCCGTCGCCGCGCGACATGGCGAGTGGTGTCCCGCGCACCTGTACCCGCACGGCGGACGTACCGTTGGTTCGCCCTCCGCAGTCAGTGGGCGATCACGTTGAGGATCACGGTCACCGCAAAGCACGCCACCGCTGCGATCCGCAGAACCGCGCCCACCCGGTCGCCGGGCCGCCCGGTGACCATCCCGACGATCGCCACCGACATACACGCGACGGCGATCAGCGCAAACAGGGCGGCCAGCACCCGCATCGGTCCCATGGTCGCACGCCGAGCGCAGCGCGGACCGTCCTATCCTGCGAAGGCGAATGAACGCTCAATACATCTTCACGACCTACAAGCTCTCTCGCCGGTACCCGCCGGACAAGGAGGTCCTCGCCGACATCTCCTTGTCGTTCATGCCGGGCGCCAAAATCGGCGTCCTCGGCTACAACGGCGCCGGCAAGTCGACGCTGCTGCAGATCATGGCCGGTCTCGACACCGAGTTCGACGGCCAGGCCCAGCTCGCCCCCAAGGCGACCGTCGGGCTGCTCGCGCAGGAGCCCGAGCTCGATCCCGCCAAGGACGTCAGGGGCAACGTCGAGGACGGAGTCGAAGAGGTCCGGGCGCTCCTCGACCGCTTCAACGAACTCTCGATGAACTACTCCGACGAGACCGCCGACGAGTTCGCGCGCGTACAGGAGCAGATCGACGCCGTCGACGGCTGGAACCTCGACACGACGCTCGAGTACGCGATGGATGCGCTGCGCTGCCCGCCCGCCGATGCGGATGTGACGAAGCTCTCCGGCGGTGAGCGCCGCCGCGTCGCGCTCTGCCGGCTGCTGCTGCGCCAGCCCGACCTGCTCCTGCTCGACGAGCCCACGAACCACCTCGACGCCGAGTCGGTCGCCTGGCTCGAGCAGTACCTGCGCGACTACCGGGGCACGATCGTGGCCATCACCCACGATCGGTACTTCCTCGACAACGTCGCCGGGTGGATCCTCGAGCTCGATCGTGGCCGCGGCATCCCGTATCAGGGCAACTACTCCGGCTGGCTGGAGCAGAAGCAGATCCGGCTCGCCCAGGAGGAGCGCCAGGAGTCCAGTCGCCAGCGCACGATCGCGCAGGAGCTCGAGTGGGTGCGGATGAACGCCTCGGCCCGCCGCGGCAAGCCAAAGGCCGTCTCAACGCCTACGAGGCGCTGCTCGCCCAGGACCGCAACGTCAAACTCGACCAGGTCCAGATCCACATCCCCGCCGGGCCGCGGCTCGGCGACGTGGTCGTTGAGGCCGACGGGGTGCGCAAGGGCTACGGCGACCGACTGCTGATCGACGATCTCAGCTTCAAGCTGCCGCCGGCCGGGATCGTCGGCGTCATCGGCGCCAACGGCGCGGGCAAGACGACGCTGCTGCGGATGATCACCGGCGAGGATGAGCCCGACGCGGGCACGCTCCGGCTGGGAGACACCGTCAAGCTCGCCTACGTCGACCAGTCGCGTGACGCGCTGGACCCCGAGAAGACCGTCTGGCAGGAGATCTCCGGGGGCCTTGATGAGATCCCCCTCGGTGACCGGACGATCAACAGCCGCGCATACACGGCGGGCTTCAACTTCAAGGGCACCGATCAGCAGAAGAAGGTCGGCAAGCTCTCCGGCGGCGAGCGCAATCGCCTGCACCTGGCGAAGCTCCTGCGCGCCGGCGGCAATCTGTTGCTGCTCGACGAGCCGACGAACGACCTCGACGTCGACACGCTCCGGGCGCTCGAGGAGGCGCTGCTGGCGTTCGCCGGCTGCGCCGTCGTCGTCTCCCACGATCGCTGGTTCCTTGACCGGATCGCGACGCACGTGCTGGCGTTCGAGGGCGACTCCCAGGTGCGGTGGTTCGAGGGCAACTTCGAGGCCTACGAGGCGTTCCGTCACGAGCAACTCGGGGCCGAGGCGGACCGTCCGCACCGGATCACCTACAAGAAGCTCGTCCGTGGGTAGTTCCGACCGGTAGGCTGCCCGCCGTGCCGAACGCCGCCCTCATCACCGGCTGCTCCTCGGGCATCGGCCGGGCGACCGCCGAGCGACTGCAGCGCGACGGCTTCACCGTCTACGCGACTGCTCGCCGCCCGGAGACGCTGACCGACCTCGAAGCCCAAGGTTGCAAGACGCTCGCCCTCGACGTCACCGACGAGGACTCGATGGCGGCCGCGGTCAAGGCGGTCACCGACGCCGAGGGCGCCGTCGGGGTGCTCGTCAACAACGCCGGCTACAGCCAGTCCGGCGCCGTCGAATCGGTCCCGCTCGACCAGGTCCGCCGGCAGTTCGAGACGAACGTGTTCGGCCTCATCCGCATGTGCCAGCTCGTCCTGCCCGGGATGCGCGAGCAGGGCACGGGCAAGATCGTCAACATCGGCTCGATGGGCGGCCGGCTGACGTTTCCCGGCGGCGGCCTCTACCACGCGACGAAGTACTCGGTCGAGGCGATCAGCGACGCACTGCGCTTTGAGGTCAAGGGCTTCGGCGTCGACGTGATCCTCGTCGAGCCCGGCCTGATCGTGACGAACTTCGGCGAGGTTGCGTCCGCGTCAGTCGGGGTGTCGGGCGATGCCGGGCCGTACACCGACTGGAACCACAAGGTCGGCCGGATCACCGAGGGCGCCTACAAGGGGCCGATGTCAAAGCTCGGCGCTGGGCCGGAGAAGGTCGCGGACACGATCGCCAAGGCGGTCACATCCAAGCGGCCACGGGCCCGGTACCCGGTCACCGCGAGCGCGCATCTGATGATCAACCAGCGCAAGTTCACGCCCGACCGCCTGTGGGACGTGATGATGCGCGCGCAGTTCCCGACGCCGAAGAGCTGACGCCCGACAACCCTCGCGGGGGTTGTGTGCAGCCTTTTAGGCGACACTTGTACACAACCCCGTCGCCTCCGAATACGATCACGGCTCACGACCTGGAGGGACGAACTGTGAGCCACACAGCGGGCCGGCGGATGACCGCCGAGATCGAGGGCGACTTCGTCGTGTTCCTGATCGGCGCCGCGTTCAACAGCAAGCTGCACCTGCTGCGCAGCTTCATCGACCTCGGCGGCCGCCGCGGGATGAGACACATGCTCGACCACCTCGTCGAGCATCCGGAGAAGGGCCTGCTCGCGTACGAGATGGGGCTGCCGACGATTGTCCAGTACTGGCGGTCGTTCGATCACCTCGAGGCATTCGCCAAGGACAAGGACGACCCGCACCTCGAGGTGTGGCGCAACTACTGGCGTCGGGTCGGCCGATCGGACCGCACCGGCATCTGGCACGAGACGTTCCTCGTGCGCGACGGGGAGTACGAGGCCGTCTACGGCAACACGCCGGCCCGCGGCCTCGGCAAGGCCGGGCGGCTCGTGCCGGTGGCGGAGGCCTCGAGCGCCCGCTCGCGCTTGAAGGCAGACGGCGCTTAGGTCAACGCCGCGTCGATCGCGGCGCGCAACTCGTCGGCGTTGTCGACGACGACGTCGGCGCCCGTGAGCTCCTCGGCTCCGAACGGTCCGGTCGTGACCGCAAAGCAGCGCAGCTCGTCGGCACGGGCGCACGCGATGTCACGGGGCGTGTCGCCGATGACGATCGTCTGCGACCGCGGGTATGGCCGCCCCGCTCCCCGGCGCGGCGCCGGGCGATCGCCGGCAGCGACGCGCGGTCCTCGTGGTCAGAGCCAAAACCGCCGATACCGGCCGGGAACACGGCCCCCAGTCCGGCGCGCGAGAGCTTGCGCCGCGCGACGCATTCGTAGTTGCCCGTGACGAGCCCGAGCGTCACGCCGTCGAGCGACCCGAGCCACTCGAGCAGCGAGCGGATGCCGGGCAGAACGGTGTGAGAGAGATCCTCGGTGGCTCGCCGGGTGTACTCCCGGCAGCACACCTCGCGCACGTCCTCGGCGCGATCATCGATCCGCTCCGCCGACACCCCAGCGGCGAGCAGGATCGAGCGAGCGATCTCGCCGTCGGTCCGGCCCGCAGGGGCGAGCGACGGCCGACCGCGGCCGCGTCGACGCCGTGGACCTCGCGCAGTGCCGGGTGCAGCGCCCCGGTGGGCGTCGGTCGCGCCCGCAACCAGCGTGCCGTCGATGTCGAACAGGAAGAGCACTCTGCCGGTGCCTGCCTCAGCGCTCGAACGACATGTCGCTCGTCAGCTGGATGGCGAACGCCGCGATCAGGCGGGCAGCGGCGTCGATGTCCGCGAGCGAAATGAGCTCCACCGGAGAGTGCATGTAGCGCAGCGGGACCGAGACGAGCCCGGTCGGAATTCCCGTGCGGCTGAGATGGATCGCGTCGGCGTCCGTTCCGGTGCCGCGGCCGAGCGACTCAAGCGTGAACGACACCTTCTCCGCCTCGGCAGCGTCGCAGAGCAGATCGGACACGAGCGGGTGCAGCGTCGTCCCCCGCGCGATCACGGGACCGCTGCCGAGATCGTGCTTCGTGATCGGGCCGAGCTCGACGCCCGGCTGATCGGTCGCAAACGTCAGATCGACCACAATCGCGACGTCCGGGCGATGCCCGTAGGCAGACGTCCGCGAGCCGGCGAACGTCGTCTCCTCCTGCGCGACGGCGAGCGCGATCACATCGCCCGGGCACGGCCGCGTTCGGCGACGATCCGTGCCGCCTCGGCGGCACGTAGCAACCGACGCGATTGTCGAGCGAGCGCGACACGACCCGGTCGTGACGCAACTCGAGCGGGGCGACGTCGATCACGGCGAGTCGCCGATGCGGACCACCTGACGGGCTCTCGCCGCCTTCGTGCCGATGTCGATGTGGAGGTCCTTGAGCTCGGGAACCTGCTTGCGAGCCTCGTCTTCAACAGATGAATTGGCTGGCGGGCGATCACGCCCTTGACCGGCCCGCTGCGGGTGTGATCACGATCCGCTGGCCGACGAGCACGACCGGGTCCCACCCTCCAACCTGGCCGAACCTCAAATAGCCGTTGTCGTCGATGTGGGAGATGTGGAGGCCGATCTCGTCGATGTGCCCGACGACCGCCACCGACGGTCCGTCGCCGGGCCGCGCACACGGGCGAATGACGAGCCGACAAGATCGCCGCCGACCTCGTCGGCGAACGACTGGCAATGCTCACGCCATACGCCGGCTGGCGCCGTCTCATGACCGGATGGCCCGGCGGCGCTGATCAGCTTCTCGAAGAACTCAGGGATGGCCACGGGCCAAATCTAGCTGGCAAGCGGCCGGCGCGTCGTTCACCCCCGAGCAGGTGACCGTGGAGTTCCCCGTGGCGCCGGACGCGAGGGTCCGCTCACGCGCGATCGTTCCCTCGAACGCGTAGTTGCCGCGCGCGGTCACGGTGCCGGAGACGTGAAGCCGTTCGTGTACGTGCTGGCGCCGAATGCCACGCCCTGGGTCGCCGCGGCGCCGGGCGGTCCCTGCGCGCCGTTTTGGCCGGGATCGCCCTGCGGGCCTGTCTTGTCCCACTGCACCGTCGTGTCCCCGGGACTACAGCTCCCGCTGGCGCTGTACATGAGCGTGTTGCCGCTGGCCGGCGTCAGGCAGGCGTCCGACTCGCCCGCCGCTCCCCCCCACGCACCGAGCACGAACCCGACCCAGAATCGAGACCGCGCAGTCCCTTTCAAGCGGAACAGCCGAGACATGAGAACCCTCCTCGATCGGACGAGGAGGGATTCTCTGCCTCGAAGGCCCGCTCGGCAATATCAGCCGGGTCTCGACCTGCTCTCAGTCCGCTGAGAGCAGGTTGCGCAGCACGAACTGCAGGATCCCGCCGTGGCGGTAGTACTGCTGCTCCTTCGGCGTGTCGATCCGGACGGCACGGTGAATTCCGTGTCGTCCGCCTTCACGGTGACCTCCCGCGGGATCGTGTCGACGTCAGCGAGGCCGGTGATCGTGAACGTCTCCTGCCGGTCAGCCCCAGCGACGCGACCGACTCGCCATCGGCGAACTGGAGTGGTAGTACGCCCATCCCGACGAGGTTCGAGCGGTGGATCCGCTCGAAGCTCTCCGCAATCACGGCGCGCACGCCGAGCAGGCGCGTGCCCTTCGCCGCCCAGTCGCGTGAGGAGCCCGAGCCGTACTCCTTGCCCGCGAGCACGATCAGCGGCACGTCCGCGTCGATGTACTTCATCGCCGCGTCGTAGATCGACATCTGCTCATCCGCCGTCGAGCCCAAATACATCGTCACCCCGCCCTCGGTGTGGCGGTCCGAGCTGGTTGCGCAGGCGGATGTTCGCGAACGTGCCGCGCATCATCACCTCGTGGTTGCCGCGTCGCGAGCCGTAGGAGTTGAAGTCCCGGGACTCGACGTGGTTCTCGTTGAGGTACTTGGCAGCGGGACCATCGCGCTTGATCGAGCCCGCCGGCGAGATGTGGTCGGTGGTGACGCTGTCGCCGAGCAGTGCGAGCACGCGCGCGTTCACGATGTCGTCAACGGGCTCGGGCTCGCGCGGCAGGCCCTCAAAGAACGGCGGTCGGCGCACATACGTCGAGCGCTCGTCCCAGGCGAAGCGGTCCCCGCTCGGTACCTCGAGCGAGTTCCAGCGCTCATCGCCGTCGAACACCTCGCCGTAGCTCTTGTGGAACATGTCCGATTGCACGGCGTCCTCGACCATCTCGGCGACCTCGGCCGCGCTCGGCCAGATGTCCTTCAGGAACACCGGCTCGCCATGGGAGTCCTCGCCGAGCGGCTCGTCGTAGAGGTCGATGTCCATCGTCCCGGCGAGCCCATACGCGACGACAGCGGCGGCGACGCGAGGTAGTTCATCTTCACATCGGGGTTGATCCGGCCCTCGAAGTTGCGGTTCCCGGAAAGGACCGATACGACAGCGAGGTCCTCGGCGCCCACGACGTCGGAGACCTCCTGCGGCAGCGGACCGCTGTTGCCGATGCACGTCGTGCAGCCGTAGCCGACGAGGTTGAAGCCGAGCTCGTCGAGGTACTCGGTGAGACCGGCGCGGTCGAGATACTCGGTGACGACCTTCGAGCCCGGCGCGAGCGAGGTCTTCACCCAGGGCTTGACCTTCAGGCCCTTCTGCACCGCGTTGCGCGCGAGGATCCCCGCGCCAAGCATCACCGAGGGGTTCGACGTGTTCGTACAGCTCGTGATCGCGGCGATCACGACGTGACCGTGGTCGAGCTCGGTCTCGGTCCCGTCGGCGAGCGTCACCGGAGCCTCTGTCCGCTCTCGATCCGCCACCTGAGCGCCCCCGGTGCCGCCGGTCGGCTCGTGGCCGATCCCGTTCGGCGTATGCGTCGAGATCGGGTCGCTCGCGGGGAAGCTCTCCTCGCCCGCTTCGTCCTCGCTGCTCTCCTCGGGCAGGAACCCCTCCAGGGCAAGCCGGAACGCGCCCTTGGACTCAGTCAGCGAGACGCGGTCCTGGGGACGCTTCGGCCCCGCGATGCTCGGGACGACATCGCCGAGGTCGAGCGACAGCGTGTCGCTGAACGTCGGCTCCTCCGAGTGCTCGTCATGCCATAGGCCCTGCTCCTTCGCGTACGCCTCGACGAGCTCGATCAGCTCCTTCGGCCGTCCCGTGAACTCGAGGTAGGAGAGCGTCTCCGCGTCGATCGGGAAGATCGCGCAGGTCGAGCCGAACTCCGGCGACATATTGCCGATCGTCGCGCGGTCGGCGAGCGGGAGGTTCGCCAGGCCGGCGCCGTAGAACTCGACGAACTTGCCGACGACGCCCTTCTCGCGGAGCATCTCGGTGACGGTGAGCACGAGGTCGGTCGCGGTCGCGCCCTCCGAGAACTCGCCGGTGAGCCTGAAGCCGAGCACCTGCGGGATGAGCATCGACATCGGCTGGCCGAGCATCGCCGCCTCGGCCTCGATCCCGCCGACGCCCCAGCCGAGCACGCCGAGCCCGTTGATCATCGTCGTATGCGAGTCGGTGCCGACGAGCGTGTCGGGATACGCGAGCGTCCGTTTCCCGAGTCAACAAGACGACCCGACCCAGGTACTCGAGGTTGACCTGGTGGACGATGCCGGTGTCCGGCGGGACGACCGCAAAGTTGCTAAAAGCGCCCTGGCCCCAGCGCAGGAACGCGTAGCGCTCCTTGTTGCGCTCGAACTCGAGCTCGGCATTGCGCTGGAACGCGCGCGGAGTCCCGAACTCGTCGACCTGAACGGAGTGATCGATCACGAGCTCGGCCGGTACGAGCGGATTGATCTTCTCCGGATCGCCGCCCATCTCAGCCATCGCGTCGCGCATCGCGGCGAGATCGACAACAGCCGGGACGCCCGTGAAGTCCTGCATCACGACGCGGGCCGGCGTGAACGCGATCTCCTTGCTCGGCTCGTCCTTCGCATTCCACGTGGCGAGCGCCTCGATGTCCTGCGCGCGGATCGACTCGCCGTCCTCGTTTCGCAGAAGATTCTCCAGCAAGATCTTCAGCGAGAACGGCAGACGGGCAACGTCGAACTTCGGCTGCAGCGCATCGAGGCGGAAGATGTCATAGCTGCGGTCGCCGACCGAAATTCTGGCCCTCGCGTCGAAGCTGTTCGTTTCCATCTCGGATCTCCTGTTTCAAAGAGCAGTGCTTCGTACTGTACGGGGAGATTGCGGAATCTAGGAATCTTCCCGTTCCTACGCCGCTCTTAGCCAGGTCTTCGCACCGTCTTGCGGCCGGCGTCGATCCTCATCGTGCAGATGAGAAACGTCTCACCAAATCAGGAGGCAGTCATGAGACGAGTGCGACGCGCACTGCGAAGAGGCGCGATCGGCGCGCTGGGAGCCGTGATCGCGGCGGCCGCGTACACCGAGACCCACCGCGTCCCGGGGCAGCCATGACCGACGTGCTGATCGTCATCCCGGTGTACAACGAACGGATCGCGCTCGAGGGCTCGGTGCTCCGGCTCCACGCGTTCCTCGAGCGGTACCTCCCGTTCTCCTGGCAGATCCTGATCGTCGACAACGCGAGTGACGACGGCACCCACCTGATCGCCCGCCGGCTCACGTATGACCTGGACCGCGTCGACGCGATGCGACTGCCGCAGAAGGGCCGGGGTCGGGCATTGCGCGCGGCGTGGTCAGAGGCCGACGCGCGCGTGCTCTGCTACATGGACGTCGACCTCTCGACCGACCTTGCGGCGCTGCTGCCGCTCGTCGCCCCGATCCTCTCCGGCCACAGCGACGTCGCGATCGGGACGCGACTCACCCGCGACGCTCACGTCGAGCGCAGCGCGCGGCGCGAATTCATCTCCCGCGCCTACAACCGGTTGCTTCACCTCGCTCTCCGCGCCCACTTCACCGATGCGCAGTGCGGCTTCAAGGCGGTCCGGCAGGACGTCGCGACCGAACTGCTGCCCCTGATCAAGGACGAGGAGTGGTTTTTCGATACCGAGCTGCTCGTGCTCGCGCAGCGCGCCGGCCTGCGCATCCACGAGGTGCCGGTCGACTGGGTCGAGGACGCCGACTCCCGCGTCCGCATCACCTCGACGGCGCTCGCCGACATGCGCGGCGTCGCCCGGCTGCTCATGCACCGGCGTTCTTCGCAGGCTCCTACGTTGCTCTCACCCCAGCACCCGATGCTGGCGCCATGAGCACGGACTCGCTGTCTTACCCTGCGGCGACCGCGAGCCCGCCGACGGACACTCGCCTGGCCCGGATTCGCTCGCTCGTCACCGCGCGTCCGGAGCTGCTCGGCCTGATGGCCCTCTCCGCCGTGCTCAACCTGTGGGGCCTCGGCATCAACGGCTGGGCGAACACGTACTACAGCGCCGCCGTGCGCTCGATGAGCTCCAGCTGGCACAACTTCCTGTTCGCCTCGATGGACCCGAGCGGCCTGATGACCGTCGACAAGCCGCCGCTCGGCCTCTGGGTGCAGGCGCTCTCCGCGCGCATCTTCGGTTACCACCCGCTGAGCGTTCTCGTCCCGCAGGCGCTCATGGGCGTCGCCGCGGCGGCCCTCGTCTATGACCTCGTCCGGCGCCGCTTCGGTCGACTCGCCGGATTCGTCGGCGGCCTCACGCTCGCGGTCACGCCGACCGCCGTCGCGGTCAGCCGCCACAACAACCCCGATGAGCTGCTCGTCCTGTGCTGCGTCGCCGCGCTGTGGTTCGCCGTCCGCGCGCTCGAGACCGGGCGGACAAAGTGGCTCGTGCTGAGCGGCATCGCCGTCGGCCTCGGGTTCGAGACGAAGATGGGCGTTGCGCTGTTCGTCGTGCCGGGCATCGCGCTCGCGTGGGTGTGGATGCGCTGGGATGCGCCGGGCGGCAAGCTCCGAGCGTTGCGTCAGCTCCTCGCCGGTGGGGTCGGCCTCGCCGCCGCCGGGCTCGCGTGGCCGCTGCTGGTGACGCTCACCCCGGCGGCCGACAGGCCATGGATCTCCGGCACGTCGGACAACAGCATCTGGTCGCTGATGTTCGGGTACAACGGACTCGGCCGCGTCGCCGGCCAGACGGGCGGGCCGGGCGGCGGCGGAGGGCCCGGCGGTGGCCCCGGCGGAGGGACGATGTTCGGCGGGGCGACGGGACCATTCCGGCTGCTTCAGGCCGGACTCGGTGACCAGGCCGGGTGGCTGCTCGGCTTCGCGCTCGCGGCCGGCATCGCGCTGCTCGTCCTCACCCGCCTGCGCCGGCGCGATCCGCGCACGGGCTGGCTGATCGCGGTCGGCGGCGCGTTCCTCACCACGGCGGTCGTGTTCAGCTTCGCGAGCGGGATCTTCCACCCGTACTACGTCTCCCTGCTCGCGCCGTTCTCGGCCCTGCTCGTCGGTGCGGGCGTCGCGCTGATGCTGCCCGGTCCCTGGGGCCGGGCGGACTCGTCGCGCAGCGCCCGGATCGTTGCCCCGCTCATCATCGGCGCCGGCGTCGTCACCGAGCTCGTCGTGCTCGGGACGCTGGGCGGCGCGCTGTCGTGGGCCGTCCCGCTCGTGATCGTCGGGGCCGGCGGGGCGGCGCTGGCACTCGCATTCGCGCTCCCGGGCCGGGTCCGGCTCGCGCTTGCCGCTGTCGCGATTGCCGCGCTCTCGGCTGCTCCCGCAACGTGGGCGGCGCAGACGATCGGCCACGCGACGAGCGGCACGTTCCCCACGGGCGGCCCGGCGAGCGCCGCGACGGATGGCCCGGGCGGATTCGGCGGTGGCGCGCGCGGCCCATTCGGCGGCCCGACGGGGTTCCGCGGCGGCGCGCCCCCGAGCGCGTCCGGGATGCTCGGCATGACCGGGGCGCCTCCCGGGGCGGGCACCGGAGCCGGCGGCGCGGCCCGCCTTCGGCCCCGGCGGCGCGGGCAGCGCCGGCGGACGGCGGCGGCGCCGGCTTCGGCGGCGGCGGCCCGTTCGGCGGCAACAGCGCCACCCTCACCGCGGCCACCCGTTATGCCCAGGCCCACGGCGGCGGCACGGTCGGCGTCATGAGTCAGAGCAGCGCCGCGGCGGCGATCGTCCAGTCGGGCGCCAACGTCGCCGGTCTCGGCGGCTTCTCAGGCCGGGAGAGCACGGTCTCCGCGTCCTGGCTCGCGGCCGAGGTGAAGGCGGGGCGCCTGCGCTTCATCCTCGCCGACGAGAACGGCGGCGGGCGGCTGCCTGGCGACACTCGCACCGGGAGCCAGTCGGCGTTCACCATCGCCGCCAGGGCGTGCAAAGCGGTCAGCCTCAGCACCTCGAGCGGTACAACAGCCACGATGTACGACTGCTCCGGCCGTGCGTCTGCCATCCTCCAGTTGGGCGCTGGGACCGGTTAGGTGGGCATGATGTGCTCAAGTTCTCCAACGGAATACCGAAAAAGAGAGAAGTGCGAGTCGCGCTGCGTATAGCCCTGGCCGTCTCCGCGGTGCTCGCCGCCGGCGCGCCGTCGGCACTCGCCGACACGGTGCAGAGCTCGAACTGGGCCGGTTACGCCACCCACCGTGCCGGGGTCCGCTTCAAGAAGGTCGTCGGCGCCTGGAAGCAGCCGGGCGTCGATTGCTCTCGATACAGCCCCGGGTACTCGGCCGTGTGGGTCGGGCTCGGCGGCTACAGCGGGAGTTCGAACGCGCTCGAGCAGATCGGGACCGAGATCGACTGCACGCCTTCCGGCCGTGCTGTGTCGAGCGCCTGGTACGAACTCGTGCCGGCCCCCTCGCGGGGGATCAGCATGCGCGTCAGCCCGGGAGATGCGATGTTCGCGACGGTCAGCGTGTCGGGCTCGAAGGTCACGCTGACGCTGCAGAACCAGACACGGCATAAGACGTTCCGCAAGACCGTCCGCGTCTCGCCGATCGACCTGTCGTCGGCGGAGTGGATCGTCGAGGCGCCCTCGGAGTGCGTCAGCGCCGACCAGTGCCGGACGCTCCCGCTGGCCGACTTTGGCACCGCGAGCTTTGCGCTTGCCGGCACCCAGACCACCGCGGGCCACACGGGGACGATCAGCGACCGCGCCTGGAGCGCGACGAAGATCAAGCTCACCCCGAGCGGCCGCCGGTTCGTCCTCAATGGCGGGGGCGCGACCGATGGCTCCGCGAGCCCGTCGGGCCTGAGCGGCCGCGGCAGTTCGTTCAAGGTGACGTTCCAGAGCGGGTCGATCCAGGCCAGCCGGCTCGTGCGCGCCGCGGCGGCGTCCGTGCCCGGCGGCTACATCATGCACGCCGGGCGCCGCTGAGCAGCGGCCCCGGCTCACACGAAGCTCTTAGTCGCGCCCTACGGAGCTCTCGCGCAAGGCCGCGATCCTCAAGGCCATGCACATAGATCCGACGCCTCACCTGTTCTGGATCACCAGCCGCGCTGCGGGTGTTGCCGCGCTCGTCCTGGCGAGCCTCGCGGTCTCGCTCGGCTTGCTGATGAGCACGAAGCTGCTGCGTGGCCGCGCGGTGGACCTGCGCGTGACCCACGAGATCCTCTCCCTGTCGACGATCGCCGCGATCGTCGTCCACGCCGTCACGTTGCTCGGCGACAAGTTCCTGCACCCATCCGTCGTCGACATCACGGTGCCGTTCGCCTCGAGCTACAAGACCGCGTGGATGTCGCTCGGCATCATCGGCGGCTGGAGCATGGCGCTGCTCGGCATCTCCTACTACGCCCGTCGCTCGATCGGCGCCAAGCGCTGGCGCAAGCTGCACCGCTTCACGGCGCTCGCCTGGCTCGCCGGACTCGGTCATGCGATCGGCATGGGGACCGACGCCGGCCAGACGTGGTTCCTGGCGATGAT
Organism: uncultured Solirubrobacterales bacterium; assembly: GCA_963750695.1. Classification (GTDB taxonomy): domain Bacteria; phylum Actinomycetota; class Thermoleophilia; order Solirubrobacterales; family Solirubrobacteraceae; genus Palsa-465. Next base: position 21,786 of record CAVVSB010000013.1, read on the forward strand.
CGGAATCGTCGCGGTCCCTGCGCTCGCCCTGCTGATCATGCGACTCAGCGGGACCGGCGCGAAGCCGGCCCCGCGTGTCGGCACCCCGGCGCGGCCAGCCGACGGCCTCCGTCCCGCGACGCGGCCACAGTTGCCGGCTCGCGGTGTCGTGCCGCCGCGCCGGGCACCGGCGCGGACCCTCCTGTAGTCGTCGGTCGGGCGGATGCCAGACCCACCCACCGGCTCCCGGAGAGGGCGGTTGTCTTTGTGGCAGCCGCCCTCTTCGCATGCGGTTGTCTTTTACAGCCGCCCTCTTCATCTCTATGCCGAGCGGTAGCACGGTCCGGCCGAACGTCTCGTTGGTCACCTCGGCCAGCGCGGCATAGGTGGCCGCCGCGGCCGTGACGAGGCCGACGTAGCCGCCCCACTGCACAACCGTCTCGTGTCCACCGGCGTTGCCGATCCCGAGCAGCAGGAACGTCAACAGCAGCAGCCCGAAGACGACGTTGATCGCTCGGGAGGTCTTGAACGAGGCGACGAACATGACCGCCGTGAACATCGCCCAGGCGATGAGATACAGGCCAACGGCGTTGCCGACTGGGCGGCGGGGATGTCCTTGGCGTAGAACTGGATGAGTGCCCAGAACGACAGCCAGAACCCGCCGTACGCGCTGAACGCGGTCGCGGCGAACGTGTTCCCCGCCCGGTAGGCCCACATCCCGGCCAGTACCTGGACGAGGCCGCCGAACATGAGCGCCGTGCCGAATACGATCGGCTCAACTCCCTTGTTGACGAGCTTGGCGTTGACCATGCTCAGAAGGAACGTGGTCAGGGCGAACGCGCACAGGCCGAGCGGCCCGGCGTTGGCGAACTTCGGTGCGACGCCCGCAGGCGTCGGTGTGGGCACCGGCGTGCTGCCGGTGCCGTTGTGCGTCGGCACGTGCTCCGTGCTGATCGACATGGTGGTGCTCCTCTCGGAAAGGACAGGCCCGGTCCACACCGGTATTGCCTTGAGATCGGCCGCGCCACAGCGGTCCTCAGCGGAGACGACCGCAGACTCGATCAGGGAGGAACTACGGCTTATTCAGAGGCCCGGCGGGTGCCGGACGACGAATCCGGAGAACTCGCCGCCGCCCTGTGACCAGCGGGTGCCACCGGAGGCGAGCGCGACCGTGTCGAAGCGCCAGCCGGCGACTGTCATCCACGCGTGCCCGGCGTTCGCGTAGATGGTGATCCAGCGGCCCGGGGCCGGGTCGCCCCAGCTCTCGAAGCCGGTTGAGTCGAGCGGCGAGGAGAGCAGGCCGGCGGCGGCGAGCGCGTAGCTCACCGAGCCGGAGCAGTCATAGCCGCTCGCCTGGAACGAGCCGTGGCCACCGCCCCAGATGTAGGGGAGCGTCGCGATCGCGTTGCCCGCGGCGATCACCTGCGCCACGGCGGGTGGCGCGCCGGCCGGCGGCTGGACCATGCCGTGCGTGTTGACGGCGATCCCACCGACACCGGCATTCCCCGAGGCGGCGGCGGCGCGCGCCTCCGCGGCGGCCTGTCGCCTCGAGCTTGTGCAGCCGTGAGTTGAGGTCGTGCAGCTTGGCGCTGTCGGCCGAGCGGGCGCTCAGTTGCTGGATCTGGCGGTTGAGCAGCGCGGCGCGGATCGCCGCGACCTGGTTGCGCTGCGCGAGGATCTGGTCGGTGAGCGTGCGATCACGCTGCTCGAGCGCGGCGAGACGTTTCGCCTCGCGGAAGACCTCGGCGCGCGCGGTGCGCGTCGTGCCGACGATCTGCGCGTCCTGGTGGCCGACCCGCTTCATGAAGTTGACCTTCTCCAGCAGATCTTTGAATCCGTGGGAGTAGAGGATCACGCTGACGAGGTCGGGCGGGCTGTTCTCGTAGGACGCGACGAGGTTGGCTGCGAGCGCGTGGCTCGCCTGCTGGAGGCGGTTCTCGAGTTGCACGAGCCGGTCGCGGGCGGCGATCAGTTGATCCTGGACCTGCCGCAGCTGGGCCTCGCGGGCGGAGAGTTCGGCCTGGACGCGCACTGAGGCGGTGCTCCGCGTCGGCGATCCCCCCGGCGGTCTGCTGAATGCGTGCGGTTTCGGCGTTGATCTGCGAGCGCAGCGAGTTGGCGCTCGAGCGGCTCGAGTCGATCTGGCTCTGCAGGTCACCGGAGCTCGTCGGCACGAGGCTGGTCCCGAGCATCGCGCTCGTCACGGCGGCGGTGACGGCGGTGACACGGAACCGGCGGGTCTTTGTGAATGCGATCGAAAACATGGCAGTCGGAGACGCGGACCAGCGCCGCGACGCACGCCGTGCGGTCGGCGTCGGTCCCGGTCTGGAACGGTCATTACGGCGGGGCGGCGATGCACCCTAACACGCCCCGTCGCGCAGCGGCCCCGTGACCCTACCTCTGCAATAAATCCTGCAAAAAGGCCATTTGCGGATTTCTGATCAGGGGCGCGCATGCGCGCCCCTGCCCCGGCGCATGCGCCCGGGGTCTCGGGCCGCATGCGGCCCGAGAGGCACTGACTGGAGACGGTCGGACGCGAGCCTTGCAATACTCGCACTGTGATATTGCGCAGAATGATGCTCGTCTCGCTGCTCGTCGTGTTCGCGCTCGGGCTGCTCGCGCCCGGTCGGCGCATCGTCGCCGAGCGGACCGTCCGCCGGCGACCAGCAGTACGTCGACCCGCTGAGCGGCAACAGCGGTAACAGCGGCAGCAGGCTGCGGCGGCGGCTCCTCGGGCTCCGGCTCGAGCTCGTCCGGCTCGAGTTCGTCCGGCTCGACGTTCGTCCGGCTCGAGTTCGTCGGACGGCGTCGTCCTCGACCGGGTCGACGGGGACGGTGAGCTCACTCGGCAGCGAGCACGAGCACGGGAACCGACGACCTCGAGCAGGCAAGCTGCCGTTCACCGGGTTCGACGCGCCGGTCGCGGTCGCGATCGGCGTCGCGCTGATCGGCGCCGGGTTCGTCCTGCGCCGCCGCATCCTCCGCGCGTAGCTCGTCCCGAGGTCCCGGCCTGATGGTGTCGCGCGTCCGCGACGGCTCCGGTCGCGATCAACGCCCGTGCTGCGGTCCGCACGGAGATCGGCGGAGTCGAGCGGCTCACGCGCGAGCTCGCGCTGCGGCTGCCCGGCGCTCCGGCCTGATCGCTACTCGCGTCGTCGCGCCCACCGCGCGGCGCTCGCGCATCGGGCCGGGCATCTCTGGGAACAGGCGCTGCTCCCGGCACAGGCGGCGGGTGCCGCCGCTGATCCTGTCGCCCGCGAACCTCGCGCCGGCCGCGTCGCGGCGGAACGTCGTCGTGATCCACGATGCGGCGGCGCTGCGCCACCCCGAGGCGTATTCCGGAGGCTTCGTCGCCTACCACCGCCAGATCCTGCCGCTGCTCGCGCGGCGCGCGCGGCTCGTGCTGACTCCCTCGGCGTTCTCCCGGGAGGAGCTCGTCGAGGTCCTCGGCGCCGACCCCGACGCGTCGTCGTCGTTCCCGAGGGCGTCGAGGAGCGCTTCGCGCCGGCCGCGGATCCGGAGCCGACCCGCCGGCGGCACGGCGCTGCAGCGGCCGTACGCGCTCGTCGTCGGCACGGTCTCGGACCGCAAGAACCTCGCCGCGCTCGAACCGGTCGCCCGCGCGCTCGCCGATCGCGGCATCGACCTCGTCCTCGCCGGGTCTGACCGGGGCTATCTGCGAGGCGAGGTCCCGGGCGTCCGCCGCCTCGGTTACGTCGACTGAGGAGCTGCTTCCCGGGCTCTACGCCGGTGCTCGCGTCGTCGTGATGCCCTCCCGCTACGAGGGGTTCGGGCTCCCGTGCCTCGAGGCGATGGCGTCCGGCGTGCCGCTCGTCGCCGCCCGCGCCGGCGCGCTGCCCGAGGTCTGCGGGGACGCCGCCCTGCTCGTCGACCTCGACCGGCCCGGGCGAGCTCGCCGAGGCCGACCGTCACGGCGGCCACCGACGACCGGCTGCGCGCGCGCGCTCCGCGTCGCCGGGATCGTCGCGCGCCGGGAGTTCACATGGGACCGCACCGCCGCGCTCACCGACGAAGCGGTGGGGTCGCTGCTCACCGCGGGTTAGACTCGCCGCGATGCGGCGCGCTCGATCCCTCGGCTGCATCCTGCCGGTCATCGTCCGCCGTTGCCACGCTCGCCGCGACCGCTGCCGCGCGGGTGCCGCAGGGGTTCGTCGGCATGAACCTCGGTCCGTACGCGTTCGCGCCGACGCTCGACCCAAGCCGCCAGTTCGACCGGCTGGTCGGCAGCGGCGTCGAGAGCGTGCGGATCGTGTTCAGCTGGAAGGACGCGCAGCCGTACGCGAGCTTCGCCGACGTTCCGCCCGGCCAGGTGAATGCGTATGTCCAGGCGGCGCGGGCGGCGTGCCGACGAGCTTCGGCGCGACCGACGAGGCGATGACGCTCGCGGCCTCGCACGGGCTCACGGTGCTGCCGATCGTCATCTACACGCCCGCTGGGAGGAGCGGCCGCATCCCGCCGCCGACTTCGGTCTGCCGAAGTCAAACGCCGTCTACGCGGACTACGTCGAGCAGCTCGTCCGGCGCTACGGCCCGCACGGCACGTTCTGGTCCGAGCACCCGGACCTGCCCAATCTCCCGATCCGGGCCTGGCAGATCTGGAACGAGCCGAACACGCGCACCCGCTGGCCGATCCAGCCGTTCGCGCGGACGTACGTGGCGATGGTCGGCACCGCGCGCACGCGCGATTCGCCGCGCGGATCCCCGCGCCAAGATCGTGCTCGCCGGCATGCCGAACTACTCGTGGCGGGACCTCGAGAAGATCTATCGGGTCCCGGGCGCGCGCCGCCTGTTCGACGTCGTCGCGATCCACCCGTACACCGCGTCTCCCGCAGGGGGTGCTGACGATCCTCCGTCGCGCCCGCGCGGTCATGCGCCGCCACGGCGACGGCCGCAAGCCGCTGCTCGCCAGCGAGACCGGCTGGCCGTCCTCGTTCGGTCATTCGCCGGAGCACTACCCGTTCGACACGACGCCGTCGGGACAGGCCCGCAAGCTCGCCACGCTGCTTCCGCTGCTGGCGCGCAACCGCCGCGCTCTCGGGCTGGCCGGCTTCGATTTCTACACATGGATCGACACCGACTCGGGGCACTCATTCAACTACTCGGGACTGCTGCGCCTGCGCGGAAGCACGATCACGGCAAAGCCCGCGTTCGCCGCGTTCAAGCGGAGCGCGCTCGCGCTCGACTCATGCCGGGTCAAGGGGCGCCTCGCGACGGTGTGCATTCGGCGACGATGCCCGGCGGCTGACTCGCTGCGATGCGACTCGTCCGACTCGCGTCCGTCCTGGTGTCGTGGCGCTCCCGGGGTCGATCGCGCAGGCTACGGCCTCTGCTCGGGTCCCGCGGGGTTCGTCGGCATGCAGGTGGGAGCACCGTGCTCAGCGGCATCGCCACCGGACACGAATTGGATGTGATGCGTCGCGAGCGGCGTCGAGAACCTTCGCGACGGCTTCGACTGGGCTGCCGCTCGCCGTACGCGAGCTGGAGCGACGCCCGGCCAACCAGCGGGCAGAGTTCGAGCATGCCCCGTGCCGACGGATTTGCCGAGCCCGATTGATCGTCCCGCTGCGGCGACCGGCATCTGACGATTCTGCGCCGGTGCAGCGGAGCAGCCCGGAGAAGTCGAACGGGTACGCATTCCGCTCCTCCTTCGCCGCCCACGTGTAGAGGTAGAAGCCGCTGAGGCCGAGCCGCTTGCGCGCGTCGCGAGCATCGGGAGGACGGCGGCGATGTTGCGCGCCTGACCGGCCTTGTTCGTCTCGAACCGAACAGGTCCTTCGTCTTGCCGACCGACGACGGCCAGCCCATCTCGTCGGCGAGCAGCGATTGCGCGCGTCGCCGCGCTGGTTCATACCTGACGCATCTTCCCGATGATCGTCAGCACGCCCGCCGGCTACTTCGTATACGGATGGACCGCCGCGACGTCGAACAGCCGCGGGCGCCCTTGACCGCGTAAACCTGGCGGCGGCAGCCCCACGACGTGATCCAGGGGCGCTCGGGAACCCGGCGAGGACGACCTTGGCGCTCCGTCGGCCTGCTTGATCGCCGCGTGGGCCGCCCGCAGCAGCGCCACGTAATCCTTCGCGAACGGCTGGATCGGCCACAGGCTCGTCTCGTTCGGCTCGTTCCAGATCTGCCACGCGCGGATCGCGTACTTGGGGTGGTGGGTCTGCCAGAACGTGCCGCGCGGCCCGTAGCGGTGAATCAGGGCCTTGAGGAAGTTTGCGTACGGCCCGACGCGAACCGGGATCGGGTGAACGCTCCGGACGGGGCCTTGCCGTCCCACGCGGGCGCCGCGAGCACGCTCGGCAGCAGCGAGAAGCCGTGATTGGCGGCGTCACCGACGAGCGTGTCGAGCGGCCCGAACTGGTCGGCACGTTGTCCACGCCGTTGCCCGAGAACTGCGACCGCTGGTCGGCCGGCACGTCGTTCCAGGTCGCGTACGGCTGGAACGCGCCCCAGTACAGGGCGAAGCGCATGCTCTGCACCCCGCTCGAGGCCATCAGCTTGATCTGCTGCGTCGAGCGTCCCGTCGGATACGGCCGTCGGCACGAGCGCGGTCCGGCGACGACCCCGACGAAGCTCCCGGGGACACTGGACGCGTCGGCCGCGATCGGCCGCGCGATGCCGCCGACCGCGCGCGGCGACAAGCAGGCAGACGAAGACGTGCAGACGGCGCCAGAGCATCGGGCGAGTGTACGAACACGAGATCGCGACGCGCTGCGCCAAGTCGCTACCCGCCGCCACCGCTGCGGTCGCCGACCTGGCCGCGGCGGCGGGCCGGACCGCGCCCGCGAAGGCCCGACGTCGGGAGGTCGCACGGCGCCCCGGCGGCGGTGGATGAATCCCGAACCAGTCCCCGATATACGCCGGGTCTCTTCGGCGTGACCCACGAAAACACGATGACCGCGCCGATCACCGCTGTTTCCCAGGCTCGGCGATCCCACCCGGCGATGTACCGCGGCCGCTCGCGCTTGGCGAGGCGGCTGACTCGCCGTGCGCGGCGGTGGCGCCGCCCAACCGAACTCGGTGAGATAGATCGGGACGCCTGCCATGGCCGTCGCGTTCATCGACCGTCGCACGGCTCGGATCTTGGCGACGAGATCGCGGCGGGGTGCTGAGGGTAGACATGGATCGCGACGCCGTCGACGTGAGATGCAAGTTGTGGTTCGGCTGAGAGCATGCGGGTCAGAAACCCGGGTGGATCGGCGAGCCCGCCGACGATCACGCGTGAACCTGGCATGACCGCATCGATGGCGGCGCGGGTCCGCAGATAGAGGGCGACGTAGGCCGCTGCGCTCGGCGCCGGGTACCAAAAGTTGCCGTCCGGCTCGTTCCAGACCTCGTAGGTGTCGACGGGGTGGGGCGGGAGCTCCGGATGGGTGCGCCAGAACGCGCCACCCGGACCGTACCGGGCAGCGAACGCGCCGGCAAACGTCGCGAACTCGCTCGGGGATCGTGGCGGCGAGTGCAGTTGCGACGGATAGGCCTTCGCCCAGTTCGCCGCGTAGTCGAGGATCGCCAGCCACGTGAGTCCCTGCGCCGCGAGGTCGCCCGCGATCATGTCGTCGAACGCCCAGTCGTAGTGGTGGACGCCCCCGGTCGGCGGGTGCGGCTCGATCTTCTCCCAAAGCACGTCGCTGCGGCCGAGCGTCGCGCCGGTCGATCGCAGCGCCGCGAGCTGAGCGCTGATCTGGGCCGGGGTGTAGAGCGGAGCGTTGAACAACGTGTTGACGGTCGCTCCGAACGCTGTCGTCGCCGGTGCCGGGACCGCCGGCGCCTGGGCGGGGAGTTGCGCGCCACCGTGATGGGAGGAACCGCCGCAACTGGCGATCACAGCCGCCACGGCGGCAACAATGAGCGCAACCATGCCCGCCGGCGGCCGGCCCGACATCATGCGCCGTCGCGCCGCGCCGCCGACAAGGCCTGCAGCTGGCGGCGCTCGCGTCCCGCACCGCGTCCCAGGAGGCTCTTGGCGACGATCCGCGTCGCGAACGTGAGCGTCTGGATCGCGTCGTCCCGCGCTTGTCCGCGGACGCCGAGCCGCCGGGCGATCGCCGCCCGCCGTGAGCGCGCAACCAACTCGAACGGCTCGCCGCCGAACTCGGTGACGCTCGAGCGCCCGCCGTGGTGCACGACGCGCCCGGTCGGCCAGAACCAGGTTTCAACGCCCGACTCGCCGGCGTGCAGGCACAGGTCGAGATCTTCACCGAAGAGGAAGATGCGCTCGTCGAATGGGCCGAGTGCGCGCAGCACATCGCTCCGCGCGACGAGGGCGCAGCCGACGGCCCAGCCGACCCGCCGAGGTGCCTCCGCGCGCCACGGCGCGAGCGCGACGCCAAGGCGGCCCGGCGTGCGCCGCGGCGGCAGCACGACCCGGAGCGCATCCGGGAGGGAGCCGGGTCGGGGATGGGCGGTGTCCTGGCGGCTGCCGTCCGAGCAGAGCACGAGCGGCGCGAGCAGCCGTGGCGGGGCGTCGCCGCGACGAACCTCGACGACGAGCTCGGATATCGATCCGTCGAGAAGCTCGACGTCCGGATTGACGAGCGCGGTCACCGGCTCGACGACCTCCTCCATTCCGCGGTTGCAGGCGCGTCCAAAGCCGACGTTCTCGGAGAGCGGGATGACGACGTCCGCTCCGGCCCGAGCAGCAATCGCCGCCGTGTTGTCCGAGGACGCGCAATCCACGACAATCACGCGCCTCCCAGGTAGGTGCTCAGCGACCGACCGCAGCAATCTCTCGATGTCCGCGGCGGAATTGCGGGTAACCGTCAGGAGCGCACATGAGTCGCATGCTTGCGGTGTCATAGCGCTGAGGAGCGTAATGACTGCATAGACTGACCCCCGGTGCCTGCTCGAGTCCAGACTCCAGAAAGCGTGTCGCGCGTGGCGCTCGTTCACGACTTCCTGCTCGATCTGCGGGGAGCCGAGCGGGTGTTCCTCGAGCTCTGCAAGATCTGGCCGGACGCCGACCTGTACACGACCGTCTACGACGAGGACGGCACCGAGGGCCGGTTCGCCGGCCGCCAGGTGTACACGTCGTTCCTCCAGCGGCTGCGGCCGACAGCACGGACGTTCCGTGCCCTGCTCCCGCTGTATCCGGCCGCGATCGAGTCCTTCGATCTCAGCGACTACGACCTCGTCGTCTCGAGTTCCTCGGCGTGGGCTCACGCGGTCATCTGCGATGAGCGCTCGGTCCACGTGAGCTATTGCTACAACCCGTTCCGCTACGCGTGGAACGACCGGGACCGGACGCTCGCGAGCCGCAACGACCCGGTCAGCCGCGCGTTCCTGCGCAGGATCTTCCGCCGCTGGCGGCAGTGGGACTGGATCGCCGCCCAGCGGACCGATCGCTACGTCGCGATCTCGCGCACCACGCAGGCGCGGATCCGCGCCTACTTCGGCCGGGACTCAAACGTCGTCTACCCGCCGGTCAACACCGAGCGCTTTCACCGCTCGCCGGTTGGCGAGCACTACGCGCTCGTCTCCGAGCTGATGCACCACAAGCAGATCGAGGACGCGATCGAGGCGTTCAATGCGCTCCGCCGCCCGCTCGTCGTCGTCGGTGACGGTCCTGACGCGCGCCGCCTCAAGCGGGCCGCGGGCCCGACGATCACGTTCACCGGCCGGGTCGCGGATTCCGAGGTCTCGGAGATCATCCAGACCTCCCGCGCGCTCGTCGTCACCGCGATCGAGGAGTTCGGGATCGCTGCCGTCGAATCCCAGGCGGCCGGTCGTCCGGTCATCGCACGCCGCGGAGGCGGCGCGCTCGAGACAGTCGTCGATGGGATCACCGGCACGTTCTGGACCGGCGGCGCCCGTGAACTCGCTGACACCATCGCGGCCTTCGACGAGGCCGCGATCGACCCTCAGGCCTGCATCCGGAACGCCGCGCGGTTCAACCGGGCGAGCTTCCGTGCCGGTATCGAGAGCGAGGTCGAGGCGGCCTGCACGAGCGACAGCCGGCCGGCGGTCGGCGATCGCCAGCTACGGCCGACGGCCCGGTTCGTGATGCGGGCGGCGCGGAGCCAGAACCGCTAGTGCCCGCGTCTGGAAATTCGGTTCGGAATCGGCGAGTGGCTGGGCGTGACTGGCGCCGCACGTGGGATGAGGCGATGCGAGCATCGTCGATTCCCACGGGTGGCGATCAGGCGCGTCCAGACGCCGCCGAAACGGTCCGAATTTCCAGACGGGGGTACTAACCCGGCTCGCCCGAGCGAGAGGCCGGCACCAAGCGATGCAGGAGACTCCGATACGGCGAGGCATTGCGATGGTCGCGCTCGCGGCTCTGCTCGCCGGTCCGACGGTGATTGCGTTCTTCGCCGGCGGCTTCTTCGACGTGCCCCGGGCGTGGGCGGGCATCATCGCCTGGGGGCTCGTGCTCATCGCCGCGCTCGTCGTGCCGCATCCGCTGCCCCGCGATCGCGCCGCGCTGATCAGCCTGCTTGGCCTCGGCCTGTTCGCCGGCTGGACGCTCGCCTCAACCGCTTGGGCGCCGATCAAGGGCGACGCCTATCAGGCGGGGGTGCGCACGTTCGTGTACCTCGGCGTGCTCACCGCCGCCTGCGCTCTGCTGCGAGCGCCGCGCGCCCGGCGCCTCGTCGAGCCCGCGCTCGCGGGCGGCATCCTGATCGTCATCGGCTACGGCATCTCGGAGCGTCTGCTGCCCGGACTGCTCCACTTCCATCGGTCGCTCAGCGCCGAGGGTCGGCTCGAGCAGCCGCTCACCTACTGGAATGCGATGGGCGAACTCGCCGCGATCGGCGTCGTGCTCGCCGCCCGGATCACCGGTGATACCCGGCGGCCGTGGGTGCTGCGCGCGGCCGCGCTCGCCGCCTGCGCGCCCCTCGGTCTCGGCCTCTATCTCAGCTTCTCCCGGGGCGCGCTGTTCGCCTGTGCGGCCGGGTTGATCACGCTGGTCGTCGCGCTCCCGCAACGCGCCCAGGCGCGGGCCGCGCTCATCGCGCTCGTGACCGTCGTCCTCTCCGCCGTCGCCTCCGCGCCGTTCGGCGGCGTCACCGGACTGAGCGGCTCGGTCTCGACCCGTGAAGGGCAGGGGGCGGGGGTGCTCGTCGCGCTCGTCATGATCGCGGTCGCCGCGGTGCTCGTCGGGCGCCGGCTGCTGCAACCGGACCCACCGGGCGCCGTGCGGCTGCCGCGGCACGCGCCGCTCATCGCCCTCGTTGTCGTCTGTGCCGGGCTCGCGGTCGCGATCGTCGCCGGGGCACATGAGGCCTCGGGTCGGCCGCTGGCGGGCGGCGCGACGCGGCTGACGACGTTTGAGAGCAACCGCTACGACTACTGGCGCGTCGCCCTGCACGCGTTCGGCCAAGCGCCGCTGCGCGGCATCGGCGCCGGAGGCTGGGCTGTGCAGTGGCTCCAGCGCCGCCCGTACGGAGTTGGCGCCGAGGACGCCCACTCGCTCCCGCTGCAGACGGCGGCCGAGCTCGGGATCGTCGGGCTGATCCTGCTCGCCATGTTCCTCGGCGGCCTCGCCGTCGCCGCCCGCCGGGCGCACCGCATCTCCGCCGCGGCGGCGACAGGTCCGCTCGCCGCGTTTGTCGCCTACATCGCACATTCGCCGCTCGACTGGGATTGGGAGATGCCGGCGCTGACGATCGTCGCGCTCATCCTCGCCGGCGCGCTGCTGATCGGGGCCGACGATCCGGTGTCAGTGCCCGCCGCCACCGGCGCCGGCGAGAGCGGGCGTGAGGAGGAATGGTCCGCTACCGTCCGTGCCTCGCATGCGAGCGCCCGAACGTCTGGAGCTGAGGGGGCAGGAGCTGGGTCTCACCGGGACTGATCCGGGTCACGGGTTCACGGAAACCGAGCCCCGGCGCCCGGAGGATCGCCTGAAGATCCTCGTCCTCGCCGACCGCTGCTGGAGTCACCCCCAGGGGGGCGGGACGGGCGCGAACCTGTACGCGCAGGTGCGCCGCTGGGCCGACGCCGGTCACGAGCTCACGGTGATCGCGGGCGACTATCCCGGTGCTCAGCGCGTCGAGCGGCTCGCACCGAATCTCGTCGTCTACCGGATGGGCGGCCGGGCGACGGTCTTTCCCCGTGGCGCTTGGGCGGTCATGCGCGGCCTCGGTCGCGACGCCGACGTCGTCCTCGAGATCATCAACGGCATCACGTTCCTCACCCCGTTGTGGCTGCGCAAGCCGCGGGTCGCGCTTGTCTGCCATCCGCATCGCGACCTCTACACCGGCGAGTTCGGCCGCGGTCGCGGGCGGGTCCTCGCCGCGATGCTCGAGGAGCTGCCGCTGCGGCTGCTCTACCGACGCGCGCCGTTTCTCACGATCTCGGAGTCGGCCAAGGACGATCTCGTCAAGATCGACGGCATTCCGCGACATCACATCCGCGTCTCCTACTGCGGCGTCGAGCCCGGGATGTTCGAGCCCGCCCCCAAGACGGCGGAGCCGAAGCTCCTCTACCTCGGCCGGTTGAAGGCCTACAAGCGGATCGAGCACGTGCTCGACGTGCTCGAGGCGATTCCCGGCGCGACGCTCGACATCGTCGGTGACGGCGATCATCGCGAGGCGCTCGAGGCCGAGATCGAACGCCGTGGCCTCGGAACTAGGGTCGAGATGTACGGGCACGTCGATGACCGCACGCGGGCGGAGATCTACGCCCGGGCCTGGATCCTGCTGACCGCGTCCTCGTCGGAGGGGTGGGGCCTGACGGTGATCGAGGCGGCCCTGTGCGGGACGCCGAGCGCCGCTCTCGCCGTCGGGGGCCTGCGCGAGTCGATCGTCGATGGTGAGACGGGCGTGCTCGCCGACGACATGGACGAGCTCACCCGCCGTGTGTCCCACCTGATTGCCAACCGCGCCGAGCTCGAGGTGCTCGGGGAGGCGGCGCGCCGCCGGGCGCTCACGTTCTCCTGGGAGCGGACCGCTGCCGAGAACCTCGCGGTCCTGCGGGCGGAGGCGGAGGCGCACGCGCGCCGATGATCGCCGAGAAGCACCAGCGGTGGCAGGTGCTCGAGGGGCGCTCGCGGATCGACGAGGTGCTGACCGAGTTCGTCGCCCGCCGGGTGATGAAGGTCACCCACCAGCGGCCCGGCCTGATCGAGGTTAAGGGCGGCTCCGCGCTCGCCGTCGGCCAGCGCGCCCAGGTCCTCGACTGGCTGCCGGTGAAGGGCCAGATCGCGTACGCCCAGGAGGGCTCACACATCCGCGTGGAGGCGACGATCGGACCGCGCGGGCGCCCGCACATCCGCCGGCAGCTGTTCGAGGAGCTCTACGAGCACAAGCTCTCGAGCTGGCTCGCCGACCTCGACCGGACGCTCCGCTCGCGGACGGAGTCCGTCGCCGACGCCCCGGACGCGAGTTCGGGTCAGGTTCCCGGCAGTCCGGGCCGCTCGTAGAGGATGATGGCGTCGCCGCCGGGCGGGCAGGGCTCGGTGAACAGGGGGTGCGGTGAGTCGCACGGACGGGGACGGACGAAGCGGCCGATCTCGACGAAGTGCTGTGAGCGGACGACCTCCATGCCGCCTCGGCCCAACACGCCACCCTTCGCCTCGGTGAAGGCGAACTGGGCCTGCTTGCCAAGTGGCTGGTCCCCGTAGCTGAACACGTAGCGAGGGCTGTTGCCGAGCAGATCGCCGACGATCGTCGGGTCGGCGTTGGGGTGGATGATCACGACCCGCGAGCCGACGGCCCGCTGCCGGATCGCGTTCGCCACCTTCGGCCACGGCGACCCCGCCGGGAACCCGGTGACGTACTGCCAGTCGTCGAAGCTCGGATAGCGGGCCGTGCCCGGGTGCGCGAGCACGCGTCCGTCGAACACCAGGGCCGGCACGAGCGCGAGCACGCCGATGACGAGGTACGCCGCGCGCCCGGGCGTCCGCCAGCTTCGGCCGGAGACCCACCGCCACCCGAGGGCCACCGCATACGCGATGAGCACGATGAACGGCGGCAGGCTGGACATGAAATGCCGCGGGAACGGATACGTCGTGAAGAAGATCGCGCCGACGGTCGGGACGACCGCCCATGCGAGGTAGACGAGGGTCAGGCGCACGCGGCGGCGCAGCGCGAGCACCGCTCCGGCGACGCCGATCACGAGGAGTGGCAGCGTGACGTAGCCGGTCATCGTGCTCCGGAACACGCGCCACGCGTCCTGGGTGAACACGTTGAACGGGTAGTGGAGGACGTTGCTGAGCGAGCGCACCGTGTACAGGGGGCTCTTGCGCACCGCCTCGTAGGTCGCCCAATACCCGGATGAGCGCAGCAGGACCTCGGCGAGGACGACGCCGAGCAGCGAGATCGCCACAGCGCCGAGCCACAGCTTCACGCGCCGCCCGCGACCTTCCGGTGAGAAGTCGAAGCACACCAGGCTGAGCGGGAGCAGCGCGATCGCCGGGAGCGTGTTCTCCTTCGTCAGCAGGGCGGCGGCGAAAACGACCCCGAGGACCGCGCCCGTGCGCAGGCTCGGGCGCTCGGCGAGCTCGATCTCGACGTACAGGGCGATCGCCATGATCAGGGTCACGAGCGGCTCGTAGATCCCGATCCCGTCGTGAACGAGGAACATCGGCAGCACGACACACAGCCCTGCCGCGATCACGCCGGTCGTGCGCCCGCCGAGCTTGCGCCCCAGCATCGCGACGACGCCGACGGTCGCGAGCCCGGCGAGCATCGAGACCCAGCGCATCGCCGTCAGGGGCGCGAACCCGAGCTTGACGAGGACCGCGCCCGCCCAGGACAGCAGCGGCTCGCGGCCGATGATCTCGGCGATGAACAGATCGTGCAGCGAATGCGCGAGCCCGTTCGCCCAGCCGGCGTACAGCCCCTCGTCGAAGAAGTACGGGAAGCCGCCGATGAAGATCAGGCGGGTGACGAGATAGCTGATGACGATCACGCAGCTCGCGCCCGTGAGCGCTCGGTTCGCGGCGATCCACGCGCCGAAGCGACCGCTGCGCTGGGCCCGCCCGGCGGCGGGCGGCGGCGCGGGTCGGGCGCCCGGTGCGAGCTCGATGTCGGTGGTCACGAGTCCGAGCCCCTCTCGGGAACGAGCGCGAGCGGCCGCGCCGGAGCGGGCTCATCGGTGGCCTCGCCGCGCGGCGCGATCGGACGCCTGTCGAAGACATGCTTGAACGACAGGATCGGCCGTTCGAGCACGTAGTAGCTCGCTGCTGCGATCACGGCCGTCATCGCGAGCGTCCCTGCGCTCCACCACAGCCACGGGTAGATGACCGAGTGCGTCCCGAAGTGCCAACGCGAGAGCTGGGCGACGACCGGCGTCTGCCACAGGTAGATGCCGTACGAGATGAGCCCGAGCCAGGCGAGCACCCGCCACCGTAGGACGTGTCGCACAGCGCCCCGGGTCTGGTCGCCGACGACCGCGGGCACGAGCAGTCCGAGCGCGACCGCCGTGTACAGCCAGTGGCTCTCAAAGTATTGGCTGACGCTCACCGGGGCGAAGAATCCGCCGAGACCGATCTGCGTGGCCACCGCCCAGAACGCGATCGCCGCAAACAGCCAGGCGAGGCCGGGGTAGCGGTCGAACACGCGGACGGCGCGCGGCGTGGTGCCCTCAAGCTCGATCCACACGCTCAGCAGCGCCAGCCCCATCCCGAAGGCAAACTGGTCGAAGTAGCTCGGCAGCGCGTCGAGCATCGGCGTGACGACGATCTGATGCGCGCTGCCCCCACCGAGCACGGCCGCCTTCCAGATCTGGGAGATGACGATCAGCACAAGCAACCCGATGAGCTCCGAACGCAGCACGGCGGTGCGCGAGCGGGCCGGAATCCGTCGCTGAATCCACGCATACACGGGCAGGAACGCGTAGAAGGCGACCTCGATCGTCAGCGTCCACGCCTGGGTGAGTCCGCCGGAGAGCGTGTGCGGGCTGTAGGTCTGTCCGAGCAGGTAGTAGAGCGGGGCGCCGTGGGCGGTGAACACGCCGTACTGGAGCGCTGACGTGCCGACCCACAGCGCCGTGACCGTGAGCGCCACCCAGTACGCCGGGACGATCCGGAGAAAGCGCCGCCACGCATACGGCCCGGTCGCCGGCGCTGGGCGGCCGCTCAGGCGCGAGAGCACGAACGGCCGGTACAGCAGCAGTCCGGAGATGAGAAAGAAGATGACGACGCCGACGTCGAGCCGCTGCGCGTACCGGCTGAGCGGGCTGTTCGGGTTGCCGGACACCCCCGCGGCCACCGCCGTGTGCGTGAGCAGCACGGACAGCGCGGCGATGGCGCGCAGCGAGTCGACCAACGGCAGGCGATTCGCCCGGACGTTCACCGCGTCAATTGTGGCCGAATCGGAAGCCGGTGGACTTCACACGCTACGGCGGACCCCACCGGGCGGTTCGCATATCCTGACCTCGGTGAGGCTGGTGCCGCGATCCTTCCCCGCCCGCCTGGCTGCCGTCGTCGCGTTCGGCGTCGTGCTGCGGGCGATCTACCTGTTCACGATCGCCCGTCACGTCGTCGGGATCGGCGACTGGTGGTTCTACCACTGGCAGGCGCAGTCGATTGCCCAGGGCCACGGGTTCATCGAGCCATGGGTGCTGCTCGGCACCGGGCAGTACCGGCCGTCGGCGATCCACCCGCCGCTCTACCCGCTCGTGCTCTCCGGCTTCTACAAGCTCGGGCTGCATTCGACGCTCGCCCAGCGCGCGCTGGGCCTGGGCTTCGGCGCGATGACGACGGTGCTCGTCGGGCTGCTCGGCCGCCGCGTCGGCGGCGCCAAGCTCGGCCTGATCGCCGCCGCGGTCTACGCGGCCTATCCGGTGATGATCGCCGCCGACGCGAACCTCATGAGCGAGACGCTGTACGGCGCGCTGATCGCGGGCACGCTGCTGTCCGCAATCGCCGTGCTCGACCGCCCGACGTGGCGCCGGGCCGCGCTCCTGGGCGCGCTCATCGCGCTCGACGCGCTGACGCGGACGGAGGCCCTACTGTTCCTTCCCTTCCTCGTGCTGCCGCTCGCCTGGCGCGCGCAGCCGACGTGGCGGGGGCGCGGCGCGCTCGATATTCGCCGCCGGGATCGCGTGCGTCCTCGTGCTCGCCCCGTGGGAGATCCGCAACGAGAACGTGTTCGGCCGCTTCGTGCTCATCTCGACAAACAACGCCACCGTGATCGCCGGTGCCAACTGCGACAAGACCTACCACGGCACGAACATCGGCGGCTGGGACATCACCTGCTCGGCGAACATCACCAAGTCCAACGAGGCGGCGCAGGCGGCGATCTGGACCCACCAGGGCATCAGCTACGCCGAGCACCATCTCTCACGCCTTCCGCTTGTCGTGGTCATGCGCGAACTACGGGTCTGGGACCTGTGGCAGCCCCGCCGCCAGGCGAGGGCGTTCTCCGAGGGGGTGCAGACCGACGTCGCCCAGATCGGCGTGGCCGCCTACTACGTGCTGATGCTGCTCGCCGTTCCCGGCCTGCTGCTGCTCCGCCGCCGAGCCCGGCCGCTGCTGATCGTGCTCCTCTGCCCGGCGGTGGTCGTGATCGTCTCGACGGCGATCGGCTACGGCGTGCCGCGGCTGCGGTATTCGTTCGAGATCCCGCTCACCGTGCTCGCGGCGGCGGGGATCGTCGCCATCCAGGAGCGCGTCGCGGTGCGCCGCCGCAGCGCCAGTCGCTCGCCCGTCCCGGCCTCCGAGCACGCCGCCGTATGAGCCGGCTCGGCTGGGGCCGAGCGCTGATCGGGATCGCGCTCGTTGGACTCGTGCTGCGAGTCATCTACGCCTATGTGATCGTCAAGAGCAAGTCCCTCAATGGTGACGCGCTCGAGTTCGGACTCCAGGCGAACCTGCTCGCCGACGGCCACGGCTACATCCAGCCGTTCACCTGGCAGCTCGCCCACATCGCCAGGCCGACCGCCGACAAGCCTCCGGTCTATCCGTTCCTGGAGGCCGCCGTCTCGCTGGTCGGCGGCCGTTCCTGGGCCTGGCACGACCTCGTTGACATCTTCGCCGGCACCGCGACGATCGTCGTCACCGCGTTTCTCGGCCGCCGGGTCGGCGGCGAGCGCCTCGGACTGATCGCCGCGGGCCTGACCGCGATCTACCCGCTGCTGATCGCCGCCGACGGATCGCTGCGCAGCGAGTCGGTGTTCGCGCTGCTCGTCACGCTCGCGCTGCTCCAGACGCTCCGGCTCCGGGAAGCGCCGTCGGCGCGCCGGGCGGCGCTGCTCGGCGTGATCATCGCCGTCGCGACGCTGACCCGCTCCGAGGCGCTGTTGCTCGTGCTCCTGCTGCCGTTCGGCGTGGTCGGCCTGCGCCGCGGTCTGGTGACCGTCGCGGCGTGCGCGGTCGTCCTGCTGCCGTGGTTCGTGCGTTGCTGGATCGCGTTCGATCAGCCTGTGCTGCTCTCGACGAACGCCGGCGGGCTGCTCGCCGGGGCGAACTGCCACGCGACGTACTACGGCGCGTTCATCGGCCAATGGACCTTCTCCTGCATCCCGCCCCCGCACTCGACGAACGAGGCCGTCGCCTCCAACCACCTCCGGGACGTCGGCCTGAACTATGCCCGCGACCACGCCGGGCGACTCCCACTCGTGATCGCGGCGCGGATCGGGCGCTCCTTTGAGCTGTTCCAGCCCGCGCAGCAGTGGCACATCGAGAAGCAGTTCGAGGGGCGCAACCTGACCGTCGAGCAACTCGGCGTGCTCCTCTACTACGTCGTCGCGGTGCTGGCGATCGCCGGTGCCGTCATCCTCCGCCGGCGTCGCGGCCCGTGGCTCGTCCTGCTCTCACCGCTCGCGCTCGTGCTGTTTGTCTCGATCACGGCGTACGGCTTCACCCGCTTCCGCGTCGGGGCGGAACCGGCGCTCATCGTGCTCGCCTCGGTTGCGCTCGACGCGCTCGTCGGACGGTGGCGCCCGGCGCGCACGGCCCCCACCGACAACGCGACAGGCGTCCGCGCGGCCGCATGACCGTCATCATGTCGCGATGATCGTTCGCGGAGCCATTGCGCTGTTCGCCGCCCTCGCGCTCGCCTGGATGGTCGTGATGCTGAACGACGCGCACGACCTCGCCCACGGTACCGCCGTTCCCGGTGACAAGACCGCCAACCTCCTGCCGATCCTGCGTCACCCGGCGACGTTCAGGGCGCGCGTCGACGAGGTCCGCGCCGCCAAGCTGCTCAACCCCGACAGCCAGCCGGACCTCGCGATCGCCGGCGACTACGCGCTGCGCAGCGCCCCCGGCGACCTTGACCGGGCGCTCGCGATAACGCAGGCCGTCGTGCGCCGGGAGCCCGACAACCTGCAGGCGTGGGTCGACCTCCTCGGGATCCAGGAGTTCCGCCACGACCAGGCCGGCGCGCGCGCCGCCGCCGCCCATATCCACCTGCTCGACCCCAAGGACACGCGCGGCTCCTGAGCCGCCGCCGGGCCCCCGCCGTCTAGACTGCGCCGCCGTTTTGCTCCGGATCAAACGAGACGCCCGGTTCACGCTCGGCTTCGCGATCGCCTCGTTCGTGATCGCGTTCTGGCAGCGCACCGGCTGGGCGACATCCGACACGAAGATCGACCTCCACGTCGACCCGGTGCGGTTCCTCGGCGACGTCGCCTCGGTGTGGACGCCGACGAACGGCCTCGGCGAGGTCCACAGCGCCCAGTACGGCGGCTACCTGTGGCCGATGGGGCCGTTCTTTGCCCTGTTCCACTCGCTCGGGATCTCTCCCTGGGTGGTGCAGCGGCTCTGGCTCGGGACCGTGCTCGCGCTCGCCGCCTGGGGGATGCTCCTGCTGCTCGACCAGCTCATCGGCAAGCCGCGCGGGATCGTCCACCTCGTCGCGACCGCGTTCTTCGTGCTCAACCCGTACACGACGGTGTTCATTGCGCGGACGACGATCACGCTGTGGGGCTACGCGGCGCTTCCGTGGCTGCTGCTCGCCGTGTACCGGGGCGTGCGCACATCGCGCGGCTGGCGCGCCTGGTGGTGGCCGGCGGCGTTCGCCCTGCTGTTCATGTCCACCGGCGGCGGGGTCAACGCCGCGGTCGTGTTCTACATGGCGATCGGTCCGGTGCTGCTCATGTTCTACGAGCCGGCGATGGGCCATGTCCGCTGGCGCGCGGCGGGCGGGTTCTTCGCGCGGGCGGTGATCCTGTCGGTGCTCGCCTCGTTCTGGTGGATCTCGGCGCTGCTCGTCCACGTCCGCTACGGGATCGACTTTCTCCAGTACACGGAGCAGCCGCGCACGATCTGGGGGACAAACGCGATCTCCGAGTCACTGCGGCTGATGGGCTACTGGACGTCGTACATCGGCGCCGGCTATCCGAAATCCGGGTTCCCGTATTTCTCGGACAGCGGCACGCTCATCTTCAACGTGCTCGTCGTCGGCGCCTCGTTCGTGCTCTCCGCGCTCGCGGCGCTCAGCTTCGTATGGGCGCGTCGCTGGCGCTACGCCCCGTTCTTTGTCCTGATGTTCGTCGTCGGCGTCGTCGTGATGGCGGCCGGCTTCCCGGACGGGACCCCGCTGCGCTCGACGATGGAGTGGATCTACTACCACGTGTTCGTCACGCGCTTCCTGCGGACGGTCAACAAGGCAGCGCCGCTCGTCGCGCTCGGCCTCGCCGGGCTGCTCGGACTCGGTGCCCGCCTGTTGTGGTGGCGGCTGCGTGAGATTCGGCTCGCCCGCTGGCGCCAGGTGGCGATGATCGGGGTCCCGCTCGCGTTCGTGGGGCTGCTCGCGTACGCGGCGCTGCCCGTCATCCAGGGCAGGGCGATCGACCGCCAGCTGACGTGGAAGTCGATCCCGGCAGCGTGGAAGAACGTGGGCACCTCGCTCAACCGCACCCTGCCCGCCAACTCCCGCACGGTCATCCTTCCCGGTTCTGTCTTCGCCTACTACAAGTGGGGCGGCACGGTCGACCCAATCCTCCCGCGGCTGACGAACAAGCCTGTCGCCGTGCGTTACGAGACGCCGTACGCCGACCTTCACGCCGATGACCTCCTTCAGACGGTCGACTCGCTCGTCCAGCAGGCGCGCGCGTTCCCGGGCCAGCTCCGTCCGCTGCTCGGCCTGATCGGCGCCTCGTCGGTCGTGTCCGGAACCGACGACGACATCCGGCGCAGCGGCGCTGTCGACCCGGCGGTGGCCGCCCGGGTCCTCGCCTCCCAGAACCTCGGGGCGCCCCAGAACTCTGGGCGTCTGTCGCCGGTCCCGCCCGCCCGTGGTGATCTCGGCGCGACTCAGTCGCTCGCCCAGGTACGCCGGTTCTCGTTGCCCGTCGGCCGGGGCATCGTCCACTTCGACCAGGGCCGCGAGACCGTCGTCGACGGCTCGGCGGCGGGACTCGCCGACCTCGCCGCATTCGGAGCGCTCCCCGCCCGCGCACCGCTGTTCTACGCCGGTGATCTGACCTCGCGTGCGATCGCCGGCGCCGGAGCCGCCGGGGGCGACATCGTCGTCACCGACTCGAACCGCCGGCAGGCATTCCTCCCGCAGTTCAGCCAGCAGAACGTCGGGCCGGTGCTCACCCAGAAGGACCCGATCCTCCGGACCGAAGCCGTCGTCAACCCGTTCGTCAAGCCCGGCACGCAGGGACAGACGGTGGCGATCGTCCGCGGCGCGAAGTCGATCACGGGCCCGGTGGCGAACGGCTTCCAGTCGTTCCCGGAGCACGCCTGGGTCGCCGCCTTCGACGGCGACCTGAACACCTCCTGGGTCCCGTACGGTCAGCCCCAGCCCGACCGCTGGTTCCGGATCACGTTCACGAGCCCGCGTGACGTCCCCTACGTCGACGTGTATCCGCTCACTGGACCGCACGGCACCGTGACGTCGATCGGGCTCGGCAACAAGGTGACGAAGGTTCACGCCGGCTGGAACCACATCATCGTCGGTGCCCACCACATCGGCAGCCTGCGAGTCGCGATCGCGAGCGTGCTCCAGCCCCGAAAGCCGGGCCCCGGCGGCATCCAGGAGCTGCGGATCCCCGGCGTCCACGTCAGCCAGATCCTGCGCTCGCCGGTTCTCGTCTCCAAGGCGCTCGCCGGTCGCGATATCAGCCATGCCTCGCTCACCTATGTGTTCTCCCGGACGACAGGCGACGATCCGTTCAGCCGCGACCGCTACGTCGATGAGCCCGGTCTCGCCAACCTCGAGGACCGCCAGGACGCCGAGAAGGCGATTCACCGACTCGTGTTCACTCCGGTGCAGCGGACGTACGCCCTCGACGCCCGGGCGCAGCCCTCCGTCGACAGCTCCGACGCGTTCCTTGACCGGTTCACCGGCGTCCGAACCGACGGCGCCACGTTCACCTCGTCGAGCCGCTTCCACAACGAGGCGATCTACCGCGCCTCGAGCGCGTTCGACGGCGATCCGAGCACCGCGTGGGTGGGCCTCTGGATCCGGCCCTACCAGCCGTACCCGTGGATCGCGTGGACGACGCGGGGGCCGGTGACGGTGAGCCGCCTGACGCTCACGCCGGCGCGGCTGCCGGTGCGGCATCCGACCGCCGTCCGGCTGAGCTGGCCCGGCGGCACCACCGGCACGCTGCCGGTCGCCGCCGACGGGACGGTGACGCTCCCGAGCCCCGTCCGCGCAAAGGCATTCCGGCTGACGATCGTCGGCGCGGCGTTCTCGGCCGGCCTCACGGCCCGCCAGCGGGCAACTCGCGGGATCGGCATCGCAGCACTGTCCGTCGCGGGCGTCGGGCCCGTCCGCGTTCCCCACGCCGGCCCTCTGCACAGCGTGTGCGGTGACGCCCGGGTGACGGTTGCTGGGCGCATCATGCCGCTCCGGGTGACCGGCACCGTGTCGCAGCTCGAGGCCGGCCAGGCGCTCGTGGCGCGCTCGTGCGGTGGCACGGCGACGATGCCGTCCGGCGTTCAGTACGTCGATGTCCACCCGGGGCCGTTGAGCGTCGACCTGCTCCGCCTGCACTCGGCGGCGCCCGTCCCGCTTGCGACCACGGCGGCCGGCACTGCGCAGGTGACGGCGCCCGGGTCGATCGGCCGCTACTCGGTGGACGGCGTCCGCGTCTCGGTCAATCGGCCGTCCTGGCTCGTGCTCGGCGAGAGCTACGACGTCGGTTGGCAGGCGACGTGCGATGGACGCTCGCTCGGGACGCCGCAGGTGATCGACGGCTATGCCAACGGCTGGCTCGCCCCGGCCGGTTGCCGGCAGGTGTCATTTACATTCGCGCCACAGTCCGGGGTCAACCGCTCGTACGTTGTCTCGGCGGTCATCGTCGCCCTGCTCGCCCTGCTCCTCATCTTCACGCGCCCGCCGCGCCTGTCCGAAGCGGACGCCCTGCCGGAGTTCCTCGAGATCTCGGACCGCGCCCGCCGGCTCCCGTTCCGCCGAGCGCTCGGCTGGGCGTTGCTCGTCACGATCCCGCTCGCGTTCATCTTCGCCTGGCGCTCGGCGATCCTGATCGCGCCGGCACTGACGATCATTCTGTGGCGCGGGATCGGGCCGCGCGCACTCGCCGCCACGTCGGCGGGGCTAATCGGCATCGCGATTCCGATTTCCTACGTCATCGCGCAGCCGAACAACGAGGGCGGCTACAACTTCGGCTACAGCGTCGACGTCATCTACGGGCACTGGATCGGCGTCGGCGCGGTCGTGCTGCTCGGGGCGTCTGGATGGCTGACGCTCGCGGCGGCGCGTGGGCGGCGCGCACGCGGGCCCGAGCCGACGCGACCGCCAGAGGACTGGTCGGTCAGTACGGCCAGTGACCCTGCTCGCCCAGAAGCCGAGCAACGGGGCGCAGGCGTGCCACAAGCGCGAGCTTGACGACACAGTTACGGACGAAGTAGGGGAGCTCCAGCGCCTGGCGGGCGGCGTTCTTCGCCCGTTCGCCGACGCTCAGCGGCTGCTGCTCGCGGCGGTACTCGGCGAGCGACCCGCTGCGGCCGACGTAGCGGAAGCTCCGGGCGCCGAACAGCAGCCGCAGCTGCGCACGCATCACGCCGACCGCGTTGTAGGAGTCGTGGATGAGCATCGTCCCGCCGGGGCGCACGCGCGGCCCCCAGCGCTCGATGTCCGGCTTCGCAAAGCGGTACCGGTGGGCGCCGTCGATGTAGAGCAGATCGAGCTCGCCGGTGACGTGGTTCAGGGCGTCCTGCGAAGTTCGACGTACGTGATGCACGCGCTCCTCGACGCCGGCCCGGTCGAGGTTGGCGTGGAACGTGTCGTAGTCCGCGTTGCCGAGCGCAGTGTCCGGGTCGTACTCGTTTGGACCCCGATCCATCCCGCCGTGGGGATCGATCGCGACGAGTTCGACGTCCGGCGCGGCGGCCTTGCCGAGGATGATCGTCGACCGGCCGCGGAACGAGCCGATCTCGACGATCCGGCCGCCCGGGGGCACCGCCTGGGCCGCGTTCCAGAGCCGCCGGGCCTGGGCGTCGGTCATCCAGCCCTCGACGTCGCGGACCGCGGTGAGAGCCTCGTCGAACCCGGGCCGGAGCTCGCTGGCGGTCATGGGCCGGCGCGCACCGGCGCGCTCGCCGCTGTCGCCTGCTCGGGCACGGGTGGGTCGATCGCCACGGTCTCCGGGTCGATCTCGGGGTCGGCCATCGGGGCGGTCCTGGCGGGCCACAGGCGGCCGAGCCACGGATGGCGGAGGACGGGGACGAGCCACAGCGCCTCGACGGCGACGCCGAACGAGATCTTGCTCTCGCCGACGGTGCGGTCCTGGAAGCGGATCGGGACCTCGGTGATCCGGAAACCGGCCCGGTGGGCGCGGAACGTCAGCTCGATGTTGAACACATAGCCCTGCGAGCGCAGCGTCGGCAGCTCGACAGCCTCGAGCACCTCCCGCCGGATGCAGCGAAAGCCGCCGGTGAGGTCGCGCACATCGAGGTCGAGCAGGCGCCGCGAGTACAGCGAGCCGGCGCGGCTGAGCAGGCGCCGCAGACGAGGCCAGTCGGCGATCGAGCCGCCGGGGACGTACCGGGAGCCGAGCACGAGGTCGTGGTCCTCTGCGGCCGCGAGCAGATCTGGGATGTACATCGGGTCGTGGGACATGTCTGCGTCCATCACGATCACGATCTCGGCGCCGCCGTTCAGCGCATGCTCGAAGCCGGCCAGGTAGGCCCGCCCGAGTCCTTGCTTGCCGGGACGGCGGAGCACCTCGATCCTGCCGAGCTCCGACGCCAGTCCGTCCGCGATCTCCGCGGTGCCGTCGGGGGAGGCGTCATCGACGATCAGCAGCCGATGATCTCCGGGCGCCGCGCGTTCGAGTTCGGTCACGGCGGCACGAACGACGTGCTCGACGTTACCCGCCTCATTGAAGGTTGGGATCATCAGCCAGATCCGGGCCACTCGCCGTAGCGTACGCGGAACGCCCTCGTGCGTGCGACCTGGAGGCGTGGCCCGGGGCTACGCTACGCGACCGGATGGCTGTCCCTGCGCTGCTGAGCGTCGCGTCGTTCCTGCTCGCGTTCGCCCAGCGAACCGGCCTCGCGACCGCCGACACGAAGATCAACCTCCACGTCGATCCGGGGCGATTCCTCGCCGACGTCGCCTCGATGTGGACCTCGACCGGCCAGCTTGGTGGCGTCCAGTCGGGCCAGCAGACGGGCTACCTGTTCCCGATGGGGCCCTTCTTCGCGCTCGGACATGCGCTCGGGCTCCCCGACTGGGTCGTCCAGCGCCTGTGGCTCGGGCTGCTGCTCTCGCTCGCCGCGTGGGGAGTCGTCCGCTTGCTCGATGCCCTCTATCCGGGCCCGCGCGGGATCGCCCATCTCACCGCGGGCGCTGTGACGATCCTCAACCCATTCGTCGTCACGTACACGAACCGCACGACCGTGACGCTGCTCGCGTACGCGGCGCTGCCGTGGCTGCTGCTCTCCGTCCACCGCGGCCTGCGCGACTCGCGCGGTTGGCGGTGGCCGGCGGCGGGCGCGCTGCTCGTGACCGCGGCGGGTGGTGGCGTCAACGGTGCCGTCGTCGCGTGGATGCTCGTCGGGCCGGTCCTGTTACTCGTCTATGAGGCGGTGTTCGCCGGGGTTGGGTGGGTCGATGTGCGCCGGTTCTTGCTCCGCGCCGTGCCGCTCGGGGTGCTCGTCTCGATCTGGTGGATCATCCCCGCCTACGTCCAGTCGAAGTACGGCGTCGACTTCCTGAAGTTCACCGAGCAGCCCGGGACCGTCTGGGGGACGACGAGCGCGACCGAGAGCCTGCGACTGATGGGGTTCTGGCTCTCGTACGTCGGGATCGGCTTCGCCGGCCGGGCGATTCCATACTTCGACGACGCAAAGACGATGCTGTTCTCGCTGCCGGTCGTCGTCGGGACACTGCTCCTGCCGGCGGCCGGGCTCGTCTCGTTCGTGGCGGCCCGGCGCTGGCGCTACGGGCCGTTCTTCCTCGTGCTCGTGCTCGCCGGCATCCTGATCATGCTCGCCGGCTTTCCGGAGGGGACGCCGCTGCGCCACGGTCTCACGTTCACTTACAACCACGTCGCCGCGGTCCGCTTTCTGCGCGCCTCCTACAAGGCGGCGCCGCTCGTGGCGATCGGGCTCGGGTGTCTGTGCGGGGTGGGGGCGGGGGCGCTGTGGGTCCGCCTCGGTGGCGTGTGGCGCCCCGTCTTCGCTGCGGCGGCCATCGCGGTGCTCGCTGTCGCCGCATGGCCGCTCGTCACCGGCCGCGCCCAGGACCGCCAGGTCTCGTACAAGCGGATCCCGGCGGCGTGGCGGCAGGTCGCGACCGACCTCGACCGGGGGCTGCCCGCGAACGCCCGCGCGATCGTGTTGCCGGGGGAGCTGTCCTCGTTCTACACCTGGGGCGGCACCGTCGATCCGATCCTTCCGGCTCTGAGTCGGCGCCCGGTCGCGGAGCGGACCGAGGTCCCGTACAGCGACCTGCGCGCGACCGACCTGCTGTGGACGATCGACGGCCTCGTGCACCAGGGACGGTTGTTGCCCGGACAACTCGCGCCGCTGCTGGCGCTGATCGGCGTGCGCTCGGTCATCACCGGCACCGACAGCGACCTCGCACGCAGCGCCGCCCCGCCGCCGGCCGCCGTCGCCGCGACGCTCTCGGCCCAGCCCGGCTTCACCGCGCCGGCGCGGTCCTATGGGCCGGTGAGGCGGTTCGGCGAGGTCAGCCTGCCCCAGGTCCGCCGCTACGACCTTGGGTCGGCGCGGGGGATCGTCCACGTCGACCCCCAGCAGTCGCCGATCGTCGTCGACGGCTCGGCGGGTGGGATCGCCGATCTGGCGGCGTTCGGAGCTCTGCCGCCGGACCGGGCGCTGCGCTACGGCGCCGATCTCGCTCCGGCGGCCCTGCGAGCGGCGGTCGCGTCCGGCGGCGACGTCGTCATCACCGACTCCAACCGGCGACGCGCGTTCGTCGCCGGGTCGCTCTCGCAGAACGTCGGGGCGACGCTTGCAGCCGACCAGACGGTGAGCGCCGACGGCTTCATCCTTGACCCGTTCGGCCGCGGCCCGGATGCGCAGACGGTCGCGACGTACACCGGGATCCGGTCGGTGAGCGCTCCGTTCTCGCCGCAGACGCCCCAGGACCCGTCACACCGCCCGTTTGCGGCGCTCGACGGCTCACCCGCGACCGCCTGGCTCGCTGATCAGTCGCTCGATCCCGGCCGCTGGTATCTCGACGTCGCGTTCACCCGCCCGACCGACGTCCCGTACGTCGACCTGCTGCCGTACGGCGACGTGCACGCGGTCTCGATCGGCGGGCGGTCGTACGCCGTCCATCCCGGCTGGAACCGCCTTGTGCTGGGAGCGCACGCGGTGCCTGTTCTGCGGGTGTCAGTCAGTGGCGTCGGCGTGCCGCTCGGGATCAGCGAGCTGCGGATCCCTGGCGTCCGGGCGAGCGAGCAGATGCGGCTTCCGGTCGACGCGGCGGCCGCGCTTCACCGAGCGGATCTGGGTCGCGTGACGCTCACGTATCTGTTCGAGCGCACGGCCGACGACACGCTCGGCATGCGCCGGGTGTTTGAGGTGCCGGCGCACCGGGCGTTCACGGCCAGCGCCTGGGTCAGTGCCGCCCCGGCGTCCACCCCGTGCGGAGCCGTGCGGTTCCGAGTTGACGGCCAGAGCGTGCCGATGCGGGTCCTTGCCGCGGCCGCGCGCGGGGGCCGGGCCCGCGCTGTGTCATGCGGGCGACCGGTGACGCTCGCCGCGGGATCGCACCTGCTCGTGAGCGAGCCGGGCGCATACCGGGTTGACGCGCTCGCGCTCCGCTCCGCGGCTCGGACGCCCGTGCCGGCCGCGACCGGCCACGTGATCACCCCGGGTGCCTTCGGCCGCGGCTCCCACACCGGCGTCCGCGTGTCCGTCTCCGGCCCCTCCTGGCTCGTCCTCGGCGAGGGCTACGACCGCGGCTGGCGGGCATCGTGTGACGGGCACTCACTCGGGACGCCGGTCCCGATCGACGGGTACGCCAACGGGTGGAAGATCGGGCCGTCATGCCACAACGTCTCGTTCACGTTCTCACCGAACCGGCTCGCTCTGATCGGCTACGTCGTCTCCGGTGTCGCCGGGCTCGTCTGCCTGGCGCTGCTCGCCTGGCCGCTCCGTCGCCGGCGTGTGGCCCGGCGCCCGCCTCCGCCCGACGATCCCGAACTGCCCGCCGACGACGAGCCGCGCGCGCTCACCCCGGTCCACGCGTTCGCCTGGGCGATCGCCGCCGGTGTCGTCTTCGGCCTCGTCTTCGGCGTCCGCGCGGGTGTCGTCAGCGTGCCCGTGCTCGCGGTGATCCTGTGGCGCGGCGTCGGCGCGCGACCGCTCACCCTCGTAGCCGGCGCGCTGCTCGGCATCGTCGTCCCGCTCCTCTACATCATCGACGCCCCGTCGTCCGCCGACGGCAACCACTACGGCTACGCCACCGACCACATGACCGCGCACTGGGTCGCCGTCGCCGCGATCGGCCTGCTGTTCGTCGCCCTGTGGCGAACGCTTGCCGGCGCACGGAACGTTTCGTCCGCATAGCGGACGGAATGTTGCGCCGGCCGAGCGGCCCCGGCCCACAGGGCCCGATCGCGGCGAGCGCTCATCCGCGCCGGGCGATGACGATGTCCTGAAAGCTCGTCCCGGCCGTCCCCGCCCACGTCCCCAGCAGCGGGGGCCGCTGGGGCGCCAGCCCGCCGTCCCCGAGCCGTGCTTCAACCCACCCACTTTCATAGCCCACCGCCGCTTCCGGTAGCGCCGGATCGGCGACGCACGCCGGGCCACCTTCGAACGTCTCAAATCGAAACGATGCGGCATCAGCCGTAGCGGCGTCCGGCCTCATCAGGAACCACGTCGCGAACAGCACCCCACCGGGCGCCAGCACCCGCGCCGCCTCGGCCACATAGCGCGCCGCCGTGTCGGCCAACAGGTGCGTGAACACTGACGTCGCCAGCACAAGATCGAACGCCCCGTCGTCGTACGGGAACCGGTGCTCCGCCGCCGCCACACGACCCCCCGGGTTGTACAGCGCGTTCTCGATGTCGGCATGGACGAACCGGAACGGGACCCCCGGTCGCGCGTCCCGATACGCCCGCGCGCACCACCCCACCGCATCCGCCATCACGTCAAAGCCGTCGTAGGACCCCGGCGGGCGCAACCGAGTCGCGAGCACCCGCGCGATCCGCCCCGCGCCGCACCCCACGTCGAGCACGCGCGCGTCGGCACGCAGTACCCCCAACTCATCGAGCAACCGTCCAAACTCGTCGCCCGTCGCGACGAAGTCCGAATCGCCCACGGCCTGCTGCAGCCGGCGCGGCGGGGTCAGCTCCGCACGTCGTCCGAGCACCCGGTCGGCCGCATCAGCGGCCCGCAGCCGGAGCGACACCGCGGCGCGAGCGGCGAGGCCAGCCGTTACGTTTCCAGACCCCGTACTCATGGACGAGCCCGTGACCGTACCCGATGCCGTCGCCCCACCCCCGAGGCATCCCCGCTTCGCGATGATCGACGGCGTCCGCGCGCTCGCCGTCCTCAGCATCGTCCTGTTCCACACCGCGGTCTTCGGCCAGGCGAGCACCGGTTCATTGCCGGGACGCCTCCTCGATCACCTCAACTTCGGGGTGGCGCTGTTCTTCGTCATCTCCGGTTTCCTGCTCTATCGCCCGTTCATCGCGCACCGCGCCGGCGGTGCTCCCGCACCCGCCGTGCGAGATTACGCCAAGCGGCGCTTCCTGCGCATCTACCCGGCGTACTGGGTCGCACTCACCGTGCTCCTGCTCCTGCCCGGGCTGACGGGATCCGTGCCGGGCAGCCGTCTACAGCTGTACGCGCTTTGGCACAACGAGTGCCTCCAGGGCTCGTTCGTGTGCCGGCTCTCGCAGACGTGGAGCCTCGTCGTGGAGCTGACGTTCTACATCGCGTTGCCGTTCTACGTCGCCGCAGTCGGTCGCCTGACGCGACGGCTCGACCCGCGCCGCTGGCTTCGGGCCGAACTCGCCGTACTCGCCATCCTCTCCGCGCTCTCGCTCGCGCTCGAGTTCGCCGCCTACAGCGACACCCCGACGTGGGTCGACGCGACGCTCGTCGGGCACTTCTTCTGGTTCGCGCTCGGGATGGGGCTGGCCGTCGTCTCCGCCGCGGTCATGGGCGGCGACATCGACCCCCGGGTCGTCCGGAGTGCGACGGCGCGGCCGGGACTCATGTGGGCGCTTGCCGTCGTCCTGTATGCGGCCTTGTGCCTGTGGCTCCCTGCCTCGCCGTTCGTCGGCGCCCACGACCAGGCGTTCGTCACGGCGCTCGTGTTCGGGCTCGTCTCAGCGCTGCTGCTCGTACCGGCCGTGTTCGCCAAGCGGGGAACGAGCGTGCCCGAGCGCGTGCTCACCCATCCGGTGATCGCCTGGCTCGGCCTGATCTCCTACGGGATCTTCCTGTGGCACTTTGCGATCGCGCTCGACCTCGGGTTCATCGGCCACAAGAACCCGTTCGGGATCGTCCTCGTCGGCACGGTGGCGATCGTCATACCGGTTGCGGCGGCGAGCTACTACCTTGTCGAACGCCCGCTTCTGCGGCTGAAGTATCGACGCCTGCGCCCACGGGGACGCGAGCAGGCCAGCGACCAAACGCCGCGTGTGCGAGCGCGATGACGTAGCAGGCGGCCGCCACGAGCGTCGCCGCCGCGAAGCCGGCGACGACCGCCACGGCGACGCCGAGCGCTGACGCGAGCACCGACGCGATCCCGTTGATTCCCCACGCCCACGGCACGCCCGTCGGATACAGCTCGGCGAGTCGGCGCAGGCCGATCGGCATCGCCATCCCGAGCGTGACGCCGAACGGTGCGAGCATCACGACCGTGAGCACGACCCGGATGGCAAACGACGCGCTGATGAGTGACGCAAGCAGCGATTGGAGTCCGAACGCCGCCGCGATGATCAGCACGATCGCCACGCTGAGCGCAATCAGGAGCGTCCGCCGCGGGTCGCGCGCCCGGCTGGACATGAACGCACCCAGGCCGGTGAACAGCAGCAGCGAGAACAGCACGACCGAGAGCGCATACGTCGGGAATCCGAGGAACAGCACAAATCGCTGAATGAGGACGACCTCGAGCACGAGGAAGCCGAGGCCGATCGCGGCGAAGAACACGAGCGATCCGGTCGGCGGACGCGCCGCCACACCCGCGAGCAGCGGCAGCGCGAACGCCAGCAGCGCGAGCACGGCGAGGATCGCGAGCGTGATCAGGAGCACGAGCAGCGGATCGACCGAGTAGATGTATCCGGGCCGCGTCCCGGCGGTGATGTCGCCGAGCCGCGTCATGTTGAAGAAGAACGGTTTGTTGTCGGTCGGCGCACACACGTCGAGCCGGTAGTGGGTGCAGAACGACTCCACGCTCGGCGCCGCGTGGAGCCCAGCCCACTCGTACTGGTACGGGCCGCCGGGTGCGAACGCGACGCCGAGGCCGCGCGCCCGGGCGAGCGTTCTGATCCGCGCGAGCTCGACCGGCGTCCACGGCTTGATCCGGGCGAGCACGGTCCCGAACAGCTCGCCGAAGATGTCACGGCCGAGGAGGACGACGACATTGCGCTCGGGGTCGGCAATCCCGCGCTCGCGGAGCGCGGTCAGCGCCAGGACCGTCGCCCGGAGCGCCTCGTCACCAACGAGCCGCCGCAACCGTGAGATGTTGAGGATCCCGTCCGGCTTTAAGTGGTCGAAGTACTCCTGGTAGGCCTGAACGGTGTAGAGGTTCGCCTCGGTGAGCCCGAACGCCTGGGCCGAGTTGGCGCTGAGCGTGTCCGTGAAGCCGATGTGGATCTGGTCGTACTTGCTGCTCCGCGCCGCGAGCGTCGAGCGTCCGTCGCCGGTGACCGTGTGCACCCGGGGCAGCGTGTACGGCGAGCCGGACCAGCGGAGGAGATCCTTATCGACGACATGGACGATGTCCTTGTTGAGCTCGATCACATCGACCTGCCGGGCGCCCGAGGTGAGCGCGTTGTCGATGTCGCGCCCGCCGCCGCCGCCGATGATGAGGACCCGCTGTGGGTCGGTCATCGCGTAGCC
This sequence comes from uncultured Solirubrobacterales bacterium, assembly GCA_963750695.1. Lineage (GTDB taxonomy): Bacteria > Actinomycetota > Thermoleophilia > Solirubrobacterales > Solirubrobacteraceae > Palsa-465. Next base: position 54,150 of record CAVVSB010000013.1, read on the forward strand.
GATGCTCTGCGGCCCCAGCGACAGCGCCTTCCAGTCCGGCAGCGGCGTGCCCGGCCGGTGGACCGGGACCGGGGCGTAGACGCGGTCATAGAAGAGCAGCGCGAAGCGCGATCCGTTGGACGCGCCATAGCCAACGACCCGGTTGAGCGGATCCCACCGGTCGGCGACCGCCGGACCGAGGTTCGACGTCGCCGGGGCCATGAAATACAGATGGGTCGTGGCGGCGAGCACGATCGCGACGAGCCCGACCCCGAGTGCGCCGGCGGCGAGCACGCGCTCGCGGTGCGCGTCTGCCGCCAGCAGCGCGGCAATTGCCGCCACCGCCGCGAGGCCAACGAGCAGCGTCGGCACGGCGATGATCCACATCAGCGGCACGACCACCACGGCGCCGATCGCCGCGCCGACGAGGTCGAATGCGTAGAGGCGGCCGAGCCACGCCGTCGAGGCCTTGACCGCGAGCGCGATCACGATCCCGGCGACCGTGAACGGCAGCGCGCTGAGCACGCAGGCCGCGGCCAGCGCGCCGGTGAAACCGGCCGTGATGTGGGTCCCGCTGCCGAACCGCAGCCGTACGAGGATGATCGGGACGAGCACAAGCAGCCCGGCGAGGACGACGCTCCATCGGGCGAGCAGCGTCTGCAGATGGGCGATGTCGAACCACTTCGCCCGCAGGTAGATGAGGATCGAACCGGCGCCGACGCCGAGCAGCGCGAGCGAGATCGCGAGGAAGCCGAAGTGGTAGTAGAGCTGGGCGGCGAGCAGCCGCGTGATCAGCACCTGGAGCGCCAGCGTGGTGCCGGCGACGAGGGCGATCGGGAGCGCCACACGGGTCAGGGAGCGGTTGGGCAAGGGCGGAAGGGTAGAGGGATGGCCGCTCGGGCGGACCGCTACGAGTGGACGGCCGCGCGGACCGGCGGCGAGGACGACCGCACGGCGCTGCGGCGGCGCCATAGCGCGTCGGCGCCCGCGGCGGCGAGGAGTACGAGCGAGGGCTCGGCAACGTAGCGCAGCCGAAGCGATCCAAATGTCGCCGCCGCCGTCAGCGTCGCCAGGACGAGTGGAGCGATCACGATCCACAGCTCGGTCCGGCGGCGGCGCAGCGCCCACGCGCCCACGACCGCGAGCACGGCGAGCGGGTAATACACGATCACCCCGATATTGGAGATCGTGACGTTGCGCCCAGCGGCCGTGCTGCCCTGAAACGGATGAAACAGGCCCCATGTCCGCGCCACGCGGGCCGCCACCACGACCGGCACCCGCCCGGCATGGTCCTCGGCATATCGGATGCCCTGCCGGCGCATCTGCGCCGCCTGGTCCGCCTCGTTCCCGGTCAGGGGCGTGGACGGCTTGCACGCGGCATCGAAATACCCGAGGTGTGAGCCGGAGTACGTGAGCGGGCAGTTCGACCACAGCGTCGTCACGCCGTCATTGGTCGAGAGCACGAACCCGCCGAACCGATCGGCGTTCCGGATGATCCAGGGAGCGACCACGAGCGCCGTGCAGGCGAGCGTTGCGGCCACGCGCGCGACCCGATGCCGGCCGCCGGGGCCCCGCCACGCGAGCGGCACACCGAGCAGGACGACGAAGCCGACGGCCTCGGAGCGCACGAGAATCGCGAGCCCGACGGCGGCGCCGAGTGCCGCCGCCCACCGGGCCGACGGCCGGCGGGCAAGCGTGAGCGCCGCCGCGAGGACGAGAACGATCACCGGTCCGTAAACGGTTTCGCTCAGCAACGCGCCATCCGCGACGATCAGCAGCGGATACAACGCCGCCACGACAGCGCCGATGATCGAGGCGCGGGCGCTGAGGAGCGACCGTCCGAGCAACCCGACGCCGACGACGGTGATCGTGCCGGTCACCGGCCCGAGCCACAGGAGCCCGTCCGCGCTGGAGATCCCCAGCTCGCGCAGTCCGGCGAGCACGAGCGGGTACAGCGGCGGGTGCCCAGCGGTGGGGTCGAGCGCGAACCCGAGCGGGCTGCCAGGGGCGGCGTGGGGGATCGCGAAGCCGTGGCCGTTGGCGATCGCGGCGCTGACGAACCCGTACCAGAACGTGTCGTTCGGACCCGTCGCGGGCGGCGCGAACGCGACGACGTAAACCGCACGCACGAGAAAGGCGAGGCCCGCGACGATGCCCAACTGGACGAGGAAGCCTCGCTGCACCCGATGCACGCCGACAGTGTTCCAAAGCTGCCTGCGGGCGGCACCCGCGCCGTTCACGCCGACGCGCTGACGCCCGTGCGCGAGCGGCGCATTGATCCGAGCAGCTCCGCGAGCAGATCCCGCTCACGCCGGGCGGCGGTGACCGCATACAGCCCGGCGAACAGGGCGAGCTCGACGATCGCCTGTAGCAGCGTGCGCTCTCCGCCCCACAGGACAAAGCGCACCGCCAGGACCGCCCCCGCCCCGAGCGTGATCGGCAACAGCGTCGGCGTCACGAGCTGACGCATGCGGACGTCCGGCAGCAGGTGCCGGGTGTACACGGTCCGCACTCCGAGCATGATCACGGCTGCCGCGACGCGGCCGATGACGAAGCCGTCAAAGCCGTCGATCACGAGCCCGGGGATCGCGAGCCCGAGGAACGCGATCGTGCCGACGACCTGCTCGACCGCCTGCGGCCGGGTCTGGCCGTGTGCCCGGTAGAACGAGAACCAGTTGAAGCCGAGCTGCGTGACGGCGCCGACGATCGCGAGACCCTGGAGCAGGACGATCGCCCCCGTCCACTGGTCGCCGAGGACGAAATGCACGAGATCGGGGGCGAACAGGACGACGCCGACCGCGTACGGAAGGACCCACATGAGCGTGGCCCGGTTGGACTTCACGTACAGCTCTTGGAGCGCCGATCGCTGGTTCTGGATCGCGCAGATCGCCGGGTAGATCGTCGCCGTCACGATCTGATCCGCGCGGTCGATGTAGCGGCTGAGCGTCACTGCAAGCGTGATAAAGCCGGCCGCGGCGAGCCCGTCGTGGAGCTTGATCGCGAGGATCTGACCCTGGAGTACGACGAGCGAGCAGACGACGGTGACGAGAATCGGGGCGGAGAACCGCAGGTACCGGTGCGCGATCGTGCGATCGAACCGCAGGCGCAGGCGATAGGGCGAGCTCGCGATCGTCGCGGCGACGGCGACGACATATCCGGCGACCTGGCCGATGATCAGGCTCCACACGCCGAGATCGGTGGCCGCCGCCAGCGGGATCGTGACGACGAACGAGATCGCCGGCTGGATCGCCTGCAGCGAGCGCTGGCGGCCGTACTCCATCCGCCGGAAGAAGATCCACAGCGGCGCCTGCAGCGCGAACGCGAGCGGCAGATACGACAGGCTCGCCATCAGCGCCGTTAGCCGATCGTCCTGGTAGATGATTGCCACCAGCGGCGACCCGGCGAGAATGACCAGTGCCATCACGGCCGACAGCGTGAGTTCGAGCGTGAACGCGTGCTGGAACTCCTCCTCCTGCCCGGCCTCGTCCTGCTGGACATACTGTTCGTCGATCCCGATCTTCTTGAGCGCGATCAGCGACAGCACGACGGTCGAGACCACGCCGTAGAGGCCGATCTCCGTCGGTCCGAGCAGGCGCGTGACGACGAGTCCCTGGATGAGGACGAGCGCGTCGATGAGCACGAGGAAGCCGCCGGTGACGATCGCGCCGCGTACGGTGCGGCGGCGTAGTTCCTCCCGCGGGAAGGAGAGCCGGTCGCTCATCCCGTGCGCACGAGCACTTGATAGACGCCGTAGCGCGCGACCGGCCGGAAGTGCTGCTCGAGGTAGCGGTCGAGGATGAACACGTGGCTCGAGACGTCGGAGCCGTCGTGCTCGGCGGCCAACGCGCGCGGGTCGAGCCAGCGGACAACGACCCGCGTGTGCGAGCGTTCGAGTGACGCGACGATCTCGCGCTGGACCGAGGCGGTCGTGACGAGCCCCGGCTGCATGACGTCGTAACGGGTGGGGTTGGGGCGGTCGAGGATCACGTACAGAAGCGGGTCGCCGACGTGGACCACATCGTGGCGCGGATCGGCGACGAAGATCGGTTCTCCTGGGCGGGTGAGGCGGTTGACCTCGCGTCGCAGCGCCGCGAGCGCACGGGCGTCGGCGACGTCGGTCTCCACACCGTCGCCGGCCGGCCCGGGCACGGCTGCCATCGCCGGCGGATGGAGGATCTGGCCCGCCTGCCGGTCGAGCCCGTGCAGCGCGATCAGCGTCAACGCGGTGACGAGCGCGACTCGGAGTGCGCGCTCCGCGAGGGCGGCCTCCGTCGCGAGCATCACCGCGAGGACGACCGAGAGCGGGATGAGATGAAATTCGTCGGTGCGTCCGAACAGATACGCGAGGCCGACGACCGCGAGCGGCGCGAGTTCGAGCGCCCGCGCCCCCGGCTGCGCTGGTCGCGGCGAAGTGCCGATCCCCGCTCGCAGCGCGGCGCGTGACCGAGCGGCGGCGTGCATTCGGATCGCCAAGGCGACGGCCCACACGACACAGCTCAACACGAGGATAAGCGGCATGTAGAACTCGATCAGCTTGCTCGGCCGCACCGGCCCGTCGAACCCGAGCGGGAACGGCAGCCGCTGGAGGTTCTGGATGTCGTAGAACCCAAAGAGGTCGTGGACGAGCGCGCCGGGGGCGACAATGACGAACGGCGCAAAGCACACCGCGGCGACGACCAACGCACTGACCAGCGCGCGCAGCCGCTTGCCGGGGGCAATCGTCAGCATCGCTCCGAGCACCGCCGCGATACCGATCTCGATCCGGAACAGCGCGGCGAGGCCTGCGAGTCCGCCCCCGAGGACCGGACGTCGCTCGGCGAGCAGGATCGACGCGAGCGCGAGGGCGATCGCAGTCGGGTTCGGCCCCGGGCCCGTCGGGAACGCCATCGCGCCGGCGACGGCGAGCCACGCGAGCAGCGCGAGCGGCTGACCCGCCCGCCGGTAGGCGAGCCGGAACGCAAGCAGGGCGACGATCGCGTTCGTCACGACCCGCAGCACCCGCCAGGCGAGCAGCGATGGGCCGAATATGACCTGCAGCAACGCGAGCAGCAGCGGCTGGCCCGGCGGGTAGTTCGTCCAGAAGTCCCGGTATGGCCACTGTCCGTTCGCGATCCGCGATCCGGCCTGGAGCATCAGCCCCTCGTCGTGCGGGCCGATCCCGCGGAGGATCGTGATCGCCGATAGCGCCCCCGCGAGCACGAGCAGCACCGTGGTGAGGATCCAGTCCGGCGAGGCGTCGCCCGCCGCCCGAGCGCGCAGGGTCGCCGCGGGCGGGAGTGCGGTGCTGAGAAACGGCCGCTTGCGTTCCCGCGCCGGGGTGCTCGCGCTCGTCGAGCTCATCGCCGCTTGGCTCCACGGATGGGACGCGACGGGACTGCGACCTCGATCGGCACGACGGCGAGTCGACGGACCGCCCGCCGCTCTCCGAGCATCGTCGGCAGCAGTGCCAGCGCGGCCCACGCTCCGGTGAACTGCGCCCTCAGCTTTCCGTCGCGGACCGCGGCGCGCGCCCAACCCAGTTGCCGGTAGACAACGAGCGGGAGCCAGCGGGCCGAGAAGTACTTGGCCACGATCAGCAAGGTGTTGCGCTGTACCCAGTGCTCGACCGGTGGATCGAGCTGCCACGAGGAGCCGCCGCCGGCGTGCAGCGCGACCACCGGCTCGTACCAGCAGCGCCAGCCGGCGAGCCGGAGCCGCAGTCCGAGCTCGACGTCCTCGAGGTAGGAGAACAACCGCACGTCGAATCCGCCGGCGGCCCGGACAGCGTCACGGCGGTAGAGCGCCGCACCCGCGCAGGGGGCGAAGATCTCCTCGCCGGCATCGAAGCGGCCCTGGTCGGTCTGAAACCGTCCGCGCTGCTCGCACGCGCCGTCGCGGCGCAGGAAGTCCCCGGTGTCGTAGATCCGGCACGGGTCATCCATCTGGAGCATCTTGCACCCGACGGCGGCGAGTCCCGGATCGCCGGCAAGCCGCGCGGTCGTCCGCGCGAGCCACTCCGGGTCGAGGATGACGTCGGTGTTGAGCAGCGCGACAGCCTCGCTGTGGGCCGCCTCGATGCCGACGTTGACCGCATTTGCGAATCCGGTGTTGCGGTGCAGCTCGATCACCCGCGCGTCCGGGTGCTCGGATAGCACCTCGAGCGAGCCGTCACTCGAGCCGTTGTCCACGATGATCAGTTCGGCCGGCGGGCTGGTCTGCGCGCTCAGCGCCCGCAGGCACTGCCCCAACCAGCGTCGCCCGTTCCAGTTCGGAACGATGACGGCGACGTGCATCCGGCGCGAGTCTATCTGTCTGTACGGTGCCGTCCCATGGTGGAGCAGGCGTGAGAGTCGGCGTCGACGCGCGGTCGGTGACCGGGCCGCGCGGGGTCACCCGCTACACGACCGAGCTCCTGCGCGCGCTCGTGCGCGAGTTCCCGGACGACCGGTTCGTCCTGTTCGTCGCCGGGCGCGCCCCGCTGCCGGCCGTTGCGGACTTCATTGCCGCGCCCAACGTCGCGGTCCACCGCCATCCGCTTCCGAGCCGTGCCCTGTTCGGGGCCGCCGCACTCACCGGTCGGCCGCGGCTCGAGCGGCTGCTCTCCGAGCCGGTCGACGTCGTCTGGGTCCCGGCGCCGGCGCCGGTTTCGCTCGCTGGCGAGGTCCCGAGCGTGCTGACGGTGCACGACGTCGCCTGGGAGGCTCGCCCGCGCGACTTCACCCCGTACGAGCGGGTGTGGCACAAGCTCGCCCGCCCGCGCGCGCTCGCGGCGCGGATGCGCGCGCTCATCGTCCCGACCGCCGCGGTGCACGACGAGCTCGTCGCGCGGTGGGGGGTCGACCCGGCGCGCATTGAGCTCATTCCGGAGGGGGTGCGGATCGAGCCGGAGGCGGATATCGACGTCTCCGCGCGGCTCGGCGCGCACGGGCTCCAGCTGGGGCGGTACCTGCTCGTGTCCGGGGCGATCGAGCCGCGCAAAGCGCCGGAGGTGATCGCCCGCGCGTTTGCCGCCGCCCGGGGGCGCGGGCTCGACGGTGAGCTCGTCTTCGCCGGGGACGGGCGGCTGGCGCAGGCCGTCGCGGGTCCCGGAGTGCGGGTGCTCGGATGGCAGGGGTCCGCCGACCTCGAAGCGCTCTACCGCGGCGCGGTCGCCCTCGTGTTCGCATCCCGGCTCGAGGGCTTTGCGCTGCCGGTGTACGAGTCGCTTGCCCGTGGCACGCCGGCGATCGTGACCGACCTGCCGGTGTTCGGCCCCGAGCTCTCGCCGGGACTCGTCCGCGTGCCGGTCGACGACGAGCGGGCGCTCGGCGACGCGATGCTCCGCCTCACCGGCGACACCGCGGCGCGCGCACAGCTGGGCGCTAAGGGCCGGGACGCGGTGAGCGGGCTCACCTGGGAGCGGGCCGCCCGCGCCACGCGCGACGTCTTCGCGCGGACGTTGACGCATTAGTGCTCGTGCCACCGGGTAGCCCTGCGCTATGGCTGTCACAAACCGCACAGATGAGCCGGTCGGCGACGCGCCGACCACAGTTGACGATCCTGCCGCGGCCCCGCGCCGCGGATTCGGGGTCAGGCGGCGCCGCGCCGGTGGCGCGGTGGCTGCCGCAGGGGCCGGGACGGCGTTGCTGATCGCGCGCATCGTTCGGCTGATCGCCGGAATCGTCGCGTTGATCCTCGCGCTCGGGATCGCATTCGTCGTGTTCAAGGCGTCGCCGAGCAACACGATCGTCTCGCACGTCCACGACTGGGCGCACTGGCTGGCGACCCCGTTCAACGGCCTGTTCCATCTCCACGGTGCGCGCGGGACGACCGCGCTCAACTGGGGGATCGCGCTCGTCGTCTACCTCGTCGTCGGGCATGTGATCGCATCGATCGTTGCCACGCCGGCGCGGGTGTTCCACCGCCGCGCCGCGGCCGTGTAACGGCTCTAGCGGGACACTAGGAAACCGCAAGCGTCTGGCGCGCGTTCGCCGCGCGCGCCAGCTTGCGGCGCTGATTCGCGTCGAGCGCGACCTTGCGCAGCCGCACCGCGCGTGGCGTCACCTCGACGCACTCGTCGGCACGCAGGAACTCGAGCGCCTGATCGAGCGACAGCTCCCGCTTCGGCACGAGCCGTACGAGTTCATCGGCCGTTGAGGAGCGAATGTTCGTCAGGTGCTTTTCCTTCGTCGGGTTGACGTCAAGGTCCTCGGCGCGCGCGTTCTCGCCGACGATCATCCCTTCGTAGACGTCGTCGCCGGGTTCGACGAACAGGCTGCCCCGCTCCTGGAGGTTGAACAGCGCGAACGCCGCCACGGTCCCGCGCCGGTCCGCGACGAGGCTCCCCGTCGGCCGCGTCCGCAGCTCTCCGTGCCAGGGCTCCCACCCGTCGAACACGTGATGCAGCAGACCGGTGCCGCGGGTCTCGGTCAGGAACTCGGTGCGGAACCCGATCAGGCCGCGGGCGGGCACGAGGTACTCCATCCGGACCCAGCCGGTGCCGTGGTTGACCATCTGCTCGAGTCGGCCCTTGCGCAGCGCGACGAGCTGGGTGACGACGCCAACGTACTCCTCCGGGATATCGACGCTCATCCGCTCGACCGGTTCGTGCAGCTTGTCGCCTAACTCCCGGGTGACGACCTGCGGCTTGCCGACCGTCAGCTCGAAGCCCTCGCGGCGCATCAGTTCGACGAGCACCGCGAGCGCGAGCTCGCCGCGGCCCTGGACCTCCCAGGCGTCCGGGCGGTCGGTCGGGTTGACGCGCAGGGAGACGTTGCCGATCAGCTCGCGGTCGAGCCGGGCCTTGACCTGGCTCGCGGTGAGCTTGTCGCCGTCATCGCCCGAGAGGGGCGAGTCGTTGATCCCGACCGTGACGCTGAGCGACGGCTCATCGACGGTGATGACCGGCAATGGGCGGGGGTCGTTTTCGTCCGCGAGCGTTTCGCCGATCGTGATGTCCGGGATGCCGGCGACGCTGATGATCTCGCCGGCGCTCGCCTCTTGGGCGTCAACCCGCTCGAGGGCATCGGTGACGTACAGCTCGGTCACCCTGACGGTCTCGACCGTCCCGTCCGCCTTGCACCACGCCACCGTCTCGCCGCGGCGAATCGTCCCCTCGCGCAGCCGGCAGATCGCGATCCGGCCGACGTACGGCGAGGCGTCGAGATTGGTGACATGCGCCTGGAGTGGATGGTCCGGGTCGTACGTCGGTGCCGGGATGTGCTCGAGCAGGACGTCGACGAGGGGGTTCAGGTCGCTGCCAGGCGTCTCGGGATCGAGTGTCGCGGTCCCCTGCTTGGCGTTCGTGTAGACGATCGGGAACTCGATCTGCGACTCGTCGGCATCGAGATCGAGGAACAGCTCGTACACCTCGTCGACGACCTCATCGATGCGCGCGTCCGGCCGGTCGATCTTGTTGATCACGAGCACCACCGGCAACCGCTGCTCGAGCGCCTTGCGCAGCACGAACCGCGTCTGCGGCAGCGGCCCCTCGCTCGCGTCGACGAGCAGCAGCACCCCGTCGACCATCGTCAGCCCGCGCTCGACCTCCCCGCCGAAGTCGGCGTGGCCGGGCGTGTCGATGATGTTGAGCTTCGTCTCGCCGTAACGGACTGCGGTGTTCTTGGCGAGGATCGTGATCCCCTTCTCCCGCTCGAGATCCATCGAGTCGAGCACACGGTCAGCGACGGTTTCGTTGGCGCGGAATGCCCCGGACTGCCAGAGCAGGGCGTCGACGAGCGTCGTCTTGCCGTGATCTACATGGGCGACGATCGCGAGGTTGCGGATGTCGTTGCGGGTGGCCATTGCGTTCGCCATTGACTGTAGAAGGCCCGGGGTTCTTCGGGCGTTTGGGCATCGAGAGGGTCGGGACCTCACCGCGTGGGGCTTAAGCCACGTCATAGGTAGCTAAGGCCCCAGCCGCCCGGGTGGCACGCTCCCGCGACGCGCGTCACCCACCGCTTCACAGCGCCGTCAATCCGGCTTATCGACCGGCGCGCCCTCCGGGCTCTCCAGCCGGACGGTCGGCAGCGGCGCCCCGTTCCCGGCCTCGAGCTCAGCCGGCGGCGACGCCCCGTTCTCAACCGCCTTCGGAGCCTCGGAGGACGTGGCCGCCACCTGCCCCGAGCCCAGGGCACCCAGCATCGGCTTGACGAGATCGATCGGCATCGGGAAGACGACGGTCGAGTTCTGGGTGGCCCCGATCTCACGCAGCGTCTGCAGGTAGCGCAACTGGAGCGTCACCGGGTTGCGCCCGATCACGTCGGCGGCCTCGGCGAGCTTCGCGGCCGCCTGGGACTCGCCCTCGGCGTTGATGATCTTCGCTCGCCGCTCCCGCTCGGCCTCGGCCTGGCGGGCGATCGCATGCCGCATCTCCTCCGGGATCTCGACGTCCTTGATCTCGACGGTCGTGACCTTGATCCCCCACGGCTCGGTCTGGGCGTCGATCACGTGCTGGAGATCGTCGTTGAGCCGCTCTCGCTCACCGAGCAGCGTGTCGAGGTCGGCGCCGCCGAGCACGGAGCGCAGCGTCGTCTGGGCGATCTGAAGCGTCGCATTGTGGAAGCTCTCGACCTGAGTGACAGCCTTGTTCGGGTCGATCACGCGGTAGTAGCACACGGCCGTCACGCGCACGGGGATGTTGTCCCGCGTGATCGTCTCCTGGGGCGGGATCGACAGCGTGATCGTGCGCAGGCTGACGCGCACCATCCGGTCGATCGTCGGCATCAGCAGGACGAGCCCGGGTCCGCGCTGCTGCATGAGGCGGCCGAGTCGGAACACGACGCCACGCTCGTATTCGCGGAGCACGCGGACGGATGCGCCGGCCGCGGCAAGGGCGATCGAGGCGAGCACGATCAGGATGACGATGACTGCGGTGATCATTGGTGAAGCTCCCATTCCTCAGCGGGGCGGACGGCGAGCGTCAGCCCGTTGAGTCGTTCGACGACGATCTGATCCCCGGCGTGGAGCTCGAGCAGGTCCTCGTCGTCGTCGAGCCCTGGAGACCGGCGCGCGCTCCACAGCGCGCCATCGACGAGGACCTTTCCGGTCTCCTCGCCCCACGAGCGGACGATGCCCATGTGTCCGATCAGGCCCTCCGCCCCGGCGCTGACTCGACGTCGGCGGACGGCGAGCCCCTCGCGCAGCGACACGGCGACGACGGTGCCTGAGATGGCGACGAGGGCGACGGCGAGGACGACACCGAAGAGGATGCTGCCGCCGAGCGCACTGACACCGAGCACGGCTCCGGTGGCGAGCGCTACGACTCCCGGCACTCCGAGCACTCCGAGCGACGGGACGTGCGCCTCGAGCACGATCAACACGACCCCGGTCACCAATAGCGCAACACTCAGAGCCGTCATACATCTAATGGTACGCCCGTCGCGGTCCCGGCCCCAGGCGCCGCACCGCGCGAAAGGGCCGCTAATCGACCACCTCGTCTGACATCCTTGCGCGCCGCGTTGCGCGCGGGGGCGACCGCGCGCTCACGACTCTCGAGAAAGGACGTCGAACGACATGAAATACCGGGTGCTCATCCTGCTCGTGGCGGCGCTCGCGGTGCCGACGGGCGTCGCGCTCGCCAAACGCGCGGCGACGAAGTCCGAGACGAAGGAGATTTACAAGGGCCTCCCAAAGTCGGTCCGCAGCGGCTACGCGGTGAGCTGCTGGAAGTTCACGGTCTCCACCGTCGACGATGGTTGGGCGGACGGCGATGTGACGCACTACACGAACGGCAAGCCATGCGCGTTCCACGGCGGCGGCGTCCCGCGCTACTACCTCCACGAGGGCAGGCACGGCTTCGCCACCAAGCTGTCGGGCACCGGATTCACGTGCCGCGACTTCAAGCGCGCCGGGATGCCCAAGGCGGTCATCCGCGATCTCGATGGCCGCAGGTGCTGACCTGGGGGCCTGCTTCCCCTACAACCTGCCGGCTGCGGCGCGACCGGATTCAAGGTTCCGAGCTTCCCATCGTTCTCCTCTGGCCCGGGATGACGCCGCAGAGCAGCAGCAGACACGCGAGCGCCCCGGTGCGCATCGTTCGCATCGCGCGGAAGCGTATCCCCCTCGCCGGGCGGGTACCCTGGCGCCATGCGCGTCGCCGTCGCCGGAGCTCACGGGAAGATCGGTCGCCACCTCACGCGGCTGCTCACGGGCAACGGTGACACGGTCATCGGCCTCATCCGCAATCCCGACCACGAAGGCGACGTCCGCGCGGATGGCGGGGAGCCGGCTGTGTGCGACCTCGAGCACGCCGGCGAGGACGCCGTCGCGGCGGCGATCGGCGGGGCGGATGCCGCCGTGTTCGCGGCCGGGGCAGGTCCGGGCAGCGGCGCGGAGCGCAAACTGACGATGGACCGCGACGGCGCGGTCAAGCTACTGAGCGCAGCCGAGAGAGCCGGGGTGCCTCGGTTCGTGATCGTCAGTTCCATCGGCGCCGAGAATCCGCCCCCGCAAGCCGACGACGAGGACGTCTTCAGCGTCTACCTCCGCGCCAAGGCCGAGGCTGACGCCGCCGTCGAACAGAGCGACCTTGAGTGGACGATCCTCCGTCCCGGCGCGCTGACCGACGACGCGGCGGCCCACACCATCCGCCTCGACCGCGATCCCTACCGCGGCGAGGTCGCGCGGGCTGATGTCGCTGCTGTCATCGCTGCCGTGCTGTCCGAGCCCAGAAGCGTTCACGCAACCCTGTACGTCAACGGCGGCGAGACCCCGATCGCGGCCGCGATCGACCAGGCGCTGAACGACTCAGCCTGATCGACCGCCGTTAACGGCGGTCTGTCCGCGGCTTGCAGCGATCGCAGATGCAGTGCCGACCGTGGACCGGGGAGACGTCGAGCCCCATCATCGCTGGATGGCGATGCGGAGTCACGGTCCCAGGACCGGCGGCCGGGCTGTGCGGTGCTGCCGTCCGTGAGCGTCGGGCGCCCACAACGCGGCGAAGATGTAACCAATTCGGCATTGATGTCACCATACGTACTAGCTCGGCAGAATCAGGTGGGACTGAAGCCCTACTCGCCACCGGAATCGCCGGTTCCGCTGAGGATCGTGCTAGGAGCGGGATTTATCTGTGCGATCTCGCACGCAACCTGGTGGGCCCATTGACGAATCTCGTCCCAGTCGCGGCGATCGCGATATTCGGGCGGTGTGTTCTCCACCATCGCCCGTTCCAGCGGTCCTTTCGGTTCGGTCGGGAGGCAGCCGCCGAACACCACATGGCCCCGGAGTCCCAACGCCTCCGCGCGTTCGATCACCCGTGGCGGTTCGTACCACGACGAGTCCGAGTCCTTGGTCGGGTCGCCGACCGGTCCTGAGCTGAACACCCAGAACGGCGTCTCGGCGAGCTCGTGGGAGTGCTTGCGCATGAAGTGCTTCGCATCACCACGCCAACGCTTCATATAGACGGCACTGCCGAGCACGACGGCGTCGTACGGACCCAGGTTCTTGACACCGTCGGCCGGGCGGCAATCGATGATGTGCCCGGCCTCGCGGATCGTCCGGGCGACCGCATCGGCGATCTGCGCAGTCGAACCACGCTTGGACGCATACGCGATCAGTACACGGGCCATGGCATCAGCGTCGCACCCGATCCCTGCCCCGGCATCGGTGTTTTCTGCGCAACCTGATGCGGCGTTACCGCGCAGCCGGGAGACTGAAGCGCACGCGCGTTCCTGCGTCCGTGTCGGCGAGCCAGATGCGGCCCCCATGTGCCTCGACGATCGCACGGGAGATCGCCAGTCCGAGCCCGGCGCCACCGCCCGTCCGCGAGGCGTCCGCGCCCGCGCGATAGAACGCGCTGAACACGTGGTCGCGCTCATCCGGCGCGATCCCGTCGCCCGTGTCGGCGACCTCGACCTCGATCCGGTCGGCGACGGGCTCGGCGCGGACGACGACGCTCCCGTCGGCGGGCGTGTGCCGGATCGCGTTCTGGATGAGGTTGAACAGCACGCGCTGGAGCTTCTCAGGATTCGCGCGGGCGGCCTCGAGCGCGGGTGAAATCTCGGCGCTCACCGACACGTGTTTGGCGTCGGCGGTGACGCGCATCGCTTCGATCGTCTCACTCACGAGCTCGTCGAGGCGGACTCGCTCGAGTGACCAGTTGATGTCGCCGGCCTCGAGTCGTGAGAGCTCGAACAGGTCGTCGATCAGCCCACCAAGCGCCTCGAGATGGGTGCGCATCCGCTCCAGATAGCGCCGCCGCGTCGCCTCGTCGACGATCTCATCCTCGACCGCCTCGGCGAGCAGGCGCAGCGAGGTCAGCGGCGTCCGCAGGTCGTGTGACACCGCCGCGACGAGCCCCCGTCTCGCCGCGTCCGCCTCCTCCCGCAGCGCTTCCTCGGAGCGCAGGCGCTCGATCATCGCGTTTGCGGCGTCTGCGAGCTCAGCCAGTTCGTCGCGCGCCGCGGTTGTGATGTGCACGTCGCGCTCGCCGCGCCCGACGGCGCCCAGCCCGTCGCGGATCATCTCGACGTCGCGCAGGATGCCGCCGGCGAGCAGGCGCGCGGCGAATACGGCCACGACGCCGGCCCCGAGCACGATCACCGCGATCACCGCGGCGCCGTGCCCGGAGACGACCATCAACGCACCGACGACGACGAGCGCGACGAGCACCGGCGCGACGACGATCCCCACAGCGAGCGCGAACTGGCGGGACAGCGATCCGGTGCGGACCCGGATCACCTGGGTCAGGCGACTCAGTGGGCCGCGTCGGGCAGGCACTACGGCTGGAACCGGTAGCCGACGCCCCACACGGTCTGGATATGGCGGGGCTGGGCCGGATCGGCCTCGATCTTCGCGCGCAGCCGGCGGATGTGCACGGTCACGGTCGAGGTGTCGCTGTAGAACGAGTATTGCCAGACCGCATCCATCAGCTGGTTGCGTGAGAACACCTGGCCGGGATGGCGGGCGAGGAACAGGAGCACGTCGAACTCACGCTGGGTGAGTTGGACCTCCTCGCCGCGGACGGTGACCCGTCGCGCCGCCGGCTCGATCGTCAAGTCCTCGAGCTCGATCGGGGTCTCGTGCTCCGGTGAGGTGTCAACGCGACGGAGCACCGCGTCGACGCGGGCGACGAGCTCGGCGGGCGAGAACGGCTTGACGACGTAATCATCGGCGCCGAGGCGCAGCCCGATCACTCGGTCGGACTCCTCGCCCTTGGCCGTCAGCAGGATCACCGGAGTCGCTCGATCCTGCTCCCGCAGCCGGCGCATGACCTCGAGCCCGTCGATCCCGGGAAGCATCAGATCGAGCACGACGAGGTCCGGTCGCCGCGCGATCGCGGCATCGATCGCCGCAAGGCCGTCAGCGGCGACGCGCGTGTCGTACCCGGCGCGCTCGAGATAGCGCGAGACGACCTCTGCGATCGTCGGCTCGTCATCGACGACGAGCACGGAGCCCCGGGTGTGGTCATCCATGTGCCGATTGTCGCAGCCGACCCGTCACCGTTACGCGGTCTGACGGGCGTGTTCATGGTCTGTTCACGGACGTTAGGAGTGGGTGAGCGTCGCTGGCCGCTTTAGCTCCGAGCTACTCACATGCATACGCTCGGCCGCGGATCGAGCCGATCACCGGCCCGACCGCACGATGAGACACCGTCCTTCAGGCCTGAGATGGATCGCCCTTGCCGTCGCGCTGACGTGCGTGGTGTTCGGCGTCTCGGCGGTCGTCGATGGCGAGGGCCGTGCGGAGCCCGGACACGCGGGGCGCTCGGCGACGGGGACCTCCGCCCGCGCAACCCCCGCTCCGGCGCATCGCGCGCCCGCCACGCCGTCGCCGTCGCCGGCCCGCGCGAGCCTGACCTGGAATGCCCCCGGCCCACGGATTCTCGTCCCGGCGTCCTTCCTCGGCTTTTCGACGGAGTACTGGACGCTGCCGTTGTGGCAGCGACATCGAGCGCTACTCGAGCGCGCGCTCGCGCTCATTCACGTGCCCGGCGACCGGCGGGAGGTCCTGCGAATCGGCGGCGACTCGGCGGACCACACGTTCTGGGACCCACGGCGACGGCACCTGCCCTCGTGGGCGTTCGGGCTCGGCCCGTCCTGGATCAGGTTCGCGGCGACGCTCGTGCGCCGGGATCGGCTCCACCTCATCCTCGATCTCAACCTCGTCACCGGCTCCTCGCCCAAGGCCGCGCGCTGGGCGCGTGCCGCCCGCCGTGACCTGCCCCGCCGCAGCATCATCGGCTTCGAGATCGGCAACGAGCCGGATATCTACGACCGCTGGAGTTGGGTCCAGCAACTCGGACGCCCCCGGACGCCGGCGCCGTTCCTGCCGCGCCGACTGTCGGCTGCGACCTACCTCGCCGACTTCCGGGCCTATGCCCACGCGCTCGTACGTGTTGCGCCGAGGATCCCGCTCGTCGGGCCGGCACTCGCCAACCCGCAGACGAATTTCAACTGGCTCGCGGGTCTCATCACCGGTGCGCATCCGGGACTCGGCCTCGTCAGCGCCCACCGCTATCCGTACTCCGCCTGTGTTCGGCACACCTCGCGCGTGTATCCGTCGATCGCCAAGATGCTGAGCGAGAACGCCACGGTCGGTCTTGCGCGCACCGTCATCCCGTCGGTCAGGCTCGCCGAGCGCGCCGGATTGCCGTTCCGCCTGACCGAGATCAACTCGGTCACGTGCGGTGGCGTGGCCGGGATCAGCGACACGTTCGCAACGGCTCTGTGGGCGCCCGATGCGCTATTCGAACTGATGAAGGTGGGGGTCGACGGCGCCAACGTCCACGTGCGCGCCGACGCGGTCAACGCCGCCTTCGCGCTGAACCAGACTGGCTTCCACGCCCGGCCGCTCATGTACGGCCTCATCCTGTTCACGCGGACGGTTGGCCCCGGGGCCCGGCTCGTGCCCGTGCCCCTCGACGCGGCGCCGACACTCCATTTGAAGGCGTGGGGCGTACGCCTGCGCACCGGCCGGCTGCACGTGCTCCTGATCGACAAGGGCCCGCGGCCGGTCCGGATCGCGCTCCGGCTGCCGGCGTCGGCGCCCGCGACGGTCGAGCGCCTCGTCGCGCCCTCGGAGCGCGCCGAATTCGGAGTGATGCTCGCGGGTCGGCGTCTCGACGCGGCCGGTCAGTGGGTCGGGCGGCGGCGCGGCGCCCGCATCATCCCCGCTCGCGGGACCTACACCGTCACGGTGCCGGCGATGAGCGCCGCGCTCGTCAGTGTTCCGGCGCGCCCGCGTACGCGGCCGTGACGCGCGTCGCAGCTGCCGTGGCCTCCTGCTCCGGAGTCCCGGCGGCGATGCTCGCGTCCCGCCAGCGCTCGCTGCTGTGCGTATAGAACGTCCGTGCCTCATCGGACGCCATCCACGCGGCGGCCTCGGCGGGGTCGACCGCGGCGCCGGTGCTCAGGTGGGTTGCCAGTCCCAGCATCGCGCCGTCCCAGCCGATCCCAACAGCGCCGGGGCCGTACTGTGCCCACAGGTCGTCCCCGACATGCGCGATGTGTTCGATCTCGAGCCGGGTCCGCTCATCCGTCTCCGGGATGATCCGGACGTCGATCCACGACACGCCCCCGCCGAACTCCCACGTCGCGAAGAATCGACGCGGCGGCTCGCACTCCTCGATCACCCCACCCGCGTTCCCCTCGAGCTGGTAGCGGCCGCCGAGACGCAGCTCGCCCGAGATCGGCAGGAACCACCTCGGAATGCGCTCCGCGTTCGTGCACGCGTCCCAGAGATCGTTCGCATCGGTGTCGTACGTCTGGCTGAGCGTCACCGTGCGGGCCGGCGCGTCGTTCCGCGTGCGGGTGCCGACCGACCGAGTGACATTGGCAATCTGCGAGGTGACGTTGATCACGCGGGCTTCTCCCTATCTGAGTCGTTGGAACGCGTGCGGCGCCGGCGTTTGCCTCGTGCGATCTCCGTCGCGAGCGCCTCAAGGTGCGGCCTCCAGAAATGCCGGAACTGGTCGAGCCACTGGTCGGCCTCGCGCAGCGGCTCGGCCTGGACCGCGTACAGCCGGCGGCTGCCCTCCGCTCGAGTCGTCGTGAAGCCGGCATCCCGGAGGACCCGGAGGTGCTGTGAGACCGCCGGCTGGGTGATGCCGAACTCCCGGCGGATGACCTCGGTGACGGCGCCGGAGCTCAGCTCCTCGCGGGCGAGCAGTTCGAGAATGCGGCGCCGGACCGGATCGCCGAGTACGTCGAATGCGTGCACGGCGACAACAGTATTAGCAAAGACTTATATAAGTCAAGCCTAATGCGCTGCGGGCGCGGCTACAGCTCGGCGAGCAGCTTCGCCTTCTCGCGGTTGAATTCGTCTTCGGTGAGGGCGCCCTGTTCATGCAGCTTCGCGAGCTTCTCGATCTTGTCGAGTGCGTCACTGCTGCTCGACCGCGATGTGCTCGGCGCGGTCAGTGTCGTCGGGGTGCTGAAAGAGCCGAGCCCGGCGGAGGCCGTCGTCACCGGTGGCGAGGTCGTCGCCCTGCTCGTGTAGGCGCCCATGATCGGGTCGTCCTTGAGCGCGGTCGGGTTGAGGGTGGAGCGCGGTGTCCGGGCGCCGGTCCGGCGCAGCGCGCTGATGCCCCAGATGAGCAGCGGCACGAGGCCGAAGAACGCGAACGCGCCGCCGAAGATGGCCCCGAACGTCTTCGTGGATGAGGACGCGCCCGAGTCAAACGCGATCGTCAGCGCCCCGATCCCGATCCCCGAGAACACTGCGGGGACGATCAGGAGCGCGCTCGTCGTGCCACTGACGAGACCGCCGACGACGGCGAGGAAGATCCCGCCGATCACGAACAGGATCCACCAGCCGGTGCCCTTGGGGCAATGTGGGACCGGCCCGTAATGGCTGCTGTACCCGGTCGACGAGCACGTTCCGGTCGCCACGAGGTGGTGCATCCCGACGCCGAGGACAACTGCCCCGAAGAGCAGCATCGCGACGCCAATGATCGTTCTGTTACTCGGTTGCATTGCGCCCCGGCCCGCGCTTCCGGGCATGTGGTGGCGGAATCGTACTTCGCCGCGGGGCGCGCCGCGAGCGACCCGCCGCGCGAGCGGCCCGCTGTGAGCGCGCTACGCAGCGGCGAGCGACGTGTTGGCGGTGGCGAGCATCGTTCCGGGCCGCAACACGACGATCAGTCGCTCCCCGAGTTTGGCGATCGACTCAATCAGCGTCGTATCGGCGCCGGGCGCCTCATCGAGCTCGTCGGGCTCGATCGTGAGCACCTCATCGACGTCGTCGACGATGACGCCGGTGGCGCGCAGGTCGTCCTCCAGGATCACGATCTTTGCGTGGTCTGAGACGGTCGAGCTCACACCGAGCCGCCCGGCGATGTCGATGACCGGCACGATCCGGCCGCGGAGATTGAGGACGCCGCGCACGAGCGGATCCGTTGACGGGGCGCTGCGCGGCTCGCTGTATCGAATGATCTCCTGGACGTCGGTGATCGGCAGCGCGTACGGCTCGCCGCCGAGCGTGAACACGACCAGTTGCCGTGACTCAGTGTGGGTTTCCATGGGGCGGGGGGTTGCCTTGGGAGTTCGAGTGGTCCGAGGAGCGCCGTCCGCCGGGGTGAGCGGACGGCGCCCGTGCCGTGTCGGACCGCGGCGGTTAGGCCGCGAGCTTGAATTGAGCGACGAGGGCGTTGAGCGCCTCGGCGTTCGAGGAGAGTTCGTGGGCGGAGGCGGCGATCTGCTGCGCCGAGGCCGAGGTCTCCTCGCTGGAGGCGGACACTTCCTCGGTGGAGGCCGACGATTGCTCGGCGACCGCCGCAACCTCACCGACGCTCGACTGCATGCTCGTCGCGCTGGCGCTGATCTGCTGCGCGGCGGACGCGATCTGGGCGATTCGCGCATCCATGTCCTCGACGGCCTGACCGATGCTGACGAACGCCTCTCGCGCCTGCTCGACGACGGCGACGCCGTCCTGAGTCTGCCGCGCGCCGTCTTCGACGACCGTGACGGCGTTCGTCGTCTCGCTCTGCATCGTGCCGATCAGGTCCGAGATCTCGTGGGCGGCTTGCTGGGAGTCCTCAGCGAGCTTGCGGACCTCCTCGGCGACGACGGCGAACCCGCGGCCCTGGTCGCCTGCCCGGGCGGATTCGATCGCGGCGTTGAGCGCGAGCAGGTTGGTCTGCTCGGCGATCCCGGTGATCGTGTGGACGATCGTGCCGATCCGCTCGGACTTCTCGGCAAGCTCGCTAATCGCCGTGGTGACGGCGTCGCTCGACGCTCTGACCGAGCGCGTCGCGTCCGTCGCCTTCTGCGCTGCGTCGACGCCCTGCTGGGCAACGGCGTGCGCGTTGGTCGCGACCTCGCTGGTTCGTTCTGCGTTCTCAGCCGACTCGGCGACCGCATGCGCGATCTCCTCGGCGGAGCGCTGTGCGTCCTCGGCCATCCGGGCCTGGCGCTCGGCGCCCTCGGCGACGTCGTTGATTGCCTGGGCGATCTCGCCGGTCGCCTTGCCGGCCTCTTCGGAGGTGGCGGTCATCTGCTGCGAGGCGGCGCTGACCGATCCGGCGGTCAGGGACATGTGGCCGACAAGCTCGCGCAACCGATCGGCGGTCTGGTTGTACGCGTCGTAGCAGGCGATGATCGTCTCGCGCGTCTGCTCGGCGTGGTGTTGGATGTCGGCGAGCTCATCGGTGCCGGTGATCTCGGTGGCCGCGGTCGAGGCGTGCAGCTCAACGGTCAGATCGCCGCTGGCGAGTGCGCTCAGCCCGCGCATGAGGTTCGCCTTGGCGGCCTTGTTGACCGCGTCAATCCGCCCGTCGATCTCCCTGACGCCGCGGGTGAGGCGCCGCGCGAAGTACAGAACGGCGGCGGATCCGAGGATGTAGGAGACGGCGAGCACGACCACGGTGGCAAGGCGGTTCGCCTTATCGCCCCAGGCGAGGACGCCCTCGAGGGTCAGCAGCGCGAGGAGGAGTCCTGCGGTGCCCGCGATCGTGGACTTCAGGGAGAGTTTGTTAAGAAGAGACACGGCACATCACTCTTTCTTTCTGTATTGATCCGGTCCGGCGACCGGGCCGGTCCTCCCGGCCGCCGGCGGAGCGCTTCGTGCGTCCGGTCCGGCGACCGGGCCGGTCCTCCCAGCCGCCGGTGGAGCGCTTCGTTCGTCGTTCGCCCCTTGTGTCGGCCTGCGAGCGGTCACACGCCTCCCCCAATCGTGGGTATCCCCGCCGAAAATCGGCCGGATTACCCCAAATGGGGGAGGCAGTCGGGCCTATCCGGACGCGCCCGGGTAGTCGGCACGGTCCCTGGGATCGGCAATCCGGCCGATCACACGCGCATAGAGATGAGCGACAGCGGTCACCGACGGCCAAACGGAGAGCACAATCATGGCGAGTGAGGGGGACATACGTCGGCGTCGGCGAGGCGGACAATCTGTCCCCTGGGGGGCGCGGATCGCGTGGGTTGTCCTGCTCGTCGGCCTGCTCGGTTCCGGGGTCGCGGCTCGGTACAGAGGTGAGAACGTCCATCGCGCCGAGCGGGCGGCATTTCGGTCGACAGCCGCCGACGTCAGCGCGGCGGTCGCTGACGGCCTCAAGCGCGACGTCGATCTGATCTCGACGTTGCGGACGATCGCGACGCTGCGGCCGGGCATCACGACGAGCGAGCTCCAACGCTGGCATGACGAGATCAGTCGCTATGACGCGCACGGCGATCAGTTCGGCACCGCGGTGATCAACGTCGTGCCGGCCCGGGATCTCGCTGCCTTCTCCGACCGCTTTGAGGCGGACCCGGTGAACCACGCGCTCACACGCGGAGCGTTTCGCATCGTCCCGGCGGGCCGGCGTCAGCGCTACTGCCTGATCAGCGCATGGCTGAGCCCACTGACCCCGACTGGAATGGAGCTGCCGTTCCCGCTCGGCCTCGACTTCTGTGCTGCGTCAAGCGCCAACACGACAGCCGACTCGGTGTGGACCGCGCTCCAACGCGACGTTGAGACGCGCACGGTGAACCCGCTCTTGGGCCTGCCCGGGGTACCGGCCGGCGCGTCGCTGATCCTCACGTCGGCTGTGTACCGTCGCGGCGCGCCGACCGACACGCCGGCCCAGCGTCAGGCGGCAATCCAGGGCTGGATCGGCACCGGGTTCGAGCTCCGGGACCTCCTCCCAGATGCGATCGGCACGAGTTACCCCAGCCTCATCGTCGACGTCCACGCGCGCGACACCAACGGCTTGAGCTCCCGCGTGGCGAGCACTGGCTCGGGTCGCCGTGAACTCACATACACGCGCGCGGTCAGCGCGAGCAGCCAGTGGGCCGTGGTCGTCCGGGGCAACCGCCTTCAAGGGTCGGCG
Organism: uncultured Solirubrobacterales bacterium; assembly: GCA_963750695.1. GTDB lineage: Bacteria > Actinomycetota > Thermoleophilia > Solirubrobacterales > Solirubrobacteraceae > Palsa-465. Next base: position 76,333 of record CAVVSB010000013.1, read on the forward strand.
GGCGCCGTCGGAGCGCTCACCGTGTTCTTCATCGGGGCGGTCATCAGCCTTCTTGCGTTCCTCCTCGTCAGGCGGATCGGTCACGCCCGCGACCACGCCGTCAAGCTGCTGCAGGAACGCGACGGTGAACTGCTGCGCCGCGCGGTTCACGACGACGTCACGGGCCTCCACACCCGGGCTCTCGCGCTCGAGAACGCGAACGCGCGCCTTGAACGGGCCCGGCGCCGCGGCAGTCCCATGGCCATGCTCCTCATCGATCTCGACAACTTCAAGCGGATCAACGCGACGTACACGAGCCGGGTCGGCGATGAGCTGCTGCGAGCCGTGGCGCAGCGGCTCACGGCGACGGCGCCCGAGACCGACTTCATCGCCCGCTCCGGCGGCGACGAGTTCACGGTTCTGACAAGCCGTTCTGAGTCCGGCGCGGCGCCGCAGCTCGTCGCCGAGCGACTGCTGGCTGTGCTGCGGGCGCCATTCGACTTTCCCGGCCACATGCGGGAGCCGATCGCGATCACGGCGAGCATCGGCATCGCGTTCGGTGAGAAGGGCTCGGTCCAAGACCTGCAACGCGGCGCGGCGGCCGCGCTCGCAGAGGCGAAGGCCGCCGGCAAGGATCGCGTCGTCGCCTATGACTCGAGCGTGCATGAAGCCGTGGACGACCGCCTGGCGCTTGAACACGAGCTGCCCGAGGCGCTCCGTGCGCGCCAGTTCGTCCTGCACTACGAGCCGGTGGTCGACCTCCGCTCCGGGCAGGTGCGGGCGATGGAGACGCACCTGCGGTGGGATCACCCGACCCGCGGCGTGCTCGATGCGCGCACATTCATGACGCTCGCCGAGGACGGTGGGCTCGCCGCCGAGCTCAACCGCTGGATCCTCGAGGAGGCGTGCCGGCAGGGCGCCGCCTGGGAGCGTGACGGCCATGGGCTCATCATGAGCGTCAACGTTTCGGCGCGCCAGCTCGAACGGCGTGGCTTCATCGACGACCTCGAGCGCGCACTGACTGTGTCTGGCATCACGCCGGCGCTCGTTGCGATCGACATCCCGGAGCGGGCGGTGACGTCCGCGCCGGCGGCCGCCACCGCGTTGCTCGAGTCGATCAAGTCACTCGGCGCGTACATCGCGATCGATCAGTTCGGATCGGGCTACGCGAACCCCCAGCAGTTGCGGCGACTCCCGATCGACGCGGTCAAGATCGACGCGTCGTTCCTCCGGACTGCCGACGGATCGCCGGTGTCGCCGGCCGTGTTCGGAACCCTTGTCGAGCTCGCTGAGAGCCTCGGAGCGCTGGTGATCGCCCGGAGTATCGACACGCCGGAGGCGCTGTCGGGCGTGTGCCGCGCGCGATGCGGATACGGGCAGGGGCCATTCATCGCCGATCCCATGCCCCAGGACGACGTGAACGCGTTCCTCGCCGACTGGCCAGAGAGCAATCGCGAGTTTGAGCGGCATCGCGCCACCGCCCCGTGCGCCATCACGGCGACACCCGACGAGACGTTCGAGGTCATCGTCGTCGACGATCACCTCGGCGTGCGCAAGGGCATCGAGCTGCTGCTGCGGTCCGAGGGCTTCCGGATCGCCGGCCTCGCCGCGCAGGTGGACGATGCGCGCGAGCTGCTCGCCCGTCGCCGCCACGATGTCGCCCTGATCAGCGTGCACCTCGGCACGGACAGCGCGCTGCCGCTCGTCGAGGAGCTGCTGCGCGAGGACCACGACGCGGCGATCGTCCTCTACACCGGCGCGGCCTCGGCGGCGCGGATCAAGGACGCCGTCGCCGTCGGCACGCGCGGGTTTGTGCTGAAGTCCTCGTCGCCCGGGCGGCTGATCGACGCGCTCCGGTCGGTCGCCACCGGCGGCACGTACGTCGACCCCGATCTCGCCACCGTCCTGAGCGAGGACAGCGAAGCGTCGGAGGTCGCCTCCCTGAGCCCGCGCGAGCTCGAGATGTTCACCCTCCTCGCCGAGGGCCTGACGGGCCAGGCGATCGCCCAGCAGCTCTACCTCTCGCCCGAGACGGTCAAGACGCACATTCGCAACGCCACCGCGAAGCTCGACGCGAAGACGCGCGTGCAGGCCGTTGCGCTTGTCGTGCGCGAGGCTCACCCGGTGTGACGTTCGGCGGACGGGCCCCACAGGCTCAGCGCCGGTCGAGTTCAGCGTACAAGTGCCCCGAGCGACGGCGAAGGGCAGTTTCTACGCATTTGACCGTCGGGGTTTTGGCGTCAGGCTCAGCAGGTCGTCCGTGGTGGCAGGTCGTCGGGCACGGCGCTGAGATCGCGGAATTCCTGGGCAACGTCCCCGAAACGCTCGAGGTCAGCGTCGTTCGACGCGGGTAGTCGACGTGCACATCTCACATCTACGTGGTTGTAGAGTAGTTTCTACTCGACCTTCGGCGACCGCTACCGTCAACGAAGGCCGAGGGCGGCGCGGGCCTGTCCCCGGAATGCCGAGCTGACGGCGATTCCCACCGGGACGACATCGAACGCGTCCGTCTTCTTGAGCGTTGCTCGGGTCGATTCGGAGATCCCGTGGAAGAACAGCACCGTGACGTATCCGGGAAATCCGCGCGGCGCAATGCCGTCGACGGCGGTGAGCACGCCGGGAAGCTCGCCGCCCTTCTGCGCGAGCGTTGTGAACAGCGGCTGGAGCTTTCGGTTGGCTCGCAGCGGCCAGCCGAGGACCGAGGCGGCGAGCCGGTCGGCGGTGTCGCGACCGGTGAGGATCCTCCGCAGCAGGCGGGCGTATCCCAGGGCGCTGCCCCGGGGAGCGAGCACGGTCACGCGCTTTGCCTGCTGGGCGGTGGACGGGTAGCGGCCGGTGGCCAGGCCGGCGAACACCTGCAGACGGAACGTGCCGTCGCTCGCGAGTCGACGGGCCAGCTGCTCGACCGTCGCGTTGTAGGCGGGGCCGCGCACGGCGTGGGCGACGGCGGGGATGCCAGCGCCCCAGGAGAGGAACAGGCCGTCCGGTGAGAGCGGCGTGTCCTGTCCGAGCCGGGCCGCCCGGCGCGCCAGGGCGCGGTCGTCGATCAACCGCATCACGGTGTCGGTCGCCGCGTTGTCAGAGAACTCGATCATCGCGTCGAGCACGTGCCGGAGGCTGAGCGCATTGCTGTGGATCCAGCCCCGGTTTCGTTCCGCCGTGAGTGCGGCCGCGTGCGCGCCGCCGTCGGTGCCTGGGAGGTAGGTGTCGTCGATTGCGACGAGCGGGATCGCTGTCTGCGCGCGCAGCCGCCCGGCGGCGATCTCGTGTGCGGCTTCGTCGAGGATGAGGACCGTCATCGTCGACCCGAGCGGCTCGAGCCGGGAGGCGTTACGGCCGAGCCGTATGCGCCCGTCGAAGGAGAGCACGGCGGCTGTCAGGTGCCGTCGTTGCGCGGCGACGAGCTTCAGTGCCCGTGAGACGGCGTTCGACCCGGAAGACGTCCCCGCAGCCAGCGCCCCAGGCGGGGGCCCCATCATCCCGAGCAGCGTGAGTGCGATCGCCACGAGCATCCGCGCCCGCGGTCGCCGGAGTACCCGATCATCCATGGACGACGGATTATTGCGACCCGAGCGCGGCGAGCCCTTCCCGGAGCGTCGGCTGGGCGCCCGTACCGCCGGCGGCGCGGGTCGAGAGCGTGCCGCACGCGCACGCGAGAGCGAGCGTCCGCTCCAAGCTCTCACCACAGCACGTGCAGGTGTCGCGCCCGCGATGCGAGAAACGCGCAAGAGTGCACATTACGCGCGCACTCCTCGGCGGGATCACGTTTCTCGTGTTCGGCGCCGTGCTCCTCGGCCCGTCGCTTGAGCACGTCGACTGGCGCATTGCGCTCTACGCGGTGCTCAGCCTCACCGTTGTGCGGATGCTCCCGGTCGCCGTCGCCATGCTCGGCAGTGGCGCGCGGTGGCCGACGATCGCCTTTGTCGACTGGTTCGGCCCCCGGGGACTCGCCTCGATCGTGTTCGCCGTCATCGTCCTCGAGGAGTCACAACTGCCAGGCGTACAGACGATCCTCCTCACCACGTACCTGACGATCGGCCTGTCGGTGCTCGCCCACGTGATCACCGCCGCGCCGCTCGCCCGACGCTATGCCGACTGGTACCGGCGTCGCGGTCGTGAGCGCCGCACGATGGAGAGCGTGCCGGCAGCGCAACACCGGACCCGCAGCTACTCCCCCGGCGTCGACGTCGGCGCCTGACCGCTGCTCTGCGCGCTGGTGAGCGCCGAGCGCCCCAGGTTGCCGACGATGATGGCGACCACGGTGACGAGGTAGATCTGCCCGATCAGCGCCTCCGTCACCGACAGCGTGTGGCCGAGGTTGCTCGCGGCCGTCAGATCCCCGTAGCCGACTGTCGTCAGCGTCGTGAAGCTGAAGTAGATGACGCGCGCGGCCGTCGTAGGGACGCCACCCGCGAAGAACGTGCCGTCGACACGGGCGATCAGCCCGAAGATGAACGCGAAGAACATGCCGAGGAGCAGATAGAGGCAGAGCACGCCGAACACCGCTTCGATCGTCACTCGGTTGCGGGCACGCAGCGTGCGCAGAACTCCGACGACGATCGCCGGGGGTGCGAGGACGACGAGCAGAAGATTGGCCACCCGGGTGGCCGCACTGTCGGTGATGCCGATGATCGCGTAGACGAGACTCAATCCGACGATCACGACGACGATGACGAGCGCCGTATGCGTCATGCGCTGGCGCGCCCGGGCAACGGCGAGCGCGAGCAGCAGCGTCGCCCCTAACAGCAAGGCGACGAGAAACTGCTCCCACGGGCCCGGCTCTGCGATGCCCTGGATCGCGAATGCGGCAGCGATCGCGGCGAGCAGCAACCCGAACCGCGTGCGGCTCTCCGTATCCGCCTCCCGCCGGAAGCCCGCGTGCCACGCCTCCTCGGCCATCAGGGCGAGGCGCTCCCGCTTGCGGCGAGCACGGTCGCGGGCGCCATACCCGTCACCGACGTGCCCGCACCCGGGCGCGAGCGCAACTCGAGCGTGCCACCGATCGCCTCGATCCGGTCGCGCATGTTCGTCAGGCCGGTGCCGCCGCCCGCCGCGCCGGCATCGAAGCCGACACCCGAGTCCCGTACCTCAAAGCGCAGCCTGCCGTTCCGGCGCCACAGGCGTACGGTTGCCGCGGCTGACTCGCCGCCGTGTTTGACGATGTTCTGGAGCGCTTCGAGGCAGCAAAAGTAGACGGCCACCTCGACGTCCTCGGGGTAGCGGCCGATGTCTTCCGCCCGAACCGTGGTGGCAATCGGCAGCCGTTGCGCCGCGGCCGTCAAAGCGGCCGTCAGTCCACGCTCGCCGAGGAGCGCGGGGTAGATCCCGCGCGCGAGGTTGCGCAGCGTCGCGAGCACCTCGTCGATCTCCTGCTCGACCTCGTAGAGCATGTCCTCGGCGACATGCGGTCGCGACTGCAGGGTGTCTGCCGCCAGTCCGAGCTTGATCCGCAGGCCGACGAGCTGCTGCTGGACGGTGTCGTGTAGATCCCGCTCGATCCGACGACGCTCCTCGTGGGCGGCCTCGACGAGCCGGATCCGCGATGCGTGGAGGTCGGCCGTTGAGGCTCGAAGGTCCGCTTCGAGCTGGGCTCCTTCCAGACGCATGAGGGCGACCGCCGCCGCCGCCTGGATGAACCGCTCCTGGTCGCGCAGCTCGGAGCTGTAGCTGACCGCGGCGACCGGATCGTGGCCGCGCTCGACGAACGTGACCTCGCGTCCCGGCTCGGGGGGCGTGACGGTGACCGGTGTGCCGTCAAGGGCGACGTACGAGTCGAGGTTGGGGCGACGGTACGCGATCCGCAACGTCGGATCACCGAGAGACGACGCCATCAACGCCTCCGGATCTGCGGCCGATGTCTGGGCGAGTTGGTGCAGGAAGCGTGTGAGCGCACCCGCGACGTCGAGCCGCTCGCGCCCGAGTCCGGTGAGGATCGTGAGCGGCACGGCGATCGCGACCGAGATGTACGCGGCGGCGACGAATCGTCCGCCGGACAGCCCGAGCACGCGCAGGATGAAGTACCCCACGAGGAGCACCGGCACCGGGACGGCGGCGAGCAGGACCGGAGCCAGCGCGTTGCGTCGCAGCGCGCTCGCCGAGCGCGAGCGGCGAACGAGGAGCACCGCCGCGGCGCAGCTCACCGTCAGCCAGAGCGCCACCGTGATCGCGGTGAGGACGGATGCGAGCAGCGCAGGCCGATGCCCCACGTACATGAGGTTCTCCGGACACCGCGACCCGCAGCGCATGAGCGGGCTGGTGAGCGGAGCGCGCGGGCTGATCAGCATGAGCAGCAGCCACGTCGGCGGGATGACTCGCCAGGCGATGGCGATCATCCGTCGCTCCATCCGGGTCGACAACCGGCCCTGGGGATGGCTGAGCACGAGGGCCGAGAACACCACGGGCGCGACACCAGCGGCGAGCGCCCCGATCGTGAATGCGGCCGAGTTAGCGGATCCGTTGAGCAGCCATACGATCGAGTACAGGCCGGCGGCGATCAGCAGCCATCCCATCCGTGCCTGCAGTCGGTTCGTCAGCGCGTAGATCCCGGTGAATACGAGCGTCATCACGATGACGACGCGGGTGACAACGGCCAGGTGCGGCGGCTGGGCGAACGGGTTGAGCGAGGTGAGGTAGCCAACGCCTGCCGCGCCGACGCCCCCGAGCGCGGCCAGCAGTATCAGTCGCGTCCCCAACGGAATTGTCGCCCAGCGGGCTCGCATACCGGTCGTTACGTTGATTGAAATGACCTGCTCCCGACGCAGGCCAGCGGTTTTGAGGACGTTAGGCGCGGTCCGCACGGCCTCCAACCGTAATTGTCCGAGGACTCGACGCCAAGCCCTGCTCACAGCAGGCCGATGACGCCCTTGACGACGAGGAACACTCCGATCGCCCCGAAACCTCGCACCGCGAACATGTGCGCATGCCGACTCACCCAGGCTCGCGCGCGGTCGATTGCCCGTGGCGTCCAGTCCGGCGCGACGACGAAGCCGATAAGCGGCACCTCGAGCAACCACAGCATCACGACGTTGAAGCCGATGACGAGGAGCACCGTGTCCGGCGCTCCCAGCGACTCCTTGTGAATCTCGGTGAGCCCTGCGAGATAGGAGGCGCCCGGCAGCGTGAGCAGGGCGCCCACGACGAAGGTCGTCCGCGGTGAGCCCTTGCTCAGCTCGCGCTGCCATCGCGGCGGACCCTTGTCCGGCTTCGCCTCGCGACGTTCCTTCCGGCGCTCACGGAGCCGCGCAACGTGGCCCCGCCAGACGACGTAGGCGACCACGAGCGCGATCCCACCGAGAGCGATGTCGACCGCTGGGCTCAGCGTGTTCTCCGTCGTGTTCGCTGTGCTCGATCCGGTCAACGAGGACACGATGACGAGACCCAGCGTGATGCTCGTGAGCAGCGCGCCGAGCAGGTAGCCGAGCATCAGCCGCGCCGGACGGTCGAGTAAGAGCATCACGGTCGTCGCCGCGAGGAGCGTGGGGTTCAACGACGCGGTCAGCGCCAGGAGCACGACATCACCCATGATCCCCCCTAGCCTCCCGCGTGCGAGGATCGTGGGCATCCTCCGAACCGGATGAGGACGTCGACATAACCCTGTTCGGGTGATGCGACGGCGTCAAACGGACATAGTGTCTCGGGCCAAGCTCGAGGGACCCGACGGGAAAAGGAGCACAGATGGCGGTGGTCACGCATCTCACAGTGAACGAGCGCGTGGCGCGCGGCAAGGCGGCGCGATCCGAGGTGCCGCGGTCCTCGCATGCGGCCTACGAGCCGTCGTCCGACCGGACCGACCCGGTCGAGCTGCTCGAGCGGCAGGCTGAGACACGCGTCCCTGAGCTCGTTCCGATCCGCTACGGCCGGATGCTCGTCTCGCCGTTCACGTTCTACCGCGGCGCTGCGGCGATCATGGCCGAGGATCTCGCGGCGACTCCGCGCTCCGGCCTCACGGTTCAGTGCTGTGGTGACGCGCACCTCTCGAACTTTGGCGCATTTGCCTCGCCGGAGAGGCGTCTCGTGTTCGACCTCAACGATTTTGACGAGACGCTGCCGGGGCCGTGGGAGTGGGACGTCAAGCGCCTCGCCGTGAGCATGCTCATCGCCGCGCGAGACAACGCCTTCACGGCCAAACAGCAAGATCAGATCGTGCTCACGACGGTCCGGGAGTACCGGACCGCGATGCGCGACTTTGCGGCAATGAAGAACCTCGACGTCTGGTACTCGCACCTCGACGTCGACGCCGCGATCCAAGACGTCGCCGCGCAGATCAAGCGGACCAAGGCGGTGGACCGACAGCTCGCGCGCACCGAGAAAAACATCGCCAAGGCGCGGACGAAGGACAGTATGTCCGCGTTCGCCAAGCTCACCGAGGTCGTCGACGGCACGGTGCGGATCGTCAATCAGGCACCGCTAATCGTTCCGATCACCACGTTGGTCGGTGACACCCCGCCCGAGGAGTTGTTCGAGGGTCTCCGCGAGCTCATCCGCACGTATCGAAGCACGCTCGAGCTCGATCGCCGCGCGTTGGTGGAGGAGTTCCAGCTCCTCGACGTCGCGCGTAAGGTCGTCGGGGTGGGGAGTGTAGGAACGCGAGCGTGGATTGCGCTGATGATGGGCCGCGACTCGACCGACCCACTCTTCCTGCAGATCAAGGAGGCCGAGGCCTCGGTGTTCGAGGCGTATCTCGGGAAGAGCAAGTACAAGAACCACGGGGAACGCGTCGTCGTCGGGCAGCGGCGGATGCAGGCGGCCAGCGACATCTTCCTCGGCTGGCTCCACCAGCCGTCCGGCATCGACGGCAAGCCGCGCGACTTCTACGTCCGGCAGCTGAAGGACTGGAAGGGATCGGCCGAGATCGAGCAGATGATCCCGACGGGGATGGCGACCTACGGACGGCTGTGCGGCTGGACGCTCGCGCGCGCCCACGCGCGCAGCGGTGACAGGATCGCCATCGCTGCGTATCTCGGCAGCGGTGACGTGTTCGATCGCGCGCTGCTCGCGTTCACGAAGGCGTACGCCGATCAGAACGAGCGCGACTACAGCGAACTGCGAGCCGCCGTCGACTCCGGGCGCATCGCGGCTCAGACCGGACTCTGACGCGCTGACGACGGGCCTTGAACGAGCACGATCACGTGTCCGGCGACGTCGACAGCCTGCTCACTGACGCGGCTGAGGCATTCCGCGGCGAGCACGGCCGAGCCGAGCGCAGAGTGCTGGACGGCGCCGTCGTCGGCAACGAGCCCGAGGGTGCCGACCTCGTGGTTGAGCGCCTCGATATCGGCGTGCACCGGACGGAGGCCAGACGCGAGAGCATCGTCGCGGTTGGCGAGCGCGTCCGCAGCGGTACGGATCTGACCGCGGCTCATCTCGCGCATCGATTCGAGCGCTGCCGCGATGCGCAGGTCGTCGGGCGCTGGCAGCCCCTCGAGGCGACTGAGGTCGGCGTACTCGTCGCACATCGCGCTGACGGCGTGGCTCGTGTGGAGCAGCGCCACCGCGAGTTGCTGGTCCGCCGCCGGCAGCGACCCTTGGGCGAGGAGATCGAGCAGGTCGTCGCGGGCAGCGCGCGCACGCTCGCGGACGTGCCGCTCGGCGACAATCATCCGCAGGCCAGATCCACCCCGCACAGCTGTCACCGATGCGAGCAGCCCCTCGATCCCGGCGAGCGCATCGAGGATGGCTCGCTCGGTGCGCGCGAGTTCAGCACGTTGCTGTCGCCCGGTTTCGGCCATCCGCACACACAGCGTGCCGTGCTGGGAGCCGCACAACATCATCCTCATGGGATGACGCGGGGCTCAGGACGGAGGGTTGCCCTGCTCGGAGAGGAAGATCAGAGTCGCCTTCACCCGGCGGCTCACGTCGACGGTCTCCGGCAGATTGAGCTTCGAGAAGATCGCGTTGACGTGCTTCTCGACGGCGCGCTTGGTGAGGAATAGCGACTCCGCGATCGCGCCGTTGCTCTTCCCGGTGGCGATCTCGGCGAGCAGCTCACGCTCGCGCGGCGTGAGCTGGGCGAGGCGCGAGTTCTCCGCGCGGGAACGGGCCTGAATCAGCACGTCGACAATCGCCGGATCCACCACCGAGCCGCCGCGGGCGACCGCCGCGATCGCGTCAAGCAGTTGTTCCTTGCTGCGGATCCGTTCCTTGAGCAGATACGCCCGGCCGCCCGTCCCATGCCCGAGCAGCTCGAGCGCGTACTCCGGCTCGGCGTACTGGCTGAGGACGACGACGCCGATGTGCGGGCCGGTCTCTCTCAGCGCGGCGGCGATGCGGATGCCCTCGTTGCCGCCCGAGGGTGGCATGCGGATGTCGGTCACGATCACATCGGGCTCGAGCGTCGCGATCGCCCGCTCAAGCTCCGTCCCGTCGGCGCAGACAGCCACCAGTTCGATCTCGTCGGTGCCCGTGAGCAGGGCGGTAAGGAACTCGCGGATGATGTAGGAGTCCTCGGCGATCACCACGCGCAGGCGTTCGCCCGCGGTGCTGGCCTCATCGGTGAGTTGTGAACTCTGAGCGATTGTCGTCTCCTTCGGCTACCGCCGCCGGCGCGGGACATCGGATTCTGCGGAGAAATACGGGTTTCGCCGCTTCGGACGGGCGATAGCGTGTCCCATCATCTCGCCTGGGGAGTGATTATGGGTTGTTTCATCGCGCTGTTTGCACTTATCTCACCGCGGCTCGCGCTGTTCCTGCTCTGGTTGTTTAGCAGCGTCCTGTCTCGCGCCTTCGACAGCTGGGTGGTCCCGCTCCTCGGCTTCTTCCTGCTCCCCTGGACGACGCTCGCGTATGCCGCGTTCTGGGACTGGGGCCCGGGGCATCACGTCCACGGCTTCGAGTGGTTCTTCGTCGCACTCGCGTTTGTCGTTGACCTCGGCTCGTACGCGGGTGGCGGACGGGCGCGCGGGCAGCGCTCGTCAGGATGAGCGACGCCGTCGTGGCAGCGTCGGGTGCCGACGCCGCTGAGCCGGCCGCGAGCGCCTCCTGGCGAGCGCCCTTCGCTTGACCTCATGGGGACGCTGCTGTCTGCCGTCGGCCTTGCGCTCGTCGTGTTCGGGATCCTGCGTGCTGGGGCCTGGGGATTCATCAAACCGAAGGCGGAAGCACCGTCATGGCTCGGTCTCTCGCCGTCGATCTGGCTGATGATCGCCGGCGGCTTTGTCCTGTGGCTGTTCTTGCTCTGGGAGCACCACCGCACCGCGCAGGGCAAGGAGCCGCTGCTTGATACTGCGATGCTGCGCGTGCCGACCCTCCGGGCGGGGCTCACATCGTTCTTCATGCAGTTCCTGCTCCAAGCGGGCCTGTTCTTCACCATCCCGCTGTTCCTGACCGTGGCGCTTGGCCTCTCCGCGGTGGAGACCGGCGTCCGCCTGCTACCACTGTCGCTCACCCTCCTGCTCAGCGCCGCCGGCATCCCGAAAGTGTTCCCGCACGTCTCGCCGCGGCTGATCGTTCGGCTCGGCTTCCTTGCGCTGTTCCTCGGGATCGTCGTGATGGTCGCCGCACTCGACGCGGGCGCCGGTCCGGAGATCGTCACCTGGCCGATGCTCCTCGCCGGCCTCGGCGTCGGCGCGCTCGCCTCCCAGCTTGGCAGCGTGACCGTCTCATCAGTTTCCGATGAGCGCAGCGGCGAGGTTGGTGGTCTTCAGAACACGGTCACGAATCTCGGCGCCTCGATCGGCACGGCGCTCGCCGGAGCGGTTCTCTTGCCACCCTCACGAGCTCGTTCCTCAACGGCATTCAGAACAAACCCGCAGGTGCCGGCCTCGATCACGCAGGAGGCGAGCGTCAAGCTCGCGGGCGGCGCCCCGTTCGTCTCCAATGCTCAACTCGAGGAGGCCCAACCGTCCGCTCGCCCGCCGCCGACGTAATCACGTCGCGCCCCTGCGCGCCGGCGTCAGCGAAACGCTCATCTTGAGCGCGCTCACCGCTCCGGTGGCGCCCGCCTGGAGGGTGACTGCGACCAACAGCACGAGCACCCCGGGGATGAGCAGCGCGCGCGATCCGAGCATGAGCAGACCGATTCGCCCGAGCGCGTACGGCGGGGCGCAGAGAGTGACGCTGATCGCGCCGCCGACGATCGATGTCCACATGCGATCGCGGCGTGACTGCGTGCGCTCGACGCCGATCAGCCGGGCGGGGACGGCGACGTAGAGGACCATCATCAGCCCGACCGTGATTCCGAGTGAGATCGTGAACCACGGCCGTCCCCAGCGGGTGACGATGACCGTCGAGAACGTGAGCAGCGCGCCCAGCACCGTTCCGGTCGTGGCGATCGCGCCGAGTCGCTGGCGCGCCTCAAGGACCGCCGGCCGAATCGCCGGCGGGCCGGGCCCGGCGACCGCGAACGCGAACACGGCGTTGAGGAACAGGCACCCGATCGTGATCGCGACGATCACGAGGAGGATCGGAATGAGCAGCGGCCCGCGGATCACGTTGAATGACTTGTCGTGCAGGACGTGGAGCTTGAGGTCGAACATCATCAACCAGATCCACATCGCAGGCAGCACCTGAACGAGCGTCAGGCGCCAGTTGGAGACGAGCAGTCGTAGTCCCTCAAACAACAGCACGACGGCGCTGATCGCGAATGCGAGCGGTGAGAACACCCGCCGGGAGCGGCTGAGCCGAAGCACCGCCTGCTCGATCTGCGCTTGGTCGTTTTCCTGGATCGCCTGGACCAGGGATCGGATCCGGCTCGACAGGGCCTCAGCGCGACGTCTCTTGTGCGCCACGTCTCACCGCCTCGATTTCATTCAGGCTCAAGGCGGATCGTGACACCACCACCACAGTACGGATCATCCGAATGGGGTGATCGATGGCGGCGCGATCGGGGAGATCATGTATGCGTGCGCACAACGTCCCGAGGGATGGCGAGTCGATGACCCGGCGACTGTGGTCAGGCGGGGCGTTGCTGCTCATCTTTGCCTCATTGGTGCTGGCCGTGATCGCCGCGGCCCGTCACTTCCCGACGGGCCTGACCGTGTGGGTGTGCCTGATCCTCGCGACCGCCGCGGCGTGGTTCGGAGCGAGCCGGCGAGGCGTCGGGCGGAACCTCGGGTTCGCGGCGGCCGGAGTGCTCGTCATCGGTGCCCTCGTGCTCGTCATCACGGAGCGCAATGTGCTCGAGGACATCATCGTGTTCATCGCGGTGTTCGTGGCCCTAGGGGCGGCGCGGATGGCGTTCCGGGTCCATGTCCACCTGCCGGCCGCCGAGCCACCAACGCATCCGGTGCTGTTCTACAACCCCAAATCGGGCGGCGGCAAGGCCACGCGGTTCAAGCTGCCCGAGGAGGCGCGCCGCCGCGGCATCGAGCCGATCGAGCTGAAGCTCGGCGACGATCTCGAACAGCTCGTGCGCGATGCCGTCGCGCACGGCGCGAACGGGCTGGCGATGGCGGGCGGCGATGGCTCGCAGGCCATCGTGGCGAAGGTCGCGGCCGAGCTCGACCTGCCCTACGCCTGCATCCCGTCGGGAACGCGCAACCATTTCGCCCTCGACCTCGGCGTCGACCGCGACGATGTTGTCGGTGCGCTCGAAGCGTTCGTCGACGGCGGTGAGCGGAGGGTCGATCTCGCTGAGGTCAACGGCCGCGTGTTCGTCAACAACGTGTCACTCGGGCTCTACGCCGAGGCCGTCCAGCGCCCCGGCTACCGCGATGCAAAGCTGCACACATTGCTCGACTCCGTCCCGGACGCGCTCGGCCCCGACGCGGAGCCGCCGTCGTTGCGCTGGGAGGGTCCGAGCGGCCCTCAGTCCGCGGTGGCGATTCTCATTTCGAACAACCAGTACCGGCTGGGGAGCGTGCTGGCCTCGGGAACCCGGCCGCGACTCGACCAAGGGGTCGTCGGGGTCACCGTCCTCGCCCCGATCGTCGAGGGCGGCGATGGCGGTGCCCGGCGGAGGCTTACGGCGGAGCAGTGGACCTCGCACGACTTCGTGATCGACGCGGATGGCCTCACGCCGGCGGGGATCGACGGTGAGGCGGCCGAGCTCGACCCGCCGCTGCGCTTCACGCCCCGCGCCGGAGTCCTGCGAGTTCGCATCGCACCATCGCACCCGGGCGCCTCACCGTCGGCGCTCACTCCCTCGGGCGCGGTCCAGACGCTGGCCACGCTGGCTCGCTTCGCCATCCACGGCGACCCGCCGCAGCTCGCCGCGGGGCACTGAGCGAGGGCGCTGCGGATGACGGGTCGGCTCCTCACCGACACCGAGCGAGTTGATCGTGGCGTCTACCGCGCGATCGCCGCCACGCCCACGCCCGCGCTCGACACGGCGATGCGCCGCCTGTCCCGGGCGGCTGATTACTCAAAGCTGTCGATGGCCTCCGCCGCTGCTCTCGCGATCTTCGGCGGCAGGACCGGCCGGCGTGCCGCGAAGTCCGGGCTCGCGTGCGTCGTCGCCACCTCCGCGGCCGTCAACCTCGTCGTCAAGCCGGTTGCCCGTCGCCGCCGTCCCAATCGCATCGCGGACGGAGTGCCCGCCGATCGTCAGGTGACGATGCCGACGTCGGCATCGTTCCCCTCCGGCCATACCGCCGCGGCTGTCGCGTTTGCCGCCGGCGCCGGCCGCGTGGCGCCGCTGACGAGCGCCCCGCTGCACGTGCTCGCCGCACTCGTCGGGTATTCCCGCGTGCACACCGGCGTCCACTATCCGGGCGATGTCGTTGCCGGCGCGCTCATCGGTGCCGTCATCTCTGACCTCGCCGCGACGCTCGTCGGCCGCACGGTCGCGGCGCCCGAGATCAAGGCCTGAGGAGCTGCGCCTTCGCTGCTCCGTACTCCTCGGGCGTGAGTTCGCCCAGATCGCGCAGGTCGGCGAGCTGGCGCAGCTGCTCGGGGATCGTCGGTGCCCCGCCGCCGAGGGTCGGCGGTGATTGCGTCCGCTCGCGACCGGCTCGCATCGAGTGCCACCGTGCTCGCAGTCGCGCCGCCGTTGCTCCGACCTGGGCGTCCGGGAACTCGCGCCCGGTCTGCTCGCGCAGCACGTACGTGCCGAACAGTGCGAGCGCGAGGAACACGATCATTCCGGCGATCTTGCCGGTGGCCGGAATCGGGTTCCAGATGAAGATGAGGACCATGATCGCGAGCGTCGTCGCGTACGCGCCGCCGGGATGCTCACGCAGGTAGGGCGCAAGCGCTTCGCGGCACCCAAGCGCCACGCGCGCCGGGCCGGCGAACCACGCCGCCACCACGAGCACGAGCCCGAACGCGACGCATGCCCCGGCGATCTCGTTGATCATCCCGGTGGCGATCGAGATCACGGCCTTGATCGTCGCCTGCAGCGAGGCGTCGTGCGTCAGCGCGCCGGAACCCTGCGACTCCAGCATTGACCGCCCGAGCAGCACGATCACACCCGCGATCGCGATGGCGAAGCCGACCGTCATCAGCGTCCGGCGCCGCCTCCCGGTCGCGAGGTAGATCGCCAGTGCATACAGCAGCGGTGTGAGGATCGTGAGCCAGAGCGCGAGCCCCTTGATCGCCGAACCGACGTCCTGGACGAGGCTCAGCTGGTTCGAGCGCAGCACGGTCAGATTGGCGATGTTTGGTGGCAGCTTTGAGCTGAGGTCAGACGGCAGCCCGAGACGCGAGGCGACGTTGTTGACGATTGATCCGAGGGCGAGCGTCACGACGCCCGACTGAACCCCGACGGGACCCTTGCCTCCGTTGACAACGTTGATGAAGGTCTGATCGGCGGCGCGGTTCGCCGCCGCCCACAGCTGCTGAACGCGCGGGCGCGTGAGTGCGAGGTCGACGCCCTTGACCGCGACGTTGCGCAGGGCGCCCGCAGCCGGCGCTGCGAGCGGGGCGAGGCGCGGTGGCAGCCCGGAGCTGATCAGCCCGGTGATATCGACGTTGGCGTAGAGCTGATCGACGAGGTAGTTGGCCGTCGTCGATCGGATCTGGGCGTTCTCAAGCAGCTGGGTGCTCGTGTTCGACCAGTTATCCGGGTTGAACAGAAGCCGGTTCGCCCACACCGAGAAGATGCCGACGACGAGCAGCAGCGTCGTCACGGCGATCAGCGCGCTGATCGCGATCCGGCGCGCACGAGAGATCGACCGGGGCTGGGATTCGGAGGGCTGGGGCTCGGAAGGCTCGGGCCCGGAGGGCTCGGGCTCGGAAGGCTCGGGCCCGGAGGGCTCGGCCTCGGGGGGGTCGGGCTGGGAAGCTTCCATCAGGGTCAGTCGATCGTCACGCGTCCGCTGTACCGCCGCATCGTCCGATTCGGGTGATTGCGCGACGCGGGCCGGCTGTCAGGATCGCTCCCCAGCGACGATGCCCGACGACCGCGCATCCCAAGGACGAGGAGGTCTGCTCCACGGCCTGACCTCATTCGGCGGCCGAGCCGCGACGGCGACGTTGCGGCCGGTGAACGACGAACTGGAACGAGCGCTGATCGCGGTCATCAGCAGCCCGCGGATCCACGACATGTTGCGCCGCGCGCTCAACAGCGATGCGGCGCTGGACCTCGTCGATGACTTCTTCGACAGCGGCCTCTTCGACCGGTTGGCCGAGCGCCTGCTCGAGAGCGACGCCCTGTGGCGGCTCGTCGACGAGATCGCGGCTAGCCCGTCGGTGACCGCGGCGATCTCAGGCCAGTCGCTGAGCTTCGCCGACCAGCTCGGTGGCGAGCTGCGCGGGCGGTCGCGCAGCGCGGATGCGCGCCTGGAACGCATCGCCCACCGCATCGCCCGCCGGAATGACCGCTGATCCGGCTCCGGGCGCGTTCGACTACGTCGGACTCATCACCCGCGCGATCGCCCTGGCGATCGACGCCGCCGTGATCAACGTGGTGGCGCTCGTCGTCGAAGGCGCAGTCGCGCTCGGCGTGTCGCTGTTCCATCTCCCCAAGGACGTGCGGACCGTGATCATCGTCATCGGCGGCATCGCCTACGTCATCTGGACGATCGGGTACTTCATCGCGTTCTGGACGACGACGGGGCAGACGCCCGGGGCGCGGGTCATGCAGATCCGGCTCGTGAGCCGTACGCGGGAGCCGCTCGGCCTTCGCCGCGCGCTGATGCGCTGCGTGGGGATGGTGCTCGCGGCGCTGCCGGTGTTCGTCGGCTACGTGATCATTCTGTTCGACCGGCGGCGGCGCGGGTTCCAGGATCGGTTCGCCGGGACGCTCGTCATCGAGGCGCCGGACCAGTCACTTGCGGCGGCCCGACTCGATCGGCGGCGCGGCGAGTCGGACGCCAATGCCGCCTCCGAGCACTCACTGGCCGAGGAGACCCGCCTCGCGCGCCAGTAGGACCGCCTCGGATCGCGACCCCGCCCCGAGCTTGCGGTAGACCGCGTGGGCCTGCGTCTTGACTGTGTTCGCCGAGACGCCGAGCTGATCGGCGATCTCACGGAACGGCCGGCAGCTCGGAAGAAAGCGGAGCACCCGTAGCTCCGCGATCGTCAGCGCGGAAGGTCCGGTGAGGCTCGTCTCAGCGATCGTGTCGAGGTAGGACCACGCGTTCGTGAACCACGTCGAGAACGCCGCCGCGTCGCCCGCCCGCCGCGCTTGCCGGGATGCGTGGGCGAGCAGCGCCCGTGCGTCGACGACATCCGCGAGGTGCAGGCACGCATGGGCGAGCACGAGCCGTGTTTGAGCGCCGTACCAGGCGAGCCCATCGCTGACGCCGGCGAGCGCGGAGGTGGCGCGGCGCACGTCGCGCTTGGCCTCCGCGGCACGGCCCTCGTGCGCCCGTACCGCGGCGATGACCGCGAGCGCGAGCGCGGCGATCGGCAGCTCGCAGTGGGACGCCGTGATGATCGTGTCGGCCTCGTCCGTCAGGTCGGCGGCGAGCTCCCACTGCTGGTCTTCCATCGCGAGCATCGCGCGGGCGGCGAGGGCAGAAGCAGCGAGCAGCGGGAACGCGCGGCGTCCGAGGGTCGCCGCCTCGTCGAACAGGCGCGCCGATCGATTCCGTTCGCCACCGTCGAGGTATGCCGCCATCCCCTCGAGCCACGTGCACACCCCGAGCCATGGGCTGTTCGATGGCAGCGCGCGTCGCATCCGGCTCGCGGCACTTCTCAGCGCGGCGGTGTCGCCCGTGGCCGTGATCGCGGTGATGAGCGCAGCCGTGGCGCGCACTGCCGGATCGCCGCCAGCGTGCTCGCCGGCGGCGGCGAGATCGCGGGCATAGCCGAGCGCCGCCTCGGTCTGGCCCATGGCCACCGCCGTGCAGGCAGCGCTCATCGCGAGCGTCGGGCACGCGGCGATCGTCTCCGCGGTGAACTCGGCGATCCAGGCCTCGGCGCGCGCGACCCCATCGGGGGTCAGGAGCGGGACGAGTCCGCTCCACAGCAGGTCGCCGGTCCGCTCGACGTCGCCCGCCGCCGCTGCGTGCCGGATCGCATCCTCATGACGGTCATGCGCGGCGTACCACTCCGAGGCGCGCGCGTGCAATGTCGGGATCAGCTCCGGCTCGCGCTGGCGTAACTCGGCGTGGAGCGACTCACGGAACAGCGGGTGGCACCGGTAGCGCTCGTGGGCCGGATCCAGCGGCTCAAGCAGTGCTGTCGCGTCGGCGAGCCGGACGAGCCTCAGCCCGGACCGACCGTCGTCGAGTGTCGCGTGACACAGCTCGCCGGAGAGCTCCTCCAGGATCGACGCCCGTCGCAGGAACGTCAACGCTGCTCGTGGCAGGGTGGCGAGGACCTCGTCGCGGAGGTACTCGGCGAGCAGGTGGTTGTCGCCGCGGAAGCCCGCGATGCCGTCCGGAGTGTCATGGTGCTCGGTGAGTGACAGTGCGGCCAGGTAGAGCGCGGCGGGCCAGCCCTCGGTCCTGCGCACGAGGGTCTGAATCGTGCCGAAGTCCAGCTCGAGCCCGGCGCGCTTGAGCAGAGCGCCCGCCTCCGCCGGCGTCAGCGCCAGATCGGCCGTCCGGATCTCGATCAGCGCACGATGAGCGCGCAGCCGTCCGAGCGGCAGCCGGGGCTCTGATCGCGTCGCGATCGCAACCATCGACTGCGCCGGGAGGCGGTCGCGGATTGACGCGACGGCGTCCTGCAGCACCTCATCGGGGAGCACATGAGCGTCGTCGAGCGCGACGACACACGGGTCGCCCTGGGAGTCCACCGCTGACACGGCCTCGCCGGCGCGATCAGCTCGAGCGCAGATGAACCGTCGATCTTCGGCCTCCGCCCACTCGGCGATGAGGCTCGACTTCCCGTAGCCCGGCGGCGCGATGAGCACGGCCAGCATGCCGTCCCCATGGCCTTGCAGCCGTTCGACAAGCCGGTGACGGCGGACGAACGCCGCGGGGAACGGCGCCGGTGCGGCGCTCGCTGAGTCGACGTTGGTGGCGTGGGCGATGGACATGAGAAGCTCGCCCCTGCACGGCGGTGCTTGTCAAAGGAGGTTGTCTCGCAACGCGGGGCGCGGGGCAAGGGGGCCCGCCTGCCGATGCGGGGGTGCCTGCACCACCCTGGGACACCGATCGACACCCACGGAGGCGTCATCCCATAAGGATGACGCGGGGCGGCGCGCGGCCATCGATCCTGATGGCCACGACCCCGATTGGAAGGAGTTGACCCATGGGCCAAGATAAGGGCGCGGGCCGCGCCATGTTCGCCAGCGTCCTGTTAATGATCGGCGGTGTACTCAACATCGTCTACGGGATCGCGGCGATCTCGAACTCGCACTTCTTCGTTCACAACGCCCACTACGTCTTCGCGGATCTGAAGTCGTGGGGGTGGATCACGCTGCTGCTCGGGATCCTCGAGTTCATCGCGGCGCTGTCGCTCCTCCGTGGCGCGACGTTCGGGCGTTTCTTTGGAATCTTTGTCGGGTCGCTCGCCGCCATCGGCGCACTGTTCAGCATCCCGGCGTACCCCTTCTGGTCGATCGCCGTGTTCGCGCTCAGCCTGTGGATCATCTACGGACTGGCGATCTACGGCAGCGAGTAACGCTCACGACCCAGACGGGTCGACAACCCAGACGGCGCGCGGCTCGGCGGTGCGTTACCCGCCGAGGATGCGCGCCTTCTCGGCGGCGAATTCCTCCTCGGTGAGGATCCCCTGGGCCTTGAGGTCCCCGAGGTCCTTGAGCCGCTTGATGCGGTCCTCCTCGCTGGTGCCTGCTGCGGGGGCTGCGGGCGCCGCAGCTGCCGGCGCCGGCTGGGCGGCCTCGGCCTCCTGGTTCGACCAGCGGTTGTACTGACGGCGGCTGACCCGGTTGGACACCGCTGTCGCGGTGCCTGCAACAACGGCTGTCCGGGCCATCCCACGGAGCAGTCCTGGCATCGTGTTCCTTTCAGTTGGCGGCCGCTTCGGCCGCTTCGAGTGCGTCCATCAGATCCTGCGTCGAGATCCGCTCGCTGGCGATGAGCCGACCGCCGTTGCGGCGTACCGCGGCGGCGAACGGGGCCGCCCAGCGGTTCTCGTACATGATGATTGCTGCGGCCTCTCCCGGCTCGAGCTCGGCGGCCACGACCTCGGCGTCCTCGTTCCCGAGCATGCCGGTGGCTGCGCCCGTGAAGACCGTGAGGTCGCCTGCCGTGTCCTCGTCGAGGTCGGCGAGGTCCAATCCGGAGACAGTGCCGTCATCGTTCTTCTTGACGACGAGCGCGTCGAAGACGCGGATGATCCCGCGGTCAACGAGGTCGAGGAAAAGTGGGATCGCGTCGCCCCGCATCGGAGCACCGGCCGGATACCCGATGACGACGATGTCGATCGGTCCGAGGAGATCTTCGGTGGTGTTCATGCCGCGAGTTGACCATTCTCGTCCCGGATCGCATCACCCGATGCGGGTGACGCCCGCGTGAAGGCAAGCGCGGCCAGCGCGTACATGGTTGCGGCGAGCGCCTCGCCGCCGATCACGTCTGACAGATAGTGCGCCCGCAGGTAGATCCGGCTGAGGCCGACGAGCACCGTGAGCAGCGTCCCGACCACCACGACCGCGACCCGCGCACGGCGTGAACCGATCACCGTTGTGAGCGCGACGGCGAGGGTGAGCCAGCCGACGGCGTTCGCCGCGTGCCCGGACGGAAAGCTCTGGCCTGCCGTGTGGACGAGCGGAGCCGGAGGACGTGGCCGGTCGACCGCCCACTTCGTGATCCAAACGCTGACCCATGTGAGCGCGGCGCCCGTGAGCAGTGCCGTGGCGCGGGTGCGGCTCCCGGAACGGAGCAGGACGACGGCGGCGAGAACCACGGCGGGTCCGACGACCACGATCAGGCCGAGCTGCGTGATCACCTTGGCCGCGTGATCAAGCCACGGGGCGCGGAGGTCGCGCGCGACCGTGAACGCATCGCTGTCGAGTCCGAGCGAGCCGCTCGAGGTGACCAGCACGGTGAGCGCGATAAAGACGGCCGCACCGAGGAGTGCGACCACCACCGCGGCGCGCTGATATCGGCCGACCATGGGGAGGACGTTACGTGCCGCGATCAGTTTCGGGGGGCGTGCTGGTCTACACGGACATGACGACACCGACGACATGCCACGTCACCATCTCCCTCGACGGCTTCATGGCCGGTCCCCGCCAGGATCGAGACCACCCGCTCGGCATCGGTGGCGAGGCGCTCCATCGATGGATGTTCCGCGACCCGATCCATGACGGAGATATCAGCGCCCGGGACGACCTCAAGCGCGCCCGCGGCGCCTACATCATGGGCCGCAACATGTTCGGCCCGATCCGCGGCGCGTGGGACGAGGAATGGCGTGGCTGGTGGGGCGATGAGCCGCCCTATCACGCACCGGTGTTCGTGCTCACCCACCACCGCCACGACGCGATCGAAATGGCGGGCGGCACGACGTTCCACTTCGTCACGGAGGGCTTCGATGCGGCCTTTGCGCAGGCGCGCGCGGCGGCAGGCGACCGCGAGATCGCGATCGCGGGCGGCGCCGCCACGGTGCGTCAGGCGCTCGGCGCCGGAGTGCTCGACGAGCTCACGCTCGACATCTCGCCGCTGCTGCTCGGCGCCGGCGAGCGAGTGTTCGACGGCGTCGTCGCCCCGCTCGAGCAGCTCGAGGTGACCCATTCGCCGCTGGCGACGCACGTCCGCTATCGCGTCGGTCGTCCGGCGTGACCGACCGCGGCGACCGCGTTGAGACTGCCTCTCAACTCAACGTGATCGTCGATCGCCGCGCTGTCGTGTGGCTGCCATGCCGCGTCCGCAGCGTGAGGGTGTAGCGGCCGCGCGCCAGTCGACGGCGCACGTCGGTGAGGACGAGGCGCCCGGATGCCGAGCGGTAGCCGCGGGCGTACACGACGCCGGCGCGCGAGACGGCCGCGGTCGTGTCCGTAGCGGTCGTCCTGATCTTGACCGGGCTGCTGATGATCCGGGCCGAGCACTTCTGCTGGGTGACCTTCACCCGCCGGCGCTTGTGGTTGATGACCTTCGTCACCGTCCGCGTCACGGTCTTGCAGCTGACGAGCTCGACCTTGCCCGCCGGTCCCTGCTTGCCGGCCCGGCCGGGCGGGCCCTGCGGCGCCGCCGTCCCGGTTCCCGTCATACCGACGACGGTCGGGCCAGCCGGATCGTTGCTCGAGATTCGCAGGCTCGCCGCGCGCGTGCCGGAGGCGAGCGGCGCGAAGCGCACCGCCACCTGACAGCTCGACCCGCTTGCGACCGGCGCCGAGCAGGTCGATGCGCTCACGTAGTAGTCGCCCGGGTTCGTGCCGGCGAAGTCGAGACCGGTGACCGTCAGCGGACCGGCGCCCGTGTTCGTCACCGTAACGACCTGTGGGGCGCTCGGGGTGCTCTGCGGCTGCGCGGAGAACGAGAGGTGAGTGGCGCTCGTGTGGACCGCGGGCGCTGCCAGCGGGGCGATCCGGACGGACGCGGCTGTCGTCGACGCCGTGCCTGAGGTGAAACCCACCGGGCCGTAGCTTGACCCGGCGCCGCCGCCACCGCCCTCCGCGGGCTGGGGAATGGCAGCTCCCATGCACGGCGCACCACCTCCGCCGCCGCCCCAATAGCCGGCTCCGCCTCCTCCTCCCGAGAGCTGGCTGACGAGGGCGGTACCGCTCGCGCCACCGGTCCCGAGGCCGCCGCCGGCTCCTGGCTGCGGCGTCTCGCCACAAAAGGCCTGGTCCGGGGCGCCGCCGCCGCTCCCGCCTTCGGCAAGCGTTGCACCTCCGCCACCGCCTCCGCTCTTGAAGCTCGTGCCCGACACGCCGTCATTGCCGTTGACGATGGCGCCCGCACCCCCATTGCCGCCTGAGAGAGCTCCGTACGCCGAGCCACCGCCCCCGCCACCGCCCGCCACGAGCAATCGCGAATGCAGCGAATCGACGACCGCCGCCGGGCAGGAGCCGGCCGCGATCGAGCATGTGCGAACGTCCGACGCGCCGCCACCGCCGCCACCGAAACCGCCTGCGCCGCCGCCGTTGAAACCTCCTGCGCCGCCGAAGCCTCCGTCGATACCGGCACCCCCGACCTCGACGAACAGCGTCTCACCGGGCGTCACAGCGAGTTCGCCGGCCGCGACAGCACCCGACCCACCCGAACCGCCGACTCCGCTGGTGCCGTCGATTCCCTTGCCACCGGGCCCTCCCGTCGCGACCACGCTGACGCTCGTCACGCCGGCGGGAACCGTGTAGGTCTGCTCGGCCCCTGTGAAGATGAACGTCGTCGCGCCGGCGCCGAGGGCGGACGCGGGCAGAAGTCCGCTCGCCATCGCTGCGACGACGCACGTCCGGATGAATGTCCGCATCACCGTGCCTCCGTCATCGTGATCGTCGTGTGCCGCACCGTCGTCTGGCCATGCGCTCGCGAGCTCAGGGTCAGCGTGTAGCGGCCCGGCCGCAGCGGCCGTCGCACCTCGGCGAGAACGAGTTGTGAGTGGCCGTGACCGAGGGCGGCGCTTGTCCCGGTGGCGTAGACCGTCGGGCCACGCGACACCGTGGCCTTGACCGCGCCCGCGCCCGTCGTGAATTTCACCGTCCCGCTGACGGTTCGCGCCGTGCACTGCTGCTGGGTCACCTTCACCTTGCGGCGCTTGTGCTTGATGACCCTCGTCACCGTGCGCGTCACGGTCCGGCAGCTGACGAGCTCGATCTTCCCGGCCGGCCCCTGCTTACCGGCCGGGCCGGGTGGTCCCTGGGGCAGTGGCGCGCCGGTTCCGCTCAGCGCAACCGACGCCGGGCTGTTCGGGTCGTTGCTGACGATGGCGAGGGTGGCGCTGCGCGCCCCCTGCACCGACGGAGCGAACCGGACAGTGAGCTGGCAACTCCCCCCACTCGGAACCGCTCCGCCACACGTCGAGGACCCGATGAAGAAGTCATTCGCTCCCGAGCCGGCGATCTCCACGCCAGAAAGCCTCAGCGTGGCCGCGCCATCGTTCGTCAGTGTCACGTTACGCGGCACGCTCACCGTGCTCATCGGCTGGCTGCCGAAGGTCAGACTCCCGGGAGCTACGTGCAGCGCGGGCGACGGGAGCGGTGCGACGGTCACCGACGGACCCTGGATCACGTTGGCGGCGAACGCCGTGCCTGGCGGGCCGTAGCTCGAACCGCCGCCGCCGCCGCCGCCAGTTGCGATCGCCGCCAGGACCTGGCCGAAGCAACCCGAGCCGCCGGCGCCACCGCCCCAGTCACCACCGCCGCCTCCGCCGCCTTCCTGCAGGGTGTTCGGGCTCGCCGATCCTCCGGCGCCGAACGTGCCGGTGCGTCCGGGCGGGATCTGCGCGCAGTCCGCCTGGCCGTCGACCGCGCTCGTCCCACCGCTGCCGCCGACCGCGTCGGTCGCACCCTCTCCGCCCATGCCGTACCCCTCGCCGTTCAGTACTTCGGATCCGTTGCCTCCCGCATCGCCGTTGACGACGTTCGCACTGCCGCCGGGCGAGCCGTCCTTGTCGCTCGAGGCCCCACCGCCGCCGCCGCCACCGGCCGCGACGAGCAGCCGGGAGTGCGCCGAGTCGGCAACCCCCGGCCCGCACGAGGTCGCGGCGATCGAGCAGGTGCGGACGTCGGAGGAGCCACCGCCGCCACCGCCGTCGAGACTTGACCCGCCGCCGTTGAACCCTCCGGTGCCGGTGGTGATGCCCGCGTCCAGTCCGGCATTGCCCACCTCGACGTACAGCACCTCGCCCGGTCGCACGTCAAGGTCCCCGGCGGCGAGAGCCCCACGACCGCCCGCACCACCGACGTGGGACATCACGCCGCTGCCCGCACCGCCGGGCGCGCCGACGGCGACAACATTGACGCGGGTCACGCCCGCCGGCACGGTGTAGGTCTGCTCGCCTCCATTCGGAAGCAACGGCGCGAATGTCGCCGCGTCCGCGTCGACCGCCGCCGCGGCGACGCCGACCAGCGCCGCGCTTATCGCAACCGCACGCCACACCCCGCCTGCCATTGGCTCACCCCTGTCGTCGGCCGGTCCCGGGCAAGCCTAACACCGCTTCTACGGCGTGACGATGGCGAATTTCGGGTCCGGCGGATCGAGCAGGCTGAGCAGTTCGCCGAGCTTGCTCTGGTCACCCTCGATCGTCAGCCGGCCGGCGCCCCCGACCGCCTCGAGCGTGGCGGCGCCCGCGACGACCTCGTTGATCGCTGCCCGCTCGACTCCGACGATGGCATCGACGGCGCCCGCGGGTGCCCCGCGACGGTGGGTGAGCACGCCGTTGGTGAGCGTCAGGCCGTACTCGTCGTCCGTGTCGGTGAACCGCCAGTGCAACGTGATCTGGCGCCCGCTCGCACGCGGGCCGTCGAGCTGGATTGCGAGTGAGTCGAACAGCTGCTCGTTGGTGAGGCCCGCGACGAAGTCGGGCGGCACCGACGTGGCGGTCCCGCCGACGCCCTCACGCAGCTCGCGCGCGCCCATGAGGAAGAAGTTGCGCCAGGTCCCGTTCTCCGCGCCGTAGGCGAGCTGCTCGAGCGCCCGCGCCTGAAGCTCCTTCGCCGCGGCGTTGTCGGGCTCGGCGAACACGAGATGGTTGACGACCTCCGTGACCCAGCGGAAGTCGCCGCGGTCGAACGCTTCGCGGGCGTGGGCGAGCAGCGCATCGGCGCCGCCGGCGAGCGCGACGTAGCGCTCGGCTGCCGCCTCCGGCGGATGCGGCCACAGGTGCGCCGGGTTGCCGTCGAACCAGCCGAGGTAGCGCTGGTAGACCGCCTTGAGGTTGTGGTTGAGCGAGCCGTAATAGCCGCGGCAGTGCCACTCCTGCTCAAGCTCGGGCGGCAGTTCGAGCATCTCCGCGATCTCGCTCGCGACGTAGCCCTTGTTGATGAGCCGCAGCGCCTGGTCGTGGATGTAGCCGTACAGATCACGCTGCTTTGACAGAAAGTCGACGATCCGCGCCTCGCCCCACCGCGGCCAGTGATGCTGCGCGAACAGCACGTCAGCCTGCCTCGCGAACATTGCGATCGCCTCATCGAGATACGTCGACCAGACGTGCGGATCGCGCACGAGCGCTCCCCGGAGCGTCAGCACGTTGTGCAGGTTGTGCGTCGCGTTCTCGGCCATGCACAGCGCCCGCCGCTCCGGGAACAGGAAGTTCATCTCCGCCGGCGCCTCGGTGCCCGGGGTGAGCTGGAACACCATCCGGATCCCGTCGACGGTCACCTCCTGCCCGGTGTGCGTGACGTCGAACGTCGGCGGGACCAGCGTGACGGTGCCGGTTGAGGTCGTCTGCCCGAGGCCGGCGCCGATCTGGCCGGCCGGGCCCTTCGGCAGCAGCGCCCCGTACATGTACGTCGCGCGCCGCGTCATCGCCGGGCCGGCGTACACGTTCTCGCTGACCGCGTGCTCGAGGAACCCGACCGGGGCGAACACCGGCACGCGCCCTGACGTCACGTCCTCGCTCGTCACGACGCCGCGGGCGCCGCCGAAATGATCGACGTGGCTGTGGGTGTAGAGCAGAGCGGTCACCGGCCGGTCGCCGCGATGCTCGCGGTAGAGCGCGAGCGCGGCCGCCGCGCACTCGACCGAGATGAGCGGGTCGATCACGAGGATGCCCTCGTCGCCCTCGACGATCGTCATGTTCGAGAGGTCGAGGCCGCGCACCTGGTAGATCCCGTCGGTCACCTCGAACAGGCCATGGATGACGTTGAGTTGCGCCTGCCGCCACAAGCTCGGGTTCGCGGAGTCCGGGCACTCGCCGTCGAGGAACGCGTACGCGTCGGCATCCCACACGACCCGGCCACCCGTGTTGCGGATCATGCCGTCCGACAGTGAGCCGATCCGGCCGCGCCGCGCGTCGTCAAAGTCCTCGGTGTTTGCGAACGGCAGCCGCATCCGGACCGCCGCGTTCGCCTCCGCGACCTGTCCTGCCTCCGTGTCAGCCATGCGTGTCCCTCCGCCTAGTCGTTGTCAGTGGCGACGCGTCGCTCGTCCGGACGGTCACGGCCGAGAAGGCCTGGTGCATCATCCGAATTGGATGAGCACGCCGGCCGACCCCCATCTCCCTACGGGGGCCTCCTCACCTCAGGGTTGACCGATCTCGTTCGTGCCGGCGCCACCACGTCTGCGGAAACGGCACGGTGTCCTCGCCCCGCGCCGCCGGGGCGACGTCGAGGTACTGGTAGGTGCCCATCGACTGCTCGACCCCACGCCCGTACGCCGAGTACGTGTGGTGCACGACCCCGTCCTGGAGTGCAAACGTGCTGAACCCCTCGCGCTGCGACTCGGGCTCCGCGACGCGCTGGAAGTTGTAGCCGGTCGAGCGGGGCGATCGACGAGCAGACGAACGTCACATCATGCCCGTGGAGGTGAGGCACGACCGGGTCGAAGTGATCGGCGACGAACGAGCAGCCGGTGCACCCCTCGAGCTCGTTGCTGACCCGCAGGCCGATGCCGAACATGAAGTGGTAGAGGAGCAGCTGCGAGCGGCCGTCGAGCCACTCGTCACGCGCTCCGGTGGGATGCTCGGACATGGATGCGCTCCGTGTCCGTCAGGGGTGGAAGCGCGTGTATTGTTAGCAGAATGGCTAACGATGCTTTCACCGCGCTCGCCCACCCGATCCGCCGTGACATCGTCGCGCGGCTCAGCGGCGGCGCGGCGACGGTCGGCGAGGCGAGCCGGGACCTCGGCGTCTCCAAGCCGACGATCTCCCGCCATCTCAAGCTGCTCGAGGAGGCCGGCGTCGTGACGCGCATCATCGACGGCCGGACTCATCGGCTTGCGCTGCGCCCGGACACGCTCGCCGAGACGGCCGCCTGGATTGACGAGCAGCGCCTGCGCTGGGAGCGGCTGTTCGATGTCGTCGGCGAATACCTCGAGGAGCGTCAGGGCCACACACCCGGCGCGTAGCCGCGCGGGTGCGTCACCGCGTCCCGACGATCAGCCGCTCACGGTCAAAAAGCCGGGCGACGATCCGCCATCCGACTCGGTCGGCGACGAGGAGCGCGATGCCGAGCCCGAGCGCGAGTGCGCGCGACGGATGAATCACGCCCAACGCGATCATCGTCGTCACCGCGATCGTCGGCAGGCTCGCCAACACTGACAGCTGTTGCGCCACTCGGATATCGCCGACGCGGGTCGAGATCGCCATCCCGATCCAGATCGACCACGCTGCGATCAGCGGCGTGAACACCACCTGGGCGAGGACGTCGCCGCCCCGGATGAGCGCCGACGCGACGCCCGCATGCGCGAACAGCGCCACGAGCGCGACGAACGCGCCGAACACGATGTAGGCGACGCCGACCGACGGCAGCAGGACGGCGAGCGCCTTGCCGAGCACGAGCTCCTCCCGCTGCAGCGGCGTCGACAGCAACGGCTCCAGCGTGCCCTCCTGGCGCTCGCCGACGATCGCATACGCCGCGAGCATCGAAGGCACGAGCGCGGGAATGCCGAGCATGTAGAGGAGCTCGTGGTGCTGCCGGAGTTGGTGCGCGGCCGTCGAGGACAGCGCGAACACCGACACAAGCGGCTGGACGAGAAAGATCAGCGGGACGATCGCCATCGCCGCGACAATCGAGCCGTTACGGCGATACGCGCGCAGCTCCTTGCGCATGATCGCGCCGATTCGGCGGCGGCTCATCCCGGCAGTCACGCGTTGATCTCACGATCTTCGTCGACGAGCGACAGGTAGACGTCCTCGAGCGAGTGGTAGGACTCGGCGATCGACAAGACATCGGCGCCGGCGGCGACGAGCGCGCGGGTGATCGCCGGGGCGGCGCGCCGCGGATCCGAGACGGAGACGTCGTAGCCGTCCGCGCCGTGGTCGCGCCACCTCTCGACACCGGGCAGCCCCGTGAACAGGTGCCCGGGGTCTGCGAGCGGCGCGACGGTCTTCACCGTCAGCGACTTCGCGAACAGGCGGTCGCGCAACTCGGTGGGCCGTCCGATCGTCTGCAACGTCGTGTTGAGGATCGCGACCCGGTCGCAGAGGCGCTCGGCCTCCTCGAGTCGATGCGTCGTCAGGAAGATCGTCACCCCGCTGCTGCGCAGCTCGGCGATCAGTTCGTGCACCTCGCGGCTGGCGACGGGGTCGAGCCCGGCGGTCGGCTCATCGAGGAACAGGATCTCCGGCTCGCTCAGCAGCGTGCGGGCGAGCGCCGCACGCTGGCGTAACCCCTTCGACAGGGTTCCGCAGAGGTCGTTCGCGCGCTCGCTGAGGTTGACCGCGCGCAGCGCGCGGTCGATTCGTCTCCGTCGATCGGCCACGTCGTAGAGGTCGGCGAAGCACGCGAGGTTCTCGGCCACCGTCAGTCGGCCGTACAGCCCGGGCGTCTCGGGCATGATCGCGACGCGTTGCCGGATCCTGACGCCGTTCTCCGGCGCCAGCGGAATCCCGGCGACGGTTGCCGACCCGGACGTCGGTGCAATCAGCGTGCCGAGCGTCCGAACGGTCGTCGTCTTGCCGGCGCCGTTCGGGCCGAGGAATCCGAACACCTCGCCAGAGGCGATCTCGAACGAGAGGTCCTCGAACGCCACGCGGTCGCTGAAGCGCTTGCCGAGGTGATCGGCCGAAAGCGCCGGACCGCCGCTCCCCCTGTCAGGAACCTCGTGTCGGAGCATCGTGTGTGTGGTGCCGCCTCACAGCGGCAGCGCGCTGCCGCGCTTGACCATCTTCATTGTGAACTGAGAATTGACGCGTGCCAACCCCGGAAGCTCGGCGAGCTTGTTCATGTAGAACGCCTCGTACGCCTCGTGGTCGGCGACGGCGACCCGCACGATGTAGTCCGGCAGGCCGAACATGCGCCGGCACTCGATCACCTCGTCGAACTGTGCGATCCCGGCCTCGAACGCCTCCACGGTCTCACGATCCTTGAGCGCGAGCTCGACGTGCACCGTCACCTCGAACCCGCGACCGACCGCGGCCGGGTCGATGTCGGCGTGATAGCCGCGGATCGCTCCGCTCTGCTCGAGAGCTCGGACCCGGCGCAGGCACGGGGATGGCGACAGCCGCACGCGCTCAGCCAGTTCGACGTTTGTCAGTCGTCCATCCGCCTGAAGGTGGCGCAATATTGCGCGATCGAGGGCGTCCATTGGCAGATCATGCCAACTCATCCCGTTATCAGCGCGCAAAAGGCAAGCATATGCCGCAGTTTCGCCCATACCATTGCCCGATGGTGACAACCCTCGCTCCGACGCGAGGCCGCACGCTCCGCGACGCTGCCGGGATCGGGGTCGCGGTTGGTGTCTACGGGGTCTCATTTGGCGTGCTCGCGGTCGCCGCGGGGCTCAGCCCCGCACAGGCGTGCGTGATGTCGATGCTCACGTTCACGGGCGCGTCGCAGTTCGCGTTCATCGGCGTACTCGCCGCCGGCGGCGGCGCCCTTGCCGCGCTCGGCCCGGCGGTCATGCTCGGCGTCCGCAACGCGGCCTATGGACTGTCGCTGGCGCCGATCCTCCATGGGCGCCTGCGCCGGCGGGCCGCCCTCTCACAGTTCGTGATCGACGAGACCACCGCGATGGCGCGAGCGCACGACGAACCGACCGCCGCCCGCGACGCGTTCATCGTCACCGGGGTCAGCGTGTGGCTGTGCTGGAATACCGGAACGCTCGTCGGCGCGCTGCTCGGTGGCGGCATCGGCGACCCCCGCACACTCGGCCTCGACGCGATGTTCCCGGCGGCGTTTCTCGCGCTGCTGGCACCGCAGCTCCGCCGTCCCGGCGCGCCCGTCGCCGCGATCGTGGGGGTGATGGTCGCGGCCGCACTGGTGCCGTTCACGCCCGCCGGCGTCCCGGTGATCGCGGCCCTCGTCGGGGTCGTGCCCGGTGTGCTCGTGGCGAAGGGAGTACCGCGATGAGCTGGGGTGCGTTGCTCGCGCTGTGCGGAATCAGCTATGCGCTGAAAGCGATCGGTCCTGTGCTCGCCGGCGGCCGGGAGCTCCGTCCGGCAATCCGACGCGCCCTCGACCTCGTCGCGGTGCCGCTGCTTTCGGCTCTCATCCTTGTCCAGACCGTGAGCGACGGTCACCCCTTCGTGCTCGACGCCCGCGTGCCCGCGCTCGGCGTCGCCGCCGTTCTCGTCTGGCGCCGCGCCCCGTTTCTCGTGGTCGTGCTCGCCGCGGCGGTGTCCGCGGCGCTCCTGCGCGCGATCGCCTGACTACTTCGACAGGGCGATGTCGTCGCGCCCGCGGACGCCGAGCTTCCGGTACCCCGCGGCGAGATGCGTCTCGACCGTCTTGACGCTGAGGAACAACTCACGGGCGATCGACTTGTTCGTCTTGCCCGTGGCCGCGAGCGCGAGGATCTGGCGCTGACGCGGCGTCAGCGCGGCCTCGCCCTCGAGCGCGGCCCGGCGTGGCCGCAGGCCGGTCGCGACAAGTTCCCGCCGCGCCCGTTCGACGAGCGGCAGAGCGCCGATCGCGTTGGCAGCGGCCAAGGCTGGGCGCAGGTGCTCCCGCGCCTCGGTACGGCTCCCCATCGACGCGAGCGCGGCACCGACTTCGAGCTCCACGCGGACGCGCTCCAGCGCAGCGCAGCCGTCCGCAGTCAGGTCAAGGGCACGTCTGCAGAGGGCAAGGCGCGTCGGGTCGTCGGGCTCGGCGACGGCGCGGGCGTGGAGCGCGCGGACGATCGGGACCGGCGCGCCGAAGCGTTCGGCGAGGGCCAGCTCAGCGTCGGCGAGCGCGGTTGCCTCCGCACGGCGACCGAGGTGAGCGAGGGCGAGCGCGGCGGTCGAGCGCCACGGGTCCAGGTCGGATTGACCCGCCCCTGCCGCTCGCGCATCGCGCCCGCCGCCCGCGCCTCGGCCTCGGCGCGATCGAAGTCTCCTTCGGACAGGGCGAGCTGGGCGCGCGCGAACGGCACGCTGATGTCCCACGGCACCGCGCCGCGGGTTCGGTCAATGCGCTGAGGGTCAAGCAGCTCTCTCGCCCGCGTGAACTCTCCGGCCTCGGCCGAGGCACAGACGAGTGTGGTGAGCGCCCCGCCGCCAAAGCAGTTGAGCTCTTCCCCGGCGAGCGCGAGTGCGTCCTGAGCCTCTCCCTGCGCGGTTCTCAGATCACCGCGCCGCAGCGCCAGCGCCGCGGCATACGAGGCGGCCGCGGTGCGGAGTGGGAGCGACCCTCGCACGGCCCCTTCCTCGCGCAGCGCTTCGATGGCCCGGCGCGCATCATCCACCGCGTCACACATCACGAGCGTCCGCACGCATAGGTGAAACGCCGATCGGCGCCAGGCTCTCGGAGAGGAGCAGCGACGGCTCGAGCGCCTCGCGGACGAGCTCGACGCACGCCGCGGCGTCAGGCGTCCCGAGTTCGGTCGCGAGCCACGCGCGATGAGCGAGCACCACTCGTCGCAGCAGTGGATCGGTCGACGTCGTGGCCGCGATCGCCTGCGTGCGTCGTCGGCGCTCCGCGTGGCGACCCGGAACGACCATCAGCGTGTCGAGCGCGGCCACCTCGACCGCGACGCGTACGTTGACGTCAGGCTGCGTCGCGAGCTCACGCTCGATCAGCTGCCCCAACTCGCTGTCGCCGTTGTCGGCGACGCTCAGCCCGGCGAGCCGGGTGAGGACGTCGATCCGGCACGTCGGTAGGAACGCCTCGCGCAGACTCTCGCGCAGGCGGTCCCGGGAGCCGGGCAGGCCGGCGTCGAACGCGGCGGTCGCAAGCTCGGCGAGGATCAGCCCGTGTTCGTCGTCGGCAGCACGCTCGCGCTCCGCGCGTTCGAGGTAGCCGACGGCCGCGGCGGGGGCACCGCGCCCTGCGGCGTGGGCCGCGGCCCGGCGCAGTGCGGCGGTGACCCGCAAATCGCCGCTCGGCTCGCAGCGCAGCAGATGTTCGGCGATCATCTCGGGCGCGGCGTCGTCCTCGATCAGCGCGTCGGCGGCGGCGTGATGCAGACGCTCGCGCTCGGCCGGGGCGAGCGCCGCCCGGATGGCGGCCGCGACGAAGCCGTGCACGAGGCGGTCTGCGGACGGTGCGAGCAGCCCAGCCGCGCTCAGCGCATGACGGGCGGCGGGGAGCTCCGCGATCGCCATCCCGGCCGTCGCGGCGGTGACCCGCGGCGTCGGTTCGCTCAACTCGAGGATCGCCAGGGCCTTCGCCACGGTCCGCTCGGCGGGCTCGAGCTCCGCGAGTCGTTGCCGGATGACGTCCCATCCGGGGCCGCTGATCGACCATCCGGTCGTGCGGGGGTCGGCCACCGGCGCGGTCTCGCGCCATGCGAGCTGCCGCGCCAACTCGGTCAGCAGCCACGGGTTGCCCGCCACATCGCGGTGGGCGTCGACGCATCGGCTGACCGGCGTTTCCGGGGCGACGGCGTGGATCAGCTGGACCGCGCCGCTCGGCGTCAGCGGCTGCGGGCGAAGGACGGTCGTGGCCCGGGCGACGCTGACGAAGCCGAGTACGTCACGGACCGGGGCCGGTGCGCTTGCACGGGCGCCGATGATGAGCAGCACTGGCAGATCCTCAATCCGCCGTGCGAGGTACGACAACGCCTCGAGCGACGGCCGATCTGACCACTGGGCATCGTCGACGAGCAGGACCATCGGGTGATCGGCGGCGAGCCGCGCGCACAGCCAGTAGATGCTGTGCGCGATCCCCGCCGTCTCTTGACGTGCCGGCGCCGCGCCGCCGGCCATCAGTTCAGTCGCGGCAAGCAGACGTTCGTCGAGCACGTGGGGACGGCGGTGCTGCCCCAGCGCGGAAGCCGGTTCTTCGAGCAGCGCCCGGACCACGCCGAACGACAACGATTGCTCGAGACGGCTGGGCGCCGCCCGGCGAACCTGCATCAGCGCGGATGAGGCGCGCGCCGCGGCGTGGTCGAGGAGCGCGGTCTTGCCGAGCCCGGCATCCGCCTCGAGCAGGACCGTGGCTCCTGAGCCGCGGATCACACGCGCCACCGCGCTCTCGATCGCGTCGAGTTCGGCATCGCGGTCGACGAGGCGAGGGATCGGGGTCGCGCGGTTTGCGCTCAGGTGGCGGATGGCACTCATGAACTGTCAAGACACCCGCGTGCCGCCGTTCCTTCCTGCACATGCGATGCGCAATTTCTCCGAGCGACCGTTCGCTAACGCACTCTCACCGTCACCCGACTGCGCGCGCCGACGCTCGACGAGGCGCCGGCGGACCCGACCGCCACGAGTTCGGCGTTTGTCATCAGCACGAGGCGGCCGCGCACGCGATGCGCGAGGCGGAACG
The DNA here is from genome assembly GCA_963750695.1 of uncultured Solirubrobacterales bacterium. GTDB lineage: Bacteria > Actinomycetota > Thermoleophilia > Solirubrobacterales > Solirubrobacteraceae > Palsa-465. Next base: position 110,775 of record CAVVSB010000013.1, read on the forward strand.
TGAAGCGACGCGTGCCGTTGTGCAGGCTCGCCGCCCGGGCCGTGACATGCGCAATGACCCGGCTGCCGCGCCGGACTCGCAGGACGACACCCATCACCGCACTGGCGTGCAGTCTGCGGATTGCCACGCGCACCGTGACCTGCGTGCCCGCGAGGTACGGCCGGCTGACCGTCAGTGACGGCGGCGCGGTCGCGTGGTTGCGCACGACGATCGTCCGCTGGCGGCCGTTACGGCCGCGGATCGTGAGGCGTACGGACCGCAGTCCGGAGCCGGGCGCGACCGCGACGTGCTCGCCGCTGCCGACCGTGACCGGGCCTGACGCGAACGTTCCCGTGCGGGTGCTCGACAGCGTGAACGAGATCGTCGTCGGACGCCCATTGTGGGTCATGGTCAGCGCTCCGCTCGCCGTCAGCGCCGCCGCCTCTGGCTGACCGCCGTCGGCGTGGGTCGCGAGCTTTGCGGACCACACAGCAGCGCCGGGATGGCGCGGGCTTTGCGCGAGGTCCACCGTGAGGGCCCGCGACATTCCGCCGGTGAACGTGACCGTGTTCCCACCGGCCCCGACGTTGTCCTGTACGCCGGCTGCGGTCGCCACATTCTCCAAGGAGGCGACGAAGCCCCGACGCGCGAGCGCGGCGCTGTAGGTGCCGCTCCTGCGTCCGACGAACCGGCCGGTCACCGAGCCGCCACGACCCACGAGCGTGCCGGCGGCGCCGGGGATCGCGTGTGAGTCGAGTGCGGGCAGATAGTCGGCGCTGGCCGTTGACCCGGTGGTCGTGGCCGCGCCACCCGGCGCGCCGAACACGAGGTACTCGAGACCGCCCGTGACGGTCGAGATGCCGGGCAGCGACGGATGCTGGGGGATGACCGACTCCGGCGCGACGAACAGCGTGCCGCCGTTGCCTCCGGTCCAGGTCGTGCCGTCGGCCATCAGGAACGACCATTTCCCGTGCACGGGGTCCATGTGGACGATGCTGTCCTGCACCCGCGCGCGGTGGAGATCAGCCGACGCGTCCTCGCCGGGCACGAACTCGCGCTTGGAGTCGTACAGTAGATGTCAGACGTGCCGTCAGGGTTGTCGACGGCGTTGTACGCGACCACCGCGTGGCCGGTGAGGGCGCCGTGGCGCAGCGTCACGATCGGGAAGTCACCGTGGGCGAGCGTCGCCTTCGCCCGCGCAAGTTGCCCGCTGACCGCCTTGTCGCGGTCAAACCACGCGTTCAGGAATTCGGCCGATGCCTGCAGCGCGTGCTGGGCGTCGAGGAAGTGCCCGACCGCCGTCTGCGGATGCGTGGCGGATGGGATCGTGAACGCGCCGCCGCCCGTCGTGAACGCTCTCAGCGATCGGTGACCGGACAGGAACTCCTGCACCGCGCGGCTGATGCCGAAGCAGTGCCCGTTGGTGCTGCTCAGTGCCTTGCTGATGATCGGCCACTCGATCGCGGTCACGGGATTGAGGATGCCGGTGTTGAAGCTGCAATCGCCCAGGAACCCGCAAGGGTTCACGCGGATGAACAGCGCGTCGGAGCCGAACGCGTCGGTCAGCTCGCCGAGCGAGAGTCCGTCGAAGTCGAAGTTGTGAAACTGGAAGCCGTCGGTGTTGCGGAAGCTGTCGACCTGGACGGCGTTGTCCGTCACGTACCCGACGTCGCCGTGCCGGGGGATGATCGTCACCGGCCCGGTCATCGCGAGCGTCGGCATGTGGAAGGTGATCGTGTGCGGATCGACGACAGTGGCGTCGGCGAGCCCATTCCTGGCGCCGACCTCGACTTCGGTCCCGGGACAGAAGCCGTTCCCGGTGAGCGTCATCTGGGTCCCGTTCGTCATCAGTCTCGGCGTGAGCCCGAGCCCCGGAGTGACAGTTGCGTGCGGGGCCGCTGCGTCCACGTGCAGCGTCAGCGTGCGGTCGCCGTCCGGTGAGGTCGCCTTGACGGTCACGTCGGCGGGGATGGGAACGTGCGAGATCCGGCTGAACCGAATCGTCCGCTCTGCGGTGAGGCCGCCACCGGGGGCGACATCCGAGGACGGCAAGATCTGGGCGGCGAGACCGTTCGGCAGACCCGGGACGCTGAGATGGATTGTGTCGTTCATGCCGATGTCGCGCGGGAGCTTCACCGGCACGTCGACCGGCGCGCACGCCGGCAGCGAGACGTTGGCGCTCGTCCCGTCGGGCAGCTGGAGCTCATAGGGACTCGCGACGCGCACGTCGAGGTTGGTGGACCGCACCGCGGGCGCGACGCTCGCGTTATGCAGCGGGTCGGCGAAGACGGTTGCGCGGACCGGATGGAAATCCGTCGAGGGTGCGTTTGGCGCGCCGACGAGTTTGAGGGTCGCGGTGTTGCCGGTCGTGGTGACCGGCTGCGCGCTCACTCCAGTCGGGAGATTGCGCGCCGAGACCTGCACCGGGCCGCTCGAGCCGTTGAGGCGATTGATATTAACCTGCAGGGGCGTGGTGCCACCCGAGAGCACCGGCACGATCTGGCTCGTGTCGGTGGACGCGATGTCGGGCAGTGAGTTGGCCGGGAAGTCGAGCGTCAGGTCATCGAAAGCGAGTGACCCGCCGGACGCGTTGAGCTCGAATCCGGTGATGTCCGCGGCGGGGCTCGTCACCGAAACCGGCTTGGTGATGCCGGAGGTGTCGATGCTGATCGGGCCACTTGAGATCTCGGTCCCGTTCGTCCGGTGGGCGATCAGCTCCACGGTCTCCGGGTCGGCGCCGGGCATCGGGCTCGCCGGCGAACAGGATCGAGCTCGCCGTCTTCGACAGCACCGCGGCCGTCCCCCCGGGAGCGAACTCGCAGTTCGGATACCCCTCGTCGATGCACTGCCCGACTCCCGTGTTGAGCACGATGTGCCCGGAGTGGGCGAGTCTTCCGACGTCGGCGCGGACCGGCTGATACCCGGGATCGCGCGGGAACGTCACGAAGGCGGCCGCCTGGTAGTCGTTGTCGATCGGCGTTCCGAGTGAGGGACCGGACTCGAAGTCGAGCGTGATGCGGTCCGCGAGGGCGCTGGCCGCCGGGAGCAGCAGCAGGCCGAGCGCGAGCAGGATGAGCTTGAGAATGCGAGCGGTCATGTGGCGAGGCACCTCCGGGTGAAACGTGTCGTTGCGCACTATCGGAGGGCGCCTGCGCGCTGACAATCGGGGGGCAACCCTGATCTTTTCGTCGCTGTACCCCGACTTAAGGAAGGATCGCTTCAGCCCCGTCGTCGTCAGGGTGATCGCCACAGCCATCGAAAGGTCAGGACATGTCAAAAACCGAGGACAGCATCAGGGACGGCGCTCAGGGAGTGCTCGCGCCGGGGGAGACGATCGTCTCGGCGTTGGTCGTCTCTCCCCGGGGTAGCGCCACCGCCGCTGCCGGCGGTTTGGGGCCGGGCGAGATCGGTGCGCGCTGGAGCAACAAGAACCGCAACGCCGCCGCCGAGGCCGGCCTCGTCGTCACGCGCAGCTCCGGCCTCGCCCTCACGACGCAGCGACTGCTGACGTTCGACCTCGCCATCTCCATGACGGGCGCGGTCAAGGAGGTCAAAGGCCTCCTCAGCGAGGTTCCGCTCGATCAGGTCGAGGAGATCAAGAGCAAGTGGAACGTGCTGACGATCACCGCGGCCGGGGCACAGTTCAAGCTCGAGTGCAAGCCACCGGCGGCCAAGGCGCTGGCGAAGGCGTTCGCTGAGGCTCGAGCCGGCGTGTAACGCCGGCTGCCCCCGACCGCCAGCACCAGCGGCGGGGCCGGAAGCGGGTCGGAGCTGCGTTCGCCATTCTCGACGTGGAGTGGACCCGGCCCAATGATCGACAGACACATTCGCAACATCGCGCTGCTCGTCGCAGCGTGCTTCTTCATGGAGCTGCTTGACGGCACGATCGTCATCACGGCGGTTCCGAAGATCAGCAGCTCGTTCGGAGTCTCGCCCGCCACGACCGGGTTGGTGGTCACGGCATATCTGGTGACCGTGGCTGCACTCATCCCGGTGAGCGGCTGGATGACTCTCCGGTACGGCTATCGGTTGGTGCTGCTCTCGGCGATCGCGCTGTTCACCATCGCCTCCCTCGGCTGCGCGGCAAGTCAGACGTTCGGTGAGCTGGTCGCGATGCGCGTGCTCCAGGGCGCCGGCGGAGCGCTGATGGTGCCGGTCGGCCGAATGGTCGTGTTCGAGCGGGCAGAGAAGTCGCAGGTCATGCGGCTGATGTCCTACATCGTGTGGCCCGCGCTACTGGCGCCCGTGATCGCCCCGCTGGCGGGAGGTGTGATCACCACCTACGCGAGCTGGAGATGGATCTTCCTGATCAACGCCCCGCTCGGGATCGCCGGTCTCATCTTCGCCGCGCGGCTCATCCACGGCCGCTCAGCGGAGGTCCCGCCACGTCTGGACATCGTCGGCGTCCTGCTCCTCTGCGGCGGTCTGGGCGCCCTCACCTATGCCGCCCACCTCGCGTCCGACGCGCATCCGAGCTGGCTCTTGGTCGGCTCGCTCGGGCTGGCCTCTGTCGTTCTTCTGGTGGTGGCGATGCGGCACCTGTTGCGTGTCTCGGCGCCGGTCGTAGATGTCCGGACCCTGAGAATGCCGACGTTCGGCATCGCGATGGTCGGCAGCAGCTTGATCTGGCTGGTCATCGGCGCGATCCCGTTTCTGCTGCCGCTGTTGTTCCAGACGGTGTTCGGCTGGAGCCCGATCCGATCCGGCGCGCTCGTGCTATTCGTGTTCGTCGGCAACATCGCGATCAAGCCGCTCACGACCGCCATGTACAGCGGCCACGGGTTCCGTCGCGTGCTGCTCGTCGCCTCCGCGTGCCTTGCCCTGACGAGCGTCGGTTGCGCGCTGCTCACCGCCGACACGCCGGTCGTCGTGATCGCCGCGCTGGCCCTCGTGAGCGGAGCCGCTCGCTCGGTCAGCATGACCGGCTACAGCACGCTCGCGCTCAGCGACGTGCCGCCGGAGCAGATGCGAGCCGCGAATGCGCTCGTCAGCACGAGCCAACAGCTCTTCACCGGGCTCGCGGTCGTGATGGCGACGTTGGCGCTGCGGCTCGGTACCGCGATCGGCAAGTTCGACCCGGCCGCGCACGCCGCGCGGTTCCCCTACGAGGTCGCGTTCATCGTGGTCGGCCTCGTCGGCGCGCTCGCCGTCGCCGTCGCGCTCCGACTGCACCGTTCAGCCGGCGAGGTGCTCACGGCCGACGCCTCGGCTGCGAGCTCGCCGAGGTGAGCTGAACGGTCATCGTCGCTCGCTGGGCACGACGGTCCACGGTCCTGGCACTCTCGATCATGGGCAGGAGTTGCGAGGAGCGCGTCACGTGGCAGGAGTGTTTGCGTCGCGGGTTGCACATTTAGGATCCGTGTAATGGAGATTCCGCCTGAGGTTCGCTACTCCATGCGAGATGGGCGGAGCATCGCCTATCAGCGGTGGGGCGTCGGCGGTCGGCGCATGATCATGATTGGGGCGGCGCTCGGGAACCTTGATCTGGTGTGGGGTGATCCGGCGTTGTACGACGCGTTCGTCGCGGTCGGGGAGCGCTCAGAGGTGATGATCTATGACCAGCTTGGTCAAGGGTTGTCCGATGCGGTTGATCACGTTCCGACCCTCGAGGAGCGGGCGGCTGACTTGAGGGCGGTGATGGATGCGGGCGGGTTCGAGACGGCAACGATCTGTGCCGAGCGGGACTGCACACAGGCGAATGCGAGCGGCGTGCGAACGGCATCGCAGGCATTGCAGTCCACATCGCGGCTCGCGTGAGCGCGAAAGCGTCTGCGGGGGAGGTGCTGGTGTCGCGGACGGTTCGTGACTTGATCACCGGCTCGGCATTGGGCTGCGACCGCACGGAGAGCACGATAGAAGGGGGTGCCTGGAAAGTGGGAGCTCTTCGCCGTCGGCGAGCGGACAGCGCCGGTTGCGGCCTCGGATCAGAATCGCGACTGCGCACATTCGACCGCGTCGCGCTGCTCGCCGCGCGGCGGGCGCCGAGTCTGCTGCGGACCGCGAGCCGAATCACCTCCGCGCGCACACGCCCGAGACTGCCCCGCGGTTCCGACACCCCGGGGTAGGCGAAGGCGGTCGTCCGGCCGTGTGCCAACCGCCCTCAACGACGAGCGCCCAGCGGCGATAATCGTCGGATGTCACCATCCCGCGCTGCGTCTGTTCCGGAGAATGAGCCGCACCACGAGCGGCAGGCGGGGCAATCGTTCGGGTCGGATCCCGAGCGTTATGACCGGGTCCGCCCGCGCTATCCCGACGTCCTGATTCAGCGGATCGTGTCGGCGGCCCCGGGAGGGCTGGTTCTCGACGTGGGCGTTGGCACCGGCATCGTGGCGCGGCAGTTTCAAGCGGCCGGTTGCCGGGTCCTCGGCATCGACCCTGACGCGCGGTTGGCCGAGTTCGCGCGGGGCACTGGCGTCGAGGTCGAAGTGTCGACCTTGGAAGCCTGGAAGCCTGCGGGCCGGACATTCGACGCGGTCGTCTCAGGGGAGAGTTGGCATTGGGCGGACCCGGTCGCAGGAGCGCAGCAGGCGGCCGATGTGCTGCGGCCGGGTGGTCGTTTGGCCGTGTTCTGGAACACCGGCCAGCCACCGGTCGACCTCGAGGAGGCTTTCGCCGAGGTCTATCGCCGAGTCTTACCGGCGTCGCTCGTCGCGCGCTTGGGGCGAGGTGCGATTGAAGAGGCGCACCTAGCGATGTGCGCCAAGACGGCTGACGGCATGCGAGCGACTGGCGCATTCGATGAGCCTGAGCAGTGGCGGTTTGAGTGGGCCTGTACCTACACGCGCGAGGAGTGGTTGGATGCGCTGCAGACGACCGGGAGCGCCGTCCCGGAGGGCCAGTTGGGTGATCTGCTGCAAGGCGTCGGGGACGCGATCGAAGCGGCGGGCGGAAGCTTCACGATGAGGTACGTGACGTTCGCGGTCACGGCGGTGCGGCAGCCGTAGGCGCGACTGCTATCGGACTGGCAGCATTTGTCCGGGTCGGCGCGTCCTCGGCCTCACTTGCCCGTCCGTGCGGCTGTGTGTCGGGTATGACGATGCCGGGCGTGTTGTCGTCTCGACGCACCCGGACGGCCGGCCGGGCGTCCTGGACGATACGCCGGGTGGACCCGGGCGCGTGGGCACTCGTGGCGATCACCTGCCACTCAAGCTCGTTTTGCGTCGTCTACCACAACCAGGGGACGATCTTCGCGTCCAATCATCCGGCTGCTCGTCGCCGCGGCTGGGTCAGGGTCGGGTTCTTGGCGGATCATGGCGCTCGGCGACACATCGCCGAGATACGGCTGCGGGAAATACATGCCGGGGGAGGCATGCGGGCAGTCGCTGCGTAACGTGTCATGCCCGACGCCGACACAGTGCGTTGCGCTCGATCAGGCAGGCAACGTCACCGCACGATTTGGTGCTTCGTACTCGACGCCCACGGCAAATATTTACAGTTCGGAGAATCCTGCGGGCCCACGCACCAGTTGGAGCCGCGCCCGCCCCGACAACGCGCTGGCCTAGGGGCGCAGGACCTTCAGCGCACCGAAGCCACGGTTCTCGTGCCGTCCGCAGGCGTTTGCGCCACGGCGGACCCGGCCCGCCGAATCCTCATTGGTCAACGGCATCCTCTGGGATGGCAGCCGCTTAGGTCTGGCGACGCGGCAGCAACTCGGCGCCGGGTCGTGAGATGAGCTGCTCGATACTGCTCGCAACCGCCAGCACGCACGAGGGCTCAGTGCGGTACAGCCGGAAGCGGCCCTGGCGTTCGAGCACCACGAGGCCCGTCTTACGCAGCACCTTGAGGTGCTCGGAGACGCTCGCCGCGGACAGGCCCGACGCCGCGGCGAGGTCGCCCGCAGCTTGGGCCCGCAATAGGCAGGCCTGCAGGATTCGACGCCGCTCCTCGTGGGCGAGGGCTCGGAGCAGCTCGTTGAGGCGACCGTCGTTCAGCGCGCGATGAGCGTGAGCAGATTGCCTGCCGGGTCACGTACCTGCGCCTTGACGACCCACCCGTTGTCGGTCGGCGGCATCTCGACACGGCCGCCGCTCACGGTCGCCGCGGCGACCGCTTGGTCGAGGTCATCAACGGCAACGCCGATGGTCACGGCGGGTGCGTCCGCCTCGTTCGAGGCTCCGTTCGGTCCGCCGTCAGGTGTCCGCAGCAACGTGTACCCAGGGCCCTGCGGCAGCGGCTCCCAGCGGAGCACGTTCCGGTAGAAGTCCCCGAGCGCGTCAAGGTTCGGTCCGGCGACATCAAAATGGGCGACGGCATTCGCTCGATTTTGTGTCACGGCCGAGCGCGAATCGGTTGAGGGCAGCAATGCGGGCCGGCCTCGTGGAGCGGCTCGCGCCGGCCGGCTGGCAACTGGTGAGCAATGGGCGCGGCCAGCTCGCGGCGCTGCTGTGTCCTGTCGCGGACGAGTTTGTGGCGACGGTCGAGGTGTGGCAGGGCTGGGGTTACCCGGATCGGCCGCCCGTGGCGGTCACCTCTATGCCCGCTGGGGTGGGGTATGAACTGCTGCGACGCCTGGCGCCGCTGCTGGGCATGTTCGGTCTTGACGTGCTGTCCGCGACCGTCTGGCCCTCGGCGGACGCGGATGACGAGGATGACGGGCAGCCACCGGACGAGGTCGACTGGGAGGAGGAACTGATACGGACGACGACCCACACGACTGGCACGGTCACGAGCTACGGACGCTCGCCGAGGCCGACCGGCCCGCCAAGGAACTCGCCGCCGTGGCCCTCGAGCGCGCGATCCGGTACGCGCGGCGTTACGCCGATCTCGATTTGCTGCTCGCGAGCGTGCCCGGCCCGCGCTCGGGGTCGATCAGTCGCCCGGCGCTGCTGGCTGCGGCCGGCCGCTTCGAGGAGGCGGCATTCGTGCTGGGGGAGCTTCCACCGCCCGCGCCTGGTCTCGACTGGATGCGCGATCAGCAACGCGCCGCTCGCGAGCTCCGTCGGCTGCGGTCGAAGCGGTGAGCTAGTAGCCGGACTCGAACCGGCGACCTTCTCGGGTCAGAACATCGACGTGGAGGCCCGCGTACCGGTCGTCGCATTCGGGCCGAGGTCGCAGGTGTGCGTCGATGCAGTACGGTCGGACGAAACGCTGACTGAAGGGACTGGGACCATGGCTTATCTGATGACCCACTTTTGGCCGGGTGGGACCGAGGAGCAATATCAGTCGATGCTCGCGGCGGTGCATCCCGCAGAGGGACTTCCCGAGGGGCAGACCTCGCACGTCGCAGGGCCGACTGACGGCGGGTATCTGATTTCGGTCGTCTGGGACTCCAAGGGGCACAGCGACCGGTTCATGAACGGCACGCTGCTGCCCGCGCTCCCGGTCGACGGCGGATTCGCGGGCGCACCCGAGGAGCGCGTGGCCGAAGTCGCGCACTTCGAAACGTCGTAGCGACAGGGAAGTTCGCTGGCCTGACCGCCGAGCCGGCCGTCTGGCAGCACCCGCGCAACGTCACACTCAAGCGACGACGCCGATCGGGTCGATCGCAAATGCACACCGCACAGCTTGGCGGTGGGAAAGACGAGGGAGCATGGCAACGCACATTGCGTTTCACGAGGTAGACGACGTCGAGCATTGGCTGGGTTCACCGAAGCGAGAAGAAGTCTTTGGACCGCTGGGCATCACGATGCGGGCGTTTCGGGATCCGGCGGGTTCGAACCGGGTCGGCCTGATCGCGGAGATCCCCGACATGACTGCGTTTCAGGAATTCATGCAGACCGAGGCGGCCGCCGACGCGATGAAGGCTGACGGCGTCCGCCCCGAGACGCTCCTGGTCCTCGACGAGGGATAGCGGCGAGGCAAGGCGTCGCCGCTCGGCTCAGCGTCCTTCGGACCATTCACATCGCGCAGCAGTAAGAGGGTGTCAACGGCCCGTGACGTGTAGCCGCAGCCACGGGTCGATTTCCTCCCACGCCCAGCGGTGGATCCCGACTTCGAGGCGCTTGCCGCCTTTCTCCGTCGGACGAGCCCGGCACCCCGGGACCGATCGAGATCACTCTCTTGGAGCGTAGGTCCCTTTACCTGACTTTAGAATGGTAAAGCGATGAGCAAGGTCTCTGGGAAGCACCAAGTCACCCTCCCTGTGAGCGTGCTCAAGGACGCCGGCTTGGCCGCAGGCGACGAAGTCATCATTCGGGCCGTCGGCCGTGGCCGGATCGAGGTCGAGCGTGCCGAGGACGTCATCGACCGCTATGCGGGCAGTCTTCCGGCCGGCACCTACCCGCGGGGTTATCTCGATCGGCTGCGTGACGAGTGGCGCGCGTAGCGCTGGACGCAGACATCGTGATCGCGTTCCTTGACCCCGGGGACGATCAGCACGCCACGGCAATCGCTGCGCTGCGCCCACGATTAGCGGCCGGCGACGAGCTGATCGTCGCAGCGACGGTGTACGCCGAGGGCATCGTGCCTCCGCTACAACAAGGCACGGACGCGACCGTCGACGAGTTCTTCGATGCAGCGGGCGTATCGATCGTTCCGATCGGTCGCTCGTCGCTCGTCGCGCGGCAGCGCTACGAGCCGAACATCAGTCGCTGCGGCTCCCGGACGCGATGTCGCTCGCGACTGCGATTGCAACCGACTCCGTGCTGCTCACGCTGGACAAGCAGCTCCGGCAGATCGTCCGGCGCACTCAGTCGCCATCCTGACAGTCTCGACGTGAGCCCTCGTGTCGCGGATCCCCGCGCATTTCCGGGAGTGACGGCGCCAACGGCAAGATGCCCGTCGAGTCACGGATGCAGGTAACGTCGGCGGTCATGAGCAGGGTCCGGAGGAACCCGCTGAGCAGTGCTGCTGCCGTCTCGATCGAGGAAGGATGAGCGAACAGCGCGCCCAGCCTCGGCATTGGCGACGAGCGCGGCGCTGGTGAGCGGCAGGGTGAAGAGTGCCTTTGTGCTGGCGGGCGCAGTCGCCGCTGACGGCGCCGGCGTGGCTGCGTAAGTTTGCGGAAGTCTTCGTCGCCAGCGTCGTCGACGAGGTGGCGGAGCAGTTGATCGCGCTGAGCGACGCGGGCGTCAGTCGCGTGATCTGCCAGCACCTCGCACATGACGACCTCGACTTCATCGAGCTGCTCGGGGGAGAGCTCGCTCGATTGGTCGCCTGAGCACGACGTGCTGGCCAACTCGGATCCTCGATCCAGGGGCACTACTGGACGAGCGCGGCCAGCGTTCCCGATTACGTCAGCCGCATTGGGTCGCGAGCTACGCGGCGCGATTCCGTCCCAGCGACTTCGGCGTCCACCCAGCGGCTCGCCCGCCCGGCGGGTTCTACATGCCAACCGCGTAGTCAAGCGGTTCGAGGACACGATCGCGGTCGACCACGTCGACCTCGGCCTGCTCGCCGGGACCACCGAACACAGCCATTAGTTCCTCCTCTTCGGAGCGTCAAGCGCGTCCAGAGCACCCAGGCAACTGGGAGATGACCTGGGCACCCAACGGACGCGCCACGTTCGAATACGGCGAGGAGATCCGTGGCGAGCCGCACGTCGTTTGTCGGAGGATCGGCACGCACGAAGCTTTCCGCAGTCCATGAACCTGCGCCGCTCTGAGACCTCCCGTACACGGCTGGTACCCGCGGCGAGAGCAGTCACGTACACAGGCGTCGCGCCACCGACGCGGATCGCCCGCACCAGCGGGCGATCCGTTCGATGGAGCTAGGGGGACTCGAACCCCCGACCTCCTGGGTGCGATCCAGGCGCTCTCCCAACTGAGCTATAGCCCCGTGAAGCGGCGCATGCCGCGGGACAAACCGGGATTCTAGCTTCGGAATCACGCGGGCCGGGGCTTGCGGAATCCGGCGACTCGGCCGATACGCTCGTCACGGGTCGGGCAAGCCATGAGTTTTCGTACGCGTCTCACCAGCTTCTTCGTCCTGATCGTCGTCGTACCGATGATCGCGGTCGCGTTCCTCGTTTTCCGCCTGATCGGCGACAGCGAGCAGGGGAAGGCGGACGCTCGAGCCAACGGGCTCGCGACGGCGGCGGCCAGTCTGTACACGAACCAAAGCGCCGCGGCCCGAGTCGACGCGCAGACGATCGGTCGCAGCGGGCTGTTGCTCAGCCGGCGCGACCTCTCAGCTCGGCTGTCGACGTTCGCCGCTCGGGCGGGTCTCGCGCGCGTGGTTGTGAGCGCCTCTGGCCACGTGCTGGCCGACGTCGGCGACCACACGGCGCTCGCGCCCGGCCTTGTGACGGTCAAGGGGGCGCCGGGCGGCGTCCCGTTGACGGTGCGTGCCTCCGCGATCACCGCCGGTGAATACGCCCGGGACCTCGGTAACTCACCGGGCGGCGAGATCATCGTTCACGAGGGCGCCCGCCAGCTCTACTCGCCAGTGTCGCCGATGCGGAACGTGAGCCTCCCGAGACGAGGCACGGTCAAGCTCGGAAGCGGCGACTACGAGGCCGTGACGCAGTCCTTCAAGGGGTTCGGAGCCCCGGTCGAGGTCACGGTGCTATCGAGTCGGGCGGCGACGGCGACATCGGTGACGACGAGCAGGATCGTCGCCGCCGTGTTCATCGTCGCTTTCCTGTTGCTCGCGGTCTCCTTCTCGTTCCTCGCCTCGCGCGCCCTCCATGGGCAGATCAGTCGCTTCCTCGAGGCGGCGAAGCGGATCGGCACCGGCGACTTCGCATCGCGGGTGCCCATCGAGGGCAACGACGAATTCGCCGAACTCGGCGAAGAGTTCAACCGGATGTCGGCGGAACTCGAGACCCGGCTCGAGGAGCTCTCGCAGGAACGCGCCCGCCTGCGCGTCTCGATCCGCCGGATCGGCGAGACGTTCGCCTCCAACCTCGATCGACCCGCGCTCCTTGAGCTCGCGCTCCGATCCGCTGTCGACGCCGTCCAGGCCGATTCGGGGCGACTCACGGCCCGCCCGGCGGTCGATGATCCGCTCGCCGAGGCTGTCCGGGTCGGCTCGCTCGAGAGGCTCGAAGCGCCGGTCCATGAGGCGGAGCGCGCCGCGTTACAGACCGGTGGACTCGGCGAGGCATCGACGGCGGAGGGCGTGTCCGTACTCGCGGTCGCACTCGGCGCGATCGACGGCTCCACTCGTACACGGGGCGTCATCACCGTGACTCGCGGGGGACGCCCGTTCAGCGATGACGACCGCGAGCTACTGCGGTCGCTTGCGGCTCAGGCGACGCTCGCGCTTCGCAACGTTCAGCTCCACTTCCAGGTGCATCGGCAGGCCGTCACCGACGAACTCACCGGCCTCGCGAATCACGGACGTTTCCAGGATCTCTTGAGTGCTGAGGTCGAGCAGGTCCGGCGCTATCACCATCCGGTCGGCCTCATCATGCTCGACATCGACGACTTCAAGTCGGTCAACGACACCTACGGCCACCAGCAGGGCGACGTCGTTCTCAAGCGCGTCGCGGACGCCCTGCGCGAGACCTCGCGTGAAGCCGACACCCCGGCGCGATACGGTGGCGAGGAAATGGCGCTGATCCTTCCCCACACCGACCTAGAAGGTGCGCACGCGATCGCCGAACGCCTGCGCGCCGCGGTCGCGGCGTTGCGGGTTCCCCGGCTCGACGCGGAGGGCACCCTCCGCGTGACCGCAAGTGTCGGCGTCGCGTCGTCCTCCGAAGGGATCAAAGATGCGCTCATCACTGATGCCGACGCTGCGCTGTATACCGCCAAGCGTCAGGGGAAGAATCAGACCGTGAAAGCAACCCCGCAATCCGCGAACGTGTTCGCCGCCGAGTAAGGTTTGTCTCCATGGGTCTGTTGGATGACGCGATCCGTGAGCACCTCGACCTGAAACGGCGCCGAGGGGCTGATCCCGCCGAGATCGAGCGGGCTGAGCGTGAGGCTCTCGGGCCAGTCCGCCGTGCTCCCGAGCCTCAGGAGGCCGAAGAGCCCGAGCTTGCGCAGCAGATGCCGTACGACGATCGGGGCGGGGAGCCCGCCGCGGCCGAGGATGAGCTCGCGTGGGACAACGGCTACGAGGAGGACCACGGCGGCTTCGAGCCGTTCGATCACGAGCCCGAGCCGGAATCACGGTCCGGCGCTGCGGCCGAGCCGGAGCTGCATGAGCCACCGCCCCCGCGGGCTGCGTCCACACCGGCCGACGCGCCGACGCAGCACATGTCGATCCCGGATGACGATGCCGAGGATGAGTCTGATGAGCCGTTCGGCGCGGCGGTTCCGCGTCCGCACCCGGCAGTGCCGCCCGCCGATGAGCCGCCAGCACCGTCGCGACCACCGGCCGATCATGTCGGCGGCGAGACCGTCGAGTACGAGGTCGAGGGCGAGTTCGCCGAGGAGGGCGAGCCCAAGGACGACGATGTGCTCGAGGAGACGCCCGAGTTCCTGCAGGACACGCCGGACCACGACAGGCTGTGGTTCGAGCAGCGCCCGCCGAAGGACTTCGACTTCGACGGCTGACGATCAGTTCGTCGTGAGGACGCCCTCGCCGACCGCGAGCAGCCGCTCGATTGCATCGAGTACCTGGTCCGATCGCCCCACGTAGCTCGCTCGAAGGCCATTGTGCACGGCCGTCTCGGCGACCCGACCGCCCACCATCACGCGCGGAGGCTCCGCGAGCTTGCGCACCTCGCTGATCTCCCACATCAGGGTCGGGATGTTGAGCGGCATGGTCACCGTGAGCCCGAGAACATGCGGCTCGTGCGTCCGGCAGGCGTGGAGCAGCGAGTTGAGTGGCAGGTTCGCGCCGAAGTAGACGACTTCGTAACCGGCGATCTCGAGCACGTCGGCAGCCATCCGAAGTCCGAGCACATGCTGCTCGCCCTGGACTGCCGCCATCACGACGCGGGTGCCGCCGTGCGGTGGCCCATTCATGGACCGCCAGAACAGGCGCGCTGTGACCTTGCGGCTGATCTCGGTGGCGAGATGCTCCTCGTCGACCGAGATGATGTTCCGCTCCCACAGGTCTCCGATCCGCTTCATCGCCGGACCGATCACCTGGCTGTGGACGGCGGCGATGTCGGCCTCGGCGTCGAACGCGGTGTCCGCGATCTCGATGGCGATGTCGGACCTGCCCTGCCGGAGCGCCTCGAGAAACTGATCATCGAGGGCGCCGTTCGTCGTTCCGACACACACGCCGGCAGCCGCGGACCCGCGGCCGCGCAGGGCCTCCCCGCTCCGAGTCCGCGCGTTCGGAGTCGTCCCCCGCAGCGCGTCGAGGGCATCACCGCGGCGCAGGACGAGATCGCGCGCTACCGGGTAGAGGAGCCGCCCGGCATCGGTCGCCTTGACGCCGCGCCGACCGCGCACGAGCAGCGGCGCGTGCGCGAGCACCTCGAGCTGACGGATGCGTTTGGCGGCGGCGGGCGAAGAAATGCGCAGCCGCGCGGCCGCTCGGGCGATGCTTCCCTCCTCCACCGCCAGCACGAACGTCTCGAGTTCAGAGAGTTCCGGACCCCTGGCTGCGTCAGCCACGAAGCCGAATATACCTCCGCTCGCCGCAGCAAATCGGGTGCAGTGAGTTGTGTAAGGGTTTGCTCACCGATGAGTGGCTCTCGGACCCCCCCCGATACACTCAGCCTCCGGCGGGGCCATAGCTCAGTTGGGAGAGCGCCTGCTTTGCAAGCAGGAGGTCGCCGGTTCGATCCCGGCTGGCTCCACTTCCTGATGTCCCTGCAAGTCGACCCTGTTTCGTCGGTTCGACGCTCGCGGTCCCGATGAGTCAGAAGGATTGGTCATCAAATTTGGTCATCAAATAAGGGTGAATGATGTCCGCTCCCCCTCCCCTGACGCGCTCGGCCGTAGCGCCGGCGGCAGAACTGTCAAGGTCGCTCCGCTCCCTGTCCCTCGCTTCGCTCGGTGACAGTCCTGCCGTCCGGCGCAGAAGTGGCAGCGACGTCCGGGGAGGGGGAGACGTGGTCGCTCGAGAGTCGGACGAGAATGCAAGGGCGACAGCGGGTGCTTGAGCTGGCTGCTCCAGTCAGTCGAAAGCGCAAGCGAGTCGCCGTGCCGCTTTCCCCCGGCCGATCGCCGCCGGCTGACGCGGACGGGCCGGTCGCGGTGCGGGCGGTCGTCCAGCCTGGTGGCTCAGCCGGCGCGAAACTCGTAGTCGAGCGCGACGACGCCGCCGGTGGCGTAGTTCGGGATGTCCGCGCGCACCGCCTGGCCCTCGGGGGAAGCGCGCGCTGCACTCAGCGCGGCCGCATCGTCGAAGTCGGCCTCGAACACGCAGAAATACGGTGACTCGCCCTCGGCTGCGGCGACGTCGAAGCTGTAGCGATAACCGCGCAGGCCGGGAAGCTTGGCCGCCAACGGGAGGTGCGTGTCCTCGTAGTAGCTTCGGAAGTGGTCCGGGTCCGTGGGCGGCGGATAGAGGACGAGGAGCCGGTGCATGGCGCGAACGGTAACGCAGCGCCTTCAGAACCGACCGTTCGCGCTCCGGTCACGCGTTCGCGGCGAGATGAACCAGCTCTGCGGTGCGGGCCGAGTGCGCGCGGTAGGCGATCGACTCAAGCGATCCGTGCCCACTGCCGCGTCGAGGCAGAAGGAGCAGCGTCGCCCGGCACCGCCCGGGCTCGGAGACTGCCCCTTTCCGGACAGCCTCAGCCGCGCGATGGTCGCACACAGGCGTCGCTGCTCCTCGCCGCCGGCGGCAACGCCGAGCCGGTTACCAGGGATACGAAAATGTCGCCGAAGGGATCGCCAGCTCCGCCGCAGGTCAATCGTGGCAGCAATCGTTCGCGATCGCGCACGTCCCGTTCGGCTCGTCCGAGCAGATGCTGTCGCCGACCGCAACGCTCGGTTCGCTGGTGGCGTAAGCGATGAGCAGGGTGAAGCAGTCATCCGCTGAGTCGGCGCTCGCTCGATTGAGGTCTCCGGCGTCGCCCGCCGTGCACCTGCGCGACGACATCGGCAACCGTCGTCATGCTCTGACCTTTGGCCATCGTGGTGTTCTCCTTCACGTCGACTGCTGGAACAGCCGACGAGTTCGGCGCCACGGTGGCCGACCCTTGCGGGCCTCGACCTACCCGACGCTCGTTACACCACTTCTACCGGGTGCGCCCAGCGTTGGAGGTCGATGAAGTAATCGCGATCTGACATAAGCTCGTCGTCGCCAGCGGGTGTGAGTCCCGTCCGGGTAGCTGCCAGGAGGCCCGGTAGCAGGCTGGCGGCTCGGCCGGGAAACGGGTCGGGTCGAAGCCCAGCGTCAAGAGCCCTTATGGGGGAGCGACCGAGCGGTCCGCAGCATCAAGCGAAGCCTGCCGCGCCGTTAGTGTGCCCGCCCTTCGGGCGGGAGAAGGGAGAGCCGAGCCGCGTCAGTCACGGCGAAGGCCATGGAAGGGGTGAAGAGCCTGGAGGCGCAGCCCCGAAGAACTCCCCGGCGTAGAGGGCGTGGAACGCTCGGAAGGTGACGGCGGGAACTGGGGAGGCCCTCCCCGGCCTGGCGGTCTGCGGTGACCGTCAGAGAATCACGTCCTATAACCGGCGGAGAGCCGGGAAATGGATGGTGAGCCGGGTGGGCGTCGGAGGCGGCCATACGTACCGATCGAGCCGACGGGACAACAGAACCCGCGGTGATGGGAAGGGCCGCTGCTTCGTTCACGCGTCACGCATACGGAAGGACTGGTGAGTGCCCTCGTGGCTATACCCGCCAAGCAGGACAAAGTCCGAGAACTACAGCGAACGCTTTACCGGGCGGCCGAAGCCGACCCCGGGCGACGGTTCCACGCGCTCTACGACAAGGTCCACCGCAGGGACGTTCTGGAGCGGGCGTGGGAGCTGGTGCGCGCCAATCGTGGCGTGGCCGGCATCGACCGGCAGACCATCGCGGACGTCGAGGAGTACGGCATCGCCAAGCTGCTCGACGAGCTGGCCGTGGATCTGAAGGACGGACGGTGGCGACCGCTCCCGGCCCGCAGGGTGTTCATCCCGAAGCCCGGCAGGCCGACCGAGCAGAGACCACTCTCGATCCCGACGGTCCGCGACCGTGTCGTGCAGGCGGCAGCGAAGATCGTCATTGAGCCGATCTTCGAGGCTGACTTCATGTCGTGCTCGTTTGGGTTCCGACCCGGGCGCTCGGCGCACGACGCTCTTCAGGTGCTCGTGGACGAGTGCTGGAGGGGCGCGCGGTGGGTCGCGGAATCGGACGTCTCGAACTGTTTTGAGGCGATCCCGCATTCTGGGTTGATGACGGCGATCGAGGAGCGGATCTCGGATCGTCACGTGCTTAAGCTCCTGCGCGCGATGCTGCGCGCCGGGGTGATGGAGGATGGGGCGGTCAGGCGCAGCGCGGATGGAACCCCTCAAGGTGGGGTGATCTCACCCTGTCTGTGCAACGTCTACCTGCACCGGCTCGACCGGCAATGGCAGACGCGTGGACACGGGGTCCTGGTCCGTTACGCAGATGATCTGCTGGCGATCTGCACGACCAAACGCGAGGCTGAGAGCGCCCTCGAGGCGCTTACCGCGATCCTGGCCGACCTGGGCTTGGAGCTCAAGGCGGACAAGACGCGGATCGTGCACCTGCGAGAAGGAGGCGAGGGCGTGGATTTCCTCGGGTTCCATCATCGCTACGTGCGCGGCAACACCC
Source organism: uncultured Solirubrobacterales bacterium (assembly GCA_963750695.1). GTDB lineage: Bacteria > Actinomycetota > Thermoleophilia > Solirubrobacterales > Solirubrobacteraceae > Palsa-465. The sequence continues at coordinate 129,267 of CAVVSB010000013.1, forward strand.
CGCGGTCACGGCATTTCGTCTTCCTCGTCCGGTGGCCCTCACGGCAGGCGATGGGACGAGCCCGCCAGCGGATTCGGGAGATCACCGACCGCTCGCGGCTGAAGGTCCCCATCGAGGTGATCGTGCACGACCTCAACCAGTTCTTGCGCGGCTGGGCGGGCTATTTCCGATACGGAAACTCCGCCCGGTTCTTCACCAAGATCATGCTCCACGCTTACCGGCACCTGGCGGGCTTCATCGCCAAACGCCACAAGCAACACAAGCGATACGGCTACTGGGTCTTGGCCCAAACCCCGGACCGCTTTGGACTGATCACCCTCAACGGAACCATCATCGCGCCACGACCAAACCGGCCGTGGCGCCGGGGGAGCTGAATGCCGACGGTGAAGAACGTCGGTGAGCCGTGTGCGAGAGAACCGCATGCACGGTTCGAGGTGGCGGCGGGAGGAAACCAGGCCAGTCGGGCCAGCACGAGCCGCACAGCCGGGCGCCTCCCGCCGACCCTACCACGACCGGAATCCGGTATCGACGGGCGGATCTCGCGCCGTGAGGTCTCATCGGCTGGCTTGTGAATCCCCACCCGGTTATGAGCCGCCCCGAGCACGCAAAAGCGGGCTGGCATCAGCCATCCCCGTCTGAGCGCGCTCGGTTGTCAGCTGTGGCTGGCGGGCTCCTCGGTCGAAGGGGCGGTGTGTGCCGCCGGGAGGAGCCTCCCAGGGATGAGTCTGGCTTTCGCGCTCATGGCAGCAATCAACGGTTCCACAGGCTAGGGCGCCACGCTGTCGCACGCGCTCTCACTACCGCACAAGCCTCGCCGGCGTCAGCCCGGCGGCGACAAGGATTCTCACTCCTCATGGGTGGCGGCACAAGGGGCCGCCCGGGACGCTGTTGTGTATCGACCGCGGATGTGACGCGGCGACGGGCAGCGCCGCAGTGGCCAGAACCGTGGGTAGAGGCCTTCGCCGGCATCGTATTGCCCGGCACCTGGTCGGGGTTCGGCTACCTCTTGGCGGCGCGGGGAGCGAGCTCGCCGGAGTCGGGGTTCGCGGGGCGTGAGCGCAGCGGGTGCGTAAGGCGCCGCGACGAGGCCGACCGTGTCTCGTCCTGGCGTCGCGACGCTTGCGCTCACGCGGTTTGGCGGCGCGCCGCGTCGCGTTGCCAGCGCGGGTGTCAGCTGCCGGTGAGGGCGGCCTCCAGGACTTGCCTTGCGATCGGCGCGGCGGTCGTGCCGCCGAACCCGGCGCCGACGAGCATCACGGCGACGGCGGCCTGGGGGTGCTGGGCTGGTGCGAACGCCACGAACCATGCGTCGGCGTCTTTGGGATTAGTTGAGTTGGGGCGAAGCTCGGCGGTTCCGGTCTTGCCGGCGACTTCGATCCCCGGGATCGCAGCCGCGGTGCCGGTGCCCGAGTGGACCACGCTCACCATCATCGCGCGCACCTGGCGAGCAACCCTCGGCGAGAGGATCCTCCGCGCGCGTACCGGGTCGATCGTCGCGATCCGCGGCTCGACGCGCCGGCCCTCGAGCGCGATCGTGGCGGCCACGCTGGCCATCTGCAGCGGTGTCGCGAGGTCGCGATCCTGACCGATCGCCGCGGCGCCGAGCGCGAGATCGTCGCGCAGCTGCGACGGCGGGGAGATCGTGCTCGTTTTGGCCGCCGGGATCCTCGGCTGCTCGCCCCACCCGAACGCGCGCGCCATCCCCACCAGTCGCCTGGCGCCGAGCTTCGCGCCGAGCGGCGCGAACACCGAGTTACACGAGACCGTGAACGCCTCGGTCAACGATCCCCCGCAGGCCTCCCCGGACGCGTTGCGAAGCTGCACCCCGGACAGCGTCGCCGCGGTGCGGATCGGGTAGGTGCTCGACGGCGTCGCGATCCCTGCCTGGAGCGCGGCGGCGGTGGTGATGATCTTGAACGTCGATCCGGGAGGTTGGGGGGCGGACACGGCGAGTCCGGCGAGCGCCTGCACGGCGCCGTCGCGCGGGCGGATCACCGCGACGCCGCCGAGCTGCTGGCCGAGCGCGGCGGCCGCCGCGGACATCAGCCTCGGGCGGATGGTTGTCTGCAGCGGCCGGCCAGGGACCAGCGGCGCCCGCGCGATCACGCGCGCCCCGAACAGCAACTGCTCGGCGGGATGCCCGGCGAGCCTGAGGTTGTAGATGCGCTCAAGGCCCGTCGGGCGGGGATCCGCCTGCCCGGCGATCGAAGCGCCGAGCGCCGTCGCGTCCAAACGCGTCCCGTCGGCGGCCAGGATCGGCGCGCGGGGCGGTGCCACACCGACGCGTCGACGCACCCGCTCCCCGCGGCGCAGCCCCGGTAGTCGCAGCGATGGATCCCAGTCAACGCCCGCGCTGGAACCGCTCCCAGAGACCGGCAGCAGGATCGTGCCGTGCAGCGTCCCGAAGTCGGCCGTCCGTACGCGGACATCGACTGCGATCGTGCCGTCGTGCTCCCCGCCGAGACGCCCGGGGCTCACGGCGCGCACCCCAGCGCCACGATCGCTGGCCCGGTACGCGGTGACGAATCGCGCCTCGGGATACCTCGCTCGGGCGCGTGGCGTCAGCGCCTGCCACATCGCGCCTCGGTCCCGACGCGCCCACGCGCTCACAAACCGCGCGGCGACCGCGCGGCGACCGCCGTCACTCTCCGCCAACGACCGCCAGACCACTACCCCGAGCACGACCATCACGAGCACCACGGCGCCGAGCAGCACCGGACCCCACCGCCGTGGCGGGCCGATCTGACCTCTGCGGCCTCCCAGTCCCCGTCGCTGGCGCGACCTCGCGCCGACAAGGAGCACGGACCCCGCCCGCCTCCCCGGCACTCCATAGCGCGAACGACGACGAGCCATCACACCTCCGTGACGAGCGAGTGTCGCACACGCGACGACCGATCCAGAACGACGCGCCCGCGCTCCCGTCCCCAGCCGCGGTTCCCGAAACCAGCCCTTGTTGCGCCACGCAACCTAAGGCCACGGCGAGGAGAACACACGCGAGCAACCGACGCTTTCAGAGTCGCCGAAACTCGGTCGTCGCTGAAGGAGTCCGCTCAGCACCGCCGAACGCTCGGCTATGCCTGCCAGCGGTGAGGGTGAGACCCGCTCGGTCTACGTAGTCCAACGCCACTTTCGACTCGTCAGACGTGGCTATGACCCCGCCGAGGTCGACCGACACCTGCAGGTCGTCAGCGAATGGTTTCGCCACAGTCGGGCGGCCGAGAACGTCCGCGAACGCGAGAAGCAATTACACGCGCGCGAGGATGCCATCACCGAACGCGAGCAACAGGCGCAGCGACTGCTCGAGAGCCAACGTCTCGAGGCCCAGGCGACACTCGACGGGGCCCGTCTCCGAGCCGACGCCGAACTCAAAGCCGCCGAACAGGCACAAAACGAGGCTCAAACCATTCTGGCGCAAGCGCGCCAAAACGCGGAGCAGGTTCGAGCCGAGGCGCACGCCGAGCGCTCCTCGATCCTCGACCAGGCCCGACTCCAAGCGGAAGCGGCCGACATCATCCAAGACGCGCAAACCACAGCCGAGCGGATCGTCTCAGAAGCGCACGAGCAGGCACAACAGATCACTGCCGATACCGAGCAACTGCGCGCACAGGAGCTCATCACCGCCCGCGCAGCCGCCGAGCAACTGTTAGCAGCGATGCGCGCCCAAGCCGCCGAAGAGGCACGTGCGCTACGCGTCGACGCGGAAAACGAAGTGCGCGCGTACGTCGAGCGCCGCCACCGAGAGATCGACCGCCTCGTCGAAGCAAACCGACGCGAGCGACGTCGACCAAACCACGAAGACGACGAATAACAGGTGCCTCGCCGCAAGAGTCCCCAGCCACCCGCGGAACCCAGCCCCCGAACGCCTCCACCCGCGCCGCAGACCACGCGCACTCGCTTTGCTAAACGAACTGGCAGGCAAAGCGACAACCACACACTGGACGTCTCCGACCCCGGACCCGCGCGACTCCGACGTCGCCGGAGCGCTCGTACGCTGACGAATCGCTCCGGAGTCAACAACGAGCGCTGATGCGATGCGTCGATTCCGCGGTTCATGTTCATAGGCGGCGCCGCGAGTGCCGACGGAATCATCAGCGATCACGCCGCAGGAACGATGACCAAGTAGTGACGCCCTTTTGGGGTGTCAGGTTAACTGTGTAAGCGCGCTTGGCGGTGGTTGATAGTTAGTGTAACAGTGAGCGGGTCAGTGTCAACGAGTGACTGTCAGTTTGCAGTGTCAGGGACGCGGTCACCGAAGTGAATCTTGAACGCGAGCAACGCGGTCGTCCAGTTCCGGGTTCGCGTCCACTGGGGGACGGCGTTCGTGCACCGCGAGGTAGACGAGCTTGCGGGCGGCGTCCTCGTTGGGGAAGCTGCCTTTCGTCTTGATCGCCTTGCGCAGCTGCCGGTTGAGCGCCTCAATGGCATTCGTGGTGTAGATCACGCGGCGAACCTCCGCGGGGAACGCCAGGAACGGGGTGACGTGCTCCCAGGCGTTCAGCCACTGCTGCGTGATCACCGGGAACCGGGCGCCCCACTTCTCATCGAAGGTCTCGAGCGCGGCTTGGGCCTGGTCGGCGTCCACGGCGGTGTAGATCGGTTTGAGGTCGCGGGCCACCTGCTCGCGTTCACGGCGCGGCACGTACTTCAGGCTCGCCCTGATGAGATGAACGATGCACGTCTGCACGGTCGTCTTCGGGAAGATCGCCTCGATCGCCTCCGGGAACCCGGTCAGCCCGTCGACGCAGCAGATCAGGATGTCGCGCACGCCGCGCTGCTTCAGATCGTTGAGCACCTGCATCCAGAACTTCGCGCCCTCGGTCTCCTGAAACCACATGCCCAGCACGTCCCGCTCGCCCTCGAGCGTGACGCCCAGGGCGAGGTACACAGCGCGGCGCTGGACAGTCCCGTTCTCGCGGATCTTGATCACCATGCAGTCGAGGAACACGATCGGGTAGATGTCCTCCAGCGGCCGCTTGGCCCATTCGCGCGCGTCGTCCATGACCGCGTCGGTGACCTTCGAGATCAGCTCGCGGCTGACCTTGACCCCGTAGATCTCCTCCAGGTGCGCGACGATGTCGCCGGTCGAGAGCCCGCGGCTATAGAGCGCGAGGATCTTGTCGTCGAACCCGACGAACCGGCGCTGGCGCTTCTTGACGATCTTCGGTTCAAAGCTCCCGTCCCGGTCCCGGGGAGCGTTGATCTCGATCTTCCCGTGCTCGCTGATCAGCGTCTTGGGCGGCGCGCCGTTGCGCTGGTTGGCCGCGCCACCGGGCGGCTCGCAGTGCGGCTCATACCCGACGTGCTCGGTCATCTCGACCTCGAGCGCCCGCTCGATCAACCGCTTGGTCAGCTGCGCCAGCACCCCGCCGGGCCCGGCGATCTCCTCCTCCGTCGAGGCGCCGGCGAGCAGCTCGTCGATCACCTCGTTGCTGATCCGCTTGTCCGGCACCCCGAGAGCTTGACGGACCCGGCGGCGATTACCAGCGCGGTCAACCGCCCCGTCGACCAGCCCATCGCGCAGCGCCGGGGGGTCCCCGTCGCGCGCGCCGCGCCGGGGGTACCCCGCGCCGATCTCCGCTCGCTCCCGCTCGCCGCGATCGTCGCCGGGTACCCCCGGCGCGATCCCAAGCCCCAGGCCCTCACGGTCCGGATCGAACTCCAACAGGCTGCTGCGCTTCTCGGTGGTCCTGCTTCTCGTAGTCGTAGGCATGAACATCCCTTTCGTTCACGCCTACACAGATTCCTTGACAGACCCGGCAGCGGGGAGTGTGGGACGATGTGCGAGTGCGTATTGGGTACGCGTACGCTGGCGGCGAGGATCGGGACGGTCTCGAGCTGCAGCTGGCGGCATTGCGCGCGGCGGGATGCACAGGGTGCTTTGCCGATGCGGGTGGGTGGGCTGAGCGGCCCGAGCTTGAGCGTGCGCTCGCGGCGCTTGTCGATGATGAGGATTGTCTGGTCGTCTGCCGGCTTGATCGACTAGGCCGATCGCTGCCCGACCTGATCGCGACCCTGGCGGGCTTGGACGAGCGAGGGGTTGGGGTGTGCAGTCTGGAGGACGGCATCGACATCAGCGCCACGGGGGAGCGAGCGTCGGGTGTGTTCTCTGCGTTGGCGCGGTTTGAGCGCGTGCTCCCGCGGGCACAGACTTCCGCGGTGGTGCGGGAGCTGCGGTCCGGAGCGCGTCGGCCGCGGATTCCGGTCGGCCCCCGGCCGATCGGTCAGATCGCGGGCATGGAATTCGCCCCTGACCTGTGTGACCCGGTCGTCGGTTTTCGGCACTGGCGGCTGGTCAACGGTGCGCTGCAGTCGATGTTCAGCGTCACGGCGTGGGACGACACGGCGCAGATGACAGCCCGTTGCGCAACCGGGCGCCACGATCCCGCACAGACACCTTCGTCGGGCTGCACGTGTGGGATCTATGCGTACTACGAGCCCTGTCCGCGGACAGCCTCGGCGATGACGCGGGACCTGGTGGGAGGAGCGGTCGTGGTGTGGGGGCGCCTGGAGGCGCACGCTACGGGGATGCGCGCCGAGCACGCTCGCATCGTCGCCCTTCAGCTCCCGTCGACTCTTGGTCCGAAGCGCCGCATGGTCGCGCAGGTCGCGGCACAACTCGGTGTCCCCGCGGTCGTTCACCGCCGGCTGAGAGCGGTGGCCATGACCCACGGCCAGCCGCTTCCCGCGGCCTTGCGCCCGCCCCGTCAGCGCATGCCCGCTGCCGACCCGTGGCGCTCGTTGGCCGCCGAGCAGCGCTGAAAGCGCTCGCACGCGATCTGAGTTGGCCAGGAACCCGCCAACCGCCCCAGCCAGCGGCGTACGCAAGCTCGCCGCTGAGGAGTTCACCTCGGTCCGGGTGTCCGCGACAAGCCAGACTAGTGCCGACGATCGCTTCGCCCACCTCACGATCGTCGACGAGACGATCGGATTGGCGACGAGGAGGGCCCAGCCCGACGATGCGATCGCAACGTTTTCGGCGCGGCCCGTCATACACCCGACTGCTGAGTTTCGTCTCTATGAACGAGGGCCCGGTGTCAAGGCCCTCATCCTTTGCGTGTCAGATCCCTGACGCGCTCATTGTGATTTGCCGGGTGATCTCCGTTGTGTCAAGCGCCCCGTGCAGGTTCGCCTTGTGTGAACGTTGGAGGCGTGAGGCGCGCTTGACACGACGGTGTGAACCTGGCATGACGTTGTCATGGTCCGCGGGCAATTCGGGCCGGTGGAGCAGCGCTCATTTCTCTATCGCTTCATCGAACTTCGAGGACTAGGTGCTATCGGGGCTCGTTCCGGTGGCGCATTTCCAAAATGGACCGTCAGGCGGTCAGACGAAACTCGGCGCTTGCCGGAACGAAGGGCTTGAACGGTTGGTTGCGGGTGAGCATGTGCCAGATCGCCTCGCTGAGCCTGCGAGCGAGCTCGATCTGCGCGACCTTCGCGCCGCGTTGGCGGCCGAGGCGGCGTTTGGTGCGCTGGTAGCGCTCCCGATAGAGCGGGTGCGAGCACGCGGCGATCGCGGCCTCCATCAGCCCCCAGCGCAAGTAGCGGGGGCCGTGCTTGGACACGGGCCCGCGGCGGTCCATGTCCCCGGACTGGTTCACGCGCGGGCACAGGCCGGTATAGCCGGTCAGCTTCACGGGCGAGGAGGAGCGGGTGATGTCGCCGATCTCGCAGGCGACGGTGAACGAGGTGATCCACCCGAACCCTGGTGCGCTCATCAGCAAAGGGACATAGCGATGGTCAGCGCCGATCCGCTTGAGCTTGTGCTCGACCTGGGCGATCTTGACCTCCAGCTCGTCGATCAGCCGCATGCTCGCATCGACGTGCCCGCGCCACGGCTCGGGGAAGTCGAAGCTGTCGAGCAGCCGCCGGCCCTCGAGCCCGAACAGATCGGACACCGGGCATTGGTAGCCGAACGCGATCAAGGTCGAATGGATCCGGTTTTTGAGGATCGAGCGATGCTTGACCAGGTGCAGCCGCCACCTGGAGCGCTCACGCTCTTGGCGGAGCCCGGGCGTCGGTAGCCAGATCGCCGGCACCAGATCACCGAACGAGAGCTCCGCCAACACGCGCGCGTCGATCTGGGGTGAAATGCCCCGTCGGGCTGCGAGAGCGGTTGGGGAAGTACGGGCACGCGAAAGCCGCTCGGCGCGAGGCCAAGTTTGGAACAGCAGGGCGTTTGTAACGTTTATGCGGTGGCGGCCGGGGCTGCCTCGAGGGTGACTGTGAAGCCGAGCTCTTGGAGTTGAGCGACGAGACGGCGTGCTCGCCGCTCGGGGTCTTGGCGGGCGGTGAAGTAGTCCTCGCCGAGGTCCTTGTACACCTCACCCGTGCTGAGTAGGTGCCATACCAGCTCGATCAGCGAGTGGGCGACTGCCATGGCTGCCTTGTTCGGGCCGCGGCGACGGGCGATCTGACGGTATTGGGCGCCGAAGTAGCTTCCCTTGGTCCGGGCAGCGGCTCGGGCGGACTCGATCAGCGCGCGCCGTAGCCACGGGTTGCCCTTGGTGGTCCCAACCCGGCGGCGTTTGCCCGCCGATTCGTGGGAGCCGGGACACACACCTACCCAGGAGGCCAGATCGCCAGGGCTCGGGAATCGGGACATGTCGGCGCCAGTCTCGGCGATGATCACGTCGATCGACAGCCGATCGAACCCCGGCACCGGCAACAGCGATGCGTAGACCGGCGCGAACGTGGCCGTGCGCTGATCGATCTGCTCGCTCAGCGCCGCGATCGACTCGCCCAGGAAGTCGAGGTGGCCGAGGATCCGACGACAGGCGACGGCGTGGTGGGAGCCGAAGTGGCCGGTCAGTGCCTCCGTCAGCGCAGGGACCTTCGGGCGCATCTTGCCCATCGCTAGCTCGGCGAGCTTCGCGCCGTCACGTTCGCCCGCGATCAGCGCCTCGATCATCGCCCGCCCGGACTGCGTCAGGACCCTCGAGGCGACCGACGTGAGCTTGATCCCGGCATCCTGCAGCACCTTCTCAAGCCGCTGGATCTCCGCGGCGCGCGCGTCACTCTGGGTCTTGCGATACCGGGTCAGCTCCCGCAGCTCCCGGATCGGCGGCGGCGGCACGAAGCTCGGGCGGATCATCCCATGCGCCGCGACATCAGCTAGCCACTCCGCATCGGTCATATCGGTCTTCCGCCCGGGGACCTTCTTGACGTTTCGAGCGTTGCACAGCCACACCGTGAACCTCGACTCAAGCGCGTAGTAGACCGGCTTCCAGTACACGCCGGTGGCCTCCATCGCCACCAGCTGCACCTCCCGCTCGGCCAGCCACGCCGCGAGCTCCCGGAGCCTGATCGTCGTGGTCGCGAACCGCTCCTTCTCGAACACCACCCCGCCGCGTGGGCCGAGCCTGCGGAAACAAGCCACCACATTGTCGCGATGGACATCCAGACCGGCCACCCGGTCATAGATCTGCTGCACTGCTGCCTCCTTCCGGCGGTTGACGATTACCGACCCGCCGGGGAGGGACCTTGGTGAGAACCGAATCTGGGGTTCGTGCTCGCAGCGACAATCCGAGGTCCCGCGGCCCAGCACCAGACTTGTCACGGGCTCAACTGCCTCCACTATCGACACGGCGACCGCGCCCGGCGCGTCAAACCAAGCATTTCATCGCCCCGCGGTGGGCCGCGGTCCATGCCGACTTGTCGGTCTTGCACGCCAACGGCGCCAGCCCCTTGACCCGCTGCGCGTCGGCGACCAGCACCTCCCACCCGTAATTGATCAGCTCGTCGTGCACGAACCGCGCGCCGTTCATCGAATCCACCACGCCGCGTCCCGCTCTTGGTATGGGCTGCGGTAGAGCCAGCAGGGTCCCTTCGTGCATGGCACCATCAAGCGGTGTTCGTTGACCGACCTCAGAAACTGAGGGTGCTCGAGGGCCGGTTCACCCTCGAGCGCGCGACCGACGCTCTTGAGGTCGCCGCTGAAGCCGAGCTGCTTGCGCTCGTATTCGGTCCGGACGGACGTACGACGGTACGGCGCGACGACACAGCGGACAACGCATGGGCCGCGCTGTGGAATGGTGACGAGCCGCACGATCCCGAGGCGACCGGGATGCTGAGCGCCATCGTGGCGCCGCTGGCAGCCGGCGAGCTGCCGGTCTGGGTTGCTTCGACGTTCGATGGCGACCTCGTCCTCGTCCCCGCGGGCCGCCTGAACGAGGCGATCGACATCCTACGCCACGCCGGCCACCACATCGCCGAGTAAGCGCAAGTCGTCCTCGTCCGTCGTCTATACGCCAGTCAACGATCCGCCACCGAACGCTCCTGCACTCGGGCAGCTGGGGCGCTGGAGCCGCAGGATCGCGCCGTCGCAGTAGACGCGCCCGCTGAACATTCGCGCTCGCCGGGGCTAAACGAACACGTCGCGCCTCATACCCGCAGCCGAAGGAATGCGGGACACGACCGCGTACCGGGAGCGGTCCTCCCATTCGCCAATTCGGGGCGTCGCGTAGGGGTCGTCCGCGACGGGCGCGCCCGGATTGGGTCGGCGACCCTGGTCGCCATAGACATCCTTCGCTCTTTCGAGCACGGGCTGAACGAAGCGCTCGTCAGCCTCGGACTCTATGTGCGCCTGGTGATGGCGCCGCTGGTATCGGTGGCGGCGCGGTGGCGGGCCTGCTGGCGGTGAGTGTCCGTATTTTTTGGCAGGCGGGCTGCGGGGTTTCATGTAATTCGCTCCGAACAGTTCAGGCGTGGCGTGCGGATGTCGATCGTGTGGGTATCCGTCGCTCTTGCGCCCCTTGACCGGGGGAGGAGGTTGTCATGTACTGGTTTCGGAACCTGTCGTTGGCCAAGAAGCTTTACGGGCTGGTTGGCGTGCCGTTGGTGCTGATGACGCTCGTGTCGATCTCGAGTGCGTCGTCGGGCTTTGGCATGCGGACGGTCGTGTTGCTGGTCGTCGCGGTGGTGCTCAGCGTCGGGCTCGCGTTTGTCACGGTGCGTCAGCTGAGGCACGCCGTTGAGGGGATCATTGAGCGGATCGCGGCCGTGGAGAGGGCGGCGAAGGAGAATCTCGTGACTGGGCTGAACGCGCTGTCGGTTGGTGATTTGACGGTCAAGCTCAAGGCCAAGACGCAGTCGTCGACAGAGTTCTCCAACGACGAGCTGGGGCGGATCATGCGCCAGGCGGAGTCGGTGCGTGAGGCGATGATCGAGACGTACGGCGCCTATAACCTGACGGTTGACACGCTCAGCTCGCTGATCGGCGAGGTGCGCAACACCGCCGGCACGGTCGGCGATGCGTCCAAGCAGATGTCCTCGACCTCTGAGGAGGCGGGCAAGGCGACCGGCGAGATCGCTCACGCAATTGGCGAGGTTGCCGAGGGCGCCGAGCGTCAGGTGCAGATGGTCGACGCAGCCCGCCGGGCGGTCGAGGAGGTCGCAGCAGCCGTTGGTGAAAGCGCGCAGCACGCCGAGCAGACCGCCGAGGTTGCAACGCACGCGATGCAGACCGCCAAGCACGGTGTGGATGCCGCTGAGCAAGCGAACGAGGCGATGCGCTCGGTCCGCGACTCCAGCGAGTCGGTGACCGCAGCAATCCGTCAGCTGGCCGAGAAGTCTGAGCAGATCGGTCAGATCGTGCAGACCATTACCGGGATCGCTGAGCAGACCAACCTGTTGGCGCTCAACGCCGCGATCGAGGCCGCCCGAGCCGGCGAGCAGGGCCGCGGATTCGCAGTCGTCGCCGAAGAGGTCCGCAAGCTCGCCGAGGACTCCCAGCACGCCGCACAGGAGATCTCGAAGCTGGTCGGCGTGATCCAGACCGACACGACCAACGCGGTCACCGTCGTCGAGGAGGGAGGACGCAAGACAGCAGACGGGGCGAGCGTGGTCGAGCAGACCCGCCAGGCGTTCCTCGAGATCGGACAGGCGGTCGAAGAGATCGCCGGCCGTGTCGAGCAGATTGCCGCCGCCTCTGAAGAGATCACCGCGTCGGCAGCGAGCATGCAGGACACCATCGGCGAAGTCGCCGGCGTCGCCGAGGGATCCTCCGCGGCGACCGAAGAGGTTTCCGCGTCGACCGAGCAGACCAGCGCGTCGACCGAGCAGATCGCCGCCAGCGCACAGGACCTTGCGGCCAACGCCGAGCAGCTCAACACGCTCGTTGGCCGCTTCCAGGTCAACGACACCGCGCACATTGTCTCCGAGATCATGGCCTCCGCGCTGGACGCGCACCGCGCGTGGACAACACGGCTGCAACAGGCGATCGATACCGGCACCAGCACCACGTCCGTCGAGGTCGCCGGTAAAGATGACCGCTGTGCGTTTGGGAAGTGGCTGCACGGCCCTGACCTGTTCCACGACCGCGAGCCGGACCGCTGGCAACAGCTGCACGACCTCCACGAGCGATTCCACCGCAACGCGGCACAAATCCTCGATCTGGCGATCTCCGGGCACGCCGACCAGGCGACCGAGCGCCTGCACTCAGGTGACGTTCTCGACGTCCAAAGGCAGCTCGAAGCCGCTCTCCAGACCGCAGCCACCGGGACAGGGAGATAGCAGAGACACAGTTCGGACACTCCCGTCACCGATGCACGCACCAATTGAGCACCGCGTGGACCGCCCAGCAACTCACTGCGACGGCAAGCGAGCCGAGGGCAACCTCGTCGCCAAGCGGTCGGCGTCGACGCAGGCGGCCCCGGCCTTGACGAAGATGAGCTCTGCCTCCGCCCGCAGCTCACGAGGTGATGCGCGATGCCGAGCCGCTGAACGAGCGCATCCCCCAGTTCAGACTGAACAGCCGACCCGATCCCGTGAGCGGTCCCACGCGCGCCGGCCGGCCTCCGCCGGCGGTGCGCGTCGCTTCCGCTCCGGGTCATGCGTGGGAGCGGCCCGCTGTCGCGCGAGTCATCACGATGCGTGACGCCACGACACAGGCGCCTGCTGATGGGGAGCCCGGATCGGTCGCGATCGCCCGTCAGCCGATCCTCGATCGCGACGGACGCGTGTGCGGGTACGAGCTGTTGTATCGGCCGCTGCCGATTTCCGGTGAGGGGCCCGACGATCCCGAGGCCGCGAGCGCGAGCGTGGTCGTCTCAGCGCTCGGCGAGATCGGCCTTGAGCAGCTCGTTGAGGACCAGCCCGCATACATCAACGTCACCCGCCGGCTGCTGCTCGATGTCGGGCAGCTTCCGCTCCCACCCGACCGGATCGTGCTCGAGCTCGTCGAGAACCAGCTCGTCGACGATCCACTGCTCACAATCCTGCACGAACTCACGGCCGCCGGGTTTCGGATCGCGCTCGACGACTTCATCCTCGCCGCCGACCGGGAACCCCTGCTCGAGGTCGCGAGCATCGTCAAGCTCGACATCCGCGAACTCGATCAGTCGGGCCTGCGAGAACACGTCACCCAGCTTCACGGACGCGGCCTCACCCTGATCGGGGAGAAAGTCGAAACGCGCGACGAGTACGAACGCTGCCGCGCGCTCGGCCTCGACGCGTTTCAGGGCTACTACTTCGCCACGCCCCAGCTCGTCACCGGCAGACGACCCCCGACCGCCCACCTCAGCACCCTCGCCACCGTCACCGCAACCACCGGCACGTCCGCCGGGTTCGATGAGCTCGAAGCGATCATCACCCGAGATGCCGGGCTCAGCCACCGCTTCCTGCGGTTGGCGAACTCGGCGCTGTTCACCCGCCGCACCCCCGTCGGATCGATCCACGACGGCCTGACCCGGCTCGGCGCAGTCACCGTCCGCCGCTGGACCCTGCTCCTCGCCCTCTCAGGGTTGGCCGACTCCCCCCACCACCTCCTCGAACTCGGACTGGAACGCGCCCGCTTCTGCGAACTGCTCGCCCGCCACGACGCGACCTCGACCCCCGAACGCGCATTCACCGCCGGACTGCTCTCCGTCCTCGACGCCCTTCTGGACCAACCGATGCACCAGCTGCTCGCCGAACTGTCGCTCGACGACAACCTCGCCGCCGCGCTCCTGCACCGCCACGGACCGGAAGGACACCTCCTCGCGACCGTCGAGGCCTACGAACACGGCAACTTCGAGGCCCTCCACCACAGCCACATCCACCTCTCGCACCTGGCCAGCGCCTGCCGCGACGCACTGCACTGGGCAGACGCAACCACAACCATGCTCGTCAACGACGCACTCGGCACACCCCGCGCCCTGCCAGCCGTCAGCTAACCGCGGCCCACCGCAACCCTTCCCGGCACGCGCCAACAGCACCAGCCGGAGTGCCCGCAACCGTCCCATGCGCTCCCCGTCCGACCCACGCGATCCCGAGCAAATGTCCCACCACCCGGGCGTTAAGGCTGGATTCACGACAGCGCACGATGGCGGTACACGCACCCTGCGATCGTGGCTGTGGCTTACCGCGGGTACCGTCCGTACTGTTCCACAGATTGGCTCAAGCTCGACCAGATACGAGCCGAGGCTTGGTGTAACGAACGACGTAACTCACGTACCGGCCGCTTGTTCCTCTGCCTGACCTACCTCCTACAGGATCGGCACGGAGGCGGGACCAGGCGCCTCGCTCCTCACCCCTGGGCGAGGCGCCTGGACGGTATGTCTTGGCCCAAAGCGCGCGGCCGGGAATACTCGTCGTGATGCTCGGGTGGCCGGTTCACGAGCGCAGCTGCATCCTTCCCGGCACCGTGCCCGGCGGGAGCTTCAGCTGGTGGCTTCACGAGCGCCGAGCGCGTTTCCGGCGCGCTCGCGAAGCTGCGGCCTGAGCAGCGATTCGACCTGTCTTCCAGGCATTTCGACGAGTAGCCGCCGGATGGTTGTACGGACGTGCTTGCGAGCGAGCATGCCCGGCAGAACCGGCAACGTGGTCGGGCGCACGATCCGCGAGCGGTGGAGTCCACGGCCTGCTGATCGAATGCTCAGATTGGCATCGAGCGCCAGCCCACGCATGGCTGACATTCTCGCTGTCCGACGAGGACGACCCGGTCGAACTCGAAGCGGTTCGCGTGGCCCGTGACCTGTGTGGGTGCAGCTATGGCTCGATCGAGCCGGCACCCCTGAACAGGCTGACCACCTTCACCGTCATGGATCGGCGCGCATCGGTGCGGAGGCGCCGCTCGTGGAGCCAGACCTGGGCTCGTCGGCGTCGACGACGACTCTACGTTTTTGATTCGCCGCACCATCGACCCGCGAGCGAGATCCCGCTGCGCGTGGCCAAGCCGACCGCGCCGCGGACGCCGCCTCGCCGTTGGAGATGCCGATGATCGAGGTGCCGCGATCGGTGGTGGTCTGCCGCAGGAGCACCGGGATTGACCGTAGCCGGGTAAGTAGTTGCTCCCCCTTTTGTGGCTGCTCCTTAGGTTCTGAAGACGAGTTGTCGAGGACACGACTAGGACCGGAAGTCGTGTGTACGGGACGTGCCGGGTGATGAAAGGATCGGAAGTGTCTGTCTCTGAGAAGTTCGCATTGCGGTGGAAGCTCGCAGTCGCATGTACGGTGCCGCTTGTGCTGATGGCGGCCGTAGTTGTTCGCAATCCGGATGCTGTCTCCGTTGGTCTGTTCGCCGCGGCGGTCGTTGTCGGCGGTGGACTGGCAGCCCTGGTGCTGCGGCGTTTTACGAAGGGGACGGCCGAGATCGTGAGTCGGCTCGACGCGGTCGAGGAGGCGGCGAAGGCGAATCTGATGCGCGGTCTCGAGGCGCTCGCCGCCGGCGATCTGACGGTCGAGCTGCACGCCGCGACGGCCGCCTCGAGCAATGTCAAGCCGGACGAGCTCGGAGAGGTGATGCGCCATGCGGAGCTGTTCCGCGACGCAATCCTCGCCTGCTACGACGCGTACAACGGCACGGCAGACCGGCTTCGCCACTTGGTCGGAACGATGTCCAGCACCGCCGAGTCAGTCGGTGCCGCCTCTGAACAAATGTCCTCGACATCAGAAGCCGCCGGCAAGGCGACCGGCGAGATCGCGCAGGCGATCACCGAGGTAGCCGAAGGAGCAGAGCGGCAGGCGCGCATGGCTGAGGAGGCACAACGGTCCGCGCAGGAGATCGCCCGCGCGGTGGGCGAGTCGGCCGAGGGTGCCGAGCAGACCGCCCAAGTCGCCAGCAACGCCCACGAAGTCGCCCTGCAGGGAGTTGAGGCCGCCGAGCAGGCCACACAGGCAATGCAATCCGTTCGCAGCTCAAGCGAATCCGTCACCGTCGCGATCCGCGACCTCGCCTCGAAGTCCGATGAAATCGGGACGATCGTTCAGACGATCACCGGAATCGCCGAGCAGACCAACCTGCTCGCGCTCAACGCCGCGATCGAAGCCGCCCGAGCCGGCGATCAAGGCCGCGGATTCGCCGTCGTCGCCGAAGAAGTCCGCAAGCTCGCCGAGGACTCCCAGAGCGCCGCGCACGAAATCGGCGAACTGATCAGCGCGATGCAGCAAGAAACCACGAAGGCGGTCGAAGTCGTCGAAGACGGCGCGCGCCAGACCCAGGACGGAGCCGCCGTCGTCGAGCGCACGCGCGAGTCATTCCTGGAGATCGGGCAGGCCGTCGAAGACATGAACGCGCGGATCGAGCAGATCGCCGCGGCAGCTCAGCAAATCACAGCCAGCGCGACGGCCATGGAGCACAACGTGGGCGACGTCGCCGCAGTCGCCGAGGAGTCCTCCGCGTCCACCCAAGAGGTATCAGCCTCGACCGAAGAGACATCCGCATCAACCCAGCAGATCGCGGCCTCAGCACACGAGCTAGCAAGCAACGCTGAAGCGCTGAACGAGCTCGTCCACCAGTTCAAGCTCACCAGCTGACCCCCGACCCCCCACCCCCACGCGGTCCCAGCGCGCCGCCGGTTCGACCCCCACCGGCGGCGCGCCACTTCCTTCCGCAGGTCCGGCGGGACGACCAGCGGGGCCGTCGGTCGCGCGGCCACGGTCACAAGGGATGCAGAGGTTTCCTTTTTGGCTTCCATCCCCGGCAACTGTTACCGCAGCTGACACGGGGGCGGGGGGGGCGAAGCGCTATCGGAGCCGATCCACCGGCACCGTCGTCCCGCGCCTTACGCAGGACCTCGGCTGGATGCCCAAGTCCGGGGCGATAGGCGCAACCGTCCGACCGCCCTCCAACGCGAGCCGAATCTCGCGATCCATCAACCCCTTTGGAATTCGGCAGACATCCGAATTGCGGGTGGGTTCCCTCCACAAAGGCCGGAATCCTGGTTTGGAAGCCTCAGTCAAGCCGTCACGTCCGGGCCAGCTCGAAAGCTGAGAGGTGTTGAGCGTCGCTTGAGTTCGGCACCGCGGGCTGGTTTGCGTCGTTGAGGTTCGGCACCGTCGGGGTGGCGGTGCTCGTCAGTTTCGGCATGGTGCCGACCGGGAGGGTGGGGCTCGGTCGGTGAACGGGCGAGACTGGCGTTGTTCTTGAACGTAGAAGAGGGCCCCCTGTCTTTGCGAGATCGGAGGGGCCCTCTGGCTAACGCCGGTGTTGATCGTAGCTGTGCCGCGACGGTGGGTGGGTCCGATGCTGCGGGCCGGGAGGGGCCCGTCGTTGGCGGCTGGGATGCGCTGCCCGGCGTGCGCGGGCGTGCTCGGATCGTGGGGTAGCTACCGGCGGCGGGTGCGGGTCGGTCGCGCGAGGTTCCGGCTGTTGGTCCAGCGAGCGTCCTGCCGGGTGTGCGAGCGGACGCACGCGCTGTTGCCGGGGTTTCTGCTTGCGCGCCGGTTGGACGCGGTCGACTCGGTCGGGTGCGCGCTCGGGATGGCTTGTGAGGGTCGCGGGTATCGCCCGATCGCGTCGGCGCTCGGGCGTGCCGTGTCGACGGTGCGCGGGTGGTTGCGTCGGCTGAGGGCGCGGGTGGATCTGCTGCGCGGATGGTTCGTCGGCCTCGCGGTCGGGATGGCGGAGCCGCCAGCGCGGGCGCCGCCCGAGGCGTCGCCGTCGCCGTTGGGGTTGTTGGTGCGGGCGATCGCTGACGCGTTCTTGGCGGCCCGGCTGCGGTTGGGGCCGGGCGCGGTCACGGGCGGCGTGTGGGCGTTCTGCTCGGCTGCGACCAGCGGGCGGTTGCTGGCCAACACGAGCGGGCTCTAGGCACCGCGACGGGGGCCGGGCAGGCTTGCTGCCACACCTGACCTTGTCGGCGATGAAGGAGGGAGACGTTGATGGATTGGCGGCAGGAGGAGGCGCTGTGGCGCTATAGCCTGATCCGTGAGCCGGTGGACCCGAGGTTGTCGTGCGGGGAGCGCGGCGCGTTGGTGCGCTTGTTGGCGGCCCGGTTGCACGCGCATCCGTCGGGTGAGCTGCGTTCTGTCGGGCGCTCGACGCTTGACGATTGGATCCGCGCGTACCGGGCGGGCGGGTTCGCTGCGCTGGCGCCCAGGCAGCGCGCGTCGGTGCCGCGTACCCCACGCGCGCTGCTCAAGCAGGCTGAGGTGTTGCGGCGTGAGAACCCGGCGCGGACCGCGGCGCAGATCCAGCGGATCATCGCTGCGTCCAACGGCGCGGGCCCGTCGCGGAGCACGATCGAGCGGCATCTGCGTCGGCAGGGTCTGACGCGCGGGGCATTGACCGGTGAGCGCCAGTCGTTCGGGCGGTTCGAGGCCTCGGTGCCGAACGAGCGGTGGATCGCGGACTGCCTGCACGGGCCGATGATCGAGGGACGTCGCGCGATCCTGTTCGCTGTTCTCGACGATCATTCCCGTGCCGTTGTCGGCGCCAGGTTCGCGCACGCGGAGTCGACGGTGCGACTGGAGGGCGTGCTGCGGGCTGCGTTCCAGGCCCGCGGTGCGGTGTTTCTGAGTTCGTGATAGAGCGGCCGACTTTTTCAACCACACGCTGAGCGTTGTGGCGGGACCGGTTGGTGGCTGGGGTATGGGCGTCGTCCGTGCCCATTCCGCTGGCCATCCATGGCCAGCGGAATGCCCCCTCAAAAGCGCCCCTCTTCCCCAGAAGGGAGCGGGCGCGGTTGGTGTCAGAGAGCCTGGTCATGTCTTGCTTGCTCGATTCTCTTTGATCCGCTCAGCGCGGGCGCGACGCATCCCCGCGGCACGAGCCCGGCGGATGCGGGGCCCGCGGCCGTGATGCTCGTCATCAGGGGTGACGTACCCGACCCCGGCGTGCAACCGCACAGTGTTGTACTCGCGCTGGACACGCGCGAGCTCGGCATCGAGGACCGCCGAGTCGCGGATCGTGACCAGGTGAGGCCAATCGCCCTTCAGGTGCGAGTAGAAGCTCTCGATGTGCGCTTGGTCGGTCGGGGTGCCGGGCCGGCCGTGGTGCTGGGTGATCGCCATCAGCGCCATGAACTTCCGGGTGTCCAGCGCGGTCATCTCGGTCCCGTTGTCCGACCACGCGATCAGCACCGGCATCCCGTCATCCTCGACCGCCGGCGGCTTCCCGTCAGCGTCGAGGAGGTGCTGGTCCTCGAGCGCTCGGGCGAACAGCAGCTGCGCCTGGGTCGAGGTCTGCTCGCTTGAGAGCAGGTAGCCGATCCAGTAGCGGGTCACGACGTCAACGATCGCGTACGCGACCCGGCCCGCCCTGGTGAAGTGCGTTGCGTCCCAGATCCAGATCCGGTTCTTCTCCCACGGAATCGTAGGGAGAGCAGGCATAACCGGACGCGGCCGGTACGGCTCACCCGGCAGGTGGACCTTGTGCTTGAGCGCGACCCGCAGCACCGTCGACGGGGAGACGAACACGACACCGAGACGGCTCCCACGATGCGCGAGCTTGCGATGCGAGCGGTCCACCGGACCCCACTCTTCGATCAGATCCAGGATCTCGGCCTCCTCCCAGCAGAGCAGGCCGTGGACTGCGCCGCCGCCAGGATCACGATCCTCAAGGCTGCCCGTGTCCCGCAGCCGAGCGCGCCAGCGGTGCGCGCGGACGTCGGCGAGGTCGAGCACCCGGCACGCCTGCGTGTGCGCCCAGCCGTCGGCGACGGCACGATCGATCAGCCCCAGCAGCTCGAGCTTGGTCTCGGCGCTCACGCGCGCGGGAACCGGGCCGAAAAGCCCGAGCGCTGCTTTCCCCGGTGCAACGTGAGCTCGATCGCCATCTCTTTCAACGCTTCGGAGAGCCGGTCGTTCTCCCCCCGCAGCAACTCCAGCTCGACCGCCTCCGCCGACACCGGACGGCCAGGCTTCGCCGAAGTGAACGCGGCGATCGCGGCATCCTTCGCCAACGCTCGCAGGCGCACGATCACCGACACGTCGACGCCATACTTGCGGGCGGCGTCGGCCTGCGAGATCTCCTGCGAGGTGACCTCGAGGAACACCTCCCACTTCTCCTCCGGCGTCAACTGCCTGCGCGGCTTGCGCTTCCCGTTGTCCATCATCACGACCTCCTGATCCGAGGTCCCGACAGGCTCCCAGGCTAGGCGAATTATCGACCGAGATCTCTATCGCGAAGTCAGACGCACCGGGGCGGCCTATGCGACAGGCTCTATGTCGACAACGGGGCGCCCTATGCCTCCAGGCAGCTCGCTCGGGTGTGCGCCGCGCTCGGGATCCGGCTGACGCATTCAACGCCGGGCCGGCCGCAGGGCCGTGGGAAGATCGAGAGGTTCTTCCGCACGCTGCGGCAAGAGGTGCTCGTCGAGCTCGACGCGCACCCGCAGCTCGGGTTGGCGGAGCTCGAGCGCGTTCTGCAGGCGTGGATCGAGCAGGTCTACCACCGGCGCGTGCATAGTGAGACCAAGGGGACGCCGTTGGATCGCTTCGCCGCGTTCACGCCCAGGTATCCGACGGCGGCGGAGTTGCGCGAGGCGTTCCTGTGGTCGGAGACCAGGTTGGTGACCAAGACTGCGACGGTGTCGCTGCTGGATAACCGCTACGAGGTCGATATGGCACTGTGCGGACGCAGGGTCGAGCTGCGGTTCGACCCCTATGACCTGGAGGTGATCGAGGTCTACTACGCCGGGCGGCCGTGCGGGCACGCCGTGCCGCACGTGATCGGCCGGCACGTGCATCCCCAGGCCGAGGAGTCGGCCGACGTGGCGCGGCCGGTGAGCGGGATCGACTACCTGCGGCTGATCGAGACCGAGCACGAGCGTGACTGGCTCTCACGCCGGATCAACTACCACCAACTCCATGCCGTCAACGACGCCGGCGACAGCGATGGTGACGTGGAACACGACGACGACGTTGACGATGACGACGATGCCGCTGCGGCGGCTGCGAGGTGAACAAATGAGCCTTGACCAGCTGCAACCGTATTTCGGGTTCACGAAGCTCCCGTTTCAGCGGCAGATCGCGCCCGGCGCGCTCTACCGCTCCCAGGCCCACCAGGAAGCAAGGGCCAGGATCCAATTCCTGATCTCCCAGGGCGCGCTCGGGCTGATCTGCGGCGAGGTCGGCGCCGGCAAGACCTGCGCTGCGCGCGCTGCGGTCGCCGGCCTTGATCGCAGCCGGCACACGATCATCTACCTCTCAAACCCGGCCGTCGGGACCCGCGGGATCTACTGCCATATCGTCGCCGCGCTGGGCGGCGAGCCCTACCACTACAAAGCGAACCTGATCCCGCAGGCCTGCGAACTGCTGGACCGCGAACGGACCGAACGCTCAAAACAGGTCGTCCTTCTCGTTGACGAGGCGCATCTGCTCTCGCCCTCCCAGCTCGAGGAGCTGCGGTTGTTGACCAACGCGGAGATGGACTCACAGAGCCCGTTCGCGGGGGTCCTGCTCGGCCAGCCGACCTTGCGCAAGCGGCTGCGGATGGGCACGTTCGCCGCCTTGGATCAACGGATCGCGGTGCGCTACGAGCTGACCGGCATGACCGAGACCGAGACCGTCAGCTACCTGCACCATCACCTCGAACTGTCCGGCCGCAAGGACACGCTGTTCGCCGATGACGCGATCGCGCTGCTACATCGCACCAGCCGCGGGATCCCCCGACAGTTGAACAACCTCGCCACCCAGGCGCTGATCGCCTGCTACGCCAAGCAGAACGCGATCGTCGATCTCGACTGCGCGCAGGCCGCGGTCGCCGAGGTCACAGCCGAATGACCACCGTCAGAACCCTCGACGACGCCCCGTCAGACCAGGATGAGCCGGCGGGGAGCGTGCTGCCGGCGCCGGCGGGCTGGCCGGCACCGCCGGGCCCGGCCGCGTATCACGGGCTGCTCGGCCAGATCGTCAAGCGGCTCGAGCCCGAGACCGAGGCCGACCCGGTCGCGATCCTCGCGCAGCTGCTGGTCAGCTTCGGTGCCGCCGTTGGCCGTGGCGCTCACTTCCAGGTCGAGGCGACCCGCCATCACCCACAGGAGTTCCTGCTGCTCGTCGGGGAAAGCTCCACATCCAGGAAAGGCACCAGCTGGGATCACGCCAGGCGGCTGATCGCCACCGCCGACGCGACACTGGCCGAGCGGATCCTCACCGGCCTGAGCTCAGGCGAAGGACTTGTGTGGGCGGTACGTGACCCCACGGCCTCAGATCCCGGCGTCACCGACCGGCGGCTGCTGGCGTTCGAAGCAGAGTTCGCCAGCGCGCTGAAGGCCGCTACCCGCGATAACTCGACGTTGTCGGCAACGCTGCGCTCTGCGTGGGATGGGCGGCCGCTGCAGCTGCTCACCCGCACCGCGCCCGCACGCGCCTCAGACGCGCACGTCACCGTCATCGGGCACATCACCGCCTGCGAGCTGCGCCACCACCTCACCGGACTCGAGCTCGCGAACGGGCTGGCAAACCGCTTCCTCTTGATCTGCTGCCGGCGGACCCGGCTCTTGCCCGAAGGTGGAGCCAGCGACCCGCTCGCAGGTACCGGCCTGACCAGCGTGCTCGGCGGCGCGATCGAGCACGCCCGCACCGCCGGCCGACTGCGCCTCGACGAGCACGCGCGCGAGCTCTGGTATCACGCCTACGCGCAGCTCGCCTACGCCAGCCGGACCGGGATCGCTGGTGCGCTCTGCGCTCGCGCCGAAGCACACGTCATCCGGCTCGCGCTGATCTACGCGCTCGCTGACGGCGAGCGGCAAATCAAGCCCGAGCACCTCCAGGCCGCGCTCGCGCTCTGGGACTACGCCGCCCGCTCCGCCAGCTGGGCGCTGCAAAGCGCGACCGGCGACCCGCTCGCCGAGCAGATCCACGCCGCACTCGCCAACCATCCCGGCGGACTGACCCGCAGCCAGATCAACGACACGCTGCAGCACAACCGCCCAGCCGAGCAGATCCAGCGTGCACTCGACGCGCTCACGCTCGCCGGCCGCGCGACCCGCGCCCAGATCCCGACCGCGGGCCGCCCCGCCGAGCTCTGGACCGCTACACCGACGCCCGGCGTCTGACCGGCCCGCGACCGCTACGCGCGAGTGGGTCGCATCCGCTCGCCCGCTCGCGCTCGCGCTACCGACACGGCCCGCGCACCCCCGGCCGCGCCTCACGGCGAGCGGATCAAAGCGAAAGCGAAGCGGTCTCAACGCGCGACGCACAACGACCCGCTCCCCGGACCCACCCCCTTCATTGCGCCGTTCCGTCCCGCCAACTTCTTTCGTTACTTCGTTCCCCACCCCTCATGCCGGACCACCGTGACCACAACATCCCGAAACGAAGCGCCGCTCAACAAGAGGGTGAGATCGGGGCTAAGCACGATTCATTTCCAGAGTCCGATGCAACCCGGTCCGCAGACTGATCTCCCGACCCGACAGCGCATCGACCCGGCGCATCCGCCGCACCTCCGCCCACTGCTCCACGCCGACCACCTCGATTCCCTGCTCGCCCGGACCTCAATGATCGAGCGAGGGTCGAAGGCCGGCCGGACGAGTCCGGCCCAACGCCGAATGGCCCAATTCGACCGGCGCAGGTGGCCTAGTTTTCAGTCGGCGCCCACACCCTGAAATGCGTGACGCCGAAATGGCAAGCGGCCGGCTGCGCCGCCCGCATGATCGCTTTTCATCGTCTCGTCGCATCGCATCGCGCTATCGGGTTGGTGACACACCCGCGCGTTGGGCGTTGCCGGCGCGGATGACCGCTCTTCGCCCATAGGAGTCATCTGCGACGACGGGCGCGGGCGCGCGCTTCTGTCCGTGTCCAGTCGCAACCATGGTCGTCGACGGGCTTGAGATGGTCGCTGCTTTGGTTGCGCAACGGAAGCGCCGCGGGAGAGCGTGCCAGCTTTCCGCGCGCAGCAGGGCGGCCTCTCGACGGCTGGTAGCAGGGCTGGCTTCCGGACGTCCGTGCGCCGGATATCGTGCGTTGAAGCGCATCGTTCGAAACGCGCCACGGATGCCGTCGATCGCAGCACTCAGCGCGCCCGAATAATCCGTCTGTCGAACTCGTCGGAGCTGGTCGATGGGACCAGCCGCGGAGAGGGTGCTTTGTATCTCACACGACAATGACGATCTTTCCGTGGGCATGTCCCTCCCCCTGGTAGCGGAGCGCCTCGGGGGTATCACTCAACGAGTAATGCCGGTCGATGACCGGCGCGAGCTTTCCCGTCTCGACGAGCTCCTTTAGAACGGCGAGGTCGTCCTTGGTGTGCCTTGCGACGAACACGCGCAGGCGTTGTCGCACGGCCGGGGACAGCATCAGCGTTTTGCATTGACGGCTGAGTCCGAACCATCGCCCCATGTCCTTCACGCCAACTAGAACGTAGGTTCCTCGGGGAGTCAGCGCCCGCCTGCAGTCCGATAACGACGTGGTGCCTACCAGATCGAGCATCACGTCGTAACGCTCCGCGGTTTGGGTGAAGTCCTCCTTCGTGTAATCGATGACGTGTTCGGCGCCGAGCGATCGGACTAGGTCGACGTTCGTCGTGCTGCAGACCGCGGTCACGTTCGCCCCAAGCGACCTTGCAATCTGCACGGCGAACGTGCCGACGCCGCCGGACGCGCCGTTGATCAGCACCGTTTGCCCTGGCTCAACTCTGCCGTGATCGCGAACGGCGGCCAAGGCGGTGAACGCGGAATCGCCGACGGCCGCGGCTTGCTCGAACGTGAGGTTGGTCGGCTTAGGCAGGAGGTTGGTCTCGGCGGTGGCCGCGTATTCGGCGAACGCGCCCTTGCACCAGCCGAACACCTCATCGCCAGGACGGATTAGCGTGATGTTTCCGGCGACCGCCTCAACCTGCCCGGCGATGTCGAGTCCCGGCGTCTTGCGCCTCGGCCCCCTCAGCCCGAATACCAAGCGCATGACGTATGGCACGCCCCTCAGCAGATGCCAGTCTCCGATATTGACCGCCGCCGCGCGCACGCGGACCAGCACCTCACCGTCCGTGACGCTGGGTTTGGTGATCTCCTCGAGCCGCAGGACGTCGGGTGAGCCGTACTGCGACTGAACGATCGCCTGCATCATGTCCTCCCGAGCCATCGCCGGACGCGCTGTCCCTCGTGGGTTCAGCATGACCCTACCGCGCAGATCTCTCAAAGCACTCGATCATGATCGGCTTGACGCTCATCTCATCCGATTAGGCGAGACGGGCACTGCTCGATCCACGCGCCGACGCGCGAGGAGACGCATTCGGGCTCGTCACTTCTTCAAACCGAGACGCGGGGATGTTGCCGCTGGGGGCTGCGGGTGGTGCTCAGGCTCGAATTCATGACAGCTGCGCTGCGCTGGCGTCTGTACCCGTGGTTCATGGGCCGCGAAATCCGAGTTGGGCGGTCGGAATTGTGGTACGGTGATGTTGGTCCGCTCGGTAAGCCTCGGCTCTTCTCGCTTTCCGCGCTACGTTTTCGTCAGAGGGGCAGAGAGGCGGTCGGCCATGGCCACCGCAACGGGGCAGCCGTGCGCTGCTGCAACCCGAACGACTGTGCTGGCCGCGCACGGGGATCTTCCCGTGGCCGCAGCGCTACCCGTCGCCTGATTCGGGCGAGAGAGGTTCGGCAATGGACACCAACCCTTCCCCCTATCCGCTGCGTCTCACGGGCGAGTTCTCGCCGCAGCTCAGCCGCGGGCTGTGGCTGGTCAAGTGGCTGCTGGCGATCCCCCACTTCATCGTGCTGTTCTTTCTGTGGATCGCGTTCGTTGTTGTGAGCGTGGTCGCGTTGTTCGCGATCCTGTTCACCGGCCGCTACCCGAGGGGGCTGTTCGAGTTCAACGTCGGCGTGCTGCGCTGGTCGTGGCGCGTTGGCTTCTACTCCTACAGCGCGCTCGGCACTGATCAATATCCACCGTTCACGCTCAAGGACGTGAGCGACTACCCGGCCCGGCTCGAGGTCACCTACCCCGAGTCGCTCTCACGCGGGCTGGTGCTCGTGAAGTGGTGGCTGCTCGCGCTGCCCCAGTACCTGATCGTCGCGGTGTTCACCGGCGGCGCCTGGTCCACGTGGTCGGGGAGGGGGAGCGAGTGGATCTGGAGCTCGGGCGGCCTGATCGGCCTACTGGTCCTGTTCGCCGGCATCGTGCTGCTGTTCACCGGCCGCTACCCAAGGTCGCTCTATGACTTCGTTCTCGGGATGAACCGCTGGGTCCTTCGAGTCGTCGCCTACGCCACGCTGATGACCGACTCATATCCGCCGTTCCGGCTCGACCCAGGCGCAGACGAACCGCCGACCGCGACCGCACCCGACACCGTGCCGCCAGTGCCAGCGCCCGTGGTCTGACGGCCGGTCTCCCGATGGCTGTCGCCGCGATCGAAGGGCCACACCGGGCGTCGCTGCGGGCTCCGGTGGTGTGGGGGATCGCGTTCGGAGGGCTGCAGGCCGCCTCGCCGCTGGCGTTCTGGTGGCTTGACACGCCGACGGTTTACGCGATCGGTCTGGCGCTGATCGCCTCGATCTACATCGGCTTCGCGGTCGCCGACGGACGCCCGGGCGTGATCGCAATCGAGAGCGGTGTCGCTGGGATCTTCGTTGTCGTCGCCGCGGCCGCGGTTACGGGGACGCCATGGCTACTCGTTCTCGGTCTCGCCGGCCATGGGTTCAAGGATCTTTGGCAGCACCGCCGGCAGTTCGTCGCGAACACGCGCTGGTGGCCTCCGTTCTGCCTGGTGGTCGATTGGACGGCCGCCACGATCATCGCCGTCGAGGTCATCGCCGGCGTTCCTTTCCACCACTAACGGGCTCAGGACGGTCACTCACATGCCTGATAACGGGTCCCCACCACACTTCGACGTCGCCGTGATCGGAGCCGGCCAAGCCGGCCTCGCGATCGGCTGCCTGCTGGCCGAGCAGGACCAACGGTTCGTGGTCCTCGACGGCGCCGACTCGATCGGAGCGCCCTGGCGCGACCGTTGGGACTCGTTGGGTCCTGTTCACACCGCGCCGCTATGACAGCCTTCCAGGTCTTGCTTTTCCCGGTGACCCGGACGGCTACCCGACACGCGACGAGGTCGTCGCATACCTCGAGCAGTACGCGAGCACCTACCAGCTCCCAGTTCAGCTCGAGAGCACAGTTCGCTCAGTGAGCAGGAATGGCCGGGCGTTTGAGCTCGAGCTCGACGGTCACAGCATCGAGGCCGACCAGGTCGTGATCGCGACCGGGCCGTTTCAGACGCCGCGCGTGCCGAGCTTCGCCGAGCAGCTCGCACCCGACGTATTTCAGACCCACAGTCTTGACTACCGGCGGCCAAGCGACGTCCCCGACGGCACGGTCCTGGTTGTCGGTGGCGGGAACACCGGCTACCAGATCGCAACCGAGCTATCAGCCACTCATCACGTCCACCTCGCCATCGGCGCACGACAAACACCACTCCGGCAGAGGCTCGCCGGCCGCGACCTGTTCTGGTGGCTTGAGATGACCAAGCTGCTGAACACGCCGGTTGACTCGCGACTCGGAGCGAAGCTGAACAGCCGCGACACGCTGATCGGATCGAGCCGCCGCGCCGTCAAGCGCCACGGGGTGCAGCTGAGACCGCGGGCGACGGCCGCTTCAGAGCGGACGTTCACATTCGCGGACGGGACCGAGTTGTCCGTCGATGCCGTGATCTGGGCAACCGGATTCGGCCTCGACCACGCTTGGATCGACCTCCCCGTGTTCGACCGCCAAGGCGAGGTCGCACACGAGCGCGGCGTGACGGCCACACCGGGCCTGTACTTCCTCGGCCTGCCCTGGCAGCACACGAGAGGGTCGGCGCTGCTCGGCTGGGTCAAGGACGACGCGCACTACCTCGCACAGCACATCTCGACCCACCAGCGATCACTTGACCCAGGGAGACCGACGATGACTCCGGCCAACGACCAATTCCCCACTGCGGTCTCGGACCTCCCCACGTCCCACCTCCCGGAGCTCGTTGAGCTCTCGGACGGTGAGCTATTCGACCTGCGGATCGCTCCCGTCGTCAAGGAGATCGGTGATGAGACGGTGCGGATGCTCGCCTACAACGGCTCGGTCCCGGGCCCGACGCTGAAGGTGCGCCAAGGATCGGAGATCAACGTCAACGTGATCAACGACGGCGACCTCGAGGCGACAGTCCACTGGCATGGGCTGCGCCTCGAGAACCGCTATGACGGGACGCACGAGACCCAAGCGCCGATCCTGATAGGCGCGAGCACGCCGTCCCGCGTCATGTTCCCGGACCCCGGGCTGTACTGGTATCACCCCCACATCCGCGAGGACTACGGCCAGGAGACGGGCCTGTTCGGCAACGTGCTCGTCGCTGCTTCCGATCCCGATTACTGGGCGCCGGTCGACCACGTGGTTCTCCTCACCCTCGACGACGTACTGATCGAGAACGGAAAGGTCGCGCCGTTCAGCCGATCGGTGACGACGCATACGGCGATGGGCAGGTTCGGGAACGTGCTGCTGGTAAGCGGCGAGCCGGACCTCGCGCTGACCGTACGGCTGGGCGAGGTGGTGCGCCTCTACCTGACCAACACCGCCAACACGCGCGTGTTCAAGGTTCGGTTGCCGGGCGCGCGGATGAAGCTCGTGGGGGGCGACAGCGGACGAGTCGAGCGCGAGCAGTTCGTCGAGGACGTCGTGCTCGCACCGTCCGAGCGCGCGATTCTCGATGTGCTATTCGACCGGGCTGGTCAGCTCACGCTCGAGCACGTCACCCCAGACCTAACCTATCGCCTCGCCGCGATGACAGTCACCGAGGACGCGGTGGAGCCGGCACTCAGCGAGCAGTTCGAGATCCTGCGCAGCGACCCGGAACTGGCTTCCGAGCGCCGGCGACTCGACTCCTACCTGCATGCTGCGCCGGACAAGACACTCGCGTTCGTCGCCGAGATGGACATGGGCGAGCCCGAGGTGGCCCCCGGCGCCACGCTCATCTACACCTGCCCGATGCACCCCCACATCGTCAGCGAGCAACCCGGGCGCTGCCCCGATTGCGGGATGAAGCTAATGGCCACGGAAGCTCCCCGCGTAGCGACGGGCTATGCCTGCCCGATGCACCCCGAGGTCGTCAGCGAGCAGCCCAGCCGCTGCTCGGAGTGCGGCATGAAACTCGTCCCGGCCACGCTCGTGAATCAGCCGGCGCCCGGCGAAGCCTCAGCAGCCGAGTCACCACACGCGGATCGCCACGAGCACGACAGCGAGGCCCACGCGCACGGCCTCGAGGCAGCTGGGGGCATCGAGTGGGAGGACGACATGGTGGAGGTCAACAAGCTGACTACGCCGGCCAACATGCGCTGGATACTCATCGACCGATCGACCGGCGCCGAGAACACGGCGATCACCTGGCAGTTCACGGTCGGGGATCGAGTGAAGATCCGGCTGGTCAACGAGATGGATTCCGACCACCCCATGCACCATCCGTTCCACATTCACGGCGCCGGGCGCTTCCTGATCCTCGCCCGCGACGCCGTCGTCGAGCCCAACCTGGTCTGGAGCGACACCGTGCTCGTTCGCACCGGAGAGACAGTCGACATCCTGCTCGACGTCACCAACCCCGGCCTGTGGATGGCACACTGCCACATCGCCGAACACCACCAGAGCGGCATGATGTTCTCCTTCCATGTGACGCCATGAGCGCGCTGGCGGCCCTGTCCCGCCCCGCGCGGCCGCGGAGCGGATGACGCCCAACGCGCTGTGGGCGTTGGCGATCACGTCGGTCGCGGTGTCCATGGTCACGCTCGACAACCTCGTCGTAACGACCGCGATTCCGGTGATCCGCCAAGACCTGCACGCGGGCCTCAGCGGACTGCAGTGGACGGTCAACGCCTACACCCTGACGTTCGCCGTGCTGCTGATGACAGGGGCGGCGCTGGGCGATCGTTTCGAGCGCCGGCGGCTGCTGGCGATCGCATCGCCGCAAAACATTCGCCGGACTTCGAAGCCACCGAGCGACTCCTACGTCGCCGATGCGATCGCGCGCTTCGTAGCAGTCGAGACGACGAAACCGATCGGATGCGAGCATTCCGCGCAAACGAAGGCCCGTCGAGGGGATGCCCGTGGCGCGAGCAATGCAGCAGCACAGCTGCGGTGTGGCAACCAGCCTGCTGCTCGTGAGTTCCCGAAGCCTGGGGTTGAGTGCCGTTAGGCGTTCAGTGGGAGGCGGACCGAGGGTTAGATCGGACGCCTGGTCGCAAGGAACGCGGCCCTACCTGATCGCTGATCAGACCTCCACTGTGTCACGCCGTATGTTGCGGGATCGCTGGGCGCGTTCCCAGGCTTGGCAGGCGATCTGGACCGGATCCCATGGGGAGGAGAACGGCGGTGTGTAGCTGAGGTCGAGGTCTGAGACCTCGGCGACCGTCATGCGGTGATAGATCGCGGTGGCGATCGTGTCGATGCGCTTCGAAACCTGGGCTGAGGCGTGGCCGAGGATCTGCGCGCCGAGCAGCTTACCGTTGTCGCGGTCGCCGACGATCCGCAGGCGCAGCGGGTGCGCGCCGGGGTAGTAGGCCTTGTGATCGTCGGTGCTCGTTTCGACTGTCAGCGGGTCGCGCCCTTCGGCGCGGGCGACGCTCTCGCGTAGGCCGGTCGCGGCGATCGCGAGGTCGAAGACCTTGACGACCTGGGTGCCGAGGCTGCCGGCGAACTCGGCGCTTCCACCGATTGCGTTCTCGCCGGCGATCCGTCCTTGCTTGTGTGCGGTGCTGCCCAGCGGCATGTATGCGGGCCTGTCGAACAGTTGCTGATGCGTCTCGATGCAGTCGCCGGCCGCCCAGATGTCAGGCAGGCCGGTCCGCATTTGACGATCGACCGCGATCGGTCCGCGGACGCCGACGTTCGCGCCGGCTTCGTGAGCGAGTCGGGCGTCGGGCTGAACGCCCGCGAGGACGAGCACCATCTCGCCCTCGGCGTGAACCCTGCCGTCCGCGCTTACTTGGAGCCGTTCGCCGGTTCTTCGATCCCGGTCACGCGCGCTCCGATCGAGCACCGAACCCCGTGGGCGCTGAGCTCCTCGACGACGAGCGTGCCGAGCTCGGGATCCACCGTTGTGAGCGCGCTGGGAGCCTGCTCGATCAGCGAGACATCCAGACCCCGCTTGGTGAGCGCGTCGGCCATCTCCACACCGATGTAGCCCGCGCCGATGATCACCGCTGAGCGCGCGCCGGCGTTGGGCGCGTCTTGCACTGCGGAGGCGTCGCGCAATGTGTGCAGCATGTGCACTCGGGGAAGCTCGATCCCGGGGATCGGCGGGCGCGCCGGGACCGCGCCAGTCGCGATCACCAGTCGGTCGTACTCGATCGTCTCCTGGCGGCCGTCTGGTGTTCGGACATCAGTTCTCGCCGCTCGAGGTCGATCCTCGACGCGACCGTGTCAGGCGCAGGTTCAGGCCGGCGCGTTCGAGATCTTCGCGTGTGCGGTGAGCGAGTTCATGTCGTTCTCTGACCTCGCCGCTGAGCCAGTTACGGGAGTCCGCAGATCGAGAAGTTCGGATATGCGTCGGCAAGCACGAGCGTCGGCCGGATCGCCGGATCAAGCTCGCGAGCGCGAAGGCCGGCGGAGATCCCCGCGTCGCTTCCACCGACGATCACCAGCCGGAGCGCATCGCTCACGCGAGCGACCCGTGGATTCGATGACTCCTCACGCGCTGGTGGTCTCGAGGATGTCGCAGTGCTCTTTGCGTAGGCATTCACGGGCGCGCTTGTGCGCGAGCGTGAACACGTGGGTGCGGACCGGGACGTCGTCGTAGTCGTCGAGGATCCGGTCAGCGCAGCCGCGGATCACCTCCGCGGGGCGGGTATCGCCGAACTCTGCGATCAGCTGCGGGAGCAGCTTCGCGAGCCGGAACCGGTGCGAGGTCGCGTCGAGACGGATCGCGTGAATCTCTTGGTGTGCGAGTTCCTTGACACGTTCGTCGATCAGGTCGCGGATCTCGCGGACCTCGTCGACCGGCCGGCCGGCCGGATCCGGGATGTTCCAGTCATCCACGGTGGTCGGCACGTATGGGCAGACGTCGCCGCAGCCCATCGTCACCGCCCAGTCGGCGTGCAGCTGCATCTCGACCGAAAGCCGCTTGGGCTTGTTCCGGGACAGGTCGATGTCGAGCTCGCGCATCACCGCCACGACCTCCGGCCACACCTGCCGGCCGGGATCGGAGCCCGCCGATTCACCGCGGACATCATCGGGCGCGTAGCGCTCGAACAGAGCTTGGGCCATCTGAGAGCGCCCGGCGTTGTGGGTGCAGACGAACAGCACGTACTTCATCTCTCCCTCTCCTTCTCTAAGCGGCGGCGACGAGCTTCTCGGCGTACTCGCCGGGCAGCCCGGCGGCCGCGACTTCGCGCGCGACCGCTTCGGCGTCGTATGGCACACGCTCGATCGATGCGCGCACCTGCCCGCTGTCGTCGAGCTCGAGGATCGCGAACGCCGCGCGAGGATCACGGTCCTTCGGTTTGCCGACCGATCCGCAGTTGACGAACAGCACCCCGCCGTAGGGCTGTATCCAGGGCTTGTGGGTGTGACCGAAGACGAGCACCTGCGCTTCCTCAGCCGCGGCGAGCCGCTCATACAGGCTCGCGGGCTTGTCCTCGAACAGGTACTCGTTGACCTTCCGCGGCGAGCCGTGCACGAGGTGAATTGGGACGTCCCCGAGCTGGAACCGCAAATCGAACGGCAGCGCCCGCATGAAGTCCTTCGAGGCCTGGTCTGTGTGCGCGAGCGTCCACGCGACCGATCGCTGCCCGAGCTCGCGGTCATGCTGCGTGAGGTACGCGCAGCCGCAGTCGTCGAGCTCGCGGCCGATCGCGTAGTCGTAGTTGCCGTAGATCGTCGGAATCTCACGCTCCTCGATCAGCGCGCACACCTCGTTCGGGTGCGGGCCGTGGCCGACGAGGTCGCCGCCGCAGTAGAGCGCGTCGACCCCGATCGCGTCGACCGCCTGAAGGCTCGCCTCGAGCGCCGGCAGGTTGCCGTGGATATCTGTGATAACCGCGACGCGATTCAACGTTGGCCCCCTATGGGTCGGTGGATTCGATCAGATTCCCAGCGGGAACGAGCGTCTCGAGCAGATCCCAAACGCGGTGATAGAGCTCGTAGCGAAATGCGGCCCCGAGTCTATCCATTGACATTCTTCTGTTCAATCGATATAGGTAGATAGATGGCCGTCGATCTGGAGCTCACCCCGAAGGTCAAGCGACCACCGGGCGAGCCATGTTGTGAGCCGGTGGTGTACCCCGACGTCGAGCGCGACCACGCCGCCCGGATGGCCACGATCGCCAAGGCGCTCGGCGACCCCGTTCGACTGCAGCTCGTCGACGTGTTGCGAAAGCACGCTGGCAAGGTTTGTGTGTGCGAGCTGGTGCCGCTGTTCGACCTCTCACAGCCGACCGTGTCCCATCACCTCAAGGTGCTGCGCCAAGCGGGGATCGTCGGATCCGAGCGCGAGGGCCTGTGGGCCTACTACTACGTGATCCCCGATGCCCTGAACGAGCTGTCGGAATGGCTGAGCTGAGCGCGACGTGAGCGCCACGAGTCGTCTTCACGATCCTCAGGCGCTATATCGCCATTGGGAGGAGGAGCAGTGGAACCCGTGGTCGATCGATCTCGCCGCGGGCCGCGATCAATGGCACGACGCCCTCTCTGAGGAGGACAAGGGCCTCGTCTATTGGGCGCTGTCGTCGTTGATGGTCGCCGAGGAGCGGATCACGACCGAGATCATCCGCGCCGTTCACGACCGACCCGAGCCGATGATCCCCGCCGGCCGACAACTCGACACACGCGGGTGACGCCGAATCCGGCACCGGCGCAAACCACGACTGGTGAGGCCACGAGCATCGACGCGGCCTCACCAGTCCCTGATCAAACTCCACCGGCAACGCGCTCCGTGACGGCGACCCCAGAGTCGCCGATGGAATCGTCCGGTTCGGGCTTGAGCGATTGCGAAAGCGATCACGGCGGGGAGTGCCCGGCTTCCCTGCGCACGGGATGTCGGCGCGCGGCGGTGTGTGCGCGCTGTCGCCGCGGAGCGGCGGTCAAGGACGGAGCTGCTCGGTTACGACTCGTAGAACACGTGCGTGCCGGATCTGCCCGTACTACCGGATCGCGCCCGCGCGGTCGACATGTCTAGTACCGGCACCCAGAGATGAGCAGTGACATGAGCGGCGAGAACAGATGAGCCTAAGACGGGCAAAGGCCGGCAGTCGGAGGATGGCCGGTCGCAGCCGCGAGAGCGACAGACGATCGGGCGCCCGGAGATCAAGCATCCGCGCGGCGCAGACCGAACAACCTCCGGTCGAGATCCTCGCGTCGCAGATGGCGCTCGCGAGCTTTGCCCGGGTCTCGGGGGACTGGCAGGCATTTGAACGGGCGCGCGACACCGCTGTCCGCCTCGCCCTGAGTCAACGGATCGACGATGAGGTGAGGCGCTTTCGGCAGGTGATGGCTGCCTGTACCGGCTGGCAGGATCGCGGCGAAGACGCGCGCGAGCTGATCCTGAGACGGCTCTCAGACGCATTCACAGAGGGCGTTGCACGGGGAGAGACCGTGACCGACGTGTTTGTGCGGATGCAGCGCGTCCCTCGCGGCGCAGTCGCGGCCGCGCTGGCCTCGAGCCTGGACGACGGCGACGGCGAGCTCTGTGTCGAGGTCCTGCTGTCCGAGAACGGCCGACTGGCCGACGACGTCCGAGCGGCGTTCGGCGAGGAGCCCGACCAGATCGCCGCGACGTTGACGAAGCGCGACTGGGTCAATTTCGCGATGCCGCTGCTGAGGATCCCCCCGGGAGAGCCGCGCCCTGACGTGATCGACGCAGCTCGCCAGTCGCTGCGCCGCACACTCTCCGAAGCCTCCGCCGTGTAGCCGCAGGCAATCACGCACAGCGTCACACGCGATCCGGTATTCCGGCACCGCTGCGGAGCGCACCGGGCGGGCGGATCCGATTTGGGTGACCAAGCGCCCGCACACCCCCGGGCGGTCTCGCCAAGCGGCCGCGTTGCGCGTCGGCGACGGCGTCCCTGCGGCCCGGGGAAGACGCGACCGCAGCTAGTACGCATCAAGTCGGTGTTGGTCTTCAGACATATGCCAGACTTCGGCGTGTGTGCGAGATATCGGTTGGGCGACGGTAGACATCGAGGCACATTTGAGCCGCCGAGAATTGAAAGACGGGCAACTGTTGGGGCGGCTGCTCGCGCCGCCGGATCTAGATGATGGAGTCGAGGCGCTCGACTACTGGGACCGGCGATACCGGCGCCTGGCGTGGTGGCGGGTCCACGCGCGGCGGGAAGCCGTGCGGATGACGATTCGCTGGGAGCAGCGGATCCGCGCGGCGCTCGTCTCGCCGCACTGGACGCCGCTCGAGGTCCGAACGTCGGCCGCTGGACTTGTCGCGCGGACGCGGCTGGCCCGCTGGACCCGACGGGCCGGAATCGCCGTGCTGGCGATCGTGATGAGCGTCGTCGTGGTCGGGGCGGTCCAGGTTGCAACGGCGCTTGTGTCCCTGCTCCACGCGTTGTGATCGAAGATCCACGCTGATCAAAGATCCACACATTCCCGCGATCGCATTCGCGTATTCGCCGGCGCTGGCTGTCAAGGATCACGAGAAGTCCCCAGGTGTGATCACGGTTTTTCCCCACCTGTGATCGCGGGTCGGAGCGCGGCGATGGCGTCGCGGTGGGCGCGCATGCGGTAGCTGTCGCCGTTGATCGCGATGACGGTGGCGTGGTGGAGGAGTCGGTCGAGGATCGCGATCGCTGGGGTGGTGTCTTGGAAGATTTGGCCCCAGTCGGCGATGTGTCGGTTGGTGGTCAGGATGATCGAGCCGTGTTCGTAGCGGCGGGTGACGACCTGGAAGAGGTGGGAGGCGGCTTCGGCGGGCATCGGGAGGTAGCCGAGCTCGTCGATGATCAGGACCTGTGGCCCGTTCCAGAACCGCATCGTGGTCTCCCAGCGTCCCTCGATCGCGGCCTTCGTCGTGCGGGCGACGAGGTCGGCGGCGGTCGTGTAGTAGACGCGGTAGCCGGCCTCGACGGCCCGGTAGCCCAGTGCCGTAGCGAGCATCGTCTTCCCAACTCCGGGTGGGCCGATGAGGAGCACGTTGGCCTTCTCCTCGACGAACCTGAGTGTGGCGAGGTCGTCGATCAACCGGCGATCGAGCGAGGGTTGGGCGGCGAAGTCGAACTGCTCGAGCGTTTTGCGCGCCGGGAGCTTGGCGAACCGCAGCCGGCCGGCGAGGCGCCGCTGGTGCAGGGCGGCGACCTCGTGGGTCAGCATCTCGTGCAGGAACTCGGTGTAGCCCGGCTTGTCACGGTCGGCGGCTTCGAGCGCGGGTGCGAGTCGGTCGGCCGCCGCCGCGAGCCCGAGGGTGTGGAGGTGCTCGCGGACCTGCTGGTAGAGCGTGTCAGCGCCGCTCATCGTGCGACCGCCGTGGTCGCGTCGGCGAGTTGCTGGTAGTCGGTGAGGCTGACCACCTGGCCGGGCGGTTGTTCGTGGCCGGCGAGCCTGGCGAGCTCGGCGAGCGCCCTGGGGCCGGGCGGCCGGTTGGCCTTGCGTCGGCAGCCGTGATCGGTGGTGAACGCGGCGAGTACCGCCTTCTGAAGCAGGGCGGCGTGCTCGCTGGTGCGGATCGTCTGCCCGGCGCCGGCCGGTGCGCGGTGATGGGCCGCGACGACCTCCCCGGCTGCGGAGACGATCCGGATCATCGGGTCGCCGACGCGTCCGAGCACGGTCACGGTCCGTCCGGCCTGCTGGGGTGGGACGCTGTAGCGGTTGCCGTCGAGTGCCACCAGCGCTGACCGGGACGCCCGGCGGGTGACCGTGATCACGGCCGGGTAGGCGAGCGCCGGCAGCACTCGGAGCGGCTCGGCGACGCCGATCTCGCCGACCGTGCCGCCAGGACGCGCCCGCTGGTCGGCGACCTCGACGCTCCAGCGGTCAAGCGACGTCTGCGCCTCGGCCGGTGAGCTCACGCGGGCGGTGCGCCACCACGAGCGGGTCAGGTACTGGATGGCCTTCTCGACCACGCCCTTGCGCTGCGCGCGCCGAGGCGGGCAGACCGCGATCTCGACGCCGTAGTGCTTGGCGAGGTTCGCCGCATCGACCGTCAACCGGTCGGTGCCGGGCACAACGATCGTGGCCATCCGGTCGGTCCGCCACACCCGGGCGCTGCCGCCCAGCCCGACGAGGATCGTGTGGGCCGCCTCGGCAAGGTGCCCGAAGGTCATCTGCTCGCAGAGCACCGCCCGGAACCGGCCCGAGTGCGACAGCGCGCCGACCAGCACGAACGTCGGCTCGCCCCACGGCGTGTCATGCAGCTCGAGCCAGTCCCACTGGATCTCCTCCCCGGGCGGGTGCTCGATCTCCACCGTCGGCGCCCGGCCAGATCGCTGCTGGCAAACCAGGCACACCGGCCGCAGCTCCAGCCGGCGCAACTCCCGCACCAGCGTCGGATAGGACCGATCAAACCCGGCATCGAGCAGCTCACGATGCAGCACGGTCGCGTCGACGTGCGGGTCGTCCTCGAACCGCGCCTCCAGATACGGCCGGAACCGCTCAAGACAGCTCGGCGCCGGCGCCCTGCGCTCGCCCGCCGGCCGGTCCAGATACTTCGCGACGGTCTTGCGGTCCCGACCGGTATGCCGGGCGATCGCGGCCTTCGTCCAGCCGCGCGCCGCCAGTGCGTGGATCTCCACGTCGTCCTCCTGGGTCAACATCCCCCACGGTCCTCCTCACATGTCCATGGCCTGAAGAACCGCGGACAGTGAGGGGGACCCCCGACAGAACCGCGCGCACGCGCCAGGGCACGACAGCAGGCTTCGGCCCTACGGGCCTTCGCCCACTGCCGCACCCCGGCGCGTCAGCTCACACCCAGCCGGAGTGGGGAATTTCGGTGA
This sequence comes from uncultured Solirubrobacterales bacterium, assembly GCA_963750695.1. Taxonomy (GTDB): domain Bacteria; phylum Actinomycetota; class Thermoleophilia; order Solirubrobacterales; family Solirubrobacteraceae; genus Palsa-465. The sequence goes on from CAVVSB010000013.1 coordinate 167,278, forward strand.
TCAGATCCGAGGAGAAAACCGTGATCGCGGGCACTGGCCTAACGATCGAGTTGGCGACGAGGCGATGACCGTGCGCCCTCGGTGGCGTTTCCCGCCCGGCTTCGCTCGCCGGCGTCCAGTCGCGCTATTGGCGAATTGCGTGTCTCTTGCCGCTGTGCGGGGTCTTCCCTGCTCTGGTGTTGGCGCGGTGCTCGTGCCGATGCCGGGACGGTACGACAGTCGGCTTGGGTAGGGGTCGCCGCCAGGGTCCATCCGCGTCCCGGGAAACGTGCGTATCAACCTGGAAGCGAGGTGCGTTACGACGCGTTGGTGCCTTGCGCTGGAGCGTTCAGGCGACGAACGCGGTCATTCGGATCGAGACGAGCAATCCGGGTAGATCAACTCCGAGCTTCGCCACATAGCGGGTCGGTGGGTCGGCCTGGAACCAGTGCCCGTATTCCTCGTTCAGGGCGGCGAAGTCGGCGGGGTTGGTGAGCAGGACGCCGACCTCGATGACGTCGTCGAGGTCGGCATCGCCCGCCTGGAGGATTGCCCTGCAGTTTGTCAGCGCCTGTCGGGTCTGATCTTGGATCGTGTCTCCGGCCAGTTTGCCGGTGCTTGGGTCGATACCGACGATGCCCGAAACGATCAATAGCGGCCCGGCCTTGACCCCCTGGCTGTAGAGCGGCGAACTGGGTGCGTTCGCGGTCGTGATGATCTGACGTGGCAATGCCGGTCCTCCTGTGCGATCCACTGTCAAGGTGCGCAGCGGAATCGCTCGCCGTTATTTGGTCTGGATTCGCTCCTGGACTGCGTGGCGTGCCCGTTCGAAGACGGCTGTGTCGCCGTGGAGGATGAAGGTGGTGTTGGCGGCGGCGAGGAGGGCTTGGAGCTCGAATGCGAGCTGGGCGGGATCGAGGTTGCGGTCGAGTTCGTCGAGCTCTTGGGCCTCGCGCGCGAGCCGCTCGAGCACCTCCAGCCAGTCTCGTCGTTGTGCCGCGATCGAGTCGCGGACGGGGCCCGGCCAGGAGCCGACGTCTGCCGCGGCTGCCGAGAAGAAGCAGCCGCCCGGAAAGACGCGCCGCTCGATGTGGGAGAGGTAGGTCTCGCAGATGGCGAGGAGCCGTTGGATTCCCGTTGGCGCGCTCAGCGCGGGTCGGAGCACCTCCACGACGAAGGTCTCCCGGGCGGCGTCGACCGTGGCCAGCTGCAGCTCCTGTTTGGAGCCGAAGTGGGCGTAGAGGCCGCTCTTGCTCATCCCGATCGCGTTGGCGAGACCGCCGATCGTCAGACCATCGAGGCCAACGACGGTTGCCAGCCGGGCGGCCTCGTCGAGGATCGTTGCTCGGGTGCGCTCCCCCTTGGTGCGCGTCGCGGTCTCGGTTGCCACCCTTGAATTGTATAGAACGGTCGTGCTATTCTGCCCCAGCTGAATAGAACGACCGTGCTTTTCAACCCGGGGGTGCCGTGATCGAGACGGATTATCTGGTCGTTGGAGCGGGGGCGAGCGGCCTCGCATTCGCCGACACACTGGCGGCTGAGACGGACGTCGAGGTGACGCTGATCGACCGCCAGCCCGCCCCGGGCGGCCACTGGTTGCACGCGTACCCGTTCGTGCAGCTGCACACCCCGTCGGCCTACTACGGCGTGAACTCGCTGCCGCTCGGGGAGGACCGCATCGACCGCAGCGGTGAGAACGCTGGCTTCTACGAGCGAGCAACCGGCGCGGAGGTCCGCGACTACTTCGCCGCGGCCGCCGAACGGCTCACCGGCACCGGGCAGGTCCGCATCCTCTCCGGACATGAGCACGTCGGGTGTGACGCCGACGGTGAGCTCGTCCGGGACGTGAACAGCGGCGCGCTCCGCCATGTCACGGTCCGCCGCAAGCTCGTCGACGCCCGTTACCTCGAGGCCTCGATCCCGGCCACGCACTCACCGGCGTTCAAGATCGCCGCGGGCGCCCGCTGCGTGCCGGTCAACGACCTGCCGGCCGTCGCGGAATCGGCCGCGCTCTACACCGTGCTCGGATCCGGTAAGACAGCGGTCGACGCCTGCATGTGGCTCTTGGATCACGACGTCGACCCGGGGCGGATCCGCTGGGTCCGACCCCGCGACGCCTGGTTTCACGACCGCGCCGACTTCCAGCCGCTGGAGCAGGTTGGCGCGATCATGGCGAGCATCGCACTCGACGCCGAGGCAGGCGCGCAGGCGGCAGACGTCGACGAACTCTTCGAGCGTCTCGAGGAATCGGGGCGGCTTGCCCGCATCGACCCCTCACAGCCGGCGACGATGTACCGGTCAACGATGCTGAGCGCTCGCGAGCTGCAGGCGTTGCGGCAGATCGAAGATGTCGTCAGGCTCGGTCGCGCGCGGCTGATCGAGGCCGACCGGATCGTCCTCGAGCAGGGGGAGGTCGAGACCAGCCGTGAGGTCCTGCACGTGGACTGCACCGCATGCGGGCTGCGCGACGCCCCCGCCACGCCGATCTTCGGACCCGGCCGGATCGTGCTCCAGCAGGTGCGCCACAACTCGCCGACCTTTAACGCCGCGCTCAGCGGCTTTGTCGAGGCCCACGTCGACCAGGACGACGACAAGAACCGACTCTGTCCACCCAACCCCTATCCCAGCACGGTCGGCGACTGGCCGGGGATGATGTCCCGCACCTGGAGAACAGAGCGGCGGTGGCGGAACGCCCCCGACCTCCAGGCCTGGGTGCGGAAGAGCAGGCTGAACCTGCTGCAAGCGCTACCCGACCACGCTGCCGAACCCGACGTCCAGGCCGCGCTCACGCGCTACCAAACCCACGTCGACGCGGCGATCGAGCGACTGACCCACCTAGCAGGCGAGACGAGCCGTCCCGCCCCGGAACCGTTACCAGGGAAGCCAGGAGACCGACGACCCTGACGCGGGAAGTGATGGCCGGCGAATCTCAAGCACACAGCCAACCCAACCAAAGGAGGAGCGCGATGCCGCTCATCAACGTCAAGCTGATCGAGGACGTCTTCACGCCCGAGCAGAAGAGCCAGATCGTGGAGCGCCTGACCGACGCGATGGTCTCCATCGAGGGAGAGAACATGCGCGGCGTGACCTGGGTCGTAGTCGAAGAGGTCCGCAGCGGCGACTGGGGGATCGGCGGCAAGCCGCTGCACACCGAGGACGTCAAAGCGCTCGCCGCGGGCGCGCCCGCCTAGCTACCACCCCCCACAGAGATAGACGAATAGGACTGACACGGCCCGCGCCGGGATGGTGCGGCCGTGTCAGGCGCATACCAAGGCGCTGGCTGGATGGCGAGCGGCAACAAACACCCGAGCGGCCACGCCGTCGTCATCGACGCCGCTGCAGTCCAGGAGTGGACCAGTAGCGCCATGCCCCTCCGGGAGACCTGCTCCGCGGCTGCGACAGGTATGTAAGAGAGGCCGACGCACTGCCCTCCCTTGCGCGGCCAGCAGGGCGCTGCGGCCGCGTCGGACTGCGCGGCGGCCGATCATCTGGCGTGGTTCGTGCTGGAGACGGTCGGTCAGCTCGAGCTCGACGCGTTCTACGCGGCGTATCGCCCGGATGCGCACGGGCGCGCGGCGTATGAGCCGTCGATGATGGTGGTGGTGCCGCTGCTGCTGTATGCGTATTCGACGAAGGTGTACTCGTCGCTCGATGTTGAGCGTCACTGCCGCCAGGACATCGCTTACCGGGTGATTACTGCGAATCGGGTGCCTGATCACGCGACGATTGCGCGGTTCGTGCGCCGTCATCAGCAGCCGCTTGCTGAGTTGTTCGGCTCGGTGTTGCGGTTGTGCGCGAGGGCCGGGTTGGTGAGCTCCTGGGTCATCGCGGTCGATGGCACGAAGCTGACGGCGAGCGCGAGTAGTGACGCCGACGTTGACTATGACCGGATCGCGCGAGAGATCATCGCTGAGGCGATCGCGACCGACGATGCGGAGGATCAGCAGCACGGTGACGCGCGCGGTGATGAGTTGCCGGCGGAGCTGCAGACGGATGCCGGCCGGCGGGAGTGGCTTGCGCGAGAGCTGTCGCGCGAGCAGTCCGAGCCTCAAAGGCGAGGACGGCGAAAACGGATCGGCTGAGCGCGCGGATGACGACCCGGTCGACGGGTTCGACGCGGGGCTGATCGGTCCCAACGGGAGACGAGGATGGCTGCGGGAAGCGCACCGCCAGCTTGAGCAGGAGCAGTGGCAGAACGCGGCGCCGATCCCTCGCTCGCGTCCCGAGCGGCTGCGCCTCGGTGCGTGCTGGCTGGAAGACGAACTGGCAGCGGAATGCCGTGGCAACGAGGCGTATGAGGCGATGCGAGAGTACAGACGGCTCCACGACAAGCGACGTCTCGGAGGCCCGACGAAGCCCTACACACCGCCGGAGATCCCGCCCGCAAGGCGAGGTGAACCTGACCGACCCGGACTCGCGACGGATGAAGGGCAATCGCCGCTACATCCAGGGCTAGAACGCACAGGCCGTCGTCAACGAACAGCAGATCGTGATCGCCGCGGAGGTCAGCACCGCCGCTCCGGACTTCTCGCACTTGCGACCGATGCTCGAGACAGCGCTACGCGAGCTCGAGCAGGCGGGAGTGACGGACACGCCGACGGTCGCGGTCGCCGATGCGGCCTACTGGAACGAGCAGCACATGGACCATGTCACGGGCAAGCACGGGATCCAGGTGTTGATCCCGCCGGACACTCCGGCAAGCGCGAAGGAGAACGACCTGGCTGGAGCGGCGGACGCTACTCATTCATGCGCCGCGTGCTAGCGACTAACCAGGGCCGCGAGACCTACCGAAAACGCCAGCGATCGATCGAGCCGGTATTCGGTCGCACCAAACACGACCGCAAATTCACGAGCTTTCACAGAAGAACAGGCTCCGACCGCTGCTGACATCACAGTGCGGTACGGATCGGGACACTAGCTCGTGGTACCGCTGGAGCAGCCGCGGGCCTTGATCGGTGCCGAACAGCCGCTCGAGCTCGGCCTGGATACCAGCATTCCAATCCACCAGCGTGCCATATCAGTGACTCATGCGCCCCTGGCGGGGCGTACCCGGAACGGATGAAAAGGGCAGTCTCGCGGGCCCTACGGCCACGACGTGCGGCAGGCCGTACCGCACGCGAAGCCCTCAGTGATGGCACCTGAGCAGGCATTCTGCTCCGAGGCTCGTACCGGCGCAAGGCTATTTTCGATTCAGTCGAAGGTAGCCCAGCGGGAACTGATGAGCGGGCGAGGATTCTCTGACACAGCCGGAGCATGCGGATGGTGCGAGCAGCTGTGCGTGCGGTCGCGCCGGTACGAGGGCCAGTTGTACGTCGGGCAATGTGTTGCTGGGCGGCGCGATAGCTGAGCGGCCGGTGCAATGGAATCGCCGAGGCGGCGCGCGACGTCCGCGCCGCCGGGAGGCTGGCGCGGACGTCGTGTGTGGTTCCGCTCAGGCGCGGGTTACGTCGATGGCCACGGGGACAGGGTTGCTGACTATGTCCCGCACGGGCGAGTAGCTCGTGAGGCTGGCGAGCTCGGCGAGTTGCTCGTCGTCGAAGTCGCCGCTGGCCTTGAAGGCGACTCGGATGCCCTCGTAGCCGGGACGGACATGCTCGTCGAGGCCGAGGAAGCCGTGCAGGTCCACGTCGCCCTCGATCGTGCACTCCAGGCCCTCGAGCGCGATCCCGCGGGCGGCGGCGTGGTAGACGATCGTGCCCGTCAGGCACGCGGCTAGGGCGTGGAGCAGGTACTCGGGGGCGTTGGGGGCCTCGTTTTCGCCGAGCAGGACGGGCGGCTCGCCGGCGTCGACGACAAACGGCTCGGTGCGGCTCGTGTCCTCTTGACCGGCGCCGTAGAACCCTTTGATCGTCGTGCGGTTGTGGCCGCCGTCGATCCACTGATTGCGCGCACGGAACTGGAAGCGCGCCAGCGTTGGTTCGGCGCTGATGTGCTCGATGGTTCCGAAGAGGCGGTCGAGGTCGACGCCGTTGACGATGTTGGTGACTTGCATGGTGAGCTCCTTGTGGTTGGGTTGGCCGAAACTGTCTCGGCTGGTGTGGAGGCACGGTAAGGAGCGACCGCTTCCCGAAAACTTCCTGGCGGACCGGCACCGCGCCGGGGACGGTCGGTGGGTCGCATGGGATGATCTGGGCGATGCGACGCTTGGATGTCCGGCTCCTGGGCCGGTTCGAGGTCGCGGTGGACGCGCGGCGGGTGGCCGCGTCGGCGTGGGAGCACCGTCGCGCCGAGGACCTGGTCAAGCTCCTCGCGCTATCGCCCGGGCACCGCCTGACGCGCGATGAGGTCGTCGAGGCGCTGTGGCCGCACCTCGGCGCCAAGGCCGGCGTCGCGAATCTGCACAAGGCTGCGTACTACGCCAGACGAGCGGTCGGCTGGCCGGAGGCGATCGTGGTGAGGCACGGCGTGGTGGCGCTCGCCCCCGAGGACCGCGTCGAGACCGACGTCGAGCGGCTGGAAACCGAGGGTGGCTGGGACGGCGAGGTGGCGGAGCTGCTGCCTGAGGACCGCTATGAGGGGTGGATCGTCGAGCACCGCAACCGGCTCGCCGACCTGCGCACCGCGGCGCTGCGGCGCGAGGGTCGCTGGGCGGAGCTGCTCCGGGCCGACCCGACGGACGAGGAGATCACCCGCGCTCTGATGCGCGAACGCGCGGGGGTCGGCGACCGTGCGGCGGCGGTCCAGCAGTTCCGGCGCTTGCGCGAGGCTCTGGCCAAGCTCGGTCTGACGCCGTCGGAGGAGAGCTTGTCGCTGTACCGCGACATATCGCGCGGGGATCCGGTGCACGCGCCGACGCGTTCGAGGCCGCCGATGATCGGCCGGGACCGCGAGCTGGCTGCTGCCCGGAGGACGCTGGACGCGACGGCACAAGGCGGCGGGCGCGGGCTGCTGATCCTCGGTGACGCCGGGATCGGGAAGACTCGGCTGGTGGACGCGGTGCTTGAGGATGCGCAGGCACGCGGCTGGCATACGTTGCGCGGCGCTGGCCGGGAGGAGGAGGGCCGCCCGCCGTACGGGCCGATCATCGAGGCGATCGACCCGCTGGTCGCGGCGCGTCCCGACCTGCTGGAGTCCCTCAACGAGTCCTCGCGGCACGTCCTCGCGCTGCTCTGTCCCTCCGCCCCGGCCAGCAACGCCGGCTCGCCCGGAGACGTCGAACGCCATCACGTGTTCGCCGCTGTCTGGCAGCTCGTCCACGCCGCCGCGGGAGAGGCTGGTGTGCTCATGGCGCTGGAGGATCTGCATGCCGCCGACGTGGCGACGCTTCTCCTGGCTCACTACCTGTCGCGCGCGGCTCGCCAGGAGCCGGTGCTGGTCGTCCTCACGGCGCGCCACGGCGAGGCCGGTCCGGAGCTCGCGCGCGTGCGCGCCAGCCTGCGCGAGCAGCGCGCCGGCGTCGAGATCGTCCTGCGCCCCCTGACGAGTCCTGCGCTCACCCATATCGCCGGGCGCGCCGCCCGCCGGCCGCTGGGGGCGGGGACGCTCAAGGCGATCGCCGCCGCCGCGGCCGGCAATCCGTTCTTCGCGGAGGAGATCGCCGCGTCGGTCGACGACGGCGATGTGCGCGTCCCTGAGCACGTCAGCGAGATCCTCGACGTCCGGCTTTGGCACCTGCCCGCTGACGCTCGGCCTGTCGTACTGCTCGGCGCCGCTCTGCAGGATGGCTTCGCCGTCTCTGATCTCGCGGTGGTCGCCGGCGTCGAGCCGGCGAGCGCTCAGGCGGCGGTCAGCGCCGCGCTTCGCCGGGGCGTCCTCGAGCGTGACGCCTCCGGACTACGCTTTCGCCACCCGCTGCTCCGCGACGCTGCTCGCAGGCAGCTCGACCCCGAACGGCTCATCGACGCGCATCTCCGTGCAGCGGCGCGCCTTGACGAAAGCGGCGGCGCGCCCGAGCGGGTCGCCTACCACCTGCTCGCAGCGGGCCGTGGCCGCGAGGCGGTGCCGCTGCTCAGAGCAGCGGTACGGCGAGCGGCTGGCGTCGGCGCATATCGCGACGGCCAGCGGTGGGCGGAGCAGGCCCTCGCGCACGCGCCCGCCGCGGACCGGGGTGAGCTGCTGGAGCTGCTGGGCGATCTGCGCCACGCCGCCGGCGACCGGCGCGCCGCGCGGACGTTCGCCGCCGCCGCCGACACGGCGTCCCCGGATCGGCTCACCGATCTGCGCATCAAACAAGCCCGGGCACGCACCGCCGCCGGCGACCCGAGTGCCGGGTTGGCGATGCTTCTCGAACTGACCGCAACCACCGGCGCCCAACAGGCTCGCCTCGCCGTCGCCGCGGGGATAGTCGCCTGGTACGCAGGTGACCTCAAAGAAGCGCGCCGGCAGGCCGAGCTGGCCAGCTCGCTGATCGACGAGGCGGAAAGCGAACGCGGAGAGCTCGCCGATCTCCAGGCGTTGCTCGCACACGCCGCCGGCACGTGGGAGGGCCACGCCGAGTGGCAGCTCGCTGAGGTCTGGCATGTGCCCGAGCTCGCAGGGCGGGTGTTCGACGTCTACACGTGCGTCACCGAGTACGTGCTGCACGCCGGCGACCCGTACGCAAGCCTGGCCGACTTCGCGCGTCGCCTGCGCGAGCACGCGCGCGCCGGCGGCGCCCAGCGCGGAGAGGCCTTCGGGACCACCCTGCTCGGCGAAATCGAGCTCCTTACCGGAGATCCTCAGGCAGCACGCACGCATCTGCTCGAAGCCGCAGCACTGAGCCGCGAAGCCGGTGCGATCGGCGGCGAAGCCCTCGCCCGCGCCCGCCTCGGCGAAGCGCTCACCCACCTCGACGAGCGCAGCGAAGCGCGCGAACAACTCGAGGAGGCGCTCGCACTCGCCCACGCCTCAGCCCTCGCTGACCACCTCCTGTACATCGTCCACGGCCCGCTCCTGCGCGTCCCGGAAGACCCTGCCGAAGCGCTCGCGCTGGTCGACCGCGCCGAAGCCCTGCTCGACGAAACCCCCAAATGCCTGTTCTGTCCGATCGACTACTACCTCGCCGCCACAACCGCATGCGCCCGGGCCGGCGACACCAATCGGGCTCATGCTTTCCTGGCTCGATTGGACGCGACCGCCGGACTCTGGAACGGCCGCCCATGGGCCCCGGTGGCCGCCGAGGCTAGCGGCGCGGTGCTCGGCGCCGACGGCGACAAGGAGGGGGCGACCCAGGCACTCCGATACGCCATCGCCGGCTACGCCACCTCTGGACAGCGTCTCAACGAGGCGCGAGCGCGCCGCACGCTCAACGAATACCTCGCGGCTGCGAGGCACGCAGGCGCGTGAGGCGCAGCATCACGCCGATCGCCTGACCGGGTCCACGGGCGCGTCTGCCTCGGTTGCCCCGAATCGTCAGGGCTGGACGGCACTTGACCGCGTGCCTTGGCGACGGGAGCGACGAGGGTTTGAGCGAGTTCTGCAGAGTGGGTGAGCGGCATCATGTGGCCGGCGCCGTCGATCGGCGTGTACTGCGCGTGGGGCACGTGCCGCGGGACGACGTCGCAGATCGCGTGGTCGACGGCGAATGTCTGCGATCCCTCGACGACGTGGAGCGGTGCGGTCACCCTGGCGAGCGCGTCAAGTGTGAGCGGGCCAGTCAAAGTCCCATAGGTCTCCGCGGGTTTGCTGGACAGTGAGAAACGCCTCGCGGCGCGCCGGCGGCCACCGAGCGAACGAGCCGGTTCCGTTGTAGAAGTCGACGAACTCCTCGAACGCCTCGTACCACCGCCCCGCGCGAACGTGCGCGCGCCACCGATCGCGCAGGCCACAGATCTGGGTGTAGGCGTCGGCGTCCTGCGTGCGCAGCAGCGCGTATGCCTCAGGCTCGATGACCGTGAACGAGTCCACGAGCTCGGGCGCCGCAGCGGCCACGCGCAGGGCGGTTGCGCCGCCCCACGAGAACCCGACCAGGCAGACCGACACGCCGACGTGCTCGGCGACGGCGTAGACATGATCGGCGTAGTCGTCGAGGCTCCGGCGCCCGCCTACGCCAAGACCGCTGCCGTCGCGGTAGGCGTCGATCGCTACGAGCCGGTAGCCCTCCGGCCGGAGCGAGAAGACCTGCTTCCAATCGTCCTGTGTGATGCCGCGCGCAACGGCAAGCTCCTCCTTTCGCCTCGTTCAAGCGACGCCGCCGAGGCAGGCGTCGAGCACCTCCCTCCGCACGGCGTCCAAGCGTCTGCTGCGCAAGACGCCGGGCGGTCACTCCGCCGAGCGGCAGCGAGCGTGAGGACCTCTTCCGGCCGACGCGGTCGAAGCTCGTCCGACGCTCGAGCGCACTCTGAATCGGTTCCGTCTGCTGCCTCGGAGCAAGAGCGCGGCTACGACAGGTCCGACTCCTCGCTGCCGCGGCGACCATTGGTTCCGTGCCGGCAGCGCAGTCGAAGCGCTGCTGGCTGCTCTGGGCGCCGAATCGGCTGCTTGTGCGCCTTTGACGCGAACCGTGCAGCCGTCCGAGCGCCCAGAGGCGCGTCCTGGGGTGATAGGGAGGTTTGCCGCTGAAGTGGTCAGCCCCTGGTCCGCTGTCGCCGAGCACGGCGAGTAGCGAGTGGTCCCGGGCGCGCACGTGACCGCAGTCGTTGCAAACGTGATCGTCTCCGCCCGCGTGGGTGACCAGCACGAGTGCAGCTGCATGCAAGCTAGGAATGCACTCCAGGAGGATGGTGTGCGGGCCCGGGTGGGGCGATATTCGTCGATCGTCACACCGACAAGAGTCGTCGTCTCGAGGTGGGCGAGCGAAGTGTGTAGCTCGAATCGCTCTTGCGAGGTGTCATGGGATCTGCACCTCTCTGACTTCGTTTGCGCTGGTCCGTGCGGCCACGAACGGCGGCAAGAGCGCGAGCGCCTCGCGTTGGCTCGTCGCCTGCACCCACCACCACAGCTGATGTCCGCCGAGGAGGCAGCTCGACCAGGTGCGGCTGCGGCGCAGCGGACTGTCGAAGCCGGTCCAGGCCGCGAATGCCGCTGGACACTCGTGCGGCTCGTGCCGGTGGTGCAGGAGAAATGACGACATGCGGCAAGCGTGCCCAGCGGCCGCCGGACGATCATCAGGGACGTTCCCTGAACCACCCCTGAACCGGCATCCCCATGGGTGCGTCACTCCGTGGCCGTTCCAAGATGGTCAGGGATCGGTTCAGGGGCCGCCCCTGATGACCGGTAGGCCGTTGGCGCTCAGGCTGTGGCGCATGTACTCCACCTCCTCCCACCGATTCGCCGCACAGGCCAGCTGTCCGGCGTCGCTCGCCGTGCGTCTGGAAGCTGTCAGCAAGGTCTATGGCAGCGGCGACGAGGTTCTCGCGCTGCGCGAGGTCACGCTCGGCCTCCCTAACGGCTCGTTCACGGCAGTCATGGGCCCGTCCGGCTCGGGCAAGAGCACGTTTCTGCACGTGGCCGCCGGGCTCGACAGCCCGAGCGAGGGATCGGTGTGGCTCGGCGCGAGCAACCTCGCCGGCCTGAGTCAGAGGCGGCTGACGATCCTGCGGCGCGAGCGTGTCGGCTTCGTCTTTCAGGCGTTCAACTTGATGCCGTCGCTCACCGTCTCGCAGAACATTGTCCTTCCGGTGCGCTTGGGTAAGGGCCGTGTCGATCGCGACTGGCTGCGCGAGGTCGTGGCCCGTACCGGGCTGGCCGACCGGCTGCGCCACCGTCCATCGGAGCTCTCGGGCGGACAGCAGCAGCGCGTGGCGATCGCCAGGGCGCTGATCACCCGTCCGGAGGTCGTGTTCGCAGACGAGCCGACGGGCGCGCTCGACACGGCGACGAGCCGCGAGGTGCTGGCGCTGCTGCGCGACGTCGTGGACACGACCGGCCAGACCGTGGCGATGGTGACCCACGACCCGGTCGCGGCCGCCTATGCCGACCGTGTGGTCTTCCTGGCGGACGGGCGGGTGGCCGGCGTCCTGGACGCGCCGAGCGCCGAGACCGTCGCAAACCGCATGACGCACCTGGAGGTGTGACGGATGTTGAGAACCGCCTTCCAAGGAATGCGTGGGCGCAAGGGTCCATTCGCTGGCGCGTTCGCCGCGCTCGCAACCGCTGCCGCGCTCGTGACGGCTTGCGGAACGCTGCTGGAGGCCGGCCTGCGGTCCGATCCGCCGGTCGAGCGCTACGCCGGCGCCCCACTGGTCGTCGCCGGATCGCAGCGGCTGACGATCAACCCGGGGACCCAGAATCAGGACAGCGTCTCGCTGCTCGAGCGGGTGCGCGTGCCCGCGGCGCTCGTGCCGCGACTGGCTGCCGTTCCAGGCGTGCGCGCCGCGATCGCCGACGTCTCCGCCCCGGCGCAACTGCTCGGTCGCGATGGCGTGATCGCCGGCCCAACGGGGCACCCGACCGCGGTCCATCCATGGGACACGGCCGCGCTGACGCCCTATTCGCTGGAGAGCGGGCGCGCTCCGCTCGGACCGCTGGATCTCGTTCTCGACGCCGGGCTCGCTCGCCGCGGGGCTGTGCGGATCGGGCAGCGCGTCCGGCTTCGGTCCAACGGCCCCGCGCAGACGATGCTCGTGGTCGGCATCGCCCGGACGGCGGCCGCGGTGCCGCGTCAGGGAGTCATGTTCGTGACGCGCCGGGAGGCCGAGCGGCTGGCCGCGACGCCGGGGCGCGTCGACGCGATCGGCATCCTGCCCGCGACCGGCGTCAAGCTCGGCATCCTGGCAGCTCGCCTGCAACAGGCCGCCGGCCCGCAGGTGCGCGTCGTGAGCGGCTCCGCCCGCGGTGAGGTCGAGCACGTCGAGGCACTCGGAGCGAAGGCAAGCCTGCTCGCCCTGTGTGGCACCTTCGGCGGCCTCGCCATCCTGATCGCGATGTTCGTCGTGGCCAGCACGCTCGGGCTTTCGGTGGTGCAGCGCGAGCGCGAGGTGGCGTTGCTGCGCGCCATCGCCGCGACGCCCAGGCAGGTGCGGCGGATGATCGCCTCCGAGGCAGTTCTGGTGGCCCTCGTCGCCTCGGCCGTGGGCGTCGCTCCCGGGATCGCGCTGGCCGGCGCCCTCGGCGGCGCGCTGTCGCGCCGCGGGATCGCGCCCGAGGATCTGCCCGTCGCCGCTGGGGTTGTTCCCGCGATCGCGGCGATCGCCGGCAGCATGCTGATCGCTCTGGTGGCTGTCCTGGCGGCCGGTCGCCGCGCCGCCCGCGTGCAGCCGACGCGGGCGCTGCAGGAGTCCTCGGCGGAGCGCTCCGCGATCGGAGCGATCCGTCTGCTGGCTGGGCTCGTTGCACTCGGGGGTGCCGGCGCGCTGCTCGCCACCTCGGCCGCGAGCGGTGATCCCAGCGCGGCCGCGGACACCGCCACCGTTGCCGCCTTCGCGCTCGTCCTCGCCGCGGCGCTGCTCGGTCCGATCGTCGCACGCCTGGCGGCCGGCATCGCGGCCCGCATGCGCGGCAGCAAGAGATCGGCCGAGGCGTTCCTGGGGATCTCCAACGTCGGCAGCTCCTCGCGGCGGTTCGCCTCGGCGATGTCACCGCTGGTGCTCAGCGTCGCGATGTCGTGCCTGCTGCTGTTCGTCGCCACCACGCGCGATCACGCCGCCTCCGAGCAGGGCAGGCGCGCGGCCAGCGCCGACTTCGTCATGCAGTCCGAGGGCGCCGGCATCCCAACGGCCGCGGTCGCCGAGGCACGCCGCATCCCGGGGGTCAAGACCGCGGTTGGCCTCGCCTCGACGACGCTCGGCCCGACGCTCGGCGAGACCTACGGTGAGCTCGCGGCCGCCGTCGTCGACCCGGACGGGATCGGCGACGTCCTCAACCTCGACGTGCGGCGCGGCTCGCTGTCTGACCTCGAGCGGGGATCGGTGGCGCTGAGCACCACCCGTGCCGCCCAGGCGCACGCCGTTCTCGGCCGCAACGTGTCGCTGACCCTGGGCGATGGCACGCGGCGCACGGCGCGCGTGGTCGCCGTCTACGGGCGCACGCTCGCCGTCGGGGACGTTCTCATTCCGACGTCGATGGCAGCCGGGCATCGCACGAGTCCACTGCTCGAGAGCGTCCTGATCCGCGTCGCGCCCGGCGCGTCGCGGGCAGCGACGGCCGCGCGCCTGTCGTCGCTAGCCACCCGCTATCCCGGTCTGAGCGTGGCCGATCGCCGCGACCTCGCGGTGCACGCGGACACCGACCGCGCCGCCGTCCGCTGGCTGTTCGAGATCCTCGCTGCGATCGTCTTCGTCTTCACCGCGATCGCGGTCATCAACACGCTGATGATGATCGGGCTGCATCGCACCCGCGAGCTGGCGCTGCTGCGCCTCGTGGGCGCGACGAATCGGCAGGTCCGGGCGATGGCGCGCTGGGAGGCCGGCCTGGTGGTGAGTCTCGGCGTGATCCTCGGCGCCGCGATCGCACTGGTCGCCCTGATGCCCACGACCAGCGTCCTGACCGGCTCGCCGATCCCGTACGCGCCGCCCGGTCTGGTCGTGCTCGTGCTCGGATCCGCGGCCGCCGTCGGCCTGCTCGCCAGCGAGCTGTCCACGCGGCTTGCGATTCGCTCGCGAGCCGTGGACGCGATCGGGCTGCGCGACTGACGCAGCCAAATCCGAAGCCTGCCCGCCCTGAGCCGCTGGTCCAGGGAGCGGATCAGGGACCGTCCCTGATGAGCTCGAAGGCGGTTCCAGACAACCTCGTTCCCGCACACAACGACCCGAGGAGACTCCATGCAACCCAAGTACAACCTGACCGCCCGGATGGGGCGTTGGAGCGCCTCGCACCGCAAGGCGGCGATGCTCGGATGGCTCGCGTTCGTGGTGCTCGCGCTCATGATCGGCAACGGCGTCGGGTCGAAGCATCTCACCTCCGTCGACAACTTCGCGGGCGAGTCCAGGCAGGCCGAGCAGACGCTCGCGTGGGCCGGGATGAACGGACCAGACGCCGAGAGCGTGCTGATCCAGAGCAAGCGCCTCACGATCCACGATCCGGGCTTCCGCGCGGCGGTCGCCGACGTGTCGAGCCGCGTCTCGCGGCTCGCGGTCGTCCAACACGTGAGCGCTCCAGGCACCCGCGAGGGTACGGTCTCGCCGGATGGGCATTCGGCGCTCGTGCGCTTCGAGATCAAGGGCGACCCCGACAAGGCCGGGCAGAAGGTCGACCCCGTCCTCGCGCAGGTAGCGGCGGCGAAGCGGGCCCACCCGCAGCTGCGGATCGAGCAGTTCGGAGCCGCAAGCTCAAACAAGCAGCTCGAGGGCGTGTTCGCAGGCGACCTGCACAAGGCCGAAAGGCTGTCGCTTCCGATCACGCTCGTGATTCTGCTGATCGCGTTCGGCGCGCTGGCGGCGGCGGGGGTGCCGCTGCTGCTCGCGCTATCCGCCGTGCTTGCCACCACCGGGCTGGTGGCGCTCCCGAGCCACCTCGTCCCCCTGTCCGACGGCTCCTCCTCGGTGATCCTGCTGATCGGGATGGCCGTGGGCGTCGATTACTCGCTGTTCTACATACGGCGCGAGCGCGAGGAGCGGGCCAACGGCGCCGACCCGGGTACCGCGCTGCAGCGCGCGGCGATGACCTCCGGCCGGGCCGTGCTCGTCTCCGGCCTCACGGTCATGTGCGCGATGGCCGGGATGTTCCTGTCAGGCGACAAGGGCTTCATGGGCATGGGCATCGGTGCGATGATCGCCGTCGGCGTGGCGATGATCGGCTCGCTCACCGTCCTGCCCGCGATGCTGTCCTGGCTCGGCGACCGGGTTCACAGGGGTCGGGTGCCGTTCGTCTCGCGCCGGCGCGAGCGCTCGCGCGGAGAGTCGCGCCTGTCGAACGCGATCATCGACCGCGCGCTCGCGCGGCCGGCTGTCTCGGCGTCGCTCGCGGCGGCCGCGTTGATCGCGCTCACGATCCCGGCCTTCGGGATGAAGACCAAGGTCACGGGCCCGTCGGACCTTCCACAGAATCTCCCCGCGGTGCAGGCCTACAACCACATCCAAGCGGCGTTTCCAGGAAAGAACATGCCCGCCGGAGTGGTGATCCGGGCCGGCAATGTCCGCACACCGCAGATCAGCCGGGCGATCGCCGAGTTCAAGCAGCGGGCGCTCGCCAGCGGCGAGATGTTCGAGCCGATCGAGACCACGTACAGCAAGGACGGCAGCGTTGCGAACGTGTCGATTCCGCTCGCCGGCGACGGCGCTGACGCGAACTCCAAGGCCGCGCTGTTCACACTGCGCAAGGAGATCGTGCCGACCACCGTCGGCGCGGTGCCCGGCGTGGAGGCAAGCGTGACCGGGATGACCGCGCAGACGGTCGACTCCAGCAGCCAGCTGGCGCACGCGATGCCGATCGTGTTCGGCTTCGTGCTGGCGCTGGCGTTCGTGCTGCTCCTCGTCACGTTCCGCTCGATCGTGATACCGATCGGGGCGATCGCGCTCAACCTCCTGTCGGTCGGCGCGGCCTACGGCGTGCTGACGATCGTGTTTCAGGACGGGCACGGCGCCTCGCTGATCGGCGCGCACGCCACCGGCGGCGTGGCCTCGTGGCTGCCGCTGTTCCTGTTCGTGGTGCTGTTCGGGCTCTCGATGGACTACCACGTCTTCATCGTGAGCCGCATCCGTGAAGCGGTCGACCGCGGCGTCGGGACCGAGGACGCCGTCGCCCGCGGCATCAAGAGCACCGCCGGCATGGTTACGAGCGCAGCGGCGGTGATGGTCGCGGTGTTCGCGATCTTCGCGACGCTCACGTTTGTCGAGTTCAAGGAGATGGGCGTCGGCCTCGCGGCTGCGGTTCTGATCGACGCGACGATCGCCCGCGGCGTGCTGCTGTCGGCCACGATGAAGCTGCTCGGCAAATGGAACTGGTACCTGCCGCGGTCGCTCCGCTGGCTTTCGCAGCTCGGCCCCGAGCCCGGGCCGGCCCCCGTCCAAATCTGACAACGCAACACGAACGAGCACCGGCGCCCGCCCCCGAGACGCGGGCGCCGGTCGTGGCGGACGGGTTATGCTCGGGCGGATGGACCCGCGGACCGGCTCGCTGGTCGGCCGTCAGGCCGAGCTCGAGCAGATCGATCGCGTACTCGACCGGCTCGACTCGGGGCCGTTTCGCTGCCTGACCGTCGAAGGCGAGCCGGGAATCGGGAAGACCCGGCTGCTGGCGGAGCTGCAACTCCGCTCGGAGGACCGCGGCTATCGTGTCCTTCGGGGGGTCGCGTCGGAGTTCGAGACCTACCTGCCCTTCGGCGTCGTGGTCGACGCGTTTGACGCCTATCTGGCCTCGCTCCTCGACGACACCGCCAGCGACTGGCCCTCCGAGCTTCGAGCCGAGCTCGGATGCATATTCCCATCGCTGCGCACCGAGCCCGGATCCGGCCCGGCGACGACCGGCGACGAGCGCTACCGCACCCATCGCGCGATGCGCAGCGTGATCGAGGGGCTCGCCACCGACCGCCCACTGGTCGTGATCCTCGACGACGTCCACTGGGCCGACAGCGCCTCGCTCGAGCTGATCCAGGCGCTCCTGCGCCGGGTTCCCGATGCGGGTGCGCTGCTGGCGCTCGGCTTCCGTGCCGGCCAGGCCCCCACGCGTCTGCTCGCGGCGCTCGCGGCGCCCGTCGTGGAACGTATCGTGCTCGGCCCGCTGACCCGCCGGGACGCGGCCGAGCTGCTCGCCGCCGACCCACGGGCGCCCGTGCTCAGCGCAGTCTACGAACAGGCGGGCGGCAACCCGTTCTATCTCGAGCAGCTAGCCCGCAGCGGCGTCGGCGGCGAACCGATGGCGGCGGTGTCAGACGGCGGCGACGTCCCGCTCGGCATCGTGGCGTCGGTGGCAGAGGAGCTTGCGTCACTGAGCGCCGACGCCCGCTTGATGCTCGAGTCGGCGGCGATCGCCGGCGACCCGTTCGAACCGGACATCGCCGCGGAGATCGGCGGGCTCGATCCCGATCAGGCCCTGCCGAACCTTGACGAGCTGCTCGCCATGGACCTGGTGAGACCCACCGAGGTCCCACGTCGATTCAGCTTCCGCCATCCGCTGCTGCGACGAGCGGTGTACGAGCGCACACAGGCTGGCTGGCGACTCGCAGCCCACGGCCGCGCGGCCGCCGCGCTGGCCTCGCGCGGCGCCGGCGCCACCGCCCAGGCCCATCACGTCGAGCACGCCGCCCGGCAAGGTGACGAGGACGCGATTGCGCTGCTGATCGAGGCAGGAGCGGCGAGCGCCAGGCGCGCCCCGCTCGTGGCCGCCCGCTGGTTCAAAGCGGCGCTGCGGCTGCTCCCGGTCGCCGACACGACCCGCCAGCTAGACGTTCGCCGACACCTCGCCCGGGCCCTCCGTTCCTCCGGGCAGCTCGAGCGGTGCAGGTCCACCCTGCTCGACGCGATCGAGCTGATCCCGCCGGCCGCGGACACGACACGCGTCGAGCTGACAACTCGCTGCGCCGCCATCGAACGCTGGCTCGGGCGCGACCGAGAAGCGCACGCCCGGCTCACCCGGGCGCTGGAACAGCTGCCCGACGATGAAACGATTGGGCACGCAGCGCTGCAAATCGAGCTTGCGATCGACGGCGTGTTCAAACGCGACTTCGACCGCGCGATCGAAATGGGAGGCAGCGCGCTCGACAACGCGAAAGCGCTCGAGTCACCAGCTCTGTTCGGAGCCGCGGCCGCAGCTCTCGCACTCGCCGAGGCAGGCGCGGGGCGCATCGAGCCCGCGCGCCACCACCACGCCGACGCCGTCGCGGTCATCGACCACCTTCCCGACGAGGAGCTCGCAGAGACGATCGACGCGCTCTACCACCTCGGGTGGGCCGAGAACTATCTCGAGCGCTACGACGCATCGCTCGCCCACGTAAACCGCATGATCGAAATCGTGCGCCGGGGCGACGGCGCGCGGCCGCTCGTACCGATGATGCTCGTCAAGTGCTACCCGCTCGAGACGCTCGGACGGTTGCGGGAGGCCGCGGAGCTGTGTGACGCGGCGGTCGAGGCCACACAGCTCGACGGCGCCGCGCACTTCCGACCCTGGGCGCTGTTCGAGCGGGCCTGGGCCCACTACTACCTGGGCGAGCTCGCCGCCGCCATCACCTGCGCCGAGCAGAGCATGCGAATCTCCAACCGCCAGATCGGCGGAGCCGGTCCCAGCGCCGGCATCGGACCCGCCTGGATCCTTGCCTGCGGCCTGATCGAGTCAGACCGGCCGGAGCAGGCGGCCGCGCTCCTGCGCCCACTCGTCGGCAACGACATCGTTGGAGCCATGCCGGTCGAGCGCGGCTTCTTCTGGGAGACCCTGGCCCTCGCGGAGGCCGGCGCCGGCAGGCCCGAGCGCGCCACCGACTTCGTCGTGCGCGCCGAGCAGGACGCGGCAGCGATCGGCCTTGCGATTCCGCGCGGGGTGGCGCTGCGAGCCCGGGCCAAGCTCACGCTCGACGCGGGCGACGCCCCACGAGCTGCCGGGCTGGCCGCCGAGAGCGCGGACGTATTCGCGTCGATCGAGGCCCGCATGGAGGTCGCATTCAGTCGCAACCTCCAGGGTCGTGCGCTCGCCGCGGCAGGCGAGCGGCGCGCCGCGATCCCCGTTCTCCAGCAGGCCGAGGCCGAACTAGACGAGTGCGGCTCGCTGCGTGAACGCGACGCCGCCCGCCGTCAGCTGCGCAAGCTCGGCGCCCGCGCCGAGGTCCGCGGCCCTTCGACCGGCGCCGAATCAGGGGTCGCGTCTCTCACCAAACGCGAGCGCGAGATCGCTGACCTCGTCACCGACCGCCGTAGCAACCGCGAGATCGCCAGCCAGCTGTTCCTGAGCGAGAAGACCATCGAATCCCACCTGCGCAACGTGTTCGTGAAGCTCGGGGCATCCTCACGGGTGGAGGTCGCCAGGGCGATCGAGCAGTCGCGCACCGAGACTCGTTGACCACTGAACGCGACCGACGCCGGATCCGCACGCACCGAGCAAACGCGCCGCGCTCTCGCTCACGCAACCGAGCAGCGTGCCTCACGTTGATGGACGACAGCCCAAGAGCCACCTTGGTTCGCTCTCGCCCCGCGTTGCATAGGCATCAGTGCGCCGGTCGGCGACGGCACGCCCCACGAACGAGGCTTGCGCAATGCGCGCGACGTGCAGAAGCCCGACCGCACCGGCCGCCTCTGGTACGAGGCCAGGCGGCACCGGGCCGCTGACGTCCGTTTCCAGCGCTTCGGCCAGCGCGACCGTGATAGCTGCATCCGCGCTGAACCATGCGACTCGATCCGACTGGGCCGGAGCGCGTCGGACCTGCTGGTCTTGGCGACCATGTTTGCAGCTGGGTGGCCGCTCGCGCTAGCAATCCGTCGGCCGTGCGATCCGCGCGGACGAAGACGGCCAGGACCGTCTTTCGGTTGCCGGCTGGGAGCCGTACGCTGTTGCGATGGCGTTGGATGCCGCCGGTGCACGCCGTTTCTATGACCGCATGGGGCGATGGCAGGACACGCAGCGCTTCTACGAAGGCGACGCGACGACTCGCCTGGCGCGTGCCTCCAAACTTGCCCAGGCGAAATCCGTGTTCGAGCTGGGCTGTGGCACGGGCCGCTTCGCCTCGGAAATGCTCGCCGGCGAACTGCCGAGCGACGCCCGCTATCTCGGTGTCGACGTCAGCCCGGAAATGGTGCGACTCGCGTCGCTGCGGCTGACCCCTTGGGCACCCCGCGCCGAGGTGCAGCTGCTCGAGCCGCCGGCGTTGACGCTCCCGGGGGCCGATGGACCATTCGACCGATTCGTCGCAACGTATGTGTTTGACCTCCTGTCAGACAGTGACGCCGCGGCGCTGATAGGCGAGGCGCGCCGCTTGCTCGCCCTCGACGGGCTGCTGGCACTCGTCAGCCTCACCCATGGCACGACGTTCGCCAGCCGGCTCGTGTCGCGCGGCTGGGGCGCGGTCGCGAACCGCAGGCCGGCGGTGGTTGGCGGCTGCCGCCCGATCTCGCTTGGGGAGCTGATCGGAACGGGAGGGTGGCGAATCCTGCACCACGAGGTCGTTGTCAGCTGGGCGGTGCCGTCTGAAATCATGGTTGCAGCCCGCGAGCCAGCCAGGTGAGCGCCGGCCGTCGCTACTCCGACGAACCAGCGAACGCGCGCGCGTTCACAGAGCGCTGCGACCGCTACATAACTCGCATCGCGCGCGCCTACGACCTCGCCGTGCCGCTGATGCCGTTCTGGCGCCGATGGCTGAGCGCCGCGCTGCCGCACCTGCGCGGCCCGCGGGTGCTCGAGGTGTCGTTCGGCACCGGCTGGCTTCTCACCCAATACGCCGGCCGGTACCAGACGCACGGCGTTGACCTCAACCGGAAGATGCTCCAAGTCGCGACCCGCAACCTCCACCGGCGAGGACTCGCAGCCAATCTGCAGCTGGCAAACGTCGAGGCGCTGCCCTACCCAAACGAAACCTTCGACACGGTGCTCAACACGATGGCGTTCACGGGCTACCCGGACGCCAAGAAGGCGATGGGCGAGCTGTGCCGCGTGCTCAAAGCGGACGGACGGCTGGTGATGATCGACCTCAACTACCCAAACGACGACAACCGCGCCGGAAGAGCCTTGGTCGCCATCGGCCGACGCTTCGGGGATCTAGTCCGCGACGTCGAGCCTATATTCCGTGCGTCCGGCCTCCAGGTCTCAGATCAAGGCATCGGCGGCTTCGGCAGCATCCATCTCTACATCGCCACCAAACGAGCTTGAGCGCAACAGCGCTCACCCGCTATCGCGGGCACGACTTGTACCAGCTGCGTTGCTCATCGCCCCCCCGGCGAACGCCGCGTCCCAAGAGCGCTCCCCGATCCATGCCGTCAGCTTTGCATCTCACCGGATCGATCGAGACCACAGGAGCGTCGGGAACCCGACGGTCGAATGAGCGCAACGCTCGGTCCCGTCCGTGACGGCTCACACCTTCGACGTCGTCTACGAAGGCGCCGGCGACGGCTGGGCGAGAGGCAGGAGCGCGTTGCACCGCGGATCGAGTCCAATGGTCATGCTCGCCCGATCCACGTGGGTGAGGTCGCTCGCGTGGGATCGTCGGTGCGAGAGACGAACGCTCCGACTAGGGAGTCGCTCAAACAGAAAGAGAGTCGCTCGAACAGAACACCCCCCGGGTGCAGCTGCGATCGCAAGGGACAGGACTGCGTCAACGAGCACTACGACGGGCCGGTCGTGTGCGGCGGCCGGCCTCACGCTCTGCGGCCCACCGCTTGATCTCCGAACGGAGCCAGAGTTTGACCCGGCCCTCTCCGAGATCGACAGCCGGTCGTGGCATGTCCTCGTAGCGCTGCTGGTACTGGCTGACGGTGTTGCGATGAGCGAGGTCGAGGATGTCAGCGACACCCTGCGCATCGATGAGGTCGTCAACCGCGACTCGCCTGGCCATCGATCTAGCTTACAACTGGAAGCGGAGCCGTCCGACGCGCCTGTTAGCTTCTACTGTAAGCAAAGAAGCGGCCCCGGCGGTGCGACAACACCCCGGGGCCTGACCGAGACCTATGTAGGAGGTCACGACAATGGCAGCGTACGCCACAACCCGGCCCTTGCCGGCGAGTCGCTCGATCCAGAACGAGAGCCCCGGGTGTGCTCGCTTGCCGTTCCGAGTGGGAGCCGCTTGCCTGGTGAGCCGCGCTTGCGCGTTGGCCGTCTATGTGGCGTCTTGGCCCTCGAGCCCGGGGTTCTCGCGCGTGAGGCGGAAGCCGAGCGAGCGGCTCGCGCCGAGCCGCTCGTAGTAACCCTCGGTGCGAGTGCGGACGTCCAGCTGCAGGCCTCCGGCATGCTCGAGGCCATGGCGCAACAGCCTGGTTCCGAGGCCGAATCCGCGCGCGTTCCGGGCGATCAGAAGCATCGAAACATGAGCCTGAATGAAGCCATCGGATTGGACCTGGATCGCGCCGACGAGATGGCCGTCGGCCATCGCGACCAGCGTCGTCACGCCCGGTGCGGTGAGTGCGCGGCAGGTCCGCTCGGCATCGTCGGTGTACTCGGTCCAGCCCTCCGCGTCGACGAGTGCGATCAGCCCGTCGAGGTGGGCTTCCGTGAACGGTTCAATCGAGATCGCGGTCATACGGCATCGGCAGCTCGGCTCGCGTGCACCCTATGCATTGCTCGCCAGGGTCTGGAGAAAGCGCGGCATGCGCCCAGCGCCGAAGTCGAAGAACCGCGCCCATACCGGCTCGATGGAGATACGTGCCATTTGGTTGTACAGCGACCCGACCTGGCGCTCGAACTCCGCGAGCTGGTCTCCCTTCATCGCCTTCGCCGACGCCGCGAGGTACTCCTCGGCGACGCCGTCGACGATGTCGACGCTTGCACGTCCGCGTATCAGGAGCGCCTTGGCCTCCGCCGGCGTGTCGCCGACGTCGATCGTGATCGCGACGTTCGGGCGCGACGACAGCGCCTTTGCTTTGGGCGCGGTCGTCGCGGTGCAGACGACGATCTGGTTCCCGTTCCAGTGGAAGCCGATCGGGATGACTCGCGGAAAGCCGTCTGATCCGTTGTAGGCGAGCCGGAGCAGCGTCGCGGAGGTGAGAAGGTTCCGCGCACCGGGATGCTCGAGCTCTTCGGTGATCTCTTGCGGGTCCATGACCTTCCTTCTTTGGAGTCGGGGGGATACGGGTGGTGGGTGCTGGGTGCCGCTGCCGCGTCGATGACCGCCGCGGCCCGGTCTGGCGGAGGACGCTGACCGATCCGGGCGTGTGCAGCGCCGACGGCAGACCACGGGCAGGCCGTTCGGGTCGCGACCTCGGGGGCGTCAGCCGATCCGGTCAGCCAGCGACACGATGATCCCCTCTGGGCCGCGCACGTAGGCCATGCGCCAGATGTTCTCGTGCTGACCGATGCCGCCGACCAGGTCGTAGCCGTCCGCAGCCAGCCCGTCGACGGCCGCCTGCAGGTCGTCGACCTCGAATGAGACGTTGCGCAGCCCTAGTTCGTTGGCCATTGCGGTGGGCGACCCCGGCTCGTGGTCCGGCCGGACAAAGCTCGACAGCTCCAGGCCAGTACCTCCCCCGGGCGGCCGCAGCATCACGATGTGGCTGCGGGAGCCGGGGATGCCGGTGACGGTGTCCACGAACTCGCCCTCGACGAACGTCCGGCCGTCGACCTCGAGACCGAGCCCGACGAAGAAGGCCGTTGCCGTGTCCAGGTCCGCAACGGTGATGCCGACATGGTCAAAACGTCGTATCCGCGACATGAAGTACGTCCTCCAAAGTGTTCTGTGTGGTGGGCCGCGCCTGTCGAGGCCCTTCACCTGGTGAGCGGAGCCGGCCGGCGGTTCTCGACACGCAATCGCGCATCCAGCTCCCAGATCATCGCTTGGGGACCCAAGCGGGCACGGGCGGCGCCCTTTGCCTGAGGTCCGGACCGACCGGCGAGTACGCTGGAAGGATCGATGATCAACTACGCAAGCCGCGGGCGACTCCGCGGCAGCTCGCCAGGGCGGTTGATGACGGGCGGAGCGTTGGCGCCGCACTGCGACATCTCGACAGGCACGGGTCCGAGCCTGGCGCGAACGGCGTGGCAGAGGCGCTCGCGCGATTTCTTGTCGCGCGCTGCGATTCGCACCATGCCGGCTGGCGAGTCGTGCGTCAGGTCGTTGTGGACTCCGCGGCCGACGCCCCTTGGGAGAAATGCGCGCGGCGGGCGGTGCCGCTCGTAGCTGAGGACCTGATCAGCCTCGCGGGCGACCGTGGCCGAACGCAGCTGGCGCGCGCTCAACATATAGCGGCTCAGCGTCGCGCCGAACAGATCGCCGGTCACGTTGATCAAGCCGCGGTTCTTGCGGACCTGGGGCTCGAGCAGTCATCAGCGTCTGCCGAGCGCTGGTGTGTCGCCCTGAGTAGCGCGGTCCGAGCCCGCTCGCGCGAGCAGGTCGCCCGCGCGGTCGAGCGCTCCCTGCGCGCCTGAACGACGCGCGGTTCGCTCCGCCGCATTCCGCGACAAAGCCGAGACTTGCGAACTCCCAGGAGTGGCCAAGGTACGCACGACACTGACGATCGACGAAGACGTCCTGAAGTGGGTCAAGATCCGCGCCGCCCGCACCGGCGTCTCCGACAGCGCCGTAATCGAGGAATCGCTCCGCCGCGACCTCATGCTCGATGTTCTCGACGAGTTGTGGGCAGACGCGACTATGTCCGAACCAAAGGCAACCGAGCTCGCAGTCGAGGCGCAACACGCGACCAGGCCTCGTCGGCGGGCATCGGGTGCGCGCCGTCGTTGACGTCAACGTCCTGATCTCCGGGGTTCTGTCCGCCAAGGGTCCCTCGGCCGAGATCCTCCGGGCCAGCCGCGACGGCCTGTTCGAACTCGTGATCTCAGCGATGCTGCTGACAGAGCTCAACCGAACCGTACGTTATCCCAGGCTGCGTAAGCGGATCCCCCCGGAGAAGGCCAACGCGTACGTCAGCTGGATTCGCGAGCACGGAGCCCTCTCCGAGGATCCGAACGGGCCCCCGCCGGTCGGCTCCCGCGACCCCGACGACGACTACCTCCTCGCCGTCGCGATCGATCGGCGCGCGTACCTCGTGACCGGCGACCAGGACCTGCTCGTCCTCAGCGACGACCTGCCGAGGGGTCCTCGTGGGCGGACGCCCCGGCCGTGCCGGCCGCCGATCGCGGGCCGGCCGGCGAGCCGCGAGCCGCTCGTGGCTGCGGAGTCGCACCCGCGCAGGTTCGGCATCGTTCAGCGGAATGCCGCCACCCGGCGGTTGTGTCGGAACACGGGGTGGTCGCGGACCATGGCCCCCGCCCTCGTCGGGCTCGGTGTCTGATTGTCCCGGTGGGCGACACAGGACCAGCGGCGAGAACACGACGGCCAAGATGATCACCAGGGCAAGAAGTCCAGGAAGATCAAGTCCACCCTGTGACGGTCCGGCCACACATCAACAGTACCGCGGGAGTCCAGTTCGGGTCACATGCCGGTGCCAAAGGATGTCGCCGGTTCGATTCCGGCTGGCTCCACTGGCCAGCACCAGAAGAGCGGCCACCGCCCCAGCGCACCCCATCTCAGTCGCCTCACGGTCACGCACAGCCTCGCCACCGGCGTCGCCGAATTCGGACATCCTACGTGCGGCGCCGCCCCGCGTGGGGAATCCGCGAAGTCGAGCCCGGACGTTCTTCGTCCAGCTCGTCCCACTCATCCGAATGGGGTGATGAGCGGCAGCGGGAAGTGGGGTTTGATCGCCCGGTGAGCACGGACCTCGCGCGCTGGCAGTTCGCGACGACGAGCATTTACCACTTCCTGTTCGTGCCCGTGACGATCGGGTTGGCGTTCCTGACGGCGATCCTGCAGACGGCCTGGTATCGCTCGGGCAAGCCCGAGCAGAAGCGGCTGGTGCGGTTCTTCGGGATTCTGCTCCTGATCAACGTCGCCGTGGGTGTCGTCACTGGACTCGTTCAGGAGTTCGAGTTCGGGATGAACTGGTCGGCGTACTCGCGCTACGTCGGCGACGTGTTCGGAGCGCCGCTCGCGATGGAAGGGCTCGGGGCGTTCTTCCTCGAGTCGACGTTCCTCGGGCTATGGCTGTTCGGATGGGATCGGCTGCCCAAGCGTGTGCACCTCGCGTGCATCTGGCTCGTGGCGATCGGGTCGATGCTGTCGGCGGCGTTCATCCTTGCCGCCAACTCGTGGATGCAGCATCCGGTCGGCTACACGATCAACTCCTCCACCCACCAGCCGCAACTGAACGACATCCTTGCGATGTTCACGAACCCCACCTTCCTGTGGGGCTACGTCCATGTGATCCTCGCCTCGCTGGTCACCGGCTCGCTCGTCATGCTCGCGGTGTCCGCGTGGTACCTGCGCCGCAAGGTCGAGGTGGAGGCGTTCAAACGTGCGACCCACCTCGCGCTCGTCGTGCTCATCCCCTCCCTCGGGCTCGCGTTGTTCGTCGGCAGCGAACTCGGCGTCGTCGAGGCGAAGTACCAACCGGTGAAGATCGCGGCGGCCGAGGCGCAATGGACGACATGCCAGCCGTGCTCGTTCTCGTTGTTCCAGGTCGGCGGTGGCAAGAAGGACGAGACTCCGTCGAAAGTGATCGCGATCCCGGACGTGCTCTCGTTCCTCGCCACCAACTCGTTCAACGGCAAGGTCGTCGGACTCAACCAGCTTCAGCAGCAGTACACCAAGCAGTACGGGCCGGGCAACTACATCCCGAACGTGTTCATCCAGTACTGGTCGATGCGGATCATGGCCTACCTGGCTGCAGGCGTGTTCCTGTTTGCGCTATGGGGTGGCTGGCTCTTGCACAAGAAGAAGCTCGAGAGCTCACGGTGGTTCCTGCGCCTGGCGGGCTGGCTCGTCATCACCCCGTTCCTGATGAACACGGCGGGCTGGATGCTGACCGAGAACGGCCGTCAGCCGTGGATCGTCCAAGGGCTGATGAAGACCTCAGACGGTGTGTCCCCGACCGTCAGCTCGACCGAGATCTGGATCAGTCTGATCGTGTTCGTTCTCATCTATCTCGCGCTCGGCGCGGCTGACCTCGTGCTCATGCTGCGCTACGCCAAGCGAGGGCTCCCGGATGAGCATGGCGGCACGGCGTCGAAGCGCCCACCGACGACCGGAGCCGAGGGAGCGGCGGAGTTGGCGTACTAGACCATGCTGCACCTCCACACACTCTGGTTCATCATCGTCGCGTTCTTCTGGACGGGCTTCTTCGTGCTCGAGGGCTTCGACTTCGGGGTCGGGATGCTCCACGCGGCGGTGGGCCGCACCGACGCGGAGCGCACCGCGGCGCTGGAAACAATCGGACCGTTCTGGGACGGGAACGAGGTGTGGCTGATCGTGGCCGGCGCGTCGATGTTCGCCGCCTTCCCCGGGTGGTACGCCACGGCGTTCTCCACTCTGTACCTCGCTCTATTGCTTGTGCTCGCGGCGCTGATGGCTCGCGGGGTCTCGTTCGAGTACCGCGACAAGCTGACCGACGCGCGCTGGCGCCGCGCCTGGAAGTGGGCGACGATCGTGGGGAGCGCGCTCGTCCCGCTCCTGCTCGGCGTCGGCCTCGGTGATCTGCTGAAGGGCCTGCCGATCAATCAGGACCACAACTTCACAGGGAACTTCTTTGACCTGCTGACGCCGTACGGCCTGTGGACGGGCGCGACGTTCCTGATCCTCTCAGCGCTGCACGGGGCGGTGTTCCTGACGTTGAAGGCGAGCGGCGCGGTGCGCGATCGGGCGCAGACGATCGCGCGCCGACTCGCCTGGGTCGCGATCGCGGCGGTCGTCGGCTTCATGATCTGGACGCGCATCGTCGTCGGCCCCGGATTCTCGACCCCGGTCATCGCCATCGTGATCCTCGCCGTACTGGCGGCCGCGTACCTCATTCACGCTGGACAGGACGGCTGGGCGTTCGCAGCGTCCGCGGCCACGATTGCGATGTGCGTCGTCTCGATCTTCGTCGGCCTCTATCCCAACCTGGTGGTCTCGAGCACAAACCACGCGTACAACCTCACCGTGTCGAACGCCTCGTCGGCGGGCTACGCGCTGACGGTGATGACGGTCGTGGCCGTGCTCGTCCTCCCGGTCGTCCTGCTCTATCAAGCGTGGTCATACCACGTGTTTCGCGCCCGGGTTCGTGTCGAACCGTCCGAGCCGACGGCCACTCACCCACCGAGCTAGTGTCCCGCGTCGAAAGTTCGCCGCCATTCGAGGCGGTCCTGGCGGCGCCGCCTCGGGCTTGCGGCCCGCTCAGCATCCAGCCTCGCTCGTCTGGGCCGCGCCCGAGTCATCCGGCTGTCCTCGTCGCCTCGCGTAGCTCCGCTACGCCACGGCGCCTGCGTCCTCCCGCGGCATCCACCAGCACCACCTCTCGGTGGCAACGAACCTCCGACGCGGAACACTAGGAAACCGAAGAGCTACGACGGCGCGTCCGACGCCGCCGCCGTCACGACCCCGTCGTCGGTCCAGTCGATCTCGGCGGCGTCCCCGCGGTCGAGGACGTGCGGACCGCCGGTCTTGGAGAAGCGGTCCCATCCCCAGTCGATGATGGCCTCGATCTTGTCTCGCGCTCCGGTCATCAGGCTGGCGTGCACGCCGAGCCAAGCCATGTGCGCAAGCTGCCCGTGTACCTCGTGATGGTTCTTTCCGACCTCCGCGATGGCCGCGCCGCGGCCGATCATGGCCATGATCCCCTTGTCCTTGTATTCGAACGACTTGCGGGGCCGGCCTTCAAAGTCAGCGAGGATGTTGTCCGCGGCCGTCTTTCCGCTCTGAAGGGCGACCGAGCCGAGTTGGGGCAGCGGTTTGCCGTCAGAGCCGGCGATATTGGCGATATCCCCAACCGCGTACACGCCGCGACTCCCGGCCACTGTCAGGTCAGGCTGGACGTCGATGCGTTCGCCCCGGCCCTGGGCGAGTCCGCAGTCGCCGGCCACCCGTGCCGCCTTGATACCCCCGCCCCAGATGACGCACCGTGTGGGAATGATCCCGCCGTCGGAGAGAACGACATGTCCGGTACCGACCTCCTTCACTCCGGTACCGAGCCGAAGTTCCACCTTGCGATCGCTCAGCACCCTCGCGACGTAGGCATGGGCCTTCTCGGAAAACGGCCTGAGGAGCGCATCGCCGAGATCCACCAGGTGAATGTGGGCCATCGCTACGTCCACACTGCGATACTCGGCGGGCACCGTGACGTTGATCATGTCGGCGATCGCGCCGGCGACCTCGACTCCGGTTGGGCCGCCGCCGACGATCACGAAGTTCAGCGCGCCGAGGCGCACGAGATCCGGATTGCGGTCGACGAGTTCAAACAGGCCCAGGATCCGTGACCGAAGAGCGGTGGCGTTGTCGAGCGAGTACAGCGGGAACGCGTTCTCAGCCGCACCCGAGGTGTGGAAGAAGTTCGGTTGAGAACCGGCGGCCAGCACAAGTGCATCGGCGGTCCATTCCCCTCCGTCGCTCGCCTTCACTGTCCTGCTCGCGGCGTCCACTTCTGAGATCTCCGCAAGCTTCACATCGACGTTGCCCTGCTCCGCGAATACCTCGCGCAGTGAGTGTGCGATGTCCGATGGCGCCAACAGTGAGGTCGCCACCTGGTAGAGCAGCGGCTGAAACTGGTGGTAATTGTTCTGATCGAGCAGCGTGACGCGGACGTCGTCACGATCGGCCAGCTTCTGCGCACAGCCAAGCCCGGCGAAGCCGCCGCCGACGATCACGACATGACGAGGGTCGCTGGCGGCGCTCATGAGACCACCCACGGGCCGTGCCACTTGCCGAAGCCTGCGAGCAATCGATCGGCCTCCTTCGGTCCCCACGACCCGGGTGCATACGTATGAACGGGCGGCGGTTGCTCGATCAGCGGGCGCATCAGCCGCCACGTCTCCTCGACGCTGTCCTGGCGGGTGAACCTGGCGCTGTCGCCCGTGATCGCAGCGTGCAGCAGGACCTCGTACGGCGTCGGGCCCTCGCCGCCTTCCTGCGCGAACTCCATGTCGAGCGTGACCTCCTGAGGGCCACCGTGATCGGCGCGGTGGGCGTCGACGATCAGGCGGATGCCGGTGATGGGATCGAGTTTGATCACGAGCTGGCTCTCAACCGGCAAGCGGGTGCCGCTCGGGACGATGAACCCCAGCCGCGGTGGCCTGCGGAACACGAGCCGCACCTCGGTCTGTGTCACCGGTAGGCGCTTGCCCGTGCGGATGAACCAGGGCACGCCTGCCCACCGCCAGTTGTCGATCTCGAGTCGCAGCGCGGCGAACGTCTCCGTCGTCGAGCCCTCCTTGACCCCATCGATTCCAAGATAACCCTCGTACTGGCCCCGGACGTACTGGGCAGGATCAGCGTCGGGCATCGCGCGGAAGACGGCGTACTTCGCGTCCTTGAGTGTTCCCGCATCGGCCCCGGCCGGAGCCTCCATCGCCGCGGCTGCGAGCAACTGCATGAGGTGGTTGACGACAACGTCCTGAAGCGCGCCGACAGCGTCGTAGAAGTGCCCGCGGTCCTCGACGCCAAAGCTCTCGGCCATTGTGATCTCGACCGTGGAGATATGGCTGCGGTTCCACACCGGCTCCAGGATCGAGTTGGCGAACCGCAGGTAGAGGAACTCCTCGAGGCCCATCTTTCCGAGGAAGTGGTCGATCCGGTACAGCTGCGACTCGGCGATGTACTGGTGGATGTCGGCGGCGAGCGACCGAGCCGACTCGAGGTCGTGCCCGAAGGGCTTCTCGACGACGACGCGGGCGCTTGACGTCAACCCGGCCTCGGACAGTCCCTTGATCACGGTCGCGAACAGGAACGGCGGGATCTCGAGGTAGAACACAGGCGTGCGCGAGCCGGAGATCGCCTCGCCGACGCGAGCGAACGTCGCCGCGTCGGTGAAGTCGCCTGCCACGTAGGACAGCCGATCGGCGAACCGTGCGAACACCTCTTCATCAAGGTCCTCGCCCGTGCCCACGATCGACTCGCGGGCCCGCTCACGAAGCTGCTCGACCGTCCACTCGTCACCGGCCACGCCGACGACCGGGCAGCTCAGCAGGCCGCGTCGTTCGAGCCGGTAGAGGGATCGGAACGTCATCACCTTGGCGAGATCTCCGGTGATGCCGAAGATCACGAGGACGTCCGCCGGCGCGCTCGCGTCGGTCGTGCTGCCCGCGTCCTCTGGCCGCTGATCACTCGCAACTGCCATGGGATCTCCCTTGTCGCGTCCGAGCCGTCGCTCGGCGTGGCCGTATGGGCGGAGACGGTACGGCGCTCATGCACACCGTCATCACCCGGTTGGGATGACCCGCGTCGGCAGGCGTGCGGCTACGGTCGGACCGATGCTGAATGCCTTCGGGTGGTGGTGTGGGTGAGTGGGGCCGCTGTCAGCGCGCGTGAGTTCGGCGAGTTGTTCGCGTCGCTCAGCAATTGGGGCCGGTGGGGGGACGATGACGAGCGCGGCGCACTGCACCACCTCACCCCGGATCGAGTCGTTGCCGCCGCTCGCCTCGTGCGCGATGGAGTCAGCGTCACGTTGGGTCACCCGCTCAACACGCATCCGGCAATCGATAACCCGAAGCCGGCGGACCACTACATGACCGAACTGAGCCCCGTCGATACCGAGGCGCGGTCGCTGCACTTCATGAAGGACTACGTCGGGGCGGATTTTCACAACGACGGACACACGCATATCGATGCCCTGTGCCACATCGCCTACGAGGGCGCGATGTACAACGGCAAGCCGGCGGACGCGGTGACCGAGGACGGCGCGAGCGTGAACTCGATCGAGGTCCTCAGGGACGGCCTCATCGGCCGCGGCGTGCTGCTCGACATCCCACGTCTGCACGGGGTGCCGTGGCTCGAACCGGGGCAGCACGTGTTCCGCGACGAGCTCGAGGCATGCGAACGCGCGCAGGGCGTCCGCGTCGAGGCGGGGGATATTCTGCTCGTCCGCACCGGACATGCTCGACGGCTCGCCGAGCTCGGCCCGTGGAACACGGCGGAGTGGAAGGCGGGTCTGCACCCGACGGCGATACCGTTCGTCGCCGAGCGAGGAGTCGCGGCGCTCGGCTCGGACGGCAACAGCGATACGGCGCCGAGCAGCACCGAGGGGATCGACTTCCCGATCCACGTGCTCGTGATCGCGGCGATGGGCATGCATCTGCTCGACTACCTCCAGTTCGAGGACCTCTGCGCGAGGTGTGAGGCTGCGGGGCGTTACGAGTTCCTGTTCACGGCGACGCCCCTGCGGATCGTCGGCGGCACCGGATCGCTCCTCAATCCGACGGCGATCTTCTGACCGCGGGACCGTGAACAGCCACCGGCCTCTCCGGTGGTCCGCTGCTCCCGCCGATCCCCTGGGGATCCGCCGCGCCCGCGCGGTCAAGATCGACCGAGCCGGCGAAGTTGTGCGCCACGCTCGCGTCGAGCCGCCGGAGTTCCTCCTCAACGGCGGGGCGGCGATGGGGAGGAACCTGCTCGTACAGTTCCTGGAGCATCGCTCGCATCCGGCGCATCACCTGGATCGCGTTGCCGCCATAGGAACGGATTTCGGTGACTGCCAGCGCCAGGTACTCGTCCCAATCGCGAACCGGGAACACCAGGCCCTCCCGAATCCCGCGGTTCGGATCCCACGCCGATTCCGTGTCATCGACGTTGCCGATGAGGCGGAGCACCTCGCCGAGGTGGTCGAGGATCTGCACCGCCGTCGTCGGGTCGTTGACGGCCGGGGACAGGGCATGGTCGGCGATGTCGACCATGATCCGGATCGCGAACGCGGGATCCTGCTCGATCGTGCGCTCGTGTCCAAGAGCAACGCTTCCGATGAGCCGGGCCTCATTACGCGAGGTGGCGGCGCTCGAGTCGCCGTAAACCTCGAGCAACGTCGCGCCCGCCGGGACGAAGTCGCCAATCCGATGGCGCAGGACGACCAGGCACCGGTGTTCTCGGGCCCAGCGGACAAGAGCCTCGGCATCGAGGGCCTGGATCGCCCCTGGGCTTTCGCTGCGGACGATCATCACCGGCTCTTCCTCGCCGGGTTCGAAGGAGCCGCCGAACACGTCCGGCGCACCGGCGAGTCGCTCGGCGAGTCGCGTGAAGTCGTCGTAGATGTAATCGGCCACCAAAACCGCGACGGCGACCGGGCGCAATCGGTGCAGATACACATCGAGAAAGATGACGAACACGAGCAGGCTGAGGACGACGAGCATGCCGGCCAGCGTCACGCCGAGATTGGGAACGAAGTTGCTCCCCGTGCGACGCAGGAGCGCGAATGCGAACGCGAGCGTGCCGACGAGCAACGCGAGCAGCGCCTTGAGGAGGCGATCGCGATACCAGAGACGCATGTAGCGCGCGGAGAAACTCCCTGTGGCCATCTGCACGACGAGCACCGTGACCGTCACCACGAACCCGGTGAGCGCCGCCATCGCGCCGACGATGGTGGTGAGCAATGTGCTCGCCGTCGATGACGAGTAGGTCCAGCTCGCAGGCAAGTCGATCGACCGATCGACGTGCACGTCGAGGATCCCGAACAGTACGCCCGCGATGCCGCCGAACAGCGGCAGCACCCACAGGCTGCCGCGGATGTGTTGGCGGATCTCAAATCGTCTCGCCCAGGTCACGACAACGCCCGTTCACGCCGCCACATATCGGCATAGCGGCCCCCGCGCGCGAGCAATGCGGCGTGGGTTCCGCGCTCGACCGCGCGCCCATGCTGAAGGACGATGATCTCGTCGAAGCGCGCGAGTCCGCTCAGCCTGTGGGTGATGAGCAGGATGCCCTGGGTGGGGGCGGCGTCGAGCACGTCGGCGAGGAGCGCGTCCGCGGTTTCGACGTCGAGATGCTCGCCGGGTTCGTCGAGGACGAGCAGCGGAAAGCCGGCGAGCAGCGCGCGGGCGACCGCGAGCCGCTGACGCTGTCCGCCGGACATCCGGCTCCCGAACTCGCCCACCTCGGTCTCGAGCCCGGCGGGGAGTCCGTCGATCCAGTCGAGCAGCTGTGCCCGGTCGAGTGCCGTGCGCAGCTGCTCGCGGGTCGCCTCGGGGCGCGCCAGCCGAAGGTTTGCCTCGAGCGTGCTGTTGAAGACATGGGCATCCTGGGCGACCAGCCCGATGGCACGACGGCAGTCATCGCCCGCGACGTCGGCGAGTTCGACGCCGTCGAGGGTGGCGGTGCCGCTGTCATAGGGGAGGAACCGCAGCAGCACCTCGGCGAGCGTTGACTTGCCCGCGCCGCTGCGCCCGACAACGGCGACGCGACTGCCCGACTGGACGTCGAGATCGAGGCCGTCGAGCGCCCACGGCGCGTCGGGCGCGTACCGGCAGCGGAGCCCTCGGACACGTAGAACTCGAACCGACGTGCCGGTCGCCGCCGGAAGCGGTTTCGGGCTCGCCGGGTCGCGCACGAGTGGGTCGCGGCGCAGCACCGCGAGCGTGCGCCCGAGCGATCCGCGGACCCGCTGGAGCAGCTGCGTCGCGCCCGGAAGCCCCGTCCCGAGCTCGAACGCCGCGAGCGGCACGAGGGCGATGACGGCCAGCATCGTCGTGTTCAGGTCGTGGCTGCCGATGGCCGCGACCCCGACCAGGAGCGCGCCCACCATGGCGAGACCGGGGAGCAGCGTCGCGAGAGCCTGGCCGACGCCCGCGGTGCGGGCTCCGTGCCTCGCGACGCGCGCCAACTCAGCGTCCAGGCCCCGAGTACGGGCCAGCTGTGATGTGAGGGCACCGTTTGCCCGCAGCTCATCGCCGCCCTCGAGGAGGTCCACCACGGCCGACGTGAGTTCCCCACGTGCGGCGGCCTGGCGTGCCTCGCTGTGACGCGCGAGCAGCCCCGTCAGCCACGGCACAAAGGTCGACGTCAGGATGAGCGCGACGAGCAGGATCAACCCGGCGGCCGGAAGGATCAACCACACGAGCACGACGGTGCTCACCCCGGCGAGGAGCGCGATCGCGAACGGCAGGATGACCCGCAGAAGCAGGTCCTGAAGCGAATCAACGTCGTCGACGAACCGAGCGAGCAGGTCTCCGCGCCGGAACGCCGGGAGCCCCGCGGGCGCGAGCGCTTCCAGGTGTCGGTAGACGCGGACCCGCAGCTCGGCAAGCGCGCGGAATGCGGCGTCATGGCCGGTGAGACGGTGTCCGTAGCGGAACAGCCCCTTCGACAGGCCAAAGAACTGGACGGCGACGATCGCCAATGCCACGGCCGACTCGGGCGGATGCTGTGACGCCCGTGAGATGAGCCAGGCCGAGACCCCGATCAAGCCGATGCCGGCGCCGAGCGCGGCGGCGCCGAGGACCGTTGCCAGGACGACCTGTCGCCGGGCGGGCCGGACGAGCGTCAGCATGTCAGCCGCCGTGGCCTCGTTCTCCGTCATGCCGCCACCGCGGTCCGGGAAAGGCTGACGGTTCGGTCCGCGAGTGCGACGAGCGCCGGCCGGTGTGCGACGAGCACGACGGTCCGGCCGCGGATGAGGCGCTCGACGGCCGCGAGCACCTGCGCTTCGGTTTCGCCGTCGAGACCTGCGGTCGGCTCGTCGAGCAGCAGCAGCGGCGCGTCGCGTAGGAACGCCCGCGCCAACGCCACCCGCTGGCGCTCACCCGCCGACAGGCCGATTCCGCGCTCGCCGAGCACCGCCGCGAGACCATCCGACCGCCGCGCGACGACGTCACGCAGTCCCGCAGCGTCGATGGCGTCCCACACCTGCCCGGCGGCGGCATCCGGACGACCGAGCCGAATGTTCTCGTCGATTGACGCGGCGAACAGGTGCGGTCGCTGAGGAACCCACGCGATGTGCGCCCGCCATGCGTCCGGATCGATCTCGGCGAGATCGGCATCGGCGATGCGAACGGACCCGCCATCCGGTGCCGTGAATCCGAGCAGCACGCTGAGCAGCGTCGACTTTCCGCATCCACTCGGGCCGGTGACCGCCAGGATCTCGCCGGGCTCGATCGTCAGCGAGACCGCGTCGAGGGCCGGCCGCGCGCGGTCGGCGTAGCTCACCGACAGCTCGTTGACCGTGATTGCAGAGCTCGTCGGATCGGGGATGCGCGTCTGCGAGCCGGTCGACGCGAGCGGCATCTCGAGCACGGCGAACGCTTGCTCCGCGGCAGCCATTCCTTCCGCGCTCGCGTGGTACCCGGCGCCCAGCTGCCGAAGCGGTATGTACGCCTCGGGAGCGAGGACGAGCACGAGGAGCGCCGTCCGCAGATCGAGGTGGCCGTCGAGGAGCCGTACGCCGATCGCGACGGCGACGAGGGCAACTGACACGGTCGCGACCAGCTCCAGGATGAGCGACGACAGGAACGTGATCCGGAGCGTCGCGACGGCGGCCTCGCGGTAGCGCTCGGAGACCTCTCGAATGACCCGGATCTGCGGCTTCGCGCGACCGAACACCTTGAGCGTCGGGAGACCGGCGACGACATCGAGGAAGTGAGCCCCCAGACGCTGCAGGGTCCGCACCTGCGCGTCGGTGCGATCGCGAGTGCTCGCGCCGACGAGCGCCATGAACACTGGGATGAGGGGCAGCGTCACGAGGATGATCAGCGCCGAGATCCAGTCCTGGGCGGCGATCACGACAAGCACGCCGGCGGGGACGACGGCGGCGAGGGCGAGCTGTGGCAGGTACTGCGAGAAGTACCCGTCGAGGGCGTCGAGCCCCCGTGTGGCGAGGACAGTGAGCTCGCCGACACCACGTTCGCGCAGCCGGCGTGGCTCGAGCGCGCTCGCGCGCGCGAGCAGCGCTTCGCGCAACTCCTGCTTCGCCGACACCGACGAGCGCGCCGCGGCGAGTTCGGCGAGCCAGGCCACGATTGCCCGTCCACACACGACGAGGAGCAGCGCGAGGAGAGGGCCCGTCAGCTGCCGGGGCCCGTCACCGTCGGTCACCGCGCGCGCGATGATCGACGCCAGCAGCCAGCCTTGGGCGATGACGAGCACCGCGGTGACGCAACCGAGGCACACGGCGATCCGGATGAAGCGCCGGGTTGCCCCGGCGCGATCGAGCAGTCGTTGGTCGCCAATGCCCCGCCGGGCGATCATGCTGAGCCTAGGGCGGCGGGGCCGCGCTCGGGCTGCCTGCGACCGCCGCCTGGAGCGCCGCGACCGCGTCCGGACTGAGGTGGTGGCGCACCACCTGGCCGCCCCGGCCATCGAGCGCGCTGATCATCGCGTCGGCGTGCTCCTCGGCGGCCATCAGGATCACAGCCGAGGAGCCTTCCGGTACGTCGGCGCGGACCTGGTCATACAACGCGCTGCGGTTGTGTGCCCCGGCGTGTTCCTCGGAGACGCTGCCGGCGAGCCCGCCTGCGACCAAGCCGGCGGCGAATCCCGGCGGACCGAGAACCGCTCCGACCACGGCACCCCCGATCGCACCCTCCGCGGTTCGCCGCCCGATGAACGCGTCCGCGTCGTTGGCGTCGACGTAATGACCGGCGAACGTGCCGCGCACGACGAGTCGGTCGTGCCGATGATGCTCGACGAACGCGACCTCCTGTGCCCACGCCACGCCGCCGACCTCGCGCGGCGCACGCGAGTACGCCTCCTCAGCGGTTTCGGTGCCGTGGAAGACGACGAGTGCGAAGTCGAGGCCTGCATCAGCCATGCGCGGGGACGCTACGTCGGCAAACGCGCTGGCGCGTCGTCCGAATCGGGTGACGCTGATAAACGTCCTGCGGATAATCATGCCGACGACGAACGACCCGGAGGAGATCGCGCAATGAGTGGTGCGTACGACGTCATCGTGATCGGCAGTGGGGCGGGCGGCGGCACGCTCGTCCACCACCTCGCGCCATCGGGCAAGCGCATATTGCTGCTCGAGCGTGGCGACTGGCTTCCCCGCGAGCCCCACAACTGGCGAGCGCAGGACGTGTTCGTCGACGGCCGCTACGTCTCGGCCGATACCTGGTACGACGCCGACGGCTCGTCGTTCCAGCCGCAGGTTCACTACTACGTCGGCGGTGCGACGAAGCTCTACGGTGCGGCGCTCTACCGCCTCCGAGAGCAGGACTTCGGCGAGCTGCGCCACCACGACGGGATCTCGCCGGCGTGGCCGATCTCCTACGCCGACATGGAGCCGTACTACACGCGGGCGGAGGAGCTCTACCAGGTCCATGGCGCCCGGGGCGAGGATCCCACCGAGCCGCCGGCCAGTGGCCCGTACCCGTTCCCGGCGGTCTCGCACGAGCCGCGAATCCAGCAGCTGTCCGACGATCTCGCCGCCGCGGGGCTCCATCCGTTCCATGCGCCGTGCGGCGTCATGCTGAACGAGGCGAACATGCCGTTCAGCCCATGCGTGCGCTGCGACAACTGCGATGGGTTTCCGTGCCTCGTGCACGCCAAGTCGGACGCAGAGGTCATCAGCGTCCGCCCGGCCATCGAGCATCCGAACGTCACGCTGCTGACGAACGCCATTGCCGTCCGGCTCGAGTGCAACTCGGCGGGCAGCGCGGTGACGAATGTCGTCGTCGTCCACGAGGGACGAGAGGAGCGCTTCCAGGGCGACGTCGTCGTGGTCTCGTGCGGCGCGGCGAACAGCGCAAAGCTGCTGCTGGCGTCGGCAACCGACAGCCATCCGCACGGCCTCGCCAACGGCTCTGACCAGGTGGGCCGTAACTACATGTTCCACAACAGTCAGGCCGTCCTCGCGTTGTCAAAGGAAGAGAATCCGACGATCTTCCAGAAGACGCTGGGCGTCAACGACTATTACTTCGCGAGCGACAAGTTCGACTTCCCGATGGGCAACATCCAGATGGTCGGAAAGTCGCAGGCGCCGATGTTCCGCGGTGAGAAGCCGGGCGAGACCCGCTTCGCGCCGTCGTGGACCCTGCGCGACATCGCGCGCCATGCGGTCGACTTCTGGCTCTCGACCGAAGATCTGCCCCGGCCCGAGAACCGCGTCACGCTGGCGCGCGACGGGCATATCGCGATCAGCTACACCCAGACGAACGAGGAACCCAAGCAGCGTCTCTACCACGCGCTCAAGGAGATGCTGTCGAGCATCGGCATGCACCATGGGCACCTGTTGCCCCACCACGCCTACCTGAAGAACGAGATCCCGGTCGCCGGCGTGGCGCATCAGGCCGGCACCTGCCGCTTCGGCAGCGATCCGGCGACGTCTGTGCTCGATGAGCACTGCCGCGCGCACGAGCTCGACAACCTGTACGTCGTCGACACGAGCTTCTTCCCGAGCATCGGTGCCGTCAACCCGGCACTGACGGCGATGGCGAACGGCCTTCGCGTCGGCGACCACCTGCTCGAACGGCTCGGCGCCACGGCCCCGCTGCCGGAGTCCGGTCATGTCGCCTGACGCGGTGCCGTGGCCGCTCCGGAGCATCGCGGCCGGGACCGCCGGCACGGCGACGATGTCGCTGGCGTATGCACTGGAGCGGCGCCTGCGTGGCCGCCATCGCGGCCCGCTCGACTATGACGACTCGCTCGTTCCGGGGCAGATCGTGGCCGGCATCATGCACCTGCCGCACGTCACCGCGCGGGAGGAAGACGAGCTGGGGCTCGCGCTGCGCTGGAGCTACGGCTCGGCGTTCGGCTTGTTTCACGGCCTCCTCCGCCGCTCGATCGCGGAACCGTGGGCGAGTGCGGTGTTCGGCGCGACGCTGATGAGCGCGACGCTGTCGCTGTTCCCGTTGCTCGGTCGGACGCCGCCACCGTGGCGGTGGCCGGCCGACGTCATGGCGACGGCGATCGGCACGCATGTCGCCTATGTCGTTGGTGTCGCCGCCGTCGACGACGGCGTCCGCCGGCTGGTTGGATAGCACTCAGGCGCGGGCCTCCAGCACGAGGTTGAGAGGAGTTTCCGCGGCGCGACGGACCGAGCCGAAGCCGCCCTCGAGCATCACCTCGCGCAGACGTGCCTCGCCGGCCTGCGTCCCGAGCGCGGCGCGGCCGGGTTGCGAGAGCGACCCCGGTGTGCACACGAGGGTGGAGAATCCGTAGTACATGCGCCCGACGGGATTGAGGTTGTCCTCGATCCGGTCGCCGGCGAACGGTTCGACGAGCATGCACGAGCCGTCGCTCGCCAGCGCCGCGTGGGCGTGGCGGGCCGCGCCCACCGGATCGCCGAGGTCGTGCAGGGCGTCGAAGAACGCGATGAGGTCGTAGCCGCTGCCCTCGTAGCCGGTGGCGTCCGCCACCTCGAAGCCGACGCGATCTGCGACGCCTGCGTCCCGTGCACGTGCCTGGGCCGTGGCGATCGACTCGGCATGGACGTCGATGCCGGTGAATGTCGACGCCGGGAACGCCTGCGCCATGAGGATCGTCGACATGCCGTGACCGCAGCCGACGTCGGCGACCCTGGCCCCGCGTTCGAGCTTCTCGGCGACCCCGGTGAGCGCCGGGAGCCATTCGTCGACGAGGTGCATGCGGTAGTTGGCACCGAACGAGCGCTCCGTACCGCCGAAGAGGCCGTCATGGTGCTCGTGCCAGCCGACGCCCTCGCCGGTCCGGAAGCGCTCGGCGACGCGCGTCCGGCCGTCCATCACGGCGGTTGCGGCCTGGAAGATCCCGGCCATCGCCACGGGGCTCGACTCGTCGGCGAGGACGAACGCGTGCTCGGCGGGCAGCGTGTAGCTGTCCGAACCGCTTTCGTAGGTCACGAAGCCGCCTGCGGCCTGCGCGTTGAGCCACTCGCGCACGTAGCGCTGATGCGTGTTGGTGCGCGCCGCGAGTGTGGCGGCAGTGATGGGCTGGGCGTCGGCCATCGCGCGGTAGAGGCCGAGCTGGTCGCCGACCGTGACGAGCGCGGCGTTCAACGCGGCGCCGATCTCGGTGGCGATCTGACCGGCGAATGCCTCGATACGACTCTGGTCGAGTGCCTGCATGGTGTCCTCCTTAGGGGTCATGAGGCGAGCACGGTAGGCCGGATCGGCGGCGATTCCTGAGATGCGCCTGAGGGATGTCTGAGGCCGGCGCCACGCTCGCCGCCGCGCGCGGAAGGGACCTCAGGAACCCCTCAGGGAAAGCTCACGGAGCGGGCGCGCAGGCGGTCTACGTTTGCGCGTCACCGAACCGAACCAGGAGGCACAGATGGACCCCACGGATCGCATCCAGCTCGTCACCTTCGAGCTCGCGGGCCTCGAGCCCGATGCCTACCGGGCGCACTGTGAGGCGTCGGCACCCGCGTTCACAGAGATCCCCGGACTCCGCGCCAAGGTGTGGCTGGCGAATCCCGCCACGAACACCTACGGCGGCTTGTACGCCTGGGAGAGCCGGGAGGCGATGGACGCGTACGTCAACGGTCAGATCTTCGCCGGGCTCCTCACGAACCCGCGGATGGCGCACGTGACGACACGCGACTTCGGCGTCCTCGAGCGGCCGACGGAGATCACGCGACGCCGGTGAACGGGCCGCCGGCACTGTGGCCCCGGGCCGCTGGTCGGCCCGAACGGGGCGCTGTAGACTCGCCGCCGGGCCGATGACGCCGCGCACGTTGCAGTCGACGCTCGATCAGCGCGCCGGCGCGCTCGTCGGACGCGAGCGCGAGCGGGCCGCGTTGCTTGAGCTCGTCGAGCGCGACACACCGCTGGTTGCCGTCGTCCACGGCATCGCGGGTGTCGGCAAGTCGATGCTCCTCCAGGCGGCCGCCGTCGACGCGCGCGCTCGGGGTACGGTGGTGATCGTCCTCGACGGCGGCAAGTTCGAGCCCACCGAACGCGGCTTCCTCACATCGCTGGGGAGCGCACTCGGCACACCGGGCGACGCGTGGGCACCCGCTCTCGCTCCAGCTGGCTGCGGCTGCACTCGCCGAGCGCCCCGGGCTGTCGGCGGAGGACGCTGCGCTCGTGCCGATGGTCGAGGAGTTGGCCGGCCTGTACATCGATGGGCTCGACCGGATGACCCGCCGCGCCCTCGACGCCGCCGCGGTCGTCCGCCGGACGACGCTCACCCTGCTGGAGGCGATGCTGCCGGACGACGACCCGGCCGAGCTGTTCGCCGCGTTGCGCGCGCTTCCCATTGTCGAGCTCGGGGCCGAGGGCCTGGTCATTCATGACACCGTGCGGGTGGCCGCGAGCGCGCTGCTGCAGGCATCTGACCGTCAGCGCCGCATGGGTGGAGCACCTGCGCCGGTCTCCGGTGCCTTCGAGCCAGCGTGTGCTCTTCAACCGCCACGCTCTGGCACGTGGCGACACCGCGACCGCGACTCTGTGGCTGGACGCCAAGCGGGTCTATCTCGAGCTTCGCCCGCACCTGCGGCGGCTGTACACGCCCGTGCCGGACGTCGAACGCGCGCTGACCGTGCTCGCTCCGCTCGGGTTTGCTGCGCTGCCCGGCGGGCCGGTGCAACTCGGGGAGGACGCTCAGTGGACGGTGGTGAACGACTTCGGCCCGGGCTCGATCGACGCCTGGCTCAGCGACGTCGTCGGGCGCGAGCTTGCGGCCGACGACCCGACTGTGCTCGACCCGGCCGCGCGGCGGCTCGTGCTCGACGGCCGTGCGGTCGATCTCAGCCGCCTCGAGCTCGATGTCCTCGCGCACCTGCAGCGTCGCGAGGGCGTCGCGGTCACCCGCGAGGAATTGCTGCGCGAGGTCTGGGGGCACCAGTGGACGGGCGCCAGCTCGAACGTCGTCGAGGTCGTCATCAGCGGGCTGCGACGGAAGATGGGCGATCGCGCCGGCGCGCTCGAGACGGTCCGAGGTGTCGGTTACCGACTCGGCCCGCTCGACTGATCCACCGGCGTCGCGGCTGCGCCCGCGCCCGGCCTCCCGGGGGGAGATCTCGCGGATGTAGGCGGACACGACTGCCTCGGCGACCAGCTGGGCTCGGGGTGTCCGACGGGTCAGAATCGTGGTGATGGTCGACATGAAGCTCCTTCGGCTGGGCGTGGCGGACCGGAGTAGACTGGAGGGAGCCTCCGGATAGAACGACTATAGCGGAGGCAGCCTCCGTTTGTGGCCTGATATACCGATCCGTGCTAGCACGGAGGCCAGATCTAGTGGCTGCGCCGATGTGGTTTGCGGGGTGTGCCGGGATGCTCCCCGTGAGTCAAGTCACGACCCATGGAGGCGCAGATGTCGCACACGATGACCACCACTGACACGCTCGTCACCCCGCTGCCCGCGGCGGTCGAGCGCCACGGCGACCGGGTCGCGGCGCGCTACCGGGACGGAGCCGAATGGCGCGAGGTCTCCTATGCCGAGATGGGCGATGTCGCGACGGAGATCGCACTCGGGCTGATCGATCTCGGCGTGTCCGTCGGCGAGCGGGTCGCGATCCTCGCGACCACCCGTCCCGAGTGGACGTACGTCGATCTCGCGGTCACGATGGCGGGCGGGGTCGTCGTGCCGGTGTACCCGACGAACTCCGCCCAGGAGTGCGAGTGGGTCCTGGCGGACTCTGATGCCGTCGCGGTGATCTGCGAGGACGCATCACAGGTCGGCAAGGTCCTCAGCGTGCGAGACCGGCTGCCCCGTTTGCGGGCCGTCATCGCGATCGACCCTGTCGATGACGCGACGGCGCTGACCGAGATCGCCGCACGCGGTCGTACCCGCGATCGGCGCCTGCTGGAGGAGCGGGCAGCCGCGGTCGGTCCCGACGACCCGTACACGTTCATCTACACGTCGGGCACGACCGGACCGCCGAAGGGCTGCGTCCTCTCGCACGGCAACTTCCGCGCCGTGCTCGACATGATCCGGGAACGCGACCTGCTCGCCGGCCGAGACGACGTTACGTATCTGTACCTGCCCCTCGCCCATGCGCTCGCGCTGATCATGCAGCTGTCGAGTATTGAGGCGGGCGGCGCGATCGCGTACTTCGGCGGCGATCCCCGGGCGATCCTCCCCGAGCTGACGGACGTCGCTCCGACGTTCCTGCCGTCCGTCCCGCGGATCTTCGAGAAGGTCTACGCGGCGGTCACGAACGGTCTCGATGGAGAGATGCTGCGCACCGCCGTCAAAATCGGAGCTGAGGTCGAGAACCTCCGCCGTGCCGGGAACCCGGTCCCTGCCGATCTGGGCGCCGCGTACGACCGCTTCGACGAGCCTCTGTTCAGCCGCGTTCGTGCGGCCTTCGGCGGCCGCCTCCGGCTTGCGGTGACGGGCGCGGCCCCCGTCGCTCCAGAGATCCTGGAGTTCTTCTGGGCGAGCGGCGTGCCCGTCATGGAGGGGTATGGCATGACCGAGACCGCGAGTGCGATCTCGATCTGCACGCTCGATGAGCACCGGTTCGGCAGCGTCGGCAAGCCGCTGCCGGGTGTCGACGTGAGGATCGCGCCAGACGGGGAGATCCTCGTTCGCGGCGCCAACGTCTTCCGCGGCTACCACAAGCGCGCGGATACCACTGCGTTCGGCGCGGTCGAAGCCGGGTGGCTCCACACCGGCGACCTCGGCGTCCTGGACGCCGACGGGTACCTGTCGATCACCGGCCGCAAGAAGGACATCATCATCACCGCCGGCGGCAAGAACCTCGCGCCTGCGAATCTGGAGAACGACCTCAC
Source organism: uncultured Solirubrobacterales bacterium (assembly GCA_963750695.1). Taxonomy (GTDB): domain Bacteria; phylum Actinomycetota; class Thermoleophilia; order Solirubrobacterales; family Solirubrobacteraceae; genus Palsa-465. The sequence continues at coordinate 211,993 of CAVVSB010000013.1, forward strand.
GCAGAGTCCGTGGATCTCGCACGCGGTCCTGCACGGCGACCGGCGACCGTACCCGGTGATGCTGATCACGTTGGACATGGAGCAGATGGACGCCTGGGCGCAGGAGCACGGCGTCGCCCCACACCCTGCGCACCTGGCCGGCCATCCGGCAGTTCACGACCTGATCCAACGCGAGCTCGACCGTGCGAACGGGAAGTACGCCCAGGTCGAGCAGGCCAAGAAGTTCGTCATTCTCGATCACGACCTCTCGCTCGAGGGCGGCGAGCTGACCCCGACGCTGAAGGTCAAGCGGAACATCGTCAACGAGAAGTACGGCGCCCTGCTTGATGCCCTCTACGCATGAGCCATGTCACTAGTTGCTGCGCAGGTAATTGAGCACCGCGAGCACCCGACGGTGGTCGTCCGTGGCGGGCTGCAGGTTCAGTTTGAGGAAGATGCTCCGGACGTGGGATTCGACCGTCCGCTCGGTCAGGAACAGCTGACTGGAGATCGCGTGGTTGGAGCGACCTTCGGCCATCAGTCGGAGCACTTCACGCTCGCGTGCGGTCAGCTCATCGAGCGGGTCGTATCGCCGCGCCCGGCTGACGAGCAGCGCCACGACGCTCGGATCGACGATGACCTCGCCGGTGGCGATGCGTCGGACGCTGGTCGCGAACTCCTGGAGGTCTTCGACGCGATCCTTCAGCAGGTACCCGGCGCCCCGCGGACGATTCTCGACGAGAGCGAGTGCGTAGTGCACCTCGACGTACTGCGAGAGCACGAGCACCCCGACCCCGGGATGAGCATCCTTGATCGCGTGAGCTGCGACGAGTCCCTCGTCTCGGTGCTCGGGCGGCATCCGGATGTCGACGATCGCGACGTCCGGCGTCTCTGCCTCGATGAGCGCGAGCAGGCTCTCGGCGTCCGTCGCCAGGCCCGTGATCTCGAAGCCCGCGTCGCTCATGACCCGCGCGAGACCCTCGCGGAACAGCAGCGAGTCGTCGGCCAGCGCTACTCGCACGGCAGCTCCGCGGTGAGAACGGTTCCGCGACCCGCCGGGCTCTTGATGCGGACGCGCCCGTCCAGCGACGCAACTCGGTCCGACAGACCCCGCAGCCCTGTGCCGGCGCCCACTGCGGCGCCGCCGGCACCGTTGTCCCGAACCTCGACGACGAGCGTGGAGCCCCGGCGGGCGACGGAGATCGTGACGGCGGACGCCCCGGAATGCTTGATCGCGTTCGTCAGCGCCTCGGCGATGATGTAGTACGCGCCGATCTCGAGCGCCAGCACGAGACGGTCATCGGGACACGTCAGGATCTCTGCGGGAAGCGGCGAGCGGAGCACAAGGGACTCCAGGGCGCGCGGCAGGCCCTGTTCGGTCAGCACGGCCGGATGAATGCCCCGGGCAAGGTCCCGCAGTTCGGCGAGCGCGAGTTGCAGCTCGGAGCCCGCCTCGTCGAGGAGCGCAAGCGCCTCCGGGTCAGCCTCTGAGCCAAGGCGCGCCGTCGCGATGCGCAGGGCCATGGCCAAGGTCACGAGTCGCTGCTGGGCGCCGTCGTGCAGATCACGCTCAACGCGACGGCGCTCGGCGTCAGCTGCCGCGACGATCCGCTGACGGGAGGCCCGCACCTCCGCGAGGCCATCCTGGAGCGCCTGTTCGTAGCGCTTTCGCTCAGTGATGTCCTGACAGGTGCCGACCATGCGGACCACCTCGCCGTCGGACACCATGACCTCACAGCGACCTTCGATCCACCGCACTCCCGGTGTCGTCTCGGCGAGGCGGTGCTCAACGGCAAACGGCGTACCGGTCCTGAATGCCCGGCCGACTGCCGAGCGCATCGCGCCTCGATCGTCCGGATGGATGAGCGCGAGGAACGTGTCCAGGTCGACGTGACGGCACTGTGGCTCGAGCCCGTAGAGCCGGTACTGCTCATCGGAGAAGCGGACGGTGTCCGTGGACCGATCCCATGTCCATGAGCCGATATGGGCAAGCGCCTGTGAGTCATCGAGCTGCCGACGGCTCTCGGCAAGGTCGTCGAGCGCGACGGCGCGGCGGCCGGCGGTGACGCTCACGCGCCGACCTCGAGGACGGCACGCAGGGCATCTCCGCAGAGGTCGGACTTCGTGATGAAGCCGCGAGCGCCGCATGTGCGCACCGCGGTCCCGTAGTCGGTTGCGTCGCGTGCGGAAATGATCACGACCGCGGTATCGCACCCGTCATTGTGAACGTCCCGAGCCACCGCGAACCCGCTCGCATCGGGGAGCTGGACGTCGAGCAGCGCAATCTGTGGCCGCAGTCGACGCACGACATCGAGGCCGGAGGCACCGGCTCCCGCCTCGGCGATGACGTCGTATCCGTCGTGGCTCAGCAGCGTGCGCGCGTGTGCGCGGAAGGCGGCGTTGTCGTCCACGATGACCACCGTCTCCGACATCCGCCGATCGTTACAGCCGACGACGGCATTTTCATCAGTGCCAGCACGGAGGACCGGAGGCGCCCTCGGCATAGGCCTCCCACGAGGCGAGCAGCGTCTCAGCGCCGCGGTCGTACAGGTCGCTCGGGGTCATTGGGCGCCGAGGTCGAGATCGAGCCAGACGCGGTCCCGCAGCGGGATGCCGTCGATGCGCAGCTCATCCGGGTATCCGTCGGCCGGAGTGAAGGCGTCTCGCTCGATGCGGCGCAGCCGGAACCCTGCGAGCTGGTAGAAGCGCAGGTTTCCGACATCGGCGGCGGCCGTGGCGACCGTCAGCGTCGAGTGCCCGCGCGCACGCGCGAGGTCGACCGCCGCGTCGATCAGCTGGTGGCCGATGCCTCGGCCACGGTGGGCCGCTGCGACGGCCATGTTCTTGATCTCGGCCGCAGCGGCGCCGAGCTCAGTCAGCTGCAGGTGTCCGATCGGCCGGCCGTTCACGGACGCGGCGAGCACCTCGCCCGCCTCGATGTACGCGTCAAGTTCCGGTGCGGAGTCCTCGGCCTCCTCGAACAGCGCGCGGAGCTCCGAACGCGAGCCCGTGTACGGCGCGACGCGCACGCCGGCATGATCCGGGCCGTCGGCCGTCCAGGTTGACCACGGAACGATGCCGCGCTCCGGACGCGGCTCGGAAGGCAACATCGCCAGATACTCGATGAGGTGCCCGTCCGGATCACGGAAGTAGACGGCGGCGGCGGGCATCCAGCCGATGACGCTCGGCTCTGAGGTCTCGTCACCAAAGAACGAGAGCGGCGTGATGCCGCGAGAGCGCAGGCCGTCACACGCCGCGTGCACGTCGGCGAGGGACACGTCAAAAGCGATGTGCAGCGAGAGGCCCATGGGCGCCGAGCCCAGTGACCAGAGGCCGAGCATCCCCGCACCCGGCGCGCCGATCCAGAGAAATGCCGCCCCGCGGTCGGTGAACACCTCGGCAACCGGGAGGCCAACGACGTCGCGATAGAACGCGATCGAGCGGTCGAGGTCGGTAACGGTCAGGTGAGTTTCGAAAAGCCCAGTGGCCCTTGGCATGGTGGTCATGGCGAGAATCGGGTCGAGCGCTTCGCGCTGGTTCGCAGTGTGGTCACGGTCCAGTGATCGACCGAGCGGATTTGTTACGCCGGCGCGCGGGTCGTGACATCAATATGTGTGACCTCATGACGGGTCGCCTCCTTTCACTCAATGTCGGTGGGCCCCGGGACGTCGCGTGGGAAGGCAAGACCGTTCGGACGGCGATTTGGAAGGAGTCGGTCGACGGCCCGCAGATGGTGCGCCGGATCAACGTCGACGGAGATGACCAGGGCGACAGGCTCGCGCACGGCGGTGAGCATCGCGCCGTGTTCGTCTACCAGATCGGCTCCTACCGCTATTGGGAGCGCGAGCTTGCGCGTGACGACTTCACCTACGGCCAGTTCGGCGAGAACTTCACGGTCGACGGGCTCGCGGACGACGAGGTCTGCATCGGTGACCGCTACCGCATCGGCGAGGCGCTGTTCGAGGTCACCCAGCCGCGGGTGACGTGCTACCGCGTCGGCATCCGGATGAACGAGCCTTCGATGCCGACGCTCCTCGTTGCCCGCCACCGCCCGGGTTTCTACCTCCGCGTGCTCGAGGAGGGTCGTGTCGAGGCCGGCGACGAGATCGCGAAGGTCTCCGACGGCCCGGAGCGGTTGACCGTCGCCGACGTCGACGCGTTGCTGTACCTCCCGAACAAATCGCGCGCGCTGCTCGATCGCGCGCTGCGCGTGCCGGCGCTGAGCAACGGCTGGCGCGGCAGCTTCCGCGAGTTGCTCGCGAAGTTCGATGGCGCCGCGCCCCCCGCTCCTGCGTGGAGTGGCTTTCAACCTCTCCGGGTCGCCGAGATCCGCCAGGAGAGCTCGACGATCAGCTCCTTTCTGCTCGCGCCGACGGGCGACGCCGCTCCAACACCCGCGGCCGCTCCCGGCCAATACCTCACCGTGCGGGTGCGGCCGAGCGACGAGGAACACCCGCTGACACGGAGCTATTCGCTGTCCGATCTCGCGGACGAGCGCGGGTACCGGATCAGCGTCAAGCGCGAGGGCGCAGGGAGTCGCTACCTCCACGACGACGTCAGCGTCGGCGATGTCCTCGACGTCGCAGCCCCACGCGGCAGCTTCGTGCTGCGCAAAGGCACTCGCCCGGTCGTGCTGCTCAGCGCCGGCGTCGGCGCCACCCCCGTGCTGGCGATGCTGCACGCGCTCGTCCACGAGCGCACCACGCGGCCGGTGTGGTGGTTGCACGGCGCGCGTAATCGTGCCGAGCATGCGTTCGGGACCGAGGTCGACACGCTGCTCGCGGCACTCCCGGGCAGCCACCGTGTGATCGCTTACAGCCAGCCGGCCGTATCACCGCAGCCCTCCACCGGTCACGATGTCACGGGCCACCTCGATCTGGCGGTCCTCGAACGCGCGGGTGTCCCGACCAGCGCCGATTACTACGTGTGCGGACCGGACAGCTTCATGGCCGCCATCGGCGCCGCGCTCACGGCCCGCGGCGTCTCGCCGGAGCGCATCGCCACGGAGGTGTTCGGCGCGGTGGCGGTCCATGCCTCCGGCATCGTCAGCGACGGCCGCCGCGCTCCGCACGTCCCAGACGGCCCGCCCGGGAGCGGGCCGGTCATGACCTTCTCGCGCAGCAGCCTCGAGGTGCCGTGGGACGACCGCTATCCGAGCCTGCTCGATTTCGCCGAAGCGTGCGATGTTCCAGTGGCATTCGGATGCCGGAACGGTACGTGTCACAGCTGCGAAAGCGGCCTGCTCGCCGGCGAGGTCACCTACCAGATCGATCCGCTCGAACCGCCGCCTGCGGGCTCGGTGCTCGTATGCAGCTGCCGGCCGAGCTCGGAGCTGACGCTCGACCTCTGACTCAGGGGTTCAACACGACGCGGCCGAACGCGGCGCGGCTCTCGATGTAGGCGTGTGCGGCTGCCGCGTCGGAGAGCGGATAGGAGCGGTCGATCTCGACGGTGAGCTCGTCCGCTGCGACCTGCGACAGGAGGTCAGCGATCATCGAATGCACCCGCGGATACTGGGACAGCAGCGCGCCGCCGAGATAGACACCGCGCAGCGCGTTGTTCTGCGCCCACAACGATTGGGCTTCGATCACCGAGCCGGCGCGGGAGGCCACGCCGACGCTGACGAGCGTGGCACGGTAGGCGAGGACGCCGACGCTCTCGACGAGGTTCTGGCCTCCGATCGAGTCGAGGACGACGTCGACACCGCGCCCGTCGGTCAACTCGCGGACGCGGTCGACGAAGCTGTCAGCCACGTAGTTGATCCCGTGGTCGAGCCCGAGCCCGGTCAGCCGCTCGAGCTTCTCCTCGCTCGAGGCGGTCGAGATCACGGTCGCGCCGGCGCGCTTGGCGAGTTGGATCGCTGCCATCCCGACTCCGCCGGCGCCGGCGTGGATGAGCACGGTCTGTCCTTCGACGAGGTTGCCGGCTGTGAACAGACACTCGTGGGCGGTGCCGAACGCGACCGGCACGCACGCGGCCCGGGCGGGATCAAGACCATCGGGCAGCGGCCAGGTCATGATCGCGGGCACCGCGCGCCGCGCGGCGTGAGAACCAAAGGCGTTCAGAGCCACCACGCGGTCGCCGACGGCGCGTCCGTCAACGCCGGCGCCGACCTCGCTCACCGTCCCGGCGCTCAGGTAGCCGACGATGTGCGGCACCCCGGCGAGTGCGCCGCCGGCGCGGGCCAGCAGGTCTCCGCCCTCGATGCTGATCGCCTCGGCATCGACTACCACACAGCCGTCGGGGCACTCGGGCTCGGGCACATCCTCGTACCGCAGCACGTCCGGCCGACCGTTCTCGTAGATGACAGCGGCCTTCACAGCGCCATTCTCGCCGCCGCGGTCCAGTGATGTCCAGTCACGGACCGCCGTGGTGAAATAGGGCCCGTGGTCGCCACCGGTATCTCGGCCGACGCCGTACTCGACGCGCTGCAGCGTGCCGACGCCACGCACGTCGTCATCGTGCCCGACACGCATCAGCGCACCGTCCTCGAATCTCTCGACGAGCGCCGGCTCGTGCCGGTCATCCGTTGCGCCGCCGAGGGCGACGTGTTCGGTGTCTGCGCCGGACTGTGGCTGGCGGGACATCGTCCCGTGGCGGTCATCCAGCAGCTCGGCCTGTTCGCCGGCGTCAACGCGCTGCGCGGCATGATCCACGATCAGCGAATACCGCTCGCCATCCTGGCCGGCCTCTATGGCCGTGACGTCAACCGGGCACTCGCCGATGACCCGGCGTCGGCGGTGAGGCTCTGCACGCCACTCCTCGACGCGCTGGAGATCGCGTGGTCGCTGATCGAGTCGCCACAGGACGCGCCGCGGATCGGCATCGAGCTCGCGGACGCGTTCGACGCCGAGCGGGCCCGGGTGGTCCTCCTCGGAGCGCCGACGGTATGAGCGAGCCGTCGATGGACGTCGAGCACGCAGTCTCGGCGCTCTACGACCACCGAGACGATGCGATAGTCGTGATGACGATGAGTGCGATTGCGTTTTGGCCGGAGGTCGGCGAGTGCGACTTTCGCCTTGTCGGCACGATGGGTGCGGCCGCCTCGATCGGGCTCGGGCTCGCGCTCGGTGTGCCGGATCGACCGGTGTGGGTGATCGACGGAGACGGGTCGCTGCTCATGCAGCTCGCCGTGACGGCCGCGATCGGCACGGCGGCGCCGCGCAACCTCGTCCACGTCGTCATCGACAACGGAATCTACGCGGTCTCAGGTGCGCAGCCGACGCCTGCCCCGCGCGACTGGGGCGGCCTCCTGGAGGCGGCGGGGTACCAGGCGGCGACCGTATGCGAGACCCCGGCCGCGGTCCACGCCGCGATCAGCCGGACCGACCCGGGCCCCCGGGCGATCGTCGCCCGCTGCCGGCGCGAGCGCCCCGCATACGCGCCCGGCTGGCTCGCCGTGCGCGGCGCCGACGAGGTGGCACGCCTGCGACGCGCGCTTGCCGGCGACGCGGTTACGCCGGCTCGGCCGCCTTCGCTGCGCGGCGACGGAGCAGATGCCGGGTGATGGCGGCGAGCACGAGCAGGCCGACCGCGACCGCGAAGTAGATGTCGTAGCGGGTGACGTCGTCGTAGATCGTGTTGATGTGGCTTCCCGAGAAGTAGCCGACGCTCGTCCACACGCCGACCCAGAGGGCGGCGCCGATCGCGTTGAACACGACAAACCGCGCCCAGTGCATGCCACTGATTCCGGCGATGATCCCGTTGGCCTGCCGCAGCCCCTCGATGAACCGCGCGACGACGACGATCTTGCCCCCGTGGCGGCTGAAGAAGGCCGTCGCCTTGTTGAGACGCTCCGGCGTGAGCAGGATGTAGCGACCCCACCGTTCGACGAGCGGACGGCCACCGAAGTGCCCGATCGCGTAGCCGACGTTGTCACCGAGCGTCGCGGCGATGAACCCGAGCAGCCCGACCAGCCAGATCGAGAGGCGACCGGTTCCCGCGTAGGCGGCGCCGACGACGAGGATCGCCTCGCCGGGGACCGGGACGCCGAAGTCCTCGAGGAAGACGAACCCGGCGACCGCCAGATAGCCGTAGTGGTTGAGCGGCGACTCGAGCGAATGAAGCACCCCCGGCAGCTGCTGGGGCGCGGCCGCCGCGGCGAGCGTGAGGAACGAGAGTGGCACCAAACGTGGTCTACCCCGCGGCGCTCTTCACGTCGCCGCCTTCAGGCTCTATCGCTCGCCGGTGACGAACGCCGAGCGACAGCGAGGAAACGCCGATCGCGAGCAGGACGACCAGGCCGAGAACAGCAATGCCCGCCGAGAGCCGGGAGCCGATCGCGTGAGTGTTGAGCACCGCACCGAGGACTGACACCGCCAGCAGGGCGCCGGTCTGCCGGGTCGTGTTCTGCACGCCGGACGCAAGGCCCGCCTGTTCAGCGCTGACGCTGGCGAGTAGCAACGACGTGAGCGCGGAGAACGCCACGGTGCTGGCGAGGCCGAGCAGCAGCAGGCCAAGCCCCACCACCGCATATGCACTGCCGGCATCTGTTGGCGCCAGCACCGCGACGCCGAGGGCACAGCCGACAAACCCGGCGACGAGCAGCACCGGATGGCCGAAGCGGCGCGACAGCCGACGGTAGATGAGAAACGGGCCGGCCAGTGTCCCCACGGTCAGGGGGAGCAGCGCGACACCCGTCAATCCGGGGCTCCAACCCCGTACCTCCTGGAAGTACAGCGACATCATGAACAGCGTTCCGTAAAACAGGAACCCCATGAACGCCGCACTCATCACGGCCACCGTGCGGGTGCGATCCGCAAAGAACGCCGGCGGCAGCATCGGCTGGCGGATTCGTCCCTCGGCAGTCCAGAACGCGATCCCCACGAGTACACCGGCGACGAGCATCCCGATCGTGATCGGTGATCGCCACCCCGACTGCCCGCCGTGGATGACCCCTCCCGTCACGAGGCCCATGGCGGCGATTGCGGTCACCTGGCCGAACCGGTCGACCTCGCGGGGTTGCCGCGGAGTTTCGGCGATGCTGAGTCGTCCGACGAGGACGGCGACGATGCCCACCGGGACGTTGATCAGGAACACGCTGCGCCAGCCGAACGCGTCGATCAGCAGGCCGCCGACGAGCGGACCGAGGGCGACCGCGCCTGCGCCGATTCCCACCCACACGACCCCGGCGCGCGTCTGGCCGGCACGATCGCGGAACAGGTAGGGGATGAGGGCCAGGGTCGCGGGCAGCAGGGCCGCCGCGCCTACTCCCTGCACGACGCGGGCAGCGATCAGGGCGAGGATCGATGGCGCCGCGGCGCAGGCCGCCGATGCTGCGGTGAACAGGGTCATCCCGAGCAGGAACATCCGCCGCAACCCGACGCGGTCGCCGAGCGCGCCCGCGGTCAGCAATAGTCCAGCGAGAGTGAGCGTGTACGCGTTCAGTACCCACTGCGCGCCGCTCAGCGACGCGTTCAGGTCGTGCCGGATCGCGGGGACGGCAACGTTCAAGACGCTGCCGTCGAGAATGATCGCGAAGTAGCCAAGGCAAATGGCGGCGAACCCGATCGTCGGCCGGCGCAGCCCCGAGGCCTTGATGGTCCCCATCTTGTGCGCATTCTCGCATCGGCGCGCGCCCAGATCGAGCACGCCGCCGGACGGCCACGCGCAGATCAGCGCGTGGGACGCATATTGCGCTCGAGCCAGTCGAGCACCGTGTCGTTGCGCAGCGTCGGGGCGAGTGGCTCGCAGTGGAACTGCGCACCCTCGGCGACTGTGAACCGCGCGAGGTGCTTTGTGGAACGCAGCCAGCCGTCCAGCGTCTCTGGCCCGGGAAGAACGCCTCGAGCTCCGGCGAGGTGACGATCGCCGGCGCGGTGATGCGGCGCGCCAACGAGCGGTCGAACACGAACTTCGACGCGAGCCGCATGCGCGTGTAGAAGTTGCCGTTGCCGTAGATCTCCGAGCGCTTGGCGATCGAGAACTTCGTCGCCGCCGGGAGGAACGCCTGGGCCTGGGCCCAGAACTCGTTGAACTCGCGCTCCTTGCCCTGCGCGAGCCAGGTGATCATCTGGTGGGGCAGGTTCTCCTTCCACGAGACGAACGCGTCGTGGACACCCGGGTCGGTGGCGATCCCGGCGAGGCGGTGCTCAAATGCGGCCGCGCGCGGCACGAGGTAGCCGCCGAAACTTGAGCCGAACAGGGTGATCCGACGGCGATCGACCTCGGGCCGGTGCCGCAGCCACGTCACGATCGGCGTGATCATCTTCTCCCAATCGGGACGGAAGGGGATGTTGTGCAGGAACAGGTTGGCGCCCTGTCCTGGGCCCTCGAAGATGAGCGCGTTCCAGCCTCGCCGCACCGCCGCCATTCCGCCCGCGACGAACAGGTCGACGTTCTGGGCGTCGCTGCCGTTGTTGAGGATGATCGTCGGCCGGCGGGCGCGCGCTCCCGGCGGGGTGAGCAGCCAGCCGGGCAAGGTCCGGCGCCCGTGCGGGATCGCGACCTGCTGGAACGCGGGCGAGAAACGCCTCGCCGCCGCCGCAAAGCAGCTCTCCATCTCCCGGTACACGCGCCCCTCCTGCGCTCGGGTGGGCGTCGCCGAGGCGAGCACGAAGAACAGCGCCTGGCCGAGGTAGGTGGCAGCCCGCAGATACGTGTCGCGCGCCGTCGCCTGGTGGCCGGCGGCCGCGGCGTGGTCCGCGCGTGCCCGCATCGCCCGGCCGAGCGCGAGGAATTCCTCGTAGAACGCGCGGTAGGAGTCGCCGCGGGCGTGGACTCGGTTGAAGGCCTCGAGCACCTCGCCCGGCTGCGGCGCGTTGTACGAGACGGCGCCGAGCGCGAACAGTGCCTGGAAGTTGAGCGACGCGTCGGAGAAGAACTCCACCGCGTTCGGCGTCGGAGCCGGAGTTGCCGCCGCGGCGGTAACGACAGAGCGACCGAGCGGGAGTGCCGCGGCCAACCGGCCGGTCAGTGCGCCGTCGAGGATGCCGCGTCGGGAGATAGCTCTGCCTGACTCTGGAATGCGCGTTTCCCCGCTCGTGCTCCGCCATTACCCAGCCTCAATCGGACGACCCGGCGGCGACTTGAGACGAGTAGCCTGGGACGCGGAGCAATGACTGCTGGGGACCACACAGGCGCAGTACCTTCGTTCTGGCTCGACCAACTTAAGCCTCGCTCGCCTCGTCCGGCGCTGCCTGGCGGGCGCGAGGCCGACGTCTGCATCGTCGGGGCCGGCTTCACGGGCCTGTGGCTCGCGTACGCGCTGCGCCGGGCCGATCCCGTGCGGGAGGTCGTCGTGCTCGAGGCCGAGCGCGTCGGCTTTGGCGCGTCCGGGCGCAACGGCGGTTGGGTTCAGGGTGAGGTCTCGGGCACTGCCAAGGCGTGGCAGCGCCGTGGCGGCCCTGGGGCGCCGCTCGCGATGGAGCGCGCGATGCGCGCGAGCCTCCCGATCATCAGCGAGGCGATCACCCGCGAGCAGATCGACTGTGACTGGCAGCAGGGCGGGTCGCTCGCGGTCGCGCAGAGCCCGACGCAGCTTGCGCGGCTGCACGACGAGCTTCGTCACGAGCGTGAGGCGCTCGGTCAGGACGCGGCCTGGCGATTACTGACCGCCGCCGAACTGCGGCAACACGTCGCCGTCCGCGACGGCCTCGGCGCGTTGTTCACGCCGCATTGCGCCCGCGTCCAACCAGCGAAACTCGTCGCAGGACTCGGGGACGCGGCCGAGCGCGCGGGCGCGGTCATCCACGAGGGGACACGCGTGCTCGACATCGAGCCCGGCGTGGCCCACGCCGACGGCGCGTCGGTCCGCGCCCGCCACGTGATCCTCGCCACCGAGGCCTACACCGCCAACCTGCCGGGTCGACGCCGCATGGTCCTGCCGATGAACAGCTCGATGATCGTCACCGACCCGCTGCCCGACGCGATCTGGGCCGAGCTCGGCTGGCTGGGCGCCGAGACGCTGCTCGACGGCTCCTACCTTTACACGTATTCGCAGCGGACGGCCGACGGCCGCATCGCGATCGGCGGGCGCGGCGTTCCCTACCGCTTCGGATCACGCACCGACCGGGAAGGGCCGGTGCCGGGGCACACCGTCGTGCAGTTGCGTGAGCGCCTACGGTCGCTGTTCCCGCAGCTATCGGAGGTGCCAGTCGCGCGGGCGTGGCACGGGGTGCTCGGCGTGTCCCGGGACTGGTGTCCCACGGTCGCGCTCAGTCCCTCCACCGGCGTCGGCTTCGCCGGCGGCTACGCGGGCGAGGGGGTGGCGGCCTCCAACCTCGCGGCGCGGACGATGGCCGATCTCATCCTCGGCCGCGAGACCGAACTGACCCGGCTCCCCTGGGTGGACACGCTGCCGCGCAACTGGGAGCCCGAGCCGCTGCGGTTCATCGGTGCGCGATCGGTGTTCCACCTCTACGGCGCGGCCGACCGCCGCGAGGAACGGACCGGTCACACGACCCGGCTCGCCTCGGTGGCGGGCCTGATCGCCGGTCGTTAGAGGCGTCGTGGAGTCCGTCAGCCTCAGGGGTGGCCATGCCGCGCGGCTCAGTGGCCGGCGAGAGTGTTCTTGATGATCGCAATCACGACCGCCCCGGTCAGCACGATCACGGCGTAGACGACGGAGCGCAGGCGGCTCGCGTTGCCGCTGCGGGCGACGGCATACCCGACGAGTCCGATGAACGCAGCGAGCGTCAGCTCGGCGGCCTCGAGCTCGGCTGACTTCGGCGACACGACCACCGGGATCGAGGCCAGCGCCGCGACGGCCGCCGCGCCGGCGAGCTGGGCGCTCGCCGCGTTGAGGTCATGACGGCGGACCTTGCCGTCGCTCACGAGCGTCGCCGACACCCGGAACGCAAACCAGTGCGCAAGCGCCAGCCCGATGGTCACCCCCCAGATGATCGCGATCACCTGCGCCTCGCTCTCCTCGTGCGGGGTCAGAGCGATCAGCGCTCCGAGCAGGCAGATCGCCAGGTACAGCGCCATCGTGTACGCCTCCTTGCGCAGCTGTACGGTGGTTTCGGGGCTGATCGAGGTCATGCGCGCGACCATACCGCCGTCCCTCGCTCCGTAGATCGCCCGCATGTCGTCCGAGCGCCTGCCCCCGATGCGATCCCCCGCTCGCTGAGCTACACCATATGGGTCCTGCGAGCAGTCAGGAGGTCCCATGTCGGAGCATGTCTGGCAGGTGAACATCGCGTTCAGCGAGGATGGCGAGCGGACCCGGGCCGATGCGGTGCTCGAGCTGGCGACGCATCGCTTCCATGGATTCGGTCAGGCGAAACGCACGCCGAGCGACCCGAGAGTCCCGGTCGTCGGCCAGGAGTTGGCGGCGGCGCGGGCGCTTTCCGATCTCTCCGGTCACCTGATCCACGCGGCAGCCGAGCGGATCGAGACGTTTGAGCCGCCGGCGCCGGCGCCGTAATCGCGGCCGCCTTTCGGCGTCAGTACGCTTCGTTGCCCGATCCGCCGGGGGTCAATGGGGTCCCTGCACCATGCCGGAATTCAGAGCCGCGGAGCGCTTGGAGCTCCTCGCCGCCGTCGGCGAGGTCACGGACGGGACCCGCCTGCTCGGCGAGACAGTCCAGCGCCTGCTCGACGTGATCGTGCCGGCGTTCGCCGAGATCGCGACGCTCGACGTCGTCGGCGCGACCGGCGAGATGCGGCGGCTCGGGGCCCGTGTCGACCATCCGCGGGACACGGCGATCGAGGCGTCACTGCTCGCCCGGCATCAGTCGGGAGACAGCGGCGTCGGTGTGCTCCGCGCGGTCGGCAGTGGCGAGAGCCAGCTGCTGGCGCCGATCACCGATGAGACCCTGCGGGCGATCGCCACGAGCGACGAGGACCTCGAAATGCTCCGCTCGCTCCATTTGCGAGAGACGATCTATGCGCCGCTCACCGCCCGCGGTCGGACGCTCGGCGTGCTCGCCTGCAGCACCCGTACCGCGCAGCGACGGTTGGACCAGGACGATCTCCGCTTCGCCGAGGTGCTCGCGAGCCGCATCGGGCTCGCGCTCGACAACGCTGGATTGTCGGAGACGGTCAGCGGTCTCGAGCGAAGGCTGGAGGCAACACTGGCCAACATCGCCGTAGGCGTCATCGTCCGCGACGTGAACGGGCGCATGGTGTTCGCCAACGCCGCCGCCGCCAACATGCTCGGCGTTGGGTCTGTCGAAGAGTTCTTCGCGCTCAGCTCCGAGCAGTTGATGGACCTGTTCGACGCGTACACCGAGGACGACGAGCGTCTGTCGCTCGAAGACCTGCCGTCGGCGCGGGCGCTCAGCGGCGAGCGGCCCGCCCCGCTCCTCGTGCGGAGCGTGCGCCGAGGTACCGGCCGTGTCCGCTGGCTTCTGCACGAGGCGACGCCCGTCTTCGAACCGGACGGTCGACTGTCCATGGCGGTCAACGTGTTCGAGGACGTCACCGAGAGCAAGCGCGCGGAGCTGACGGAGCGCATCCTCGGCGACGCCGGCCGCGAGCTCGCGTCCTCACTCGACTACGAGCAGACGCTCCAGCGCGTCGCGCAACTCGCCGTGCCGGCGCTGGCCGACTGGTGCGGCGTCTCGATCGTCGGCGCGGGGAATCTGCTCCGGCAGGTGGCGGTCGCCCACGCCGACCCGGAGAAGCAGAAGCTCGCTCGTGAGCGTGGCGAGCGGTACCCGACGCGGCTCGACAATCCGGCGGGCGCCGCCCAGGTGATCCGCAGCGGCGAGGCGCAGATGATCGCCCAGATCAGCGAGGAGATCCTCAAGGCGAGTGGCGCGACCGAGGACCAGCTCAGCCTCGTCCGGGCGGTCGGGATGCGCTCCGTCATCATCGTGCCACTCGCGATCTCCGGGCAGCCGCCGTTCGGGGCGCTGTCGCTCGTGATGGCCGATTCGGGCCGCACGTTCGATGCCGACGACCTCACGGTGGCTCAGGAGCTCGGACGGCGGGCGGCGATGTCGGTCGAGAACGCCCGTCTCTACACCGAGCGTTCTCGCGTGGCCGCGACGCTGCAGCACAGCCTGCTGCCGCCGGACCTGCCCGACGTTCCTGGCTTTGCGCTCGCGAGCCTCTACCGCCCAGCGGGCGAGGACAGCGAGGTCGGCGGCGACTTCTACGACGCGTTCCCGCTCGAAGACGGGTGGATCGTCGTCGTCGGAGACGTGACCGGCCACGGTGCTGAGGCGGCGGCGCTCACCTCGCTCTCGCGCTACACGCTCCGCACCGCGGCTCGCCTGTTGGGCGACCCTGTCGCCGCCGTCGAGCAGCTCAACGCGGCGCTGCTCGAGCGCCCCCAGCTGTCTCTCGTCAGCCTGTGCTGCGCAGCGCTGCGCTTCGACGGCGACGAGATCATCGCCGACATTCTGCTCGCCGGGCATCCGCCGGCCTATCACCTGCGCGGCAGTGACCAGGCGCTCGTCGGCACGCAGGCGCAGTTGCTCGGCTTCGACGCGCGCGGTCGCTGGGAGACGCGCTCGGTCACGCTCGATCCCGGCGATCTGCTCGTGCTCTACACCGATGGCGTCATCGACACGAACGGCGCGACGGAGCGGTTCGGCGAGGCAAGGCTCGCGGCGGCGCTGCGGGACACCACGGGTGCCGCCGACGCGATCCAGCGAATCGATCGCGCGCTGACCGGATTTGGGCACGGACCCCAGCGCGATGACACCGCCGTACTCGCTGTCGAGCGGGTGTTACTACCCTCGATGGGTCATGAGCCCGCTCCCCGCCCTCTCGATTCGCGCGCTGACCAAGCGCTATGACAGCGGCCTGCTCGCGCTCGACGGCCTCGATCTGGAGATCCCAGACGGGGAGTTCTTCGGCCTGCTCGGGCCCAACGGTGCGGGCAAGACGACGCTGATCAGCGCCGTCTGCAACCTCATCCGAGTGAGCTCCGGTGAGATCGCGATCTTCGGTCGCCGGCATGACGATCCGGAGGCGCGGCGCCTGATGGGGCTCGCCGAGCAGGACGTGAACCTCGATCGGTTCCTCGACGTCGAGGAGACGCTCGTGTATCACGGCGGCTACTACGGTATGAGCCGTGTTGACGCCCGCCGCCGGGCACGCGAGATGATGGACGTGTTCGACCTGCGGGCGAAGGCGGGCGTCCGCGCGCCGATGCTGTCCGGAGGGATGCGCCGCCGGCTGCTTCTCGCCCGTGCGCTGATGCACGAGCCCCGGCTCGTGATTCTCGACGAGCCGACCGCCGGCGTCGATTTCGAGCTGCGGATCGAGCTGTGGCGCTACATCCGGCGCCTGCACGAGCAGGGCACAACGATCCTGCTCACGACGCACTATCTCGAGGAGGCGCATGAACTCTGCGAGGACATTGCGCTCATCCGCGCCGGGCAGCTGATCGCGCGCGACAGCCCGGCGGGGCTGCTCACGACGTTCGACGCGGATTCACTTGCCGACGTCTACGTTCGGGCGATGGCGGCGGCATGAGCGTCGAAGCATTCGCTGAGGACCGGGGAGCCTCCGCTGTCCGCGCCCTGCTGATCCGCCGCCGCGGCCTCGGCTCCCTCGCCGGCCGCGAGATCCTCCGCGTGCTGAAGCTCTGGACCCAGACCGTCGCGGCGCCGGTTGTCGCGTCGTTCCTCTTCATCCTCGTCTTCGGCCTGTCGCTGAGCGGCCGGATCCGTCACGTCGAGGGCTTCGACTACCGCGTGTTCATCGTCCCCGGCCTGATCACGATGGCGATGGTCCAGGCGGCGTATGCCAACAACTCCTCGTCGGTGTTCCAGGCGCGGTTTGACCGGTATCTCAACGACGTGCTCGCCTCGCCGATGCGCAACTGGGAGATCAACCTGGGCCTGTCGCTCGGCGGTGTCGTCCGTGCGCTGCTGATCGGGATCTCGCTGCTCCTGCTCTCGTTGCCGATCACCCACGTCCCCATCCACGAGCCGCTCGTCCTCAGCGCCGGTGTCGCGCTCGGGCTGACGCTGTTCGCGTCCCTCGGCCTCGTCGTCGGGATCTATGCCAAGACCTGGGATCACGCCGGCTTCGTGCAGAACATCGTGATCGTCCCGCTCAGCTTCCTCGGCGGCGTCTTCTACTCCGTCTCCGTGCTCCCGTCGCCATGGCGCGAGATCTCCCACGCCAATCCGATCTTCTACCTCGTCCAAGCAGTCCGCTACGGATTCCTCGGCTCAAGCGACGTGCCCGTCGGGGTCGCGCTCGGCATCACCGCCGGGCTCGCCGGTATGACGGTCGCCTGGAGCGCGTGGCTGTTCCGTAGTGGACGCAAGCTCAAGCCGTAAACCGGTGGCCACCGAGCCGATCGTCATCCCACCCGGCCAGGGCCACCGCATCGGCAACGTCGAGTTCCTGGCGCGGACCGCCGACACACCGCGGTTCACGTTCGGGATCATCGAGATCGTCGCCGGCCGCGAGCTCGAGGCGCACACCCACGCCGAGGAGGACGACGCCTTCTTCATCATCGAGGGCGAGCTGACGTTCACGTTCGGCGGTCGCGACGTGCCGGCGCCACCGGGCACGTTCGTCCTCGTCCCGCCCGGCATTGAGCACGGCTTCCGCAACGACGGATCCGTGCCGGTGCGGATGTTCAACATCCACGCGCCGGCCGGCTTTGACCGGCGGATCGGCCTCCCGGACAACGCCTGACCCGTCGGTCAGCGCCGGGCGTGCTCCGTCGCGCACCGCGCGCACAGATCGAGCGGCACGTAAGCGCGCCGCCACACACGGGTCTCGACCGCAGGGCGGAAGCGGGTCAAACCGCCTAAGCACTCAGCAGGCCTGCCGGACGCGCGGCCGTCCCGGCGGGTCGCTCGGGCGGCTGCTCGGCGAACTTCGCCGCGCGCTCGCGCCGCCGGCGCGGACGCCACACCCGCAGATACTGGGCCGCGAGGTAGGAGCCGGCGACGATCAGCACGGCGCCGAACTGCGCGACGATCGTCTCCACGTTGGGGAACAGGGAGAACCACTCTCCCGCCCAGCCGGGGAGGGAGATCCCGATCGGCGTCGTCCCGATCCAGCCGGCGAGCTGCATCTCGTTGACCTCCTCGCCAACCATCACGAACAGCACGACGAGCAGCATCCCGCCGGTGATGATCAAGAGCTTCTTGTATGGCAGCCGCTGGTGCAGCGCGAACGTCAGCACGCCGACGGCGACCGTGAACAGGCTGCCGAGGACGACGCCCTCGAGCACGACGCTCGACCCGAACGTGATCCGCAGGTTCTGCAGAAAAAGCACCGTCTCGAACCCCTCGCGGTAGATCGAGGTGAAGCCGAGCAGCGCGAAGCCGAGCAGAGTACGGCGCATCGTCGTGTCGGAGTCGCCCGCGAGCAGGCCCCGGCGACGCTTGTGGTGGTGCGAGATCCAGCCGGTCCAGTACATCCGGTGGAAGAACCAGTTCATGACGATCAGCAACACGATGATCGCCGGCAGGCCGGTGGCCGCCTGAAGCGTCAACCCGTCAGTGCCGAACAGTCCGAGCAGCCAGGCGGCGGCGAACCACGTGACCACGGTCGCCGCGACCCCGAACGCGCCGCCAACCGCGACCGGTCGGCGATAGACCGTGTTGGCGCCGAGGAAGCTTGCGAGCACCGCGGCGAGAACGAGGATCGTCTCCAGACCCTCGCGGAAGACGAGGACAGCGCTGTTGATGACCGCCGACGTCCGGCTCATGTGGGTTCCGGGGTCGGTTGGGTCCGGCGTTCCGCCCGCGCCGTGCCAGGCGAGGATCGTGATCGCCACCGCGAGCGCGAGGACGACCGCCACCCAGAGGTAGAAGGTTCCCTGCGCCTGTCGTTTGTCCCTGCCGGACACTGCGGAGCACCGTATCACAAATTAGGGTGCCCTAATTAGGTCGCCCTAACACGCCGTCGCTGGTGGTACGGCGGGTTCATCCCCTCCCGTCAGGCGCGTCCAGACGCCGCGAGGCTGCCACCGAATTTACGAATCACGACACTAGAAGACCCCTGAAATAGTCGCGGGTCTGTCCGGCGGGTTTAAGACCCTGTGGGCATGCTCGCGACTCAGTCTGCTCAGGTCGGGATGTTCGACGCGGCGGTGCTGGCCAGGCCGTTGCCGGAGGGCTCGTTCTTTGCGTTGTTGGCCGAGCACGGTGATCGGATCGTGCGTGATGAGGACTTCGCGGAGTGTTATTCGTCGCGGTTGGGTCGTCCGTCGATCCCACCGTCGCTGCTGGCGAAGGTGTTGTTGTTGCAGCACCGGACCGGCGCGAGTGATGAGCAGGCGATGGAGTGCGTGGCGTGGGATCTGCGGTGGAAGGTCGCGCTGGGTCTGCCGGTCGATCATCAGGGGTGGCATCCGACGTCGTTGACGAAGTTCCGCGCCCGGTTGTTGTTGCACGAGAAGGAGGGGTTGGCGCTTCAGAACACGTTGCGGCTCGCTGGGGAGCTCGGGATGTTGGACGGGACGGCGGAGCAGATCATCGATTCCACGCCGATGCTCGGCGCGGCCGCGACCCAGGACACCGTCAGGCTTGTGCGCCACGCGGTCCGCAAGCTGCTTGACGCGGTTAAGGCCGCGGACGAGGAGGCGGGCGAGAAGCTGGACGACGGGCTTGAGTTCGACTACGAGACGCCGGGCGAGAAGCCGGATTGTCGTTGGCGGGAGAAGGCAGAGCGGGAGCGGATGCTGACCCGGGTGGCGCAGGACGCCGAGCGGGCGCTGGAGGCGGTCGAGCAGGCTGAGGGGCTGCTGGACGACGAGGCGGTGCAGGCCGCGCACAAGCTGTTGCGGGATCTGATCGGCCAGGACTTCGACATCGATCAGGACGGCGTGCCACGGCTGCACCGCGGCACCCGGAGTGACCGGATCATCTCGACCGTCGACCCGGAGATGCGCCACGGCCGCAAGAGCAGCCAGCAGCGCTTCGATGGCTACAAGCTTCATGCCGCCGCCACGAACGGCTCAGAGCCGCTGATCACCGCGGTGCACGTGAGCTCGGCCGGTGAGCAGGACGGGCCGCACGCCAAACATCTGATCGACGCCCAGCCCTCAGAACAGCGGCCAGAGCGGATCCTGGGCGACACCGCCTACGGCAACGGGCCGGTGCGGGCGGAGTTGGCTGAACGTGACGTGGAGGTGCTCGCCCCGGTTCCGGAGGGCAAGGTCGAAGAGGACGTGCTCGGCAAGCAGGACTTCGCGATCGACCTGACCGCCGAGACGGTCACCTGTCCCGGTGACCACGTCGTGCCGATCTGGACCACCCCGAAGGGATATCGCGGCGCGAGCTTCACCGTGGCGATGTGCGGCGCCTGCCCTTTGAAGGAACGCTGCTGTCCT
This sequence comes from uncultured Solirubrobacterales bacterium, assembly GCA_963750695.1. GTDB lineage: Bacteria > Actinomycetota > Thermoleophilia > Solirubrobacterales > Solirubrobacteraceae > Palsa-465. Next base: position 232,172 of record CAVVSB010000013.1, read on the forward strand.
GGGCGAGCCCGCCGTCAGATCAGGATCATGGAGCACGAGCACCTGCTGCAAGCCGGACGAGCCGCGCTCCGTGACCCCGACGACAGCGAACATCTGCGTCGCACCCGACCACGGATCGAGCGGCTGCTAGGACTGCTCGCTCACCGCTACGGCGCGCGCAAGAGCCGCTACATCGGCAGCGCCAAGGCGCGATTGCAGGCCGCGTGGGCCGCTGCCTTGGTCAACCTCAACCCCATCGGACACCGACTGGCAGGCCAACACGCATGAGAGCCAACGATCCCCGACCGACGCGAACTCGTCCAGCATCGATCCGAACCACAAACCACCAGCTCACCGCACCGGACCGGCATATCCCACACCCCACTTCTTCAGGCGTCTTCTAGGCTTCAGAGCATCGACTCGACGACAGCCCATTTCGTCAGCGCCCGGCCGAGCCACCCCGCCTATGCAACGGCTTTCACCGACTGGCTCGCGTGCGCCTATGCCGGCGCGGGCGAGCGGGCCGCCACCGCGGTCCGCCACAGCGGGGATGGCGGGCGCACGCGGGTGGCGTTCGCGGCGACCGCCGGCCACGTGCACGACTTCGACGACACGTTCTCCGACGGCGTCGCTCACGTCAGCGCGACCTGTGCGCCCGCGGCGCTTGTCGTCGCCGCCGATTGCGGGGCGACGCTCGGCGACGCGCTCGCGGCATACGCCGAGGCCTACGAGGTGATGGCGGCGTGCGCGGCGGCGAGCCATCCCGCGCTCTACGCGGCCGGCTGGCACCCGACGGCGGTGTGCGGACCGCTCGGCGCGGCCGTCGCGGCGTCGCGCCTGCTCGGGCTGACGGCCGCGGAGCACGAGCAGGCGCTCGCGCTCGCGCTGCTGGGGACGGGCGGCACGCGCGGGGCGTTCGGCTCCGACGGCAAGGCGATTCAGGTCGGCCTGGCGGCGGCGGCCGGCGTCGAGGCAGCTCGCCTCGCCCAGGGCGGCGCTCGGGTCGACGAGCGGGTCGTCCGGGGCGAGGTCGGATTTGAGGGTGTGTTCGGGGCGCGCGTGCCGCCGCTCGACACCGGCCGCGCCGCCACCCCCGCAATCGCGCGGAACTGGATCAAGCTGTACCCGAGCTGCCTCGGCACCCACTCTCCGATCGAGGCGGTGCTCGACGCTCAGCGACGCGGCCACGACCTGCGCCACGAGCCGGTCGTCATCCGCGTGCACCCGGTCGCCCGCCGCGCGGCTCACCTCGACGACGTCACCGAACCGCTGGAGGGGAAGTTCTCGATCGCGTAATGCGTGGCGCTCGCCGCGGCGCGCGGGCCGGTGCGCCTGTCGCACTTCAGCGCCGTCGACCCGCAGGCGCGTGACCTCGCCCGCCACGTGAACGTCGAGCTCGACGATTCGCTGCCCGAGTTCGGAGCCGTCCTCATCTGCGCCGACGCGGAACGCGTCCGCGTGCCGAGTCCGGCTGGGTCACCGGACCGCCCGATCAGCGCCGCGGACCTGGCGGACAAGGTGCGAGACCTCTCCGGCGACAGTCTCGCCGGCGTCCTCGACGACCTCGACGTGCCCGCCGCGGGCGTGCTGCGGGCAGCCGGTCTCGACGTGTAGCGCTCACCCGACGCCGGCCGCCGAGGAGCCAATTCCGAGCGACAGGTCGCGGTCCTCGTCCGAGTAACGGCGGGCGCCCGCCGCAACCATCAGCGCGACACCGAGGAGCGCATACACGAGAAGCACGACGACCGAGTGCGCGAGGTGGTGGCCGCCAAAGGACGCGAGCGCGCTGCGGTACTGCCCGGCGACGGCGGGCGGCCCGCCGACGGCGATCGCGAGGCCGCGAGGTACACGCTGCGGGTTGTGGAGCGCCCCGACGTAGGAGGTCATGAAATTACTCCACACGCGCGAGCTCGGCAGGTCTCCAGCGTGACGTCACGGCGCCACACGTCTCGGCCGCACCATACGCACGCGGTGGCTATATCCGCGTCAGCGAACCGCCCCCGAGCGGCGCGATATAGCCGGTATGCGACGCGTTCTTGACGAAGATCACCCACTCCGGCGCCTGGCCGGAGGGTGAGCTCACGACCGCATAGTCGATCCGATTCGCCCGCACGCCGAAGCGCCGATGCATCTGGGTGATCAGCGCGCCGAGCACGCTGGGTCGGATGCTCGAGGCCCGGATCGGCACCTCGCCGGGCTTGGCGGCCGGGTTGACGAACGTCACCGACGGGCTGAAGTAGATCTGGCTCGTGCGGCCGTTTGCCCGCGTCGCGTACACGCTGAGCGTCCGCGCGTCGATCCGCAGAAGCGTGAGCTTGGCGCCGTGCGCGAGGTGCGCCACGTGGGCGAGCCCGGCACGGAGCCCGCGCGGCGTGAGGTACGCGACCGGTCGGGGACTCGACGTCCCGCCCGAGCTGGCGCCTGACCCACCAGGGCTCGTCGTCGTCACGTTCCCGGTGTTGAAGTTGAACGACGGGATCTTGATCGAGTGCACCGAGTGGCTGGCACCCAGGACCGCCGAGCCGATCACGACGGACACGATGCCCAGCACCGCGAGCCGCCAGACCCAGCTGCTGCCGCGGCCAAGGCCGTACGCGGACCGGAAGGAGACCGCCGGCTTCTCGTACGTCCGGCTGGACGATGTCGGCGGCGGCGAGGTCGAACTGGCGACGGGCGTGGAGGTGACCGAGTTCGTCGGGCCCGAGCCCTGCGGGGCGCCGGACGGCTGCGTCGGCGCGTCGGCGCCGAGCCCGAGCTCGGGCAGGCTGACCGGGTTGCTCTGATACGTCCCACCGTCCTTCAGCGCGGCGAACGGATCCTCGTCATCCTTGCGGCGACCGAACATTGCCGCGACCCTATCGCGCGGACGTTGCTGCGACAGTCTCTGATTGGTCTCAGGCGACTCGTGCCGGGCGGTGTTCGTTAGGCTCGCGGCGTGCGGTTCCGCGCTGATCGTCCGCTCGGCCTCGCGCCGGCGACTGTGCTCGACTACCGAGAGCTCGCGCGGCGCAAGCTGCCGCGCCAGCTGTTCGACTACATCGATGGCGGCGCGTACGAGGAGGCGACCCTCCGCGCGAATGTCGGCGACCTCGAGCGGCTGCTCCTCCGTCAGGTCGTGATGCGGGATGTGTCGCACCGTGACCAGTCGGTCGAAGTGCTGGGTCAGCAGCTTGCGCTCCCGGTGATCCTCGCGCCCGTCGGCCTCGGTGGAATGTTCGCTCGCCGCGCCGAGGTCCAGGCGGCCCGTGCCGCCGAGGCGGCCGGGGTGCCGTTCATCGAGTCGACGGTCTCGATCTGCAGCATCGAGGAGGTCGCGGATGCGACGACGACCCCGCCCTGGTTCCAGCTCTACGTGATGCGCGACCGCGGGTACGCCGAGGAGTTGATGGCCCGCGCCCGGGCGGTCCGCGCGCCGGTGCTCGTGCTCACGATCGATCTCGCTGTCGTCGGTGCGCGGCACCGGGACATCCGCAACGCGATGGGCGGCGGCGTCCCGCCGTGGGCGAAGCTCGTCCGCGGACTTGATCTCGTCAGCCACCCGCGGTGGGTGCGCGACGTGCCGCTCGGCGGCAAGCCGCTGACGTTCGGCAATCTGGTGAAGGCGGTGCCCGGGGCGACGACGCCGGATGCGTTCCGCAGCTGGGTCGATGCCCAGTTCGATCCGAGCGTCACCTGGGACGACATCGCGTGGGTGCGCGAGCACTGGGACGGGCGCCTCGTCGTCAAGGGCGTGCTCGATCCCGACGACGCGCGCCGCGCCGTCGAGGTCGGTGTCGACGGCGTGGTCGTCTCCAATCACGGCGGCCGTCAGCTCGATGCCGTCCCCTCCACAGCACGTGCGCTGCCGGCGATCATCGAGGAGATCGGAGACCGTGCCGAGGTCCTCGTCGACGGCGGCATCCGCACCGGGCTGGACGTCGTCAAGATGATGGCGCTCGGCGCCCGCGCGGTGCTCGTTGGGCGGGCGTGGGCATGGGCCGTTGCCGCGCGCGGCGAGGCCGGCGTCCGCCACGTCCTCGCCGTGATGAAGTCCGACATCGACGTGGCCCTCGGGCTGACCGGTCACACGTCGATCGCCGGCATCGATCGCTCCGCGCTCTATACCTCCGTGACGTCCGCTTGACGACGGCCGCCCACACCGTTGTCCGGGAGGCCGCCGGGGTGGACGTCGCACGACTCTTTGATGTGGTCGTCGCCGAGGACGTGCTGCCGAAGGTTCTGCACCGCTGGGGGCCGATTCCCGGGGTCCGTGGCACCGCGGACCTCACCGGACCGTGGGACACACCTGGCTCGAGTCGGACCGTCGTGCTCGAGGACGGCAGTACGGCCCGGGAGACGCTCGTGCGCTGGGAGCGGCCGTCCGCCTTTGCCTACCGGGTCGAAGCGATGACGAACCCGCTCGGCCGTCTCGTCGAGCACGCGCACGGCGCCTGGGAGTTCACGGCGACGCCCGGCGGCTCGCGGTTCGCGTGGACCTACGCGTTCACACCGAGCGGACGGATCGCGAGCCCGCTCATCCGCGCGTTCGTCGCCACGGCGTGGGCGCGGTACATGCGTGGCTGCGCCGACCGCTCGGTCGCGCTCGCGAGGCAGGGTGCCGAGCCGGCCTGAGCCGCGGCGCGTCGTGTGCGCCGCGGCCCTCACGATCGCGTTGCTCGCGCTGCCGGCCGCCAGCGCGTCGGCCGCGACACGGCCCACCCTTCGCTTCGGAGTCGATCCTGGGATCGCCGGCAGCGTCGGGTCCTCCCAGCAGCCATCGGTCCCGGACGATCCGGCGCGGGACCTCCGGGCGCTGCGGGCGCTGCGCCCGGCGGGAAAGGCGCTCGTCGTGCGGCTGAACCGTCTGTTCTTCTCCGATGGACAGGCGGGCATCCGACGCTTCATGCGAGCGGCCGCCGCCGACACGAAAGCCGGCTTCGAGGTCGAGATCCAGCTCCGATACCACCCCGCTCCTCGCCAGGCGGGAGATGTCCGCGCCTGGTGCGCGTTCGTCAGGCGGGCCGTCGACGCGTTCGGTCCAAACCGGCGCGTCGTCGCGATGACGATCACGAACGAGGTCAACATCGCCGTCTCGCCGAACACGTCTGACGGCGCCTACCCGCGCGCGCAGGACGCGCTCATCGATGGGATCACGACCGCACGCGCGCAAGCGCGGCGCCGTCACTTCGCCCAGCTCAGATTTGGATTCACCTACGCCTACCGGTTCGACCACGACGCGGCGTTCTTCTCCTACCTCGGCGCTCACGGAGGGCCGGCGTTTCGGCGGGCGGTCGACTTCGTCGGGCTGGACTTCTATCCCGGGACAATCGTCCCGCCGGTGATGGCGCCGGGCGACAGCTACCGGGCCGAGCTCCGAGCCGCGGCGGGATTCCTGCGTCGCCACATGATGCCGCGAGCGCGCCTGGCGTCGCGCGTCCCGATCTGGATCACCGAGAACGGCGTCCCGACCGGCCGGCTGAGCGATCGCCAGCAGGCGAGCGCGCTCGGTCAGCTCGTGCGGGCGGCGGCATCCTTCTCGCGCAGCCTCGGGATCACCGATTACCGCTGGTTCAACCTGCGCGACTCGATCGCGCCGCTGGGGGCCGGAACCCCAGATCCGCTGTTCGCGTTCGACGGGCTGCTGCGCTCCGACTACACCGAGAAGCCGGCCTTCGGCACGCTGCGGTCATTGATCGGCCGCTTCGGGGTGCGGCAGCGATCCTGAGGGCGCCGGCTGGGCTCACCGGCGCCTTGTGAGAAAAATCACCCCACAGCACTGACAAGACGTGGTTCGCTGCTCACACCACCGAAACCATCTTGGGGGATGTCATGAGTGATGGGGCTGGAGCGCCACGCGCGCTGAACGTCGTCCTCGGTCCGGGATCCGAGGCACACCGACACGCCGCCCACCCGCACGCGACCAACGGGAGCCACGCGCGGTCAGCAAACCTCGCCGACGGGTTCAGCCCGCGGCCGAGCTGGAACCTCGTCGACAGCGGCGGGCCAACGATCGCCGATCTCACGTTCGTCAACCGGTACGTCGGGCCGGGCGGCGCCTGGGCCGCTGACGACATGCAGAACATCGATCACGCGCTGTCGTCGGCGATGAGCGATCCGGGCCTGCAGAGCGTCATCGCCCAGTACTTCGACGGCCGCGGCGTATCCTCGACGATGCTGGCGTCCGCCGTGTTTGAGACCGCCCTTCCGGACACGGTCCACAAGGACGAGGCCGAATCGCTGGCGCGACTGCTGCACGACGCCGGGGTGCTCGGCGACGCCAATCCTGCGAACTGCGTGATCAACATCCTGCTGCCGCGCGGAACGATCCTCTCGGACGACTTCTCGCCGGGTTTCAAGCCCTCTCCGGGGAGGCCGAGCGGCACGAGCGGCGGCGCAAGGGCGTCATCAAGATCGACCCCGACGACGCGGCAAGCTCGAAGGAGGGGCTCGGCGGGTACCACGGGTCGATTCACCTCGGCGGCGATCACCGTTGCTACTACGCCGTCGGCGTGTACTCCGAGGGCGACAACGGGATACCGGCGTTCGACCAGCCGTGGAAGAGCGTCGTCGCGACCTTCTATCACGAGCTCAACGAGGCCCGGACGGACGCCGCCGTCGAGGACGTCAACGCCACCGGCGACGGTCACCTGCTCGGGTGGTACTCGCAGACCGGCGAGGGCGAGATCGGGGACCTGCCGATCAACGAGGCGCAGGACATCGGCCTCGTGTTCAAGGAGGTTCCGCTCAGCGACGGTTCCGGCACGGTGCCGATCCAGCTGATGTGGTCGAACGCGGCCGACGGACCGGCCGCGAGAGCATGAGCACCGAATCGCGGCCGACCGCCTCGTCCGCGACGGACGAGAAGCGCGTCGATCTCGTGTTCGAAGGCGGCGGGGTCAAGGGTATTGGCCTCGCCGGCGCCTTCGGTCACCTCGATGCGCAGGGCTTCCAGCCGCAGCGCGTCGCCGGAACCTCGGCGGGGGCGATCACCGCAGCGCTCGTCGCCGCCGGCTACTCGGGGGAGGAACTCAAACGACTCGTCCTCGAGGAGATGCGCTACCGGAAGTTCGAGGACGGGGGCCAGTGGCCGCTGACCCAAGGGATCGAGATGCTGCGACACAAGGGCCTGCATCCGGGCAAGTACTTCGAAGGCTGGATGAGGGAGCACCTCGAGAAGAAGGGGATCACGAAGTTCGGCCAGTTACGGGATCCGGTCGCCGGCGAGTCCGGCTCGGACGAGCGTCACTACCGGCTCCAGGTGATCGCGTCCGATCTGTCGAGAGAGCGGATGCTCGTGCTCCCCCGCGACGCACGTCAGTATCTCGGCGTCGATCCGGACGAGCTCGAGGTGGCGCGGGCCGTCCGGATGAGCATGTCGATCCCGATCTTCTTCGACCCGGTCGTCCACCAGAACCCCGCGGACCCTCACGACGAGCACGTGATCGTCGACGGCGGGCTGCTGTCGAACTTCCCGATCTGGCTGTTCGACTCTCCGCCTGATCAGGTGCCGCGGTGGCCGACGTTCGGGATGCTGCTCGTCGCTCCGGACCAGCGTGACCCGCTGATCGCCGGCCCGCCGCCTGCGATACCAGGGCACGAACCGGGCTCGATCATCAGCTTCCTGATGTCGATCGGACGCACGATGATGGAGGCCCACGATCGCCTCTACGTCGAACAGGCGAACTACGCGCGGACGATCCCGATCGGCACGCTCGGCGTCAAGACGACACAGTTCAGCATCGACGACGACGCCGATCTCAAACGGAGGCTCTACCAGTCAGGCGACGACGCGGCCAGGGCGTTTCTCTCGACCTGGGACTTCGACGCGTACATCACGGCATTCCGCTCGCAGGCGCCGCGGAGCCGGCGCGCTCAGGTCACTGATGAGATGACGACGCGCAGCACAGGGCCGGACGGCTGACGCGGAGCGTCGGGACGCAGCTGCCGTGAAACACCGCGTCGGCCCTGTCCGCCGCCGTCGGTTCAGCCGTCAGCGAGGTCCGACGGGCACGGAAGTCGGAGAGGACGACGAGCGGCTCGTAAACGCCGATCGCGTCGTTACAGATGGCACAGCTCAGGCTGAGGGACATGCGAAGGAGTATCGAGACCAATCAAGCGGTTCTGCTCCGTAATCAGCCGCGATCCGGCGTCAGTTAAGCCGCCGGCACGACGCGGCCGTCCGCGCGCAGCGCGAACCCGGAGAGGCCGAATTGCTCGGCGAGCAGCGCCGGCACGGCGTCGCGCTCCACGGGCGTCACCTCGGTTGCGGAGGGTGTCCGGATCGTCAGTGCCAGCTCGCCCCAATCGCTCAGGGCGGCACGCGTGCCGTCCGGTCGGTGTGCCGCGGCGACGAGGCCCGCGACGAACGGCGACCGAGGGTGCGTCGACGTAAACCAGTTGCTCGTCTCGATGTCGACCGGCGGCACCGGCTCCGGGACGAACGCGTACATATCGATCCACGTGCCGGCGTTGTCGGTCTGGAGCACAAGTTCGCGATCGTCCTCGACGAGCCGGAACCGCCAACCAAGCTGCTCGGCCTCGACACCAGCCGCGAACGGGATCGGCTCCGTCAGGGTGCCGAGTCCGAAGCCGACGTCCGCGAGCCACGTGTCCGAGCCGTCGTGGACGCGCAGCACGAGATGCGACCGCGGTCGAAGCGCGCCCGGGGGCGCCCCGGCGCGGACCCGGGCGAGCATCGGCTCGGCCTCGTGGCCAAGCTCCCGCAGCGCGCTTGCCAGCAGCAGGTTCTGCTCAAAGCAGTACCCACCGCGCTCCTGCGCGACGAGCTTGTGTTCGAGGTCCTCGGCCTCGAGCGACACCGGGACGCCGCGGTGCGGGTCGAGATTCTCGAAAGGGATCGTGAACAGGTGCGCACGATGAACGTCCGCCACCGTCGGATTCGGGCCGAGGCCCACCCGCCGCGAGTACGCCCCGAAGTCGATCACGGACCCCACCCTAGCGTCGGTAGCCTCAGCGAGGTGACGGGCGGGCGATGAGTTCGTGCCGTCGCCACGGTCTGTGCCCCCAGACACCAGCGACTTGGGAGGGATGTTTGACTGACTCGGCGATTGCGGCGAGCGCCTTGCGCCGGACCTTCAAGGGCGGGATCGACGCGGTCCGCGGTATCGATCTGACCGTCCGCTCCGGCGAAGTGTTCGGCTTCCTCGGGCCGAACGGAGCCGGCAAGACGACTACCGTGCGCATGCTGTGCACGCTGTTGCCGCCGACCGGCGGTGAGGCACGGGTCGCCGGGCTCGACGTCGTCGAGGACGCCGCTGGGGTCCGGCGACGCATCGGCGTGGCCCTCCAGGAGATCGGACTCGACCCGGTGCAGACCGGCCGTGAGCTGCTCGAGCTTCAGTGCGGGCTGTACGGCATCACCGGGCGGCGATCCCGCGAGCGCGCGAACGAGCTGCTCGACCTCGTCGGCCTCACCGACGCCGCCGACCGGAGGACGAAGACGTACTCGGGCGGGATGAAGCGCCGGCTCGACCTCGCCAGCGCCCTCGTCCATGCCCCCGACGTGCTGTTCCTCGATGAGCCGACGACCGGGCTCGACCCGGCGTCGCGGATCACGATCTGGAATGAGGTCCGCCGCATCAACGGCGGCGGGGCGACGGTGTTCCTCACGACCCAATACCTCGAGGAGGCCGACCAGCTGTGCGACCGGATCGCGATCATCGACGATGGCCTGATCGTCGCCGAAGGCACGCCCGAGCAGCTGAAGGGGGAGATGGGCCACGACGTCGTCTCGGTCACGCTCGACGGTGCCGACCGGGCGGTCACCGAGGCCGCCCTCCAGGGCCTCGGCGGGCTCGAGCGGATCGTCGAGGAACAGGACGCCCTCGCGCTCTACGTCGAGGATGGAGCAAACTCGATCGCAGAGATCGTGCGGCGGCTCGACGGCGAGAGCATCCGGGTGGGCGCCATCTCGGTCTCGCGCCCGAGTCTCGACGACGTGTTCCTGCGCGCGACCGGGCGCCGGCTCGAGGGTGCCGAGGCGGCCGGACAGCCGGAGGTGGCGCGATGACCGAGGTGATGCTGCTCGGGCGCCGCGCCGTGCGGGAGATCGCCCGATATCCGGAGGCGACGATCCCGACGCTGTTCATCCCGCTGTTCTTCCTGATCGTCAACATCGGGCAGGTCTCGAAGACGTTCCCGAGCTCGACCCCGTTCCTGCGCGGTCAGGGCTACGTCGCGTTCCAGCTCCCGGTGTCGCTGATGTTCGCCGTGGCGACGGCGACGTCCGGACTCGCGCTCGTTACCGAGATCGAGCTCGGCTACTTCGACAAGTTGCTCGTCGCGCCGATCCGGCGCTCCTCGCTCATCTTCGGGCGTCTCGCCGCCGACCTCGTCCGCGGGATCCTCACGTCGGCGCTCGTGCTCATCGTCGGGATCGCGCTCGGTGCCCGGATTGAGAGCGGCCCGCTCGGAGCGCTCGTGATCATCCTGCTGTCGTCGCTGTTCGGAGTCGCGTACGCGGGCTTTGGGATCCTCGTCGCGCTCCGCACGCGCAACGTGCAGGCGACCCAGTCGAGCTTCCTCCTATTCTTCCCGCTGCTGTTCCTGACGCCGAACTTCGTTCCCTTCGATCGACTCTCCTCGGCGATGGAAACGCTCGCCCGGATCAACCCGGTGAGCTACGTCATCGTCGGGTTGCGCTCACTCGTCATCGACGGCTGGGATGCCGGCAAGATCGCCGTCTGTCTCGGTGTGACGGTCGCCCTGGGGGCGATCCTCACCGGCCTGTCCCTGCGGGTGATTGCCAACTACGACCGCTGAGCATAGGGTCTGCGCTGCCTGCACGGCGCGGGGTGGTGCTGCTGATGGCTCACCGTCATCACCCGCATGGCACGCGGATCCTCGCAATGCGGGTCGACGGCGCGCACGCCTCGGTCATCTGGCGGTCACCCCACGCCTTTGCGGCGGCGGCCCACGAGACCTTCACCGTCGACGCAACCCACGTGGGACTACCCGGCGGTGCCCGGACGGGGTCCGTGAAGGCTTCCAACCGGCAGACATCGGACGCGACGGAGAGGGTCGGCGCGTGCGGATCGGACCCGGCCAGGACGGGCCACTGCAACCTGATCCTCGGCCTGAGTCCGGCGTCACGACACGAGGGCCTCAGCCTCCAGGTCGACAACCTCAAGGTTGACGTGGGGCCCGCCCCCGACTTCACCTACCCTCGAATTACTGACCGTGGCGCGGCGGCGGCGCCGGCTCGAGCCCGTCCCGATCGGCCCACTCGAGCAGCGGGTCGATGGCGAACACGGCGTCGTCGATCCCGGCGTGCAGGTCACCGAGCTCCGCGAACCGCGCGGGGACGGTCGCGATCGTGCAGTCGCCCGGCTCGACGTGGTCGACCTCATCCCAGCGGATCGGCGTCGAGACCGTCCCCTCGGGCACGCCGCGGACCGAGTAGGCGCTGGCGATCGTGTGGTCGCGGGCGTTCTGGTTGAAATCGACGAAGACCTTGTCCGTGGGGCGGTCCTTGCGCCACCAGGTCGTGGTCGCGTCCTGCGGAATCCGGCGCTCGACCTCGCGGGCGAACGCGAGCGCGGCTCGGCGTACGTCGCCAAAGCCGTGCTCAGGCGCAATCCTCACGTAGATGTGCATCCCGGAACCGCCCGAGGTCTTCGGCCAGCCGACGGCGCGGAGTTCGTCGAGCACCTCGTGGGCGACGTGAGCGACGCGCTTGACCGCCGCCGGCGAGCAGTCGGGCATCGGGTCGAGGTCGATCCGCCACTCGTCGGGCCGCTCGACGTCGGCCCGTCGCGAGTTCCAGGGATGGAACTCGACCGTCGCCATCTGCACCGCCCAGATCACGCTCCCCACCTCGGTCACACAGAGCTCGTCTGCGTGCCGGTTATAGCGCGGGAACGTGACCCGAACCGTCTGCACCCAGTCGGGCGCGCCGCTTGGGATCCGCTTCTGGTGGACCTTGTCGCCGTCGACGCCGCTCGGAAACCGGTGGAGCATGCAGGGTCGCTCGCGCAGCGCGCGGACGATTCCTTCGCCGACGCTCAGGTAGTAGCGGGCGAGATCGAGCTTCGTCTCGCCCCGCGCCGAGAAGTACACACGGTCCGGGCTCGAGACGCGGACCGTCCGGCCTTCGACCTCGAGTTCAACCGCGTCGTCGCGCTTCGCCACGGTCAGAAGGGTAGGCGCACCCCGGGTCTGCGGGCTACGAGTTGCCGATCGCTTGAGGGAAGTTGAAGTAGTGGTGCGGGTCGACGCGTGAGCGGGTCTGCTCCAGGCGCGCGAGGTTCTCGCCGTAGTACGCCTGCTGCCAGCCCACGAGCGTCGGGTCGATGTAGTTCTGGTACGCCTGACCCGAGACGTACGGCCGCATCTTGCGCCACGCCTGATCGATCCACCCTGCCGTGCTGCCGTTGCCGTAGTACTGGATGCAGAACAGCTCCTGGCGGTGCACGAACGCCGTCGCTGTCGGCGCGACGCGATTGACAGCGCCGCCGTAAGAGTCGCACAGCAATGACCCCGAGCCGGCCGCCTCGACGGAGGCGATCATCGCGGCGCGACCGGCGTGGGGGAGTGGTTGCGCGACGTAGTCGGATTTGGCGTTGAACGTGTTGCGCGGCAGCGTGCCGTGCGGTGCGGTGCCGACCGTGTGGCACGCGGCGAGTGATGTGCTGGCGCAGCCGGCGAGCAGGAGCTGCAGCGGCAAGTAGGACATGTCCAGGTGGCTCGTCAGTTGCGCGCCCGGCACCGCGAGCAGGGGTGCGAGCAGGCCCGGTAGCGCGGAGGCCGGACCGAGGAACTGCCCGTTGGCGCTGATCGACGGGTTCGCACCCGAGTTGAGGTGAAGGACCGAGGTGGCGCGATCGGTCGTGTGCGGCGCCCACGACTGCCAGGCGGCGATCGCCTCGTCCGCCGATGACCACGGCCAGGAGACGTTGAAGTACGCAGCGCTCGACGGAAGCGGGTGGATGGTGAACGTGAACTCGGTGACGATCCCGAAGTTGCCGCCGCCTCCGCCCTGCAGCGCCCACAGAAGGTCGGGGTCAGTGCTCGCGTTGACGGTCCTGAGCGCGCCGTCGGCGGTGACGATCTTCACGCCGACGAGGTTGTCGGCGGTGAGGCCGAACTGCCGCCCCGCGAGCCCAAAGCCGCCCCCCAGCGTGACGCCGGAGATCCCCACCGACGGGCACGAGCCCGCGGGCAGGGTGGCCCCGGCCCCGCCGAGCGCGGCCGACACGTCGATCAGCTGGGCACCGGCGCCGACCGTGGCGGTCCGCGCACTGCGGTCGACGGTGATCGCGCTGAGACTCCGCAGGTCGAGCACGACGCCGTGGTCGAGCGTCGAGTAGCCGGCATAACTGTGTCCTCCGGATCGTGCCCGCACCGGCACGCCACGGGCGACGGTGAAGCGGATCGCGTTGCGCACATCGACAGGGTCGACGGGGCGGGCGACCGCGCTGGGGAGCACGTCGTCGAATCGCGGGTTGAACAGCTGCGCGGCGGCCGAAAAGCCGGTCGCGCCGCGCTCGAACACATGCCCGCGGATCGCCTGCTGCAGCGTCCCGGGCAGCGGCTTGGACGCCGTCCGCGCTGTTGCGGTGCTCGTCGATGTGGCGTGGTGCGAAGGGCTCGATCCGCATCCGGCTGCGAGCGTCAGCGCCGCGCCGGTTGCGCCGATCAGGAACCGGCGTCGGTCGAGCGTCTCGGACGCGGTTGGCTCCGGCGACTCCACGGTGTGGCGCAGCCTATCCGCGAGCCCAGCCGTTCTAAGTGTGGAATGCTCCGACGATGGGACACCTCGACGGCCGCAATTTCCTCATCACCGGCGCGAACACCGGCATTGGCCTCGCCACCGCCCGCGGGCTCGCGTCGGGAGGCGCGCGCATCTGGCTCGCCGGACGCTCGGAGCAGAAGACGCGTGAGGCGATGGGCGTCGTGATCGACGAGACCGGCAACACCGCGCTGCATTACCTGCCGCTCGACCTCGGTTCGCTGTCCGCCGTTCGCACCTGCGCCGAAGCGTTCCTCGTTGCCGACGAGCCGCTGCACGTGCTCATCAACAATGCCGGGCTCGCCGGGCAGCGCGGGATCACCGACAGCGGATTCGAACTCGCCTTTGGGACCAACCATGTCGGTCCGTTCCTGCTGACGTCGTTGCTGCTCGATCGTCTCCGGGCGAGCGCTCCGGCCCGGATCGTGACGGTCGCCAGCGACGCCCACTTCGCCGCCAAGGGGATCGACTACGAGGAGGTCCGCCGGCCGACCCGGAACCGCACCGGATATCCGGAGTACGCGGTCTCCAAGCTCGCCAACGTGCTCCACTCCCAAGAGCTCGATCGCCGCCTCGCAGGCACCGGCGTGACGACGTATTCCCTGCATCCGGGCGTGATCGCGTCCGACATCTGGCGCAAGGTCCCGTGGCCGGTCCGGCCACTGATGAAGCTCCGGATGCGCACTCCGGAGGAAGGCGCCAAGACGAGCCTCTACTGCGCAACCGACCCCGGGCTCGCCGACGAGAGCGGGCACTACTACGAGAACAGGGAGCACAAGGAGGCGAGCGCGGTGGCGACGCCGGAGTTGGGCCGCGAGCTCTGGGAACGCACCGAGAACTGGGTCGAGGCGTGAGGAGCCCGCGCCGCCAAATCGGGCCACGAGCCTGTGCACAACCGGACCGCGGGAACGCGATCCGCCTCAACTGCCTTTAGAGTCGCGCCGATAGCTCGTGGGAGACCCTGGCCCCGTCCTCACGAGTTCAGGCCCACCGTCCAGTAGATGGCATCTCTGCCCAGTTCCCCGATTGCCGTCCATCGCGGGCGCTTCACCGAGCGCCACGCGACCCGTCTGCTGTGGCGCGCCGGCTTCGGCCCACGGCCGGGTGACGTCCGCCGGCTGCAGCGCCTCGGGATGGAGGGCGCGGTCGCCTCGCTTACCCGGCCGGCCGGCCGACCCCGGCTGATCGGTCGAGCGCCGCACGACGACCACGGGAACCCGCTCGATCCGTTCAACGTCTGGGGGCACGACCACTGCTGGTGGCTTGACCGCATGGTCCGCTCCAACCACCAGCTGATCGAGCGCATGACGCTCGTCTGGCACAGCTGGTTCGCCACCTCTGTGGAGCAGTCGAACGCCAGGCTGATGATCGGCCAGAACCAGATGATGCGCGACCGGGCGCTGGGCAACTTCCACGATCTGCTCGTCGACGTGACCCGTGACCCGGCGATGCTTCTGTTCCTGTCCAACAACGAGAACACGAAGTGGAGCCCGAACGAGAACTACGCCCGTGAGGTGATGGAACTGTTCACGCTCGGCGCCGATCGCGGCTACTCGCAGCACGACGTCCACGAGCAGGCCCGCGCGCTCACCGGCTGGACGAACGACTGGAACGACAACGGGCCCACCAACTTCCGCTTCGATCCCTCGCTTCACGACACCGGCGTCAAGCGCATCTTCGGCCGCCGCGGACAGTGGGGATGGCGGGACACCTGCCGGCTGTGCGTCCATCATCCGATGCACCCATCGTTCGTCGTGGAAAAGCTCTGGGGTTACTTCATCGGTGTTGATCCTCCGGCCGGAACGCGTCGAGCGCTCGAGCGGACCTACGTCCGCATCGGCTTTCAGATCCGCCCGTTGATGGAGGCGATACTGCGCCACCCGCTGTTCTACGAGGGGCCGCGGATGGTCATCCCCCCGGTCGTCTACATCGCCGGCCTGCTCCGCGGGCAGGGCCGCACGATCGAGACTGATTCGTGGTCGTGGATCGGCGAGCTGACGGGTCAGCGGCTGTTCATGCCACCGAACGTCGCCGGCTGGGACTACAAGCACTGGCTCGACACCTCGCGCTGGGCGGGCCGGTTCACAGCGGTCACCTACGCGCTGAGCGGGCGCGAGCTTGACCCGGACAAGTCGCCGTACTCGGTGCACGAGAACGCGGGGCAAGCGGTAAGCGCGGCGCTGCGCTATTGGCACAACCCGCCGCTCTCGCCGGCGACGAAGCGGAACCTACTCGCGTTCAGCCGCCGCGCAGGCCACGCAATCACGGCCGACTGGGAGCAGAAGACCTATCGGATCCTGCGCCAGAACGCACTCCGCGCGCTCATCCCCACGACTCCGGAATGGCAGACGTCCTGATGGCGCGCACGTGCTGTGAGAGCTTCACTCGCTCTGAGGCGCTGCGTCGCGCCGCGTCCGCGTCCGGGCGTCCCGGCTCGCCGCGCGAGTGGGACCCGCGGATGCCCGTCCCGGCGGGGACCGGCATGGATCGTCGTCGCTTCCTGCTCGGTGCGGCCGGCGGACTGCTGTCGGTGTATGGCGCTGAGCGGCTCGGACTGACGAACCGGGTGCTTGGTGACGGAATCGCCGAGGCTGCCGCCGGACCGACCTCGCCGGTGCTCGTGTCGGTGTTCCTCGCCGGCGGGATCGACGCCCTGTCCGTGCTTGCGCCGGTAGGCGACCCGACGTACCGCAAGCTCCGCCCGACGCTCGCCGTCGCGCCCGGCTCGGGCGCGCCGTTCGCAGAAGATCCGCGGCTGCACTGGCATCCCTCCGCCGCCTCGTTCGCCAAGCTCCACGACGCGGGCAAGATGACCGTGTTCCCGGGGATCGGCTACACGGATCCGGACATGTCGCACTTCACCTCCCGCCATTACTGGGAGGTGGGGGCGACCGAGACGCGCGTCGTGACCGGGTGGCTGGGGCGCTATCTCGACCTCGTCGGCAGCTCCACGAACCCGCTCCAGGGCCTATCGCTGGACGGAGAGATGAATCCGACGCTCGCGACCGCGCGCAATCCCGTGGCCGCGATTCAGAAGCCCGAGGATTTCTCGCTGTGGCTCGAGGGCGTGTGGGGAGACATCTTCGACTACACGCTCGACTCCGCCTCGGGCCTCGGCGATCAGCAGCGCCACTCGCACGACGTCGCGCTCGCCCAGGTCGCCGAGGCAGCATCGGAGGTCGGGGTCGTCCGCCGCGCGCTTGCTCCGTTCCGGAACAAGAACGGCAATGCCGCGTACCACAGCCCCGTCGTCTACCCGAGGTCCGCCGATTCCGATTTCCCCGGCCGCCTCGCCGGGCTCGCCGCGATGATCGCCGCCGGCCTCCCGCTGCGGTGCGTCGCGCTCACCGCCGACGGCCAGTTCGACACCCATTCGGCACAGGAGAAGCCATTCGACGACGGGCTCTCACTCGTCGCCGACTCGCTCGCCGCGTTCCAGGCCGACCTCGAGGCGCGCGGCCTCGCGGGGCGCGTGCTCGTCCACGTCTGGTCGGAGTTCGGCCGCCGCGCCCAGGAGAACGGGTCGGCGGGAACAGACCACGGCGCCGGCGGCGTCTCGATGCTGATCGGCACGCGCGTCAAGGGGTCGATGGTCGGCGAATTCCCGGGCGTGACCCGGCTCGACAAGAACGGCAACCTGATCGAGAACGTCGACTTCCGGGGCGTGTACGCATCACTGCTCGAGCAGTGGTTTGGCCACGACGCGGCCTCCGTCATTCCGGGCGCCGCGCGGTTCAAGCGCTACGCACTGCTGCGATGAGATGCATCGGCATCCTCATCGGCTGCATCGTCGGGATCGCCGGCGCGGGCATCGCCGGCGCGGGCATCGCCGGCGCGGGCATCGGCCAGGCCAAGCCCAAGCCTCCGGCGCGGATGCTCGTCTACGCCCAGGAGTGGACGATGTACGGCTCCCGCACGTCGGTTCCGGCGGGCCGCGTCATCGTCCAACTGTGGAACCGCGGCCAGGACGCACACGACCTCCGGATCCGCCGTCTGAACTCACGGGGCCAGATGGTCGGCGGCACCCAGAAGCTCACGCTCACCCAGTCGGGCGTGATCAGCGAGGCGAACTGGAAGCTCCGCAGGGGGCGCTACGAGCTGTACTGCTCGCTGTGGCAGCACCGCCAGCGCGGCATGCACACCCGTTTGACCGTCCGGTAGGCGGCGCGGCGGCGCGCGGTGGCTCCGCCCCCGGCTCGCGCCGCCCGCCGGGCGACGTGGGCGTGCGGAGTGGCACACCGACCGAACCCCTTCGGCTGGAACGGAATGCTCCGTTCTGATAGAATGCGGGCATGCCGCCCACCACCGAAAGGACCGCCCGCATGGACCTCAAGCTCGAACTCGTCGCCGTCCCCGTCTCCGATGTCGACCGCGCCAAGGCCTTCTATACGGATGCGTTCGGTTTTGACGCCGACCACGATCACCAGGTCAACGATGAGCTTCGGTTCGTCCAGCTGACCCCCCCCCGGCTCGGCGTGCTCGATCGCGATCGGAACGGGTGTCGTCGAGGGCGAGCCGGGCTCGGTCAAAGGCCTGCAGCTCGTCGTCTCGGACATCGAGACTGCCCACGAAGAGCTGACCAAGCGCGGAGCGAACCCGAGCGAGATCCAGGATCTTCCGTGGGGGCGGTTTGTGTTCCTCAGCGACCCGGACGGCAACCGCTGGTCATTGCAAGAGATCCAGCGGCAGGGCTGAGCGCGCCGGCGGGCGGCGTGACAGTCGACATGCCGCCCCTACCACCCCTTCTCGATCGTTCTCGTCGGAGCGATCGCGGCTGTCATCGTGCGTAACGCGCCGCCCGGAGGGGCGTAACGCGCCGCCCGGTGCGCCAAGAGCCCTACGGCACCCAGCGATCGCCGGCGGGTGTGAGCACGAGTTCGTGCGTGAGGCCGCGCTCGCCCTGGTTGACGAGATACGCGACGGCCTCGGCGACATCGGTCATATCGGCGAGCGCACGCCGTGGCGACTCGCGGGTGAACGCCTCGGTCTTCGGCGACTCGATCGTTGCGTCGACCGCGAGCAGCGCCGCATGGATACCGTCATCGCGCAGTTCCTGGGCGGCGGCCTGCATCAGGGCGCGCGTCGCGAACGCGCCGGCGGCCCACAGCCCTCTGCCCGGCATCGCCCGTCGGGAGGAGCCGCCGGTGATCTGGACGAGTGCGCCACCTCCGCTCTCCTTGAGCGCCGTCGCGCCGGCTGACAGGAAGACAAACGCCTGCTCGGCAACCGCCGCGGTCCAGCCGCGGAATGCCGCCAGGTCGGCGTCGGCCAGCGGGCCGCCGCCGAACGGACCCGAGCCCGGTGGGCGGGCGGCGCTGACGGCGTTGACGACCGCATCGACCGATCCGTACTCGCCGCGGACCTGGCCGAGCGCGTCGCTCAGCGCGCCGAGTTCTGACGCGTCCGCCGCCACCGCGAGCGCGCCGCTCTGCCGCACCCGGGCGAGCGAGCCCTCACTGCGGGCGACGGCGGCGGTGTTCCATCCGAGTCCGAGAAAATGCTCGGCGATCGCCCCGCCGAGGTTGCGCGCTCCGAGCACCACGATGGTCTTGGCCATCGGGGGGTTATACCGTTCATCGAGCCGATGGCAAGCCAGAGCCTGACAAATGCCGTCTCCACTGCGCTCGCCGCGCTGGCGGTCCTGCTTCAGGTCCTCGTCGGAGTCGTGGCGCTGCTGGCGCTCGTCTCGCTCGCCTCACCGGCGGCGCGACGGCTGCTCGTCGAGGTGCGGGACACGTTGCTCGGTAACGAGTTGTGGATCGCGTGGGTGATCGCGTTGACGGCGACGCTCGGGAGTCTGTACTTCTCGGAGCTGGCGAAATACGTCCCGTGCCACCTGTGCTGGTACCAGCGGATCGCGATGTACCCGATGGCCGTCATCCTGCTCGTCGGGGCGCTTCGGCGCGACGTCCGCGCCGGGGTTCAATACGCGTTCCTGTTCCCGATCGTCGGCGCGCTCATCTCGATCTACCACATCTATCTCGAGGAGAACCCGAGCGCCCAGCCGGCCGGGTGCAAGGTCGGTGGGACGACCTGCGCGACGAAGTGGATCGACAAGTTCGGCTACATCACGATCCCGATGCTTGCCCTGACCGCGTTCGCGGCGATCCTGACGCTGCTGCTGTTCGCCTGGTCGCGGCGCGACACCGGCGCGACAGGCAGCCCGCCGCCGGACCCAGCCGTCGAGGCACCGGCGGCGCGGGTGTGACCGCGCGCGGCGCCGCGCTCGCCGCGCTGATCGCCGCTCTGGTCGGCGCGTTCGCGCTCGACGGCTGCGGCGGCGGTGGTGGCTCCGCGAGTGTTCAGGCCAACGCTCCTCCGGGCGAGCGGGTGTTCGCCGACAACTGCGCGACATGCCACACGCTGTCCGCGGCGCACGCGACCGGCACCGTCGGCCCGAGCCTCGATCACAAGTCGTTCACCGCTGCGTCCGTCGAGGAGAAGGTCCGCCACGGCGCCGCCGGGATGCCGGCGTTCTCCGATCAGTTGAGCGGAACCGAGATCACGCAGGTGTCGCAGTACGTCGCCAACGCCTCGGGCTAGGACCCCGATCGGCCGATCAGGGCAGGCGCACGCCCCCGTCGGGCGTGAGCGTCCAGTGCGGGTTGTGCGCGACCTCCCACGGGTGCCCCTCGGGATCGATGATGACTGCGCTGTAGCCGCCCCAGAATGTCTCGGCCGGCTCGCGGCCGAGCGTGGCGCCCGCCTTCCGCGCCTCCTCGACGACCGCGTCGACCTCGGCCGGGGAGCCGAGATTGAGTGCGAGCGTGATCCCGCCCCAGCCGCCAGTGTCTGTGACACAGCTGTCCTCGGCGTTGCGCGCCCGATCCCACAGGGCGAGCACCATGTCCCCGAGCTGGAAGAACACGACGTCGTCGTCGGGGGCGGCGCCGGTCTGCCAGCCGAGCGCTTCGTAGAAGCGAAGCGCGCGGGCGAGGTCGCGGACGCCAAGGGTGATTACGCTGACTCGTTGCTTCACGTCCAACAGAATGCCCCAATTGAGCCGCGTCGAGCGCTCTTGTTCGACCTCGACGGCGTCCTGATCGACTCGAGCGCAAGCGCAGCCCGCCATTGGGGGATGTTCGCCGCCGAATACGGCCTCGATCCGGCGGCGGTCATCGCCCGGATCCCGGGTCGGCGCGCGATCGACAGCGTCCGCGAGTTCATCCCGGACGCGCCTGAGGCCGAGATCCTCCGCGCCGCAACGGCCCAGGAGCGGGCGGCCCTCGCCGACCATGACGGTGTCGTGGCGCTCCCCGGCGCCCGCCGGCTGCTGACGGCGCTCGGCGACGGCGGCTGGGCGGTCGTCACCTCGTCGCCGCGCGAGCTCGCGACGGTCCGTCTCGATGTGGCTGGACTGCCGCCGCCGCCCGTGCTCATCGCCGCCGAGGATGTGAGCGCGGGGAAGCCCGATCCCGAGCCGTATCTCAGAGCGGCGACCCGGCTTGGGGCCGACCCGCCGGCATGCACGGTGTTCGAAGATGCGCCGGCCGGGATTGCCGCCGCGCGGGCTGCCGGGATGCTCGTCGTGGCACTGAGCACGTCGCATCCGGCCACCGAGCTGTCGCACCTCGCCGACACCGTTGTGCCCGACCTTGACGCGGTGACAATGGGTTAGTGTCCCCGCGTGCGCTCCACACGACGTTGGCGGCACCGGCGGGGCGTGAGCAGTCCTCGATCGACGCCCGCTTCGAGATCCGGGCGGCGAGCACGGTGATGCGCGGTCTGCCGCTCGGCGACGCGGCAGCTCCACCCAGCGGTCCATGAGCTGGCCGGGGGCGTTTCTCGTGTTCCTCGTCTCACACGGCGTCGGTGACGTGCTGCTGCAGACCGACTGGCAGGCAGTGACCAAAACCCGCGGGCTCCGTGACCGGATCGGGCGTCGCGCGCTCGTCGGACACCTCGCGATCTACACGCTCGCGTTCGTACCCGCGCTCGTGTGGGTGGCCGACGAGCGGTCGGCCGGGCGCGCCATCGCGGTCGCGGTCGCGATCGCGATCCCACATCTGCTCGTCGATGACGGCAGCGTCGTTCGCGGCTGGCTGCAGGTCGTCAAGGGCACGCACGATGCGCCCCGCGGTTTGTCGATCGCCGTCGACCAGACCTTCCACGTGTTGTGTCTGTTCGGCGCCGCCCTGCTGGCGAACGCCTGATGCGGATCGGCGCGTCTCAGCTGCCGAGCGCCGGCCCGGAACTCGCGCCCCAGTCCTCCGGGGCGACGTCGGCCACGGACTCGGTGAACGTCCACCGATGGCCGGCGAGATCCTCGGCGGTGTACTGCCGCTCGCCGAACGGGAAGGCCTCCGGTGGCCGCAGGATCCGAGCGCCGCTCTGGCGAGCGCGCCGGTAATGGCTCTCCAGGTCGTCGACTCGGACGAGGATCGAGTGGCTGACCTCGCCGCGGCGCGGCGCACGGAAGATCGTCGGGTCGTTTCCCTCGAGCGCTTCGGTCACACGGCGTTCGCCGACGACGACCGCGCCGTCGCCGATCGCGAGCTGCGCCCGATGATTCCCGGCCCGCCACCGCTCGGCGAACCCGAACGTGTCGCACAGCCACTCGACGGCCTCCTCAACGTCCTCGTACACGAGCACGGGGATGACCGTGGACGGCGGCATCGAGCGGTTCTCCGGCATCGGCGTCAACGTTAGCGCTCGCCTGCGCGACACTCTCAGGCGTCCCGGATATAGTCGCGCGGCTGTGGACGGCAACGTGACGAGCCACGGCGCGCCCGGACTCGAGCTGCTGACGATCGGTCGCATCAGCATCGACCTCTACTGCGATCAGGTCGGCGCCGATTGGCACGCCGCCCAGAGTTTCTCCAAGGCGGTCGGCGGCAGCCCGACGAACGTCGCGATCGCCGCCGCTCGCCTCGGGCACCGCGCGGCCGTGTACACGAAGGTGGGCGACGACCCCTTCGGCGAGGTGGCGATCGGGGAGCTGCGCGACTTCGGCGTCGACACGCGCTTCGTCGGCGTCGAGGCAGGCCTCCCGACGCCGCTCGCGTTCGCGGCGCTCGATCCGCCGGAGGACCCCCGCCTGCACTTCCGGCGCGAGCCGCCGGTTCCCGACTTGCAGCTCATCCCGGGTGAGGTCCCGATCGCGCTCACCACCGCGCTGCCGCTGCTCTGGGTATCAGCCGGCGCCCTGTCGGCGGAACCGAGCGCGACGACAACTGAACAGCTCCTGCACGCGCGGGCGCGTGCCCGCCACACGATCCTCGACCTCGACTACCGCCCGACGTTCTGGGGCTCGCGCGCCGAGGCCTCGGCGCGGATCGGCGCCGCCGTGGATCATGTCACGGTCGCAGTCGGCAACCGGGAGGAATGCGACGTCGCGGTTGGCACCGGAGAGCCTCACGAGGCCGCGCGGCGGCTGCTTCACCGCGGCGTCGAGTTCGCGATCGTCAAGCTCGGCGGCGACGGCGTCCTGCTCGCCTCGGCCGCCGGCGAGGAGCTCATCCCACCGGCGCCGATCAAGGTCCTGTGCGGGCTCGGCGCAGGCGACGCGTTCGGCGGTGCGCTCTGCCACGGGCTGCTGTCCGGCTGGGACCCTGCGCGGATCGTCACCTTCGCCAATGCCGCCGGCGGCATCGTCGCCTCACGACTGCTCTGCTCGGCGGCGATGCCCCACGAGCACGAGGTGCTCGAATTGCTGCTCTGAGCCGGTCCTGACGCGTTGCGCAAGCGAGCGGCCTCCTCGACGCGCCTCGGTTCGGGTGATAGGACTCGAAACGTCCCCGTATGAGGCGCAGGAGGTCCCGCCCGCAGTGAGCACGATTCGTTTGACGATCGCCCAGGCGCTGGTGCGGTTCCTGGCCGCGCAGGAGATCGAGCGCGACCACAGCCGGAGCCGCTTCTTCGGCGGCTGCTTCGGCATTTTCGGCCACGGCAACGTCGCGGGACTCGGGCAGGCGCTGCACCAGCACTCCGAGCAGCTGGCATTCCATCCGGCTCGCAACGAGCAGGCGATGGTCCACCTCGCCGCCGCCTACGCACGCCAGCGCGATCGCCTCGGCGCGCTCGTCTGCACGACCTCGGTCGGTCCCGGCGCGACGAACATGGTGACCGGCGCCGCCGCCGCGACGATCAATCGTCTGCCCGTCCTGCTCCTCCCCGGGGACACCTTCGCCACCCGCACGCCGCACCCGGTGCTCCAGATGCTCGAGGTCCCGCACGACGCGACCGTCTCCGTCAACGACTGCTTCCGTCCGGTGTCGCGCTACTTCGAGCGGGTCGAGCGTCCCGAGCAGCTCGTCCCGGCGGCGCTCGAGGCAATGCGCGTCCTCACCGACCCGGCGGACACGGGCGCGGTCACGCTCGCGCTCCCGGAAGACGTCCAGGCCGAGGCACATGACTTCCCGACGGCGTTCGTCGAGCCGCGGGTCTGGACCGTGTTCCGGCAGCCGCCTTCCCCGGACGCGATCGCCCGCGCGGCGAGCCTCATCCGCGCAGCGCGGCGCCCGCTGATCGTCGCGGGCGGCGGCGTCATCTACAGCGAGGCGACGGTCGCCCTGCGTGCATTCGTCGACGCGACCGGGATCCCGGTCGGCGAGACCATGGCCGGCCGCGGCGCGCTCGTCTCCGAGCATCCGCTCAGCCTCGGCGCGATCGGGGCGACCGGAACCGCGGCGGCGAATCGGCTCGCGCGGATGGCCGACCTCGTGATCGGGATCGGGACGCGGTGGAGCGACTTCACGACGGCGTCGAAGTCCGCCTTCCAGGACCCGGATGTGCGATTCATCAACGTCAACGTCGCGTCGTTCGACGCCGCCAAGCTCAGCGGCCTGCCGCTCCACGCCGATGCGCGCGTGACGCTCGAGGCGCTGCGTGAGGCGCTCGCCGGTTGGCGCGCACCCGAGCTATGGGAGGCGCGCGCCGCGGCGGAGGCCCGGGACTGGGCAGTCGAGGTGGCCCGGCTCGTCTCGGCGGACCCCTCGGAACCCGGGGGACCGCCCTCGCAGGCGGCCATCATCGGCGCGATCAACGACGCCGCGGGGGACACCGGGGTGCTCGTCAACGCGGCCGGGTCGGCGCCCGGCGATCTGCACAAGCTGTGGCGAGCGCGCGATCCGGCCGGCAAGACCTATCACGTCGAGTACGGCTACTCGTGCATGGGCTACGAGATCCCCGGCGGGATCGGGGTCAAGCTGGCGGCGCCCGAGCGCGAGGTGTTCGTGCTGATCGGCGACGGGTCCTACCTCATGCTCCCGGGCGAGCTCGTCACTGCGGTTGCAGAGCGCGTTCCGCTCGTGATCGTGCTCGTCGACAATCACGGCTACGCCTCGATCGGATCGCTGTCACGCTCGATCGGCTCAGCCGGCTTCGGCACGCACTACCGTTTCGCGGCGAACGGCTCGCTGCCGCTCGATCGTCCGGACGGGGACTCGCTCGCCGAGCCGGCGTCCTCGGATGTGCTGCCACTCGACCTCGCCACGAACGCCGAGAGCCTCGGCGCCCGCGTCATCCGGGCCCGCACGATCGACGATCTGAGGTCCGGGCTCGCCGACGCGCACGGCGCCGACGGGCCGGTCGTCATCTACATCGAGGCCGATCGGTACATCGGCGTCCCCGGCTACGAGAGCTGGTGGGACGTCCCGGTCGCGGAGGTATCCGACGAGGAGGACGTGCGCCTCGCCCGCGCCGAGTACGAGCAGGCACGCCGCGCCCAACGTCTCTATCTCCGGGGCGCCGGCGATGAGTGAGCTTCTCGTCCATGCGGGCGAGCGAGAGCCGGACGGGACGCTGCTGCGAGTCACGCCCGAGTCCGCGGGGTGGCGCTACGTGGGGTTCGAGGTGATCGCGCTCGGTGGGGCACGGGCCTCGGCCGAGCGCGAATGCGGTGATCGCGAGGCGTGCATCGTCGTCATCGCGGGTACCGTCAACGTCCACTCCGAGCACGGCTCGTGGGAGGGGATCGGCGGACGCCCCGATCCATGGTACGGGCGACCGGACGCGGCCTATCTCCCCGCGGGCACGCGCTTTTCGGTTGAGGCCGCCGACCCTGGCTCTGACGCCGAGGTGGCGCTGTGCTGGGCGCCGGCTCCGGACGGTGGCGCGGCGGCACGTCCGCTGCCCGGCGGGGAGATCACGGTCGAGACGCGCGGCTACGGCGCCCAGGAGCGCACGATTCACCCGATCCTCATGGCCGACCGCGACGCCGAGTCGCTGCTCGTCTGCGAGGTCCTGACGCCTGCCGGCCACTGGTCGAGCTACCCGCCGCACAAGCATGATCGGGACGCGCCGCCCGCGGAGACGCTCTTGGAGGAGACCTACTACCACCGCGTCAGACCGGCCCAGGGATTCGGCTTGCAGCGCGTGTACACCGGTGATCGCTCGCTCGACGAGTCGCTTGCGTTCGCCGACCGCGACTGCGTGCTCGTTCCGCGCGGGTACCACACCGTCTCGGCACCGCCGCGCTACGAGGTCTATTACCTAAACGTGATGGCCGGCCCCACCCGCCTGTGGGCGGTCGCCAACGACCCCGACCACGAATGGACGCTGAAGGAAAGCTGATGTCTGCCACCGCCACCCGCCTGCTCGAGAACTACGTTCGCGGCCACTGGACCGCCGCGACCGACCCGACGGACGTCCTCGACGTCACAAATCCGGCCAACGGCGAGGTGCTCGCGCGGGTCCCGCTGTCGGGCCGCGCTGACCTCGATGCCGCGGTGGCGGCCGCTCGTGATGCGCTGTCGGAGTGGCGCGCGGTGTCGACGATCGCCCGGGCACGCAAGCTGTTCGAACTGCGGGAGCGGCTCGTGGCGCGCCACGAGGACCTCGCGCGTTCGGTGACGACCGAGATGGGCAAGACGATCGCCGACGCCCGCGCCGAGGTCGCGCGGATGATCGAGATGGTCGAGTGCGCGTGCGCGATCCCGACGACGATGCAGGGTAGGATCCTCGAGGACGTCTCTCGCGGGATCGACGCCGAGACGCTCCGCCAGCCGGTTGGCGTGTGCGCGGCGATCGTGCCGTTCAACTTCCCGGCGATGGTCCCGTTCTGGTTCTTGCCGTTTGCGATCGCGTGCGGGAACGCGTTCGTCCTCAAGCCCTCGGAGCAGGTCCCGCTGACGCAGCAGATCGCGTTCGAGGAGCTCGACGCGCTCGGTCTGCCCGATGGAGTCGTGAACCTCGTCAACGGCGGACGGGAGGTCGTCGAGGGCATCCTCGAGCATCCCGGCATCGATGCGGTCTCGTTCGTCGGCTCAGCGCCGGTCGCGCGGCTCGTGTACGAGCGCGCGGCGAAGGCCGGCAAGCGCGTGCAGGCGCTTGGCGGCGCCAAGAACCACATGGTCGTGATGCCCGACGCCGTGATCGACAAGACGGTCGACGGCATCATCGGCTCCGCATTCGGGGCCGCCGGCCAGCGGTGCATGGCGGGCTCGGTAGTCGTGACGGTCGGCGACGCGCACGAGCAACTGATGGGACCGCTGACCGACGCGACCCGGGCGCTCACGGTCGGCGATGGACTCGCCGAGGGGACCGATGTCGGCCCGGTGATCTCGTGCGCCGCACGGGGCCGGATCCGGGACTGGATCGATCGCGGCGTCGCCGACGGCGCCAGCGTTCTCGTCGACGGCCGCTCGGTCACCGAGACCGCGGACCCGAGCGGCGCCTTCGTCGGCCCGACGATCCTCGACGGCGTCACACCAGAGATGGAGATCGCGCGCGAGGAGATGTTCGGGCCGGTGCTGAGCGTGATCAGCGCCCCGACGCTCGACCAGGCGATCGACATCGTCAACTCGAGCCGGTTCGGCAATGGCGTCTCGATCTTCACCGAGTCGGCCGCCTCGGTGCGGCTGTTCCGCCACGACGTCGAGGCCGGGATGATCGGCGTCAACATCGGGGTCGCCGCGCCGGTGGCCTTCTTCCCGTTCTCCGGCTGGAAGGACTCGTTCCTTGGCGACCTGCACGCTCACGGGCCCGACGCCGTCGAGTTCTTCACCCGCAAGAAGACCGTCACGAGCCGGTACTTCGCGAGTGGCCAGGGCAGCGGGAGCTACTTCGTCGAGCGCTGAGGCGCCCGCGCGCCCGGGCGAGTCGCAGGTGTAATTTGTGCCCCTCACGGGTATTGCCGTCCGTAGGGTGATCGAGTGGGCGAGACGCACAAGTTGATCCGCACGTACGACGCTGTCCCGGGAACCGTCCCAACGGCCCGCCGCGCCCTCGCTGCGTTCGCGGATGCCGCTGGCGCCACCGCGGACGAACTCGACGCGATTCGGCTCGCCACCTCCGAAGCGCTCACGAACGTCGTCGTTCACGCCTACGGCGACGGCAGCGGGTGTCTGCACGTGAGCGCCGCGCTCGCCGAGGACGAACTGTGGGTGCTCGTCGGTGACGACGGCGGCGGACTCCACGCCGGTACCTCGCGCGGCGGGCTCGGGATGGGGCTGGCCCTCATCGCCGAGCTCACCGACAGCTTTGCGATCGTCAACCGCTCCACCGGCGGGACGGACGTCCGTATGCGGTTCACCCTCTCACGGGTGCGCCGCCGACATGAGGACGGCAGCGGTCAGTCGGCCCGGTCGTCCATGTCCTGCGCCGCGCGCCCCGCCACGTCGGTCTTCTCGACGACCAGGTAGCCCGGCCCCTGCTGCACCACGGTCTCGACCTCGGGCAGCTCGTGCCCGGGGAGAACGACGAACTGCCGTGGCTTGGCGCGCACCGCCTCGTACTGCCGGGGCGTCAGCTCGATCAGCTCGTTACAGCCGAAGCGCGCGCATTCGCAGCGGAAGGACGCGAGGTCGTCCTGCTCCCCCGGCCACTGACCGCGGGCGATCGCCTCGTTGACGTCCCGAAACGCCGACTCGTTGGCGGCGATCCGCTGCTGGAGCTCCCTTTCCACCATATTCCTCTCTAAAACCCAGTGCGTTCTTGCCCCGACGCGGGCCCAGGCCGCCAATACGAAGGATATCCTGACCAACACCCTCAAGTTGATGACCCGATCGGCCGATTCTGGACGCACATATGCCGGGGCGATTTCTGTCAGGCCGCGCGGGCACGCGGCGGGGCACCGGTCCGCGAGCCGTCGCCGGGCGGGTTGGTGACGCCCTCCGACGGGGCTCCGGCCGTCCGTCGCGCACTGGCCCGCCCGGACTCGCCGATCACGAGCGCGAGCTTGCGGACGTGCAGCGTCTGGCTCGGATTGGCACGCTGACCTGGGACATCGAGACCGGAACGATCGCCTGGTCGGACGAGATCTACCGGCTCCTGGGGTTGTACAAGGGCGACGGTCCGCCGACGCTCGCCACCTGGCGGGAGCGGGTCCACCCCGATGACCTGGCGGCGTTCGACCGGGGCCTGACCGAGATGGGCCGGGAACTGACGACCTACATGGCGAGCTACCGGATCGTGCGCCCGGACGGGCAGGTGCGGACGCTCGAATGTCGCGGGCACGTCGAGCGCGATCCGCACGGCGCCCCGCGTCGTGTCGTCGGCACCGCCCAGGACATCACCGCGATCGCGCTCGCCGAGGAGCGTTTCCGCTCGCTGTTCCAGGCGGCCCCGTATCCCCAGGTTGTGATGGACCGGACGGGCGCGATCGTGCTGGCGAACACGGCCGCCGAGGCGCTCTTCCGCGGCTTTGAGGGCGGCCTGCAGGGACGCCGCGCCGGGGAGCTCATCACGACCGGGTCGGACCTTCCGTGGTACCTCAGGTTCGGAGGCGCGTCGGCGCCGGACGGCGGCCGCCTTGAGCTCGAGGCTCGGCGCCCCGACGGCACCGCGTTTCCGGTCGAGGTCACCCTCACGCCGCTCGTCAGCGAGGAGGGGACGCTCATCTGCGCCGCGATCCGGGACGAGACCCAGCGCAAGCACGCCGCCGATGCGCTCGTCCACCGGGCCAGCCACGACGCGCTCACCGGGCTGCCGAACCGCGCGCTGTTCCTCGATCGGCTCGACCACGCGCTGCACCGGTCGCGGCGTTCGCATCGTACCCTCGCCGTCATGTTCCTCGACCTCGACGACTTCAAGCTCGTCAACGACACGCGCGGTCACGACGTCGGCGACCTGCTGCTCGTGGCGTTAACGCCGCGGCTGCGGGCCGCGCTCCGGCCTGGCGACACGATCGCCCGGTTCGGCGGCGACGAATTCGTCGTGCTGTGCGAAGAGCTCGCGGATCCCGACGACGCGCAGCTGATTGCGCAGCGGATCGCCGACGCCTGCCGCGGGGCCGTGAAGATCGGCGACGGCGAGCACGTCGTCACGGTCAGCGTTGGTGTCGTCGTCGTGTCCGAATCCGAGGAAGCCACCCCGTCGCGCGTGCTGCGCGACGCCGACGCGGCGATGTACCGGGCGAAGGACAGCGGCAAGGGTCAGATTGAGATCTTCGACGAGGGCATGCGGGTTCGACTGATGGAGCGAGTTGCGATCGAAGGGGCGCTGCGCGCCGCGCTCAAGCGCGACGAGCTCCGCCTCGTCTACCAGCCGGTAATGGCGCTCGGCCAGGGACGCATCGTCGCGCTCGAGGCGCTGCTCCGCTGGCAGCACCCCCTTCGGGGCCTGCTCCAGCCCGAGCACTTCATCCCGGTCGCCGAGACCAGCGGGCTGATCGTCGAGATGGGCGAGTGGGTCCTGAAGCAGGCGTGCCGTCAGGCGGCAATATGGAGAGATTCCGCCTTGCCTCAGGCGCCCCCCGTCCGTGTCTCGGTCAACGTCTCGCCGCGCCAGCTCGCTCGGGGCGATCTCGCCGTCACCGTCTCCCGCGTCCTCCACGAGACCGGGCTCGAGCCGGGCCTGCTCGAACTCGAGCTGACCGAGCAGATGCTCTCCGACGACATCGACAAGGGGCTCGAGTCGCTGACCGAGCTCAAGGCGCTCGGGGTCCGCCTCGTCCTCGACGACTTCGGCACCGGCTACTCCTCGCTGAGCTACCTGCGCCGGCTCACGATCGACGCGCTCAAGATCGACCGCTCGTTCGTCGCGGACCTCGGACGCGGTGCCGCCGACGGCGCGATCGTCGGCGCCGTGCTCAGCATGGCCGACGCGCTCGGGCTCGGGGTCACCGCCGAGGGCGTCGAGACCCAGGCTCAGCTCGCCCGCCTCCGGCAGCAGGGCTGCGAGTACGCGCAGGGCTTCCTCTTCTGCCACCCGTCATCCGCGGAGGACGTCACCGAACTGCTTGGGGCCGCCGACCAGGCGAACGGCTGCTGGTGCGAGGGCGCCCTGACGCCGTCGAGAGTCTGATCCCCCTCACGCGCCGCGCGTGGCGAAGCCGGCGTCGAGCAGCTTCTGCGCCTGGCCGGGCGGGTCGTCCGAATGCAGAAGCACGACCGCGAGCCACTTGCGGCCCCGGCGGGCGGCCGCAACAAGGCACGGTCCCGCCGCGAGCGTGTAGCCGGTCTTGACGCCGTCGGCGCCCCGGTAGCGCATCCGGAGCAGCGGGTTGTTGTTGTACAGCCAGAGCTTGCCGCCCTTGATCGGGAACGGAAGCACGGCATCGCGGGTGGCGACGATCCGTCTGAGGCGCGGCTGCGTGAGCACGGCGTGCGCGATCACCGCGAGGTCGCTCGCGCACGAATAGTTCCCCTGGTCGACGATCCCGGAGACGGTCGTGAAGTGCGTGCAGCGCAGGCCCAGGTCATGGGCGCGCGCGTTCATCATCGCGATGAACCGTCCCTGCGTGCCGGCGACGTGCTGCGCGAGCGCGATTGCGGCATCGTTGCCGGACGGGAGCATCAGCCCGTAGAGGAGCGTCTCGAGCCGGACCTTCTTGTGCAACGGCAGCAGGCCGACCCCGGATCCCGAAAAGTCGATCGCCGCCCGGGTTATGAGCACGGGCTCGCGCGGCTTAGCGTGAGCAACGACGACCAGCGCGGTCATCATCTTCGTCAGGCTCGCGATCGGCAGCCGGGCCGTTCGCCGCCGCTCCCACAGGACGCGGCCGCTGCGGACGTCGAACAGCAGGCCGCTCGTCACCGGACGCTTGAAATGCGGCCGAACGCGGGCGTGCGCGGCGAGCGTGGCGCCGTACTCGGGCCGATCGGACGGGCCGGCGTGGTGGCGGGACTGGCTTGTGGCGCCGACCCCGGCCCGCGACACGCTCGCGGGACCGGCTGCCTTGGAGGACATGAACACGAGCAGCGCGATCACGCCCGCGGCGACGAGCACGAGCCCGAAGCCGGCCATGCGACGGCGGCGACGACGGCGCGCCTGCTGCTCCCGGATTGACCGGCGCAGCCGCCCTTCCTGAAGTACGCCTAGATCCATTACTGCCGCGGCGGCTCGCGTAAGGCGCCGACGATGCCAATCATAAAGAGCACGAGCACGAGGATCGCGAGCACCGAGAGCACGGTAACGCCATACCGCGCGATATCGATCCCGGTCAGCACGCCGAGCCCGACGATGAACAGCAGCGCGATGACGAGCACGGGAATGCGCATCAGTAGACCGGGACCCTCGGGGGGACCGGTTTGCGGTTCGTCGCGAGCAACCTGATCGTGGCCAGCCCGAACGCGAACCCGCCGACGCTGGCGATGTCTGCGGCGACTGAGCCTCCACCGGTCGGCGTCGTCACATCGGTGATCCCGAACACGACCTGCACCACGAACCAGAGGACGACCATCACTGCGATCGGCACCTCGACGACGGTCACGTACAGCGGGATCAACGAGAACGCCAGCACGCGCGCCTTCGCGTACAGCAGCACGTAGCCGCCGAGGATCGCCGCCACCGCGCCGGATGAGCCGACGATTGGAGCCATCGAATTGGGCTCCAGGGCGACGGTCACGGCGAGGGCTGCGACACCGCCGAGGAGGTAGAGGAGGACGTACTTGATCCGCCCGGTCGCGTCCTCAATCGTGTTCCCGAAGATCCACAGGAACAGCATGTTGAAGGCGAGCTGGAGCAACGAGCCGTGGACGAACATCGAGGTGAGCACCGTCTTCCACGGCGACAGCGCGTGCGGCGGCGCGCTGCCGTGGGTGAGGGCGTGCGGGATCGCGCCGTATTTGAGCACCTCCGCTGGGCCGGGACCGCCGAACAGCGAGCCCCCCGAGATCGTCAGCGCATACACGATCACGCTGACGGCGATCAGCGCGAGCGTGACGACCGGCGCGCGGTCGGTCGGGATGTTGTCCTTGATCGGGATCACGCGGGCTGAGCGTACCCGCGCGCCGAACGGTCAAGGTCGGGAGCGGGCGGGGCGAGGCGAGTGAGAACTTACGAGCGGGCGAGCGGCGAGCCGACGCTCGCGATCCGCCACGGCTGGTTCTCGTCCCCGTCGAGGGCGAGCTTCCAGTGCTCGGTGAAATTCGACTCCCGTGACTGGCTACCGCTGACGACCGCCGCCGTGTCCCGGTCCTCGAGGTACCGGCGGCCGTTCAGGTCGACCTCGATCGTCATCGTTGGCGGCGTCGCCGCGGCATCGAGTCCGACGATCCGGATCTGACGGACGCGCGGGCCCCGGACGACGACGCGCGTCTGCTGGCTCGGGTCGCCCGGGTGCAGCAGCTCCTGGGCGGCCGCCGGATGCGCGATCGCGTTCAGCCTCCCATCGTCGCCGTCGACGGCCTCTGCCCACGCGTCGACCGCGCGCCGGGCGGCGACCTCCAGGATGTCCGGGGCGAAACGCCCGTCCGCGAGGCTCAGATCGTTGGCCGCGGCTCGGGCGTCACCGGTGAAGTCGAGGTCGGCGAGCTCGGCGATGTTCGTGTGCTCCGGCACGGCGTCGGCGACGGCGCCCTCGACGAGCGCCTCATCGCGGAGCGCCCGGTCATCGGACCATGGCGTTGCGACGATCTCGTCGGACAGTGCGTGCTCGCCCTCGGCGCCCTGCTCGATCGACAGCAGGATCCAGCTTCCGTCGCGCTTGCCGAGCGTCCAGTACTCGCGGACCATGGTCGTGTCGGAGACGGTGTCGGTACGACCGAGTCGTTGACCGTACGCGTCGACGACGTAGTCGCGCAGGCGCGCCTGGATCAGAACGGTGGCCCGGTCCTCCCGATCGTCCGCGGCGTTGCGCAGGCCGATGTAGTCGACGCTCGGCGTGCTTGCGACCTGCACCCGGTTGCGCCAGCCCTTACGATCGAAGTCATCGAGCCGGCGCGCCCACTCCTGGTAGAGGTCCGGCGCGACAAGCTTGGCGAGCGCCGCCCGATCGCCACGGTCCCACGCCGCCTGGACGTCCTGGAACAGCTGGGTTGCCGCGGGGCGCACGACGTCCGGAGCGAACGCGCTGTCCTCCTCGGACGCCTCCGCTGCGGCGAGCTCGACCCGGCGCTCGCGCTCGGCCACCTGCTGGCGGCCGGCGACGCGCTGGCGGACAGTGCGGCCGGACTTCTGCTGCCCCCGCCACCAGGCAAGGATCCGCGGGAGCACATAGGCGACGAACAGTGCGAACAGGACCAGGATGAGGAACCCGCCACCGCCGCCAATCGGGATGAACAGGAAGTGACCGCGGCCGCCGAACCCGCCGCCGCCTCCGCCGAAGCCACCGCCGCCGCCACCGAAGTGCGAGCTGCCGCTGCCGCTGCGGGCGAGCGCCGCGGGGGCGAGCGCGAGCAGCGCGCCAGCGATCACGGCCAGTGCGCGATAGAGGCGCCTCATCGTGCCACCGCCTCGGCGAGCGGACCGGTTCCCGGCTGGGCCTGAGGAACGTGCTGGTCGGCGTGGTAGCTCGAGCGAACGAGCGGACCGGCGGCCACGTGCTCGAAGCCGAGCGCGTATGCGGCCGCCTCGAGCGCCTTGAACTCGTCCGGGTGCCAGTAGCGCACGATCGGGAGGTGATCCTCGGTCGGCCGCAGGTACTGACCAACTGTGAGCACCTGGACGTGGGACTCGCGCAGCTGCTCAAACGTCTGCACCATCTCCTTGAACGTCTCGCCGAGTCCAACCATCAGCCCGGATTTCGTCGTCACTTCATCTCCGCCCATCTCCTTGGCGTTGCGCAGGACGCGAGTCGACCGCGCAAACGTCGACCCGCGGCGGGCCACCGGGTAGAGGCGGGGCACGACCTCGACGTTGTGGTTGAACACATCCGGTCGTTCCGCGATGACCTTGGCGAGCGGCATCTCCTCGCCCCTGAAGTCTGGCGTGAGCACCTCGATCTGCGTCTGCGGTGACTGCTGGCGGATCTGGCGGATGACGCCGACGAACGCGTGCGCGCCGAGGTCCGGCATATCGTCGCGATCGACGCTCGTGATGACCGCGTGCCGCAGTCCCATCCGCGCGACCGATCGCGCGACCCGCGCCGGCTCGAGCGGGTCATCCCACGTCGGCTTGCCGGTCTTGACGTTGCAGAAGCCGCACCGCCGGGTGCACGTGTCGCCGAGGATCATGAACGTTGCCGTGCCGCGCTGCCAGCACTCGCCGATGTTCGGGCACGCGGCCTCCTGACAGACGGTATGGAGGTTCGCGCTGGTGATCAGCTTCTGAAGCTCGCGGTACTTCGGGCCGCCGGGAGCCGGCACCTTGAACCACGGGGGCTTGCGACCGCGGTGTGGCTGGGTCTCTTCGGCGCCAAGGACCGTCAGGACGTTCTGAATCCCGCCGGGATTCGAACGTGCCCGAGTGACGTGCTGACGTTCGCTCACGGTCTTGCGAAGGCTAGCGCCTCGGGCAGGCGCGCCCCGGGTGTTTGTCACGTTTTCAGCGCGTTACGGTCAGCGATAGCGTCCGCCTCCGGTCCCGGCCTTGACGACGAGCTCGTATGAGCCGGGTGCAAGCCGGTGGCCGCCGGACGCGGCCGATCGTGAACCGGTTGGCGCCGGACCGGCCGGTCAGCGTGAGCGCGCCGGCCGCCACGAGCACGTGCCGCTTGTGGTGGTGGCTCACTTTCGTGACGTGGCGCAGAAGCGTGACGCTCACTTTGCCCGGTGCGGTGAGCGTGACGTTGAGCACGAAGCCCTTGTGGGACGCCACCCTCGAGCTGCCGAGGCCGGCGCTCGTGAGCTTCAGCGGCGCGGCGGAGGCGCCGCATTTGCCGGTGACCGAGCCGCCGGCGTAGGAGACCGTCCCGTCACAGACCTTGCGCAGCGTGTACGTCCCGGTGAGGTGGAAGTTCGGGCCCGTGCACGTGTCGCCCTGGTTGGGTCCGGCGGGACACGACGGGAAGTTGGTGAGATCGTTCGCCGGGAGGGTGATCGTCGGCTGGCCGACGCTCGTGAACGGGATCGTGGCGCCGTAGGAGATGTTGCCGCCAAGTCGCTTGAGTAATCGAGGTTCGCGTACTGCAGCGCGTCGGCCGGCGTGCACGTGAACGCGTTCGGATGAACGGCCGTACCGCCCGAGTTGAACCCGCGGCCCGGGGACGCGTACGACGTGCCGAGCGAGAGTCGGCCGAGCACGACGCCGACGGACACGGTCGCGACGCCGTCGTCATAAACGGTCGAGGCGGTGCATGAGTACGGGACCTCGGTGGTGTCCGGCGTGTACTTCCCGGTCTGGGTCACGGTGCCGGTCTCGGCGGCGGTCGGCGGCGTGTGCTGAGTCGTTGCGGTGCTCACGAGGCCCTCCGCTCCGGACGACACCTTGGTCGGGAGCCACAGCCGTGACGGCAGCGTTGTCGATCACCTTCCAGTTCGCGGTCTGATCCGCGCTGTTCGTCTCGTTGCCTGTGCCGGCGTCGTGCGATGTGCTGACGATGTGCGCGCTCGCCGAGCCGCTGAACGTCACGTCGTACTCGCTGCCCGGTGTGCCCGTCGCTGCTGCGGCGACCGGCGCGCTGAACGCAGCGACCGCAATCGCTGCCACGAGCGTGGCAGCGCCCCTCCAAGATCCCACCATTGACCTGCTCCTTGTCGGATGCCCCAACTCCCGGCCGGGGCAAACGCTACGCCACTCGGCCGTGCCCGGTCAAGCCTCGGGCGCCTCGCGCAGCGCGTCGCGGACACCCTCGGCGTCGAGCAGCACGTTGTACACCGGCATCCCTGGCTGCTGGCGCCGTCCGTCCCGCAGCGAGCCGCCGTCGACCGGGTCGAAGCCCATGTCCTCGATGAGCGAGGACACAACCGTCTTCGCCTGCTCGTCATCGCTCGCGACCGGTACCGCCAGGCGCTCCGCCACACCGCGCGGGACCGCCTTGTGGATGAGGTTCTCCGACCACATCGTGTTGAGCGCCTTGACGACCCGGGCGCCGGGCACGTGCTGGGCCAACCATTCGCTCGAGCCGAGGCCGGCATCGAGCTCGGCGATCTGCCCGTCGCGCTGGGGGTAGTAGTTGTTGGCGTCGACGACGATCTTGCCGGTCAGGGCATCCGCTGGAAGCTCCGGAACCGCCGCCAAAGGCGTCGCCACAACGACAACATCACCCTCCCGGATCGCGTCCGGGATCGTCGCCGCCGTAGCCGCCTGCCCGAGCTCCTGCTCAAGCCCCGCGAGGCTCTCCGGCCCGCGCGAGTTGCTGATCCACACGCGATGGTCCCCGTCAATCAGTCGCGTCGCCACCGCCTGCCCGATGTTCCCGGCTCCGATGATCCCGACCTGCATCCGACGTCCCTCCTTCGTCGCCTCACGATGTCTCCTAAGCGTAGGCGAAGCCGAATCGGGCTACGTGTGGACTACGACCAGCTCCGAATCGCCGACGGCGCCGCCGACCGCATCGAGCAACCGCGGCAGGCTCATGAGCCGCTGACGCCGGCCGAGTGCCTGGGTCACCCGGTAGGACACCCGGCGCCGGAAGCACGGCATCTGGCCCGCCAGCCGACGTGTCTCCTTGATCAGGCTCGTCATCTGTACGCCGTCGAGGCCGCAGGGAACGACCCAGCCAAACGGTTGCAGGTCGTTCTCGACGTTGATCGCGAACCCGTGGGTGGTGACACCGCGCTGCACGTGCACGCCGATCGAGGCGATCTTACGTTCCTCGATCCACACGCCCGTGAAATCCGGACCGTCGTCGAAGCGCGCCCGCGCGTCCGGAATGCCCTCCTCGGCGAGCGCCGCGACGATCGCCAGCTCGAGCGTCCGCACGTAGGCGACGACGTCATCAATGCGGACGATCGGGTAGCCGACGAGCTGGCCGGGGCCGTGGTAGGTGACCTTGCCGCCCCGGTCGGTTTCGATCACCTCGATCCCCTGCATCCGGTACCACTCTTCGCCCATCGGGAGCTCACCCGGAGCCGACCGCCGGCCCCGGGTGTAGACCGGAAGGTGCTCGAGGGTGAGCATCACGTCCGGGATGTCGTCCCGCTGGCGCGCCGCCCGGACGCGTTCCTGGAGCTCGAGCGCCTCGCGGTAGGCGAGCGTCCCCAGGTGGCAGACCCACAGGTCCGTCACTTGACCTCCTCCAGGTGCCGCTTGACGCTGGCGAGGAACTGGGCCGCCTGGACGCCGTCGAGCGCGCGGTGATCCCAGCTGAGCCCGAGAATCGTGATCGGCCGGATCGCGATCGCGTCGTTGCCGGCGGCGTCGGTCACCACGACAGCCCGCTTCACGGTCGCCTCGAAGTCGAGGATCCCGACCTGCGGCTGGTTGATGATCGGGGTGGCCATGATCGAACCGTACTGGCCAGGATTCGTGATCGTGAACGTCCCGCCGGCGACGTCGTCCGGCGTCAGCTCACGCGCCCGGGCCCGGCGGGCGAGATCCTTGATCCGCACCCCGAGTCCCTCGACTGAGAGCTCATGCGCGCCATGGACGACCGGGACGATCAGCCCGTCGTCGCCGAGCGACACCGCGATCCCGAGGTTGATCTCGTGATGGCGCGCGTAGCGCTCGCCGTCGAGCGTCGCGTTGAGCGCCGGATGCTCGCGCAGGGCAGCAGTCACCGCGGAGGCGACGAACGACAGCGCCGTCAACCCGAGCCTCGCCCGGGCGGTCTCGACGCCGCTCATATCGACCTCGATCCACGTCGTGCAGTGCGCCGCGGTGTCGAGCGAGCGCTTCATGTGCTCGCCGATCTGCCGGCGCATCCGTGACAGCGTCCCGTCGTCGGCCAGCGCCGGGGCGGGCTCGGGGACATACGGGCTCTCGATGTGCAGTGGCGGCTCCGGCACTGATGGTGCCGCGGACGCCTCGACGACCGCGAGCACGTCCTGCTTGCGCACCCGGCCGTCACGCCCGGTGCCGCTCACGGTCGCGAGGTCGATGCCGTGCTCGGCGGCGATCCGCTGCACGACCGGTGAGTACCGGCCATGTGCGCGCGGCACCTGGGATGAGCCGTTGCGGTCCCCGTTCGTCGGCGCGCGGTCGGTCCTCGCGGTGGCGTCGGCGCCGGCTGGCGGCGCCGACTCGGCCACGAGCGGGGCACCGCCACCCGAGCCGCCGATCCGAGCGAGCACCGTCCCGACAGGCACGGTCTCGCCGACCCCGACGAGAATCTCGGTGACGACCCCGCCGACCGGCGCCGGCACCTCGGTGTCGATCTTGTCGGTCGAGATCTCGCAGATCGTCGCGTCTGCCTCGATCCGGTCCCCGACCTCCGCCCGCCAGGCGACGATCGTGCCCTCGGCTACGGAGACGCCCATCTGGGGCATCGTCACATCGACTGCCTGCTCAGTACGCAAGGAGCTCACGGCACGCCTCCCTCACGCGATCGACACCAGGCAGGACCGCCTGCTCGAGCGGCGGCGAGAACGGAATCGGAACGTCCGGCGTCGCCACGCGCATGACCGGCCCGTCGAGCGATTCGAAGCCGCGCTCGGCGATCACCGCGGCGACCTCGGCGCCCGCGGCGCATGTCGAGTTCGCCTCGTCGACGATCACGACCTTCGAGCAGCGCTCGACCGAATCGAGGATCGCCTCGACGTCGAGCGGCACGAGCGAGCGCAGGTCGAGCACCTCAACGGACGCGTCGTCGAGCGCCTCGGGTGCCGTCGCCTCGAGCGCGACGTCGACCATCGCGCCGTAGGTGATGACGACGAGATCGGTTCCGGGACGAGCGATGCGGGCGATGAACGGCGTCTCGAACACACCGTCTGGCACCTCGCCGCGCACGCGCCGGTAAAGGTGCTTGTGCTCCATGAAGCAGACCGGATTGGGATCCCGGATCGCGGCGTGCAGCAGGCCCTTCGCATCGGCGGCCGTCGATGGCGCGACGACCTTGATCCCGGGGGCATGCATGAACCACGCCTCGGGGTTCTGCGAGTGAAACGGGCCGCCGGAGAAGCCGCCGCCGGACGGCAGCCGTACGACGAGCGGAACCGCGAGGCCCTGACGGTAGTGCATCTTGCCGGCGACGTTGACGAGCTGATCGAACCCGCACGAGATGAAGTCCGCGAACTGCATCTCGCACACGGGTCGCAACCCGACGACGGCCGCCCCAATGGCGCAGCCGATGATCGCCGACTCGGCGAGTGGCGTGTCCATCACCCGGTCGGCTCCGAATTCCTCGATGAAGCCGTCGGTGACCTTGAACGCGCCACCGAAAACGCCGATGTCCTCGCCCATCACGAGCACGCGCTCGTCGGCGCGGAGCTCATCGCGCAGCGCCGAGGAGATCGCCTGGAGATACGTCATCTCGGTCATGACAGGTACCCGCTCCAGCGCGCGATCCCGTCCCCGAGCGGCTCCGGCTCGCCGTCGCAGAACACGCCCTCGGTCGCCGACGCCGGATCGGGCATCGGCGCCGTCAGCGCCTCCGCGGCCGCCGCGTCGATCTCCGCGGCAATCTCGGCTCTCAGCGCCGCGACGTCGACGCCACGTGCCGCCAAGCGCTGTTCCTGACGCTCGATGGGGTCACGCTTGCGCCACTCCTCGACCTGCTCCTTAGGCACGTACTTCATGTCGTCGTGTGCGGCGTGTCCGTGCATGCGCATCGTCACCGCCTCGATCAGCGTCGGGCCCTCACCGGCGATCGCGCGTGTGCGCGCCGCGAGTGTCGCCTCGAACATCGCCTCGGCGTCGTTGCCGTCGACGGTCACGCCCGTAAATCCGTATGCCGCCGCGCGCTCGACCGGGTCGACCGCGAACTGCTTGTCGAGCGGCGTCGAGTACGCGTACTGGTTGTTCTCGAGCACGAACACGATCGGCAGCTTCTGGACGCCCGCCCAGTTGAGCGCCTCGTGGAAATCACCCCGTGAGGTCGAGCCGTCGCCAAACCAGGTGAGCGCGCATCGCAGCTCATGCCGGAGCTTGAACGCCATCGCCATTCCGGTGGCGACGAGCATCATGTCGGGGAGCATCGAGACCATCCCGACACAGCCGAGCGTCCGGTCGCCGAAGTGCACGTTGCCGTCACGGCCGGCCGTGATACCGGTCGCCCGGCCCATGTACTGGGCGAGGATCCGCACCGGCGCGACGCCGCGGATGATGTGCGCAGCCAGATCGCGATGCAGGATGCACAGCCGGTCCTCCGGCGCCATCGCGAACGCGGCACCGGCGGACACCGCCTCCTGGCCGTAGCCGTCGTAGAACGAGCCGGGGACCTTGCCCTGGCGGTAGAGCGTCATCGCCCGCTCCTCGAGTCCGCGCATCAGCAGCATCGCGCGCAGCAACCAGACACGATCGTCCAGCGTGAGGTGGTCGGGGTCGGGTGCGGTCGCCACGCCTGCCGTAACCGCGGAGCCGCTCGCGCCGGTGCCCGGCGGAGCCGTTTCGGTAGCCATCTCATTCCTCCCAATCCGGGGGCCGGGCGGGATCTCCGCGCGGCCCCGCTTTCAGTGGCCGCCTCCGGGATCACCGAAGCCGGCCCCGCGAACGGGGTCGCCTCACCATACTCCCTCCGCCGGTGGTGCCACCCCGCCCGATGCAGCGAGCCGCAGCCTTTAACCTTGGACGGATGGAAGGTGCCTGGCTCGCGCGGATGCGCTGGCGCCGGCGTGGCGCTTGGCTCGCCCCGGCGCTCGTCGTGGCGCTCGTCGCGGACGCGCTCATCGGTCATCTGCTGCCGCCGGCCGGGGAGTCGCAGACGCTGTTCGCGGCGGCGCTCCTCGGCGCGGTGTTCAACCTCCTGGCGGTGCTGTTGCTCCGCGTCCCGATCTCCGCGATGTGGCGCCGTCGCCGCCCCGATCTTCCGCGCGTCGTGGCGCGCGACTACGCCGGCACCGTCGCGATCATGCTCGTGTCCGCGGTGCTCCTCCTCGTCGGACTGCTCCACCATCCGACGATCATCGCCGAGCGCAACGCCATGAATGACGCCATCACGCGGGCGCAGGCGTGGATCGGCGCGAACGCGCCCGCGGAGTTCCGCCGCAACGTCGCCAGCGTCAGCACCTATGCGATCGAGCCCGGCCGGATCTATCGCACGTGCGTGCCGAGCGCGTCGAGCCGCCGGACGTACTGCGTCGTCGTCAAGTCGAAGATGCCGTTCGCGCAGAGCGTCACGTTCGCCGGCTACGAGTCGAACGCCGACTTCTCACGCGGCGCCTGGTAGGAGCGCGGCGCCGGGGTGATCCTCCGATCGGAGGATCCGACGATCCTCCTGCAGAGCGCCCGACCGGACGATGGTGCCGCGGCGCGCGGAGATCAAGATTCGATGCATGCCATCCACCACCGCATCGAAGCTCACACTGAAGCATGGGATCGACCGTCTGATCGCCATGGTCGTGGTGGTGGCGCTCGGGCCGCTGATGCTCGCGATTGCGCTCGCGGTTCGTCTCAGCTCGCCCGGACCGGCCCTGTTCCGGCAGCGCCGGGTCGGGCAGGGCGGCCGTGAGTTCGTCCTCTACAAGTTCCGCACGATGGTCGCGGGTCCGGACGCGGCCGTTTTCGAGCTGCCCTCCGGCGCCGCGCCGGGC
This sequence comes from uncultured Solirubrobacterales bacterium, assembly GCA_963750695.1. Lineage (GTDB taxonomy): Bacteria > Actinomycetota > Thermoleophilia > Solirubrobacterales > Solirubrobacteraceae > Palsa-465. The sequence goes on from CAVVSB010000013.1 coordinate 274,490, forward strand.
GGCGTCGAGGGTCACGATCGGCGCACGTGGATCGGGCGCTGGCTGCGCGCGACGTCGCTCGACGAGTTGCCCCAGTTCTTCAACGTGCTCCGCGGCGACATGAGCGTCGTCGGTCCCAGACCGGAGCGCCCGGACTACGCCAAGCGCTTCGCCCTCACCGTCCCCGGCTATCTCGATCGGCTCCGCGTGAAGTCCGGGATCACCGGCTGGGCGCAGGCGAACGGGCTCCGCGGCCAGACGCCGATCGCTGATCGCGTCGCCTACGACAACTACTACATCGATAACTGGTCACTTGGACTCGAGCTGCGGACGATCGCGCTGACGGCGATCGAGGTCGGGCGCCTCCGCGACCGCGCGGCGACGGTGCGGCGACCCGCGGCCGGCGCGCCTAACCGCGCCGTTCCCGAACCGCTCGGCTAGCGAACACCTCGCGCCCGGGGGGGATGGACGTGGTCATTACGCTGGGTCTATGAACACGAAACGGCTCGCTCTGATGGCGAGCATCGTCGGCTCAGGGATCGTGTTCCTCGACAGCACAATCGTCAACGTTGCGCTGCCGTCGATCCGGGCGAGCCTCCACGGCGGCCTCGCCGACCAGCAGTGGGTCGTGGAGGCATACCTGCTCACGCTCTCCGCGCTGTTGCTCGTCGGCGGCTCGCTCGGCGACCTGTTCGGACGCCGTCGGGTGTTCGCCATCGGCGTCACCGCGTTCGGCGGGTTCTCGCTGCTATGCGCTGTCGCCCCAACGAGCGGCTGGCTCATCGCCGGCCGGGCCGTCCAGGGCGTTGCCGGTGCGCTGCTCGTGCCGAGCACCCTTGCGCTCATCGTTGACACGTTTGGCGAGGACGAGCGAGCCGGCGCGATCGGTACGTGGACGGCCTACACCGGCGTGGCGACCGTCATCGGCCCGCTCGGCGGCGGTGCGCTCGTGCAGGCGACCTCGTGGCGGTGGATCTTCGCGATCAATGTCATCCCCGTGCTCGCCACGTTGTGGCTGCTCTCACAGCTGCCGAGCGATCACCGGACGCCCGGCCACGTCGACATCGTCGGCGCGACCCTCTGCGCGCTCGGACTCGGCGGACCGGTGTTCGCGCTGATCGAGCAGCCACGCTACGGCTGGGGCGATCCGCTCGTCGCGATCCCGCTGCTCGGCGGGATCGCGCTGTTCGCCGCCTTCCTGGAGTGGGAGCGGCGGTGCACGCACCCGATGATGCCGCTGTCCCTGTTCCGCATCCGAAACTTCGCGGTTGGCAACTTGACGACGCTGACGCTGTACGCCGGGCTCGGCGTGGCGACGTTCTTCCTCGTCCTGTTCATCCAGCAGGTCGGTGGCTATACGCCGATCCAGGCCGGCATGTCGCTGCTGCCGATCACAATCATCGCCTTCCTGCTCTCGCGGCGATTCGGGATCCTCGCCGACCGGCTCGGCCCGAGGTGGTTCATGGGTGGCGGACCGATCGTCGCCGGCACCGGTCTGCTGCTGCTGACGCGCGTCGGTGCCGATGCCAGCTACTTCACGCAGGTCCTGCCCGGCGTCATCATCTTCGCGCTCGGGCTCTCGGCAACGGTCGCCCCGCTGACCGCCACCGTGCTCGGCTCGGTCGAGCCCGGCCACTCCGGCCTCGCGAGCGGGGTCAACAACGCGATCGCCCGAGTTGCCGGGCTGCTCGCAATCGCCGCGCTCGGGGCGGTCGTCTCCGGCGCCTTCAGCTCCCGGGTCGACCATGCCATCGCCACCCGGCCGGTCTCCCCACCGGCCCGCGTCGCCCTCGAGCAGGCGCGGGCGAAACCGCTCGTGACGACCGTGACAGGCGTCGCGCCGCCCGAGCGGGCGGTCGTCCACGACGTGCTCGTCGGCGCCTCGGTTGATGCGTTCCGGATCGGGATGGGCATCGCTGCTGCGCTCGCCATGCTCGGCGGAATCGTCGCACTGATCGGGATCGTCAATCCGCGGCGGGAGGTGCGCTGCGCCGACTGTGCGGGAGGCGCGCTCGCCCCCGCGAACGCGGTCGCCGCCGTCGAGCCGGAGCGGGAGCCGGTCTCGGTCGCGCGTTGACCCGCCGTCGGGCCGATCAGCGCACCCGCGGCCGAGCGCTGAGGGCGGGTGGGCGGTCAATGCGTACCACTGCGTACGTGGATCGCCAGCTCGTCACTGACCAAGACGATCTCCCTTTTTCAGCGCCCTGATCGAGAGCGGGGGATTTTGTCTTGCCCTGAGCAAGACGAACCCTCCGTTCCAACTCCGGGAGCCGTGAGAGGGGGATTTTGTCTTGATCCGGCGCTCGCTCCGCGCTCCCGCGCCGTCGGACGTCGACTCGGTCCCGTCAGGCGGTCGGTCGCGTCACTCGCGGTTCCGCGGGCAGGCGGAACAGCAGCGGGAAGCGTAAGGCCAGGAACGGGTCGCCGGAGAGCTCAAGCCGTCCGGTCGACATCAGCTTCGGCCACCCGACGAGTCCGGCCGTCATGCGGATGAGATCGGCGAGCCCCACGGTCGCCACCGCTCCGGCGCTTCCATCGGCCCCGCGACTCACCCGGCACACCCCATCTGCGACGTCGAGCGTGAACCGCAGTGGCTCGCGACCCGGGCGCTCGCGGACCCGCAGTTCAAACGCCGCCGTCAGGCCGTTCGCGCGCGATCCGTCGAACCGCAGCGGGATCGTGCGTGCGATCGCCCAGCCGGTCATGCCATCAGGTACTGCATCGCCTCGGTCGGGTCGGAGAACAGCATCAGCGCGTCGTCGGTCGCGACCATTCGGCCGTAGTGGGTCGACATCTCGTACTGGATCGAGTACGCGTCGATCTCGTAGCCGAGCTCCTCGGAGACATCCTCGTAGCGGATCGACAGACGCCCGCGTGAGCGGATGTCCCAGAACGCGGGCTGCTCGAGCACCTCGATCCCCTCGCGGCGGCTGAGGATCTCGGCGACCGCGTCGCCCTCGGCGCTCTTCGCCATCACGATCCCGACGTAGTCGAAGCTGCCGTCGTCGATCGTCGCCGCCGCGGCCGGGGTGACGTTCAACGGGCGGGTCCGGCGCCGCGGCACCCTGGCCGGCGCCAGGGTCGGCGCGCGGCCGACCTCCGTCCGCGCCCGCACCTGTTCGGCGTACGCCCGCACGCGCTCGACCGCGCTGCCGGTCTCGATCCCCCGCGGGATCTGCTCGGCGAGCGGCGCCAGTGCGAGCGCGGCCTCGTTCGCGAGCGGCTCCCAGTCGGCGACCCAGCGCGCGATCACCGCGCGGTTGTGATCGCCGTGCGCGTCGTCGCCGCTCAGGAACCTCACGAGCTCGGTCGTCCACGCCCGCGCCCACTCCCATTCCTGCGTCGCCACCCGTGCCAGGACCGGCGTCACCGTGTCGCCGTTGGCGGCGGCGGCGCGGATCCCGAGCTCTCGGCGCAGCAGCGTTCCGACGATCGGCTCAAAGCACAGGTTCGCCGCGACGATCACCTCGCCCCAGTCCGGCGTCGCCGCGAGCCGCTCCAGGAAGCGCCGCGTCGGCTGCCACGCCGGGTCGTCGAGAAACGCCTCGCGGGCGGCCTCGATCGGGAACGGTCCGTGGTGCTGCTCGAGGTCCATCGCGAACAGGACGAGCGCCTGCGCTGAACGTTGCTTCATCGCCGCCTGCAGGCACACGCACGTCGCAACCGAGTCCGACAGGCACGCCCGGCCGATCGTCGCAAGCGCGAACCACAGCCCATGCTCGACGTACGCCGGGACCTGGAGACTCGCGCGGAGAAACGCGATCCATTCAGGGCTGAAGTCGTCCATCAGCCCCTGCTCGACGGCGGACTGCATGGCGCCGTCGATCTGCTGCTCGATCGCGGTCTCGCGCTGATAGTACGGCCGCTCCCAGTACTCGCCGGGGTCGCGGAACGCGAACCAATCCGTCGACTGCAATGCCGTCGACGCGTCGTCCCATGTGCCGCGGCCGTCCTCGAAGCTGACCGGCCAGCCGCGGTTGAGGTGCCGGTGCACCGAGGGCTGCGTGTCGATCGTGACGTCCTCATAGAGGGTCGCGCGCCGCTTCGCCGGGATGTACCAGTCGAAGTTGCGCATCGCGTCGTCGGCCGAGGGTGCGCCCGGCGCCTCGAACGTCTTGACCGGCGGACCCGCCGCGGTTGTCTCCGGTGCCGCCTCGGCCTCGGCGGACGTTGTGAACTTGTCGACGAAGATCCGCGTGTCGTCGATCCCACGGCGGGCGAGCATCTCCTCCGCGGCCTCGACCATCGGCGGCGGCCCGCACATGTACACATCGGGCTGCACGCCGGTGCCGGCGAGGTACTCGTCGACGACCTCATGCACGAACCGTCCCGTGACCGGCGTGAACTCGGCGAGTTCGGCGGCGACGCCTGTGTAGAAGAGTTCGTCCTCCGTGCGGGCGCCGTAGAAGAAGCGGATCGGCCGCGTGCACTCCTGCCGTTTGAACTCGCGCAGCAGCGCGAGGATCGGTGCCATCCCGGAGCCGCCGGCGATCATCAGGATCGGCCGATCCGACTCCCGCGCGCGCAGCGAGCCGTACGGACCTGTGTAGCCGATCTCATCGCCTGGCTTCAGCTCCCCGTCGAGCTTTCCGGAGAACCGTCCACCCGGATAGCGCTTGATGATCAGCTCGATCTGTCCCGCCTCGATGTTGGCCATCGAGAACGAACGCCGCTCGCCGTCGACATGGAGGTCGACGTACTGCCCGGGCGTGAACTCGAAGCCGTCGGCGCGCAGCACCAGCCGCGTGATGTCATGCGTGAGGGATTCGACCTTCTCGACGACCGCGACCCCGTCGGCGATCGTGTGCTCAAGCCGATAGTTCTCAGGGTCGTAGTGGAGCAACTCGACGACGAGGTCCTCCTCCGGCATCGAGCGGCACATGAGCGCGTACCCGTTCGCGCGTTCGGTGTCCGACAGGGCGAAGTTGCTGTAGCGCCCGAGCGCGACGTCACCCTCGAGCAGGAAGCATTTGCACGCCGAGCACTGTCCCTCGCGGCAGCCGTAGACGAGGTTGTAGCCCTGGCGGAAGGCGGCGTCGAGGACGGTCTCCTCGGGGCCGCACTCGATCTCCTCGCCGATCGGCTCGAACCGGACTCGGGCCACGGCTCAACGGCTCCAATCGCCGGACGGGAGCCCGAGCTCTTGCGCCACCCGGATGTTGGGGCTGACGAAGTGGAGGTCGTGGCGGCGGATATCGGTCAGCGTCCAGCGCCGCTCGTCGTTCAGGTGCGGCTGCCCAATCAGCGTCTCGCCGTCGGATCGGACGAACCCGATGTCCCTGATCACGTCGGACGCCTCCCAGCCGTGATAGCGATCCAGGTAGTTGCGATCTCCGGTGTAGCGGCCGGGGTTGGACTCGTCCATCCACTCGCACTCGCGTGAGCAGTAGAAGCGCGTGCGCGGATCCGGCGCCCCGTTCGCGTTGGGGCCGGGGACGATCCGGTGGCGGCGATCCGCCTCGGACACGCACAGTCCCTGGCAGGTCCAGCAGAACGGCGGCGCCATGTTCATGAACCGCAGCGGCAGGAAGCCGGCCGCCGGGTCGACGCCCTGGCGGTACGCCTCCCAGAACGAGCCGTACTGCGCGTACCACCCGGGGTACTTCGCCTCGAACCATTCGAAGTCCCGGTCGTCGAGCGGGTCAAAGCGCCAGTGCGCGAGTGGCCAGGCGGCGAACGCGAGGATCGCGTGGCGGTGGTGCACGCCGGCGACGAGCCGCTCCCGCGCGCGCTCGAAGATGTCGGTCGGGATGTTGAGCCCAAGCTTGCCGAGCTTCATCACATACGCGCGATGCCAGTCGTCGCGGACCCACCGGTCCCACTTGTCGAGGTAGGACTCGGGATCGGAGCGGTCGCGGGAGAAGTACTCCATGACGACCGCAGAGAAGATGTCGATGAAGGCGTGGTTGATCCAGAACGCCTGCTGGAGGTCGCGTTCGATGAGCGGCGCGTTGTGGTCGTCCTGGAGGACGGTCAGGAGGGTCGCGTAGCCGTTGGAGATGTGGCGCGCCTCGTCGGACTGGACGCTCAGGTACGTCGTCGGCAGCGTGAAGTCGCCGTTGCGCGCGGCGACATCAGGGAGAGCGACGAACACGATGTTCGTGAACGCGGTCTCGGCGACGACCTGGAGCGTGAACGCGCACTGGATCGGGTCCCCGACCATGAAATGGCTGAGCATGTTCAAGCCCGGATTCGTCAGCACGCTGTTCGTGAACGCCTTCGGACCGAGATTCCAGCCGGCGGGGTCCGGGACGTTCTTTGCGTACCACCGCGCCAGCGACATCTGCATCCCGGTGTGGCGGATCTCGTCGACGAACTGGACGTGGTAGCCGTTGCGCAGTTCGTTGTTCGGCACCGCGCTCATGAGCATCGACATGCAGCGGCCGGCACCGATCTCGGCGAAGTTCGTCACCGTGATGAACGGCTTGAGGATCTCGAGCCAGCGCTCATGCGCCTTGTGCGGCATGTCGGCGCGGACGGCGGCGTCGAGCCCGCCGTACACCCGTTCGTCCTTCTCGAGCTCCATCGGCAGGTACTCCCGCATGATGTGCTTCATCGGGTCCTTCGCCTTGTTCGGGAACCGGTAGCGGGTCGGGTAGCGGATGGTCGGCTCGTGATACGACGGATCCCAACCGAGCTGCGCGATCCGGTCGTGGGTTTGGGTGATGCTCCGGCGACTCATGGTGCGCACCGTATGCGTCTCGGAGTCATAAATCCACCAAGCCGTGCAACGTTGTCGCGGCGTCGCATTGTCACAATGTGATAGTGGATCCGATTCCGGCGGAGACGGTCCGGGCCGTACGCGTGGCGACGCGCCGCCTCGTCGACGGGATCATCATCGAGATCCGGGACGAGAACCCGGTCTACGCGGACGTGCTCGAGGGCCCCGAGGGCGTCGGGATCCGGCTCGGCATCGAGCAGGCGATCGGCGCGTTCCTCGACGCGATCGAGCGCGGTGATCGCCCCGGCGGCGAGACGGCCGAGGTGTGGCGGCGGCTCGGCGAGGCCGAGTTCCAAGCGGGGCGGAACCTCGAGGCGCTGCGGGCCGCCTGGCGCACGGGCACCCGGGCGGCATGGCGCGGCGCGGCCGATCTCGCGGCCGAGGCCGGGATGCCGACCGAGACGGTGATTGCGCTCGCCGAAGCGATCTTCGTGTTCACCGACGAGCTTGCGACGGACGTTGTCGAGGGTTACGTCCGCCGGCAGTCCGACGAGGCGGGCGAGCGCGAGCGTCGCCGACGCCGGCTCATCTCGCTCCTGCTCGATTCCGAGGGGAGCGATCCCGAGGCGCTGGCGCACGCGGCTGAGCTCGCCCACTGGCCGCTGCCGCGCGCGGTTGCGGTGTTGGCGGTCGGCTCCGACAGCGCCGGTGCGGTCGTCCGCCGGCTGGACCTCGACGCGCTCGTCGGCAGCGATCCGGGCGGCGTTGTGCTCGTGCTGCCGGACCCCGAAGGACCGGGCCGACCCGCTGCGCTCCGCCGTGCGCTCGGCGGCACCTCGACCGCGATGGTGCTCGGCCCGACCGTCGCTCCCCGCGAGGCCCACCGCTCGCTGCGCTGGGCGCGGATCGCGCTTGAGCTCGTCCGCCGTGGCGCGCTGCGCTCAGACCGCCCGACCCGGGTCGCCGATCACCTCGGGACGGTCGTGCTGCTCCAGGACGAGGCGATGGCCCGCGCGCTCGTCGCCGAGCGCCTTTCGGCCGTCGAAGCCCTCCCGGCCGCCGAGCGCGAGCGGTTGCTCGAGACGCTCGGCGCGTGGCTCGCGCACCAACGTCACACGCCGCGGATCGCCGCCGAGCTCCACGTCCATCCCCAGACCGTTCGCTATCGGATCGGCAAGCTGCGGGAGCTGCTCGGCGAGTCGATCGACACGCCCGACGGGCGCTTCGACCTCGAGCTCGCCCTCCGCGCTCGAAGCGCGCTCCGCGGAGAGCGCTTGGGGCCTTCGCCACCGCATCGGTAGCTAGGGCCCCAAGGACTCACCCGCGACGGTCCACGTACGCCGACGCTTCGCGCGCGACCAACGCCACGAGGTTCCCGAGCGCGAGGTTGACGTCGACGCGGTGCAGCCCCCACCGCGGTCCAAGCGAGTCCGTGACGACGGGCCGATGGTCGGTCTTCGAATGGTCCGGCGTGATGTTGAGCCACGTCGCGCCGCCGGCCGTCCGGCACCGCGCGGCGTACCGCGCCGGGAACGACACCCATGGAGTCGCCGGCGCCTTCAGCCCCGGAACCGAAGCGCTGAGGAAGTACGGCGACAGCGCACCGCTCCCACCGCCGAGCGCCGCCGGGTTGACGCACAGGATCTGGAGACCGGAGCTGCGCTGGCCGAACGGATTGAGCCCCTTCCCGACCCGGCCGAACAGGCTGTCCGCGGGCGGGGTCTGATCGAAGCTCGAGTAGGCGACGACGCACCCGGTCTGCGTCACGCGGCGGCACGCCGGGATGTGCGCGAAGTCGCCGCCGATCCCCTTGCCGCGCTTGACCGTGACGTTGCCGCCGAGCAGCAGCGCGGAGACGAGGCGCTTGCGCACACCCGCCACGCCGTCGACCTCGTGGGCGAGCAGAGGAATGAGCATCGACGATCCCTGGGAGTGGCCGAGGAACACGATCCCCCGGCCGTGGTTGTCGTGCGCGAGGTAATCGCGGAACGCGCCGAGCACCCCCGCGTAGGCCGTCGCCGCGCCGATCGGCGTGATCCCGCCGGGCGTGAGGATCGCGTGCAGCGTCAGCTGGGGATACATCGGCGCAAACACCCGGCACACGCTGGAGAAGCGCGATGCCTGGTCGACGGCGACGCCCGTCTCGGAGGGATCGATCGTCAGGTTGGCGTTCGTCGTCGCCTGCGTGCTCACCGTCGGGTAGAGGTAGAAGCAGTCGACCTTCGGGTGCGCCGCGGGACGTATCCGTTCGACGTGCCGGTGGCCGTGGGCGTCGATCACGGTGCTCGTCTGCGAGCTCAGGCAGGGATTGTGCGGGAGCCCCGGGCGGCAGAGCCAGACGGTGCTCGCATCGGCGCTCGCCGCTCCGATCGCGGCGCACGCGCATACGACAGCCAGGACGACGATTCGCATCATTCGCCCGTCGTCAGTTGCTCGATCTCGGTGATCTCGACGGGCAGGCACACGTCGCAGAAGTCCTGACCGAACGGACTCAGCCGGATGCTCCGGTGCATCGTCTTTGCTCGCGACGCCTCCTTGATCGCATCCAGGACGTCGGGCTGGGCCTCGAGCACCTGATACGCGATCGGGTCAGACAGCGGCTCGTCGGAGAGGAAGATGAGACCGAGCCGGTGGAGGTTGTTGAGGTAGGCGGGCACGCGATCGCGGTAACGCAGGCCGGCCGAGGCGCCCACCATGTTAAGCCCTTGGCCGATTAGCTGAGAGCCGACGCCGATGAGGTTCGTCGCGCGGACATCGACGAGGGGCTGCGGGCCTTCGACCGTGAGCACGCGCAGGATCCGCGCCTCGTCGGGGGCGAGCTCGGTGAGGATCCGGGCGTAGGCCGGGTGGGCGTTGTCGTCCTCGTAGACGTCGGCCGCCTGCTTGAGCAGTTCGGCGCCGAGCTGGCGCAGCGCCTGGGTGTCGGTGACGCGGCCGTTGCGCCGGCCGCGGCGGGACGGCGTGTTCGCGTTCACCGCGGGGGCGAGGAGCTGCATCTGATGGTCGATCTCGTTGATACCGAGGAACTCCCGCGCGTAGCCGCGCAGCTCCTTGCGGACGTCGAGCACGAGTTCGGTCGCGGCATCGGGATCGACCGCCGCCCGCGCGAGCCGGCGCCCCGTTCGCACCGAGGTATTGATGCCCCACGCCGCGCCGCGCATCCACGCGCGCACGCTCAACCGCGCGAGCGCCGGCAGCAACTCGGCGAGGACGGGCGGCTCGGCGAGCGCATCGGCCGGCTCGGTGACGCGTGCCGCTTCCTCGACGACCGGATCCTCGTGCTCGCTCATCCGAACAGTGCCAAGTGGACGAGGCCGCCGGCGAACCCGAGTACCGCGCCGTGCAGGAGCAGCAGCCACTCGTCCTCGCGGGTCGCGGTGCGGAGCATCTCGGCGAAGTCGGCGGCGGGCATCTCGCGCATGCGCTCGGAGATGAGCTTACGCATCGTCTCGCCCTGTCGCCGGGTGAACTCGGGGTCTCCCAGCGGGCGCATCATCGACTCGACCGGCTCGGCGGCCAGCGACTCCCGGATCGCGTCGTACTCGCGCCGGCCGATCGCAACGCGGACCGCGGCGCGGGCCGGCCCGATCGCCTGATCGATGGCCGGGCGCATCGAGGACTCGATCAGGTACCGGGTGCGATCCGACTGTGGGCCGCTGAGCAGCTCTCCGCCGAAGTTCGCGACGGTGACGATCTCGTCGGCGACGATCCGGGCGTACACGTCGGCGACCTCCGGCTGGCGCTTGATGAACAGCCCCTGGAAGCGGAACGGCCCGATCTGTCGTGGCTCCGGCGGCTCGTAGATCATCCACAGCGCGACCCAATTGGTGACGTAGCCGACGACGACACCGAGGATCGGCAGCAGCCACCAGTTCGTCACGAAGTGCGTGAGCGCCGCGACCGGGATCCCGAGCGCGAAGCCGAAGAAGAAGCCGAAGTTCTGAATGAACTTGAGCTCTTTGCGACCCATGTCGAGGAACACGCGGTTCGCGAGCTCGGGATCGAACCGCTTGATCACCATCAGCTTGACGTCGACGAGCTGGTCGATGTTCGCACCGATCTCGCCGGTGAGGCGGTGGACGACGTCGGGGAGGCGCTGCTGCACACGCTGGTGGACGAGCTCGCGGATCTGCGGCGGGAGCTCGTGCCACAGTCGCGGATGCTCGCGCTCCATGATGTCCTCGACGATCTCGCGCATCTCGTCGCGCAGCCCGGCGATGATCTGCTCGGCGATCTGCTCGGGATCGAGCTGCTGGAAGAACTCGCTCGGCGTTCCGAGCTTGGCGATTCCGCTGTCGACGGCGAGGCTTCCCATCTTCGCCGCGCGCGACGGGATGATCCCCTGCCACCCGATGCCGCCGACCATGATCCCCGGGATCTGGCGGAGCTTGTACGGCAGCAGCCGGGCGACTGACTGCAGCCACCCGGCCCGCAGGCCATGGAAGTGGACGGGGTAGAAGAGCATCAACACGCCGGTCCAGTTCGTCAGGTAGCCGATCGCGCCGGTGACGAACGGAACGGTGATCAACGCCAGCGTGCTCGTGCTCAAGGTGGGCCAACGCTACCCGCGAGTAGGCCCGGGCGCACGCCCGGATACGCTTGTGCGCCGATGGCCTACGCGATCGTCATCACCGGCGCCTCGAGCGGCATCGGCGAGGCTGCGGCGAGGCGCCTCGCCCAGGAGCCCGGCGCCGAACTCGTGCTCGTGGCCCGACGTGAGGACAAGCTGAACGCGCTCGCGGCGCAGCTCGGCGCGGTCAAGACGACGGTCGTCGCCGTCGACCTGACGCTCCCGGACGCGCCCGCCCGCGTGCGCGAGGCGCTCGAGCGCGAGCACGGCGGCCGAATCAACCTGCTCGTCAACAACGCCGGCGCCGCGTGGCGCGGCCGGTTTGACGAGACCGGCTGGCCGAACATCGAGCGACACATGCGCCTCAACTTCGAGGCGCCGGTGAAGCTCACCGCGGAACTCCTCCCGTTGCTCAAGGCGACGGCCGCGGCTGGGGACAAGGTCGCGATCGTCAACATCGCGAGCACCGCCGCTCGCGTGTCGCGACCGAACAGTGGGGCGTACTCGGCGAGCAAGTTTGCGCTCGCCGCCTGGAACGACGCGATCAGCGGCGAACTGAAGCCCGACGGCATCCACGTCGGCATGGTGCTCCCCGGCTTCGTCAAGACCGAGGGCTTCCCCGCGACCGAACTGCTTGCCAAGCCGCACACGCGCTGGATCGTCTCCGAAACCGAGAAGGTCGCCGAGGCGATCGTCGACACCGGTCCCGGCGAGCGCGCGGAGCGCTACGTCCCCCGGCCCTACTGGATCGCCGCTGCGCTGCGGATCCTCGCGCCGGCGCTCGTCCGCCGCGGGACGGCCGGTGGCACGTTCACGACCTCGACGAAGGCCGGCGAGTTGACTGACTGACCGGTCGGCGCGCCCAGCGGGCTAACCTACACCGCTGTAACAACCCGAATCCAGGAGCAGTCTGATGAATGCTGACCCCCGCCGTGTGGCGGTACTCGGGGGCATCCGGATCCCGTTCGCGCGCCAGGATGGGCCGTACGCCACGGCATCCAACCAGGACATGCTGACCGCGACGCTCGACGCACTGGCGACGAAGTTCGACCTCGAGGGTGAGGTCCTCGGTGAGGTCGCCGCCGGCGCAGTGCTCAAGCACAGCCGCGACTTCAATTTGACCCGCGAGTCCGTGCTCGGCTCCAAGCTTGCGCCCGAGACGCCCGCCTACGACGTCCAGCAGGCGTGCGGCACGGGGCTGGAGACGACGATCCTCGTCGCCAACAAGATCGCGCTCGGTCAGATCGACTGCGGGATCGCCGCGGGCGCGGACACGACCTCCGACGCGCCGCTCGCGCTCAACGAGCACCTGCGCGAGGTGCTGCTGGAGGCGAAACGCGCGGAGACGAACGGGGCTCGCCTGCGCGCACTCGCCAAGCTCCGCCCGCAGCAGATCGTGCCCGAGATCCCGCGCAACGCCGAGCCACGCACCGGACTGTCGATGGGCGAGCACACGGCGCTCATGGCCCAGGAATGGGGGATCGGCCGCGAGGAGCAGGACGAGTTGGCGGTGCGCAGCCACCACAACCTGGCGGCCGCGTATGACACCGGGTTCCTCGATGACCTCGTCACGCCGTTCCTCGGGCTCGAGCGCGACCAGAACCTCCGGCCCGGGTCGAGCCTCGAGAAGCTCGCCACGCTGCGTCCGGTCTTCGGCGGCGCCGGCGGGACGATGACGGCCGGGAACTCGACGCCGCTGTCCGATGGCTCCTCCGCCGTGCTGCTCGCGAGCGAGGAGTGGGCGGCCGAGCACGACATCCCGGTGCAGGCGTATTTCACCGCCGCGCAGACCGCCGGGGTCGACTACGTCGGCAAGCAGGAGGGGCTGCTGATGGCGCCCGCATACGCGATGCCGAAGATGCTCGCTCGCGCGGAGCTCGCCCTGCAGGATTTCGACTTCTACGAGATCCATGAGGCGTTCGCCGCCCAGGTCCTCTGCACCCTCCGGGCGTGGGAGGACCCCGTGTTCTGCCGCGAGCGACTCGGGCTCGATGCCCCGGTCGGCGCGATCGACCGCGAGCGGCTGAACGTCCACGGCGGCTCGCTCGGCGCCGGTCACCCCTTCGGCGCCACCGGCGGGAGAATCGTCGCCGGACTTGCCAAGGCGCTCGCCGAGAAGGGCTCCGGGAGGGGCGTCATCTCGATCTGCGCCGCCGGCGGACTCGGTGTCACCGCGATCATGGAGGCGACAAATGGCTGACCGCTATCAGCAGCTCATCAACACGCCGATCGGGAAGCTCGTCTCCAAGCAGGTCGGGCTCCCCGCGCCGGTGTCGCTTGATCGGTTTGAGCCCGGACAGCGGGTGATCGGCGGACCCGTGCTCCTCGGCGGCGCGCCGTTCGGCCGGCTGCTCGGGCCGGCAATGCATGTGCTCTCCGCGATCGGCGCCGAGACGCACACGCCGATGCTCGACGAGATCCGCTCGGCGGCGGCCGACGCCGGGGTGGATGCCCGTGTGTTCAATCCCGAGGTGGCGCCCGCGGACCAGACGTTCAAGGCGCTCGTGTTCGACGCCACCGGCATCACCTCGACCGACGCGCTGCACGAGGCGTGGGTGTTCTTTCACTCGACGATTCGTCGCGTGCGGCAGTCCGGTCGGGTGATTGTCCTTGGCACGCCGCCCGAGGACGCCGCGTCGTCGCCGGAGGCGATCGCCCAGCGGGCGCTCGAGGGCCTGATGCGATCGATCGGCAAGGAAGTTCGCCGAGGTGCGACCGCCCAGCTCGTCTACGTCGCGCCGTCCGCCGAGCAGGGTCTCGAGTCGACGCTCCGGTTCCTGCTCTCGCCGAAGTCGGCCTACGTCTCGGGTCAGGTCGTGCGGATCGTGGCCGGTGGGTGGATCACGCCCGGGATCGACTGGGCCCGCCCCCTCGGGGGCAAGGTCGCGCTCGTCACCGGGGCGTCCCGGGGGATCGGCGCGGCGATCGCCGAGGTCCTCGCCCGCGACGGCGCCCATGTCGTCGGCGTCGATGTGCCGGCGATGGGCGATGAGTTGACGAAGGTCACCGGGGCGCTCGGCGGGTCTGCGCTCACCGCCGACATCACGAGCGACGGTGCGCCGGCGGAGATCGCCGGTCACCTGCTCGAGGTGCACGGCGGTGTCGACGTCGTGGTGCACAACGCCGGGATCACGCGCGACAAGACTCTCGGCCGTATGAGTGCCGAGCTGTGGGACGCGGTAATCGCGGTCAACCTGGACGCTCCCCAGCGGATCGACAAGGAGCTGTTCGAGCGCAAGGCGTTCCGAGATCAGGGTCGGATCATCGCCGTGTCCTCGATCAGCGGGATCGCCGGCAACGCCGGACAGACGAACTACGCAACCTCAAAAGCGGGGGTGATCGGGTTCGTGCAGGCGTGGGCACCGGAGACGTTCAAGCGCGGGGTGACGCTCAATGCGGTCGCGCCCGGCTTCATCGAGACGAAGATGACCGCGGCGATGCCGATCGCCACGCGCGAGGTCGGGCGCCGGATGAACAGCCTCTCGCAGGGAGGCCTCCCGATCGACGTCGCGGAGACGATCGCGTGGTTCGCCTCGCCGGCGTCCGGTTCGGTCAACGGGAACGTCGTCCGCGTGTGCGGGCAGTCGCTGCTGGGAGCGTGAGCCTTGATGTCTGAGCGCACCTTCTCCTCCTCGCCGTCGATGCCCGTCTTGTTTGCCCGGGCCGGGGCCGCGATGATCCCGGGCGCCTCCCGGCTGCCGTTCGTCAGCGGCGGCGGCCGCGAGATTCCCGACCTGACGCTTGTGCTGAACGACGTCGCGGTCGACCCCGACCGGCTGACGTCGTACCGCCGCGTGAGCGGATTCGCAGACGATGACCGGGCCGTCCTGCCGGCGACGTACCCCCACATGCTCGCGTTCCCGCTCCAGCTGGCGCTGATGACCGACTCGAGCTTCCCGTTCGGCGCCATCGGGCTCGTGCACATCGTCAACCGGATCGCTCAGCACCGACCGATCGGCGCCGACGAGCGCGTGTCCTTACGTGTCTGGGCGACGCCACTCGAGGCCCACCCACGCGGCCGTCAGTTCTCGATCCGAACCGAGGCCCGGGTCGGCGACGAGGTCGTCTGGGAGGAGGTCTCGACGAACCTCCGGCGCGGCCGCTCCGAAGGCGCGCCGCCGCCCGATCCGATCGAGGTGCCGGACGCGTCCGACCTGCCGGCGGTCGAGGACTGGGACCTGCCCGGCGACCTCGGCCGGCGCTACGGCTCGGTGTCCGGCGATCTGAACCCGATTCACGTCCACCCGCTGAGCGCGCGCCTGTTCGGCTTCCCGAGCGCGATCGCCCACGGCATGTGGACGAAAGCCCGGTGTCTGGCAGCGCTCGCCCAGCGGCTGCCGGAGGCGTTCACGGTCGACGTCGCGTTCCGCAAGCCGATCATGCTGCCGGCGACCGTCACGTTCGCTGCGACCGCCGGCGACACCGCCGCGCCGCTCCGCTTCGGCGTCCGCGGCGCAGGCGAGAAGGCGACGGCGCACCTCGACGGGATCGTCACGCCGGGAACGCCGAACTAACCACGCCCCGCCCCGCCCCACCCCACCCCGCAGGGTGAATGGAGGTTCACCGGCGGGGGGTGCCGGTGAATCGCCAAGGTTCGGCAGCGGACCTCACACAGGTCGAGGTGAATCGCCATTCACATCGACCACGGGGGGACTGCGGCGCTAATGGTCCTCGCGGAGCTCTTCGAACATGTCGCGCATGCGGTCGAGCACGGCCGCGGCGCTGCGCAGCTCGTCGTCGCTGAACTGGCTGAGCGCGTCCCGCCACCGCGGTTCGTAGCGGGCGCGCCGCTCCTCGATCAGCTTGTGGCCGTGATCGGTCAGTGAGATGAGCACGACGCGGCGGTCTCGATCGGAGCGCTCGCGGCGGACAAGCCCGGACGCGACCAGCCCGTCGAGCATCTCGGTCGCCGTCGCGGGTGACAGATCCGCGGCGAGGGCGAGCTCGCTCGAGGACAGCGCCTCATGATCGCGGAGACCGAACAGCAGGCCGTACTGCGCGTCGCTCAGCTCCGAGCCCTGCCGCCGGGTCTCGCGGCCGCGCAGCCGCCGGACCGCTGCCATCGCGCCCTTGAACGAGCGCCCGAGCTGGGAGTACGGATCGAGTTCCGGTTCCGCCTGGGGCGCAGAAGTGGACGGTCGCGCGCTCATGCCACGACCGCCTCGGCAACCGCGTCCGCCGGTGGCTCGGCCGCCTCGCCCTTGGCGCGTCGCGCCGCTCGTTCGGCTCGGAACAGGAACACGCACGGAATGATGGCAAGCGCGGAGATGCCTGCGGACCACCAGAACGCCGTTCCGTACGCCGCTGCGGCGTCGCTCAGCGTGTGGGTGCCGACGAGCGCTCGTTGCAGGATGACCGCCAGCACGGCGGTTCCGATCGACCCCCCGACCCGTTGGAGCACGTTGAGCTGCGGGGTCGCCTGTGGTAATTCGGAGCGATCCAGTGACGCGAACGCGGCCGCCATCGCGGGCATGAACGCGAAGCCGATGCCGATCCCACGGAGGAACATCGCGACCGACAGCCACGTGACCGACGTGTGGGCGCCGACGAGTCCGAACGGGATCGTCGCGAGCGCGGTGAAGGTCACGCCGAACAGCGCGAGCGGGCCGCCACCGTAGCGGTCGGTCAGCTTGCCGGCGAGCGGCATGATCAGCGCCATGCCCAGCCCCTGTGGCGCGGTGAGCAGACCGGTGTCGAGGACGCTTTCATGACGGATCGTCTGCCAGTACAGCGGCAGGAGGATCATGCCGCCGAACAGCGCGGCGCCGAGGCAGAACATCGCCAATGACGCCGAGGAGAACGTCGGCCGGCGGTACAGCCGGAGATCGAGCAGCGGGTACCGCGCGCGGAGCGCATGGACGGCAAACGCCGCGATGAGCGCGAGACCGAGCGCGATCGAGATGACCACCTTCGGCGAGGTGAAACTGCCCGTGCTCCCGATCTCGGCGAGGCCGTAGGTGAGGATCGGCAGACCGGTCGACATGAGGATCAGCCCACGCACATCGAGCGGATGCGTGCGCTTCGGAGCGACGCGCGGCAACGTCCGCCAGGCCGCGAAGACGGCGACGGCGCCGATCGGGACGTTGACGTAGAAGATCCAGCGCCAGCTGACGTTGTCGACGATCAGGCCGCCGAGGGTCGGGCCAAGGATCGGCGCGAGCATCGCCGGCACGGCGACGATGCTCATCACGCGACCCATCCGCTCCGGACCGGCCGCCTGGGCCATCATCAGCTGCCCGACCGGGAGGATCATGCCGCCGCCGATCCCCTGGAGCACGCGGAACAGGATGAGTTCAGTCGGAGAATTGGCGAGACCGCACAGCGCCGAGGCCGCGGTGAACAGGGCGAGCGACACGAGATAGACCTGCTTGGCGCCGAATCGCTCGGCGGCCCAGCCGCTCACCGGGATGACGGCGGCAAGGGAGAGCATGTAGCCGGTGACCACCCACTGGATCTCCGAGATCCCGGCGTGGAGGTCGCGGCCGAGCGTGGCCAACGCCACGTTCACGATCGTCGTGTCGAGGATCGACATGATCGCGCCGAGGATCACGACGATGCTGATCCGCCATACGTACGCGTCGATCCCGCTGCTCTTGGTGGTGCTCACGAAGCCGGGTCCTTCCCCTGTCATATTTCTGAGGTACCGAAAGGTTAGGCACCGAAGGATTATCTTGTCAAGTCCCGTCAGCACGTGCGCTCGCCCAGCGGGCGCGTGCGATTCCGCGCGGCCCCGAGCGGGCCCCGATATGCTCGGCCGCGCACGATGCATGATCAATTGGGGCATGCCGCGCGTCGGCTGTTGGTCGCCGGTGCCGTCCTCGGGACGGCCGCCATCATCGCCGAGCCGGCGAGCGCAACCACGCAGGCTTTCTCATCGACCGGGACCTCCGCGTTCATCGTTCCGGCATCGGTCACGAGCGTCACCGTGGCCGCCGTCGGCGCGGCGGGCGGCTCGCACTTGTGCAACCCCGGTCACCTCGGCGGCCGCGGCGCCACCGTCACCGCGACGATCCCCGTCAACCCGGGCGAGATCCTCGCGATCGGCGTCGGCGCCAAAGGCGGCGGCTGCAACCAGCCGTCCGGACTCGGCGGCGCCGGCGGCATCGGCGGTGGCGCGGCCGGCGGCGGGACCGGCACCGCGGCCGGAGCCGCGGCGGGCGGGGGTGGCGCGACATATGTCAGCCGGGTCACGCCGTCGATCGCCTTTGCGTCGGTGCTGCTCGTGGCCGGGGGCGGGGGCGGCGTCGGCGGCGGGTTCGGCGGCTCCGGCGGTGACGCCGGAAGCGCTGGCCAGGCCGGGGCGAGCAGCGGCGCCAACAGCGCCGGAGGAGATGGCGGCACGACCGCCGGCGGCGGCGCTGGAGGACTCGGCAACGGCGCGCTCGGCGGCTCGAGGGGTGTCGCGTTCGCAGGAGGGGTCGGCGCGTCCGCCGGTAGCTCCTGCGGAGGCGGCGGAGGTGGCGGCGGGTATTACGGGGGAGGAGGTGGCGGGGCCGCCAACGGGTTCTGCGGCGGGGGTGGCGGCGGAGGCGGCGCCAGTTACGCCGACTCAAGCGTGACCGTCACCTCGAAGCCGCAGCCGACCACCCAATCCCCCGGACTGACGATCACGTACGGATCCTCAACGGCGACGGGACCCAAGGTGCTCCACGGCACCGTCCAGGCGCGTTCGTGCACGCGGATCTACCGTGCCACGCACTGCACGACACGCGTTCGGACGGGGGCCGTGAGCCTGACCGCCGGCGCCGCCAAGGCCGTGCTGTCGAGCAACGGCCGCGTCGTCGCCCGGGGCAACGCGAACCGCGTGCGGGTCGGAACGTGGCGGCTCGTCCTCACGGGCACATCGCGGCTGCGGGCCGGCAGGTATACGCTGCGTCTTACGCTGGCCGGCGGCCATGTGCTCGCGTTCACGCTCCAGCTCAGCTGAACGGGCCAGCGGCCCACTACCCTCATACACGTGACGAGCTTCGCTGATCTCAGCCTTGAGCCTGCGCTCCTGCAGGCGGTCCATGACGTCGGTTACGACGCGCCGAGCCCGATCCAAGAGGAGGCGATCCCGCCGCTCCTCGCCGGCTCGGACGTGATCGGGCAGGCGCAGACTGGCTCTGGCAAGACGGCGGCGTTCGGTCTGCCGATGCTCCAGTACGTCGATCCCCAGGAGCAGGAGGTACAGGGGCTCGTGCTCACGCCGACGCGCGAGCTGTGCATCCAGGTGACCCAGGCGCTCCGCGCCTACGGCAAGGACAAGGGCGTCGACGTCGTCGCGGTGTTCGGTGGCGCGCCGATCCGCACGCAGCAGGCGCAGTTGCGCGGCGGCGGCCATGTCGTCGTCGGGACCGTCGGCCGCGTCAAGGACCTGATCTCGCGCCATTCACTGATGCTCCACGCGTGCCGGTTCGTCGTCCTCGACGAGGCCGACGAGATGCTCGACCTCGGGTTCCTGGAGGACGTCGAGCGGATCCTCTCGCTCACGCCGTCGAGCCGGCAGACCGCCCTGTTCTCGGCGACGATGCCGCCGGAGATCCGCCGGCTCGCCGACCAGTACCTGTACGACCCGGTGACGATCAAGGTCAAGACCGCCACCCTCACCGTCGACACCGTCGAGCAATTCGCGCTCGAGGTCAAGCCCCGGGAGAAAGCGGATCGGCTCGTCGAGGTGCTCGAGGGGGAGCAGCCGGAACAGGCGATCGTGTTCGTGCGCACGAAGATCCGTTGCGACCAGCTGTACCGGACCCTGCGCGACCGGGGGATGGACGTCAAGGCGCTGCACGGCGACATGAGCCAGGGCGCGCGTGACGGCGTGATGATCTCGTTCAAGGACGGGCGTCTGCCGCTGCTCGTCGCGACCGACGTGGCCTCCCGCGGCATCGACATCTCTGGGGTCTCGCACGTCATCAACTTCGATGTTCCGACATCGCCGGACATCTATGTCCATCGCATCGGCCGCACCGGACGCGTCGGCCGCAGCGGACGGGCGATCACGTTCTACGAGCCGCGCCAGCAGCGTGAGATCCAGGCCATCGAGCGCCATGCCGGCGTGAAGCTCTCGCCGTGGGTGAAGGACGCGCGCGTGGCGCCAACCGCCGCCAAGCCGAGCCGCCCGCGCCGTCACTCCAAGCCGCACGTCTCCCCCAACGGCGACGGCCCGGTGCGAAAGCTCATCCTGTCCGGCGGCCGCGCCGCCGGGCTCGAGCCCTCCGACATCATCCACGCCATCACGGCCGCGACCGGACTCGACGGCGAGGCGGTCCGCAACGTCCGGGTGCTCGAGCGGTTCGCGCTCGTCGACGTGCCCGCGTCGGATGCCGAGCGCGTCGTGGAGCAGGTGCGCGGCACGCAGGTCAACGGTCACGAGCTCCAGCTCGAGCCGGCCCGCGCGTAGCTTCCTCTCGCCGCGCTCGCGGGCGGGAGGCGGGCGCGATGACCGGCCGGCGTGGCGAGGGGTACGAGCGCAACCGCGAGCGCGACCAGCGTAAAGTCGGCATAGGACGGTCTTACGCAGCCGCGACTTCGCGGCCGACCGCGTGTTACGAGGACTCGAACCCCACGGGCCGGGGGTGTCCACACACCCAACCCAGGGAGGCTCGATGCATCTACGTTCTCTCGTCCGTCGGCGTCCGTCCGCGCCGCTGGTGATCTCGGTGGTTGCGCTGTTCGTCGCGCTAGGCGGCGTCGGCTACGCGGCGACGTTCCTGCCCGCGGACAGCGTCGGTACCGCCCAATTGCGGACGAGCGCGGTCACGAATCCGAAGCTCGGCAACCAGTCCGTCGGAAACTGGAAGCTGCGGTTCGGGTCGGTCGGCACGCGCAAGATCGCCAACGGCGCCGTCCGCCGCGGCCAGATCAACGCGAGCCAGGTTCAGGAGCGCGTCACCGGCACCTGCTCGACGGCCGGTCAGGCGATCAACGCCGTGAACCAGAACGGCACCGTCAGTTGCGCCAGCGCTGCCGCATCGCAGTTCGGCGCGGCAACGAAGGATCCGGTCACGATCGACTCGGCCAAGAGCTCAACCCAGATCCTCACCGACAGCCTGCCGAGCGGCAGCCCCTACCTGCTGTTCATGAACGCCGATGCCACGGTCACGGGGACGAGCTCGGGGCAGTGGGTCAAGGTCTCGTGCACGCTGTCACCGGGTGGGACCGCCCCGAGCCTCACGACGACGGCCTCCGTGCATGTCGGCGACAACCCGGAGTCGCTGACGATCCCCCTCACCGTCCCCGCCCCGTCGACGACGGCCAACGCAACGGCGTCGCTGGTCTGCGCCGAGACGCACTCCACCGGCAGCGCGCCGACGGTGACGGTCGCCGCCACGATGAACGCGCTTCAGACGGCGAGCAACAACTAGGGAGTGGTGACCGGCCGCGGTACCCGAGCCGTCGGCCGGTCACCAGTTACCCTCACCCACATGTCCACAGCCAACATGAACACGACCCACGGCACGATCGCGCTCGAGTTCTTCGACGACGACGCGCCCAAGACCGTTGAGAACTTCCGCAAGCTCGCGGCCGACGGCTTCTACAACGGCATCATCTTCCACCGCGTCATTCCCGACTTCATGATCCAGGGTGGGTGCCCTCAGGGCACCGGCACCGGCGGTCCCGGCTACGACTTTGAGGACGAGATCAACGACCACAAGGTCGTCCGCGGGGCGCTCGCGATGGCGAACGCCGGCCCGAACACGAACGGCAGCCAGTTCTTCATCGTCACCATTGACGCCGCTCCGTGGCTCGACGGCAAGCACACCGTGTTCGGCCGCGTGACGGCCGGGATGGACGCGGTGGACACGATCGAGGGCCTCCCGACGGGCGCCCGTGACCGGCCGATCGACCCGCCGGTGATCGAGTCGATCGAGCTCGATCCGGCCGCGTAGGGAAACCGCTCAACCCTCACAAAAGGTTCACTGACCGTACCTCCGGGTTGGCCTCTACGGCGAATCCGGAGGTCAAAGACGGGCCATGTCAATGCGTGTCTCCGTGCCATCCTCTATCCGAGCAGGAAGATGAGTGTGAAAAACGAGACGCGACTGTGGCATCCGTTCGCCGACATGGGTGCCGTGCGCCACGCCGAATTCGTCATCGAGCGCGGCGAGGATGTGTGGGTGTGGGACAGCGACGGCCGGCGCTACCTCGACGCCACGGCGAGCCTGTGGTACGCCAATGTCGGCCACGGCCGCACGGAGATCGCCGATGCGATCGCGGCCCAACTCGCGAAGATCGAGGCGTACTCGGGGTTCGGGGACTTCGCCAACCCGCAGGCGCTCGCGCTCGCCGAGCGTCTCGCTGACCATGCGCCGGTGACCGGCGCGAAAGTGTTCCTCGGCTCGGGAGGCGGCGACGCCGTCGATACCGCGGCCAAGCTCGCCCGACGCTACTGGGCTGAACTCGGCCACCCCGACCGCGCCGTCCTGCTGAGCCGCCACGCCGGCTATCACGGGACACACGGGTTCGGAACCGCGATCGCCGGCATCCCGGCCAACCGCGAGGGCTTCGGCGATATCGGCGGAGCCGGCGAGCGTGTCGCGCACGACGATCTCGACGACGTCCGCGCCACGGTCGAGCGGATCGGCCCCGAACGGGTCGCGGCGATCTTCGTCGAGCCGGTCATCGGCGCCGGCGGGGTGTACCCGCCGCCTGAGGGCTACATCGAGGGTGTCGCCGAACTCTGCGCCCAGACCGGGATCCTGTTCATCACGGACTCCGTGATCTGCGGCTTCGGGCGCCTCGGGACCTGGTTCGGGATCGAGCGCTGGGGCGTCGAGCCGGACATGATCATCTTTGCCAAGGGCGTCACGAGCGGGTACCTGCCCCTGGGAGGCGTCGTCGTCGCCGGCCAGATCGCGGAGCCGTTCTGGGCCGAGGCGGGCGGCCCGATCTTCCGCCATGGCGCGACCTACGCCGGCCACGCGACATGCTGCGCCGCTGCCCACGCCAACCTCGACATCCTCGAGCGCGAGGGCCTGATCGCCCGCGGCCGCGAAAACGAGCAGGTGATGTTCGACGCGCTGGCGCCGTTTGCCGACCTCGACGCGGTCAGCGAGGTGCGTGGTGGCATCGGCATGATGGCGGCGGTCGAGCTGTCCGACGAGCTGCTCGCGGCTGACCCAAAGGCGCTCTCCACCGTCGTCATGACCGCCCGCCGGGCCGGTGTCCTCATCCGTCCGCTCGCCAAAGCGGTCGCGATCAGCCCGCCGCTCACCGCGACCGAGGAGCATTTCGGACTGATGGCGGATGCGATCGAGCAGGGCCTCACGGCGGCGGCGCCGGCAGCCCTCCGATAGCCTTTCGCGCACCGCCCCAGCGGGACTTGCGCGCTGGCGCGTCCAACTTCGAGAAGCGGCACAGAGGAGACACGATGGCGAGCGTCAGTCAGCAGTCACCGGTCCAGACCAACGGTGGCACGGGGACGAACACGATCGGTGTCGAGAACCCCGCGACCGGTGATCTGATCACGACGATCCCGGTCCTTGGAGCGGATGACATCGCCGAACTCGCCAAGCGGGCCCGGGCGGCCCAGCCGGGCTGGGAGGCGATCGGCTTTGAGGCGCGTGGCCGCGTCATGCGCCGGGCGCAGAAGTGGATGCTCGACAACGCTGACCGCGTGATCGATGTTGTCGTCTCCGAGTCGGGCAAGACCCACGAGGATGCCCAGCTCGCCGATCTCGGGTACACGGTGAGCGCCCTCGGCTTCTGGGCCAAGGAGGCCGAGAAGTACCTCGCCGACGAGCGCGTGCCGTCGTGGAACAACCCGGTCGCCGCGGGCAAGAAGCTCATCATCCGCTACGCCCCCGTGGGCGTCGCCGGAATCATCGGTCCTTGGAACTACCCGATCGCCAATTCGTTCGGCGATTGCATCCCGGCGCTGATGGCCGGCAACAGCGTGATCCTCAAGCCGAGCGAGGTGACGCCGCTCAGCTCTCTGCTGATGCAGGAGATGATGGTCGAGTGCGGGCTGCCGCCCGACGTCTTCCAGGTCGCGACCGGCGACGGCTCAACCGGCGCGGCCCTCATCCGGCACGTCGACGTCATCATGTTCACCGGCTCGAGCCGGACCGGCCGCGCCGTCATGAAGGAGGCGGCGGACGCGCTCATCCCCTGCTACCTCGAGCTCGGCGGCAAGGACCCGATGATCGTCTGTCGCGACGCCGACGTGGAGCGCGCCGCCAACGCCGCGTCCTTCTACTCGATGAACAACGGTGGTCAGGTGTGCATCTCCGTCGAGCGTGTGTACGTCGAGGAGCCGGTGTACGACGCGTTCGTGCAGAAGGTCACCGACAACATCAAGCAGCTGCGTCAGGGCGCGCCGGCCGGGGTCGGCTCCGTCGATGTCGGCGCCGTCACGTTCCCGCCGCAGGTGGACATCATCGACAGCCACGTCAAGGACGCCGTCGAAAAGGGCGCGAAGGTGCTCACCGGCGGGCATCCCCGCTCCGGACCGGGTCGCTTCTACGAGCCGACGGTGCTCGTCGAGGTCGATCACTCGATGACGTGCATGAAGGACGAGACGTTCGGCCCGACGATCCCGATCATGAAGATCTCCGATCCCGAGGAGGGCGTCCGGCTCGCCAACGATTCCGAGTACGGCCTGCAGGCGAGCGTGTGGACGAAGGACATCCGCCGGGGCGAGGAGCTCGCGCGCCAGATCCACGCCGGGGTCGTGTGCGTCAACGACGCCCAGGTCAACTACACCGCGCTCAACCTGCCGATGGGCGGCTGGAAGGAGTCCGGCCTCGGCACGCGCCACGGCGCGAACGGGATCCGCAAGTACACGAAGATTCAGTCGCTGCTCGTCACCCGGCGCGCGCTCAAGCGGGAGCCGTTCATGTTCCCGTACCGTGCCAAGCGGACGATGATGCTGCGCCGGATGTTCAACGTCCTCTACGGGCGCGGCAAGCGGGACTAGAAGCCGCCTGACTGCCGGCCGTCGTGGGAGGCGCACTCGGTGATGGGCCTCGGCCTCGCCCTGGGGGCGTCGCTCGGCTGGGGCGTCGCTGACTTCCTCGGCGGGCTTCAGGCCCGCCGGGTCGCGCTCCTGCGCGTGATGGTGATCAGCCAGGGGCCCGCGCTCCTGGCGCTCCTCGTGATCGTGGCCGCGTTCTACCGGGCGCTCGCAATCGGCAAGATGAGCATCGTGGCGCCGATTGCCGCGACCGGCGTATCGATTCCGGTGATCGTTGGGATCGCGACCGGTGATGATCCGAGGTTGCGGTAGATCTGCAGCGTCGTCCAACCGAGAGCCTGGTTCGCGCCGTAGTAGACACTCATGTCGCGGATATCGAAGACGACGTCCCGGCCAGCGCGCGGCGGGGCGATGGCGGCGGGCGTCGCCCGGAGAGGCGCGGACGCCTGGGTGCAGCAGCACCCGGGAGGGCACCGGCTGTGGTTCCGGGGCGCCGCTGACCACGGGATCGTCGCCGTTCACGCTCCCGTCCTCCTTCGGCTGCGAGCGAGTAGCAAGCGCGCGCCGACGTTTGCCACGAGTATCAACGTGAGCAGGACGAGCGCGGCGCCCCACGCATGCGTCAGCGCGTCCGGATCGGGCAGGCCATAGGTCGTGAGGATGAAGATCGGGATGTTCGGCGCCCCGTGTCCGAACAGCATCAGCTGTGTGCTCGTCGGGTTGTAGATGCTGTCGACGAACAGCAGCGGAGCCGTCTCCCCAGCTGCTCGCGCGATCGAGAGGATCGATCCGGTGGCGATCCCGCCGGTTGCCGCCGGCAACACGACGGTGAGGATCGAGCGCCAGCGCGGGACGCCGAGGGCGTCGGCGGCCTCTCGCAGGGCGCGCGGCACGAGCAGCAGCACCTCCTGGCTCGAGCGGGCGATCAACGGCAGCATCACCGTCGCGAGCGCTACAGATCCGGCAAAGCCGCTCTCGACGTGGGTCGTCGCGACGAGCAGACCGAATACGACGACGCCGACGATGATCGTCGGGAGACCCTGGAGGAGGTCGAGCACGAGTTTGAGGAACTGCGCGGTGCGGGACGTCGGTCCGGCGAACTCGGCGAGGTAGAGCCCGGTCAGCACCCCGACGGGCACCGCGATCAGCGCGGCAAACGACACGATGATGGCGGTGCCGAGGAGGGCGTTGGCGATCCCGCCGCCGGCGAGTCCGGCCGGGTTCGACGTCAGGAAGTCGAAGCTGACCGCCGGGGCGCCGTGCGAGACGACCGTATACACGACGTCCCCGAGCAGCAGGACGGCGCAGGCGGCGGACAGCGAGGCGCCGACCTGGATCGCCCGGCTGACCGCGATCCGCCGGACGAGGTTGCCAGACGCGACGAGCGGCGCGGTCGGGTCAAACGCCGGGCTCTCGCCCGCAACGGCCAGCGCCTCGGTGCTCATCGGGCCAGCCCGGCCTGAACGTCGAATCGCGCGGCGATCGCGCGCGCCAGGAGGCTTGTCGCCAAGCCGATCGCGAGCAGAATCAGGGCGAGGTAGAAGAGCGACGGGATATGCAGCTTGTTCTCGGGTGTGTTGAATTCGGTCGCAATCCGGCTGGCGAGGGTCACGCCCGGGAGGAACAACGACGCGTGAATCCCCGAGCCGTCTCCGATCATCTGCGTCACCGCGATCGCCTCACCGAGCGCGCGGCCGAGACCGAGCACCGAGGCCGCCGCGACCCCGGACACGGTCGTGGGGAGCACGACGCCGCGGATCACCTCGCAGGGGGTGGCCCCGAGCGCGGCGGCGCCGTCCTTCAATTCGCCCGGCACCGTCAGAAACAGGTCACGGCTGAGCGCGGCGATGATCGGCAGCACCATCACGGTGAGTCCGAGACCGGCGGTGAAGACGCTCAAGCCGGTCGTCTGCGGATCCCCGAACAGCCGGATGAAACCGAACACGGAGTTCAGGAAGGGCTCGAGGTGCTTCGCTGCGAAGGGCGCCAGCACGGCGACGCCCCAGAAGCCGACGATCACGCTCGGGATCGCGGCGAGCATCTCGACGAGGGGTCCGACCGTCGCGCGGACCGCCGGTGGCGCGAACATACTCAGATAGAGGCCGATGGCGATTCCGAACGGAGCCGCGATAACGAGCGCCATGAGCGCACTGACGACGGTTCCATAGATCGCGGCGAGGGCACCGAACACGCCGAAGTTGGGCGCCCACCGCGGGTTCGTGATGAAGCCTAGTCCGAGTTGCGAGATCGCCGGCCTCGCCCCGCCGATCACCTGATACAGCACCTCGCCGAGCACCGCGACAGCGAGCAGGCCGGCGAGCGTGCACACGCCATAGAGGACGGCGTCACCGGTGTGTCCAGTTCTCATCGCCGTCCTCTGCCGACCGCATTAGGCACAGGAATATCCCTTGTCCGTGACGACACGGCGCGGCAGCGTAATTGGCCATCGCCCGGCGTGAAACGGTTTTGACCGGCCGATAACGAAATTGACAAATCCAGGCCACAACCCGGCAACAGGTGTGCACGCATGGGCAGAGATGCTTCCGCAGGCATCGACGGGGCGTCGGCCGGAAGTCCCGGCGAGCAGTTCGGTCCTCTGCATGAAAGGAACTCACACCTTGGTGTTTCACCGATTGGCTCGGCTCGTGTGTGCCGCGTCGCTCGCAGTTCTCCTCAGCGGCATCGCGACCGCTGCGGCACAGGCCGCTGGACCCACGCTTCAGGGGGCGGGCTCGACGCTCGTGGCCCGATAGAGGCGGAGTGGGCGACGGCTTGGTCCAACCACACCGGCAACTCGACGCCGACCTACCAGGCGGTGGGCTCGGGGACCGGTCTCAAGGACATTGGCTCCGGCCTCGTGGACTTCGGTGCGTCCGACGCCCCGATCTTCGCCTCGACGACCGCCTGCCCGGGCTGCTTCCAGATTCCGTGGGCGCTGTCCGCGACGGGGGTCAGCTTCAACGTGCCGGGTGTCCACCGACTGCATCTCTCCGGGCCTGTCCTCGCGCAGATCTACCTCGGGCAGATCACGAAGTGGAACGACAGCCGCATCAAGAGCCTCAACCACGGCACTCGACTTCCGAACCTGAAGATCACGCCGATCCACCGGGCGGACGGATCGGGTGACTCCTACGCGTTCACCGACTACCTCTCGGCCGTCAGCGGGAGCTTCCGGGGCCGGGTGGGACGCGGCACCAAGCCGGCGTTCCCGGTAGGCCCCGGTGCGACGGGCAACAGCGGAATGGTAACGGCGGAGGAAGGCACTCCCGGCGCGATCGCCTACGTCGCGGTGTCATATCTCATCGCGCATCGGCTGCCGGCGGCGGCGATCAAGAACCGGGCCGGCAACTACGAGGTGCCGAACCTGAAGAACATCGCCAATGCGGCGGCCGCCGTGCACGGCGTGCCATCGAACAACGAGCTGCACATCGTCAACCCGCCACGGAGCGCCCGGATCGCCTACCCGATCTCCACGTTCACGTACGTGATCCTGCGGCCGTCGGATCCGCTTGGGAACGGAGGACTCCTGAAGTCGTTCGTCGCCTACGCCCTGGGAACCGGCCAGTCATTTGGCCCGGCGCTCGACTTCGTGCCGCTGTCGGGCAGGGTCAAGCGCGCCGCGCAGGCGACGGCCGGTCGGATCCGCTGAGTGCCATCAATCCTGACCCACACCGGGAGGTATCTGTGAAACGTCGTATCTGCCTGCTTGGCGCCGTCGCTGTCAGTGCGATGGGCATGCCGGCAGCCACTTCAACGGCCGCGCCCAAGCGCAAGCCGCGCCACCGGGCACTCGTCACCACGAAGACACAATGCAAGACGCAGGTCGGGGTGATGGTGGCATCGGGTGAGTCGGGCGTCACGCCCCCAGTCCAGTCTGGACGAGAGTTCGGCGGTGCCACCTGTGGCAAGCCGCTCGGGGACGGAGTGCAGCGTGATGACTTCAACGTCGACGACGGCGGTGACACTCAGGCCACATTCACCTGGTTCTACCGGACGGGGACACTCCACGGCACTTACACATTGACACCGCAGGAGGGGTCGTTGAACTTCTTGAGCGTCGACTACGTCGGCACGTTGACAGTGACGGGTGGCACGGGCACGCTCAAGGGGGTCACCGGCGATGGCACGATGACGTGTGCCAGCGCCGACGGGATTCACACGAGCTGCACGACCAAGCTCAAGCTCAAGAGGACTGTGTAGCCACGTCCGGCTGTCTGCGGTCGCAGCAGCCACGCTCGGGATCCCGGCCGTCAGTTACTGACGCAGCCCGGGATCCCGAGCGACTTCCACGCCTGGTTCTCCTGCTGGACGATCGGCGCGAGCTGCTGCTCGAGTGTCTGCATCGTGCTCACGGGATCGGCGTTGCGGGCGATCTCGCGCGCGGCGGTCCGCAGGAGGGCGAGCTTCTTGGCCGAGGAGTCGATCGCGGTCTTGTACACGTCCTCGGCGTCGGCCGGCGGCCGCAGCTTCTGCAGTTTCGCGACCTCGGGCGTCAGCGCCGTGATGCCCTGGCGCAGGAACGCGCCCG
The DNA here is from genome assembly GCA_963750695.1 of uncultured Solirubrobacterales bacterium. Taxonomy (GTDB): domain Bacteria; phylum Actinomycetota; class Thermoleophilia; order Solirubrobacterales; family Solirubrobacteraceae; genus Palsa-465. Next base: position 304,125 of record CAVVSB010000013.1, read on the forward strand.
AGCCGGATGGCGCTGCGGGCGTCTTGATGCGATCCGTCTGGCGAATCGCGACGGCGCAGATCTGGGTCGCCTGATTTGTCAGGTCGTTGCTCGAGAGCCGTCCACTGCCACCGCATCCGGCGAGCGCGACGGCGGCGAGCACGACGGCAGCGGCGCCGGGGCCGAGCGACCGCCTCATCTCAGCGGCACCTCGAGCAGTGCCTCGAGCTCGGTGATCGTCTGCTCGGCTTGTACGTGGTGCACGGCTGCCATGCCGAGTGCGACCGCCGGGTCGAGGTTGACCGGCATGTCGTCGACGAACACGCACTCGTCGGCCGGCACGCCGGCACGTTCAGCGCTCAGGGCATAGATCTCCGGCGAGGGCTTGCGCATCCCGACCTCGCCGGAGATGACGATGCCGTCGAACAGCTCGGCAAGCTGGGCGCGGTCGTACCGATGGGTGCCCCACGAGTTCGAGAGCATTCCCGTGCGAATGCCGGCAGCCCGGGCGCGCGCGACCGCCGCCACCATCAGCGCGTCCGGCTCGTAATGCGCGAACAGCCGATCGATCAGCTGCTCCGGGGATACGCCGATGATCTCGGCGAAGCTCACCTCAAATTCGGTCTCCGGGATCGTCCCCGTCTCGAGTCCGAACACAAGCTCACGGGCGTTCCCGTCCGTTCGCATTCGGTTGAGGATCTCGTTCTCGTCGAGACCCTCGATCGTGCAGAAGCGCTGAAACGACGCAAACGGGCTGCTCGTCAGCACCCCGCCGTAGTCCACGATCAGGCCGCGTCGGGCTCGGGTCTCAGAACCCATTCCGTGTGACGGCGAGCGCGCGCTCGGCGAGCTCGACGACGCCTTCGCCGAACGTCTTCAGGTACGGATCGTCGGTCGCGCCCGTGACCGCTCGCTTGTAGTTGCCTTCCATGAACACGACGGCCTTCCAGATCGCGAGCGTGACGTACCAGTCGAGCGCCCGCATCGAGCGCCCTGAGCGCTCCTCGTAGCGAGCGATCATCTCCTGCCGCGTCGGGAACCCGGGACGCACCGTCACCGCCTGGAGGTTGAACCGTCCCGGCTTGTCGTTCGGTTCGATCCAGTGGACCATCATGTATCCGATGTCGGCGAGCGGGTCGCCGATTGTCGCCATCTCCCAGTCGAAGATCGAGACGAGCCGGGCCGGCGCACCATGCGCCAACATCGTGTTGCCGAGGCGGTAGTCGCCGTGGACGATCGTGGCGGGTGGGGACTCCGGGAGGTTCGCGGCGAGCCACTGGCCGACCTCCTCCACCTGCGGTAGCTCGCGCGTGCGGTTGTGCTCCCACAGGCCGGTGAACCGGCGGAGCTGGCGCTCGAGGTAGCCACTCGGCTTGCCGAAGCCCTCGAGCCCGATCGCCGTGAAATCGACGGCGTGCAACTCGACGAGCGCGTCGATCAGCTCGTCGGCGATCCGGGTGCGCTCGACCTCGTTGTCGAGTGGCTCGGGAATCGAGTCGGTGATGACGTCGCCCTGCACCCGCTCCATCACGTAGAACGGCACGCCAATAACGGAGGGGTCGTCGCAGACGGCCAAGACCCGGGGCGTGCGGACCGGCGTCGGCTCGAGTGCGCGCAGGAGCCGTGCCTCACGCAGCACGTCGTGCGCGCTCGGCGGCAGCGGGCCACGCGGCGGGCGGCGCAGTATGACGTTCGTCGAGAGCGCGAACGTGACGTTCGAATGACCGTCTCCGACGGGCTCAGCGCCGAGGTCGGCGGGCGCTTCGAGGCCGTTGTCGCCGAGGAACGCGAGCAACGGTTCGAGCACGAGCAGCGGCTCGCGGGAATTCGCCTCGCCCTCGGCGTGGGTGCGGACTACATCGTCTGGCGCCAGCGTCGCGCTCATCGTGGCTGAGCAGCGTACCGGCGGACGCGGCCGGGCGTCAGGCGACGAGCGCGGCGCGGGCGCCGACCACTCGGTCGAACCTCCACCCGCGCAGCTGCTCGCGATTGCCTGCAGTCCCGACGACGATTGCGCCGGTCCGACGCTCGATTCTCGCCAGCAGTCCGGCGATCCGGTTGCGCAGGGCGCGAGCGGGCTCGGACTCCTCCGAGCCCCAGTCCACACCGGTGCTCTCGACGAGCACCGTAACCCGGTCCGGACGTGCGTAGGCGATCTCCTCGAGCAGCTCTTCCTCTGATTGTGCCGGTCCGACTATTGCCAGTAGATCGCTCATGCCAGACATCCTTTGTTGCGCGCGTAAAGGGAGCCTGAATCGGCGCGAATGATTCCGGAATAGGCACGGTCCGAAGTACGCTGAATGCAGTCATGCCTGAGCTACCCGAGGTCGAAATCACCGCGCGCCGCATTGGCGATGCGATCGCCGGTGCACGGATCGAGTCCGCCCTCGCCCCCGGCGTCAACGCGCTGAAGACATACGACCCGCCGCTCAGCGCGGTCGACGGCCGCGCGTTCGTCGGGATCCGTCGCCGCGGCAAGCTGTTCGTCGCCGACATCGACGGCGAGCTCGCGCTCGTCATCCACCTCATGTCCGCCGGCCGGCTCCAGCTGTTCGACACCCGGGCATCGTTGCGGGACAAGGCATCGCGGCTGCTCGTCCGGCTTGACGACGGCCGCGAGCTCCGTCTGCGGGAATTCGGGACCAAGCAGCGTGCATGGGTCAAGCTCCTGCGGGGCGAGGACGTCGAGTCCGAGGAGACGATCGCGTCGCTCGGGCCCGAGGCATGGCCCGACCCGCCGCCGCTCGAAGACCTGCTCGATGTCCCCCGACCGCTGTACGCGCTGTTGCGTGACCAGCACGTGATCGCCGGGATCGGCCGCTCGTGGGTCGACGAGATCCTCCACAGGGCGAAGATCTCGCCGTTCAAGCGCGGCTCGGACCTCGAGCCGGACGAGGCGGAGCCGCTGCGCGACGCGGTCCGCACTCGCCTCGACGAGGTGATCGAGCACTACGAGCAGGCCATCACCCTCCCGATCCCGGACAAGCTGCCGATGCCGCTCACCGTCCACCGGCACAACGGCAAGCCATGCCCGCGGTGCGGCGATCAGATCGAGGCCGTCTTCTACGAGGACTACGTGATGTGTTACTGCCCGACGTGTCAGACGGACGGCAAGCTGATGAAGGATCGCCGGCTGTCCCGGCTCCTCAAGTAGTCAGTTGCGGGCGCCTCGGCGGCGCCCCGCGCGCGGCGCGCCCGGGCGTGTCGCCCAGCTTCTTGACCGCGTATGGGATGCCGATTACCGACTTCGCGCAGGAGCCGGCTCATGGTGCGGGTCGTCGATCAGTCCGGTCATCGGAATCCCTGCCGATGGTCTGGGGTCGCGCAGCATACCTACGGCGCAGCGGCCCACTAAAGTGTCGGCCATGCCGAACCCAGGGGATCCCGCCCCCGACTTCACCCTCCCCGACCAGGACGGCAAGGACGTCACGCTGTCCGGTCTGCGCGGCAAGACCGTCGTTCTCTACTTCTATCCGAAGGCCGACACGCCGGGCTGCACCACCCAGGCGTGCGGGATCCGCGACCACCGCGCCGACTACGCGAACGCCGACGCGGTCGTGCTCGGCGTCTCGCCGGACGCTCCGAAGAAGATCGCCAAGTTCGACGACAAGTACTCGCTCGGCTTTCCGCTCCTCGGCGACGAGGATCACTCGGTGGCCGAGGCCTACGGCGTCTGGGTGGAGAAGTCGATGTACGGCAAGACGTACATGGGCATGGAGCGCTCGACGTTCGTGATCGGGCCGGACGGCATCATCACGAACGTGTTCCGCAAGGTCAAGCCGGCCGAGCACGACGCGCTCGTCCTCGGCGCCCTTACGAGCTGAACCGCCCGGGTACTACTGAAGACCCTCGCGTGCCTCGCGCACGAGTGTGACCGCTTCCGGGAAAACAGTCGCCATCACCGAGCGGAGCTGTTCGGCCTGCTGCTCGGTGGTGCCCTGAATGTTGACCCGGTTCATGGCCGCGACCGTGAGGTCGACCGCGAGCTTGATGGCGTTGTCCGCCCAGGCGAGCCGCTGCGCGCCCTGCATCTGCTCGGCAAACTCACCGAGCCGGCGCTGGAGCTCGTCCGGATCTCCGAACATTCCGCCGAAACCGCTTCCTTCCATACAGGTATGGTAGCTCCCACCAGCATGTCCGGCTCGACCACCAACCCCGTGCTGCGGGCGCGGATCGAAACGGTGATCAGAATCGCGTCGCCGCTGCTCGATCTCGTTCTCCTCGTTGGCGATCGCGTCTCCCGAGTGCTCGAGGCCGACGACCCCACCTATGTACCCGCGAGGATGCCGCACGACGGCGAATCCGCCCCGCGCGGGCTACGGCCTCGGACGTCCGGGCCTCGTCCGTAGAGTCCCACTAGCATTGCCGGTCCCATGAACGTCGATGAACGACTGGCGTACGAGCGCCGAGTGGGCATGCGATATGCCGTGATCGCCGCACTGTCGGGGATCCTGCTGGTCGCCGCCGTCGCCGTCCAGCTCGGCGGCGCGCACGCCAAGGTCGATGAACAGACGCTCGGGCTGATCACCGAGAACAAGCGTCTCACCAGGGATGTTGTCGGGTCGCTGCTGGACGCGATCGGGTATTTCTCGCTCGCCGCGACACTCTGGTACCTGTGGGGCTGCATCCGCTTCCGCAATCCGCAGGTCAAGCCCGGGTTCGTCGGCTACATCGGCGTCGTCGGTGGCGTGCTGACCGCGATCAGCATCCCGGCCTACGTGATCCTCTACGGCCAGAAGGCCCACGACTTCGTCGCGCTCAGTGCGCAGACGTATCCCCAGGCGAACCATCTGATCGGTTCCACCACGCTCGTCTTCCCGCAGCTCGGCAACTACCTCGGCGTGCTGCTCTCGGCGATGGCCGTCGTTCTCGTCTCGCTGAACGCGATGCGCGTCGGACTGCTCACCCGGTTCATGGGCTTCCTCGGGATCTTCGCCGGCGTCCTCGTCATCTTCCCGCTCGTCCCGATTCCGATCGTCGAGGGCTTCTGGCTCGTCGCGCTCGGTCTCCTGTTCGCCGGGCACTGGCCCAACGGCGTGCCGCCGGCCTGGCGCAGCGGCCGCGCCGAGCCGTGGCCCTCGTCGCAGGCGATGCGCGAGCAGCGGGCCGCCCGCGGCGGTGGCGGTCGCCCCGGCGGTGGCGGTCGCCCCGGCGGAGGCGGCGGCGCGGCAGGTGGCGGCGGGCTTCTCGGTGGCCTCATCCGGCCGAAGCCAGCTCCCGCACCGGCGCCCGAGCCGGTCGGTGCGCCGACCCCGTCCCGGACGCGGTCGACGACGCCGAAGCGCAAGCGCAAGCGCCGCCACTAGCGGGCCCACGACCGCCGGCAAGGGTCGGACATCCGTCCGCAGGGTCTCTCGGCTGCGTCCCCGCAGTCCGATCCTTGCCGTGTCCTCACTCGTTACCTCGCCGGCGCCGCTCCGACGGTCACAACACCGCATCGGTAGTCCTTCGCGCCGGGCGAGTAGCGCCCCGGCCGAGACGGCCCTGGCCCCTGTCCACGCCGGGGGTCGGGGCCGCGGGGCCGACGGCCTTACGGTGACCGTTCACCGGTCCGTGGCGACCGTTCGGCTCGGTCCAGCCGCCGCTGAGCGATTCCAGGCTTGCCAGCGGGCAGCGGCGCGCGAAGGTATGCCCCACTCTGCACTCGAGGGAGAAGGAGGAACCGATGGAAGCGAGTCGCGCAGCACGGGAGGCGGATGTCGCCCCGGCCGAGGACCCGACGGGCGGACGCTCCGCTGGACACTGGAGTCCGGCCGATCCCGGCCCCCTCGGCTTGGCCGCGTTCGCGGGCACGACGTTCGTACTCAGCCTGCTCAACGCCAATCTCGTCAGCGCTAGGGGGATCGGAGCAGTGCTCGGACTGGCGCTCGCCTACGGCGGCATCGCGCAGTTGCTCGCCGGCATGTGGGAGTTTCGGACCGGGAACACGTTCGGCGCGGTGGCGTTCACCTCGTATGGGGCGTTCTGGATCTCGTTCTTTGTGCTCATCCGGCTCACCCCGGCCGCGTTGGTGACGCCGCATGCCGTATCCGCGTACTTGTGGATGTGGGCGATCTTCACGACGTACATGTTCATAGCTTCGCTACGAACAACGGGAGCGGTGGCGCTCGTGTTCCTGTTGCTCGCGATCACGTTCGTCCTGCTCGCGATCGGGGACATGGGGAACGGCAACGAGAGCATCAGGCACGCAGGCGGCTATGTCGGACTGATCACCGCGATCGCCGCGTGGTACGCGTCGTTCGCCGCCGTCATCAACTCGACGTTCGGGCGCGTTATCGCGCCGGTGATGCCCCTCAGCCGCTGACGGCGACGGGGACAAACCAGGCGGTGTCGGGTACAACTTCAGTACACGATCGCCCCACAGCTCTGAACTCGGGCGCCGGCGATGCAGTCGGCGCCCGTTTTTTGAGGACGTGAGACGCAAGAGCGACAAAAGGAGAGGGCCCTATGGCAGACACTGCCACTTCGACCGGTGAGGGGACACTCGGGTCGAAGCTCGAGGAGATGCTCGATATCGAGACGTTCGAGCCGCCCGGCGACTTCAAGAAGAACGCGCTGCTGAGCGATCCGTCGCTCTACGAGGAGGCCGACAAGGACTGGCAGGGCTGGTGGATGAAGCAGGCCAAGGAACTGCACTGGTTCACCGAGCCGACCGTCACCCTCGAAGATTCGAACCCGCCGTTCTACAAGTGGTTCACCGACGGGAAGATCAACGCGTCCTACAACTGCCTTGACCGCCACGTCGAGGCGGGCAACGGGGACCGGATCGCGTTCCACTGGCGCGGCGAGGAAGGCGAGGAGCGGGATATCTCCTACGCCGAGTTGCACCGCGACGTGCAGAAGTTCGCCAACGCGATGAAGGACCTCGGCATCGAGAAGGGCGACATCGTCGGGATCTTCCTGCCGATGATCCCGGAGGTCGTCGTGGCGATGCTCGCGTGTGCCCGCATCGGCGCCCCGCACAACGTCGTGTTCGGCGGCTTCTCCGCGGACTCGGTGAAGGAGCGGATGGAGTTCTCGGAGGCGAAGGTGCTCATCACCGTCGACGGCGCCCGGCGCAAGGGCAAGACGGCGGCGATCAAGGAATCGGTCGACGCCGTGATGAGCGACCTCGACACTCTCGAGCACATCATCGTCGTCAAGCACACCGACAACGACTGCGAGATGAAGGCCGGGCGCGACGTCTTCTACCACGAGATCGTCGAGAAGGCGGCCGACGAGTGTCCGGCCGAGGAACTCGATGCCGAGCATCCGCTGTTCGTCCTATACACGAGCGGCTCGACGGCCAAGCCCAAGGGCGTGCTGCACACCACCGGCGGCTACCTCACCGGCGTCTCGGCAACGCATAAGTACGTGTTCGACCTCAAGGCCGACGAGGACGTGTACTGGTGTTCGGCCGACGTCGGCTGGGTCACCGGCCACTCATACATCGTCTATGGGCCGATGGCGAACGGCGCGACGAGCGTCATGTACGAGGGCGCGCCCGACTATCCGCACAAGGGCATCTGGTGGGAGCTGTGCGAGCGCTACAAGGTCACCCAGTTCTACACCGCCCCGACGGCGATCCGCGCCTGCATGAAGTGGGGTGTGGACCACGTCCAGAAGGCCGACCTGTCCAAGCTCCGCCTGCTCGGCACCGTCGGTGAGCCGATCAACCCGAAGGCCTGGCTGTGGTACTACGTCGTCGTCGGCGGCGAGCGCTGCCCGGTCGTCGATACGTGGTGGCAGACCGAGACCGGCGCGATCATGATCACGCCGCTGCCCGGCATCATCGCGACCAAGCCTGGCTCGGCGACCCGGCCGTTCCCCGGCATCGAGGCCGACGTCGTCGACGAGCGGGAGGGCGAGCCACTGGACGAGGGCCAGGGCCTGCTCGTGATCAAGCGGCCGTGGCCGTCGATGCTCCGCACGCTCTACAAGGAGGACGACCGCTTTGTCGACACGTACTTCTCCCGCTTCGGCAAGGAGACGTACCTCGTCGGCGACGCGGCGCGCAAGGACAAGGACGGCTACTTCTGGATCATCGGACGCATCGACGACGTCGTCAACGTGTCCGGGCACCGGCTCTCCACCGCCGAGGTCGAGTCTGCGATCGTCTCGCACCGCAAGGTCGCCGAGGCGGCCGTGATCGGCCAGACCGACGAAGACACCGGGCAGGCGATCTGCGCGTTCGTCACCCTCGAGGGCGACGACACCGAGGGCTCGGACTCGCTGATCGACGAGATCCGCGGCCATGTCGCCGACCGGATCGGCAAGTTCGCCCGGCCGAAGAGGATCGTGTGGGCCGACGATCTTCCGAAGACCCGGTCCGGCAAGATCATGCGCCGGCTCCTGCGCGACATCGCCGAGGGCCGCGCGCTTGGGGACGTCACGACCCTGCGCGATCCGACCGTGATGTCGCAGCTCGAAGGCAAGATCAACGAGGAGCGGGCCGCCGAAGAGGGCTAGCGACCGCGAGGCGAGCGGGCACGCGCCGAAGGCGTGCCCGCGCGCCTGTCGCCTCGCCCGGACGGATCGCCGGACGCCGATTGACACGGTGGCCGGGCGCGGCTGTAGCCTGCCTGCGCCGGGGGTGTTAGCCCCGGGACGGCCAGGCGTCGGCGATGCGCTGGTGCTCGGTGCTGTCGTTGCTGACCGTCGTCCCCTGAGCGCGTTCGATGGCAGCGTTGAGGACGTCCTGCCAAGCGTGCTCGATCAGCACCGCGAGGACGGCGGCGCCGGGCTCGAGCCCAGCGGTCAGTGATCCGATCACCTCACCGGACGGTCCCTCGAGTGCCTGGCGCGTCGTCTTTGCGCGGTTGGTCGGCTCAAGCCGGAAGGAGATGAGCCGGGACACCATCCCGGCGGTGCCGCCCGACATCGCGACAGCGATCGTCTCGCCGCTCTCCGGATCGCGCCCTGCGAACACCGCGTCGAGGATCCGCAGCGTCCCGCCGCTCTCGATTCGCTCCAGCGCACCGACGAGTTGGCCCTCGTACTGCGAGCCGGGCGGGAATTCGAACACGAGGAGCTGACGCGCGGGTGTACCTGTCTCTGGCATGTGCGCAACATATCGCTGTCGCGCGTCGCCCGGGAGCCCAGTGTCGTGAACCGTTAGTTCGGAGGCTGCCACCGAACTTCCGCTCCACGACACTACACCCCCAACCGCCGTCCCAGGTCCGCCGCGTGTCGCCGGGCGATCGGGATCGTCTGGCCGTCGCCGAACACGAGCTCGGCGGTCGACCCGAGCCGTGGCCGCAGCTCCACCGCGCGCGTCAGGTTAGCGACGTACTGACGATGGACGCGGACGAAGCCGAACCGCTCCCACCGCCGCTCGAGCTCGCCGAGCGTTGCCCTGAGCAGGTATCGGCCGTCCTCGGTGACGATCCGGACGAAGTCGCCGTGGGACTGGGCGTATAGGATCGAACCACGGGAGATGAGACGCGTCGTCCCGCTCCGGACGTTCGCCACGGCGATCATCTCGCTGTCGCCCGAGAGCGCGCCCGCCCCCGCCCCACCCTCCGTCGTGGTCGGGGCCGCGCTGCGGGTGTCGACCGCCGCCTGCACTCGGGCGACGGCCTCCTCGAGGCGACGCTGTCTGACCGGCTTGCGCAGGTAGTCGAGCGCCCCGAGCTCGAACGCATCGACGGCGGCGTTGTCGTACGCGCTGACGAACACGACCACCGGCGGCTCGGCGAACCGCCGCAGCACCCGACCGAGCTCAACACCGTCGAGGTCGGGCATTCGCACGTCGAGGAAGATCGCGTCGTAGCGACTCGTCGAGGCCTTGACGAGCGCGTCGTGACCGTCGGCTGCGCACTCGACGTCCTCGACGCCCGGGAAGCTCCGCAGCATCCTCGCGAGGTCCTCGAGCGGCGTGCGCTCATCGTCGACGGCGAGGATCGTCAGCCCGTCGGCGGTCATGCGGGCGTCGCCGTTTGTGCGGGCACCGACACGTCGGTGCCCGGGAGATCAGGCACGGTCATGATCACGGTCGTGCCGTGGCCGACCCGGGAATCGATCCGTAGCGCGTAGCGGTCGCCGAACGTCGCCCGCAGCCGGGAGTCGACGTTGGAGAGCCCGATGCCGCAGCCCGCTCCCGCCAACACCTCCGTCACTCGCTCCGGCGAGATGCCGACACCGTCGTCGGTGACGAGCAGCTGCACGTCAGCGCCCTGCGTGCGGGCCCGGATCCGGACGTGCCCGGCGCCTCCCCGCTGCTCGACCCCGTGCCGGACTGCGTTCTCGGCGAGCGGTTGAACCGACATCGACGGGACGACCGCCACGAGCGTCTCCGCGGGTGCGTCGATCGTCACCTGCAAGCCACGGAACCGCGCCTGCTCGAGCCGGAGATAGCGCTCGACGTGCTCGAGCTCCTCTCCGAGCAGGACGTAGGAGCGCCCATCCCGGAACAGGTACCGGGTGAACTCGGCGAAGTCGATCAGCAGCTCACGGGCCTCCTCCGGACGGGCATGGATCTCGCCGGCCACGGCGGCGAGGGCGTTGTAGATGAAGTGCGGCGAGATCTGGGCGCGCAGCGCTCGCAACTCAGCCCGGGCGAGCCGCTGCTCCTGCTCGGCGATGACCGACAGCTCGACCTGTGCGGAGACGAGGCTCGCGGCCTCCTTGACAACCCGCAGCTCAGGCTGGCTCGGTTCTCCGACGCCGCGGTAGAACGTGATCAGCGTTCCGGCGCGTTTGCCCTGCACGGTGAGCGGCGCGAGCACGGCTGACCGCAGCGGGCAGCGCGGGTCCGAGGAGATCAGCCGCGGGACGATGTGCATCTCGCCGTCCGGCGTCCGCGCGAGCAGGCGCGAGAGGAGATCGCCGGGACGGACCTGCTCGCGTCCCTCGCCGTCGATCGCGACGACCGCGCGCGTGTCGGCGAGCGCCACCGCAGCCGCACCCGTGAGCGCCCGCAAGAACGGCACCGCCGCCTCGGCCGTCGCCGGCGTGAGCCCGCCCCGCAGATGCGGGAGCGTCGCCGTTGCCGCGTGCAGGGCCGACTGCATTCCGACCGCCTTCGGCGTGCGCGTCGCACGGGATGAGGGCAGCCATCGCCATACCGCGAACGCGGCGGCGGCTATCCCGATCCCTGTAAGCACGCCTAGTACAGGATCCATCTGAGCGTTGGACAGTGCTACGGAACGGCAACCGAGCTTACTCTTGCGCCCGGCTCGACGGAGGAAGAAGATGTCGAGATGAGCTCCACCACGACCATCACCTCCTACGACGACGCCTGCGTGCAGCACCGCTGGGACGTGCCCGCGCGCTACAACATCGCCGCCGACATCTGCGACAAACACCCGCGCGAGAAGCTCGCGATGATCCACGAGGACTGGCGTGGCACCGTCCGGGAGGTCACGTGGGGTCAGCTCCAGGACGACGCCAACCGGTTTGCGAACGTGCTCACCGCGCACGGCGTCACCAAGGGCGATCGGGTGGCGATGCTGCTGCCGGCGACCCCGCAGACCGCCGCGGCGTTCATCGGGACGTGGAAGACCGGCGCGATCCTGCTCTCGATGTCCGTGCTGTACGGCGACGAGGGCATCCGCCACCGGCTCACCGACAGCCAGGCGAAGGTGCTCGTCACGAACGCCGCCAACGCCGACCGGATGGAACGCGATCTCGTCGAGCACGTTCTCATCCTCGACGACAACCTGCTGAGCGGCGCCGGGGCCGAGTTCACGACGCTCGACACCGCGGCCGAGGATCCCGCTCAGCTCTACTACTCGTCGGGCACGACCGGCCTCGCCAAGGGCATCCTCCACGCCCACCGCTACCTCCTTGCCCACGAGGAGTTCCTCTACTGCCACGACGTCCGTGATGGCGAGGTCTTCCACGGGATGGGCGAATGGGCGTGGGCGGCGGGCATCTGCCCGCTCATCGGTCCGTGGCGGCTCGGCGCCGTGCAGGCCGTCTACCAGCGCGAGGGTGGCTTTAATCCGCACAAGCAACTCGACTTCCTCTCACGCCACAACGTGACAAACGTGTTCGGCACGCCGACGGCGATCCGATCGATGATGTCGATCACCGACGCCGGCACGCGCTATCCGCAGAAGTTCCGCATCGTCTGCTCGGCCGGCGAACCGCTCAACCCGGAGGCGATCCGGTGGTTCCGTGAGCAGTACGGGATCACCGTGCTCGACTACTACGGCCTCACCGAGTCCTATCCGTTGTGCGCGAACTTCCCGTTCATGTCCGTCCGTGAAGGGTCGATGGGCAAGCCGATGCCCGGCTGGGAGGTCGCGATCCTCGATGAGGACGAGCAGCCGGTCCTCCAGGGCGAGCGGGGCGAGATCTGTCTGCGGGCGCGCTCGAATCCGCACTACCCGCTCGGCTACTGGAACCGACCGCCGGAGGACTCTGCTGAGGTGTTCGGCGGCGACTGGTTCCACACCAAGGACGCGGCGAAGCAGGATGAGGACGGCTACTACTGGTACGAAGGGCGCGCCGACGACGTGATCATCTCGGCCGGATACCGGATAGGTCCGTTCGAGGTCGAGTCGGCGTGTCTCGAGCATCCCGCGGTGGCGGAGGCGGCAGCGGTCGCGTCCCCGGACGAGCGTCGCGGGTACATCGTGAAGGCGTTCGTCATCCTCGCCGAAGGTCACGAGCCGTCTGACGAGCTCGCCGACGAGATCAAGGCGTTCGTTCGCGACCACCACTCCGCGTACGCCTATCCGCGCCGGATCGAGTTCGTCACCGACCTCCCGAAGACACTCACCGGAAAAATCCGACGGATCGAGCTGCGCGACCGCGAGCGCAGCGACGGACCCGAGCGCGGCGGCTGAACCGAGCGCGGGCCGCTAAACCGAGCCGGCCGCCCTTGACAGCGCGGACGATCGGCGGTTTGCTGACCGTTCGCCTTGGGCAGCCCAACCCGAGAGGAATTCTCCCGTCCGAGGAGAGGAGAGAAATGGCCGACGAGCGACACCCGAGTCCGGCCGACGAAACGCGCCGTCTCTACGAGGAGGCGGAAACCCGCACGGCCCGCGCGTTCGAGCAGTTGGTCGCGCGTGACAGCTTCGGTGAGCTGCTGGCGAAGGTGACCGAGAACGTCGTCGGGCTCACGAAGATCTCAACCGACGCATTCGACTTGGTCCTGCGCAACCTGCGGCTCGCCGGGCGTCAGGACATTATTCGCCTGTCTCGGCAGCTCGCGCGGACCGAGGACAAGCTCGAGCAGTTGCTCCAGGAAGTGGAGCGACTCCAGGACGCGGGGTCGGGTGGCCGGCGCGCGTCCTCCTCCTCGAACGGGAGCAGCTCGAGCGGGACGCGCCGTACGAGTCGACGCACCGGGAACCGGTCGTGAACACGCTCGAGCGGATCGCCCGCACACCGCTCGCCGCGCTGGAGTTCACGAACATCCTGCTCACGCAGGGCGACGCGCAGGTCGGGATCAGTCCGAAAGAGGCCGTCTGGACGCACCGCAAGACGACCCTCTATCGCTACCGCTCGGCGAAGCGCAAGCACCCGATCCCGGTTCTGCTCGTGTTCGCGCTCATCAACCGGCCGGATATCTTCGACCTCCGTAGTGGCGGTTCGTTCGTCGAATTCCTCCTGAACGAGGGATACGACGTGTTCCTGATCGACTGGGGGTACCCAGATGAGGAGGATGCGGATGTCGGCCTCGAGTACTACGTGTGCCAAGAACTTGAGTCCGGCATCCGCGAGGTTCTCCGCGCGAGCGGGCAGGACGAACTGACGCTTCTCGGCTGGTGCATCGGCGGCACGCTGTGTCTGCTCTACGGCGGCCTGCACGAGGCGAGTTCGGTGCGGAACATGGCGCTGCTCACGACGCCGGTCGACACGCGCGGCTCGCTGTATGCCAGCTGGGTGGGTCGTGACTCGTTCGATGTCGACTACGCCGCTGATGGCTACGGCGCCGTCCCCGGCCCGGCGATCGACTGGGCGAACAAGATGATGAAGCCGGTGACGAACTATTGGACGACGTACCGGCGACTGTGGGAAGGCGTGCTCGCCGGCGAGGCGCGCCGCGACGCCTATCAGCCGATGGCCCGCTGGGTCGCGGACAACCCGCCGTTCCCGGCGCGGGCGTACCGCGAATGGATCACGTGGATGTACAAGGAGAACCGGCTCGTGCGCGGTCGGATGCGGCTCGAGGGCCAGCGGGTCGATCTCAGGCGCATCGACCAGAGCCTGCTGATCGTCACCGCGGGCGCCGACCACATTGCGCCCCCGGAGGGGACCCACCCACTGCTCGAGCTCGTCTCGAGCGAGGACATCACCCGCGTCGACCGGCCGGGCGGTCACATCGGCCTGATGGCGGGGTCCGGGGCACGCACGGAGATCTGGCCGGAGATCTCGCAATGGCTCGAGGAGAGATCGCAGATCACGAGGAGAGAGAGGTAGAGAGATGGCAACGGTTCAGACACGTGAGAGCACCTCGCAGTTCGTGGGGGAGAAGCTGAAGGGGAGGGTCGCGCTCGTCACCGGCGGAACGCGCGGAATCGGCGCGGCGATCGGCCGCAGCCTCGCGGCGCAGCAGGCGACCGTGGCGGCCGGCTACAGCCGCGATGAGGAGAAGGCGCGCGCGTTCCAGCACGGCCTGGAGGAGCTCGGCGCTGAGGCGAGCATCCATCAGGGCAACGTCGCGTCCGCCGAGGACTGCCAGCGCACCGTGCAGGAAGTGATCGACCGCCACGGCCGGATCGACATCCTCGTCAACAACGCCGGCATTACCTCGGACAGTTCGATCCTGAAGATGGCTCAGGACGACTGGTACAAGGTGCTCGCGGTCAACCTCTCGGGCGCTTTCTTCATGTCGCAGGCGGCGCTGCAGCACATGCTCGAACGCGGCACCGGGCGGATCGTCAACATCTCCTCGATCGTCGGCCAGATCGGCAACATCGGGCAGACGAATTACGCGGCGTCGAAGTCTGGGATGTTCGGTCTGACGACGTCGCTCGCCCGCGAGGCGGCGTCGAACCTCCAGCGCTCGGGCAAGGCGGACGCGAACGGCATCGGGCTCACCGTCAACGCCGTCGCGCCCGGGTTCATCGAGACCGAGATGCTTGCGACGATCCCCGAGAAGGTGCTCGACAAGATCCGCGCTCAGATCCCACTCGGCCGTCTCGGCCGGCCGGAGGAGGTCGCCCGCGTCGTACACTTCCTGTGCGCGGACGCCTCCTCGTACATCACCGGACAGGTGTGGGCGGTCAACGGCGGCCAGGAGATGTGATCGTCACTGCACGCGGTGGCCCTTCGTGTCGATCCCGTACCAGGTACCACCGGATGCGCTGACCCCGAAGTAGTCGGTCTGCCGCGGGCCGAAGTCGCCGCTGTATCGGTACAGCGGGTGCCCGGCGTAGGTGATCTGCCGTGAGCCGTTCGGCAGCTTGATCGTCCCGAGCAGCTTGGCGGTGACGCCGCGCGTCGCGACCGGCTTGACCTTGGTCGTGACGGCCGGCCAGGTACTCCGGCACTGCGCGTTCTTGAAGCAGCTGTCCTTTTTCTTGCTGTCCCGCGAGAACTGGTACAGCGTGAACCCTTTGTTCGCGGTCAGCACCATGCCGGCGCTCGTCTTCTCCAGCCTGATCGTGGTCCCCTTCGTGGCGGCGGCGCCCGCGCTCGCGGTGGCGAGGAGCGCCCCCAGCGCGATCAGGGCGGCCAGGTAGCGTTTCATCCCTAGTCCTCCGGTTCGTCGGTTGGTCCTAGGGGGAAGGACGCCGATCGGGTGCCGGCCCTTCCCGACGGCCGCGGAGACTTACGGTCGTGCGGCGGTGCGCGTGTGCGTCCGCATCTCCGACAGGATCCGCTCGAGCCGCGGCTCCGTCTCGGTATCGACGTGCGTCATCGCGGCCGCCACGGTCGGATGGACCGTCGCGATCTGCGCGTGCATCTCGTGGGCGACAGCGCGATAGTTCGGATGTCCCTCGCGCCCGGAGCGCAGCTCGATCAGCTGCATCGCCTCCCGTGCGTTGAGATCGAGGACGAACCGGATCCGGTAGCCGAGGCACAACGCGTATGGGGCGGCGAGGTGCTGGCCGTCCGCGGCGAGCCGCCCGTACTCCGCGGCCGAGAGCTCGAGCGCACGGCGATAGGCGTCACCGCAACCCGCCAGGTCGACCTGCTCGGGCACGTCGGCGCCGAGGTTGGGTGTCAGCGACTGCCACTGGACGGTGAGCATCCGGTGGCGCTGAAGGTCCCGGAACGCACCGTAGTCGGCGACGATCTCGAACCGGTACCGGAGCGCCTCGAACCCGCGGCCAGGGCGGTGACGGCGGTTGGCGCGAGTCCCGATGAGCTCACTCAGCAGGGCGTGTCGCTCGCCGTCGTCGAGGCGGCCGACCGCATCCCGGATCTCATCCTCGCCGGCCGCGGTCGACTCAAACAACAGAGCCGCCAGCAGGTCGTCCTCGTCGCCGTCGGTGTGCATGAGACGCACCGATGGCCCGTCGGCGCCGGCGTGCGCCGCCGCGGTGAGGCCGAGCCGCTCCCCCCATCGCGCCCCGGCGCGGGCCCGCCACCCCAGGTAGGCGATCCACTCGCCGCCTCGCTCGGGTTGCTCGATGCGTGCCACGAAGCTCGGCATCACCGCCTTGATCTCGTCGAGGATCATCCGCCCGTAGTGCTGCGCCTCGGGCAACGGGTGGGCGAGCAGGTGAAGGATCAGCTGCTCGTACGTCTGCCCGCTCGCGAACATGCCCATGTGCGAGAGCGAGCTGGCGGGCAGCAACCCGCGCAGCAGGTCAAGCGCCTTGGCCTTGATCGCCCGCTGGTACGCGGCCGGCGCCTCGCCGTCGGCCCGTGGATACTCGCGCTCCGCCCACGCGGCGACGCGAGGCAGGGCGTCGGCGTAGATCCCGAACAGCGCGTCCATCGCCGCGATGTACTCCGGGCCGAGCTGGGCGTCGCGGTAATACCGAAAGCCGCCCGGGGGCGCCGGGATCGGCGCGTCGTAGGCGATGTACCTGGTCGACTGCTCGAGGTAGGCCCCGAGCCGGGGCCGCTGGAGGATCTTCGTGAGCACGTTCGACACCCACTCACAGGCGACGTGGGCCCCGCCGAGCTGAGCGACCGAGTCATCTCCGTAGCCGAGGAAGATCCGCTCGTAGAGCTTGGCGGCGCGTTCGCCCTCATCACCCTCGGGCTGGATGGCCACGCCGCTGACGTCGTCGGCGAACTCATCGAGAAACAGCCGTCGCAGCGTTCCCTGATAGCGCGAATACCGTGCAAACAGCGCACCTTTGACCGTTTCCGGCATGTTGACGAGCGCAAACACGGGCCGGTCGAGATTGGAGAAATGTGGGCGCAGGCGCTCCTGTTCCTGCTGGCTGAAACTCTCGACCGGGTAATCCACGGACGGCGGATCGTAGCGCCGCCCTCGGCGGGTTCGGCGCCCGGCCGTCAGCCCGCGTTATCGGGGTGACCGGTCGCCTGCGAGCCCTCGCCGGCAGCGCCCGGGTTGCCCTCGTCGGAGCTCGTGTGGTCCTCCCCGCGGCGGCCCTTCCCGTCCACGCCGGGAGCCGGTTCCTCTTCGCTGTTCTGGTCGGAGACGCCGCTCGGGGGCGACTGGCTCCCGAACGTCTCGCTCGTGTCCGACGCGCGTTCGTTGTCGTCAGCCATGCGACACGTCTACCCGGCCGCCCCACCGGCAAAAAGCCGACCTCCGTGATCGGGTTCCGGCGTACGGAACCGGATCACGAAAGCCCATCCCTAGCGGGTTGCAGCTCTGCCACCCAGCCACATCGTTCCGACGACCACGACAGCGATGCCGGCGATGAACAGGATGACGAGGATGGCGGGCCCCAACGCAATAGCGGCGACAATCAGTACCGGCAGCGAAAGCGCCAGGGCGAGAATGGTAAGCAGGGGTTTCACGAAGAACTCCCTCTGTGGGCTATGCCGTAAGGCTACGCGTCGAAGGCCGACTCACCATCCGCAGAAGTGGGCAATCCCGATGCGCAGCGGCTACTGATCCCGATCCCGCGCAGCTCAGCTGCAACCCACGTGGTGGAGCTCGCACGCGAGCATCCGCAGATGCGTCTTCCCCCACCACAGCGTCGGACCGCCGTCAATACCCTGCACCCGACGCTCATCGGCCTCGCGCGCGTCGAGCTTGAGTCACCACTTGGCGGGTATCACCGTGCGCGTGGGGCGTTGTGTACAACTGTTGTACACAACGCCCCAACCGGTCGACAACCGGGCCGCTCAGCGCGTGCCGGGACGGAACGGACCGGCTAGAACAGCCCGTTCAGCGCGTGCCCGGCGTGGGCGACGAGGTTGAACAGCGGCGAGGGGAAGATCCCGAAGAACACGCTCGCGGCGCCGAACACGACCGCGACGAGCACGACCTCGGGTCGGGGAGCCGACTCGGCGGAGGCGGGCCACCCACCGGCGTCCTCGGCGCCGACCTCCTCCTCACCCGAGGCCCCGGCGATCGGCGGGAGCGCCCCGGTCGCGCCGCCCGCACCCGCGATCGCGACCGCCGGTGCGATCCGCGGCCGCATCCACATCACCGCGATCACGCGCAGGTAATACCCGAGCGAGATCATCGAGCCGATCACGAGCACGATCGCCAGCCATGTGTAGTCGCCGCTGACGAGGGCGTGGATGAGCTGGAACTTGCCGATGAACCCGACGGTCGCCGGGATGCCAGCGAGCGAGAGCATCGCGATCGTCATCGGCCACGCGAGCCACGGCCGTCGCGCCCCGAGCCCGGCGAACGCCGAGATGTCGTCCCCACCCGGGGCGTCGTCCGCATCGGCACCGGCCGCCGCGAGCACGTCGTCCTCCTCGGCCACGATCACCGCGAACGCCGCCAGGTTCATGAACAGATAGACGGCGAGGTAGAGCACTGTCGCCTGGACGCCGAGCTGGGTGCCGACGACGACGCCGCCGAGCATGTACCCGGCCTGGGCGACGCCCGAGTACCCGAGCATCCGTTTCAGCGACGACTGACCGAGCGCGCCGACATTGCCGACGATGATCGTGATCGCCGCGATCGTGGCGACCGCGGGTGCCCAGTCATTCTGGTCGGCGATCCCCGCCACGTCGAAGAAGCGGATGAACACGCCGAGCGCGGCGGCCTTCGTCGCGGTCGCCATGAACGCGGTGACCGGCGTCGGCGCGCCCTCGTAGACGTCGGGTGTCCACTGGTGAAACGGCGCCACCGATGCCTTGAACGCGAACCCGACGAGCACGAGCGCGAAACCCGTCAGCAGGAGCGGGTCGCCGAGGATCCCGGTGCCGAGCGAGCCGCTTGAAATCGCGCGCGCGATCCCGGAGAAGTCGGTCGAGCCGGTCGCGCCGTAGACCATGGCCAGGCCGTAGACGAGCGTTGCCGAGCCGACCGAGCCGATCACGAGGTATTTGAGCCCAGACTCGAGCGAGACCTCGCGGCGGAACTCGGAGGCACAGAGCACATACAGCGGGATCGACAGCAGCTCGAACCCGATGAACAGCGTGACCAGGTTCTGCGAGGAGACGAGCACGGTCATGCCAAGCACGCTGAACAGCAGCAGCGAGAAGAACTCGCCCTGGCCGGCCGACTGGGGTGCCCGGGTGCGCCAGGCGAGCAACACCGTGGCAAACGCCGCGATCGCAAACAACAGGTCGAGCACGAGCGCGAGGTCGTCGACCCGCAGCGCGCCGGCGATGATCGACCGCGGATGGTTCAAGCGCGCGATCTCGAGCGCGATCGTGAACGCGAGCGCGAGCAGCGTCGCCAACGGGACAACGCGCTCGCGGACGAACTCGGCGCGGATCAGCCCGAGCAGCAGCACGACGAGCGCGCCGAGCGTGAGCGCGAGGAACGGCGACAGGCTCGCCCAGTCGATGTGCGGGCCCGTGATGCGGGTGGCGGCGGCGAGCAGGGTCATGGGACGCGCGCGGTTGTGATCGACGACGGGTTCTGCGACTGCGACTGGGCCTGCGCGCTCGCGATCGCTGCCTGCACGCTCGGCTGGCTCCGCTTCAGCACGAACTGCGGATAGAACGCGAACACGATGATGACGAGCACGAGCGGCACGAGCGCGATGAGCTCACGGGGCGACGCCTCGCGCGGGTCGACGCCTGCTCTCACCCGGTTGTGCATCGCTCCGATGAACAGGCGCAGCGCGTAGTACGCGGCGCCGATGACGCCGACCGAGGCGATGAACGCGATGGCCAGCTTCGACTTGAACGTGCCGAGCAGGATCAGGAACTCGCCGACGAAGTTCGGGGACCCCGGCATCGCGAGCCAGGCGAACGCGACGATCAGGAACAGCGCCGCGAGCACCGGCGCCCGGAACGCCATCCCGCCCATGTCGCGGAGCATCTCCGAGTTGCCGGCGGTCCGTGCCGCCAGAGCGGCGACGATGAAGAACGCCGGCGCGGTGACGAGCCCGTGGTTGACCATCTGGATGATCGCGCCCTGGGCGCCCTGGGGGCGCAGCGAGAAGATCCCGAGCGTGATGAAGCCGAGCTGGGCGACGCTCGAGTACGCCACGACGAGCCGCGCGTCCGGAGTCGTGAACGCCACCGCCGTCCCCCACAGGATCGACAGCAGAGCGATCAGCAGCAGCAGCATCTGGAAGTGAACGGTGGCGAACGGGAACAGCGGCAGCACGATCCGCAAGAAGCCGTAGGCCGCGACCTTCGAGAGCACACCGGAGAACACCGCGACCGCCGGGATCGGCATCGACTTGTAGCCGTCGGCGAGCCAGCCGTGGAACGGCACGAGTGGCATCTTCACCAGGAACGCGGCCGCGAAGCACAGGAAGATCCACTCCTGCGAGGCATGCGACAGGGGCAGTGCCTTCAACGCTGAGAGGACGAACGTCAGGTTCGTCCCATGCTGAGACGACGCAAGCACGCCGGTCGCGATCGCCGCGACGAGCATCAGGAACGACCCGATCAGCGTGTAGATGACGAGCTTCGTCGTCGCGCGGACGCGATCGCCGGTGCCGAACATCCCGGTCAGGAAGTAGAACGGGATCAGCATCAGGTCGAAGAACACGACGAACAGCGCAAGGTCCTGGGCACAGAACGCGCCGAGGACGGCACTCTGGGCGAGGCCGAGATGGAAGTAGAAGACGCGCGGCCGGTCCCACTCACGGAAGGACGACCAGATCATCGAGCCGCTGAACAGGATCGTGGTCAGCAGGATGAGCGCGATGTTGAGCCCGTCGAGCCCGAGCTTGTAGTGGATCCCGAGCGCCGAGATCCACACTCTGTCCGTGACGAACTGCAGTCCGGCGCGACCGGTCGTAAAGCGCGCGAGGAACGAGATCGCGATCCCGAGCGTGACGAGGCTTCCGAGGGCCGACACACGGCCGGCGAGCCCGCGCGGGAGCAGCGCGGCGAGGAGCGCGACGGCGAGCGGCAGCCAGATGAGGATCGACAGGGTCACGAGCTCGAGATGAGGAAGTAGAGGGTCATGAGCGAGATCCCGACGATCAGCGCGGCGGCGTAGTAGCGCAGGAAGCCGGTCTGCAGGCGCCGCACCGCGGCCGAACCGGCGCGCACGACCCCGACGGTCCCGCCGGTGATCGTGCCGCTGATCACGATTCGTTCGAGCACGCCGTCGGCGAAGCGGCCGATCCACAGCGCCGGGCGCACGACGACGGTGTCGATCAGCTCATCGAAGTACCACTTGTGCGCGAGCAGCGTGTGGATCGCCGGGAACCGCGCCTGGAGCCGCGCGGCCGTCTGCGGCGAGCGGACCCAGATCCGGTAGGCGATCGAGATGCCGACGACCGCGATCGCGGCGCCGATGATCAGGCCGATCCACTCGGAGCGCGTCGAGCCTCGGAGCGCGTACAGGTGGGAGTCCGAGAACGTCGGATCGAGGAAGCGTTCGATGCCACGGTCGATGCCCGGGATCTGGAGCACGCCGCCGATGACGGCGCCCAACGCCAGAATGGACATGGCGATCTTCATCGGCCACTCGCGCTCGGCGATGTAGTGGCCCGGGCCGGGGAAACCGACATCGGTGTCCTCCTCCTCCCCGGTCATCGGGTTCGTCGGCACCTCGGCATGGGCGAGATGGCCGTGCTCGAGTTCGACCGCCTCGGGAACCGGGTCCCCCCAGAACGCGCGGAAGATCATCCGGAACGTGTAGATCCCGGTCAGGAACGCCCCGACATATCCGGCGATCCCGAGGATCAGGTAGCCGCCGCCGCGATGGTCGAGGTAGCCGAGGATGTCGTCCTTCGACAGCCAGCCGGAGAACGGCGGCAGCCCGGAGAGCGCCAGGCCGCCGATGATGAAGGAGACCAAGGTGAACGGCAGCACGCGGCGGAAGCCGCCCATCCGGTCGAGCGACTGCGAGCCGGCCATCGCGCCGATGATCGAGCCCGCGGCCATGAACAGCAGTGCCTTGAAGAAGGCATGCGTCATCAGATGGAACAGGCCGGCCGAGTACGCGCCGACGGAGACCGCCATGATCATGTAGCCGATCTGCGACATCGTCGAGTACGCGATCACGCGCTTGATGTCGGTTTGCACGATCGCCACTGTCGCCGCGATGATCAGCGTCAAACACCCGCCGATCGCGCCGACGTCCTGGGCGGTCGTCGATTGCTCGAACAGCGGGTGCATGCGGGCGATCAGGTAGACGCCCGCCGTCACCATCGTCGCGGCGTGGATCAGCGAGGAGACCGGCGTCGGGCCCTCCATCGCGTCCGGGAGCCACGTGTGGAGCGGAACCTGGGCGGACTTGGCGAACGCACCGACGAGGAGCAGCAGGCACCCCGCTGTGATGTCCGGAGAGTTGTGGGGGAAGACGTGATGGGCGGCGTTGAACGTCGTGACGTAGTCGACGCTGTTCGTGTGGCGGAAGATGAAGAAGGTGCCGAGCACGAGTCCGACGTCGCCGAGCACGTTGATGAGGAACGCCTTCAGCCCGGCGCTCGTGGCGGTCGTGCGCCGGTACCAGAAGGAGATGAGTAGGTACGACGCGGCGCCGACGAATGCCCAGCCGACGATCAGCAGCAAGAAGTTGCCCGCCATCACGAGGAGGAGCATCGAGAACACGAAGTAATTGAGGTACGCGAAGTACCGGCGCACCCCGACGTCGCTCTTCATATACGAAACCGAGTACAGGTGGATCAGCGTCGACACGCCGGAGACGATGAGTGCCATGTACACCGACAGGGGATCGACGTAGATGGAGAGCTTTGCGTCGAGCCCGGCGGTGACCGCGTAGTTCCACAGCGTCGAGCTGTACTTGCGGTGGTCGGCGTCATGGCCGAACAGCGACAGGAGCATCGCGACGGCGAACGCGAACGACAGCGCGATCGCGAGCGTGCCGATCCAGCCGGCAGCGCGGGCGGGGATCACCCGCCAGCCGAGCGACAGCACGAGCATGCCGACGACCGGGCACAGCAGCACGAGCCACCCGAATGTCGTCGCGGACGAGCTCATCCGCTCAGCTCACTGAGCTCATCGACGTCGATCGGCAGGCGCCGGCGGTAGATCGCGACGATCAGCCCGAGGCCGACCGTCACCTCGCACGCGGCGATCACCATCACGATCAGGGCGAAGATCTGTCCGTCCTCGCCGCCCCACATGCGGGCGAACGCGACGAGCGCCAGGTTTGCGGCGTTGAGCATCAGCTCGAGGCACAGCAGGATCACGAGGGGGTTGCGGCGCGCGAGGACGCCTCCGGCGCCGATGCAGAAGATCAGCGCCGAGACGACGAGATACCAGCCGATCGCCATTACCAGCCGCCTCCGCCGTCACTCGGCCGGCGCGCCGGGACCTTCTCCACGTGCGGCTCCATCTCGGCCTGCTCGGCGGCCACGGCGCTTCGGACACCGCCCGCCTCGGCCATCGTCCCGGCCCACGGCAGGTTCGGCGTGCGGATGCGCACGGCCGTCTGCTCGTCCTCGGACTCCAGCCCGCGCCGCCGCCGGGCGAGCATCACCGCGCCGATGGCGGCGACGAGCAGCAGCAGCGAGGCGAGCTCGAACGGGAACAGGTACTTCGTCAAGAACAGCGTCCCAATGTGCTTCGGCGTCCCGAACCCGAGCACGTACGCCGCGCCCTTGCTCGAGATGCCCTTGAGTGCCGAGCCGAGCATCGCGATGCACAACTCGATCGCGAGCGCGAGCGCGAACAGCGGCCCGAGGATCCGCAGGGCGCTGCCCGCCGCGATCTCCTCGCCGCTGCCGACGTAAGCGACGACGAACACGTACAGGACCATTACCGCGCCGGCGTACACGACGACCTGCGCGGCGGCGACGAACTCAGCCCGCAGCAGCAGGAACAGCGCCGCGAGCGCGATCAGGTGCAGGACGAGCGCAAGCACGCTGTAGAACGGGTTGCGCAGCGTGACGACGCCCATCGCGCCCGCGATCGCGAAGATCGCCGCGATGAAGAACAGAACCTGGCTCACTCACCCTCCGCTCGGAGCGGGGTCCGCTCGATCGGCTCGGCGAGCAGCATCTCCTTGGTGAAGATGAGGTCCGAGCGGAGGTAGTC
This sequence comes from uncultured Solirubrobacterales bacterium, assembly GCA_963750695.1. GTDB lineage: Bacteria > Actinomycetota > Thermoleophilia > Solirubrobacterales > Solirubrobacteraceae > Palsa-465. The sequence goes on from CAVVSB010000013.1 coordinate 328,515, forward strand.
GGACAGCTCGTAGTCGTGGCCCATGGTGATCGCGTCGAACGGGCACGCGACCTCGCAGTACCCGCAGAAGATGCACCGGGACAGGTTGATCTCATACACCGCCGCGTAACGCTCGCCGGCCGACACGCGGTTCTCCGGCGTGTTCTCGGCGGCGACGACGCGGATGCAGTCGGCCGGGCAGGCGGCGGCGCACAGCGAGCAGCCGACGCACTTCTCAAGGCCGGTGTCTTCAAAACGGTGGAGCTTGTGCCGCCCACGGAATCGCGGGTACACCGGCGTCTTCTCCTCCGGGTACTGGATCGTCACCGGGCCCTCGACAACCCGGGCAAAGGTCGTCTTCAGCCCTCGGAGCGTCTCACCGAACGCGCGGTACGTCCCGGCGAACTTGCTCGGCGACGGCGACCGCATGACCTGGATGACGTCGGGACCGGGGTCGTAAGGCATCAGGACACCACCAGGATTGCGGTTACCACGAGATTGAGCGTCGCGAGCGGGAGGAGCACCTTCCACCCGAACGACATCAGCTGGTCGTAGCGCAGCCGTGGCAGCGTCGCGCGGATCCAGATGAAGAAGGTGATGAAAAGGAACATCTTCACGATCACGACGATCGGGTCGACCCAGCCGGGCGGATGGATGCCGAACGGCAGCAGCCAGCCACCGAAGAACACCGTCACCGCGATGCCGGAGACGACCGCCATGTTCATGTACTCGGCGAACAGATAGGCGACGAACGCCGTGCCGCCGTACTCGGTGAAGTACCCGCCGACAAGCTCGGCGTCCGCCTCGACGAGGTCGAACGGGGCCCGGTTCGTCTCCGCGAACGACGCCACCATGAAGATGAGGAAGCCGACGAATTGCGGGATGAAGTACCAGAGGTGGCCGGCCTGGGCGTGGACGATGCCGGTGAGCGACAACGTCCCCGCCATCATGAGCACGCCGACGAGCGAGAGGCCCTGCGCGACCTCGTACGAGATGAGCTGGGCGGCGCCGCGCATCGCGCCGAGGAACGAGTACTTCGAGCCCGAGGCCCAGCCTCCGAGCATGATCCCGTAGAACGAGATCCCGGCGAGCGCGAACGCGTACAGGGGGCCGATCGAGACGTCGATCCCGTAGATACCGACCTCGCGGCCGAAGATGTTGAGCGTGTCTCCGAACGGGATCAGCGCGAGCGCACCGATCGCGGTCAGGATCGCGATGATCGGCGCGACCCGATACAGGAAGCCGACGGACGTCGACGTGCGGAATGGCTCCTTGGTCGCGAACTTGACGATCTCGGCGAGCGGCTGGCCGAGACCGAACGGCCCGACGCGGTTCGGCCCGTAGCGGGCCTGAAAGCGACCGAGCAGTTTGCGCTCATAGACGACGAGCACGGGCAGGATCGCGAACGCCACGGCGAAGATCACGAGCGACTTGATGATCTGGATCCACCACGGTTCGAAGTAGTTGACATCGGCGAAGCTGATCACGGCTTGAGCACCTCGACGTAGGCTTCGGTGAGCTCGTTGGCGGAGTCGGCGGCGAGGCCCGTCGCGAGGAACGCCGTACCCGGCAGCACGCCGCTGCGGACGGCGGCCGTTGCGTTCAGCCGGGTCCCGTTCTGTGCCACCTCGACGCGCTCTCCGGAGCTGATCCCGAGCCGTGACGCATCCTCGGGGGACAGCTCGACCTGCTGGTGCGCGACCGTGTAATGGAGCGCCGGCGAGATCTCGACCTCGGGCGCCGCCCAGATCGGGCGGTAGGTCCCGAGGCGGAGCCCGCCGTTCGAACCGTCATGGGGTGGGGCGGCGAAGGGTTCGGATTGCCGGTCGTGCGCGAGGCCGCCATCGGTCGCCGGGAGCGCCGATGCGGCCTCCGTCTCCGGCCAGCGGACGCCGTGGCCGCCGATCGTCTCGAGCGTGATGCCGTCGTAGAACGGCACCGCACGGACGAGCTGGGCGAACGCCATCGAGCTCGTCAAGGCGCCGGTGTCGAGCCCGGCCCGCTTCGCGACTTCGGCGATCACCGACCAGCCCGCGCGGACGCCGTCCGGATGGGCGATCGCGATCCGCACGCGCTGCAGGCGCCCGTCGGGATGGACGATGGTGCCCTCCTTCTCGGCGCTCGACTCGGCGGGGAAGATGACGTCAGCATGTTCACGCAGGCCGTCGGTGAGGACCGACGCGTGCGCGACGACGAGGCTCGCGCGGTGCATCGCCTGCTCCCACAGAGCGCGGTTCGGCTCATCCCGGGTCGGGTCGGTCTGCAGCAGGTAGAGCGCGCTGACCTCGCCGCTCGCGGCCGCCTGGGCGATCTCGGCGACACCGCGACCGGTGCGCGCCAGCTCGAGGTAGCCGGGCCCCGCGTTCGGGAGCATGCCCGCCTCGCGCAGGCCGCGGCCGTTCGATCCGGACGGGATCTCGAGCAGGCCCGCACCCGCGTGGTTGGCGAGGTCGAGCGCCTGCGCGATCCGCAGCAGCGCGGACCCCCCCTCGGCACCGAGCCGCTCGCCCCAGACGATCACGACGTCCTTGCCGCCGTCGCGCAGCAGCTGCGCCAGCTCGCTCGTCGCCTCGCCGGCGAGCTCGTCGGCGAGTCCGGTGAGGAACCCGGTCGCTTCGCCGGGGGCGTAGCGCGTGATCGCACGCGCGTTCGGATCGAGTGCGCTCGGCCGATCGGTTGCGATCGCGAGCTGGACACCGCGGCGGCGAACCCCCTTTCGGATCCGCAGGTCGAGGATCGGCGCGTCGTCGACGGGGTCGCAGCCGACGAGGAGCACCGTGTGGGCGTACTCGAGGTCGGGCACGCTCGCCTGGAGCGCCGGCGCGGCGAGGGCGCAGGCCGTCTCACGCGGGATATCGCCGTAGGCGCGGCAGTCGAGGTCGTGCGAGTCGAGGCCCTCGCGCAGCAGGCGCTGGAGCAGGAAGCCTTCCTCGTTCGTCGCCTGGCCGCCCGCGAGCGCGGCGACGCGGCCGCGATGCTTGGCGAGACCGGCGGCGGTGTCGAGCGCGCGCTCCCAGGAGACCTCCCGGAGCTCGCCGCCGTCGCGCACGAGCGGCTGGCGGATGCGCTCGTCGACGTGGATCGCCTGGTAGGCGAACCGGCCCTTGTCGCACAGCCAGCCGTCGTCGACCTCGGCGTGGTCACGCGCGAGCACGCGCATCACCCGCTCGTCGCGAACGGTGAACGTGACGTTGCACTGCGACGGGCACAGCGTGCAGATGCCGCCGGCGCTCTCGATATCCCACGGGCGCGCACGGAACCGGTACGGCCGTGACGTGAGCGCCCCGACCGGACACAGCTCGATGATGTTGCCGCTGAATGGCGCGACGTACGGATGCCCGTCGTAGGTCGAGACAAACGTGTGCGCGCCGCGCTCGGCGAAGATCAGCTGATAGTCCTCGGCGACCTCCTGCGAGAAGCGCACGCAGCGATAGCAGAGGATGCAGCGCTCGCGGTCAATCGCGATCAGTGGGCTGAGCGCGAGCGGCTTCTCGAAGTGCCGCTTGGGCTCGATCATGCGCGAGCGGCCGAGGCCCCAACCGAAGGTGATGTCCTGGAGCGGGCACTCGCCGCCCTTGTCGCACACCGGGCAATCGAGCGGGTGGTTGACGAGCAGGAACTCGACGACCGAGTTCTGCGCACGGCGGACGCGGTCGGTCTGGGTGTGTACGACCATGCCGTCCTTGACCGGCGTCGAGCACGAGGTCTGGAGCTTCGGGATCCCCTCGATCTCGACGAGGCACATCCGGCAGGCGCCGACCGGGTTGCCGAGCTTCGGCTCGTAACAGAAGAACGGGATCTCGATGTCGCCCTGCTTGGCGGCATCGACGAGCATCGTCCCCTCGATCGCCTCGACCTCGCGGCCGTCAATCGTCAGCGTGATCGTCTTGGTCTCTGGGCGTGGCATGTCGGCGGCGCGTTAGTGAACCGGCAGGGGGCCGGACTGTTCGTCGGCCACACCGAGTGGGACGACGTCTTCGAGAGCCCCCGCCCCGGAACGCTCGCGTGCGGCTTCGATCTCCCCCTCGAGTTCGTCCCTGAACTTCGCGACCATCGAGCCGATCGGCATCGCCATCGCGTCGCCGAGCACGCACAGACAGTTGCCGATGATCTGCTCCTGCACGGACGCCATGATGTCGAGATCCATCGGTGTCGCCTCGCCCGAGGAGATCCGGTCGAGCATCTTCACGGTCCAGTTCGTGCCCTCGCGGCACGGCACGCACTTGCCGCACGACTCGTGGGCGTAGAACTTGGCGGTCTTCTTGGCGACCTCGAGCACGGTGTGCGAGTCGTCGACGACGATGATCGCGCCCGAGCCGAGCATCGTGCCGGCCTTCGCCATCGAGTCGAAGTCGTAGGGGACGTCGAGGTCGTCGTTCGTCAGCACCGGAGAGCTCGAGCCGCCGGGGAACCACAGCTTGATCTCCCGGCCGTCGAACGGGCCGCCCGCGAGGTCGTAGATGATCTGCCGGGACGAGATCCCGAGCTCGATCTCGTAGTTGCCGGGGCGCCGGACGTCGCCCGAGATCGAGACGAGCTTCGTGCCCGTTGAGTTCTCGGTGCCGAGCTTCGCGTATTCGTCGCCGCCCATCCGGAGGATCGCCGGCGCCGTCGCGAGCGTCTCGACGTTGTTGATCAGCGTCGGGCCGTGGTACAGGCCCTCGATCGCAGGGAACGGTGGCTTCAGTCGCGGGTTGCCGCGCTTGCCCTCGAGCGAGTCGAGCAGCCCGGTTTCCTCGCCGCAGATGTACGCGCCGGCGCCACGGTGGAGCACGAGGCTGAACGAGTGCTCAGAACCGAGGACGTTCTCGCCGATCAGCCCGGCGTCCTCGGCCTCGGCGATCGCCGCCTCGAGGATCTCGGCCTGAAGCTCGTACTCGCCACGGATGTAGATGAACGCGCGGTTGATCCCTGCGGCGTACGTCGCGATCGCGATCCCCTCGATCAGCATGTGGGGGTTCTTCTGCATGATCTCGCGGTCCTTGAACGTGCCCGGCTCGGACTCGTCCGCGTTGCACACGAGGTACTTGTTCATGTCGCCGCGGGGCAGGAAAGACGCCTTGCGGCCCATCGGGAAGCCGGCGCCGCCGCGGCCCCGGATCGCCGACTCCGAGAGGTTCTCGAGGACCTCGTCGGCGGTCATCGCCAGCGCTTTGCGCAGCGACTCATAGCCGCCGCGACGCCGGTACACCTCGAGCGTGTTGAGCCCGGGCTCGTCGATCCGGTCGAACAGCAACTTCCTCACGAGTTGTCCTCCGCTTCGTTCGGGCCCTCGTTGACCGGCTCCTCGATCGCCGCCGTCGGTCCCGGCCGGTCAGACGGGTCGCCCTGCGGCCCGAGCCCGGCGGTGTCCGCTCGCGGGATCTCCTCGCCGGGCGCGCCGAACTCGCCCGCCGTCTCGTCGAGACCATCGTTTGCGCCCGGGTCGGCGCAGCGGCGGTAGCGCAACTGCTTGTGCTCGAGCACCGCCCGCCCGGCCCGCAGGTCGTCGATGATGCGCCCCGCGTCCTCGGTGTCGAGCGGCCCAACGTATTCGCCGTTGACCGACGCCATCGGCGCGATATCGCAGGCGCCGAGACACTCGAACGACTGCACGTTGACGTCGACGTCCTCGCCCGCGGCGGCGATCATCGCCTCGTAGAACTCGTCTGCGCCGCGCAGGCTGCACGAGATGTTCGTGCACACGTAGATGTCGGTGGGCGGCTTCGGGACGGTCTTGAACATGTCGTAGAACGTCGCAACAGAGCCCAGATACGCCGGGGTCAGCTGCATCACCGCCGCGACCTGGGTGATCGCTTCCGGAGAGCACCAGCCGTGAAGTTTTTGGGCGGCGTGGAGGGCCGGGATCACCGCCGAACGCCGATCCGGGTACTTGCCCATCGCCTTCACGATCGTCGCGCGCAGACCATCGGGGACCGGCGTCGTCGCCGGGTCGGGGATCGTCGCCGGCGGCTTGTCGAGGTCGACCGACTCGTCCCAGCCGGGCACGCGGGAGTTGTGCGCGTAGCGCGGAATGTGCCAGGCGCTCGAGCTCATCGGTCGATGCCTCCGAGGATCGGGTCGAGCATCGCGAGCGTCGCGATGAGGTCGGCGATGTAGCCGTCGCGAACCATGTGGACGAGTGCCTGGAGATTGACGAAGCTCGGGTCGCGCATGTGGACGCGGGCCGGCTTCGCCGAGCCGTCGGCGCGGACGAAGCAGGCGAGCTCGCCGCGGGGCCCCTCGATCGGGAAGTACGCCTCGCCCGGCGGGACGCGGAAGCCTTCGGTCACGAGCTTGAAGTGGTGGATGAGCGCCTCCATGCTCGTCGCCAGTTCATGGCGCGGCGGGAGCGCGATCTTGCGGTCGTCGATCATGTGCGGACCTTCGGGCAGCCCATCGACCGCCTGCTCGACGATCTTCACCGACTCGTAGATCTCGGCATGCCGGACGCGGTAGCGGTCGTAGTTGTCGCCGACCGTGCCGACCGGGATCTTGAAGTCGAAGTGGTCATAGCTCGAGTACGGAGCCGCCTTGCGCAGGTCCCATGGCTTGCCGGTCGCGCGGAGCAGCGGGCCGGTCACGCCGAGCTTCAGCATCGTCTCCTGGTCGACGATGCCGGTGCCGCGCAGCCGCTCGAGCACGATCTCGTTCTTCTCGAGCAGATCCGCGTACTGGTCGGCGCGGTTCGGCATGTCCTTGCAGAACACCTTGACCTTCTCGACCCAACCCGGCGGGACGTCCTCGAACACGCCCCCGACCTGGAAGTACCGCGTGTGCATCCGGGCGCCGGAGGACATCTCGAACAGGTCGAGGATCTTCTCGCGCTCGCGGAAGCAGTACCAGAACATCGAGATCGCACCGAGATCGAGCGCGCTCGTCCCGAGCCACACGAGATGGGACATCAGCCGGTTGAGCTCGAGGTGGATGACGCGCAGGTACTGCGCTCGCGGCGGCACCTCGATGCCGAGGAGCGTCTCGACGGCGCCGACGTACGCCAACGCGTTGAAGTAGTAGGCAAGGTAATCCATCCGCTCGACGACCGGGATCACCTTCCAGTACGCCTTGCCTTCGGCCGTCTTCTCGATTCCGGTGTGGACATAGCCGATGTACGGCTTGATGTCGCGTACGACCTCGCCCTCGAGCGTCGCGAGCAGACGGAGGACGCCGTGGGTCGCGGGATGGTGCGGCCCGATGTTGAGCGTCAGCAGCTCATGGCTCTCTTGCACCGGCTCGGAGGCGAGCGTGATCGATTCCTCAAGCTTGCGGTAGTCGCTGCTCACTGCCATTTTCCGTAGTTCTGTTCTTCGTTGTAGGTGAACAGCACGGGCTCGCCGCCCATCGGGAAGTCCCGTCGCTGGGGATGACCCTCGTAGTCCTCGGGCATGAGGATCCGGCGCAGGTCCGGGTGGCCCTCGAAGGTGACGCCGAACATGTCGTACACCTCGCGCTCGGGGAAGTCGGCGCCGGGCCACAACTCGGTGACCGACTCGATCGTCGGGTTGTCGGTCGGCACGCGGACCTTCACGGAGATGCGGTCGACCGTCTGCATGTCGAGCAGTTCGTAGAGAACCCCGAGGCGCGGCTCGTCCGGGTAGTAGTCGACCCCGTGGAGGCTGGCGAGGAACCCGTACCCCTTCTCGAACAGATGGCCGATGATCGGCTTGATGTGTGCCGGGTTCGCGATCAGCGTGGCCCGGTTGCGGTAGAAGTCGGTGTCGACGATCGCGCCGGCGTCGATCTGCTCACGAAGCTCCTGGGCGATCAGCTCGAGCCCTGTCGCGTCAGGCACCGGCCGTGTCCCCGGGCTTGAAGATGTTGACCGCGGTGGTCTCTGCGCCCTCCGGCGACTGGAGGATCTCCTCGGTCCCCTCGGCGGCGTACCGCTCGCGCCAGCCCTCGGGCGGATTGCCGTGGACCATGTCGCGCAGGCGCAGGATGCCGTGGGCCAGCGACTCAGGTCGCGGTGGGCAACCCGGCACGTGGACGGAGATCGGGAGGAACTTGTCCGCCGGCACGAGCGCGTAGTTGTTGAACACGCCCATGCTCGAGCAGCACGCGCCCATGCTGATCGCCCACTTGGGATCGAGCATCTGGTCGTAGAGCCGCCGGATGACCGGCGCCATCTTGATCGACACCCGCCCGGAGAGAATGATCAGGTCGGCCTGTCGCGGACTCGCCCGGAGCGCCTCGAAGCCGAACCGCGCGATGTCCATCCGCGCGCCGACGATCGACATCATCTCGATCGCGCAACACGCGAGGCCGAACGTCAGCGGGAAGAACGAGTTGCCCCGCGCCCAGGCGACGGCACGGTCCATCGTCGTCGTCAGCACGCGCTCCTCGACGTAGCGCTCGAGGTCCTCGCCCTCCAGATCGCCGGTGAGCATGTCGTGCGCACGGACCTTTTCGACGATCAGGTCGCGGTGCTGTGAAGAGGATTCGCCGCCCAGCGGCTCGCGTTTTATCTCCACTCGAGAGCTCCCCGCCGCCAGACGTACACGAACGCGATCATCAGCAGGATCACGAACACGAGGGTTTCAGTCATCGCGAACGTCCCAAACGCCCTGAGCTGAACCGCGATCGGGTACAGGAATATGACCTCGATGTCGAACAGGATGAACAACATCGCGACCAGGTAGAAACTGATTCCGAACCGGAAGCCGCGCTGGACCTCCGACGGAAGTCCGCACTCGTACGGATCGACCTTCGACTTATTCGGTCGGCGCTTGCCGAGAAAGATGTTGAGCACCGAAAACAGCAACCCAACAGCGCCACCAAGGATGAGGAAAACGATTGCTGGGAGATACGTTCGGAGCATCGGCAGAGCGTTATATCACCGCTGAAGGGTAGCTTGTAACAAAGTGTTACTTAGTGCGAAATGCGGCTATGTTCGTGTGCGCACGGGTTACCCGATCCTCGCAGCCGCAACAGGCGACGTTCGGCCCGCCACATGAAGTCCATCCACATCATCATCGGGGTTGCGTCAATTGTCCTCATGGGCGCGGCCGGTCTGCTCGGCGCGTGGCTCTACTGGCGAGCGGAAACCAACGTCTGGTTCTGGCGCCTGCTGCGGGTCGGCCAGGTCGTCGTCGTGGTCGAAGTCGCGCTCGGCGGCGTGCTGCAGCTCGGGCATCAGAAGAGCCCATCGATCCACATCATCTACGGCCTGCTGCCGCTCGCCGTCTCGTTCATCGCCGAGCAACTCCGGATCGCCTCCGCCCAGATGATCCTCGACTCCCGCGGGTTCGAATCCGCGGCCGACGTCGGCCAGCTCCCGGAGGACGACCAGCGTCGGGTCGTCGTGGCGATCGTCCAACGGGAGATCGGCGTCATGGCACTGGCGGCGCTGGTCATCGTCGTGCTGCTCATCCGCGCGGCCGGGACGGCGTAAGGGGGTTGCCGGCGGCCTCGAAGGGTGGGATCGGGTGCGGTACGGGTTGGCCCGGCCCGGGGGTGTAGGGGGATTTTGCGCCAGATCGGGCACGGCTGTCGGATCGGGGAGAGAAATGCCGTCTGAAACGGAATAACGCGCCGAGATCCGGATGGCGGACGGGGTTTGTCACGTTATTCCGGTTCGGTACCGGTCCCGTGCGCGTGGCGGGGCGCAAAGACGCAACCGGAGCCGACGGGCGATCAGCGGGGGTCCGGGCTCAGCGGGAGGCTGTGGTAACGGCCCTCGTACCAGAGCAGCGGGTCCCCCTCGCCGAGACCGAGCGCGACGACCTCGCCGATCGCGATCGTGTGGTCGCCGCCGGCGATGAGCTCCCGGAGCTCGCAGGCGGCCCAGGCGAGAGCGCCGTCGATGATCGGGACGCCCGCCTCGAAGCGGTGCGCGACTCCCTCGAGCTTCTCGCTCTCTGGCAGCTTCGACGCAAACACACGCGCGATGTCCTCCTGGCCGGCGCGGAGGATGTTCACCCCGAAGCGTCCGGCCTCCCGGACGATCGGCAGCGTCCGGGCCCGATTCTCAAAGCACACGAGCGCGAGCAGTGGGTCGAGCGACAGCGAGCAGAGCGCATTCGCGGTCATGCCGCCGGATCCGGCCGGGCCGGCGCTGGTGACGACCGCCACGCCCGTGCCGAACCGGCCGAAGACCTCGCGGAACAGCTCAGGATCAGGCGTGTGCGCCATCGCGGGCTGTTATAGCGCCACACATCGCGCTGCAGCGGAACGATCTACCCCGGCGCCGGCGTCTAGGTTGCCGCCGTAGGAGGACGATCGCGCTATAGAGAACGAGGCGAACGTCTCATAGCCGACGCCGGGGGGATCGCACACACCAGGTTCGGCGCCCCGCCCATCGGTCCTGCCCACACGCGCAAGATTCCGCCCGCACCCGCACCCCGCCCGCGTCCGCCCCGCCCACGCGCCGAGCCCCCGCGCTCAGTGGACCGTGATCGTCCCGTACTGCCCGAGCGCCTGGTCGGACAGGATCGTCGAGGTCATCGTGTACTTCCCGGGCGCGAGCGAGAGGTCGAGTTCGGCCTCGCCGCCGGGAGGGATCCCGTGCGTCGAGGCGATCGAGGTCCCGTCCTCGGAAACGACGAGGTTGTGCGTCAGACGCCCGTAGTTGTGGATCAGCATCGTCAGGGTCCCGGTGTCGACGGACACGTCCTGCGGGTTGACGCGGTACTCGGTCAGGGCGATCCGGACCGATCGATCGTTGCCGACCTGCCGGGTGTGGCCGCAGCCCGCGAGCGCCCCAGCGCCGAGCACGAGACCCGCCGCCAGCAGTGATGAGATGACACGGAAACGCACCGGACGATCGTAACTTCGTATCATCCCCCGCCGCATGACCCGGCCGTTCAGAGTCCTTGCCATCGCGGTGGCAGTCGTCGCCCTCGCCGGGGTTCTGGCGGCGTGCGGCACGCAGCGCCTCAACGTGCCGTCGTCGAACCCGGACGTCCACAACGGCGCGGTCCTGTTCTCCCAGCGGTGCGCGGGCTGTCACACCCTCTCCTACGCGGGCACGCACGGGTCTGCGACAAACGTCCGCACACGCCAGATCACCGATGGGCCGAACTTCAACGTCCGCTGTGAGCGTCCGATCGACCGCGTGCTCTACGCGATCGAGAACGGCGGCTTCTCTGGCGCGATCATGCCGCAGAACATCGTGACCGGCCAGCAGGCGCGCGACGTGGCGCAGTTCGTCGCCACATATGCCGGTCGCGCCGCGCCGAAGATCGTCGGCGCGACCGCGTGTGTCGCCCAGCCGATCGGCACGCTGCCCCCGACAGGGTCAACGGGGACCACGACCAACGCCAGCGCGTCCACGACGTCGACGAGCAAATAGGCCCGGGCGGCCCCGCCGTCCACCGCCGCGCTCGCTTAGGATCAACCCGTGCTTGACATCAGGCTGATTCGACAGGAGCCAGACGCGGTCCGGACCGCGCTCTCTCGCCGGGGTGCCGACGCCGCGGCCGCCGTCGACCGCGTGCTCGAGCTCGACGAGCGCTGGCGGGCGCTGACCACCGAGCTCGAGGAGCTCCGTGCCGAGCAGAACCGCGCGAGCAAGGGCCGCAAGGGCGCGCCGACTCCGGACGAGCGCGAGCAGCTCGCCGCGCTGTCCGCCCGCGGCCGTGAGCTGAGCGACCAGGAGGACGCGGTGCGCCGGGACCGCGACAGCGCACTCGCGTCACTCCCCAACCTGCCGGCCGCGGACGCGCCCGACGAGGACACGGTGCTCAAGGAGGTCGGCGACGCCGGCAAGACCGGCAAGGATCATCTCGAGCTCGCCGGATCGCGGATCGACATGGAACGTGGCGCCCACCTGTCCGGGTCGCGCTTTGCGTACCTCAAGGGCGACCTGGTGCTCCTCGAGCTCGCGCTCGTCCGCTACGCGTTCGAGACGTTGATGGGCCACGGTTTCGAGCCGGTCATCCCGCCCGTCCTCGTCCGCGAGCAGGCCCTGTACGGCACCGGTTTCCTGCCGGACACCGAGCAGCAGATCTACCGCCTGCCGGACGATGACCTGTACCTCGTCGGAACCTCGGAGGTGCCGCTCGCCTCGCTGCACGCAAAGGAGATCCTCGGCGCCGATCAGATCCCCTCGCGGTATGCGGGCTTCTCGAGCTGCTTCCGCCGCGAGGCCGGGGCGGCGGGCAAGGACACCCGTGGCATCTTTCGCGTGCACCAGTTCGACAAGGTCGAGATGTTCAGCTTCGTCGCCCCAGAGGAGTCGACGGCCGAGCACGAGCGGCTGCTCGCGATCGAGGAACAGATCCTTCAGGAGCTCGAGATCCCGTATCGCGTCGTCGCGATCGCGGTCGACGACCTCGGAGCCTCGGCGGCAAAGAAGTACGACTGCGAAGCGTGGCTCCCCGGCCAGGAGCGCTACCGCGAGCTGACCTCGACCTCGAACACGACCGACTACCAGGCTCGACGGCTCGACATCCGCTACCGGCCCGGCGGCGATGGCCGGCCGGTCACGATCCACACGCTCAACGGGACCGCGGTCGCGGTCGGGCGGACGATCATCGCGCTGCTCGAGAACGGGCAGCAGGACGACGGCACGGTCAAGCTCCCGGAGGCGCTCACGCGCTGGGGCGCACCCGCGATGCTCCCGGCGGCGACCTAGCCGAGCTAGCCCGCCCTAGCCGAGCTAGCCCGCCCTGCCGAGCTACCCCGCCCTGCCGAGCTAGCCCGCCCTGCCGAGCTACCCCGCCCTACTCGGGCCGGACCGCCCGGAGCCCGGGCATACCGCTCTCGAGCACGATGAGCGCGGCGCGCGGCGGACCGCACGGCGCGATCTTCGCCCGCATCCGGACACCGAACGTGTTCCACGGCCGAACAAACGCGTGCATTGGATCCTCGGCGCCCGCCACCGCCTCGGCGACGGCGCCGGCGAAGCCCAGCCGGCCGCGCGCCTCGGCGTCGGCGGTCTGCAGCAGTTCCGCGACGGGCCGGTGGACCGCCGCCTCCTCCGTGACGTCAAGCAGCCGCTCGGCCTCGCGCGAGAGGGCCTGGATGAGCAGCGCGGAGTCGACGATCAGGAACGCGTCCCGGGTGCCGGGGACGATGTCGCTGCGGGCCTCGAGCATGACGCCGAAGCCACACGACGAACAGACCCGTCCGCCCGGTGACGGCGGTTGACCTCCGGGAGACGGCGTGGCGCAGTGACCGCAGAACCAACCCCACTCCTCAGGAGCGGTCTCGGCCGCATGAACGAGCCGGAGGGCGGGAGATGGAGATCGTCTGAATCCTTTCATTGCCCCGCTCAAAGTATAGGTTTGCCGCAACTCACCGGCAACCGGTGAGGCAAGTTGCACAACTTCGGCGGGCCAGGATGCTCTCAGTGAGATCCGGACACGACGAAGTTGAGGCGGAGAGGGGGGGATTCGAACCCCCGAACGAGGTTAACCCCCGTTACGCGATTTCCAGTCGCGCCCGTTCAACCGCTCCGGCACCTCTCCGCGGGAGCCCCGCAAGGGTAGATGATCGATGCCGCTTCTACAGCTGCCAGTCGCCATCCCGGAGCAGCGGCACGTCGCGGCCGTCCGGCGTCGTGCCGGTCACGGCGACGTCATCCGAGCCGATCATGAAGTCGACGTGGATCGTGCTCGCGTTGACCTGGCGGAGTGAGTCCTCGCCCTCGACAGCGAACTCGAGGCCCTGACCGAGCGCGATGTGACTCGCCGCGTTTTCGTCGAGCAGCGTGTCGTAGAAGATCGTGCCGAGCTGACCGATGCGGCTGTCCCGGTCGACGAGCGCGACCTCGCCGAGCCGCGCCCCGCCCTCGTCCTGACGCGCGAGCGTGCTGAGCGCGGTGGCGCCGACGTCGGCGTCGATGTCGACGGCCTGGCCCTGCTCGAACTTGACGCGCAATCCGGTGATCGTGGTGCCTGTCAGCTCGAGCGGCTTGGTCGACGTCACGTGTCCCTGGGTCCGAGTCGGGTCCGGCGTCGTGAACACCTCTTCGGTCGGGATGTTCGGGACATGCTCGATCCCGCCCACGGTCTCGAGGCGCGCGGCCTGCCAGCGGCTGCCCGGGAGCAACCCGACCTCGAGATCCGTACCCGGCCCCTCAAAGCGCAGCCGGTCGAGCCGGAGCGCGTCGAGCTTGGCGCAGAGCCCGGTCAGCCGATCGAGCCGCTCGCCCCAGGCGGCGACCGGATCGGGTTCGTCGAGTCGGCAGACGTGCGCGATCTCCTCCCACAGGCGGTCGTGGGCCTGTGCCGGATCAAGGTCAGGGTGGACGAGCCGGCCCCACTCTGGCGTCGGACAGGGGATCAGGCACCAGTTCGTCGTGCGCGCGTTGAGCACCTCGTTGGCCTCGCGCACGCGCGGGAGCGTGTCGCGGCCCAGGAGCTCGAGGTCGACCCCGTCCATCACATGGGGATCGGCCGGGCCGGTCAGGCCGATCCGCGCGCATCTGTGCTCGCCATACGCCAGGACCTGCTGCCCCCACCACGGAGGAACGTAGGAGAGCGTGTCCGGGTCGGCGTACTGCACCCGGGAGCGCTTGAGATAGAGATCGAAGACGCGAAGGTCGACGAACAGGGCGCCGTGGTCATAGGCGGCGTCGGCGACGGCCCGCGCGAGTGCCTCTTTGCCGGGCTCGGAGCTGAGCACGACGATCTGGCCGGGCTGGACGTTCGCGCCGAAGCGGACCGCGAGCTCGGCGAGACGCCGGATGTGGTCGGCCTCGCTCACCGTGAGACCAGGATCCCAGGATTGAGAATTCCGGCAGGGTCGAGGGACGCCTTGACCGCGCGCAGCACCCCCATGCCGACGTCACCGATCTCCTGCCCGTACCACGGCAGGTGATCCCGTCCGACGCCGTGGTGATGAGTGATCGAACCGCCCGCGGCGATGATCGCGTCGCTCGCCGCCGCCTTGGCCGCGCGCCACTGCGCGACGGGCTCCTCGACCGCCGCGTACCCGACCGTGAAGTACAGCGACGCGCCCGCGGGGTACACGTGCGAGATGTGGCACAGGATCACCGGCGGCGTGCCCTGCGCGCTCAGCGCCTCGCGGACTGCGGTGCTGACGGCCTCGTAGAGCCGGGGGAGGCCTGACCAGAACGTTGCGGTCTCGAGCGTCTCGACGATCGCGCCCGCATCGAGCATTGCGTCGCGCAGATAGGGGCCGCGGAAGCGGTCGTGCGCCCACGCGTCTCCGGCGCCGGGATCGGCAGGCTCGGCGCCGGCGGCCTCGAGCGCGCGCCGGGCGCCGGCCTGACGCGCCGCGACATCGTCCGGCGCGCCCTCGAACCCCACGATCGCCAGGCAGCCGCCCGCCGACGCCTGGCCGAGCTCGCCGGGCCGGGCGAGGTTGAGCGCGGTCTCGGCCTCGTCGGAGAGCCGGAGCACGGTCGGGAGCGGCCCGTCCTGGACGAGCGCTCTGACGACGTCGGCACCGGCGGTAAATGACGGAAGCCGCCAGCCCTCGTAGACGCGTTGCGCGGGCGCAGGGCGGACCCGCACGGTCAGCCCGGTGATGACGCCGAACGCGCCCTCGGAGCCGAGGATGAGCTGACGGAGGTCCGGACCGGCGGCGGACTTCGGTGCTCGGCCGAGCGACAGCGTGCCGGCCGGCGTCGCCACGCGCAGGCCGACGACGAGGTCGTCGAAGCGCCCGTAGCCCGCTGAGGACTGGCCGCTCGAGCGGGCGGCGGCGGCCCCGCCGAGCGTTGCGTATTCGAATGACTGCGGGAAGTGACCGATCGTGAAGCCGTGCGCGCCGAGGAGTCCCTCGGCCTGGGGGGTCCGCAGGCCGGGCTCAAACACGGCGAGCCGGGAGGTCTCGTCCAGTTCCAGCAGGGCATCCATTCGCCGGACGTCGAGCGCCACGACCCCGGCGTACCCCTCGGCGTCCGGCTCCAGTCCACCGACGACCGACGTCCCGCCACCGAACGGCACGACGACAACGCGTTCCTCGCTGCAGATGGTGAGCAGCTCGAGCACTTCGTCGTGCTCGCTCGGCAGCAGCACGAGGTCGGGCGCGTCAGCGGTGTCGTGCGCTCGGAGTCGCAACAGGTCAATGAGCGACTTTCCGCGCAGGTGACGCAGGCGAGCCTCATCGCCGGCGTCGGCGTGCGCGGAGCCGACGACGGCGCTGAGTCGCGCCGCGACCGTATTCGACACGCGCGGGGCGCTCAGGGTGAAGTCCGACAGGGTGCCCGCCTGTCGTCCCGGTCCACTGACGCCGAGCCCGGTCGCGAGCAGCTTCAGCATCGACTCGGGCAGCGTCATCGCGAGCGCGGGGTCACCCCAGCCGGACCAGGACAGGTCGGGATACGGATGGCTCGGGCGCTCGATCGCCATTGGGATCCGCACGGTATCCGCTCGCGCGATGCGGGGCGCCTTCCCCGACGGAAACGGCTACTCGCCGCTGACCCAGTGGGGCACGCCGAGCAGCGTCAGCCGCAGCTGCTTTTCGGCGACGAGCGCAATCTCGGCCTCGGCGTCCGGCGCGGCGACCGGGGCGTCGAGCATGGCCCCGACCGTCGCGATCATCGTGTTGACGAGCAATCCGGCCAGCATCTGCAGATCGTCGGTCCGCCACTCGCGCAGGATCGGGAACCGCGCGAGATCCGTGGCGAGCTCGCTCGTGAACAGCCGGATCTCGTTGCGCACGGCGTGGCGGAGGATGACGTTGCCCGTGTAGCCGACACGGACGACGAACACGAAGTGGAGGCGGTGCTCGCGGACGTGGTCCATCAGGATCTCGACCGACCGCTTGATGACGTCCTCGGGCTCGAGACCCTCGCGCGCGTCGCGGAGCATCGCCCGGAGCGTGCGGAACGAGTCCTCCACGAGCGTGAGTCCGAGTTCGTCCATGCTCGCGAAGTGGCGGTAGAACGCGGTCGGCACGACGCCGGCCGCCTTGGCGACGCTCCGCAGGCTCAGCGAATCGAAGCTCGCACCCGCCTCGATCTGATGGAGCGCCGCGTCAAGGAGCGCCTGCCGGGTGTGCTGCCGGCGCTCAGCTTGGGTCCGGTGCCGCCGCGAGGAGCTCGAGCGGCCGGTCGTGCGCGACGACCTGTGTGTACGACCGTTCACGATCGTGTGGGATGGCGCACACGTGCCAGGTTACCGGTTTCACATGACGGGTACCTCTCTACACTCACGCCTTTGTGAACGACTGTCCACTATCTCTACCGAACTGATCATGCCCGTGAAAACAGCCACCCGCCGCTTCCTGCGCTCGCCCCTCGTCGACCTCCTTGTCGGCCCGCACGGGATCGATCGCTATCTCGAGCTCATTCGCCCGGACCTGACGATTTCGGATGCCCGGGCGCGGATCGTCGCGGTCGAGCGGCAGACAGCGCGCAGCGTCACGCTCTCGATCCGACCCAACGCCGCCTGGTCCGGCTTCACGGCCGGTCAGTTCCTCCGCGTCG
Organism: uncultured Solirubrobacterales bacterium; assembly: GCA_963750695.1. Taxonomy (GTDB): domain Bacteria; phylum Actinomycetota; class Thermoleophilia; order Solirubrobacterales; family Solirubrobacteraceae; genus Palsa-465. The sequence goes on from CAVVSB010000013.1 coordinate 345,814, forward strand.
GGGTCGAGATCGATGGCGTCCGGCGGACCCGGACGTACTCCCCGGCGAGTTCGCAGTACCGGGGCCGCGATCTCATCGAGCTGACGATCAGCTTTCTGCCCGACGGCGTGGTGTCGAGCTACCTCCGTGCCGAGAACCCCGGAGGGACCGTCTGCCTCGGAAGGGCCGATGGCGCGTTCGTCCTCCCCGCCGACCGTCCCGAGTCGCTCGCTCTCGTCAGCGGCGGCAGCGGCGTCACTCCGGTGATGGCGATGCTGCGCACGCTCTGCGACGAGGGCCATGCCGGTGAGGTCGCCTTCATCCACTACGGACGAACGCGCGCCGACTGGCTGTATGAGCGTCAGGTCCGCGAGCTCGCGGCCGCGCTTCCCAACATCCGCGCCGAGTACGTCGCCACGCGGGAGGGCGGCGCGCGGTTCACCCGCCGCAGCTTTGGCCTTAGCGCCGACTCCCATGTCGCCGTCTGTGGTCCGCCACGCCTGATCGACGCCGTCCGCGACGAATGGGCCGACGCGCCCGAGCACGTCATCACCGAGACCTTCACCCCACCGACCCTCACGGCCGCTGCCGGGCCCGCGGCTGAGGGCACGCTCCGCTTTACCCGGACCGGCGCGGCGGTGCCGATCACGACCGGCACGCTGCTCGAGCAGGCCGAGGCCGCCGGGCTCGCCCCCGAGTTCGGCTGCCGGATGGGCATCTGCCACTCGTGCACGTGCCGCAAGTCGGCCGGCGCCGTCCGCAACGTCCTGACCGGCGACGTCTCCGACGAGGAGGACGAGGACATCCAGCTGTGCATCTCGGTGCCCGCCGGCGACGTCGCCCTCGAGATCTGACCACCTTTCACCGAACGGGAGAAGCCGCACATGACAACGAAGCATCCTGACCTGACGCCCGAGCAGATCGAGGCCCTCGGCGCTGAACTCGACGCGCTTCGCAACCGCGTCCTCGCCGATCTCGGCGAGCGCGATGCCGAGTACATCCGCCGCGTGATCAAGGCCCAGCGGGGGCTCGAGGTCGCAGGGCGCGGCCTGCTGTTCGCCGGCGCGCTCCCGCCCGCGTGGCTCGCCGGCGTCACCGCGCTCTCGCTGTCGAAGATCCTCGACAACATGGAGATCGGCCACAACGTGATGCACGGCCAGTACGACTGGATGAAGGACCCGGGGCTCGACTCAAAGCGCTTCGAGTGGGACACGGCGTGCCCCGGTGATCAGTGGCGTCACTCCCACAACTATCTCCATCACACGCATACGAACGTGCTCGGCAAGGACCGGGACATCGGCTACGGGATCCTCCGCATGTCCGAGGATCAGCCCTGGCGGCGGCGCGATCTCGGCAACCCGCTCTACGCGCTCATGCTCGCGCTCCTGTTCCAGTGGGGCGTTGCCGTGCACGACCTCGAGGTCGACCGGATCGAGTCTGGTGAGATCGCCTTGAGCGACAAGCGGGACATCCTCCGGGCGATCTGGCGCAAGGGCCGTCGCCAGGTGCTCAAGGACTACGCCGTGTTCCCGCTGCTCGCCGGACCGGCGGCGCCGCTCGTCCTCACCGGCAACCTGACCGCGAACCTGATCCGCAACGTGTGGGCCTTCATGATCATCTTCTGCGGTCACTTCCCGGAGGGCGTCGAGGAGTTCTCCGAGGACGAGGTCGAGAACGAGACGCGCGGCGCCTGGTACCTGCGGCAGATGCTCGGGTCGGCGAACCTCACCGGCAGTCGGCTGTTCCACATCCTCAGCGGCAACCTCAGCCATCAGATCGAGCACCATCTGTTCCCGGACATCCCGGCGCACCGGTACGCCGAGATCGCGGCCGAGGTCCGCACGGTCTGCGATCGCTACGGGCTCCCGTACAACACAGGACCGCTGCACAAGCAGTTCGGTTCGGTCGTGCGCAAGATCTTCCGGCTCGCGCTCCCCGGCTCAGGGAGCGAGGCGGTCGATGCGCCAGCCACCGCCGTCGGCGGGGAGGTAGCGGATGCGATCGTGGAGCCGGTCGGCGCGGTGCTGCCAGAACTCAAAGCTGACCGGCGCGATTCGGTAGCCGCCCCAGCCCGCCGGAACCGGGAGCGCGATCCCGTCGTAGCGGGCTGACAGCTCGCTGACGCGCTGCTCGAGCGCCTCGCGGCTTTCGACGACGCGACTCTGCGGGGAGGCCAGCGCACTGAGCTGGCTGCCCCGCGGACGCGAGCGCACGTAACGCTCGGTCTCTTCAGGGCTCACACGCTCCGCCGGGCCGTCGACACGCACCTGACGCGAGAGCCGCGGCCAGTAGAAGAGCAGCGCGCCCTTCGGGTTCTCGTCGAGCTCACGTCCCTTGCGGCCCTCGTAGTTCGTGAAGAACACGAACCCGCGCGGGTCGACCTCCTTGACGAGCACCATGCGGACGGAGGGGGCACCCGCGGCGTCGGCCGTCGCCACCGCGGCGGCCTCCGGCATGTCGTGGCCGGCGTCGCGCTCCTCTGCGAACCATCGCTCGAATTGGGCGAACGGATCGCCGTCGACGTCGGCTTCGTTGAGAGGTGGCGGGTCAAAGGCCATGGCGCAACCGTGCGGGAGCCTACGCGGTCACGCGCCGGACTTGACATATACCTATATGGGCATGTATCGTGCGGCCCATGGCTCGCGCCGCAACCACGACCGATGTGTTCAACGCGGTCGCCGAGCCTCGCCGCCGGCAGATCCTCGTCGCGCTCGGCGCCGCCGAGGCGTCGGTCGGGGAGCTCGTCGACGTCCTCGGCCTCGCACAGCCCCTGGTGTCGAAGCACCTGCGTGTGCTTCGGGAGGTGGGAGCGGTCGACGTGCGCGACGCCGGACGGCAGCGGCTGTACCGCACCAATCCAGCATCCCTGGCGCCGATGCGCGATTGGCTCACGAACCTCGAGCGGCTGTGGTCTGAGCGCTTCGACGCGCTCGACGCCGTGCTCGACGATCTCAAAGCAGAGGAGGAACGAGATGGCCCCGACAACCAATGACCGCAAAGCGATGTTGAGCCTGCCGAGCGACTCGCAGATTCTCGTCGCCCGCGAGTTCGCAGCCCCCCCGCACCTCGTCTACCGCGCGTGGACGACTCCGGATCTCATCCGGCGATGGTGGCACGCGAAGCGCGGCGAGATAACGGTGGTCGAGGTCGATCTCCGTGTCGGCGGCCGCTGGCGGTTCGCGATGACGACTCCGGCCGGGCAGGAGGTCGCGTTCCACGGCGTGTACCGCGAGATCGTGCCCGACGAGCGGCTCGTCTCGACGGAGGTGTTCGAACTGGCACCGGACGCCGAGGCGCTGAGCTCGGTCACGTTCTCCGATCAAGGCGATGGAACGCTCGCGTCGATCCTGATGGATTACGGCACGAAGGAGATCCGCGACATGGTCCTCGCGACCGGGATGGAGGACGGCCTCCAGGACGCACTCGATCTCCTCGAGGAGGCGGCCCGCGCGCTCGCCTGACCGGCCACAGTCACAGTCATAGCGTACACTTGTATGTGATGACGTACAGGCCTGCCGACGTCACCCGGACCTTCGACACGTTCGCGCCCGACTACGACGCCAGCCGCCGGCGCCTCATCCCGCCGTTCGATGTGTTCTACGGAACAGCGGTGCAGGCGCTGGCGCTTGGCGTCAGCGCGCCCCGCCGAATCCTCGATCTCGGCGCCGGCACCGGTCTGCTGTCCGCCTTCGTCCGCGCCGCGTATCCGTCGGCTGAGCTGACCTTGCTCGACGGCTCAGCCGGAATGCTCGAGCAGGCCGGGGACGCGCTCGGCGCCGACCGCGTGCATCACGTCCGCACGGACCTGACCGACACGCTCCCCGATGGGCCCTGGGACGCGGTCGTCTCCGCGCTCGCCATCCACCACCTCGACGACCCTGCCAAGCGGTCACTGTTCGCTCGGGTCCACGACGCGCTCAGCCCCGGCGGGGCGTTCGTCAACGCCGAGCAGGTGATCGGGCCGACCCCGCTGTTCGCCGAGGCGTATGAGCGCTGGCACGAGGCGGGTGCCCGGGCCGCCGGATCCGATGACGCCGAGTGGGCGGGCGCCCTGGAGCGGATGTCCCACGACCGGTGCGCGACGGTCGAGGACCAGCTGACCTGGCTGCGCGCGGCCGGGTTCGCCGACGCTGACTGCCTGTTCAAGGACCACCGTTTCGCGGTCCTCGTCGCCCGTCGGTGCCCCTGACGCAAGATCTCCGCCGGATACCGGCGGGTTTCTTGCATCAGAACACGGCGCTCGCGGCTCTGCGGCGATCCATGTAGACAGCTCTCAGCCACTAGTGGACCCGTCCGCAAGTCCTGCGTCATTCAAGTGGCCTCGGTGCCGCACGACTTACGGACGGGCCCACTAGGCTCTCGGCCGGATGAAGATCTGGTTCGACATGACCGCATCGGCGCACCCGGTGGTGTTCCGACCGATCATCCAGCGCCTGCGCGCGGACGGCCACGAGGTGCAGATCACCGCGCGTGACTACGCCCAGACGGTCGGTCTTCTGCGCCTGCAGGGGCTCGACGCGATCATCATCGGCCGCCACGCCGGCGCATCCCGCGCGCGCAAGGCGGCCGCGCTGGCGCAGCGCAGCGTCACCCTGTACCGGTGGGCTCGCCGCCGGGGCTTCGACCTCGGGGTTGCGCACGGCTCAAACGACCTCGCGCTCGCGGCGGCGGCCGCCCGCGTGCCGGCGGTCAACATGTTCGACTACGAGTTCGCGATCCAGCAGCACAACCTCGGCTGCCGACTGGCGCGGAAGGTGATCACGCCGGACGCGATCCCGCCGTCCCGGCTCGCCCGCTTCGGTGCGACCGGCGACAAGCTCGTGCAATACCCCGGGCTCAAGGAGGAGTACTACCTCGCGGATTTCCAACCCGACCCGGACATCCTCGCCAAGCTCGGTGTCGACCCGGCGCGGATCGTCGTCGTCGTGCGGCCGCCACCAGACGTGTCCCTTTACCACCGCAAGTCGAACCCGCTGTTCCCGAGCGTGCTGAACTACCTGGGCGACCGGCGGGATGTTCATGCTGTTGTCCTGCCGCGAACCGACGCCCAGCGCCAGCATGTCCGCTCGCTCAACCTCCCATCCGTCGTCGTCGCCGAAGGCGCCGTGGATGCCCAGAGCCTGATCGCCGCCTCCGACCTCGTCGTCTCGGCGGGCGGGAGCATGAACCGCGAGGCCGTTGCGCTCGGCGTTCCCGTGTACACGACCTACGGAGGACGGCTCGGCGGAGTCGACGAGTCGCTCATCCGCACCGGCCGGTTGCGGCCACTCTCGGACGCCCGGGCGCTCGAACTCGAGAAGCGGACCGGAACGCTCGACTGGCCCCGGCGCGACCCCCAGATCATCGTCGACATGATCCTGTCCGCCGTCCGATGATGGGAACCAAGGCAAAACGCCCGCCGAACGGCCCTGGGCGTCTCGCCCGGGTGCTTTCCGGCTCCGGCGAGACACCCCCGGCGCGGCACACCTCGCTCGTCGAGCAGTACGCCGCGATGTCGCACGCGTTCGAGCCGCGGCTGGCCGACAGCGTGCTGCGCGCATTGGACGTCGTCATCGCCGGAACGGCCGCCGCTCTCACCGCGCCGCTGTCGCTGCTGATCGCGATCCTGCTGAAGTTCAGCTCGCCCCGCGGCTCCATCCTGTACCGCGGGTGGCGCGTTGGACGCGGCGGTCACCTGTTTCAGATGCTGAAGTTCCGCACGCTGGCCCCGGACGCCGAGCAGCGGCTCGGGCCGTACCTGGGCCCGGAGCTGACGGCGCTCACCGAGAACGAGGTCACACGCATCGGACGGCTCTTGCGTGCATCAAAGCTCGACGAGTTGCCGCAGTTGCTCAACGTCGTTCGGGGCGACATGAGCCTTGTCGGTCCGCGGCCGATCCGCCCGGCGTTCTTTGAGGAGCTGTGCATCAACATCCCCGAGTACTGGCAGCGACTCGTTATCCGGCCGGGCGTCACCGGCCTGGCGCAGCTGCGCCTGACGCGGGAGATGACGTGGGCGGAGAAGCTCGCGCACGACCTCGAGTACATCGCCGACCGCTCGGTGAACCTCTACCTGTCAGTGATCTTCACGACCGTGTGGTTGATCGTCGTGCGTCCGGCGAACAAGCGCAGCGCGCTCAACCGGCTTCCCTGAGCAGCTCGGAAAATGTGCGGGATCTGCGGCAGCTATGACTTCGCGCGCGGGCGCCCGGCCGACGCGGACCTGCTTGCTCGCATGAACGAGACGCTTGTCCACCGCGGTCCTGACGCGGGTGGGCTCCACGTCGACGGCCCGACCGGGCTCGCCGCTCGTCGCCTCGCGATCCTCGACCTCGCCCACGGCGACCAGCCGATGCTCACCGACGACGGGGCGGTCGGTGTCGTGCAGAACGGCGAGATCTTCAACTACCCGGAGCTGCGCGCCGAGCTCGAGCGGGACGGCGTCCGCTTCCGCACGCGCTGCGACACCGAGGTCCTGCTCCACCTCTACGTCACCCACGGTCCTGACTTCGTCGAGCGCCTCCGTGGGATGTTCGCGGTCGCGATCTGGGATCGCAGGCGAGAGCGCATCTTGCTCGCCCGGGATCGGTTCGGGATCAAGCCGCTCTTCTACTCGGTCGCCGACGGCGAGTTGAGCTTCGCCTCAGAGCTGAAGGCGCTCCTCCGGCGTCCGTCGTTCTCCCGCCAAGTCGACGCCGATGCGCTGCACGCGTTCCTCGCGTTCAACTCGATTCCGGCTCCGCTGACGATCTTCGCCGCCGCACGGAAGCTCCCCCCGGGGTGCACGCTTCTGTGCGGCACCGACGGCCCGACGCTGACCCGCTACGCCCGGCCGGCCCCCGCACCCGCGACTGCGCTCCGCCACGAATCGGCGGAGATCCTGGCCGACGAGCTGCGTCACCGGATGCGCGATTCGGTGAGCGCCCACCTGCTCTCAGACGTGCCTGTCGGCGTGCTCCTGTCCGGTGGCGTCGACTCCTCGGCGCTCGCTGCCCTCGCCGCGACGGCGTCCTCGGCCCGGGTGTCGACGTTCTCGATCGGCTTCCGTGAGCGCTCGTTCAACGAGCTCGATCTCGCCCGCGAGGTTGCCCGACGCTACGACACCGACCACCACGAACTCGTCGTCGAGCCGGATGTCACCGCGCTCCTGCCCCAGATCGTCGCCGCCTGCGACGAGCCGTTCGCCGACTCGTCCGCGGTGCCGACCTTCCTCGTGTCGCAGCTCGCGGCCGCCCACGTCAAGGTCGTCCTGTCCGGCGAGGGCGGCGATGAGCTGTTCGGCGGCTACGAAACGTACGCGGCCGACCAGCTCGCCCAGCGCATTGGGCCGGTGGCGGCGCGCCTGCAGCCGCTCGTCGAGCTGCTGCCGAGCTCCAGCCGCCGCGTCAGCTTCGACTACCGCGCCAAGCGTTTCGTCCGGGCCGCCGCGCTGCCGCCGCTCGAGCGTCACCACGGCTGGAAGGAGATCTTCTCCGACGGGCAGCGCGCGGAGTTGCTGCGGCCGGCCTGGCAGCGTCCGCACGCCGACCCGCTCGCCACGTGGCGCACCCGTTTCGCCGAGACCCCCGGCGCGCCGCTGCTCGCCCGCCTCCAGGACGTCGACCTCGGCATCTACCTCGCCGACGATCTGCTCGTCAAGACCGACCGCATGAGCATGGCCCACAGCCTCGAGGCCCGCGTCCCGTATCTCGATCCCGTCGTCGCCGAGCTCGCACTCGCCCTCCCGACGAAGCTCAAAGTGCGCGGGCTGCAGAAGAAGCGCCTGCTCCGCCAGGCCGCGGCACCGCTCATCCCGGACAGCATCATCAAGGCGCGCAAGCGCGGCTTTTCGATTCCGGCTGCCGCCTGGCTGCGCGGCGAGTTGCAGCCGATGGCCCGGGACCTGCTCTCTCCCGCCCGGACCCATGCCCAGGGATTCTTCGAGCCGCAAGCCGTCACCCGCCTGCTCGACGACCACGTCGCCCGTCGTGAGGATTACAGCCGGCAGCTGTGGGGATTGATGTCGTTCTCGTTATGGGTCGAGCACATCGATGGCCTCCGGACCGCCTGAGCCGCCGCCGGAATGGCTGCGCGTTGCCCGCGCACTCCAGAGCATCGCCCAGGCCGGCCTCACCTACGCTCAGGACCCTTACGACCGCGAGCGCTACGAGCAGATCCAGACGCTCGCGGCCGAGATCGCTGCGACTGGAACCGACGCGCCGGTGCAGCGCATCAGAGACTTCTTCGCCTCCGAGAGGGGCTACGCGACGCCGAAGCTCGATGTCCGCGCCGCGGTGATTGTCGAGCAGCGGATCCTGCTCGTGCAGGAGCGCGACGACGGCGGCTGGACAATGCCCGGCGGCTGGGCTGACATCGGCGAGTCGGCGGCCGAGTCGGTCGTGCGCGAGACCCGGGAGGAAGCGGGGCTCGAGGTCCGGGCCGAGAAGCTGATCGCGTTGTTCGAGCGCGAGCGCCGCGGGCATCCCGTTCACCCCGAGTTCAGTCACAAGGCGTTCTTTGCGTGTGCACCCGTCGGCGATCAGGTGCCGGCTCCGCGGCCGGGCCCCGGGCCGGAGATCGGCGCCGCGGCGTTCTTCGACCGCGCGGCGCTACCCCCGCTCTCGCTTGCGCGCGTGACCCCGGAGGAGATCGAGCTCGCGTTCACCCACCACGCCCACCCCGAGCTGCCGACGGCGTTCGACTGACGGCGAGCGGCACGCCCGGCACGATCGCCGAGCGGGCCGCTGCCCTTCGTGCCCCGTGGTCAGTGGGACGCGTGTGCTACGAGCCGAACTTGACCTGGCAGGCCTGCACCTTCGTCACGTCGGTCCCGGCCTGCGAGATGCACGCGGTGAGCTTCGAGGCCTTGCTCAGCTGCTTCTGCGCCGAGCTCGCCACCGAGCCTGCCTGGCCGGCCGCGGAGCTGGCCTGGCGGCCGGTGCTGAACTCCTTCTTCGCTTGATCGATCGCCTGCTGGCTCTGCTGCAGGCCCGACTTGATCGCCTGGTTGGCGGTATCGCTGCTCGGCTTGATGACCGTGAAGAACACGACCCCGAAGATCGCGAGGGAGACGGCCATACCGGCCATCCAGAGACGCCAATTGGTGGAAACGACGAGCATCGTTTTTCTCCTTGATGTGATGCGATTGAGTTGGTGTGTCCGGGACCTGCGAACCGCTCGGACGTCGGTCATGAATCGGTGCAACTGGTCGGTGCAACTGGACGGGTCTAAGCGCGTATGGCCCTCCGTTGCCGTCGGAGGCGCCTCGTCGAGCGAGAGCGCGATCCGACTCCGGTCATGCGGGTCAACGCGGACTGCGACAGTCGCGCCTGGCAGCATCAGCTCGGCGAGGACCGAGGCCCTGCACCGCCTGTCGGCAGGTCGCCGTGTAACGCAGCCGGCCTGAGAGCGCGACCTCTACGGTGAACACGCACACGTGAGCGCGATCGAGTCCGCGCCCGAGGCTGACCTCCGTCTGCTGGACGCTGACGATGGTCCCGAGACCGGCTCGGCCTCGCTCCAGCAGTTCGGCGGGAACGGGTCCTGTGTAGGTGCGGATGTCGGGGAAGAGGCTCATGGTCTGTCTTTCGAAGGGACTTCGTGGTGACGCGGTGCAGATTGATCCGCCGCCCCTAACGCGCACCAAAGGACCGCCAAAGGCACCTTTTGCGCCTCGCCGGGCCGGTACTCTGTGCGCGGGGTGGCAACCGGCGTCTGTCGTTTCGGGGTCCTCGGTCCGCTGACGTTCGAGCGGGACAGACAGCCGTGCCGCTGCCGAGCGGACGCCAGCGCTCGCTACTGGCGTTGCTGCTGATGGCCGGCGGCGTGCCGCTGTCTCGTGACCGGCTGATCGATGAGCTGTGGGGAGAGCAGCCTCCCGCGAGTGCGTGTCCGCACTGCACGTCCACCTCTCGAAGCTGCGACGCCCGGCGGGCTGTTGGTGCTCGAGCCGGCGGGTACTCGCTGACCCCCGGCAGCTTTGAGGTCGACGTCTGGCGCTTCGACGATCTGGTCGAGCAGGCGCGAGCCGAGCCCGAGCATGCGGGCTCGCTCTGCGCGAGGCGCTGCGCCTGTTCCGGGGCGAGCCGCTGTGTGACGTGACCGCCGAGGGGAGCGTGCGGGGTGGCGCCGCGCCCTCGAGGAGAAGCGCCTGCAGGCGATCATGTTGCGCATCGACGCCGACCTCGCCGGTGGCGCGGCAGGCGAACTCGTCGCCGAGCTCGAGCAACTCGTCGCGGACGCACCAGTTCGAAGAGCGGCTGTGCGGGCAGCTGATGCTCGCCCTCTACCGCGCCGGTCGCCAAGCCGACGCGCTCGAGGCGTTCCAGCGCGCCCGGCAGAGTGCTCGCGGAGGAGCTCGGACTCGAGCCCGGCGAGCCGCTCGTGCGCCTGCAGCAGCGAATGCTCGCCCGTGACGACGCGCTCCAGGCCGACACCGGGGGCGTGCCGGCGGCGGCACCGACGCCGACGCCGCCGGCGGCGCCCAGCCCGCCGTCGAATCTCCCGCGGGCGCCGACGCGACTCGTCGGCCGGGACGACGAGGTGACGGCTCTCGGCGGCCTCCTCGCGGATCCCGACGTCCAGCTGGTCACGCTGACCGGGCCGGTGAGGGTGGCAAGACCCGGCTCGTGCTCGAGGTGGCGCGCCGCCAGGCCGAGACGTACGCCGACGGCGTCCTGTTCGTCCGGCTCGAGCAGCTCACGACCCGTCGCTGATCGGCGCCGAGGTCGCGGCCGTCCTATCGCTCCGCGACGGTGGGGACGGTGTCGGCGCCGACGGCCTGGACGCTCATGCGCGACCGCGAGCTGCTGCTCGTGCTCGACAACTTTGAGCATCTGCTCGACGGATCGCTGCTCGTCGCGGAGTGGCCGCGCAGCGCCCCGCCTGCGCGTGCTCGCGACGAGCCGTACACCGCTCCGCCTCCGCGGCGAACAGATCTGAGGTCGAGCCACTGTCCCTGCCGGCCGGCGAGAGCGACAGCGACGCTCGGGAGCCGCTGTGCAGATGTCCTGCAGTGCGCGCTGCAACGAACGGCGGCTGCGAGCTGACGGGCGACGACGCGCACGCGCGAGTATCTGCCGTGCGCTTGACGGTCTGCCGCTCGCGATAGAGCTGCCGCGCGCGCGGAGGCGCTCGGAGCGGCGGAGATCGCGGCGCAGCTCTCGCAGCCGCTGCGATCGGCGAGACGCGCCGGGACTTCGGACGCAGCAGACGCTGCAGCAACGATCGCCTGGAGCTATGAGCTGCTCAGCCCCACGGCCAGGACGTGCTCGCCGCCGCATCGGGCGGCGGGTTAGCGGCGGCGCTCGACGCGGTGCGCAGGGTCTCCTCCGGAGCGCGGGGTCGCCACCGCAGCGCGCAGAGCGAAGCTGACGCGAGCCTCGTCGGCGCCAAGCGCGGAGCGAGCAGATAGCGCTCGAGCTGTCGGGCGTGCCGCTAGCGCCCGCGACGGCGGCGCCGAACCGAAGCCGCGCCGCCACGGCGGTACTCGCGGAGGTGAGAGCGCGGGAGCGAGGGTTCGACGCGGCGGCTCACCAGCCGAGCTGGCGGCACCGCTGCTCGCGACCATGCGACCTGCGGGCGCGCCAGAGCGATCGAGACGGAGGAGAGCGGTGGGCTGGCTGGATGGAGTGTGGGGATGTGGAGGAGGAGATGTGAGGGGGATTGGGTGCGGAAGAGATCGCGCTGCTTCGGGCCTGTGCGTTCCTCGACTACACGCCGACCGCGAAGACCTGGCACCGTCGGCTTGCGACGCGCGCCGGCGAGATCGGCGATCAGGACGCGGTCGCGACCGCGACTGGGAACCTCTTCGGTCAGGCGTTGAACGCCCGCGACGGCGACGAGATGGCGCGACTGCGACCCGAGCTGCTTGCCCTTGCCGGACCCGAAACGAACGCGAGGGCGCTCGGCTGAATCGAGTACTTCCTGGCGCTCGACGCGTACGTCGACGGGCGCTTCGACGCCGCCGCCGAGCATGCGGCGGTGAGCGTCGCGCGGGCCCGGGAGGTCGGCCACGAGTTCATGCTCGCGAGCGCCGCCGCCACGGGGCTGCTGGCCCGCTCCGCCCGCGACGGTGAGATCCGGCGCGCCGACCTGGCAGACGTCCTCGACCTCATGCAGCGTCCGGGCGTCCCACCGCTGGCGGCGTTCGCGCTCTGGTTCGTCGCGCGGTACGCCGCGACCGTCGATCCCGCCGCTGCCGGCCGCTGGCTCGCGCACGCCGCCCGGATCGTGGAGACGCTCGACAGCGACCTGTGGCCTGAGTGTGACCTTCGCGACGAGACCCTGAGCGTGTTCGGCATCTCCGACGTCTCGGCGCTGCTCGCCGGGACGCCCGTCGTCGACCATGCCCACGCCGTTGCGGAGGCCGTCGTCTGGCTCGACGCCCGTCCCGTCGACGAGCTGGCACCGCGGATCGTTGCCAGGCAGTTCTCCGACGCGGCGGAGCGGGCGCCCGCCACTACGGCACGATGAACCGCGTGCTGGTGGGCTTGACGGCGTTTTCCATGACCGACTCCGACAGCCCGAGCGTCCGCGCGAACGCGTGCGTCGGAATGCCGCCGAAGAATGTCGAGAGACCGATGTCGTTCGGTTGGTTGTCGCCGAAGACGATCGGCATCTTCATCACTGTGCTCCCGATGTTCTCGATGTAGTGCGCCCAGCCCTTCGGGCGAACGTCACCGGGGCCGAGGTCGACGAGGTCGTACGTCCCGTCCGGTAGCACGACCCCGAGCCGAGCGTGACCGGAGACGACGTACTCCATCTCCCAGGCGTACGGATGCCAATGCGGCTCTCGGAGGCCGCCCGGCTCGAGCCTGAGCAGGAAGATGGCCCGGCGCCGACGGCCGCGAGGCGTGCCTCGACGCCATCCGGATCGTCGATGCTGAGGAAGACCCCGCGCGGGCGGGTGAACACCTCGCTGTAGTTCTCGATCGCCTCGCCTACGACGGGGTCGTAGGCGACGGGGAGCATCTCGAGCATGTGGCGCTGCAACAACGCGTAGAACAGCGTCTCGTTGTTGTCATGCAGTCGCCACATGTACACGTGCTTGTCGAGATCGCTCGGGGCCGCCTGGTACGCGGCGTACGCCCAGTCGAGCTGCGGCTCGAGCTCGGTCGAGATCACCGGTGGCAGGAGTCCGCTGAGCTCGAGCGCGTGGCGCTCGTCTGCCGAAAATGCCGTGCCCTTGTTGAGCGCTGGGTCCCGGAGGGCAGTGTGTGGCAGGCGATCGGCATTGGCCGCGGCAACCTGTCGATGACGACGATCGGGCTCGCGATGGGCGGGAACGCCCGGACCGGAATGGAGGACACGTTGATGATGCGCCGCGGCGTCCCCGCGACCGGCAACGGTGAGCTCGTCGCCCGGCTCGCGTCGATTGCGAGCGCGATCGAGCGTCCCCCAGCGACGGTCGAGCATGCGGCGGCAGTGCTCGGGCTGAACAGCTGATGCGGCGCCGTTCGCTATTTCTCGTTATTTGTCTGTATCTCTCTACATAGCTGAGGATCGCGGCGCAATCCCATAGCCGTTTTCCCTGGTGAGTGCATCGTCCGCCCGTTGAGTGGCGGGCGGCGGGGCGTCGGAAACCTGTCCGTGACACTGTCGGAACGCCGCATACACCTCTAAGGTGAGTGTTGGCGGCAGCGACCGCTGCCGCCGATGCTTCTTGAGGAGGAAGCTGTGAGCAGAGACAATCAGCGCTGGTCGCGCTCGTGTGCGCGCTCTCCCTCACCCTGGGGGCTTGCGGTGGGAGTAGTAGACCGCGTGCTGCGGAACGAGCGGGAAGGTCAAACCGGCCCAGACCGGCTTCGGCGAGTCGTGGGCCGGCGCCAAGCACGGCGGCGTCCTCACGGTCTATGACCACGAGGACTTCCAGCACCTCGATCCCGGTCAGACGTACTTCGAAATCGACTACCCCGTCGTCTACGCGACCCAGACGCCGCTCTACATGTTTCCGCCGAACGACGCAAACCACGCGATGCCGTTGCTCGCCTCCGGTCCCCCGGTGCTGTCCGACGGCGGCCGCGTCGTCACGGTGCACATCCGCCATGGCGTCCACTACAGCCCGCCGGTGAAGCGCGAGGTGACCTCGGCTGACGTCGCTTACGCGATCGAGCGCGGCGCCAACCCCAACGTCGCCAATCCGTATTTCCCGTCGTACTTCACCGCGATCGCCGGCGCCCCTTCCGCGAGCGGCGGTCCGATCTCCGGGATCTCAACGCCGGACCGGTACACGATCGTGTTCCGGTTGACCGGCCCGACCGGGGGCTTCTTCACCGGCGCGCTCGCGATGCCCTTGACCGCACCGGTGCCCAAGGAGTTCGCGGCACCGCTCGATCGCCACAAGCCGTCGCAATACGGCGACACGATCCAGGTGGCGACCGGTCCATACATGCTCAAGGCGGACGCCCACGGCAAGTTCCTGGGGATCGGCTACCAGCCGGGCAAGAGCGCGACGCTCATCCGCAACCCGTCATGGACCGCCGCGACGGGCGACCCACGGCCGGCGTTCCTCGACCAGGTGGACATCAACATCGGCGGCGACCCGAACGTCATCGGCCGCCAGGTGCTGAGCGGCGCCCACACGATGCAGAACGACCTCCCGGCCGCCGCCATCGTCAAGCTCGCTTACCAGCGGTACTACCGCCAGCTCTACGCCGTCCCCGGCGCGGGCGACCATTACATCGCAGTCAACAACCGCACCGGCCCGTTCGCGAACGTCAACGTCCGCCGCGCGCTCTGGGCGGCGCTCGACCGCACAGCGATGGTCAAGGCCGAGGGCGGTGAGGTCGTCGCGCAGGTCGGGACGCACTTCATCTACCCGACCTCGAGCGGGTACGGCCTCGCTGGCGGCGACCGGGGACCGAATGTCGACTACAACAACAGTCCGAGCGGCAACGCCGCCGTCGCCGCCAAGTACATGAAGCTCGCCGGCTATCCGAGCGGCAAGTACACCGGCTCGCACGTCGTCACCGTCGTCGGCTCAACGGGCGATCCCGCCGATAAGGACGCCGCGATCGCCAACCACGCCGTCCAGAGCCTCGGCTTCAAGACGAACTTCACGCTCGTCGACCAGTCCGTCATGCTCCAGAAGTACTGCGGCAACCCGAAGGCGAAGATCGACGTCTGTCCCGACGTCGGCTGGGTCCGAGACTGGTCAGACCCGCAGACGCTGCTCGACCCGGCGTTTGCCGGCTACAACATCACCTCGTCGAACAACGCCAACTGGGGATTGGTCAGCTGGCAGGACTGGCCCAAGGCGACCGGCGGCACCTACACGGGCGGCCCGCTCACGGAGCTGGACACGCTGATGCGCGCCGGCGAGCGCGCAAACGGCGCCGCGGCGCGGCGCGCGGCCTGGGCAACCGTCGACAGGCAACTCGTTGCGGCCGCCGCCGCGATCCCCTGGGCGTTCGACAAACAGGCGAACATCGAGGGCACCGCCGTCCGTGGCATCAACGAACTGTGGAACGCCGGTACGTGGGACTACAACTACACCTCGCTGAAGTAGCCGCGGGCCCGTGAGCGGGCGGCGACCGCGCCGCGGCGGCGGACGCGCCCCGCGCCCCGCGGGCGCCGCGGCGCGAGCACCCTTCGCTAGCCGGCGGCCCCGCCCGACGCGGCACCGGCCCGCACGCGCCGCGCCGGTCGACGACACCGGCTGCGCCGCCGGCCCGCCCGCCCCGACCGCGCACAGGCCGTCCCACGGCGACCGCGGCCAGCGCCGGGACGAGGAACGCCGGTAGACCGCCCGCCCACATGATCGTCGCGGCGACACCCTGGTCGTGCAGCGCCGCCGACGCACCCTGCTCGCCGAGGTAGTGGCGCGTACACGACATGCCCGGCCGTCCCCAGCCACACGGCGACCAGAAGCATCGGCACCATGCACGCGAGCATGCAGCGCGAACTGGCCCCGGGGCCGGCACCGGTGCGGGAACGGGTCGACGCCGAGGAGCGGGACCCACACGAGTAGTGCGGCCGTCAGGTACAGCGCGTGCTCGGCCTCGTGTGCGTAGTCGTTCGACAGCGCCAGGCCGTACACGGCCGGGAGGTGGGTGACCAGCAGGGCCGCCGAGAACACGCCGACCGACACGGCCGGCCGTGTGAGCGTCGACACGACGCGGGAATGGAGCGCTCGCGCCAGCCGGCGCCGCCCGGCCCGCGCGAGCGCAAAGAACGCGAGTCGTACCGGCGCGCCCGCGGCGAGCAGCGGCGCGACGAGCACCCACATGACCATGTGCTCGACCATGTGGGCCGACAGCCGTTCGTCGGCCGCCGAACCGATCCCGGAGTACAGATCGACGATCAGCAGCGCGAGGCCGCCGAGGAAGCAGGCGGTCCGCCGCCACGGCCAGCGCCGCCGGCGCCGATCCCGGCGCTCGCCCCGCTGGGCCGCCGCCACGTAGGCGAGGCCGATCGCGATGACGAACACCAGGAACACGGCGCCGGTCACGCCGTCCAGGCTCCAGTCGGACATGAGCCCGTGAAGGCTCATGCGCTACTGGAAGATCTCGGTCGTGCAGTCGCCGCCGGGTAGGTGGATCTCGTGGGGCCGGGCGCCGTCTGCCTGCTCGTGGAAGTCGACGAAGAAGTCCTCGTCGAGCGCGAACGACCCGTCGGACTGCCGGTCGAGCTTCACCATCCATCCGCGGATCTCGGGGTAGAACTGGTTGTCCCACGTGGAGAACAGCGAGTTCGTGGCGTAGACGCGGTTGCCGTCGAGCGAGTTCTGGAGCATCTGCGGCCCACCGTTCAGCGGCTGCGACGCCTTAGGGTGACCGCCGTCGCGACCGAGCAGCCCGCCGAGCCACAACTGCGAGCGGAGCACCGGATTGCGCGGATCGGACACGTCGTAGTGGCGCAGATCGCCATGCAGCCAGTTGGAGAAGAACAGGTCGCGGTCGTCGAGCGACAGCACCAGGTCGGTGATGAACCGGGAACGCCGCCCTCGAGCGGCCAGCCCGCGAGCTCCTCGTTGGCGACGTTGATGACCGTCTCCGCCGCCCAGGAGCCGTTCGGCCTGTCGAAGCGGATGATGTTGCTCGACAGCGTCGCGCCGACGAAGCCCTGCGACGAGTCCGGGTCATGCTGCCAGCGGATCTCGAGGGGGATCAGGCCCTCATCGCCGAGGTCGAGCGTCTGTACCTTGGCGCGCTTCTCAAGATCCCAGAAGTGCAGACGTCGGCCGTACTTGCCGGCCGCGACGTCGGCCGGGTTGAAGCCGTCGAGGAACGTGTTCGGGGCCGCCCACTCGCTGGAGACCAGCGTGTTCTGACGCGGCTGGTACCAGAAGTCGTACATGAACTCGAGGCCGTTCGGCTCGCGCTCCCAGCGCTCGGCGATCGAGAAGTCGCGCGCGTCAAGCACCGCGAAGCCACCGGGGGTGTTGCCGTCGGCATCGCCGAGCATCGAGATCGTGACGATGTCTCCGGGCATGCAGTGGACGGTGTGCGGCGCACTGAGGCCGAGCTTCTCCTTGATCTCCTCACCCTCGATGATGTTCTTGATCCGGGGCTTGCGCGGCTCCGAGATGTCGATGATGTGCAGGCGCGAGGAACGCATCCCCGGGACGACCATGGTGTCCCGCTGAAGCTGCGAATGGCACGCCGATGAGCACGCGTTCCATCCGAAGTGGTGCAGTTCGTCGCCGACGTTCGGCATCTCGGTGCGGTTGACGATCTGGCCGTAGCTCGACGATGCGGGGTCGACGTCAACGACGGCGATGAAGTCGGGTTTGTCGATGCCGGTTCCTTCGTAGAGCGCGGCGACGTAGGCGAACTGCTCGGGGGGCTGCGCTCGGGCGAGTTCCGGGGTGGCGTAGCCGGGGCCGTGGTGCTCGTGATCGGAATGATCGTGGGCGCTCATCGATGCGGGCTCCTTGAGTCGCGGGGCGGAGTGTGGCCGCCCCCAACGCTACCAGCAGCACAAAAACGGTGCGCTTTATGAAGTTTGAATGAAGACCGGACGGCAGACCCGCCGCGGCGTTTTTGCCGCGGGAGGCCGCGAAATGTGTGAAATTCCCTTGCAATCAGCCGAATCGTGGGTTACCCTCAATCCACCAGCAGGAGTTACCTCTGATGACCTCGACCTCACTGACATATTTCCTCGCAGCTGCCGCGGCGGATCCGCACGCGTCGATGGTCGACGCCGGCCGGTCCCGTCGGACGAGCCTGCGCGGAAACGGTCAGGCCCTCGCTTGGGGGTGCGTGCGCTGAGTCGGCGGCACGCACAGGAATGTCCCGAGCGAGGGCGGTCAACGAGACCGCCCTTTTTTAATGCCCACATACGCCCAGGGAGGACGACGATGACGCAGACCCCAACGAACACCTGACCTCAGTCCGACGCAGACCCGGTTGAGATGAACAACCGGCGAGGTCACTGACACACACAGATAAGAGTCACTGTCACACACGCGTGACACGTTGACATCTCGATAAGGGCGAGAAGCGCTCCCACGAGCGCCGATCACCCCTGTCCGGATCACCGGGCAGTTCCGCCACACAACCCTGAAAATCGAAAGGAGGATCTCCCATGCGTGGAGATCTCCGCGCGGTGAGCGTCCGCTCATTCCCGCGCCTCCCGCGCCCCGACTGGTCCGAGCGGATCACGTCGCTTAGGCGTGAACGGCAGCGCCGCCGGGTCGAGCGGCTCGAGACGATCGAGCAGCTTGACCGCATCGAGCGCCGCACTCGGCGTGCCGGGGAGCACATCCCCGACACCGCCACGATTCGCCGCTGGTGCTGAGCAAGGATGCTCGGCGCCGGCCGGCGCCCCGCCAGCGCCCCACCGCGCCGCGCCCCCCCCCCCCGGCGCCCCACCGCCACCGTCGGGGCGACGTCATACGATGCGCCGGAACGGTCAACCGGCGAAACGGAGGGCACCGTGTCTGAACCTATCGATCCCCGCCAGGCGCTCCGCGACATCTCGGGCCTCTGGTGGCTGACCCTGCTCGTCGGGGTTCTCGGGATGATCGCCGGAATCATCGTGCTCGCGAGGCCGAGCAAGAGCCTGGAGGCCGTCGCCGTCATCACCGGGATCTTCGTCGTCATCGACGGCGTCGTCGCGCTTGCGGCAGCAGTCACGCACGAGACCGAGAGTCGGGGTCTCGCCGCCATCGTCGGCGTCATCAGCCTGATCGTCGGCGTCCTGCTCATCCGCCACCCGACGCACGGCGTGCTCGCGATCGCCCTGCTCTTTGGGTTCTGGCTGATCGCGATGGGTGCGGTACGCCTTGTGCTCGCGTTCAGCATGCCGACGCACCGTGGGTGGCGGGCCTTCGTCGCCGCGGTCGAGCTGATCGCCGGCATCGTCATCGTTGCCAGCCCGAGCATCGGCGTGGCCACCCTGGCGCTGCTCGTCGGACTGTCGCTGATCATCAACGGCGCCAGTTTCACGGCGCTCGGCTTCGTCCTGCGCAGCAGCGGCAAGGGCGAGGGTTCGTCCGGCCTCCGGGGCCGCTCGCCGCGGCCTGAGCAGGCTCATCTCCTCCACATGCTCGCGGCCAACAGGCGGGCGTGGATGCCGGTGAGCAGCTCCGCGGTCTGCGGGTCGTCGGCAACACCATCGCCGGAGCGCATGAGCCGGGCCGTGAACTCGCCGATGCGCTCGTCGAGCGCGTCGCGTGCGTCATTGACGGCGAGACGCCGCGTCGGCAGCGGCGTCAGATCACTTTCGATCGCGACGGCACGCGACTGGCCGTTGGGAACGTGGCCGAGCTCGAGCATGCGGGCCGCGACGTCGTCGCAATGGCCGCGCAGCTCGGTCACGAGCGCATCAAGGTGCCGACGCAGCCCAACAGCCTCAGCCGGGGGGCCGCTCACGTTCCACCCCAGTTGCGTGACCAGCAGCGTCAGGTCGATCAACTCGACGACCGTTCCCTGAAGCTCGTCGGCAATGGTGACGCGGTCCGCCGGCACGATCACGAGCGGGCCCCGATCACAGACACCTCCGTACAAAGCCGCGCGATCGTTCGGCGCGATACCGATGACGCGCGCGCCCGCTCCCGTGACGATTTGCGGTTGATGTGCATCGACGGTCCAGATGTGTAGTCGGCATGTCCCGACGTCCGCTCTCCCACGCTACGCGAGCTTTCAAGATGTTCAAGACGAGCCTGTGTGACTGCACCCGTGCAGCAACCTCGTGCGATGGATACGGCAGCTGACCAGCACCTGGTCGACCGTGTCCGCGAGCTCGAGGAGCGCGTTCGGCTCTACGAGGCGGTCCTCAGCACCGGCCCGGTGTTCGCCCACGTCTACGACAGCGAGATGAATTCCCGCTGGTCGACGGCGGCGCTACGACCAGAACTCGGCTACGCGGGATCGCCGCCAGATCAGCGCCGAGGAGAACTACGACCTCGTTCACCCCGACGACCGCGCCCGCGTCCAGCGCGAGGCCGCCGACCTGCTGCGCGGCGACGCGGTCGAGCTGCCCGCCTCCGGGTGCGTGACGCCGAGGGCGACGTGGCGGTGGCTGGCGATCCTGGCCGCGCACGTGCTCGACGACCCGGACTCGGGAGCATCGTCGTGCATTCGTGGGATATCACCGAAGAGGTCCGCCACGAGGAGGAGTTCACGCCTCCGGGCGGCTGCTCAAGGCCCTGATCGACACGCTCGACGAGGCTGTCGTCGTCGTCAGCGAAGGCAAGGTCGCGTTCGCCAATGCCAAGGTTGCGCGACTACTTCTCGACCGTCGGCGAGCCCGAGGCCGCTGATCGGCCGCCCGGCCGTTGACGTACAGGAGGGGTTCTCCGAGGCGATGGCAGAACCGAGCGAATTCGTCGACTCGACACTCCAGATCGTGGACGGCGGCGAAGCGGTCCGGGGTCGCTTTGTCGAGACCGCCGACGGGCGGATCCTCGAGCAGCACTTTCTGCCGATCCGGGTCGGCGAGCGCGTCACCCGCCGGCATGTGGGTGTACCGCGACGTCACCGCGCAGCTCAACCTCGAGCGGCGCCAGCAGCGGCTGCTGGGGATGGAGCGTGCCGCCCGCCACAGCGTCGAAGAGCAGAACGAGCGTCTGCGCCAGCTTGACGATCTGAAGACCGCGTTTGTGGCGACGGTCTCCCACGAGCTGCGGACGCCGCTGACGCGATGCGGAGCTACATCGATCTGCTGCTCGACCCTGAGGGTGATGCGCTGAGCGACGAGCAGCGCGAGATGGCCCTGGCTGCCCAACGTGGCGCACTCCGGCTCGGGCGACTCGTCGACGACCTGCTCGTGCTCGCACAGCTCCAGACCGGCTCGCTGCGGCTCGAGCGCTCCCCCGTCGACGTTCCGGATGCGGTGGCCGACGCGATCGATGACGTCCGCCGGGTCGCGCCGGACGATGTCCACATCGTCCAGCGCTGTGATGCGGGTCCGCCGGCAGCGACGGATCGCGTCCGGCTCATGCAGATCGTGTCCAATCTCCTCGGCAACGCCGCGAAGTTCGCCGACCGAGAGGTGACCTGCACGACGTCGCGGCGCGACGGCAGCTGGGTCATCGAGATCCTCGATGACGGCCCCGGCATCGGGGCCGACGAACTCGAGCGCATCTTTGAACCGTTTTACCGAGGACGACCGGGCGGGCGCGCGCGTCAGGGCACCGGGCTGGGGCTGCCAATCAGCGCTCAGCTCGCCGAGTTGCTCGGGCGGCTCGCTGACGGTCGTGAACAACGAGGCCGCTGCGGGTGTTGTCGCCCGGCTCAACGGTCCCGATCGACGACCAGGAGGACGATCGTGTCCCGGGCTGATGGGCCGACGGTGCTCGTGATCGAGGACGAGGACGATCTCCGCGGAGCGCTCGAGCTGACGCTCGAGCCGCGGTCGACTGAGGCCGGTGCTGCGGTCCGACGGCCGCTCCGGGCTGAAGGCTTTGTACGACGTCCGCCCGGATGCGGTCGTGCTCGACATCGGGCTGCCCGACCTCGACGGATGGGACGTTCTCGAGCGGATCCGCGACATCAGCGACGTCCCGGTCCTCCTCCTGACGGCGCGCAACCTCGAGTTCGAGAAGGTGCGCGGGCTTCAGGCCGGAGCCGACGATTACCTGACCAAGCCCTTCGGCAATGCCGAGCTGGTGGCTCGACTGCATGCCCTCGTTCGTCGTGCCCACGTCGACGGCAGCTGGCCGAGGACGCGCTCGTCGACGAGCCGAGCGGACTCCGCATGGACGTTCGCGGCCGCAGGGTCACGGTTGACGGCGAACCGGTCGTCGGTCACGCCGCTCGAGTGGCGGCTGCTGCATGGCCCTCATCCAGAACAAGGGGCAGGTCCTCTCGCCGGAGCAGTTGCTCGAGCTGGCCTGGAACGATCCCGTCGGCGTCAGCCGCGAGCGGGTCAAGTTCGCGATTCTGCGGCTGCGGCGCAAACTCGGACGCGCCGGGCAGCAGATCGAGAACGTCCGCGGCTTCGGCTACCGCTTCTGACGAACGCCGGCCAGCTGCAGTTGAACGGCTTGAGCGTCTTCTGGTAGGCGTCGCCGAGCGCCGCCAATGCGCTCTTCAGCTGCGTTGCCGCGGTGCTGAGGTAGTCGACCTGCTTGCCGATCTCGGCCCGCGCGTCACACACCTGCGGCTTTGCGATGCAGAACGGGTGCGACTATCACCGGAGCGGACAACGCGTTGTACATGAAAGGCTCAGGGATTCCTCAGGTTCGACGTCGATAATCCGCCGCGTGGGCGTTGCGAACGGACGGTCACGCGTGCTCGTCGTCGACGATGAACCGAACATCGTCGACGTTGTGTCGATGGCGCTGCGGCATCACGGGTTCGAAGTTGCCGAGGCGTATACCGGGACCACGGCCCTCATGCGCGTGCGCGACTGGCGGCCCGACGTGCTCGTACTCGACGTGATGCTGCCCGACATTGACGGCTTCGAGGTTGCGCGGCGACTTGCGGCGGAACACGCCAAGGTTCCGATCCTGTTCCTCACCGCGCGTGATGCGATCACCGACAAGGTGTGGGGGCTCGAGACCGGCGGCGGTGACTACGTGACGAAGCCGTTCAGTCTGGAGGAGCTCGTCGTCCGTCTGCGCAACATCGTCCGCCGAGCTGGAGCCGGCGATGACGAGCCGGGGCGGCTCGTGTTTGCCGGTCTGCACCTCGACGAGGAGACCCGTGAGGTCGATCGCGGCGGCCGGCAGATCGACCTCACAGACACCGAATTCCGGCTGCTCCGCTACCTCATGCGCAATCCGAAGCGCGTTCTGACACGTGCCCAGTTGCTGGAGCACGTGTGGAGCTACGACTTCGGCGGCGATGCGCGCGTCCTCGAGACGTACGTCTCGTACCTGCGCAAGAAGGTCGACGTCGACGACGTGCCTCTGATCCACACAGTCCGCGGCGTCGGCTATGCGCTGCGGCTCCCCAAGGGCTGAACCTTGTCGCTCCGCGGCAGGCTGCTCATCAGCGTCGTCCTGCTGTTCACGACCGCGCTCGTCGTCGCCGCGGCTGCGATCTACACCGAACAGCGCTCGTACCTCTACGGGCGGCTCGATCAGCGGGTCATCGCGGCTGCGGCCCCGATCTCCTATGTACTCGGGATCGAGCCCCAGCTGCTGAGCGGCGGCCCGAGCGTGACGAACCGCGCCGGCGTCGGAAACGCGGTCAAGTCACCACTGGGGCGCGGTCTCGCCGGCTTCGTGCCCTCGGGGACGTTCGGCGAGTTCGTCGGGAGCGACGGCCGCGTCAAGCGGGGACCGGTGCTCGCGAGCTACGGCGAGCGGCCACCCCCGCGACCAGCGATCCCGGAGCGGATCCTCGAGCTCCAGCCGAGCGGCTCCCCGCGGCTGTTCACCGTTTCCTCGACGCCGCGCTCGCACGTCCGCTTCCGGGTAGCCGCTGTGGCGCTTGATTCGGGCGCGGGCACGATCTTCGTTGCGGTCCCGCTGCGCGAGGTCGATCAGACGCTTGATCAGCTCGTGATCGTCGAGGCCCTTGTCGTCGCGGCGGTGCTGATCGTGATCGTCGGCCTCGCCTGGGCCGTCATCCGTGTGTCGCTGCGCCCGCTCGATCAGATCGGGCGGGTGGCGGGCGAGATCACGGAGGGCGACCTGTCCCGTCGGGTGAGCCCGGCAACGCCGCGGACCGAGGTCGGACGGCTGGGGCTGTCGCTCAACCTCATGCTCGTGCGCTTGGAGGAGGCGTTCGCCGGCCGTGCGCGCAGCGACGAGCTGCGACGGCAGTTCCTTGCCGACGCCTCGCACGAGCTGCGCACGCCGCTTGCATCGATCCGCGGGTACGCCGAGCTGTTCCGCCTCGGCCCTGCGCGGGACCCTGCCGCCCTCGAGCGAGCCATGTCCCGGATCGAGGCCGAGGCCGCCCGGATGGGCAAGCTGGTCGATGACCTGATGCAGCTCGCCCGCCTCGACGAGCTACCGCAATCCGCGCACGGTGTCATCGACCTCAGTGAACTTGCAGCTCACGCCGTCACGGACGCGCGGGCGACCGCGCCGCTGCGGACGGTCACGCTCGACGCTCCGGCGTCGGTGTACGTCCTCGGCGATGTCGACGGGCTGCGACAGGTGCTCGCCAACCTCCTCACGAACGCGGTCATCCACACGCCGGACGGCACACCGGTGAACGTCCGTGTGCTCCAGGACGGTGACGCCGCGGTTGCCGAGGTGAGCGATCGTGGCGGCGGCGTTCCATCCGGTGCGGAAACGCAGGTGTTCGAACGATTCTGGCGCGCCGACGAGGGGCGGAGGCGTGGACCCGGCGGGTCTGGCCTCGGCCTGTCGATCGTCAGTGAGATCGTCGACGCCCACCGGGGCGCGGTGACGGCACGCAATCGTGACGGCGGCGGTGCCGTGTTCACGGTGAGGCTGCCGCTGTACTCAGCGGATTCTCAGCCTCCTCACGGCGCGGTCTCAGACACGAGCAGCAAAGTGACGCCCGGATGTTCGGAGGCATCGATATCGGGGCTCGCTCCATCGGCTACTCGGTCGCGGTCACGGCCGCGGTCGTCGCCGTCACCGTCGCGCTCCTCGCGCTGACCTCCGTCGACTCCTCGCTGATCGCGACCGCCGACGCGGGCATGGTGCTCGTCGCGCTGGCGCCGCTCGCTCGCCACCGCCGGCGGTCCGGGGTCGCGACGCTCTCGCCCGTGACCGTGGCGCCACAATTGACGCTCTCGCCCGCACTCCAGCTCGCCGCCGCGCAGGACCTCGTGGATCGTCACGGCGAAGACTCGATTGCGCCGTTCATCGCCCGCCCGGACAAGGCGTTCGCATTCGCGGCGGGCGGGGTCCTCGCGTACCGAGTTCTCGGAAGCACCGCAGTCGTGTCCGGCGATCCCGTCGGGCCGGTCGGGTGCGGGCCGGCCGTGCTCGCGAGCTTCCTCGCCGAGGCCCGAGCGCGCCGCTGGAACGTCGTCGTGTACGGCGCCTCGGCGGATCACCTCGAGCGATACGCCGAGCTTGGGCTGCGCTCTGTCTGCGTCGGTGAGGAGGCCGTTGCGCGGCCTGAGCGCTTCACCCTTGAGGGGCGGTCGGTCCGCAAGCTCCGCCAGTCGGTCCACCGCGTGGAGCGACGCGGCTGGGAGATCGTCGCCGTCGACGGACTCGAGATCGACGCCGCGACGGAGGCCGAGATCGATGAGCTCGAGCGGCCTGGCGGGCGGCGCGCAGGCGCTTGATCGGCTTCACGATGGGGATGGGCTGCTTCGAAGGGATCGTTCGACCGGGGGACCTCTACCTGCTCGCCCGGGCACCGGATGGCCGGCTCAGCGCCACGATGCGCTTCATCGCCCACCGAGGCAAACTGTCGCTCGACACGATGCGACGGGTCGGTGAGACCCCGAACGGGCTCAACGAGGCGCTCGTGTGCCGGGCACTCGAGGTGGCCCGCGCCCGCGGCATCGAGGAGGTCAGCCTCAACTATGCGGGCCTGGCGCATCTCGTCCGCGGCCCGGCGCCCGGAGGCCTGCTCAAACGGCACGCGTCGCGCGTGCTGATGGCGGTCCTCAGCCGGCACTTTCAGATGGAGCGTCTCGTGCGCTTCAACGAGAAGTTCTCGCCGGACTGGCGAGCGCGCTACCTCGTCTATGAATCCCGCAGCGCCCTGCCGCGCGCGATCGTCCGCACGCTACAGGCCGAGGGTTACATCCGCGCACCCCGGTCGCCGGTCCCCCACGACGACGACGACCGGCCCGTGGGGGCGGTCCTGACGGCATGAGACGACTTGTCCGCTGGCGAGCCCTCGGCATGCTCGCCGCTGTGAGCTTGATCGGGATCGGCCTGGTCGGCGCCTACAGCTATGGCCAGGCGTACTCGCAGCACCGCGGTTTCGGGACGATCCGACGGCTCCCGCGGGCGAGGTCCGGTCGCCTCATCACCGTCCACTTCTATTCCCGCGCCCTGCACCGCCGCACCGACTACCTCGCGTACCTGCCGCCGGGCTACAGGCGCACCCGCCGCTACCCGGTCTACTACCTGCTCCACGGCGCCCCGGGGGCCCCGCAGGCGTTCATCAGTGTCGCGGGACTCGACGTGCGGCTCATCAACCGCCTCAGCGAGAAGCGGCTGCATCCGATGATCCTCGTGTTCGCCGACGGCCGCGTCAAAGGCGACACGTTCTCGGACTCGGAATGGGCGAACACGCCGACGGGGCACTTCGAGAGTTATGTCGTCGACGTCGTCCACAACGTCGACCACCGATTCGCGACGATCCGTTCGCGACAGGCGCGGGTCATCGGCGGCTACTCGGCCGGGGCCTACGGCGCGCTCAACATCGCGCTTCACCAACTCCCGACGTTCGCGAACGTCCAGTCGTGGTCCGGGTATTTCACGCAGACCCACAACGGCGTGTTCGCGCACGCGACTCGGGCGACGATGGTCTACAACAGCCCGCTCGCGTTCGCCCGGCTGCCGGCCGTGCGCCGTGCGATTGCAGAGCACCCGTTGCGGGCCTACATGTTCATTGGACGCAGCGACCCCGCCGCACCGCAGATCGCGCCGATGGCGCGCGAGCTGGGTCGTGACGGCGCGCGCGTGTCATACCGCCTATATCCCGGCGGGCATGACTGGCAGGTCTGGTACGGGCGGGTCGATCCGATGATGATCCTCGCCTCGGACTGGACCAGTCATCCCCTGGCGCCGCCGCCGATCAGGGTGCGCCGGAGCGCGGAACCTCCGACCGTTCCGCCTCCGGCCGCCCCGACGATGTCGTTCGCCGCGAACGCAGTCGCACGCCATCACCGCCTGCCGAGGCATCCCGCACTCGGTCTCGGCCTCATCCTCGCGCTCGCCTCCGCCGCGCTCATCAACCTCGGCTTCCTGCTCCAGCACCGCGGCCTCGCCGAGCGGGCAACGCTCGCTGAGCCGATGCTGATCGCCGCAGTTCGTAGCCGCCTGTGGCTCGCGGGCCAGGCCGTTGGGTGGTTCGGCTTCGTGGTGCAGATCGTCGCCGTCGCGCTTGCGCCGCTATCGCTCGTGCAGGCGTTCGCCGCCGGTGGGCTGGCGCTCTCGGTGCCTTTGTCGTCGGCCGTCTTTCGCCATCGGATCACCCGCCGCCAGTTGGCGGCCGTCGCCATCATGGCCGCGAGCCTCGCCGTGCTGCCGATCGGGCTGCGGGCGCCCGCCGTCCGGGTCGCCACCGACGCCGTGCTCGCCACCGCACTCGTTCTCGGCGCGCTCGTCGGTGCGGCAGCGGTGCGCTTCAAGGACGCCGCGGTCCGGGCTGTCGTCGCGGGGGTGCTGTACGGCGTCGCAGACGCGGCGATCAAGGCCGACGCGGTTGGAGTCCGGTTGCATGGCATAGCGGCGCTGCTGTCGGTGTGGACCCTGCTGGCTGTGCTCGGGACCCTCGGCGGCTTCCTGTCCTTCCAGGCGGCGCTCCGCGACGGTGAGGCCATCGCCGCGATCTCACTGATGACTGCGCTGGCCGCGCTCACCGCGCTTGTGTTCGGCGTCGCCGCGTTCGGCGAACCGCTCGGCCGCACCGTTCCGCTCGCGGGGCTCCACCTGATCGCGATCGCATCCGTGCTCGCCTGTGTCCCGGTACTGGTGCGCGCGCAGCAGGACGCCGCCGATCCGGGACGGCAGCGACAGCGACCGGTCGACAGCGGCTCACCCCGGCGGCTGGCCGGGGCTCTCGCCGGCGGCGCCGCCACGCTCGTTGCGCTCGTCGTCGCGTTACTCGCCGCGACAGGTCTGCTCTATGGCCTCCGTGGCCTGGGCTGGCTCTCCGGTCCGCCGCGGGTCGCCAACGCCCTTCCGCTGCTCCAACTGGCCGGCTTCGATGCCCAGCCGTTGCCGCGGGTGATCGTCGCCTGGGTACTCGCCGGCGTCGCCTTCGGCGTGCTGGCCCACCGCATGCGTCCGCTCCGGCGCGCCGGCCTTGCCACTGTCATCGCCCTGCTCGTGCTCCTGTTCGCCTCCGACGCCTCGCTGGCACTGGCGCGCAACGACCGGCTGAGTGACGTGCTGTCGGCGACTGTGCCGGGCCTCGGCGCCTGGCTCGAGGCGGCGCTGTTCGCGCTCGGAGCCGTGCTCCCTGGCTCCCGCGGGGTGCGGATGCCGCGGGCAGTGTGGCGCGTGATCCGCACCAACCCGCTCCTGACGGGCCGGCCCGGCTGAGTGCCCGCGCGACAGCACATCCCCGGGGTGCCTGTCGCCTCCTGCTTGTGATCGCCGTCGCGGCGGCGCTCGCGGGTGCCGCCATTGCGCTCGCGGGCGCCCTCGCGGGTGCGCACGCCTCGCCGTCCCGTTCGGTCGAGATCCGCTGTCCGTCCCCATCGCTTGCCGGCACGTTGCCCGCACTCGTGACGCTCCCCGCCGGCTACGACGGTAACTCCGACCGCTACCCCGTGATCTACGTTCTGCATGGCCTGCCGGCGGACACACGCGAGTTCACCCGCAACGGCTTCATCGGCCGAGCGGTTTCGTCCGGGCCGACGCCGGCGATCGTCGTTGCTCCCCAGGGGTCGCGCGCCGAGAACAGCGATCGTGAGTACCTCGACGAGAGCCCGACCGAGAACTGGCCGCGGGCGATCGCTCACGATCTACCGCGCTGCATCGACGCGCGGTATCGAACCGTCCGCGATCGGACGGGCCGGGTTCTGATCGGCTTCTCCGCGGGCGGATACGGCGCCGCCAACATCGGACTGCGTCACCTCGCCACCTACGGCGCCGTCGAGTCCTGGAGTGGGTACTTCGAGGCGACCGATCCGAGCGGGCTGCACGTCCTCGATCTCGGCTCACGGTCGGCCAACGCGGCCGCGACCGTCCCCGCGGCGCCTGGCTGCGCCGCCAGTTCGCCCAGCACCCGGCGTTCTTCGGCTTCTACATCGGCGGTCACGATGGGCGCTTTCTCGCCGACAATCGCGCATTTGATGCGGCTCTGCGCCGAGCACAGGTCCCGCACACGTTCGCCGTATATCCGGGTGGACACACGGTGACGCTGTGGAGCGGCCACGCCCATCAGTGGCTCGGCTATGCGCTGCGGGCGCGTGCCGGCCCCTAGCGGGATTCCAGATTGCGTCCGAGTGATCTAATGCGCGTGTGCTCCTTGCAGACGATGGCTCGCCCGCGCTGAGCCTCCCGGAACTCTTGGCAGGCAGCGAACCGGTCCTCGCGCCTGGCTGCTTTGACGCCCTCGGAGCGCGCCTCATCGAGGACGCCGGTTTCACCGCCGCGTACATGACCGGGTTCGGCACCGCCGCCGTCGTGCTCGGGCAACCGGACGTCGGGCTTGCTGACGTTGACCGAGATGGTCGACAACGCCCGGCGGATCGCGCGAGCCGATGAGCGTCCCCGTCATCGCCGATGCCGACACCGGCTACGGCAACCCGATGGACGTGATCCGGACGGTGCAGGAGTACGAGACGGCCGGTGTCGCCGCGATCCACCTCGAGGATCAGGTGATGCCGAAGAAGTGCGGGCATATGGACGACAAGCACGTGATCGACCGGACCGAGATGGCGGCGAAGGTCCGCGCCGCGGTCGCAGCCCGGCTCATCCGATGAGTTCCTGATCATCGCCCGGACCGACGCCCGCGCCGTTGAGGGGCTCCCGCCGCGCTCGAGCGCGCGCGACGCTACGCCGATGCCGGCGCCGACGTGCTGTTCGTCGAGGCGCCCCAGTCGATCGCGGAGATCGAAGCGATCGCCGCCGCGTTCCCGGACGTGCCGCTGCTGTTCAACTACGCCGAGGGCGGCAAGACGCCGGCGGTGACGCACGCGCAGCTGCGGGAGTCGGCTTCAGGCTCGTGATCTTCCCGATCGGTCTCCTGCTCGCCGCGACCGCAGCGATGCGGCGTTGCTCGAGCGGATCCGTCCGGACGGCTCGCCGATCGACGTGCTGCCCGACGCTGATGCCGTTCAACGCGTTTCTCGACTTCATCGGGCTGCCTGAGATCGGCGAGCTCGAGCAGCGGTTTGCCGTTCCCACCACCACCACCACCGAGGAGGCGGACATGAGTGAGGTGTTCGAGAAGAAGTCGATCAGTAGCGACCTGGCGCATCGGGTCATCGCGGCCGCCGAGGCGAAGGCGACCGAGATGGGCGTGCCAATGAGGATCGCGATCTGCGTCGAAGCGGCATGCTGGAGCGTTTCAGCCGGATGGACGGTTCCCTGAGCTGTTCGCCGTGCAGATCGCGCAGGACAAGGCGTACACGGCGGTCGGCTTCGGGTGCCGAGCGACGACGCCGACTTCATCGAGGACGATCCGCCGCTCGCCACGAGGGCCGTCGGCGGATGGATCGGCTTGTGATCTTCGGCGGCGACTTCCCGATCTCCGTCGGCGACATGATGGTCAGCACGATCAGCGTCAGCAGCAGTCACTACGGCCAGGACTCCGAGGTGGCGCAGGCCGGCCTGGGGGCCGTCGGCGCCGTCTGAGCCGACCCGTATCAGCCTGACTCGGGAATG
>CAVVSB010000014.1:0-176108 GCA_963750695.1 uncultured Solirubrobacterales bacterium
GAGACCATGCGGGCGCTCTCCATGGCGGCGCTGAGCAGGTCGCTCCGCGGCGTGTGGTTCTCGAAAACACGGTCGATCGGTCCTTCGATTCCGATCGCACCCACTTCGGTGGCGTCACTCGGCGCGATCGGGACTGCGATCGAGGCAACGCCGGTACGAGCTCCGCGATCTCGCTCGCCCAGCCGCGTTCAGAGATCACGTCGAGCTCTCGCTCGAGACATGAGACCTCCGTGATCGTCGCGGGCGTAAAGCGGTGCAGCGGCCCCGCGTCTGCTGATGGAACGAGATCCCTGCGATGAACCAGGAGTGCCTTTCCGAGCGAGGTCGCGTGTACGGGCAAAAGCACGCGACATCGAGCCGCTGATGACCGTTGTCCGGCCTCAGCAGATGGTGCACGATCAGGACTCGTCCTTCGTGTAACGCGCCGACGCGGACGCTCTCGCCGGTTCGTGCCGCGAGGGCTTGGGCGGCATTGAGGGTGGCGATCCGCAGCGGGCTTGCCTCCAAGTATTGGGTGCCGAGCGCGAGCAGCGCCGCGCCCAACCGGTATCGCCCTGACGCTCCGTCCTGCTCGACGAACCCCTCCTCTTGCAGCGTTCGCAGCAGGCCGTGGACCGTCCCCTTCGGCAGCTCAAGCAGCCGCGCCAGCTCGACGACTCCGACCGAGCTCCGGCCGCGTGACATCGACCGCAGGATTGCGGCGGCGCGCTCCACCGACTGGATACGCCTCGACTCACGTTGGGCGCTCACGCGCCGTCACGCCCCGGTCGGATCGGACACGGGTGCTCATGGGCTGCGCGGTGATCGGCGCGTCCGTGGACGCGGCGAGCCAGCCGTTCAGCGTCGCTTCTAGCTGCTCGCAACGGTGAGCGGTACGCGCCAGCTGATCGATCCGCGCGCGAGCGTGGTGCTCTCCCTGCCGGCGGTCTTCGCTGGCGTGCTCGATTGCGCGGCGGATGCTGTCGATCGCCTCGTCCACCGCGCCCGCAAGTTCGCGACGGTACCGCTTGACCGCCTCGAACGTGCGAGCGGAGAGCTCGGAGCGCAGCCGACCGGCGTGCCGGTCGGCCATCTCGATGAGACGCTGTTCGGCGTCATGGAGCACGAGCCGCCGCCCGAGTGGCCCGGGCGTGATCGTCCGCCCGAAGCCGACGATGATGTCGAGCGCGTGCTCCGCGTCCGTGAGCTTGAACGAGAACCGCGACGGCGCGCGCAGGCCGGTATCCGGCAGCGCATCGCGTGCGCGGGCTCCGAACACATCGCTCGCGATGTCCTGGACCTGCTCGAGGATTCGCTCGATGCGACCCGCGTAGCGACGTTCCGATTCGGTGAGTTGACCGGCGATCAGTTGCTCAAAACGCGGCACGAGCTGCTCGAATTCGGCCCGAATCGTCTGCTCGATCCACAGTTCGAGCTCCTCAGAAAGCTCACGCGGCGATCTCCCGCGCAGCTGGTCGGCGTGGTGACGAAGAGCATCACGCAGACGAGGAGCCTCCTGGCGGGCATACGCCATCAGCGGCTCGTTGACATGCTGGTCGACCGCCCGCGCGATTCCTTGCTGGAGCAGCTCGGCTGCCTCCGTGCTCGCTGTCCTCAGCTCTGCGATGCGCTCCTCGAACTGGCGGGCGCGCGAAGCCAGTTCTTCCAACGGAAGCTCGATCGCGTGGAACTCGAAGCGTGCGGCCTGGGCTGTCTCTGACGCGACGATGCGGCCGACGGCAGCCACCGAGCGCAAAAGCAGCCACTCGCGTTCTCCCGCTGCGAGTGCACGCAGTCGATCCAGCAGTGGACCGACGCCCTCCCGCTTGCGCGCGCTGACAGCGAATAGCTCGGGCTCGATGGCTCCGAGCAGGTCCCGCAACGCTGACCGGACGAAGTCCACGGCGACCTGCCGGTCGTCCGGGTCGAGGTGATCAATCTTGTTGATCACCATCAGCAGTCGGGGCACGCGCGTCGCCGCCTCACGCAACAGCCCACGCTCACCCTCGGATAGTGGCTGCCCAGCGTCGAGCACGCACACCGCAGCATCGACCATCGGCATGAACCCGCGGGCGACGTCGGTGTTGTGCTGATGGATCGAGCCGATCCCGGGCGTGTCGATCAGTTCGAGGCCAGCCCGCAGCAACGCGTGATCGAGTTCGATTCGTGCGAGCTCCACCCCGAGGCGATTGTCTGGGTTGCGCGCCTCGGTGACGAACTCGGCGAGCTGCTCGAGAGGCTCCTCCCGCTCGCGGCCGTCGAGGTAGCGGACGACGAGCCGATCCATCTCGCCAGCGCCGATCGCCGTCACCACCGAGGTCAGCGGCACGACCCCGACCGGCAGGATGTCGCGCTCGAGCAGCGCGTTGATCAGTGTGCTCTTGCCACGCTTGAACTCACCGAGCACCACGAGATTGAACCGGTCCTCGACGACTCGCGTCCGTGCCGCCCCCAGGTTGCGGTGGGCCGGTTCGTCCACGACACCGGCGCCAAGTGACAGCAGCTCATCCAGCAATGCCAGCATCGCGGAGCGGATCTCCGCGACTCCGGCCGCAGAAGGCACGGCCGCGCCCAGGGCGTCAGACCGACCAGCAG
This sequence comes from uncultured Solirubrobacterales bacterium, assembly GCA_963750695.1. Lineage (GTDB taxonomy): Bacteria > Actinomycetota > Thermoleophilia > Solirubrobacterales > Solirubrobacteraceae > Palsa-465. Next base: position 2,575 of record CAVVSB010000014.1, read on the forward strand.
TTGTTGGCTCCACCGGACCTCGACAACGATCGTGTGTTGCGTCTGGTAGAGGCCATCAGCGGCAATCGCCGCGCTCGGAGCGAGCCTCATCGCTCTGTCTGGAGCATACCGTCTGGCTCCGACAGGGCAGCCGACAGACCTCCTCCGAATACCTTCAGGTACGAATCGTGGCCGTAGCTTGTCGGGAGCGGATCGCCCTCGATGAGCTTGAACGTGCGCGCGCCGTTGCGCCCGCGCTCGGCGCGGAGGAACAGCGCGTTATTGAGCGCGTCGCGATGAAACCCGCCGGCGAGGTCGAACATGTGCGTCACCACAACCACCTTCACGCCCTCGGCGATCAGAGCGCGAATGATCTGTCGCGCGATCGCTGATCCCTCGCGTTCGTTGGTTGACGCGAATGATTCGTTGCAGAGCAGCATGCTGTTGGGGGTGATCTGGTCAGCAATGCCGCTCATTCGTGCCAGCTCTTCGTCGAGCTTGCCGCTCTCCAGCCTCTCGTCCTCCTCGCGTTTGAAGTGGGTGAACAGCCCGTCGCAGACGTTGGCCCTGAACGATGCGGCAGCGACAAACATTCCGGACTGCATCATCAGCTGCGCGAGCCCGAGGCTGCGCAGGAAGGTCGACTTGCCGCCTTGGTTGGCTCCGGTGATCATGAGCAGCGCTTTCCCATCTGCGGCGATGTCGTTGCCGACGGCCCCGGATGATATCGACAGTGACAGGGAGAGGTCATAGAGGCCCTCCGCGGTGAGAGCAGTCGCGTCACCCCCGACGGCCACCGGAAACGTCATCGACCCGCGTTTGTCCGCGACGTGAGTGGCGAGGTTCAGGCACGCGACGTAAAAGCCGACCTCGATCCGGAGCATGAGGAAGAAGCTGTGAACGTGGTCGACCGCTTGGGCGAGCGCGTTGGCGGCGAGGTTGGCCCCCTCATCCTCAATCCGGCGGAGCGCGCGGAATCCGCTCTCATCGCGCTCTGGCAGGGTGAAGCTGTACGCGGACCGGCCGAACCTCCGCCCAAACCAGTTCAGCTGCCGAGGCCGGCGGAGCACGTACGCCGCACCCTTGTTTCCGGCCGCCAACCGCGCGCTATGCAGGACGCCGGATTTGAATTTGAGATCTCGAAGCTGACTCTCGACGAGCTCGAAGTACGGCCCGTCGAGCTCATCGGCGATCATCGTGAAGAACCGGCTGAGCCCCGGTGATGAGAAGGCGTCGGCACACGCGTCCCTCATCTCCCGCAGTCGGCGCAAGAAGCCGACCAGTAGCTCCATCTTCGTCACGGACGTTGTCAGCAATGACCGCGGCGAGTCTCGATACATGCCGCCCCACACCGTCTTCTCGGCAGCGAGCGCGTCGCCGGCGAGGGCGTACAGGTCGCGCACGATGGATGGGTGCTTCATGCAGTCGACGAGGATTTCCTGGCGGTAGACGATGTCCCGTGGATCCCGTAGACCGCCGAGCAGTGCACGCTTCGCGACCTCGTAAAGGAGTGCATCGCCGGCGGACATGGCGCCTAGGACCACGTTCAGCTCGAGGTCCTGTGCGAGCGCGTCGTGATTGTCAGGCAGGTCGCGATCAGCGTCAAAATCGCGATCGCGATGCATCAGATACGCCTTCATGACGTCGCCACGCGCCGCCGGAGTGACTCGTATCCCAGTGCGTACTTGTCAGCAATCGCCATCGCGTACGCCAACCCGTCGGCCGGCTTGCGCACGATCTTGTACGTGCGACGCGCCGGGTCTTCGGGATCAACGGTGCTCATCATGCTGAATGTGGTGTCGCCCAGCGAGGCCAGTTCATCGATAAAGGTGACGAACACACACAGCGCGTCGAGCTCGACAATCTGGCGGACCACCCTCGTGCCGACCTCGAGAGCATCGCGGAGCGCGGTCGAGCCGAAGCTCTCGTTCATGATCAGCACACTGTCGCCCGTTGCCTGCGCGAGGATCTCCCGGATTCGGACCAGTTCGTCCTCGAACTTGCCGCGGAGCGTTTCGATCGTCTCCTCCCGCTCAAAGTGCGTGAAGATCCGATCGGGGAGCGGGAGACGCGCCTGACTGCCCGGGACGGGCAGTCCGAGACTCGCGAGGTAGTGCAGCTGGCCGAACATGCGGGCGAATGTCGTCTTGCCCCCGTTGTTCGGACCGCTGACAACGAGAATCCGCTCTGGGTTCGTGAGGCAGAAGTCGTTTGTCACAATTCTGGCGCCGTCGCGCGGCAGTCCGTGAGCAAGCGCCAAGTCGAACGTGTCCGACACGCGCACCGTGTTGTTGTCCTCGCAGATCTGGGGATACGTGAACGCGAGCCCGGCAGACCGCAGCGGCTCGATGTATTCCAAATACGCGAGATAGAACTGGACCTCGCGATCGAAACGCACGATCGTCGGATTGAGGTATCGCCGGTGGTGCGTGCAGTAGTGCTCGAGTCGCTGAAACGTGTCCGGAAACAGCCGAGCGACGAACTCTGCGATCCGCGCCTCGACATGATTCATGCCCGGCTGATCGTGAAAGCGCACCCGATAGTCTTTGCGGGCGTCGCGTTGGAACTTCGCGAAGGTCTGCTGCACCTCCGCGCTCATGTCCGGCTCATCCTCGTATCTGCTGACGCGAATACGGCCTCCCTTGATGTGCACCGCGTACCGGACCGCGGCGAGCTCATCGGCCAGCCCGCGTGTGTCGCTGACGAGCGACCCGAAGGCAGCGGACGCGACATGGCTCTCGAGGTATCGGCGAAGTTCGAGGAAACCGCGGGCGCCCAGCGTCAGCTCACCGAGCGCCTCCGCCAGCGAGATGACCGCCTGGCAGTAGCGAGCGGCGGACTCGAGGAACCATCGCTCCTGCTCGCGTGGGTACGGGCTGCGCTCGACGAGCGCCAGACAGTCTCGCACCGTCCGCATGCCGTGCACGAACTGTGCGACCGCGTCCCGTACCCCGTCGTTTTCCAGGTCGCCGAGCGCGTCATGTCGGTACCGGACATCCGTGGGATCGTGCAGGGGGTAGTAGAAGTATTCGGCGAGGGCGTAGTCCTCTCGACCGGCAATCACCGAGGCGACGATCTGGTCGAGGCGCAAGTCGCCGAAGCACTCCGGCTCATCGGCCGCGCCATCCCAGACCGCGCGCTCGAAGAGGATGCTCTGAAACTGCGGCGTGGCCCCGCGATCTGGCGACATCTTCAGCTTCCACCGTTCCGTATTCGGTAGAAGCCATCAGCCGCTCGGCAGTTCAGGCGGGCCTCATCGCCGCCGCCGATCTTACTACCGTCGTGGTTCCGTCCCGGTGGGCTCACCTCCGTCCCTAGCCCGCCGGTGCCGCCACGACGACGGCGCACCGATCCGCGGCCGCGTCATTGAAAACCTCAGTCTTGCTTGTTGCCAAACAGATAGAGGCCATCAGCGGCGACAGCACCGCGGTCAGAGCGAGCCTCATCGCCCGTGTCATTCGTTTTATACAACCCGCATCCGCGGTAGTCGGTTGCACTTAGCGAATGATGGTTCAGTGAAGCGGGTCGTATTCACTGCGCGCCGCCCGTTCGCCCGACGAGGTCGTCGACCTGATGTAACCGGGGCAGCGGTCAGGCTCAGGGCCGTTCACCTGGGGTCGAGACAACTCCGTTCTGATACGCGGATTGCGGCAGAACCCGACGATTTCGTGCCCAGCGTCATCAACGACCGGCATAGCGTCCCGAAAGTACATGCACCACGGGCATTGGCCCACCATGTACGGCCAGCACGCCCGAGTCATCGTTGAACCGCCATCAGCTAAGCACGGAGAGTTGCCACGAGCGTTCGATGATCGAGCAGCAGGTCAAGCGCGTCGTGCACGGATGTGCAGACGACATCAGCTGAACGCATGGCTGCCGAGCTGGCGCCCTCGGCACCGATCACGGCGACCCCGAGCGCGGCGGCCTCAAGCACGAGTACGTCATTGGCGCCGTTGCCGACGACCGCGCAGCGCGTTCGTCCAAGCTGGTCCAGCCATACAAGCTTTTCTCCTCCCGATGCGGCCCGTACGGCACGGACATCGAGCAACTCGGCGATCGCGTCGAGCGTGCCGAACGTGTCGGCGGACACGAGGTGGACCTCGAGCGTCGCGCGGAGCTGGGCGACGCGGTCCTCGACGCCACCGAGCAGGCTGCCACGGCTGGTGAGGGTGCCATTGACGTCGAGCACAAGATGATCGAGCAGCAGCTCGCCACGACCGGGTATGGGGACCGTCATTGTCACGACGCACCACCTGCGGCGCAGCCGTTGGCGCCCGGCGAGCACTTGATCATCGTGGCCGCCTTAAGCCCTGACGAAGCCCGACGCGAGGACACACGGCGGCGACGTTCGACCCGCCGGCCGTGAATCACCTCGAGCCGTCGCCGACGAATCCCTCACTCGGTGTCGCACGCGCAGCCTCATGCTCAGACCTCCAGGTCTCTGACAACGGGGCAGAGGCCATCAGCGTGCAGTTGCGGTTCCCGCGCGGACGCGCGGCAGCGAGCCTCATCGCTGCATCGGAGTCTACCCGCGCCCCATGGGCGAGAACGCGGGGCGGCGACATCGGCGAGCGACATCTCACTCGAACGTCGAACGTCCCGCTCGCGGCAAACTCCGCTCGGCGACGTCAGCCGAGACGGACGGTGTTGCCGCCGGCGTAACGTGCGTTGGCGCCCAGCTCCTCCTCGATCCGCAGGAGCTGGTTGTACTTCGCGACTCGCTCTGAGCGCGCGGGGGCACCCGTCTTGATCTGCCCGACTCCGGTGCCAACGACGAAATCCGCAATGAAGCTGTCCTCGGTCTCGCCGGAGCGGTGCGAGATGACTGCACGGTAACCGGCGTCTCGGGCGATCTTGATCGTGTCCAGCGTCTCGGTCACGGTGCCGATCTGGTTGAGCTTGATGAGGATCGAGTTTGCGATGCCGCGCTCGATCCCCTCGCGCAAGATCGCCGGGTTGGTGACGAAGATGTCGTCTCCCACAAGCTGCACCTGATTGCCGATGCGCTCGGTGAGCTTGCGCCATCCGTCCCAGTCTCCCTCCGCCATGGCGTCCTCGAGGAACAGCAGAGGGAAGCGGGCTGGAACCGTCGACCAGTACTCGACCATCTCCTCAGAGGAGAGGGTGCGCCCCTCTCCCGAGAGCTCGTAGCTGCCGTTGTTGAAGAACTCACTTGCCGCCGGGTCCATGCAGATCGCCACGTCGTCTCCTGGGCGGTAGCCGGCGCTCTCGATTGAGGACATCAGCAGGTCGAGCGGCGCCTCGTTGGAGGTCAGCGCCGGTGCGAAGCCGCCCTCATCCCCGACGGCCGTGCCGAGGCCGCGGCTCTTCAACGTTCGCTGCAGCTCGTGGTACACCTCGGAACCGACCTGCATCGCGTGGGCGAACGACTTCGCGCCGAGCGGAGCGATCATGAACTCCTGAAAGTCAACTGGGTTGTCGGCGTGCACGCCGCCGTTCAGAACGTTCATGCACGGGACCGGCAACAGGTTGGCCTCGGCGCCGCCGAGGTAGCGCCAGAGCGGTTGTCCGTTGTCGATCGCCGCCGCACGGGCGGCAGCCATCGAGATCCCGAGGATCGCGTTGGCGCCCAGGCGTGATTTCCCCTGCGCCCCGTCGAGCGTGATCATCGCCTCGTCGAGCGCCCGCTGATCATCGGCATCCATACCGCGGACATGCTCGGCGAGCTCGCCATTGACATTCGCCACGGCCTGCGTGACGGCCTTGCCTCCGAACGCCTTTCCCTTGTCCCTCAGCTCGAGTGCCTCGCGTGTGCCCGTCGACGCCCCGGAGGGGACGGCCGCGCGGCCGAAGGCCCCTGAGCTGAGACGGACGTCAACCTCGACGGTTGGGTTGCCTCGGCTGTCAAAGATCTGCCGGGCGTGGACGTGCTCGATTGCGCTCATCACTGACTCCGTCTACGGGATAGGTGTTGGACTCGGACCCCTCCACCCTACGCGACGCGGGCTGAGCCATCAGGTCTTCCGTGGTCCACGAGTCAAACCGAGCTGCGCCGCCCAGTAACCGACGCCGCCGTTCCGGCTTGCCGCGCTGTACAACGCCCGCCGACCCACAGCGATGAACTCGCTCTCCGGTAGCCAGTGGTCACGGGCGGCGCAGAACTCGTCCAGCTCCCTCCTCGCGACCGGCGAGATCGCGCCGGATCCGCTGCTCAGTCCAGACGGGCGCATACCCGGGAGGATGCCTGACGTACGGCACGCCCCTTTTCCTTGCCCATCGCTCTGCGCCGCCGACGCGCGTGATCTTGTCACGGAGGCCCTTGAGCCCCGCTCGCTGGAACTCTCGGTACGTTGGCCACTCGCTGCGTCCGGCAAGAAAGCGGCGCAACTCCGCACGGATCGCCTGCTCTTCGTCAACTGTCTTCGCACCCCGGCGGGCCGGGGGACGGGCTGCTGCGCCGTCGCTCGGCCGAACCACTTGCTTTCGCTCCTCGGAGACAAAGCGTATGCGCATCGTCGACGGCGCGAGGCTCACGGAGCGAAAAAGGCGGGGTCATTGGTACAGCCGGGCTCTCGCCACCGAGGTTCTTGCACTTGCTCGGGTCCATCCGCCTGTCGAAATGGTTCATTCGCTTCTTCGCGAACTCAATCTCGGTGTCGACGGTTGATGCCGGTGTCCTTTTCGAGGGCGTGAGGCACGCGCAGGTTCCCAGAGCGGACTCGAGACCGGCGCTGGCCCGTGGCAACTCCTGTCCGGCTTGACCGTACAATCGTGTACGGTGAATCCGTTCAGCTATCAGGGACCCGTCGCGCCTCATGCGCTGATCGACCGACGGCTCGAGCTCGACGCGCTCCAGCGCGCTGCCGCTGATCGGGTCGCGATCCGTCTCGCCGCGCCACGGCGCTTTGGCAAGACCAGCTTGCTTGACGCCCACGTCGCCTCGATGCGCGATGTCGGGCATCGCGCGGTGCGCGTTGACCTGTCCCGGGTCGCGAACGTCGGCGACGTCGCAGCACGCGTCGCGGAGAGCTTCAGCGCGCTGCCAAACGATCCTCGTCGCAGCGTTCGCCGCTGGGCGGCGAGGCTGGGCGTGACGGCCAAGCTCGCCGGCGTGCAGGTCTCGATCGCTCCCGGCTTCGCGCGGCCGGGCGCCGACGAGGCACGCGCCGCGCTGCTCGAGCTTCTCGACGTCCCGCTCGGGCTCCACCAAGCCGACGGCATGCTGACGGTCGTGTGTCTGGATGAGTTTCAGGACCTGCTCGTAGCCGACGACGCACTCGATGGTCTGTTTCGGTCGGTAATCCAGCACCACACAGCCGCAGCCGCCTACGTCTTCGCCGGCAGTCAACCGTCGCTGATGCGGGCGTTGTTCTCAGAGCGCGAACGACCGTTCTACGGCCAGGCGCGTCCCTTGGAATTGCCGCCCCTCCCGGTTGACGAAGCAGCTCACGACATCGAAGCCCTCATCAACGCCGACGGTCTTGACGCAGACGGAGCGGTCGACGAGTTGCTCGCGTTCACCGGCGGGCACCCACAACGCACGGTCCTGCTCGCTCACCACCTGTACAACCTGCTCGATCAGCCCACGCCGCCCGAGCAGCTCGCGATGGCCGCCATCGACCTCGCGCTCGCCGAGACCGGCGACGCTCACCAGGCCGCCTGGGACGGGCTCGGCCGCGTCGAGCGCATCGTGCTGCTGGCCCTGGCTGACGGCCAAGCACCCACCGGCAGCCGAGTCGCGGACGAACACCGGATCGCCCGCAGCACGCTGCAGGACGCACTCGAACGCCTGCTCGGCGACGATCGCATCGTCCGACGCGCCGACCGAGGTCGGCCGTTCCTGCTCGACCCCCTGTTCGGCGAATGGCTCAGACGCCGCTGAGCACGCGGGCTGCGCGGCCGAGACGCCGGGGCGTGACAACACTCGTGACAACGTCCACCGCGTCCATTACGTCCAAATCCGTCCACGAACCGGCCCGATTTGGACGCTCTGGACGCCCGTGGAAGCATCGGCGCGTGGCTACCAGCTTTGGCGGATCACAGTGATCCGTCGAGCCGGTCCGGCTCATTACGCCTTATTGGAACTGTCGATGATGAGCGCGGCGTTGTAGCCGCCCATCCCGATGGAGGATTTGAGCGTGGCTCCGGGTGCTCGTCGAGTGACGCCGTCAAGGACCCGGGGGTGGCCCGTTGCTACGAGCTTCGGTGCAGGGATCTCGTTTGCCTCGTAGCTGAGTGCGACGACCGCAGTCTCAAGGGCACCTCCGGCGCCAAGCCCGTGGCCGGTGAGCATTTTCGTGGAGTAGATCTTGGTCTTCGGTGAAAACAGGGCGTCGGCGATGGCGGCTTCGACGGTGTCGCCCAGGGTCGTCCCGCTGCCGTGGGCGTTGACGTAGGCGATGTCGTTGACATCGACGGCGGCGTCGGCGATTGCGTCGCTCCAGGCCGTGGCGACCTGGATGCCGTCCGGGTTGATCGCGATCGGGTGAAAGGCGTCGTGGGTGTAACCGGCGCCGAATACCCGAGCGTAGGGGTCGGCCTCGGGTTGGTTGGTCAGGACCAGCGCGACCGACGCTTCGCCGGCGATGAACCCCAAGCTGCCCTCCTGGAAGGGTCGGCAGGCTTGTTCAGGGGCGAGGCCGCCGGGCACGATCACCCCGAGATCGGTGAAGTGGCGAGCGGTCTCTTCGGTGACCGAGAGATCGGTGCCGCTCACGATCACATCGCTGGCAAAGCCGGTGGCGAGCCATTGGCGAGCCAGGATGACGCCAAGCGCGCCCGAGGCGCAGGCCGCCCCGACGTTGAGCGAGGGGCCCTTGAACCCGTGTTCGGCCATGAACATCGACGGCGCGGTGGAGGGCAGCAGCTGCAGGAAGTGACGGCGCCGAAGGTGACGTTTCTCCGTGAAGTACAGGTCGCGCCAGCCCTGGATCTCACCCAGCGAGGAGCAAAGGATGAACCCTACCCGCTTGCCCGGTTGCCAGCCCCTGGCTTTGGCATCCGCCACGGCTTCGCGTCCCGATCCATACAGAGCCCGCCCGAACAGGGTGATTGAGTCTTCTTCGTCGCCCCCTTCGGGCACCAAGACCGCCAGGCTGGCGCAGTCCTCAAAATCGACCGGCTCGGCGGCCGACTTCCCGGCGATCAGACCCGCCCAGAGGCTCTCCACCCCCCAACCGAAACCGGTGACGGCTCCAATTCCGACAATTCCGACAGCCTGTGACCCATTCATGTCATGCACCATGGCTACTGCACCTCTCCGGCCGCGGGTGCGACCTCAGGATCCTCGTTGGCCGCGGTAGCCACCTCGCTCGAAGAGGCGGTATCCGCGGATTCGGCGGCCGGCCTGACTGCCGACGGGATCATCGCTCCGTCGCCCGACGGGTCAGCGATGCCCTCCTCCAGCCAGGTGTAGCGGCCCGCCAGGACGCGCTGGGCGGCCGCGTAGTTTGTGCTGTCGTCATTGGCCCACAACCCGTCGAAGAGCCTGTCGGCGCGGCGTCTGGCCTGCCTCGAGAACAGCTCCGCGAGTTCTTGTGCTTGGGCTCGGCGCTCGGGATGCTCACGGCCGATCCTGTCGGAATAGCACACGGCGGCGGCGATCGCGAACAGTTCGGCGCCGATGTCGACGATCCGCGCCAGGAACGTCTGCTTGTACTCGAGCTTTGCCTGCCAGCGGCTCATGCCGTAGAACGTCGAGCGTGCCAGCTTGCGCGAGGAGCGCTCGACGTAGCGCAGGGAGGCGGCGAGCGGACCGAACTCCTCATAGGAACGCGGGTTCTGGCCCTTGCCGACAAGCAGTTGCGGCAGCCAGCCGGAGTAGAACGCACCGGCACGCAGTGCCGCCTCGGCCTTCGTCTTGATGTCGCCGCCCGGTTTGAGGAGGTCGCCGGCAACGTGGAGATGCTGGTCGACCGCCTCGCGGGCGATGAGCAGGTGCATGATTTCGCTCGAGCCTTCAAAGATGCGGCTCACGCGCATGTCGCGCATCATTTGCTCCACCGGCACAGGCTTCTCGCCGCGCGCCTTGAGCGATGCCGCAGTCTCATAACCCCGGCCGCCGCGCACCTGCAGCAGCTCGTCGATCACTCGCCAGGCAAGCTCCGAGCCGTACACCTTGCACAGCGCGGCCTCGACACGGATGTCGTTGCCGCTGTCGGCCAGGCGGCTCGCGACGTCGAGCATCGCCTCGAGGCCAAACGCGCTACCCGCAATGAATGCCACCTTCTGCGCGACCGCATCGTGCTTGCCGATCGGCCGACCCCACTGCACCCGCTCGGTCGACCACTCCCGGGCGATCTTCGTGGACCATTTCGCGGCGCCGACGGAGAGCGCCATGAGCGCCAACCGGCCGGTGTTGAGGGTGCTCAGGGCGATCTTGAGGCCCTCACCCTCACGCGCGATCCGGTTCTCCTCCGGCACGAACACGTTGTCCAGGCGCGTCACCGAGTTCTCGATCCCGCGTATCCCCATGAACGTGTTGCGGTGCTCAACCGTGATGCCCTCGCAGTCGCAGCGCATCACGAACGCACTGATCCCGCCCGGATGGCCGTCGCTCTTCGGCACCTTCGCCATCACGACGACGACGTCCGCGATCGTTCCGTTTGTCGCCCACAGCTTGCGACCGCTCAGTGCATAGCCGCCCTCGACCGGCGTCGCGACCATGTCGCCGTCGCCGACCACTGGCGTCGCGGTCGAGGCGATCCGCGCCGGATCAGACCCCACATCGGGTTCGGTCAGCAGAAACGCGCTGATGTGGTCCTTGGCGACAAGGGGCAGCCACTTGCGCTTCTGCTCTTCGGTGCCAAACATCCGCAGCGGCTCGGCCACCCCGACAGACTGGTGCGCGCTGAGCAATGCTGCAATTGCCGAATGCCAGACACCCGCTAGCGCCAGCGCCCGGTTGTAGTACATCTGCGACAGGCCCAGCCCTCCGTAGGCCTCTGAGACCTTCATCCCCAGGGCGCCGATCTCCTTGAGCCCGTCGATGACGCGGTCGGGGATCTTCGCGTCGCGCTCAACATCGAGCGGGTCGACTTCGGTCTCGAGGAACGCGCGTAGCCGCACGAGGAAGCGCTCGCCCTTCTCCACGTCCTCCGGCTCCAACCGCGGCTGCGGATGAATCAGATCAAGCTGAAGGTCACCGAGGAACAGTTGCTTGCCAAAACTCGGCAGCTTCCACTCCGACTCCCGCGCGCCCTCCACGACCTCGCGGGCTTGTTCCGCTGAAACGTTGGCGGCCACGGTTGGGCTCGCTCCTCCACTGGGGAATCCATTGCATTATGTACCCTCGATTGGGGCTGGCGCATCGCCCGAATCGGGTGAGACCGCCACCGTCTTTGACTGACCACGGGCAGCCGAGCAGCGGTCCTATCGACAGTCCGGCGGCGGCTGTCCCCGTGAGCGACCCCATTGCCCGGCCCAGCTCGGGCCCGGCGAACGCGTCGGTGACGATCGAGAATGTCCCCGGGGTCATGACCGCCGCGCCGACGCCCTGCCCGGCCCGCGCCGCGACCAGCTCGCCGCCCGAGCTCGCGAGCCCGCTGAGCGCGGAGCAGACCGTGAACAGGCCGAGCCCGACGAGAAACACGCGTCGCCGTCCGAACAGGTCTCCCGCACGGCCGCCGGCCACGACGAAGACACTGACCGTGAGTAGGTAGGCGTCCACGACCCACTGCTGTGCCACGTTCGAGATATCCCGCTAGCGCGAGCCGGGCACGATCGTCCAGCGGCCTGTGCGGCACTACGGTCTGCTGCCGATCGGGACCTGACCGCGAACGGTGGTGCCCGCTCCCGACATCGAGATCACCGTCAGCGAGCCGCCGACTGCCTCGACGCGGTCGCGCATGTTCGCCAAGCCGCTACCACGGCCGGCGCCAGCGACATCGAACCCGACCCCGGTGTCGACGACCTCGAACTGGAGAGCCCGCGGCTCCTGGCGGAGCGTGACAGTCGCCCGCGCGTCACACCCTGCGTGCTTCGTGACGTTCTGTAGCGCCTCGAGGCAGCAAAAGTAGACGGCGCGCTCAACGGTCTCCGAGTGGCGATCGATCCGTGCGGCGCTGACTGACACCGGCAAAGTCGATCGGAAAGCGGCCGACCTGAGGGCATCTGCGATTCCATTCTCATGCAGGATCGCGGGATACACACCACTTGCGATCGAGCGCACATTCTCAAGCACGTCGTCCATCTGCCTCGCGATGGTCTGGACAAGCCGCTTTCCTTCTGCCGGGTCCTCGTCGATTGCATCCTCCGCGAGCACCAGCTTGAGCCGCAACCCCAGAAGGCCTTGCTGTGCGCCGTCATGCAGATCGCGCTCAAGGCGCCTTCGAGCATCGTCTGACATGGCGACGAGACGCGCTCGTGAGTCGCGCACACCGTCTGTCAGTCGCTTCCGCTCAAAGACCAGTGCCGCGATGAGGAGCGCCGAAAGCGACACGGCGGCGATGAATACCTGCGTCTCGAGAAGTCGAGCACTGATCGTGCCGAGGGCGAACGGGCCTAGGTCGTTTGTCGTACCCCAGACCGTGAACGCGCAGATGATCGCGATCGCCAGCGTCGCGCCCCGCTGACCGAAGCTCAGCGCCGCCCAGATCAGGCCGGGAAACACGAGCGCCCAGAGCATCGTGGTATGACCGAGCTGAATGGCGCTCAGCCCGATAACGGCAGCCGCCAACAAAGTCGCCTCGAGGATCCGTTCCCGTGGCCATGGACGCGGTGGCAGCGTCGACCAACTGATCGCAAGAGGGACGATAATGAGACAGCCGGAGAAATCGCCAAGCCACCATGTGCGCCACACATACGGCAGCGACTCGGCATCGATGGTGTTCCCTGACCAGGACGCGATCGATCCGACGGTGGCGCTCACGAACGTTCCACACGCAACCGCCGCGAGCGCGCCGACCACGCCTCGAACGCTGCCAAGCGGTTCCTTGTCCGGGCACCACCGCCGCAGCAGAGCGGTTGCCACGAGCACCTCGAGCAGATTTCCGATGCTCTGAGCGAGCGCCGAGCCAAGGGGCAGCGTCGTGTAGTTATTGACCAAGAGGTCTCCGATCATCACGCCCGGCCAGAACTGCATCCCTTTGACGTACAGAAAGGCGACGGCAACGCCGACCGGCAGCCACACGAGGGCGGCGACCGGGCCTGAGAACGCGAACGCATAGCCGATGTGAGCAGCGGCGTAGTACGCGACGACCAGCGCCGCGACGCCTCCCAAATAGCGACGTGTGGCTCGGTGTCGCTTCCAGGCGCCCACGAGTCCAATACGGCTCGGGACCACTCTGGACGCTCCGAAGAATGGGTGGTCGGCCGTTATCGCTCTCACCCCGGTCTTGATCCGCGCCCCCAGGACTAGGGGCGTCGCGGCAAACATAGCCGACACGCACAAGGACGTGTGAACGGCTACACGAGGTTCACAACGCAGACCGCACGCCGTCGCCTACCGAACCTCGCGGCGCCTTAGCTAAGCTAAGCGATCCGACGTAGCCGCTGGCGGGCGTAAAGCTTCTTGGGGCCTCCTAGTGTCCTCATCCGAGAGTGACCTCTTGAGCACACTTCCTCCGTGGCGAGCCGTCTGCTCATCACCCCTGAGGGGTGCGCGGCGGCTCGGGCGGTCGAGACACCGCGTCCGATTGCGCGCCGTCGGTCGCCGGCCCAGGCGGGCGCGTAACGCCACCCGGCCCGGGGTAGTCCGGCGCGGCGGGGTAGTCCGGCATGGCGGGGTAGTCCGGCACGGCGGGGTAGTCCGGCACGCCGGGCTCCTGCGAGGGTGAGCTTGGGCCGCCGCTGTGACGGCGGCCAAACAGGAAGATCCCGACCGCGACAGCGGCAATCGCGAGTCCTAACAGCATCCAGCCCCACCACGGAACACCACTACCTGACTCCTGCCCGGTGCTCGACGTCGGCGCGACCTGAACACTCGTCGTCTGAGCGGTGATGGACGCCGTATGCGTCGGCGCGGATGCCGTCCTCGTCTCCGTCACCGTCTTGCTCTGCGCGGGCTGCGTGACCGTGCTCGTCTTCTCCACAGTCTTTGTCTTCTCCGGCTGCGTTGCCGACGCCGTCTTGCTCTCGACCGACGTTTTCGCCGACGTCGTCGTCGCTTCCAGCTTGCTCTGCGCCTGCGAAGACGCCGACGACGCGGCCTGCTGTGCCTGAGTGGCCACCGTGCCTGACCCGCCAGACCCACACGCACTGATCGGGACCGACAGCAGGACGCCCATAGCAAGCACCGAGCCGAATCTGGCGCCCGACTTAGGCAATCCCGCGGTCACCTCCAGGCTCCGTCGATCGGCAGCTCACGCATCAAAATGAGGGACATCATGTGGCGCCCACGAATCATGTCTGCCCAAGCATTCCAGCCGCGTCCTGCTCTGCCATCGCGCGAACGTACGCTTCCCTCACCCAGAAATGCACAGCAGCACCGACGGTTTATCCGCACGACCAGGTTCGATTTCCTTTCGAGAATGGAGATCGCTGATTCCGTGAGTCCCGCCGGGCGCGAAGCGCCACCGAACTCGCGACATGTCGGGCTGATCGGCGGGCTCGGTGTAGGCGCAGCCGTTATCAATTACCGGGCGATCGCAGCAGGCGGCGTGGAGCGTGGCACCGTACCGCGCGTCACGCTCGTCCACGCCCATGCGCCGACAGCGTTGGCTCGCGTCACTGCAGGACGGATTGACCAGGTCGCCGCTCACGGGCGACTCGCTCAACGTGCTCGATCAGCGGCTCGCCGGACCGGGTGAGCTGCCCCGCGTGAATCCGCCGAGCGGCCGCGCGTGCGACCGCTTGTTCCGCAAGACAGTCGTCATTTTGTCCTGGAAATGGTGCTGTCTTGGCGCCCCGGTCGCGTCATCCGGATCGGATGATGGCGACGGCGTACTGGCTCTGTTGACCCACTCCGTTCAGCCATGGCCACTCAGGATCGGAAGAATCGGCGGCTCGTTCGGTTAGTGCCGGCGCTCGGATGGTTGCCTCGGTACGACCGGCGAAAGCTCCGGGGTGACGCGATCGCGGGGATCGCGGTCACGGCGCAGTGCATGAGCGGACCTCAGAGCACCGAAACGCCG
This sequence comes from uncultured Solirubrobacterales bacterium, assembly GCA_963750695.1. GTDB lineage: Bacteria > Actinomycetota > Thermoleophilia > Solirubrobacterales > Solirubrobacteraceae > Palsa-465. The sequence goes on from CAVVSB010000014.1 coordinate 17,586, forward strand.
AGGCTTGCAGCTTCTCCCGGGAAGCGTTGCGTTTGCGCGGCTTCTTGTTCTGGGCGAGTTGTTCTGCGTCCGTCCGGTGGCTGACGGATTCGCCGAGCCTCAGTCCGAACGACGAAACGCGTCCGTCAACTTCGCGTCGCGCTCGGCCGCGGCCTGCACGGCCGCCGTCCGCTCAGCTTCCTGCTGTGCCGCGCCGGCGGCTCGGGCTTCCGCCTGCTGTTGCTCGCGCGCGCGACTGTCCACGGCCAGGCGATTTGCCTCTCGGACCGTCTCATCGAGGAAGGTGCGCAACTGCTGAGCAGACTCGGCACGCACATCGCCCACGACGACGTGCCCGTGCGCGAGCACAACGCCGCCCCAGTTTTCGTGACGGGGATGTTTGAGCGGATCGACGATCCCGTCGAACTCCATCATAAACGCGAAGTCGGGCGCCGGCTTGAGAGCCACCCTCAGCTTGCCGTGCTCCACCTCGCTGGTGCTCCAGTCGATGTGACATTCCATCGCTTCGCCTCCGTTCAGGCTCGTGTTCACGCCCTCGCTCGAGGGCGCAGGGCATAAGGATTTGGGACAAGCGATGGGCGATTCCCGCCGGCGTCTGAGTCCCGCCACCCGTTCGACCAGTGCTCACTACTGCCCTTTCCGTATCGCCAACCGTAACATCGGCCATCCCCATCCGCCCTGTGTTTGCGAGCCCCCTAGTGCGACCCCGGAAGCTCGCCGGCCACTGACGTCTCGTCACAGAGCGCTACGAGGCGCCTGCCAGGGTCAGCGTCATGAAGGTCTTGTTCTGACTCGGCCCGTACTGGCCAAACGGTCCGCAGAGCGTGAAGCCGGCACTCGCGTAGAGGGCGCGCGCTGGAGCGAACGCCCGGAGCCGATCCGGTTTCGAGGCTCACCTGGTCGAGCCTCGTCCCCGCGCGACGCCGAGGAGGTGGTCGAGCATCAGGCGTCCCAGTCCAGTGCGGCGCGCCGCCTGGACTGTGTGCATCGACTTCAGCTCGGCATGCCGCCCATCGAGCCGCTTGATCGCGCCGACCGCGAGCAACTCCCCGTCGACGCGCAGCGCGTAGAACTCGACGTCCGGGTCCGCAAGGTTGTCTGCGTCGAGCGCATGGCGATCCTCGGGCGGGACGTGAGAGTGCGCGAAGGCGACGTGGCGTTCCAGGAGTTGCACGACATCCTCGGAGCGCGGGTCGGTGATCGCGATCGCGTGCGAGGACACCCGCGGAACGTAGTCCGGTTAGGTTCGCGAAGGCCGGTCGAGCCTGAGCGGAGTCGTCGACGATCCGGCTCATCGAGCCACGATGATCGAGCCCCGAGATCAGCAACCAGGAAGCGTTTGGTCAAGACTCGATCAAGCCTGATCCCGCAGGCGGCCGGAGCCACGACGCTCGATTTGTCCGGACCCGAGAGCGTCGCCGCCCTCGAGCGGCTGCACTCGTCGCTGCTCGCCGCCGTCGCCGGATGGGCGCGCGGGCTCCGGAGTCGAAGCGGATGCAGCTCGGCGGCGACGCCGCACGAGCAGCACCGCGACCAACGTCAGTAACCCGGCACCGACAAGGGCAAGCACGCCTTGCCTGGATGCCAGCTGGCCGATCACGGCGGCACCGACTCCGTACGCCCCGAGCGCCGTGATCGCCGAGGACAGGGTCGCAGCCGCAACGTTCCACCGCAGGAACACCGGCAAGGGCATCCGGAGCGCCCCAGAAACGAACGTTGGCGTAACGAAAACCGCGAGCCGGCCCCACCGGTGGTAGACGCGCCGGCCGGAGTGCATCAGCCTCCGTCGCCGATGGTGCAGCGGACCTGGAACATCGGCGATCGCGATGCCGGCGCGCCGACCCACGAGATAACCGATGTAGCCTCCGCTCCACGCCCCCACCGAAGCGACGAGGATCACGAGCCAGATGCTCATCTCGCCCTCGCTGGCGAGGACCCCCGCGGCGGCGAGCACGCCGGCGCCGACAATCGGGATTCCGACCCAGGATGCGGCGACTGCGGCAAAGAGGACGAGATAGCCGCCGAGCCCGGTCTGGCTCACCGCGATGGTCAGCATCGAGCGCCTGGCAAAGCGGATGACCGGGCGTCGACCCCTAGCCCGCAGACGGTCATCAGTCCTGTGGGCGTCAATGGCCCCGCTTCCGAGAACGCATGTTGCGAACCTCGAACGCAACTATGAGCAGGAGCCCCATCACGACGAGCGCAATCGCAGGGCCGTGGCTGAACCCGAGCGCCGCTCCTCCCAAGAGCAGCGCGACAGCCAGAACTCGGAGTGCGATATCTCTCCGCGGGCCATATCCAGCTGCTGGCAATGGTCCTCTCGGTGTCGCCGGGATCGAGTGATCGCCGCGCGATGTTCCGGAACCGGACTGCCTCCGGCTCCGCCAGCCTCCAAGCACCCGGTGGAGTTTGACGGGCGCGCCTAGCTGCAAGATCGACCGCTCGTACACGCGCGCGGCCAACGCGATAAGTCCGGCCGTTGCGAGCAAGTCAACCGCAATCGCCCCGATCAGCCCGATGACCGTCATGTCGCCGAGCACCATGCGCGCGGGGACCACCATCGGTGCAAACGGTGGCAGGAACGCGGCAACTGTTGCCGCGGTGCCGTTCGGACTGCCGAAACCCGCGATCAACGCAAGATAGAACCCGCCCAGCAACAGGAACGTGATCGGCATCGTTGCGGCCGCCAGGTCCTCCTGACGCGAGACGAGAGCTCCCGCGGCGGCAAACACAACGCTGTAGAAGACGTATCCGAGAACGAACCACAACAGGACGAGCGCGACGGTCCGCGGCGCGGCGGATGGCAGCCCGGCACCGCCCGCCAGCGTCCCGGCCACCAGCGCTGCGACGCCGGCAAGCAACAGTTGCGCCAGCCCGAGCAGGCCAATCCCGGCGACCTTGCCGGTCAGCAGGCGTCGCGGCGAGACGGTCGTGAGCAGCAGTTCAACCACTCGCGAGGATTTCTCCTCGGTCACTCCCTGCGCCACCGACTGCCCGTAGAAGATCAACACGATCAATAGCGCAACCAGGCCAATTGACAGCACGTCGCGGTTCTGTTTCAGACTGCGCGGCTCAGGCTCGAGCACTGTCACCGGCAGCAGCTTCGGCGTGAGCGCGCTGCGTGCCGCGAGGGGGCTGAGACCTGCCGCCTGCAGGCGCTGGAGTACTTCCTGCACGTTGGTCGCGGCCCGGACGACGCGCACCACAGGTTGGGAGATGGCCCCTTTCACCACCAGCCGAGTGCCATCAATGAGCGCGGCGTCGACCGCGCCGCTCTTCACATCGCGCGTTGCGACCGTGGCGTCGGCCAGTACGTGCAGGCGCACGCGCCTGCCCGACGATCGAGCCTGCGCCTTAATCACAGGCCCGAGTGCAGCCGACCGGGGCCCGACGAGACCGACATCGTCCGTCGGGGTGCGGCCCGTCAGGCGTGCGGCCGCGACCGCGCCGCCAACAGCCACGGCCAAGATCACGACGACCGAGATTCGCATTGCCCGCGACCGCGACCGTTCGACGAGTTCACGCCGTGCCACTTCCCAGATCGCACGCCGCGCGGTCATGACGAGACCACCTCCCGGAACAGCTCCGCGAGCGTCGGCCGCACCTCGGCGAAGTACGTCACCGTGCCAGCGCAGCGGGCTGCATCGAGGATGGACTGGGGATCGGCTGCGGGACCGAGTCTGAAGACAGTCCGCGAACCGCTGCGCTCAACGGACTGGACATCATGAAGCTGGTCGCCCCAGTGCAGAGGTGCGCCATCGACGTCGATGCGGACCAGTCGCGGCCCCCTCGCACGCAGGGCATTGACCTTCCCGGCCGCGACCAGCCGTCCGTGATCGATGATCGCCACGGCCCCGCACAGTTGTTCGACCAACTCGAGTTGGTGGGATGAGAAAAGCACCGGGATTCCCTGCGCCGCCCGCTCGAGCAGGATCTCAGCCATGACGTCGGTGGCGATCGGATCGAGTCCGGCGAACGGCTCATCGAGGATCACAAGACGCGGATCGTGGACCAACGCCGCCGCGAGTTGAACGCGCTGCTGGTTGCCATGAGACAACGTCTCCACTCGCCCCTGATTCCGCTCGTCGAGTCCGAGCCGGCGCAGCCACACGCGAGCCGCCGCGCGCGCCCCGTCATGCGGCGCACCGTGAAGGACGGCCAGATACTCGAGCTGGTCCACCGCTCGCATCTTCGGATAGAGCCCGCGCTCCTCCGGCATGTAGCCGATCCGCGCACGCGCTCGGCCATCAATCGGCGCACCATCCCAGTACACCTGACCGGCATCCGCGGCGACCAGGCCGCAGATGATCCGCATCGTGGTCGTCTTACCCGCCCCGTTACGTCCGACGAATCCAAAGAGGCTGCCGGCGGGGACGGTGAAGCTGACGTCATCGAGCGCGACCAACTCCCCGAACGCCCGGCGAAGTCCCCGGAGTTCCAGTCCAAGATCGCCCATGCGCCGAGTCTGCGCCTCGGCTTTGGCCGGCGCATCCGCGATCCTGCGCACGCTCGATGTCGGTAACTACGTGGTTTCCCGCCGCCAACGGCGCGGCAGGTACCGGATGCTGATGCGGCCAAACCGATTGAGAATTGGCCCCCGTGAGATCAGCTCAGCCAATCACAACCGACATGCGAGATGAGGCGAGGCAGCACATCCGCGAGCACGCTCGAGGGGAAGCGGCGCGGATCGAGCGACTCTCCCGCGTACGCGAATTCGTGCTCGGGGCCCAAGATGGCCTGCTGGTGCCACTCGGTGTCGTCACCGGAATGGCCGCGGCCAACCCGGGACGCAGCGCGATTCTGGTGGCAGGACTGGCGGAGGCAGTCGCAGGCTGCATCGCCATGGGCGGGGGGTCGTTTCTCGCCAGCGAGGCTGAAGAAGCGCTGTACGCCGCCGAGATCGCTGACGAAGGACGGGAGATCGACGATCATCCCGACCGGGAGGTCGCCGAACTCGCGCTGGTCCTTGAGGATGAGGGACTCGAGCGCGAGGCGGCCGAGCGTGTCGCGAACGGACTCGCCAGCAATGCGAATGTGTTCTTGCGCACCAAGGTCCAGAAGGAGCTCGGCCTCTCGCCGGACGTCGGGGATGCCGCTCGCGGTGATGCGTTGACCGTCGGTCTGACCTACATGGACGCAGCGATCATCCCGCTGTGGCCATACATCTTTCTGCCACTGATGGCCCCAGCACTGATCACCAGCCTGATCTGCACATTGGTCGCATTGTTCGCGCTGGGTGTCGCCAAAGGCCGGATCGCACGCCAGGCGTGGCAACGCGCCGGCCTGCAGGTGATGCTGATCGGGTCGGCCAGTGCGGCGATCGGATTCGGGATTGGGCATCTCGTGACAGCGATCGCCGGCTAGAACGCAGTCTGTATTCCCTGCGCCATTGTTTTTGAAGGCCCGCGCATTGGGGGGGCCTTTTCCCCGCGCGAAGCGGCTACTCGATCATGTCCTCAGCAGGTCCGAAACCGCTCGGATAAAGAAAGGTAGATATGAGAACGAAGACGTGGTATGTTGGCGACCGACGCTCGTAGAAACGAATGTTGATATGACCTCGTCACTGCCAACTCTGGTGTCCGGGCCCTCGGCCGCCGAGTGCTGCGCCCCATCTGCCGGCATCGATGCCACGCTCGACGCTGACCGGATCGCTGCTGTCGCGAAGGCGCTCGCTGAGCCCCTGCGCGTGCAGATCCTTGACGTACTGCGCCGCAGCGAGCAGGAGGTATGCCAGTGCGAGCTCATTCCGCTGTTCGGGATCACGCAGCCGTTGCTCTCCCATCACATCCGCAAGCTCGTCGACGCAGGCCTCGTCGCGGTCGAGCGGCGGCACAAGTGGGCCTATTACACCGTCAACCCCGACGCTCTGAAGGAGCTCACATCATGGCTGAGTTGACCGACCCGACCGCGACCTCGTCGTGCTGCTCGCCCGAGGCACAGGAGTCCTGTTGTGAGCCGTCCGAAAAGGCGGACTGCTGCGGCGCCAGCGCGAGCGACGGAGGATGCGGATGCTCCGCCAGCCAGACCGCCGAGACGTCTCAGGACATCCGCGAGACGGTCCGTGAGAGGTATGCCGCGGCCGCCCGCGCCGTCTCCGAGCAACAGCCCGGGTCGTGCTGCGATCCGGTCTCGCTCACCGGCGCCGACGAGACATCGGTGTTCGGCGCCGCACTTTATGACGGAGAGGAGACCGCCGGCGCGTCGGATACCGCTGTCGCCGCGTCGCTGGGCTGCGGCGTTCCGACCGCAGTCGCAGATCTCCATGAGGGCGAGACCGTGCTCGACCTCGGCTCGGGTGCCGGCGCGGATGTGCTCATCTCCGCCCGCCGCGTCGGGCCGGCGGGCAAGGCGATCGGCCTCGACATGACCGACGAGATGCTGGAACTTGCCCGCGCGAACGCCGCCGCAGCAGGTGTCGAGAACGTCGAGTTCGTCAAGGGCTACATCGAGGACATCCCGCTGCCCGACGGCTCAGTCGATGTCATCGTCTCCAACTGCGTCCTGAACCTCTCGGGCGACAAGCCGCAGGTGCTGCGCGAGGCCGCGCGGGTGCTGAAGCCGGGCGGCCGGCTCGCCGTCTCGGACGTCATCGCGAGCCCCGACATGGACGACGCAACCCGCGCCGACATGGCGCAGTGGACCGGCTGCATCGCCGGTGCGCTGACCGAGGCGGAGTTCCGTGACGGGCTCGCGGCAGCCGGATTCACCGACATCGAGATCCGCTCGACACACCAGGTGCACGAGTTCGCGAAGTCGGCCATCATCCGCGCCAACAAGCCCACGCCCTCGACGGAGCACCGCGTCGAGCTGTTCGAGCCCGCGATGTGCTGCCAATCGGGCGTGTGCGGCCCGACCGTCGACCAGACGCTCATTGACCTCCGCGAGGACCTCCGGTGGGCGCGCCACCAGCCTGGCGTCACCGTCAGCCGTCACAACTTGACCTCCGACCCCGACGCGTTCGTGGCGAACGCGAAGGTGACCGGCTTGATGACCGCGTTCGGCGAGCCCGCACTCCCGGCCCTCCTCGTCGATGGCGAGATCGTGCTGCACGGCCGCTACCCGTCTCGCAAGGAGCTCGCCGGCTTCCTTGCTGCGAGCTCTGAACCAGTCGAGCAGCCGACCGGCACCGGCGGCTGCTGCGGCGGCAGTGGACGCTGCTGATGAGTCTCCCGGACCCCAGCTCGCTTCCGCCTCTGGATTGGACGGACTGGGATACCCGCTACCTGTTCTTCACGGGGAAGGGCGGGGTGGGGAAAACGACAACGGCCTGCGCAGTCGCGGTTGCGCTCGGCTGACGCGGGCGTGCGCACGCTTCTCATCTCGACCGACCCCGCGTCGAACCTCGACGACGTCTTGGGTGTCGTCGCCGGCACCGAGCCGTCACCGGTGCCCGGAGTGGCGCGGTTGTTCGTTGCGAACCTCGACCCGGAGGCCGCGGCGGCGGCGTTCAAGGAGCGCGCCGTCGGCCCGTACCGCGGTGTGCTGCCCGACGCGGCGATCGCGAGCATGGAGGAGCAGCTGTCTGGTGCATGCACGGTCGAGGTGGCCGCGTTCAACGAGTTCACCGCCGTCCTCGCATCGCCGCAGGTGACCGCCGGGTTTGACCATGTCGTGTTCGACACCGCACCGACCGGACACACGCTGCGACTGCTGACCCTGCCGAGCGCGTGGTCAGGCTACGTGGATGAACATCCGGCCGGCGCGAGTTGTCTCGGCCCGTTAGCCGGGCTCGACCAGCGCCGCGAGCAATACGCGCGCGCGGTCGTGACGTTGTCTGACGCGGCACTGACGACGCTCGTGCTCGTGTCTCGCGCCGAGGAGTCCGCACTGCGCGAGGCCGCCCGCGCGAGCGGCGAGCTCGCCGCGCTTGGCGTGGCCAATCAGCGCTTGGTGATCAACGGCCTGCTCGTGGAACACGATGAGGACGCAGCGGGGCTTGCGTTTGCAGGGCGGCAGACCGCGGCGTTGGATGGCGCTCCTGCACCTCTCGCGGCGTTTCCGAGCGCCGGCGTGCGGCTCGTCGCCGGCGACGTCACCGGACTCGACGCGTTGCGAGAGCTCGCCGGCGACGGTCGTGGCGTCGTGACCGCAGCGCCTCACGCCGACATCGTCGATTTGCCGGGCCTCGACGAACTTGTCAACGAGCTCGACGCTGCCGGCAACGGAGTGGTGATGACGATGGGCAAGGGCGGGGTCGGGAAGACGACCCTCGCTGCCGCGCTCGCGCTCGCGCTCGTCGACCGCAACTACAAGGTCACGCTCTCGACGACCGACCCCGCCGCGCACATCACCGACGCGCTCGCCGACGCCGGCCACGACGCGCTCATCGTCGAGCGGATCGACCCCGCGGTCGAGACGGCCCGCTACACGGCGGAGGTCATGGATGCCGCTTCCGGTCTCGACGACGAAGGGCGGTCGCTGCTTAGAGAGGACCTTCGCTCGCCGTGCACCGAGGAGATCGCCGTGTTCCGCGCGTTCGCCCGCACGGTCGATGCTGCGCGGGAACGCGTTGTCGTGCTCGATACCGCCCCGACCGGCCACACGCTTTTGCTGCTCGACGCGGCACAGAGCTACCACCGTGAGGTGCAGCGCACGAACGCTGACGTTCCCGATGAGGTCACGGAACTCCTCGCGCGCCTGCGCGACCCCGAGTTCGCCCGGATCCTGATCGTCACGCTCGCGGAGTCCACGCCCGTGCAGGAGGCCGAGCGCCTGCAGGCGGACCTGCGCCGGGCCGATATCGAGCCCTACGGCTGGGTCATCAACGCTTCGCTGTCGGCCGCGGACACAGCGCATCCGACGCTACGGGCGCGAGCCGCCTCCGAGTGGGAGCACATCGACCGAGTCGAGCAGCTGTCACAGCGGAGGTGGTTGGTCGGCTGGCAGGCCCGCGCGCCGGTCGGAACGGAAGGGCTGCGCGCTCTGGTGAACGCGCCGGCAGCGAGGGCGGCGTAGCGCTCGCCATCAGTTGGGTCATCGAACCGAGGGAGTTGTCGTGAAGCACGTGCTGTTCGTCTGTCTGCACAACGCCGGGCGCTCGCAGATGAGCGCCGCTCTGTTCGACCGCGCGGCCGAAGGACGCCACCGTGCGCTGTCCGCCGGCAGCGAAGCCGACCCCGCCGGCCGCGTCCACCCCCAGGTCGTCGAGGTCATGCGCGAGCTCGGCATCGACCTCTCCGATCGCCGCCCGCAGCGACTGACCCGCGAGCTGGCCGAGCAGGCCGATGTCGTCGTCACGATGGGCTGCGGAGATGCCTGCCCGTACATCCCGGGCAAGCGCTACGTCGACTGGGAGCTGCCCGACCCGAAGGGCCTGCCACTCGACGAGGTCCGTGCGATCCGCGATGACGTCGCGCGCCGCGTCGAAGCGCTCGTCAGCGAGCTTGACGCTGCGACGCCCACGAGGACCGGGCGTCCGGCGTAGGCGGGTGTGGTACTCGGATACCGCTGTCCGGGGTCACACGTCGAACTCGAGTACCGAGTACGCGTTGCTGTCCAGGATCTCGCGGACGCCGTCACGGCTCCCAGGCTGTAGCTGGCGGCAGACGACGAACGGCTGGCGTAGGCCCATGTCGAAGATCGCGATCACGGTGTCGCCGCGCAGCGGGTCGGGTTGACCGACCTCGGTGAGGCAATCGAGCTTCCCTCGACGTGACCACAATCTGAAGATCCGTTCCGCGCGCGGCGGGCGACCGAGCTCAAGCTCGATCTCTTGGCGCAGCTTGCGGTACGTGTCCTCGATGCGCCTGTCATCGCCGTCGACGCCGGGTATAAAGAACGCAGTCACGTGCGCCTAGAGCCCGCGCGCGCGGGCGTCCTCGCTCAACGCCTTGCCGAGCGATGCTGGCTGCAGGCGGGCCTCAAGCTCGCTGATCCGCTTGGCTTGCCGCAAGAACTCGCGGTGCACCGAGTCCTGCAGTCCCTGCACGAGCGCCTCCAAGTGCTCGACCCGGACCTCGAGGACGCGGAATTGATCACGCGTGGGATCGACTGTGGGCTTGTGTCGGACACTGTCGGCAGGGCTGACGGCACGGCCCATTTGGCGGATCCGCGCGATCAGCCGCTCACGATCGCGCATGGGTCGACCTACCCGTCCGCTTCGGAGGAACCGGCCGCAGCGGGTAGCGTCGTCGTTCCTCTTCGGTCATCTGGCGGATCAGCAGCGAACCACTCTCGACCTGCTCGCGGACGAACTCGAGCTTCTCCTCGTGTTTCTGCTCGTCTCGCTCGCGCGCCGTCTTCGGCGCGCTCTGGCTGCGGGTGGCCATCGTTGTCTCCTTCCGTGCCGGCGCGGTCACATGGGGTGTGAGAGATTCGCTGCGTCGGCGAGGAGAACCTCACGGGCGACGACATCACCCGCACATCCAACGTAGCACCCATGTCTTGGAGTGCTACCGACCTTCTTCGACCGAAATCGTGCTCCGTCCAGCTTCGGGATCCGGCTCGACCGTCTGCTTGCGTGCATCCTTCCGGGCTTGCTTGGCCTGCCTGCGCTCGCGGAGCTTCTGTTCACGCGCGAGTTTCGCGAAGGTTGTCTTCTTCTTCCCGCTTGAAGCCATACCGGTCCGTCCTTTCTGTGGGATTCTCGGCGGCCGCTCTTGCGGTCCCGACCGAGCGCACGGGCCGGCGCGCACGGTGTGCGAACGAATGACGGGTGCTGCCGCTGTCTGGCAACACCCGCATCGTGATGGTCCTGAACTAGACGAGCTGAACGTTCGCGGCGGACGGACCCTTCGGGCCCTGCTCCGTCTCGTACGAGACCCGTGCGCCCTCAGCCAACGACTTGAAGCCGCCGCCGGAGATCGCTGAATGATGGACGAACAGGTCCTTGCCGGCCTCATCGGGTGAGATGAAGCCGTACCCCTTATCGTCGCTGAACCACTTAACGGTTCCAGTTGCCATGCTGTCCCTCCCGGGAGTCATGTGCTGGCGAAACGCGGGAGGTGCGGGAGCAACAACTACGCACGCGGGCACTCATTCGCCGGGCGCTTCGCCCGACACCTACGTCCGAGTCTAGCCGGGCGAGCCCGATCAGCCCCGCCGCGACAGCCGCGACCCAAGTTCAAGCCTACACTTGGACAGCTGGCTCCACCGCCGAGTGACTTGCTCTCGCACTCTCCCGTGGCCAACCTTCAGGGAGCAGAGGGATAAGCAACCACATGGCTGAGACGAACACGCCGGGACCCGGGCGCTCGACATCGGAGGCAGCGGTCAACGAGGTCAAGAACGAGATCGCCCGCCGCAACGAGGAGACCCAGCAGGCGGCCCGCAAGAAGCGAGCCGCCCGTGAGAAGGAGCATCTCGCGAACCTGCGGAAATGGAACCAGCTCTAACCCTGCGCGGCGACGGACGACGCTCGCCGCCGGGCATCTGCGTGTGCCGATGCGCTAGGGGCCGGCCGCTCTGAGCATGACGATCTGGTCGGGGTTGAAGGCGAGGTGCTCGCCTGTCTCAGCCTCGACCAACCACGCAAGCTGCATGATCGAGCCTCGAGCGGCATCGATGATGATTCGCTCAGCGTCCTTGACCGCCGAATCGACCAGGTAACGCTGCCCGGTGACAACGGTGATCTCCGTGGTCGACCCGATGGGCCGCGTCGGCTGCTCGCTCGAACTCATGGCTTCTTCTGATTTGTCGGATCAGGCCGAGATCCTGCTCACGAAACAGTGCGACCTCGACCGCGAGCAGTTCACGACGCACTCAGACCTCGAGCCCACGTGCTGTCCAGTCAGGTGGATCGCCGATGAGAACGTAGCAGCGCGCGTCGTTGCGCGTGAGCCGGCCGTGGTTCATGAGCGACCGAAGCGCGGTCGTCGTGGTCGGCCGCTGCGCGCCGACGATGTCGGCCAGCATCTCATGCGTGAGCCGGAACGGGACGACGATGCCCTGCGGAGTGACCCGCCCCCACATGCTCGCCAGGTGCCACAACGCAGCTAGCAACCGGTTCTCGACGCGCACGAAGTGTTGGGCCGCCATGAAGTACGCGAGCGAGCGCGAGCGGCGAATGAGACGTCCGGCAAGGGCCGCGCCGAGCTCCGGATAGCGACCGATCAGCACTGTGATGCTCCTATCGAGGAGCGCAACCTGTGCATCCTCGAGGACCCTCCATTCGGGGAACGCTGGCATCAACGCTGGGACAAGATCGCTCTCCCACGGTCGGATGATGTCCGTCGGGCCAACGAGCTCGGTTGATGCCGATGGCCCCAACCGCAGGCGTCGCGCCATGAGGCCCCGGAGGAGCAGCAAACCGAACGCGCCATGATCGATTTCAGGCGGGGTCCAGTGTCCTTTGGGGACCCGGAACACGCGCGCACGCGCCCGCGCCTGAGCCTCCCGCCTCGCATCATGCGGAAGATGCTCGACCAAGTCAGGATCGAACTCGAGCACGCGGATGACGTGATCGGGCATACCCCGACGGTACTCCCCACGCGCTCAGGCCCCCCGGCCTGCACGAGACGCGGATGTAACGGCCAGGGCCAGCGTGAGACTAATCCCCCATGCGTGTCCCGGAGCACGCCGACGCGGTTCGGCTCGCTGCCTTGCGTGCCGGCGACGAGCGCACGTTCGTCGAACTCGTCGACGAACTCAGCCCACGAATGCTGAAGCTCGCGCTCGTCTACGTGAAAGGTCTGGCGCCTGCCGAGGACGCCGTGCAGGAGGCGTGGCTCGTCGTGCTCACAAGCCTCGATCGTTTTGAGGGCCGCTCCAAGCTGTCGACGTGGATCTTCGGGATCGTCGTCAACGTCGCACGCGCGCGCGGCCGGCGCGAGTCCCGAAGCCGTCCCTTCTCGTCGCTGAGCACTGACGACCAGCCGGTGATAGATCCTGAGCGGTTCTTGCCGTCGGATCACGAGCGCTGGCCGGGGCACTGGGCCAGCGCGCCGACGCCGTGGCCTGAGCATGCGCTTGAGACCGCGGAGGCCGCGCAGATCATCCGCGACACCGTTGCGGGCCTGCCGGAGACCCAGCGGGCCATCATCACCCTCCGCGACATGATCGGCTGCACGCCTGAGGAGACCTGCAACGCCCTCGGCCTCACCGACACGAACCACCGCGTGATGCTGCACCGTGCCCGCACCAAGGTCCGGGCCGCGCTCGAGTCGGCGTTCGACAGCATGGAGGTCACCGCGTGAACGAAATGGACTGCAAAGAGCTCGTCGAGACGATCACCGCGTACCTCGACGGAACGCTTGGCGACGTTGACCGCCGGCGCTTCGCCGAGCACCTCGCGACCTGCCCTCATTGCAGCGAATATCTCGAGCAAATGCGGGAGACCGTCGCCCGCCTTGGAACGCTCGACGAGTCCAGGTTGTCGCCGCGAGCGCGGGAGCAACTCGTATCCGCGTTCCGCGACTGGCGTGCGCCATGAACGCTCACTTTCCTGGCTTCGCACCGAAGCGGTACAGGATGACCTCTGTCGGCTGCAGGCCGCGGCTCTCGTAGAACCGCTGGGCGTCGGAGTTGCCAACCGTGACGGCGACCCTCAAGTCGCACACATCACGGAAACCCAACTCGGCGTCCACGAAATCGAGCAGCCGATTTCCAACTCCCCGCCCGCGCCATCCGGGCGCAACCGAGAGGGAGTAGAGCTCAGCGAATCGCTCACCGAGTTCGAAGGTGTCATCGGACCCCTCCTCGAGGATCACGAATGCGTAGCCCACGACACCGCTCACGTGGCGCGCAAGGACGAGGAAACCCTGTCTCCGGTCGAGCGTCTGCTCGTACAAGGCGCGCCGTCGCCGCCACGATTGCTCGTCCTCGCTAAACGGAATCGACGGAGCGACACGGCGTTCGTGACGGTGCAGTTCCAGCCACAGGCTGCGCACGTCGTCCACGCGGTCCGCGCCGGCGAGTTCGATCTTCAGATCCAGCATCACGCCGCCTGTGTGACGGTCGAGTCCCGTCTGTTACGCCGTTGCGCGCGAAGCGCGCGGCCCACAAACGGGAAGATCAACGTCGAGAGGATGGCCGCGCCGATCAGCGCCGCCGCCGTTCCGGTGCGCATATGTCCATCGTGGGTCGCCACTGAGGCGATCGCGACCACCAGCGGCAACGCCGTCGCACAGTAGAAAGCGAGCGCGACTCGATCCCGACCGGACAGCACGCCGCGGTACAGCAGGAGCGCCGGCAGCCCCCGGACGACCAGGAACATGCCAAGGAACAGCGGCAGCTTCAGCAGCGCGCTCGGGCTCGCCAACAACGCGTCGAGGTCGAACTCGACTCCGCTGACGATGAAGAAGAACGGGATCAGCAACCCAAATCCGACGGCCGAGAGCTTGGACTCGAGCACCGAGACCTCCCGGCCCCGCACCGACAGGCGGGTGATCATTCCGGCGACGAACCCGCCGAGCACGATGTCGAGCCCAAGCTGTGCCGCAAGCGCGGCAAGCCCGAATACGAGCAGTGCGGCGAGCCGTACGGCGAGTTGGTTGCTGGCCTCGATCGTGCGCTCCAGCGCCGACCACCCGATCGGCGCGGTTCGCACGGAGATCACGGCGATCACGACAGCCAGCGCAATGAACGCGATCAACGGCAGCGCACGATTGATCGCACGGTGCGTCGAGAGCACGAGTGTCAGCAGGAGAATCGGACCGAACTCCCCGACTGCGCCGGCCGCGAGCAGATATGTCCCGAAGCGGGTCCGCAGCTCCCCTTCGTCCCGCAGGATCGGAACCAGCGTCCCGATCGCCGTCGTCGCGAGCGCGGATCCAGCGAACAGGAACGAGATGACGAACCCGGACGCCTCGAGCGCTCCGCCGATGCCGTAGGCCACCGCCACCGACATCGCCCACCCCCACAAGGCCAGCCTCAGCGCCTGGCCACGGATACGGTCAAAGTCGATCTCGTACCCGGCGAAGAAGAACAGCATTCCCAAGCCGAGGTTCGCGAAGAACTCAACGAACGAGTCGACGTGAGCCAGATCGAGGCCGTTGGGCCCGATGACGATCCCGAGCAGAAGCTCGACGACGACCACCGGAGGGCTGTAGCGCCGTGGCAACGACGTGACGATCGCCGCGGCGATCGCAGCCGCCAGCACGATCGCGAGAAATGAGCCTGCATCGACTTTCGTCACTGCATCCCTCTTCGCGCTCCTCCCTCATGCCCCCTGCGGTGGAACGGTACCGATCATGCGCTGCTGCGAGGCGGCGAACACGCGCCCGCCGACACGGGTCGCGTCGGACTCGATTATGTTCTAACGCGTCATTTACTTGATGCCGGTAGGGTTCTGACGAGCGCAGTCCCGCCGGCCGCCGTAGGACGGCGACCTCGACTGTTGTGATTGCACGTCAGCGTGTGCCGTTAGGAGCCGGCGCATCCCCTCCCTTACTACCCGGAGCACTATGACCTCTCGACCATCCCGGTCGCCTTGGCGCGAGACGCTCGCGCCCTTCGCGATCCCGTGCCGCCGCCGCGGACTACTCGCGATCGCGACCTCCGCCGCGCCATACCTCGCGCTGACCGCCGCCATCTACCTGACGCTGGGCGTGTCGACGCTCCTCACGACCGCGCTCACGATCCTCGCCGCGGGGTTCCTCGTGCGCGTGTTCGTCGTCTTCCACGATTGCGCGCACGGCTCGCTGCTGCCCTCACGTCGGGCGAACGCAGCGCTGGGCACCGCGCTCGGCCTCCTGGTGCTTTCTCCGTTTGTCCGCTGGCGCCATGACCACGCAGTGCATCACGCGACCGCTGGCGACCTCGACCGGCGCGGCGTCGGAGACATTGTCACGCTGACCGTCGAGGAGTACACGGCCCGCTCATGGCGAGGTCGGCTGGGCTACCGGTTGCTCCGTAACCCGGTCGTGATGTTCGGCGTTGGCCCGATCATCGCGATGGTGATCGGCCCGCGGATCGTGTCGCGCGGGGCACGGCCCCGCATGCGAAACAGCGTGCTGGTGACCGACGCAGCCGTCGTTGCCGTCGTCGGCGGCCTGTGCTGGCTCATGGGGTGGCGTGATTTCCTGCTCGTGTGGGCGCCGGCAGCGATGCTCGCCGGCTCGGCCGGGATCTGGCTGTTCTACGTCCAGCATCAGTTCGAGGACACGTACTGGCAGAGCAGCGGCGAGTGGAGCTACGCCGACGCCGCACTGTGTGGGAGCTCGCACCTGAAGCTTCCGCGCGTCCTGCAGTTCTTCAGCGGAAACATCGGGCTCCACCACGTTCATCACCTCAACGCTCGCATTCCCAACTACCACCTGCAGCGGGCGCATGACTCGACCCCTCTCTTCGCCAGCGTGCCGACCCTGACGCTATGGGACGGCCTGCGCGCGGTGCGCCTGAAGCTCTGGGACGAGCGCTCTGGCCGGCTGGTGACTTTCGCGCAGGCTCGTCAGGTAGGCGTGGCGGCCTAGTGTTCGCGGCGAGCGAGGCCACACTTGCACTGGGCGCATCAGGGATCCGGCGGTTAGACTGAGACCCCATGCCGGCAGATGGCTCGGCGAAATAGAGCCCGCGTTCGTCATTGCCCCTGACCTCGCGCGTTCGCAGCACACGATCTCCCCGGAGGGAAACGCATGGCAACTGGAACCGTGAAGTGGTTCAGTGACGACAAGGGCTACGGCTTCATCACGCCCGATGAAGCTGGCAAGGACCTGTTCGTCCATCATTCCGCAATCGCGGGGAGTGGCTTTCGGTCGCTACCCGAGGGCGCACGCGTGTCGTATGACACCGAGCAGGGTCCGAAGGGCCCCGCGGCCGCGAACGTCCAACTCGTCTAGCGAACACACACCAGAACGCCGCGGGATCGCGGCGGCCAGCCGACTGGCAGGATGCCGCCCGTGGACGACTACCAGGACCACGACGCCGTCGGACTCGCCGAGCTGGTCGCGTCGGGGCAGGTGAGCGCCGCCGAACTGCTTGACGCGGCGCGCGGCCGGATGGCGCAGGTCAACGGGCGGATCAACGCGGTCGTCGTCGACGTCGCGCCCCGCCCGGCGGCCCCGGGCGGGCCGTTCACCGGGGTGCCGTTCCTCATCAAGGACATCGGCCAGGACCTCGCCGGCGACCCGACGAGCGATGGCTCGCGCGCGCCGCGAGGACGCGGGTCGCGGAAACCGAGACGGTTGTGCAGCGATGGCTCGACGCCGGCCTCGTCGTGTTCGGCAAGACGAACACGCCGGAGTTCGGGGCCAAGGCGATCACCGAATCCGTCGTGTTCGGCCCGGCCCGCAATCCGTGGAGCCTGGGTCACACGCCCGCCGGCTCGTCGGGCGGCTCCGCCGCGGCGGTGGCGGCCCGAATCGTTCCATGCGCGGGGGCGAATGACGGCGGCGGATCCATCCGAATCCCAGCGTCGGCCTGCGGTCTGTTCGGACTCAAGCCGTCGCGAGGCCTCGTGCCGTTCGGCCCGGCGTACGCAGAGCCGGTGACCGGCACGGCCGCCCATGGCGTCGTCTCTCGGTCGATCCGGGACACCGCCGTGATGCTCGACGTCATCAGCGGGCCCACCCCGGTCTCGCCGCTTCTTCCGGCGACCGCCCGGCTCGCGCCAGAGGTCGGTCAGGATCCCGGCCGCCTGCGCATCGGGTTGTGCACGGCAAGCGCGATCAACCCGACCCCCCTAGCCAGCTAGGACAGGATCTCGACGTAGCCGTCGGTCCCGCACACCCGGATCCGCTGCCCATCCTGAATCAGCTGCGTCGTACCCTCGACTCCGACGACGGTAGGCAGACCGTATTCCCGGGCGATCACCGCGCCGTGGGTCATCAGGCCCCCGACCTCTGTCACGAGACCCGAGATCGTGACGAACACCGGCGTCCAGCTGGGATCGGTGTACGCGGTGACGAGAATGTCGCCGGCTTCCAGATCGGCGTCGGCGATGTCGCGGATGACGCGGGCCCGTCCCTCGATCGTTCCGGAGGAGACAGGTAGGCCGACCATCGCTCCGGCCGGGACGTCGTCGCGTCCGTAGGCTCCGGTGACAACCTCGCCGTCCGAGGTCAGCACCCGGGGAGGCGTGAGCGCTTGATATGACCTGAACGCATCCTTGCGCCGGCGGATGAGCTCGTTGTCCACCTGGTTGGTGCGCACGGCGTCGTGGAGCTCCTCGAACCTGAGGGAGAAGATGTCTTCCTTCTCATGGAGGACGTTGTCGTTGACGAGGGGCTCGGCTTCCTTGAGCAAGGCCTGCTTGTAGAGGAAGTAGCGCGACCTTGCCGTACTTCGGAAACTCCCGGTAGCCGATGAAGGTCCGGACCCGATCGATCATCTGCTTCGTGTCGTCCACCTTTTGCTCCCCCTCAGGCAGAACGCGCAGACGCGCTAGCACCTCCTCTTCCTTCGCACGGGCCGCCTCTCGGCCCTGCTCGAAGCGTTCCTTGCCCGCCTCCGGCTCGCAGTTCTTGATGTTGCCGAGGATCATCGGCACGAGCGTCCTGGGGCGTTCGCTGAAGCGCGGCCTCGTGATGTCGATCTCACTCACGCACCGCATGCCGTACATGTCGAGCCAGGCGCAGATGGCGTCCCGCGCTTCCCGTCCGCCTGCGAGGGCCGGGAGCTCGTCCAAGAAGCCGTCGTCCTCAACGTCCTGCAGGAAGGCCACCACCTCGGGATGCGGGCGGATGACGTCCGCGACGTCCAGGAGCGCAAGTCCCATTTCCGAGGTGACGTTGTCGGAGGCGGACTGCGTGAGAGTGTCGACGGCGCTCCGCTCCCCCAGCCATTCGTCGAGATGGTCGCCCAGCCACCAGGTGACTTCCATCCCCGCCATGATCACCTGATGGCTCTCGGGGGTCGAACAGGATCCGCCTGAGCTCCTTGAGGTCCTCGAGGATGAAGTCCATGAGCGCCGTGCCGGACGTCGCGCGGATGTTTCGTTCCAGGGTCGCGATGGAGGTCCGGGCGCGTCCGATCAGCTCGCCGACGATCGCTGGATCGGTCTTGATCGGAGCCGGCGGGCCGCCGGACAGCACTCCCCCCGCGGGCGTCTGATCGCGGTGCAACCGACGTAGTCGCCGCGTTCGACGATGGTCCGCAGCGCGTCTCCCATCAACGCGTAGCGCGGCGTCAGCCTGCTACGTTGGGCGGAGCGGTCGACGCCGTCGGCCGCGAGGCAGCTCGCTTGGGTCCCGCAGGACAGCGGTTCGGGTCAGCCACAGCCTCCCGAATCGTTCGCGCCCCAATGTGAGCCGTCAAGGAGTTATGCATGTCAACTGAATCATTCGCTGATCTCGGCGTTTCGCGCGCCGTCGTCGGCTCTCTTTCCGCGGCTGGAATCACCGCGCCGTTCGCCATCCAGCGTGCCGTCATCGGTGACGCGCTCGCAGGACGCGACGTGATCGCACGGTCGCCGACGGGCTCGGGCAAGACGCTCGCATTCGGGATCCCGCTCGTCGACAGAACCGCCGCCGATGCGCGACGCCCCGCGGCGCTCGTGCTCGCGCCGACCCGCGAGCTCGCGAGCCAGATCGTCGATGACATCCGCGAGATCGCCCGCGCCCGTGCTTTGCGTGTGACCGCAGTGTATGGCGGCGTTGGTCTGGTCAAGCAGGCCAAGGAGGCTGCGCGCGCACACATCCTGGTCGCAACACCCGGCCGGCTCGAGGATCTACTCGCCCGCGGCGCGTTCACGCTCGATCACATCCGGATGCTGATCCTGGACGAAGCCGATCGGATGCTCGACATGGGCTTTCGCCCGGCGATCGATCGAATCGTCGCCGCCTGCTCCGACAAGCGCCAGACGCTGTTCTTCTCGGCCACGCTAGACGGAGAAGCGGGACGGATCGCCGACCGCTATGCCCGTGATCCCGCCGTCCACCAGCTCGGCCCGTCGGAGCGCCGCGCCAACTCGGAGATCGAGCACAGGTTCGTGCAGATCGCGCACGAGCATCGCATCGAAGCACTCGTCCGCGAGCTTCGACACGACGGTGAACTGACGTTGGTCTTCGTCCGCACCAAGCACGGCGCGGATCGATTGGTCAAACGGCTCGCGGCGCATGGCGTGAGGGCGACCGCGATGCATGGCAACAAGTCACAGCGTCAGCGCGAGCAGGCACTTGCCCGCTTCGAGGACGGGACGGTCGACACGCTCATCGCGACGGATGTCGCGGCGCGCGGGATCGACATCGAACGGATCTCGCACGTGATCAACTTCGATCCACCCGCGGACAGCGAGACCTATGTGCATCGCATCGGCCGGACCGGCCGGGCCGGCCGGCAAGGCATCGGGATCACACTCTTCTCTCCGGAGCAGCACCACGATGTGACGAAGATGGCCGGCCACCTTGGGCTAGACCACGGCCTCGGCGGCACGAGCACCCGCCGTCCAGCAGGACGCCCACGGTCAGGTCGGCGACGCATCACGACTCGGGGGTAAGCTTTCGGCCTTATCCCCGGCTCGCAGAGGGACGGCATCGTGGCGATCGCGATGAGGGTGAAGGACCTGAGCACGACGGTTTGGTCATGGACGCGATCGCGACGCAGCGCTCGCGTTCTCGGTACGGCGATGCTCGGTCTCCTCTCGGCGGCGTTGCTGCTCTGGGTGGCGCCGCCGGGCGACGTTCTCAGCTCGCTCGGTCAGCTGAACCTGGCCTGGCTGATCGGTGCCGTCGCGCTCGAGTTCGGATCGTGCTTGTGCTACGTGGTCATGTTCCGGCGTTTCTTCCCCGAGCCGCCACGGCAGACCGGCCGCCAGGTGGCGTGGATCGCAATGGGCGCGGGCGCCGTCCTCCCAGGCGGCAACCTTTCATCCCCCGCGACAATCGGCTGGCTTTTGCGCCATCACGGCATCGGCACGCGCCAACTCGTCGAGCGCTCAGGTGCACTCTTGTCCTTCTGCATCCTGTTCGGATTCGTCATCAACGGCCTCGCCGGGCTTTTCCTGCTCGTCGGGATCGGTCACGGTCCGCACGACCTGGCGCACGCGGGGATCCCGATCCTCGTCTCGGTCTTCGTCATCGGATCAGCCGTGGCGGCGATGCTGATCGGCTCGCGGGTTCGAGGCCGCGCGGCGACGATCGCTCGCTCGGTCGCCGCCTCGCTTGAGGGTGGCTGGCAGTCTGTGTTGAATCCCCACTGGCGACTACTCGGCGGAGCAGGGTTTCTCTGGCTGGACATCGCCGCCCTCTGGGCGGCGTGCCGAGCCACCGGCCATCACCTCGGGATGCTGGCGCTCGCGGTCGCGTACTTCGTCGGATACGTGGCGACGATGATCCCGATGCCGGCCGGCCTCGGAGTCCTCGACACAGGCCTCGCCGGCGCGCTCGTGCTGTACGGGTTTTCGCCGGCCGCCTCGGTCACTGCCGTACTCGCCTACCACGGGATCTCCGTCTGGGTGCCCGGCCTCGGAGGCCTGATCGCGTGGTTGCCGACGCGTGCCCGGCAGTTGAGATCTGTCGGTCCGCCGGTTGCTCAGCCCGAGCTCAGCTGACGGCGGCGGGTCGACCGGAAGGCCGGCTAGCCGATGAGCTCGTAGTCTCGACGCAGGTCGGCGAAGGTCACGATGTGTGTCTTCGGTCCGTCGGTCGTCTGCACTCGTGCCTCGAGGAGCCGGTCAGCCCGATGGATCTGCTTGACCTGGATTGAGTAGTCCGGGTCATGGTGCCGCCAGATCTGACCGATCGTGAGCAGGTCACGCAAGGGACGACGGGCCGAGTTCGCGATCGCGGGCATGTATGGCTCCTTCGTTGTGACAGGGGCGATCGAGAGAGTCGAACTCTCGCCGCTCGGATACCCGAGGACGGTCGAATGCGTGAGCTAGGGATGGCATCCACCTGCCGCCACCGGACGGACCGATCGCCGTTCACTAACTATGGTCGCCAGAGTCGGCGTTGCTCACATCCGCGCTCACTGCCAAACCGGCTCCGAAAAAACTACCCGCCTCCGGTCAGCCCCGGCTCACCACGAGCTTGGTGGCCGGCTCGAGCCACGCCTCGGCCGCCGCCTCCCACGGGACGATCGTCGTCGGGACGGCGGTCGGGTCGAATCGCCTGGCGGTCACGAGCGCGAGCACGTCAGGGAGGAGCCGTCTCGAGTCGGCACGGGACACGTGGAAGGTCACGCCCTTCGTGTACATGTGCAGCAGCGGCATCGGCGTCGTGTCGGCGAAATGGATGGCGGCGCAGGTGCAGTAGCCATACGCATCGGTGGAAGGGAGCACACACGCCAGTCCGTCAACGTCTCCGGTGCAGTCGACCGTTATGAGGGCGCGCTCGAAGCGCCGTGGCCACGGACCAATGTGGTGGGTGACCTCGCCGCCGATCGCTTCGGCTGCCTCGCAGCGTGCCGGGTCTGCGTCGACGTAGCGGACGCGATACGAACCGAGGGCGACCGCGGCAGCCACGGCGTACAGGCCAACGGAAGGCGTCGCGCCGTTGACGACGAGCACATCGGCGCCGGGATGGTCGCGGAGATAGGACGCGACCGTGCGGTAGCCGTCGGTCGCGTTGTCGGGCAGCGTGCAGAGAGTCTCGGGAGCAACATCCGCGGGGCCGAAACGAGCATGTGATCGGCCGCGGGCACGTACAGGAGTTCGGCGACGCCGCCGCCGTGGCCGCCGCCCGCGGGCCCGAACCCGAAGGCACCGCCGACCGGCGCGCGGTACGTCGTGCATCCGCCGAACCGAGCATCCCCGCACGAGCGACACGTTCCGCACGACACTTGGAACGGAACGAGAACACGCTCGCCGGCGGTGTGTCGACGCATGTCGCTCCCGACGCTGACAACGTCGGCGACCACTTCGTGTCCGACCGGAAACGGGCCGGGGAACAGGCCGAAGGTCGCCATCGGGAGGTCGAGGTCGCAGCGGGCGACGGCGATCGGGCGGACGAGCGCGCCCGCCGGGTGTGTGAGGACGGGGTCAGGCGGGTCCTCCCAAGCAGTCCGACCGGCTTCGATGTACGTGAGCTGCCGCATGACCGTGTATCGTTCCGGCAATCGTACCAGTGTCACGAAACATCGTCACGATATGCCTCGACCGAAACAGCGAACCGCCGAGCTCAAAGCCCGTCTGCTGCGCAGCGCACTCCTCACCCTCGACGCTGACGGCGTGCCGGGGTTCACGACCCGCGGCGTCGCCCGAGCCGCAGAGACCTCCACCCCGGCCGTGTACGAGCTGTTCGGAGATCGTGCCGGGCTCGTCCGCGCAGTCTTCTTCGAGGGCTTCCGGCTGCTCGCGGAGCGTGCGGCCCGACTCGACGCGCCGCGCGACCCGGCGACGTCACTGATCCGGCTGATGGGCGAGTACCGCGCCTTCGTGCGCGAGCACCCGGCCCTCGCTCAGGTGATGTTCTCGCGGCCGTTCGGCGACTTTGACCCGACCGCCGAGGCGCTCGCCGCCGGCCAGGACCTCCAGCGCATCGTCGTCCACGCCGTGCGCCGCTGCATCGAGGCGGACGTCATGGCCGGTAGCGCAGCCGACATCGCCCACATCCTCCTGGCCACGGCCCAAGGGCTCGCCGCGCAGGAGTCGGCCGGCTGGCTCGGGTCAAGCGAGGCCGCCCGCGATCGCCGCTGGCGGATCGGCGTCCGAGCGGTGATCGCCGGCTTCGCCCCCGCGTGAGCGCCCGGTGCCGGTGCGACCGGTCTACGCGGCCACGTCGTCAGGAGTGAGCGGGCGCGCGGCGGCGCACCGTTTACAGAGACCCACGATCGCGAAGTGGGTGAAACGGGCGCGGAACCCGAACCGCTCGTCGATCAGGTCGCGGACGGGGTCGAGATCCTCGACGGCGGCCGCGGTCACGGTCGAGCAGCGCTCGCAGTAGAGGTACTCGCGTTCCTGGCGTCCGGCAAGCACGTACAGGCCGGCGCCGTGCGCGAGGTGGACATGGCGCACGACTCCGAAGCGCTCGAGCATCTCGAGGTTGCGGTACACCGAGGTCGCGTCGATTGCGAGCTCGCGGGAGAGGTGCTGCGCGGACACCGGCCCATCCGCGGCGAACAGCGCTTCAAGTACGAGGCGCCGGGCGGTGGAGAGCCGCAGCCCCCGCTCGCGCATCGCCGCGACTGCCTGATCGATCGTGGCGAAGTGCAGTGGCGGTGTCTGCGGTGCGTCGGTCAAGCGGTGTCCTCACGGGCAGAACGCGCGCGGGCGATTTCCATCCCAACCGTCCATTTCTCCTCGATCCGCGCCAGGCGCCAGACGGCGAGCGCGAGCGTCCAGGTCACCACGAACATGCCGGCGATGATGAACCCGGCGGTGTTGATGTCGAAGTTCTGAAACCAGCCGGCGACCGGTCCGCGAAGCCCCAGCTTGTCGGTCACCAGGCCCACCAGCTCGATCGTCCCGATGAACAACGCCACCGCAACCGACAGCCCGGTGATCGTGATGTTGTAATAGACCTTCCGCACGGGCTGCGAGAACGCCCACCCATACGCGAAGTTCATGAACGAGCCGTCGATCGTGTCGAGCAGCGACATTCCAGCGGCGAACAAGATCGGCAGGCAGAGGATCGCGTAGAACGGCAGCCCCGCCGCGCCCGCTCCGGCCGCCAGCACCAGCAGACCGATCTCGGTCGCAGTGTCAAAGCCGAGCCCGAAAAGCACCCCGAGCGGGTACATGTGCCACGGCTCCCGGATCTTGTTGACGTGCTTGCCGAGGAAGCGGTTCATCAATCCGCGCGCGCCGAGCTGCTGCTCGAGCTCCTGCTCGTCATAGGCGCCGCGGCGCATGTCGAGGAAGATCCGCACGATCGAGATCAAGATCAGGATGTTGAGGATCGCAATCACGTAGAGGAACGATCCGGAGACGGTCGTGCCGATCACGTTCGCCGCCTTGTGCAGAGTCGAGCCGCCGTTTTGCACCGGTCCGCTCAGCGCTCGCACCCCGACCCCCAGGAGGAGCGTGAGTCCGAACACAACCGTCGAGTGCCCGAGCGAGAAGAAGAACCCGACGCTCAAGGGCCGCTTGCCCTCGCTCATCATCTTCCGCGTCGTGTTGTCGATCGCGGCGATGTGGTCAGCGTCGAACGCGTGGCGCATGCCAAGCGTGTATGCGGTGATCCCGGTACCGATCGCAAACGTGCCCGCCGCCCCGAGCTTGAGGTGCTCGGGGACGACGACGAGCAACAGCAGCCCGAACCCAGCAGTGTGCAGCCCCACGATGACGAACGCCATCCCCCCGGCGCGCCGCCACTCGGCCGGCGACATCGAGGATTTGATCCGGGCCAGCAAACCGAGTCGAACGTACTCGCCACCGATTCGTTATTGCAACCCACTGGTAATTGGGCTGACCCGATCGATCCGGCGGGCTGGATGTGCTCACGCGCCGCCACAACCCATGAATCCTGATTCACCGCCGGGGGGGCCGCGGTGAATCAGGATTCATCGACTGATCGTCCCGCTACGCCTGCTCGACCCCGTTCAGCGGCAGCCAGACGTGGAACGCGGTGCGCCCCGGCTGCGAGTCAAACTCGATCGAGCCTCCGAGTCGCTCGGTGACGAGCCGCCGCGCGGTGTCGAGTCCGAGTCCGGTCCCCTCCCCCACGTCCTTGGTCGTGAAGAACGGGTCGAAGATGCGGCCCTGAACGTCCGCCGGGATCCCTGGCCCGTCGTCGATGATGTCGACGCGCATGCATGCCCCGTCGCGCACGGTGTCGATTTCGATCGTGCCTGTCTGGCCGAGTGCTTCGATTGCGTTGGCGAGCAGGTTCGTCCACACCTGGTTGAGCTCGGAGCCGCGCAGCGTCAGCTTGGGCAGCGACCGGTCATATTCGCGGTTGATCGTGATCGAGGTGTGCTTGAGCTTATGGCCGAGCACGAGCAGAGTCGTCTCGAGCCCCTCGTGAATGTCAGTTTCGACGAGCTCGCCACGGTCCATGAACGCGTATGACTTGATTGCCTTGACGAGCTTGCCCATCCGGTCGGTCGACTCGGCGATCTCCCCCGCGAGCCCCTGCGCAGTAAGCGATGCGGCAATCCACGCGACCGCCGCATTCGTCGCAGGTCCGGCCGTCTCCGCAAGCCGCTCCACCCACACGGCGTCGAGCCCGGCGGACGCGAGCGGCTCACTCACCCGCCACGGCTCAGGGACGCCGAGTCCCAGCAGCGCGTCCTGGAGGGCGTCCTCCGCGTCGGCAGCATCGAGGGCGGACAGCCCTACCGACGACGCAGCAGCTACCGCCCGCTCGATCGCCTCGCGCTGCATCGCGACGAGCTCTCCGGCCTGCTCACGCTCGATTCCCGACTCGACGAACAGACCGATCGTCGACGCGAGCACATCGAGCGCTTCGGCGAGGTCGGCCGCGGCGCGACGCGCTGCCGCCGCGGGGTTGTTGAGCTCGTGTGCGAGCCCGGCGGCCATCGTGCCCAGTGAGGCGAGCCGCTCGCGGTTCTGCTCCCGGGCCGCGGTCCGCGCCGAGACAGTCCGCACGGCGCGCATGACGCGACGGTGCACAGCCCGTTGCGTGACGACGACGTCCGTGAAATCCGACGGCGCGATCACCGCAAGCCGGACGTCGGTGACGGCGCGCATCTCGCCGGCAAAGCCCGTTTCGGTCATCGCCGTGATCGCACCCATCCACGTTGGGGCGACCTGCCGGGTGACCGGTTCGAGCCGGCCTGACTCGAATACGAGGCCCTGGACGACCCCGTCGAGCAGCAGGAACACGCCGGCGTCAGCGTCCCGCGCCTCGGCGACGAGGCCCTCGGCGGGAACCTCACGGATGACCGCGATCTCCTGCCAGCGGGCGAGTTCGGTGTCATCAAGTCCGTCGAACAGATCAATCCGGCGCAGATCGTCGAGCGACGGATGCTGCAGATCGGTCACGCGCTCGCCAGATACTCGTGAATGAGAGACACGGACATCGAGCCTTCCCCGACGGCGCTCGCCACCCGTTTGATCGAGCGCGTCCGGACGTCACCGGCGACGAACACGCCGGGCACGCTCGTCTCGAGCGCGTACGGGTCCCGGGCGAGGGGCCAGCCGTGGTCGCGGACGTCTGGGCCGGCGAGGATGAACCCGCGCTCGTCTCGCGCCACGACGCCCTCGAGCCAGTCGGTGCGCGGCGCGGCGCCGATGAACACGAAGCAGGCGTCAACCTCCTCGGTCGTCTCGCTCCCGTCGGCGGCGCAGATCCGCAATGCGCGCAGATGACCGTCCTCGCCCTCGGCGGCGATCGCCTCGGCACCGGTTCGGACCTCGACGTTCGACAGGCTCCCGATCTGCTCGATCAAATAGTGCGACATCGACTTCGCCAGCGATGGCGCGCGGACGAGCATCGTTACCCGGCCCGCATATCCGCTGAAGTACACGGCCGCCTGGCCAGCGGAGTTGGCGCCGCCAATGACGACGACGTGCTGGTCCTTGCAGGCCCTGGCCTCCGTCAGCGCGGCCCCGTAGTAGATGCCGGCGCCGGTGAGGTCGGCGAAGCCGGGCGCCGCGAGCTTGCTATACGAGACGCCGGAGGCGACGAGCACCGTGTTCGCGCTCAGGACGCCGCCGTCGCTGAGCCGGACGAGCCGCGCGGCACCCTCAACGTCGAGGGAGACCGCCTCCTGCACGGTCAGGAGCTCGGCACCGAGCCGGCGCGCCTGGTCTGTCGCCCGGCGCGCGAGATCCGAGCCGCTGAGGCCGACCGGGAAGCCGAGGTAGTTCTCGATCCGGCTCGACTGCCCCGCCTGGCCACCTGGCGCCTCGCGCTCGACCATCACCGTCCGCAACCCCTCCGATGCGCCGTATACCGCCGCGGCGAGCCCGGCGGGTCCGCCGCCCACGATCACGAGGTCGTAGTGGTCACCGCCCGGCTGCGTCGTGATTCCAAGCCGCTCCGCGAGCTCGAGCATCGTCGGGCGCTCGAGGATCGAGCCGTCCTCGAGGAGCGTGACCGGCAGGCGGTCGGCATCGACACCGGCAACCGTCAGCAACTCGCGCGCCTCGGCGTCGCGCTCGACGTCCAACCATCGCGCCGGAACGCGATTGCGCGCGAGGAAGTCGCGTACGTCGTGCGTCTGCTTGGAGAACCGGTGACCCACGACGCGCACGCCGCCCGATTCGAGCGCCGCTCCAGCCTCCCACGTCGTCAGCAGATCCTCGAGCACGGGGAACAACTGCTCCTCCGGTGGATCCCACGGCTTGAGCAGGTAGTAGTCGAGCGACACCTCGTTGATCGCCTGAATCGCCGCCTCGGTGTCGGCGTACGCGGTCAGCAGCACCCGTTTGGCCTCCGGCACGAGTTCGCGGGCCTGCA
Source organism: uncultured Solirubrobacterales bacterium (assembly GCA_963750695.1). Classification (GTDB taxonomy): domain Bacteria; phylum Actinomycetota; class Thermoleophilia; order Solirubrobacterales; family Solirubrobacteraceae; genus Palsa-465. Next base: position 45,704 of record CAVVSB010000014.1, read on the forward strand.
CGAGATAGTCGGTGCCGGACAGGCCGGGCATGCGCTGGTCGGCGATCAGCAGCGCGACCTGATCGCCGCGTGCTCGAACCTGGCGGAGCAACTCGAGGCCCTCCCCACCCGATCCCGCTCGCATCACCCGGTAACGCTCGCCGAAGCCGCGCCTCAGGTCGCGCGCCACCGCGGCGAGCACTGCGGGCTCGTCATCGACCGCGACGATGGCCGGACGTCGCTGCTCGCCCTGACCGTCTCGGCCCACCGCCGCTCCTGCCGGCGCGTCGATCACGGACGAGATGGTACGACGCGAGGGGGAGGTGCGCCGGTGTCGCGCACCTCCCCCGGCTCGCGGCTCATGTTGCGAAGAACGACCCGAACACGGTGCACAGGCTGCGCCGCCCGAGCGTCGTGCTGTTGTCGAACGCGATGTTCACCGTCACGACCTTGCCGCTCAGGGTCTCGAACAGCACCGTGCCGGTCGAGTCGAAATCGTTCGAGCTCGGCGACAGCTGGAGGCCCCTCGTACTGCTGTTGAACGCCGTGTTCTTCTGGACGTGCAACCGGCCGAGCCCGTCGAACACGCGCGAGAAGATATCCGCGGCCGGCGCCTTGGAAAAGGCGAACACGAGCGGCGAGCCGTTCGATGTGCACCTGGCGTTGATCGTGAACTGGTCGATGTTGTTGATCAGCGTCACGGTCTTCGAGCCCGGTTTCCCGATGAACGAGAACGTCCGCGTGACCGGGCTCGTGTTCGAGGCGAACGCCGTCCCCCCAGTTGCCGCAACCGCCGCGCCGACCGTCAGCGTGACCGCCACGACGCGTCGGAGGCTGATGATGCGCTGCATCGTCTGTCCTTTCTCGTGGCCAAGCCACGTTTATTGCGCACACCCGTCCCGCAACGCAACGCGCTGACCTCATTTGATCCCCACCCCACAGCGCGGATCCTACGCCTCCACCCACCGCGGATCGTCGATGAGACGCGTCTCGCCCGCCGGAACCTGGACCCGGGCGCGGTGCTGCTGAGATCCAGTGCCGGCCGAAGCGCCGGCGCCGCCTCCGGTGCGTCGGGCAGCGCACCTGATATGCGGACCGCACTGCGTCAGTCGTGTGACATCTCGTCGATGCAGACCGCGGCGGCGAGGACAAGAGCGTCATTCTCACCCGGAGCGATCTCGATCCCGTACGTGTCCCGGATCCGGAACCAGCGCTTGGAGATCTCGGCAACCGTGTCGCCGTCGCGCTCGATCTCGTACTCGTGATCGACGATGTTGCCCTTGGCGCTGAGCTCGCCACCGTCCTCGAGTGCGATCGAGAACCGATCGCGCAGCGGCGTGATCAGCGCCTTCTTGATCGTCGCGACGGTGTCCCCGTCGCGCTCGATCTCCATCGTGTCGCGGATCCGCAGCTTCCGCTCCTGGATCTTGAACAGCTCGTCGCCTGAGGGACTCTCGAGGACAAACGTCTCTCGGACCCGCAGTGCCTTCCCGTTCACCTTGAACGCACGGTCTCCATCGGCCGTCTCGATCCAGAAATCGTCGCCGATCGAGAACAGCTTCTCTCGCATCTGATACCGCGTGCCGCCAGGTCCATCGTGTCGACGCAGGAGTCCCATCGCCCCATCCCTCCGATTGTGTTGGTTGACGGCACGCTACCCGGTTCAATGGTCCTGTGGCTTGGCTTGACCCCGCGGAGCTCCGGATCGGGCTCGGGTGTCTGCGTCTGCCGGCGGGCGAGCAGGTGGCGCACGACACGATCACGGCGGCCGCGGACGCCGGCATCACAGTGTTTGACACCGCGCACGCGTACGGAGCGCAGCGCGGCGGCACGGAGCGCCTGCTGGCCCGCGCTCTGCGCAGCGGCGGCGATGATTCCGATCGCCGCGCCCGAGTCATCACCAAGGGCGGCATGGCGCGTCCGGCCGGCGCGTGGGTGCCGGATGGCCGCGCCAAGGCGATCGCCGCTGACTGCGAGGCCAGCCTCTCGGCCCTCGACGGGCGAGAGATCGACCTCTATCTCCTGCACGCCCCCGACCCGCGGACGCCATGGCGGACCTCGGTGCGAGCGCTCGCCCGCCTGCGTGACCAGGGTCTCGTGCGGCGCGTCGGTGTGGCGAACGTCAACCGCACGCAGCTCGATGAGGCGCTCGCGCTGGCACCGATCGCGGCCGTCCAGGTCGCGCTCAGTCCGCTCGACGACCGCACCGTCGCCGGCGGCGTGCTCGGACGCTGCGCCGAACTCGGGCTGACGCTCATCGCCCACTCGCCGCTCGGCGGGCCACGGCGGGCGCACTCGCTCACCCGTGACGAGGGCCTGACGCGGATCGCCGAACGGCACGACGCGACGCCGGCGGAGGTCGCCCTCGCCTGGCTGCTCGCGCTCTCACCGTCGATCGTCCCGATTCCCGGTGCGGGCAGTCCGGAGAGCGCCCGCTCCTCCGCGCGGGCGGCCGCGCTCGAGCTTGACGACGAGGACCGCGCGATTCTCGCCGCGGCGTTCGGCGGCGGTCACACTCGGGCACGGTGCCCGGGAGTCCGCGTGCGCCGTCGCGGCGAGGTCGCGATCGTGATGGGCATTCCGGGGGCCGGAAAGAGCGCCGTCGCGGCCGGCTACGTCGAGCGGGGTTATGCCCGGCTCAACCGGGACGAGCGCGGCGGCTCGCTGCGCGCGCTCGCGGGCGAACTGGACGATCAGCTCGCCGCGGGTGTCCGGCACGCCGTCCTCGACAACACGTACCTGACGCGGGAGGCCCGCAGCCGCGTGATCGAGACGGCCGGCCGACACGGGCTCGCGGTGCGCTGCATATGGATCGACACGCCGCTCGCGCAAGCCCAGGTCAACCTGGTATTGCGCTTACTGGAGCGGTTCGGCAGCCTGCCGATGCCTGAACAGCTGCGCACCGCCGCGAGACAGGAGCCGTGGCTGATGCTGCCGACATCGCAGATGCGAGCGCTGCGAGAGCTCGAGCCACCCTCGGAGGACGAGGGCTTCGCGGCGGTCGAACACTTGCCGTTCACTCGGGCGCCGGCCGGCGACGGCGCCGTCCCGGGCGTGATCGTCGGCGCCGCCGCGGTCGGGCACGACGGCATCGCGACGGCGCTCGCCGCCGCACACCCGGCCGCACCGCACCTCCTCTTCGACTGGGCCGCGGACGGCGACCCGGCGCGACTGGACCACGCCGCAGCCCGCGTCGCGCAGGTCGTCAGCGGCCCGCTCGAGGTCGCCATATGCCCCCACCGAGGCGGCCCGCCGCGGTGCTGGTGCCGTCCCCCGCTCCCTGGCCTCCCGCTCGCGTTCGCCCGCGCTCACACGATCGATCTGGCCGGGACGACGCTGATCGGCTGCACGCCTTCGCATCGTACGCTCGCGGCAACGCTCGGCGCCACGTACGTGTCAGTCGATCACGTCGAGCTCCGGTCCGCGGCCGGCTCCGCGACCAGCTCCGCATAGGTTGCGCGCAGGGCTGCGACGAACGGCTCCGGCGAGAAGCGCTCCTCGTGGAGCCGACGCCCGCGCGCGGCGAGCGCCGTGCGGAGCGGTTCGTCGCCGAGCACGCGCGCGAGCGCATCCGCGAGCGCCGGCGGGTCGCCCGGCGGCACGAGCAGCGCGTGCCGGCCGTCGACAATGTCCTCGGGGATCCCGTCGCACCGCGTAGCGATGACCGCGACCTCCGCCTCGAGCGCCTCGATCAGCGACACCGATCCGCTCCCCTCCTGAAGCGACGGAAGCACGAACACGTCGGCGTGTCGCAGGTAGGGACCGACGTCGTCGACCCGTCCGGGGATCGCCACCCGCCCGGTCAGGCCAAGGCTCGCGGCAAGGCTACGGTGGGCACCGATCAGCCGACCGGGCCCAACGAGGCAGGCGCGGAAGCGGACGCCGTCGGCGTCAAGCCGCGCGAGCGCGCGCAGCAGCACGTGGAGGCCCTTGCGGGGATCGTGCCGGGAGACGGTGACGACCAGCGGAGCGCGGGGCGCACCGAGCGCAGACACCGGGTCGGGCACCGCGTCGGGTCCGCCGGCACGCGCGCCGAACGCCGTCGGAGCCGCATACGGCAGGCGACGGATCTCCGCGCCGGGGCCATGCGCCGTGCGAAGCAACTCCGCAACCGACTCGTAGTTGACGAGCATCAACCGTGCGTGGCGATAGCCATGTCGCTCCGTCGCCGCGACCGCTGTCCGCACCCACGGATGCCACGCGCGGAACCAGAGGTTCGCGCGCGGATCGCCGCGGAGCCCGAGGCCGTCGAGGACGGCGCGCCACTCGTGCGCCACGGTCGTGTAGGCGCTCGCCACCGGCACGGCTTCGATCCCACGCGCACGGAGAGTCACGCCCGCCGTGACGGCTGTCGCCGACCACGTGCCGAAGCCATGGACGACGTGCGGGGGCGCATGGCGGCTGCTCGCCAACAGGTCAGCGACGGCATCCGAGACCGGGCGCCGGTGCACCGGTGCGAGCAGGAAGTGGCGCAGTGGGGTGCGCACCTGGTGCACGACCCCGAACTCGGTGCGTTGACTGTCCGCGGTGCGGCCGACGGCGAAGATGTGCGGGGTGTAACCGGACGCCTGCGCCGCCATCGCGTGCGCAAGCACGTAGCTCTCGTGCCCGCCGACCTGCGCGAGCGGATTGACGCCCGCGATCAAGACCAGCGGCCGTCCGTCGTCGTCCGTATCTACCATTGCCGCCGTGTGGGGTGCACAGTCGAGCGGTGAGTGTTTCACCTTCGCCGTGATCGGCCGCGATGAGGGCCGGACGCTGGCTGGAGTCGTGGCGCAGGCCCGGGCGGCTGTCCGGCCCGGAGACACCGTGTGCTTCGTCGACAGCGCCTCCTCCGACGCCTCGGCGGTCATCGCCCGCGGGCTGGGCATCGAGGTCGTACCCGCGCCACCTGGTAAGGGACGGGCGATCGCCGCCGCGCTCGAGCGCTGCGAGACCCGGTACTTGTGCTGCATCGACGCGGACCTCTTCCACTGGACGGTGAACATCCCCGCCGCGCTGCGCGCGGCCACGGTTGCGAGCGGCGCCGAGATGGTCGTGGCCGCGTTCACCGACGGCCGGCGTCGCGTGATCATGCTGGCGATCTACTGGCCGCTGGTCGACGCGCTACTGCCCGGTTACGGGCGCCGCTGCGATCCGACGCCGCTGAGCGGCCTGCGGGTGCTGGACACGAGCATCCCGATCGGACCCCTGCCGCACGGTTATGGCGTCGAGACACATCTCAATCTCAGCTTCGCCGCCGCCGGGCGCCGCATCGCGGTCACCGACATCGGCGCGATCCGAGGACCTTTGCGGAGCTACGCGAACATCCCGGAGATGGCCGAGGCGGTCGCCCGCGCGATCCTCGACTTCGCGGTCGCCTGCGCCCGGCTCGAGCCGGAGTTGCGATCCCAGTGGGATGCCTGGGCCCACGCGGTCATCGACGTCATCGCCGCACAACCGCCGCCCGGCGCACCCGACGAAGCGTTCCTGGCCACGCTCGCGGCGGCGGCCGCCCGTCCGCTGCCACCAGTCGGCGTGGGCGACACGGAGCGCGCGCAACCGGTCGCGCCGGGATAGGATCGCCGCCATGGGGACCGGCCGGCTCGCCGTGGGGTTGGCGCTCGCGGAGCTTGGATTTCTCGGGGCGCTCGGAGGACTCGTGGAGGCGCCGAGCGCCGGGGCAACCACGATTCCGGCGAGTGGCCACAGCCGCGCCGCGCTGCGGATCGCCCCCGGGCGCACCGCAAACCGTCGTCGGCCGGTGCTCGCACCGCTCCTGCGTGACCCGCGACGGCTACGAGCGGCCAAGGCGGCAGCGCGTGACCGCCGTCAGCATTTCACGCGCGGCGCCCAGGCCGCCTCCGCGCTCGCAGCGCCCGGACCATTCGCCGGGTTGGACGAGCGCGGACTCGGCGCGACGGATGCGCTGCTCGGCGCGCCGCCGGACACGACGGGATCGATTGGTCCCGGCGATTACGTCGAGGAGGTCAACGACGCGGTTGCGGTGTTTCGGCGGTCGGACCTGACCCGGGTCGCAGGTCCGATCCCGAACGAGGTGTTCATGAACAGTCCGTTCCCGACCTTCGTCAGCGACCCACAGATGCAATGGGATCAGAGCCAAGGGCGCTGGGTGTACCTCGCGGTCGCGTTCAGCCTCGATTTCCAGACACTGCAACCCTCCGGACCGAACTACCTCCTCTACGGCTTCTCCAAGACCACCGATCCAACCGACCTCTCAAATGGGTGGTGCCACTACAGCGTCGCGAGCGGCTCGGCACCGAACGGCGTCCCGCTGATCGACGACTACCCCAAGCTTGGGCACGACGACCGCCGGCTCATCTTCGGCAGCAATGCGTTCACGACTGGCGGCAATGGGGCGTTCATGACAGCCCGGATCTGGTCGATTCCGGCGCCGCCGGCGGGCCCATTGGGCGAATGTCCCCCGGCTCCCGCCGCGACGACGTTCGGCTCCCCGGAGCGTCCGCTCCGGACGCCGGCGGGTGTCCTCGCATTCACACCGGTGCCCGCCAACACGTTCAACGCATCGGCCCGTGGCTACATCCTCGCCGCCGACGACGCGACGAACGGCGTCCAGCGCCACATCGCCGCGTGGCACGTGAGCGGCCCGGCGTCAAACCCGACGCTGACCGCCGACGGGGAGATCCCGGTCGCCTCGTACTCGGTGCCCCGACCCGCGTTCGACTTCATCTTTCCGCAGATCGACACGCTCGACGCGCGGCTGACGATGGCGGTGGCCAACGCCGACCCGACCGCCGGGGGTGAGGAGGCCGTGTGGACGGCTCACACCGTCGATCCGGGGAACGGCCGCGTTGTGATGCGCTGGTACGAGCTGTTGCCACGCAGCCGCCGAGCGCGGCAGATCGGCACGGTCACGGGCCCGTGGGTCGACGTCTACAACGGTTCGGTCGCGCCCACCGCCGACGGATCATCCGCGGTCGTCGGCTTCAACCGGTCCGGTCTGCTGCTTCTGCCGGAGCTCGATGCCCGAACTCACACGTCAACGATGCCGCCCGGATCAAGCGGCACCAGCGTGCTCCTCGGCGCCAGCGGCGCCCCCGACTTTGACCTCAGCTGTGCGCCCGTGTGTCGGTGGGGTGACTACTCGGGGGCGAGTCCCGACCCGACGGTCCGGTCCGCGGTGTGGATCGCGGGCCAGACGATCGATCAGCCGGGCGGCCTGCTCCCATCGTGGGCCACCCACATCGCCCGGTTGAACGTACCGCGAACCAAATCGGCTGCCGTACCGTAGCTGTAGGTAGTGACCACCGACATCACCCCCAACCGCTCCCCAATCGCCGTCGCCGGACCAGTCCCGGCCCCGATCTCCCGCGTGTTCGCATTCCTCGCCGACCCCAAGAATCACCGACGGCTCGCCTGTCGCCGGCTGGACCTGCTCGATCTGCAGGACGGGGAGCAGCTACGTGGCGGTTCGATGCTCATCCGCGGCCCGCTCCTCATCCGCGGCCCGCTCCTCGGGCGAGGCGCGTCTCGGGCCGCATACCCGCGCGATCGTGCGTTGGGAGCTCGATCAGCACTCACCGGGATGCACGCGGGTCATCCTCACCGCCGACCCGTGCTCGCTGTCCCGCGCTGACCGCCTGCTGCTCCGGCTCGGCGGCACCCGCTGGATCAGGACGCTGTTCGCCGAGACGATCGAGCGGCTGGCGGCACTGGTGGCTCAGCCACCGACGGTCGCCCCCGCCTGAGGGGGCTCAGCGCTCGCGGAACCGCGCCCAGATGTCGCCGAGCGCGATCTGGTCAGTCGCGGTGAGATGCTGGAAGAAGAACTCGCGGATTCCGGCGTGATGAGTCGCCCGGGCGGCGGCGACCTTCTCGAGCCCGGCGTCCGTGAGCTGGGCGTAGAGGCCGCGGCCATCGCTGCTCGCGGCGCATCGCGTGACGTAACCCTGCTCGGCGAGTCGGTCGACAAGTCGGGTGCAGCCGCTGCGGCTGAGCAGAACGCGGTCAGCGATCTCCGACATCCGCATGCGGTGATCAGGCGCGTCGTCGAGGAACATCAGCACCTCGTAGGCCGACAGCGACAGCCCGTGCTCCGCATGCATCTGGGCGTCGAGCTGCTGCGTGACGCGCGCGTGCACCTCGAGCGTGCCGCGCCAGGCGGCGAGCTCATGTGCGGTCAGTGCGGATGGCTGGGTGGTCGACATGGTGGGAACGGAGCTGGCGGCGCTGGGTTGCCACCGGCCAGCCGATCGGGTGAACGTTACGAGGACTGCTTGACGGCGGAGATGTCGAGCGCGAGCTTGACCTTGTCGGCGACGAGCATGTTGCCGCTGCCGAGCGCCTGGTTGAACTTCATTTCGTAGTCGCCGCGGGAGAGCGCACCGGTGACCTCGAGCCCGACGCGCTCGTTGCCCCACGGGTCGGTGTCGGTGCCCTGGACCTCGGCGTGGAGGACGATGTCGTTCGTGACGCCGTGGATCGTCAGGCGGCCGGCGATCCGGTATGTCTCCTCGTCGAGCGCCTCGATCGAGGTCGACTCGAACTGGTGCTCCGGATACTGGGCGGCATCGAAGAAGTCCGCCGAGCGCAGGTGCTCGTCGCGCTGCGGCTCGCCGGTGCTGACTGAGGCGGTCTTGACGCTGCCGGCGATCCGGGCGCTGGAGAGATCGCGGCCGATCTCGAGGGTGCCCTCGAACTCCGTGAACTCGCCGCGGACAGTTGCAATGCCCATGTGCTTGACGGCAAAGCCGACGGTCGAATGGGCGGGGTCCACGCTCCACGTGCCGGTCGGGATCGCGGTGGTGTTTGAAGTAATCACGCTCATGGCACTTGTTCCTTCGTAAGGCGGAGAATCTGTCGGCTGTTGTCGGGACCCTCCGAGACATTTGATTGCAATCGCAACTATAACACATACTGTTGTGCTGTCAATTATCTTTTCTTATCGCTTTTCTGCACTGGCCGTACATCACCTAGAGGGCGTTCGCCGTTATGGGTCCGCTAGTTGCCACTGCAATCATCCGCATGGTATGGTTGTGTATACAACTAATTACGGGCAGTGCCCGCGATATCGCGAGGAGACACGATGAAGCTCGACGGCATGCACCACCTGACGATGATCACCGGCGACGCGACCAAGAACGTCGCGTTCTACGCCGATGTCCTCGGCCTCCGGCTGGTCAAGAAGACGGTCAACTTCGACGCGCCCGAGGCGTATCACCTGTACTTCGGCGACGAGCAGGGGTCCCCCGGGTCGATCCTGACCTGGTTTGAGTTCGCCGGCGCCCGGCGCGGACAGGCAGGCGCCGGGATGATCCACACGATTCAGCTCGGGGTCCCCTCCGCGGCGTCACTCGACTTCTGGGCCGACCGGCTCAGCGCGAAGGGTTACGAGAGCGAGCGGGATGACGGGTCGCTCAGGCTCGAGGACTATGACGGACTCCGCCTCGAGCTCGTCGTCGCAGACGATGGCAACCCGCCCCTGCGCGCGGCACATCCCGAGGTGCCGGCCGAGCACGCAATCGTCGGCGTCGAGGGCGCGCGCGCGTACATCGCCCGCGGAACCGATGCCGACCGCGCCCTGCTCACCGACACGCTCGGCTTCACCGAGCTCGGCGACGCCCGGTACCGGCTCGACGGCGATACCCGCCACTTCCATTGGACCTACGACGAAACGCGCAACGGGGGGATTCAGGGAGCCGGGACGGTCCATCACATCGCGTGGCACTCGCAGGACGCGGATCACGTCTCCTGGCAGCAGCACGTCGCCGAGGCCGGCATGCACGTGACGCCGGTCATCGACCGCGACTACTTCCTCTCGATCTACTTCCGCCAGCCTCAGGGCATTCTCTTCGAGATCGCGACCAGCTCGCCGGGCTTCGCTGTCGACGAGGACCCGGAGCATCTTGGCGAGGAGCTGCGCCTGCCGACGCAGCACGAGCACCTGCGCCCGCAGCTCGAGCGCTACCTGACTCCGCTGACGAACCCGCGGACCGCAACGCGTGAGGAGGTGTAGCGCGATGGCCCTCACCTACCGCGAGCGCCCGGCCGCCGGCGACCCGGCCGGGCTGCTCATCCTCCACCACGGGCGTGGCGCCGACGAGCACGATCTCCTCGGTCTCGCCGAAGTACTTGATCCGGAACGCCGGCTCCACGTCGCCACTCCGCGGGCGCCGCTCACGTTGCCCAGATGGCCGGGATACCACTGGTACACCGTCCCGCGCGTCGGGTATCCCGACCATGACACGTTTCACGCCGCCTTCAGCGGGCTCGCATCCTTCCACGACAGCATGTGGCAGCGCACCGGCATCACGCCGGGGCAGACCGTGTTCGGCGGGTTCTCGATGGGGTCGGTGATGAGCTACGCCCTCGGGCTCTCCGGTGACCGTCCCGCCCCGGCCGGGATCCTGGCGTTTTCCGGCTTCATCCCGACGGTCGATGACTGGCAGCCCGACCTGCCCTCGCGCGCCGGATTACCCGTGTTCATCGCCCACGGCCGCCAGGACCCGGTGATGGACGTCGCCTTTGCTCGCCGCGCACGCGAACTGCTCGAGGAGGCCGGCCTCAAGGTCACCTACCTCGAGTCCAACGCTGCCCACCACATCGACCCCGCCGACGTGCCCGCCGCGACCAACTGGCTCGCCGGCGCGCTCAGGAAGAACACCGAGACTCCCCGCGGAGCCGTCTGATGAGCAACACTGACTTCCCCCGCGAGCACCGTAACGGACGCTTCGTCCGCCAGAAGTCCGCGTTCCGGGATCGCGTCACGGCCGACGGCTCGTCAGGCTTCCCCGCCGCTCCGGGGCGGTACCACCTGTACGTGTAGCTCGCGTGCCCGTGGGCCCATCGCACGAGACGCTCGACCTCCTGGAAGAGCGCCTCGCGACGCGCCGGTTCCTGCTCGGCGATCGGCAGACGCTGACCGACTGGCGGCTGTTCCCGTCGCTCGTGCGCTTCGACGCCGTCTACCACGGGCACTTCAAGTGCAACATCCGCCGCATCGTCGACTACCCCAACCTCTCCGCGTACCTGCGCGACCTGTACGGGACGCCCGGCGTCGCCGGCACCGTCGACGTCGCTCACATCAAGCGGCACTACTACGTGACACACACCTCGATCAACCCAAACCAGATCGTGCCGGTTGGGCCCGCGCTCGACCTCACGGCACCTCACCACCGCGCCGAGCTCGCCGGGGTGGCCTGACCCGCGCCGGGTGGCCTGACCCGCGCCGGGGTGGCCTGACCCGCGCCCGGGTCGCACGCTCGACCCGGCCGTACGGACCCTGACGAAAGATCAGGGTCGACCCTGACGCAAAACTGGAGCATTGCTGGCAGAGTGCTCGCGCACATGAGGGGCGCGTTGTTGAAGGTGGGGGTTGTGCTGGCGCTTGGCCTGATCGGGCCGAGCGCCGCCGCCGCACAGGATCCGGATCTCGCCGGAGAGTGGCATCTGGACTCGATCGCCGGCGGTACGACGGCGGACACCTCCGGCCACGGCTACACCGGACACGTCCGAGGCGCACCGACGCCCGTCGCGGACGGGCGGTTCGCAGGCGGCTTGGAGTTCCCCACGAAGGGCAGCGCGATCGACGCCGGGAACTTCGCCGATCTCCAACCGGCGAACGTGTCGGTGCTCGCCTGGGTGCGGTCTCCCACCATCGTCCCGCGGGTCAAGAACATCGTCGCGCAAGGTGGTCAGAGCTTCTGCTCCTACGCCTCGTATGCCCTCTACACGGGCGGCAGCAGCCCGAGCACACCTCAGGGCGTGCAGTTCTACGTCCACACGAGCACCGGGAACTACGTCACCCCGGCCGCCCCAAACACGATCTGGGACGGCCACTGGCATGCCGTCCTTGGAACCTACGACGGCGCCACGGTCCGGCTGTACGTCGACGGCACCGAGATCGGCCACGCACCTGGCAATGGGGAGATCGGGTACGGCCTCGACACCAGTAACAGTCTGTGGATCGGCGACTTCGCAGCCGCGGACAACTCCACCGGGCGTGGGTGCACGGAGCAGACCCAGTTCTCCGGCGACATCGACGAGGTGCGCATCTGGAAGCGGGCGCTCACGTCCACCGAGGCCGCCTTCGTGTCCTCGAGCACGGCGACCACGCCTCCTGAGCTCCCGATCCAAGGGCCCCCGCCCCCGCCTCCGGCCAACCCGCCGCAGAACACGTCCGTGCCGTCGATCAGCCAGCTCGGCACCGCCGGCGGCCCGACGGGTACGCACTTCTGCAACTCCGGGACGTGGAAGAACCTCCCCTCACCCCCGGGCTTCACCTACCGCTGGATCGCCACCGAGAACGGCCAGGCGGTTCCGGTCGGCCAGGGCCAGACCTTTACGCCGACCTCTGCGGTCTGGGGATTTCCGATCGCCTGCGAGGTGACGGTCCAGGGACCGACCGCCCCGGTCACGGCGACGAGCAACGCCGTGTTCTTCACGTCGGCGGGTCTCAACAAGCTGCCCGCGGCATATGGCGATGTCCGCGTCAAGGGCATCGACGTGTTCCAGATCGTTCAGCCGAACTCGGAGGCAGTGGCGTACTGGCCGAACGGCTCGTTCTTCCATCAGCCATGCAGCGGCGGCACGCCGAGCTCGTACTTCGAGGTCGGCTCCACGTTCCAGACGTTCTGCATCGTCAACCAGAACGATCCCCAGCACGCGATGCAGCAGACCAACTACGACGGCGTCACGCTCGACTCGGACAAACGCACGACCGCGATCGTGTACGTCAACACGGTGAACGTGTCGCCGGGTGACCCCGACTTGCCGATCACGGTTGAGTTGAGCGCGACGCGCAACGGCCAGAGCCTCGGCGATCCGCTCGTCGCGTCGGCGCCGCACCCAATCCAGCCGAGCGACTCACCGACGGTCACCGCCGAGGAACGCACCAACCTCGCCAACCAAGTGCAGTTCAAGCTTCCGTCGGCATGGACGGCGGCCGGCCACCTGCAGCTGACGGCGCACGTCGTGTTCCCCAAGTCGGACTTTGGACCATCGTATGGAGCGTTCCAGTGCCCAACGCCGAACGACCCGCCCGGCAACAGCACGGTGCTCGCGGCCTATCCGAAACCGAATTGCGACATCGACGACACGTACACGCTCGACAACGTCCCGTTCGAGCAGTTCATCGCGCCGCAATTCCGGTCTGTCCAGCTGCTGACGAGCGGTCAAACCGGCTTCCGCCCGACGCCCGACCAGGTCATGGCCGCCTCCGAGTACCTCTACCCGGGCGGCTCGCGGTTCTCGTTCGGCAGCTACGCGCCGTCGTCGATCGACATCGACGCCGCGAGCAAGGTCACCGTCGACAGCAAGGGAAACTGCGTCGATACGGCCGGCAACAAGACCGGCGGGACCGCGTCTGGCGGCCAGGCGACCCGCGTGTGCCGCTGGTACTCGATCGACGCGGTGATGAGCCAGTGGGTCGCGAACAACCCCGCCCGCACGCGAATCTGCAGGAGCATCCTCTGCAACACGTATCGCCGGAACTACGACGCGGTACTCGCGGTGTCGAACTACGACAGCGGCGGCGGCATCCTCGGGTGCAGCGCCGGCAGCTTCTGCCCCGAGCCGGGCGTCCAGCATCCCGTCGGTAACGACATCACGAAGGTGAGCGTGAGCGGCCCATCGCCTGCGAACACGGGATGGTTGATCGTCAACACGACCGTACACCCGGTGCAGGGCTCCGCCCACGAGCTTGGACACTGGTTGACGCTGCCGCACGCCGGCACAGGATGTAACAACGCGGCGATCAACGAAATGTGGCCCGGCGACAACACCGGACGGCTGCAGAGCGCACGCTTCAACGTGACGAGACTCAACGGATTCCGCGTTGCGCCCGCGGTCGATGGCACGCCGTCAGGCCGTGTGATCTACGACTTCATGACCTACTGCGGCGACTTCCGGGACCGTCGTCCCTCGACCGCCGCGGCGAGGACCACAAGCCCGGCCGCATACCCCGGAAACACCTGGCTCTCGGCGCGCAACTGGCAGCGCGTCGCCGCAGCCCTCGACGCGTTCGCCGTGCGCATGCGTCTGAAGCTTCAGACGTTCCCGGGCGGCGGTCGGCTCGCACACAGCGCCAGGCAGACGTCCGCCGCCTTCGCCGTCGGCGTCGCCGGACCGTCGAGCGGCGCGATCACCCGGGTCGGGCCCACGAACGGCCCGGACCCCGTCCCTTCGGACGCGGGCTCGCCGTACCGGCTGCGCTCACTCGGTGCGGGGCGGGAAGGTGCTGCTCGACGCCGGAGTCCACATCCAGCCTCCGGGAGAGATCCGTACGACCGCCGCGGACGGCGCCTTCGTCGGGCCGGTTGCGCCGAACGCATCGGCCGTCGAGCTCGTGTTGGGAGGCCGGGTGCTGGCGCGCAAGGATCGCTCCCGACCGCCGCATGTCAAGTTGCTGCTTTCCCGGCGCGGGATCCATCTCCGTCGCGGGCAGAAGCTGGCCTTGCGGTGGCGTGGCTCCGACCCTGACACGAAGGCGCTTCAGGTGACGATCTCCGTCAGCTCTGACGGCGGCACCACCTGGCGCTCGCCCTACATCGGTCCGAACCGCGGCCACATCAGCCTGCCCGGTGCGACGTTGCCCGGCAGCAAGCGCACGCGCGTCCGCGTGACGCTCAACGACGGTTTCTCGGCGGCGAGCGCGACGTCCCCCACGTTCGCGGCGCCCGGCACGCCGCCGCAGGTCAAGATCATCGCCCCGGTCGCCGGGGACAGCATCCTCGCCGGTCAGCGCACCCGCCTCGTCGCGACCGCCGTGGGCGACCAGGGACAGGCGCTCAGCGGGCGCGCCCTCACGTGGTTTGCCGGCCGCAGGCGGCTCGGCACGGGCGCCACCCTCAACGCCCGCCTCCCCGCAGGCAAGGTGACGCTCCGCCTCGTGGCGCGCGGCTCCGGCGGCAACAGCCGGACCGTCACGGAACGACTCGGCGTGACCGCGCAGAAGCTGCGCGTCCTCGGCCTGTCGGTCCCGCAGCGCGTCAGGAAGGGCGCGAAGACGGTCACGATCACGCTGCGGACCTCGAGCGCCGCGAGGCTCACTGTCGGTCGCAAGCACCTCTCGGTCCGTACGCGCTCGACGAAGATCACGCTCAGCCTTCCGGCCAAGCCGGCCGTCGGCCTCGTCAAGGTCCCGTTCACGCTCTCACCGACGAGCCGCTCGGTGACCGGCAAGGTGCGCGGCTCAGTCTGGGTCGTACGCACCTAATCGGCCGGCCTTGGGGGCTGGGACGCTGATCGGCCGTGATGCTGAGGTCCGACTCCTCCACGATCGCGTGCGGGCGCTCGCCGACGAGGACACCGCGGCAACGGTGCTCATGGAGGGAGAGGCCGGCATCGAGAAGACGCGCCTGCTTTCGGCCGTCGCCGACGACGCCTCCGCCTCGGGCATCGCGGTCCTGCGCGGGGCGGCACACCCGCCGGAGCACACGGGGCCGTTCGGCCCGCTCGTCGACGCGCTTGGGGTTCCCGCCGGCAACGGGCTCCACTTCCAAGCGGTCGAGGAGATCATCGACCGGATCGAGCGGCTCACCAACCGGGGACCCGTGCTGCTCGCACTCGACGCCGGCCGGCGACATCGCGGTCGTATTCATCGAGGCGGACGATCTCGCTGCCGCGTTCGCGGGCCTTGGCACCTCGCAGGATCCGTTCGACGTCTGGTTCCGCGAGTCGATCCGCGACGTGCACGGGATCAATCTCGAGAACGTGACGGGCTGCTCGTCATCACGCCCGGTCGAGGAATCCGATCCGCGGCGCGATCACGGAGTTGAGCTGCAGCGCGACGAGCAGCCCGATCGCCAGGTAGGTGTTGATGAGACAGGTCAAGGCCGCCAGCGCGTACAACACTTGATAGACGATGATCCGGCGCCTGAGCGCGAGGCGCATGTCGGGCGTCGTCGACTCGCTCAGCAGGCCGGCCCGATCCGCATACCGGAGGCTGATGAACAACACCGTGCCGAGCGCGAACAGGTTGAGCCAGTACACGGCGAGGGCGAGGCGGTACGTCGTGTCCTCGGCGAGCAATCCGGTCGAGAACGGCATCAGCGTCACCGTGAGCAGGAACGTCAGGTGGATCCATGTCAGCGCACGGTCGCTGCGGGTGAAGGTCGAGAGTTGTGTCTGCTGCCCGACCCAGAAGATCCCGAGCGTGAGGAAGCTCATGAGATACGGGAGCAGCCGCGGCACGACGTTGTGCAGCAGGTCGTGGGCGAGCACGTGCTCGGACGCGCCGCCGCCGGACGACCAGATCGGATGCTGGGTGCGCGCGGGCTCGGCGGGCGCCTTGAGATCGAGGACGAGCAACGTCATCGCGACCGCGAACACGCCATCGCTCAGCGCGCCCAGGCGCTCGAGGCTGCTTCCCGCAAAGCGGTGGTACCGGGCCGGCATGGATCGGACTGGACGGTATCGCCGCGGTGATCCGTGGCGGCCGCAGGCTACGGCTACGGCCGGGTCAACGCCCGCATCAGTGACCCATCTCGCCCCAAGCCGACCGTAACGCTCTCCATATCGTCCCCCTCGATGATTGACGCGGCGCGGTCGCGCCCCGCGCAACACGTTAGTCCGGGCACCGGGGTCGGCGCACCGGGCAAATTACCGGGGTTTAGGGCCCGTGCCGCCGTCGGCAAGCACCGTCACAAGCTGCGTGCGCGAGCGGATGCCGAGCTTTCGATAGATCTGCCGAAGGTGGAACTCGATCGTCTTTGGCGACAGGTACAGCGCGGCCGCGATCTCACGGTTCGACATGCCCTCGCGCACGGCGGCGGCAACGCGCTGCTCCTGCGGCGTGAGCGCGTCGGTCGGGGCGGCGCGACGGCGGGCTCCCGCGGCGCGGAGCTCGTGCCGGACCTGCTCCGCCCAGGCCGTGGCTCGGAGGCGCCTGAACCCGGATTCGGCCTCCCGCAGGCGATCCCGCGCCTCGGCACGGCGCCGCGCACGGTGCAGCCGACGGCCGTATGCGAGCAGCGTCCTCGCCCGCTCGAACGGCATCGGGCGGCGGTTGTCCGCCGCCAGCGCCTCGGCGAACGCCGTGTCGAACTCGCCGCGAGCATGCCCCGACACCAGGCGGCGGCCGCTGCCGCGACGTCGCTCTCGGTCGACACCGCCTGGCGCTCGAGCGCCACGAGAACGTGATTGGCGTCGTCGAGGCGCCCGCCGCGCGCGTACGCCTCGATGAGATCGGGTGCCCAGGGGACGACCGTCGGTTCCTCGAGACCGGACCCGATGAGAAGTCGCGACACCATCTCGAGCGCGGCGATTGCCTCCGGGACGCGATCAAGGCTCAGCTCCAAGAACCCTTCAGCGGCGTGAACGAACCGCAGGCCGCTACTGATCCCGTCCGAGTCCGCGATCGCGAGCGCCACCAGTGTCGCGTCGCGGCTCTCCTGCGCCTGGCCCTGGGGGCCAGGAGCCGCGCGCGGGTCGCGAGCGCGTAACCCCGCAGCGCGGGCTGACCGGCCTCACGTCCGACCTCAACCGCTTGCAGCGTCCCGGTGTCAGCGGCGCGCCAATCACCCAGGCGGAACGCCGAGTCGGCAGCGACAAGCAGCGCACCGCTCAACGTCGCCAAGGCGCCGGCCTCATACGCCCGTTCGGCGAGCGCCAGACCGGCTCCCTGGGCCGGCTCGAACGCGCCGACCGCCACCTGCGTGCGGAGCAGGAGATGGATCCACGGCCAATCGGAGCCGAGCCCGTCAAGGTCCTCGGCCAGCCGCATCGCAAGTGCCTCGATCCGGCCTGCAAACGCGTGCTGAGAACGCCGTCCGGGAGCGAGCGGCTCCTCGACCGTGGCGAGTCCCGACCGTTGCGCCGGAGTCAGTGTCGCGGGGAGTTCGACGAGGGCGAGCGGATTGCCCGCAGCAGCAACGGTGACCATGCTCGCGACGGCGACGGCGAGATCCGGCGCTGCGGCGCGGAGCAGGCCGATGGCGCTGCGGTCATCGACCGGACCGATGGCCAGCGTCGGGAGTCGCATCCGCTCGACCCCGTCCCACGGGTCCCGCGCGGCCAGCACGACGGCGAGACGCCCACCCGCTCGGCGGGCGATGTACTCGATGCTCTCGCGTGAGGCACTGTCAGCCCACTGGATGTCGTCGACGACCGCGAGCACCGGGCGCCGCGCGGCGGCCGCGCGCAGCACACCGAGCGCGGCGACGCACACCGCCAGACGATCGAGGACGCGGAGCTCTCCTGCGCGACCGACAATCATTGGTCCGAGCTGAACCCTACCGCCGGCGGCACACGTAGACGTAGTGCTGCCGCGAGTCGACCGGGTTGTCCGGCTTGAGTTCACCGGTCGCGACTCGCCGGAAGCCAGCGCCCTCAAGTGCGCGCCACGACGCCTCGTTGGCGGCGACGACCGGGACGACAACCTCGCTGGCATCCGGATAGCGCTCCCAGGCCTGCTCGACAAAGCGCGCGATCATCACCGCACCGAAGCCTCGACCACGAAAGCCGGCCTCGCCGATCAGGTAGTCGATGCCGAGCGCGGAGGCCGGGACCGGATGCACCGTCGAGAGCTCCTCCGCCCACTCCGGGTTGTCCTCGAGCCAGTAACGCTGAATCAGCCCGAACGGGGTCCCGTCGAACATCGCGACGCACACCTCGCCGGGGTCATCCCCGTCGATGCAGGGACCGAAATCCCGCTCGAGCGCCTCCGGGCGAGGGTCGTGATTCCACCAACGCGCGACAAGCGGCTCCGCCAGCCACCGGCCGAGCATCGGAAAGTCGCGCCGCTCGAGCGCCCGGAACGTCACCACGGCTGCAAAGTCTTACGCAGCTCCCTGCGTTCGGGCGGCCGTCCCGACCCGTCCACTTGAGACACTCCCGGCCATGGCCCGGCGTCGCTTCGGCTCGACCCAACGTGTCGCAATGTTTCTCGCCGCCCGTGGCCGTTGTGCCGCGTGTGGCGAGCCGCTCCGCCCGGGATGGCATGCCGACCATGTCACGCCCATCGTCCGTGGTGGGGCAACCGAGGCCCGGAACGGTCAAGCACTGTGCCCGCGGTGCAATCTGCGAAAGGGCAGCGATGGCCCGGTCGCCTAGCGACGCCGCGAACGGTCTGCGCGCGTGGCAGCAGACGTTCCTTTCTGCGTTTCAGGCCCGTACCTCCCGGGACTTCCTGCTCGTCGCGACCCCGGGAGCTGGAAAAACCGTTGCGGCCTGCGAGACCGCCAAGCGGCTGGGGATCGAGCAGGTGATCGTCGTGACTCCGACGGTGGCGTTGCGGCCGCAGTGGGCGGACGCGGCGGACGCGGCGGGGCTTCACCTCGATCCTCGCTGGCGCAACGCCGACGGCGCGTGGCGAGCGGATGTCGATGGTGTCGTCGTCACCTATCAGCAAGTCGCCGCGGCGCCTGACCTGTTCGCCCACCATCTGTCCCGACCAACGTTCGTGATCCTCGACGAGATTCATCATGCGGGTGATCAGGCCGCCTGGGGCACTGCCCTGCGGACCGCGTTCGATGGCGCGCAGCAACGGCTCTGCCTGTCTGGAACCCCCTTTCGATCGGATGCGCGGGCAATCCCGTTCGTGCGCTACGACGACGACCGGCGCTGCGCTCCCGACTTCGTCTACGGCTATGGGGAGGCCGTTAGCGACGCGGTGTGTCGCCCGCTCGCGTTCCGGCTGCTTGACGCCACGTTGCGCTGGCGCATCGGCGAGCAGGAGACATTTGCCGCGTTCGCCGACGAACTCGCGCCCGATGATGACGCGCGGCGGTTGCGCACCGCGATCGACGCGCGCACCCCGTTCCTCCCACGCATGCTCCGCGATGCCGAAGCGCTGCTCACCAAGGCGCGCGCCGTCGTCCCCGACGCGGCCGGCCTCGTGCTGTGTGATGACCGGGCTCATGCCCGTGCCGTCGGTAGCCTGCTGCGCACGATCTCGGGCGAAAAGCCAGTCGTGGTTCTGAGCGACGAGGCGGGCGCCCACACGAGAATCGAGCGGTTCGCGCGCGGCGACGAGCGGGCGCCCCGGTGGCTCGTCGCGGTCAACATGGTGAGTGAGGGCGTCGACGTGCCGCGACTGCTGGTCGCCGTGTACGCGACCGTCAAACGCACCGACCTGTTCTTTCGTCAGGCGGTTGGACGGATCGTGAGGCGGCGGACCCACGACCCGGCCGACACGCTGGCGACGGTGTTCATGCCTTCCGACGCGACGTTGAAGGCACTTGCGGCGCGGATCGAGGTCGAGCTGCGCCAGCAAGTGAGCGACGATGCCGGCGAGGCGTTCGAGACCGAGGCGCCGCTGGGGTTCGGTCGACGACGCGAGTTCGAGGCGCTCGACGCCGAAGTCCAGGCCGGCGGGATCATCATCGCTGGGACGCACTACGGCGACCTGGAGGTCCAGGCCGCGCGCCGACTGCTGCGCGAACTCGGTCAATCCGAGCGGTCGCTTCGCTCAGTGCTCGAGTTCGTCCGTCGTGAGCGGCTCGGCGAAATAACTCCCGACGTCCGAGCCGATCCGACGCGACTGCCGGCCACCGTCCCCATGCACCGCCGCATCGACGCAAAGCGCAATGCACTCGACCGGCTCGCGCGGCGCTGGGCCGAGCTGAGGCGAGCGATCGATCCGAACTACACGTGGCCGAAGGCGCAGGCGCGGGTGAACCGTGCCATGGGAGTCCGTCGCCGAAGCGAAGCCTCGGAGACTGACCTCGATGCCGGCCTGGGCTTCCTGTCCTCCGAGCTCTCCAAACTCGCCGAGGCGTATCCGGAGGAGGCTGAGCGCCTGCGCATCCCGTCGAGCGTTCAGGCGATCGATGACCGCCTTCGCGCTGCAACGGAGCATCCGGCCTGAACGCGTTCGTGCAATCGCGACCGAACTGACGAGCCCGCCCGGCCGGTCGGGCACAATGGGAGTCGAGACATGATCGGGGCGAGACGAGGTTTCGGAGGCAGGGTGGCCGTGGTGGTGTTTGCGCTGCTCGCGGTCAGCCTCTGGCTGGCACCGGCGTATGCCGGCGCTGCCGGCCTCCCCGGCCTCCGGGTGTCCGGTGCTCGCCTCATCGACACGCGCGGTCATCGCGTCGCGCTGCGCGGCGTCAACCGGTCCGGGACGGAGTACGCGTGCGTTCAGGGGTTCGCCATCTTCGACGGCCCGAGCGACGAGCCGTCGGTCCAGGCGATCGCCTCCTGGCATGTGAACTTCGTCCGCCTGCTGCTCAACGAGGACTGCTGGCTCGGCATCAACGGCATCAACGGCGCGTTCAGCGGCGCTCGCTACCGACAGGCGATCGTCAATTACGTCCGGCTGCTTCATCAACACGGGATCTACGCCGAGCTGTCACTCGCCTGGGGCGCGCCCGGGCGGATGCGCGCGACCTCGCAACCCCGCGCTCCGGACGCCGATCACTCTCCGGCGATGTGGGCGAGCATGGCGCGGACGTTCCGGGGAGACACGGGCGTCGTGCTCGAGCCATGGGGCGAACCCGTCGTCACGCCGCGTTGCCTGTTGCGCGGCGGCAGCCCGTGCCCTCGCCCGAATGGCACCGCCACGCTGCGCTACCGCACCGCCGGAATGCAACAGGCGGTCCACGTCATCCGCGGGGCCGGGTACCGAGGCCCGATCGCCATCCCCGGCATCAACTACGCCAACGACATGTCGCACTGGCTCGCCTTCGAGCCACGGGATCCGCGCCATCAACTGATCGCCGAGACTCACGTCTACGGCAAGAACGCCTGTAGCTCGCCGTCCTGCTTCAACCGGACGATGGCGCCGGTCGCGCACCGCGTCCCGCTCATCTTCGGTGAGACCGGCGAGACCTACGATGCGTCGAGCTGCGACTCGGCGATCATCGCGACGTTTCTCGGCTGGGCGGATGACCACCACGTCGGTTACGCGGCATGGACCTGGGACACGTGGGGCAACTGCCATGCGCTCATCAGCAACTACCAGGGCGATCCAGCGAACACGTACGGGGCGTTCGTCAAGGGCTACCTCGCCGGCCTCGCCAAATGAGGCGGCGAGCACGGGTGGCGTGATTCACCCCTAGGGTCTCTGGGTACAACCCGCCCTGTCAGTGAGTATCCAGTGCGTGATGTACGCACGCACGACAACAGACAGCGCGGCAGGCAAACCCGCATCCCGTCGAAACGGACCAGTAGCCGAAAGCTCCCGGGCGGCGACGTCCCAGACGGCGGCAATTCCGAGCGGAGGAGCGCTGACGGCGCGAACTCGCGTTGTCTGTTTTCGGCCCTCGCACCGCGCGCGGGTGCTGGCCACGATCCACTGGCGCTGAGCCGGTCCGCCGGCCGTCCCCGAGCCTGTCCGCTCCGCACGCCAGAGCCCGCTCACGACCGCAAAGAATGGTCCCCTGGACGGGGTCGTGACGGAAGCCCGGACCGTTGTGCCGGTCTGAGCGACACTGCGGTCCGATTGGGCTCGAGACGGTCGGCCGGCGGGCTGCGGGCTGCAGGCTGCAACGAGAAGCGCTCAAGCGTTGGCAATCGTCCTGATCTGACGCCGCTTGACTGACCGTCCCCGCGGTGTCAGATACGCAACAGATCACCCCGAGCAGGCGGATCTTGGCGCCTTCCGTGCGCTGCCACCCGCTCGAAACACCCGCAACCACGAAAACGGTCCGCCGGACGCCCCCGGCGCCACATCGGCGAGCCCGCTTCAGAGCGTCGAGATCCCGTGCAGCGCCGCGATCATCCCGACGGCGACGAGCACGAGGCCGACGAGCGCGACCGCCCACCGCAGGGAATCGCTCCGGGGACCCGCTTCGGCGATCGCCGGCGAACGACCCCGTGACCGGCCCGGCGACGCAGACGCCGCTGCCGCACCGCCGGCCGCCGCACCGCCGGCTGCCGCGCCGCCGGCAGACGCTGCGCCGGCCGCCGCGAGCGCCGCAGGCGACAGCCCCTCACGCACGAACGACGCCTCGCCGGTCGCGACCATCGACCACGGCTGCGCGCGGCGCAGCCCACCGGCCGCAACGAGCGCCGCCTGACCAAGGTCGCCGGCGGAGGGGTACCGCTCCTCGGGATCGGTCGCCATCGCCCGTCGGATGACGTCGTCAAATGCGCGGGGCAAATCGCTCCGGGCGGCGAGCACCGACGGCGGCGGCCCTTCGATCCGCGCGAGCAGGCCCGCCTCGGCCGCGGCGCGCTCGAACGGCTCTCTGCCGGTCAGCGCTTCGAACAGCACACAGCCGAGCGCATAGATGTCGGCCCGGGCATCGACTTTCTGACCGAGGAGTTGCTCAGGGGCGATGTAGTCGACGCGGGCCACGACGGTCCCGTGACGCGTGAGGGCGTCGATCGTCGACTCCGGTTTGGCGAGGCCGAAGTCGGTGAGGTATGCATGGTCCCGGCGCGCCAGCAGGACGTTCGACGGCTTGACGTCGCGGTGGAGGATGCCGTGCGCGTGGGCAGCGTCGAGCGCGACAGCGACCTGGCGGATGATCCGCGCCGCGCGCAGCGGGTCGAGTGGGCCGCCCGAGTCGATCACGGCGCGCAGATCGACACCGTCGACGAGGCGCATCATGATGTACAAGACGCTCTGTTCCTCGCCCGCGTCGAAGATCGGGATCACGTTCTGGTGATCGATCGCGGCGGCGATCCGCGACTCGCGCCGGAACCGCTCACGCATCCGTTCGTCCCCCGATCGGCTCGGGAGGATGAGCTTGAGCGCCACCTCGCGCTGCAGTGCGAGTTCCTCAGCGCGATAGACGACGCCCATCTCCCCGTGGCCGATGAGCTCCTCGACGCGGCATCCGGCGAAGAGAGAGCCGGGCGGGAGATTGGAAACGAGGTCGGCGGTGGGGACCGCCGGCGGGCGCGGTGGGACGGGCGTCGGAACGGGACGCGCCACCGGTGCCGGCGGCGGCTCGGGCGCGCGCGGCGGTGGTGGCGGCGGCGGCTCGGGTGCGCGCGGCGCCGGCGATGGTGGCGGTGGCGGCTCGGGCGCGCGCGGCGCCGGTTCCGGTGTCGACGCGCGACCGGCGTCGAGCACCTCAAAGGTCGTGTCGCCGACACGGATTGCGTCGCCGACGTTCAGGATCACGCGTCCGCCGACCCGCTGGTCGTTGACGAACGTACCGTTCGCCGACCCGAGGTCCTCCACCGCGAGCCGACCGGCGTCGTCGCGCGTGATCCGAGCGTGACGCCGTGAAAGCTTGCCGTCCTCGGCGAACCGCCCCTCGCCGTCCACGGCACGGCCGAGCACGAGCTCGTCGTCGACCGTGAGCCGGCGGCCCGCCGCCGATCCGCCCGTGATGACGAGCTCCTGGGCGAGCGACGGCGGGGGCGTGCTCTCGACGATCGTGCCCTGCACCTCGGGCGCGGGCGGCGCGGGGGGCGGCGAGTCGGAGGCGCCGGCCACGACCTCGAGCACCGTCTTGCCCACCCGGACGCGATCACCCGCGACCAGCGCCCGGGGCGCATCAATCCGCGCGTCATTGACGAACGTGCCGTTCGCCGAGCCGAGATCCTCGATCGCCAGCTGGCCGTCCGCGCCGCGGGACACGCGGGCGTGGCGCCGCGAGATCTCGAGGTCGCCGCCGAGCCGGCCCTCGTCCTCTGGAGCGAGGCGGCCGATCAGCAGGTCGGCATCGACGCTCAGCAGCTTGCCGCGTTCGTTGCCCTCCGTCACCCGCAGCTCCGCGCCAGCCATCAGATCCGAACCCTAACGTGACGCCCGCCCTGTCTGAAAGACCCCGTGCCGACTCGACGCCGCGCGCGCGGCTCGGGATAATGGAGCTGTGTCTGCGAATCCTCCCGCTGACGCTCGGGCGATGTTCGAAGTGGGGGCTCGCGTCGAGGCGGAGCGCTCCGGTTCACCCTTCCTCGAGTTCCGAGATGGCGGTGGTCGAGAGCGGCTCGTCGTGTTCGCCCCATCGGCCGACATCGTGTCCGTTGGACGTCGCTCGTCGTCTGACCTGGTGCTCGACTGGGACGATCAGGTATCACGGTCGCACGCTCGCTTCGAAAGGGCCCGCGACGGTTGGGAGCTCGTCGACGATGGCATGTCGAGCAACGGCACGTTCGTCAACGACCGCCGGCTCAACGGCCGGGTTCCGCTCCGGGCCGGGGATATGTTGCGCTTCGGGGCCACCCGGGCCATCTATCACGCGCCCCGGGAGACAGATGAGCCCGCACCCACGCGGCCGCCCGCTCCAGGTCAGGCACGCGCCCAGGCGCCCCCACCGGCACCCGCACCCGTCGCAGCCCCCCCACCGGCACCCGTCGCCGCCCCGCCACCGGCACCCGTCGCCGCCCCGAGACCCGCGCCCGCCGCCGCTGCACGACGGGCGCCCGCGGTCGATCTCTCGAGCACCCAGCGCCGCGTGCTCACCTCGCTCTGCCGTCCGTACAAGGGCGGCAACCGTTTCGCAGCCCCGGCCACCGACGAGCAGATCTCCGAGGACCTCATCGTTTCGGTAAGTGAGGTCCGCACGCACCTGCGCATCCTGTGCGCCAAGCTCGGGATCACCGATCCGTCGGCGAAGAACGCCCGCGTGCGTCTCGCCGAGGCGGCTTTTTCCGGCGGGTACGTCACCGAGGGGGACCTGTAGACAGTGCTCTCTCCCGGAAGCACATTCGCCGGTTACGAGGTGGAGAGCGTCGTCGGTGCCGGCGGGCTCGGGATTCTCTACCGCGCCCGTCAGTTGCGGCTCGACCGATCGGTCGCACTCAAGCTCGTCGAAGCGGACGTCGCCAGTCACCCCGTCGTCCGAGAGCGTCTCCGGCGTGAGGCTCGCGCCGTCGCGTCGCTCGACCACCCGAACGTCGTCCCGCTGTACGAGGCGGGCGAGCAGGACGGAACCGTGTACATCGTCACGCGATGGGTCAACGGCACCGAGCTCGGCACGCTCATTCAACGCGAAGGCCCGCTCGGGCCCGACCGGGCGGCGCGGTTCGCCTCCCAGATCGCCGCGGCGCTCGCGGTCGCCCATGAGCAGGGGCTCATCCACCGCGACGTCAAGCCGTCGAACGTCCTCGTCACGCCCGAGGACCACGTCTACCTGACCGACTTCGGCCTCGCCAAGCGCGCCGAGACCGAGGCCGGGCTGACCGCCGCTGATCAGGTCCTCGGGACGGTGGACTACGTCGCCCCGGAGCAGATCGAGGGCAGCGAGCCCGACGCCCGCAGCGATGTCTACAGCCTCGGTTGTGTGACCTACGAGATGCTCACCGGCGAGCCGCCGTTCGCCGCGCACAAGGGCGGCATGGCGAAGATGTGGGCGCAGGTGAACGCCGAGGTGACCCCTCTGACCGAGCGGCGATCGGACATGCCGCCGCCGCTCGACGACCTCGTGCGCCGCGCGATGGACAAGGATCCCGGCGCACGCCCGACCGCGGAGCAGTTCGAGCGGCGTGCGCTGCGGGCGATCGGCGAGGAGCCGTGAGGATCCGCGGGCGATCATGAGCACGCGTCGAGCAGGCGCGTGGTCAGCATGATTCGTCCGAGCGCCACCCACGCGGCGCCGTAGTACGTTGGGGCGTGACGGTCGAGGGCCTCGGCGGCGTCGAGCAGGCCATCCCGCGCCGCCAGCTGTCCGGCCGCGTCCGCGGCCCCGGCGGCTGCCACCAGCCCGACCGGATGCACGAGGTGTCCGATCGGCTGCCCGTGCAAGGTGTAGTTGACGTTGATCTCCGTCGGAACCTGATGCTCGAACACCGGCCACGCCCGCGCCGCTATCTCGCGCCCGAGCGGATTCGGATCCTCCGCCATCCGGACGAGCGTGCGGACCGCGTCGAAGCCGTACGACGGCGCCACGCCGCTCTTGCCCGGGTTACCGATCGGCACAACGTTGTTTCCCTCGAGGTGAGCCCAGTCCGGGGGCAGAGTCCCCTCCTTCGGCATCGCCTTGTTCGTGATCGCCCGGGAACTCGACGCGAGGGCGCTCCACGTGGAGTCCTTCGACGCTGCCCGTAGAGCGAGGAAGCTCGCCGGCGAGAAGTAGCTCACGTTGACCGTCGGAGGTGGCGGCGTGATCGCCCACGGCCCGGCGGTCAGCACCGGTGCGCCCTGGAAGCTCGCGGACCCGACCTCGACGTGGAGGATCGCCGAACCGAGCCGCAGCGCCTGCTGCTTGAACGCCGGCTGATGGAAGCGGCAGCCCGCCACGAGCAACGCGCGGCTCGCGTCAAGGTCGGCGTCGGACGCCGCCTGCGGGTCGACGATGTGCCCGTTCTTCCACAGGAACGAGATCAGCCCATCAGGACGCACCAGGTTCTTCTGGGTCCAATCCCAGATGAGGTTGAAGCGCTTCTTGTCGCCGATCGCGGCCGCCATCAGCATTCCGTATGCCTGCCCCTCGCCGACCGTGTCGCCGCCCTGGTCGACGCGGACGACACGCCCATCACCGGTGACGTAGCGCTTCAGGAACCGTTTCGACGCCGCGACGGCTCGCGCGTGGGCGTTCGGCGCGGCGCTGCCGCCGGTCGTCGTCGCGCTTGTTGACGATGAGCTGCTCGAGCCACAGCCGGACAGGAACCACATAGTCACCCCCAACACGGCGATCGCTGCAAGGACAGGAACGAGTTGACGAACGTTACGTGTCACGCGACGACCTCGGCCGCCGGCTCAAGCGACTCCGCCGCCGCCTTCGGCTTCTGGAGCGCCGCCCAGCACCCGGTCAACAGGATCGAGATGTGGACGGCGGCGAACGACACGTTGTTGATCGTCGCGGCGTCCGGGTTACGCACCAGACCGTACGCGCACGCGGCGAGGAGCACCGCGATGACCACGAGCGCAGGCATCACCGCCCCCGGCTGGCGGGCCTCGGCCCCCTTCTTCGGCGTGACGACGAACGAGCCGCTCTTGCGCAGCACGGTGTAGATCGTCGAGAGGATGTGAATCCAGAAGTTCGCCGCCGCGAGTGCAAAGGCGGAGAACGAGTACGAGCCGGCACCGGCGACCGCCGCCATCGTCAGCGCGACGGCGTAGTACGGGACGAAATGCAATAAGAATGTCGGCGCGTCGATGTGGCCGATCGGCTGACCACCGCCGAGCAAGCGCACGACGGGGAAGCTCATGTAGATGAGCACCGTCCACCCGGACAGGAAGTACAGCCCGCTCAGCATGTACTGGCCCTTGAGCTTCAGCGGCAGCTTGGCGCGCATCGCCCGCGGGAGGCCGGACAGACATCCCCGCGCCCAGCGCTGCTGCTGGGAGACGTACGCGGCGGTGTCCTCGGGACCGAGCCCTCGGGACAACACATCCGGGATGTACGCCGACTTCCACCCCTTCTCATGGAGGTGGATCGACAACTCGAAGTCCTCGGTGAGCGAGTTCGTCGGGAACCCGCCGACGCTCTCGAACGCCTCTCGCCGGAAGAGGACGTTCGTGCCGCAGCAGAAGACCGCGCCCATCCCGTCCTTGCCGCGGCAGATCGCGCCGAAGAAGAGGGCCTGCTGCGACCACGACGCCGCCGCGATCCGATTGTGTTCGGTGTTGGCGTAGTACTGCGGTGTCTGGACGAACGCGATGTCGGGTTCCTCCATCCAGCCGAGGGTCGCCTCGAGGAAGCCCGGATCGGCGACGTGGTCGGAGTCGAAAACCGCGATGAACGGAGCGTTCGTCTTGGTCAGCGCGTGGTTGATGTTGCCCGCCTTGGCGCCCTTGTGCTCGGCGCGGCGGATGTAGCCGACCCCGTAGCGCTTGGCGAGCTCCCGCATGTCGTCGTCGTTGCCGTCGTCGAGGATGTGCACGCGCACCTCCGCGCCGCGGATTCCGCACGCGGCGGCGACGGTGAGGTCGACGATGTCCACCGGCTCCTTGTAGACGGGGATGAACACGTCGACCGCAACGCGCTGCGTGGGCGCACGTTTCGGCCGGACATGCTCGTGGAAGATCGTCCACCAGAAGCCGAACGCCTGCATCGCGTTGAACAGCTCGGCGGCGATCAGGATTCCGAACAGCACCGCGGTCCCGACGCGGTCCGGCTGCAGCAGCCAGCCGAAGTACCAAACCGCCGCCGGTATCCCGAGCAGCATCAGCAGGCGGCAGCGCCGACGGACGCTCCACCCCTGCGGGACGGGCTCCCACGTGACGCGACGAAGGCGGACATCCCAGGGCCGGCTACTCATTGGAACTCCCAAACGACGGTTTGTGGGGTCTTGAAGCGATGCTTGAGCGAGCGGAAGAACGTGAGCTGCCCGACGATCTTGTTCGTCTGGTTGAAGAAGGCCTTGTTGTCCTGGAAGGAGGCAAGGACGAACACCGGACTGCCCTCCCCGCCCGCCTTGATGGGAGCGGTGAGCGGCTGGCTGCGGATCTCGGGGGCGTAGTACTCGAGCACGTAGCGCATGTCGCCCGGCTCGTACAGGACGAGGGCGTTGGGCCCGGCGTTCGCCTTGATGTCATTGACCGCAGCGCGGAAGTCGAACAGCCGGGGGTTCGATTTGTTGAGCTGTTCGTCGGCAAGGCCGAGGACGAGGGTCGCGGCGATCGCCCCGACGACGATCAGGCGCAGCCGCGGCTGACGGATCCAGCCGGCGATCAGCCGGGCGATGAGCAGCAGCACGAGCGGGACGAGCAGCAGGAAGTTGCGCACCTCAAACAGCGAGGTGTCGAACACCGAGACGACGATCAGCAGCCCGACAAGCACGATCGCCGCAGCGGCGAGCGCGGTCGTCTGGCGTGACCCGCCACGCCCCAGGAGAACAAGGGAGAACAAGAGGGCCAGCGGCCACATCGCAGCGAGCAGCACGGTCGTTGCGTCAGGCTGATAGCCCCACAAGGACCACGCCATGTTCGAGAGCACGGAGTAGAACGACAGGTAGTCGTAGGTCCCGCTCGGCGAGCCGGCGGCGCCCGAGGTCACCTGATACTGGTGCTTGGCGAACACGATGAGCGGGATCACCACCATCACGAGCACCGCGAGTGTGTACGCAAATCCAAGGGCCAGTGGCCGGACGTGCTCACCGGCACGCGAGCGGTGGATGAGCACGCCGACGAACGCCAGCAGCTGCACGGCAACGACGATCAGGCCGAAGTAGTGCGACCACAGCAGTAGACCGCTCGCGACGATGTAGCCCGCCCAGTTTCCGATACTGCCCGGGTTGCGGATGGCACGGAGCTGCATCAGCAGCGCCAGCAGTCCGAACAGCGTCGCGAACTCGTACATGCGGACTTCCTGGGCGTACCAGATGAGCATCGGCGAGACCGCCGCGAACCCGGCGGCGATGAGGCCGGTGCGGCGGTCGTACAGCTCCCGGCCGAGCTCGTACAGCACCGGGATGATCAGCGTGCCGGCGATCAGCGAGGGCAGGCGAACGAAGAACTCCGCGTGCCCGAATGCTCGGATCGTCAGCCATAGCACGAGGTGGTACAGCGGCGGCTGCCGGTCGCCGATGTAGAGCTGGTGGAACAGATCGTGCAGCGACAGCCGCGCCTGATGCACGGTGATCGCCTCGTCGAGCCACAGTCCGCGCGGCACGGCGAGTCGGAGGACCAGGCCGAGGACGATCAGCCCAGCCAGGATCGTGAGCGCCGTCTTGTGGCTCGTGTCCGGCTCGCCACGGCGCGGAAGCCGTCCCCGCGGTCCGAACAGCTCAGCCTCATGAGCACCGCGGAGGCGTTCAAGTAGTGCTGCTCCGGACTTCCTCTCCTGCGGCTTGACGGCTTGCACTAGACCCCCCGGACGCCTCCACGCGACAGCTGTCATGCGACTCTAACGGACTCCTGGAGCGGGACTTGTGATGCTTCTCATACGGCTCCCGGCAAATCGAGTTCGGGCTCGCGCGAGAGCGCCCCGACCTGGAGGCGGTGCTCCGCGCCGACGACGTGAACGACGGCGTTGATCAGAGCGAGGTGCGTGAACGCCTGAGGGAAGTTGCCGAGATGCCGGCCGGTGACGGGATCGATCTCCTCGGCGTACAGCGCGAGCGGACTGGCATACGAGAGCAGCTTTTCGCACAGCCCCCGCGCCCGCTCGAGCTCGCCGATCTCGACGAGCGCGGATACGAGCCAGAACGAGCAGATCGTGAACGTGCCCTCCTCGCCCGAGAACCCGTCGTCGGTCTCGTCGACGCGATATCGCAGCACGAGGCCCTCGTAGGTGAGCTCGTCCGCGATCGCCAGCACCGTGTTGCGGATGCGCTCGTCATCCGCGGGGAGAAAACGAACCAGCGGCATCAGCAGGACCGAGGCATCGAGCGCCTTCGTGTCGTAGTGCTGCACGAACACGCCCCGCTCGTCGAGCGCGTGGTCGCAGATGTCGGCGTGGATCTCGGCGGCCGCCGCCTCCCAGCGCGCCGCCGTCTTTTCGTCGGCGCGCAGGCGCGCCAGCCGGGCGCCGCGATCAACGGCCACCCAGCACATCAGCTTTGACGACGTGAAGTGCTGCTGCTCGCCGCGCACCTCCCAGATCCCGCAGTCCGGCTCGCGCCAATGCGCGAGCGCGGCCTCCACCTGGCGCTTGATGATCGGCCACAGCCGGTCCGGCAGCTGATCCCGCGAGCGCGTGTGGAGATAGATCGAGTCGAGGACCGCTCCCCAAACGTCGAGCTGGCGCTGGTTGTAGGCACCGTTGCCGATTCTCACCGGGCGCGCGCCGTCGTAGCCCGTGAGATGTTCGAGCTCCTGCTCGAGCAGCTTGCTCTCGCCGCCGATCCCGTACATCACCTGCAGGTGCTCCTCCGCCTCGACGATGTCGGCGATGAAATAGAAGAAATCGTTCGCCTCCTCGTCGAAGCCGAGCGTGTACAGCGCCCACAGCATGAATGTCGAGTCCCGGATCCAGCTGTACCGGTAGTCCCAGTTGCGGTCTCCGCCGGGAGTCTCGGGCAGCGAGGTCGTCGCCGCCGCGATCATCGCGCCGGTCGGCGCGTAGGTCAGCCCCTTGAGCGTCAGGGCGCTGCGCTGCAGATAGCTCCGCCACGGGTGGTCGGGGAAGTCGCCGCGCTTGAGCCATTCCTGCCAGAACCGTCCCGTCCGGGCGACGCGCGCGGCCGCCTCCTCGTACGTCGAGGGGAGCGCGTGCTCGGACCACCCCAGCGCGACGAACGCGCGGTCGCCCTCATGCAGCGTGGTGCGCGCCCGGGCCCGCGGCCCCTCGAAGCCCAGCCGCAGGTCGCTCACAAGCCGCAGCTCGAGCTCCATCCCCTCCGAGCGCGCGATCGCCTCGCCGTAATCATCTCCGCCATAGCTCCAGTCGGCGCTCAGGCCGCCGTAGTCGAGGGCCGGCTCGCAATCGAGTTTGATGTCGACCGAGCCCTGGACGCACTCGATCAACCGCAGCATCACGTGATCGGCGTCGTGGTCGGTGGGCGAGCGCCTGTGGCTGCGCGAGCGCTCTGTCTGGTGGTGCCACGGGCCGATGCAGAGGACGTCACGGACGATCACCCACCCCATCCGCGTCTCCCAGCTTGTCTCGAGGACCATTGTGCCGGGGATGTACCGGCGCGCAGCGGGGACGTTCACATCGGCCGGGCCGATCCGGAAGGTCCCGGCGTCGCGGTCGAGGATCGCCCCGAAGACGCTCGGCGAGTCCATCCGCGGCAGGCATAGCCATTCGACGTTGCCATTCGGCGCGACGAGCGCCGTCGTCTCGCAGTCCGACAGGAACGCGTAGTCCGCAATGTGCGGAAACGCACTGGTCCGGCCGCCGTGATCGAAACCCCCCTTCATCGCCCCGGTCGATTCTGCTGAGGGTCGTATTGACTGTCAAGGCAGGTATGCTCGACTTATCGGTGTGGGGCGTAAAGGATTTGATGTGGACTCGCCGGCTCGACTGACCTCGATCGACGTGATCGGGGCAGCGCTCGAGTCGGTTTCGCCGGGCGCGGGCTGGCTGTCATCGCCGGACGGCGCGGTCACACTGATGCTGAGCGACATCGCCGGCGCAGACGCCGTCGCGGTGGAGATGGGACCCGAACGGTGGGAGCAGCTGCTGGCCGATCACCACCTCCTCGTCGAGCGCCTGCTCGCCCATCATGATGGCCATGTCGTGCGCTTCGAGCAGGACGGGTTCCTGGCGACGTTCAACAGCGCGCACGGCGGGGTCTACGCCGCGCTCGAGTTGCAGCGCATGTTCCAGGGACCGGCCGCGGGCGACTCCGGAGGCCCTCAAATATCGCTGCGAATCGGCGTCCATTCCGGGTTCGTGATCGGCAACCCGGGCGAGCCGCTCGGCCGCAACGTCGTGCTCGCCACCCGGATCGCGGGCCTGGCCAACGGCGGTGAGGTGCTCGTCTCCTCCAACCTCAAGGAGTACACGGAGACCGATCCGACGCTCCTCTTCGAGGAACGCGGCGAGTTCCACTTCAAGGGATTGCACGGCGAGCATGCCGTCTACGACGTGCGGCTGCGCTGAGATACTTTCGGTAACGGCTTGACTGGCGCGGATGCGAAGCTAAGCTCATGAGACCGCTAGGGGGACTGGGCGAGTTGCGACACTTTTCACAGTTACGGCAACAGGGCGACTGAGAGGATCCTTCTGTGTCCATCGGAGGTGATCTGCAGCGCGGATCCGTCGTCGGCGGTTACCGTATCGACGAGCTGATCAGCCGTGGCGGGATGGGGCTCGTCTACCGCGCGACGAACGTCGCGCTGAACCGCATCTACGCGCTCAAGGTGATCGCCCCCGGCCTTGCCGAGGACGAGCACTTCCGCACCCGGTTCAAGCGCGAGATGCGGATCGCCGCCTCGCTGCACCACCCGAACATCGTCGGAATCCACTACGCGGGCGAGCAGGACGGGCTTCTGTTCTTCGTGATGGACTACGTCACCGGCACCGACCTGCGCGAGGTGCTGCTCAAGCAGGGGGCGCTTGACCCTGAACGAGCCGTCGACCTGCTCGAGCAGCTCGCGTCCGCGCTCGATGCCGCCCACCGGCTCGGCCTCGTCCATCGTGACGTCAAGCCGGCCAACATCCTCATCACCGTCCGTGACGGCGCCGAGCACGCGTACCTCACCGACTTCGGCCTGGCGAAGAAGTTCGACAACGCGTCAGGACTGACCGCGAAGGGGAGCGTCGTCGGGACCGTCGACTACATGGCGCCAGAGCAGATCACTGGCAGCCACACCGACGCGCGGACGGACATCTACGCGCTTGGCTGCGTCTTCTTCCAGATGCTCAGCGGGCATGTGCCGTTCGAGCGGGACAACTCCGTCGCGACACTGTTCGCCCACGTCCACGAGTCACCGCCGCCACTCGCCGGCGAGATCAGCGAAACGCATCCCGCCTTCGAGGCTGTCCTCACCAAGGCGCTGGCCAAGGAGCCAGGCGAACGCTATTTCTCCGCGGGGGACTTCGCCCGGGACGCCGCCGCGGCCCTGGCCGGCACGCGTTTCACAGGTCCGGCGACGATCGTCGGCACCGGCGAGGCGACGCCGGTCCCGGCGTCCGACGAAAACGTCCTTTCCGAAGCCGAGGCGGCGGCTGCCGCGACCGCGTTCTCGTCCACTCCGCTCGTCTCCGACACGGGCCCGCCGGAGCCGACACCGCCGGAGCCGGCACCAGCGGCGGCGGCGCCATCTTCGGCGGCACCACCACCTGCGATGCCTCTGGCGAGCATGCCACCCGCCGCGGCCCCGCCCCCGCTGGCCTGGCCGTCCCCCGACTCCGGCAGCGAGGTGATCGCTCCGGTTGCCCGCGGCGTCAGCGACGAGACCACCGATTCGGCCTCTGCCCCGCCGCGCGCGGCCTCTGCCCCGCCGTCTGCTGCGCCCGCCGCCGCTGCGGCGGCTGCTGCGGCTGCTGCGTCGTCCATGCCAAGTTCGATGCCGAGCGCCACACCGCCTTCGCCCCCGCCGCCGGACCGGCCGACGTCGCCACCGGTGTCCGGTCCGCCGCCTCGCTCCTCCGGTCGTCGCATGCTCGCCCTCCTCGCCGCTCTGACGGTCGTCGGCGGCGTCGTGATCGCCATCCTCGTGGTGGGCTCCTCAAACAAGTCCTCGCCCCCGAAGCCAGCCGGCACGCCGTTCACGGCGAACACGAAGCCCGTGCCGACGAACCAAGTCACCGGGACCGGGAGGGGCACGGTGAACCTCAACGGCGACGTGGCGACGGTGTCGGTTGACACCAACGGCCTGCTGCAGGGGGCGGCCCACGCGATGCACATCCACGCCGGCGGGAAGGGCGAGTGCCCACCGGCATCGTCGGCCCGCCTGCACAACGGGCACAAGTCGATCAGCACGACCGACGGCATCAGCTTCTACGGGCCGCCGGAGGTGTCGCTGACGTCAAAGGGTGATACGAGTCCAAAGAGCCGGATCGACTTCGCGCGGTTCCCGACGACGGGCAACATCCGCTACACCCGTACGATCACGATCCCGAAGGGCGTCGCCGACGCGATCCGCAACGGGAACGCCGCGGTCATCGTCCACGGCATCGACTACAACCACAACGGCGTCTACGACAACGTCCTCGACCGCAGTGATCTGAGCAACGCCCTACCCGGCGAGGCGACGGCGCCGGCGTTGTGCGGCTCGCTCGTGCCGGCGCAGCAGGCGTCGACCAGCTCGGCCCACAACGGCACCACGTACGCGTTCGTCCTCGATCACCGGATCGCGGCCGTCGCCTCGACCGCGAGCGAGATCGCGCTCCTGTGTCACATCGTCGGCGTCGACGCCGCTGCCGTGGACCCGCGCCGGGGCGGTCCGAGCCCCGCCTGACGCCGGGCCGCAGTCAGCGCGACACGGTGATCGTCGCGTGCATCCACGGATGCAGCGTGCACACGTAGTGGATCGTGCCCGGCGCCGTCAATGTGATCGTGAACCGATCACCGATCCGCATGCGGCGACCCGAGGAGCGAAAGTGCGGGCCGCTGATGTACGTCACGTTGTGGCGCGCCTGATCCTCGTTGAGCCACGTCACCCGCTGGCCGACACGTCCCTTGACCGCGATCGGGCTGAAGTCGAGGCTCTGCATCACGACCGAGATCGTGGGGTCGCCGGAGCTGCCGTTGTCGGCCTGCCGTGCGGCCGTACCCGCATTCGATGGCAGATCCGAGCCCGTCCCGCAGCCGGCGAGCACAACCGCCAGCGCACTCACGACGATTGCGACGCGCCGGTGGCGACGCCGTTCCGGATCACGCGCGCGCATCGCCATCCGTGATCCCGGCCGCATCAGACAACGACTGCATGTACTCGACACTCGTTCGCGGCCGGTCCGCCGGCTCCTTCGCCAGCGCGGCCCGCCAGGCGTCCCGGAAGCCCGGTGAGAGCTCTGTTCGCTCGGGCGGCAGGTCGGGCGGCTCGTCCTGGAGGTGCGCCCACAGCACCTGCAGCCCGTCGCGATCGCCGAACGGCGGCCGACCGGCAAGGCACTCAAACACGACGCACCCGAGGGAATAGACGTCGGCGGCCCCCGTCACCGGCGCACCCCGGATCTGCTCCGGAGCCATGTAGTCCATCGACCCCAGCGGCTGGCCCGGCCGCGTCAGCACTGTCCCGGCACTGTCCTTGGCAAGCCCGAAGTCGGTGATGTAGGCCGTCCCCGCACGATCGAGCAGGATGTTCTCCGGTTTGACATCGCGATGCACCATGCCAGACCGACGCAGTGCCTCGAGCCCGTCCGCGACGTGTGCGCAGATGTGCAGCGTGGTCCTCAGGTCGAGCTGTCCGTCCTCGCGCAGCTTGCGGTCGAGCACGGTTCCCTCGATGTACTCCGCCGCCAGATAGGGGACGCCGTCGAGATCGCCGGCATGGTGAACCGGTACGACGTGCGGGTTCTGAACGGTCTGTGCGATCCGCGCCTCGCGCGCAAATCGGCGGCGGAACGTCTCGTCCCGCGCGAGATCGTCCTTGACGAGCTTCAGCGCGACCGCCACGCCGTCGGCGGCCCGCGCGCGGTACACGCGGCCCATGCCGCCCACGCCGATCAGCGACTCAATCCGGTACGCACCGAACTGGGTCCCCACTCGATCATCCGGCTCGAGCGCCACCTCACCTTGCCGTTCGCCGCTCACCGGTGGAGATTCTCGCTGATTGCCCGGCCGTGGGTTGCAGCCGACCATGCCGTCGTGGAAGATGATGGCCTCACCGGAAGCGAGGGATCGATGAAGACGCCGGAGCACGACCGGCTCGAGCAGGCACGGACCGGGGCCAAAGCATGGAAGGCGTGGGGCCCGTACCTGAGCGAGCGGCAATGGGGAACCGTCCGCGAGGACTACAGCGCGGGCGGTGACGCGTGGAACTACTTCCCCCACGACCAGTCGCGCTCGCGCGCCTACCGGTGGGGCGAGGACGGAATCGCCGGCATCTGCGACGAGCGCCAGCGCCTGTGCCTCGCCCTCGCGCTGTGGAACGGGGCCGACCCGATCCTCAAGGAAAGGATGTTCGGCCTCACGAACAGCGAGGGCAACCACGGCGAGGACGTCAAGGAGTACTGGTTCTACCTGGACAGCACGCCGACCCACTCCTACATGAAGTGCCTCTACAAGTACCCCCAGGCACCGTTCCCGTACAACGACCTCGTCGCCACCAACGCGGCGCGCGGCAAGCTCGACATGGAGTACGAGCTGCTCGACACCGGCGTGTTCGACGAAGATCGCTACTTCGACGTCACCGTCGAGTACGCCAAGGCGGCCCCGGACGACCTGCTCGTGGTGATCACCGCGGTCAATCGCGGCCCGGACGAGGCGACCCTGCACCTGCTGCCGACGCTGTGGTTCCGCAACACATGGTCGTGGGGCGACGGCACGCCGAAGCCGGCGCTCGATACCGAGTCCGTCGGCGACGCCACCGCCATCCGCGCCCGGCACGCCGAGCTCGGCGAGTGGCTCATGTACGCCGCTGACTCCGCGGAGCTGCTGTTCTGCGAGAACGAGACGAACAACGAGCGTGTGTTCGGCACCGCCAACGCCTCACCGTTCGTCAAGGACGGAATCAACAACTACGTCGTCGGCGGCGTCGAGGGCGCCGTCAACGCCGCGCGCACCGGCACGAAGGCGGCCGCGCAGCACGTCCTCAATCTCCCACCCGGCGGCAGCACATCGGTTCGGATCCGCCTCACCGCGCGCCCGAGCGCCGACGCGGCCGCACCGCCACCGACGACGGCCGACATGCTCGGCCCGGGCTTCGACGAGATCCTCGCGACCCGGCGCACGGAGGCGGACGCGTTCTACGCGAAGGTGATCCCGCCGACACTCCGCGACGATCCCGCGCTCGTGATGCGTCAGGCGCTCGCGGGGTTGCTCTGGGGCAAGCAGTACTACGAATACGACGTCCACCGCTGGCTCGCCGAGCACGGGCTCAGCCCGTGGCATCCGGACGCACCGGGGAGTGCGATCCGGAACGTCAGCTGGTTCCACATGATTGCGCAGGACATCATCTCGATGCCGGACAAGTGGGAGTACCCGTGGTTCGCCGCTTGGGACCT
This sequence comes from uncultured Solirubrobacterales bacterium, assembly GCA_963750695.1. Lineage (GTDB taxonomy): Bacteria > Actinomycetota > Thermoleophilia > Solirubrobacterales > Solirubrobacteraceae > Palsa-465. The sequence goes on from CAVVSB010000014.1 coordinate 83,929, forward strand.
CGCGTTCCACTGCGCACCGCTCTCGCTCGTCGACGTCGACTTCGCCAAGCAGCAGGTCGAGCTGCTGCTGAAGACGCGCTACCACCACCCCAACGGCCAGATCCCCGCGTACGAGTGGAACTTCAGCGACGTCAACCCGCCGGTCACGGCGTGGGCCGCACTGTACGTCTACGAGCGCGAGGCGGAGATCCGCGGCGAGGGCGACCGCGAGTACCTCGCCCGAGTGTTCGATCGGTTGCTGACGAACTTCACCTGGTGGGTCAACCGCAAGGACCCGGACGACCGCAACCTCTTCCAGGGCGGCTTCCTCGGCCTCGACAACATCGGGATCTTTGACCGCTCGGCACCGGTGCCCGGCGGCGGCACGCTCGAGCAGGCCGACGGCACCGCGTGGATGGCCCTCTACTGCCAGTGGATGCTCCAGATCGCGATCGAACTCGCGAAGGAGGACCCCGCCTACCGCGACATGGCGCTCAAGTTCATCGCCCATTTCTGGTGGATCTCGATTGCGATGAACCCGCCCGGCGGCGAGACCGAGCTGTGGGACGAGCAGGAGGGGTTCTACTACGACGTGATGCGCATGCCGGACGGCAACCGCATCCAGCTGAAGGTGCGCTCGCTCGTCGGATTGTTGCCGCTGTGCGCCGCGACCGTGTTCGAGGGAGACCTCGTCGAGCAGTACCCGGAGATGATCGAGCTGATCCAGGAGTTCATGGAGCACTTCGCCGTTGACCTGCCGTCGATCGCCGACCTCCCCGGCCCGAACGCCGAAGGTCACCGGATCCTCTCGCTCGTCGGTGAGGACCGCCTGCGACGGATCCTCGGCGCGATGCTCGATGAGAACGAGTTCCTCGGCCCGCACGGGATCCGCGCGCTCTCGCGCCGGCACCTCGAGCAGCCGGTTGTGTTCAACTGGGATGGTCAGGAGTACCGGGTCGGGTATCTGCCGGCCGAGTCGGACACCGGCATGTTCGGCGGCAACTCCAACTGGCGCGGGCCGGTGTGGTTCCCGATGAACCTCGTCATCCTCCGCGGGTTGATCCAGCTCTACCGCTATTACGGCGACGGCTTCCGTATTGAATGCCCAACCGGCTCCGGCGTCGAGATGACGCTGGCCGAGGCGGCGACGGAGATCGCGACGCGGCTCGGCCAGACGTTCGTCGACGACGCAGACGGACGGCGACCCGTTTTCGGCGGCATTGAGAAGTTTCAAAAGGACCCCAACTGGCACGACCTGCTGCTGTTCCACGAGTACTTCCACGGTGACAACGGAGCCGGGATCGGCGCGAGCCATCAGACCGGTTGGACGGGCACGGTCGCGCTCCTGTTCCTGTTCGGCGGCGGCCTGCACCACGGCGACCTGGCGGCTGTCGAGGACACCACACAGTAGATGCGCCTGCCGCCCCGCCCGACCGTCTATGAGATCAACACCGCGGTGTGGCTGCAGCGCCTCGGGCGTACGGGCGAGCGGCCGCTGCACCTTGACGAGGTGAGCGGCGCGGATTGGGACGCGCTCTCCGAGCTTGCGGTCGACGCGGTGTGGCTGATGGGCGTGTGGGAGCGAAGCCCGGCCGGGCTCGCGATCGCGCTCACCAACCCCGACCTCGAGGCCGGCAACCGCGCGGCGCTCCCGGACCTCCGACCGGAGGACGTGATCGGCTCGCCGTACTGCGTCCGCGACTACGTCGTCGATCCGCGGTTCGGCGGGCCCGACGGACTCGCCGCCGCCCGGGACGCGCTCGCCGCCCGCGGGCTCGGCCTCATTCTCGATTACGTCCCCAACCATGTCGCCCCGGACCATCCGTGGCTCACCGAGCGCCCGGACGTGTTCATCACCGGGACCGAGGACGATCTCGCGGCGCAGCCGAACGCGTTCCTGCGGACGCCCGGCGGCATCGTCGCCAATGGGCGTGACCCGTACTTCCCACCCTGGCCCGACGTCGTTCAGCTGGGTGCGTTCTCGCCCCGGCTGCGCGAGGCGGTCGGCGAGACCCTGCTCGAGATCGCGTCCCAGTGCGACGGCATGCGATGCGACATGGCGATGCTGATGACGAACGACGTGTTCGCCCGGACGTGGGGCGAGCGTGCCGGAGCGGTCCCGGGCGAGGAGTACTGGCCGGCGCTCATCAACCGGGCGAAGGCCGCATATCCCGATCTCGTGTTGATCGCCGAGGCGTATTGGGACATGGAGTGGACGCTTCAGCAGCAGGGGTTCGACTTCTGTTACGACAAGCGGCTCTACGACCGTCTCGCTCACGAGGACGCCGGCAGCGTCCGCGGCCACCTCCAGGCCGATCGCGACTACCAGGAACGGCTGATCCGGTTCATCGAGAATCACGACGAGCCGCGCGCGGCCGCGACGTTCGACCCCGCGAAGGCCCGCGCTGCGGCGGTCGCGTTCTCGACGCTCGAGGGCGCACGTCTGTTCCACGATGGCCAGCTCGACGGCGACACGGTCCACATCCCGGTGTTCCTCGATCGCGGTCCCGACGAGCCGTCCGACCCCGCGCTGCGGGCGTTCTACGAGCGCTTGATGCGCGGGGTGGCTGACTCCGGCCTGCACCGCGCCGAGTGGCAGCTGTGTGAGGCGACCGGGTGGCCGGACAACGACACCTGCCAGCAGCTGCTGTCGTGGGGTTGGCGCGCCGGCGACTCGCGCCACCTCGTCGTCATCAACTTCTCCGATGCTCCGGCCCAGGCTCGGGTCCACCTCCCGTGGGACGACGTCGCGGGACGCGACTGGTCGTTGGCGGACCGTCTCAGCGATGAGAGCTTCACGCGCGCCGGTGACGAGCTCGCTGCCGACGGGCTCTACATCGGGCTCGACGCGTGGCAGTCGTACCTGCTCGCGCTCAGCTGAGCCGGAACGTCAGGTGCCGCTTTGGGTGGCGCTTGAGCTGCTTGCTCTCCGACAGCGCCGGCACCGTTATGCGGACCTTGACGCTGTTCACGGCGTGCTTCAGTGTGATCGTCAGGCGGCCGCCACGGAGCCGCAGGGTGTGCGCCGGGCCGATGTGGATGCCGGCGTTGAGCCGCCGGCCGACGAACGCGAGGCCGCCCGGGAGCGTGATCGTGAACCATCGGAACTTCGGCGCGTTCTTGCCACGGGTGACCGTGAAGCTGACGACCGGCTTGCCACGGGCGAGACCCGAGACCCGGAAATGCGAGACCCGCAAACGTGCGGTCTTGCCGGATTTGGTGCCGCCGGAACCTGTACCACCGGAACCCGTGCCACCGGATCCCTTGCCTCCGCCGGAGCCGACGACGACCGACCCGCCCGAGCAACCACTCAGGATGACTGACTTGCTGGCGGTGGCGGACTTCCCGTTCTGCCCGGTGAACGCGCCCTGGAGCGTTCCGGTCGGCGACTGACAGGCGCCATTGAGCAGTGCCTTCGGTCCGCCGCCGAACAGGGAGACCGTGAGCTCGGTCACCGGCACGTCGGGGATCGTCGGGAACGAGACGGCGTGATTGGCGAGGTCGATCTTGCCGACGAGCGTCAGCACGGCCGGCGGCGGAAAGCGGAGTGTCAGCGTCGGCGCGACCGGCTGCCCGGTGAGATAGACCTTCCCCTGAAGCGGCGTCGGGAGCAGCGACGTGACGACGGTCGCGCTCCCCACCGCCGTCGGGGTGTTCTGCAGCGACAGCGCGTTGAAGTTTGGTGCAAGCATCGGCGACGGGAGCACGAGCTGGGTCGAGGAGCTCGCTGCTTCGTCGGCCGCCTGCGTGACGGTTGTCGAGACCGCGGCGCCCTGGTCGTTCGCATCCTCGGTGGCGGTGCCGGTCACGGTCGGCGAGAACGGCAACGAGGCACAGCCGGTCGGTTTGAAGTCGGGTGACGCGGTGCTCGTTTCGGTCTTGCTCGCGTACGCGATGCTGAGCGTGCTCGACCCGGGCGAGCAGTTCGTCGGCATCCGCGTGAACGGCTTGCCATTCAGCGTGCCGTTGATCGTCAACGACATCTGACTGAGCAGACCGGCGGTCGGGCCAAGGCTTGAGAGGTCAAGCCCGAGGACGACCTGCACGTTGCCGCTCGCCGTCTGCACGAGCTGGCCGCCGGCGTGGGTGACAGGTACGAGCGCGACGTTCGGCTGCGGGACGAGGTCGATCCCGACGAGGTCGCCGCTGCTCGGCGGTGGGACAAGGTAGGCGTTGAGCGGCAGGCTGATCAGCGGCGGCAGCAACGGAATGATCGCGGCGGAACCCGTCCCGATCTGGCAGGCCGACGTGTACTGCGGGGCGCCCTTCGAGCAGGACGGATTGGCTGCCACGCTCGCTAGCGCGCCCGGCGCAAGCGCGATTGTCACCTTCCCCGGCGCGCCCGCCGACGTATCGAGGTTGATCGTCGTCGTGTAGCTCGGATGCCCGCCCGCCGGGAAGCCACTCCCAGACGTCACGGCGAGGGATTGCGCCGCGGACGCCAACGACGGCACGGCGCACATCAGCGCCGTCGCCACGAGCGCAGCCCGCGACACCCTGCTGACCCCTGCGATCACGCCGCACACAGTAACGCGCCGACTCACCGGGCGCCTCGCTTCGCCGACAGGGGCGTGGTCGTTCCGGATGCGTCCGTGACCGTCACACGCAGCACGAGGCGACGATGCTTCTGGCGCCGTAAGCGCCGCGTCTCGTGCAGCGCCCGGCCGCCGATTCGAACGGCGACGCCGGCCAGCGGGCGCTTCAGCCTGATCACGAGCCGGCCGCCGCGCATTGCGAGCGAGCGCAGCGCAGGCACGTGGACCCCGGCACGGAGCTGGCTCCGCACGAGCGTGAGCCCGGCCGGAAGCGCGACCGTGAGCGCGCGCAGCTTCGGCGCGGCATGACCCGACGCGACGGTGAAGCCCACCGCCGGTGTGCCCGCTCCGAGGCCCGAGAATCTCGCCGCGGAGAGCGTCGGACGGCCGGGACAGCCGGCGAGGGTCAGGCGCTGGCGCACCGTCGCCTTCGCGCCGTTCTGTCCGGCCAACGCGCCGCCCAGGGTTCCGATCGGGTGGTCACACGACGCGCTCAGCAGCGCGGCGCGGCCGCCGAACAGCGTCACCGTCAAACGTGTGACCGGGACGTCCGGGATCGTCGGGAACGTGACCGTATGGCGCGCGAGATCGATGGACCCGACGAGCGTCAGGACCGCCGGCGGCGGGAACCGGAGTGTCATCGTCGGCGCCCACGGCTGTCCCGTGAGGAACGCCTCGCCCTGCAGTGGACTGGGCAGCAACGGGGTGGCGGTCGTCGCGCTCCCAACCGGGGTGCCCGTGCCCTGCAGCCCCAGCCCGGTGAAGTTCGGCGCCAGCGTCGGCCACGGCAACGAGAGCTGCGTCGAGGCGCTCGCCGCCTCGTCGGCTGCCTGTGTCACGGTCGTCGTCACCGCGACCCCGGTGTCGTGAGCGTCGACGACCGCGGTCCCGCTCAGCTTCGGCGCGAACGGGAGCGCCCGGCAGCCCGTCGGCGCGAAATCGGGCGACGCATTGCTCTTCACGGTCCGGTTGGTGTAGACGATCGTCACCGACGAGATGCCCGGATGGCAGTTCGTCGGCATCCGCGTGAACGGCTTGCCGCCGAGCGTGCCGTTGATCGTCAACGACATCTGCGTGAGCAGGCTCGCCGTCCCGCCGAGGCTTGAGAGATCGAGGCTCAGCACGGTGGCGACACCACCGCTCGCCGTCTGGACGAGCTGGCCGCCGGCGTGGGTGACGGGACCGTTCGGAACGTCGGTCACCAGATCGATCCCAACGAGATCAGCCTTCGTCGGTGGGGGCACGAGGTAGGCCTTGAGTGGAAGCGTCAGCATCGGCACGCTCGTGGCGGCGGAGCCCGTGCCGATCTGGCATGCCGCCACGTACCGTGGCGTTCCGGTCACGCAGCTGGGATTGGCGCTGACGCTCGCGAGCACGCCGGGCTGCAGCGAAACGTTGACCTTCGACGGCGTCCCGGCGGATGTGTCGAGCGTGATCGTCGTCGTATATGTGGGATGGCCACCGGCGGGGAAGCCGGTCGGCGAGCTCACCGAGAACGCCTGCGCCGCCGACGCAGCCGATGGCACGGCGGCGAGCAGCACCACCGTCCACAAAAGAATCCCGCGCGCCCGTCCGATCACGGTCGAAGAAGCTAACGGGGTCCGCCGCGCGCTGCGCCGGTTCCTCCCGCGTTCGCTTGCGTCGTCATGGCGGCCGACTACGATTGGGGCCGTCCGCGCCAACGGGGCATCACGTGCGCACACCGAACATCCTGCTTGTCATCACCGATCAGCAGCGCTTTCCGCGCCACTGGCCAGCCGATCCCGGTTGGCACGGCGAGTTGATGCCGAACGACGCCGAGCTGGCGCGCACCGGCCTCCGGTTCACGCGCGCGTTCTGCAACACGGCGATGTGTTCCCCGAGCCGCGCGACCTTGTTCACCAGTCGCTATCCCGCCGAGCACGGCGTCACGCTGACGCTGACCGCCGCCGATCTGCGGCCCGACCCGCGGAACAGCCCCGCGGTCGTCCGAACGGCGGCCGGCATCCTGCAGCGTCGGGAGGTCCCGCCGCGCCGCGTGCTGCGGCAGTTCGTCCGTGGCGCGCTTCGCCTCGGCCCCTCGGCGGGCAACGAGCCGACGCTTCCGCGCGACGTGACAAACCTCGCCACGCTGCTCGGGGAGGCCGGCTACACCGTGGCCTACAAGGGCAAGTGGCACCTCACCCATCCGAGCGCTCACGGCCGCCCGGGAGCCCTGCTCGGCGGGTGGATGGCGCAGGACGCCGCAACGCTGGCCGAGCTCGGCTTCGCCGGCTGGGAGCCGCCGGATGCCGGCGAGAACGCCAAGGCCGAGCATTTCGGCGGTGGGAACGCCGGTCCGGGCGAGGGTTGGGATGAGGCGTACACCAGGCAGGCCGAGACGTGGCTGCGCCAGGCCGACCTGCCGGAGCCGTTCTGCCTGATCGTCTCCCTGGTCAACCCCCACGACGTCCTCGGCTACCCGGCCTCGTACATCCAGGGCGGCTACACGGCTGACGAGTTCCGTGATCTCGGCGTCGGGCTCCCGCCGACGATCGACGAGGACCTGCGCACGAAACCCTCCGTCCACGCGCTCATGCGGATCGGGATGGCGGCGTACCTCGGCCCGCTCAGCACGCGTCAGGCGCAGCGCGACTACGTCAACTTCTATGCCCACCTGCACCGCGTCGTCGACCGCAAGATCGGCCGCCTGACGAGCGCGCTCGGCCCCGCCGATGACCCGTCGTCGTTGCGATCTCGCACGGTCGTCGTCCGCTGCTCGGATCACGGCGAGCTCGGCCTGGCGCACGGCGGGCTGCGCCAGAAGATGTTCAACGCCTACGAGGAGACGATCAACGTCCCGCTCGTGTTCTCCAACCCGGTCCTGTTCCCGACGGGGACCGAGACGGACGCCCTCGCGTCGCTCGTCGACGTCCTGCCGACTCTGCTGACGCTCGCCGGCCGCTCGGTGCCGGAGGATCTGCGCGGGCGCGATCTGGCGCCGATCCTGTCCCACGCCTCGCCCGTGCTCACGCACCCCGAGCAAGCGGCCGTGCGCGAGTCGGTCCACTTCACCTACGACGATCACCAGGCGGGCACCGCGATGCAGGAGGCCCCGGGCCAGCCGAACCGCGTCCGGGCGATCCGGACCGACAGCGCCAAGTACGCGGTCTACTTCGATCCCACCGGTCGCGAGCGCTCCGAATACGAGCTCTACGACCTCGACGACGACCCGTACGAGGAGCGCAACCTGCTCGACGTGCGCTCCGGCCTCCCGCTGACGCGCCGCGCCGACGCTCTGCGCCGCGACCTCGCCGGCGCGCTCGAGGATGAGATGACCGCCTGCCACACCGGCTGGTCGGGCGCAGAGGCTGTCGCATAAGCCCTCAACCCAGGCGACAGTCGACTTCACCTCCACCCTGCTGGCGCGAGCTCAGCACGGCGCTGCCTGAGGATCGCTTTGAATAGGTCAGCTTCACCTTTGGGGTCGAGGTGGAGCGCTTCCCACGTCAGCCGGACAGTGGCATTGCCGTCGGCGAGCTGCTCACGGTCCTTCTTGCGATCGCCGTTGAACACCTTGGGGTCGGTGTGGAACTCGAGGCTGTCGAGCTCGACGATCAGCTGGTACTCCGGGTAGTAGACGTCGACCTCTCGGTCACCGAGTCGATGGTTGATGATCCCGAGCGGGACGTCCTCGTCGGCGCACCAGGTGCGGTAGCCGCGCTCGAGTTCTGAACGGGTGGGCCGGTAGCCGGGAGTGAGGAGCTTCTGCAGCCGCCGCGCGTTCGGGGTGTACGGCAGGCGACTGATCAGCTCGTGGAGCTGTTCAACCTTCAGATACGGGGTGTGGAGCGCCTGATCGACGATCCGCTCGAGCTCCAGAGCACCGAGCTGGGGCGCGAGGTCGAAGATCGTCCGGGCGACCGTTGTCGTGCGCACGCCGAGCTGGGTCGTGATGTCGCGCCTGTGCAGAGTGGTTGAGCGGTGGATCGTGACGTTCCTGACCCGCCGGTCCTTCGTGGTCGTCACTTCGAAGGGGAACCGCCAGTCTTTGAACAGGCGCCACAGGGAGCCGGCCGAGCGGTGGCTGAGCACGCCCTCCGGGCCGGCGGCGAGCAGTGCACCATGCGCCCGGTCGACCGGGAGTACGGGTTTGTGCCCGACCGCGTACACGTTCCGGTACTCCCAGATGAGCCAACCACGTTCGACGCGGGAGTTGATCTGGCGTGAGGTCAGCCCCAACGCAACGAGCTGATCACGATGCTGGTAGCCGCCATACGCCCGCGACGCGGCCGCGACCTGTTTGTCAACCGGCTCATCCATCGAGCGCTTGGGGCCTCCGCCACGCCAGGGGTACCGCAGGCCCCACCCGCCCCACTCTCTCGACGCCCAAAGCGCTCATCGACGCCCATGATGCGCCCCCACCACCCCCCCGCGGCCGAACCGGCACAGAGTTGGCACAGACAAACCTCCCGCTCGGCCCCGGCCCACCGTGTGACACTGTCGGGATGACCGACCTGTTCGACTTCTATCCGTACGCCGAGCGCTTGGGCGTTAACCGGGCGTTGCCGGAGCACGGGCGCGGACGCGAGGAGATCATCGCTGAGCTCCGAGCGATCGCGTCCGAGGAGGACGCCGTGTGGGAGGCCGGAGGCTGCTCCGGCACGATGTACTGCGGAGACCGCGAGCACTACGCGTTCCTCACCGAGGCGTTCGGCCTGTTCGCCCACCAGAACGCACTGCAACGGGACATGTGCCCGAGCGCGACGCGGTTTGAGGGCGAGATCATCGCGATGGCGCTCGACCTGTTCCACGCCGGCGCCGTCACCGACTCCGAGCCGGCCGGAATGGTGACCTCGGGCGGCACCGCGAGCATCACTCACGCGATGCTCGCCTACCGCGAGGAGGGCCGGGAGGCTCGGGGCATCACCCAGCCGAACGTCGTCAAGCCGGAGACCGCGCATCCGGCGTTCGACAAGGCGGCTCATCTGTTTGGAATCGAGCTGCGGCGCGCGCCGGTCGACATGCAGACGACGCTCGTCGATCCGCACACCGTGAAGGGGCTGATTGACGAGAACACGGTCGCGATCATCGGCTCCGCCGGCAACTACGGCTACGGCACGATCGACCCGATCGCCGAGCTCGCCGAGCTCGCCCGCACCCACGACGTCGGGCTGCACGTGGACGGCTGCCTCGGCGGCTTCCTGCTCCCCTTCGGCGAGGAGCTCGGCTACCGGATCCCGCCGTTCGACTTCCGGCTCGCAGGCGTCACGAGCATCTCCGCCGACACGCATAAGTACGGGTACGGCCTCAAGGGCACCTCGAGCGTGCTCTTCCGTGACCGCTCGCTGCGCAACCGCTGCTACTTCTTCATGCCCGACTGGAGCGGGGGCAAATACTTCTCGCCGGGGATGGAGGGCTCGCGCTCCGATGGGCTCCTGGCGGCGACGTGGGCCTCGCTCGTCTCGCTGGGCCGCCATGGCTACCGCGAGTACGCGCGCGGGATCTTTGAGACCTCGCTGACGATGCAGGAGGCGATCCGGACCCACACCGAGCTCCGGCTGCTCGGCGAGCCCACGTTCCTGTTCGCCTTCACGTCGGACGCATTCGACATCTATCACCTCAACGACGAGATGAAGCGGCGCGGCTGGCGCTTCAACGGCCTGCAGTACCCCAACGCGCTGCACATGGCGGTCACACGCCCGCAGACGCAGCCGGGTGTCGTCGAGAAGTTCGCCGGCGATCTCGCGGCGGCGGTCGCGTACGCCAACGAGCGCAAGGACCAGCCGGCTGAGTCCTCGGCGATCTACGGCGGGGTGCCCGGCGGACTCACCGGCGAGGCGGAGCAGTTCCTCCGCACGGTGATGACGCAACTCCTCGATGCCCAGCAGGGCCTCCCCGCCCCGGCGTGAACGACGCTGCGGCCGCCGAGCGGTGCGCGCTTGCGGTCGACCTCGGCAGCAGCGGGCTGAAGGTCGGCGTCACGACGTTGCGCGGCGACGTTCTCGCCGTCGCGGAAGCATCGCTGCAGACCGAGCACACGCCCAACGGCGGCGCGACTCAGGACGCGGCGCAATGGTGGACGCGTGTCCGCGAGCTCGCGCACTCCGTACTCGCCGACATCGACCGCCGCCGCGTTGCCGCCGTCGCCTGCACGGGACAGTGGGCGAGCACGATCCCGGTCGACGCCGGGGGCGAACCGGTCGGACCGTGCCTGATGTGGCTGGATACCCGTGGCGCCGCCCACGCGCGTGAGGCCGTGGGCGGCCCACTGCTCGGCTACAACCCGCGCGCCCTCGTCACCTGGATCCGCAGGACAGCCGGGATTCCCTCACCGAACGGAGGCGACCCGGTCAGCCACATGCTCCATCTCGAGCGTGACGAGCCGAGCGTCGCGGCCGCCGCCCGCTGGTATCTCGAGCCGGTCGATTACCTCACCATGCGCTTCACCGGTCGCGCCGCGGCGACGCTCTCCTCGATGAGCGCGGCGTGGCTCACAGACAACCGGAAACCGTCCCACCTTGCGTACGACTCGATGCTGCTGCAGATGGCCGGGCTCACCGCGGACAAGCTCCCGCCGCTCGTCCGCGCCGGGTCGGTTATTGGCGGGCTCGATCCTGATGTCGCCCGCGAGTTCGGCCTTGGCGCGGACGTCCAGGTCGTCACCGGCGCGCCCGACATCCACACCTCGACGCTCGGCACCGGCGCCGTGCGTGATGGGCTCGCCCACACCTCGATCAGCACGACATCGTGGATCTCACTGACCGTCGCCGGCAAGAAGACCGACGCCATCCACTCGATCGCGACGATTCCCGGCCTGCGCCCGAACGAGTACCTGGTCGCCAACAACCAGGAGGCCGCAGGTCTCTGCCTGCGCTGGCTGCGCGACCTCCTCCCCGGTGATCGCAGCTTCGACGACCTGATCGCCCTGGCGGCGCAGGCCGCGCCCGGCAGCGGCGGCACGATCTTTGCACCGTGGATCGCCGGCGAACGCTCGCCGATCGATGACCGCCAGGCTCGCGGCGGCTGGCACAACCTGTCGGTCCATGCGCGCGAGGGCGACCTCGTTCGCTCGGTTCTCGAGGGGGTCGCGTACAACAGCCGCTGGCTGCGCCGGGCCGTTGAGCGGTTCGCCCGCCGGAAGCTCAATAATCTCCGGATCTTCGGCGGTGGCGCCCAGTCCGACCTGTGGTGTCAGATCTACGCCGACGTGCTCGACTGCCGGATCGACCGGGTCGCAGACCCGGTGTACGTCAACCTCCGGGGCGCGGCGCTCCTCGCCGGCCGGGCGCTCGGCGCGGTGCGCTACGACGAGCTCCCGGAGCTCGTACCGATCGAGCGCACGTTCACACCGAACGCGGCCAACCGCGCCGTCTACGACCGGCTCTACGCCGAGTTCGAGCGGCTCTATAAGCGCGAGCGGCGGATGTTCGCGCGGCTCAACCGATCCCGCTGAGTCTCTCGCGGAAATGGGTGTTCGACCCGATACGCGGTCGCCGCGCGGATCGGCAGGCTGTGCCCATCCCCAATCCGACTACTCGTGAGTCCTTCGGCCGGGCTCACTACTCATCCGGATCTGGCGGAGCAAGGAATGACTGGAGGTGGCCGGCACCCCTGCCTGCCGGCCACCTCCGTCACCCGCTCGCTGCCCTCACGGCTCGATCAGACCGCGGCGGGCCGCGTAGCGCGTCAGCTCGACATTGCCTCGGAGCTCGAGCTTGCGCAGGATGTTCGCCCGGTGGCGCTCGACCGTCTTCTCGCTGATCACGAGGGCCTCGGCGATGTCGCGCCCGCTGCATCCCTCGGCGATCAGCTTGACGACCTCGAGTTCGCGCGGCGTCAGCGGGTCCGTCGCGGCCTCGCCGCTGTCGCCCCGCGCCCGCGTCGGCGCCGGCGGCGGGGGCGGGAACGTGTCTCCGCGCATGACCGCGCGACACGCCTCGACGAGCTCGCGGTCGGCGACGGTCTTGAGCACGTACGCCGACGCGCCGGCGCGCACCGCCTCCTCGACGTAGCGCTCGTTTTCGTGCATCGACAGCATCAGCAGGCGCACCGCGGGCCGCTGACGGTGCAGTTCCCGGGCGACGTGTAGCCCGGTCATCCGTGGCATCGCGATGTCGATGATCGCGAGGTCGAGGTCGTGGGCAAGGCCGGCGCGCACCGCCTCGATCCCATCCCCCGCCTCGGCGGTCACGCACAGGTCGGGCTCGGCCTCGAGCACCATCCGCAGACCGTGCCGCACGAGGGCATGGTCGTCGGCGAGCAGGATCCGGACCGGTGCGGCACTCACGCCGCAACTCCGAGCGGCACGTCGAGCTGTACATCGCAGCCGGCCGTTGCGCTCCGGTTCGTGACCTCGAGGTGGCCCCCGATCAAGGCGGCACGCTCGTGCATCCCTCGCAGGCCGGTGCCGGCGACGTGACCCGGCGGCAGTCCCCGGCCCCCGTCGCGGACCCGCAGGCTAAGGTGATCGCCGTCGCGCTCGAGCGCGAGTTCCGCCCGCGCACTCCCGGAGTGCCGTCCGATGTTCGTGAGCGCCTCCTGCGCGACCCGGTAGACGACGAGTTCGGTCTCAGCCGGCAGCGGCGGCAACTCCGCTGGGATCCGGGCCTGCAGATCGACGTCGAATCGCTCGGCAAATCGATCGGCGAGAACCGCCAGCGCGCTGACGAGGCCGAGGTCGTCGAGTGCCTCCGGCCGCAACTCGATCGCGATCCGCCGCACATCCTCGAGGCTGCTGCGCACGGCCTCCTGAACACCCCGCACCTGCGGCTCGAGATCCGCCGGAGCGCGCCCCGCGATCCGCGAGAGCCCGAGCAGCACCGCGGTCAGCTCCTGGCCGATCTGATCGTGCAGCTCCTGCGCGATCCGCAGCCGCTCGGTCTCTTGCGCCTGCAGGATCCGGCGCGACGCCTCGAGGCGCTCGCCGTCGAGCCGCGCGAGCATCTCGTTGAACGTGATCGCGAGCTCGCCCGCCTCCGAGGTCGGCTCGGCGGCCGGCAGCCTCTGCGTCAGGTTGGTGAGGTCGACCCGGCGGGCCACCGTCGTCAATTCCTGGACCGGACCGACGACGCGACGGAGGAGATACACGTTGACGGCGACGACGAGGCCGAGCGCCCCGAGCACGACGGCGATCTCCTCGTCGAGGGCGAAGCTCGAGACCTTCGCCGGAGCGAGCACGAGGATCGTGACGACGACGGCCGCGACGACGAGCAGCGCGTTGATCGCCGCCACACGGTGGAGTAGCGGGATGTAGCGCCGCCGCTCACTCACGTCGAGCGGGCCTCGCCGATCCCGTTGAGCCGTTGCAGCATCGACCATAGCCGTGACTCGAGCGCCGGCGGCGAGAGCTCGAGCATCGTCACGATCTCCGGGGGTGCGATCCCGGCGCGGAGCATCCCGAAGATCGCCTGCTCCTCGTCGTCGAGCTGGTGGCGGAGCCGCTCGGCGACGTGCGGCGCGAGCAGTGGTAGATGCCTGCGCCCACTCGCTGCGCTGCGGATCGCATGGCAGAGCTCATCGCCGAGGGTCGCTTTGCTGACGACGGCATCGGCCTCCGCGACGACGGCCGCTGCGGTGAGGATGCTGTCGGTGTAGGCCGAGTAGATCAGCACCGCCGGCGTCACCGGGAGGCGCTTGAGCTTGCGGCTCAGCCACAGCCCGTTGCGGCCACCGAGTTGATAGTCGATGACCGCGACGTCAACTGGCTCGCGCTCGGCGATCTCGAGCGCAGCCTCGGCGGACGCGGCGACCGCCACGACCTCGAAGTCGGCCTCCTCGGCGAGCAGGTCGCTCAGGCCGGCCCGCATCGCCGGATGGTCGTCGACGACGAGCAGGCGCATCCGGGTCTGGGGCCCGCGCGCCCGGGTTGTCACGTCGTGGGTGCAGCCCGGGGCAACAGTGGTCATAAAACCTCCTTCGTCTCATTGACCACTACGATCCCGGAGCGGCGGCGCGGCCGGAATGGGTGCTGCCCCTCATCTTCGTCACGGCTCGATCAGACCCTGGCGGATCGCGTACCGGGTGAGTTCAACCCGGTCGCGCATCCCGAGCTTCTCCAGCATGTTCGCGCGGTGGCGCTCAACGGTCTTCTCGGAGATCACGAGCGTCTCGGCGATCTGCTTGTTCGTGTAGCCCTCCGCCACGAGCTTCAGGACCTCCTGCTCGCGTGGCGACAGCGGGTCATCCCGGACCGGGAGGTCGTTGCGCGCGCGATGCAGGAAGTCCTCGATCAGCGGCGTCATCGCCCCCGGGTACAGGAACCGCTCCCCGCGCATCGCCGCCCGGCACGCCTCGACGAGGTCGCGATCGGCGACGGTCTTCAGTACGTAGCCCGACGCGCCCGCCTTGAGCGCCTCGTACAGGTAGCGCTCGTTCTGGTGCATCGAGAGCATCAGGATCCGAACCTCTGGTCGCGCGGCGCGCAGTTCACGCGCGGCCTGAAGGCCAGTCTTGCGGGGCATCGTGATGTCGAGGACCGCGAGGTCGACATCGTCACGGCGGCCGCGCTCCACCGCCTCGGCGCCGTCGCCCGCCTCGGCGACGACGACGAGATCGGGTTCGGCGTCGAGCACCATGCGCAACCCGTGGCGGACGACAGCGTGATCTTCGGCGAGCAGGATTCGCGTCTTGAGCGGGGTCATCTCATCGCTCCGCCGGCACCTCGAGCCGGACCTCACAGCCGTGCTCGGGCCCCCGATCGTGGACATCAAGGGTCGCGCCGAGGAGTCCGGCGCGCTCTCGCATCCCGCGGATCCCGCTGCCGCCGCCGGCCGGGCCGAGACCGGTGCCCGCGTCGCGGACGGTGAGGACAACGTCGTCGGCCCCGGACTCGAGTGTGAGCGTCGCGGTCTCGGCGCCGGAATGCCGAGCGACATTCGTCAGCGCCTCCTGGGCCACGCGATAGACGACGAGTTCGGCGTCGCTCGAGAGCTCCGGGGGGTCGTCGGGGAGGCGGCAGGCGACGCGAATGCCCGTCCGCTCCACGAACCGTTCGCACAGCACCGCCAGCGCGCTTGCCAGGCCGAGATCGTCGAGCGCCTCCGGCCGAAGCTCGATCGCGATCCGGCGGACGTCCTGCAGGCTCGCCCGGACCGCCTCCTGCGCCTCGCCGACGACGGGCCGCAGATCCTCGGGCGCGCGCGCCCCAACGCGTGAGAGCAGCAACAGCACCGCGGTCAGCTCCTGGCCGACGCCGTCGTGGAGCTCGCGAGCGACGCGCACGCGCTCGCCTTCCTGGGCCGCCAGCACGCGACCGGTCGCCTCGCGGCGCTCGGTCTGGAGCCGATCGAGCATTTCGTTGAACGTCAGCGTCAGCTCCCCCGCCTCCGACGTCCGAGCGGCCTCCGGGAGGGGTTGCGGGCGTGGCTCGGTGAGATCGACGGTCCGCGCGAGGGCGGTGAGCTGCTGCAGCGGACGGACCACCCGGCGCAGCAGCAGCACGTTGATGAGGATCACGAGACCGACCGTGACGACGAGTACGACGCCCTCCTCGTCGAGCCGGGCCGAGGACTCGTGCCCGGGCACGAGGACGATGATCGTGAGCACGACCGACGCGACCAGCAGCAGCACGTTGATCGAGATGACGCGGTGCAGCAGCGGGACGTAGCGCCGGTCACGCTTGGTGGGGGACGTCTGCCGCATGGCCGCAAACGATCCCAGGTTTGCCGGCTACGCCAGGACGTCCGCCTCGTCGTCGAACAGGCGCCCGAGGTCCGCGACCATGTACCGCATCCCGCCTGCCCGCTTGGCCTCGTACATCGCAGCGTCGGCACGGTCGAGTCCGCGACCGAGCGAGGCCCCCGGCTCCACCGTCGCGACACCGATGCTCACGCGCGGGCCGCGACCACGCGACCCCTGGCTGTGGATCGATTCGATCATGCGCGCGGCGACCGAGGCACCGCTCTCCTCGTCCGAGTCGAACACGACGGCCGCGAACTCATCCCCGCCGATCCGTGCCAGGACGTCACCGGTCCGCAGAATCGTGCCGACCGAGCGGGCCACCGACATCAGCAGCGCGTCGCCCGCGGCATGGCCGTGGCGGTCGTTGACGTGCTTGAGCCCGTCGACGTCGATCGCGAGGATCACGAGGGGCCGCCGCCCGCGGCGCTCGCGGACGAGCTGCTCGAGCCCGCGCCGGTTCGCGAGCGACGTCAGCGGATCGGTGTGGGCGGCGTGCTGCAGCCGCTCGTGAGCGAGCGCGTTCGCCAGTGACAACTCCATGATGCGTACGATCGCGACGCAGCTCGCGAGTTCCCGCGCGCCGATCGGGCGGTTGCGGCCCGCGACCGCGAGGACGCCGTGGAGCTCGCCGTCGACGACCACGGGGACCCAGGCGCCGTGGCCGACCCCCTGCTTGCGGGCGAGCTCCCGGACCGCCGGGCCCAGCTGCGCCGGATCGAGCGGACCCGACGTGACAACCCGTTCGGTGACGGCCCGCGCCAGGAACGGATGCTCCTCGAGCGGCCAGCTCGCCCCGAGATAGGCGCCCTCGGCGTCGTACTCGGCGTCGACACGCACGATTCCGTCGGTGATCCGGCAGTAATTTGCGCGGCGTGCACGCCGGCCGGGAGGTGAGGCGATCTCGGCTGCGACCCGGACTCCCGTCGCCACCACGATCCCTGGATCGAGCGTCGCGTTGAGATCGCGGGCCGCCTCTCCGAGCACCTCGGACTGTCGCAGCGCTTCCTCCCGCTCGGCGATCGCGTCGCCGAGCCCGCGGCGCAGGTAGTACGCCCCGAGCACGACGAGGGCGCCGGCCAGACCCCACAGCCCCGCGCGCCGGATGATCACCGCCGCGGACGCGTCGTCGAGCACCGAGGTGACCACCTCCATCGCCACGAGACCGGCGACGAGCACCAACGCTTGTCTCAGTTGGTGATAGAGCGCGGCCCACGCGATCGGGAGCACCACAAGCGATTGCAGGCCGGTCGTGACGCTCTCTTGGGACTTGAACAGCAGCGCGAGTGCGACGAGATACGCGGCCGGCGCCAGCAGCCGCACCCACGAAGAGACCTGCAGCCGGGGCAGTACGAGCGCGAGGACGACGACGACCGCGAGGACGCCACAGCTCGCGAGGAAAGCCGCAACCGACTGCGTCCCCGGCAGCGTAATGACCGAAATCTGCCCGATGAGGGCCACGACGACGAACGCGGCAAGCCAGCTTTGTTCGATCGGCGCCGGCCCATCGGCGCGATACCTCGACGGTGAGGAGCGCTCCGACCTCACACGGCCAGGATAGATCCCTCTCCGGAAAGACTCCGCCATCTCATATGTAGTCGGCATAACGCCGCAAGTCTGTGCCGGTTTGTCGCGGTGAGTGCCGGGCCCCTTGGGGCGTTGGGTACAACTGCTGTACAGAACGTCCCGAGCCGTCGCTCTGCCCGCCGGCGCGGCCGTAGAGGTCGGGCTCATTGGGGCGATCTCAAATCCGAGGATGCGTGAGCGAGGCAGGACGTCCTCGGCGACCCGGACCCAGGCCTGCGCGAGCTGCGGAGTCGCCGGTGACGTGGATGAGCGAGATCACGCGCCGGAACAGCGACAGGTGACGCTCGTCGAACGGCAGGGTCCAGTACTCCGTCGAGAGGCCGAGGAACCCCCGGGGGACGGTAGCCAGGGCGTGGCGCCGGGCGACCGAAGACCGTCACGTCGGCCCGTGGCGGAGCGACGACCGTCGCCGGCGGGCTCGGGGGCGCCACGGCATGCGTGTGGCGCGCGCTGACGCTGCCACAGCCAGCGAGGGCGACGACAGCCGATACGGCAGCGACGCGCCCCGCGCGGATACGGAACCTGGACATGAGAGGAACGTAGGACACTCGCCCTTCCCGGCTCGTTAGTCTCAGCCCGTGGGCGATACCCCGACGGCGGCCAGCGTACTGCGGGACGTGATAGGTGCGCTCGTCCAGGACGCCGACTGGGGGCCGACGGTCTCTGAAGAGGTGACCTCAGCGGTGGCCGGCGAGCTACCGGAGATCGCCGGCGATGACGTGCTGCAGGCGGCGGCCCTTGCCAGTAACACGGCCTCGTTGCAGCTGTTCGTCGAGATGGTGACGTCCGGGCAGCCGCCGAGCGACGCCAAGCCGCCGCCGGAGTCGGTCGCGCTCGCGCACGAACTCGTGCGTCGCGGCGTGGGCATCGACGTGCTGCTGCGCGGCTACCACGCGAGCGAAGCGGCGTTCTTCTCCTACTTCGTCGACCGGGTCCACGCCGATCCGCGGTTCGCGACGACGGCGGGCACCGCGATCGAGGAGGGCGCGCGTTGGCTGTTTGCGTTCGTCGGCGCGCTCACGCGGGAGATCGCGGACCGTTACGCACGGGAACGCGAGCGGTGGATCCGCAGCACGGCGGCGGCGCGCCTGCGCGACGTCCGCGCACTGCTGTCAGGCGAGGCCACCGACGCGGCTGCACTGAGCACACGGCTCCGCTACCCGCTGCGACGCACGCACCTCGCCGTCGTGCTCTGGGCCGACGCGGGCGCGACGGCCGATCGCGAGCCGGTGCAGGCGCTGCTCGAGCGCACCGCCGTTGAGCTCGCTGATGCGCTCGGCGCCACGAGCACGCTCACCGTCGGGCTCGAGGACGACGTCGTCGCAACCTGGATGGCCGGCGCGCGCCCGGAGGCCACGAGACGGATCGGGGACATCGCGCTCGGCCCCGGCCGCGCACCACGTCCTCGGGGCGCGTGCGGGCTGCCCGGCCCCGGGATCGATGGTTTTCGCAAGAGTCACGAGCAGGCAATGCACGCGCGGCGGGTCGCTCGCCTCGCCGACAGCCCCTGGGGCGCCATCGTCGCCTATGACGATGTTGCGCTCACCGCGATCGCCACTGCCGACCTCGAGCAGGCCCGCGACTTCGCCACGCGGGAATTGGGTGCCCTCGCCGAGGACACCAGCGAGGCCCGGCGGAGCGCCGCGACCCTGCAGGTCTACCTCGAGGAAGGCTCGAGTGCCCGCCGCGCCGCCGCCCGCGTGCACGTGCACGAGAACACGATCAAGAATCGGATCCGCGCGGCCGAGGACCTGCTCGGGCGCCCGGTGACGACGCGCGTCGCCGAGACGCTGCTCGCGCTGCGGATCGCGTTGCTCGACGGCGCCGAGCGGACGCGCCTCAGCCGAGACTCATCAACTTCGTGAGGTGACGCGAGAGCGGCTGGATGAGCCGCGGCGAGATCCGGTGCAGGAGGTACGGAACGAGCACGTGGCTCCTTGGGACGGTGACGATCAGCTTCGGCTTATCGATCGCCCTCAGCACGGCGGCCGCCACCACGTCGGGTGACGCGCCGCGCTTGCTGTAGAAGGAGATCGCCTTGTCGTGGATGTCCGCGATCTCGCCGCGGACGATCCCGGTGCGCACGATCGCCGTGTTGATGATCCCCGGGCACACGGCGACAACGCGGATGCCGCGCGGTGCAAGCTCCGCATTGAGCGCCTCGCTCATACCGACGACGCCGAACTTTGACGTTGTGTACGGCGCCATCCGCGCCGTGGGGACGAGTCCCGCCTCTGAGGCCGTGTTGATGACGACCGCCGGGCGTCCCTGGGCGAGCATCCGCGGCACGAACGCCTGGACGCCGTAGGCGACGCCCAGCAGGTTGACGCCGATGATGCGCTGCCAGTCCTCGATCGTCGTCGCCTCGATGTTCGCGGCGTGGCCGATCCCGGCGTTGTTGTGAAGGATGTCAACGCGCTGCTCAGCCTCGAACACCGCCGCCGCAAGCGCGTCGACGGCGGCCGGGTCGGCGACATCGACGACGTGTGCACGTGCGCTGCCGCCGCTCGCCTCGATCTCCGCGGCGACGGCCGCCGCGCTCGCCTCGTTCACATCCGCGGCATGCACCCGCGCGCCATGGCGCGCCAGCATCCGGGCCGTTGCCCGGCCGATCCCCGAGCCGGCACCGGTGACGACCGCGACCTTGCCGCTCAGATCGATGCGATCAGCCATGGCTGGCGCTGAAGTGCAGCGCCGCATCCTCGACGGGGCCATTGCGCAGGCGCTCGCGATCGGCCGCATAGCTCATCTCAAGCGTCCACGGCCCGTGTGAGCCCTGCTTCGGGAACAGGTCGACAGCGCGGCGCACGTAGCCGGCATGGAAGTCGAGGAGGGGGCGTCGTGTGAGCGTCGGATCGTCGGCAACCGGGATCACCGTGTCGTAGCCGTGGGCGTCCATGTGCGCGAGCATTCGGCACAGGTGCTCGCACACGAGGTCGACCTTGAGCGTCCAAGACGAGTTCGTGTAGCCGACCGAAAACGCAAAGTTCGGCAGTCCGCTCAGCATGAAGCTCTTGTACGCGAGCGTGTCGGCGAGATTGACGGGCGTCCCGTCGATCGTCAGCGTGATCCCGCCGAATGCGAGCAGGCTCAGGCCGGTCGCGGTGACGATGACGTCGGCATGGAGCTCACGGCCTGACTCAAGCTCGATGCCGTGCTCGGTCAGCCGGGCGATCCGGTCGGTCACGATCGACGCCTTGCCGGAGCGGATCGCCGCGAACAGGTCACCGTTGCGGACCGCGCACATCCGCTCCTCCCACGGGTTGTACCGCGGGTTGAAGTGCGTGTCGACGGCGTAGCCCGGCGGCAGCTGTTGCTTGGTCAGGAAGCGAATCAGGCGACGAACGGCCTGCGGATGACGCATGCTCTTCTCGTAGATGAAGCGCTGGCGGGCGATGTTCATCCGGCGGGTCATCCGGTACGCGGTGCGCTCGGGCAGGATCCGGCGGAGCGCGTTCGCGATCGGGTCCTTGCCCGGCAGCGACATCACGTAGCTCGGGGACCGTTGCAGCATCGTGATGTGAGCGGTGTCAGCGGCCATCGCCGGGATCAGCGTGACCGCCGTCGCGCCGCTGCCGATCACGACGACCCGCTTGCCCCGGTAGTCGAGGTCCTGCGGCCACGCCTGGGGATGGACGAGCGTGCCGGCGAACGTCTCCTGACCCTCGAACTGTGGCGCGTATCCGCCGGCGTAGTCGTAGTACCCGGCGCCGCTGAACAGCAGCCGGCACGTGAGCTCCGAGCGCTCCCGGTCCTCGACCCGTTCGACGCGGACGGTCCAGTGAGCGCTCTCCCGGGAGAAGTCCGCGCTCAGCACTCGGTAGCCCAAGTGGATGTGGCGGCGCAGATCGTTCTCGTCGACGGTCTCCTCGAGGTAGTCGAGGATCTCGTCACCGTCCGCGATCGCGTTGTCGCTCGTCCATGGCTTGAACTCGTAGGCGAACGTGTGCAGGTCGGAATCCGAGCGGATGCCCGGGTAGCGGAACAGGTCCCACGTGCCGCCGATCGAGTCGCGCGCCTCGAGGATCGCGAACGACTTGCCGGGGAGCTTCGTCTTCAGGTAGTAGGCGGCCCCGATTCCGGAGATGCCGGCGCCGATGATGACGACGTCGACGTGCGTGCTCGCCAGTGAGGCGCGGAGCGGGCGTTCGGCGGTTACGGTGGTCACTGGTCGGGTCTCCTGGAGCGATTCGAGTCGGTGCGTCTGTGTCTTTTCGTCAAGCTGATGCTGGCGTTCGTCGCATGATGCGGAGCCGGCGCCGGAACGGCAACGTCATAACGACACGAGTCGATTCGCGTTGCTGTCGATTACTCCCAATTTGTGGCTATACGCGGTACGTTAGCGTTCCGGCCGGCCCAATGGGCCTAGGCGGTGCGGTGCGTCAGGTCGTACACGGTCATCCCGCCGACCGTTGTCGACTTGAAGTGCTTGGCGACCCAGGATTGAATCGTCTGCGTGACGCCGCCGCCGCCCGGCCCGCTTGAGCCGCCCGGCCCGCCGCTGCCACCACCGACGTAGTAGTGGATCTTGCCCTGGGCCACGAGCTGCTCAAAGCGCGCCAGCGTGATCGCGTTGTCGCTGCCCGTGAAGCCGCCGATCGCCATCACCGACTTGCCGGTCGCCAGCTGGATCCCAGCGGCCGTCTGCGCCGACGACGTCGCCACGATCCATTTGTACCGCGACGCGTTCACGGCGAGCGCGGCCGCGGCGGAGCTGCTGACAGCGTTCCCGCTGCCCGCCCGGGCGCTACTCGGCATCGAGCGCGAGTTCGGCGCCGACCCACCACTCGGGCGAGCCGGCATCGACCCGGAATGAGCCGCCGGGCCCGACCCGGGCATCGATCCTGACCCGGGCAGCGATCCCCCGCCGAACCCGCCACGCAACGCCACCGTCGGGCCGGCGCTCGGATTCGATCCGGTCTGGACGCTGGCGACGGCGTCGAGCGTGAACGCCGCCGGCGCTGCAAGCGCGATCACGACCGCGGCAGCGGCGAGCGAAGCCCGGGCCCGGCGACCGAGGACGCCGGCCCGCAGCACGACCAAGACCGTCGCTACCAGCGACCCGATCAAGATGGCAGTCCGCAGCCACGGGTGCCAGCTCGCCGTTCGATCGAGCAGCGCGAACGCCCACACGCCGGTCGCCGCCAGTATCCCGCCGAGGGTCAGCCGGGCGATGAGCCGCTCGCGCTGTTGCCAGAGGAGGGTCGCCCCGACACCGGCGAGCACGGCGATCGCCGGCGCCAGCGTGTTTGCGTAGTAGGGGTGGATCGTGCCACTCATGAAGCTGTACACCGCGGCGGTGACGACGAGCCAGCAGCCCCATAGGAGCACGGTCGCCAGCACGCGGTCGGTTCGCGCCGGGCGGCGCAGGACGACGGACACGATCCCTGCCCCCAAGGCGATCACCGACGCCGGGAGCAGCCAGCTGATCTGCCCACCGAGCTCGCTGTTGAACAACCGCAGGATGCCGGCAACGCCGCTGAAGCCCGCGCCGCCGCCTCCGCCGGGTCCGTTGCCGCCGCTGATGCGGCCGAGTCCGTTGTAGCCGAACACGAGCTCGAGCACGCTGTTGTCCGTCGAGCCGCCGATGTAGGGGCGTGCCGACGCCGGCCACAGCTCGACGAGTGCGACCCACCAGCCAGCCGCCGCCACCATCGCGGCGCCGGCGAGGACGAGCTGCCACAGGCGCCGCCGCAGCGGCACCGGTGCGGCGACGAGATACACGAGCGCGAACGCCGGCAGCACGATGAACGCCTGCATCATCTTCGTCAAGAACGCAAAGCCGAGCGCCGTTCCGGCGAGCGCCAGCCACTTCGTCTGCCCGCGCTCCACCGCACGGGTGACGCAGTAGGCGCCGGCGACGAGCAGCAGGACGAGCATCGCGTCCGGGTTGTTGAAGCGGAACATCAGCGCCGCGACCGGTGTGATCGCGAGCACGAGGCCGGAGAGCATCGCCGCCGGCCGGCCGAACCACCGCCGTACCGTGGCGTACAGCAGTGCAACCGCCGCCACGCCCTCGAGCGCTTGAGGCAGCAGCATGCTGAGACTCGAGAAGCCGAACAGCCGCGTCGAGATCTCCATCGCCCACAACGACGCCGGCGGCTTGTCGACGGTGATGTAGTTGCCGGCGTCGAGCGACCCGAACAGGACCGCCTTCCAGCTGTGTGTCCCGGCCTGCACGGCCGCCGAGTAGTACTCGTTGGCGTAGCCGTTCTTCGACAGGCCCCAGAGGTACAGAACCGCCGTCAGCAGCAGCAGACCGCCGAGCGGCGCCGCCGAGACCACGCGATCCGGAATGGCAAGCTGACGTCGACCGTCGTGCCGCGCCGGCCGCGGCATCGTCGCCGCAGGGGTGCTCGTGCTCATGAAAGCCTCCGGGATCGGGGTTCGACTCATCTGAAAAGCAGCATCGACCTGCCGGAGAAGCGAGACGTACGAGAACGCTAAGACCGCCGTCGGAACCGGCGCGGCGCAGGACCTGTCAGCCCTGCGCAGGAACCGTGGCGGTGACGAGCACGCTGACGGACCGCCCACGCTTCGGGTGGAAGGTCATGGTCGCGTGCAAGGTCACCGGCCCGTGACTGCCCGTCAGTAGGCGATTAGTGCTTCACGCGGGGGGCAGCAGCCGGTCGCCGGCGAGCACGGCGAGCCCATCGGCGGCTAGGCCGGCGGCGATCTCCCCATCCGCGCCCTCGATGGCGACCTCTTCCCCCGCCACGATCCGGGCGAGCAATTGGCCCCGGCGTTGCCGCGCGCTGCCTTCATAGGGTGGCTGTCGACGCCGCACCGGAAGCTCCACCGGACCGGCGCAGCCGTCACTGACTGGGCACCGACCGCAGTCCGGCCGCGCCCGGCAGACCCGCTGCCCGAATTCCATCAGCGCCTGCCCCGCCCGCCATGGATCCGCGGTGATGTCGACGCCGTCCGGATAGCGGCGGGCCAGCACTCGTTCCACGTTGACGTCACGCGGGAGCACGGGCTGCTCGAGGGCGAAGCATCGGATCGCGGCGGCGACGTACGGACCGATCCCCGGCAGCACGGTGAGCTCGGCCGGCCACCCGTCGCTGGCGACGAGCCGGGCCGAGCGGTGCAGGTCCCGCGCGCGACGCGGGTAGCCCAGTCCCTGCCACTGCGCGAGCACGTCGACGAGCGAGGCCGCGGCCAGCTCATCGACCGTCGGCCACCGCGCCATCCACCGGACCCACGCGTCAGCGGCACGCTGCACCGTCGTCTGCGCCGACATCACCTCGGCGACCCACACGCCGTACACGTCGCGCGTGCGCCGCCACGGCAGATCGCGCCCGTGCGCGCTCCACCAATCCAGGACCGGAGCGAGCAACGGATCATCGACGCGCACTGCGCTCATGGCGACGACGCCCTCGCGCGATCGCCTTCAAGCCGTTCGAGCACGAGGTCGTCGCACCCCCCTTCGCGGCCGCCCGGGGCCCTTCTCCTCTACCCGGGCGGTCGCCGAGCTCTCAGGCGAGCGCCGGCAGCCCTACGCCGATCACCTTCAGCCGCCGCGACAGCGCCGTGAACGCGAACTCGTTCATCGCATCGGATGAGTACCCGAGGTACTCGTACTGATCCCCGAGCTCGAAGCCGGGCGGCACGAGCACCCCGGCCGCCGACGGGAGCGTCTCGGCGAGTCGGTCCTGGATGCGCTTGGCGAGCTCGGGGTCGCGCGCCTTCTGCTGCAGGAACCACGTCCCGTACGCGACGTGCCGGTGCTCGTCCTGCGAGATGAGGTTGAACGCCTTCAGGTGGCCGGGGAGGATCGACCGCTTTTCGAGGTTGTCGGTCTGGAAGTACTGGCCGGTGAGGGCGAGCGTGCCCTCAATGACCATGTGGTACGTCGTGACGAAGTCGACCTTGGCCTCGATGTTCGTCGGGTCGGCGAGCAGCGCCTGGTGAGAGTCGACGAGGTAGCCGTCGAACAGCTTGAAGTAGTCATCGGTGAGATCACCGCGGGCCCGCTCGAGGCGGTCTTCGAAGCTCCCGTCGTAGCTCAGCACCTCCTCGTAGAGCCGGTTGAAGTGCTGCGCGTGGCGCGCCTCGTCGACCTGTTGGGTGAGCAGAAACGCCTCCTCGTGCTTGTCCTCGGCGGCGAGCACGAGCCCGGAGAACTGGTTTGTCACGCGCTCCTCCCCGACGAAGAACGCCGACAGGCCCCACGTCATCTCCTCCCGCAACTCGTCGGGCATCGCCTCCCAATCGCGCAGGTCCTGCTCGAGATCGATCTCGTGCGAGACCCAGCTCTGACGCTCCCACAGCCGGTAGAGCTGCAGCGGCGTCATCAGCTTCACCTGCGGGAGCTTGGACTCATCCGAGATCGTTCCGACGTCGCCCTGAACCGTGTAGTCGAGCAGGCTGGACATGTCTGTGCCTCCTTAACCCTCGGCGGAGGCGACGACGTCGGCCTCGATCGCGACCGGCATCACCGGTGTCTCGAGCGGGACGGTCGGGAGCATCCGATCGAGCAGCTCGAACGCGGATTGCTGCAGGTCGGCGACGACCGGCGCCACCGCCGTCCGGGCCGCGCCGCGGGCGGCCGCCCGCCCCATGCCGCCGTGGCGAGCGTCACGGCCGACCGTCGCCGCGGCGTCACCGGCAAGCTCGCGCACGGCGGCCCGTGCCCGGTCGCCCGCGATATCGCCGATTCCGAGCCGCGCCGCAGACCAGGCCGCAGCCGCCGCCGACTCCCATGCAATCTCGCGAGCGGCCATCCGTCCCGCCAGCCACGGCGCCCAGACGGCCGCGCGCGAGGCTCCGAGCGTCTCTCGCCACGCCGACCGCGCGGCGCACCGCGCTGCGCCGAGCGGGTCGAGCGCCGCGTGCAACGCTTCGGAGCCGAGTACGGGATCGAGCGCGCGCAACTGCGCCGCCGCGCCGTCGAGGCGCGCCGCGACAAGCCACGTCGGAGCGTAGGTGCGGACCAGCCAGTTCATCGCCATCCACGCGCGGGAATCGTCCAGGCCGTCGCGCGCGGTCCCGATCGTCCGCCCAAGGTACGGCCGCAGCCGCTGGCGCGGGCCGTCCTCGAGGCTGTCGTTGAACGTCGTGCAGAACGCCCGGATCGCCGGGCTGACGCATGCCGGCTCATCGCTGTGCGGTTCACCGGCGATGTAGCTCACCCACTCCATCGCGCACCGTCCGTCGTCCGGGGTCGCGTGGGTGCCGTAAGCGAGGGTGTAATCGGAACTCATAACCACTCCTGACGTCGGGAGGGCGGACTGGGCGGGCGCCCGATTCTCGCGCCTCGACCGGGGAAGTCAAGGCCGGCCACATCCCGCGCGCGGGGCTCCGGGCAGCGGCCGGATTGTCGTCATTGGTTGCCCGATCTTGACCAGCAGCCACGCCGACGCGCGGGCGGCACCGGCACCGGCATCACTCGCCAGACTGCCCGGGCCGACCGGCGCAAGGTTTCCGCCGCGTAGCGGCGGGCTGTCGGGCCGTCTCACGCTGCACGGGGCGGACCACGACGGCATGATCGGAGCGCAGGCGCCTGGCGTTGGATTCCCGGCTCTCAGGACCCCGGGAAGAGTTCGCCGCCGCCACGGCAGCCGCCCGCCGCTGTCCCGAGGGAGTGCGTTCGGAGGACCCCCCGATCATCGCCTTCGCAGCGGACCGCAACCTCGCCGGTGGGCAACCGGATCAGTTCATCCTGACGCACGCACGCACGTTTCATGCCCTGTTCGTTGGGCTGCGAGCAATCCCGTCACGGGCGTACTGCGGCTGACCTCGCGGCGCGCTCGACCCAGGCCTCGTAGACATCGATGAACGCATCCATCGCCGCGTCGACGCCGGCGACGTCGCCGGTCGCGAGCAGATCGAGGAGCAGCCCCCGCACCGCCGCGATCCCGAGCCGCGCGTGGGCGCGTGCCAGGTCAGGCGGGAGCCCGTAGGCGATGTTGATCTCTGTCCCGGGGACGAGCCAGTCCTCGACGATCCCGTCGAGGAAGGCGTGCGCGAGTCCATCGTCGTGCAGCGCTCGGCCGTAGAGCTCAAAGAACAGGCGCTCGTTCGGCCACAGCGCGGGATCGGACAGGTGCTTCCACCACTCGCGCAGGGCATCGCCGACCGGCTTGGTCGCGTCGGGCAGCACCTCGGCGAGCAGCTCTCGTTGGCGCGCCTCGACCTCGCGCACCACGGCGACCCAGAGGCCCTCTTTGGAGCCGAAGTAGTGGATCAGCATGCGGTGGCTCGTCCCGAGCGCCGCGGCGAGGCCGCGGAGGCTGAGATCGCCGATCCCGTGCTGCTCCATGTAGACGATCGTCTCGCCGACGAGTTCACGTTTTCGGTCCTTGACGGCCACTGTGACGAAAGTGTACCATCTGGTACATGAAACCCGTACACGTCAGCATCGATGTCCCATATGGGCGCGAGGATGTCTTTGACTTCCTCGACGTGATGGCGAATCACGAGCCATTCACGAACCACATCCTCCGCGACTGGGAGTACTCCGGTCCCGACCGCGGCATCGGATCCAAGGCCCGCGTCCACGTGACGACGGCCGGACGCACCGACACCGTCGACATCGAGGTCGTTGCGGCCGAACGGCCGGTGACGATCGTCGAGCAGAACGTCGGTGCGCGCGGCAAGCGCGTCGCCAACGGCACCTACCGGCTCGCCGAACTGCCGGGCGGCGGTACCAAGGTCACGTTCCAGTACAGCTGGAAGCAGGCACCGCTCAGCGAACGCGTGATGGCGCCGGTCGTGCGCGGCATGCTCCGCAAGGCGAACGAGCGGGCGATGGAGCGCCTCGCCGAGCAGCTTGCCGCGCTCCAGGCGGCGGCGGTCAGCGACGAGTCAGGTGCTCGTCAATCAGCTGCGTGACCGCGTCGGGACGCTGCACGCTCGCCAGATGGGCGGCGTCGCTGAGCACCTCGAGCCGCGCCCCCGGCACCGCCGCCGTGATTGCCTCGGCGTGGGCCGGCGGCGTGGCTCGATCTTCCTCCCCGGCGATGACGAGCGTCGGCGCGGCGATCTGCGGTAGGGCCGAGCGCAGGTCGAGTGCCGCCAGGGCCATGCAGCACCCCGCATAGCCACTCGGCGGGGTCGCGCACAGCATCCGACGGAAGCCGGCCACCGTCTCGGCGTGCTCCCGCGCCCAGGACGGGGTGAACCACCGCTCGAGCACGCCGTCGGCGATCGGCTCGGTGCTTCCCTGCGACCGGACGACGCGTGCCCGGTCGCGGTACGCGACCGCCGCATCCGGCATGTGCGACGACGTGCAGATGAGGACCAGCCGTTCGACGCGGTCCGGGGCGTGAGCCGCCAGCCACATCCCGATCATCGCGCCGACCGACAGACCGCAGACGGCGATTCTCCCGATCCCGAGGTGATCGAGCGTCGCCGCGACGTCCATCGCCAGCTCGGCGATCGTGTATGCCCCACCGGGTGCCGGCGAGCGGCCGTGCCCGCGGACGTCCACGCGCACGAGCGACCGCCGCTCGGCGAGCGCCGCGACCTGGGGATCCCACATCTGGAGCGTCGTTCCGAGTGACCCGACGAGCAGCAGCGCCGGCCCATCGACGGCCCCCGTCCGCTCGTGATGCAGGATCAGTCCGGTCATCGGAGAGACCCAGCCTAGCCGCCGCCGGCGGGGTTATGCTGCCCTGCTCCGTTGCCGATAGGGGGCTGATGCAGGCATCGTTCCGAGCCGTCGCCGCCATCCTTACGACCGGGATGCTCGTGCTCGGCCTGATCGGGTGCGGCGGCGGAACGCATTCCCACACCACGGTGGCGGCGTCCGGCACCGTGCTCGACGACGTGCCTGCGACCGGACCGCCCGCGTTCGCGAGTGTGCGCGTTCACTCGCACGCCGCCCGCCAGATCCCGTCGTCGTTCTTTGGGCTCTCGACCGAATACTGGACGCTCCCCCAGGACGAGCCGCACGTCGCTCTCTACCGTCGGGTGCTGTCGCTGTTGCACGTCCGCGGAGACGGCCGGTTCATCCTGCGGATCGGTGGCGACTCCGCGTCGCACACGTTCTACGACCCGACGGGGCTCGTGCTGTCCCGGTGGGCGTTTGAGGTGACGCCGACGTTCATCGATCAGACGGCGAACATCGTCCGGCGGATGAACCTGCGCGTGATCCTCGATCTCAACCTCATCACCGGCTCGGCGCCGCTCGCTGCAAGTTGGGCCAAGGCGGCGGAGGGATCGTTCCCTCGCCACAGCATCATCGGCTTCGAGATCGGCAACGAGCCGGACCTCTACGACAAGGCATTCTGGCTGTACACGACCGGCGGCGAGCAGTTCTCCGGCAGTGCGCTGCCGGCCGACATCACGGCGGAGGACTACGCCGCCGACTACAACCTGTACGCGCGCGAACTCGGCAAGACCGTTCCGCACGTGCCGCTCTATGCCCCGGCGCTCGCCAATCCGGTCGCCGACATTCGGTGGATCGCCACCTTGCTGGGCGGCCCCCACCCGGGACTCGGCGTCATCAGCGGCCACCGCTATCCGTACTCCGGGTGCTCGCTGCGCGGTTCACCTCAGTTCCCGACGATCGGCCGCATCCTCAGTGTGAACGCCAGCACGACGATGGCCGAGAAGCTCCGCCCTGTGGTGCGGCTCGCCGCCTCCGCCCGCCTCCCCTTCCGCCTCACCGAGATCAACTCGATCACGTGCGGCGGTCTCGCCGGCGTCAGCAACACGTTCGCGACCGGCCTGTGGTTCCCGGACGCGATCTTTGAGGTGATGCGGACGGGCGCCATCGGCGCGAACCTGCATGAGCGTGAGAACGCGATCAACGACCCGTTCGCGTTCGACGCCAACGGGCTCGTCGTGCATCCCCTGCTGTACGGCATGATCCTGTACGCGCGCACGATGGGCCCGCACGCGCGCCTCGTCCCGGTCAACGTCCACACGACCGCAGCGCCGTTCTTCAAGGTCTGGGCGGTCGCATCAGGCCGCTCGACCCTCCGCGTCCTGCTCATCAACAAGGGCGCCTCGCCGGTAACGACGCGGCTCGCGCTCGCAGCCACCCGCCTCGCCAACGTCGAGCGCCTGATCGCCACGTCGCCGGCCGCAGAGGCGGGCGTCACCCTCGACGGTCAGCAGCTCGACGCCGACGGACGCTGGGTCGGGACGCGCACCAACGAGCGGCTCGCGCGCGGGCGCGACGGGTACGACATCCGCGTCCCCGGCTACAGCGCCGCCCTTGTCAGCGTCGACGGCGCCCGGGTCCGCTGATCCGGCTACCCCAGCAGCCGAGTGACCGCCGCGTTCCGGTAGTCGAAGGTCCGCCGTAGGTCACGCGCCACAACCGCCCGGTGCGCGACCTCCCCGAGCGGTCCGAACGGGAGCGCGTAATTCACGAGGTCGCAGACGAGCGTGCCATCGCCGGCTCGCTCGAACTCGTGGGTGTGATGCCACAGCCGGTACGGCCCGCGCAACTGCCGGTCGACGAACTTCGTGTTCTCCTGCCACTGCTCGATCCGTGAGCGCCAGCCGAGTGGTACGCCGCGGACCCGGAGCCGGTAGTCGATCAGCGTCCCGGCCCGCATCTCGATGGGCTCGGGCGTCAGGACGCTGAACCGCAGCCACGGTGGCGTGATCCGCTCGAGGTTGCTCGCCCGCGAGAAGAACGCAAACACCTCGTCGAGCGGCCGAGCGACGAGCTGCTCCCGCTCGAGCCGGTGAATGTGCATTGCACAAGTGTATAGAAAAACATGAACAGATCGTTCAGTCGACGGTGGGAACGCTCGGCCGCGCCACCCCGGTCGTCTCCTCGACCATCGCCCAGAAGTTCTCGAGCGGCGTGTCGAGCTGAACGTGATGCGTCGGGCCGAGGATGAGCCCGCCGCCCGCGCCGAGCGTCGCGAGCCGCTCGCGGACCTCGCTGCGGACCTCCGCTGGCGTGCCGAACGGCAGCGTCCGCTGCTCGTCCATCGAGCCCCAGAAGCACAGCTCCCGCCCGTACTCGCGCTTGAGGTGCGCTGGGTCCATCGCCGCGGGCTGCACCGGGTTGAGGACGTCGATCCCAATCTCGATCAACTCCGGGATCACCGCTTCGACGTCACCGTCGGTGTGGTACGCGACCTTCAGCGCCGGGTTGATCGCCTTGAGCGTCGCGATCAGTTCGGCCATCCGCGGCTTCAGGAACCGCCGCCAGTGCTTCGGCGAGAACAGCATGCCGCTCTGCTGGCCAATGTCGTCGCCGAGCCAGATCATGTCGACCCCCATCCGCACGAGCCGCTCCGCCGCTGCGAGGTGATAGCGGAACGGGATCTCGAGCACCTCGTCAGCGAGATCCGGGTCCTGGACGAGATCCATCATCAGACGCTCCAGCCCCCGGAGCGCCCACGCGGCCTCGAATACCGTCGTTACGACGACGCCGACGATGTAGTAGCGGTCACCGAACCTGGCGACCGCGTCAGCGGCGTCGGCGTAGAGCTCGGCGCGTCCCGGGTCCGGCGGCCGATAGGACGACAGCGCCCCGTCATCGGCGAGCGGATGCCCCTTCGGCTCCGTGTAGTGGCCCTCGCCGAACGGGGTCGTGTAGCGGGCGACGTGCCATCCCACCCCCCACTCGTCGACGTAGTCGTGCTCATCGCTCTGGTAGTACGAGTTCGCCCAGCCGACCGAGGTCAGCAGCAGGTCCTCGCCGAGCGCGAGCTCGAGCTCGTACGTGTTGCCGCCACCATGCGGGTTGTGCCCCCGGGCCTGCGCGGGATCGAGAAGACCAAGGTCGTGCCGTAACCGGGCTGCGAACTCAGGGGTGAACGTCGACTGGAACGGGCAGCGGTCCGGCTCGACGTGCGCGAGCGACGCCGCGACCCGCT
Source organism: uncultured Solirubrobacterales bacterium (assembly GCA_963750695.1). Classification (GTDB taxonomy): domain Bacteria; phylum Actinomycetota; class Thermoleophilia; order Solirubrobacterales; family Solirubrobacteraceae; genus Palsa-465. The sequence goes on from CAVVSB010000014.1 coordinate 116,459, forward strand.
CGCGCGGGGTCATGCCGGAACCTCGAGCTCGTACTGATCGAGCCGCACCTTCGATAGCTCGGCCCTCGCGGCAACCGACACCAGCAGCTCCTCCTCGCTCTCCGGGAGGGCTTCAGCATCCGCACTCAGCCGGGCGAGCCACTTCAGCTCACGACTGGGGAGCGATAGCTCGCCGCGCGAGCACGCCCGCTCAAGCACCGACAGGGTCTGGAGCACCGCTCGCCGGGCCCGCAGGTACGGCGTCGGCTCGGCGATGATCGCCGCCGAGAGCTCGAGCACGATGTCGGGCCGCAGCACGTACGCCTGTGGGTCCCGCGCGGCGTCCGAGAACACAAACAGGTCACGCAGCATGAGTTCCTGCCCGGTGTCGAGAGCGGCGTTCATCAACCGCGTCGCATACGCAAGTTGCTCCAGCGACACGGTCGGCGCCATCGCGCCGAGCAGCTTGACGTTCGCCACCGACTCGTTGCTCCACAGGTCCGCCGTCGCCCGGGCGATGTTCCCGATCGGCGAGGAGTGTGCGCACGCCGCCTCGGCGCCCTCGAGCGAGATCGGGTAGCCGGTGATCGCCTTGAGGAACGGCCCTTCGTAGGCGCAGTCCTTGCTCGGCCCGACCGCGCCCCGCTCAAACGCGACGAGGCTGCGTGGCACGGACAGGACCCGGATCGCTGCGGCCCAGACCCGCGGGATGTGGTGCATCTCGGCGAGCACCATCGCCGTGTTCGCAAATCCGCAGGCCGTGTCACCGGAAGCGATCACGGCGTGTCCGACGGCCACGTCGACGATCCGGTCCCACAGGAACGCCATGTCGCGAGGGGCGAGGACGCCGAGCGCGAGCACCGCGGCGGGCAGGTCGGCGGCGATCAGCGCGTCGTCATGCAACTCCTTGCCGCCGGTCGACTCGATCGCCAGCAGGTCCGCGCCCGCGTCGGCGCACGCCTCAAAGCTCGCCATCATCCGCTCCCACTTCTCGCCGCCACGCATGAGCGGCGGGCGGACGAACTCACGGATGTCGTTCGGGGTGACGCGCAGCGCGCACGGAAGCCCATGCGTGTCGTGACAGCGGTCGAGCGCCGCACGCAGGATCGAGACGATCTCCGCCCCCCACGCCGGCTCCTCGGTCAGCGCCGGGAGCAGCTCGAACTCGACCACGAGCCCTGGCAGCTCGAGCGCGACGGCGCGGGCGAGCGCGTCGTCGATCATCTCCGTGTACTGCGAGCGCACCTCCGGCATCGTGTCCGCCTCGATCGTCATCGGCGGCAGCGTGAAGTTGAGCTCCGGGTAAACGATGCCGGCGCCGATCTGAAGACCGTGCCCGGTCGTCACCGGGTGGGGAGCCCGGCCGAACACGAGCTCTCCCGGGTCGGTGATCGACAGCTCCGAATACGTGTGCTGGGTGATGCTCATCAAAACCTCATTGCCTCGGCGAAGCGCTCGGCGAACGCCGGATGGGTGGTCAACTCCAGATAGTGCGCCCGGCCGGCGATCTCGGCCGCCTCGGTACGAGCGGCCCGGCTCAGCAGCAGCCGGCGGGCGCCCGCGCCCGCGGCATTGCCGACCTGGCGAAAGCGCTCGAGCGGGATCGCCGGCAGCAGACCGACGCGCACCGCGCTGCGCAGATCGAGGTATGTCCCGAACGCGCCGGCGACGATCACCTGCGCGAGATCGTCCGGCTCGAGCCCGGCGGCCTCGAGCAACAGCGTCGTGCCGGCGCGGATCGCGCCGCGGGCGAGCTGGATCTCCCCGACGTCCGCCCGGGTGAAGCGGATCTCCTCGCCGCTGCCGCTCTCGCCCGCGGGGACGAGCACGCACGCGCGCTCGCCAACCCCGTTGTCACCGCGGACAAGCGGATGCGTTCGGACGAGGGCGCCACGCCGGTCGATGATCCCGGCGTCGAGCGACGCGGCGATCGCGTCGAGCATGCCGGAGCCGCAGAGACCGACCGGCGGCCGGTCGCCGACGGTCTGCACGTCAAACGCGCCGTCGTGAAAGCGCACCCGCTCGATCGCGCCGGGTGCGGCGCGCATCCCGGCCGAGATGTGTGCGCCCTCAAACGCCGGCCCGGACGCGGTCGAGCAGCTCCACAGGCGCCCGTCGGCCGCGACGCTGATCTCGGTGTTCGTGCCGATGTCGAGCGCGAGCGCGCGCCCGGTCCCCTGTGTGATCCCGCTCGCAAGCAGCATCGCGACGTGGTCGCCACCGACGTATCCGGCGATCACGGGCGGGCTGTAGCAGCGGGCCGCCGCGGCGAAGGGCAGTCCGAGCTCGGCGGCGCGGACATCGAGGGCCGCCGATTCCGCCGCGACATACGGCGCCGCCCCGAGCTGACGGACGGGCAGGCCGGCGAACAGGTGGTGCATCGCGGTGTTGCCGACGACGACGCAGTCGGCGATCGCCTCCGGCCGATGACCGGTCCGGGCGCACAGGTCGCGGGCGAGCATCTCGATCTGCTCGGCGACGATCGTTTGCAGCGTCCGACGCCCTGCGGATTCGCGGCCGGCGTACGTGATCCGGCTGAGGACGTCCTCGCCGTAGGCGATCTGCGGGTTCATCGCGCCGGCGCGCGCCAGCGTCGTGCCCGTGCCGAGGTCGACGAGATACGCCGCCAGCTTCGTCGTCCCGAGGTCGACAGCGAGCCCCAGCGTCGCACTGTCCGGTGCCAGCAACCCGACCGCCTCACACGTCCCGACGCGATTCACCGCGACCCGCACGCGCCAGTCCCAGCGCCGCACAGTCTCGGGCAGCTCGCGGAGGACCGCCAGCGCGATCGCGGCGTCGCGCGGCCCAATCGCGTCGCGGAGCCGCTCCGCGTCGGAGCGAAGGTCGACAAGACTCGGGGGCGCAAGCGTGAGATCCTGAGTCACGACCGGCGGGTCGAGCGCGAGTGCTCCGTCATCGCCCTCGAGCTGGAGACGCTGCTCGGCGGTCAGCGAGTCCGGGGGGATGTCAATCAGGACGTCGCCGACCGCGCGCGTCTGGCACGCGAGCCGCATCCCAGCCGCGATCTCCGCGTCGGCGAGCTCGGCGCGCTCAACGGCGGACACAGTCGAAACGTCGCCATGCACGACCCGCACGCGGCAAGAGCCGCACGTTCCCTCGCCCCCGCACGTCGATGCGAGTTCAACGCCGCTGCGCTGTGCCGCACGCAGTAACGTGATGCCGTGATCGAACTCGGCGCGGCGGCCGACAGGCTCGAAGTCGATCCTAATGCGCTGCGGCGGCGCGGCCATCGGCCGACTCCGCGAGGCCGAGCACACCCTTGACCATGCGCACCGCGCTCGATGCTGTCTTGGCGTAGCCGTCGGCGCCGATCTCGTCGCAGTACGTCTGCGTCATCGGTGCCCCACCGACGATGATGCGGACGCTCGGACGCAGGCCGGCCTCGGTGATCGCCTCGACGACTCGCTGCATGTTCGTCATCGTCGTCGTCAACAGCGCCGACATCGCGATCACGTCGACGCCGTCTCGGGCGGCCTCGACGAACCGCTCCGGGTAGACGTCGACTCCCAGATCCTCGACGTCGAAGCCGGAGCCCTGGAGCATCATCGTCACGAGGTTCTTGCCGATGTCGTGCAGGTCACCTTGGACGGTCCCGATCGCGACTCGGCCGCTCGCCTTGATGTCGTTCTCGACCAGGTGCGGTTGCAGGAGCGCGAGCGAGGCCTTCATCGCGTGGGCGCACACGAGCATCTCGGGGACATAGATCTCGTTCTCCTCGAACTGGCGCCCGACCTCTTGCATCGCCTGCATCAGCCCGTCCTGGAGCAACTCGTCGGCGCGGACGCCTTCGGCGAGGCCCCGCTCGGTGGCACTCACCGCGTCTGCGGCCTCGCCTTCGACGACGGCGTCACGCAGTTCCTTGACCGTGCTCATCGCTATCAGCGTCTCCCTTAGCTCGGATACGTCCGAAACTCGTTGACGGCGTCGTAGAGCGCGAGGAGGTTCTCGATCGGCACGCCGGCCTGGACGTTGTGAATCGGGTTGAAGACGAAGCCGCCACCCTTGCCGAACACCTCGAGGCGATCGCGCACCATCGCGCGGACCTCGCCCGGCGTCCCGAACGGCAGCGTGTGCTGGGTGTCGATGCCGCCGCCCCAGAACGTGATCCGGTCTCCGTAGCGCTCCTTGAGCGCGACCGGATCCATGTCGACAGCTGAGGTCTGAACCGGGTTGAGCGCATCGAAGCCGGCATCGACGACGTCGTCGAGCAGCCGCCAGATCGACCCGCAGGAGTGGATGAACGTCTTCCACTCGGTGTTGGCGTGGATCCACTCGTTGATGCGGATGTGGAACGGCTTGAACAGGTTGCGGTACGTCTTCGGGGAGATCAGCGGCGCCTGCTGGGTGCCGAAGTCGGCTCCCGTCGTGAGCAGCACCGTGATCGCGTCGCCGACCTCGCCATGCAGCCGCTCGAGGTTCGCGATCGCAATGTCACATTGCTCCTCGAACACGGCGTAGATGTAGTCCGGCCGCGTGACGAGGCTCATGTACCACTGCTCGAGGTCGCGGATGCCCTTGGGGCGGCGAAGCGTCGGGCCCGGGACGAACGCGATGTCGCCGAAGCTCATGCCGCCGAAGTCGGCGAAGATCGCGCGGCCGGTCGGTTCGAGCCGGCGGACCTCGGCGGCGATGTGCTCGACATCGGCGTCGCTGATCGGACCGAACTCCTCGGTATTGTCGGCGGGGTCAAGCTTGGCTTCGTCGATCGGCTCCTGCCGGACGATCGCGTCGAAGTAGAACCCGGCGCTCGGCATACGGGCACACGGCGGCGCGGTCGCATCGGCGCACGGATACATGAGGATGTCCCCGTTCGGCTCGCGCTTCGTCGGGAAGTCGCCGGGCACGAGCATCGGGATCCCGTCGAACGCGCTCCATTCCTTCCAGCCGTCGTTGTGGAAGCCGTAGGCGTTCGTCAGCCGGGTGACGCTGGCGATGTCGACACCGAGCGCATCGGCGAGGTCGGGCTTGATCTCGCCGAGCATCTGGTAGACCTCGATCACCTTGACCGGAGTGCCCGGCGAATCGAGCCCGAGCGCCTGGCGCAACTTGTACACGGAGCTGACGTGCATCCCCGTGACGAGGCTCCCGCCGAGGTCGAGCGGCACGCGGTCGGCTTCCTGATGGGACAGGGCCCGCTCAACACGCTCCCGAGAGGTCAGGCCGCTGGCGCTCGAAAGAGAGGTTGACGCGGTCGACGACATCTGCCGACAGGTTCGCGCGAAGCGCCGGGCGGACGCATCCGTAGGAAGCCGCCGCCCGCTTGCGGGGATCTGCGCGCCGGGCCGGCACGAGCGACTACGATCCCGTCCGGCCCGCCGGGCATGGGAATTCGGTTGGCCGCAAACATAGGGAGACCGTCATGTCTGAGAGTGCAGTGCGGGCCGCCCGGCCCGACGCCGGGCTGTCTCGTCGACGCTTCATCGGGTACCTGATCGCGGGGCCAACGCTGCTGGCCGGTGCCGAACTGATCGGGCCCGCAACCGCGCGTGCTGCGCTGCCGACCGTGCAGCCGGTCGACGCGTATGACCTGTCCGACCTGCTGACCGACGCGGCGCTGCCGACCTCCGCGCTGATCACGGTTGCGATCAACCCCGACGGGACGGTGTCGTTCGCTCTGCCCCGCGCCGAGGTCGGACAGGGAATCACGACAGCGGTCGCGATGACGTCGCCGACGAGATCGGGATGTCGCTCGACAAGGTGCTCGTCAGCCTCGCCGACGCGCGCCCGGAGCTCGTCTGGAACCAGCTCACGGGCGGCTCGAATTCGATGCATGCGATCTACACCCCTGTGCGGGTCGCCGCGGCGATCGCCCGCGGGGCGCTGCTCCAGGCCGCTGCCGAGGAACTTGGCGGTCTGCCTGGCGACTTCGGGATCGTCGGCGATCTCGTGAAGGCGCCGAGCGGCCGGGCGATCCCGATCGGCTCGCTCGCGCAGAAGGCCGCCACGACGAACACCCACGCCGTCACCGCAACGCTCAAGCCGCAGTCGGCGCTGACGCTCGTCGGCACGCCGCAGCGCCGCATCGACGCGACCGAGATCGTCACCGGCCGCAAGAAGTTCGCGATGGATCTGCACATTCCGAACGCGCTACCGACGATGGTCTGCCGGCCGCCGACGATCAACGGCTCGGCCCGCTCGGTCCGCAACCTCGCGCAGGTGACGGCGATGCCCGGGATCACTGACGTCGCGGTCATCCCGCATACGCCGCACGTCGCCGGCGGCGTCGCCGTCCGCGGGCAGACGTTCGGGCAGTGCATTGACGCCATCGACGCACTCGACGTCGAATGGGCGCCGGGGCCGGTCGACGGAAAGTCAGAGCAGGACGTGCTCGCCGACCTGAAGCGGGCCGAGCTGCCGCTGACGCCCGCGCTGCCGCTCGCCAAGACAATCGAGAAGACGTTCACGTTCCACTTCCGGCCCGGCGATCCGCTGGAGACGAACTGCGCGATCGCGGACGTGCGTTCCGACCGCGCCGAGATCTGGTCGTGCCTGAAGTCGCCGGTCTGGGCACAGGAGCAGCTCGCCTCGATCCTCGGGCTCCCGGTCAGCGCGGTCACCACGCACGTCACCCAGGGCGGCGGGTCCTTCGGACGCCACTTGTTCTCCGACGCCGCCTTCGAGGCGGCGGCGATTTCACAGGCAATGGGCAAGCCGGTGAAACTGATGTGGCACCGCACCGACAACTTCCGCCAGGGACGGGTCCACCCGATGTGCACGTCTCGCGTGCGCGTGACGTACACGCCCACGAACGTGCTGGCGTTCGACCAGCGGCACACAAGCGTCGCCACCGATTTCAGCATGGGGCTCGGCGAGCTGCTGAGCGCGACCCTGGCGTCGCTCCCGGCCGCGAACTTGCTCGGCTACTCGCAGGCGATCTTCACGCTCACCCAGAACGTGCCCTACAACTTCGGCCCGGTCACCCAACTGCTGAATGAGGTCTACGCGTACAACACGTTCAACACCGGCAGCGTCCGCAACATCTACAGCCCCAATGTCACCACCGCGATCGAGCTGATGGTCGACGAACTCGGTCTGCAGGTCGGCAAGGACCCGTATGCGCTCCGCCGCTCGTTTGTCCGAGACGACCGGCTGAAGGCGGTGCTCGACAAGGTGGCGGCGGCCGGCGACTGGGGCCGCGCGATGGCGCCCGGCACCGCGCAGGGCATCGCGATCCACAGCGAGTACAAGAGTCGCGGGGCATGCCTGATCGAGATCGACTGCCGACCGGCGACGGTCACTTCCTCGAGGGCAGCTGGGACAACGCGTACTACACGCGCCAGTGGAACACGCCCCTTGACGTCCAGGTCATCGTCATGCCACCGACGACCGGGCGCCCCGGCGGCGCCGGCGAACTCGGAGTCGCACCGGCGATGGCAGCCACGGCCTGCGCCTACGCCCGCGCCACCGGCACCCTGCCGACGACGTTCCCGATCAACCACGACGGGCCACTCGGGTTCACACCGTATCCGACGGTGCCGCCGCTCCCCGAGTCCTCGACCGACGCACTCCCGTAGTAGGAGAAGGAGTCAGACGATGCCGACCCGCACATTCATCCTCAATGGAAAGCGCGTGACCGTCGACTGCGAGGACGATGTCCGTCTCCTCTGGGTGCTCCGCGACCTGCTCGGCGTGACCGGGCCGAAGTACGGCTGCGGCCTCGACGTCTGTAAGGCATGTACGAGCCACATCAACGGCAAGGCGTCCAACCCGTGCTCGGGTGCGCATCAGTTGCAGAGCTGACTTGTCGACGCCATTAGGATCGGGACGATCCATGGCTGCCGTCTCCGTGCCCGCCCCGGGAACAGTGAACGTCACCCCGTCGCGCCTGCGGGTGATCTTCGCCGGGTTGATGCTCGTGATGCTGCTCGCCGCGCTCGACCAGACGATCGTGGCGACCGCGCTCCCGACGATCGTCGGCGACCTCGGTGGGCTCAGCCACCTCTCGTGGGTGACGAGCGCGTTCCTGCTCGCCCAGACGGCGGTCACACCGATCTACGGCAAGCTCGGCGATCTGTACGGCCGCAAGCGCGTCCTTCAGAGCGCGGTCGTGGTGTTCCTCGCCGGTTCGGCGCTGTGCGGCCTCGCCGGCGGGATGACCGAGCTGATCGCGTTCCGGGCGATCCAGGGACTCGGCGCCGGCGGCCTGATCGTGCTCATTCAGGCGGTCGTCGGCGACGTCGTGCCCCCACGCGAGCGCGGGAAGTACCAGGGGCTGTTCGGCGCCGTGTTCGGTGTCGCCAGCATCGCCGGGCCCCTGCTCGGCGGCATCATCGTGCAAGCGGTCAGCTGGCGCTGGATCTTCTACGTCAACCTGCCGCTCGGCGCGGTCGCGCTTGTCGTGCTCCGAAGCACCCTGCCGAGCACCCAAGGGCACAGCCGACCGGTGATCGACTACCTCGGGGCCGGCGTGCTCGCCGCCGCGCTGAGCGCAATCGTGCTCGTCGCCAGCCTCGGCGGCACGACATGGGCCTGGGGCGCGCCGCAGACGATTGTCGTCGCCGTCACCGGGGTCGCGCTGCTCGGCTGCTTCGTCCTCGTCGAGCGACGTGCCGCCGAGCCAGTGCTCCCCCTCCAGTTGCTGCGCGACCGCGTGTTCGCCGTCGGCGGCGGGCTGTCGATGATCGTCGGGTTCGCGCTGTTCGGCTCGGTCACGTTCCTGCCGCTGTACTTCCAGACCGTCGACGCCGCGACGCCGAGCGGCGCCGGACTGCGGTTGACGCCGATGATGGCCGGCCTGCTCCTGATGTCGATCACCTCCGGGCAGTTGATCTCGCGCCGCGGGCGCTACCGCCTGTTCCCGATCATCGGTACCGCGCTGATGGCGCTCGGGCTGTTCCTGCTGTCCCAGCTCGACGTCGGCACGTCGACGCTCGAGTCCACGATCTACCTGCTGATCCTCGGTCTCGGCCTCGGCAGCACGATGCAGGTCCTCGTGCTCGCCGTGCAGAACGCGGTCAGCTTCGACGTCCTCGGCGCCGCGACCTCCGGGGTGACGCTTTTCCGCGGGATCGGCGGCTCGCTTGGCGCGGCCGTGTTCGGGACGATCTTCAGCTCGAGGCTTGCCGATGGCCTGAGGGGCCTGCTCACAGGTCCGCTGGCGCACCAGATCGGCTCGGGCGGGCGGCTGACCGGTGCCCAGGTGGCGCATCTGCCACCCGTTGCGCGAGCCGCCTACGAGCACGCTTACGTGCACGCCTTGAGCCCGGTGTTCGTCGCCGCGGGAGGGGTCGCCGTGCTCGGATTCGCGCTCAGCTGGCTGCTCCCCGAGCGGCCACTGCGCGAGACCGCGGCGACCAGCCGCGGCCTCGAGGACAGCCTGGCGGCACCGCGCTCGCCGGATTCGCTGGCCGAGATCGAGCGCGCACTGTCCTGCGCCGTGTCGCCGGAGGTTCGCAAACGCTTCCGCGAGCGGGTGCGGGCCAGCGCGGACGTCGACCTCACGCCCGGCGCCACGTGGGCGCTCGTTCGCATCAGCGAGCACGGGACAGTGCGCGCCCGCCAGCTCGCGACGCAGGACGGAGTCCCCCCGGATCGCATCGCCGGCGTGATCGAGGAGCTCCGCCAGCGCGGGATGATCGCCGGAGACGGCTCGCCAGAGCTCACCGCCGACGGCCGGACGCTCGCCGACCGCGCCGTCGCCGCTCGTCGCGAGCTCCTCGGCGAAGTGCTCGCGGACGGGAAGGCCGAACGGGACCCGCAGGTCGACGCGCTCCTGCGTCACCTGGCAACTGAACTCGCGGGCGAGCCGCCCGGCACCGAGCCCGAACCCGCACCGGCCGGGGTACAGTGACACCAGGATGCCCGGGGGTCGAATTCGGTGCCACTGACGATCGACGAGCAGGTCACACGCGGCCGGGAAGCCCGCAGCCGGGCATCGCGCTCGAGCCAGGCGGCGTTCGCACCAGGCCCCGATCGCGTTGACCCGATCGACGTGCTCCAGGAGCAGGCACGCACCCGCGTCCCGGAGCTCGTCCCGATCCGGCACGGGCGGATGCTGTCCTCGCCGTTCGCGTTCTTCCGCGGCGCCGCCGCGATCATGGCGCGGGATCTCGCGACGACGCCCGTCACCGGCATTCATGTGCAGGCGTGCGGCGACGCACACCTGTCGAACTTCGGCGTGTTCGCGTCGCCGGAGCGCCGCCTCGTGTTCGATCTCAACGACTTCGACGAGACCCACCCCGGGCCATGGGAATGGGACGTCAAGCGACTCGCCACGAGCATGCTGATCGCGGCCCGGACGAACAACTTCAGTGCCAACGACCAGGCGGGCATCGTGCTCGCCTCGACGTTCGCCTACCGCAACACGATGCGCCGGTTCGCGGAGATGGGGAACCTCGAGGTGTGGTACGCGCAGATTGAGACCGAGAGCGTGCTGGAGCAGTACGAGGCGCAGTTCAAGCCCCGGGCGGTGCGGCGGACGCGCAAGCAACTCGAGAAGGCACGGACGCGCGACAGCATGTCCGCGTTCTCGAAGCTGACTCAGCTCGTCGACGGCGAGATCCGGATCGTCGATCACTCGCCGCTGATCGTCCCGCTCGAGGTGGCGGTCGTGGCGGACGAACGTGACGCCGTCCTCGAGGCGCTGCGCACACTCGTCCGCAGCTACCGGAACACGCTTCCGCTCGAGCGTCGCGCGCTGCTCGACCAGTTCGAGCTCGTCGACTTCGCTCGCAAGGTCGTCGGCGTCGGCAGTGTCGGCACGCGCTGCTGGATCGCGCTGTTCCTCGGTCACGGCGGCCGCGAGCCGCTGTTCATGCAGATCAAGGAGGCGCAACCCTCGGTGCTCGAGCCGTTCACGAGCAAGAGCCGCTTCGCGAACCACGGTGAGCGTGTCGTCGTCGGGCAGCGACTGATGCAGGCCTCGAGCGACATCTTCCTCGGCTGGATGCGCGTCTCCCCCGGTTCGTCCGGCGAGCGCGACTTCTACTGTCGCCAGCTCAAGGACTGGAAGGGGTCGGCCGAGATCGAGCAGATGCTCCCGCCGGGCATGGAGGCCTACGGCCGGCTGTGCGGCTGGACGCTCGCCCGCGCTCATGCGCGGACGGGCGACCGGGTCGCGATCGCGGCGTATCTCGGGACGAGCGATCGCTTCGACCGAGCGATCCTTGAGTTCGCGCGCGCGTATGCCGCGCAGAACGAGCGTGACTACGACGCCCTCGTCGCCGCCGCGGCATCCGGCCGCGTCCCGGTCGAGACTGGCGTTTAGACCTCCTAGTGGTGCGTCTCGGAAATGGGTGGACACCGAGACGTGCCACTGGTGGATGCCTGGCGAGGACGCAGGACCCGATAGCTAGCGGCGCTACCTGAGGGTCCGAGGACAAAGCCAGGCGCCGCCAGGGGTGCCTCGAATGTTCAGCTATTTCTGAGACGGACCACTACTGCGAGCGTTCGGACTCACGCCGGCGTGCGCTGAGCTTGGCGGCGAACACGATCGTCCGGGCGATGCCGGCAAGCACGATCAGGTCGAACACGATCTGCATGGTCACGAGCACCCGCGTCGCGTCCGTCCGGGGGACGATGTCGCCAAAGCCGACGGTGCCGAACGTTACGACCGTGAAGTAGACGGCGCTAACGTGGTCGAGCTTTTCGGAGAAGTTCGAAGGATTCGCCCGGGCCAGCGACAGGTACGTGAAAGCGAACACGACGATGAGAACGGCAAGGGCGAGGGCGAGCGCCTCGACCGCCTGTAGGCCGGGGTACGTCGCAGCCAGGATCCGCCGGATCTGCCAGCCGAGGAGCACGGCGAACGCGACGAGCCCGAGCACCAGCTCGATGATCGCCCGCGAACCTGAGGTGTGCGCATCCGGCAGGATCGCGTACAGCACGAACATCCCGACGACGGCGACCGTGATCCGCACGCCGGAGCGCATGAGCAGCCGCTTCTGTGCGCGCCGATCGAGATCAGCGAATCCCGTTCGCGGCACCGATTCGTCGGCCATGAGCTCACCCTACCGGCTACGTGCGAACACACTCATGGCGATCACGAGCGACAGAGCGACGAGCGCACCGAGCGCGCCCACCCAGTTGACACCGGTGTGGTTGCGGACGTGGTCGGCGAACGCAACGAACCCGATCGGGACCGCGACCGAGAGGAACAGCAGCCCCGAGCGAACCAGCTGGCGCTTGTCGTGCCCGGAGTCACGCCGCACGCCGGCGTCCTTGATCGCGGCCGCGGCGTCGTCCTCGTCCTCCGAGTAGAAGACGAGCGCACGCATCCCGAGCTCCCGCGCGTCGTGCTCGCACCCCCAGGCCATCGCGACCATGAATGTCAGCGGCAGCACCCAGGTCACGACCCACAGCACACCGCCCGCGGCGAGCGACGCGACCGCCAGGAGCCGGCTCCGTGACGCGCCCTCCGGGTCAGGTGGTCCCATGAAGCCGCCGACGACGAGCACCATGCGGATGGCCGCGATCCAGTACCGGAGCGGCCGGCGCTCCGCGGGCTTCTCAGGCAACGGCGTCTCCCGGACCCGCTTGAGTGACGCCTCGGCGGCATCGACGGTCGGATGGATCCCGCGCAGGGCGAGCAGCTCGGCGGTCGTACGCGGGGCGGTCGGGTCGCGACCGAAGAGCGCCGCCGTGCGCAGCAGCATCGCCGCCTCCTGCCACAGGTAGCCGACGTACCCCGGGACCAGCGCGATGAAGAACGGCGTCCCCGCGACCGCGCCGTCGATCCGGGCGACGAGCGCCGACTGGCGACGCAGCTCGGCGGCTATCGTCGCTGGTCCGTCGTCTGGCCGAGCCGCCAGCGCAGCCTCCGCCCATTCCCGCGACGGCTCGCCCAGCCGGTCGGTCGCGGCGAGAATCAGCCGCTCGGGCAGATGATCAGGATCGCGCCAGGCGACGCGCGCGATCGTCCGCGAGCTGGCGAACAGCGTCCGCAGCCGGCCGCGCCGCACCCCGGCCTCGATCGGCTCGATGACGTCCGGATCGCCCGCCGTGTCCATGCACGCCACGATATGGCACCAGCAATTCACACGGAAGCTGACCACGACTTTGAACCGGTGGCGCTCGGCACGCTAGTGTCGCTCGTGGCAAGGGCGTGGAGCGCCGCACAGTTGACCAACCGCAACCCACCGGAGGGAATACCCAGTGAGTGATCTCGTAGCGATCGCCTACAACGACGTCGCCACGGCCGAGGATGTTCTCGTCAACCTCGGCAACGCCGTCAAGCAGCACATCATCGAGCTTGACGACGCCGTCATCGTCGAGCGCCAGCCCGACGGCAAGGTCAAGCTCCACCAGCCATCGACCGCCGGCGCCGGTGCAGTCGGCGGAGCGCTGTGGGGCGGCCTCATCGGCCTCATCTTCCTGATGCCGCTGCTTGGCATGGCGATCGGAGCCGCGACTGGCGCAGCCACCGGCGCGCTGTCTGACTACGGCATTGACGATGACTTCATGAAGCAACTCGGCACCGAACTGCCCGAGGGCGGAGCCGCCGTCTTCATCCTCGTCCGCAAGGTCTCGATCGACAAGATCCTGCCCAACATCAAGCACGAGGGCAAGATCATCAAGACGTCGCTGTCCGACCAGGCCGAGTCGGACCTCCAGGCCGCGCTCAACCAGGCCGGTCAGCCGGCCTAAGCGCCCGCGCGAGCATGCGCCCGGGCCGCGGCGGCCAGCCGCTAGCGGTCCGGCGCGTCCTCGCCCATCAGTGACCGGCAGAGATCCCAGAGCCGCTGCCGCTCGGCGTCGGTCTCCCGACCGGCTCCGAGCAGGTAGTGCGTCGGGCGCTCGCGCCGGTCGTGCCAGAACCCGCCGGTGCTTTCACGCGCCTCCGGTGCGGCCCCGAGCCACACGATCGTGTCAGCTCCGGCGTCGAGATCACGGATGATCGGCCGCACGAGCACGCGGAACACCGGCAGCGCGTCCTGGACGCCCTTCGTATCGGCCCAGCCCGGATGCATCGCGTGCACCGTCACACCTGTCCCGCGGAGTTTCTCGGCCCATTCCTCGGTGATCACGACCTGCTCGCGCTTCGTGCGGGCGTAGATCTTCGGCGGGCTATAGCTCGCGTGCTCAGACTGCAGGTCATCGCCCGGCAGTCGCTGGCTGTACATCCCACCGGAGCTGACGTTGATCACGATCGACGGTGCGCTGCGCTCGAGCAGGTCGCGGAGCCGGGCGGTGAGGACGAACGGCGCGAGCACGTGCGTCGCGAACATCAGCTCGACTCCGTCGGCCGAGTGCCGTCGTTCCTCGGGCATCGAGCCCGCGTTGTTGACGAGCACGTCGAGCCGTGGTTCGTCGCGCGCGAGCGCGTTCGTGAACGCGCGTAGCTCGGCGAGGCTTGACACGTCACAGACAAGCGGTCGGACCTCCGCATCGGGGACGGCAGCGACGATCGCGTCTTTCGCCTCTTCGGCGCGCGCCTTGCTCCGGGCGACGGGCAGCACGACGGCACCGAGGCGTGCGAACCCCTGGCAGGAGGCAAGCCCGATCCCCGACGCGGCGCCGGTGACGAGGGCGACCTTGCCATCCATACGCGGCGGATCGGCGGGCCAGCCGGGCAGGTGGCGGCGGACCGCGAGGCCGACCTTGCTGTACCCGAGCGCGATGCTCCGGTCAAGCGCGGTGTCGACGACGTCCGAGACGTCCATTTCACGCGGCCCGCGCGCCGGCCACGAGACGGACGCGGTCGGGCAGGAAGGGGATCACGGCACGCTTGACGTACTCGGCGCCGCCCCGGACGAGCGCCTTGCGGACCGGCACGGGAGGCAGGGGCCCGAACCCGTACTGCCGGCGGATCTGATCGGGCAGAAGGGCGATCGTGACGAAGTTGACGGTCTCCACGAGCGGCCGGACCGTCCAGGGGACGGGAGGCTCGAACACGATCTTCCGGGCCCGCCGGCGTGCCCAGTCGGTGACCCGGAGTTCGTCGCCATCGAGCATCCGGCGCCGGTAGGCGTCAAGGTCGTCGACCGTCTCCGGGAGTTGCCGATCGTCGAGTCCGAACAATCTCCCGACGACCTTGTAGTCCTCCCACAACCGCGCCTCGTCGTCGCCGGACAGGGATCCTACGTACCGCCGATACACGACGAGCGCCGAGTCGATCAGCGTGAACAGGACCCACAGCAGCAGCTCTGGATCATCGGCGCGATATTCGGTCCCGCCCGGATAGCGCCCGACTGCATCGGGGATCCGCCCGCGGACGCGGCCGTGCATGGTGCGCACATGGCCGGTGAGGCGATCGGCCTCCGCACGGCTGCCGAACACGATCGTGTTCATCGTCACGGCTGTGCGGGCAAGCCGCTCGTAGGGCTCGTCGAGCGCGTCCGAGTGTGCGAGAAGGCCGGCCACCGCGAGCGGATGGGCCGCCTGCATCAGTAGGGCCCGCGGCCCGTACAGCGCCACCGCGCGCTCTCGGTGCACGACGCGGATCACGGAGCTGGAGTCGAAATACGAGGCCATCGGGCTTGCTTGCAGTATCGGCGAGGTACCCATACGCTTGTGCAGGTAAACTTATACACGCTGTAGGAGAGGAGCGCATGAAGGGCCTGAGCATCAGCGATGTCGTTGAGCGCACCGGCGTGGCCGAGGGAACGCTACGGATGTGGGAGCGCCGTCACGGGTTTCCGGTCCCCGAGCGCCTTCCGAGCGGTCATCGTCGTTACAGCGACGAGCAGGTTGAGCGCGTCCTCCGAGTCGTCGCCGGACGCGCCGTGGGCCTGTCGCTGACGGCCGCGGTCGAGCGGGCGAAGCGGGAGACGGACTCGCCGGCCACGTCGCTGTTCGCGGCAGTCCGTCGCCGCCGGCCCGACATCGAGTCGCGGACGCTCACAAAGCCCGTGCTCTTGGCGCTCAGCCACGCGATCGAGGACGAGAGCCTCTCGCGGGCCGAGCGGCCGTTGCTGTTCGCCGCCTTCCAGCGAACGCGGTTCTACGACCAGGAACGTGGGCGCTTCCACGAGCTCTCCCGCGGTGCGGCGCTCGCCATTGTGTTCGCCGACTTCGACAGGGCCCGGGTGCCGACGGGTGGCCCCATCGAGATCCCGGTCGACCGCACGCACCCGCTCACGCGGGAATGGGCGATCGTCTGCGATGCCGAGCACCACGCGATCTGCCTCGCCGGCTGGGAGCGTCCCGCTTCCGACGCAGCCGGCTCGCGGCTGTTCGAGACGATCTGGAGCGTCGAGCCACAGGTCGTGCGCGAGGCCTCCCGCATCTGCGCCGCGATCGCCGCCGCGGTCCGTCCGGACGTGATCGACCCGGTCCGCGACCGTCTCGAGGCCGAGCCGACGGCCGCCTCGGAGGACCAACTCCGCCTCGCCACTGCGATCACGAACCGAACGCTGTCCTACGTACGCTGACCCGGACAGCCTTTTGCCAGAAACCTGAACAGATCGTTATAGTGATCTGTACATGATGTTTAAGCCCAGTCACCCCACCCGCGAGAGCGAGGCTCCATGCGCGTAGCCGTCTCCGGCGCGACCGGCCTGATCGGCAGCGAACTCGTCCGTGCACTGATCGGGCGCGGCGATCAGGTGATCGCGCTGACCCGCAACGTCGACCGAGCCCGTGGCGTGCTCGCCGATGGCGTCGAGCCGATCGAGTGGACGGACCCCCAACGCGTTCCGGCGCCCGCCCAGGCGCTCGACGGGACCGACGCGATCGTGCACCTGCTCGGCGAGCCGATCGCGCAACGCTGGAGCGATCAGACCAAGCGCGAGATCCGCGACTCACGTGTGCTCGGAACGCGCAACCTGATCGCCGGGATCGAGGGGGTCACCGAGGGCCAGCGCCCTCGCACGCTCGTCTCGCAATCGGCGACCGGCTACTACGGACCCCGCGACGATGAGCCGCTCAGCGAGTCGGCGTCGCCTGGGCATGACTTCCTCGCGGAGGTGACAGCCGCCTGGGAGCACGAGGCGCTGCAGGCACCCGGCACGACGCGCGTCGTCCTCGCCCGGACCGGCGTCGTCCTCTCCCCCAGCGGCGGCGCCCTGGCGAAGATGCTGCCGCCGTTCCGGCTCGGCGTCGGCGGCCCGGTCGCCGGCGGAAAGCAGTACGTGCCGTGGATCCATCTCGATGACGTCGTCGGAGCGCTCATTCACTGCGTTGATGACGCACGGCTGAGCGGCGCGGTCAATCTCACGGCACCCGCGCCGGTCACCAATAGCGAGCTCTCGCGCACGCTCGGCCGGGTGATCCACCGCCCCGCGGTGTTCCCGGTTCCGGGCTTCGCTGTCCAGCTGCTGTACGGCGAGATGAGCTCCGTCGTGACGACCGGGCAGCGCGTCGTTCCGCAGCGGCTGACCGAGTCCGGGTTCGCGTTCGCTCATCCTGAGCTCGAGGCCGCGCTGCGCGACGTGCTTGGCCGCAACTGACCGCGTGCCGACCTCAGTCCTCTGGTACCGCCGCGATCTGCGGCTCGCCGATCATCCGGCGCGCGCCGCCGCGGCGGAGTCAGATCGCGTCGTCCCGGTGTTCTGCTTCGATCCTCGGCTGACCAGCGGGCGTCACGCGTCCGGGCCGCGCACGCAGTTCCTCCTCGAGAGCCTCCAGGACCTCGAGCAGTCGCTGCGGGACCGCGGCAGCCGCCTCGTTGTCCGGACGGGACGGCCCGAGGAGGAGATCCCCGCGCTTGCCGAGCAGGTCGGCGCCAAGGCCGTGCACGCGAGCGGCGACGTCGGGCCCCTCGCCCGCCGGCGCGACGAGCGCATGCATGACGCGCTGCGCGCGATCGACGTCGACCTCCGCCTCCATCCGGGGCAGTTCACGGCCGACGACCCGTCCGCGATCGTGACCGGCTCCGGTGACGCCTACCGCGTGTTCTCGCCCTACCACCGCGCGTGGTCGAGCGCCGCCCGCCGCTCGCCTCTGCCGGCTCCGCGGAGCCTGCCGGGACTGCCCACCAAGGTGCAGCTCGGGAAGCTGCCCACGCTGAAAGATCTCGGCCTGCATCAGGTGGTGAGCGACCCGGCTCCGGGCGGCGAGGCCTCCGGGCGCCAGCGCGTGGCGGCGTTCGTGCGCACGCATGTCCGCGACTACGGCACCAACCACGACCTTCTCGCGGAGGCGGGCACCTCGGCGCTGTCCCCCTACCTGCACTTCGGCTGCGTCTCGGCGCGCGAACTGGAATCCCGTCTCCCCCACGGACCCGGCGCGAGCGAGTTTGCCCGCCAGCTGTGCTGGCGCGACTTCTACGCCCAGCTGATCCGCGCGTTCCCGGCAAACGCGCAGGATGAGTACCAGGAGCGCGTGCGCGGCAAGATCCGCTGGAGCGACGACGAGGCGTCATTCGATGCCTGGTGCACCGGACAGACCGGCTATCCGGTCGTCGACGCGGCGATGCGCCAACTCCGGTGCGAGGGATGGATGCACAATCGCGGCCGGCTCATCGTCGGTTCATTCCTCACCAAGGACCTCGGCATCGACTGGCGCTGTGGCGAGCGGTGGTTCATGCGGATGCTGCTCGACGGCGACGAGGCGAACAACAACGGCAACTGGCAGTGGATCGCGTCGGTCGGCGTCGACCCCCAGCCGGTCGCGCGGCGCATCTACAACCCGTCGCGCCAGCAGGCGCAGTACGACCCGGATGGCCGCTATGTCCGCCGCTACATCCCGGAGCTCGCCGATGTCCCGGACCGGTACCTCGCAGAGCCCTGGACGATGCCCGACGAGGTGCAGCAAGAGGCGAGCTGCGTGATCGGTCGCGACTACCCGGCACCGATCGTCGATCACCCTCAGGCGCGCCGCGAAGCGCTCGCCCGCTACGGCAGCGCGCGGGACTGACCGTCCGATGAACGGCCCGCGGCCGCTCCCGTCAAGGGGTCGGGCGCGAGAACGAACACTTCGGCGGCGATGTCGGGATCGAGACGGCTGTCGCTGAGCAGCGCGAGCACCGGGCGGCCGACGAGTTGCTGGACCGCGTCGATCAGCGGCTCGTTGATGAGGCGCCGGTAGGCCCTCCGCATCTCCGTGACCGTGTCCTGTTGCCCGGCGGCGACAAGGTTGCGCTCGCCGCTCGTGAGCGTGTCCCGCAGCTCGACGACCACGAGGTTCTGGTCGATGACCGTCCTCGCCTTCGTCGGACCGCGGCCGGTGTACGCACGGTAGACCTGCACCACCGCATTTGATACCTGCACGGTAAGGGCACCCGACCGACGGTCCGCGCCCGCGTGACCGGGAGCGGCTGCGGTATCGATGTGGGTCACTCGATCAGGGTCCTCAGACGTCCGCGAGCGGCACGGACTGTTCGAGCCCCGCGATCTCAAACAGTCGGGCGACCTGCGGGCGCAGCATCGAGCTGACGCGCAGCGTGACGTCCGTGCTCTCGGCCTCGCGGACAGCGCCCAGGATCGGGTAGACACCGGTCGAGTCGATGAACTTCACCTCGGCCAGATCAAGCACAACGACGGTGGCGATAGCCAAAGCGTGCCTGAGCGCGGCGTCGAGCTGAGGCGCACCGGCGAGATCGATCTCGCCGGAGACGACGACCCGCACCGCTCGCTGACCGCTGCCCGTGATCCGAACCTCAAGGGGACCCGGGACCACCTCGACCCGCTGGTCTGGGCGACTCATGTCCGGCACACGGTAAAGGCGTTTGAGCCGTTCCGGTGCAGATTCCCGCGGCGAGGTTGCAAAGCAACGTCGCGCGCTGGGTGACCGCGGCGGTGGATGACCCGCGCCTCGCCGATCGCCCGAGGCTGGTTTCAGTCCGCCTCGGCCGGCGCCGGCGGCGTGGGGTCTGGGGCGCTCGGGGTTCCGCCGATGAGATCCATGAAACGCGCGTGACGGGCCTTGGCCTTGGCGAAGCGCGCCGTCGATCGCTCGAGCTTGCGGCTGCCCGGGCGGTAGCGTCGCCGCGCCCACGCGGACGTCGGCGTCGCGAGACGGACTGCTGCGACAAGCGAGAACGGCGGGACGAACACGCCGATGAGCGCGAGCAACGGCCTCCCCTTGAGGATCGCGACGACGCACAGCAGCACGTCGATCCCGATCAGGACGAACAGCGACAGTCCCGGACCGGCGTCGGATTCATCGAACGGCGCGAGGCCGAGTAGGACAAGGCCGCCGATCAGCGTCGCCACGATCACGGCGTCAAGAGACGCGCGCCCCTCGCTTGACCAGTAGACGTCCTCGAGCCGCACCCAGAGAGCGAACTCGTCGAGCGTCAGGCCGGCCCCGATCCCGAACCCGGCCGCGAGGACCTCGCTCCAGGGGCTCCTCGGGTCGATCGAGAAGCGCAGGAAGCCGGACATCAGGACGAGCACGATCCCCCACACAAGGTGATGAATGTGCAATCCGCCGCCGGTCGTCACGCTGCCCGGCCACCACGGGACCTTTGGGCTGCGCATCAGCCGCGCGCTTGTGCGGATGAACAAGAACGAAGCAAGAAACGCCGCCAGCAGCACGAATCCTTCGCGTTGAGCGTGCGTATCAAGAAAATGCTGCGACACGTCGATGCGAATCGTGATGGCCGCCACGGTCGAAAAGGTAGTGCAGGAGGCGCCCGGAGGGGCGCTTTCACGCCCGATCGCACGTATTTCGAAGCACCTGACAACCCGCCCGACGCGCGGTGAGCTGCGGCTTGCGCTCAAGATCGTCGTCGCCGGCACCGTCGCGTGGTGGCTCTGCACGCTGCTCGGTGCTTCGCGTCCGCTGTTCGCCGTGCTCGTCCCGCTCGTGGCGATGGACGGCGATGCGTTCTCGGCGGTGAGCGTCTCGCTGACGCGCACGCTTGGCGTGTTCGTCGGCGTGTTCCTCGGCCTCGCGGTGGTCGGCCTTGACCTGCCGTCGACGGCGCTCGTCGCGGTGCTCCTGATCGTCACACTTGCCGCCGGCCTCCTCGTGCGGGCGAGCGGTGGGCCGCTCAACAATCAGATCGCGATCACGGCGATGTTCATGCTGTACCTCGGCGCCGGTGCCCACGCCCAGACCGTCGGCGTCGATCGCATCTGGGAGACGGCCGTCGGAGCCGCCGTCGCCGTGCTCGTCGCCGCGTTCGTGTGGCCGCCGGACCCGGTCGCCGAGGCTCGCCGTCGCGTTGCGCGGCTGCGCCGCTGGCTGCGAGAGGACCTCCTCCGAGCCGGAGAGCTGCTGCGCGGCGGCAGCGCCGATGAGGCGGAGATACAGCTTGAGCACGTCCGCGCCCGGTCGCTGGATGCCGTTCAGGATGTCCTCGACCTCGCCCGTGGTGAGCGTGCGCTCCGGTTCAACCCGCGGCGGCAGGCCAACCCACACGGCTTTGCGCTGCAGCGCGCTGGCCTCGAGGGCGCCGCCCGGCAGTACCGCCATCTGCGCACGATCACACGGATCATCACCGACGCCGCCGACGACGGTCCGCCCCTGCCTACGGCCGACCGGGCAGTCCTCGCCCGCACGTTCGACGCCCTGACCGCCGGGGCAGCCGCGAGCGCCGATCCACCGGACGTGATCGACCCGGGCGCGCTGAGCGACCCGCGCTCCGTCGGGATCGCGCTCAAGCTCCGGCAGATGATCGACGATCTGGCGCCGGCGGACGAGCCGGCGACCGCCACTTCTTCTTGACCGGGCCGCTCGGGCGCCGCTTCGTACCGCGCTCCTGCTTGGGCAGCGTGATCTTGCCCGGGACGGTGATCGGCGTCGGCCCGGAACACGTCCCGTCGGCGGCCACCTTCGGCAGCGCCGGCGCACCGACCTTCGGCGCGGCGGCGAAGTTGAACGCGCTCGTGAGGTCACCGGTCACGCTCCGCCGCCAGTGGCTGAGGTTCGGCACCTCGACCCCGAAACGTGTCTCCAGGAACCGCAGTGTCGAGGTGTGGTCGAACGTGTCGCCGCACAGGAATCCGCCGCGCGAGAACGGCGAGACCACGAGCATCGGCACGCGGAAGCCGAGGCCGATCGGTCCGCGGATGCCCTCGGCAACCTTCGGCAGGTTGGCGACGGTCACGTACTCGCCCTTCGTGCCCTTCGGCGGAACCGGCGGCGGCACGTGATCGAAGAACCCGCCGTTCTCGTCCCACGTGATGAACAGAGCCGTCTTCGCCCATGTCTTCGGATGCGCGAGCAGCGCCTCAACGACCTGGCGGGCGACGAGCTGCCCGGCGTCCGGCGTCGAGAAGCCAGGGTGCTCGGACTCGGTCACGGACGCGAGGAGCCACGAGACCTGCGGCAGATGCCCGCCGGCGAGATCCGTGAGGAAATCGTCCGGGTAGACGGGCGCATTGACGCCGCCGAGCTTGTCGAACTTCGTGCCCGGATTGAACGCCTTGAAGTACGGCAGGACGTTGTCGAGCGCTCCGCCGGCCTTCCCCTGGTAGACCTTCCAGCTGACGCCGTGAGACTGCAGCCGCTCGGGCATCGTCGTCCAGGTGAACTTGCCCGCGAACTTCCCTCGGGCGGCGACGAGCGTCTCCATCAGCGGGCCGCCGTGCTTGCCGGCCGGATCGATCGAGGCCGACATCGACATCAGCCGGTTCGGGTCGGTCGGACCGATCACCGAGCAGTGATAGTGATCGCAGATCGTGAACGCGTCCGCGAGCGCGTAGTAGACCGGAATGTCGGCCCGCCGGTAGTAGCCCATCGTCTCCGGTCCGGCGGTCGTCCCGTCCGTGTGGTCGTGCTCGCTCGCGAACCTGTCCATCTTGCCGCTGTGCCACGCCCGGTGCTGCGGCCCCCACTCGTGCGTGATGTCCGGGAGGCACTGCTTCGGCAGGCGATAGGGCGGCAGCACCTTGCCGTTGCCGCGCTTCTGCAAAAAGTTCTTGTGGAGGTGCCTGTCGCCGAACCCGCGGACGCCGTGCAGCGTGCCGAAGTAATGGTCGAACGAGCGGTTCTCCTGCATGAAGATGATCACGTGCTCGATGTCCTTCAGCGAGCCGTGTTTCGGTGCCGCGGCAGCGGCCTGCGCGAGCAGCGCCTCAAGGCCGCCGCCGAGCGCGGTGAGCCCCACCCCGGCGGCGCCGATGTCGCGCAGCGCCTGACGGCGGGTCACAGTCGTCATCTTGCCTGAACTCTCGTCCACAGTTGCGTCCCCTCTCATGGGCGTGATCCGTCGGCCGTACCGCGTGACCCTACCAAGGTCGGTCACCGGCCCAACCGGGTCAGATCGGCTGGATGTGATCGGCCTCGCGGGCGCCGCCGAACGGCCGGGTGAGGCAGAACTGATTGAGTGTCCCCTCGGACACGCCCTCGACGCCCGGCGTGTCCGACGCGATGCCCTGCGTGTGGGGATCGTCGGCAAACCCGCCGACCGCCACCGAGTGCGCCGGCGTCCGGTACCCGGAGATGCCGATGAGGTGCAGTTGCAGCGCCCGCCCGAGCGCGTCGAGCCGCGCCGCGAGCACTGGCTCCTCGCCGAAGGAGTAGTCGGTCCCGCCCGCCGGGAAGAAGCCGTACGCGCCGCCGTGGGGTACGAACCCGCCACTCGGGCACGAGCCGGGCGCGACCGGCGCCCCACCCGAGCTCGCCGTCGCGGCCGCCGCCTGGGCGTCGAGCTTTGCCGCCTCTTTGGCGAGGGTCTTGCGCAGCGACTGCAGCTGGCTCGTGTTCTGCGCCTTCTGGCGGGCGACCACGAGGCGCTTATTCGCGATCGAGAGCCGGATCTGGGCCACCTGGTCGCGCTCGATCAGCACCGCGGTCGTCGCCCGCTGGCGGCGTGCCTGCAGCTTGGCGAGTTGCCTGGTCTGCGTCCCGACCTCATGCCGCGCCGCCTTGACCGCCGCCGTCGCCCGGGCGTTCTGATGCTCGATCGCCTGGAGGTTCTTGACGCCGTTGATGAGGTCGTTGAACCCGTGCGCATTGATGATCACGCCGACGATCGTCGGCGGCGGCGTCTCGTACTGGTTGACAAGCTGCTGGGCCAAGAGGTGCTGGTCACGGGCGAAGTCAGCCTCGAGGAGGGTGAGCCGGTGGCGCGCGGCCTGCGCCTGCTGGCGGGTCTGGGCGAGCAGGCCCTCCTGCACGTCAACGCTGCGCTGGATCGTGTTGAGGCGGGATTGCAGCTGGCCGAGCGTGCCGTCGTACCGATCGATCCGGCTCGATTCCGACTGGATCGTCGACCGCAGCTGGTTGGCCCGCTGCTGATGGTCCTGATACCGGGACGTGAGGTCGGCCCGCGTGGGCACCGCCGCCAGGGTGAAGGACAGCGCCGCCACGGCCGCCGCAGACATCGCGGCTCGTCTGGCTCTGGAGGTGAACACTGGCGCGCGGCGAACCTAGCAACCTCGGGCTTCTCTGCACCCCGAAGGTAGGCCTGTGCAGGGAAAGTTGCAGGTCTGTGCCTGTGGTGTGCCAACTCTGTTTAAAGGCGCTTTGAGGGGTGGTTGGGTGGGGCGTTTGGCTGCATCCTGGGGGTCATGAGTCCCCGGGATCGGCCGAACGTTCGATGGCGACGGGGATTCTGGGCGCTTTCGAACGGCAGGCCGGCACAAGCGGCCTGGTGTTCGATCACGGCGAAAGCCGTCGGTGCTGTCGAACGGTATGCCGATTGACCCGGTCATTGACGCCCGTCTGCGGCGGCTGCGTCGCCAACAGCACGCTGCCGCGCATCGCGACCAGCTGATCGCCGCCGGCGTCACCCGGGCGCAGATCGCCACCCGCGTGCACCGCGGCGAGTGGCAGCGCCCGTTCCGCAGCGTCTACATCCTCGGCGACCCCGGCCTGATCCCGCTGGCGATCGCGTCGGCCGTGCTGCTCTGCCTTGGCGAGGACGCCATCCTCAACGACCGCATCGCGGGCTTCCTGTGGGGACAGATCGACTACCGGCCGCCCGTCATCGACGTCGCGGTTCCGCGCACCAGGGTCCGCCCGAGGCCGGGCGTCCGGATCCACCTCATCCAGCCCCTCAATGCCAAAGACGTTCGCTACCAGCACGGTCTCAGGCTCACCGGCCCTGCGAGAACCCTGATCGACCTCGCCACCCACGCGACCAGCAGCGAGCTCGAGCACATCACCAGCGAATCGGTCGCCAAACGCCTCATCACCGAGCAGAACCTGATCGAGGCGCTCGATCGCGCCCCCCACAACCACCCCGGCGCCGCCCGCCTCAGGGCACGGCTGCGAGACCACACCGACCTCCTCCTGCACACCCGGTCGGTCGCCGAACGGATCGCCTACCCGCTGATCCGCGACGCCGGCCTCCCCCGCCCCGGACTCAACGAGATCGTCGAAGGCCAACGCGTCGACATGCACTGGCCGCAACACCGCCTGATCGCACCAGCTCACCACCGAGCCCTACCGCGTCATCGCCACCATCGCACAAGCGCTCACGCGAGCGGAACGAGCGCCTGCCTAGGGCGAGGCCGTCGCCGGCCCGGCCCCATGCATGACGGTGACCGGCTGCGCCGAAGGCGCGGTCTCGGCCGTGACTGGCGCGTCTGGGCCGTCCTGGTGCACGCCGGTCCCCGAGCGCCAGTCGCGCCCGCCGCGCCGCGGGCCGGCGAAGCGCAGGTACAGGGCCGGGAGCACGAAGAGGTTCGTCAACGACGACGTCGCCAAGCCGCCGAGGATCACGATCGCCATCGGGTTCTCGATCTCCTGCCCGGGCCGCCCGCCGAAGATGACGAACGGGAGCAGCGCGAGGGCAGTTGCGAGCGCGGTCATGAGGATCGGCGACAGCCGCTCACCGGCGCCGCGCAGCACGAGCTCGCGACCGAAGGGCACGCGTTCCACCGTCTCGAGGTGCTGGAGATGGCTGATCATCAAGATCCCATTGCGGGCGGCGATGCCGAGCACCGCGAAGAACCCGACGAGCGCGCCGAGATCGATGTTGCCGACGAACAGCCATGCCGCGAGGATGCCGCCGACAAGCGCCACGGGCAGCGTGAGGAACATCAGCGTCGCCAGTCGGACGCTCTGGAACGCCGCCTGCAGCAGGAACAGGATCACGATCGCGGCGCCGAGTCCCATCAGCAGCAACCGGTGCTGGGCCGCCTGGCGCTCAGCGCCCTCGCCGAGCAGCGAGATGTGGTAGCCGACCGGGAGCTTGAGCTTGTCGAGCCGGGCCTGCACGGCGCTCGTCGCCGCTGACAGGTTGCCGGCGCCCGCCACGTTGCCGTTGACGTCGATCTTGTTGGAGCCATCGATGCGCGTGATGTCGCTCGGCGTAGTGTTGACGACGAGCTTCGCCACCTGGCCGAGCCGGACGTGGCCGCCGTTCGGCGTGTCGAGCTGGAGGTTCTGAATGTCGGTGAGGTTGCGGCGGACCTCCGGGATGCTGTAGCCGGTGACGCCGATCGCGACCCCGCCGCTCCACAGCTCGCCGAGCTCCTGGCTGCCGATCATGACCGCCGCCTGGCGGCGCACGTCGCCCGGAGTCAGTCCGTACCGGGCGGCCGCGGCGGAGTCGACCGTTTCCTGGATCTGCGGCACGTACCCCTGCGACTGCGGATGCAGGTCGACGACGTGCGGCGTGCCGGTGAGCTTGGCGGTGACCTCGCGGGAGAGCTGCTGCAGCCTGCCGAAGTCCGGGCCCTGGATACGGACGACGAGGTCCTGGGTGTCGCTCGTGATCGTCTCGTCGACCCGTTCGTGAAGGTACGTGGTGACGTCCATGAACGTCCCCGGGAACGAGGTCGCGACCGCTCGGACGGCGTCGGCCACCTCGTCGGGGTTCGTGCCTGGCTTGAGCGTGATCCACTGCTCCGAGAACTCGGGTCCGGCGATCTCCTCGCCGAGCAGCGCCTGGCCGATATGCGCCCCGACCTGCGCGACCGGATGGCCCGGGACCTGCGCCAGCTTCTGCTGAAGCGTCTCGACGACCCGCTTCATCTCGGGCAGCGAGGTGCCGGGCTTGGTGTCGAAGTGCATGAGCAGCGCCTGCTCCTTGAACGTCGGGAACAGCTCCTGGCCGAGGTTCGGCAGCACGAGCGCGCCGGCGATGACGGCCGCGAGCACGACGCCGATTGCCGTGCGCGGGCGCCCGACCACCGGCGCGAGCAGACGACGGTAAGCCCGCTTGCACCAGCCGATCAGCGGCGGATCCTTCGGGTCCAGGCGGGCGCTCGGCATCAGGACCATCGCGAGCGCCGGCGTGACCGTGAGCGCCACGAGCATCGACGCGAGCACGGCGAGCGCGTAGGCGATCGCCAGCGGCCGGAAGAACGATCCGGTCAGCCCCCCGACGAACACGACCGGCAGCACGGCGACGATGTTGATCAGCGTCGCGTACAGGATCGCGGTGCGCACCTCGAGCGAGGCCGCGAGCAGCAGGTGCAGCGGCGTCGTCCGCCGGCCCGCGGCGCGCCAGTTGCGCAGCCGACGGACGATGTTCTCCATGTCGATGATCGCGTCGTCGACGACGACACCGACCGCCACGCCGAAGCCGGCAAGGATCATCGTGTTGATCGTCGTCCCCTGAAGGTCGAGCACGATCGCCGCGGCGCCGAGCGAGAGCGGGATCGCGAGCAGGCTGACGAACGCCGCACGCCACTGGAACAGGAACGCGATCAGCACGAACACGACGAGGATGCAGCCGAGGATGACGGCGAACGACAGGTTGTGGATCGCCGTGTGGATGAACGCCGACTGGCGGAAGATCTGCGTGTTGATGTGGATCCCGGGCAGTCCTGGCTGCAGTTCCTTGAACGCCTTGAGGATCCCGTTGGTGACGTCGAGCGTGTTCGCCCCTGGGAACTTCTCGATCACGAGCATGATCCCGGGCCCGCCGTTGACGACCGCGGTGCCGATCAGCGGCGAGGTCCCGTAGTGGACCCGGGCGACGTCGCCGAGTGTCAGCGTCCGCGCACCGCGACGTGCGAGCGGCACGTTCGCGAGCTCCGCAGGCGTATTGATCACTTGCTGGTTGCGGATCCCGAGCCGCTGGTTCGGCGTTTCGACCCAGCCGCCGGTGCCAATCGCCGCACCGGTCGTGAACGACAGCAGGCCGTTGTCGACCGCGTTGTCCGCTGCGGTCAGCAGCGCCCCGAGCGGCACCTTCTCGCGCCGCAGCCGTGCCGGGTCGGCGGCGACCTCGATCTCCTTCTTCGTCTCCCCCCACATCGCGACGTTGGCGACGCCCGGCACCTGCAGCAGCCGGGAGCGGATGTTGAAGAAAGCGATCTTCGACAGGTCGAGGTTGTTGACCGTCTTCGAGGTGATCCCCACCTGCATCACGCGGCTCGTCGCCGAGACGATCGGGTACAGCGCCGGCGGAGCCGCCCACGACGGCAGCGACGGAGCCGCTGCGGCGAGCCGCTCCTGGACGAGCTGGCGCGCCTGCAGCACATCGGTGCCGTTCTTGAAGTACAGGAAGATCGCCGACAGTTGCGGAACCGATTCGGATTCGACTTCGGTCACGCGCGGCACGCCTTGGAGCGCGTTCTCCAGCGGGACGGTGACGAGCGACTCGACCTCTGACGGCGAGAGCCCGAGGCACTCGGTCTGGATCTCGACCGTGACCGGCGCGAACTCGGGGAACACGTCGACCTTCTGATGTCCGAGCGTCTGCACGCCGAAGAACATCAACGCCACCGCGCCCGCGATCACGATGTAGCGAAAGCGCAGGCTGAGAAAGACGATCGTCCGCATGGATCAGCCGCCTTCGGCGGCGCGAGTGAGGAGCGCTCCGCTCACGTCTGGTCCAGCACTCCGGTTTGGACCCCGTACAACTCCTCGGCGCCAACGGTCACGACCTTGACGCCGGGCTTCGGACCGCCCGTGAGGTATGCGGCGTTGCCCGAGATCCGGTCGACCGTGGCCGGCACCTCGACGAACGTCGACGGGGAGCGCTGCGTGAACACGTAGACCTTGCCGCTCGGGTCGTACACGAGTGCGGCGTACGGCACGATGACCTTGTCCGCCGACGGCGGCGCCGGGGTGCTCGTCGTGTGCTTGACCCCGGCCACGATCGTCGTCTTGACGATTGGCGGGGCGGCCGGTACGGACTCGGCGGCCTCCGTCTGCAGGCCGAGCCGCTCCCTACCGAGCTGGCTGAGGATGATCTGTCCGGGCGAGGTACCGGTCGCGCCGACGACTCGCGCAGGCGACGGCGGCGTCGACTCGGCTTGCGAACCGCATCCGGCGAGAACCGCACCGAGAAGAACGGCGGCGAGGACTGGGCGTGTGGTGAACGACATTCTCATCCTCCTTCAGGGCGCGCTCACGGGCGGCGCAGGGACGGCGGCCGGATCAAGGGCGTCGTCCTCTGACTCGGCCTCGGAGGCGATCGGTTCCCGGGGTCCGAGTGCGAGACACATCGCCGGGACGAGCACCTGGTTGAGCAGCGTCGCCGTGAGCAGCCCACCGAGCATCACCGCGGCGGTGACGTGGGTGATCTCATTCCCGGCGACGTCGCCCAGGACGACAAACGGGATCAGAGTGGCGGCGCTCACGAGCACGGCGGTCAGCGACGGCCCGAGTCGTTCGCGAGCTGCTGCAACCACGACATCGGCGGTGAGCTGGCCACCGGCCTCCGCATGGCGGCGGCGAATCGCCACGATCTGGAGAACCCCCTGGCGGGCGGCGAACGCGAACACCGCCAGCAATCCGAGGTCCGAGCCGAGCGTCCGGATGTTGCCGGTGATGAGCGACACAAGCACCCCGCCGAGGAGTGCGGCGGGCAGTGCAAGCAGATACATGCAGGCGAGCCGCCAGCTGCTGAACGCCGCCTGCAGCAGGAGCAGGATGCCGACGAGCGCCGCGAGTCCAAACGTCAGGAACGCCAGGTGTGAAGTCGGATCGTTCGGCGTCCCGCCGACGAGCTCGGCGTGATAGCCCTGCGGATAGGACACCTGCGAGAGCTTGTGCTGGATTGCGGCTTGCGCGCCGGCGACCGTCCCGGAGTACACAGGTGCGCTCACCTCGACGTAGCGCGACAGGTTGCGATGTTGAATGTCGACGGGATGCGGACCGACGCTGACGGCCGCGATCTGTGACAGCGGCACATGCCCGCCGTCCGACGTGTCGATCGGGAGGTTGCCGACGTCCTGGAGGTTCGCGCGGGCCGATGGGATGCTCCATACGACGGTGTCGAACACCGCCTGCTGCTCGAAGAAGTTGCCGACCGTCAGACCGGACACGAGCGTTGAGGCCTGACGCCGGGCATCTCCGGGGAGCACGCCGGCGTCGTGCGCCTCCGTGTCATCGACGGCGACGTTGATGTTCGGCTGCACCGTCGGCGCCGAGACCTGGGCGGGACCGAGACCCGTGAGATGGTCCATCAGCCCCCCGACCTGGCTTCCGAGCGTGTGGAGCTCGGCGTAGCTCTCGCCGTAAACGCGGACCCGCAGCGTCTTGTCCGGCGCCTCGAACACGCCGCTCTGGGCGATCCCTTCCGGGGTCGAGACCGTCGCTTGCATCCCGGGCACGCTCGAGACCGTCCCGCGGATCGCGGCGTACGCACGATCGTAGTCCGCGCTCGGCTTGATCTGAACGTAGATCTGACCCGAGTTCGTATCGACGATCCGGTCGCCGCTCACTGCCCGGCCGAGCGTCGCGCCGACATCGGACACGGATGGCAGCCCGCGGAGCGCTGCAACCACCCGAGAGGTGATGCGGTTCATCTCGCTCAGTCCAGCGCCGGGTGGTCCGGTCCACGCGACGACGACGTTGCGGTCCTTGAAGCGCGGCGATGACGGCTGGTTGAGGAACGGGAACGCGATTGCCGAGGCGAAGCCGAGCAGGCACACGGCGAGCAGCGCGGGGCGCGGGATCCGCGTCGCCCGCTGCACGAGCGCGCCGTAGCGGCGACGGACGGCGTTCTTGACCCCGGCCCCCCGGGCCTGTGCCCGTCCGCGGTCGAACAGGATCAGCCCCATCGCGGGGGTGAGAACGGTCGCGACGACCGTCGAGGCGATCACCGCGAGCGCGAGCGCGAGCGCCATCGGATGCAGGTACGTCGCGGTCAAGCCCTTGGCGAAGAACACCGGGGCGATGCCAAGCAGGACGATGAGCGTCGCGTAGCCAAGGGTTCCGCGCAGCTCGGCGAACCCCTCGACGATCATCGCCGGGAGGGGCAGGCTCAGCTGCTGCTCACGACGGCGACGCACCCGGCTGAGCAGGACCATCGTCGCGCTGACGGCATCGTCGACGACGACGACCGACGCGACGAGCAGGCCGACGACGACGAGCGTGTTGAGCGTGTAGCCGAGCGCGTTCAGCACGATGACGGCGATGCCGAGCGAGAGCGCCACGGAGACGGCGGCCAAGAACGCCGCCCGGAGGTCGAGCAGCAACGCCACGAGTGCGACGATCCCGAGCACGGCGGCGATCACGAGCGCGAGCGCCATGTTGTGCAGCGCGTCGTGGACGTACGTCGCCGGCGCGTAGAACGACGTGTCGATCGTTACCCCCGGAAGCGCCGGACGGAGATCGTTCAGAGCTTCCTGCACACCCTTGGCGACGCCGGGAACGCTCGCTGACGGCAGCTTCTGCACGAGCAGCACGAGGCCGTTGCCGTGCTCGGTGATGCCGTTGCCGATGAGCGGCTGATGTCCCTGGACGATGTCGGCGACTGACCCGAGGGTCGGCTTACCGGGCGCCTCGGTGATCGGCACCGAGGCCAGCTTCTTGGGCGCGCCGAGCGGGAGCACCGGTCGAATGTCGATCCGCTGGTTGGGACCATCGAGGAACCCGCCGGTGCCGGGCGCGGACCCCTCGAGGTAGGTGAGCGGCGAGACGAGCTGCGAGTTGCCGGCCGTGTCGATCACCTGCTGTAGCGAGACGTGCTGCGCGGCCAGCTTGGCCGGGTCGACCTGCACCTGGATCTGGCGGTCCTGCTGGCCGAAGATCGCCACGTTGGCGACGCCCTGCACGCCCGAGAGCCGCGGCTTGACGACCCACCGCGCGAGGTAGGACAGCTCCAGCGGGTCAAGCTTGGTCGAGTTCAGGCCGATCAACAACGCCCGACTCGTCGAGGACAATGGCTGGATGAGCAGCGGCGGCTTGTTGACGGCCGGCAGTGAGAACGAGTTCGTGAGGCGCTCCTCGACAAGCTGGCGGGCGTGGAGCGTCGTCGTTCCCGGCTCAAAGTACAGGTCGACGGTCGACAACCCCGGCGTCGACTGCGAGCGCACATTCCAGACGCCCATGATCCCGTCGAGCAGGTTGTTCTCCATCGGGACCGTGATGTACTGCTCGACCTCCTCGCTCGAGAGGCCTGGTGACTCCGTTTGGACCTCGAGCACCGGCCCTTGGGAGAGCTCCGGCAGCACGTCGGCGTGCATGTTCGGCAGCGTGACAATGCCGAGTGCGATCAGCCCGGCGGCGACGCCGCAGAGCAGCATCCGAAACCGCAGCGCAGCGTTCAGTATCGACCTGAGCCCCATGCCCTGATTACCTCACTCCGAGGGTGTTAAAGCGCCCGTGATTGAAAGACTTAAGGTGTGACATCTCGCCCCAGACGTCCTGTCTGACCCACCGTCTTCCTAAGACAGATCTTAAGACTAGCTTATGAATCCTTCAGCGCAAAGCGAAAAAAGTCACAAACGCCGTTCCCCTCCGAGGCTGCTTGTCGTCGAGGATGACGTGAAGCTCGCCCAGACGATCGGCCGTGGTCTCGAAACGGAAGGGTTCGTCGTCGACCTCGCCCACACGGGCGGCGATGCACTCGATCAGGCTGCCGCGCGCGACTACGACGCCGTCGTTCTCGACGTGCTGCTGCCCGGCCACAACGGGCACGACGTCTGCCGGCAGCTGCGCAGTCGTGATCCGTGGCTTCCGGTGCTCATGCTCACGGCGCTCGACGCGATCGAGGACCGGATCCGCGGACTTGAGATGGGCGCGGACGACTACCTCGTCAAGCCGTTCGACTTCGGCGAGCTCGTCGCCCGTATCCGAGCGCTCATCCGTCGCGGACCATCCGAGCGGCCGGCACCGATCGAGCTCGGCGACCTGCGCGCAGATCCCCTCACCCGCGAGGTGACGTTCGCCGGCGAGACGGTCGAGCTGACCCCGCGGGAGTACGCCCTGCTCGAGTTCATGCTCCGCCGTCCCGGGCAGGTCGTCTCTCGCAGCCAGCTGCTCGACCAGGTGTGGGCCGAGGATTACGGGGGGTCGCCGAACGTCGTCGACGTGTACATCGGTTACGTCCGGCGCAAGCTCGAGCAGGGCGGGGTCCCGCCGCTGATTCGGACAGTCCGCGGGAGCGGGTTCGTGCTCGAACTCGCCGAGCAGGAACCGGACCGGTGAGACTGTCGATCCGCGCCCGGCTGACGGCGTGGTATGTGCTGCTCACCGCCGTGACGCTCGTCGGCGTCGGAGCGTTCCTCGTCCTGAAGCTCCGCTCGGACCTGCGCTCGGCGATCGACCGGGATGTCCGTTCGAGCGTGAGCGCGATCGAGGTGAGCTACCTAGCCGAGGGCGGGCGCGGATTCGCCGAGGCGAGCGCCGCATCCCTCCGGCGAACAAACGCCGCCGCCCAGGTGCTCGGCGCCCACAGCCGGGTGCTCGTTCTGTACGGCGGTGATCTCGCGCAGGATCCGCTGCTGTCACCGAGCCTCCAGCGCACCGTCACCGCTGGGCGGACCTGGGTGACCGATATCGACCTCGGGGACTCCCATCAGCCCTACCGGGTGGCCGCGACCGGCGTGCGCCGCAACGGCTCACCGCAGGTCATCGTTGTCGCCGAATCACTCGCCGGCGTCAACCAGGCGGTCCGCAAGGTGCTCGTGCTGTTGCTGATCGTCGGCCCGATCGTGCTCGCCGCCCTCGCGGTGGCCGGTTGGTTGCTCGTTCGCAACGCGCTGCTCCCGGTCGATCGGATGCGCCGCAAGGCCGACCAGATCGGCATCGACCGGCTCCACGAACGCCTGACCGCCCCGAACCCGAGTGACCAGATCGGGCAGCTCGCCGGCACACTCAACGCGATGCTGGACCGGCTCGAGGCTGGCGTCGCGGCACGGCGCCAACTCGTGGCCGACGCGTCGCACGAGCTGCGCACCCCACTCGCCGCGATGCGTGCCGAACTCGATGTCACGCTGCGCGATCCGGAGCGCACGCCCGCCGAGCGTGCGGCGCTCCAGAGCGTCCGCGAGGACGTCGACCGAATGAGCCGGACGGTCGGCAACCTCCTCACGCTCGCCCTCGCCGACGAGGGCGGCCTCGAACTGCTCCGAGCGCCCGTCGAGCTCGCGCAGATCGCCCACGCGGCGGTCGACCCGCTGCGTGCCCTCGCCGAGCTCGGCCGCGTGACGCTCGCATGCGAGGGTGAGCCCGAGTGGACGACCGGCGATCCGCAACGCCTGACCCAGGCCCTGACGAACCTGGTCGAGAACGCGATCAAGTACACCCCCGGCGGCGGTCAGGTGACCGTGACCACGTGGCATCGGGGACAAGAGGTCGGCGTCGCGGTGTCGGACACCGGCGTCGGCATCGACCCCGACGGCCGCGACCGCATCTTCGACCGCTTCTACCGGGCCGACCGGTCACGCTCCCGCGCATCAGGCGGCAGCGGACTCGGTCTCGCGATCTGCAAGGAGATCGCGACCGCGCACGGCGGCCGCATCTGGGTGGACAGCGAGCCCGGACACGGCAGCACGTTCTCGATTGGGCTGCCGGCCGGGAAACCCCCGCCGCAGACGACCCACCCGGTCGCGACCGTGCACGGCGCGGCCTAGCCTCGACGCTCAGCGCCCGGGCAGGTGGTAGATCGACAGCGTCCCCCGCGTGTTGTGGTCATTGGCGTTGCCCTCGGGGACGACCACCCGCCCACCGACCACGATCGGGCTGTTCCAGTGCCCGCTCGCCACGGGAAGTGACGCGAGCGCCTTGAGCCGCGGCGGCTGGTAGATCCTGACGGCGCCGCCTGGGTCGTAGATGTAGAGCAGGCCGCCGGCGATGATCGGGCTCGTGCCGGGCGTGCCGTTGGACGCGAATACGCTGAGCCGTGGGCTGGAGCCGCCGTTCAGCCGATACACGGTGGTCCCTGAGCCGTCGGCCACGAACACGTAGCTCTGGCCGCCGTGGCGCCACACGGCGGGCGCGGTGAACACCTGGGCACCGCCCGGGGCGGAGATCTCCTGAAGCTGTCCGCCGAGCCGCCGGCCGGCGTGGGTCGTCCCATTGAGCCGGTCGAGATCGAGCAGGTCAAGGCGACCGGCCTTGCCGCCCTGGACCGCGAGGCGGCGACCGCCCGTCACGGGAAGCAGTGCCGGGGCGGTGCTGCCGAGATCGGCGTCGGTGTCCTCGAGGCGGTTCTGATCGCTCGGCGTCCAGGCTTGGAGCAGCGCATGTGCATCGGGGCTCAGCTCGAGCACGCTGTCCCCCCACGCGGTGCTCCCGTTGTACGGCGCGTTACCGGTCACGACGAGCAGCCGATGGGTGTCGGGCTCGACAACCGCTCCCGAGCGAGCCCAGATCGCCGACAGGCTCTGAGGGCAGGACGGCGGATGCAGCAACTGGTGGCGGTCGGCGCACAGCGAGTTCCAGACCGCCGTGATCCGGCCGCTTGCGCGGTCGATCATCACAACGTGCCCGACGTACGGTGGCTGGTCACCGATGTAACCGCCGGTCGTGACGATCACCGACTTGCCGCTCATGTTGAGTGCGGACGCGATCTTCTCGCGACTCGGCAGGAATGTCACCCGGACGGGCCAGTGGCCCGAGGTGACCTGGTGCCCGGTCGCGACAGCAAGCTTGTGAATGCGACCCGCGGGATCGGACGTGAACACGTACCGGCGGGTGGGTTCGACGACCGGTGTCGCGGTCGTTACCTGGTACGTCCCTTGGTAGCGCCGGATGTCCGACGGGACGAACTCCCACAGCCGTCCCCCGGTCCGCGGGTCGAGCGCGATCGTGCGCCCGTACGTCGTCGTGACGATCACGACATCCCGCACG
Source organism: uncultured Solirubrobacterales bacterium (assembly GCA_963750695.1). Classification (GTDB taxonomy): domain Bacteria; phylum Actinomycetota; class Thermoleophilia; order Solirubrobacterales; family Solirubrobacteraceae; genus Palsa-465. The sequence continues at coordinate 152,156 of CAVVSB010000014.1, forward strand.
CGCCCTCGAACACGGACGGAGTGCAGTTCGACCGGCGCGGAGTCGACCGTGCCGTCGAGCTGAACGCGGCGGCGCGCTAGGGTGCCGACGTTGCCGGGTGTGATCCCGGTATTCGCCGGGCCGACGCCGCTGCGCTGCGCGTCGAAGTTGAACCGCAGCCAGTCAGCCCCGACAACCCGCGCGCTGCCGGCGCCGAGGGACGAGCCGCTTGCGCCCGCACTCCCGAGCGGCGTGCTCACCGTGTCCGCGTTGGAACCGCCGCCACAGGCAGCGACAGCGAGCGCGCAGATCGCAGCGATTCCGATCCCCATCAACCGCATGCTCACAGATCTGGCACCGGGGACGCGCTCATCCCGGTCCATGGTAAAGAGGCGAACGTCTCGGGCCACTTCACTCCGTAAACCGGTTTGCCGACGCCGGGGCCATGGGTACGATCGCGTTCCCGAACGCCCTCGCCTCTCCTTTCCGACCCCCGTCCCCGGCATGCAGCGCCTCTCGATCGCTCGCTCGCTCGCTCCGCATGGCGCTCATCGCACTCACGCTCGTGCTCGCCGTCGTCGCCGCCGGTGGCGTCGCAGCGCTGATCCGCGCACGCCAGCGCTACGAGGACATACTCGTGGGCAGCACCGCCGCCTCGACGGCGGTGGCCAACCTCCTGACCGCCGGCGTCGCCGAGCAGGAGGTGCTGCAGACAGCCACTGGTCCGGGCACTGCGGTGCTCCGCCGGCAGGCGGCGCAGGCGTACGCCACCGCGGCGACCGTCGCGCTCGCCGCCGCGCACAGCGATCCGGCGAGCCTCCGCCTCGTTCGCGCTCAGATCGGCGCCCACGGTGCCGGCCGCGCCGCCCAGGCGCGCACGGAGGCAAATCGTGGCCAGGCCCGCCAGCGCGAGCGCCAGACCCAGGCGGGCGGCCGATCGCGCGCGGACTCGCGCAGCGCGCTGCTCGTCGTCGTGATCGCAGGCGTCCTTGCGCTGTTCGGGGCGTTGGCCCTGATCGCGGCGCTCGTCGCCTCGATGCGCCGTCCGCTCGACGCCCTCGTCGCCGCCACCCGCGATCTCGCAGCTGGGCAGCTCGACCGTCGCGTCGTACCGGCCGGCCCCCGCGAGCTTCAACAGCTCGGCCACTCGTTCAATGCCATGGGTGAGGAGCTTGCCGCTGCCCAGCGCCGCCTCGAGGCCGAGCGCCAGCGCCTCGCGATCACGATCGAAAGCCTCGGGGATGGGCTCATCGTGAGCGAACCTGGCTCACCGCGGATCGCGGCACTCAACCCCCGGGCGACCGAGCTCGTCCCGTCGCTCACGCCGGGCGAGCGCGCCGACGCGTCCGGGAGCCCGCTGCCACCACTCGCTGAGGCGCTGGAGAAGGAGGTACTCGTCGAGCAGGCGGGTCGCGTGCTCAGCATCACCGCGGCGCGGCTCGAGAACGACGGTGAAGGGATCCTCTGGACGGTGCGCGACATGACCGAGCGCACCCGTCTCGAGCGGGCGAAGAGCGAGTTCGTCGCGATGGCATCACACGAGCTGCGAAGCCCGCTCACGTCGATCAAGGGTTTCGTCGAGCTGCTCGAGCGCTCGCCGGAGAACATGTCCGAACGTCAGCGCGAGTTCATCGACATCATCCTGCGGTCGACCGACCGGCTCGTCGATCTCGTCAACGACCTGCTCGAAGTCGCGCAGATCGAGGCCGACCGGGTCGAGCTCAACCGTCGCCCGATCGACCTGGGTGAGGCGATCCGCGAGGTGACGGAGCTGATGGGACCGCGCATCGCCGCCAAGGATCAGCAGCTCGGCGTGTACGTCGCGCCGACTCTGCCGTTCGCGCTCGCCGACGCAGGACGCGTTCGCCAGATCGTCGCGAACCTGCTCACGAACGCGCACCTCTACACCCCGGAGCATGGGCGCGTCCATGTCGGCGTCGAGCCCGACCGAGCTTGGCTGCAGATCGTGGTCGCGGACTCTGGGGTTGGCATGACCAGGGACGAGACGTCGCGGATCTTCGAGCGGTTCTACCGCGGGAGCCGGGGCACGAGTTCGAGCCCAGGAACAGGGTTGGGGCTCTCGATCGTGAAATCACTCGTTGAGATGCACAACGGCCAGATCGAGGTTGAGAGCGCCCCCGGCCAGGGCACGACCATCCGGGTATTGCTGCCGACGGCCGTTCAGGGATCCGAGTCGGCCCGCTTGCTCGACGCGATCCGCGGCCGCCGCGTCCTCGTCGTCGACGACGAGCCGCAGATCGCCGAGCTGATCGCAGGGCAGCTCGCCCCCCTCGACGTCCAGACGACAGTGGTCCCGAGCGGCGAGGAAGCGCTCGAGCGGCTGCGCGACGAGCACTACGACGCGATCACGCTCGACATTCTCATGCCGGGGATGGACGGGTTCGAGGTGCTCCGCCACATCCGCTCGGACCCCGACCTCGCCACGACCCCGATCGTGTTCGTGTCGGTGTTCTCGGGCCGCCGTGAGCTGGCCGGTGAGTGGGTCGTCTCCAAGCCGATCGACGCCGACGAGCTGCGCGACGTGCTCGGCGCGGCGGTCAGCGCGGGGCGCTCGCGCGTGCTCGTCGTCGGGCGTGAGGAGCTTCAGCCGGTGCTCGAGCCCGCGCTCGACGAGATGGGGATCGAGCACGAATGGGAGCTGAGCGGCACCGCGGCTGCGCGCGTCTGCGGCGAGCGGCGCTTTGAGGTCGCGCTCGTCGACGTCGGCATCCGCAGCCCCCAGGCCGTGCTGCAAGCACTCGACCTCCGGGGTCGGCGGCTGCGGCGCGCAGTCATCTTGTTCTCCGACGGCGACACGCCGGCGCCGCCGGGAATCGGGAGTCTGGGGATGGAGGTCATCCCCGTGCAGGACGCCGCGGGAGCCCTGCTGGCTGCGCTGCGCGGCGATCGAGAGCAGGTACCCTGAGCGGGGATGGCCGTGCGGAGCGAGCCAGATCTGATCCAGGAAATCGAGCGCCTGCGGGAGGAGCTTGCGCGGCGTGAGCGCGAGGCAGCGGACAAGGAGCGCCAGCTCGAGCGCTACGCCGCGGACCTGCGCGACACGTTCAAACAGGAGCGCTCGCGCTCGCTCGAGCTGAAGGACTCCTACAAGGCGACCGTGCGAGCGCTGTCCAACGCGGTCGAGGCGCGCGACGCGTACACCGGCAAGCACGCCGAGCGTGTGACCGCGTATGGCATCGAGATCGCCCGCGCGATGCAGGTGCGCGTCGCCGACGGCGGTGTCGAGTTCGGCTTTCTCCTCCACGACGTCGGCAAGGTGGCGATTCCCGACGCGATCCTCTACAAGCCGGACCGGCTGACTGACGAGGAGCGCGAGCTGATGGCGCAGCACCCCGTGATCGGCGCCGAGATCGTCCGCGAGATCGCGTTTCTCAACGACGCCGTTCAGGTCGTCCGCTCCCATCACGAGCGCTGGGACGGCACCGGCTATCCGGACGGGCTTCGCGGCGAGGAGATCCCGCTCTCCGCGCGGGTGTTCGCGGTCGCAGACGTGTTCGACGCGCTCACGACCAACCGCCCCTACCGCCCGGCCTCGCCGATGCCGGTGGCGCGCGAGATGATCCGCGTCGAGAGCGGCCGGCAGTTCGACCCGCGCCCCGTCGATGCGTTCATGTCGATCCCCGACGAGCGCTTCGAGCGCATCAGCGCCCAGATCGGCCAATGATGGACAGCGTGCTCGTCGTCGATGACGACCCGTTCATCCGCAAGCTGATCGCGACGACGCTCGAGGATGTCGCCCAGTTCGAGCTGCACGAGGCGGCCGACGGCGTCGAGGCGCTGTCGGTCGCTCGCCGCGCCCGCCCCGCGCTCGTGTTCCTCGACGTCGACATGCCGCGGCTCGGCGGCATCGACGCGTGCCGCGAGCTGCGTGAGGACCCGGACACCGGAGAGGCGACGATCGTGATCCTGACCGCGACCCACGGCGACAGCGTCGAGCGCCGCGCCGAAGAAGCGGGCGCGGATCTCTTCCTCACCAAGCCGTTCAGCCCGCTCGACCTCCTCCGTCTCGTCGATCGCCTGAGCGGCCAGTCACCGTCGCCGTGAGGCTCGTCACGTTCCTCGCCGCGTCGGGCGGCGCGCGTGTCGGCGAACTGCTCAGCGATCATTCGATCGCGGGCGTCCGTGCGCACACGATGATCGAGTGGCTGTCCGGGGCCGGACGTGAACGGACCGCCGAGCGCTTCGACCTCGCCGACGTCCGCCTGCTCGCCCCGATCCCGAACCCCCCCAGCATCCGCGACTTCTACGCCTACGAGGGCCACGTCGCCGCCGGTTTCAGGCTCCGGGGACGAAAGATCCCCGACGCGTGGTACGAGGCACCGGTGTTCTACTTCTCCAATCCGGCGGCGGTGTTCGGACCAGGTGAGGAGATCAGCCGCCCCGACGGTTGTGAGCGTCTCGACTTCGAGCTCGAGATCGCCGCCGCCATCGGCCCCGGCGGAACGCTCGGCGGTTTCATGCTGATGAACGACTGGAGTGCCCGCGACATCCAGGCTCGCGAGATGACCGTCGGGCTCGGCCCCGCCAAGGGCAAGGACTTCGCCACCAGTCTCGGCCCGTGGCTCGTCACGCCGGACGAGTTGCCGTATGACGGCGAGTGGCTTGATCTCGAGGCGGCCGTGCTCGTGGGCGACCGTCCGGTCACGCGGTCCCAGTCCCACGACATGCATTTCTCCTGGCCCGAGCTGATCGCTCATGCCGCCCAGAACACGGTCCTGCGTCCCGGCGACGTGATCGGATCCGGCACGCTCGCCGGCGGCTGCCTGCTCGAGCTCGGCCCGATCGACGGCCGTTGGATCGAACCGGGTGACGTCGTTACGCTGGAGGCGATGGGCCTCGGCACGCTTCGCACCCCGGTCACCGGATGAGCGAAGAGCGCCGCTTCCGCGCCACCCTGTCCGCCTCCGCATGGGGTGGCGGCCGCTGGGTCGAGGTCCCGTTCGATCCGCGGGAGGCGTTCGGCGAGGCGCGCCCGCCTGTCGCGGGGACCGTGAACGGCGCCGAGTACCGGTCCCGCCTCGCCGTCTACGAGGGCCGCACCTACCTCGGTCTCACTCGGGAGATCCGCGAGGCGACCGGCATCGACGTCGGCGATGAGCTTGAGGTCGTGCTCCGACGCGATGACGAGCCTCGCCGGGTGAGCGTGCCCGCGGAGCTCGTCGCGGCGCTCACGTGCGCCGAGCCGGAGGTCCGCGCCCGCTTCGACGGCCTCGCGATCAGCCACCGGCGTGAATACGCGCAATGGGTCGCCGGCGCGAAGCGGTCAGTCACACGCGAGCGGCGCGCCACCCGAGCCGTCGAGATGCTGCGTGACGGCGTGAAGCACCCCTGAGGGCGCGTCCTACACCTAGATCTTCAGCAGGATGATCGTGTTGACGACGAACACGATCGCGAACCCAACCGTCCAGCGGTTGAGGTTGCGCTCGACAAGCGAGCCGCCGCCGAACGGGCCGGCTCCGGTGCCGACGCCGAATGCGCCGGAGAGCCCGGCGTCCTTGCCCGAGTGCATGAGGATCAGAAAGATCAGGACGACGGCCACGACGACCTGGACGATGCCGAGGATGCTGCTCATTGACGAGCGAGTTTACTCGGCGTCGGCCGGCGGGTCTGCCGGAGCCTGAGTCGACTGGCCGTCGGCGCGATCGATCGCGTGCATGATCTCGACCGCCTCTGCCCGCAGCGTTCGGTCGAGTGCCTCGTAATCCGAGTCGGAGAGCTTGCCCGTCTGATGGTCGAGCTCGGCGTCGCGAATCTCGCGGTACTTGGCCTCCCGGGCGGCCTCGAGCTCGGCCAGACCTTCGCCCGCGCCGGTCGCGGTGTCCCGCGTGGCGCGCTCGCGCCGCAGCGGGGCGGTGACCACGAACACGACGACGCCGAGCACGACCAGCACGATGACGAACTCCACGGGAGACCTCCAGAGCCGGCGCTAGACCGGCTCGCGCGCCGCCACCGCGGGCGGCGGCGGAGCCGTTGTCCGCGTCCCGGCGTAGGCCGGGCTCCGGCGTCGTGCGATCGCCGGGATCGGCCACAGCGCGATCAGGCCGCCGATGGCAATGATGAGGGCGCCGAACCAGATCCACGTCACCATCGGTGAGACGATCAGCAGGAAGTTGACCGGCCACGGATGGCTGACGAACCGCGAGGTGAGCCCGGAGATCGCGCGCATCCGCTCGACGCGGATGAACTCGAGGTTCTGGGGCTGGCGGACCTGGGCCGGCGTCAGGTGGGTCATCAGGTTCTCGAAGACCCGGTCACCCCTGTTGATCTGCGCCTGCAGCGGGTCGAGGTTGGGGTTGACGACGGTCCAGATGTCCTTGAGCGCGCCGGCGCGGAGACCGACGATGCTGTCGGACTGCCCGTTGAACGCCTCGGAGATCGGGCCCACCGTCGGATCGGTCGTCGCCGGGTAGAAGCGCCGGACGGTGTTCAGCGTCGTCACGTGGTGGCCGCCCTTGGCGACGCGCAGCACCGCCCCGAACGACACCTTCGCGAGCTCCCCGCGTGAATCGAACGTCGCCGACGCGGTGGGCTTGACGTAGGTGATCGTGTAGCCGTCGACCTTGGCCTGCTGACCCGGGCTGAGCACGGTGTCATGCGAGTGCTGGAACGATGAGGACGCCGCCACGCCGATCAGCAGCACCGCGAGCCCGGCGTGGACGATGTAGCCGCCGTAGCGCCGCCGGTTGCGACGGATGAGCTGGACGAACGCGACCGGAATCGAGTCGCGGGTCATCGCCCGGCGCGCAAGGGTGCCGCGCCACAGCTCCAGTAGGACCGTCGCCAGCACGAACGCCCCGAGCCCGAACATGATCGCCGCGAACGGCCGCGACCAGGCGTTCGTGAAGACGAGCAGGGCCACGAGCACCGCGACCCCGAACGTCACCGGCAGCGTGAAGTTGCGGCGCAAGTTCGCCACGGTCACGCGCCGCCAGGCGATGATCGGCCCGATCCCGGACAGCAGCACGAGAATGAGCGCGAGCGGAACGATGAACGGCCGGAACGCCGGTGGTCCAACCGAGACCTTCGTCCCGGTGACCGCCTCGGAGATGAGCGGGAAGAACGTGATCCAGAAGATCACGAACACCATCGCCACGAGCACGAGGTTCTGGAACAGGAACACCGCCTCGCGCGAGAGCAGCGAGTCGAGCTGGGCCTCCGAGCGCAATTGGGCGCGACGGCTGACGACGAGCCAGATCGAGCCGATCACCATCGCCGCGATCAGCACGATGAACGGGATGCCGAGCGTCGAGGCACCGAAGGCGTGAATCGAGTCGAGGATCCCGGAGCGCACGAGGAACGTGCCGAGCACCGCCAGGGTGCCGCTGCCGAGGATCAGCGAGACGTTCCAGACCTTCAGCATCCCCCGCTTCTCTTGGATCATGATCGAGTGGATGAACGCCGTCGCGGCGAGCCACGGCATCAGCGCTGCGTTCTCCACCGCATCCCAGGCCCAGTAGCCACCCCACCCAAGTTCGGTATACGACCAGCGGGCGCCGAGCAGGATCCCGATACCGAGGAACAGCCAGGCGGCGAGCGCGAATCGCCGAGTCACCGCGATCCACTCCGAGCCGAGCCGCCGCGTGATCAGCGCCCCGGCGGCGAACGCGAACGGAACCGTGAGCAGCGTGTACCCCGAGTACAGCATCGGCGGGTGGACCATCATGCTGGGGTGCAGCAGCAGCGGGTCGAGGCCGGCGCCCTGCACCGGCGGGCGGGCAGAGGTCCCGAACGGGTTCGCAAAGAACACCATCAGCGAGGTGAAGAAGGCGGCGAAGGTGAGCAGGATCGCCGTCGCATAGGGGGCGATCTCCCGGACGCGCTTGCGGGTCGCGAACAGGATCAGGCTCGACCACAGCGAGAGCAGGAACACCCACAGCAGCAGGCTCCCTTCCTGGGAGGACCACGCCGCAGTCGCCTTGTAGAAGGTCGGCGTCGTCGTCGATGAGTGCGAGGCGACGACGTTGAACGAGAAGTCCGAGCGCAGGAATGCGGCTTCGAGGATCCCGAACGCGAGCACCATCAGTCCGCCGAGCGCGTACACGGCGCGGCGGCCCGAGTCGACCCACTCGGGGCGGCGGGCGCGCGCGCCGTACAGCGACGCTGCGATCCCGTAGATCGCCACGAGCAGCCCAAGGATCAGCAATGCGCGACCGACGAGCGCCATCAGCAGCTCTCAGAGACAGCCATCAGTACGACGAACTCGCAGCCTGATACTTGGATGGACACTTGGTCGTCAACGAGTCCTGCTCGCCGATGAAGTTCGGGCCCTGTTTCTGAACGGTCACGAGCACGCCGCGCCCGGCGCGGAACGGGTCGGGCACGATCCCGGTATAGCGCACCGGGACCGACACCTTGAGCTTCGGATCCCGCACGCGGAACAGGAGCGCCGCGCCCTCGTGGCTCACCGATCCGTCGAGGACGGTCCCCGCGAGGATGTACGACGTCCCCGGGTGGGCCCGCTTGAGCAGCTGCGATGCGGTCAGCTCGTCTCGCCCCGCGCTGAAGCTCGTCCATATGAGCGCCGAGGCGAGGAGGAGCGCCACGGTCAGAGCCACGGTCAGACGGATGGCGCGTTTGCGACTGGGATCCATGCTGCCGACCGATTTTCCCACAGTCGCGCCCGCGGCCACTCGCTGACAACACGGAACAACCGCTCTTTAACGTCTTGTTATGACGAGGAATCGCTCCCTGGTGCGCGAAACCATTTGCCATTCGGACCGTTACCAATATGACCGTGCTCGTCAGACCCAAGCGAACCGATTCCCGCCCTGCCCGGCGCCGCTCGGCGCCCGCCCCGCGGACCCAGCAGGACGCCGAGGCCGCACCCGTCGCCCCACGCCGCCGCCAGGAGCTCGGTCCCCTCGAGGACCAGGCGCTGTACTCCTGCGGATGCGGCTTCGTGTTCGAGGCGCCGGTGTCGACCTCGGTGGGCTGCCCGCACTGCGGCGACGCCCAGGCCTGGTAGGGACCACTCCCCCGGGGCGATGCTCGGCGACGCCGAACTCGTGGCGTTCGTAGCCACGACCGAGGCTGCGCGCGCCGTGCGCTTCTACGGCGAGGTCCTCGGCCTGCCGGTGCTGGAGCGCACCCCTTTCGCATGCGTCTTCCGCGCGCCAAACGCGCTGCTGCGGGTCGCCGTCGTCGACGAGCTGACGCCGGCGCGCCACACGGTGCTGGGGTGGACGGTTCCGGACATCAGGGCGGCGGCAGCTGACATGGCCCAGCGACGGATCCCCGCGCTGCGCTACGACGGCCTCGACCAGGACGACCTCGGAATCTGGCGCGCGCTGAGCGGTGCGCAGATCGTCTGGTTTGCCGATCCGGACGGGAATGTGCTGTCGCTTACCGAGCTGTGAAGCGGCCCGGCCTGGCTCGGTCCCGTCTGAGAGCTGTCTCAAACATGATTGAATGCGACGCGGAGGCGCACCCGGGCGTTGAGGAGGAGACGTGAAGCGAGCTGTCCTAGCTGTCGCAGTGCTGGTTGCGTATGCGGTCCCGCAGGTCGCGTCGGCGGCCACGGGCGTGGAGCATCTCCATTTCCGGGCCGGGCCGTACAAGGTCACGCCGGGCGCCAACCTCATCCTGCTGGACACCAACCGCGTGCCCAAGCCGACCGAGGACGGCTACATGGTGCGGATGGCCCCGAACCTCCACTACGCGCTGAAGAACGGCAAGTGCTGCGGGGCGATCCCCCGCGTCGACGTCGTCCACCTCCACCACGGCGTATGGCTCAGCAATGGCAAGGCGGGGGTCGGCGAGGGCAACGGCTACGTCGGAGGGTTCTATCCCTTCATGGCCGCGGGCGAGGAGAAGACGGTCTACGAGTTCCCATCGGGCTACGGCTACCCGATCGGCAAGAACGATTTCTGGGCGCTCAATTACATGATTCACGACCTCACGAACAACGGTGCGACGGTCTACATCACCTACGACATCGACTTCATCCCCAAGTCCTCGCCCGCCGCGGCGTCGATAAAGCCGGTGCATCCGATCTGGATGGATGTCGAGTCGCGGCACATCTACCCGGTGTTCGACGTCCACCGCTACAGCGGCAAGAACGGGAAGTTCACGTTCCCGGACATGGCGAAGAACCCGTACGGGTCGGGCCAGCCGCTGAACACCTTCACCGTCGACCATCCCGGCACCCTCGTCGGCACCGCCGGACACGTCCATCCTGGTGGTCTCTACGACGAGCTTGACGACATCCGGGCGGGCGCGACGCCGAGCGGCGGCGCGATCCCGGGCACCGTCCCCAACTCGGTGCGTCTGTTCCGCTCCTTGGCCCACTACTTCGACCCGCGCGGCCCGATCTCGTGGGACATGGCGATGACGGCAACGGCGCCCGATTGGCGCCCGCACCTCAACTCCGGCGACGCGCTCCGCATCAGCGCGACGTACGAGACGAAGCGCGCCTCCTGGTACGAGTCGATGGGCATCATGGTCGCCTGGGAGGCGTGGGACAGCGAGAGCGGTGGCGTGCCGGGGTCGACCGACCCGTTCAGCCACGCGACCGATCAGGCCGGCCACACGACGCACGGTCACCTCGCCGAGAACCGCCATCACGGCGGCACGACGAGCATCCACGTCAACCTCAAGAAGTTCCCGCAGTGCTTCACCCACCGCGTCGTGATCGGCGGCTTCCACTACACGCCGGGTGACTTCACGTCAACCGGTGCCGACCGCTGCACTCCGACGATCCGCCGAGGCCAGTCGCTGACGTTCATCAACAACGATTCGTTCGCGGACGGCAAGCTGTCGCTGTTCGGAAATGTCACGTCACAGGCGAACCAGGACTACCTCAACTCGATCTTCCACAGCGTCACCTCGTGTCAGTACCCGTGCGGGCTCGACACCGGGATCTCTTACCCGCTCGCCAACGGCGCCGGCAACTACGACTCCGGCCAGCTCGGACCGGACACGCCGGCGATCGGAAAGCTGACGTGGAGTACGCCGACGGGTCTGAAACCCGGTACCTACACGTACTTCTGCCGGATCCACCCGTTCATGCGTGGCGTGTTCCGAGTCATACGCTGACTGGCTTCGCACCCATCCGCGGTTGTGCTCCGCGCACGCGAGGAGCACAGCCGCGGGCGGATGCTCCGCGGCAGGAGTCCCATCGTTGCGTCGGGCCGGGCTCGACCCGACCCGCCGCTGAAGCGCTACGCGGCCGGTGACTCGGACTTCTCGTCCGCGGCCTCGGCCGTCAACGACTCGGCGCGCTCAGCCCGCTCATACCCCTCGGGCAACAGCTCGTCGAGCGCATCCCCGAGCCAATCGATCAGGCTCCACACATCCCGCATCTGCTCGCGGTCGGCCACGATGCCGAAGTCGAGGTGCCCGTCGTAGCTCATCACGGTGATGTTGAGGCCCATCCCGTCTGTGATCACGGACACCGGGTAGTTGGCGACGAGCCGGGCCCCGGCCATGTAGAGCGGGAACTGCGGGCCGGGGACATTGGAGACGACGAGGTTCCAGATCGGCTTGCGGGTCGCGGCGAGCGAGAACGTGATCCGAGCGGCCCGCGAGAACACGGCCGGCGGGATGAACTGGGTCGCGTCCTGCAGCAGCTCGGCCGGCATCGCCTTGTGCCGCTCCTTGGCGAGCGCCATCGCGTCGTGGGCGAGCATCAGCCGCTGCACCGGATCCTCTTCGTTCGTGAACAGCGGCACGCTCAACATCCCAATCCGGTTCCCGTACGTTCCGAGCTGCTTCTTCGTCCGCACGGACACCGGCACCTGCGCGACGAGCGGCTCTGACGGGAGGTCGTCGTGCTCGATCAACCAATGCCGGACCGCGCCCGCGCACAGCGCGAGCACGACGTCGTTGACGGTGCAGCCATGGGCGTTCTTGACCGCCTTGACATCGGCGAGCGACAGCTGGCCGAACGAGAACCGGCGGTGTGGCGAGACGTGCCCGTTGAACTCGGTCCGGGGCGGCTCGAGCGTGCTCCGCTCCAGCACCCGGCGCTCGCCGCCGCGGAGCACCCGGGCGACCGTCGCCGTCGTGCGGCCGACGAGCTTCGCCCCCGGGATCTGCGCGAGCACGGCGACGTCCTCGATGTTCGGCAGCGTCGCCGGGAGCGCGCGGGCGACGCGGACGGCGTAGCGCGGCGCACCGAGGAGCCCGCGGACAAGCATCTCTCGCTCGCTCGGCTCGCGATCGGGGATCGCCATCGACGGCGGCGGCTCGTCGGGCATCTCGCGACCCTCGGGGGTCAGGTCGAGGAGCACGCCCATGATCTCGGCGCCGGACATTCCGTCGATCAGCGAGTGGTGGATCTTCGTCATCACCGCGACGTGCCCGTCCGCGAGACCCTGGATGACGTACACCTCCCACAGCGGCCGCGTGCGATCGAGCGGCCGGGAGAAGATCCGCGCGACCTGGTCGGCGAGCTTCTCGTCGGTCGGCGGCGCGGCGATCGCGAGCTCACGCACGTGGTACTCGAGGTCGAAGTCCGGGTCGTCGATCCAGTACGGGTAGTCGAGGCCGAGCGGAACCGGCTTCAGCCGCCAGCGAAACGGCGGCAGCAATGGCAGCCGCTCCGCGATCATGTTCTGAATGTCGGCGAGCTCGAGCCGGCCGTTGGGACGGGTTGACGGGTCGAGCACGGCGACAGCGCCGACGTGCCCGGACTGGCGCGGCGACTCGAGCGCCAGGAACTGCGCATCGAGAGCCGTCAGCTGCCGCAAGGTTCCCTCTCCACCCCGCCAGTCTAGTGGCCCCCACGAGATAATGCGGGATCGTGATCGCGGTTCTTGGCGGCCTCGGCGCCGCCAGCGCCTGGGCGATCGCAACCCTCTGCTCATCTCGTTCGAGTCGCATCATCGACCCGGCCACGGTCGTGGCCTGGGTGATGTTGATCGGTCTGCTCATCGTCGGGCCGATCGCGCTCGCCGAGGGTGTCCCGGCGAACCGTCCCGGCTCCGCCTGGCTGTGGCTCGTGCTCGCTGGAGCGGGCAACGTCGCGGGGCTGGTGTGCACGTACGGCGGGCTGCGGCTCGGGCAGGTCGCGCTCGTCGCCCCGCTCGTCTCCTCCGAGGGGGGGATCGCTGCGGTGATCGCGCTCCTCGCCGGCGAGACCCTGGCCGCAGGCGTCGTCGCCACCCTCGGTCTCCTCGCCGTCGGAGTCGGACTGGCGTCGATTCCCGATCCCGCGACCCATCCCGATCTCCACCCGGAGCATCACCGAGCCGCGATCGCGTTCGCGGTGGCCGCGGCGGTGCTGTTCGGCGGGAGCCTCTACGCGACCGGCCGGGCCGGAACGATGATGCCCTCGGCCTGGGTCGTGCTCTCCGCGCGCCTCATCGGCACGGTCGTGCTCGCGGTGCCGTTGGCGCTCGCCGGACGGCTCCGCCTCAACCGGCAGCTCGCGCCGCTCCTTCTCGCCTCCGGCATCGGTGAGGTCGCCGGGTTCTTCGCGTTCACGGCCGGCGCCCGCCATGGGATCGCCGTCGCCGCCGTTCTCTCCTCGCAGTGGGCGACGTTCGCCGCGGTCGGCGCCTACGTGCTGTTCCGCGAGCGGCTCGGCCGTATCCAGCTGATCGGCGTGTGCGCAGTCGTGATCGGCGTCGCGCTCCTCAGCGCGCTCCAGACCTAAACGATCGCGCCCGCCGCCCGCCGCGCGTCAGCGGCCGAGCGTCCGAACGAGGTCGCCGGCGCGAGGCGGCAATGGCGCGAGCAGGCTCCGGGTCTCGGCGAGCCCGGCGCGCAACTGCTCGTCGCCCACCTCCACCGGGAGCATCGAGTCCTGTAGCTCTGCGAGCCACTGCTCGGCCTGCTCCACGGCATCACCGGCCGCCTCGATCAGGGCAATCGCGCCGTGCGGGCGGGATCCGCCGGTCTCCGCGTGCCCGTTGCGATCGCTCAGCCCGTGACGGGTGACGAACTCGCTGCGGGTCCGGCGGGCGCGCGCATATGCGCCCTGCACCGGTCCGAACAGTTGCTCCTCAAGGCGGTCGCCGAGGTTCTCGTCGACCTGCTCGTACGCGTCACCGAGATAATCGAGCGCGAGCGCGATCTGATCGGCGGCCTGGCCGACCTCGCGGATGATGCGCTCACGGGCCTCAAGGGTGGTGTACGACACGTCACCCAGATTACGCGACATGCTGAAGCCATTCGTAAGGATCTCGCGACTTCTCTATGCACGTTTCATTGATCATCCCTGCGTTCCTCATCTCCGGCCACCAGATCGATGATCTCCTCGGCCGGTGGGGGTACTGGGTCGTGTTCGTGGTCGTGCTCGCCCAGGCGTCCGGCGTACCGGTGCCGGGAACGACTGCGCTCGCCGCGGCGGCCGTCTATGCGGGCACCACCCACCGGCTCGCGATCGTGGGGGTGATCGTCGCCGCGGCCGCCGGGGCGATCATCGGGTTCGCCGTCAGCTTCGCGGTCGGCCGGTACGGCGGATGGCGACTGCTCGATCGCTACGGCGCGCGGTTCGGGCTCACCGAGGTCCGCCTGCGCAGCGCCCGGGCGTTCTTCGCCGCCCGCGGCGGCGCGGTCGTCGTGCTCAGCCGGTTCGTGACCGGGTTGCGGACGTGGGGCGGCCTGCTCGCCGGCGCGAATCTCATGCCCTGGCCGAGGTTCCTCGTCATGAACGTGATCGGCGGGCTCGCTTGGTCGATCGCCAACGGGATCGGCTACTACCTGTTCGGTAACGCGATCAACAGCGCGAGCACCGCGGTCCAGATCGCGCTCGTCGCGTTTGCTGTCTTGTCGTTCCTTGCGACGATGGCCGTCCTGCGCCACCGGGCCCGAACGTTCATCCGAACGAATGATCCGGAGGGGTCGCGCGCTGCGGAATAATCCGTGGCAACGGCGTGGCAACGGCGTGGCAACGGCGCGGAAACGGGCGCCCACAAGATTGCCGCGCGAGGCGAGTCTGGGGGAGAGCATGAGCCAGGAGCAACGCGAAAGACGAGTGCGGCTTCGCATCGGCGGAGAGAAGCGCGACTTTCTCATCACCCGCCCGAGCACTCGGGACTACACCGTGCTCGAGGAGTTGAGCTCCGCCCGACGGGCGGCCCAGGCCGAAGCGGATCACGCGTACCGGCGGTGGTCGGGTACGCGGAGCGACGAGACATACGCCGCCTACCGCGCCGCCCAGGACCGGGCCGACGCCGCGCAGGACCAGCTGGCCGCCTGGACGCGGCGCTGCGCCGCATAGCGCCGCGCAGAGCTCCCGCAACTCTCAGCAGTCGTCCGTGTTCTCAACGGACGACTCTGACAACCAGGAAGGGAGCTCCATGATCCGTATCCGCGTACTCGGGGCAGCGCTGACGACATTCGCTCTCGTGCTGCCTGGCGTGGCCTCGGCCAAGCCGACCAAGATCACGGGCGGCACAACGCAGATCACCGCCTCGGATGCTGCTGCGAAGGTGCTGTCGGACAACCACATCACGGTCACGCCGCTCAAGCCGGCGACCGCGTCGGGGACGACGTTCACGTTCCCGATCGCAGGTGGTTCGATCAACACGAAGAACCTCCGCGGCGTCATCCGCCACAAGGGCGGACTGTCGCTCTCGAATGGCACGAAGACCGTCGCTCTTCGTCAGCCGACGCTCGTATCGGCGAAACAGGGTGCCTCGATCTGGGCGCTCGTCCGTGGCCGCACGGTTCGCGTCTGCCATCACTTCGGCCGCCGCCATGCGCGCACCCGCTGCGTCAGCGTCGTGCGCTGGCATTCGACTCGGATCGCGACGGTGTCCGACGTCAAGCTCAGCGGCACGACCGCGACCGGCACGGTGAAGATCACCGCTGCCACGGCGACGCTGATCAACAAGCTCGCCGGCAAGAGCGTCGTCTCGTCCGGCGCGGTTCTGGGGACCGCCACGGTCTCGCCGACGCTCAAGTAACTCAGGGGAACGCCACGCGCCTGTCCGGCGGTCGCCGCTGATCGCCGGACAGCGCACCCCCTCCCCGGCACGGTGGCGAAGCGGCGGCGGATCAGGACAAAGCGCCAACGCTCGAGCGCGTGTCGCCGCAGCCCGCAGCCCGCAGCCCGCGAGAAGAGTCCACCGGCCGATTCGCCGGAGCCTGAGCGAGCTCGCGCCCGCCAAGCGCCTCGGTCATCTGCCACGCTACCTCCCGTGCCGATCACGCCTCGCATCTTCGGCGAGCGCGGCAAGGGCCGTGCGAGCGCCCTAGGGATCGATCCCGAGCGCCTCCCGCCGGGCCAGTCGCCGACATTGAAGTGGCCGGTCCTGTCCGTCGGTGCCACACCCCGGGTCGATCGCGCGCAGTGGATCCTGTCGATCGACGGAGCGGTGCAAGAGCCGTTCGTCCTGAGCTGGGACCAGTTGCTCGCCGAGCCCCAGAGCGATTGGACCGGTGACATCCACTGCGTCACTCGCTGGTCGAGATTCGACATGCGGTGGCGGGGTGTCCCTGTCGCGACGCTGCTCGAGCGGGCGTGTCCGCGCTCGGAGGCGACGCATCTGCTCGCGCACGCATACGGCGGCTACACGGCGAATCTGCCTCTCAGCGACGTGCTCGAGCACCCTGCGTTCATCGCCCACGAGGCCGAGGGGAGCCCGCTCGAGCCCGACCATGGCGGCCCAGCGCGCCTGCTCGTCCCCCACTTGTATCTGTGGAAATCGGCGAAGTGGGTCAGCCGGCTCGAGGTGCTCGAGGGCGATCGGCTCGGATTCTGGGAGGAGAACGGCTACCACCATCGCGGCGATCCCTGGCGCCAGGAGCGCTACAGCGTCGACGAGTACGTGATCCGCACCCGGCGCCGCGAGCTCCGCCGCTGAGGTTTGCCGGGCGCTCAACCGGGAAGTTCAACCGGGGTGACGACGCAATCGTTCCCGTCACCCTCGCCGCCGGCCCCGACGCCGGCTCCGGGACCGCCGGGGCCGACCACTCCGGACCCGGCACCCCCGAGCCCGACGCCCAACCCCACCCCGCTGCCACCGGATCCCAACCCGCCTGCGATCTGACGTCGGGTTTGCACGCCGTCCTGCAGCGCCGTCCGCAGACCAGGGATCCCGCCGCCGCACGCCGAAAGACTCGCAGTTCGCATCCTGCGAGATGAGGAGTTCGATCGGTGGACAGCTTCGATACGCGCACCCCCACGGTTGAGGAGCCGCCCGCCCGGCGGCCGCTCGGCACACGCCTGGCCGATCTTGGTGATCGCATCGCCCGGGCTCTGCCGCCGCCCCGTCGCGGGCCCGAGTACACGTTCCCGGTGGCCGCCCCAGGCGAAGGTGAGCACTACCCCACCGACGAGTTTGAGGTACGGCGCCTGGAACGCGAGCCGGTCGACGACGTCCTTCCGCGGTTCCCCGTCACCCGGCAGGGCTACGACTGCAACGCGGTCGACATCCACATCGCCGAGCTCGAGGAGGAGCTCACCGAGCTCGAGCGCCAGCTGGACGAGGCGCGGGCCCAGGTCCCGAGTCGTGACGCGGTGGCAATCGAGATCGAGCGGGTCGGCGAGCAGACATCCTCGATCCTCGTCGCCGCCCACGATGAAGCTCGGGAGACGCTCCGGCTGGCTCGGACGCACGCCGACACGGTGATCGCCGACGCCACGTCGTACGCCGCTGCCCTCACGGAGGAGGCGAACCGGAAGGTGAGCGAACTGAACGATCAGGCGGCGGCCCTCGACCGTGAGCACGAACGTCGTCTGGCGGAGCTCCGGAGTACGGCCGGGGCGCTGCAGTCGCTGGCCGAGGGCGCGGCGAATCGCTTCACAGCCGCGGGCTGACCTGCAGTCGGCGTCCGAGATTCGCCGATTCGCGGCGAATCACTGATCGAGCTACGTACATAACCTGCCGATGCTGCCTGAGGCGGCGATCGGATGGAGAACGGGTGTCTAGGCTCGGACGCTCGTAACCCCCGCCCGATCGCGCGGAGCGATGAGGCATCCGGCAGTCGACACACACTCGAGCAGGGTTCTCAACGGCGTGACGGCGCTCAGCGCGGTGGTGGCGCTGCTCGCGCTTGCCCTCACCCGGGTCATGGACGCCCCCGAGCTGCTCTGGAACCTCGCCTGGACGGTCGCGGCGGTAGCCGCCGTGGCCGGGATGTGGCTGGCGCGCGAGACGGCGAGTGGCGAGCGCCGGGCCCGCGGGACACTGCTGACCGCCGCCGCGGTGTCCTGGCTCGTCGGCCAGATCGGCTGGGACATCTTCAGCGCCGCCGGCATGCCGGGATCCCCGAACTTTGCGGACGTCGGCTACTGGGGATTCGCCGTGCTCGTGATCGCAGCGATGCTTCGATCGCCGTCGATGTCGCCGGCGAACCGGGCGGTCCTGGCCGCCGAGAACCTGCCGCTGATCGCCGCCGCGACTGCGCTGACGTTCTCGTTCCTGTGGTCGGACGCCACGCAGTCGAGCCTCTCGTGGCTCTCCCGCCTGTCCGCCCTGGTCTATCCCGCGGTGTACGTCTCCGCAGCGATCCTCACGCTCCAGGCGATCGTCGGCGGCTCGCTCCGGCGCAGCCGCTCCGCCGCCTCGCTACTCGTCTTCGGCGGCATCGTCGCCCAGGCGATTGCATTCATCATCTGGAGCCACCAACTGCTCCGTCAGAGCTACCACGTCGGCGCGACGATCCTCGACCCGCTGTGGGCGTCCGGGCTGATCGCGATCGGCATCGGTGGCATGCTCGCCGCCCGCACCCGCGAGACAGAGGCGGTGGTCGACGGGCCGAGCCGCCACGGTGGCGTCCTGCCGGCGGGGACGTTCATCGTCCTGATCGCCGCCCTCGGCCACGCGTACGCAAACCATGAGCACACGGCCGCAGCGATCACGCTCGTCGGGGGGCTCGTGCTGTGCGGAATCTCGCTCATCGCCCGTGGCTCACTGCTCGAGCGACGCCTGCGCGTGATGCTCGCGCGCGAGCGCTCTGGCTCGGCCAAGCTCGCCGCGCGCGAGGAGGAACTCGCGAAGCTCAACGAGCGGTTGACCGAGGACTCGCGCCGGGACGCGCTCACCGGACTGCGCAACCGACGGGCCCTGTCCGACGACCTGCCGGCGCTCGAAACGATCGATCTGGAGCAGGGCTTCTCAAGCGCTTTTGCGCTCTGCGACATCGATCACTTCAAGGCCTACAACGACCAACTTGGCCACCTCGCGGGCGACCAGGCACTCCGGGCGATCGCGGCGACGGTCCGAGGCACACTCCGGGCCGGAGACATCGCGTACCGCTTTGGGGGCGAGGAGTTGCTGCTTCTGCTTCGCGAGACGACGCCGGAGGAGGCGGTCGCGGTCGCCGAGCGGGTACGCGCCGCCGTCCGAGCGGCGGCGATGCCGCACCCGGCGAGCCCGCACGGCATCCTGACGATCTCGGTCGGCGTTGCGCCGGGGCCGGGCGACGTCGGAACTCTGCTCGACCGAGCCGACGCCGCGCTGTACCAGGCCAAGCATGCGGGACGCGATCAGGTCGTCGTCGCGACCGACGAGCTGATCACCGCCGCCACCGCCAATGGCAACCACCGGCTTCCGGAGCCGATTCCGCGTCATCTCCAGAGCATGCTGACGATGTCCCGGGCCGCGGTCTCCGGTACCGGTCCGCTTCCGGTTCTCGAGTCGCTCGCGACCACGATCCGGTCCGAGCTCTCGTTCGCGTCGGTTGTCGTCAACCTCATCGACGAGCGCCGTCAGGAGCTCCGAGCGGTGGTCGTGCTCGGCGCCGACGAGCTCCGGCGCATGCTGCTCGGCACGTCCCAAGCATGGTCGGAATGGGAGCCGCTGTTGGCCGATGAGTACGAGCGATGTGGCGCGATCTGGGTTCCGGTCGGATCGTTCGACTGGCCGGAGGACTTCCCCGGATGGACCCCGGAGATGACGCCCGCGCCGGGCGCCGCCAGCTGGCATCCGGATGACGTGCTGCTGCTCCCCCTGCGCAACTCCGACGGTGAGGTCCTCGCAATCGTCTCGGTCGACGAGCCTCTCAGTGGCCGCCGGCCGGACGACGCCGAACTCCATGTGCTGATGGCGGTCGCCGACCACGCGGGGCTCGCACTCGAGCGGGCGCTCCGCGACACGCGCGAGCACGCGACGCTGCGCAAGCAGTCCGACGAGCTCCTGCTCGCAGCGGTGATGCTGTTGGCCGAGGCCGTCGACCTTCGCGATGCCGGCACCGCCAGTCATTCGCGCACAGTGGGTGTCTACGCGCGCGACATCGCCGGCGCGCTCGGTCTCTCGTCAGAGCGCCTCGAGCGGATCTATGCGGCCGGCGTGCTCCACGACCTCGGCAAGGTGGGGATTGCGGACGCGATTCTGCTCAAGCCCGGCCCGCTCACCCCGGAGGAGTGGGACGAGATGCGCCGCCATCCGGAGATCGGGGCGCAGATCCTCGAGCATGCCGGAATGGACGACATCGCGGGCTGGGTACGCACCCACCACGAGCGGCTTGACGGCAAGGGGTATCCGCTCGGTCTCACCGCAGAGGAGGTCCCGATCGAGGCTCGGATCCTCGCCGTCGCCGATGCGTACGAGGCGATGACCGCCGAGCGGCCGTACCGGACCGCCGTCACCGGCGCCGCCGCCCGGGACGAGCTGACCCGCTGCGCCGGAACGCAGTTCGACCCCGCGGTCGTCACCGCGTTCCTGACGATCCTCGACGACGGCGAGCAGCCGAACACCGGGCTCATCGCCGCAGCCTGACCTGCGAACCGCGTGCTTACGCGCTGAGAGGCACGGTCATGTGCGCACGATCTCGGCCGACAGCTCGGGACTCGTGGTCAGCGTCTGCAGCACGACGCAGTACCGCTCGGTGAGCCGCAGCAGAGTGCTCAGTTGCTCGTCGTCCGCATCCGTTTCGAGTTCGAAACGCAGCCGGATCGCCCGGAACCCGACGGGCGCCTCGCGATCGACACCGAGCGTTCCGCGGAAATCGAGATCGCCGTCGGCGTGGACGCTGGCGGAGCGCAGAGAAATCTCGAGTGAGGTCGCCACCGACGAGAGCGTCACCCCGGCACAGGCGACGAGCGCCTCGAGCAGCATGTCCCCGGAACACAGCAGGCTCCCGTCGCCGCCGCTCGCTGGGTGCAGTCCCGCCGTCGCGAGCGCACGTCCGGTCTGGACGGAGCAGCTCACCCCTTCGCCGACGCTGCCGGATGCCGACAAGGTCACGAGCGCCGCCTCGGGCTCCTGGCGGTAGCGCTGCTTGATCGGAGTCTGGAGGGTACGCAGCTCCTCTCGATCCATGACGTGCAACCTACCCGATCAGCCGTTGCCGGCGTGGGCGCCGAGTCTGTTGAGCCAGGCCCGAATCGACCGGCCGGCCGGCGTGACCTGTCCCTCGGTGTAGCCCGTCGTCGCGCGGGCGAGCGTGACGCCGTTGATCGTCGACCAGCCGTACTCGATGTCCGTCCCCGTCTGTGCGAAGCGGGCGATTGGCTGGCCCTGCTGCAGGATCGAACCCGCGGGTGGGATGTTCGTGATCTGCTCGGCGACGAACTGGATCTTGCCGGCGTCGGGACCCTCGAGTAGCTCGAAGTAGACGAGTGGCTGACCGGCGAACCAGTTCGGGATCGTCGCCAGGATCTTGATCCGGCACGGCGCCAGGATCGGCGCGCCGATCGGCAGCCGCGCATCGACGCCCTGGTCGGTGCGCCCCCACACGCTCACGTACTGCAGCGGGTTGACGTAGTGGCTGCTCGACACGTGCACGGCGATGAGCTCCATCCGCAGCTCGTCACGGATCTGCGACAGCGGCGGCGCATGTGCGTTGGGATCGCCGACCGGCGTGTCACCGGGTCCCACTCCGACGCCAGCATCGCCCGCAGTCGGCTCGATCGCCTGCGGGTGCGCCTGCGGGGCAGGCGTCGAGGACGTCTTGGCGTTGGTCGTCGTGACCCCATTGCGCGCGCCGCATCCGGCGAGCAGGGCGAGGAGCCCGACGACCTGGGTCGACGTGCCACGCGCGTGCGTCGAGGTCGCCCGTGTCCTGCGTCCCGGCGGCACGCTCGGACTGATGTGGAACGAGCGTGATGACCGCGTCCCCTGGGTCGCGAAGCTCAGCGAGATCACGAGCGCGGGCGTCGCGCACTTCGGTCGCGCTCGACCCCCGGTGCTCCCCCCGCTCGGTGCGGTCGAGCACCACGAGGTCGATTGGCGCAACCCGATGACGCCCGCGGGGCTGATCGACATGGTCAGCTCCCGCAGCTACGTGCTCGTCGCCGAGCCGGCGCAGCGTGATCAGATCATCGGCGGTGTCCGTGAGCTCCTCGCCGATGATCCGGAGCTTGCCGGCCGTGAGCAGTTCGAGCTGCCGTACGTGACGCGCTGCACGCGCGCCCGCGTCATCCGCTGAGGCGACCCTGCGTCGCGGAGTCCTGGAGCGCGGCCGTGATCGCTGTCCACGCGTGATGTGTCCGCTCACGCCGTGGCGGTCCGGCGGCGCCGAGCCGCTCCCACCCTTGCTGCTCGAGCCTGACCGCGGTATGACCGTCGCGATCGGTGAACGTCACCTCGACTTCGGTCGCCTCCTCAGGTGTGAAGAACAGGTGCCACCGATAGCGAAGGCGTCGCGGTGGATCCCACCACTCGAGCACCGTGCCCCAGGGATGTTCGAGGGCGCCCGCGTGTTCGGTGATCTGGCCGCCGACCCTCGGCTCGAACGTGATCGACGACGGATTGCCGCTGACCGTGTGCGACCGCGGCCACCATGTCGCACAGCGATCGGTCCAGGCCGCGAACGCGTGCGCGGGCGGCACGCTCAGCTCGAATTCGATGATCAGCGGCTCAGGGCTCGTCATCGGTCGGGCCCGGCGTCCGTCATCGGTCGGGCCCGGCGTCCGTCATCGGTCGGGCCCGGCGTCCGTCATCGGTCGGGCCCGGAGTCCGGCACGGTGTTCTGCGCGACGATCCGCAGCCGCGCGATCGCCGTGTCCCAGGTCTCGGCGAAGTACTGCTGGATCGCTTCGACCCCCTCGGCGCGGAGCGCGTAGATCCGGCGCGCCCCGTCGACCTCATCGCCAACGAGGCCGGCGTCCTTGAGCAGGCGCAGGTGGCGCGAGACGGCGGGGCGGCTGATCGGCAGCTGATCGGCGATCTCCTGCACGGATCGCCCTCCGCCGCTCAGGATCTCAACGATCGCCCGCCGGTTTGAGTCGCCGAGCGCATCGAGCGCGTCACTGTGCAGCGGTGCTGACATCGTCACGGACGTTGTATCGGATTGTGTAACACGTGTGTTACCGTAACGTCTAGGTTACCGAAATCGAAGGAGCGAGATGGCCAGCACCGCCAACGCCGGCCCCGGCGCCGGCACCGCCGACGACCCGTGGGTCCTGAAGACCCCGCCGGCCAAGTCCGAATACCGGGCCTACCGAGACGAGGCATCCGATCCGCCGGCGCTCGTCTGCATCGTCGGGAGCACCACGCTGAGCTACCGGCTCAGCTGCATCGAAGATCTCCACGCGATGTTGAAGGCGCACGGAGACTGGATGGCGCTCGGGAACGCCGACGAACAGAAGCCCGCCGCCGACGGCACGGTGGAGGCGTGGGGTCGGTCGAGCGAGAACCCGGTCGGCGGCTGGTACGGCCTCAAGAAGGGGCTGCGCGGCCGCTTCGGTAACCACATCCCACCGATCCTCGAGCGGCTCGGGCTCGCCGAGGTCGAGCACAACGCGCGCAAGAACCGGATGCGGGCGCTCTAGGCACCACCAGACCTCCCTTGGGGCGGCATCGGACTCACCCCGCCCGGCGCGCACCCTTCACCGCTCGATGCCAACCCCAGCCAGTCGCGTCAGTCGACCGCGACGAACACGGTCCCGTCGGCGACCATCACCGGGTAGGTCCGCAGATCGAGGCATGCCGGTCGACGCTTGACCTCGCCCGTCTTGTAGTCGAAGCGTCCGTTGTGCTTCGGGCACTCGATGATGTCCCCCATCACGAGCCCGTCGGCGAGGTGCGCGCGCTCGTGCGTGCAGAGGCCGTCGGTGGCGTGGAACGTGTCCTCCGGGCTGCGGTAGATCGCGAACGTCCGCTCGCCAAGGTCAAAA
>CAVVSB010000015.1:0-467525 GCA_963750695.1 uncultured Solirubrobacterales bacterium
GGGTGGAGCGACGGAATGCGTTCACCCCCTCGAGCGCTGCCTCGAGTGGCTCGTGCCCCTCCCACACCGCCACGCCGATTCCGAGCGCCTGCAGCCGGGCGCGCAGCACCTCCCGCTCCAGTCCCCACAGTCGGTAGGCGACCGTTTCGGACGGCGTCGCGCCTGCGACCATGTGCGCGAGTGGAGACACCTCGATCACGGTCACGTCAGCGCCGCGGGTGCGCAGGTCGGTGACCAGTCCGATCGACCGCTCATCGAGCAGGGGCGTGATCGCGAGGATCAGCGCCGCAGGTGGGAGCACGCGCCGCGGGATGCTGTCAACCGCGCGCCACGCGTAGCTGAAAGCGATCTCGCTGGCCAGCAGCGCGTCGATGATTCGGTACAGCTGGGTCGTGCCGAACGCCGGCTCCAGCCACTGCAGTCTTCCGCCGAAGTCCACGAGCGCCACTCGGTCGCGCCGCGCCAGGTGTGCCCTGGCCAGCGACGTAGCCGCGCGAACGGCGGCATCGAGCGTTCCGCTCGCGCCGTCGTGCGCCTCCGCGAACGTGTCGAGCAGCAGCACGACATCGCTCGAATGCTCGGGGTGGCGCTCGGTCACATACAGCGCCCCGCGGCGCGCCGTTGCGCGCCAGTTGACCTGCCGTGACAGGTCGCCGACCGCAAACGGGCGGATGTCGGCGAACTCGATCCCGTCGCCGCGCGCGCGCGCGACATGGGAGCCCAAGAATGGTTGGGTCCGCAGCGGCGCGACGAGCGCCCGCAGCCGCTGCTCGCGGGGAAACGCGCGCATCGACAGCCGACCAGGGAGGCGTCCAGACCAGCTCGTCATCCCGAGCCGATCTCGGGCCCGAAGGACCAGCGGTCCGACGGCGTGCGCTCCCCAACGCACCGGGGTTGCGTTGAACTGCACTTCGGTCTCCTCACCGGGCGCGAGCCGCAGCAACACGTGGCCGTGAGGCTCGAGCGCGAGCTTCGCCGTACGCACAAGCGCGAGCTCGAGCTCCACGGCCGAGACGCCGTCGTTGTTTAAGACGGCCGTCACACGGGTCGTTTCACCCTCGAGTAGCCGATCGCGCTCCAGCGCGAGCTTGCCGCCGACCCGCGGCTCCTCCGCCAGCACGAGCCCGACGGCGACGAGCAGTAGGTACGGCGCAGCGAGCACGGCAAGCTCGGCTCGCCCACTGGCGAGGCCAGCGACCGTCCCTGCGCCGGCAACGGCGAGGAGGCCAGCCAATCGGGCTGACGGTGAGCGTCTCATAACCGCTCAAGCACTTCAAGCATCGCGCTCAATTCGGCCGAGGAGACGCCCGGGCCGTGCCTGTCCTCGGGGAACGGGCGGCCTGGACGCACGAGCTCCCATAGCCGCTCCCCGAGAACGTCCCGGCCGGCGGCATCGGACAGGCGCTCCAGCGTCTTGCCGCGGGTGGCGAGCCGCTGCGATGCGATGTCGGCGAGCAACGGCCGGAGATAGGCATGCACCTGCAGCGCGCTCGAGCCCGACATGCTGATCAGCCGCTCGAGCCGCACGAGCTGCTGAGGCGGCGCCAGTTGCCGGGCCGGGACGCGACCTCGGCTGCGCGTGGTGCCCTCGGGCAGCAGCGCCAGACAGGCGACGACTGCGATCGCCGCACATGTGACGAGCGCGATCTCCGCGAGCAGCGTCACCCGGAGCTCGCCACCTCAAGCCGAGCACGCAGCGAGCCGAGCGCTGAGAGGGCGAGCGCGCGCAGGCGCTCCGGAATCGGGTGCGTGCTGAACCGTGCCTCCTCGAACAGCCGGGTCAGGGTGCTGGCGTCAGGCTCGGCGCCGCTGGCAACCATCAGGACCCGCTGCAGGTACTCGCGTGGCGCCTCCGCGCGCGAGCGGGCGATCCCGTGTTCGGCGAGCGTTCGCTCCATTGCGGCATACGCCGCGATCAGCGCGCTGCGCGGATCGGCCGAGGGGTCTAGCGCCCCGATCGCCGCATCCACCGCGTCGCGCGCCGCGCCCTGCTCCGACGATGTCGCGACCGGCTCCGCGGGCCGCAGCACCACCAGCAATGCGCCGACGACCGCGACGAACACGATCGCAACCGCCGCCCACGGAAGCCACCCAGGGACGACGAACTCGCCGCTCCCGCCCCCCGACGGTGCCGGGACGGTTGGGACGGGACGGAAGCTGCCGCCCACGCCGAGCCGCGGAACGTGGTTGACCGATCGTGTGCCCAGCACCGCGGCGGCGATGAGTGCCGCGCCCAGTGCGAAGGGCAGCATCGCCGCCAGCATCTTCCAGATCCAGTGCACCCGGAGCGCTTCGGGCCCGTGCTCCGGCTCGTCGTCGCCCTTGCGCCGACGCCTCGGCCAGCTCAGCATCGCGACCGCGGTGAGCCCGACGATCCCGGATCCCGCGAGCAGCATGAGTAGCGCCGTCACGGGCGCACGCGCAGAGGCCGCGTCGACGGGCGTCGACCGAGATAGCGGGCCGCGACTCGCCATCGCGATCAAGGCGATCGCAGCGCTCAGCCCGAGCGCCGCGACCGACGCGCGCGCCCATCTCCTCGATCTCTGCGTCTGGAGCATGGCCTGGCTTCAGTCCATCGTGAGCGGGCCCTGTGACTCGCCGGAGAGGAACTGGCGGATGAACGGGTTCTCGGAGTTGAGCATGTCTTCCGAGGGGCCCGCCTCGACGATCCGTCCCTTCCAGAGGACGTTGATGTAGTCGGCCACCCGGCGAGCGCTCATGATGTCGTGGGTAATCACGCAGAATGTGGGCAGGTGTTCCTTCTTCTTGGCCTTCGCCTCGTCCATCATGTCGCGGTGAATCTCCAGGATCAGCTCGCCGAGCAGGGCGGTCCGCACCGGGTCAAGCCCCGAGTCCGGCTCATCGAACAACAGGATGTCCGGCTCGAGCACGAGCGCCCGGGCGAACCCGGCGCGCTTGCGCATCCCGCCCGAGAGCTCATTTGGCATCAGGCCGCGCGCGCTTCCCAGGCCCACCTCATTCAGGCGACGCATGACGATGTCCTCGATCTCGTCTTCGCTCTTCTCGGTGTGCTGCCGGAGCGGGAACGCGACGTTGTCAAAGATGGGCATCGAGCCGAACAGGGCCCCGTCCTGGAACAGCAGCCCGAACTTCTTGCGCATCTCGACAGCTGATCATCCGGCATGTTCGGCACGGACTCGCCGTGGACGAGGATGTCGCCCTGATCGGGGTAGAGCAGACCGACCATGTGCTTGATGCACACCGACTTGCCGGTTCCCGATGGCCCAATGATCATCGACACCATCCCCTCGGGCAGACCCATGTTCAACCCGCGCAAGATCCGGTTGCGCCCAAACGCCTTGTACGTGTCGATGAACTCGACCGCATCCGGACGCCCCGACGGATACACCCGGTAGGTATGCCACTTGTACTCATCTTCCGAGGCGCCCGATGGCGGCGCAGGCCGGGGCGGCTGCTCGTCAACCACGGTCACGTGCGACGCGGATCCGGAGGCGTCACGCCGACGGTGTTCCGAGGCCGGTTTCGAGATGGGGACCTGCTCGTCGGGGGCCTCCGGTTCGACGGTCCCGCGAGTGGCCGAGCTACCCGGTCCGCCTGGCGGCAACGGCGGCGGCGGGGGCGAGTCGTCATGCATGCGCGGCGTAGGAGGGACACCGGTGTCCGACCCACCCGTCGCCGCGGCGGAAGAGCTCCCGGGCCTTGGAGTCGACTGCGCCGGTGGAATCGATGTCCGCTCCTTCTGGCTCCGTTTGCTGAAGAAGTCTCCTAAGCCGAAGTCCCGCATTGTCAGCCTCCGATTGGTGCTGTCGAGCTCGAACCCCCTAGGACCTGCGGTCCGAGCGTTCGATGAGATATGCGTCGTGTAGAGACGGTGCTTGGTTTTGGAGTCCGTGCCACGGCGCCGAGCCGCGCGGCTGTGCCGGTGCGTCCGTCGCAGCGGGCTGTCGCCGCGGAGGAGATGTTCGCGCTGGTGGCGCTCGCGGCCGCACGTCATGCCATCGAGGACCTGGTCGAGGTTCAAATCGCCGAACGAGCCCGATTCTGGACGATCCTCACGCGCGCTCGATCCGGGTCGCTCGTAGAGCACCCTGCAAGAGCCGGCCCTGGCCCGCCGGCGTTTGGCTACCGAAGCGCCATCCGCGGTAAACGTCGAGCCATGTCCCGAGAGATCAATTGTCGCCATCAGCTTCCACCGAGCTCCTTCGCGGTAGAAGCCATTAGCCGTCTTCGGCAGTTCAGGCGGGCCTCATCGCCTGCTCTAGATCCTAGCGGCTTACCGCGAAGGGCAGTGGCGCCTCGCCTGGAACCGGGGCGGCGCTGATGACCTCTGCGGCAGGTGATGTCCACGCGGACGGACGCCATTGATGTCACCTGCAGTGTTGTCGCCCGCGAGGCATCGACACCGGACTACCTGGCTGGCACGACGGCTAGCTCGCCCCGGGGATTTGGGTTAACGCGGCCGACACAGTTACTGACTCGCATTCACCGGCACGCAGCGACGTATCCAGCACTGCACAGGCGCAGGCTGGATACGTGTACACCGGTGACCGCACGAGGGAGGCTAGGAGAGTCCCGACTCCGTCACCGGGGCGCCCACAACCGACGGCCCATGGTGAGCTTGACGGCCCGCATGGGAGTGGCGAGTGCGTGGAGGCTCGATAGTGCCGCTTTGTCCCGTGGCGAAATGACCGCAGACGCCCTTGGTTTGCAGTGTCGCCTGCCCCGCGGCAAACGTCCCCGTGCTGACTGACTCGGGCCTCGTCCGGAGCCCTCCAGCGAAATCGCCCTGCACGAATGATGCTCCAGCATCACCAGCAATTGCCCTCATGCCCCGCGCGAAGTCACCCTGGGGCAAGATCATCGGCTGTGCCTGCATTTTAACTACCTCCCGTGAGTGTCAGGAAAGTAGAAGCCATCAGCGGGAGTACGTAGTACACGCATTTCGCGGACTGAGCGCCGGCTTTGATGATCCGTGAAATCGCCTGCCCGCCTACAGACGTAGCAGCGGACCTTCGAGGTGGTGCCGCTGCCGCCCGGCCAGAAGTCGCACTGACCGACGTCTGGCCCTGCGGCAGACGTGGGCAATCGAGTCGCGGGGCTATCGGGGAGCGGTTAGCCGGCTTGGTGGACGCCCGCAGGCGCGGCCCCGACCTTGGTAACGGGGCCTCGCCGGCCGCAGCCCGTGCGGGCTGCTAGCCCGTCTCCATCCCGGCGCCTCGCAGCGCCGGCCGTGCGGACGTCCGCATCCGGCTTAGTACGCGGCTCGAGACCGGTGTCACGTCCGGGTGGACGCCGCTGTTGGCGTCGCTCGCGGCCCGCCACGCCTGGGCGCGGCGCGCGAACTCGCTCGCGTCGTTGAGCTCGAGGCAGTCCATGCGGTCCGCATTGATGTCGATGACGATTGCGTCGCCGTCCTCGATCAGCGCGATCGGGCCGCCGAGGAAGGCCTCGGGGGAGACGTGACCGATCACGAGTCCCACCGACCCGCCCGAGAAGCGTGCGTCGGTCATCAGTGCGATCGTGATGCTGCGCTGTCGACACAAGGCGGTGATGCGCGAGGTCGGGTCGAGCAGCTCGGGCATTCCGGGGGCCCCGCGCGGGCCCTCGTAGCGGATCACGACCATGTCGTGATCGGCGAACGAGTCGGGGTCCCGCTCGAGCGCCGCGATCAGCTGGCTCTCGCCGTTGAAGGTGCGCGCCCGGCCGCGGAACACGCCGTCCTGCAGCCCGCCCTCGATGCCCGCGATCTTCAGCACCGCGCCGCCGTCGGGCGCCAGGTTGCCGTGGAGCAGCCGCAGCCCGCCTGTGGCCTTGTACGGCTTGGCGACGGGATGGATGACGTCCCCGTCCGGTGCTGGTGGATCGAGGCGGCGAACCTGCTCGGCGAGCGTCTCGCCGGTGCAGGTGAGCGCCTCGCCATCGAGCAGGTCGGCCTCGAGCAGCTCTCTGACGATCACCTGCAGACCGCCCTTGGCATCGATGTCGACCATGGAGTAGAAGCCGAAGGGGCGAATGTTGACGAGCACGGGCAGTCGGCGGGAGAGCGCGTTGAACTCGCTCTGGCTGAGCGCGTCCTGCCAGAGGTCGAACCCGGCGGCACGCGCGATCTCGACGCTGTGCAGGACAACGTTGGTCGATCCGCCCATCGCGATCGCGACCGTCAGGGCGTTGCGCAGCGATGTCGGTGTGACGATGTCGCGCGGAGTGATGCCGGCGTCGGTCATCGCGACGAGACAGTCGATCAGCTGGTCGGGGAACTCCTTCACGCGACGAGGGTCGTCCGAGGACGGCGCGACCATCTGGAGCGGTTCCATACCGAGCAGGGCGATGAACGTCTGCATCGTGTTGTAGGTGAACATGCCGCCGCAGCTGCCCTGGCCCGGGCAGCCATGCAACGCGATGCGCCTGCGGGTGGCCGGATCAGGGTCCGCGGCCACCTGAAAGCCGGTAACGATGTCGATCCGCTCGCCCGTCTGCGGGTCGGTACCCGGCCTGATCGATCCATCCGACATGAGCACGGCGGGGGCGTCGTGCTCGAGGATCGCGGCCAGCGTCCCGACCGGCGGCTTGTCGCACGCGACGACCGCGATCAGCCCCGCCATCCTGTTCGCGTTCAGGTGCAGATCGATGCTCTCGTTGACGAGCTCGCGCCCAATCAATGAGAAGCGCATGCCCGGGGTGCCGTTGAGCTGCCCGTCCGAGACGCCGATCGTGTACGCCGGAGAGATGACTCGCACCGCCAGGTCGTCCGTGCGCACGCGCTCTGACAATGCAGTCTGGACGGCCGCGACCTTCCCGAGTACGCCGAGGTAGCACTGGCTGTCACCAAGACTCCCGGTGACTCCCCAGACGGGATCGTGGACCTTCGCCACGTCCTCGCCGAGGAAGCGCGCCGTACCCACCAGCTGGGCGTCCCGGCCGGGGTTCGCGGACTCAAAGCCGTTACTGCTCACCGACTGGCATTCTAGGTACCGCTGCGGCTCTCCATCGCTTTGTGGACCCTCGACGGGCCGCTCGAATGGATACCGATGCATCGGCGCGGGTGCGTTCGACCGTAGTCTTCGCGCGCCGATGCTGGACAAAACCGGGGCGCTAGCAACGGAAGGTGGGGACGGCTGATCCAACGGATGAAGAGATCCAGGCTGCGTTCCGATCAGGGCAGCGAGGTGGGATCGACGCACTGAAGGCGGGTCGGCTGGCGCCCCAGACGCTGGCGTCAGCCCGCGCGGCGCTGCCTTATCGACCGTGCCTACGCCGAAGCGGAGATCTACCGGCGACCACACGCGGCCGGCCACGAGTGGTCCCGCGCCACCGCGCCGCCGGCAGGCTTGGTGCTGTCCGCGCTGACCAGCATGTCCGGACAGGCGCTGTGATCCGGCCAGACATCGAAAAGCCCCGCTGTGCGGGGCTTTTTCCAGTGCGCCCGAGAAGACTCGAACTTCCACGGACCATACGGTCCACAAGGCCCTCAACCTTGAACGGCCCGTGTCGCCAGAGGTCGGTGCTGACGCGTTCGTAGGGCGTGGCGGGCGCGAGGTCAGTGCCGCCTGGCCAGACACGGTGCCGGTGTCGGGATCGACCGACACGGCAGCGGATTCGGCGAAGGCGGGGGCGCGGGCTTGCTCGAAGACGGGCCCGCGGATCCGATCGAGCACGCCGGGGGTTTCTCAACCACCAGCTCTCAAAGGAGGGCAGGATGAACAGCCTGCTCAGGAACCACACCCGGCACGTCCTTCGCAAGAACTAAGACGTGACTGGGGATGCGCCAGCCACGACGCCGTCGCCAAGCAGCCGCCCGATTTCGGCGTCGGAACGGCCCAGCACCTCGGCCAGCACCTCTTCTGTGTGTTCGCCGAGTGTCGGTGCGCGCTGGGGCGCGAGGCGCTCGGCCGCCTCGAAGACCAGCGGCGAGCCGGGCATCCGGTACGTGCCGATGCCCGGCTGCTCGACGTCCGCAAACAACGGGTTCGCGCACGAGCAGCGCGGGTCCTCTTCGACGAGCTGCGTGAACGTCTGGTAGGGGCCCCAACAGACGTCGTGGGCGTCGAATATCTCGCGCACCTCGGCGATCGAGCGGGACAGCACCCACGGCCTCAGCGTCGCTCCGATCAGCTCGCGGGCGACGAAGCGCCCGCCTTCGTTGTTCAGGTCGACGTCCATCATCTGCTCGATGCTGGCGCACGCCTCGCCCAGGCTTGTGGCCGCCACCAGGCTACGCCACTGGCGGCTAGTCAGCGCGACGATCATGATGCGACGCCCGTCGCGGGTGCGGAAGTCGCGCCCGAAGGCGCCATACAGGTAGTTGCCGTCCTTGACGCGCTCGTGGTGGTTGATCTCCACCTCGGCGATCTTGCCGAGGTTGCCAACCATCCAGAAGGCGACGTCGGACAGCGCAATGCGCACGTACTGGCCGGCGCGGGTACGCGCGCGGTGGCGCTCGGCGGCCAGCAGCGACGTGGTCGCCAAACCTCCGGTGATTGCGTCCCATGCAGGCAGCAGATGGTTGAACGGGACGCCGAGGTTGCGTGGCCCCGTGGCCCAGGGGAAGCCGGTGGCCGGATTGATCGTGTAGTCGACGGCGGAGGAGCCGTCCGCGTTGCCCGTGATGTTGACCATGATCAAGTCGGGCCGGCGGGCGGCCAGTGCGTCGTAGGCCAGCCATCCACGCGCCGGGAAGTTGGTCAGGAACAGCCCGGCGTCCGGCCCGGGCGCGCCGATCAGCTCGGCGATCAGCTCTCGTCCCGCCGGCGAGGCGAGGTCGACCTGGATCGACCGCTTGCCCTTGTTGAGACCGGCCCAGAACAGACTGCGTCCCTCCCTCGTGATCGGCCAGCGTCCGCGGTCGAGCCCGCCGCCGATTGGATCGAAGCGGATCACGTCGGCCCCAAGCTGGGCCAGCGTCATCCCGCCCAGCGGGGCGGCCACGAAGGCCGACCCCTCAACGACCCGCATGCCCTTCAGGATCCCGCTCATCGCGAACCTCCTCTCACGGCCCGCTCAGGCCACCAGCGCCACGAAGCGCCAGTCTAGGACCGGCGCCTCCTCGTCATCCGGGCGATGTGCGGACACTATCGCCCGCAGGTCGATCAGCCCGCCGTCTGCCGCCGGCTCGATGCCCTCGACGCATAGCTCCGTGCGCAGCACATCGCCCTCGAACACTGGACCCAGATGATCGCACCCGGCCCAAGCCACGACCGTCGCAAGCCTCGGCAGCGCGCGCGTCGTGTGCGCGGCCGCGATCGAGATCGTATGCCCGCCATAAACGAGACGCCGGCCGTGGGCGCTGCCAGTGGCATCGGTGTGAGCTGTGGCGATGTTGAGCGTCAGGCGTGCCAGTTCGGGGGCTGCGGTCACCGTCTCGCCGCCCTCGATCTCGAAGACCAGACCGGGCTCCAGATCCGCGGCGGCCGGACCGCTCGCCCGCGCCCGCAGCGCCTCAAGGCGCCACGCCGTCGGCGCAGCCTGGCGCACCGCCTCGCGATTCAGTTCCGCCGGAATGGCGTCGAACGCGTCGGCATGGCCGGTGCGCAGGTCGGCGTCGCGGACGGGCAGCATTGGGCATCGCCAGAAGTCCAGCACGGGCCGACCTTCTTGATCGGTCGTCCGCATCCGTAGCACCACCAGTCCGGTCGCCGGTGCGTCCGTGCGGGGCCGATTCTGCTTGAGCGCCACGACCTCTGTTCGCGTCCTGAGCGTGTCGCCGAGGAACACCGGGCGCTGGAGCACCAGTCCACGGTAGAAGAGGTTGCCGCGCACGCGCTGGGTCGGCCCGGTGGACTGTCCGATGGCCACGTCGCAGACCAGATTGGGGTGCGCGAGCAACCGGTCGCTGCCAGTTACGAGGCGACACAGCGGCTCGTCCAGCGCAAGCCGCAGCCGGTCGCCGGCGATCGCTTGGTGCAAGGCCGCATGCCCGGCTCCGAGCGTGAGAGCCGGAGCGTCATCGAACACCTGGCCGATCGCAAAGTCCTCAAACCACGGACCGGCCACGTGCACTCGCGGCGCCGATCCCGCCGTCGTCATGCGCTCGCCCTCGGCGGCGGCGCGCTGCGTAACTCCACCGCTCGAGCACGCGCCACTACCTGGAGCGCCTGCTTGCGCAGGGCCTCGTCGATCATCTCGCCGTCCAACATCACTGCGCCACGGCCAGCGTCCGCCTCTGCCTCCGCGAGCGCCGCAACGATGGCTCGCGCACGCTCAACCTCCTCTGGTGTGGGCGAGAAGGTGGCATTGAGCGTCTGCAGCTGGCTCGGATGGATTGCCCACTTGCCGTCGTAGCCAAGCGAGCGAACATGTGCCGCCCATGCCTGTAGGCCAGCGGCGTCGGCCACTAGCAGATGAGGGCCGTCGATCGCCTGCAGCCCGGCGGCCCGGGCTGCCACCAGAACCGTCTCCTGCGCGAAGCTCCAACGGTCGGGCAACTCCTCAGCGGCACGGGGCCGCCCCAGGGACGCCCGCAGATCGGCATAGCCGAGGATCAGCGTCTCCAGGCGAGGGCCGGCCTGCGCGATGTCCGCGGCCCGGTGCAGCCCGGCCGCCGTCTCGATCAGCGCCTGCAGGCGGATCGCCCGCCCGCCGGAGCCGATCATGTCGAGCAGACCCGCCACCCAACCGATCTCCTCGGGTGCCTGGACCTTCGGGATCACGAGCGACGTCACCGCGCCAGCCGCCGGGCCATGCGCCAACGCGACGATGTCTCGATGGCACCACGGCGTGTCCAGGCCGTTGATGCGAACGGCGACGGTCCGTCCACCCAGTCGGCCGCCGGCAAGGGCGCTGATCACGTCGGCACGCGCCTCGTCTTTGGCAGACGGGGCCACAGAGTCCTCCAGATCGATCACTACCTCGTCCGTCGGCAGGCTGCTCGCTTTGGCCAACATCCCCGGGGAGGAGCCGGGCACCGACAGACACGAACGACGCGCATGCATGCCGTACGCCAGCCTACCGCGAGCAGTCGCTCGCAAGAACGACGTCGCCGGTCAAGCACGGCAGCCGGTGCCGGTGTGCACTTCGATTCGGGCAACGCCGGCGCGGAGCCGCCGCTAGGCAGTAGCCGAGCGGTGGTCGGGGCATCTCGGCCACGAGGCCGCCCGTTGCGGTCGTTCCAGATGACGCGGCCGTGTCATTCGCGGGTGGGCGAGGCGATGGAGCGCGCACACTGCAGGGGCCGCCGCGACTCCGTCACATGGGCGACGACCTCATGCCGAAGACGTCTTACCTCATCGGGTCGCGCCACCCCATGCGACAGGAAACGGTGCGCGATCACTCGACCTATCCCGATCCCGAGGCAGCGATCAGCAGCCGGATCGATCTGACAGCGCCGTCATTGCTAGCCGGGCCCCTGTCGGGTCGTGCATCGAAGACGACTGATCGCAGGGAGGACCTGGTTCCTCTGGGACCGATGGAGTGGCTCCGGCGGTTGAGTTGCGTCGGCAAGGTGAGATTTCGGCGGCGGCGTACTGTCGGCATCTGGCGCTGAGCCCGTCGCGTAGAGCAGATCGGCTGGCAATGATGAGCGGAACAGCTTGATCGGCATCCGGGCGCGCGCGACGCATCTTGGGCAAAGGTCGACGGCGAGCCACGACGTCCGCACGCGGATGCTCAGCGCGCACCGCGGACAGATGAGGAACAGCGATCCAGTGGCGGTGCCGGCCGGAGCGCTCGCGTCGGCAACGGCGAGTCCTGCACCACGGCGCTTCGGCGCGCAGTCGGTGCTCACGCGATCACCCGGAAGACCCGGACGCGTTGTGCTGCGCGGAACCGCCGTCAGACGGCGTGATCCACCCGTCGGCGAGGTGGCCTGAGGTCGACCTGGTCGAAGGACGCAGATCGTCAGGGATGCTTCCTCGCACGCTGGTGCCCCCGCCTAGTGACGAAACGAGCTCGAGCTCGCCACCGACTGCGCCGATCCGATCGCGCATGCTCATCAATCCGAGGCCGCTTGCCGGATTCGGGATGTTCATCCCCGTCCCGTCATCGTTCACCTCAAATTGAAGGCCGCGTCGGGGGCGAGGTCTCAGCACGATCGTAACGCGCGCGTGCGGGCCGGCATGCTTCGTCGCGTTTTGCAGGGCCTCGACAATGCAGAAATAGACCGCGGCCTCCACCGTCGCGGACAATCGTCCAACCCCCTCATCGAGGACGGTGACCGGGACCGGCGCCCTGATCGCCAGCGAACGCACGGCCTCGGCGAGACCTTGATCTCGGAGGACGGCCGGATAGATACCGCGCGCCAGGTCTCGAAGCTCCACGACCGCTAGTTCCACGTCCGTGACGATCGATTCGAGCTGTGTCGCCTGGTCCGCCGGGAGCGCATGATCCTGGACCCTCCGCAGCTTGATCTGGATCGCAGTCAGCCGCTGCTGAGCGCCGTCGTGGAGGTCGCGCTCAAGCATGAGGCGCCCGCGGTCGCCCGCGCCGATGATCCTCGCCCGGGCGTGAGCCAGCTCGCGACGTGATTGCCGCAGAGCAGCCTTGAGTCCGACGTTTTCGGCCGATAGCAGGATCATCATCCCCGCTGCATGAAGAAACCCCGGCGTCTGCGGCGCCGGGTCAACTTCCCGCCGAGGCCAGGCTGATAGGCGATGCTGCAGATCGAGTCCCATTTTGCTTCACCGTTCCTGCGCGGCGGCAGTAAGCTTCACC
This sequence comes from uncultured Solirubrobacterales bacterium, assembly GCA_963750695.1. GTDB lineage: Bacteria > Actinomycetota > Thermoleophilia > Solirubrobacterales > Solirubrobacteraceae > Palsa-465. Next base: position 12,628 of record CAVVSB010000015.1, read on the forward strand.
TCAGCCTGGTTCCATTTGTCCTACAAATGGATTAGACAGGCCTGACTCGCCTATGTCAAGCATCTGCGTCAAAGCTGACAGCCACTTCACCGGACCGCCAGGATGCCTGAGCCACTGAGCAAGACTGTCGCTGATGACCTGCTCGCGCGCATACAGCGCGGCGAGTACAACGCCGGCGACCGGCTTCCGTCCGAGCACCTGCTCATGACCGAGTACGGCGTCGGGCGTAACACTGTCCGCGAAGCCATGCAGAGCCTTCGCACCCTCGGCATCGTCGAGATCAGGCCGCGGCTCGGCGCGAAAGTGATCGATACCGGGGCACACAACGCGCTCGCGAACTCGGCGGCGTCGGTGCTCCTGCGCGGAGAGGCCATCGATGAGCTTTACGAGGTGCGACTCCTCCTCGAACCTGCGGTCGCCGAGAAGGCCGCGATCCACCGAACCGAGAACGACCTCCTCGCCATGCGACGCGCGGTAACCCACTTCCGCGTCGCATACGAGACCGGCGCCCCGGTCTGGGAGGCGGATATCGAGTTCCACCAGGCGATCGCTGACGCCTGCGGCAATACGATGCTCGCCAAGGTCCTCGCCCCCGTTGCCGACCTGCTCAGCAACGCCCGCGAAGCCACCGGCACGCTTACCGCCGCGGTCGAACTCGCGCTCGAAGAACACGACATCATCTTCGCCGCCATCGAAGCCCGCGCGCGCACGCGCGCACGCCGCGCGATGACGACCCATATCGAATCGGGCATTTGGGCACTCAGCCAACTCAAGGAACTCAACAACCTCCACGAACCCCCCCGCAGTGACAGCCGTCTCGGGGGATAGCACCTAGGTGTGGCGCGGTGAGGCGGAGTGCCGATTACCCGGCGAACGGACGTACTCGGACGCCGGTGGTGTCGGTCGAGAGCGCGAAGACGGCGCCCGCATGTGGCTGGCTCAAGAGCTGGTGTGGAGTCAGGCCGTAGCGGGCGGAGGTGATGTATAGGGTGCCGTCCGGTCCGAACGCGCAGCTGGAGGGCTGACTGACCGGCATCGGGACAATCCCGACGAGCTCACCCAGGCTGTTGAACCTCCGCACCTCCGCACCGCCCCAGACCGCCACCCAGATCGCGCCGTCGACATCGACCGCAAGACCGTCCGGAAGCCCCGGCTCAACGCTGCACAGCGGCTTGAACTCGCCGACTACGTCCTCGCCGGCGTCGTACGGGGCGCTGAGCAGGATGTTGGTCATGCTGTCGACCAGGTACATCCTCGTGTCGTCCTGATCCCATCCCAGCCCGTTGGGGAGCGTGAACCCTGTGGCTACCGCGTCACTGCGTGCGGACCCGTCCCAGCAGTGGAGCGCGCCGACGCCTGGAACGAATTCCATGTGGGTGCTTCCCGCCCAGAGCCGCCCGCGCGAGTCGCACTTGGCGTCGTTCATGCGACGCTCCGGTTCCGGCAGGACGGGATCGACGATCCGCAACTGCCCGGACGTCCAATACCCGAAGCCGTCCGCGACCGCCACCGCGAACCCCTCGGCACGTTCCCGAGGGGCGGCCGCGCCGATCATTGTTCCCAGGGCCGCGACGGTCTGCTCCCCACCGGTCAGGTCATTCTCGTAGAGCATCCCCTCGACGATGTCCACCCAACAGAGGTGTCCGGTCCACGGATCGATAACCGGTCCCTCCCCAACGGACGCCTCGGCCGGAATCAGGACGTCCGGCGCTGGAAGCCGCTCGACTGCGCTCACGATTCCTGCACCGCTCGCATCGCCGCCTTCATATACCCGAGCGCGTACGCCATCCCGGCATGCCACGGCGCCGCGCAGGTCATCTGCGGCGTGTGGTCGGGAATGAACACGCCGTCGTACCCGTTCTGTGCATACGTCCGCAGCGCTCTGAACATATCCACGTCCCCCTCGTCGACGAACACCTCGCGATAGTTCGGGGCGCGCCCGACGATATTGCGAAAATGGACATAGCCGATCCGGTCCTGGCGCGCAAAGCGGGCAATCGCGTCGTAGATGTCGACACCGGACATCTCCGCGATCGTGCCCTGGCAGAACTCGAGGCTGTTCGCGCGAGTGGGAACGCAGTCGAGCAGACGCTGCAGTGCAGCCTCGCTCGTCAGAACCCGTGCCGTGCCACGCAGACACGACACCGGCGGGTCGTCCGGGTGAGCGCACAGCCGCACGCCCGCTGACGCCGCAACGGGGACCGCGACACGCAGAAATGCCTTGAGTCGGGCCCACATCTCATCGGCGTCGACCGTTCCGATCGTTCCGCCCCGAGACACATCAGCGAAATCCATGTTCCACACCTGGCCCACTGGTATCTCAGGTTGCGCGCCAAGTGCCTCGATATCGAACCCGATCGATTCTGCTCCGCCCCGCGCGAACGGCCCCGTCACGTGGCCCCACACCCCCGCGAGCGAGAAGTTGTACCCCAGGCACGGCACGCCTGCCTGCCCGAGCAAGCGGATGCTCTCGAGCACCTGCTCGAGCTGCTCGGCGCGCTTTGGCCCGTCGAGCAACACATCATGCCAGTGGCCCGGATCGAGGTTCTCGACCGCATGCAGCGCCAAACCCTCGTCCTCGATCATCGATTTGACGCGCTCGATCTCCTCAAGCGTCCACGGCTTGCCCACACGATCACTCGAGCCCCACCCGGAACTCCTCGAGACCGATGACGGGATACGCGGGCCGGTGCTGAAGTAGTCAACAAGGTGCGCCACGATATGCGTCGCGCCTGCCTGTCGAGCGAACCGAAGATTCTCCACGGTCAGCATGTGTCGATAGAGACCCAACCCGAGCTTCACGGCTTCTCCCGGTACCCGGTTTTCGCCGCGCGTCCAGCGCTCATGTTCGCCATTCTCTACGACTCAGGAGTCGGGAGAAGCGTGGAGCGGTCGGCGCCCGGCCTGACGACACGGGCTGCCCGAGAAGGATGCCAACGCGAGAGAGCGGCTTTTGGCGAGATCGCCGTCCGGTTGAGTCTTGCGTCCGCGCCCGTTCGCTGGTCATCCGGGGCCGGCGAGCGACGCACGCACCGGCCCGTCCCCCGCAGCAATGACCGGCGCCGTCCCTCATGACTGCGCATCGACCCAGCCGGGGCGGACCAAGCCGATGGTTTGCGTCTGATCTTGCGATAGAGCTGACCCTGTTTTTCATGCCAATCCTGGGAGGCTGTCCGGGCCCCGACTCAGGAGGACGTGATGATGGAGAACGACAAGCCGCGCAAGCGCCGGCAGCTGTCGCCGGAGGAGAAGTGGGAGGTGTTCCTCGAGGTCTGCTCGCAGCAGCTCTCGCAGGCGGACGCAGCTCGGAAGTGGGGCATCGACGTGTCGACGGTGATTCGGATCAGGCAGTTGGCGAAGGACGCGGCGCTGGCCGCGTTTGCGGCCGCCAAGCCGGGCAGGTTGCCCTCTCCGGAGCAGGTCGAGTTGGAGGCCGCTTTGGCGGAGAACGATCGGCTCTCGGAGGCGCTCAAGGAGCTGGCGGTCGAGCTGAGCTTGCACCGGGGAAGGCAACGCTCGGGCTTTTCGGCCCGGTCCCGCGGCGCGTGAGCGCGCAGACCAAGCTCGAGCTGATGGGGCTGATCGATGGCGCGGTGTCGGCGGGGTGGGCGCACGCGCGTGCGTGCCGGGTGCTTGAGATCGAGGATGTGCGCATGCATCGCTGGCGCGCCCGGCTCGCCGAGACGGGCTCGTTGGAGGACCGTCCGCCGGTCGGCAACCGGGTGCACCGGATCCTTGACTGGGAGGAGCAGGCGATCCTCGATCTGATCGAGGAGTGGGGCGTGGTGGATCGTTCGCATCGCAAGCTCGCGCATCGCGGCTCATATGTCGGCACTGTGTTCGTGTCGCCCTCGACGCTGCTGCGCGTGGCGCTGAAGAACAAGGTCACGCTGCCGGGGGAGCCGATCCGCCCACGACCGCCAAAGCCCGCATTTCCCGAGATCTGCTGGGAAAAGAACCGGATCTGGATCTGGGACGCGACCCACTTCACGCGGTGCAAGCGGGTCGCGTACGCGATCGTCGACGTCGTCACCAGATACTGGATCGGCTACCTGCTCACGACCGAGCAGACGCACACGCAGGTGCAGCTGCTGTTCGCCCGGGCGCTCGAGGACCAGGGGCTGCTCGGACCGGACGGGCTGCCGCCCGACCACGCCCCTGAGGATCCGCCGATCCTGGTGGCGTGGTCGGACAACGGGTCGGAGATGAAAGCGATCGACACTCGCCAGTTCATGGCGCTGATGGCGATCGCCCAGCACCACGGCCGGCCCGGCACCCCGACCGACCAGGCGCACGTCGAATCGTTCTTCAGCCACCTGAAGGGCGACTGGCCGACCCTGACCAGCATCACCGACCCGGCCGCGCTCGACACAGAGCTCGCCCGGATCCGCGGCCAGTACAACACGGTCCGCTTGCACGCCTCGATCGGCTACGTCACCCCCGATGACGAGCACCACGGCCGCGGCCCCGCGATCCGCCGCGCCCGCATCGCCGGGCTCAAGCGAGCGCACGCCCAGCGCATCAAGGAGAATCGGAGGCGATCGAAGTGACCGCGACCGAGACCATCCTCGCCAGCCGCCCGCTCCTGCTTCTGCGGGACGGAGGCTCGCTGCGCGAGGGGGTCGCCCGCCGGCACGGACGTCGGTGGAACTGGGCACGGACGACGCCCCGAACCACACCCCCCAACACGGCCCACAAACACCCTCAGGCTTGGTGTGAAAAAGTCGGCCGCTCTATCAAAGGTTCAGACACACCGCACCGAGCTCACCGAGCACGTCGACGTCTCGGTATACAAGCGGTCGGCGCACGGACCAGATCCCGCCAACCGGGCCTGCCGGTGCGAGCGCCTTCGCGATCTCGAAACCTTGTGTCGGTTGCTCAGCGAGCAGCCCCAGCACCGCCCATTCGCCTGCGGTGATCATGTCGGCCGTACGGGACACGAACAACCCTACGCTGCGAGCGACCACTACGCAGACATCCGGCCGGTGTGGACGGTGTCCGCGCGCTCGGAACCGGCGGCATATCAGCGACCAGCTGCTCGCCGAAGTACTCGCTGAAGTACTCGTCGGCCGCCGAGGACTTTTGTGCTTAGCCACGCCCGCCCCAGCGCCGGAAACGCAGGGGATCCGCCTGAGCTCATGGTTGGCAGCCGAGCCGGACTACCCGCCCTCCACGTGTTGCGTTCGGGTAGTCCGGCTCGGCTGGTGAGTAACTTCGGCTGGTCCCCTTAAACCCGGAGGCTGGGCGGGCGGAACGGGGGCAATTTTGGGCGGATAGGGTCGGGTCGGCGGTGAGAGGGAGGGGTTGCGATCGACTCGCGGGTCATGTGTCGACGGCGTACGTGACACCGGGCTAGGAGACGGACGGCGCAGCAGTGAGGGCATCCGGATCGTGCACCGCGGGTAGGCCATGGCAGGCAAGATCGCCGACGTCGCTTGCGCATGGCAGAGTGAGGCAATGTCAACGGCATCCACTAGCTCCGCTTGGCAGCTGGAGGGTTCACGAACGAGTCATGTTTCAGGCCGCGACGGCGGCGTGTTTGATTTTGTCGTCGATCGCGTGTTCGAAGGCGCGCCAGGAGGTGGCGAGTGGTGATCGGGTGGCGATCTCGCTGGGGAGGGCGGGGTCGAGTTCGGCGTGGGATGGGTTGACGATCCGCGTGTAGGTCTTGGTGAAGAAGACGGCCAGTCGGTGTCCCTCGCTGGTCAGCTGGTAGCGTTGGGTGCGGGGGATCCGCTGGATGAACCCTTTGCCGCGCAGGCGTCTGAGGTCGTAGGTCATCTGCCGAGCGCCGTAGCCGGGGATCAGTCCGGCGATCAGCTCGCGCAGGGTGCGGTTCGTCAGTCCGGCGAGCAGGTGCTGGAAGCTGCAGAGGCAGGCGAGTAGCGCCATCGTTCTGGGTTCGCCGAACCGGAGTGCGGGGGCGGGTAGGCCATCGGGGGTGGTGGATGGCAGCACCACGCGCTCGAGGAGCGTGGCGTCTGGTGCGCAAGCGCACGCGTCAAGTTGGTGGTCCAGCAGTCGCTGGTTGATCTGGTGGCCGATGTTGATCAGCGCGTGCCAGTTCTTGTCGGTGAGTAGTCGGCCGATGCCGAAGTCGCGGGTGTCGTTGATCGTGGTCTCGGTCCGCAGCGCGCGGCCTTCTTTGAAGTACTGCTTGACCTTGGAGGCGCGGTAGTGGATCTGGATCGCCGCCTCCACGCCACGGTTGAAGATCTTGGTGTGGAACTTGCCGGGGGTCTGGCGGTTCACGCGGCGGCCGAAGATGACTGCGGCCTGGTCGGGTCGTCCCAACGTGAGCTGATCGGGGAGCGTCTGCTCAAACCACGCCCGGCCCGCGGCCGGCCGGTCAAACACGCGCGTATCGGAGATCTCCAGTTGCCGGAACGCGAGCGCGTGCGCGTACCCGCGTTGGTGATCCTCGTCGGTCAGCGGCGACGGCAGCGCCGCCTGCCAGCGATCGAAGAACGCGCGGACATCCGCGACGGACAGACTGTGGCAGATCGCGGCCAACTGCTCGGGGTTCTCGCACGACGCGAACCCGTTATCCAACGCCTGATAGCTGATGCCGTGTTGGGCGGCCTGCTGCTTGGCCCACTCGTTCCCGTTCAGGTAGATCCAGACCGGCCATGGTGCGTACGCGACGGTCTTGACGAACGACGGTCCCCAGTCCGGGTCGCGGATGTAGAAGTAGTAGTTGTTGGGGAAGATCGATTGGCGGCGATAGACGAAATGCGGGTGCCCGTCCGGCCCGCCGTCGCGCCACCCGCGCCACGCCGAGGTCTTCTCCTGCGCGATCCCGACCATCACGACGCCGTAGCGGCCCTCCCGCTCAGCCTTGCGGAAGTGCTCGCGCGCGATTTCCTCCTTCACATCCCCCTTGACGAAGCGGACCGTCGGAATCTCATTGGCGGCGATGTAGTCGTTGATCTGCTTGACGTAGTCACGGCCGATCTTGCCCAGCACCGCCGGCGACGGGATCGGGAAGGCGCGATCCAGCAGAAACCGGATCACCTGCCCCTCAGTCATCAACCTCGGCACATACCCCTGCAAGAACAGGCGATCGACCGACCGGACCCCGAGTGTCACATGATCGGCGAGTAGGCTTGAGATCGTGGCCACGGTGGTACCTCCAGCAACCGCAAGGTGCAAAGCCCCGCAGGGGCTTCCAAGCGGGCGCCGCTCGCCCGCGCTCTAGATCGGAAGGTACCCCGCGGCCACACGCCGCGGCCCGCAGGGACGCCCCCGCGAGCGAGGCTCATACCGAACCCCGACCGCCCCCAAAGATCACCGCAGCGTTCGCACAACGGCTCGGCCGTATGAGGCTCGCTCGCTATCACTAGCGGTAGAGCCGCTCGATGTAGTCGGCGCCGATGCCGACCTTCGCGTAGTGCTCCTGGCAGAGCTTGATGTAGTCGAATACGTCGAACTGGCCCACCGGCTGGCCGTCCTCGTCGATCCAGATCAGCGGGCCTGTCACGTTGAAGTGGACCTTCATCGGTTCGGCATGCTCATAGGCAACGAGCGTGTGGCCCTCACCGGGCGACTCGTAGACGAAATCTCCCGCAGTGGCCACCCAGTCGTGCTCGAGGTAGCCCCACTTGCCCGAGATGGTGTAGGCGAAGACCTGATGGGGGTGATAGTGGCGATTGACCAGGCCCGGCCCTTTGGCGTACAGGATGTCGGCCCACCGGTTCTGGGTCGGGGCGATCCATAGCGGCCGGCTGGACACCGTCTCACTGAACGGAACGTAGTAGCGCTCGTCGTCGGTCGGAGCGTCGGCGATGTAGACGTCGGCGCCCGCGCCCGGCCGGAACACCTCCTCGATGGGCTTCAGATCGCGCCAGAACTCCCGCTCAGTGGTGTCAGCCATGCAGTGCCTCCTTGTGATCCGACGGCGTGCGGTTCGACGCTACGCCGCCAAACACGACGGCGCGGCAAAGCGTGCGCTCTCAAACAAGCGCCATGCACCGGCATCCAAGCTGCCCGCGCGGCCCGTCCGGATACTGCGGCACGACCGTCCACCGCGACGACCGTAGGAGAGTGCATGGCCGCTGTTACAGACCTCATCGAGACAATCGATCCCGCCACCGGCGAGGTCATCACCGAAGTCCCGTACGCGTCGTCCGATGACATCGACGAGGCAGTGGGCCGCGCGCGCCGGGCGTTTGAGCCCGGCGGGCCCTGGCGCACTCTGCTTCCGGCCGAGCGCGCGCGGCTGCTGTGGAGCATCGGCGATCTCATCGACCGCCACGCCGACGAGCTCGCAGAGCTCGAGACGCGCGACCAAGGCCAGCCGATCGGCATCTCGCGCCATGTCAGCATCGTGGCCGCCAGCGAGCACTTCCGCTACTACGCAGGCTGGGTCACGAAGATCGCCGGTGAGACGAACCCGCTGTCGTTCCCGGGCACGTTCAATTACACGCTGCGCGAGCCGGTCGGGGTCTGTGGCTTGATCGTCCCCTGGAACTTCCCGTTGATGATCACCGCATGGAAGCTCGCGCCCGCGCTCGCCTGCGGGAACACCTGCGTCGTCAAGCCAGCCGAGCAGACTCCACTGACCGCGCTGCGCCTGGTCGAGCTGCTCGGCGAGGCCGGCGTGCCCGATGGCGTCGTCAACGTCGTGACCGGTGGCCCCACGGCCGGAGCCGCGATTGCCGAGCATCCAGGCATCGACAAGGTCTCGTTCACGGGATCGACCGAGGCCGGTCGCTCGATCGTGCGGGCCGCCGCCGGCAACTTCAAGCGCGTGTCGCTCGAGCTCGGGGGCAAGAACCCGGCGATCGTGTTCGACGCGCCGCTCGACGCAGCCGTCGCCGGCGTCCTGCAGGGCGGCCCTGCTGAACAGCGGACAGGTATGCGCGGCCTACAGTCGCGTATACGTGCAGCGCTCGATCGCGGAGCAGTTCGCCGAGGCTGCTGCCGGCGGCATCGTCGATGCGGCTCGGCCCCGGGATGGACCCCGAAACGCAGCTCGGCCCGCTCGTCTCCCGCGAGCATCGCGACAGCGTCGAGGCCTACATCAAGGTCGGCATCGAGGAGGGCGCACAGCTTGTCTGCGGCGGCGAGCGTCCCGGCGGTGACCTGGAGGCGGGCGCGTTCCTGACGCCCGCGGTGTTCACCGGCGTCGAGGACAGCATGCGGATCGCCCGCGAGGAGATCTTCGGCCCCGTCATCTGCGTGATGCCGTTCGACGACGACGACGAGGTCGTCACTCGGGCGAACGCCACTGACTATGGGCTGGGGGCCTCGATCTGGACCCGTGATGTCGGGCGCGCTCACCGCCTGGCCGGCGCCGTCCGTGCGGGCAACGTCTGGGTGAACATGCCCAACCCACTCGACGCCGCGGCGCCCTGGGGCGGCGCGAAGGCCAGCGGTTGGGGCCGCGAGATGGGGCGGGACGCGATCGAGTTGTACACCGAGGTCAAGAGCGTCTGGATGGCGCTCGCTTGAGCGAAGAGATCGGCAGCGTCGGGACGTTGCCGCCTCCCTGTCACAGGTTTTAGCCAATCGACCGTCGCAGATTCTGGAGGACACGCAAGATGACCAGGTACCTTCGTGCCGCGAGCGCCGCGGCTCTGACGTTGGCCGCTGCGGTGCTTGCCGCCTGTGGCGGTTCGTCGGGGAACACCGGCAATTCCGACATCGGCAAGCTCGACACATCGGCGTCCGCAGTGAAGTGCGCCATGGGCAACGGGAAGGCCGCAACGGGCCAGCCGATCAAGATCCGCGCCCTGACGACCGCGAGCGGCGGCATCGATTTCAGCTCCGCGCCGCGCTCGGCGCAGGCATTTTTCAAGTGCGTGAACGCCAACGGCGGTATCCACGGGCGCCCGATCGACTACGCCTACTCCGATGACGCGCTCAACCAGCAGAAGGCGGCGCAGATCGCGGCGAGCTTCGCCGCCGACAAGTCGATCGTGGCCCTGGCGGGTGACGCCACGTTCATCGGCTGCGGGGCGGCGAACCCGACCTACAAGAAGGCCGACCTGTACAGCATCACGGGGACGGGCGTGCCGGAGTCCTGCTTTGAGTCATCGAACATCGCGCCGGTGAACGCCGGCCCGCGGATGAGCGCCGTGTCCACGGTTCAGCCGCGACACGTTCGGGCAGTCCGGCTTCCTCGCCGCCAAGATCCTCACCGACACGCTGCTCAAGCTCGATCCCAACAACATCACCCGTGCGGTCGTGTCGAAGGCGATCGTCGGGATCAAGGACTACCCGGTGCGTCTGACTTCGCGATAGAGATCTCGGTCGATAATTCGCCTAGCCTGGGAGCCTGTCGGGACCTCGGATCAGGAGGTCGTGATGATGGACAACGGGAAGCGCAAGCCGCGCAGGCAGTTGACGCCGGAGGAGAAGTGGGAGGTGTTCCTCGAGGTCACCTCGCAGGAGATCTCGCAGGCCGACGCCGCCCGCAAGTATGGCGTCGACGTGTCGGTGATCGTGCGCCTGCGAGCGTTGGCGAAGGATGCCGCGATCGCCGCGTTCACTTCGGCGAAGCCTGGCCGTCCGGTGTCGGCGGAGGCGGTCGAGCTGGAGTTGCTGCGGGGGGAGAACGACCGGCTCTCCGAAGCGTTGAAAGAGATGGCGATCGAGCTCACGTTGCACCGGGGAAAGCAGCGCTCGGGCTTTTCGGCCCGGTTCCCGCGCGCGTGAGCGCCGAGACCAAGCTCGAGCTGCTGGGGCTGATCGATCGTGCCGTCGCCGACGGCTGGGCGCACACGCAGGCGTGCCGGGTGCTCGACCTCGCCGACGTCCGCGCGCACCGCTGGCGCGCTCGGCTGCGGGACACGGGCAGCCTTGAGGATCGTGATCCTGGCGGCGGCGCAGTCCACGGCCTGCTCTGCTGGGAGGAGGCCGAGATCCTGGATCTGATCGAAGAGTGGGGTCCGGTGGACCGCTCGCATCGCAAGCTCGCGCATCGTGGGAGCCGTCTCGGTGTCGTGTTCGTCTCCCCGTCGACGGTGCTGCGGGTCGCGCTCAAGCACAAGGTCCACCTGCCGGGTGAGCCGTACCGGCCGCGTCCGGTTATGCCTGCTCTCCCTACGATTCCGTGGGAGAAGAACCGGATCTGGATCTGGGACGCAACGCACTTCACCAGGGCGGGCCGGGTCGCGTACGCGATCGTTGACGTCGTGACCCGCTACTGGATCGGCTACCTGCTCTCAAGCGAGCAGACCTCGACCCAGGCGCAGCTGCTGTTCGCCCGAGCGCTCGAGGACCAGCACCTCCTCGACGCTGACGGGAAGCCGCCGGCGGTCGAGGATGACGGGATGCCGGTGCTGATCGCGTGGTCGGACAACGGGACCGAGATGACCGCGCTGGACACCCGGAAGTTCATGGCGCTGATGGCGATCACCCAGCACCACGGCCGGCCCGGCACCCCGACCGACCAAGCGCACATCGAGAGCTTCTACTCGCACCTGAAGGGCGATTGGCCTCACCTGGTCACGATCCGCGACTCGGCGGTCCTCGATGCCGAGCTCGCGCGTGTCCAGCGCGAGTACAACACTGTGCGGTTGCACGCCGGGGTCGGGTACGTCACCCCTGATGACGAGCATCACGGCCGCGGGCCCCGCATCCGCCGGGCTCGTGCCGCGGGGATGCGTCGCGCCCGCGCTGAGCGGATCAAAGAGAATCGAGCAAGCAAGACATGACCAGGCTCTCTGACACCAACCGCGCCCGCTCCCTTCTGGGGAAGAGGGGCGCTTTTCAGGGGGCATTCCGCTGGCCATGGATGGCCAGCGGAATGGGCACGGACGACGCCCATACCCCAGCCACCAACCGGTCCCGCCACAACGCTCAGCGTGTGGTTGAAAAAGTCGGCCGCTCTATCACGAACTCAGAAACACCGCAACTACAGGTCCGACATCCTGTGCTCGCCCTGGTACTACGGGACGGCGGACCGGCACAACGCCAACCACGCGACCCGCATGGCGATCGTGAAGAACGGCAAGTACACCCTGCTCGAAGGTTGCCGGCCCGTCCAGGATCCGGCCCTCGCCCCGATCCTCGCGTAGGAGAAGAAGGAGGGTCTCGCCGGCTGACGGCGGCCGCGATGCTCGAGCCGTTCCTCATCTCTGGCCTGGCCGTCGGCTCGCTCTACGCGCTCTCCGGCGTCGGGATGCTCGTCCTGTACCGCACGACAGGCGTGGTCAACCTGGCCTACGGGGCACTTGGGGCAATGGCAGCTCTGATCAGCTGGCAGCTCCTGCAGAACGGCGCCGGGCGACTGGCCCGCCTACGGCGCCGGCGTGGCCGCGGCCGGCGGTGCGTCGCTGCTGTACGGCTCGCTGCTCGGTCCTTACCTGGCCGACCGCGAGCCGGTCGTCAAGGCCATCGCCTCGCTGGGGCTCGGGCTCGCGATCCTCGGGGTGCTCAACTGGTGTTGGAGCGACGACACACGCACGTTGTCGCTGCCGACTGACACGTCAGGCTTCAACCTCGGCGACGTCCGCGTGAGCACCACGGAGTTGGCGGCGCTCGTGCTCGCCGCGGCAATCACTCTCGGCACCGCGATCCATTTTCGCCGCTCGATGATCGGGGCATCGATGCGGGCCCTCGCCGACGACCGCGAGCTGAGCTCGATGCTGGGCATCCGCGTGAAGCGGGTCGAGTCGTTGGCGTGGCTGGTGAGCGGCGTCCTGGGCGGCGTGTCCGGGCTGCTGCTCGCCGATCTCACCCAGCTCACCGCCGCGACCCTGACCTTCCTCGTGATCCCTGCCCTGGCTGCCTGCGTGGTCGGCCGGTTCCGCTCCTTGTGGTGGACCTTGCTCGGCGGCCTGCTCGTCGGAGTGATCGAGGCGGTCGGCACGCCGTATTCCTGGATCACTGACTACCGGTCGGCTGCGCCATTCGTTGTGGCGATCGCCGTCGTGCTCTACCTGCAGCGGCACAAGATCGTGACGATCGGGGGCCGGGCCATGAGCGTCGCTGCCGTCAAGGTGGCGCCGGGCCGCTGGCGGCCGACGACCGCCGTGGCGTCCGTCGCCGTCCTGGTCGCTGTGGGCTACCTAGTGCCGGCCGTGTTCTCCGTGTTCTGGATCCGTGCCTTCACGACTTCGGCGATCTATGCCATCGCGTGCGCTGGTGTCGGGCTGCTCTATGGGCGCCTGGGACTCGTGTCGCTGGGGCAGATCGCGCTGGTCGGCGTCGGGGGTTGGATCACGCTGCGGCTCGGTCATGCAACGGCATCCCGTATCCACTGCTGTTGCTGATCGCCGGGGCGGGCACGTGCGTGATCGGCGTCATGGTCGGCCTGCCGGCGCTGCGGCTCAGCGGACTGAATCTCGCGATCGTCACGCTCATGTTCGCGGGTGCGTTCTCGATCGTCTTCAACGCGACCGGGTTTCCCGACGGGGGCGGCCGCTTTCTGGGCAAGGCAACGGGCTCGGTGCAATCAGTCGCGCTGGCCCGGCCAGTGGGCGGCGGCAGCGACGGCGGCTACTTCCGTTACGTCCTGGTGGTCGCCGGCCTGATGTTCGCCCTGCTCGCGTGGCAGCTTCGCGGGCGGGCCGGCCGGCAGTGGGCCGTCATCCGTCAGAGCGAGGCGGGTGCGCTGGCAGCTGGCGTTGACACAACCCGCAGCAAGCTGCGAGCCCTGGCGCTCGTGTCGTTCACCACCGGCGTCGCCGGCGGGCTGCTGGCTGCCAATGCCGGCGTGCTGGACCCCGGGAACTTCGGCGCTGCGGACTCAATCGTCCTGTTCGCCGTCGTCCTCATCGGCGGGGCGCTCAGCCTCCTCGGCGCCGTCATCGCCGGCTTGCTGAGCCAGGCGTTCCCATCGCTCCTCTCCGATATCGGCATCAATGGCAACCTGATCCTCGTGGTGTTTGGCTTCGGCCTCGTCCACGCGGTGAGCACGGCTCCCCTGGGGGTGGCCGGTCAGCTGCAGGGTCTGGCTGCGGCGATCCGCCGCGGCGGTCGACGGGCGCAGACGGGCCATGCTGCGCGTGCGTGAGCTCACAGCCGTCTTCGGCGGCGTGAAGCCGCTCGACGGGGTCACGCTCGAGCTGCCATCCGGCGTCTGCGGGTTGGTGGGGCCCAACGGTGCCGGGAAGACGACGTTGTTCAACGTCCTCAGCGGTTTCGTCAGGCCTACGGGCGGCGCCGTGGATGCAGAGGGGATGAACCTGCTCAGTATGGCTCCGCATCGCCGGGCGCGATGGGGATTGCGCAGGACCTTCCAGCAGGAGCAGGTCGTCCATGCGCTGTCGGCCTACGACAATGTCCGCGTGACGGCCGACGAGCTTGGTGGAGACGACGCGGGCGTCCGTGAGGCGCTGGCGTTCGTGGGCCTCGACGCCCCCGATCGCCCTGGCGGTGAGCTCAGCATGCTGGAGCGCCGCCTGGTTGAGATGGCGAAGTGCGTCGTCGGCGGCCCGCGCATGGTCCTCCTCGATGAGCCGGGTGCGGGCCTCGCCGAGGCGGAGACCGAACGGCTGGTGCACCTGATTCGGCAGATCCCGGAACAGTACGACGCGCAGGTCATCCTGGTAGACCACGACATGGAGCTTGTCTCAGCGGTCTGCTCGACGACCGCGGTGCTCGACTTCGGACGCGTCATCGCGCTGGGACGCACGTCCGAAGTCCTCGCCGACGATCATGTGCGGCGTGCCTATCTCGGCACCGAGGATGTTTTCTAATGGCCGACGCGCTGATGCTCGAAGCTGTGTCGGTGACACGCGGTGGACGCATCGTGGTCCGCGAGGCAACGCTCACGGTCCCCCGAGGTGAGATCACCGCGCTGCTCGGGCCCAACGGCGCCGGCAAGAGCAGCCTCGTGCTCGCCGTGGCGGGCGTCATCCGGCCCGCGGAGGGCTCGATCCGCGCGGGGGACCTCGAGCTCGTAGGCCGCCGCCCGGAGCAGATCCGCGCCGCCGGGTGGCGACGGTGCCCGAGGGGCACCGCGTGCTCGGAGATCTCAGCGTGGCCGACAACGTCCGGGTGGCCACGGCTCGGCTGCCGCGCCGCTCCCGACCGCGGCGCTCGAGCGGGTGTACGGGATCTTCGGCGAGCTTCGCGACCTGAGCAATCGTCGCGCGGGAACTTTGTCCGGTGGCCAGCAGCAGATGCTCGCCCTGGCGCATGCGATCGTGTGCGATCCCACGTATCTCGTCGTCGACGAGCTGTCGCTGGGACTGGCTCCGGTTGTCGTCCGCCGGCTGGTTCCGGCGCTGCGTGCGATCGCCGCCCAGGGCGTCGGGGTCCTGCTCATCGAGCAGTTCACGGCGCTCGCGCTCGGGCTTGCCACGACAGCGCATGTCCTCGTGCGCGGCCGGATCCGCCTGTCCGAGGCTGCCGACGTTCTGCGCCGCCGGCCGGAGTTGCTCGCCGCCAACTACCACCTCACCGGTACCGCCCCGGTGACCCCTGCCATGAGCTCATGACCGTTCCAGGAGAGATCACATGACCGAGGCTTCCATCGCCCCCGAAGTTGCCGACAGAGACATCAGCGATTTCCAGCCTGACGTGATCGTCGTCGGCGCGGGCTCCGCCGGCGCTGCGGCTGCTCGGCGGCTTGTGGATCGCGGCGCGAAGGTGTTGCTGCTCGAGGCGGGCGGTCCCGATGTCAATCCGGCGATTCACGATCCTGGGCGTCTGCACGAGCTTTGGCTTGCCGAGGAGGACTGGGGTTTTGAGACGGTGGAGCAGCGGCATGCCGCGGGTCGACGGCTGGCCTGGCCGCGCGGGCGCGTGCTGGGCGGGTCGAGCTCTTTGAACGGGATGATCTGGGTGCGGGGCGCTCGTGCCGATTACGACGGGTGGGCGTACCTGGGCGCCGACGGCTGGGCTTGGGATGAGGTCCGCCCTGTCTATGAACGCATCGAGCACCGCACTGCCGAGGACGATGGCGTTGTCACGATCCTCTCGTCTTATGAGCCCGACGCGATCCATGAGGCGATCGTCGCCGCTGCGCAGGCCTGTGGCGTTCCCCTCAACCCCGATTACAACGGCGAGCGGCAGGACGGCGTGTCCTATATGCAGTTCAGCATCGCCGACCGGTTGCGCCACAGTACTGCGGCGGGGTACCTGCGCCCGATCGCCGAGCACCCGAACTTGCGAGTGCTGCTGCGCGCGCCGGCGCGGCGGCTGCTGTTCGAGGGCAGTCGCTGCGTCGGCGTCGAGTGGGCGAGCGACGGCCGACTCGAGCGCCGGCATGCCGGCGAGGTGATCGTGTCGGGCGGGACGATCGGCTCCCCGCAGCTATTGATGCTGTCCGGAATCGGCCCCGCGAATCACCTTCGCGAGCACGGGATCGACGTCGTCGCCGACGTGCCGGGCGTGGGGAAGAACCTGCACGACCACCTGCTCTCACCGGTGATCTTCAGTGCCGAGCGCGAGGTCGGTGCGCCCTCGCCGGGCCTGCCGGCGTGTCAGACGCATCTGTTCTGGCGCTCGCGTCCGGGTCTTCTCGTCCCCGATATTCAGCCGATCCACTTCATGGTGCCGATGGACGAGCCGTGGATGGAGGGCCCCGAGAACGGGTTCACGCTGATGGGCGGAATGATCCGGCCGCTGAGCCGGGGCACGATCCGCCTCGGCGGGCCCACGATCGAGGATCCGCTGGCCATCGATCCCAACATCTTGGCCTGCGATGCCGACCTCGACAGTCTCGTCAGCGCCGTCGAGCTGTGCCGTCGCATCGGCGCCAGCCCCCCTCTGCAGGAGTGGGGCGCCGTGGAGCGCTACCCAGGGTCGAGCGCCTCCTCGGTTGAAGATCTCCGGGACTACGTGCGAAAGACGGCCATCACCTACCACCATCAGGTCGGGACGTGCAAGATGGGCCGCGATCCAATGGCGGTCGTCGATCCGAGGCTTCGTGTCAGCGGGGTCGACGGACTGCGGGTCGCGGACGCCTCCGTGATGCCCATGGTCACGACCGGCAACACGAACGCCCCGTCAGTCATGATCGGGGAGAGGGTCGCCGACTTCGTGACCGGGGACTCTCGCGCCGGCGCCGGCAGCCGGGGCGCGAACGCGACGGCTGCCGCGTAGCCGATGCGCATTCGAGTCCGCCGCGGCGAGATGGCCGATCGCGGCGGGTGCGTGACGCGGCTGTCGTCAGGGCCTTGACCTAAGCGGATATCGCTCGGGGTGCTCGATGGAGTCGACGGCCAAGTCGACGTCGAGATCGGGCCAGTGAAGGTGTCCTGGCGCCGGACGCTCGAGTCGCAGAATGGCCTCGACCGTGGCCCGCTTGAACCAGGGAAAGTCCTCGAACGGCAAGAACAGCTCCTGGCCGTCGAGGAGCAGCCAGAAGCCGTGCTGGGAGATGTTGGTGACCTCAACTTCCGAAGTGGCTGCGCCAGGCATCTCGAATCTCCTGTTCGTGATCCGCGACCAACTGTAGGACCCGGTTCAAGTCCTGATCGCTCAGCTGGTAATTGCGCGCGAGCTCGATCTGCGGCTCGATCCAGAGCTTCGCTTCGCCATCGGGCGATTGAACATGGACATGGAGCCGCTCCTCTTCGCGTGAGAAGAAGAAGAACCGGAACGGACCGTCGCGAAAGACCGTTGGGCTCATTAGGGCGGTCCCGGTCGCCGACCCACCGCAAGCTTCTGGACTGAGCGAAGCCCCATGCCAGGAGCGTATGACAGCAAACGGTCGACGCTGCCGCTCCGGACTAGATCCGGCACTCCGGAAGCGTGTGCCCTACCTCGCATTTGGGCGTCGTGTCGGCGCCGGCGGTGGCGCGGACGGCCGTCGCCGTCAAGCAGCACCTCGATCGCTCAACAGACCTGCGAGTCGGCGCGCTCGTCCAGCGTGGTCGGTGCTGCTTGACTGCGCCGCCCGGCCGCGCGAGCTGGCAATGAGGTCGGGGCGCGGGGCGCCCCGACAAGGGATTGACATCTATCCGCTTGCGTGGACGACGGGAGCTCCTCGCGCGAGGTGGCCGCCGGTCGGCGGCGTCCGAACCCAGGATTACCGTGTAGTTGCTTATCGCATGCTGTCAACTGCAGTAACCCGCTAAGTGTGTCCTTTTCTCCTCCGCGAAGGTCGTGGCATCGCGGAGTACCTCGGCCCGCCCCGCGCCCTTGTTCATTGGGGTTTCGCGGGGTGGGGTGGTGGGCCGCCGAGCCGGACCACCCGCCCTCCACGTGTTCCGTTCGGGTGGTCCGGCTCGGCAGCTGATATCGGGTGGCTGTTGATGCTCGTGAGGGCGCGGGGGCGGGCCGAGCTGACGGGTGACGGAGCATTCGAGATGGTGATCGGGGGAGAGGTAGGCGTGTGATGGCGGGTGAGCTGCGGGCGGGTCCGGCGTCTTTGGCTGGCTTGGAGTGGTTGGTGCGGGTGGGGCCGGTGCCGATGGATGCGTGCTGCGATGGGGTGGGGGGATCGGGTCGCACGGTCTCATGCCAGTCGGCTTGAGCGCGAGGGGTGGCTTGAGCGTCATCGGATGTTCCGCGGCGACGGGTCGCTGCTGGTCTCAACGCGGCGGGGCGTGCGGATGACCGGGCTGGCGGTGTCGGCGCCGGCGGCGCCGGAGCCGACGTGGTGGGCGCATGACTGCGCGTGCGCGTGGACGGCGGCATTGTTGAGCGCTGTTGATTTCCGGCATGGTGGTGCTGTTGTCGGGCGGCATCGATGGGTGGGGTACGAAAGAAGAAGTAACTCGGCGGGGTGGCCGCGGCTTGGAAAGGCGGCAACGAGGGGGCCGGGTTGGGACCGTGCTGTTGTGCGTCGCGCGTTCGAGACCGCTTCGCTTCCGCTTTGATCGCTCGCCTCGAAGGTGATCGGTGGCTCGCGAGACGTCGTTGTGGTGCGTGTGCTGTCGGGCGAGCGATGCGACCCACTCGCGTGTAGTCACCGGGGGGTCAGGCGCCGGGGGCTCGGGCGGCGGTCCAGAGTTGCGCGGGCCGACCGCCGGTTGGGATCTGGGTGACGGTCGCGCGGCCGGTGGCGTGCAGGGCGCTCAGGGCGGTGTCGATCTGGCTGGCTGGCTGGTTGTGGTTGAGCGTCTGGCTGATCTGGCTGCGGGTCAGCCCGCCGGGGTGCTGGCGCAGGACGGTGTAGATCTGTTCGGCGAGCGGCTGGCCGGTCGCGCCGGTGAGTGCCCAGGCGGCGGAGCGGGCGGCGTAGTCCCAGAGCGCGAGCGCGGCGGTGAGGTGCGGCGGACTGATCTGTTGTTGGCCGTCGGTGAGGGCGTAGAGCAGCGCGAGCCGGATCGTGTGCGCCTCGGCGCGGGCGGTGATATGGCTGACGATCCCGCCGGGCTGCTGCTCGGCGAGCTGGCGGTACGCCTCCTGCCAGAGCTCGCGGGCGGCCGGGTCCAGGCGGATCTCGCCGGCGGTGCGGGCGTGCTTGAGCGTGGTGGCGAGGAGACGGGTAAGGCCGGTGCCGTGCAGCGGGTCTGGGTTGCCTCCTTCGGGCAGCAGCCGCTGGCGGCGGACAGCGATGAGCAGGATCCGGTTGATGTATCCGTTGGCGATCTCGACGATGCTGGTGTGCCGTCGGAGCTCTTCGCGGGTGATGTGGCCGATGAGCGCGATGTGCGCGCTGGTGGCGCGCGCGGGGGCGGTGCGGGTCAGGATCGCCAGCGGCCGACCGTCCCATCCGGAGCGCAGTGTCGGCGATAGCGTCGAGATCTCGCGGCTTGCGGCCTTCAAGGCGCTGGCGAACTCGGGCTCGATCACCAGCAGCCGCTGATCGCTGTGACCGGGATCCTGACTGGTCGGGTCGCGGACTGCCCAGATCAGTCCCTCGCCGCTTGATAGCCCGGTCAGGACTCTTGGCTTCAGGGAGGGATCGACGATGCCGATGAGCCGGTGGACGTGATCCCATGACGAGCCTTTCCTGGCCCTGGCGCTGTCACCGACGAGCAGCATGAACTCGTTCGGCGCATGCCGGGTCGCCTCGACCTGGAAGTAGGCGCCGCGGCCGACCGCGGCGCCGAAGGCGACCAGGAGTTGGGTGAGGATCGCGACAGGATCGGCCTCTGTGTGCGGCGCGATTCTGTTGACGATCTCGCCGAGCAGCTCGTGGTAGACGGCCGGGTCGGGCGGCAGCGGCCAGCCCGCGGGCGCAGGCAGCGTTTCGCCTTCGGGTGGCTGATCTTTGAGAGGCTGCTCGAGCAACGACAGCTCGACGGTCATGCCCGTCAGTCGGCGGAGATCTCGGCGACCGCGGCGCGAACCGCTGACTCGTCCACGATCCCCTTGTTGGCGGCGAACGCCGCGATCAACGAGCTGACCGCGAGGTTGTTGATCAGGCGCGGGAGACCACGGCTGGTGGTGTGGATCAGACCGATCGCGTCATCGGAGAACAGCGTGTCCGAGCGGCCCGCGAGCGCCAAATGGTGCTGCACGTAGCTGGTCGTTTCCTTCCGGTCCAGACCGCCGATCGCGTAACGAACCGCGATCCGTTGGTCCAGTGCGGTGAACGTGCCGGTCCGCAGCCGGCGGCGCAGGGTGGGCTGCCCGAGCAGCAGCAGACAGAACGGGGCGGTCTGATCCATCCCCATGTTCGACAGACACCGGATCCCCTCCAGGCTCTCGGTATCCAACAGGTGGGCTTCGTCGATGATCAGCACCACGTGCTTGCCCCGCTCGCCGTGCTCGGCCGCGAGCATCTCCTGGGCTTGGGGGATCAGCGCGGCGTGATGAAACCGCGGAGTGCCGCCGAGCGTGGTGATGATCAGCCCGTAGATCCCGCGCAACCCCACCCCGGGCGTGCCGAGGTAAATGATCGTGTGCCGGGACGCGTCCAGGCCCGCCACGGCGGCGCGGGCGGCGACCGTCTTCCCCGCGCCGCACTCCCCGGAGATCACGCCGATCGCCTGCTCGGAGATGCACCACTGGATCCGGGCGACCGCCTCGGCGTGCGCGCCGTGCGCGTGCAACATCCCCGGCGCAAGGTCTTTGCCGAACGGCATCCTGGTGAACCCGTAATGCGACTGCAGTCTCTCGATACTCACTGTCTCTCCTCGTCCTGCTGATTGATGTCACGATCCTCGCCGTCGCCGTCGCCGTCGCCGTCGCCGTCGCCGTCGCCGTCGCCGTCGCCGTCGCCGTCGCCGTCGCCGTCGCCGTCGCCGTTGGTGAGGCGTGCGTAGTCGATCCGGTGCCCACCGAGCTCGGCGTCGCGCTTGTCGGCCAGGAGCTTGAGGTAATCGATCCCGGTGCCCGTCGCCGGCGGCGGCAGCTCGCGCTGCGCTTGAGGGTGGGTGTGCCGGCCGATCACCAATGGGACCGCGGTCCCAAACGGCCGGTGCTGGTAGCGAACCTCGATCCGGGTGAGATCGAACGGGTCGAACACGAGCTCGACCTTGCGACCCACGAGCGCCGGGTCGACCTCGTATTGGTTGCCGTGCAAGGACACCGTCGCGGTCTTGGTGACCGTCCGCTCCTGCGACCACAGGAACGCCTCGCGCAGCAGTGCCGGGGTCGGGAGCTTCGGCGCTCCGGCGGCTTGGAACCGGGCGACCGGCGTGGCGTTCGTCTCGGAGTGCACGCGCCGGTGGTAGACGACCTCAAGCCAGGCGGAGAACAGACGGTTCAGCTCCGCCAGCTCGATACCGTCGTCGATCTCGACCAGGAACTGATCGCGGACGGTCTTGAAAAACCTCTCGATCTTCCCCTTCGTCGTTGCCGCCCGCGGACTCGCGTGAACCAGCTTCACGCCCAACACCGCGCACGCTCTGAGCAGTTGCGAGGACACGAACGCCGAGCCCCGGTCGACCAGAATCGCCTCGGGAACCCCGCGGCTCATCAGCCCGGAGCGCAGCGCGGCCTCCAGGCGGAACACATCCTCGCCGGTCCCCCACCGCCACCCGACCAACAGCCGTGAGTGATCGTCAATGAACGCCAAAAGGACCGCCCGACGCGCCGAGCTGCCGGCCAGCTTGGGGCCGTGCAACCCATCCCCCGCCCACAACTGGTTGCGCACCTCGGCCTCGAAGCGGCCATAGACCTTCCCCGGCGTGCGTCCGTCCGCGCGGACGTTGAGTCCTTGGCGGGCGAAGTGGGTCTGCAGCGTCCGCAACCCCGGGACATGCTCACCGTCTCCGGTGGTGGTGAGCATGATCTCGCGGACCTGCGCCGCGGTCCGCTCCGGCCGCTCCCGCTTCAACTGAAACGCGAGCTCGAGCATCCCAGCCGGCATGCGCAACGGAACAACCCGGGGCTGAGGAACGAGCGCTTCGAACCCGCCATGGCGATACGCCCGGATCCATTGATCCAGCGTGCCGCGTGCGACCCTGACCAGCCGCCCGTCCGGCCCGACATGCTCACGCTCGGAGAGCGCGCGGACCAGCCGGCCACGCTCGCGCTTGGACAACCCCGAGTCGGCTGCGTCCCTGACAAGCGCGTACCGGAACAGGCCGACCTCGCGGCGACTCTCCAGATCCGTTCTTGCACGCTCGCTCATTCGAGCGCGGGACCTTCTCAGCTCACATCGCCCACGAATAGGCGGGAGTTCGTGTTGCCAACAGCTCCCCGCCAGAGAGCCTCGACGCGACCCGCCACGGATCCGCCGGCCCGAACCTCAACACCCACGCCCTGGCTGCGATCGCGATCACCTCGACCGCGTCCGCGACGCCGCTCCCCGCCGGCATCACCGGGCCGAGCTCGGGATCAAGCGCGACCGCGCACCGCGTGAAATACGAGCGGATCAGCTCAGCCCGGTCCCGGAACCGGCGCAGCCAGCCACGGACGGTGTCCACGTGCACCCCGAGCCGCCCCGCGATCCGACGATACCCCACGCCAGCGACACTCGCCACGATCGCCGCGCCGATCACCGACACCTCGTCCTGCCGGCGTGAGAACGCGATCTCCGGCAACAACACGTGCGTCGCCGCGCAGCCCCGACACCGCGCCCGCCGCGGCCGCAGCCACCGGTCCCCCGACCGGCAGCGCAACACCCGCTCCCGCGCATACCCCCACGGCCCCAGCATCCCCCGACACGACGGACACCCCAACAGCCCGCCGACCAGCTCAGCCTCCACCAACGCCACCTCGGCGCATACCATCAACATCGGGTGCCACCTCCGGCATCCAAGAGAGCCCTCTCGACGACCGATCAAGCTGACGGGAGGGCTCTCGCGCGTTCAGAACCGCGCGAAGCCTGCCAACCCCGCCAGCGTCATGCCGCCCATGAACGGCACCAATCTCGGCTTCCGTGCCGAACTCAAACGGCGCTCAACAGGCATGGTTGACGGTGCGCGGCGCCGAGAAGTGGCAGGGTCCGCGCGAGGTGCTGGCTGATCCGCGGCTCAAGCGCAGCGTGTACTGGAGCAGCACGGGCGGTCTGCGGCGTGCCGGGCATCGGCCGGATCTCACGGTCCGGGCTGCCGCGGGCCTGATACCGGTCGAGGTTGAGCTCGAGCGCAAGAGCGTCGCTCGGATGCACGCGATCCTGACCATGTACCGCGGCTGGATCGCGGAGTGTGAGATCGGCGGTGTCGTCTATGTGTGCGGCCGCCAGGCGCGAGCCGATCGCGTCGGTGAGCTCGCTGCTGAGGTCGGGATCCCGCCTGAGCGGCTGCGGATCGAGCTGCTCAGCACTGTGTGTGAGGAGGCGCGGAGCGGCCAGGGCCGCGCCGCAGCGGGCTCAGCCAGCGCGGGCGGTGCGTGAGCCGCGGCGGGCCCGGTCGACCGCGTCGGCGACCTCGAACGCGGCCGCGGACAGCTCGCCCTACGCATGCGAGATCGCGATCACACGGAGCCCGGTTCGCGCGCGCGACAAGCCCTCGACCGCGAAGTCGAACCGCTCCCACACCTCGGCCGGCGCGAGCGAGTCGCGCCACGGCGCGGGACGCAGCTCTCGGGGTGGGAGCCATGGCGGGCCGGACCGCCAGCCGAACCCTTCATTGGCGGCGTACCGGTAGGCGGCCTGTTCCTGCGCGGACGCGTCGGCGAGCGCCCGGAGACGCCGCGCGAAGCCGGCATCCGGCGGCGGTTGCGCATGTTCGCCGATCGCCGACTCCCACCGGCCCTCCGCCAGCTCGAGCTGCTCCTTCGCCCGCTCAACGCTCACCGGGCACCACCACACCAGATAAGCCTTGAACGACGGATCCTCCGAGGCCTGAACATCGTCGCTCGACGCGGCGCCCGAGAGGAACTCGTCAAGGTCCGAGCGGCGGATCATCCACTTCCGCGGCCCAGCCTTCGACGCCCGCAGCGCGCCGCTGTTGATCCAGCGGCGCACCGTCACGACCGTGACGTGGAGTTCCTCTGCGACCTGGGCCGGGCGAGGTATTGATCATCAGCCATTTGGTTCGAGACAGTCGTGGTGCGTATGGAAGGCTCGGGGCGGAACGTGTAGATGCTGTGAAGGTACTTTACGGTCTTTACGGGATTACAGCAGAAGATAATGATATCCTGCGTGCCATGATCGCGGTGTTGGTCATCCGATTCGCGATATTGGCGCACACCGGGCGGACAGCAATGCGGCCCCAGACGCAACTGCGATGGAGCGGCACTTGACGGACACGAACACAACCGAGTTCACGGGCGCCGGATCGCATCGCGACGGCCCCGCGATCTCACGAGGTGCGTGGACGCGCAGCGGGATAGCGTCTTTGGTCTGCCACGAGGCACGCGCCTCCTGAAGGCAACCGATGTCGCTCGTCAACTCGCCGTATCGCGGGCGTGGGTATATGAGGCAGCGCGGTCGGGGCGGATTCCGTCGGTACGGATAGGTGGGGAGGACGGGCCGCTTCGATTCGTGGCCGAGGACATCGATCGGTGGCTAGCGGAGGCTCGCGCCAACTGGCCGTCGTCGGGAGCCAGTACGCCTGAGCACACGACGAACCCAGATGTCGCGTCCACGCGGAAACGCCTCGGCAGAGGGGCTGCATCCACCGGCAACGCAACGGAGCAGCAGTCGCTCCTCTAACGGACTGCCTGCGACGCACGAGCGATCGCGTCTTCTGTCGCGACAGCACCGGCGGCGAGCACGTGACGCTCAAGATGGCCGTAATAGCGCTCGGTGGTGCTGATGTCGGCATGTCCCAGCTGTCGCTGCACGTACATCAGCGAGTTTCCAGCCGCAAGCCACCCCGCCGCGGCGGTGTGGCGTAACGCGTGCAGAGGCATATCGCGCAGCGCGGCGTCTTCGAGCGTCTCCTTGTGCCAGTCGCGCGACACCGTGTTGCGATCGAGCGGATCGCCGACGCGTGCGCTCGGCCACCGGCCCTTGCTTCGCTTCACCGTCCGCTGGGGCATCACGAACAGAATGGCGGCGGCGCGGTCGCCATCCGCGAGTTCGCCGCGGTGGGCAACCTGGTCACGTAGTACCGAGCAGAGCGTCGGACCGATCTCGACGGCGCGGAAGCGGTCCGACTTTGTTGAGCCGACGCTCATGTTCTTGCGCGATCGATAGACGACGACCGTTCCGCCCACTTCCTCGAGCTCCAGGTCGCCGATGCGCAGGGCCAGCGCCTCGGAGATCCGCAGCCCGCTTCCGATCAGTAGTTCGGCGAGTGGGCGGTAGACGGCAGAGCACGCGTCGAGGTATCTGGGAATCTCGTGGAGGCGGAGGTAGTCCCGCTCGATGCGGGCGGGAGGCAAGCGCTGGACCCGCAGCGCAGGATTGAGGGCGAGCAAGCCGTCGGCGACAGCTGCGTTGAGGCAGACCACGAGTGTTCCGAGTGCGTTGTTCACGGTCTTCGCCGCGAGCTCGCCCGCCTCGACGTCCTCGGCCAACGCGGTAACGAACTCGCGGACGTCGTCGACCGATAGCTCCCCGAGCGACCGGGCCCCGAAGGCGGGCAGGAGCCGCCTGCGGCCAGCTATCTCGTACCCAGTCCAGGTTCCGGCCTCCAGGTACGGGCGACGCTGCGCGAGCCACCGCTCCCAGTATTGACCGAATGTCTGCGTCGTGTGGCGGACCTCCCCGCGCTCGACCTGTTCGATCAGCCGGCGTCTGGCATCCCGCGCTGCTCGTTCGCTGGTGAACCCGCGTTTGGTCGTCTGTGTGCCATCGCTCCGGCGATACACGAACCGCCATCGGACGCCGTCTTTGGTCTCGTAGGAATAGACGCCGCCGCTGCGCCCATGCTTGGCGGTGTCAGCACGGCGGGCGGCGGGGGCGACCTCGGTGATCGCCTCGTCGAACGCCCGAGCGGCGTCCTCAGACGGGAACCGCCTGGCTCGTTGCCGCCCGGACACATCCCGCCAGCGAACTTCCCACCCGCCGCGATGATGCCGGACGCTCACGCGTACCCACAGTTCGTTGTCAGACAGTGGGTACGGATCTGGGTATTTGTCACGTGACAACCGTACCCACATCGCCGGACGGAGGCCGGAAGTCGCTTTAGACAAAGAAAAAGCCCCGCTGTGCGGGGCTTTCCCAGTGCGCCCGAGAGGACTCGAACCTCCACGGACCATTCAGTCCACAAGGCCCTCAACCTTGCGCGTCTACCAATTCCGCCACAGGCGCTTGGGGCGGCCAGTATAGCCTCGCGCGCGCGTTGAAACGGTCTCGCCGACGGCGTGGGCGCGGTTGATTCGCAGGGTTTGCGGGGGCAATTTGGCTGCGTCGGTTGCTTTCCGTCCAGGGGCCGCGCTAGATTCACGAACACATGTTCGACCTAACGCATTTCCCTGTACCCGCCAGCAAGGAGGGGACGCATGGATCTCACTAAGCGCCAGCAGGAGATATTCGACTTCATCAAGCGGTATTCGGCCAAGTACGGCTATCCTCCGACGGTCCGCGACATCGGCAAGGCCGTCGGGCTTGCGTCGTCGTCGACGGTGCATGCGCACCTGGCCAACCTTGAGCGGATCGGGCTGCTGCGGCGGGATCCGACGAAGCCCCGCGCCATCGAACTGCTCGACCGCGCGGCCGCGGGCGTGCGCGGCTTCGTGAAGCCTGGGCTGCCGCTCGTCGGTCACGTCGCTGCCGGTCAGCCGATCCTGGCCGAAGAGAACATCGAGGACTTCATCCAGACGCCGGCGTATGCCGGTGGCGAGGACGGTGAGTACCTCCTGCGCGTACGCGGGGAGTCAATGAAGAACGTGGGGATCATGGACGGGGACCTGGTCGTCGTCCGGCCTCAGGAAACGGCAACTGACGGCGAGATCGTCGTCGCCCTCGTCGGTGAAGAGGCGACGGTCAAGCGCTTCTTCCAGGAGGCTGACCACGTCCGGCTCCAGCCGGAGAACGAGGCGATGGAGCCGATCCGCAGCACCGAGGTGCGCGTGCTCGGCAAGGTCGTCGGACTGATGCGGAGCCTCGCCTAAGCGCCATGGCGACGATGACTGCGGCACTTTCGCTTTTCGAGCCTGTGGGTGGTGAACAGACGCTCGAGGATGAGATCCTCGGCGTATGGGAGGGTCTCATCGCTCACAGGCTTGAAGGGTGCCCGGTCTGCGGCGGGGAGCTGGCGCCCGAGTACGGGGCGCAGGCGCTACCGATCGGCGGCCGCTGCCGGGGGTGCGGGTCAACCCTACGGTAGCCGGCTCGGCGGGGGGGCGCGGTCATGGGATCGCCGATGCACCGAGTGCGGTCGGAGGGGCTATGCTCGATCGTGCAGGCTGAGCAGTCGCGGAGGTGATTTGCCTTCGAGGAAAGTCCGGACATCACAGGGCAAGGTGGTCGGTAACGCCGACCCGGGGAAACCCGCGGGAAAGTGCCACAGAAAAGACACCGCCTAAGCCTGGAGCCGCTGCAGCGCTCCAGGCCGGTAAGGGTGAAATGGTGCGGTAAGAGCGCACCGGCGTCGCGGTGACGCGGCGGCCAGGTAAACCCCACCTGATGCTAGGCCAAGCAGGACCGTTCGTAGGCGACCCGCCAAGGTCCGGGTAGGCCGCACAGATGGATGGCTGCTCTCGACAAAATCCGGCTTACAGGCCTGCTACGGAGAAGCCCCGCCACCGCGGGGCTTCTCTATGTCCACGCTCACACGACGACTCAAGTCCGGCGGCTCCCGGCCGAGCACAAGGGAAGAGGACCGATCATGTCTTTTCGGACGATCCCCCGTCGACTACATCGGCGTCCACGCCCGGCGATCCACGGATCGGGCCAGGCGTCCCCGACCGCTGGCGCGGACGCAAAGGCTCACATCGGCGCCGGCGACAACCGGCCGACGGCCGCAGTGGCAGGCGCCGACGGGGCGCTGGCGCACGAAGAAGATGACGTCACGAGAGCGGCTCGGGTCGACGAGGCCATCGGCGGAGTCGGGCTGGCGGACGGGGGCGAAGCCGCTTCGGCTAAAGACGTCAACGGATCATGGGATCTATCGCTCCTCTCCGAGCGCGGGGGCGAGACCGGAGAGGCAGCACGAGACTTTGCGACGACGCTCAACGACCTCGGCACGACCGTCACGGATTTCTCGATCGGCGCTGCCCGCAGCGCGATGTCGGTCGGCGTGATTGAGACCGAGGTCGAGCGGCTGTATGCCCAGTTCGAGGATCTTGCGAAGCGGGCCGACTCGCTCCGGCAGGGCGCCGAGCATGGCTCGAACGCGGCGAACGACGCAGCGTCCACCGCCCGGGAGTTGCAGGACGAGGCGGACCGCGGCCTCACGGTCGTCGGCCACGTCATCGACGCGATCACCGCGCTGCGCGAGCAGAGCGTCCGAGTCGCCGACATGCTCGACCGAGTCGTGCGCGAGGAGCTGCAGGACATCTCGTCTCTCTCGGGCGTGATCGAAGGCGTCGCGCGCCAGACGAAGCTGCTGGCGCTCAACGCCGCAATCGAGGCGGCACGCGCGGGCGAGTCTGGGCGTGGGTTCGCTGTCGTTGCCGACGAGGTGGGTCGTCTCGCGGCTGAGACGGCGTCGCAGACCGCACAGATCGGTGACACGATCGGGCGGACACGGGTGGAGATGAAGTCGATCCAGCAAACGGCCGACGTGGCTCGGGACCGTGCAGCCGCGAGCGCGGCGGATAGTGACGCGGGGCGTGCGGCACTTGAAAACATCGCCATGCTGGTCAAGCGCTCGAGTGCATCGGCCAATGCGCTCGCCGACCAGGCGGCGGCCGAGCGCGATGACGCCGAGCATGTCGCCGACGACCTCAGCGCGATGACAACCAGTGTGGCCGAGATTCGGACCCGCTCGAGTGCGGTGGCCGCCGACCAGCTCCAGCTTTCGGCGAGCACGGAACGCGCCTCTCGCACGCTGATTCGTTTTCGTACCGGCAGCACCGTCGATCGGCTGCATGCCCGGTGTCGTGTGCTCGCCGGCGAGCTTCGCCGGATCCTCGAGGACGCGGTCGAGTCGCGGCAGGTGTCGCTCGCTGACCTGCTGTCGCTCGAGTACGAGGAACTACGCGGTCCGAACGTCCGGAGCCTCCAGACGCTGTTCGATACCACTCGGGTCCCGGACACTGGGTTTTCCCCGCCGAAGTATGCGACCGCGTACGACCGGATCGTCGACGTCGCAATGATGGAACGAATGGACGCGGTGCTCGCGGAGGAGTCGGGAGTCACATTTGCCCTGCCGTTCGACCTCAATGTCTATGCACCCGCTCACAACACTCCCTTCACACGTGACTGGACGGGCGACCTGGCCCGCGACCTGATCGGCAACCGCACGAAGCGGTTCTTCCTCGATTCTTCGGCGCTGACCCGGGCGGCTCGGATGGACCTCGGGGTTGCGTTGCCGGCGAACCGAGTCAGCCGACGGGAGCTCGAGCGAGCCGGAGCGCAGCTGCGCGAAACACCGGATGCGGCTCAGTCGGTCTTGCTCGAAAGCTACGCCCGCGACACCGGCGCCGTGCTCTCAACGCTGTCGGTCCCGCTATTCGTGTGCGGGGAGCGGTTTGGGGTCGTGACGGTCGGTTGGGACCCCGAGCAACTACGCGACTGACACGAGCCACGGGTCCGAGACACGACAGGACCCGACGGCGCCGGCGCCGACGGGTCCGCGCTGCGTCACGACCCGGCGCCGACCGCGCCGGCCCCGACCGCCACGCGCTCGCTGTCATCACGCTCCCGGTCGCGCTGGTCGAAGAACTCCGCGCCCTCGATGCTGATTTTGGGGACGATCCGGTCGAGCCACTTCGGGAAGTACCAGTTGTGGTCGCCCATCAGGATCATCAGCGCCGGCACGAGCAGGCAGCGCACGACGGTCGCGTCGAGCACGACGGCGACGGCGAGGCCGACGCCGAACTGCTTGACCGTCGGGTCGCCGTTGAGCAGGAACGAGCCGAACACGAACACCATGATCATCGCCGCGGCGGTGATGACGCGGGCACTCGTCACCAGGCCGGACACGACCGAGGTCCGACTGTCCTCGCCCGCGTGGACGTGCTCCTCGATCTGACTGACGAGGAACACCTCGTAGTCCATCGATAGCCCGAACAGGATTGCGAACATGAACAGCGGTACGTAAGAAACGATCGGAACCGCTCCGGGCAACCCGATCACGTCGCTGAACCATCCGTACTGGAAGATCGCCGTCAGCACCCCGTAGGACGCACCGATCGACAGCAGGTTCATCACCGCCGCCTGCGGCGGGATCGCGAGCGAACGGAACGCAAGGATCAGGAGCAGGAAGCTGAGTCCGATCACGACGGCGATCTGGAGCGGCAGCTTGGAGGAGATCCGCGATGCCAGATCGTCGTAGCCGGCGGTGGTCCCGCCGACATCGGCCTTCATGTTCGTGCCCTTCTCCGCCTTCGGGATCACGGTCGAGCGCAACTCGTTGACCAGCGCGGTCGTCTTCTTGTCCGCCGGGTTCTGAGTCGGGATCGCGTTGAAGTACGCGGTCGTCCCGGCCTTGTCGAGCTGAATCGGGGTGACGGCCTGAACGCCCGACGTGGCAGCGATGTCCTTCTGCAGCGTCGTCAGGCGCGGGTCGGTTGTGCGCGGATCGCTGGTCGAGCTCGAGCTGGAGCTGCCGCTCGAACTGGAGCTGCTGCTCGAGCCGGAGCTGCCGCTCGAGCCCGATGTACTCGAGCCGGAGCTGGAGCTGGAGCTCCCGCTCGCCGGCTGCGCCGGGGACCCGAGCCGAGCCGCGATGAGCAGCGGGCCGTTAACACCGGCGCCGAAGTTCTGCGCGATCAGGTCATAGGCCTGCCGCGACGTTGTCGACTTCGACAGCGCCGCCGTGTCCTGCTGTCCGAGCGACAGCGACAGGAGCGGGATCGTGAGCGGGATGAGGATCGCGAGCGCGGCGACTCCGGCGATGATCGGCTGCTTGGCAATCTCGTTCGCCCACTTCGCCCAGAGGCCCTTCTTGGCGTGCTCCTCGGGGTGGAGGTCGCGCACCTTCAGCGAGTTAATGTGCGGCCCAAGGATCGCGAGCACGGCCGGGAGCAGCGTGAGCGCGCCGCACACTGCGACGACGACCGCCACGGCCGCCATGAGACCCATCGTGGTGACAATCGGGATACCCGCGACGGCGAGCGACACGAGCGCGATCGTCACCGTACAGCCAGCGAAGAAGACGGCCCCGCCGGAGGTCGCGGCCGCACGGGCGATCGACTCATCGGTCGATAACCCGTCGTGCAACCCGCGGAAATGGCGGGTGACGATGAACAGCGCGTAGTCGATCCCGACGCCGAGCCCGATCATCGTGGCGAGCGTCGGCGCGACCGTCGGGACCGTCGCCACATGCTCGAGCAGGCGGATGATCGACAGCGTCGTGACGAGCGAGAAAATCGCGGTCACGATTGGCAGGAGCATTGCCGTGATCGTCCCGAACGTGAACGTCAGGATCACCATCGCGGCGAGGATCCCGATGAGCTCGCTCGATTCGGTGGCCGGTTTGGAGATCTTCGTGCCGAGCACGCCTCCGGTCTGGACCTCGATGCCGACCTTCTCGGTCGGGCCCTTGGCCGCATCGACGATCTTCTGCGCGTCCTCCACGGACAGGGAGCCGGGACTGACCGACGTGGTCACCGACATATACGCCGTGCTCTTGTTCTTGCTGAGCGCAGACGCGCCCGCCGGCGTCAGCGGATTGACGACCGACGCGACGTTTGCGGTCTTCGCGACGTCGGAGGCCGCCGAGTTGATCGCGTTTGCGTACTTGGAATCGGTGAGGTTGCCGGTCTTGAGGTGGAAGACGATCGGGCTCGTGCCGTTCGACTGTGCCGGGAATGACTTGGCGAGCGTGTCCGTCGCGCGCTGACTGTCGGTCCCAGGCAGCGACAGGTTGTCGTTCGTGTTGTCGCCGAGTTGATGCGAGATCGCAACGAGTGCGACCGCGGCAACGAACCACACCCCCAGAACGATGAATCGCCTTCTCACACAGAATTGCGCGATGGCGTAAAGAACCGCGGTCATGCCCGCCCCTCTCTCCTTGAAACCGTGTGCGCCGAACCTAATGCTCGCGCCAGGACGACACCCCTGTCAACCCTCGGTGCGAGCTGTTCACATTCGCGGCCCAATGCACCATTTAGGGGACCGGACCGCCGTCGAGCAGTACGACCATGAATGACGGCAGGAACGCGATCGTCGCCGCGAGTGCGGCGCCCCCGAGGCCGCGAGCGGCGTAACCGACCGCAGCGACGGTCGCGACGACGTGCACCGCGTCTGAATGCATCAGCGGCACGATCACGAAACCCGGCCCCGGAGGACAGCGCACCGACCTTGAACGCCGCGCGCCCGTCTGCTCAACCGCGTGGGCGAGCGACCCAGGCGAGGGCGCCGATCCCGCCGGCCCCGCAGATCCACAGTGGCGGCGACTGCTCGAGGAACAGCGCCGACAATGCGGTCACGATCACGAACCCGGGCACGATGAACCCGAGCCCGCCGACGACCGCGCCCGCGATTCCGCCCAACCGCCGCGCGAGGTAGATGGCGAGCTGACTCGAGGCCGGACCGGGGAGGAGGTTGACGGCGGCGATGGCCGCCTCGCCGTCGCCGTCGGCCAGCTATCTGCGCCGGTCGAGGACGAGCCGCCGCAACAGCGCGACCTGGGTCGGCGGACCGCCGAACCCGGTGACGCCGATGTGGGTCCATTCCCGCGCCACGGTGGCGACCGGCACCGATAGCGCTCGTCCCGACGCGGGGGGAGCGCTCACGGTCCGGTGGCGATCCCGGTGGCGACGCGCTCGAGCGCGGGACCCTCGAGACGGTGTCCCGCCCACTCGTTCAGACGCTCAGCACCGAGCTGTGCGTAGAAGTCGAGCGCGGGCGTGTTCCACGTCAGTGCCGACCAGTCAAGCCGGCCGCACCCGCGTTCGACGGCGATCGACGCGACGTGCGAGAAGAGCTGTCGCCCGACGCCGCCGCGGCGCAACTGCGGGCGCACGAACAGGTCCTCAAGCCAGATGCCGGGGCGGCACAGCCACGTCGAGAACGTCGTGAAATAGAGCGCGAAGCCGGCCGGCGCCCCGTCGACCTCGGCGATCACGGCCTCCGCGGCCGGTCGCTCGCCGAACAGCGACTCGCTGAGCTCGGCCTCGGTGCCGGTGACGCGATGCGCCGCCCGCTCGTACTCGGCGAGCTCTCGAATGAGGGCAAGCAGCAGCGGGACGTCTGCAGGCTCAGCTGGTCGGATCCCTGCCGGCCCGCTCAAGTGTCCTGCGGTGGGGTGATCTCGCGTTTGAGGATCTTGCCCGTCGGGCCCTTGGGCAACTCGTCGACGAACCAGATGAAGCGTGGGTACTTGTATGCCGCCACCTGCTTCTTGACGAAATCACGGAGCTCGTCGGGCGTGGCCTCGACCCCGTCCTTGAGCGTCACGGCGGCCGCAATCTCCTCGCCGTACTCGTCGTGCGGGATGCCGAGCACGGCGGCCTCGCGCACGGCGGGATGCTCGTAGAGGACCTCCTCGACCTCGCGCGGGTAGACGTTGTACCCGCCGCGGATGATCAGGTCCTTCTTGCGGTCGACGATGAAGAAGTAACCGTCCTCGTCCACCCGCGCCATGTCGCCGCTATGGAACCACCCGTCGAGAATCGTCTCGTCGGTCGCGTCGGGTCGCTGCCAGTACCCCTTCATCACGTTGTGGCCGCGGATGACGATCTCGCCGACCTCGCCCTGGGGGAGCTCGTTGCCCTGATCGTCGACGACCTTCATCTCGACGCCGGCGATCGGGGTGCCGATCGACCCCGGCTTGCGCTCGCGATCGGGATGGTTGAAGGACGCGACCGGCGACGTCTCCGACAGGCCGTAACCCTCGAGGATCTTGCAGCCGAACGCCTGCTCGAAGCTGCGCAGCAGCTCCACCGGGAGTGCCGAGCCGCCGGACACGCACAGCGCGAGCGTCGACGTGTCGTACTGCTCGCGCCCGGAAAGGTGCAGCAGCGCGCCGTACATCGTCGGGACGCCCATGAAGATGTTGACGCGATCGCGCTGGATGATCTCGAGCGCCTTCGCCGGGTCGAAGCGGGGGATCATCGTCAGCGTCCCGCCGGCGAGGAGGATCGCATTCATCGAGCAGGTCTGACCGAACGAGTGAAACAGCGGCAGCGCACCAAGCGTGACCGCCTCGGCGCCGGCGTCGAACAGATCGCGTGCGACCTCGGCGTTACGGCGCAGGTTGTGGTGGGTGAGTTCAGCGCCCTTCGGTGTCCCGGTCGTGCCGGACGTGTAGAGGATCACGGCGGTGTCGTTGTCGTCGGTGCTGGCGACGTCCGTGTTTGGCGACGCCGAGCCGACCGTCTGCTCGAACTCGCCCGGCGTGACGATCACGCACTCGGCGCCTGCGTCGTCCGCGCCGGCTTGCGCGTCA
The DNA here is from genome assembly GCA_963750695.1 of uncultured Solirubrobacterales bacterium. GTDB lineage: Bacteria > Actinomycetota > Thermoleophilia > Solirubrobacterales > Solirubrobacteraceae > Palsa-465. The sequence continues at coordinate 47,205 of CAVVSB010000015.1, forward strand.
TCAGCGAACCCATGCCAGGCGAACAGCAGCTTCGCCCCGGAGTCCTTCAGGTAGAAGGCCACCTCGCGACGCTTGAGCAGGACGTTCATCGGCACCACGATCGCCCCGGCGCGCAGCACGCCGTAGTAACAGACGGGGAAGTACGGGACGTTCGGAAGCATGATCCCGACGCGATCGCCGGGACTGACGTCGTGCGCGGCAACGAGGCCGGCGACGTGGGCGGTGGCGCCGTCGAGTGCGGCGTAGGGGAGGGCGGCGTCGTCGAGCTTGATCGCGACGTGCTGAGGATCGCGCGCGGCCGACTCGGTGAGGATGGTGGCGAGATTCGTCATCGGTGGCGGCCTAGCGTACCCGAGCCCGCGATGCCTTGACCGGACTTGTTCACGCCGGATCAGCAAACATGTACGGGATTCTTTTGGACCTCCTGCCAAAGCAGATCACAGGGCCGGTCGGGCGACTCGGGAATGCGGCGCAGAACGCGCTTGAGGTCGCGCGGTTCGGCGGCCTCGCGACCGACGAGGAACCGTCCCCGTATGACGTCGTCAGTGAGCAGCGCGTCTACCGGCTGAGGCGGTACTACGCGCCGACCGAGGAGGAGCGGAAGGCGACCGCGCGGGGGAACGGGTCAGCGAAGGCGGCCGGCCACGGCCCGCCGATCCTGCTTGTGCCGCCGATGATGCTCGCCGCCGAGGTGTACGACGTGTCGCCGAGGACGAGCGCGGTCACGATCCTCCGCCAACACGGCGCCGATCCATGGGTTGTCGACTTCGGTGCGCCCGAGAAGCAGGAGGGAGGACTCGAGCGCACGCTCGCCGACCACGTGCTCGCGGTCTCCGACGCCGTTGACCGCGTTCGGGAGGAGACCGGCCAGGACGTCCACCTCGCCGGCTACTCGCAGGGCGGGATGTTCTGCTACCAGACTGCGGCATACCGCCGCGGCGACGGGCTGAGCTCACTGATCACCTTCGGGAGCCCGGTCGACACGCGCCTGTCGATGCCGTTCGGTCTGCCCGAACAGCTCGCCGCCGGCGCGGCGGGTGCGCTCGCCGACGGCGTGTTCCGCGGCTGGGCCCTGCCCGCCTGGGCCAGCCGAACCGGCTTCCGACTGCTCGACCCGGTCAAGTCGGCACGCAGCCGGATCGACTTCATCCTCCAGCTCCACGACCGTGAGGCGTTGCTCCCGAGGGAGGGTCAGCGGCGATTCCTCGAGGCCGACGGCTGGGTCGCCTGGCCGGGCCCCGCGATGGCCGATTTCCTCCGTCAGTTCATCGCCCACAACCGGATGCTCGAAGGTGGCTTTACGATCGAGGATCGGCTCGTGACGCTCGCCGACATCGCGTGTCCGATCCTGTCCGTCGTCGGCACCGTCGACCAGATCGCGCCGGCGCCCGGCGTGCGTGCGATCCGCCTCGCCGCGCCGAGGGCGGATGTGTATGAGCTCTCCCTCCATGCGGGGCACTTCGGGCTCGTCGTCGGGTCGACCTCGAACCAGGTCACGTGGCCCACGGTCGCCGCCTGGACGCATTGGCGCGCGGATGGCGGCGGCCTGCCCGAGCAGGTCACGCCGATGCCGGAGGACAACGAGGCCTCGGTCGAGCTCGCCCCGCAGGTCAGCAACCGAGTCGGGTACGGAATTGAACTCGTCGGGGCGGTGAGCGGCGGGATGACCCGGTCGTTGTTTGGGGCGGCAGGGCGGACCGCGCGCAGCGTGCGCGAGCTCACACGTGAAGCGGCCGGCGCCCTGCCGCGGCTCGCCCGCCTCGATCAGATCCAGCCCGGGACGCGGATCTCACTCGGGCTGCTGGTGGAGGAGCGCGGCCGCCGGGCGCCCGACGACATCTTCTTCCTGTTCGAGGACCGGGGCTACAGCGCGAGGGACATCAACGAACGGATTGACAACGTCGTCCGCGGTCTGATCTCGATCGGGGTGCGTCAGGGCGAGCACGTCGGCGTGATGATGGGGACGCGGCCATCGGCGCTCGCGCTCACCGTCGCGATCAGCCGGCTCGGCGCCGTCGCCGTGCTGATGCGGCCCGATGGCGACATCGAGCGTGAGGCCGCTCTGGGTCAGATCACGCGGGTGATCGTGGATCCGGAACGGGCGGCGCTCGCCGCCGGGATCAGCGACGGGCACACATTCGTGCTCGGTGGTGGCGGCGGTCCGCGTGACCTCGGGGTGCCGCTGACGACCGACATGGAGCAGATCGACCCGGCCGCCGTGAAGCTGCCGAAGTGGTACCAGCCGAACCCGGGCAAGGCGACGGACATCGCGTTCATCCTGTTCACCGGCGAGGGCGAGCGGACGCGGATGAGCCGAATCACCAACCGTCGCTGGGCGCTATCCGCGTTCGGCACGGCCTCGTCGGCGGCGCTGACCGGCGCGGACACCGTCTACAGCGTCACGCCGTTGTTTCACCCGTCGGGCCTGATGATGAGCATCGGCGGCGCGATCGCCGGCGGCGCGCGGCTGGCGATGGCGACGCGGTATGAGCCCGCGACATTCTGGGAAGAGGCCCGACGGTACGGCGTGACGGTCGCGTCGTACACGTGGACGCTGCTGCACGACCTCGTCGAGGCCCCGCCGCAACCCGGCGAGCGCCACCACTCGGTGCGCCTGTTCATCGGCTCCGGCATGCCGCGCGGACTGTGGCGCCGGGCGCAGGAGCGCTTCCGCCCAGTCCGGGTGCTCGAGTTCTACGCCTCGACGGAGGCCGGCGCGATCCTCGTCAACCTGTCGAGCGCCAAGGTCGGCGCGATGGGGCGGCCACTCCCCGGGAGCACCGCGGTCAGGATCGCGAAGTACAGCATCGAGCAGGGCGGGCTCGCGCTCGGCACCGACGGCTACGCGATCGAATGCGGGGTCGACGAGGTGGGGATGCTGCTCGCGCGCGTGCGTCCCGAAGAGCAGCTGAGCATGATCCCGCTCCGCGGCGTGTTCGCTAGTGGCGACGCTTGGATGTTGACGGGCGACATGTTCCGCCGTGACTCCGACGGCGACCTCTGGCGCGTCGACAACCTCGGCGAGATCGTCCATACCGCCACCGGACCGGTGTTCACCGGGCCGATTCGGGATGCCCTCGGCGATCTGCCGGCGGTTGACCTCGTCGTTGCCTACGGCGTGCCGCTCAAGGACTCCGAGCAGCAGCTCGCGGTCGCTGCGGTGACGCTGCGCGCCGGCCGGGAAGTGCGTCCGCGCGATGTCGCCAGCGCGCTCCGCGGCCTCCCGCGCGAGCAGCGGCCGACGATCGTGCACGTCGTCGATGCAATCCCGGTGACAACCTGGTTCCGTCCGGTGACGGCCCCGCTGCGCGAGGCCGGGATCCCCGAGCCCGGGGCCGGGGTCCAGGCGTGGTACCTCGATGCGTCCAAGGAGACGTATCGGCCGTTGACCGAGGCGGCGACGAAGCGGCTCGCGCGCGCGTCGGCGTAGCTGCCGGCCGAGGCCGAACGTCGGCGCTTGAATTCCGGCCTCCGGACCCCAATCGCCCAAGATCGGCAGCACACCTCACACTGGTCGAGGTGAATCGCCATTCACCGCCGGAAGAGCGGCCCGGCCTGAGCGGATAACCTTTGCGGCGAGCTGGGGCAGCTGATGCAGACGAAACCGAGGGGCGTCGTGGAATGACGGATGTGCGCGCAGGATTGAGTCCGGGAAGCGTGTTCGGCGGGTACCGGATCGATGCGTTCGTGGCGCGCGGCGGCATGGGCGTCGTCTACCGCTCGACGCAGCTGGCGCTCGACCGGACGGTGGCGCTCAAGGTTGTCGCGCCCGAGATCGCCGATGACCCGGCCTTCCGCGAGCGCTTTGAGCGAGAGGCGCGACTGGCGGCGTCGCTCAACCATCCCAACATCCTCCCGATCTACGAGGCCGGCGAGATCGACGGACAGCTGTTCTTGTCGATGCGATTCGTCGAGGGCACCGATCTGGGTCGGCTGATTGCGCAAGGGCCGCTCGACCCGCCTCGCGCGGCGGCGCTCATCGCCCAGGTCGGCAGCGCCCTCGACGCGGCCCACAGCCGCGGGCTCATCCACCGCGACGTCAAGCCGGGGAACGTCCTGATCGCGGACGAATACGGGCAGGAGCGCGCGTACCTGGCCGATTTCGGACTGAGCAAGAGCCTCGCCGCGGCCACCCGATTGACCCGCACCGGATTCATGGTGGGCACGCTCGACTACGTCGCGCCGGAGCAGGTGCAGGGTGGCGTCGTCGACGGCCGCGTCGACACCTACGCCCTCGCCTGTGTGATGTTCGAGGCGGTGACCGGGCAGATTCCCTTCGACCGTCCCGACGAGGCGGCGAAGGTGTGGGCACACCTGAGCGAGCCGCCGCCGTCCGCTGGCGAGATCGCGCCAGCAGTGAGCGCGGAACTTGACGAGGTGATCCGGCGCGGGATGGCGAAGCGGCCCGAGGATCGCTTCGCCGAGTCGGGCGATTTCGGTCGCGCCGCGGTTGCGGCAGCCGGGGAGGATGTGCGCTCGGCGCGAACCGAGGTCGACCGACCGATCGTGGCGCCGGTCACCCCGCCCGCGCAGCCGGTCACCCCGCCCGCGCAGCCGGTCACCCCGCCGGTGCAGCCGGTCACCCGGCCCGCGCAGCCGGTCGCCGCGCCGGCGCCCACCGCCCCGCCGCCCGCCGGTCAGCCGCCGGCCAAGCCCGACGGCCGGCGCCGCCGCATAGCGCTGTGGGCAGGCGGAGCCGCGGGCGTTGTCGTCATCGGCGTCATCGCCGCGATCGCGATCGGGAGCGGCGGCTCGAGCGGTGGTTCGACGACGACCACAACGATCACGTCGTCGAGCACGACCACCCAGCCGACCACCACATCGTCGACGACGACGATCTCGCCCGAGCAGGCGCAGACAGCGGCGTATCACGCGCGGGTGTCGCGGATCGCCTCGCGGATCAAGGCCGTGTTCCGCCAATTCCCCAACGGCCACGACTTCGGCAAGGCGAGCTTCAACGCGACATCGCTGCGGGTGGCTGCCGGGCTGAGGGGGATCGCCGACAACCTCGACACGCTCTCGCCGCCGGCGAAGGCGCTCGTTGCGCATGAGGCGCTTGTCAACGATCTGCGAGCGATGGAGCAGGGTTTCCGATCGCTTGCACTCGACAGCCAGAACCGAGACTTCACGGGCGCGAAGCGCGATCTGGACCGCGCCAGCGCGGCGCTCACCAATATCAACCGCCTCGTCAAGCGGGTCCTCGCTCAGACGAACACGTAGACCGGAGTGACGTACGGACTAGCTGCCGAAGCGGACGCTCCTGAGCAGCGGTTCGAACTGTTCACGACTGACCTGGTCAAGGCCCGCGGCCGGCGTGATGCAGTCGAAGATGAAGACGTCGCGGCCGCGGAAGAAGAAGCCGAGATGACCGCCCTGCGTTCCCGCGATCCTGATCAGGCCGACGCCCGTCGTGTTCTGCGCGGGCTCGGCCTGGATCGCGCGGACCTCGTAGTGCTTGGTCTGCCGGGCCGCGGATGCCGAGCGATCTCGCACGAACGCGAACTGGGCGAGCTGCGAGGAGCTGGCCGGTCCGACGCCGCGCTCGAGTTCCAGCGCGCAGCGGGTCTCGTGGTTCGTGCCCGCGCCGATCCCAAAGTCCGCGACAGAGTCCGGAAGCGTGAGTGCTTCCCACGAGGACGGATAAGAGAAGCTGATCCCGGCCCGTGCGTTGCGGTACGTCCTGACGGTGGGCGTTGGCGTGGTGCGGACGGTCACGGTTCGCTGCTTGGAGCCTCCGAGCGCGCCGCTGAGAAGCACGACGATGATCACGACCAACACGAGCGCGCCGCCGACCGCCGCCACAACCGGGCCGCGGCGTGGACTGCGCGTTGAGGCGACCGGGGCCCGGCCGGGTGGTGGGAGCGTCACGGCATCGGCGGCCGTCGGGCCGGCGCCCGCCGGGGCGGCCCGACCGGTCGCCACACTCCGCTCGGACGCGGTCCCCAGCTCGCCCGCCACAGCAGCCATTGCGGCCCGGCCGAGGTCGCCTGCTGACGGGTACCGCTCGGCCGGGTCCTTGGCCATCGCCCGCGCGATCACGTCGTCGATCTCGGGAGGCAGGTCGGGGACGAGCGCTCGTGCGGACGGCGGCGGGCTCGACATGTGCGCATAGATGATCGACGCCTCGTGCTCCTCCGCGAATGGGACCCGGCCCGTGAGCATCTCGAACAGCAGGCAGCCGGCGGCGTACACGTCGGTGCGAGCATCGACGCGCTGACCTTGAAGTTGTTCCGGGGCGGCGTAGTCGAGCGTCCCAACAAAAGCACCGACGCGCGTCCGCCCGTCGCTGCTCGCCGGCTTGGCCAAACCGAAGTCGGTGAGATAGACGTGGTCGCGATCGCCCTCGCGGGCGATGAGGACGTTGCCCGGCTTGATGTCGCGGTGCACGAGTCCGCGGGCGTGCGCCGCATCGAGCGCGGCCGTTAGCTCGGCCAGGATGCGCGTGGCCCGGACGGGGTCGAGGCGGCCCTCGGCACGGAGGATGGCGCCGAGATCGGTGCCCGCGACGTAGCGCATCGCGATATACAGGTGGCCCGCCGCGTCGCCAACCTCGTAGACCGGAATGACATTCGAGTGCTCAATCGACGCCGCGATCTCGCATTCGTGCTCGAAGCGGCTGCGGAACTCGGCATCGTCGGCGAACTCCGGCGAGACGACCTTGAGGGCGACCGTCCGCGCGGGCCGCTGCTGCTGGGCTCGGTAGACGACCCCCATCCCGCCGCGCCCGGCGATGCGATCGATCACGAAGCCGGCGAACTGGGCACCGGGGGTCAGTTCGCTGGCGGCGGCCGGCCGGCTGGCCGACGCCAGGCGATCAACGAGCGTCGGGTCGACCCCGGTGCGGTTCTCCCGCGGTTCGTCGGTCACGCGGCCCGGCACCCCATCAGAACGGGCACTGCTTAGACGACTGCTTGCGGAGGAACGCGGCGTAGTCCTGAGCGAGGTTGAACACGTTCGGGCTGCCGAGCCCCGCCGCGAAGCTCCAGCCTCCTGTCGCTGGGTAATAACCGTTGTTGCCGTACTTGATCTGGTGGTATGGCGGCAGTGGCTGGGGCGTGGCCGCGAGGTCGTACAGGATCGGTCCGGCGAAGCAGTGCGCGAGTGCACCGGCGCCGTGGCTGGCGGCGTACTGCTGAACGAGGACGAGCGAAGCGGCCCAGAACGGGGCTGCGGCGCTGGTCCCGCCCTGCCCGCCGTGGCAACGCGGCGAGCTGGCGCCCGGGTCGGTGCCGCAGACCATGAACCCGGAGAACGGATCCGCGGGGCCCGAGACGTCTGGCGTCTGCCGCCTGCCCTGAGGGTTGAGCGCCGACTGCACGACACCCGGCCCGCGCTGCCACGACGGCCGCGGCTCCGTCGCGGAGACGCCGCCGCCGGCACCCGAGCGCTCAAGCGGGTTTGACCACGCGGACTCGTCGAGGTAGCTGCCATCAGAGCGCAGATCAAGCCGCGTGCCGCCGACCGCGACGGCGTACGGAGTGCTACTCGGCGTCTGCACCCCGAGCTCGGTGTAGTCCTTGGGCAAGATGGTCCCCGGCTGGATCTGGAGCCGCTGCAGGCACGCGTAGGCGCCGCTGTCGCCGGTCGATTCGAACACGGTCACGCCACTCGCCTCGAGCGCTTTCAGCGAATTGTCGGTCAATTGCTGCTCGCCGGGATTGAACTTCGCCGCCACGTACTCGCACATTCCGTAGCTCGTCGTGACAACCCGCGCGGATCCGTCCTGCTCGATCTGGTTGTAGACGTCGGCGAGCGTGTGACGGGCATTCCCGTTGCCCTGGTAGTCGATGATGCGCGCCTCGGGAACGAGCCCGAGCACGATCTGAAGGTCGAGATCGACCTCCGTGTCGGATCCCTGCGCGCGGGAGTACTGACTGCCGCCATCGACAGGGCGGATCTCGATGTGCGGATCGGGGATCCCGTTCTTCTCGGCGTACATCTGGATGTCCGCGGGGTTGATCGCGCCGAACGCGGTCGCGATCGCGATCGTCTCGCCCTTCCCGCGGAAACCGCGGTCCCACAACGGCTTGAGGCCGTAGGCCTGCGCTGTGATCGCGGGTGTGAGTCCCGACGCCGGGATGTCGTTGCGCAGCAGCGGTCGGTCGGAGAGATCGCCGAGCCCGGTCACGTACGGGGTCAGCGTCGCGGGGATCCGCGGTGCCTGCTCGGGGGCGTAATAGCGACGACCGTCCGGCAGGCGGTAGCGGTCGAAGCGCAGCGCGAACAGCTGCTCGAGCCGCGAGACGCTCCCTCGCACGAGCATCGCCGTGCGCTGGGGGTAGACCCGCTCGACGCCGATGCCGAGTCGGTCGAGCTCTGTGCGGAGCTGCGCTATGTGCCTGTCGTTCAGTCCGAAGCGGGTGCCGAACGCAGCGGCGCTGAGCCGGCCGCGTCGGGCCGTTCCCGGATCGACGTGCCGGAGGTAGTCATCGAGCGCGCGCTCGTGCAGCCGCAGGTTGAGGGCGAAGCGGACGGTCCCGTGGGTGATCCGCCCCAGCGGGCGGGAACCATCGGGCAGTGCGGCTGCCGTTGTCGTCGTTGTGGACGAGTGACGGGTGTCCGCGCCGTGGCCAACGACGCCGAACACGATCACCACTGCCGCGCATACGATCAGCACGAGGCCGACGGCCACCTGTCTGCGACGGTTCATGTCGCGCCGTCCCCGGGGAAACGGACCGTGCCCAGGATCTCGTCACCGAATGCGTCCGGAACGCGGTTGGGGTTCTCGCCCTGCGTGTCCGAGCGTCGGACCGGGTAGACGATCCCCACCGCAAGCGTGACGCCGCCTGAGGCCGCGGACATGATCGCCACCTTGACGAGCGGGCCAGGGCCCTGCGGCGTCTGCGTGTTCCCCTCGAGCACCTCGCCAGTCGCCGGGTGGAAGCCGAGCGCGGGCCGCGTGAACAGCTGGTCGGAGGTCGGCGCGGTGTCAGTGCCGAGCAGGTGGCCGGAGAGCTCGTTGGCCAGCGCGTTCTCGGCCGCGGTGGGTGAGGTCTCGGCCGTCCGGTACCCACGGACGAAGACGCCGATCAACTTGCTGTTGGCCGCCACGCCGAGGGCATGCTCGTCGTACTGACTCGTCTCCTGAAGCACGAGCTGATTCTGCGAGGCGTTGGCCGCGCTCGTGTGCGCGGACTGCGGGTCGTACCCCACGCTCCAGCCGAGCGAGCCGGTGAAGGAGGCGGTCGCGTGGAGCGGCGGCGTCTTCGCCGGCGGATTGCACTCGAACCCCTCCGGGCACGCTTGGGTTCCAAGCGGGGCCGCGAGGACGACGACTGCGACCGCGACCAGTACCGACACGATGAATACGGCTGCGAATGCGCCGACGACGCGGCCGCGCCGCGACGAGAGACGCGTCCCGGCAGCGCCACGCGGGAGGAACTGGTCTCGAGGATGAGGCGCGGCCGCCGCGGCTGCCGCGGCGGCGGGAGGTGCCTGCGGTGCGGGGCCGGGGACAGGCGCCGGAGGGGACGACGCCGGCGTGGACGGCGGAGGGGGCATTCGGGCGACGCCGGGTGGCGGTGGTGGCGGTCCGATCGGCGTCACGTCCGACACCTGGCCGCCGATCGGCAGAGCCGGCATCCCGTGGGCGACGAGCGTGCTCGAGCCGACCTCGATCTCGTCCCCGTCTCGGAGCGCGCGGGCCCGCGACACGAGCATGCGGTTGACGTTTGTTCCGTTCGAGGAGCCCGTGTCCTCGATGAAATAGATGCCGCCCGGCCCGCGGGCGATCCGCGCGTGGCGGCGGGACAACCGGCGGTCGCCGCCGAGCGAGCCCGGCTCGCCGTACATCCGTCCGAGCAGCAGCTCGTGGTCAAGTGGGATTTCCTCGCCCTGACGCGGTCCCGCCGTGACGAGCAGCACAGGAACGGCGGCCGGGGCCTCGGCCACGGTCGCGGCCTGCCGCGGCCCGACGAACTCAGCCTCCGTGCGCGCTGCCGCCGGCGCATCGACCTCGAGTTCGAATGTGCCCTGGCCCACTCGCAGGACGTCGCCGGATGTGCACACGTGAGGCGCGACGAGCCGCTCCTCGTTGATCCACGTCCCGTTCGTCGACCCGAGGTCCTCGATCACCGGGCGTCCCCGATCGTCGAACGAAATCCGCGCGTGGCGGCGGGAGAGCCGTGCATCGCCCCCGAGGTGTCCGGGATCCGGCTCCTCGCGCCCGAGCAGGAGCTCCGCGTCGACGATGATCGACTGCCCGGCACACGGCCCCGCGGTGCACCGCAATGTCATTGCCATTTCCGGCTGCCCCCGATTCTGTGCACGCGCCCCGGTCTCTACCTACTGTCCCGGGTTCGTCGGGGCCGGGTTCGTCGGGGTCGGGGTCCGTTGCACCGCGGAACGGCTGGACGGCAGCGCCGCCAGCGAGATTCCGCAGAACTCACAGAACGCGCCATGGCGCGTGCGGTGCCCGCAGTTGGCGCAGGTGATGATCGGCGCGTCCTCGACCTCAAGCGCCTCCTCGAGCAGACCGACGTGGATCACCTGGCGCAGCCAGAGAAGACCGAGGACGGCGAGGGCCGCGACGATCGCGAGCGCGACGCCGCTCGGCAGCGTGATCTGAACGATCGCCGAGACCACGAGGAACGCGGCGCCGAGCGGCACGACGAGGAACAAGGAGCCAAGTCGGCCGAGGGCGCGACGGTCGCGGATCGGCGCCCGGTAGTTGAGCCATACCGCTCCGGCGACGGCCGCCATCGACGACATCGTGACGACCGGCAGGCCGATCGCGATCAGCGCCAGCTGGACGAGCCAGGGCACGATCGAGCCGGGCGGTCGCAGTCCGTGGGTGAGGACGCCGAGCGCCTGGACGATCACCTCGGTGCCGACGAACGCCGCCGCGCTGGCGGCCGCGAACGTGGCTCCGTCGAGGACGGTCGAGAACTTGGGGTAGCGCATCATCCACAGCGGTCCGGCGAGGATCAGAACGAAGCTGAGCAGAGGGATGAGAACCCCACGCGTGAGCACGAAGCTGCCGTTGCCGCTGACGAAGATGTCGGTGCCGGTGGGCGAGACCGCTTTCGCGATCAGCGCCGTGACCGCTCCGGCAATCACTCCCCAGACAAGCGTCGCGCCGATCACCGGCAGCGGGACGTCCTCGAACACGTTGACGTCGAGCATGTAGAGCACGACGAGCGCGGGGACGAGCACGGCGGCGGCGATGAGCGCGACCGGATAGAGGCCGGCAAGACCGAGCACGAGCACGGTCGCGAGCCCGAGCCCAAGGCAGGCGCGGAACGTCGCCATCGATGGCTGCGGCAGCTGGGGGAAGATCGTCGAGACGATCGTCGGGCGCAGGACGCTCTCGTTCGGCGATGCCGCGAACGCGCGACGCACACCGGACAGCGATGCCGGGTCGATGTTCAGAACGCCGGACAGCCCGCGGCCGACCGCGGACGCGCCCGGGACGCGTGCCATCCGCGACAGTGCCGGCTCGCCTCCCTCGTGCTCATGCCCACAACGGATGCAAAACCTGCTGTCCGGTACTTCTTGCCCACAGTTCGCGCATTTCCGTAGCGCCATCCACCGCGCATCCTAAACGCCCGCGCGGCCGCTGTGCGACCCGGGCGTTCAAGGATGTGAATGGCGATTCACCGCCACCCCCCGGCGGTGAATCGCCATTCACGTCGGTTGGGGGACCGGAGCGGCACCGATTGGCGGCGCCGGCCGCGACCGGTCGGGGGCGCCGCCGGCACCGCGCGCCGGCGCGGGCTTACGCAGCCGGGAGCGACTCGCCCGAGTACAGCTTGAGCACCTTGACGGTCCCGGCCGGGACCGCGTTGATGCACAGCTCGCACAGGACGCACTCGTCGAGGTTCTCGTCAACGATCCGCAGCGTCCCGTCTTCGTTGTGGCCGAAGATGTCGACCGGGCAGACCTCTGCGAGCTTGGCGGCGAGCGCCGGATCGGAGGCGACCGCCTGGTCGACCTCGACGCCAATGAACAGTGCCTCGCTCATACCTTGGCTCCGAGCTTGTCCTTGATGATGTTCGGGATCTCGGAGATCTCCTCGGCGACGACGATCCCGGCCTCGGCGAGGCGGGCGATCTTCTCGCTCGCGGTGTCCTCCTTGCCCTCGACGATCGTGCCTGCGTGGCCGAAGCTCATGCCGGGCATCTCGTCCATGAACCGGCCGGCCATGAAGGCGACGATCGGCAGCTTCGACCCCGTCTCGGTCGCGTACCGGGCGAGTTCGGCCTCCATTCGGCCGCCGGGCTCGGTGTAGATGACGATCGCCTCGGTCTGCGGGTCGGCGTCGAACAGCGGCATCAGCTCGGCGTAGGAGGAGCCGATGATCGCGTCGCCGCCGATCGAGACCGCGGTCGACTGACCGAGGCCAGCGGCGGTGAGCGTCGAGGACATCTCGGTCGTCATGCCGCCGGAGCGGGAGATGACGCCGACCGATCCAGGCGTGTAGGACTTCGCGGCGTCCTTCGCCGGACCGCCGATCCCGCCCATCTTGATGACGTTGGGGACGATGATCCCGAGACAGTTCGGACCGATGATCCGTGCGTCGCGCGCGGTGGCGAGCTCGACCATCTGCGCGACGTCGCCGCGCGGGATCCGCTCGGTGACGATGACGATCAGCTTGATGCCGTTCTCGAGCGCCTCGACCACCGCGTCCTTCGTGAACGCGGGGGGCACGGTGACGACCGAGCCGTCGATCGGACGACCGTGGTGCTCGACCGCCTGGGCGACGGTGTCGAACACAGGCACGCCGTGGACGTCCCGGCCGAGGCGACCCGGTGTGACCCCGCCGACGATCTTCGCGCCGGTGCCGTAGTCGAGGCATTCGCGCGTCAGGTTCACGGCCTCGCGGCCGGTGATGCCCTGGACGATGAACGTCGTATCCGAATCAATCAGGATTGACATCAGGCAGCTGCTCCCTGGATCTTCTCGACCGCGCGCTTCGCCGCCTCGTGCAGCGACACCGAGCGATCCGCGTACTCGACGCCGTACTTCTCGAGGATCTTGAAGCCCTCTTCCTCCCAGGCGCCCGGGATGCGGAAGATCGCGATCTTCTCGGCCGGGTCATACCCGAGCTCGACGCACGCCTTGATCACGCCACGGGCGACGATGTCGACCCGGGTGTTGGAGACGATCGACATCATCACGGCGATTTTGTCGACGCCGGGCTTCTGGAGGACGAGCTTGGCGAGGCCGCACGCCTTGCGGACCGACGGGTTGCCGCCGATCTCGCAGTAGTTGGCCGGGTCGCCTCCGTGGGCGCGGACGGCGTCGAACAGCGTCAGCGAGCCGCCGCCGGCGCCGATCACGAGCCCGAGGTTGCCGTCGAACTCGGTGACGTTGCCGGCGACGCCGCGGTGGTCCTGGGCGTCGACCTGCTCGCCGGCGAGCTCGAACGGCGTCGCCTCGCGGGCCTGGCGCGTCTCATCGTCGCCGACGCCGAGCTCGTGGAGCAGTGGCTTCTGGCGGGGTCGTGCCTCGTTCTCCATGTCCATGTGGGCGTCGAGCGCGATGAACGTGCCGTCCTCGAGCTGACCGAGCGGGTTGATCTCGGCGAGCGTCATGTCGTACTCGAGAAACAGCCGCGCAAGGCGGGCGACGATCGGCGTGAGCCGGTTCAGAGCCGCCCCGGTGATGCCGAGCGACGCGATCAGTTGCTTGGCCTGCCAGTCCGAGAACGGCTCGCGCGTGGAGAAGTGGGCGCGGGCGACGTGGTCAGGGTGATTCTCGGCGACCTCTTCGATGTCGATGCCGCCCATGTCGGAGAACAGCATCACCGGACGCTTGCGGATGCCGTCCCAGACGACGCCCGCGTAGTACTCGTGCGCGACCGCCGCCTTGGAGTCGACGAGCACGCCACGTGGCATGTGGCCATCGATCTCAAGGTCGAGAACGTGGGCGGCGTGGCCCTCGGCCTGCTCGGGGGAGTCGGCGAACTGGACGCCGCCTGCCTTCATCCGGCCGCCGGTGAGGACCTGCGACTTGATGACGACCGAGCCGCCGATGTCCTCGGCGATCGCCCGGGCCTCCTCCGGGGTCTTGGCAAAACCGTGCTTGGTGACCGGGATCCCCGCCTTCGCGACGATCGCCCGGGATTCGTATTCGAAGAAGCGCATTGCGCTCGGGGAGGCTAGCGACGATGGGGCTACGGCGGCGGCTGCCTCTGGCGGGCCGGACCGGCTAATCGATACCCAACTTTCTCGGTTGAGCTTGTGCTACAACCTGTTGCCGACGTTTCCCATAAAACTCATCGAGAAAACAGTTTTTGTAGAGGGGCCGATGATTCGTATATCCACGTTCAGACGATCTGGCGCACTGGCGCTGACGGCGGCGCTCATCAGCGGCGGCGTGATCGCCGGCTGCGGCGGATCGTCCGACACGAGCAACTCGTCGTCGAACGACGCCGCGAGCGCCGCGAGCGGCGACGGCGTCAAGCTCAACCTCGTCGCGTACTCGACGCCGAAGAAGGCGTACGACGCGTTGACGACGGCCTACTCCCAGGTTCCGCAGGGGAAGGGGATCACGTTCGGCCAGTCATTCGGCGCATCGGGCTCACAGAGCCGGGCGGTTGACTCCGGCCAGCCGGCCGACGTCGTCGCGTTCTCGACGACGCCCGACATGACGCGCCTCGTCAAGGACAACCTCGTCGCCAGCAATTGGAACGCGAACGTGCGGAAGGGGATCGCCACGGACTCCGTCGTCGTGCTCGTCGTGCGCAAGGGCAACCCCAAGCACATCACGGGCTGGGATGACCTCGTCAAGCCCGGCGTCGATGTGATCACGCCGAACCCGTCGACCTCGGGCAGCGCGCGGTGGAACATCCTCGCCGCTTACGGCGCTCAGCTGAAGGAAGGCAAGACCCCGGCGCAGGCGCTCGACTACGTCAAGACGCTGCTGACGAAGAACGTCAGCGTTCAGGACTCGAGCGGCGCCGCCGCGCGCCAGACGTTCACAAGCGGCAAGGGCGACGTCCTCATCTCGTATGAGAGCGAGGCGATCTCAGCCGTCAAGGCCGGCGACGCGGTCCAGTACGTCATCCCGAAGCAGACGCTCCTCATCGAGACGCCGATCGCCGTCACCGAGAAGAGCTCGCACAAGTCGCAGGCTCAGGCATTCGTCAACTGGCTGTGGACACCCGCAGGCCAGACGATCTGGGCCCAGCAGGGCTATCGGCCGGTGGTGAAGTCGGTGGCCGATCAGTTCAAGTCGAAGTTCCCGACGCCGGCGGACCTGTTCACGATTCAGTTCCTCGGCGGTTGGACGAAGGTCAAGAAGGAGTTCTTCGACCCGTCCTCGGGCTCGATCACGAAGATCGAGCAGGCAGCAGGAGTTCCCACTGCCTCCAGCTGATTCAGTTGCTGTCGGTGCGGCGCCGGTGAAGAGCCGGCGCCGCGCGCGCCGTACCGCTCGCGGCGGTGGCCCCGGGCTCGGCGTGGCCACGCTCTACCTGAGCGTGATCGTGCTGCTTCCGCTCGCCGCTGTCGCGGTCAAAGCCTTCTCAGGCGGCATCGCAGCGTTCTTTGACTCGGTGACGTCCCCCGTGGCGATCAAGTCACTCGTCATCACCCTCGTCGTCTCCCTGATCGTCGCCGCGATCGGCGCGGTGATGGGGACGCTCGTCGCGTGGGTGCTCGTCCGCGACTCGTTTCCCGGCAAGCGCATCATCAACGCGCTCATCGACCTGCCGTTCGCGCTGCCGACGATCGTCGCCGGGATCACGCTGATCGCGCTCTACGGCCCTGACAGCCCGTTCGGCATCCACCTCGCGTACACGCGGGCTGCGGTCGTCGTCGCGTTGCTGTTCGTGACGCTGCCGTTCGTCGTGCGCTCCGTGCAGCCGGTTCTGATCGAGCTCGACAAGGAGGTCGAGGAGGCGGCGTCATCGCTCGGCGCCTCGAACGGCGTCACCTTCCGCCGGATCGTGCTGCCGGCGCTGCGACCCGCGATCCTCTCCGGCGCCGCGCTGTCGTTCGCCCGCGCGGTCGGCGAGATCGGCTCACTCGTGCTGATCGTCGGCAAGGTCCAGATCGCGAGCATCATCATCTTCGCCGACATCGAGAGCGACGCGCCGCAGGCGGCGGCGTCGCTCTCGGTCGTGCTGCTCGCCATCTCGTTGCTCATCCTCGTCGCCATCCGGCGTCTCGGAGGCCGCGTTGCGCATTAGCCGTAAAGCCACGCTCTCGCTCCGCGCCGTCGCGCTGCTCTACCTGACGGTGCTCCTGCTGCTGCCGCTCGTCGTCGTGTTCGGCAAGACGTTTGAGCACGGCTTCAGCGCGGCGTTCGCGTGGATGACGACGCCGGCTGCGATCAGCGCGCTGTGGCTGACCATCCTCGTGGCGATCATCGCCGTGCCGCTCAACACGATCTTCGGGGTCGGCGCGGCGCTCGTCATCGTCCGCGGCAAGGGCCGCGGCCGCAAGCTGCTCGACGCGTTCATCGACCTCCCGTTCCTCGTCTCGCCAGTGATCATCGGCCTTGCGCTGGTCCTTGTCTACGGCACGGCCGGATGGCTGCACAGCGACCAGATCATCTTCCACGTGCCGGGGATCGTGCTCGCGACGATCTTCGTGTCGCTGCCGTTTGTCGTGCGCGAGGTCACGCCCGTGCTGATCGAGGTCGGGGACGAGCAGGAGCAGGCGGCGGCAACGCTTGGCGCGTCGGGGTGGCAGACGTTCTGGCGGGTGACGCTGCCGTCGATCCGCTGGGGTGTCGCCTACGGCGTCGTGCTAACGACGGCCCGCGCTCTCGGTGAGATCGGTGCCGTCCTGATCGTCTCGTCGAACGTCGCCGGGTCGACGCTGACGCTGCCGTTGCTCGTCTACCGGCGCTACAGCCAGATCGGCGCGGACGCCATCCCCGGCGCCTACGCCGCGGCGACTGAGCTTGCTGTCCTGTCTCTCCTCGTCTTGATCGTGATGACCGTGCTCGCGCCGCGAAAGGACGACGCCCGATGAGAATCGACATCGACCACGTCTCGAAGCACTTTGGGGAGTTCACGGCGCTCGACGACGTAACCCTCGACGTCCCCCAGGGGTCGCTCACGGCGCTGCTCGGGCCGAGCGGCTCGGGCAAGTCGACGCTGCTGCGGATCATCGCGGGGCTCGAGACCGCGGACGCCGGCTCGGTCTCGATCGACGGCACCGACGTCAGTGCGGCACGCCCCCAGGACCGCGGCATCGGCTTCGTCTTTCAGCACTACGCCGCGTTCGCCCATATGAGCGTGCGCGAGAACATCGCGTTCGGTCTGCGGATCCGCAAACGACCCAAGGACGAGGTGAAGGCGAAGGTCGACGAACTGCTCGGGATCGTCGGGCTGGCGAAATGGTCAGAGCAGCGGCCATCGCAGCTCTCTGGCGGCCAGCGCCAGCGGATGGCTCTCGCCCGGGCCCTTGCCGTCGACCCGCGGGTGCTCCTGCTCGACGAGCCGTTCGGCGCGCTCGACGCAAAGGTCCGCGCCGAGTTGCGGGCGTGGCTGCGCCGCCTCCACGACGAGCAGGGCGTGACGACCGTGCTCGTCACCCACGATCAGGAGGAGGCGATGGAGGTCGCCGATCGGATCGCGGTGATGAACCACGCAAAGATCGAGCAGGTCGGCTCGCCGCGGGACGTCTACGACAAGCCGGCCACGGAGTTCGTGATGGGCTTCCTCGGGCCGGTGAGCACGTTCAAGGGCAAGCTCGTGCGCCCGCACGACGTCACCGTGTCGCTGCTCGAGACGCCGGGATCGATCGAGGCAATGGTGTCGCGCGTCGTCCACCTCGGCTTCGAGGTCCGGATCGAGCTCGAGCTGCCGGGCGGCGAGAGCGCCCGCGCGCAGCTCACCCGCGGCCAGACCGAGGAGCTCGAGCTCGCGCGGGGCGACATCGTCTACGTCCGCCCGCAGGAGGGCGCGACATCGCCGGCCGAGAGCCGCAGCGAGGAGCCCGCGACCGCATGATGCATTCCGAGGGTGCGCATGCGCACCCTCGCCGGCAGGTGCATGCACCTGCCGGGCCAGCGGCGCATGCGCCGCTGGCTACCTACCTGGTGATCCAGGCCTGGGGGTCCTCGGCGAGCTTGTCGATGCTCTTCGGCAGGTGACCGCCGGCGATGTCGGCGACGGTTACGTGCTCGACGACGCGACGGAGGTTCGCCCGTACCGCGATCCAGACCCGGGGGAGTGACGCGGCGGCGCCGGCGTACTCGGCCTCCTCGGGTGGGCCCCCGCGTACCGACGCCAGCGGCCCCTCGACGGCGCGGATGATGTCGGCGACGGTGATCTCGGTCGCCGGCTTGGCGAGCCGGAAGCCGCCCTCGGCGCCGCGGTGGCTGCGCACGACGCCGGCGTGCCGGAGCTCGCCGAGGATGTTCTCGAGGAAGTTGAGCGGGATCCCCTGGGCGGTCGCGATCCGCTCGGCCTTGACCGGCTTATCGTCGGTGGCCGCCGCCAGTTCGACGGCGGCGCGCACGGCATAGTCGGCTTTGGCCGAGATTCTCACGACGCCAGTGTTACACGGCGCTCGGCGTGAAGCCGTAGGCCTCCGCCAGCTCCGGGTCCTTGTGGGCGAGCATCTCGGCGAGCGTGACCATGACCTTGCACTGCTTCCAGGTCGCGTCGTCCTGCATCTTGCCGTCGATCATGTGCACGCCGCGGCCGTCCGGGATCGCCTCGAGCACCTTCTTAGCGAACAGCACCTCGTCGGGATCCGGGCTGAACACCTTCTTGGCGATGCCGATCTGCACCGGGTGCAGCGACCATGCGCCGACGCAGCCGAGCAGGAACGCGGCCCGGAACTGGGTCTCGCACCCGACGACGTCCTTGATGTCGCCGTAGGGCCCGTAGAACGGAAGGATCCCGGCGGAGGTGCAGGCGTCGACCATGCGGGCGATCGAGTAGTGCCACGGGTCCTGCTGGGCGCTCGGACGGGGTGCCTCGGAGTTGTCGGCATCCGGGTCCTCGATCACGCGATAGCCCGGGTGCCCGCCGCCGACACGGGTCGTCTTCATCCGGCGGCTCGCGGCGAGGTCCGCGGGGCCGAAGCTCATGCCCTGCATCCGCGGGCTCGCGGTCGCGATCTCCTCGAGGTTGACGACGCCGAGGCCGGTCTCGAGGATCGCGTGGATGAGGATCGGCCGCTCCAGGCCGGCCCGCGCCTCAAGCTGGGCGAGCAGCCGGTCGACGTAGTGGATATCCCACGGCCCCTCGACCTTCGGGATCATCATCACGTCGAGCTTGTGGCCGATCTCGGTGACGATCTGGGTGATGTCGTCGAGCACCCACGGCGACTCGAGCGAGTTCACACGCGTCCACAGCTGGGTCTCGCCGAGGTCGATGTCGCGCCCGACTCGGAGCAGGCCCTCGCGCGCCGCCTCCTTGCGGTCGACCGGCACCGCGTCCTCGAGGTTGCCGAGCAGGATGTCGACGGTCGGGGCGATGTCGGGCACCTTGGCGACCATCTTCTCGTTCGAGAAGTCGAGGAAATGGATCATCCGTGAGGGCTTGAACGGGATCTCGAGCATTGGCGCCGGAGCACCGATCGCCAATGCCTTGCCGAAGTCACGGGGGTTGCGCACTGTCAAATCTCCTGGTTGGTTCGGCCCCGAGGCTACCGGGAGGGGGTCACAGACGGTCGCTAGGGGAGCCGTCCCGCCCAGCGCGTCGACGCGCCGGCGGCGAGCAGGAGCAGCACGAGGCCGCCGACAGCGAACAAGACCGTCACCTCACGATGGCGCGTCGCCGAGCCGAGCTTCGTCCCGAGCGTCTTGTAGATCGAGCTGAGCTCGTTCGCGCTCTGGGCGTTGAACGTGCGCCCGCCGGACAGCTTCGCGATCTGCGCCATCAGCTGCGGGTCGGGTGAGACGTCGACCGGCGGCCCGAGCGGATCGGGATTCGGGATCGTCGCTCCGGGCTGGCCGAGCGCGACGGCGTAGATCGGGATCTTCTCCTTGGCGGCCTGCCGGGCCACCGTCGCCGGATCGACGCCGGTGTTCGCCGCGCCGTCGGAGAGGAGCACGATGGCCGACGGTGGATGCTTGGGGTTCGTGCCGTGGAGCAATTGGAGCGCGAGCGCCAGGGCGTCGCCGGTCGCGGTCGCGCCGTCGGCGGTCTGGGCATCGATCACGCTGCGGGCGGCGCCGTGATTCGTCACCGGGCCCTGGACCGAATCGGCAGAGCTCGAGAACGTCACCGCTCCGACGCGGGCGCCTGAGGGCAGCTGATCGATGAACGTGTTCGCCGCCTTCACCGCCGCGTCGAGCCGGGTCGGCTGGACGTCGCTCGCTGCCATTGAGCCGGAGTGGTCGGTGACGAGCATCACCGACGCCTGATCGACCGCCGCCTGATAGGCGACGTGCGGGCGCGTGAGGGCGACGGCGAGCGCCGCGATCGCGGCGAGCAGCAACCCGAGCGGCAGGCGCCGACGCCACGTTGAGCTCGGGCCGGCGGCGAGGCGCAGCGTCTCGACTGCGGTGAACCGCACGGCGTAACGCCGCGCGCGGCGGCGGGCCGCGTACTGCAGCGCGAGCACCGCCGGGATCGCGGCGAGCGCCAGGAACCAGATCGGGGAGGAGAACGTCATCGCAGCTGTCGGCCGAGCTCGAGCAGCCAGTCGTCATCGGTGGACAGGGCAACGTGATGGACCCGCAGGCGGCGCAGTTCACGGGCGATCGTCTCGCGGCGCTCACGCTCGAGCTCGGCGAAGCGCTCGCGCAGCCGCGCGCTCGATGTGTCGACCTCGACACGGGCGCCGGTCTCGGGGTCGATCAGCGCAAGATGGCCGACGGCGGGGACCTCGCGCTCGCGCGGGTCGCTGATCTCAACGCCGATCACCGAATGGCGCACCCGCAGCGATCCGAGCGGCCGCTCCCAGCCGCGTTGGTCGCGGAAGTCGGAGATGACGACGACGAGCCCGCTCTGGCGTGCGAGCCGGCCCGCACGCTGAAGCGCGTCGGCGAACGCCGCCGGCTCGTTGTGTCCATCCGGCGCGACGCCGTCGGCGAGCGCGCGGCGCAGGGCGACGATGCCCGGCTTCGAGCCACGGGGCGGGAGAATGCGGTCCCCACCCGCCCCACCGGCGCCGCACATGATCATCCCGACGCTGCCGGCGCGGCGGACTCCGAGCCGGCCGAACACGAGCGCGACGCCCTCGGCGACGTCCGCCTTGAGCCGCTGGGCCGTGCCGAACGCCATCGACGGTGACACGTCGAGGACGATCCAGGTCGTCATCGCCCGGTCGGGGACGTGGAGGCGGACGTGCGGTTGCCCGCCGGTCCGGGCCGTCGCCGCCGGGTCGATGTGGCGGACGTCGTCGCCGACGACGTATGGCCGCAGCTGCGCGAGCTCGACGCCGAGCCCGACGCCCGCCGCCCGCCGGTCACCCGGGAGCGTGTGCGCGAGCTTGCGCGTGATCGCGACGTCGAGCGCGTCGATGAGCGGCTGCGGAATCGGTCCTGGACCCTGCCGCGCCGCGGGCGGCTGCAGCAGCGTCTGGCTCATCCAGCCGCCACCGGACGGGTATTGGCAGCCACGGGCCGGGTGAGGTGATGCATGCCTGGCTCGGGCACGACCGCGAGCACCTGCTCGAGGATCTCATCGGCGCCCACGCCCTCGCTGAGCGCGTCGTAGGAGAGCACGAGCCGATGCCGGAGCACGTCGGCAGCGAGGTCGCGGATGTCCTCGACGGCGACGTGGCCGCGGCCGCGGAGCAGCGCGAGCACCCGCGCGGCCTGCACGAGCCCGATCGGCCCGCGCGGGCTCGCCCCGTACTCGATCATCGTCGCCAGGTCAGCGAGCCCGTGGTTCGCCGGGTTGCGCGTCGCGTCGGCGAGCGAGACGGCGTAGCCGATGACGTCGCGGTCGACGAGCACGGTCTCGGCCGCACGACCGTAACGCTCGAGCTCCGCCACAGACAGGCACTCGCTCACCGCGGCGGGCGCGGCGAGGCTCCGCCCGACGACAGCCGCCTCTTCGCCCATCGACGGGTAGTCGACGAGGATCTTCATCAGGAAGCGGTCGACCTGGGCCTCCGGGAGCGGGTAGGTGCCCTCCGACTCGATCGGATTCTGGGTCGCCATCACGATGAACGGCGCGGGGACCTGGAAGGTCGTGCCGCCGATCGTCACTTGGGTCTCCTGCATGACCTCGAGCAGCGCCGACTGGACCTTCGCCGGGGCGCGGTTGATCTCGTCGGCGAGCACGAAGTTTGCGAACACCGGCCCGAGTTCGGTATCGAACGACCCGCTGTCCGGGCGGTAGACGCGCGTGCCGACGAGGTCGGCGGGCACGAGGTCGGGGGTGAACTGGACTCGGCTGTAGGAGCCGCCGAGCACGGCGGCGAGGGTCTTGACGGTCAGCGTCTTGGCGAGGCCGGGGACGCCCTCGAGCAGGACGTGGCCGCGCGCGAGCAGGCTGACGAGCAGCCGCTCGAGCATCGCGTCCTGGCCGACGATGACGCGCTTGATCTCGTGCAGCGCCTCCTGGAGGGCCTCACGCGCGTCGGCGCGGAGGTCGTGCGGGTTCTCGACCGGCGGCGTCTCGACGGGACGCGGCTGGAGCGGCTGGGTCTCGGCCGGCCGGTCATGGGGATATTCGGTACTCATGGTCTCCTGTGGGGAAGTAGTTGGTCAGACGAGGCGGCCGAACCAGCGCACCGAGAACACGCTGCCGATGAGCAGCAGCACCAATGCGCCGCCGGCGAAGCTGGCGGTGATTTCGCGATTGACTTTCTTGTGGCTGAGCTGCTTGCCGAGGCGGGCATAGACGGCGCTCAGTCCGCTCGTATCGGCGGCGGTGAACGACTGCCCGCCGGCGATCTGGGCGATCTGCTGCAGCTGCTGCGGCGCGGGGGGAACACGCTCGTTGATGAAGTGGCCGTTCTTCCAGACGCGGATCGTCCCGGTGTTGTTGCCGAGCACGACTGTGTAGATCGGGACGTGCTGGGACTTCGCCTGACGCGCGGCGGCGAGCGGATCGGCGCCGTTCGTCGAGAAGCCGTCGGAGAGCAGGACGATCGCGCCCGGGGGCGCCTTTCCGTTCTGCTTGGGGAGCGCCGCAAGCATCTTCAGACCGGTGAGAATCCCGTCGCCGATCGCGGTGTGGCCGCCGGCGCGGAGCTCGGACAGCGCCTGGCGCACGAGCGCTCGGTCCGTCGTCGGAGACTGGAGCACGGTCGCGTGCTGGTTGAACTGGAGCAGCCCGGCTCGGGCGGTCGACGGCAGGCTGGAGAGGAACCGGTTCCCGGCGACTTCGGCCGCGCCGAGCCGTGAGGGCTTCAAGTCGGTGGCGGCCATCGAGCTTGACACGTCATTGGCGAGTACGACAGCGGCGTTGTTGACCGCGACGGCCACGCTCTTCTGCGGCCGTGCGGCCGCGAGGATCAGCACGGTGAGCGCGAGCGCGAACAGCACCATCGGCAGGTGGCGGCGCCACCCGGGCCGGTTCGGCGCGACCGAGTCGGCAAGTGCCGGCGTGACGAACGCGGCGACCGCGGCGCGGCGCCGGCGCTGGTAGGACGAGTAGAGCCCGATCAGCACCGGGATCGCGCACAGGGCGACGAGGACGAGTGGCGCGCCGAAGCTCATGGTTGGCTCGCCAGCGTCACGACGACCGTGAACGAGATCGATCCCCGCTCGATCCCCAGCTGCACGTCATCGCCGGGGTGGCGGCCGAGCATCAACGCGCGGACGTCGCCCGGCGTGTGCACCTCGACCTGCCCGATCCGGGCCAGCACATCGCCCGCGTGGATACCCGCCTTGGCGGCCGGGCTGCCCGGGTCGATGCTGCGGATGATGAGACCTCCCATGAGCGCGTGCGAGGCGACGCGGAGCCCCAGGTACGCGGTCTGACCGTTCTCCTCTGTCGACTTGTTCGTGCCGAGCGCGCTCGTCAGGCCCCAGCCGATGCCGGCGGCGACGAGCAGGGCGAGGACGAGGAAGGTGGCGGTGCGCAGCCCGCGAGACGGAGTGCGGCGAGGTCCACGCGCGCGAGGCGGTGGTGGCGGCTGCGGCGCACGGGGCGGCTCGGCCGGCGGTTCCTCCTCCTCGAGTTCCGGACGGGGGAGGGCCCGGAGCGCGGCAAGCTCGTCAGCGGTGGCGTCCGAATCGGAACGCCAGTCACCAGACCACAGGTGCTTGGGCGGCGGGGTCATCTCTCGCGCAGACGGTAGGTCCGGTTAATGAGAATGTCGTAAAAGCAACTTTGTGCCCAGGAGCGGGCCGAAAATGCGCTCAGACTGGCATTCTCCCCGAGAGGTTGTCTCACAACTCCGCGTGTGCGGCTGGCGAGCGCCGGACCAGGTGAGGCAAGGACACAGGACCCGACCAATAGCGGAGCTATTCGAGGGTCCGAGGACGTCGCCTCGCGCAGATCCGCCGCCGCCAGACGTGCGCGGGGGGTTATGAGACAGCCTCCAACCCGGTAACCGGACAAACCAGGAGTTCCAGAATGAGCCACGTTGACACCGACCAGGCAGCACGGGAGGCGAGCGGCGCCCATCCGTACGGGCGCTACCTCGAGGAATTCGAGGTCGGCGCGGTCTACAAGCATTGGCCGGCCAAGACTGTGACCGAGGCGGACGACCACCTGTTCTGCCTGATCACGATGAACCATCACCCGCTGCACATCAACGACATATATGCCCAACAGTCCCAGCAGGGCCGCAACGTCGTCGTCGGCCCGCTCGTGTACTCGCTTGCCCTCGGGATGAGCGTCTCCGACGTCAGCGGCAAAGCGATCGCGAACCTGGCGACCGAGGAGCTGAGTCACCCGGCTCCGGTGTTCCATGGCGACACGCTGTTCTGCGAGTCCGAGGTGCTCGAGGTCAAGCCGTCCCGCTCCAAGCAGGACCGCGGGACGGTCCGCGTCCATACGCGGGTTCTCAACCAGGATGGCGTGCTCGTCGCCGAGTTCAAGCGCCTCGTCCTCGTACCGCGCAAGAACCCCGGCGGCGACGGGGATTCTGGACGTACCCAGACCGCGGAAACGAACGTCGAGTAGCTATTCCGGATGCGTTCCACGTAGGGACCCCGGAAGCTCCTTTTCGCCTGTCCAGGGTAGCCTTCTGACACGCTGCCGAACTCGTTTAAGGAGTGACAAAGTAGACCAATGGCACACACGGCACCGCAGCACCAAGCAACCACCAATAACGCTCGATTGCTCAGCTGGGTCGAGGAGGTAGCCGCGCTCACTCAGCCTGACGAGGTTCATTGGTGCGACGGATCTGCGGAGGAGTACGACCGGCTTGCGCAGGGGTTGGTCGGCGCAGGGACCTTCGAGAAGCTATCCGAGGCCAAACGACCAAACTCGTACCTCGCGATGTCGGATCCCGAGGACGTCGCGCGGGTCGAGGACCGCACGTTCATCTGCTCCGAGAAAGCGGACGAGGCGGGCCCGACGAACAACTGGCGCGACCCCAAGGAGATGCGCGTCGCGCTCACCGAGCTGTTCGAGGGATCGATGCGGGGTCGCACGATGTACGTCCTGCCGTTCAGCATGGGTCCGCTCGGTTCGCCGATCTCGCACATCGGGGTCCAGCTGACCGACTCGGCCTACGTCGCGTGCTCGATGCGGATCATGACCCGGATGGGTCAGCCGGCGCTCGACTGTCTGGGGACGACGGCCACTTCGTGCCGTGCCTGCACTCGGTCGGGATGCCGCTCGTCGACGGGGCGAAGGACGTCCCGTGGCCGTGCAATGCCGAGAACAAGTACATCGTCCACTTCCCCGAAACGCGCGAGATCTGGTCGTTCGGCTCCGGCTACGGCGGAAACGCGCTGCTCGGCAAGAAGTGCTTGGCGCTGCGGATCGCGTCGGTGATGGCGCGCGACGAGGGCTGGCTCGCCGAGCACATGCTGATCCTCAAGCTCACCTCGCCGGAGGGTGAGGTCAAGTACGTCGCGGCGGCGTTCCCGAGCGCCTGCGGTAAGACGAACCTCGCGATGCTGATCCCGACGCTGCCCGACTGGACGGTCGAGACGGTCGGCGATGACATCGCGTGGATGAAGTTCGGTATCGACGGTCAGCTGTACGCGGTCAATCCCGAGGCGGGCTTCTTCGGCGTCGCCCCGGGCACGGGTCCGATGACGAACCCGAACGCGATCGACACGATCGGGCGCAACTCGATCTTCACCAACTGCGCCAAGACTGGATGACGGCGACGTGTGGTGGGAGGGCCTGACGGCGGAGCCGCCGGCCCATGCGATCGATTGGCGCGCACCACGACTGGACGCCCGAGTCCGAGACGCCCGGCGGCCCATGCCAACGCCCGGTTCACGACCCCGGCGGCGCAGTGTCCGTCGATCGCGGCCGAGTGGGAGGACCCGCGCGGCGTGCCGATCTCGGCGATGCTGTTCGGCGGTCGGCGGGCGAGCGTCGTCCCGCTCGTGTACGAGGCGCGCGACTGGGAGCACGGCGTGTTCCTCGGCTCGACGATGTCCTCGGAGACGACCGCCGCGGCGGTCGGCAAGGTTGGCCAGCTGCGGTGGGATCCGATGGCGATGCTCCCGTTCTGCGGGTACCACATGGCGGATTACTTCGGCCACTGGCTGTCGCTGGCGCAGCGTGACGGGCGCGAAGCTGCCGCGGATCTTCTACGTCAACTGGTTCCGCAAGGACGAGAACGGCAAGTTCCTGTGGCCCGGGTTCGGCGAGAACTCCCGCGTGCTGGCCTGGATCTTCCGCCGCTGCGAGGGGAAGGCCGACGCGGTCGACACCGCGATCGGGCTGCTGCCGCTCGTCGGTGAGGGCGGCATCGACACCGAGGGTCTCGACGTGACGCACGCGAGGAGATGCAGGAGCTGCTGGAGGTCGACGTGGCCGGCTGGAAGCAGCAGCTGCCGCAGATGCACGAGCACTACGCCAGTTCGGCGAGAAGCTCCCCGAGGCGCTCAGCGCGCAGCTCAAGCCGCTCGAGGACCGGCTGAACGCCTAAGAAGGTCTGAAGATTTCGCCCGGGGGTACGGCTTTTTGGCCGTACCCTCAGGGCGTGGCTCTTCCGTTCGTATGGTCTGACGCGGCGCTGCTCGGGCTGCAGGCGGCCGTTGTCGCGGCGCCGCGGGTGCCGCCGCGGGTCGCGCTGTTCGACCGCGTGCGGGGCCCGGCGTGGGCGATCGTCCCGATCGCCTCGATCGTGTTCACGATCTTTGCGATCCGGTACGTGTCGGATACCGCGACCGGGCTGACGTATCTCGCGCTGATCGCGGTGCCGCCGCTCGCCGCCATCGCCCTGGGCTGGGCGGTGCGCGGGAGCGTGCCGTGGGCGGCGCTCGGCGCCGTGCCGCTGTTCGCCTTGGCGTGGTGGTCGCGGACGACCCTGGTCGGCGAGGCCGCGGCGGCGCTGCTGAGCGGGCTGAGCTGCGTGACGTTGGGCGTGCTTTTGGGCGCGGTCACGCCGTCCGGGTGGCTGAAGCTCGGAATCGTGCTGATGGCGGCCGCCGATACGTGGCTCGTCGTGTCGGATCTGCTCCAGGCGCCGAACGCGGCGCTCGTCGCCGCTGCTCCCGGCGGCGGCCTGCCGCAGCTCCAGAGCGAGCTGTTCGGGACCGTTTCGATGGGCTACGGCGACCTGTTCGTCGCGGCGCTGCTGGGCGCGGCGTTGGCGCGCGAGGTGCGGCTCCAGCGGGTGGCCGCGGTGATGGTGTTCGTCTTTGCCGCGCTGTTCGACCTGCTGTTCTTCGTGGTTTCTGAGCTGCCGGCGACGGTGCCGGTGGCATTGGTCGTGATCGTGCTCGAGGCGTGGGGTTGGCTGGTTCGCTCGGGGCGAGTCCGGAGTGGGGGTCGCCGGCGCGGCGTGGTCGGCCGCGAAGAGGTGCCTGATCAGCCGCTCGCGGCCGGCCTCGAGCCGATCGAGGGGCCGAAATCGGCCTAGCGTCCGAACTTCAGGGATTCAGGTCCGATGTCCGGACCCAGACCATGAACGTTCGCCCGGCGCAAAGCGACGAAGGGTCCGCTAGTGCTTGGCGTCGCCCGTCGACGCCGGCGGCCGTGACTCCTCGGCGAGCGACGTGATCGCGAGCTGGCCCCGCGCGGCGTCCTCGAGGACCTCGGTCGCTTCCTCGGCCTGCGCGCGTACAGCTCGACCAGCAGGTGAACGACGATCCGGTCCTCGTCGTGCTTGTGGAAGCGAACGTGGGTGAAGAACTCACGCGTGCCGTGGTCGCCGAAGGCGGCATAGGACAGAGCGTCGCCAGCCTCGGGGCCCGAGCACGTCTCGACGTCGTCGGCGTCGACGGTGACGGTGCATGACGCGACCCAGGGCGTGCCGGCGATCATCCGCTCCCAGCGGTCCTCGATCGGCTCGACGCGGCCGTTGTGGAAACCGAGGTGGGGCTGGTCGTGCATGCACTCGAGGCACTGGACGACCGCCTCCTGCATCTCGTCGACGACCTCGCCGCGCTCGCCGCTCTCCGGGTCGATCCGGTGGATGCCCTCGTAGTGAACTTGGACCTCGAGGTTCTGCGACCAGCAGCGGTAGCACCGCAGCCAGCTGCGAACCTCTGTTGAGCCCTCCATCCGTCTGATTCTACGATGGCGCAGTGAGCAAGTTCGACGAGGCCGTCTGATGGTCCGTCGCCGGCCCCCGATCGGCGTGATCCTGGCGGGTGGAGGCGGCCGGCGAATCGGCGGTTCGAAGGCGATCGTCAAGCTCCGGGGGCGCCCGCTCATCACCTATCCGCTCGCGGTGTTGCAGGCCGTGCTCGAGGACGTGGCGATCGTCGCGAAGCCCGACACCGAGCTCCCGAGCCTGCCAGGGGTCACGGTGTGGATCGAGCCGGCGGCGCCGCAGCACCCGATCGTCGGCATCACCCACGCGCTCGCGCTGGCGGGGCGCCGGCCGGTGCTCGTCGCCGCCGCCGACATGCCGTTTCTCACCTTGGCCGTGGTCGAGCAGCTCGCATCAGCCGATCCCGGCCGGGCACCCGCCGTCATCGCCACCGAGGCCGGACGGCTTCACCCGTTGCTCGGGTGCTATCAGCCGCAGGCGGCGGCTCCGCTCGCTGCCTCGCTGGCCGCCGGCGATGTGCGCGCTCACCGACGCCGTGCTGGCGCTGCACCCGCGGCTGATCGAGATCGAGGACACCGAGGCGCTGTTCAACATCAACGCGCCGGAGGACCTGCTGCGCGCCGCCGCCGTGCTCGACCGGATCAGCCGAAGGTGAAGCTGTAGGCGCTGACGCCCGGCGGGACCTCGACCGTCAGCGCGTGCCGCTGGGCCGAGGGGAGGGACACGAGCGAGTACAGCCGCTGTCCGCGGACCGTGACGTCGCCCCCGTGGACGTCGCGGCCGGACGCCGCGGTCGCTACCGGCTTGCCGTCGAGCAGCACCCGGACCGTGCGCGGAAGGTTCCCGCTGGAGGTGAGCACGAGGTACACGTCGGCAGCTTGGAAACCGGCCTGGATCGCCGCGCCGGTGGCGGCCGGCGTCGCGGGGCTGCCGTCCTCGCTCCCGACATCCCAGCGGCCGCGGAGCGCGAACTGGTTGAGCGCCGGCGTCGGCGACGCCGGGATACGTGTGGACGCCGGACATCAGCTGCGGGGCGAACCCCTGCTGCCGCAGCGCGTTGAGGTAGGTCTCCGGGGTGCCGAGCTCCGCCGAGGGGATGATCGCGTGGGCGGTCATCGGGGGCGGCAGCCGGGTCGCGCCGGCCTCGCGCAGCAGCGCCCGGACGGCGTCCTCGCTCTTGGCGTAGTCGCCCTCGCCGAACTGCGTGTGGCGGACCTGGCCGGTCGCGTCGATCAGGTATTCCGCGGGCCAATACTGGTTGCCCCAGGCGTTCCATGTGCCGTACCGGTTGTCCTGGACGACCGGGTAGCGAAGGCCGTCGGAGGCGATCGCCTGCGCGACGTTGCCCGCGTTCTGCTCAAACGTGAACTCCGGCGTCTCCACGCCGACGATCTGCAGCCCGTAGCGGTGATAGGTGGCGTACAGCCCCTTGAGGAACGGGAGCGTGCGGATGCAGTTGATGCACGTATACGTCCAGAAGTCGACGAGCACGACGCGACCGCGGAGCCCGTGGAGCGTGAGCGGGCGCCCGCCGGGCGTGTTGAACCATCGCTGGGTGTCGGTGAACTCCGGCGCCGGGCCGAGACGGGGGAGGTTGCTCGCCGGGCCCGGCCGTGCTCGCGAACTTGGACGGTGGGCGCAGCGACGCGAGCCGCGACTGGACCGCGTGCGAGTTCTCGAGCGCCCGAGTTGGGTTGACGAGGAATGCCGGCAGGTTCTGGTCCTTGGCGAGCGCCTCCTCAAAGCGGACATCGAGGTTGGTTGCCATGGCGACTCCCGTGAGGATCAGCACGACGCCGAGCACCGGCTCAACGAGGTGACCGCGCGCGTGGCGGCGGATCCGCTCGAGCACGGCCCGGCCGCCGATCGCGTAGAGCAGCAGGACAGCGCTCAGGCCGAGCGCGT
This sequence comes from uncultured Solirubrobacterales bacterium, assembly GCA_963750695.1. Lineage (GTDB taxonomy): Bacteria > Actinomycetota > Thermoleophilia > Solirubrobacterales > Solirubrobacteraceae > Palsa-465. The sequence continues at coordinate 77,558 of CAVVSB010000015.1, forward strand.
ACGCGATCGCGACGGCCACGATCCGAGCCGACGGGCCGCTCGACGCGCTCACCGAGGTCACCGCGGCGAGGATCGGGCCGGCACACGGCGCGCACACGAAGCCGAGCGCACCGCCGACCCCGACCCCGGACCAGAACCCGTCCCCACGGGTCTTGGGACCGAACCGCGCAAGGCGGGAGAGGGGTGCTTGGACACGGGCGGCGAGCGACGGGATGAGCAGGATGAGCCCGAAGCCGATCAGCACGACGATCGCCAGCGTCCGGGCGGCGCCGCTCGCGAGCCCGACGCCCTGCACGAGCTGGGCGAGCGCGACGATCGCGATCGTGAACGTGATCGCGAGCCCGACGACGATCCCGAAGCGGACGCCGGCGGCCGCCGACGCGCGCCCGCTGAGAGCAGCGCGGGGAGCACGGGAAGGACGCACGGCGTAATCGCCGTGCCGGCTCCGGCGATCAGCGCGAACACGAGCAGCAGCGGCATCTCGCCACCCAATTGTTCCGGGCAGATCTTGCAGACGCGTTAACGCGCTACTGCGGTCCGGCGAGCAAGGCCGCGCCGAACGCCGAGACGAGCAGGTCCCGGAGCTGGTCGCGGGTGAGGTCGCGGTTCTGCGTCCAGTCGAGGATCGCGGCGTCCAGGAAGCCGAGCCAGCCGACGATCGCGGTCCGGAGCGCCGGCGGAGGGTCGGTGCCGCACCGAGGCCCGCCAGCACCATCGCCATCGTCTCGGCGCGGAAGCGCTCGACGATCTCACGCGCTTCGGGCAGGGTCGCGGCGCTCTGCATGAGCTTCGTCCATGTACGGGCGTGGTCGTCGATCCAGGCCAGGTACGCGTCGAGCGTTGCCGCGAGCTGTTCCGGTGCCGGTGCCGCGGTCCCGCCGCTCGCGGGCCGGATGAGCGCGGCGAGCTCGCCGGCCGCCTCGGAGACGGCCTCCTTGAACAGGTCGATCTTCGACGGAAAGTAGTGGTAGAGCAGCGCTTTCGACACCCCCGCGGCCGATGCGATCTCCCGCATCGAGATCTCCTCGTACGCGTGCTCGGCGAACACTGTCGTGCCCGCCGCGACGATCTGAGCCCGACGCTCGTCGACGGGGAGGCGGGTGTACGCGGGTTCGCTCACACGACAATGTTAGCACCTTGTTGACCGGCGGTTGACAAGCCCATCGAGCGGGCGTACCTTATCGACCATCGGTCAATAGCAGCGAGGAGGGCATCCCGATGTCGGCATCCGCAGCACCTGATCAGTTGGAATCGCGCCTGTGTGAGTTGGAGCGGCGCCTGAGCTCGGTGGAGGCGGTCGTCACGCCACGACGCCGATCGGCGCCGCCGCCGGTCCGGGTGGTGATGCCACCGGTCGACGCGCTACGGTCGCAGCCCCCGTCGGTCGCCCCGCCGTCGACCGACACGCCGTCGGTCGCCCCACCGTCGGTCGCCCCACCGTCGGTCGCCCCGCCGTCGACCGACCCGCCGCCCCGGCTCCGCCAGCCAGTCTCCCTCGGAGACCTCGTCGGCGGCCGGGTGCTGGCCTGGATCGGGGGTGTGGCGACGCTGTTCGGCATCGTCCTGTTCCTTGCGCTCGCCGTGGCGCGCGGATGGATCGGACCGGAGGCCCGAGTCGCGCTCGCCGGGCTCGGCTCCGCCGCCCTCCTCGGAACCGGGGTGTGGCTCCATGCCAAGCGCGGCCGGACCGAGGCGTCGATCGTGCTCGTGGGCGTCGCTACGTGCGGCCTGTTCGTGACGTTGCTGGTCGCCTCACACGTCTACGCGCTGATTGCCCCGCAGGTTGCGGTCATCGGCGCGATCGCCACCGGCGCCGTCGCCACGATCCTCGCGATCCGGTGGGCCGGGATCGCGATCGCGATGCTCGGCCTGCTCGGCGCGCTGCTGTCGCCGCTGTTCGTCGGCGCTCCGATGGACGCGTTCACGCTCGTGATGCTCGCGGTCTCGGCCACCTGCGCGACGTGGACCGCGGTCCGGCAGCGCTGGGACTGGCTCGCGTACGCCGGACTCGCGATCTGCATCCCGCAGTGGGGCCAGTACGTCCTCGGGAGCGCGCCGCTCGGGCTCCGCCTGAGCGTCATCGGCGTGTTCGGAGCGATCGGCCTCGCGGGCGCGCTCGCGACCCAGGCGGCCGCCGCGAAGGACCACCTCGTCCCAGCCGCCGTCGTGATGTTCACGACGAACGCGACCGTCGTCGCGCTCATCGGCGCCTTTGCCTTGCGGGACGACCGCTACGGCCTGGCGCCTGTCGGAAACGACGTTCTTGCCCTCTGGTTCCTCGCCGTCGGCGCCGTGCACGCGGTCGTCGGGCTCACGCCGATCAAGACGATCTGCGTCGCGATGCGCCGGCTGGCGCTCGTCGTCGGCGTGATCCTCGCCGATCTCGCGTTCGGCCTGACCGCGAGCCCGTTGACGCTCGCGATCGGATGGGCGGCGCTCGCCGTCGGTTTCGCCGTGCTGTCACGTCGCCCCTTCGATCGCGAGAGCGATCGGACGCTGATCGAGCTCGGGATGGGGGCGCACATCGCGCTCGCGCTCGTTCGCTCGCTCTTGCTCGCACCCCCGAGCACGATCGGCAGCGGGACCGCTGAACTCGCGCCGCTGCTCGCGGTCGCCGCCCTCGCCTCCGCGTGCATCGCCTCGGCGTGCATCGTGCGCCCGCGCGTGCCCGAGCTGACGATCGTGCTGAACGTCCTCGGGCTCGCGTCGATCGCCTACCTCACCGCCCAGGGCCTCAGCGGCGCGTCGCAGACCGTCGCGTGGGCGCTCGAGGCCGCGGGCGCTCGGCCTGCTCGCGGCCCGGACGGGTGATCGCGTCGCGACCGCCGGTGGCGCTGCGTTCCTGGGGCTCGCCGTCGCCCACGCACTCGTCATCGACGCGCCCCCGAGCTCACTCGTCGCCGGTGCCCCGAGCCTGGTGGACGCGGCCGTGGCCCTCGGCGCGATCGCAGGCGCCCTGGCACTCGCGGGCCGGCGGCTCGATGGCGCGCGGCCCTGGCTGCTCGGGGCGAGCGCGCTGACACTGCTCTACCTGGGCTCCATCGCGATCATCACGGCGTTCCAGCCGACCGGCGGCGCCGCCGACCCGGCGCTGCTCGATCTCAGTGTCCGCCAGCAGGGCCAGGTCGTCCTCAGTGCGTGCTGGAGCCTGCTCGGACTCGGCGGGCTGATCGTCGCCCTGCGCACGAACCGAGATCAACTCCGCAATGCCGCGCTCGCGTTGCTGCTGTTGACGGTCGCCAAGGTGTTCCTCTACGACCTCTCGACGCTGACCTCGCTCTACCGCGTGTTCTCGTTCATCGCGCTCGGCCTGCTGCTACTCGCCGGCGCGTTCGCGTATCAGCGCCTGCGCCCGCCGCCCGTGCCCGATATGCGCAGCGTGCACCGGAGCCAGCGCTGATGCGTCGCTCAGCCGCCGATCGCGCTCATCGTGCGCGCCGGCTGGATGAAGCCAGGCTCGCCGACGTGGTGCTTGAGCTCCTTGCGCCACACGGCCTCGCGGATGATCCGCTCGAGTGCGGCATCCGAGGCGCCGCTCGCGCATCGGTCCGCGCAGGTCGGTCTCGTTGAGCGAGAACAGGCACGTGCGCAGGCGACCGTCGGCGGTCAGGCGGATCCGGTTGCAGTCACCGCAGAACGGCTCGGACACCGGGTTGATGAAGCCGATGCGGCCGCGGCCGTCGGCGAAGCGGTACACGCGCGCGGTCGCGTGTGGCTCGCGCGGCTCGGGCTCGAGCGGGTAGACGGCATCGATCGCAGCGCGGATCTCGGCCCCGGTCAGGACCTGGTCGGCAGTCCAGGCGTGGTCGGCGTCGAGCGGCATGTACTCGATGAAGCGGATCTCGTAGGGGCTGCGGCGGGCGAGCTCGGCGAACGGCAGCACCTCATCCTCGGTGAAGCCGCGGATCGCGACCGCGTTGATCTTGACCGGATGGGCCTCGGGAAACGACGCCAGGTGCTCGAGGCCCGCGCATCACCTGCGGCAGCGCATCGCGGCGGGTGAGCTCGAAGAAGCGGTCCTGCTGGAGCGAGTCGACCGAGACGTTGAAGCGGTTGACGCCGGCGCGAACGAGCGTTCTCGGCGTCGCGCTCGAGCAGGAACCCGTTCGTCGTCACCGACAGGTCGTCGACGTCTTCGATGGCCGCGAGCAGTGGACGACGAGGTGCGGGAAGTTGCGGCGGACGAGCGGCTCGCCGCCGGTCAGCCGGACGTCGCGGACGCCCATCGCGCTCAGCAGCCCGACGAGCCGCGCGATCTCCTCGAACGTGAGGATCTCCGGAGCGCTCGAGCCAGGGGAGGCCCTCGGCCGGCATGCAGTACTGGCAGCGGAAGTTGCACCGGTCGGTGACGGACACGCGCAGATCGCCGATCAGCCGGCCGTGTCCGTCGCGCAGTGGCTCAAGTGCCATTTCTACAGCCTAGCTAGTTATGGCTCGATGCCGGGGGCGTCGACGGAGCAGGCCGAACGCGACCATGTCCTCGCGCCCGTGTGGCCCCGCGCATGTAGCGAGCGCAGCAGCGCCTCACGGGTGAAACCGGCACGTTCGGCGACCCGCTGGGACGGCGACGTTGCCGGCGGCCGCGAGCAGGTCGATCCGCTCGAGCCCGAGCGCCTGAAACGCCCAGCCGCAGATGAGCCGCACGCGCGCGGGTGGCGTGCCCGGCGCCGCGGGCGTCGGGCGCGAGCCAGTAGCCGACCTCGCCTCGGAGGTGCTCCCAGGCGAGGCGCAGAATCGAGACCGAGCCGAGCAGGCGGCGAGGTCGTCGCTGGCGACGATCGCGAACGGGGCCGTCGCGCCGGCGTGCAGCGACGCACCGCGCTCGAGCAGATACGCCTGGGCGTCGACCTCGCCGTAGTGCTCGGGCACTCGCGTCCAGCGGGCGATCTCCGGGTCCTGGCAGGCGCGCGACGATCGCCTCGACGTCGTCATCGCGCCACGCCCGCAGCGCGGTCGGCCCGTCGACGAGCGGGCGCGCGGGAAGCACGATCTCACGGGTCGCCTCGGCGCACTACGGTCGCTTGACGATCACGAGCGACGGCCGCGAGCGCGAAGGCGATCTGGCCGAAGGCGAGCGCCGTGCCGAGGTTGGCGGCGCCGAACGCGCCCGCGACCGCGCTGGCGAGCACGAACGCGCCGAGCATGATCGCGAGGTCGATCCGCACGCTCTTGATTCTGCCGATCAGAGCCCGTCGGCTGCGGCACGCTCGAGCGCGGCGCGCAGCGCCGGGACGTCGAGCCCGGCGTCCTGCTCGCCGAGCAGCCGCTCGGCCGTGCGCCGGCCTCCGAGGGCGCGGATCCCGCGGTCGCCGTGCTCGGCGGCGAAGTCGGCGAGCGCGTGCATCCGGCGGGCCCGCGCGCGGCGCTGCGGGCAGATCGAGCGACGCCCGGTGCGCGTCGAGCGCATCGACGAGCGCGTCGATCCCGCTCGGCGGCGCCATCGAGGAGACGGCGACGACGGCCGTGTCCGCGCGCCCCGAGGGATCGCAGCGCGGAGCGCAGGTCGGCGAGCGCGCGCATCGCGATCCGTCCGAGATCGGCCTTGGTGACGACGAGCACGTCGGGGACCTCCATGATCCCGGCCTTGAGGAACTGGAGCACGTCGCCGGAGCCCGGCTGGACGACGACCGCGACCGTGTCCGCGACATCGGCGATCTCGGTCTCCGACTGACCGACGCCGACAGTCTCGATGACGACGACGTCGAACGCGGCGGCGAGCGCGGCGGCGGCGGCCCGGGTCGCGGGGGCGAGGCCGCCGAGCCGGTCGCCGGCGGCCGTCGAGCGGATGAACACCTGCTTGTCGGACGGGTCGACGTCGATCCGCGCGCGATCGCCGAGCAGCGAGCCGCCCGAGCGTCGCGAGGTCGGATCGACCGCGAGCACCGCGACAGACCGTCCGCGCGCCCGCCATTCCGCGACGAGCCGGGAGAGCAGCGAGGACTTGCCGACGCCGGGCGGGCCCGGTGACCCCGACGACGTGCGCCGGCGCCTCCTCGCCGAGGGCGGCCGGCGAGACGGCCGCGAGCAGCGCCGCCGCCTGCTCGCGGGCGGCGGGCGTGCGGTTCTCGACGAGGTTGAGCACAGCCGGGGCCGCGCTCAGGTCCCCGGTCCGCAGGCGCTCGGCGAGCTCGGCGCCGGTCGTGTCACCGGGCGGGCTCAGGGCTCAGGCGGGAGCGGCCGTGTCGATGCCGTTGCGTTCGCCGACGAGCGAGATGATGTCGCGCATCATCTGGTTGAGGTCCCAGTCCTTCGGCGTGTAGACGGCGGCGACGCCCGCGTCACGCAGCGAGGCGGCGTCCGCCTCGGGGATGATCCCGCCGACGACGACCGGCACGTTCTCGGCGCCCGCGTTGCGGAGCTCCTCGAGGACGGACGGAATCAGCTCGCGGTGCGAGCCGGACAGGATCGAGAGCCCGATGACGTGGACGCCCTCCTGGGCCGCCGAGGTGGCGATCTGCGACGGCGTCAGCCTGATGCCCTCGTAGACGACGTCCATGCCGGCGTCGCGGGCGCGGACGGCGATCTGCTCGGCGCCGTTGGAGTGGCCGTCGAGCCCCGGCTTGCCGACGAGGAACTTCAGGCGGCGGCCGAGCGCCTCGCTGATCCGCTCGACCTCGTCGCGGAGCTCGGCGACGTCCTCGCTGGAGACCGCGGCCGCCTCACCCACGCCGGTCGGGGCGCGGTACTCGCCGAACGCCTCGCGCAGCGTGCCAGACCACTCGCCGGTGGTCGCTCCCGCGCGGGCGGCGGCGATGCTCGCCGGCATGATGTTCTCGCTGTCCTCGCGCGCGACGCGGGCAAGCTCGCTGAGCGCCGCGTCGACCTTGGCCTGATCGCGCTGTGCTCGCCAGCGCCTCGAGCGCGGCGCTTTCGATCGGCCTCGACCTCCGGGTCGACCACGAGGATGCCGCCGTCGGCGTCGGCGGTGAGCGGTGAGGGTTCGGTCGAAGTGAACTTGTTCATGCCGACGACCGTGAGATCGCCGGACTCGATCCGCTGCCAGCGCTCGCGATGGGACTCGACGAGCGATGCCTTCATGTAGTCGACGGCCTCGACCGCGCCCCCGAGCTCGGCGACGCGGGCCATCTCCTCGCGCGCGCCGGTGGCGAGCTCCGCGACGAGACCCTCCATCACCGTCGAGCCCTCGAAGATGTCCGGGTACTCGAGCAGGTCGGTCTCGTAGGCGAGGATCTGCTGCAGGCGCAGCGACCACTGCTGATCCCACGGACGGGGTAGCCCGAGCGCCTCGTTCCACGCCGGGAGCTGAAGCGCGCGGGCGCGGGCGCTGCGACCGAGCGTCACCGCGAGCGCCTCGAGCGCGATCCGGTAGACGTTGTTCTCCGGCTGGGCCTCGGTGAGACCGAGCGAGTTGACCTGGACGCCGTAGCGGAAGCGGCGGTGCTTGTCGTCTTCGACGCCGTAGCGGTCGCGGCCGAGCTCGTCCCACAGCTCCGCCATCGCGCGGAGCTTGGCGTGCTCCTCGATGAAGCGAACGCCGGCGTTGACGAAGAACGAGATCCGGCCGAAGACGCTGCCCATCAGCTCCTGCGGCACGCGCTCGCGAACGGCGTCGAGCACCGCGATCGCGTTGCTCATCGCGTACGCGATCTCCTGGACCGGTGTCGCGCCGGCCTCCTGGAGGTGGTAGGAGCAGATGTTGATCGGGTTCCACTTCGGGACGTGCTGGACGGTGTAGGCGATCGTGTCGGCGATCAGCCGCATGCTCGGGCCGGGCGGGAACGCGTACGTGCCGCGGCTCAGGTACTCCTTGAGGATGTCGTTCTGGGTCGTCCCCTGGAGTTGCTCCTCGGCGACTCCCTGACCTTCCGCGGCGACGATGTAGAGCGACAGCAGCCACGCGGCCGTCGCGTTGATCGTCATCGACGTGTTCATCTGATCGAGCGGGATCCCGTCGAGAAGGGTCCGCATGTCCCCCTCGTGCGCGATCGAGACACCGACCTTGCCGACCTCGCCCCGCGCGAGCTCGTGATCGGGGTCGTACCCGGTCTGGGTCGGCAGGTCGAACGCGACGCTCAGTCCCGTCTGTCCCTTTGGCGAGGTTGCGCCGGTACAGCTCATTGGACCGCTTTGCGTCGGAATGGCCGGCGTACGTCCGCATCATCCACGGACGATCACGCTCGGAGAGGCGAGGGGAGGGAGTTTCCGGCATACGGATAGGCTACTCGGCGATGCCTTCAATCGCTGTTGTGGGCGGTGGCTTCGGGGGAGTCGCCGCGGTTGTGATGCTCAGGCGGGCCGGGTTCTCGGACGTCACCGTGTTCGAGCGAGGCGAGCGGATCGGCGGTGTCTGGCACCACAACACGTATCCGGGCGCAGCCTGCGACGTGCCGTCGCATCTGTACGAATTCTCGTTCGCGCCGAGCCCGCGGTGGTCACGCCGTTACGCCCCACAGGCCGAGATCCAGGCCTACCTCGAGGACGTCGTCGACCGAGAGGAGGTCCACGGGCGGATCCGGACCGGGGTGGAGGTGACGTCGGCGAGCTGGGACGCGGACCGTGCGACCTGGGTGCTCGAGACGAGCGACGGCGGCTTCGAGGCCGACGTGCTGCTGACCGCCTGCGGCCAGCTGTCGGTGCCGAGCGTTCCGACGATCGAGGGTCTGTCCGACTTCACCGGCCCGGTGTTCCACACCGCCGAGTGGCGCCACGATGTCCCGCTCGACGGGCGGCGCGTGGCGATGATCGGCACCGGCTGCAGCGCGATCCAGGCGGGCCCGGCGATCGCCCCGACGGTGGCCCACCTCGACGTCTATCAGCGCTCGCCGGGGTGGACGTTCCCGCGGATGGACTACGCCTATAAGGACCGCACGAAGCGGCTGCTCGAGCGCCTCCCGGTGCTCCAGCAGGCCGACCGCGCGGGCAACTTTGCGTTCCATGAACTCGGCGCCGCGGCGATGACCGGCCGGGGTCCGTGGCTGCTCCGCGCGTTCCGAGCGATCGGCCGCTGGCAGATCAACAAGGCGATCAAGGACCCGGACCTGCGCCGGAGGGTGACACCCACCGACGAGATCGGCTCCAAACGCGTGATGCTGACCGACGAGTGGTATCCGACTCTGACGCGGGAGAACGTCGCGCTCGTCAGCGATCGGATCGAACGGGTCCTCGCCGGCGGGGTGCGGACCGTGGACGGGATCGAACGCCCGGCGGACGTGCTCGTCCTGGCGACCGGATTCGACACGCACGGGTTCGTGACGCCGATGCAGGTGCGGGGTCGTGGCGGCGTGTCGCTGGCGGATCACTGGAACGGGATTCCGCGCGCCTACCTCGGCGTGAGCGTCCCCGAGTTCCCGAACATGTTCCTCATCTACGGGCCGAACACGAACGGCGGCACCGGCTCGGTGATCTACACGATCGAGGCTGGGGTCCAGCACGTCATCGCCGCGCTGCGCTCGATGCAGTTCTCCGCGGCGCAGACGATCGAGGTCACCCCCGAGGCCGCGGATGCGTTCGATCGCGAGTTGCGGACCGCATTGGCCGACACCGTCTGGCACACCGGCTGCACGAACTGGTACGTCGATGAAAACGGCAATGACCCCAACCAATGGCCATGGTTGTGGAGCGCATATCGGCACCGAACCGCCGCAATTGCGCCCGGTAGCTATCGGTTAAGTGGGCCGACGCGGTCGCTTGTCGGCGCGGTTGGGTAACTTCACAGAGATGCCGGACCAGAGCCGCGCTGCTGACGAACACGCGATCCTCCAGGAGATCACGGCTCCGCTCTCGTCGCTCCCCGACGATCCGCTGCCCAGCCCGGAGGACACGGACTTCCCGAGAGTCCGTCGCGGGTACGACCCGCTGGCGGTCGACGCGTACATCCGCAAGACGAATCAGCTGATCGCCGACCTGCAGGCGCGGCGCTCACCCGACGCCGCCGTCCGCCGCGCGCTCGAGCGCGTGGGCGAGCAGATCTCCGGGATTTTGCAGCGCGCGCACGACACCGCCGAGCAGATCACGACAACGTCGCGGCGAGAGGCCGAGGATCGGCTCGTGCAGGCCCGCCAAGAGGCGAGCGACATCGCCGCGGCCGGCGAGCAGCGGATCAAGGACCTCGATGCCGACGCCGACCGGATCTGGGCTGAACGGCTGCGAATCATCGAGGACGCTCGGGAACTCGCGGCCCAGCTGACGGCGCTCGCCGATACCGCTGCCGAGCGGTTCCCGCCCGCGGAGGAGACCGGCGGGGTCCCGGCGGTCGATCCGGCGGGCGATCCGGCGGTCGGGCCTGCGGGCGATCCGGCGGGCGATCTGGTTGCCGAGGGCGAGGCCGAGGAGGCCGTCGACGTTGATCCGGACGAGGGCGAGCCGACGCAGTCGACGGCGCTGTTCGATGCCGAGGCCGAGAGCGAAGAGGAGATCGACCCGGAGGCGACGGCTGTCCTGCCGGTCGTCGAGCCCGAGCCGGCGGATGCGGATGAGCCTCCGACCGAGGTCCATCAGGCTCCCGACGCCGAGGAAGAACCGCCGCCGCCCCGACCGTGGCCCGCCGCCGGCGAACCGCCGCCGGGCACATGACGCCCCGGCTCATCGAGCTTCACCATCTCGGTCGCGAGCGGGTGATCGGGTGCTGGCAGGTCGGCGACATCCTGATCGATCCCGGGCCGAGTTCGTGCCTGCCGGCGCTGCTCGAGGCGCTCGGCGACGAGCGGCCGCGGGCGTTGCTGCTCACGCACATCCACCTTGACCACGCCGGGTCGAGCGGGTCGCTCGTGGAACGCTGGCCCGAACTCGAGGTGTACGTCCACGAGCGCGGCGCGCCGCACATGATCGATCCCGGCCGGCTGCTCGAAAGCGCCCGGCGCCTCTACGGGGTGGACATGGATCGCCTGTGGGGCGACTTCATCGCGGTCCCTGAAGCTTCGGTGCGCGTGCTCACCGGCGGGGAGCGGGTGATCGACGGCGCGTTCGAGGTTGCGTACACGCCCGGGCATGCCTCCCACCACGTCTCGTACCTTCACGAGGGCACCGCGTTCGTCGGCGACGTCGGTGGCGTGCGAATCACCGACGACACGATCACGATCCCGCCGACCCCGCCGCCCGACATCGACGTCGAGGCGTGGCAGCGGTCGATCGAGCTGATCCGCGGCTGGGCTCCCGAGCGGCTTGCGATGACGCACTTCGGCGCTGGCGAGGACGTCGCTGCCCAGCTCGATGAGCTGAGCGACCGGCTCGGCCGGTGGGCGGAGCTCGCGCGCGAACACGACGAGGCCGGATTCATCGCCGCGATCCGGCGCGAGATCGGGACGACGGCGAGTCCACAGGTGGCGGAGGCGTACACGCAAGCAGCGCCGCCGGAACAGCTCTATGCGGGACTGAAGCGCTATTGGCGCAAGCGGGAAGAACGTGCTGGCCGCGCCGAAGGCGCCCCGGTATCCTGAGCATCGATGTCGCAGACGGTTGAGCTGCCCCGCCTGGGTGGTCCGGGCGGTGGAGTCGGTGGACTCTGGCGCGTCGTGGTCCTGAATGACGATTTCAATACGTTCGACCACGTCGCCGAGACCCTGGCGGCCGTGATCCCCGGCGTGTCGCTCGCGCAGGGGTATCGGCTCGCCGACCGGATCCACAACACGGGGTGCGCGATCGTGTGGTCAGGGCCCCGGGAGGATGCCGAAACCTACTGGGAAGCGCTCGACGGGGCCGGACTGACGATGGGACCGTTAGAAGCCGGATAAGCCGGACGCCCGGGTCGCCTGCCCGGGCGCTCGAGCCGCCAGATGGAGCCAACCATCTAGGTCTCGGGAACGACCTTCGCCCGGCGGGCGCGCTCCGGCGGGAGCGTCTTCGCGTCCTGGCGCTCGGGGCTGATGCGGACGACGTTCCACACGATCCCGAGCTTCTCGAACAGCGCGATCAGGAGGCCCGTCGGGTCGGCCACGCGCTCCCAGAACCGCAGGCCGTGGAACGCCGAGGTCGGAAACGCATGATGGTTGTGGTGCCAAGACTCGCCCATCGAGAGGGGAGCGAGCCAAAAGACGTTGCGCGACTCGTCTGCGATGTCGAACCGCTTGCCCCCAAAGAAGTGGCAGACCGAGTTGATCGACCAGGTCACGTGGTGCAGCAGGAACACGCGGACGAATCCGCCCCACAGCAGCGCGGTGATCGCCGTGCCGAGTCCGCCGCCGACGATCCAGCCGAGCGCGAACGGGATCGCGAAGCCGAGCGTCACCCAGACCCAGAACAGCTTGTCGACGACGCGCACCACCCTGTCCCCCAGCAGATCAGGCGCGAAGCGCTCGCGGTCGGCGGTGCCGACGCTTTCGAACAGCCAGCCGATATGCGCGTGCCACAGGCCCTTGACCCCGCCCCAGAACCCCGGTCCACTGAGGTGCGGGGAGTGGGGATCGCCCTCCTGATCGGTGAACGCATGGTGCTTGCGGTGGTCGGCGACCCAGGTGATCACGGACCCTTCGACGGCCATCGAGCCGAGCACGGCGATGATCGCGCGGAACGTCCGCGAGGACTCAAACGCGCGGTGGGTGAACATCCGGTGGTAGCCGAGAGTGACCCCAAGACAGGTGATGACGTACAGGCCAACCATCAGTCCCAACTCGAGCGGCCCGATCGCCTGATCCCAGAGCAACACGATCGCGACGACGAGCCCGACCAGCGGCAGCGGGACACCAATCAGATTTGCGGTCTTATGAGCGCGCGTCATTGGGTATCCACAGGGAGAATACTGAGCGCAGGCTCACAGTTCTCTTGCCTTTATAACGACCGGGGGGCGAGATTTCATACGTCAGTGACAAATTAATGGCCGATCAACCGTGGCATGAGCTTCCGCCGCGGATCGCCGAGGTACTCCGGCCGGCGCTGCCGGAGGTCACGGACGAGATCATCGACGCCGTGCGCCGGGTGCCGGCGTACGCTCGCCCGCTCGAGGGCGAGTTCGGCGCCGGCATCCGAGCGGGAGTCCAGGAGGCGCTCCGTCACTTCCTCGCCGAGATCGAGGCCGGCGGCCCGGTAGTCCGGCCGGACGTCTACCGTGCGCTTGGCCAGGGCGAGATGCGAGCCGGCCGCAGCCTCGACGCGCTGCTGAGTGCGTACCGCGCGGGGGCACGGGTCGCGTGGCGGCGGTTCGTCGCCCTTGGCAGCGCCGCCGGACTCCCACCGGAGACGCTGTACCTGCTCGCCGAGTCGATCTTCGCCTACATCGACGTGCTCTCGGCCGAGTCCGCCGAGGGGCACGCGAGCGAGCAGTCAGTGGCCGCCAGCGAGGCCGAGCTCCACCGCCGCCGCCTCGTGCGGATGCTCGTCCGCGAGCCGGCGGCAGAGCCGGCGTCGGTCCAGGCTGCGGCGGTCGAGGCTGCCTGGGAGCTGCCGCGGTCGCTCGCTGTGCTCGTCGCCTCCGGTCAGCGGGGACCGTTCTCGCTGCAACTGCCGCCGGACGCGATCGTCGAGACGATCGGCGAGATGTCGGTGGCGATCGTGCCGGACGCGGATGCACCGGGGCGGCTCGCGGAGGTCGAGCGGGCGGTTGTCGAGGGCGGCGTCGTCGGCGCGCTCGGCACGACGGTCGAGTGGCCGCAGGCGGCGCTCAGCTTCGTGAGAGCCAGGGCCGCGCTCGAGCTCGCCGGTGAGCAGCCCGCACTGATCGTCGCCCACGATCACATCGGCGAGTTGATGCTCCGCACCGATTCTGTGCTCGCGGCCGAGCTGGCCGAGCAGCAGCTGGCCCCGCTCGCCCGGCTCTCACCGGGATCGCGCGCGCGGATGCTCGAGACGCTCCGCTGCTGGCTGGCGGATCAGGGCCGGATCGGGCCGATGTCAGAGCGGCTCGGTGTCCACCCGCAGACGGCTCGCTACCGGCTCGGTCGGCTGCGCGACCTGTTCGGTCCGTCGCTCGACGATCCCGACGAGCGGTTCTGGCTCGACCTCGCGCTGCGCGTGCGATCCGGCGACACCTCGAGGTAGCGCTCGGGGCCGCCAAGGCCGACAGCGTCTCACCCCGACTGGGCCGGACCGGATAGCGTGGCGCTGATGACGGGCACCAGAACGCTCAGCGGTCCCGTGGGCCTGGTCGGCGCGGGCTATATCGGCCATCTGTTCGCACAACAGTTCGCGCTGGCGGGCTGCGAGGTGCGGGTGTGGTCGCCCGGAGAGTCGGCACGGACGTTGAAAGACCGGTTGCGTGAGAGCCTGGCGGCGCTGGCCCAGGTCGGCGCGGTGGACGCCTCGGCGGTCGAGGTTGTGCTGACGCACGTCTCCACCCACAACGAGCTCGGTGACGCTGTCGCACCTTGCGCCGCGGTCATGGAGTCGATCGTCGAGGACGCCGCTATCAAGGCGGCGTGCTACGAGGACATCGAGGCGGTCATCGACAGCGACGCCCTCCTGTGGAGCGCGACATCCAACTTCCCGATGACCCGGCTCGCCGCCGGCATGCGACATCCAGAGCGGGCGGTTGTGCTCCATCCGGTGCAGACACAACTCATCATCTTCGTCGAAGTCGTCCCGGGAGAACGGACGAGCGAGGCCACGGTCACGAACACGCTCAGCTTCTGCGGAGACGTCGGCCTGAGCGCGGTTCCCGTGCGAAAGGAGATCCCCGGCTTCCTGTGGAACCGGGTGTGGTTCGCGCTCCTGCGCGAGATGCTGCACCTCGTCGACATCGGTGCGGTGAAGCCAGCCGAGCTCGACTCGATCGTGCGCACGACCCTGTCGGCCTTCATCCCGGTGTTCGGGCCGCTCCAGATGACCGATCTCATCGGCCACGACACGCTGCGCGACATATCGAATGCGCTCTATCCCGAGCTCGCGGGCGATCAGACCGCGTCGAGCACGATCGAGCAGCACATCCGCGAGGGGCGCCTCGGGGTCAAGACCGGGTCTGGCTTCTACGACGACAACGACGAACGGATGGCGGCACTGACGCGCGAGCTCTATCGGTGCGCTCTCGGCCTCAGGGCGGACCCGAGCTAGAGGGCCTGCTCTGCGGGCCTAGGCGGTCGCCTGCGGCTCGGGCTCGGGCTGGGGCTGTTCGGGCTCGAGCATCACGTCGGGACCGATCTCGCCGGTGGCGAGTTCTTCATGCCAGATGTAGCTGATCGGAATCTGGTAGCGGCCCATGAACCGGCGACGGAAGGCGACCATCTCCGGCCCCTCCCAGTAGCGATACCAGTCGCGCTTCTCCTCAAACCAGATCATCTGGGTGATCTTGTACCGGTCGTCGTTTGACCGGTGCACGGCGTACTTCGTCGCGCCGTAGCGCATCGCGAGCGGGGCTTCGGCCGCAACCGCCGCGGCGAAATCATCGCCGCGGAACACGGTTGCGTACCAGGGGATGTGGATGACGCCCGCCATCAGGCGCCGACCTGGGCGCGGATCGCGCCCGGGCCCTCGGCGGTCTTGCCCTGGCCCTCCTCGGTCGCGCCGACGAGGATCGCGATCTTGCCAAGGTGCTTGTTGTCACGAAGCAACTGGTGGGCATTCGCGACCTGGTCGAACGGCATCGTCTGCCACAGTACGGGCCGGATCTTCGACTCCTCGATCAGCTCGTTGGCCTTCGTGGCCTCCCAGGCGTTCGCGAAGTGCGATCCGAGGATCTCCTTCTGGCGCATCCACAGGTAGCGGACGTCGAAGTCAAGCTGGTAGCCGGAGGTGGCGCCGCAGATGACGACCTTGCCGAACGGGCGGACACACAGCACCGAGGTCGGGAACGTCGCCTTGCCGACGTGCTCGAAGACGATGTCCGGCGGGCCGCCCAGGATGCGCTCGACCTCCTTGCAGAACCGCCGTGACTCCTTGAAGCGCGCCTTCTCCTGGTCGGGATCCTCGTCGCCGCGGCGCATCATCCCCGCGAACTCGTTGCGGTTGATGTGGCCAACCGCGCCGAGCTGCTCGATCAGCTTGCCCTTCTCGTCGCTCGAGACGACGCCGACGGCGTCGGCGCCCGCGAGCTTGCACAGCTGGGTGGCGAACACGCCCAGGCCGCCCGCGGCGCCCCAGATGAGGACGCGGTTGCCGGACTGGAGCTTGCAGCGGTCGACGAGCATCCGGTACGCCGTGAAGTACGTCAGCCCGTAAGAGGCGGCGTCCTCCCAGGAGAGGTGCTTGGGCTTATGCAGCAGCTGCTGGGCCTGGACCTTGCAGAACTGGGCGAACGAGCCCCAGCTCGTCTCATACCCCCAGATCTGCTGGCTCGGGGCGGCGAGGGGGTCGAGGCCGTGAACCTCGGGATCCTCGTAGGACGCCTGGTTGCAGTGCATGACGACCTCGTCGCCGGGCTTCCAGCGCGTCACGCCCTCGCCGACCTTCCACACGATTCCGGAGGCGTCCGAGCCCCCGATGTGGTGGTCCTCCTTGGGGTGGTAGCGGAAGACCGACACCGGCTGTCCGAGTGCGGCCCACACGTTGTTGAAGTTGACGCCGGCCGCCATCACGCGGACGACGACCTCGAAGGCGCCGGGTTCAGGTACCTCGATCTCCTCGAGCTGGAAGGCGTCCGTCGGCTCGCCCTCCCGTTCCTGGCGGATGACCCAGGCCGCCATCGATGACGGCAGCTCTCCGGGTTCGGTTTCGACGGTTGCGACTTGGCTGAGATCGACGGCCACGAAGGTTTCCTCGCTTGGTTCGGGTACTCCTGGGAAGAGGTCGAACTGTAGAGAAAACGGGGCTTTCGGGCAGTGCGGCGACACCGGCCGCCGACGAACTCGAGCGGCCGGCGTCAGCCGGGGCACAAGGGAGGGTTGGCTACGCCGCGATCTCGGCGGGCTCCGGCTCGCCGCGGGGCTGCGGCGCGGCGGACTCGGCCGTCTCAGGCTCGGCCTGCTCGGGCCGTCGCTCGATCAGGATCCAGGCGGCGAATGCGCCGAACAGCGTGACTGCGGCGCCGATGGTCAGGCCGGTCCCGAGCGCGGAGACGAACGCCTCACGGCTGGCGGAGACGATCTGCGCGGACACGTGATGCCCGCCAAAGCTCCCGCCGCTGCCGATCCCGTTTGCGATCGCGGCGCGGGTGTGGACCGGAAGCTGGGGGAGGAGCTCGTCAATCTTCGACCGGCCGATCGTCGCGACGAGCGCGCCCATCACGGCGACGCCGAATGTGCTGCCGACCATCCGGCTCATCGACAGCACACCGGATGCGGCGCCGGCCTTCGTGCGGTCGACGGCGTTCATCGCGGCGGTGCTCATCGGCGACATGACGAGCCCCATGCCGAGACCCATGAGGATGAAGCCCGGAAGCAGCAGGCCGTACCCGCTGTGGACGGTGATGTGCGACTGCACGAAGATTGCGGCGCTCACCACCACGAGCCCGAGTGCCATCAGCGGCCGCGGGCCCACCTTGTCGGTGAGCCGGCCCGCGAGTGGGCCCATGACGATGATCACGAGCGTCGAAGGCAGGAACCGCACGCCGGTCTCGAGCGGCGAGTAATGCAGGATGTTCTGCATGTAGATCGTGATGAAGAAGAACTGCGCGAACATCGCAAACGTCACGAGGAAGCCGACGAGGTTCGCCCCGGCCGAGGTCCGCGAGCGGAAGAAGGCGAAGTCGATCATCGGCGCCTTGACGGTCCGCTCGATCTGAACGAAGCCGACGAGCGCGACGAGCGCGACCGCGAACAGGGCGATGATCCGGGGCGAGCCCCAGTGCCAGCTGTTGCCCTGGACGAGCGCGAGCACGAGCGCGGTCAGGCCGACGGTGAGCGCGGCGATGCCGAGGTAGTCGACGCGCTTGCCGACCGTCTCATCCCGGGATTCCTTCGCCGCGAACAGCGTCACGGCGACCGCGATGATCGCGATCGGCGGGTTGATGAAGAAGATCGCGCGCCAGCTCACCTGCTCGGTGAGGAAGCCGCCGATCACCGGACCGATCGCCAGGGCGAGCGCGCTGACACCGGCCCACGTCCCGATCGCCGTCCCCCGCTGGTGCGGCGGGAACGCCTGAGTGATGATCGACAGCGTCGCCGGCATCATGAACGCGGCGCCGACGCCCTGGACGGCTCGGAAGGCGACGAGCGCGCCGTCACTCGGAGCGAGCCCAATGGCGATGCTCGAGAGGCCGAACACGACGACGCCGAACAGGAACATCTTGCGGCGGCCGAAGATGTCGCCGAGGCGTCCGCCCGTCACCATCAGCACGGCGAACGTCAGCGTGTACGCGTTCACGGTCCATTCGAGCGCGGACAGCGAGGCGTGCAGGTCACGCTGGATCGACGGCAGCGAGACGTTCACCACCGTGTTGTCGAGCATCACCATGAACAGCGCGAAGCACATCGCGCCGAGCGTCCACCAGCGGCTGTTTTCGTCGTTGATGAGTCGGTGTCGGTGAGCGGTCAGTCGTTCGGTCACGTTGGAAGGCCTTCCGGTCGGCAGGCCGCGACGTCGTCTCGCTCAAGCAGCTTTGACAGGGCTGCGGCGAGCTTGCGTCGTTCGGCGTCGTTCAAGGTTTGGGTGAACTGCTCAAGACCGCTGAGCCGAGCAGCGTTGAGGCGACGGATCACGGCCCGGCCCTGGTCCGTCAGCGATATCCGCTTCATCCGCCGGTCCTCAGCATCTTCATGGCGCAGGACGAACCCGCGTCGAACGAGATCATCGACGGTGCGGCTCGCGGCCGGCAGCGAGATCAGGACGAGATCGGCCGCCTCCTTGAGCGTCAGCTCGCGATCCTGATCCTCGAGGTGGTGAAGCAGCTTGATCTGCGTCAGGCTCAGTTCGAGGGCGCCCACCGCCTCGAACAGATCTGCGTTGCAGTTCTTGTGCAGGAACACCACGAGCGCATAGAGGTCGAACGCGAGGTCCGCCTTGTCCGGGGCGGTGGCTGCGCCCTGGGTGGGGGCGGCTGCGTCCGCGGTGGCGCTGGCTACGCCCGAGGCGGGTCTGGCGCCGTCAGGGGTCGCTGCGCCTGGCCCTGCTCCCTGCGGTGAAGTTACTTGCACGCACGCAAGTATTTCACGCAAGCGTTGATTGCGCAAGGGCAATGAAGGGGAGTGGAGCTCGAGGGGGGGTCAGGCCCTAGGGCTGCAGCAGCTGGTTGGAGCCGCTGGGGCGCTGCTTGCCGATGCGGAGGGTCGCCGAGGAGATCGTCGACGGCTGGTTCTGCTCGGCCTGGGTCTTGCCGGTCTTGCCGGCGGAGACCGTGTAGTTGCCGGGGTCACGGAAGTCGACCGTGACCTGCGCCGTCGACTGCGGGTTGATCGGCCCGGTCGTGCCGATGCTCGAGCCCTCGCTGTTGCCGATGTTGAGCGAGACGGTCTGATCGGCAGCGTTGCTGACGATGAACACGACCGGCCCGGCGCCGACCGAGGACGGCGACACGGATACGCGCGCGTTGTTGATGTAGACGGTCAGATTGACCGGTGTGGGCGGGCGCGGCTTATTGGCGAAGGTGGTACCTCCGCCGCACCCTGCCGCGGTCAGGGCGAGGACCGCGAAAATCCCGAACGTCCACCTGCGCATGCTCGGTCTGGCTCTCCTCTCGACTGCGCGAAAACCCTAACTGACCGGAACGTAGTGAGGAAGCCTGGTGAGCCTTAACCGGTCCCCGACGCTCTATATCTCGGTCTGATCGAGTGTTCGGCGACGGCGATCGAGCCGGCGGAGCTCCCCCTGGAGCTCTGACCATGAATCCTCTTCCACGCGCTCGTACTCCGCACCCGTGAGGTCCCGCAGGCGCTCGCTGTACGCGCTCCAAGCGCGCTGCGTGTCGGCGTCAATCTCCCGCGCCTTATCAGCGACAGCTGTCAATGAGCACTCCTTCCCTGGTCGGAATAGGGACGATGGTACCCCTCCGGACGGTCAGCTACGACAGCTCCCGCGGCCTGCGGCCCTGCAACCGGCGGTTCACTCCGTCCGGCGCTGGGCGTATCACGCATCGCTTGGATTTACTCGAGCAACCGATCCGAACGGCCGAGTTCCTGGCGATCGACACCGAGACGAACGGTCTCGCCGGCGACGACTGCGAGATGACCGAGGTCGGCGCCGTGGTCGTCGGCGGCGGGGAGCTTCACGACAGATGGTCCTCGCTCGTGCGGACGCACATGCCGCTACGCCGCGGCATTCAGCGCTTCACCGGGATCACCCAGGCGATGGTCGACGACGCGCCGGCGGCCGAATCGGTGCTCCCGCGGCTCGAGGAGCAGCTACGCGGGCGCGTGATGGTCGCCCACAACGCGCCGTTTGACCGCCGGGTGCTCCGCCAGGCGTTCGACCGCGGCGGCCTAGAGTGGCCAAATCCACCCGTGATCTGCACGGCAGCGCTGGCGCGGACGATGCTCCCGCTCCAGCGCGAGCGGCGGCTCGGTGCCCTGGCGGACGCGCTCGGGATCGAGGTCCGCGTCGCGCACCGCGCGCTGGCGGACGCGGAGACGTGCGCGCGCGTGCTATGTGCGCTGTTCCCGCGGTTGTGCGCCAACGCCGCGACGGTCGGCGACGCGCTCGCAGTGCTCAAGCCCAGGCGCCCGAGCCGGCCGAAGCCGCCAAAGGCGCCCCGCCGGATCGGCCGCGATGGGCGGATTGGCCACGACCATGCGCTCCCGCAACTCGATTTCAATGACCTGCCGAAGGATCCGGGCGTCTATCTGTTCCGCGACGCCGCCGGCAACCCGCTGTACGTCGGCAAGTCGGTGTCGATCAGGAGCCGGGCCCGGGCGCACTTTGCCCCGTCAACCGTGCGCGCGAACTGGACGGCGCACGCGACGATCGTCGATTACCGGGCGACGTCGTCTGAGCTCGGGGCCCTCGTGCTCGAGAATCGGCTGATCAAGGCGCTCCGCCCGCCGGGCAACACCCGGCTGCGGGCCGGCGATGACCGGCTCGTCTACATCCGCTGCCGGCTCGACATCCCGTTCCCGATCCTCGAGGTCGGCGCCGAGCCGGCCGCCGGCCACGCGGTCACGATCGGCCCGCTGCGCAACCGCCGGCTCGCTGCGGAGCTCGTTGAACAGCTTGACTCGCTGTTCGGGTTGCGCCACTGCGGCCGCCAGCTCCCGCAGCGCGAGCACCCGTCGGCGTACGGGCAGATGGGACGCTGCCTGTCGCCGTGCCTCGGCGACCTTGACCCGAATCTCTACCGCCGCCGGCTCGATGCCGCACTCGAGGTGTTCCGGGGTGCCGGCGAGTCCGGGCCGCGGCTGATCGCCCACGTCCGGGCGCAGATGCGCGCCGCCGCGACCGAGCAGCAGTACGAGCGTGCCGCGTGGCTGCGTCGCCGCGCGAGCCGGCTGACGAAGATCCTCGAGCGGCTCGAGGGGACGCTTGAGGCGACGCACGCACGGCCCCGGCTCATCATCGCCGCCCACCCGACGGAGCCACGAGGGGACGGCTTCTGGCTCGTCGGTGGCCGGCTCGTCGGCTGGGGAGCGCTCGCGACCAACGCGCGCGCGCTGCAGGAACGCACGCGGGTGGCACTCGGCCGCAACGCCCGCGCCGGTGAACTCGGCATCCACGTGCCGCCGCACGAGGTCGACGAGATCCGGATCGTCAGCAATTACCTTGCGGCGCACCCGGACGCGCCACAGCTGACGCTCGACCCACCGCCGAGCGCCGCCGCGCTCGCGGGGTTCGTGCGCGATGCCGGCGTGACCGAGTCAGTCGAACGGCAGCTCGACGACTTCGGCGGTGATCCCGCCGCCGCCGACGCCGACGGTCGATCCGGGTGGCGCCTCTCGGCGGACGAGCGCGAGCGCAATCGGCCCAAACCGCGGCGACACCGCAGTGCTGGCGACGCGGCCGACAGCGCGGCCCTCCGACTCGATCTCGTCACCTGACTGCGCGGGCGCCGACAGCGCCAGCCCGCGGAGGTGGCGGTTCGGCTTGCCACGGTAGTGGAGCCGCGCGACGGTCTCCTGGCCGACGTAACAGCCCTTCGTGAACGACACCGCGCGGGCGTTGAGCCCGGCCTCCTGAGGGATGACCGAGTCGTCGAGGTCGACGCCGTAGCGAGGGCGTCCGTGCTCGATCCGCAGGCATTCGGCGGCTTCCGGTGACACGGTCACGACGCCGGCGGCGGCGAGCGCCGCGAGCAGCGCCTCGGTGTCGCCGCTCTCGCACAGCAGGTCGACGCCGACATCCGTCCGGATCACGCGTGCCGCAACCCCCGCGACGTCGAGCGGCTCGTGGGCATGCTCGGTCTCGGGCAGCGACTCCGCGCCCGCGACGGCAATCGCACCAGGGCCGATGAGCGAAACGAGTCCGCGTTCGAGCGTGCGCTTGTGGAGTTCGACCGCGTAGCCGATGCTGAACCGGCGGATCATGTTGAACAGGCCTTGGAGGGCGGACCGCTCGGTGTCGAGCAGCAGTTCGTCCCCGGTATCGAGGATCCGGAGATCGCCGAGCATCTTCCCTTTCGGCGTGAGGAAGGCGGCGTAGCAACCGCTGCCCGCGGTCAGCGATTCGACGTCGTTGCTCACCTGGCCCTGGAGGAACGACTTCGCGTCCGCGCCGGTGAGCGCGAGCTTGCCGCGGTCCGAGCGGTCGAGTACGCCGCTTGCCTCGGTCATCGCGCGGTAGTCGGAATCGCTCGCCTGAATGGTGCTCACGCCCAGACAGGATAGCCACCTCAGGTCCGCGGCAGGAGTTGCCGAAACTATAATTTAGGCGTACCATAATTCGAGTCATGCCCAGCCACGACACAGCCATCTCCTCCGCCGTGGAGGACTACGCCAAGGCGATCTATGCACTCGAGCGCCGCGGAGACGAGGCGGTGACGATGAACGCGCTCGCCGCCCGGCTCGGCGTCACGCCGGCGTCGGCCTCCGGCATGGTGAAGCGGCTCTGCGAGCTCGGGCTCGTCCAGCATGAGCCCTATCGGGGCGTGACTCTCACCGACGACGGCCGGCAGGTCGCGCTCGAGGTGATGCGCCACCACCGTCTGCTCGAGCTGTATCTCGTGCAGAGTCTCGGGGTGCCGTGGGATCGCGTGCACGCCGAGGCCGAGGTGCTTGAGCACGTGCTGTCAGACGAGCTCGAGGAGCTGATCGCCACCAAGCTCGGCAATCCCACGCACGATCCCCACGGGGATCCGATCCCCACCCGCGACCTGACGATCGACGAGCACCCGACGCAATCGCTCAACGACCTTTCGGCCGGGGCACGGGGGACGTTCTGCCGCATCTCCGACTCCAACCCGGACATGCTGCGGTTCCTCGCCGAGCGTGGCATCGCGCCCGGGGCTACGTTCGAGGTGATCGACAAGCAGCCGTTCGACGGCCCGCTGTTCGTGCGCTTCGGTGACGATGTCCACGTGCTCGGCGGTGCGCTCGCCCGGGCGATGCGGGTAGAGGTGGCGGGATGAGTCCGCCGCCGCTGACGCGCGTGCCGGCCGGCGCAGTCTCGGACGGCACCTCGGTTGCGCTCCCGGAGGCCGTCAGCGTCGCCAGTCCGGTCGAGCGGCTGCTCCAGCGCGGGCGCCTGCGCGCGACCTTGACGATGCTCGGCCCGGCGTTTGTCGCGGCCGTGGCGTACGTCGATCCGGGGAACTTCGCCACGAACATCCAGGGCGGCGCGCGGTTCGGCTACGCGCTGCTGTGGGTTGTCCTGCTCGCCAACGTGATGGCGATGTTGATCCAGTACCTCTCGGCCAAGCTGGGGATCGCGACCGGTCACAGCCTCCCGGAGCTCGCGCGCCAGCAGTTCCCGCGCCCGCTGCGGTGGGGCCTGTGGATTCAGGCCGAAGTCATGGCAATGTCGACGGACATCGCCGAATTCCTCGGCGCTGCGCTCGGCCTCAACCTGCTGTTCAACGTCCCGCTGTTCGCCGCCGGGCTGATGACCGGCGTGATCGCGTTCGGAATCCTGGAGCTGCAGCGCCGCGGGTACCGGCGCTTTGAGCTTGCGATCGCCTCGCTGCTCGCGATCGTGTTTGCGGGGTTCCTGTACGAGACCTTGCGGATCGGACCGTCGGCGCACGCATCGCTGGCCGGCCTGATCCCGTCGCTGCACGGCAGCGAATACCTCTACCTGGCGGTCGGGATCATCGGCGCGACGGTGATGCCGCACGCGATCTACCTCCATTCGGCGCTCACGAATGGTCGAATGCCGGTCCGGAACGACGAGGAGAAGCGCGTCGTGCTGCGGTTCGAGCGTCTCGACGTGATCATCGCGCTCGCTCTCGCCGGCGTGGTCAACCTCACAATGCTCGCCGTCGCCGCCAAGCTGTTCCACACGCCGGCGCTCCACGACCTCAGCACAATCCAGGCGGCCCACAGTGAGTTCGGGCGCCTCGTCGGCGGCGGTGCGGCACTCGCGTTCGCCGCCGCGCTGTTCGCCTCTGGTGCCTCGTCGTCGAGCGTTGGGACATACGCCGGTCAGGTCGTGATGGCCGGATTCGTCGACATCCGCGTCCCGCTGCTCGTGCGACGCGCGATCACGATGGTCCCCGCGCTGGTGATCCTCGCCATCGGCGTCAGCCCGACGAGCGCGCTTGTCCTCAGCCAGGTCGTGCTGTCGTTCGGGATACCCTTTGCGCTGGTGCCCCTCGTTATGTTCACGAGCCGTCGTGACGTGATGGGAGCTCAGGTGAACCGGCCGCTCACGAACGTCTTCGCGTTTGCTGTGGTCGGGCTCATCACCGCCATGAACCTGTTCCTGATCGGCCAGCAACTCTTCTGATGACCACCCTCGCAAACGCTTTCACCGAGATCGTCGACTCACTTCCCGACGACTGGACGGACCTCGAATTCGACCTGCGGATCGCCGACGAGCGCCGCTACGTCGACGCCGCCGTGCTGCTCGTCACCTGCAACGCCCAGCCGTACTCGCACCACGAGTGGCACTGGCGGGTGATCGTTGCCCACCGCTTCGGCCACGCCGCCTCGGTGCCGGCCGTCCACGCGGCGCTCAACCTGCTCGACGACGCCGAGATCGACGCCGAGCTCGCGGTCCGCGAGGTGCGCACTGGGCGCGCCGAGGTCATGCAGATGTGGGGACGCACGGAATCGGTCCGGCAGGAGTACAAGCGCCTCAACGCCCAGTAGCCAAGTCCGCGGCGACATGGCACGATCTGTCCGGTGGGGAACCGAGCCGCCGCTGAGCAGCAGTTGAGCGACCTGGCGCGGTTGCGGCGTGTCCGCGACCGGATCGACCGGGAGTACGCACAGCCGCTCGACGTCGAGGCGCTCGCCCGGGACGCGCACATGTCCTCCGGGCACTTCAGTCGCCAGTTCCGGCTCGCGTATGGCGAATCGCCGTACGGCTATCTGATGACCCGGCGAATTGAACGCGCGATGGCGCTGCTGCGCCGCGGTGATCTCAGCGTCACCGAGGTCTGCTTTGAGGTCGGGTGCTCGTCGCTCGGCACCTTCAGCACCCGCTTCACCGAGCTCGTCGGCATGTCGCCGAGCAGCTACCGGCGCAACGAGGCCGAGGCGACGGTTGGGATGCCGGCGTGCGTGGCGAAACAGATCACCAAACCGATCAGGAATCGAGAAGCGCGGATCTCCACCCGAACCTAGAGTGACCGGCATGGATATCAGCATTCACTCCAGCCTCCTGCCCCAAAACGAGCCGGACGCAGCTCTGGCCTTCTATCGCGACACACTTGGCTTTGAGGTGCGCAACGACGTCGGGTACAACGGAATGCGCTGGATCACCGTCGGACCACCAGATCAACCCGGCACCGCGATCGTCCTCTACCCGCCGCAGGCCACGCCCGGCGTCACTGAGGACGAGCAGCGCACGATCGCCGAGATGATGGCCAAGGGCACATTCGCCAGCATCAACCTCGCCACCGCCGACCTCGACGCAACTTTCGAGCGGCTGCAGGCGAGCGACGCGGAGGTCGTCCAGGAGCCGACGGAGCAGCCCTACGGCGTGCGCGACTGCGCCGTACGCGATCCCTCCGGCAACCTGGTCCGGGTCCAGGAGTTGCGCTAGATCAGTTGCCCAGCAGTGAGGCGGTTCCGGCGAGGAACTTCGGGTCGAACGCCTGAAGGATGTTCGGTGGTGTGCGGACGATCCCGAAGCGCGCCTCCCATTTCGCCCACGCTCGGAGCGTACTGAGCGTGAGCTCCCCGAAGCTGCCGTCGGGCGCAAGGAACGCCGGCTCCTCAGCGTTCAGCTGGGCACTGACCAGCGTCGGATCAAGGCCGCTGACCGATTGCTCGAGGTCGGCCGCGCTCCCCTCTGGGTCGGTGAGCGTCACGCCATAGCCGCGGACGAGCGTGCGGACGATGGCGTGGGCGATGCCGGGCTGCTCGTTCAGCGTCGAGCGGGTGGCGGACAGGACGAGCTCGGGGTACGGCGGGGCGCCGTAGGAATCGACACGGAAGACGTGGAACCCCGGGCGCCGCCGCTGCAGCGTCGCCCCCTCGTCGTTCCAAAAGGCGGTCGCCGCCGACACCCGGTGGGCGAGCAGGGCGGGGACGGCGTTGAAGCCGATCGTCATGGTCTTGACCTTCTTCGGGTCGCCGCCCGCCCCGGCGACGATCGAGCGCAGCACCGCCGTGTCGCTGGGGACGCCGGTGACGCCGACCGTTTTGCCCTCGAGCTGTCGGGGGTTGCGAATCCCGGGTGCCGCGATCACCGACGCCAGCGGACGCTCGATCAGCGCCATGATCCCGACGATGTCGTGATGATGCTCGCGGGCGATCGCGAGATCGTGAATGTCGAGGATCGCGAAGTCGGCGCGGTCGGTCTCGAGCAGCTTGATCGCATCCGTGCTCGCCGATGGCACCTGTACGTGGAGGTTGATCCCCTCGCCCTGATCGAACGTCCGCGCAATCGCGCTGTAGATGCCCGCGTGGATTGCGTTCGGAGTGAAGTCGAGCACGAGGTTGACGTCCTGGCCCTGGGGAAGGCTCGAGTTGCCACCTCCGCAGCCGGCGAGGGAGACGGCGACGATGGTCAGGGCGAGGACGAGAGGGGCGATCCGGGAGCGCATCCGGCAACGCAGGATATGTCGCACCCAGGGACGGCCCACCCGCTACGTAGAATCCGACCACGCATGCGCCGCCGCGTCACGTTCAGCCGCAATCTCACGCTGTCCCTGTCCCGGACGTGCCGCTGCTACTGCAAGTACTGCGCGTTCGCGACCCATCAGCCGCATCTGCACGAGCCCGAAGAGGTGGAGCAGATCCTCGACCAGGCGGTCTCGCGGCACCGGGTCAAGGAGTTGCTCGTGCTCACGGGCGAGAAGCCGGAGGTCAACGCGGGAGTGCGAGAGCGCCTGGCGTCGCTTGGCTTCGACGACTTCACCTCGTACGTCGTATGGGTGTGTGAACGCGCGTTGGAGCGGGGACTGCTGCCGCACACGAACCTCGGGGTCCTGGACCGGGCCGATCTCTCACGGCTGCGGGAGGTCACCGCGTCGCAGGGGCTGATGCTCGAGTCGGTGTCCGAGCGGCTCATGGAGACCGTCCACGCCGGGTCGCCGACAAAGCACCCGGCGCGTCGCATTGAGACGATCGCCGCCGCGGGTGAGCTGAAGATCCCGTTCACGAGCGGGATCCTCGTCGGGATCGGCGAGACCGAGGAGGAGCGGATGGCCTCGCTCGGAGCGATCGCCGATCTGCACAGTCGCTACGGCCACATCCAGGAGGTCATCCTCCAGAACTTCGTCCCCCACCAGAGCTACTACGGGCAGGAACCGGCCGAGATCGCCGAGGGCGCGGCCCGCGCGTATTGGCAAACCGGGATCGCCGACGGCCCGCAGCTGCCGGCGCCGGCGTGGTCGTGCCCGGTCTCGATCGAGGACATGAAGCGGCTGATCGCTGAGGCGCGGCGGCTGATGCCCGACATCGGGATTCAGGTACCGCCCAACCTCAGCGACTGGTGGCCCGAGCTCGTCGCCGCGGGCGCGACCGATCTCGGCGGGCTGAGCGCGAACGGCGATCACATCTCGCCCGAGCATCCGTTCCCGTCGCCGGCGCAGGTGCGCAAGCGGCTGCAGGCCGACGGCTACGCGCTCACCGAGCGGCTGTGCGTGTACTCCGAGTACATCGATCCGGAGTGGGTGGCGCGGCCGGTGATGGACGTGATCAAGACGATGTACTGGTCGTTCATCCCGCGCCGCGGGTCCGGACGTCGGGTCGAGCGGTTGGTCGGCGACGACCTCGCCCCGCGGGCGGTGGCTCGCGCGCGGGAGGGTCGCGCGCTGTCCGAGGCCGAGCTGACGGCGCTGTTCTGCGAGCGCCGGCCTGAGGTGATCGAGGAGATGCGCTGGGCGGCCGATGAGCTGCGCCGCGAGCTGGCCGGTGAGACCGTGACATTCGTCGTCAACCGCAACATCAACGTGTCGAACATCTGCACGGTTGGCTGCGCGTTCTGCGGCTTCGGTCAGTCACGGCGCTCACCGGACGCCTACGTCCACGAAGAGGGCGAGTTCGCCCGTCGCGTGCAGGAGGCCGTCGAGGCGGGGGCCACCGAGATCTGCATGCAGTCGGGGATCCACCCGGATTGGGGGCTCGAGGATTATCTGCACTGGCTGCGGTTCGCCAAGTCGCTCGCCCCGCAGCTGCACCTCCACGCGTACTCGCCGATGGAGATCGCGCACATGTGCGACGTCAGCGGGCTGTCTCCTGATGCGGTGTTCGAGCGGTTGCGCGACGCCGGCCTGGGGTCGACCCCGGGGACCGCGGCCGAGGTCCTGCACGACGGGGTGCGCGAGCGGATCTCGCCGAACAAGCTCCCGGTTGCGCGCTGGGTCGAGATCATCGAGGCCTCGCACCGCGCCGGGCTGCGCTCGACGGCGACGGTGATGTTCGGCCACATCGAGGAGCCGTGGGAGCTCGCCGAGCACATGCGCGTCGTCCGTGAGCTGCAGGAGCGCACCGGTGGCTTCACCGAGTTCGTACCGCTGTCGTTCATCCCGTTCCACACGCTGCTCGGCCGCACTCACGGGGTGGAGGAGATCTCGCGGGAGGAGAACCTCAAGCACACCGCTGCGTTCCGGCTCGCGCTCGGCAAGACGGTTCCGAGCCTGCAGGCGAGTTGGGTCAAGATGGGACTCGATGCCGCCACCGAGGCGCTGCACTGGGGCGTCAACGACCTCGGCGGCACGCTGATGGAAGAGTCGATCTCACGGATGGCCGGGAGCTACCACGGGGTCCGGCTCGAGCCGGACGACCTGATCGCCGCCGCCCACCTAGCCGGGCGTCCCGCCGCCGAGCGCACGACTCTGTACGAGATCCGGCAGCGCTTCGACATCGCGCTCGCGGCATGAGCGCGGTCGACCGTCCGGCAGCGCTGTTCGCCGGGGTCGAGCCCCTTGAGGTCTTTGTCGAACTGCTGGCGGACATCGACACCGAAACGCCCTCCACCGAGTTCTACGACCGCATCTGCGAGGCGATCTGCCGGCTGACGACGATGCGCCGCGCCGCCATCTTCATGGCCGACGCCGCCCGCCGGCGCGTGCGGGCCGTGGGGGCGCATGGCACACCGTTCGATGAGCTGACCGAGCTGCGACCGACGCTCGTCAACACGCCGATCGCCCAGCAGGCGCTGCGTGACGATGAGGTCGTCGTCGTATCTGAGCGGATCGAGGAGTGGGTCCCGCCCGACTACGCCAAGGTGCTCGGTATCACGACGCTCGTGTGCACGCCGATGAGCGCGGCGGGGCGCGACTACGGGGTCATCTGCGCCGACCGCGGCGGCGGGCGCTTTGAGCTCACCGACGGCGAGCGACACCTGCTGTGGACGCTCGGCAAGACCGCTGCGCTCGTCACCACCGCCCGCACGACGACGCGCCAGCAGGAGCGCAACCGGCATCTCGCCGAACGGCTCGGTCTCGCCCGGGAGATCCACGAGCGTGTGCTCCAACGCCTGTTCGGCGTGTCGCTCGCGCTGAGTGCGGAAACGCCGCTGTCGGCCGACGAGCGCGAGCGCTGCCGGGTGGAGATGCAGCAGGCATTGACCGACCTGCGGCGGGCGTTGGAGCGCCCGCTTGCGCCGGTCGCGCTGGAGACAGGGCTGACGCTCGCCGAAGAGCTCGATCGGCTCGGCGCCGCGCCCGGGCCGCCGGTGCACGTCGAGTGGCCGGAGGGCGTCGTCGTGCCGGCGGAACTCGAGCCGCTCGCCCAGTCGGTGCTCACGGAGGCGATGCGCAACGTCGTCAAGCACGCCGACCCGTCGAGCGTTGACGTGGCCGTCGCGGTTGACGACGAGACGTTCACGCTGGAGATCCGCAACGACGGCGTGACGTCGGGGGCGCGGGGCGCCGGGATGGGGCTGCGGCTGAGCGCGTTCGAGGCGCTTCAGCACGGGGGGGTGGTCGAGTTCGGACCATGTCCGGGCGACTGCTGGCGAGTCCGTCTGGTGGTGGCGCGTGCCCACATCGAAGCTTGACAATCGCCGCCTGCGAGTGCTCGTCGTCGACGACCACGACGTGGTGCACTGGGGCTTCCGGGTCCTGCTCGGCGAGCAGCCGTGGGTGGAGCGCTGCCTCGCGGCCCGGACCGGGGAGGAGGCGCTCGAGCTGACGCGCTCGTTTGACCCGCACGTCGCGCTCGTCGATTTGTTCCTGGCGGGCGAGTCGGGCGCCGACGTGTGTGAGTCGATCCGGAGCGCCTCACCCTCGACGCGGGTCCTGCTCATCTCGGGCGCGGGGCGGATGTCGCCGGCTGCGGCGCGGGCGGCGGGCGCATCTGGGTTCGTCTCCAAGGACTGGGAGGCCGGCGACGTCGCGATGGCGGTCCGCATGGTCGGGCTTGGGATGACGATGTTCCCGCCGAAGGCCGACCAGCCGGCGCCGCTCTTGACCGAACGCGAGCGGGAGGTACTCGATCTCATCGCGGCCGGGTCGACGAACCGGGAGATCGCCCAGCGGCTGTTCCTCTCGCCGCACACCGTCAAGGAGCACACGAGCGCCCTGTACCGCAAGCTCCAGGCCCGCAACCGGGCCGAGGCGGTGCAACGGGCGCAGCGGATCGGGCTGCTGGGGTAAGGGGCCGGTCGGTCGGGGCCACACTAGAACTAGACCGTCTAGTACTGCAGGTCGGCAGCGGGGTCGAGATTAGTCAGGTGCCGGGCATCCGCCGGGGCGTCGCGAAGCCGCCCGCACCCGGATTGCCACCTTCGATGTCACTCGCCGGCTGGGCGACGGTACTCCCAATTGGATCGAATCCGTAGAGGCCCCTGATCGCTCTCGTAATAAGTGCCCTAGCCGGTGACCGGCCCGATGGTCAGAATCGCCCGCAATGTCGAGTGGGAGCGCGATGGTCAGAAGTCCGGATTGCTGGACAGCCGAGGGGGGTATCGAGGGGACCATCGCGGAGGCCGCGTTCCCGCGGATTGCGCAGGATTGTGGAAACTCGTCAGCTCACTGCAGTAAGGTGTCGACTGGCCGGGTTTCACGGATACGAAACCCGAATTCAGAAAAGAGCCAATCAGCGTGAGCTTCCTCGACGTAGCGCGCCAGGCCACGGCCCAGCTGATGCTGGTGTCACCGCCTCGCCGTCGGGTGACCGGGGCCGAGGACTTCTATCTGCCGCGTGATCCGCTGCCCGCGGGCAGGCCGGGCGACATCATCCGAGCCGAGCCGGTTGACGCCTACCTCGTCCCGGGCGTGCGCCTCCGATCGCAGGCATGGCGAGTGCTGTACCGCTCGACCGGCGCCGTCGGTGAGCCGACCGCCGTGTCGGGCACCGTGCTCGTGCCGCGCGGGCGTCCGAGGGCCCGGTCGCTCATCGGCTACGCGATTGGTACGCACGGCATCGGCGACGCGGCTGCGCCGTCGCGACTGCTGCCGCGCGGCCTCGAGTGGGAGGCGAGCATGATGGCCGCCTGCCTCGCCCGTGGCTGGGCGGTCGCGATCACCGACTACCAGGGCCTCGGCACGCCCGGCGACCACGCGTACATGGTCGGTCGCGCGCTCGGTCCGAACGTGCTTGACGCGATGCGCGCCGCGCGCCTCGTCTGTCCCGAGCAGCTGGCCGACGACGGCCCGGCTGCGATCATCGGCTACTCCGAGGGCGGCGCTGCCGCTGCCTGGGCAGCACAGCTGCAGCCGACGTATGCGCCGGACGTCGAGCTACGCGCTGTCGTCGCGGGCGCTGCGGCCGCGAACGTCGAGAGCGGTGGCGAGAGCCTTGACGGCACCTTCTTCTCGTTCTTCATGGCGTACGGCGGCATCGGTTACGCCGCCGCGTATCCCGAACTGGAGCTCGACCCATACCTGACGCCGATGTCAAAGAAGAAGATCGGCATGCTGCGCGAGTCGACGATCGTCCAGGCGATGCTGATGGGCCCGCGGTTCATCCATGCCGACGAGTTGACGAATCCGAATGTACTCGAGCTCCCGGACTGGCGGACACGTCTGCGGGAGAACCGGCTCGGCACGATCGCGCCGACGGCCCCGGTGCTGCTGCACCACGCGCGTCGAGACCAGATCGTGTCCTTCCAGCAGAGCCTCAACCTGAAGGCCGACTGGGACGCGCTCGGGGTCGACGTCCGGCTGTACGTGACTAAGGGCGGGATGGACCACATCAGCGGGGCGTTCGCGGCCACGCCGATCGCACTCGACTGGATGGCGAAGCGCCTCGGCCGGGGCGCAGTCCGCCAGCCGCCGGTCGAGGAGATCATCGAGCAGCCGGCCGCGCAGGCAGCTTGACCCACATTCCCTGACCGAGGTGCGGGTCGCCGTGCCTTACCCGCAGGGTGCGTGCTCGTGAGCGCCGAGCTGACCGCGGCCGCAGCACGGCAGCTCGTGCTCGGCGCCGAGCTCGTCGACGCCGACATATGCCGACAGTTCGACGTGTTCGACGAGATCGTCGCGCCTGAGGAGGTGCTCTCCAGGGGGACGGAGCGGGCGCGGGAACTCGCCGCGCTCCCGACGGACGTCTACGCACGATCGAAGCTCGACCTCGGGCGTGCCGCGCTCGAGGAGATGCGGGCGGCGGCGGCGCGCGATCCGCTGCTCGAGGCATGGACGGAATGGCCGCCGTCTGCTTAGGTGCGGCGTGTGCTCCCGACGCGCCACTTCCCCGAGTTCCTGCTCACCGTCTATGTGCTGATCCTCATACCGGGGCCGAGCGTGCTGTTCGTCGTCAGCCGCGGGGTGGCGCTCGGGCGCCGCGCGGCGCTTGCGACCGTGCTCGGCAACGCGAGCGGGTTCGCGCTGCAGCTCGCGCTCGTGTCGATCGGCGTCGGTGCGATCGTCGCCCGCTCGGAAGCGGTCTTCACGGTGCTGAAGTTGATCGGCGCGGCCTACCTCGTGTTCCTCGGACTGCGCAACATTCGCAACCGGCGGGAGCTCGCGCGTGTGTTCGGCGTGGACCGTGACGCGGCTGCGTCCAAGCCGGTCGGCCGGATCATCCGCGAGGGCTTCTTCGTCGGCGCGACCAACCCGAAGGGCATCATCATCTTCACCGCTGTGCTGCCGCAGTTCATCGACCGCGGCTCCGGTCACGTGACGCTGCAGCTCGTATTGCTCGGGACGATCTGCATCGCGATCGCGCTGCTGTCCGACGGCGCCTGGGCGATCGCGTCGGGCACGGCGAGGAACTGGCTCGGCCGTTCAGAGCGACGTCTGGAGTGGCTGACGGCCGGTGGCGGCGTGACGCTGATCGGGCTCGGCGTCGGGCTCGCGCTCACCGGCCGGAAGTCGTGACGCCGAGCGTCTCGTCGAGCCAGTTGTAGCAGACGTGATGGAAGCGACGCCGCCCCTCGGCCTCGCAGTGCCCGCCGGCGCCCTCGTCCTCGCTGAAGGTGATCAGGGTCTTGCGATCGGCGCTGATCGCGTCGAGCAGCTTCGGTGCGTCGGCTGAGGCCATGTCCCCCTCGAGGGCGGTGATGAGTGCCGGGCAGGTGATGTCGGCGGCCACCGGCGAGAGCTCGAAGCGGGCGAGCTCGGCGAAGTAGTCGAACAGCGTGTCGACGCCGTGCACCCACAGCCCGCGAGCGAGCAGTCGCCAGCGGAGCATCACGTTCCCGTCCGGGGCGCGCAGCGACTCCTCGATCGCGGCAAACGGGGCCGGGTCGGCGCCCTCCGGGAACGACGCCCGCTGCTCCTCTGCGACCGGGATTCGGTCGCGCTGGTCCCACAGGCCGGGGTCGGCCCACAATGCGGCAAGCCGCGGCTCGAACGCGGCCGCTCGCGGGGCGAGGAACCCGCCCCAGCTCCAGCCGGCGAGCACGACCTGGTCGGGATCGACGTCGGCTCGCTCGAGCACGTGGTCGATCACCGGCCGAACGACGTTCTCCCAGTCCGGTCGCATCGTCAGCCCGTCGCGGATCAGGTTCCGGCCCTGGCCCGGGCCGTCGAACAGCAGCATGTTGTACCCACGCGGGACCGCCGCGAGCGCGTGCGCGACGAACATCTCGTGGACGTTGGAGTCGTAGCCGTTGACATGCACGATCGTCGGGCGCGGCCGGCCACTGTCATCGACGGCGACGAACACACCCGGGAGGGTCGCGCCGTTCTCAAACGGGATCTCGACGAGCTCAACCGGCATGTCCCAGAGCGGCGCCGCGGCCGCGAACGCGCGGCTCTCACGGGCGAACGCGTCCTTGAGGCGGTCATCCGCGGAGGCGCCGAACAGCGGCTGATAGGCCGTGCGGAAGTACGCCGCCGCGCGCAGGTACGCCTCGCGGGCGCCGACGCGGTGGCCTGCCTCGGCGCTCGCGTCGGCGAGCGCCACGAGTCCGGCAGCGAGGTCGGTCCACTCGCTGTGCCACAGGTCCGCGTCGCCGTCGCCGACCCGCTCAACGGTGCGTCGGCACTCGCCGAAATCGGCGCCACCGTACGTCGCGAGCATCAGCGCTCGGGTTCCGAACGCCTCCCACATCGGATTGTCGCTCAGCCACGGCATGCCCCGCGGCAAGCCTACCGTCAATCCCAGCCGTCGCGGAGCGCGTCTCGGGCGAGCGTCAGCCACGGGCCGGTCGCGCCGACCCGGGCGACGGTCGAGAACGTCTGGGCGATCCCGCGCATCGGCCACAGATCGGTCGGCGGCATCCCGCCGTGGGTGATCATCGCTTGCAGGTCATCGGGACGCTCGAGGAGCCGATCGCGCGCGGCGGAGACGGCGTCGATGTCGAGGCGTGCCGGCGGCTCTGCGCCGAGTTCACCGAGGGCGTGACGGGCGAGTGACAGCGCTGTCGGGCCGAGTTCCGCGGGCAGCGTGCCGGTGCCGGCCAGCGCCGCACCGAGTGCCTCACCGTCACCGGCGATGAACGCGTCGAGTCCTTCAACAGACACATCGACGCGCGGGCCGGTGACCGGCGCCACGGCGCCGAAGTCGAGCACGGCGATCCGGCCGTCGTCGAGGACGAGCACGTCGTCGGGATCGATGTCGGCGTGGACGAGCCCGAGGGAGCGCTGGGAGCCGAGCGAGAACCGCACGAGTGACGCGCAGGCGGCGTCGCGGTCGTTTGCCTCGACGAGGGGAACGCCGTCGATCCACTCGCTCACGGTGACGGCCGGATGCGCGAGCCGCGTGACCGGCGCCGGCACGACGACGGCGGCGTGGCGGCGCAGGGCCCGGTGAAAGCGACGCTGGACGGTCGCCTCGTGCTCGAGGTCAAGCTCGTCGAGGACGCGCTCCCGGACCTCACCGAGGACCGCCGAGGCGTCCACCGCCGGAAACGCCGAGGACAGGGGCGCGAGCAGTCCCTCGAGCAAGGCCAGGTCCTGGCGTACCGATGCCGCCAGCCCGGGCCGGAGCACTTTGACCGCGACGGGCTGGCCGTCGAGCACGCCGCGGTGGACCTGGGCGCCCGGCGTGACCGCGACCGGCTCGGTGTCGAGGTCATCGAGCTCGTCGCTGGGTTTGCCGCCCCAGGCGTTGCGCAGCGCTTGCTCGATCTGCTTGGCCGGGATCGGCTCCCGTGCCCGGCTCGCCGCGGCCGCGAGCTGCTCGACGATCGCGTCGCCCCACGGGAGCGGGATCCACGACAGCTCGAGTGCGCGTTCGACTTGAGCGAGCGCGTTCTGGCCGCTCGGCGCCGAGCGCGCGAGCCGGAGCGTGACCCCGAGGAGCGCGTCAAGGCGCCGTGCAACGTCGTCGCTCACGTGCTCAACCCGCCGGGCCGTCGAGGACTGGGGTCTCGGACTCGAAGCGCGCAGCCAGTTCTCGCCGCTTCACCTTGCCGGTCGATGTGCGCGGGATGTCGTCGACGAAGCGGATTTCCCGCGGGACCTTGTGCCGCGCAAGCCGGGACCGCACGTACGCGCGCAACTCGTCCTGCGACGGCGCGCTCGACGCGCTCGGGACGACGTAAGCGGCGAGCCGCTGGCCGAAGTCTGGGTCGCTGACGCCGAACACCCCGGCGTCGGCGACGTCCGTGTGCGCGTGGAGCGTGTCCTCGACCTCCTGCGGGAACACATTCTCGCCGCCGGACAGGATCATGTCGTCGTCGCGGCCGTCGATGAACAGCCGGCCGCGCCCGTCGAAGTGTCCGAGGTCGCCGGTGCTCATCAGGCCGTCGATCACCTCCTTGCTCCCGCCACCGGTGTAGCCATCGAACTGCAGCGGGCTGCCGACGAAGACCCGGCCGGTCGTTCCGGGCGCGACCTGGTGGCCGCGGTCGTCGAGGATCCGGATCGTCGTCCCGACCATCGGTCGGCCGA
Organism: uncultured Solirubrobacterales bacterium; assembly: GCA_963750695.1. Lineage (GTDB taxonomy): Bacteria > Actinomycetota > Thermoleophilia > Solirubrobacterales > Solirubrobacteraceae > Palsa-465. Next base: position 114,015 of record CAVVSB010000015.1, read on the forward strand.
CCGTGCCCGGTGCGGCACGCAGATCCTCGGGCGTCGCGAGTGTGCCGCCGCCGACCTCGGTCGACGCGTAGCCGTTGTAGAGGACGTCGCCGAAGCGGTCCATCACCGCGCCCGCGAGATCGGCGGAGAGCGGTGCCGCGCCGCTGATGATCATCCGCAGCGAGCCCGTGTCGTAGTTGTCGAGCACGGCGTCCGGCAGGGCGATCATGCGGCCCAGCATCGTCGGGACCGCGAGGAGCGCGCCCGCGCCGTGGCGCTCGATCTGATCGAGCGTCGCCTCTGGATCGAAGCGCCGGCGGATGACGATCGGCGAGCCGAGTGCGAACGCGGCCGTCAGCCCGACCAGCCCGTAGAGATGAAACAGCGGTGGGGCGACGACGAACGGCTCGCCGGACCGCGGCGCGCTGCGGAGCCGCCCGAGGTCGGAGGCGCCGCCGAGCGCGAGCGGGACGAGTGATCGCGGGTTGAATGACCGCTTGGCACCCTTCGGCGTCCCGGTCGTCCCGGAGGTCAGCATCGTCACGCTGCCATGGCTCCGTGGCGCGGGCGCGACGCCGTGCTCGCCTCGGCCACCGCTCGCGACGAGGCGGGTGATCGTTGGCTCGTCGACGGTCTCGTCCCGCTCGTGCCAGGACACGATGCGGGCACCGGTGAAGCCGGATTCCTCGACGATCGGGCGGAACTCGCTATCGAACACGATCGCGCTGGCGCCCTCGCGGTCGAGGATGTCGCCGAGTTGGGGACCGGCGAAGTCAGGACTGAGGGGGACGAGCCCGCACCCCAGCCGCGTCGCCGCGACCGCCGCGAGCACGAATCCGCGGTGGTTGCGGCACAACACGCCGACGGTGTCCCCGGCGCCGAGACCGAAACGGTCGTGGAGCGCAGCGGCGAGCGCCCGGGCCTCCCAGTCGAGATCGTCGAAGCTGAGCGTGCCGATGTCGTCGATGACCGCCGGTCGGCCGGGGTACAGCGCGGCCGCAGCGGCGGCCACCGCGGCGGGGGTCGCGCCGAAGCGCTCGAGTGCGAGGAGGGCGCGGGCAATCCGGTCCGGCCGCACCGGGCGGACAACCCCCGCGACCGTGTTCAGCGCGGTGATCGCTGACGGCGTTCCGGCGCGGCTGGCGGGATTGATGCGAGCAGCGTACTGGCTGAGCACGCGTTCGAGCGGCGCCTGGGCGAGGCTGGCGGCCGCGCCGCCGACGCGGGCCCATACCGGCGCGATGACGCGCGGGCGCTCGACGATCGCCCGGGCAACGATGTCGGCGGCCTCGTCGCTGCTCATGCCCGGGATGTAGTTCCACATCCGGAAGGGGCCGAGCATCGGCGAGCGCACGAGTTGGAGCTGGAGCGAGGTCGTCGTCACGCCGTCGGCGCGGATCTCGGGTGCGACCCCGGCCAACCACGCCTCAAAGGCGACCTTCGAGGCGATGTACGCGCTCCAACGCAATGGTGGGAAGTTCACGCCCATCGTCGAGACGTAGACGATGTGGCCTTCGCCGCGGGAGCGCATCGACGGCAGCAGGGCGAGCAGCAGCCGGGTCGGGCCGAGGTAGTTGACGTTGATCGTCCGTTCGATGTCCCGGAAGCGGTCATACGTCTCGGACACCCAGCGCCGGATCGAGACCCCGGCGTTCGAGACGACGACATCGACATGGCCGTGCTCGGCGAGCGCCTGCTCGGCGAGGGCCGCCACCGCGTCCACATCGGCAAGGTCGCATGGATAGGCCTCGGCGCGCCCGCCGCCGGCGCGGATCTCGTCCCGGAGCTCCTCGAGCAGTTGCGCCCGGCGGGCGACAAGCAAGACGGTCGCGCCGGCACGGGCGAGGCGGAGCGCGCTCGCCTTGCCGACACCGGAGGACGCGCCGGTGATGAGCACGACCTTGTCGGCGACGGCCCGCCGCAGCCGCGCGTCGCTCGTGCCGCGGCTCGTGGCGCCGAGCAGCAGCCGCACCGGGCGCGGCAGGAGTTCGCTCATCGCCCGCGCATGAGCCACTCAATCGCCGGCAGCTTGACGGCGTGTGGCAGGTAGCGCACGGCCTGCATCGCGGCGCGGACCTGAAAACCGGGAACGACGACCCGCGTCCCGTGTTCAAGCCCGCGTACCCCCTCCTGCGCGGCTTGCTGCGGAGTGATCCAGGCAGGCTTCGGAACGGCGCTCTCGAATGTCTGACCGCCCTGCACCTGCCATCCGGAGATCTCCCAGAACTCGGTCGACACCGGTCCGGGGCACATCACGGTGACGGTGACGCCGTGGGCACGGAGCTCCTGATGGATCGCCTCGGAAAACGTGAGCAGATATGCCTTCGCCGCGGAGTATCCGGCGGAGTAGGGGAGCGGCTGCATCCCCGCGGTCGAGGAGATGTTGAGGATGGCGCCACGGCCGCGCTTGACCATGTCCGGGGCGAACATCGAAGTCAGCGCCACCGGCGCCTCGACGAGCAGGCGGACCTGCTCGAGCTCGCGCTCGGGGTCGGACTTGTGGAACGCGCCGTTCGTCGCGAAGCCGGCGTTGTTGACCAGGACCTCGACGTCGAGGCCAAAGGGCTTGATCTGCGCTGGAAGCTTCTTGCGCGCGGTCGCCTTGCCGAGGTCGCACGAGACGGTCTCGGCGCGGATCGAGTGGTCCTCGGTGAGCTCCTGGGCGAGGTCGTCGAGCCGATCCTTGCGTCGGGCCACAAGCACGAGGTTGTGGCCGCGGGCGGCGAGCTCGCGGGCGATTTCGGCGCCGATGCCGGCGGAGGCGCCGGTGACGAGCGCAGCGGAGCTGGGGCGTGGCTCAGGGAGGCTCATGACGCGGTACGCAAGAGTAGATGGTCGCTCGTGCGCACGGAACCAGTCACCTTGGCGGCGACGTTCGGCGGCTCTCGTCCCCCCGAACGGGGGGAAGCCTCTGTCGCAGCTGTAATTGCCGACCGGCGCGCGCGTACGGTGATGCGAATGACCGCCACAGCCATTCTGTTCCCGGGCCAGGGGAGCCAGACACCCGAGATGCGGGACACGGTCGCCGAACAGCGGCCGGACCTACTCGAGCGTGTGCAGCTGCTGCTCGGGTCCGATCCATTTGAGCGAGTCGATGAGGGGACCCGCTTTGCGCAGCCGGCGATCTTCTGCGCGAGCCTCGCGGGCTGGGAGGCGATCGGTCACCCGGTCGGCGACTACATGGCCGGGCATTCGCTGGGCGAACTTGCCGCACTCGTGGCGGCCGAGGCACTCGAGGAGCAGGACGGACTTGAGCTCGTCGTCCTGCGGGGTCGACTCATGCATGAGGCGGGCGAACGGGAAGGCGGCGGCGGAATGCTGGCGCTGCTCGGCAACGGCGCCGCCGAGCAGGCCGGCGCGCTGGCGCAGGCGCACGGGCTGGCGGTCGCGAACGACAACGCGCCGCAGCAGGTCGTGCTGTCTGGCGCGCGCACGTCTCTGCCTGCTGCTGCTGCGGCCGCGGAGGAACTCGGCATCCGCGCGCGGCAGCTCGATGTCACCGGTGCGTTCCATTCGCCGATGATGGCCTCGGCGGTGCCCGAGTTCCGCGCCGCACTCGATCGCGTTGACGTCGGTACGCCGACCGTCCCTGTCCTTTCGGCGGTGACGGCGGAGCCGTTCGACGACTTGCGCGCGCGGCTTGCCGAGGCACTGACGATGCCGGTGCGCTGGCGGGAGACCGTACTTGCGCTCCATGGACTCGGTGTCGAAGAGTTTGTCGAGGTGGGCCCCGGCAGGGTGCTCACCGGACTGGTGAAGCGGGCCCTGCGTGGCGTGGAGGTGCCTCGTGCTTGAGCAGACGCTGATTCCCGAATCGACCGCGCGCACGCAAGTGCAGACCGCGACGATCATGTCGGTCGCGACCGAGCTGCCCGAGGGGCGGCTGACCAACTCCGAGCTCGCTGAGTCGCTGGGGATCAGCGAGGAGTGGATCGTCTCGCGCACTGGCATCCACGAGCGCCGCCGGGCTCGGCCGGATGAGCGCCTCACCGACTACGCGACGCGCGCCGGCGCCCGCGCGCTGCGCGACGCCGGCGTTCTCGGCATCGACGTCGATCTCGTGATCGTCGCGACGCTGAGCCAGGACCAGCTCACGCCGAACGCCGCACCGCTCGTCGCGCACGCCCTCGGCGCCCACCGTGCGGGAGCGTTCGACGTGGGAGCGGCGTGCACCGCGTTCCTGTCGGGGCTCGCCGTCGGGACGGCGCAGATCGAGTGCGGACGGGCCGAATACGTGCTGCTGATCGGGGCCGACTTCATCACCCGGATCGTCGACTACACCGACCGCCGCACGGCCCCGCTGTTTGCCGACGGGGCAGGCGCGGTTGTGCTCGGTCCCGGTGGTGGTGACCGGGGCGCGATCGGTCCGGTCGTGCTCGGCGCCGACGGGTCGGCCGCGCCGCTGCTCTACGCCGATCACGACGAGCGCAAGATTCGGATGGACGGAACCGAAGTCTTCCGGCACGCCGTCGCTCGGATGGGCGATGTCACGCACGCCGCCGTCGCCGAGGCGGGCCTTACGCTGCACGACATCGACCTCTTCGTCTATCACCAGGCCAACGCGCGGATCACTCGGGCGCTCGGCGACCGTCTCGGGCTAGAGCCCCATCGGGTCGTCGACTGCATCGCCACGCTCGGCAATGCATCGGCCGCGACGCTCCCGCTCGCCCTCGCCTCGGCGCAGCGGGACGGCCGCCTGCGCCCGGGTGCCCGCGTGCTCCTCAGCGCCTTCGGCGCGGGGTTCACGTGGGGCGGAGGCGTGATCGAGTGGGGGACGAGTGGCTGAGGAGCGTGACGGCTGTGCGCTTGTCACCGGTGCCTCCCGCGGGATCGGCGCGGCGGTTGCGCGCGCTCTCGCTAAGGACGGCTGGGCGGTCGGCGTCAACTACCGGTCCGATGCGTCCGCCGCCGAGGCGGTCGTCACCGCGATCGCCGACGCCGGAGGCCGGGCGGTCGCGGTCCCTGGTGACGTCGCCGATCCGTCTGCGCCCGATGCCCTGTTCAGCGCGACCGAGGACGCGCTCGGGGCACCCGTGGCGGCTCTCGTCAACAACGCCGGCATCAGCCGCGACAACCTCGCGCCGTCGCTCACCGACGAGGAATGGAACGCCGTGATCGAGACCGATCTCAACGGCGCCTTCCGGATGACCCGACGCGCCCTGAAAGGCATGTTGCGGGCCCGGCGCGGGCGGATCGTCAACGTCGCGTCGGTCGTCGGTTTGCGAGCGAACGCCGGGCAGGCGAACTATGCGGCCGCGAAGGCCGGCCTGATCGCGTTCACGCGGACCGCGGCGATCGAGGTCGCCCGGCGCGGGATCACGATCAACGCCGTCGCGCCGGGGTGGATCGACACCGACATGACGGCTTCAGTCGCCACCGATCTGCTCGAGGCGGTGCCCGCGAGGCGCGCCGGGACTCCGGATGAGGTCGCGGCGTGCGTACGCTTCCTCGTGTCGGATGACGCAAGTTATGTGACCGGCGCGGTGCTGTCCGTCGACGGCGGGCTCGCCGCGTGACCACTTACCAACCACAGGAGACTGACCCGATGCCCACCACTACCCCCGCACAGATCGAGAACCGCGTCGTCGAGGCGCTTGCGAGCTTCGGACCCGATCAGAGCCAGATCACGCGCGACGCAACGTTCGAGGCGCTCGACATCGACTCGCTGGATCTCGTTGAGCTCGCCCAGATCGTCGAAGACGAGTACGGCGTCGTCCTCAAGGGCGAGGACATGAAGGAACTGAAGACCGTCGGCGACGCGATCGACCTGATCGCCTCCAGGGCATCTTGAGACACAACGTCGTCATCACCGGTATTGGTGCGGTCACGCCGCTCGGCGTCGGCGCCTCGGCACTGCACGAGCGCTGGGCCGAGGGAACGTGTGGCATCGCCGACGGCAAGGGTGCCGCCACCGAGTACGAACCCGCCCAGCACCTGTCGGTCAAGGAGGCTCGACGGCTCGATCGCTTCTCGCAGTTCGCGCTCGTGGCCGCCGCCGAGGCGATCGCCCAGGCCGGGTGGGACACGTCGGCCGGGGAGCTCCCGTACGACCCAACTCGTATCGGCTGCATCGTGGCGACCGGGATCGGCGGGATCCAGACCGTTGAGACGCAGCACGATGTGATGCGCGACAAGGGCGCGCGGATGGTGTCGCCGCTCGGCATTCCCGCGTACATGCCAAACGCCGCGGCCGCCGCGGTGTCGATGAAGCATGGACTGCGCGGTCAGATGTACGGCATCGTCTCGGCGTGCGCAAGCGGTGGCCACGCGATCGGCTCGGCCCTGCGCATGATCCAGTACGGCGATGCCGACGCGGCCGTCGTCGGCGGGAGCGAGGCGACGCTCACGGAGTTCGGGTTTGCCTGCTTCAACTCGATGCAGGCCCTGTCCGAGACCGGCATCTCACGCCCGTTCGACCTCCGTCGCGACGGGTTCGTGATGGGCGAGGGTTCGGGGATCCTCGTGCTCGAGGAAGAGTCGGCTGCGCGGGCGCGTGGAGCGACGATCCTCGGATCGGTTGTCGGCTACGGCTCCACCTCGGACGCGTTCCACCTGACTGCGCCTGAGCCGAGCGGCGCCCCGGCGTCGCGAGCGATCGAGCTCGCGCTCGCCGATGCGGGCGTCACGCCGGAAGGACTCGACTACGTCAACGCGCACGGAACGTCGACCCAGCTCAACGATGCCGCCGAGACCGCCGCGCTGAAGCGGGCGCTCGGCGAGTCGGAGGCGCGGCGGGTGCCGATCTCCTCGACGAAGTCCGCGATCGGCCATCTGCTCGGGGCGGCCGGGGCGGTGGAGGCGGTCGCGACGATCGAGACGCTGCGGACGCGCGTCATCGCGCCGACGCTCGGCTACGAGGTTCCCGACCCGGAGCTCGACCTCGACTACGTGCCCGGTGAGGCTCGGCCGCTCGTGCTTGGCAACGGGCGCCCGCCGGTGGCGGTGTCGAACTCGTTTGCGTTCGGCGGCCACAACGTCGCGCTCGTCTTCCGGGGGCCGGAGGCGGAGTGAGCGCTACCGCGCATCTCGCGGAGACCGGGCGGCTGTCGCCGCTCGAACGGCTGGAGGCGCTGTGTGATCCGGGCAGCCTCCAGCTGCTGCGGACGCGCGTCGTGTCCGGCCGGCTCGGCTCGCGGGCGGTCGTCGGCGACGGCGTCGTCGCCGGCACCGGGACGGTCGACGGGCGACCCATCGCCTGCTACGCACAGGACGGCGGGTTCCTCGGTGGCTCGCTCGGCGAGCGTCATGCCGACACGATCGTGCGCGTCCTGCAGACCGCTGGGCGGGCACGAATTCCAGTCGTGGCGTTCGTCGAGTCCGGCGGGGCGCGGATGCAGGAGGGGACGGCGGCGCTCGCCGGCTACGGCCGGATCTTCCGCGAGACGGTTGCGCTCGGCGGCGTCGTGCCGCAAATCTCGGTCGTGTCCGGGGCGTCGGCCGGCGGCGGGGCGTACTCGCCCGCGCTCACTGACCTCATCCTGATGACCGACGACGCCGCGATGTTCCTCACCGGCCCGGGCGTCGTGCGCGAGGCGCTCGGCGAGGAGATCGACGCCGCCGGGCTCGGGGGGCCGCGCGTGCATGAGCGCAACGGCGTGTGTCACCTCGTCGAGCACGACGAACTTGCCGCGGCCGCCCGGGTGCGGGAGCTGCTGGCGTATCTGCCGGCGGGCGCGGACGAGGCACCGCCGCGAGCGGTGGTCGTCAATCCTGTGCTGTTTGACCCGGGGTCAGTCGTGCCGGCGTCCGGGCGGAGCGCGTACGACGTACGTGACGCACTCGGCGGCATTGTCGACGGCGGGTCGCTGCTGGAGCTGTGCCCGCGGTGGGCGCGGAACGTCGTCACCGCGCTGGCGCGAATCGACGGTCGCCCGGTCGGGGTCGTCGCCAACCAGCCGCGCCACCTCGGCGGTGTGCTCGACGCCGAGAGCTCGGAGAAGGCGGCGCGGTTTGTCCGCTTCTGCGATGCGTTCGGCCTCCCGCTGATCGCGGTCGTCGATACGCCCGGGTTCATGCCGGGTACGCGACAGGAGCGCGCGGGCGTGATCCGCCACGGCGCCTCGCTCGTCCGCGCATTCGCCGCCGCGCGCGTGCCGAAGCTGACCGTCGTGCTGCGCAAGTCCTACGGCGGCGCCTACATCACGATGAACTCGCGGGACCTCGGCGCCGACCTCGTCCTCGCCTGGCCGGACGCCGAACTCGGGATCATGAGTGCCCGGGCGGCCGTCGGCATCGTCAACCGCCGTGAGCTCCGCGACGCCGGCGATGCCGAGACCGAGCGCGCGCGACTGGCGAGCGCCTACGCCGACGAGCATCTGCGGGCGTCCGCCGCGGCGAGCGAGGGATTCGTCGATGAGATCATCGAGCCGTCGGAGACGCGTGAGCGGCTGTCGTGGGCGCTGCTGACCCTGTCGCAGCGCGGGTCGGGGCCGGTGTCCGACCGGTGATCCTCGACGGCAAGCGCCTGCTCATCACCGGCGTGATCACGAAGGACTCGATCGCGTACCACGCCGCCGCGCAGGCGCAGCAGGAGGGCGCCGAGGTCGCTCTGACGAGCTTCGGCCGGGTGCGCCGAATGACCGAGCGGGCGGCGGCACGGCTGCCGACGCCGGTCGACGTGCTGGAGCTCGACGTCAACCGTCCCGAGGATTTGGCGGCGCTTTCGGACGAGCTCCGGTCGCGATGGGGAGGGGTCGACGGGGTGCTGCACGCGATCGCGTTCGCGCCGGAGGATGCTTTGGGGGGCCGGTTCCTGACCACTCCGGCGGCGAGCGCGGCGCAGGCGTTCGAGACGAGCGCGTTCTCGTTCAAGGCGCTGGGGGCCGCGCTGGCGCCGCTGATGAAGGACGGCGGGTCGATCGTCGGGATGGACTTCGACGCCTCGTTGGCGTGGCCGATCTACGACTGGATGGGAGTGGCGAAGGCCGCGCTGGAGTCCGTCTCGCGGTATCTGGCGCGGGACCTCGGACCGTCCGGCGTGCGAGTGAATCTCGTTGCGGCCGGGCCGTTGGGGACGGTGGCCGCTCGGGGGATTCCCGGGTTCGAGAAGCTGGCGTCGCTGTGGGAGCGCCAGGCACCGTTGAAGTGGGACGTCGGCGATCCGGGCCCGGTGGCGTCTGCGATCTGTTGGTTGCTGTCGGACTACGCGCGCGGGATCACCGGCGAGATCGTGCATGTCGACGGTGGGTTCCATGCCGTGGGGGCGCCCGGGGATCTGTAGGTGGTGGGTCGTTGTCGTCGAACAGGGGCGGCGACCAGCGACTGGCGACGGCGGAAAGGCGCATCGAGGGGGAGGGGATCGGCCTCTGGCGCGGCCCGTGGCCCCCCGCCGGATCGGCCTAGCGTTCGATAGTTTGGGCGGATTCCGGCGCTTTCGAACGCCGAGCCGATTTGATCGGCCTGGCGTTCGAAAGCGACCGCAAGAGCCGTCGCCGTCGAACGTTAGGCCGGTCGCACCCGGGGTTGACCCGCGCCCGCCGGACCCCTAGCGTCCAGAACTGGCCACGCAGCCAAACCCGCCGAAGACGCCCCGGAGGAGAGACATGACGGAGCAATTCGCGCTCGACGCGCAGCGTACGGAGGTCCTGACCGCCCTGTGCGACACGATCGTGCCGTCGATCGAGCATCGCCCTGACCCGCATGGGCATTGGGCGCGGTCGGCGTCTTCCTACGGGGTGCCGGAGGGCATCGCAGGCGCGATGGCGACGTTCCCGGTGGACATCCGTGACGGCCTCTGCCAGCTCCTCGACGCGCTCGGTCAGCAGGGGCTCACGCGGGTCTCGCAGCTTTCGAGGGAGCAGGTGCTGCGCAACGTCTCGCTCGGCGCGCCCGACGCCGCCGCGGGGATCGCGGCGCTCGCCGGGCTCACGCTGATGCTGCATTACGGGGCGCCGGACCCGAGCACCGGCCGCAACCCGGCCTGGGACGTGCTCGGCTATCCCGGCCCGGTGTCGCCGCCGCCACAGGTCGAGAAGCCACTGCACCCGGTTGGCCTCGGAACCGAGGATCTGACCCTGGATGCCGACGTCGTCGTCGTCGGCTCCGGCGCCGGAGGCAGCGTGATTGCGGCCGAACTGGCGGCGCGCGGGGCGTCCGTCGTGATCGTCGAGGCGGGCGGCTACTTCAACGAGGCCGACTTCAACCAGTACGAGCTGTGGGCGTGGCAGAACCTCTACTGGCGTGGCGGCCCGACGCCGACCGCGGACGCGAACTTCACCATCCAGGCGGGTTCGTGCCTCGGCGGCGGCACCGTCGTCAACTGGACGAACAGCATCCGGACAAAGCCATGGGTCCGCGAGGAGTGGGCTCGCGAGCACGGCCTCGCCGACATCGCCACCGACGAGTTCGACCGTCACCTCGACGCCGTATGGACGCGGCTGAGCGTCAACAACGAGTGCTGTGACATGAACAAGCCGCACGACATGATGAAGCGCGGTGCGGAGGCGCTCGGGTGGTCGTTCGTGATCACGAACCGCAACGCCGACCGGGCCACGTATGACCCGGTCACGGCCGGGTATATGGGGTTCGGCGACCAGACCGGATCGAAGCAGTCGACGCTGAAGACCTATCTGCCGGACGCCGTCGCGGCGGGCGCCCAGATCGTCACCGGGTGTTTTGTCGAGAGGGTGATCGTCGACGGCGGTCGCGCCGCCGGAGTCACCGGGCGGTCGCTGCTCACCGGCGCTCAGCTCACGGTGCGGGCGCCGCAGGTCGTGGTCGCGGCCGGGTCGCTGGAGAGCCCCGGCGTGCTGCTGCGCTCCGGCATCGGCGGCCCGGCGGTCGGCCGGTACTTCCGCCTGCATCCGTGCACGGCGGTGTTCGGCTCCTACGGATCCGACACGGAGGCATGGTGGGGCGCGCCGCACGTCGGGCTGATCGACGAGTTCGCCGGAGCGGAGAACGGCTACGGCTTCCTGATCGAGGGCGTTCAGTACACGACCGGGCTCGGCGCTTCGGCGATCCCGTGGCGTAACGCGCGACCAGCACAAGGAGGCGTTCGAGGACTTCCGCCGTGCGTCGACGCTCATCGGACTGCTCCGGGACCAGGGCGATGACAACGGTCGGATCGTGCTCGACGGCACCGGCTTGGCGCAGCCGTACTACTCGCTGAACGATCCGGCGGACCGAGCGATGACGCGCACCGCGCTCGAGGCTCAGATCCGTGTTCACGCGGCGGCCGGCGCCCACCAGATCTCGGTGCTCGCCGAAGGGTTGCCGCTCTGGCATCGCGGCGAGGACCTCGACGCGTTCATCACGCGCGCGAAGCGGATCCCGCTGCGCGCCGGTGCGATGCGGCTGTTCGCCGCACACCAGATGGGCACGTGCCGGATGGGCGCGGACCCGAGTACGAGCGTGGCCGGTCCGACCGGCGAGCTGCACGACACGCCCGGTGTGTGGGTCGGCGACGCGTCCGCCTTCCCGACCGCCAGCGGCAGCAACCCGATGATCACGATCATGGCGCTCGCCCACCGCACCGCCGAGCATCTCGCCGCGGCCGCCGGCGCGCAGACCGTCACCCACGCCCTTCAGGAGGCCTGAGCACGATGGCAACGACATGCAGATACGGCAACGATCGACCGCACCGAGCAGTACATCGGCGGCGAGTGGGTGACCCCGACTTCAAGCGGGCGGATCGAGGTGCTCGACCCGACGACCGAGGCCGTGATCGGGTCCGTCCCAGAGGGATCGGCTGAGGATATTGATCGTGCGGTCGCCGCCGCGCGGGTTGCGTTCGACGGCTGGAGCCAGCTCGCGCCCGAGGACCGCGCGGAGGCGTGCGCGGCGATCGGCAACGCGCCTCTATGCCCGCCAGCAGGAGATCGCCGAGCTGGTCAGCCGTGAGATGGGCATGCCGCTGGCCCAGTCGGTGATGATCCAGGCGTCGCTGCCGGTGATGAGCTTCCTCACGCAGCCCCAGCTCGTGTCCGAGCTCGCCTGGGAGGAGCAGATCGGCAATTCGCTCGTCGTCCGTGAGCCGGTCGGCGTCGTCGGGGCGATTACGCCGTGGAACTACCCGCTCCATCAGATCGCCGCGAAGGTCGCCCCGGCGCTGTCGGCGGGCTGCACGGTCGTGCTGAAGCCCAGCGAGGTGACGCCGCTCAACGCGTTCGTGCTCGCCGACGTCATTGCGTCCGTCGGCCTGCCAGCCGGCGTGTTCAACCTCGTGTGCGGCTACGGCAACGTCGTTGGCGAGGCGATGAGCGCCCACCAGGACATCGACATGATCTCGTTCACGGGCTCGACTGCGTCCGGTCGGCGCGTGTCGGCCAACGCGGCGGCGACCGTGAAGCGCGTCGCTCTCGAACTCGGCGGCAAGTCGCCGAACGTGATCCTGGATGACGCCGATCTCCAGACGGCCGTCGTCGACGGTGTGCAGAAGTGCTTCCTCAACTCCGGTCAGACGTGCAGTGCACTGACACGGATGCTCGTTCCCCGGGCGCAGCTGCCGATCGTCGAGGAGATCGCGCGACAGACGGCCGCGGCCTACACGGTCGGCGGGCCGTTTGAGGAAACGTCGGTGCTGGGCCCGATCGTGTCCGACACGCAGCGTCAGCGGGTGCGCTCCTACATCGCCAAGGGCGTCGAGGAAGGGGCGAAGCTCGTCACCGGCGGCGCGGAGCCGCCGACCGGTCGCGACACCGGCTACTTCGTGCAGCCGACGGTGTTCAGCGACGTCACGCCGGAGATGACGATCGCTCGCGAAGAGATCTTCGGACCGGTGCTCGCGATCATGCCCTACGACGACGAGGAGGACGCGGTCCGGATCGCGAACGCGACGTCCTACGGCCTCGCCGGCGGCGTGTGGTCTGGCGCCCCGGAGCGTGCCCAACGCGTCGCGCGGCGGCTGCGCACCGGACAAGTCGAGATCAACGGCGGGGTGTTCAATCCGCTCGCGCCGTTCGGTGGATACAAGCAGTCCGGTCACGGCCGCGAGCTTGGGCGCCACGGCCTCGAGGAGTTCCTCACCGTCAAGGCGATGCAGCTGTAACGGCTAGCGAGCATCGTCGATTCCCACGGGTGGCGATCAGCGCGTCCAGACGCCGCCGAAACGGTCCGAATTTCTCTGGACGGGGGTACTACGTCCAGCGGAAGCGCCGAACGTACGCAGTGCAGGCCCGACGATGGTGCCGGACGCGGCAGGTCTTCCAGCGACGCGTCCCGGTGAAGTCGTACCACCAGTAGGCCCCCGTGCCCTGGATGTAGTTGAAGAACTTACCGCTGAGAGCGTAGGCGGAACCGTTGGTCTGCCACCGGATCGAGCAGTGGACCGTCCACTTGTTGACCTGGCGGCACGAGAACGTCAACCGCGGGCGCTTGTGCGTGCGGGCACGCACCATCGTGGCGGCGTGGGCGCGCGCCTCTGCGAGCGTCAGCGGTGGGATCCCCTTGATGATGACGACCGGCGGCTTGGCGGGCGGTGGCGTCGTGGTCGCGGTCGTCGTCGTCGTCGTCGATGTCGATGTCGATGTCGATGTTGTCGTGCTCGTCGAGCTCGAGCTCGAGCTGCTGCTCGTCGTTGTGGTCGACGTCGTGGCCGACGTGGGTCCGACCGCGACCGCGAACTCCGCCGCCCACTGAGAGATCACGTCGGTGCGGGTGAAGTAGTCCGCGGTCACCCAGTTGCAGTCCTTGGGACCCACGCTCGTCACACCAATCTCCACAGGATCGCCGTGCGTGTCCGCGGTGAGCAGCGGCCCCCCGCTGTCTCCGTTGCACGTCGCCGTTGACGGGTCAAAAGCCTGTGCGGCGCACGTGTCCCATGCGGACTGAAAGTCATCCCAGAACCGCTCGCAGTAATCCGATCCCCGGACGTTGGTCGGCGCAGCTTCGAGCAGCCCCGTCGAGTCGGCATTGGGATCGGTGAGTCCCCAACCGGCGATCAGGGCGTCGCGCCCGGGCGTGTATGGGTCGGTCTCGTCGCTCCCCGCGATCCGGACGGTCGGTGCGGTCACCGGCTTGGCCAGGACGAGCAGTGCGGCGTCGCCCGCGTAAGAATTCGCATCGTACGCCGGTTCGACGACGACCTGACTGACGTCAGACCAGTGCCGGTTCGCCGCGTCCTCGATGTTGACGGCTCCTGTCTCGACCGCGTACCCGGACGGGTCGAGCGGTTGTCCCGTCTGATCGTCCGCGGCGCAGTGGCCGGCGGTCAGCACCACGTTAGGGGTGATCAGGGTCCCGCTGCACCAGAAGTCGGCGGTGCGGTTGACGTCGAAATGCGCGACGAACGCCATGAAGCCCCACGTGCCCTGAGTGGCTTCCGAGCCGCCGACGATCGAGGGGTGGGCGCGTGGAGGAATGAGGTATCCACGATGGCGGGCACTGTGGCTACGCGACCGGATGAGAGCGCTGATCGACCTCAGATCGTGAGCGCTCAGCGTCCCGCCGCGGGTCGAGGTGGAGGACGCCAACGCCACGCTCGCCGACGCGAACGCGAGTGCCGCCGTACTGACGCAGCCAAGGAAGAGGGTCGTGCGTACCCCGCGCATTGGGACGGAAAGGTAGAGCACTGGCGCGGGGGTGTCATCCGCAGCCATCCGCAATGCATATGTGGTTACCCCCGAACCGCCCTAACCTGGGACCCTCATGTGGCGGCGGCTTGAGAACGAGACGAACGTGCGGGTCTGCGCCGTCCTCGGGGCAGTCACGATCGCGTTCTCGAGCATCCTCGTGCGTCTCGCCCACGCGTCGCCGTCGACGGCCGCGATCTTCCGCTGCCTGTACGCGCTGCCGGTGCTGGGGCTGCTCGCTTACGCCGAGGATCACCGCCTCGGGCCGCGGTCGTGGCACGATCGCCGGTACGCGATCGGCGCCGGGGTCTTCTTCGGGATCGATCTCCTCGTGTGGAATCGGTCGATCGGCGATGTCGGCGCCGGGCTGGCGACCGTGCTCGCGAACATCCAGGTCGTGTTCGTCCCGCTGATCGCGTGGGTCGTGCTCTCCGAACGGCCGGGCCGGCAGGTGCTCGCGGCGCTGCCGATCGCGCTCATCGGCGTCCTCTGCATCTCCGGGGTGCTTGAGCAGGGGGCGTACGGCCGTGATCCGGGTCGGGGGACGATCTACGGAATCGGGGCGGGCCTCGCATACGTCGGGTTCCTGATGCTGCTCCGGCGCGGCGGCACCGATCTGCGCCGGCCGGGCGGGCCGCTGTTTGACGCGACGGCGACGAGCGCCGTTCTGTGCTCGATCCTCGGCGTGATCATCGGCGATGCGGACTTCGTCCCGGCCTGGCCGAGCGCGGGATGGCTGCTGCTGCTCGCCCTCAGTTCTCAGGTGGTCGGCTGGTTGCTGATCACGATTTCGCTGCCACGGTTGCCCTCCGCGCTCACGTCGGTCCTGCTGACCGTGCAGCCGGTCGGCTCGGTCGTGCTCGGTGCGCTCATCTTCTCCGAGAGCCCGACGCCACTGCAGTTGGGGGGCGTCGCCCTCGTCCTCGCCGGACTGCTCACGGCGACACGGCGAGTCCGTCGGCGTGCTCGCGCGCCATCGTCGGCGCTGGCCGAGGTCGAGCGGGCTACCTGAACAGATCCTGCTCGGGCGGGCGAAGCATCGCGATCGCGCCCGGGCCGTCCGCGTCGATGACATGCCGGCCCGCGCCGCGCACGAGGATGACCGGCTGCTCGCCGTCCTTCGTCCGGGCGAGGTCGGCTGCGGCGGCGAGCTCGTCGGCGACCGCGATCCAGGTCGCGCTCAGTTCACGGCCGGTCGCGTCGCGCCGCCCGCGCCAATCCTCGAGCGGCTCCAGCCCGGCGCAGCCGATCGCCACGTCGGTCTGGCCGTGGCGCCACGCCCGCCCGAACGAGTCGGTGACGAGCACCGCAGGCCGCGCTCCGGTGAGCTCCGCGAGCCGCGCCCTCAGCCGACGCGCCGAGGCGTCGGGATCGACCGGGAGCATGACGACGGCGTCCTCGCCGGGGACGTTGGACCGATCGACGCCGGCATTGGCACAGATGAAGCCGTGATGGGTGACGGTGATGAGCACGCCGGCGCTGGCGCGGAGCACCTCCCGGGTTTCGTCGAGCACGACCTGCGTATGGCGGGGGTCGTCCTTGCCGAGATCGGCCGCGAGCGAGCGGGCCCGCTCGGACGGGGTGACCTCGCTGAGGGTTCTGGTCCGGCCCTCCGCCTTGGAGATCACCTTGTGCGCGATCACGAGGACGTCATCGTCACGCGGCGTGCTGCGGTCCGCGATCAGCGCGGCGAGATCGTCGCCGGCTCGGACCTCGGGAAACGCGTCGAGCGCAGCGGCGGTGACCGCCATCAGGTCCGGCTACGCAGCATCTGGTTGAGCATGCCGCGGGTGTGGGCGGCGCCGCCGTGCATGTGCTCGAGTGTCGAGATGAGGTCGGCGAGATCCTCGGGCGTGTCGATGTCGAGACCGAGCGACGGGACCTCGACGATCTGGTGCGCGGTCCCGGCGAGCCGTGCACTGGAGGCATGGCGCTCGCAGCTCTCGGGGCCGAACGCCGGCGTGAGCGAGTTCGGCGGCTCGAGCACGAGGGCGTTCGTGCCGGTCCCGTGGCGGTCAGGCACGATCAGCGCGCTGGGTGGCGACGTTTCACGGCCGAGCAAGGCGTCAAGCTCGCCGGGATCGAGCAGGGGACAGTCGCCGGGCACCAGCAGGACCCGCTCCACACCGCCCTCGATCGCGGTCGTGATCGAGAGGGCGGCCGCCTCGCTGTGACCCAGCTGCTCGTCGTCGAGCACCCCGGCGCCATACCCGCCCGCGATCTCCTGCGCGTCGCGATCACTGCTGATGACGACGATCTCGTCCACGCGCGCTGCGCGGCGCAGCGCGACAAGCACATCGGAGAACATCGCCTCGACGAGCGCGCGGCGTGGTCCGGGCGAGAGCTCCTCCATCAGTCGCCGCTTGGCGTCCGGAAAACTCTTGATCGGGAGGATCGCTTGGGTCCGCATCTCGGCAGGAACGCTATCGCGGGGCGATCACGCGAGTCCGAGTGCGAAGCGCAGCGTCTCCTCGGCGACGCGTCGGCGCTCCGCCGGCGTCGACATCAACACGTCGGTCTCGAGCACCGGCACGCCGCCAGTTCGCTCGTCGGCAACGAGGCCGTCGATCACTGCGGAGTAGGTGGCCGCGATGCCCTCACTCGACAGCGGCTGCCCGGCCCACTGCATAAAGGCGTCGGTCGGTCCCTTCACGACCGCGCCTCGCACGAGCGGGCTGACCGCGACGACCGGCGCTGAGGCGCGTGTGATGGCGTCGCGGATGCCGGGGGTGGCCAGGATCGGGCCAATCGAGATGACGGGATTCGAGGGCCCGATGATCGTGGCCCGGGCGCTCGCGAGCGCGTCGAGCACCTCTGGCGTCGCTGGGGCCGCCGGCCCGCCGCGGAACTCAACGCCGCCGACCGGGCCCTCGCCACGCCCCTTGATCATGAATTCCTGAAACGGCCGCCAGCGGTCATGCGCGAGCACCCGGGTGCGAACGGGGTTGTCGCTCATCGGCAGCACGCGGGCGTGGACGCCGAGCGCGCGCGTGATCGCGGCGTGCGCCTCGGTCAGGCGCGTGCCCTCGCGCAGCGCCCGGGCCCGTTCGATCCCGACTGCGAGGTCCCGATCGCCCAGGTTGAACCACACGTCAACTCCGAGCTCCCGGAGACCGTCCATCACGTGGAAGGTGTCGTCGCGCAGACCCCAGCCGCGATCGTCGATGCGATCAGCGAGCCAGAACGTCACGAGATCTGGATCCGGCGAAACGTACGCGCCGTAGATCTCGACGTCGTCGCCGGTGTTGGTGATCACGACGAGCTCGTCGGCGCCGACCACGTCCAACATCCCGCGGGCGAGCTTGGCGCCGCCGGTCCCACCGGCGAGAACGACGACCGGACCGCTCAAGCCGTTCCGAGGCCCGTGATCTTGATCCCGGCTCGCACCTTGTTGCGCACGTTGATCGAGATGATCAACGGGGTGAACTGTTCGACGATGCGCGCCATCTCGAGCGGTCCGCAGTCGACCGGTCGCAATCCGGGGATTTGCTCGACGAGCGCGGATAGCTGCTGCTTGTCCGCCTTCTTGTCCCCGCAGATGAGGACGTCCTCGTCGAGGTCATGCTCGAGATCGGTGAGCAGCGCGGCGCTCACCGTATGAAACGCCGAGACGACGCGGACGCCGTCGGGCGCCATCTCCTCCGCCTGCTGCGCCGCCGAGCCCTGCCAGACGCCGAGCGTGCGGGTTGCCTTGCCGCTCACCGCCGCGGCGAGCGGCACCGTGGCGTCGACGAGCAGTTGCCGCGGAACGAGCGCAGTCTTGAGGTTCGTGAGGTTCTCGGACTGGTTGCGGAACGGGACGCAGAGGATCACGATCTCCGCTCCCTGCACCGCCTCGCTGTTCTCGGCACCTGCGAACGACCCGCTCGGCACGCGCTCGGCGGCGCGCTGCACCGCCTCCTGCGCCCGCCCGGCGTCACGGGAGCCGATCATGATCGGTACCCCGGCCTGACCGAGCCGGAGGGCCAGCCCGAATCCGAGCGCTCCGGTGGCCCCGACGATGCATACTGGCGGCGTCACGGCGCGGGAGTGTACGCGCCGACCCTTCGGTTACGCTCACGCCATGAGTTGCTCGCTGGAGCTGGGGCTTGAGGGCACGCACGATTTCGCCGTCGAGGGCCGGCTGCTGACGGATGTCGGCGGAACGCTCGGCGCGTCTGTCCTCTCAACGCCCGGGATGATCGCGATGATGGAGCGGACCTCGGCGATGCTCGTCTATCCGCACCTCGAGGGTGGTCAGGCGACGGTCGGCTTCGAGGTCTGCATCAAGCATGTGGCGGCGGCTCCCGAAGGCTCACGATGCACCGCCCGGGCTCGGCTCGAGGAGGTCGTGGATGATCGGAAACTCCGATTCTCGGTCGAGGTCGTCGCGGATGACGGCCGCACGATCGGAGTCGGCACGCACGAGCGGCGCGTTGTCGCGGGCCGTCCGGCGTAGCCTCGTCGTTGTTGCCGCGTTCGCGTGGGGCGCCGCCCCGGCGGCGGCGCGGTCCGCTCCGTCGCCGCAGCGCGTCGCTGCGAGCACCCTGGCCCAGGACGGGCAGCAGGTGGTGTGGACGGTCTCGCTCACGAGGCCGTTCTCCCCGACGGGTATGCGCGCCGAGCACCGGGACCTGTGCCTGATCCTGCGCCGGGCGTCGAACTCGGTGTCCGGGCAGCTATGCGTCGCGCCGCCGGCGCACGGGCAGCGCAGCCCACGCCTCATCTACCAGGCGGTGACCGCTCACGGGCTTGGACGCGGGCGGGTGATCGGGGCCGCGATCCGCCGGACGTCGAACGAAAACCTTCGGGCGCGCTTTCTCCCGGCCGACGTGCATTCCGCGTACGGGCCGCTGCGCTGGCAGGTCCTGACGACGCTCACGAAGCACGGATGCCGACCACTCGCCCGCGGGTCCCACGACCGCTGCGTCATCTACTTCCCCTCACGCTCTGCGCTGCTGCGGCTGCACGTCCCACAACCCGTCGGATGCGTGCCAAGCGGCCCGTCGTACGTCACCAACGGCTCGCGCGGCCGGCGGGTGATCGCGTTCACGTTCGACGACGGGCCATGGAACGACACGCCGCAGTTCCTCGACGTGCTCGAGCGCAAGCACGTCCCGGCGACGTTCTTCTGGATCGGCCAGCAGGTCCGTACGTTCGGACCGGCCGTCTGGCGGCGCATGTTCGCGGACGGCGACGTGATCGGCGACCACACGTGGAACCACGCCAACGTCTCCGGCGGTGGCTCGGGTGCGGCGAGCGAGATCTCCTCTACCGCGTCGGCGATCCGTGGCCTCACCGGTTTCGCCCCATGCCTGTTCCGGGCCCCCGGCGGGGCCGTCAGCTCGTCGCTCATCGGGCTCGCCCGCTCGATGGGCTTGATCACGATCGAATGGGACGTCGATCCACGCGACTGGTCACGCCCAGGGACCGGCGCGATCCTCTCAAACGTGCTCGGAAACGCCCATTCCGGGTCGATCATCCTGCAGCACGATGGTGGTGGCGATCGCTCCGAGACGCTCGCCGCGCTCCCGACGGAGATCGACACGCTGCGGGCACGCGGCTACACGTTCGTGACGATCCCGCAGCTGCTCGGGATCCGGCTCATCTACAAGTAGCGGCCGCGACCGACCTCGTAACCTCCAGGAACGATGGCCGGTTTCCCCAATGCCGTGCGGATCCGCGAGGTCGGGCCGCGAGACGGATTTCAGAACGAGCCCGAGGTCATCCCCACCACGGACAAGGTGCGGCTGATCGAACTGCTCGCGGCGACCGGCCTGCGCCGGCTCGAGGTGACGAGCTTCGTCCGTCCGGATGTCATCCCTCAGCTCGCCGACGCCCCCGAGGTGCTCGAAGCGGTCCGGCTGCCCGAATCGGTGTCGGTGAGCGTGTTGATTCCGAATGAGCGCGGGCTCGAACGGGCGCTCGTCCACCGAGCGCGCTTCCAGGAGATCAACGGATTCCTGTCCGCCTCGGAGACCCACAACGAGAAGAACGTCGGGCGGCCGATCGCGGAGTCGCTGGCGGGGCTCGAGCGGACGTTTGCTCGGGCGCGCGCGGAAGGCCTGCGGTGCGAGGGGGTCATCTCGACGTCATTCGGATGCCCGTATGAGGGAGCGGTGCCGGTCGACCGGGTGTTGGGGATTGCCGCCGCACTCGTTGCGGCCGGAGCCGAGGAGGTCGGGTTCGGCGACACGACCGGAATGGCCAATCCTCTGCAGGTACGGGAGTTCTTTGCCGCCGCCCGCGATGCCCTGCCGGGGACTGAACTGACGGCCCACTTCCACAACACGCGGGGTCAGGGCCTGGCGAACGTGCTCAGCGCGCTCGAGGCCGGCGTCGACAGCTTTGAGTCCTCGTTCGGGGAGCTCGGCGGCTGCCCGGTGCCCGCCGGAGCGACCGGCAACATCGCGACCGAGGATCTCGTGTCGATGTTGCACGAGATGGGGGTCGAGACCGGCATCGACCTTCCCGCGCTGATCGCGGCCTCACGGGCGGCCCAGGATGTGCTCGGGCGCCCGCTGGGGAGCCACGTCCTCTCGGCCGGCCCGGTGCAGTGGCGCTGACGTCACCTCGCCGATCGGCGGCGAAGCCGTAGCCTTCCCCGCCTCAGTTCCCGGCGGATAACGGAGAAGGAATGGCGGACATCAAGAAGGTTGGCGTCGTCGGCTGCGGCCTCATGGGCCACGGCATCACTCAAGTGACGGCCGAGGGCGGCTACGACGTCGTCGTGCGAGAGGTCGACGATGCAGTTCTCACGAAGGGCATCGGCAAGATCGAGAAGCAGCTCGCCCGCGCGGTCGAGAAGGGGAAGCGCAGCCAGGAGGATGCCGACGCGGCGCGCGGCCGGATCGAGGGCACGACCGACTACGGCGCGCTCGCCGACTGCGACCTCGTGATCGAGGCGATCACGGAGGACCTCGAGCTCAAGCTCGCGATGTGGTCCGAGGTCGACAGGATCGTCAAACCGGAGGCGTTCTTCGCGACGAACACGTCGTCGCTGCCGGTCATCAACCAGGCGGCGTCCACGAGTCGACCGGACAGGTTCCTCGGCCTCCATTTCTTCAACCCTGTTCAGGTGATGAAGCTGCTCGAGGTCGTCAAGGGCGTCACCTCGTCCGACGAGGCGCTGGCGGTGGGAACCGAGTTCGGGCAGTCGCTTGGCAAGCTCACCGTGCAAACGCGGGACACGGCCGGGTTCATCGTCAACCGTCTGCTCGTGCCGTACATGCTCGACGCGATCCGTGCGCTCGAAGAGGGCGTCGGCTCGATCGCCGAGATCGACGAGGCGATGAAGGCCGGTGCCGGCCATCCGATGGGTCCGCTCCTGCTCGCGGACTTCGTCGGGCTCGACACGATGGGTTCGATCTGCAACGTGCTGTTCGACGAGTTCCGGGAGCGGCGCTTCGCTCAGCCTCCGACGCTCCGCAAGATGCTCGCCGCCGGCTGGTACGGGCGGAAGTCCGGAATGGGCTTCTACGACTATTCCGGTGAGCAGCCGGTGGAGAACCCCGGACTGGCATGAGCGACGACGCAGCCGGGAGGGGGCCGCGCATCGTGGCTACCGCGGTGGCTTCCCGGCTGCGCCCGCACCCCCACCGGGGTGACGTGATTGCGGCGGGCGCTGTCCCGCTGGCGTTGTTCGCTGCCATCGTCGCGCTGCGAATGCCGCAGTGGCCGATCGGGGCCCGGTTCGGCGTCGTCGCGGTGATCGCCCTGTTGCTGCTGACGATGGGGTGGCTTGCCGAGCTCGAGTTCGAGTGGCCGCGGGCCTATCACTCGGCACTGCTCGTGAGCGGATTGCTCACGCTTACGGTCGCGCTCTTCCTGCTTGCAGAGGTGCTGGGCGCGCACCGTCCTCCGGGCGCGGGTGGGCTCGCCTGGGTATTTGCCGCCGTGCTGATCGTGGCCGTGGCGTGTGCCCGCCGGGCGAACTCAGGGGTGTGCACGCTGATCGCCGCCCTGGCCGGCGCGGTGGCGGTGGAGGAGTTTGTCGCGTGGGCGTTTCATCCGCATGGCGTCGGGACATTCCGGGTGGTGTCGCTGCTCCTGACGGTCGTGTGCGCCGGCGGCGTCGTGCGGTTCCGCGATCACCGGCGTCGCCACGCCGTCCAGCTCGTCAATGCCGCCGCTGCGCTGACCGCCTTCCTCGCGTTCACGCTGCTTGCGGTGCCGGCCTTCGTCGCCGTCCCCGGGTCGCTTGGCGGGGGCAGCGGCGGTTCCGCCGGATTCGGCTGGGAGCTGTGGATTCTGGCGGTCGGGTTCGGTGTCATCGCCTACGCCGGCGCGGACCGCGAGCCCGGTCCCGCGTATTTTGGAGTCGTGCTACTGGCGGAGTTCGCATTGCTGGTTGGCGGGCCGTCCGGCCGCGGCTCGCTCATCGGCTGGCCGCTGTTCCTGCTCGTCATCGGGCTCGGGATGCTGGCGATCGGACTGCGACCGCGGCGAGAGCTGCCCCCACCCCCCGGCGGCGAGTCCCCCGCGCCGACGATCCCCCTGAACCGTGAGGACCATGAGCGAACTTGACCACACCGAACTTCTGAACGCGGCCGTCGATCGGGCGCGCGCCGGCGGGCCGGAACGACACCGCACGCGAGCGGTCGAGCAAGGGCGTCTCCCCGTCCGCGACCGCGTGTCGCTGCTCGTCGACGCCGAGTCGTTCGTCGAGGACGGGCTGCTCGCGAGCTGGGAGCAGGATGGGCTCGGCGCCGATGGCGTCGTCACCGGCATCGGCACGGTCGCCGGCCGGCGCGTCGCTGTGATGGCGAACGACCCGACGGTGAAAGCCGGGTCGTGGTCGGCGAAGACCATCGAGAAGATCCTGCGCATCCAGGAGCGGGCGCTGTCGCTGCGGATTCCGCTCGTCTACCTCGTCGACTCCGCCGGCGCGCGCATCAACGAGCAGGTGCAGATGTTCCCCGGCCGCCGTCATGCCGGTCGGATCTTCTTCAACCAGGTGCGCCTGTCCGGCGTCGTCCCGCAGGTGTGCGTGCTGTTCGGGCCGAGCGCGGCCGGCGGCGCGTACATCCCGGCGTTCTGCGACGTCGTGATCATGCGCGACGGCAACGCCTCGATGTATCTCGGCTCGCCGCGGATGGCGGAGGTCGTGATCGGCGAGAAGGTGACGCTCGAGGAGATGGGCGGTGCCCGGATGCACACGTCAAAGAGCGGCTGTGGCCACGCGCTCGTGAAGACCGACGAGGAAGGGATCGAGTTCGCGCGGCGGTATCTGGCGTACTTCCCGTCCTCGTTCCGGGAGGAGCCTCCCGCCGGGGTGCCCGCCGGCCCCGCGTCGGCGGAGCCGATCCGCGACGTGATCCCGCTTGACGAGAACAAGCCGTTCGACATGAGGGAGCTGCTCGAGCGACTGCTCGATCGCGACTCGTTCCTCGAGATCCATGCCCGCTGGGCGAAGGAGGTGATTGTCGGCTATGGACGGCTCGACGGCCGTGCGGTCGGCATCGTCGCCAACCAGCCGAAGGTCAAGGGCGGCGTGCTGTTCGTCGACTCCTCGGACAAGTGCGCCCACTTCATCCAGACGTGCAACGCGTTCAACATCCCGCTGCTGTTCCTCGCCGACGTGCCCGGCTTCATGATCGGCACGCAGGTCGAGAAGGACGGGATCATCCGTCACGGCGCAAAGATGATCAGCGCCGTGTCCGAAGCGAACGTTCCGAAGATCTCGGTCGTCGTCCGCAAGGCGTACGGCGCCGGCCTGTACGCAATGGCCGGACCGGCGTTCGACCCCGACTGCTGTCTCGCGCTGCCGACCGCGTCGATCGCCGTGATGGGACCCGACGCGGCGATCAACGCCGTCTACTACAACCAGCTGCAGGCGATCGAGGACGCGTCCGAGCGCGACGCGCGCCGGGCCGAGTTGCGCGCCGAGTACGCCGAGGACATCGACATCCTCCACCTTGCGTCCGAGCTGATCGTCGACGGCGTCATCCAGCCCGAGGACCTGCGCGACGAGCTGATCAAGCGGTTCACGCTCGCGGCGGGCAAGCACCGGGAGTGGCCGGAGAAGCACAATCCGGTGACGCCCGTATAGGGCCGCCCCGTGCGGATGAGGGCGCCGGGGCGTCGATCACCGGGTGCGATGACGAGCGGTGGCGATGCATCGCCCCCCGAGGGGGCGAACGCCACGCTTTGGCCTCGAACGGCTCCAGCACGCAAACTCTGGCGTTCTACCGGCACCGCTCGCCGGTGAAACGCCATCGTTCGCCGGGCGCGGGCTCGCCCGGGCGCCCTGTCCGGATCGGGACTGTCAAGTGTCCCCGATCAGCCGCTCGGCGCGGTCTGCGGGGCGCGGGCGGCGAGCGAGCCGTCGATCGCGTCGATCAGCAGGAGCCCGGCCTCGACGACGCGCCCGACCGCGCGCTCGTCGATGCCATCCGATGCGTCGGTCATCTGATGGGAGTGGGGGATGAGCCCGCGCTCGTCGACCGCGCCGATCGAGATCGCCGGGATCCGGCGTAGGCGGGCTGGCAGCGCTGGCGTCATCCCTCGGTGGCGATGCGGGGCGAACCCCATCGCCGGGTCGTCGGCGTTGATCGTCGCCGCGAGGCCGCGCAGGCGACTGAACGCTCGCAGCGGGATCAGCGGCCCGTCGCTCTCAAACCACGCCACGTGGCCGACACCGGCAGCCGCGATGCCGAGCACGACCGTGTTCGTACGCTGGAGGTCGCTGCGGTGCGTCCTGAGGTGGTGGCGGAGGCCGGCGCCGGTGCCGTCCGAAGCTCCCTGGAGGACAAGCTCGATCTCGGCATTACGGGGTGGCGACGTGCCGAGAGCGCGGGCCAGGGCGACCGCGACCGCGACGCCGCTGCCGTTGTCGTTTGCGGCGGGGACGATGTCGGCGCTCGCGATGTCGAGTAGCGCCGCGAGCATGAGCACGAGCCCGGCCGTGGGGAGCAGTTGCACGAGCCCGACACCGGCGCCGGTCGCACCGCCGACGCGGAGCAGCGCCACGACCTCGAGCCACACGAGCGCGATGGCGGCCCAGCCCAACCAGCCCGGGGTGAGCGTCTGGAGCAGTCGCCGGGCCCGAGCGGCGGCGGCGCGGGGCGCGTCCCGGTAGACAAGCCCGCCCCGGCCCGCGTCGTAGTTGGCGGTGACGATGAGCCGGACGCGTGTGGCGGCATCGGTCCCGCGGTGTCCGGGTCCGCTCGTCGAGACGACGTTCTGGCTCGCGCGCTCCGGGGTGAGACGCCGGCCGAGGGAGACACCGAGCAGTGCGTCGGCGACGAGCGAGATGAGCGCCACAAGGACGAGGAACCCGCCGATCCGGGCCGAGGCGACCGTCAAGAGGCTGCCCGCGAGCCCCAGCCCGATGTGCGAGGCGTGGGCGAGCGCCGAATTCGGCCGACACCAGAACGTTTCAATCCGCACATCGCTGCCGCCTGCCTGCAGCTCACCCCGTAGCCAGCCGGCCGCGCGGCGTTCGGTGTCCGACCCTCCCGCGCGACGTTCGAACGCGGCGAGGCCGTGGATTGTCTCGACGGCGCCCATAGGGGCGGCATGATCGCAAGCGCGCCAGCCGCACCGCGTCAGTCGGAGCATTTCGCTAGAACGACGGGCATGAGCGCGGAGCCCGAACGGGAGTTGCTGGCCGTGGCCGAGGCGGCAGCGGACGCCGCCGCGGCGGAGCTCCGATCGCGCTACGGGACGAACGTACGCGGCGTGCACACGAAGAGCACGCCGACGGACCTCGTGTCGGAGGCCGACGTCGCGGCGGAAGCTGCGATCAGGCGCGTGCTCGCCGCTCGCCGGCCCGACGACGCGATCCTCGGCGAGGAGGGCGGCGCGACCGCTGGCGCCGGCGACGGCCGGGATGGCTCGATCCGCTGGATCGTCGATCCGCTCGACGGCACGATCAACTACCTCTACGGCATCCCCGCATTCGCGGTGAGCGTCGCCTGCGAGGACACGGCCGGCACGGTCGCTGGAATCGTCCTCGATCCGATCCGCGATGAGCGCTTCACCGCGACCCGATCCGGCCCGCCGTTGCTGAACGGCGAGCCGATCGCCGCGGGCGACGTGAGCGAGCTGTCGATGGCGATGGTCGCGACAGGGTTCGGCTACGACGCCGCGGTCCGGGCGCGCCAGTCGGACATCCTGCGCACGGTCCTGCCGCGCGTCCGGGACATCCGCCGGGTCGGTGCGGCGGCGCTCGACCTCGTGTGGTGCGCATGCGGGCGGTTTGACGCCTACTACGAGCGAGGCGTGCACTCATGGGACATCGCCGCCGGTGCGCTCGTCGCCGAACGCGCCGGACTCGTTGTGCGGGAGCTGGCGGAGACCGCGGAGGATCCGTACGGTCTCGTCGCCGCACCTGCCGCCCTCGTCGACGACCTGTACGCGCTGGCGAGCGGGAGCGCCAAGGCGCGGTGATTGCGGCGGCTGGCCCGCCGCGCGACCGCCGGCCCGCCCGGGGGCGCAAGTGCACCCCTAAACTGAGGCCTCCTCACGCGGCGGTGGCGGAATCGGTAGACGCGATGCCCTCAAAAGGCATTGTCCGAATGGATGTGTGGGTTCGAGTCCCACCCGCCGCATAGCGCGCTCTCGGCGCGCGTGCCCGGCAGCAGCGCGATCAGCCAGCGTACTTTGCCCCGGGCTGGTCGGTTCATTCACCGGATGTGCAGCCGTGGTGGCGTCCTCACGCTGCACCGGTACGAGTTCAACACGCGCACCGGACTCTTCTATCCGACGTACCCGACGCTGGCGAAGTACCTCAACCCGATCGCATCGTGGACGTTCGCCGCGAGGGACCGCCGGTTCATCTCGCTTGCGAAACAGGCGGGGGTCCCGGTGAAGGTGACCGAATTCAGCGCCGCCGTGGGCGAGGCGCCCGGGCTGACAAACAGCTTCGCGACCGCGCTGTGGGGAGCGAACACGCTCTTTGCCCAGCTGTCCGAAGGGATCGACGGCGTGAACGTTCATCTCCGCCTGAAGCACCTCAATTCTCCGGTGACCGCTTCGCCGTCCGGCGGGCTGACCGTCAACCGCTCCCTGCTACGGGATGCTGCTCGTCACCCACACGCTCGGCCCCGGCGCCACGCTGATGCGCGTCGCGTCGACCGCCCCGATCAGCGACCTCTCCGTCTGGGCGGTCCGCGACAGCCAGCGGACGATGCGCGTGCTGCTCGTCCACGAGCGGTGGCGACATGGTGGTCAACGACGCGCTCGGAACGCGTGCGGACGGCACGATCGTGCGTCTGACGGCTGCGTTCTCCGAGCGCGACAACCGACGTGCGGTTCGCCGGTCGCTCGATCGATTCCGCCGGACGCGTCCGTCCGGGCGCTACGCCGCAGCGGCGGGCTCGGGTGATGAGCCGCCGGACCGGTTCTTGCGCATGACCTGATCCTCGGGCACCTCGACCTCGACGTTCCAGCCCTGGGCGAACCCGCGCATGGCAAAGAAGATGAGTAGGGCCTGCACGGGCGCGATCAGGAGCGTCACGGTCCCGAGGGTGTCGGGACTGAGGCCGGTGCCGCCGAAGATCGAGTCGGCGGGGGCGAAGCCGGTGTGGCTGCGATCAAACCAACTCGTGCCGGAGATCCCGGTCCCCGCGATCACCGTGAGGATCAGCAAGAGGATCGCGAGCGCCGCCGCGATCGGAAGCAGACCGCGGTTCCAGCGGGCGATGTAGACGGCCATGATCACGTAGACGGCCGCCCACACGAGATTGACCGCCTTCAGGCCCTGCAGCTTGCTCCAACCCCCGAGCGTCACGATCAGCATCAGCACGACCGACACGATCAGCAGCAGTACGACGATCGACTTCGTGGCCTTGCTCGCCGCCTTGTCCCGGTTGGGATAGTCGATCACGTAGCCCGGCCGGAGGTTGCGCACAGGGGGCACGGCTGCGGACCATACAATCTGGGCACGCTGTTTGCGACAGTCGCTCGCGACCAGCGCCCCACCCCCGGCGGGCGTGGCGGAATTGGTAGACGCGCCGGCTTTAGGTGCCGGTGGGCATAGCCCGTGGGGGTTCGAGTCCCTTCGCCCGCATTCTTCGTCTTCCGACGGCCATCACATCGGAGTGACCTGGTGGCAGTCCCCGGCCGGTCCTAGGTACCATCGGCAGCGACCCAGGGGAGTGAGTTAATGGCTATGCGCGCGGTCTCCAAAACCGCGAATCCGGGTTCGAATCCCGGCTCCCCTGCTTGGCGCCGCCACGATGAAGTCGCACACCGTCTACCACACCTTCCAGACCGCGAACCGCCGCGAGTTCGTACGGATCACCGAGGACGTCGCCGATGCGGTTCGGGACTCCGGGGTCAGCGAGGGGATGGTCCTCGTCTCGGCGATGCACATCACTGCGGGCGTGTGGATCAACGATGACGAGCCGGGGATCCAGGCCGATGCGCTCGAGTGGCTCGACAAGCTGGCGCCGCCGAGCTGGCAGCCGCCGGCGAACGAGGTGGCGAGGGAGCTGCTGCCAGATCCGGGTGACTACCGGCATCACCGGGGTGGGGAGGACAACGGCGACGCGCACTTAAAGAACCTGCTCGTCCACCACCAGGTGATCGTGCCGATCACCGAGGGACAGCTCGATCTCGGGCCGTGGCAGGCGATCTTCTACTGCGAGTTCGACGGCGGCCGGCGCAAGCGGCTTGTCATCAAGGTGATCGGAGAGTAGGCGGCATGGCGGAGCACTCGAGTGTCTTCGCCGAGGGCGCGCTCAGGGACCGCGTGGCGATCGTCACCGGCGGCGGCACGAACCTCGGCAAGGCGGCGGCGGAGGAGCTCGCCCGCTGCGGCGCGACGGTCGTGATCGCGGGCCGCCGGGCGGAGGTGCTCGCCGAGACGGCGGCCGAGATCGGGCCGCGCTGCGACACCGTCACGGGCGACATCCGGGAGCCCGAGCAGACCGCGCAGATCGTGACGACGACAGTCGAGCGCCATGGCCGCGTCGACGTCGTGCTCAACAACGCCGGCGGCCAATACTTCGTCCCCGCCGAGGGGATCACGACGAAGGGCTGGCGGGCCGTACAGCGGCTCAATGTCGGCGGGACGCTCGCGATGTGCACCGCTGCCTACGAGCACGCGATGCGTGAGGCCGGCCGGGGCACGATCATCAACGTCACCGTGTCGCCGCACCACGGGATGCCCGCGATGGCGCACACCGGCGCGGCGCGGGCGGCGGTGGAGTCGCTCACCCGGGAACTGGCCGACCGCTGGCGCCCTGACGGGGTGTCGGTCGCGGCGATCGCGATCGGCCGGTTCGCCACGCAGTCGCTGCGCAAGTATCCCGGGGAGATGTGGCGCAGTGCCGCCGCAACGGTTCCGCTCCAGCGGCTCGGGGAGGTCGGCGAGTACGGCTGGCTCGTCGCGCTGCTCGCCTCAGAGGTCGGTCCGGCGTTCTCCGGATCGGTTCTCACGATCGACGGTGGCCTCGACAATTGGACCGGCAAGTGGCCGCCCGAGGGGCTCGCGCAGGGCGATGAGGTCCCGACCGAGGAACGCCAGCCGGCCCGGTAGCGTCGACGCGCCAGCGGCAGCGAATAGGCGGCTACCATGCCGACAGACCCGCGGGCGAAGTGTTGTGGTTGCACAGAAGCCTTCCAAGCTTCTAGGGCGGGTTCGATTCCCGTCGCCCGCTCCTCTCCCACCCCGTCAGGCGCTGTCGCGCATTCGGCGCAGCCATGGCCCCACAGCCTTGCGGATGGGCTCGACGCTTCGCAGGCTGTGATCGCCGGGCACGAGGATGACGCGCCGGCGGCCGCGACGGGCCGGGGGCATCCCGAACTGATCTGACTCGCCCTGGACGATGAGGACGGGCACGCGCACCTCGTCAAGCTCGGGCAACCGATTCGGACGCGGCTCGCCGGACGCCGAGCGGCCCGGCGGCTGCAGCGGAAACGCGAGGCACAGAACGCCGACCGCGCCGGTGTCGGCCGCCGTCCGGCATGCGACCCGTGCGCCCGAGGATCGGCCACCGCAGACGAGGGCAGCGCCCCGAAAGGACTCGACGCGCAGACGCTCGAGGACGGCGCACCATGCGGCGTCAAGTTGGCGTGCCGTCGCCGGGGAGCGCCTGCCGGCGACGCGGTAGGGCTGCTCGACGAGGGCGACGCTGATGCCCTCATCGAGCGCGACGTCACGCACCGCGACGAGATCGCGCGCGGTCACGCCGCCACCTGCGCCATGACCGAGGACTAGCGCCGCCGCCGCGCCGTCGGCTGCGTATACATGGGCGCGGGCGAGGCCCGACGGCGTCTCGATTGAGACCACCGACGGGATGAGCTCGCATGCCCGGGCGGAATCCGACGCCGGGCTCACGCCGCGCCGGCGCGAGCCTTCTGCCACTCGGCCTTGTGGACCCGTTTCGCCGCCTGGTAATCGGCGAGGTCCTGCGGGGAGTCGACGTCACCGAGCGTCGGGTGCCACGGCACGAGCCCCTCGGCGGCTGAGATGCCGAACCGCTTGGCGAGGACCGAGCCGAGCGCCTTGACCTTCATCTCGCCGAAGCCGGGCAGTGAGGAGAGGTTCGTCCGCAGCGCGTCGGTGTCTGCGGCGTCGCGCCACACGCGCCCGGCGTCGCCGTCATAGTGGTCGCGGACGTAGACCGCAAGGTCGTGGACGCGCTTCGCCATGGAGCCTGGGAAGCGATGGATCGCGGGCCGCTCCCGGAACAACGGCTCGAGATCGGCCGTTGCGACCGCGGCCGCGTCGAGCGTCCCGAGTCGCTCCTGGAGGACGAGCGGGCCGGCGAAGGCCTTCTGGACGCTGACCTGCTGGTCGAGGGCGAAGCCGATCAACAGCGCCATCGGATCACTTGCGATCAGAGCATTCGCCTCGTCGGAGTCGGTGAAGTACAAGCGGTCGGGCACATCGCTGATCGTACCGACCGCGGAATCGCTCACAAGGGCAGTTCCGCCCAGACCCGCATCCCGTTCCGGCGCTCGCTGCCCCAACGGCGGGCGAGCGCGGCGACGACCGGCAGGCCGAACCCGCCGGGCAGCGACGTATCCGTGGGGCGTAGCGCGGGCGTCGAATCAGAGCGCCCCTCGTCGATCACCTCGATCAGAATGGCGTCGGTGCACAGTTCGGCCCGAAGCTCGATCTCGGACCCGGGCGACGCGCCGGAGTGCCGGATCGCGTTTGTCGTCAGTTCGCTCGCGACGAGCAGCACGTCATCGAGCAGCGGGGCTATCTCCTGCACCCGCTCGAGCGCCTGGCGCGCCTGCCGCGGCGCAGCGGGGCCGTACGGCAGCCGGACGTGCAGAAGTTGAGCGTGCGAGGGCACTACAGGCTTGGGCTACCCGACCTGCCGATGTTGACGCGAATCAATCCTCGCTGACGAACGGCAGCTGCTCGAGCATGCCGCTGACGGTAAACAGGCGAACGACCTGTGGCGAGCCGCGCGTCAGACGGATCCGGCTGCCGCTCTCCTTCGAGAAGATGTGCGATAGAAGCACCTGCAAACCGCTTGAATCCATGAAGCTGACGCGGTCGAGATCGACCACGATCGTCGGTGAGTCTCCCGCCTCGACGGCGGACATCCGCTCATCCAGGATCGGCGCGGTGGCGAGGTCGACCTCCCCGAGGACGCTCAGGATGGTCGCGCCGTTGCGCTGGGCGATGTCGATGTGCAGGGTGCCGTCCATTGCGTGGCTCCGTCGCACGAATTCTATTGTTGGTCTGACAGGACTTCGAGGATCCCGGCAGGGGACTTGAGACGACGGAGACCCGTACATCCGTCGAGTGCGGTCAAGCCCGAGCCCCCGGTAGCCGATGCGAGAGATAGAGCAGCACCCATAGAACGACGGAGGGGCTCCGCTACGAGCCCCTCGGCCTTCACTATCAACCGCTCTTATACCCCACAACCTTCTCCTTCCAGAGGGTGGGTTCTGAGGGCAGCGTGACTTACAGACCCCGCTCGCGGTAGACGCGAGCTTGTTATTGCGGCCATAACGGCCGCGAATGGTGGGCGTGAGACCGCACGGATGCGGAGGCAGGTCGGGCGGTGCTGCCGTGCCGCGCTGGATGTGTGGCGGCCCGCGATTCCTACGGACTGTGACGCGTAGTCCGTGCGGGGCGATACACCCCGGAAAAGACCGATGCAGGTGGTGAGCAGCCACTGAGCGGCTGCAGCCAGCGAGCATCGTGGACGTACCGACTGCAGACACTGCGCCGGACCTGAGTGCCCACGCCGTTCAGTGGGGCGAGTTATTGCTGCACGCTGTGGCGCTTGGCGCCGCCGCCGTCGTGGCCGTGGCGACGGCCGGCCAGGCGAACTGGGACATTCCGTCGCTCTTGCTGCTAATCGCGCTGACGACGATCAGCGAGCTGATGTCGGTGTCAACGGGCGCCGCAACGCTTCAGGTCTCAGGCAGCTTCCTCGGCCTGATGGTCGCTGCGGTGCTGTTGGGAGGCAGCCCGGCCGCGCTGATCGGCGTTCTCTCGATCACGGTCGGGTGGCTCCACACCCGTGAGCGCTGGCACTACTTCCTCAACAACCTCGCCGTCTACGCCTGGTTCCCAATGCTCGGGGGCCTGTTCTTCCACGCGGTGACCCAGGCCGGGCAGATCGAGACCGACCAGCTCGGCTACTACCTGCTCGTCTTCGTCGTGTTCGTGCTCGCGCTCGCGGTGAACTTCGTCATGGTCGCGGCGTACAACTGGTACACGGGCGGCGTCTCGATCTGGCATCAGGCGAGAGACGCGGTCGTGCCGCTGATCTCGTCCGAGCTGTTCTCTGCGCTGCTGACGGTGGCGGCGGTGTTCGCGGCGGTGCAGATCGGCGTGGGAGGCCTTGCGCTGTTCGCGATTGTGCTCGTCGTCTTTCAGTCCCTCGCCGGTGAGCTGCTCGCCTCCAAGCAACGAGCCGACGAGCTGCACCGACTTGCGACGACGGACGATCTCACCGGTCTTGCCAATCGCGAGATGTTCCGCTCGCGCCTCGAGGCCGAGATCGAGCGTTGCGCCGCGGACGGCGAGTCCTTCGGAATCCTGCTCATCGATCTCGACGGCTTCAAGGAGATCAACGACACGCTCGGACACGACTACGGCGACGTGCTGCTGCAGGACCTCGGTCCGCGTCTTGCCGAGACGATCGATCCTGCCGGCCTGATCGCGCGGCTCGGCGGCGACGAGTTCGCGGTGTTGCCGGGACCCGTTCCCGGTGACCTCAAGGTGCTCGAGGGGACCGCCGAGCGGCTGCTCGCATGCGTACAGCTGCCGTTCGTCGTGCACCACCTTGCGCTCGAGATCGGTGCGAGCATCGGCATCGCACGTTATCCGGACGACGGAGACGACGCGCACACGCTCCTGCGCCATGCCGACATCGCGATGTATCAGGCAAAGCGCGCCCAGAGCGCGATCCGCCATTACGAGCCGGTGTACGACCACCATTCCGTGCAGCGGCTGCGCCTGCTCGGCGATTTCCGCCGTGCGATCAGCGCCGGGGAGATCGTGCTCCATTACCAGCCGATCCTCGAGTTGGGGGCGCGACGCGTCCACGGCGCCGAGGCGCTCGTCCGCTGGCAGCACCCCGAGCGCGGTCTGCTTGCGCCTGACAGGTTCATTCCGATCATCGAGCAGACGGGTCTGATCTCCGCGTTGACCCGTTGCGTGCTCGAGGGCGCGGTCGCTCAGTGCGCGGCGTGGCGTGCAGAGGGTGACGAGCTGTGCGTGGCGGTCAATCTGTCCGTGCGCAATCTGCTTGACCGGAACCTGCCGGCGGAGGTCGGGCGACTGCTCCGGGCGAACCGGCTCCCACCGGAGGCC
Source organism: uncultured Solirubrobacterales bacterium (assembly GCA_963750695.1). Classification (GTDB taxonomy): domain Bacteria; phylum Actinomycetota; class Thermoleophilia; order Solirubrobacterales; family Solirubrobacteraceae; genus Palsa-465. The sequence goes on from CAVVSB010000015.1 coordinate 148,221, forward strand.
CTCCAGCTCGAGATCACCGAGAGCATGATCATGTCCGACCCCGAACGGGCGCTGCTGACGATCACCGAGCTCTCGAATCTCGGCGTTCAGCTGGCGGTGGATGACTTCGGGACCGGGTACTCGTCGCTGGACTACCTCAGCCGGCTCCCGATCGATGACCTGAAGATCGATCGATCGTTCGTGTCGCCGATGCTGAGCGATCCGAGCAACCTGATCATCGTGCGGTCGACGATCAACCTCGCCCACGATCTGCAATTGGCGATCATCGCCGAGGGCGTCGAGGATGAGGTAACACTCGGTCGCCTCGAGGAGCTCGGGTGCGATCGCGTACAAGGGTTCCATCTCGGCCGACCCATGCCGGTCGATGCGTTCGAAGCGTGGATGCGCGACGAACGTGCCAGCGCCGCCGCTTGAGTGCGGGTCAGTGGGCCGCCGCTCGGGCTACTGGAACTCGGGTGTCACGTACCCGGGCATGATGTCCGGCAGACCATCGCTGACCCGGTCGGTGAAGTTCGCCGGACGCTTATCGAAGAACGAGCTGATCCCTTCTCGCACATCCTCGGACTGACCGCGCGCGACCATCGCGCGGGAGTCGGCCCGGTGAGCCATCATCGGGTGCTCGGCGCCGAGCATCCGCCACATCATCCGACGGGCGAGCGCGACCGACACGGGTGCGGCGTTGTCGGCGATCTCGGCCGCGAGGGCACGGGCGGCCTCGAGCAGCTCATCCGCCGGGTGGATGCTGCGCACGAGCCCAGCGTCGAGGGCCTCCTGGGCGCCGAACACGCGACCGGTCGCGACCCACTCCATCGCGCGGCTGATGCCGACGACGCGCGGGAGAAACCAGCTCGAGCACGCCTCGGGCACGATCCCGCGCCGAGCGAACACGAAGCCGTAGCGCGCGTTCTCCGACGCGAGCCGCACGTCCATGGGCAGCGTCATCGTCGCGCCGATGCCGACGGCAGCGCCGTTGATCGCACCGATGACCGGCTTCGTGCACTCGAACATCCGCAGGGTGAAGACGCCGCCGTTGTCCCGATCGTGTCCGGCGACGGACTCACGACTGCGTGCGTCGAACGTGTCGCCGCCGCCGGCGAGATCGGCGCCGGCGCAGTACGCCCGGCCGGCGCCGGTCATGATCACCGCTCGCACCTCGTCGTCCGCGTCGGCACGGTCGAACGCATCGATCAGCTCGGTGCACATCGCCTGCGTCCAGGCGTTCAGACGATCCGGCCGGTTGAGCGTAATCGTGAAGATGCGGTCGGTCAGGTCCGTCGTGATCTGTTCATAGGCCATCCGTGGACCCTAGTGCTTCTTCTTCTTTGGCTTCGGCTTCGGCTTCGGGCCGAGCGTCAGTCCGACTTTTGTCCCGTTCGGTCGCGAGGCTCCGGAGCCGGGGGAGCTCTTGGTCACGACGAGCACCGGCAGCTTGTGATGCTTGCGCGCCTTCGGCTTGTGCACCTTGCCGAGCTTGCAGTGTGCCCTGCTCAGCAGCCGCTTGGCCTGACTCAGGCTCTTGCCCTTGAGCTTCGGCACGACGCAGCGCGGCAGCGGCTTTGCGCTGACCGTCACGGTGAGCGATTTCGACGTCGTGTTCCCGGCGGTGTCCGACGCGGTCAGCTTCACGGTGAAGCGGCCGGCGCGGCTGAACGTGTGTGTCACTGACGATCCGGTCACGGACTTACTGCCGTCGCCGAACGACCACGTCGTCGACGCCGGCGAGAACGCGTCGGTGACCGATGCCCGGAACGTCGCCCGTGCGTTCACCTGGACCCTCGATGGCCCGCTCAGGGTTGCCTGCGGTGCCGAGGCATCGAACACCGCGATGTCGACGCCCTGCGGCATCTGCCCGACGTCGTAGGCGAGCACGCCGTCGCCCTGCTCGTCGAGCGCGATCTGCGGGGTGCTGCCGTAGTTCTGCGTGTTGGAGACGACCTTCGGAGCGCCGAAGCCAGCGGCACCGTCCGGCCGCACCGCGGCGTGTACGACGTTGCGCATGACCTGCGTGTCGAACGTGGTCCAGCCGACGATCACGTCTCCTCGGGCGCTGCCACCGAGGGCGAAATCGTCCGGTATATCCGTGGGGATCGACGCAACGTTCCCGGCGGCCGGGAAGCTTCCGCCGGCGGGCCGGGACGAGGTCTGGACCGCCGAGGATGTCGTCCAACCGACGACTGCCGCGCCGCTCGTGGCGACGGTCACGTTGGGACCGTGCGAGGCGGTGTCAGTGGACAGCGCCTTGACCGTCGGAGTCCCCCAACCGGCGGCCGCGGTCCCGGTGACGAACGAGACGATGCCGTTGTCAAGGAACGCGACGACGATCGCGCCGCCGGCGTTCGTCGAGACGTCGGGTGCCGTGAACGCGTGACCGCCGGTCGGCGACAGCGTCGCCGCCGGGCTCCACGTCGAGCCGCCGGGCAGATGATGGCTTTCCGCAATCGTCTGGATGATGCCGGTGTTGTGGTTCATCACGACGACCGCGTTGCCGTTGCCGTCGACCGCGGCCACCGGATTGGTGGCGAGCGGGTCGAGCGTGTCCGGAGTCGACGTCTTCGTGAACGCCCCGTTCAACCCCTGACGGGTGACGGCCAAGACCTTTGCGCCCTGCTCCCAGGCGACGACAGCGTCACCGTTGGCGTTGATCGCGGCGGTAATGTTGCTCGCGCTCGTCCCGTTGGCGCTGACGGTCGTCAGTGCGCCGGTCTTGCCGTTCGGCAACAGCGTGAGGATGTCGATCTCCTTGTCCGCCATGTTGTCGACCGTGTGGATCCACGAGACGAGCCCGTTCCCCGACCGGTTGAGGACGACGACCGGCGTGCTGCTGTCAAACGGCGACGCGGCCGACACATTCGGCAGCAGGGCCAACCCGGGGGTGCCGACGGTGTGTCGGGCGGCGTGGATGACGCCCGGCGCGCCCTCCTGCCAGCCGACGATCGCGTTGCCGCTAGCGTCGACCGCGGGCGAGGGCGAGACACCGGTTGTGCCGCCGACGTGAACAGGGCTCAGCCATGCCGCGGCACTAGCGGTGCCGGGAAGCGCAACCAATAGCGCCAGGAGCGCCATCAACGCGCCGCGGACGGTGATCGGACGAAGCATCTGCGGTCCTCCAAACTCGGGTCTCAACACGTATCGGTGAGCAACGGAGTGCGCCCTACCGCCTACCGGATCACCGGTCCGGAGCCCGGCCGCCAAGCCCGGTAAGAAGACTCTAATTGATGATCAGGCGCCTGTCACGTGACCGTGATGCGTGCCACGTTCGTGCCGCCCCGCAGCCGGATCCGCTCCTTGGTGCGTTTCGGGAGACGGCCCGTGAGTAGATGATGTAGGCGCCACGGGCGAGCGGGCGTCGGAGCTTGAGAGACAAGTGCGTCGTGCCGGAGCCGCGGAGCAAGTGGCTCGACGTGCACGCGCCGCGCTTGCCGGCGCGCAGGCGCGTCAGCCGTCCTCGGCTCGTCAGGTAGAGGCAGGTCCTCCGCCGGCGGGCCGAGTGCGCACCGCCGGCCAGCCTGAGGACCCCGACGCTGACAGAGCGAACCCCGACTGATGTGCCACAGCCACCGAGCGCGGGGAGGCTGACACAGCCAAGGTCGCTGAGGAGCGTGCCATCGTGCGTGAGGCCGTGCGTCGTGATGACGCCGCCGGTGGGGGATCGCTGATGACATAGACAGCGGTTCCATGATTCCGCCAAGGCCGTTCCCGGGCTGCGAGCTGGCACCGTCGCACGTTCCAAGTGGGGCGTAGAAGCAGTCTCCGACGATGCCGGTGAACGCTCCCGCCGCCGGATCCGTGCCGAACGCGATGAGCGAGTTGCGTTCCCACCGTCGCTGGCGGTCACGTACAGCCCGCGCCCGGCCGGGCCCGAGGCGAGGGACCTCGCGTGAAACACGGACCCCTCGGCCGTGCACGGCCCCGCACCCGTGCGGGAGAAGCAGCCGAGGAGCGACCCGATCCGGCCCCCGACCAGCCCTCTGATAGCTCGCACGTCCATGTGCGCCGCACCCTACGGTCCGGCGCCGGCCCGCGCAGTCGTGCGTTCGTCTCGTTCAGGTCTCACGCCGCTGGCCAGGCCGTCGCCACGTGCTCCGGCCGGAGTGACCGCAGCGCTTCCTCGACGCGGACGAGCTCCTCGAGCATCGCCGTGGCCGCCTGCTCCATCACCTCGTTGGGCTGGAGCACACCGTCATCGTCGATGAACTGCGCGTGAAAGGGGATGCTGACGGCCTCGAACGCTGGGAACATCCTGAGCGTCGTGACGACCGGCTTGAGCTGCTGCACGGCGCGGGTCCCGGCCGCGACGCCACCGTAGGAGACAAAGCCGACCGGCTTGTAGTTCCACTCGTGGTGCAGGTAGTCGATCGCGTTCTTGAGCGCGGCTGGATAGCCGAAGTTGTATTCCGCAGTGACGAACACGGCGGCATCGGCGGCGGCGACGCGCTCACTCCAATCCTTCGTGTGCTGCTTCGTGTAGCGGCGCAGACGGGGATGCTCGGGTTCATCGAGCAGCGGCAGCTTCAGCTCGGCGAGGTCAGCGACGTCAATGTCAAATTCGCCATGGGACTGTGCGCGGTCGATGAACCAGCGCGCGATCGGCAGCCCGGCGCGCCGCGGGCGGGTGGATGCGATAACGATCAGGAGTCGGGGCATGCCAACGAAAGGTAGCAGGTAGTTGAGGGCGCAAATAGTGCTTGCCACGAGCGCCGCGAGCTTGCCGCGAGCGCCGCGCTCAGCGGGGACCGCTGCCGAGGAGGTAGCGCGCCACGTAGATGTTGTTGCCGGCCGAACCGGCAATCAACACGGCGCCGGTGCCGCTCGGGACGACCGCCTGAATGGCGACGCCGGCAGGCCGCGTGATTCGCAGGCGGCCCGCGTTGCTGAAGCCGCGGTCGGGCGAGCCGTTCGATCGCAGGCGCGCCAATGTCCGCGACACTCCGGCCGTGAGCACGCCGGTGCGGCTGACGGTCGCGCCGCACGTCGTTGTGCTGTCGCTCTCGAGTCCGGGGAGGACGGCGCGCCCGTTCCCGGAGGACCCAAAGCCACGATCGAGCACACCACGCGCGCTGGTGCGAGCGGTGAGCAATGCCGGCGCGGACCCCGCTGAGCCGTCCCCCGTGACGGTGATCCGGCCGCGGCCGTCCACCGTCATCGCGCACGGGAACCACTGCTGGAACGTGCCGCCGGGCTTGGTGAACGCCACCTCGAGATGTCCGCCCCGGCCGAAGCTCGTCGCCAGTTGGCCACGAGCGGACAGACGGAAGATCCCGGCGCTGCCGTGGCCGTCGGAGCCGATGTAGTCGAGATGGCCGGAGCCGATGACGCCGCCGTCCGCCGTCACCGACAGGCTCGTCGCGCCTGCGCTCGCCGCCAGCTGGAGGTTCCAGAATGCGATCTGGGCGATCCCTCCGCGCCCAAACTGAGAGTCGAGTCGACCGGCGCTCGTGAGCCGCGCGACGACCATCGGGCGCCCGTTCGCGTTCGCGTTCGATCCCCCGACGAAGATCACGCCGCCGCGACCGATCGCGAGCGACTCACCCGTCCCGCCGATCGGCACGGTCGTGTAGCCCGAGCGCCGCGTCCCGAACGAACGGTCGATTCGACCGCGCGCCGTGAGCCGCATGACAAGCATCGAGCCGAGTCCATAGCCGCCGGCGATGACGAGCTTGCCGCGCGTCCCCTGAGCGCGGACCGCGAGCCCGTTGTACGGCCCCGTGCGCGCGGGAAAGGCCGTCGTGAACACGCCGCGAGTCCCGAAGCTCGGATCGGGGCCGCCGCCGGGGAGATACCGGGCGACGACGATCTGGCCCTGCCCCGACTTTGTCGTTGCCTGTCCGGCGATCACGATCCGTCGCGCTGACGTGATCGTTGCCGCATAGGCGAGCGCGGTACGCCCGCGGATACGGGTCGTCACCCAGCCGCGGCCGCCCCCGAACGAGGGATCGGGGCGGGCTGACCGCGCACGGGCACCGGCGGCAGTGTCGGCGCTGGCCGGGGCTCCGTCGGCGAAGGCGGCGACGATCGCGGCAGCGGTGGCCATAAGGGCGACTGTTGCCGATCCGATGCGGATTGCGCGCTGTCGTCTCGTCATGGGCGCGGAGCATCTCATCTTGGGGAGGCGACCGCCAGCCGGACGGAGGATGCGCTCCGGCCGGCGAGCCACGACACGACGACGATGATCAGCCCGCAGACGGTGAGAGCGACGGCGATGTCGTGCAGCACACTCGTTCCGATCAGCCACACGGAGTTGCCGGCGCCGCGGACCGTTGGCGCGGTGACGAGCGCGTCGATCACGATCTTGCCGAGTAACAGCCGCGCGAGCAGGACCGCGAGGCCGAGACCCGCGCAGCACCAGCCGATGCGCCGCAGAACGGTCCAGCGCCAGCCCGCCGCGACCCACAGGGCAAGGGCACAGAGTGCGAGCGGGACGATCGTGAACGTCACCGCGAGCCCCCGGATGCCCGCCGCGATGTCCTGCGCGGTCTTCAGCTGGGCCGAGCGCATGATGACGAGCCTTCCCGCGCTCGCCGGCACGGTGACCCCGAGCCGCTGCAGGAGGCCGATCCGCGAGATGATCAGGGCGAGCACGGGTCGCAAGTCGAGCGTGACGACGCCGCCGCGCGTCGACACCCCCGACCCGCCGCCGTTGATGATCCGCATCAGTTGGGTGTGGGCCGCACGGTTGGCGTCGCGCCACGCGAGTTGGGCCGCGTGGGTTGCCAGCACAGCCGGCACGACCCGGTCGGCAACGCTCCGAAGCCCGGCGATGAGTGGGGCGGCGAGACCGGCCGCCGGCTTCGGCAGGGTGCTACCGATCGACCGTGACACCCCGACCGAAGAGAACACTTCATCGACGAGGTAGGCGCTGAGCGCCCGCTGGACCTTGGGATCGGCGAGCAGTCGGCTGCTCGTGTTCGTCCAATTGTTCGTATTGAGCGCCTGGCGGTTGACCCAGACTGCCAGCGTTCCCGCGAATCCGGTGATCACCGCGAGTGCCAGCAGCACTGCGACGAGGCGCCGGCCGGGGCGGCGCATGCCTCGAGGATAGACAGCGCGGCGAGTGGGCTTGACGGGTGCGTGGCGTCACGATCTATGATGCGCAGCGTGGGGGTGAGAGTTCGCGTTTCGTTTGCCGTGCTGGGGCTGCTCCTTGCGCCGGCCACGGCGATCGCCGTGCGCCCGCATGCCTCGCCCGTCCTCCAGGCCCCCTACTCCGGGTCCGATCCGGAGGGGCGGGTGTCGTTCCACATGACGATCGCGTTCAACGACGCGATTCCAGGCCGTCCGGCGTTCTACGCGTATTCGATCGACAAATTCCGGTTTGCGACCGAGTGCTCGCCCCGGGGCGTCAGGCTGCCCGGCGGCGTCGACGTGCGGCAGACGCGCCGGCGACGCAGCCAGGTCGCTCACTTCACGTATCGTGGCCGCGGATTCAGCATCCGCGCCACGCTCTCCGGCAACCTCGGGACACCAGCGGTGCACGGCACGGTGCGAATCTCCGAGCGCGGCTGTGACGGCGATGCGCTGCCGTTCAGCGCGTCACCGGTCGGCTGAGCCGCCGGGCGATGCGCTGCCCGGCGTGCGGAGCGCCGACCCACTCGGACGATCAGCGGTTCTGTGGCCAGTGCGGGGCGTCGGTGGCGAGCGCACCCAGGGCGCCGTTGGAGCGACGGCTCGTGTCGGTGCTGTTCTGCGACCTCGTCGGATTCACGACGTTCAGCGAGGCCCGCGATCCCGAGGACGTACGGGAGACGCTCGCGGAGTACTTCGCGATCGCACGCCGCGCGATTGAAGACTATGGCGGCACCGTCGAGAAGTTCATTGGCGATGCCGTCATGGCCGTGTGGGGTGCGCCCGTGGCACGCGAGGACGACGCCGAGCGGTCTGTCCGCGCCGGGCTTGACCTGACGAGCGCGGTCGCCCAGCTCGCACGCCGCCTGGCGATGCCAGAACTGCAGGTGCGCGTGGGCATCCTCACCGGCGAGGCCGCGGTGGACGTTGGACGCACCCACGAAGGTATGGTCATCGGCGACGCCGTCAACACCGCGGCTCGGATCCAGTCGGTTGCCGATCCCGGCGCGGTGTTCGTCGACGACGTCACACGCCTCGCGTCTGAACGCTCGATCGCGTTCGAGCCGGCAGGCGTCCATCAGGTGAAGGGCAAGTCGGTCCCCGTCCGTATGTGGCGGGCGGTCCGGATCCTCGCCCGGGTCGGAGGCGGAGGCCGGGAGAGTGCGGTCGAGCCTCCGCTCGTCGGGCGGGACGGTCCACTCGAGGCGCTCCGGGAGGCACTCGCCCGGCTGCTCGCCGGGGATGGCGCCGTCCAGCTTGTCAGCCTGGTCGGCGAGGCGGGCATCGGGAAATCACGTCTCGTGTGGGAGTTTGAGAAGCACGTCGACGGCCTCGCCGCCCGGATCGCCTGGCACGTGGGGCGAGCGTTCAGCTTCGGCCGCGGCGCCGCTTTCAGCCCGGTCGCCGAGATGGTGCGCGCTCGAGCCGGGATCGCGCCCGACGATCACCCGGAGCGACAGCGTGAGCGCATGATGCGGCTCCTCGCGCGCGTGATCGCCGATGACGTGGCGGAGCGCGAGCGCGCGGCGCGGGCCGTCTTCCGGCTGCTCGAGCTCGACGACGGCGAGGAGCAGATCGAGCCTGGAGAGCTGTTCTCGGCATGGCGTGGCCTGTTCGAGGCGATCGCGGTCGACGCCCCCGTCGTGCTCGTGTTCGAGGAACTCCAGGAGTCCGACGACGCATTGCTCGCTTTCATCGGGCACCTCGTCGAGTGGTCCGACTTTCCGCTCCTCATCCTGGCCGTCGGCCGCCCGGACAGCCGTGTCGACGCGATCTCGGCGACCAGTCGGATCGACCTCGAGCCGCTGCGCCCGCATGAGATGGAGTCGCTCCTCGCCGGGACCGTCCGCGGGCCGCCACGGGCGTTGATCGACGCGGTGCAGGCCGAGGGTGGGGGCGTCCCTTTGTACGCGGTCGAGACGCTCCGGGCGCTCGCGGACCGGGGGGTGCTCGCCGTCGAGGACGCGCACTACGTCGTCCACGGCGAGATCGGTGAGCTGGCGCTCGCGCCGACGATCCGGGCGCTGATCGCGTCACGTCTCGACGGCCTCGGCGCGTTGGAGCGCAGTGCGCTGACCGGTGGCGCGATCATCGGCGAGCGGTTCAGCGGCGCGGCGGCGGCGGCCGTCGCAGGCATCGATCCGCAGGACGCCGTGTCACTCCTCGGCGGTTTGGTCCGCAAGGCGTTCCTTGCCCACGACACCGCCCCAGAGGGCGGTCCGCGCGCCCGGTACGCGTTCCTCCAGGGAGCGGTCCGGCGGGTGAGCCTCGGGACGCTGTCGCGCCGCGAGCGCAAGCGGCTCCACCTCGCGGCGGCGCACCACCTTGGCGACGTGACAGAGCCCGAGCGCGCCGCGGCGCTCGCGGGACACCTTGTGGCGGCGATGGAGGCGGACCCGCGAGGGGACGACGTGGCGGAGATTCGCATGCGTGCCCAGTCGGCGCTCCGACTCGCGGCCGAGCGTGCGGCAGCTGTCGGCGCGCTCGCCGACGCGCTGTCACTGTTCGATCGCGCGATCGAGCTGAGCGACGACGAGCGGGCACGTGCCGCGCTGCTTGAGGCCGCCGGACTCGTCGCCTTCCGCGCCGGCCTCGCGGACCCCGCCGCCATGCGGTGGGGTGCTGCCGCCGAACTTCACGCCGCCGCCGGTCGGCAGCGCTCGAGCCTCGCCGCGCGCACACAGCGGCTGCGGATGCTGCAGTATGAGCGCTCACCGAATGAGCTCCTGCCGCAGCTGCGAGAGCTCGACGCCGCTCTGGCGGATATCGACGACCACGCGAGCGCGCTGGCGGCGGCGACGCTCTCGTTCACGCTGTACCAGCTCGGTGAACCCGAGGAGTCGCTCGCGGTCGCCTCACGAGCGGCACGGGTGGCCGAGGCTTGCGCCGACTGGGCGGAACTCATCCACGCGCTCGGCCAAGAGGCAAGTGCTCTCGCCGAGCTGCAACGTCCGGACGAGGCGATCGCGGTGTACCACAAAGCGCTCGAGGTGGCGGCGGCGCACGAGCCGCGCCTGCTCGCGATCCTTTGGGACAGCCTCGCGATCTCGCTCGCGTCCGTGGGTCGGTACCGCGATACGGTCGCGGCAACGGTTGAGGCGTTCAGCGCGGCCGAGCGATCGAGCGAACGCATTGCGGAGCGGTGGGCGCGCCTCGTCCTCGGCCGGGCGTTGTGTTCACTCGGCGAGTGGGACCGGGCGATTGCCGAAATCGAATCGGTGAAGGACGTCATCCCGCCGATCCAGGTCGGGATGGCGCTCGCGCCGCTCGTCGTGATCGCTCTCGCGCGGGGTGACAGCACGCGCGTCCGGGCGCTCGTCGACGAACACGACGCCCGCCTCGACGACCCGGAGGCAAGCGTCTACGACCGCGACTTCAGGACGCTCCGCCGCGCCGTCCGCGCCGAGGACGGGGATGAGCTGGCGCGGGTCATTCCCGAGGCGGAGCCGAGTGACTTTGCGGAATGGAGCGGCTGGCTGGCGCCGGTCGTCGACAAGCTGCTCGCTGTCGCCGCGCCCGACGCGCTCGAGGCTGCGCTGTCCGCGTTGCGCGCCAACGACCCGATGAAGCAGACCGCGCCCGTCCGCGCCCAGGCAGCTCGGATCGCGGGCCACCTCGCGGCGGATCGCGGCGAATCTGCCGCCGCGCGGGCCGAGCTCATCGAGGCGGCGGAGCTCGCTGCCGGGTGCGAGCTTGCGTTCGAGCTCGCGGTGCTCGAGCTCGAGCGCTGCGAACTCACCGGCGAGGACTCTGGTGGCGCGCTTGCCCGCGCCCGCGAGACGTTCACGCGGGTGGGCGCGACACCGTGGCTCGAGCGCACTGACGGATGCGCGAGTCGAGTGTGATGCGGTGCTCTACGCGTTGCGGCTGAGCCGGCTCTCGGAGTCGGGCTCCGCGCCGAGCGGCTCGCTGGGGACGACCGTAGTCGCGTCGGCGGCACCGGTCGCGACCGCGGCCGCGCGCGGGGTGCGGCGACGTCGGACGATCAGGTACACGATGCCGACGACGGCGAGCACGACGACTGCGTAGTCGACGTAGCGGAGGCTGTCCTTCCACTGGGTCCAGTTATTACCGACCTGGTCGCCGACGAACCCGAGCAGGAACACCCACGGGATGCACCCGAGCAGCGTGAACAGCGTGAACCGCCAGAACGGCATCCGCGCGATCCCCGCGGGCAGCGAGATGAACGTCCGAATGATCGGCAGGATCCGAGTGAAGAACACGGTGGCCTCGCCATAGCGGCCGAACCATCGGTCCGCCCATTCGACGTGCGACGGCTTGATATGGAGTTTGTGCGCGTGGCGCTCGACGAGCTCCATCCGGCCGTAGTACCCGACGGCGTACGCGATCCACGAGCCGACGAGGTTGCCGAGGACACCGGCGATCGTGATCGCGATCAGCGAATAGTGGCCTTCCGAGACGCCGAAGCCGGCGAATAGCATCGTTGCCTCGGAGGGAATCGGGATGCACGCGCTCTCGGCGAGCATCAGCAGGAAGATCCCGACCAGTCCAAGATCGTTCACGACGTTCGTCGCAAAATGCACAAACGAGTCTGTGATGGAAGCGAGGAGCATGACGTTGCCGGGCACCGACCCCAGGGGAGCCCGAGGCCAGAGTGTGGCATGCGCGGCGCGGGAAGCAGCGCGTGCCCTGATTGTGAGCGCACTCTCATCGATCCCGGGCCCGCAGTACCCGTCGCGATCGATTGGTAGGGTCGCGCCCCGTGGGGCGCGCTTCCAGGTCGACCGCGACGGTCCTGTGCTGCGTTGCCGCGGCCTTCGGTGCCTCCGCGTTCGCGCCCGCGGCCGCGGGCGCAGCGACATCTCCGTCCCTCGCTGAGAGCAGCGTCCCATTCCCCACGGCGGACGTCCGCGTGGCCGCCGGCGTCCCGGCGCTACGGATCGCGGACGGTCTACGACCCAGAGAGACTCGAGGGGCCACGGGCCGGCGCGCGCGGCGTGAACCTCCACGCGCGCGTCACCTCGGTGAACGACCCGTTCACGTTCGACCGACACGGCGTGATCGTCCACCCGCTGCTCTACGGGATGATCCTCTTCGCCCGGACGCTCGGCCCGGACGCGCGACTGTTGCCGGCCCGGGTGCGGTATGCGCCGGCGTCGGTCAAAGCGTGGGTGGTGTCGATCGCCCATGGCCGCATTCATGCCCTCCTCATCAACAAGGGACCCCGAGCGCGTCAGGTCTCGCTGGACCTGCCGGCGCGCGGACCCGCCACCGTGCAGCGACTGCTCGCGCGGGGGCCGGGGGCGCTCGACGGCGAAACCTTCGGCGGCCAGCGCCTGAATCAGGCCGCTCAATGGGTCGGAGACGCAGAGCAGGAAACGATCCCCCTCGTCCGCCGCCGCTATCTCGTCCCGCTTCCGGCGTACAGCGCGGCGCTCGTCTACCTCCGCGCGTCAGGCGTGCGATAGCGTCCGGGCGCGGCGTCGCGCATCGAGGCGGGTTGGCGCATCTTCGGAGGCGTCTACCTCTCCGGGGTAACCCCGGGGATCAACCAGGACGTAGGCCAGTGCATCGCGAGCCCTGGGAGTGCGACCATGGGAAGCACCGCCGGGCACGCACGACAAGGAGCAGTCGGAGCGTGGCGCCGCGATGATTCACGGATGGGTGACGACGCCGCACGCGCCGCGTTGGCCGGAGAGCTGGCCGATGCGTTCCTGGACAGCCCGTGGACCGCTGACTCGATCGCCGAGAGCGCCGCGGGTCGGCTCGGCGGTTGGCCGGGCTGGCTCGAGTCGCTGACGCTGTCGATGCTCGCCGTGTTCCGGACGGCGCCGGTCCACGATCGCCCGGCGCTGCTACGCGCGATCGAGGCGTTCTTGGCGGAGCACTCGGTCACGGCCGAACTCGAGCCGCGACCGCAACCGCAGCGGCAACCACCGCGGCTTCAGCTACGACGTCCCGATCCCGTGATCGCCCGTTGGCCGGTGGCCGAGGTCGCGTCACCTGGGGCACTCGCGGAGCGGCTCGAGCTGAGCGAGGGCCAGCTCGCGTGGCTTGCCGACGTACGCAGCTGGGAGCGCACCGTCACCGACGAGAAGCTCCGTAACTACCGCTACCGCTCGCTGCCTCGCGCCGACGGGCTTCCGCGGGTCATCGAGGCCCCCAAGGCACGTCTCAAGGAGATTCAGCGCTGGGTGCTTCGTGAGATCCTCGACCGCGTGCCCGCCCACGACGCGGCGCACGGGTTCACTCCCGGGCGATCCGCGATCACCCAGGCTCGCCGCCATGTGGGCCAGCAGGTGGTTGTGCGGTTCGACCTGCAGGACTTCTTCGCCTCGATCGCGGCCGGGCGCGTGTACGGGCTGTTTCGCACGCTCGGCTACGCGCCGGCGGTGGCCCATGTCTTCACGGGCATCTCGACGAATGTCGTTCCCGTGTCGATCTGGCAGGCCGTCGCTGCGCGGGCTCCCGACCCACGCCTCGTCCAGCGGCGCTTCTGGCTCGGGCGCGCGCTCGCGACGCCACACCTGCCGCAGGGTGCTCCGACCTCGCCGGCGTTGGCGAACCTCGCCGCGTTTCGGCTCGACCGGCGGCTCGCGGGCCTCGCTGCCGCCTCGGGTCTGCGGTACTCGCGGTATGCGGACGACCTCACGTTCTCAGGCGCGATCCAGCGGCGCTGGCTCGCTGGACTTGAAGAACGTGTCGCGGCAATCGTCCGAGACGAGGGGTTCCGCTTGAACGCCGCAAAGTCAATGGTGCGCGCTGCGTGCGCCCGGCAATCGGTGTGCGGCATCGTCGTCAACCAGCGCGTCAACATCGCGCGGGGCGACTACGACGAACTGAAGGCGATCCTCCACAACGCTGCGCGAGACGGTGCCGCCGCGCAGAACCGTTCCGGCGTCGCCGACTTCGAGGCCCATCTGCGCGGGCGAATCGCGTGGGTCAGCGCGCTTCACCCGGCGCGGGGCGAGGCGCTTCGGCGTCGCTTCGACACGATCAACTGGAGCGCGTAAGGCCGCGCGCAGTCTCTATCGTCCATCAGATGCCGGAAGACGTGGACGGAGTCCCGCGGATCGTTGTCTGGAGCGATTACATATGACCGTTCTGCTATGTCGCGCTCGAGCGCGCGGCGTGGCTCGAGCGCCGGTACGGCGCTCGGATCCAGTGGCGGCCGTTCGACCTGCATCCCGAGTACCCGCCGGAAGGCATCCCGCGGGCGGTACTGCTCGAGCGCTACGGCTCGAGCTTCAGCACACGGCTGGAGGCGATGTTCGCCGAGGCGGGACTGCCGTACCTCGGCGAGCTTGACAAGGTGCCCAACTCCCGGCGCGCGCTGATGCTCGGCGAGCTGGCACGCGACCGCGGTGTCTATGACGCGCTCCATCCGCGCCTGTTCGACGCCTACTGGGCGCGGGGCCGCGACCTGGGGGATACGGCCGTGCTCGTCGACGAGGGGTCTTCGGTGGGGCTCGAGCCTGGCGAGATCGCCGCCGCGGTCGACGACCCCGAATACGCGCAGCGGATTTCCGCGCAGACCGACGCTGTGCTCGAGCTCGGCGCCGGTGGCGTGCCGGCGTGGGTCATCGACGAGCGCTTCCTGGTCCCCGGAGCCCAGCCGCACGACGTCTTCGACCAGGTGCTTCACCGGCTCGGCCACGCCCCGGTCAGCGCCGCATCCTGATCCCCAGATCACCCTGCAGGACCGCTGTCGATCGCAGGAATCGCCGTCGCCGCGCGGTAATCCCGGCGCATGCGCTCACGGGGTCGGGATCCGAGGGGAGCCGTCATCGTCGTGCTCGTCCTGGCGGCGACGCTGGCGCTCGGCGTCGTGGCGAGTGCCGCCAACCGCACCTCGCTCGGGGCGGTTCGCACAGCGGTTCGCATCCGTGCCGTGCACGGGGCGGACAGCGCACGCGGCGGCGGGGGACGGCCGGTCACGCTCAACTGGGCCGGGGACATCGCGCTCAGCAGCGAACGCGGGCTGCCGCCCGACGGGCTCGTCGCGTCGCTCGCGCCGGTGGCGAGCGCGCTCCACAGCGGCGACGCGACGATCGGCAACCTCGAAGGCACGCTGTCGGAAGGCGGCGCGTCGAAATGTGCCGGTGCGGACGACGGCAGCTGCTTTGCGTTCCAGGCGCCATCGGCCATGGCAGGGGAATTGAGGCGGGGCGGGTTCTCGATCGTCAATCAGGCCAACAACCACTCGCTCGACTTCGGCGTGGAGGGCCGTCAGCAGACAATCGCCGCGCTGCGGCAGTACGGGCTGCCGTACACCGGTCTCCCGGGACAGGTCACGACGCTCTCGTTGCATGGAACGCGCGTCGCGTTCGTCGGGTTTGCGCCGTACCGCTACACGGCGAGCCTGCTCGACATCCCCGCCGCGCAGGCGCTCGTCCGTGCGGCGCGGCGCGAGGCGCGTCTGGTCGTCGTCATCATCCACGCCGGGGCGGAGGGGGCGACCGCGACGCGTGTCCCGGCGGGCGATGAGACCTTCATGGGCGAGGATCGCGGGGACGCGCGAGCGTTCGCGCATGCGGTCATCGACGCCGGCGCCGCCGCGGTCATCGGGTCCGGCCCTCACGTCGTCCGCGGCATCGAGAACTACCGCGGCCACCTGGTTGCGTACTCGGTCGGCAATTTCGTCGGCTACCACACGCTCGGACACGGTGGCGTGCTTTCGGCCGCCGGGATCCTCCAGTTCACCCTTGCCCCGGACGGTCGGCTTCGCACGGGTCGGTGGGTCTCGGTTGCGCTGATCGACGGGCTGCCGCGGCTCGACCGCTCCAACTCCGTCGCCCAGTTTGTGGCTGAGTTGTCAGCAGAGGATTTCCCGGCGGACCATTTCAGCTTCACGCCCACCGGCCGGTTCCGCGGCTGACGGCTCAGCCTCGGCTTGGCGCGCTCAAGAGGACCGCGCTGTAGGCGGGGACCGCGACTGTGGCAGCCCCGTCATGCGGCACGAGTCGCTCGGTCTTTGGCGAACCATCGAATCGCCCAGCGGCCGTGAGCTGCCGGCCGTCAAGGGTAACGACGCCGGCGTTTGGTGCCGGGCCGGTGAGCGCAAGGGCCGTCATCGCCGCGTTCGAACCCGGCCGCGCGTGCAACGTGATCGGCCGTGATCCCCGGTTGATCAACAGCAGCCGCTCGGTGGCGTTGCTCAGGTGCACGCCCCAGGCGGACAGCGTGGCCGGGCGTCCGCCGCTGAACGTCACGGCCTGCAGACGGGCGCCCGGGCCGAGCGTGCGCACGACCAGCGACAGCCCGTAGAACAGCGGCCGGGCGGTGAGGCTCGGCACCCCGTCAAGCGGGCGTGTTCCACGCATCCCAGCGCGTGTGGAAGTCGACGCCGTCGACGCCGGCGGCGAGCATGCGAAACATGATGTCCGGCGCCCACAGCGCGACCGCGAGGGTGTTCGTGACGCCCGCCAGTCCGCCGCACGACGCGGACCCCATCTCACTGATCCGGAACGGCACGCCGTCGTGGTGGGCGGTCGCCACCGCTGTGCGGACGCTGCCAACCAGCTGCCCCGCGGGTATCGAGCTGAGGAATCCGTTTACCGTTGGATAGGCCGGCGAGGTGACGGGCAGGCACGCCGAGTACGGATAGCGGTGATGTGTGATGAGGCCAGGGCTCGCCGGGCCCCTGGTCGGCAGGTCGGTCCACCATCGGATGTCCGGCCAAGCGATCGACGGACCAGCGAGGGGAACGCTCCCGACCAGCGGGCGCAGGGCGCCGGCAAACCGCCTGAAGTCGGCGGCGTAGTCGCCGGGGTTGTAGGACGCGGCCCAACTGAGCCCGTCCGGGTTGTCCGCCACCCGGCGGAAGCCGACCACTCCGCCGCGATACAGATCCGGCTCGTTGCCGACCTCGAACGCGTGCACAGCGCTGGGCGGCACCGCGGCCATCAAGGCGCGGGCCTCGTCTGCGGCGGCCGATGCCGAGCGCCCGGCGAGGTTGAGGTCGAAGATGATCGACAGCGGCACAGTCGCGACGAGGTCGTGTGCCCCCCCGAACCACGCCGGGGTGAGGATCACGCTGCCGAACGGCGCCGCAGCGCCCGGCAAGTAGCTGCTGTCCGCGCTCTCGCCGCCGATTCGCAGCGACAAAGGTCCCGTGCCTAGGGCGGACAGCTGGCCCAGGAAGCTCGTGAAGCCTGGCTGATGCTCGTAGCCGAACAGGTCGCTCGTCTCGATCGACAGTCCGAGGAACGAGTTGGGGACACGCCGTCCGAGCGCGCCCAGCGAGACCGTGGTGATATGGGTGCTCGGAGCAGCCGGGGCAAGCGGCGGTGCGGCGAGTGCGGTGGCCGCGCACGCCAGCATGGCGGCGGCGACGAGCCAGCGGATGGGTCGAGCGAGGTGGACGGACGGCATCGGTCTAGGGTGATTAACGGCAGCTATCGCGCGCAGTTGCGGCACGGCGCCGTCAGGCATCGTCGTTGTCGAGGTCGAAGGCGATCCGTGCGCCGGTCGAATCGCCGTCGGCGGTGAAACGGGCGGTCGCCGGGTTCAGCCGAAAGCGGATGACGCCGCCATCGTCGGTCGTCGCCTCGAACTCGCGCAAGTCGTCCGAGACGTGGTCGATCGTCGCCTCGACGCGCGTGCCGAGGTAGACGACGGTGACGCGCATTCCGACACGAGGCTGTTGGCGAGCCGACATGACCGACGCCCACCGTACTGGCTTTCAACGCATGGATTCTGCGCGGTGCTCTTGTCAATTGGGAAAGTGTGAGTTACTGTGGCAATCGTCATCAGCTCTTTGTCATGCCTGCCACGACCGCACACCTCCCGTTTCGTCCGTCCGACGCGCCGGTCGCGTCGACACCGCCGTGCGGGCACCCGCAAGCCGGCGATCCGCGGATGAATCCGTTCTCGCCCCTCGCTCGGAGGCGTTCGCGTTAGGAGCAATCCGGCGCGTAATACGCAATTCACAGCGAGGGCGGCCATATGGCCGCCCTTTTTGTGGCTCTCCTCTCCGTTTGGGGGTGAGACGAGCGTTGCGGTTCCGTGGAACCTCCTGCTGAGGGGCGGGTTCGTGGCGGTGTAGGTCCTTCTCGCTGGTTGCGCACGAACGTGGCGACCCGCCGCCGCCCTTCTGCGGCAGGCTGCTGGATGTTCGAAGTTCAGCGGTCTACGAAGGAGGGCGACGTGCGAGTCACGACGGCATTCAACCGGATGCTCGGGCTTCCGGGCGCGTGGGTCAGGGATGTGGCGTTCGGGGCGGAGGCGGTGATCGTGACGGTCGTGCTGCGAGCCGAGAAGCCTGTCTGCTCGGGCTGCGGGGCGCGTGGCCTTCCGATCAAGGAGCATCGCGAGAAGCGCTGGCGGTCGCTGGATCTTGGCGCCCCGCGGTGCGTGATCGAGTGCCGGCTCAGACGGCTGTACTGCCCGGGTTGCGGCGACGTGTACGAGGGGGTGCCGTGGGCGCGAGCGGGCTCTCGACACACGCGCGATTTCGAGGATCTCACGGCGTGGCTGGCGCAGCAGATGAGCCAGACGCAGGTCACCCGGCTGATGCGGATCGGCTGGCAGACCGTCGGGAACATCCTTGCGCGTGTCGTCGCCGAGAAGCTGCCCGCCGGCCGTCTGGACGGGCTCGAGCTGATCGGCGTGGACGAAGTCAGCTACGGCGCCGAGCACAAGTTCCTGACCTGCGTCGCCAACCACGACAGCGGCGGGATCGTGTGGGCCACCGAAGGCCGCAACGCCAACAGCTTGCAGGCGTTCTTCGACCAGTTGACCGACGAGCAGAAGGCCTCGATCCGGGCGGTCTCGATCGACATGTCCGCCGGCTATGAGAAAGCGATCCGCGCCGAGAACGGGATTCCGCACGCGCAGGTCGTGTTCGACCCGTTCCACGTCTGCCAGCTCGGCTCCAAGGCGACCGACCGGGTCCGCCGCGCCGAGTACAACCAGCACGGCCGCTCCGGCACCGACACCGGCAAATGGATCAAGGGCGTGCGCTACAGCCTGCTCAAGGACCCCACCAAGCAGACCACCAGCCAGCTGCTCAAGCTCGCCGAGGTGCAGCAGACCAACAAGCGGATGTTCCGCGCCGCGCTGCTCTACGGCGAGCTGCGCTACGTCTACAAGGTCCCCAAGCACCAAGCGCCCGAGCGCCTCGACGCGTGGCTCGCCTGGGCATCCCGATCGAGGCTGAAACCGTTCATCAAGCTCGCGCGCACGATCCGCAAGCACAAGCAGGGCGTGCTGGCAGCGTGGAGATCGGGATCAGCAACGGACGCCTCGAAGCCCTCAATAGCAAGGTGAGGTTGATCTCACACCGCGCATACGGATTCCACTCCGCCGACGGGCTCATCGCGATGATCTACCTCTGCTGCGCCGGCATCCAAATCGCGCTCCCTCACCAATGAGTCACCCCCAGATCGACAGGAGAGCCCTTTTTGTTGCCTTGAACCCGTCACTGACCTTGACCGTATTACATGGTGATCCTTGCTTGACCACGTCTGGCCGACGGTGACACATCTGTCTCTGTCCGCGTTACAGAGACACACATCACGCTGGCTGTGGGGGAGTTGGTAACCCACCGGTTCCGGAAGCCGGAGAACGCAGGTTCGAGTCCTGCCGGCCAGATGCAATCGCGACAACCAGGAGGTGAGATAGAGAATGAACGTCAAGACGTTCGGTCCGGTCGACGAGCGGAGCCTGAAGCAGCTTGAGCGGTGTATGACGGCCGGCGACGCCGACTTCGGTGTGCTGTGCGCCGACCATCACCCGGGCTACAGCCAGCCGGTCGGCGGCGCCATCGCGTATGAGGGTTATGTGTCCCCGTCCGGGGTCGGGTACGACATCGGCTGCGGCAACAAGGCCGTCTGCACCGAGCTGACACGCGGGGACCTCGCGAGTCTCGGCGGCGTCGAGCGGATCATGCGCGAGATCGCACAGCGGGTGTCCTTCGGCGTCGGCGTGCCGGCGCGGGAGCGCGTCGATCACGCCGTGCTCGAGAAGATCCGGGTTGCCGAGTTCGAGCCCCAGCGTCGGCTCGCCGGCCTGGCGGCGTCGCAGCTCGGGACGGTCGGCTCTGGCAACCACTACATCAACCTGATGGAGGACGAGGCCGGCCAGGTGTGGGTCGGCGTGCATTTCGGCTCCCGCGGCTTCGGCCACAAGACAGCATCGGGATTCCTGGCCCTTGCTCAGGGTCTGGAGTTCGATGCTCGCGCGGCCGAGGGGGAGATGGATTCTCCGCCGGTCCTGCTCGAGGTCGGAACGGAGCTCGGTGACGCCTACGTCGCGGCGATGCAGCTCGCCGGCGAGTACGCGCATGCCGGCCGCGACGTCGTCGTCAGCAAGGTGCTCGAGATCCTGTCCGCGGAGCCGGTGCACGAGGTCCACAATCACCACAACTTCGCGTGGCGTGAAGAGCACCACGGCCGCTCCTACTGGGTCATCCGCAAGGGCTGCACGCCGGCCCGACCGGGCCAGGAGGGGTTCGTCGGCGGCTCGATGGGCGACGAGTCGGTGATCCTGGAGGGCGTCGACTCCCCCGAGGCCGACCACTCTCTGTTCTCGACGGTGCACGGTGCCGGTCGGATCATGAGCCGGACCCAGGCCGCCGGCCGCGTCCGCCGCCGCAAGCGCTGGCAGTGCGGAAACCGCGACTGCGAGCGGCTGTTCGGGTCCGCTGACGCCACGTGTCCGGAGCATCCGGGCGCCCGCCTGCGCAAGGTATGGATCGAGGAGCAGCTCAGGCCGGGCGTCGTTGACTGGCGCGCGGCCCAGGCGCGCCTGCGCGAGCAGGGGATCACGCTCGTGGGCGGCGGCGCCGACGAGGCACCGGAGGTGTACAAGCGCCTGCCGGACGTGCTCGCTGCCCACGCCGGCTCGATCCGCGTCACGCACCGGCTCCGCCCGCTTGGCGTCGCGATGGCGGGCCACGACGTCCACGATCCATACAAGGACTGAGGGCGGGTCCGGGGGCGATCTTCGGATGACCCGGTCCCGTTCCGGTTGCCTACCTGTCCGTGAGCCGGGATCTCGCTCAACCTCCGGCGCGCCTCGGTCGCTACCGAGAGAGCGATGTCTACTCAAGGAGCGGCCCCATGTTCATGACTCACCCTCGACGGCGCACACGGATCGGACTCGGGCTGGCGATCATGGCGTTAGGGCTGCTCGCGTTTGCGCCCGGCGCCGGGGCTCGCAATGTCTCGCCGACCGGCATGTTCGTGATCGGCGACACGTCGGCCAAGACGCCGGGCACAGTCCTGTTCTGGGGCGCGCAGTGGTGGAAGCGCAATGTTCTCAGCGGTGGGAGGGCGCCGGCGGCGTTCAAGGGGTTTGCCAACAGCGTGAACCCGGCCACGGCACGGTGTGGTGATACGTGGAAGACCCGGCCGGGCAACAGCTCATTCCCGCCCCTGTCGGTGTCCGGAGATGTGCCGATGATCGTCTCGACTCACATCACGAAGTCCGGGCCCGTGATCTCGGGCGACATCAGCGAGATCGTCCTCGTCCACGTCAATCCCGGATACGGGCCGAATCCCGGACATCCCGGAACCGGCACGATCGTGGGCGTCGTCTGCAGCCCCGGCGGTCCGATCCCGACCTAGGATTCACGCCCGCCACGGTGAGCGGCTGAGCGTTCCGCGCGTTGAGCGGAACGCTTGCCGGCCGTGGCACGATAGGTCGCATGTCGGCGACGAAGGCACGGTATCGTGCGTCAGCGCTGGGAGCGGTGGCCGCTGCGTTCGCGGTGCTGGCGTTCGTTGCTGGCGCCGCGTCGGCGTTTGTCGTCTCTCACGCGAGCCGCAAGGTGGTCCAGCCGCAGTCGCCGCCGCACTCGTGCCATGTCCGCGGCCGCTTTCCGTTTACGACGCCAGATCTCCATTGCACCCCGGGCGCGCTCAATCCCGCGGTCACCCAGGCCACGATTGGCCGGACCATCTGCCGCAGCGGCTACTCGAGCTCGATCCGGCCGTCGACGTCGGTGACGAGGCCGGAGAAGCTGGCGAGCATCCGTGCGTACGGCCTGCGCCAATCCGCCTCCCACTTCGAGTACGACCACCTCATTTCCCTCGAACTGGGCGGCGCCGCAAACGACCGGCGCAATCTGTGGCCGGAGAACGGAGCGTCGCCAAACCTCAAGGACAAGGTCGAGTCATACCTCCACGTGCGGGTGTGCGACGGCCGAGTCTCGCTCGCGCGGTCGCAACGGATCATCGCGCTCGATTGGGTGGGGTTCTACAAGCGGAACCTTGAGCCGAAGCCCAAGCCGAAGCCTCCCGCAGGGCCGCCCGACGAGGGAGTCGTCCATCCAGGCGCGTTCTGCTCGCCGGCCGGCGCGACCGGTCACACCGTCGCGGGCACGCCGATGGTGTGCGGCCCAGCGTCAGACGGTCGCAACCGGTGGCACGGTCGCTGAGGCGTCCTACTGGGCCGCCCGGAACACGGCGAGGGCCGGCTTCGGGTTGCCGTTGTAGTCAACGAGGCCGTAATCGTTCTCGGGATCGGCCGTGTTGGGGTTGTTGTCCTGGAAGCCGTAGACGAACACCGCACGCACGAAGCTCTTCCAGATCGTGCGCGCATCCGTGAAGACGGTCTGCAGGTTGCTGGCCTGACCTGACGGCGTCGTGCAGCGCACGCTGCCGCCGTTCGTGCACGTCGGCCAGCCGATCTCGGTGAGCCAGAGCAATTTGCCGGCGGCGCCGTGACTGGCGAACTCCTGATGAATCGACTCGACCCGGCGGATCTGGTCATAGCCCGTATATGCCTGACCCGGCGTTGGATAGGTGACGTTCACCAGGTCGGTCCCGTACGGGTGGACCGCGACCCCGTCGAAGTAGTTGTTCAGGTCTGGGACCGCGGCGTACAGCGCGTCGACCCACCACACCCAGGTGCCGCTGACGTACGCGCTCTGATTCTCCGCGGCGAGCAGGAACTTTGCGCTCGGGTCAGCCGCACGGCCGGCGCTGGCGGCGGCCTTGGCGAGCCGGGCGTAGCGGCCCGGGTTGTAGTCGCCGCTGTTGCCGTTGTCGTAGTACGGCTCGTTCCACAGTTCGTAGGCCTCGATCGGGTCCTTGGCGAGCGTCGGGTGCTCGGCCCAGAAACTGCCGTGCGGCCCGTACCGTGCGACGACTGCCGCGACGAAACTCGCGAACGCTGTCGGGTCATCCGGGATCGTCGTCGGCGTCGCGCCAGCCCAGGACGGGGTCGTGAACAACTCGGCGACGATGTGCACGCCGTTCTGCGAGGCAAGCGTCATCAGCCCGTCGTAATGGCTGAAGTCATACGTTCCGTTGCGCGGCTCGATCATGCTCCAATCGAACATCTCGCGCATCCACTTGGCCCCGCTCTTCGTCTCGATCTGGCTCATCCGCTGCGCCTGGTCGGACGACCGGCCGACAGAGCTGACCACGCCGATGGCGACATCGGGGCCGGCGGCGGCAGTCGCGTTGGTGCTGCTCGTCGTCGATGACGGCGCCGGGGTTGACGGTGAGACCTTCTTAGGCGCCGTCGCATGGCCCGCAGGGCGCTTCGCCGGCTTCTTCACGCGGCGGGTGCAGGCGACCTTGCGAGGCGTGCGCTTGCGGCGGTGAGCCTGCGGCTTGCGCTTGGCGTGGCGCGTCTGCGGCCGAGCCTTCGTCTTGCGCCGCACCTGGTGTGACTTCTGCCGAGCGGTCCGCTGGCGGCGGATGGTGCACGAGGTCCGTTGGACCTTCTTGCGCTTGCTGGACGTGGTCGTGGCAAGCGCTGCCGACGCGCACAGAGCGGCGGTGATGAGAGCGCAGACGATGTAGCGAGTGAGTTGGCCGGGGCGTGCCATGGGGGGATGCGGGTTAGTCGGGCATCAGCGGTTTGATCGGCGGACACGCGCGGATTCAGAACACTGATGCCGCAAGTGCACGACTTTCCCGCCCATGGCTGCGGAGTATCGGGTGGGATTGAGAAACCTGCGCCGGTTTGGACGGTCAGGCCGGTCGGGGAAGCCGCTAGCAAGAGCGGGTTTATCCGGTGAGCACGTCCGCTACTCGTGCGGATGCAGCGCGCGTAGCTTACCGGGAGGGGTCGACGGCTGACTCGTCGTCGCCGGCATCATCGTGACGGTCGTCGGCGCCGGACTCGCTCCCCGGGCCGCCTTATGACGCAGGCGTGGCGCAGATCGCGAGCGTGTTGAAGAAGAACCCGACCGGAGTCGTCGCTTGGATCGTGATGCTCCAACCCGTCCCGCCGGCCGTCGGCTGCGAGTCGAGCACCACGGGTCTGAACCCCGGCTCGCGGATCGGCTGAGCGACGCCGCTGAGGACCCGCATGCCGACCGGGCAGCTCGCCGTCGCCGTCTCCAACCCGCTGGCGGGGACCGTCGCCTCGTCGCCGTTGGCGTAGAAGACTTCGTGCGGTCCTGGCGCGCCAGTGCGGCCGGGCGGCCCGACGGGCCCGGTGGCGCCCGCCTGGCCGGCGGGGCCTTGCGGACCTCGTGGACCGAGCGGCCCAGCCGGGCCGGGCGCGCCCACTTGTCCGGCCACGCCCCTTGGGCCCGCCGCGCCCGCACGCCCGGCGTGACCGGCTCGGATCTGGCCCGGTGCCAGGTCAACGCGGCCGAGCGACGCGGCGCGGAACGTGGTCGCGACGGCGGCCCCGTGCGCGAGCCGTGAGCCCTTCACCGCGCCCGGCCGGAGCTGCACCGTCCCAACGCTGTGGCGTGGCACCACGAGTCCCGCGGCATATGACGTTCCAGCGATCGATGCGGCGAGCGCCGCGACTGCGACGGCCGCCTGTGTGCGCTGTCGTCTCCTCGCGCCCATCAGACATCACCGCAGATCGCGTCGGCGCCGATGAAGATGGACGAGCTCGGAGTGGGAGCCGTCGCGGTGACGCTCCACGCCCTGTGGTCGGCGCTCGGCTGCGCGTTGATGAACGTCACGGTCTTCGAGCTCGCTTCGAACCCGCCGCCGAGGACGAGGCCGGTCGTGCACTGAAGCGTGATCGACCTCGTCGCGACGGTCATGGGGACGCTGTCCACGTGCTCGATGTGGTAGCCCGAGATCGCGCGCGGTCCCGTCGGGCCGCTCTGTCCCTGCGGTCCCTGCGGGCCGGTCGGCCCGGCTGGTCCGACGAAACCGATCGGGCCGGGCGCACCGGCCGGTCCGCGCTCACCGGCGGGGCCGGCGGGACCGACCGGTCCCTGGAGGCCTCTCGGCCCAGCCGGTCCGGGCCGGCCATCCGGAAGCTGACCGGGCTTGAAGTCGGCGCGGCGGAGCGAGTGATCGGCGACCTTGTCCGAAGTGATGGCGTTTGCTGCCAGACGCGAGCGCGTGACGGCACCCGGCCGTAGCTGCGCCGTGCCCACGCTTCCCGGCGGCACGAGGACGCCGGCGGCGAGTGACGTGCCGCCGATCGAGATGAGCAGCGCGAGGAACGCGACGGCCATCGGCCAGTTGCGGCAGAGTCGTTTGACAGATCGTGAAACCGGAGCATCGGTGTGGCTCATCTCCGCGTCCTTTCGCAGTTGGAAGTGAGCGAGGTTCTACGCGGCGCTTCTTTGAGCGCCCTTAGAGGCCCCTTAGCGCGTCGTGGCGACGCAGAAACCTGTCTGCGGCGTGCCCCGGGGACTAGCCGAAGACCAAGCGGCGGGCGCGCGCCCGCGCGAACGGGCCGCGGAACCGCGCGATCTCTCTGCCATCGCTGAGGACGACCGCCCAGCCGGCGAAGATCCGCTTGAACATGACTCCGAGCATCTCAGTCATCGTGTGATTGATCTTGACGGTGGTGTCGAAGGTGTTCCGAAGAAAGGCTGGCGGCGGGCCGCTCGGTCATCACTTCGGCCGTCTTCACTTCCTCGGATCCTGGTCGGAGTTCTTGAGTGAGAACCAAGCGGTCTGGCCGCACGGGCGGGCGCTGGTCTCGGGTCGTGGCGACGTAATACGCCTCGCTGGACGGAGTACCGAGCGCATGTCGGACCGGCGGCCTATGGTGTCCGTGAAGTTCACCCGACTGGCGTTGAAGACACCCGTGGGTTCCTGGTCTTCGTTGCAGGCGTCATCCCGGCTCTGCTGCAGGCGATGCTCGTGAGTACAGCGATTGGAGCGCGTCACGTGTCCAGCCGATGGTTTGCGCGCAGTTAGCGCCTCGTCGACGCATCCGGGGAACGACACGTTCTCCGGCGCGACAGCGATCACTTCGATCCCGTTCAGCACCACCGAGGACACGACGCAGGCGACGTTCGATTCCGCCGACAGCGCCGCGGTCATCGACGTGGCACAGCTCGGCGGCGGAGGTGGCGGGACGCTCAGCCTCGCGCTGAACGCTCTGGCGGATCCGATCTCGGCGTTCGCGATTGACAGCTCGGGGTCGTTTGACAAGTCCACCGGGGCGGCCACGGTCACGGGCACGATCACGTGCTCACCTGGGGCCTTCGCGTTCGGCTCCGGACAGATCAACACCGACGCGCACGGGCGCAACGCGTCGATCGGCTCTATCCCGTTCTTCGGCTATGCGGTTGGCGGACTCACTTGCGACGGCACCTCTCACCAGTGGTCGCTGACGGTCACCCCACCCAGCGGACAGTTCAAAGGTGGCCCGGTGACGGCGAGCCTGAACGTCGGGGCGTCCGGCCTTCTCTGCGGTAGCCGGCAGCTCACCCAAACGGTCACGCTCAAAGCAGTAGGCCCAGAACGGGCCAGCTCGGATGAGGACCTCCAGCAACGCCCGGAGGTCCTCACACGCCGTGCTGATCGCGTTCGAGGGGTCCGCCGCCGAAGCGCTCATGTTCGTTGTCTGACCGCCTGGCTGGGCCGCGGTTCGACGCAGTAGCGCTCGCCGCACGCCGCGGTTAGCGTCCGCGCAGCCGAACCCGAGGAGGTTGACGCATGGCCGGACAGAAAACCCCGGATCCGTGGGCATCCGCGAGTGCGACCGACGTGCAAGGCGACGGCGCCGCCCACGTGCTGCTGATGGTCGAGGAGGTGCAGGCGAAGATCCCAGGCTGGCGCGCCACCCTCACGCGGGTCACCGCCGAGGCCAAGGCGCCGACCCCGGACGCCGCCCGCCTACATCTGTGGCTCGCCTCCGGCAACGCGGCCCCGCCGCAGTCGCTCGCCGAGGAGTTCGCCGCGAGGGACACCGCGTCGGCAGACGCTGAGGCTGAAAGCCTGCAGGCCCTGTCCGCACAGTCGCTGCTCGGCGATCACGCGAGCCTCCTGGTCGAGCATCTAGGCAACGCGGCGGGGGAGTGGACGCTCGCGGAGAGCCGCATCGGCGGCCTGCCCGGCAGCAAGCAGGCGCTCATCGGCGACGCCGCCCACACCGACGCAGAGCTCAGCAGCGCGTTGCAGCACGCCTTGTTTCTCACCTTCCTCGCCGATGCGCGCGCCATGCACGTCGGACAGCAGCGCGGCTTCGCGGATCACTGCCGGGGTTGGGGTCTGACCAGCGCGCAGATCGACGAGACGTGGGGGTGGCTGACGACAGACATGCCCCGGTTCGGCGGCCAGGACCTGTGCCTCGTGCTCGACACCAACGCCCGGGCGGCGTACAAGGCGCCGTCACCGACAGCTCGCGTGTGGCTGGCACTGATGCCTCTGTGGGGCGCGGTGGCCGTGTATGGGCTCGTGGCGCTGCTGTTTGTGCTGCTGCACGCGGCGCACGCGTGGACGTGGCCGACGCCAGACCCGGGCTGGAAGCTGCTCGTGCTCCTCCTTTTCGTCGTGCTCGGCGCCGCGCTGCACGTCGGCTCACGGTGGGTCAACGTCAACTACGACAACCCGATCAAGGTCTACGACGCCGGCGGGATCCTCAACTGGCTGTCACTGCGATGGCTGGGTGTGCTGCAGTACTACGTGCCCGTCGTGTTCGTCGTCGCGTCTCTGTGGGGAGCGAAGAACATTCCGACCGCGTTCGCTCAGCTTGGGACGGCGCTGCTCGCTGGGTACACCGCCGACTCGGCGTTTGGCGCGGCCGTCTCCAAATTGCAGTCGCAGGCGACGCCAAAGACGACGGCCGTCCAGTCCGCAGCTACGAGCACATCCACGGGCGGCAGCACTCCCTGACGGGCCGATCGGGGTCTCGCTGACGGACGCCCAGGCGACTCGACGCCGGGGGAGCTGAGCTGTCCCAGCGGCTGACGTGGCCGACGGGGTCTCCTCGAGCTTGCCGTGTACGAGCACCGCGGGGATGACGGGCCGCTGTCTCCCACGAATTTCAGGCCGCCCCCGTCGCGCGGATGGGGCCCCATGTTGCAGTCGCGGCGGTGGAGGGGCGCCGTTGTGCCGGGAAGCTCGCTGAGACCGTGGTGCCCGTGCCGGGTGTGGACTCGATGTGGACGGCTCCGTGCAGCAGTCCGACGCGCTCGCGCATGCCCAGCAAGCCGAATCCGGCCGTGCGGCTGGCTGGATCGAACCCCTCACCATCGTCACGGACGCTGAGCTCAACAGTGCTTTCGGTCTCTCGGGTTTCGATCACCGCCCGCGTGGCGTGGCCATGCTTGGTGGCGTTGGTCAGTGCCTCTTGGATGATCCGGTAGATCGCGCTGTCGAGCTCAGCGCTGTGCCGAGTTGGCTCGCGCCCTTGCTCAAACGCGAACTCGATCGAGCTGTCGACCTGCAGGCCATGACGGCCCGCCCGCGCGCAGAGTGCGGCGACGGCGGCCTCAAGTCCCAGCTCGTCCAACGCGGCGGGACGGAGATCGGTGACAAGCGCCCGAAGGTTGGCGATCCCCTCGTCGAGATTCTCGATCGCCTGGACGACGGCCTCATCCAACACCTCCGGGCCGCCTCGCCGGCGAGCCATCGACAAGCTCAACCGCAGCGCCGCTAGGCTCTGCAGCGTCTCGTCGTGCAACTCGCGGGCCCAGCGACTACGCTCATCCTCCGCCGCCGCGAGCCGCTGGCGCTGGAGCTCAGACGCCGCGCTCCGAGCCGTCGCGACCGAGATCGCCGCGCTGGTCGCGAACCCCTCCAACAGTGCTTGATCCTCAGCGCTAAACGCCGGACCGTCCTGCAGCCGGTCCAAGGCGATCAGAGCGCCGTACGTTTGGTTGTGAAACATCAGCGGGACGACCAGGCCGGCCTGGGCGCTGACTCCGAGCCGGCCGAGACCGTGCTGGTCAAAGCGAGCGTGGTTGAGATCGACCTCCAAGCGATGCGTCGCGCGCGTGCGCAGCGCCGCGCTGGCGACCGTGTCGGCCAGCGCGATCCGCGCTCCGATCAGACCCGCGGGCCGGTCTCCCGCCGCAGCGGCGACGACGAGCTCGGCGCCGTCCACGATCTCGATCAGCAGCGCCTGCGCCGAAACCAGCGCCCGCCCGCGCTTGGCGACCAGCTCGAGGATGACGTCGACGTCGGTCGCACCGCCCACGGCACGCGTGACCTCGGTCGTCGCCTCCAGCGCGGCGACCATCCGCGCGAGCTCCTCGCCTCGCGTTGCGGCGCCCGTGTAGCGTCGCGCGTGATCGATCGCGAGACCCGCAAACCTCGCGAGCATCGTGATCGACTCTTCGTCCTCGTCAGTGAATTGATCGCCGTTCGCCTTCTCGGTCAGATACAGGCTCCCGAACGGCATCCCGCCGACAAGAATCGGCATCCCGAGGAACGAGTGCATCGGCGGATGCCCAAGAGGAAACCCGTACGAACGCGGATGCTCGCCGATCTCTGAAAGACGCAGGCGCACCGGATTGCGGATCAACTCGCCCAGCACCCCGTGGCCCCGCGGCAGCGCGCCGATCTCCGTGCGGACCTGCTCGTCGATCCCCACGGTGATGAACCGGGCAAGCTCCGTCCTCGAGGTGTCCAGCACGCCAAGCGCCGCGTACCTAGCGCCGGTCAGCGCGCGCGCCGCCTCAAGCACCCGGTCGACCACCACATCGAGGTCCAGCTCGCCGAGCACACTTCCGGCAGTCTCCATCAGGCCGCGCGTCTGCTCATCCATCACCGCACCCCCAAGCGAGCAACCACCGCAAACCTGAACCGACGGAGCCGGTCACGCTCATGACGCTCTCGAACCCGTATCCGCTGAGCTGGCGCTCACCAGCATCAGCGACACCAACGCCGCCCCATACGGCGGCGACCACACCCCCGAGCGGGGCGCGCGGTGCGAGACGTGATCCAGCAGATCAGCGCGCTTGACCGCGCGCGCGATCCGCCCCGACGCTCCAGGCACACGCGCTACCGCCCGCGCACGCTCCAAAAATGCATCGTTGGAGCACTCGCGCTGACCGCCGCTCAGCAGCCTCAGCGCCGCGCGTTCCTCCGAGCTCGCGCCGGATGCGATCAGCACCGACTCATCGACCCCGGAACGCTCCACAGCGTCGTGCAACCAGCCAACCGCCCGCGCGAACAACGGAACACCCGCGGCAACACGACCAGCATGAGCGAACGACGGCTCACCGTTCGCGTCGACCCGACCCTCACAAGCTCGTTGGGCGATCCTGCGCGCCGCCGCGACCGACATCCCCTCACCCCGACGATCACCCCGGAGGGACGCAGCCACCCCCTGCGCAGTGCCGACATCGAAACGCAACGACGAGCTCGGTGAGCGTGAGATGCTCACGTGCGCACAGGATCCTCCCAGCCCGCCAGCGGCCGGCCCGCGCGGGCCCTCTCGGGCGCTTCCAGGATGAACACCTCCACGGCGATGTCCGGATCGATGTGGTTATCACTCATGAAACCGACCACGTTGCGACCAGTCAGCTCCGCGATCCGACGGCTGCAGCTATCACGCATGACCTTCTGCCAGAGCCTGCGCAGGCCGAGTACGGCATCGCTTTCACCCGCATCGACCAGGTTGCGCTCGCCGCGAGTGAGGGTGTCCTGCAGGACCACGAACACCGCGTTATCGCCAAGCGTCGTCTTCGCCCTCATCGGACCGCGGCCGGTGGTGCTGGCGAGCTCGCCAACGACCGCAGTCGAGATCGCCAACGCAAGCTCACCATCACGCAGGACGCCGTCGCCGTTCACCCCGCACCCGCGACATCTAGCTTGGACCTCAGCGTCGCGATCTCGCGTTTGAGCGTCGCAATCTCGCGACGCGCAACCGCCAGTTGCTGCGTCCGCCTCGCCAGGGCTTCACCAGGCCGCCCCGAATGCATCGGATCATCGCGGGCGGACGCTAACTCTGCCACGACCGTCGAAAACGGAGGCCTGCTGACCCCGGTCCCCCGCTGCTGGGAGTTGTCTGGCCGCACGGACGGCCGAGCCTTTCCCTTCACACATCGTCGAACGCTGCAACGCGCCCTGAGGCGTTTCGCCCACGTCCCTGAAAACTCATCGTACTCCGCTCGACCGCATCCGCAACCCCGGATCGCACAATCTGACGGCGCGCTGCCAGCACCTCGGCCGCTGGCGGAGCGAGACTGTCAGTGGCTTACCGATTTGCCGGCACGACGCATCTGGCAGGCGCGGGTACCGCGGTCGCCAGGCGCACGATCGAACGCGCGGAGGATGGGACGGCCGGCCGCGCTGTCGTAGGGATCCCCACCATGGCACAGCTCCGATCATTGAGGGACGACCTCGAGTAATCGTGCGCCGAAGGCCGAACCAAAGGCGTGCGACCGCGGGTCCCACCGGCCGCGCTCGAGATCAGCTCAGACGGTACACCAGCATACCGCCACCCACCCGGCATTAACCCGACTCCAGCCCACTGCTTACTACGCGCGCGCAGCAAGCAATGTGATGACTCCCTGAGGTTTCCGCAATCGCGGGAGGTCGAGATGTTCAGACCAGAATGCTCCTACATTCGCGCTGGCGTCAGTGCAGACTGCTGGTGTCACGTTGGCCCGGGCGCGGGGACGAACTGGCTGTTCGCCGCGTGCGCGGTTGACATCACCGGTGAGAAGCCGACGATCATCACCCCCGCAGTCACGGCCGCGAGCGGGCCAGCCGTCCAGCGAACAGACACGAACCGGCCGAGCGCGGTCATGTCCGGCTCCTGGCCGCCGGAACGACGACCGTCGGTTTGACGGGCGCCGGGTCGTGTACCGCGGGGGGGGCGTGCGCGGTCGAGATCGCCCCACCCGCCCGACTGATCCGCGCCCGCGCGCCCGGACTGATCGCCCACACCGGACGCACGGTCTGCGTTGAGGCTCTCAGGCCGAAGGCGCGAGCGGTCACGCACGCCTGTCATCGCACAGGCGACCGCCCAGATCTCACCGCCGGACCGTGAGACGGCACGCGATATAGGGGTTCACCCGACGCGATCGGGCGCGCCTGAGAGCGCAGTCGAGAGGTAGAGGCGGCCGCTCGCTTGGCCGCACGCCAATCGTCTCAGGCCGGTTGATGGGCGGGCTCTGACACGACCGATCTGTGACGGGACGGTGAGCGGTGCGGCCAACTCCCCCTGCGCGCGCTGCTCTCACAGCGGCGTTCCCACGTCGAGGACCATGCGCGGGCTCCGCGGGCGGAGCTCTCGCGGCGCGTGCGGGCCGAGGCGCCTGCCGGTGCGAGTGTCGGGATCCGCGACGCGGGCCGGACGCACGGTCGCGCCGTCACTTTCCCCACCTTCGCTCACCGCTGCCCGCTCCGCCTCCTCGGTGTGCTCGCCGCCACCTGCACGCTGTGGCTCATCGCCGCCGGACCTTCTCGTGCGGCCGCACCGCCGACCGCCGCTCAGCTCACCACGCTGTTCGCGAGCATGTCGAACATCGGATGGGCCGGCGGCGACGGCGCGTATTCGACGCTGATGCCGGACGGCCGGACGGTATGGGCGTTCGGTGACACGATGGTCCCGAACACGGCCGGCGGCCTCGACATGATGCACTCATCGATGATCGTCACCGGCAGGGACTGGCCGAAGATCTTCATCAACCCGATCGTCCAGCCGAAGGCGCGCTTCTTCTACTGGCCGTCGACGGTGCATCCGGCCGGCGGTCAGGCCGTGTGGATGCTCGCCGTCAAGACGCTCATCGACGCCTCCGGCATTCACATCGTTGGCATCGGCCTCGGCCGCTACGACATCAACACCGGCCGCCAGCTTCCTCCCGCGACATTCCCGGGCTCAACGGCAAGATCGGCTACGGCAACGAGATCTTCGAGTACCGCGGATACACCTACCTGTACGGCTGGCTCGGGGCGAAGACGACAACGTACACGTATGTCGCCCGCGTGCCCGCGGGCCAGCTTGATGCCCGCTGGAGCTACTACACCGGCACGAGCTGGTCGCCGACCCCCGCCGCCGCGCGGCCCGTGCTCTCAGGCGGCGGCGGCCCCGGGCTGCTGAACCTCGGCAACCTCGGTCTCGTCGCCGTCTCCCAGGACATCATGCTCGGCCGCGCGATGTGGGCGTGGAGCAGACCCCGTACGGGCCGTTCACCGCAATCATGCGGTCCACACGATCCCGAACGAAGGCCCGGGAAAGTTCAGCTATCTCGCCCACCCGCATCCGCAGTACTCGACGAGCACGCAGACGATGTTCAGCTTCTCGACGAACACGCTCTCCAAAATGGACCCGTGGGCGTTCGTGGCGCTCTACCGGCCACGGTTCTTCACGATCTCCAACGCAACCCTCGCCGGGCCGCCGATGAAGAAGACCAAGAAGAAACGCTGACGCTCGCTGCGCCCGACGGCCGTCCCGGCCGAGGCTCCTCGCAGTCCCGAAAGCCATCGCGGTCCGTCAGTCTGATCAAATTCGTCATAGGGACCGTGCAGTGCCGGACGGCGGGTTCGTCATCGGTATGGCCAGCCAGTAGGTGTCGGCCAGTCCGGCCGCCTTCGCGAGCGCCTTGACGGCAACGGTGCCGAGCACAGCTGGGATATCGGGGCTGATCTCCTGCGCGTGCGGCGGGTCGTAGAGGCGTGGGCCAGGCCCATGACCGTGATTGCGACCACTGCTGTCGGCTCGCGGCGCTTCTTTATCTACCTCCCGCCCATCGGAGAGTGAACGACACAGCTGCGCGCAACCCTCGGCTCTGAGCGCGTATAACGTGAGAAGCGTGCTTGATCTTCTCGTCACGATCGTCGGTGTCGCGATGGGCCTCAGCCCGATCCTGCAGATCATCCGCACGCGCAAACGGCGGCATTCCGCCGACGTGTCACTGCCGATGTTCTCCGTCATCTTCGTCGGCGCCGTCCTGTGGCTGTGCTACGGCGTGGAGCACGGACTGTCGGAGGTGATCGTCGCGAACGCCGCCGGGGCGGCCATGAACCTCGCCGCGATCGTCGTCGTGCTGCGCTACCGGAATCCGCCCGCGAAAACCGGCTGACAGACGAGACCGATTGGCTGACTACGAGGGTCACCTGGGGCGCCGCATCCTGGGTCTGTGGAGGGTTGGCGCATGTCTTGGTGGACCTCGCCGGTCGCGCAGAGCGCGACGGGGGGCGCCGAGCTCATCGCACACAGCGCGATCGACGCCCAACGGTGGCTCGCTCGCCCGGCGGACTCTCCGGGCCGACCATCACACCGCGCGCGCCCGACCCGGGGCCGACGCGATCCCCAGCGCGCGCCGCCGTGAAGTTCGCTGCCAGTAGGATCCGGCCGGCCAACCGACGTGCTCGCTGCTGGTGTGATCCGCCGCACGGCAGCCGGGATACCGGTCAACCCGAGTCGGCGTTGACCGCTCGCGCGGCGAACGGCACGACGGATGCCGCGTCGTGCGAGGAGACGACGGCGCGTTACCCCGTCGGTCGCGCAGCCGACATCGCTGAGCGCGATGGTTCACTCACGCCGTGTGCCCCGACCGCTGCCAGCTCGGGATGGTCCGTGCGCATCCCGAGGTATCGGGCGACCTCGGTGGCCTCGAGCAGTCGGGACCCTGGCCTCAGCTACCGGACGGTCCACCGGGCCGCGGCGACCCAGCTGTCGAGTTGTGCCCTCCGGCCACGGGTGTATGATCGTGGAGTTCATACCGACCGGAGGACACTGTATGGGACGCGTCACGATCAGTCTGCCGCAGAGCGTTGAGGACCTCGCACGCGAGGCCTCGCGCGAGGGCGAATCGTTCTCAGCGACAGTCGCCCGGCTGATCGAACAGGGTGCCCGCAGCGAGCGTGGAGCTCGCCGTCCGCGGTATGTCGGCTCTGGTGATGGGCCGGAGGATCTTGGCCTTGCCGCCGAGGGCTATCTCAGCGACCTGATTGAGACACGCTGAAGGTTGTCGCGGACACGGGCCCGGTCATCGCCGCGGCCAATCGCCGGGATCGAGCGCACGCCCTAGCGGCGGCACTGGTCACGGAGCTCGGCCGCGACCTGCTGATCCCGGAAGCCGTCGTTGTCGAGGTGGATCAGCTGTTGCGCTCCCGCGTAACGGCCGCGACGGCACGATTGTTTCTCGCCGCGCTTGCCGCCGGCGAGCACACAGTCGCGTTCAGCTCGCCGGGGCTTCTGAAGAGAGCCGTCGCTTTCGATGCCCAGTTCGCCGCTCTCGGTCTCGGATACGCCGACGCGTCTGTCATGGCGCTCGCCGAACGCGAGCGACTGCCGGTGCTGACCTTCGACTTCCAACACTTCCGGGCGGCGCCGCCCGCCGACGGCTTCTGGCAACTCGTGATCGACGAACACCGCTACCAGCTACACACCCGCTCCTGATACCGCTGCCGGTCCGATCGACGTCCGGAAGGGACCCGCAGCGGAAGCGTCGGCGTCCGTTCGTGCCGCTAGCTTCGGGCGGGTGCATGGCTCCTCCTGTCTTCCGTTCCGCAGGGTCGGCGGAGCCGACGGCTCCGCGAGTGCGCGGCCTCACAGCCGCAACGGAGGCAACGTGGAGAGCGTCGCTCTGTCGATCGCGCTGCTGGTCCTCGTGGACCGGCTCACGCGCAAGTAGCGCTCGACGCACATCTACAGCCCGGGGCGGAGTCGGCTCCGAGCCGTCCAGGGCGCTTTTAACGACACGAGGCCCGGGCAATATGCTCGGGCCTGCGCATCAGAGCGTCGCTCGGTCGATGGCTCAAGGCTACCGCCGAGGTCGCCGCCTACCAACCTCCACAGCACTTCCCGCGTGCATGGCGAGTGGCCGTTTACCGCGTGCGCCAGGCATCGAGGATTCGAGTCACCTCGTCGCTGACCTGTGCCCGCGCCTGGCTGCGGTCCAAGCCGGCCATGAGCAGTTCGTCATAGTTGGTGTCGCGGTGGCGGATGGAGGCCGTGACGGCGAGTTCGAGTGCCCTGTCCTGCAGCTGGCGTCCGGCGGCGGACCGTCCGACGCGCCCGCTCCTGCGCGCTGCGGCGTGTTGCGCGATCTCTTCTGCTCGGGCAGGCGGGCAGCCGGGAAACATCGAGGCGATCTTTGCCGCCATCCGGGACTGAAGCTCGACATCCTCCTCGCGGCGCCTGATCGCGCTGCGCTCACGCCGGCGCGCGCGCAGCTCCGCATCGGCCACGGACTCGGCTTCGGCCTGCCCCAGGGCTGCCTCCTCGACTAGCACGCCCTGGCGTTCGTAGCGCCTCCGGGCGTGACTGAAGCGCACCACGACTGCCCAGAGCGCGCTCCCCCGCTTGGCGCGCCGGGTAATTGCGGCGTCGCCGGCGGGCAGGAACACGAGGTGATCCAGATCGGCGCAGCTCATGCACAGCGGACCGGCGTCATCCATCGTCAGGAAGGCGCCGTTTGAGCCGCACGAGGCGCACGTCCAATCCTTCAGTGGCATGATCACTACCAGCTCGCCGCTGCGCTGACGATCAGGCGGCGGGGGGTTCGTGAGCCCTGCTGCGGTATCGAGAGCCACTCGCGGCTCGCCGTCAGCACCCATGGCTCGACACGCTACACCCACCCGACGCGACCTCCGCTTCATTCTTATCCGGCTTTCTGGGCACAGCTTCTGCATCACCATGAGCCGGCCAACGGCGCCACCCGCGGGTCCGGAGCAAAGCCGCGTAACGCACACGTCAATGCGAGCCTAAACCGCGTCGGCGCTTCGCCAAAGCTGTCGGAAACCGATCATTGGGGCAGCCGACTGATCCGCCGGTGCGGGGCGCAGAATCGCTCTCGTGCCACGCCTCGCGTCGTTCTACGGGATCGTGATTTACACGTCCCGGCCCGATCACCGCCGCCGCACTTCCATGCCCAGTACGGCGAGTATGTGGCGCAGATCGAGTTCGAGACGCTGCGCGTGATCGCCGGGTCCTTGCCGACGCGAGCGTTACGCCTTGTGCTCGAGTGGGCCGAGCTGCATGGGCCTGAGCTACGAGCGAACTGGGAGCTCGCACAGGCGCTCTTCCGTCAGGTCCGTGTTGATGGCGAGTCGCGGACTGTCGTGTGGCCGAACGGTCTGGATCCCGCTCCGGAGCTGCTGCATGACCCCGAACGGATCGTGGATTGAGCACGGACGTGCCGCCTCGCGCGGCCGCGTAGCTCGGACACTCACTTCCCGTCGTGCCGATCGCAGCGGAAGTTGCAGCGCGAGCGCGGCGGCTGGGCGTGGATCATCTGGCGGGACTGTGTTTCGCGGTCGGTATCCGGGCGTTCGATCTTGACTCCCTCGTTCAGGGGTGCTCGAGAGTCTTGCGAAGGTCACTCATCTTCCGGAACAGCCGACGGGGATTCTCGGGAACATCGATGAACCCCCAGCGGCGGTAGAACGCTGCCGCGTCATCGTCGATCGCGTCGACGACGACTAGCCGAGCGGCAACGGTGTCACTGGCCAGGACCGCGAGTCGCAGCGCCTCGGCCAGCAGTCGGGTCCCGAGCCGCTGACGTTGATAGCGGCGGTCGATCGCGAGCCGCGCGATCAGGATCGTCGGGATCGGATGACGTGGCATTCCGCGCGCATAGCGCTTCGGAGCCGCCGCGGGCCGGATCGATCCGGTGGTGAGGCTGAGGTACCCCACGATCCGGGTATCGCTGAGTGCGAGGTAGGTGCGGGCCAGGTCGGCCTTTTGGCTCGCGAGCGCATGATCCACCAGCCAGCCGTTCAGCTCGGCGTTGCCGCAGTCAAACCCGGTCAGGTCGTGGTCTGCTGTGACCAGGACCAGCCGTGGCGAGCTCACTCGCGATCAAGCGCAGGCAGCGCGAACAACTCGCGCATCGTGGGGACCGTCCGTGCCGGCTCATCGAGCGCCGTGACGAA
Source organism: uncultured Solirubrobacterales bacterium (assembly GCA_963750695.1). Taxonomy (GTDB): domain Bacteria; phylum Actinomycetota; class Thermoleophilia; order Solirubrobacterales; family Solirubrobacteraceae; genus Palsa-465. The sequence goes on from CAVVSB010000015.1 coordinate 186,191, forward strand.
CGCGGCGAACGCGCGGTCGCTCATCAGCAGGTGCCGGCGCTCGTCGAGGATCGTCCGGGCGCGCTCCTCCCCGGCGCTCAACAGGAACGCGGTGACCGTCTGGCCCGCCGCAGCCGCGGCCTCGCGGATCAACGCGTCCTGTTCATCGGTGACCCGCACATCGATTCGTCGTGAACGTATCGTCGCCATTGTCCGGACAGTGTACCGACAACCGTGGGCACTTCGATGCTGTTCGCCGTCGCCGGAATCGGCGGGGGGATCACGATCTGGTGACGGCCCGTCCGGGCCCGTCACCACTTCAGTCCTCGCTCCTGTCCGTCTTGTCGTTCGCGAAAGCCCGTCACCGGTTCCTCGTAGCGATCCCGGCCGCGTCGAACGCCTCGCCGTTCAGAGCCGATGTCACTTCTATTTATCCGAGCTCCCTCAATACCCGGGGGAGCCGAGGTCTCTGGCTTCGCGGAGTTTGCCCGGCGGGCCGTCCCGGGCCGGGCAGCGGCGCTACGCGGACCGTCGTCGCCCGCGTGTAGCTGCTGGCAGTAGTCCGCTTGCGCGATCGTCGCGTTCGACGGCATCCGCCAGCTGTGAAGCGATGTCCGCGAGGTCGGCGTAGGCGCGGCCGACCGCTCGCATGCTTCGGCCTTCGCTCACGCGGTCGAGTTCGGCGACGGCTTCGTCGAAGCGCGCCCACAGCTTCTCGGGACCTCGGCGTCCGGTGCCCGGCTGGAGCTCGTACGGCGGCTTTGCGCCGCCGCGGGCGGCGGGCCACTCGAAGCCACCCGCAGCGGCAGCGTCGCAGGCCTCTGCCCGCGCGGCGGCCGCCGACGCCAGCGCCGCGATCCGCTTGCTGAAGCCGGCATCCGGCGGGGCGAGAACGTGGTCCCGGATCGCTTCCCGCCAAGCACGGCGTGCGTCCTGGAAGGCCTGCTCGGAGGACTCAGACATCAATCGCCAAGGAGCGGCTCAGCCGCAGCACGCGATCGGTCACGGTCGCCCGCACGGGGGAGGGGCTCCGGCGGCTCGTCGGGGTCGAAGGCCCACGTGCTTTCGCCGCGCGGGGCCGATGCGCTTCCCCGCAGCCGCTCAACCTCACCGCGTGGAATGAGGAACCGGTTGCCGATCCGAACAGCGTGCAGCTGGCCGGCGCGAATCCAGTTGCGGATCGTCTGGCTCGAGGCGCTCAGGGCCTCGGCGGCCTGCGTGGCGGTCAGGAGGTCCTCGTCGTTCATCGGCGCTCGCAACGATAGCCAAAAATGCAAAACCCGCCGGGCAATTGAAGCACCACTGACGGCTCCGATTCGAACGACCCTGCCGAGAGTTTGATGCCCTCTTGCTCTTCGCGGCGCATCTGGAGCAAACCGCACTTGGGCGATTTGCAGGCGATTCGAGCATTCGATCTTCGACCTGGGCCTACGGAAGGGCTGGTGCCAGGTGAACCCGGTGAAGCTCGCTGACAGACCGACGGTCAAGAAGACCGAGACGCGGATTCAGTTCCTCGACCAGCCCGAGCTCGAGCAACTGCTCGCCGCACCCTACCCCGACCACGCCTTCGGGCGAATCGAGCCGACGCTATACCTGACAGCCGCGATGACCGGGCTGCGACCGGGCGAGCTCCTCGGGCTGCGGTGGCGCGACGTCGACCTCGACGCGCGCAAGATTCGCGTCGTCTCGCCGTTTGTCCCCGGCGAGTTCGGCGATCCGAAGTCGGCCGGGTCGGCCCGGTCGGTCTCGATGGCAGAACGGGTAGCGCTCGCGCTCGGCGAGCTGCGGGGGCGCTCCCACTACGCGCACGACCCGCGACCTCGTGTGCTGCCACCCGGAGACCGGCAAGCCGCTTGACCGTTCGAAGCTCGTCCGCCGCTTCAAGCAGGCGATCGACCGCGCTGGCGTCCATCGGATCACGTTCCACGAGCTTCGCCACACCTTCAGGACTCGCATGGCGGCCGCGGGCACGCCGATGCGCACCCCTTCAGCACTGGATGGGCCACGCCGACTCGAAGACGACGCAGATCTACGCGGACTACGAGCCGAGCGACCAGAGGCCGACGCCGTCGATCGTGCATTCGCGTGACGCTGGGCCCGGCGCGCCCGTCAGGGCTCTGGTTCCGCGAGGTACGGCTCGATCCAGTCCCGGTATGAGCCGATGAAGTCGCGAGCTGTGTCCCGCACGAGGATCGCCGCACGATGCACGTCGCCAGCGGGCGTCTGGACATAGCTGTGCTCGATGCGTGTCCGCGCGTTCTCCGCCTGGACCTGCCGGTGACAGAGCCTCGCGGTGATGATCTTGCCGTCGCGCATGGCCTCGAAAGCGATCTGCGTCGCCGACCCCTGGGTGTCCGTTGGTCTCCGCAGAGCCGCGAGCTTGACGCCGGCTTCGGCGAGCTCGCCCACGTAGTTCTGCACGCGCCCGAGAGCTCGCTCGACCGCCTGCACGCGGTTGTACGCGTCCATGTCCTCGGTGGTGTTGTAGGCCGCCTTGAACTGCTGGAGGCCGAAGTCCGTGCCGAAGCTCGCCATCGCGTGCTCGAGCGCTGCGTACTGCCTCGGGAGGTCCTCGAGGTGGCGGACGATCGCAAGACGCCAGCGCCTGGTGTCCGCGGGCCTCGCGTCGGGATCCGGCATCGTCACGGCGCCAGCACGCGGTCAAGCCCAGCCAGGGCGGCCTCGGCGCGCTCCGCGCGTCTCACACGACCCCTCCGTCGCAGGCTCGGCTCCCGGCTGCGAAGTCGTGGCCACAGCCCTTCGCGGTCGACGAGCACCCGCCCGTCGGCGATGACGTCAGCGAGGAATGACGGTTCGCTCTCTGCGTCCTCGAGGCGGACCACGTCAACACGGCGCCCCGTCGCCGCCGTGAGCTTGGCGGCCAGCTCGACGACCCGCTCCAGGTCTGGATCACGAAGAGCCACGAGCACGTCGACGTCGCTTCGGGAAGCCGCAGTACCTCTGGCCACCGACCCGAACAGAAGGGCGAAGCGGACGTTGTGCTCGGTGCGCAAAGCTCCCCTCAGAGTCGAGAGCAGTGTCCACGAGCGTCGCACGTACTCCCGCTCGAACAACGAGATGTCCAGCGTCCGCGGCGATGGCCGAATGGCACGAAGGCTCCCTTCCGCGACCGCGCGGCGAAGCGTGCGTTCATGCACACCTACCTCACGAGCCAAGAGAGCTAGCTCTGTCATGAGTCCATTATAGACACCGCATGTGTCCAATCCACCACGGGGAGACAGGTCAAAACGCCGATAGATGCGGCCTTCCGTGCCACGTGATTCGGCCGTGCATCGGTTTCCGCCGAGAGCCGCCGGCTTCTTGCTTCGGTTCCGCGCGCTGCTCGGCGTCTAATCATCGGCTACGCGGTGGCAAGTCGGCGTTGGTCTTGGCGCGCGACAGGCTTGAGCACTCGCCCGGATGATTCCGTCTTGAAGCCGTGCTGCTATCCGGCCGGGGGGCGCTTTTAGCTAGTTGGTTTCAGGTTCTTGTGCAGTTTCGCACAAGCAGACGCCTGCGTTGGTTCGATCTCCTGGGTTGTCCCGACCGCAGCGCTGGGGCATCCGTGCGAGCTACGAACCGCGCGGACACTTCGAACGCACTGTCGTTCTGCGCGTGGACGGGAGCTCAATCGATCACGCGGCAAGGTGATTTCCATCTTCGACCAGCTCGGCGAATGAGCGGAGGCGAGAGACCGGGCGGCTATCCCAACGAGTACGTGGCCTTGCCGATGACTTCAGAGCCCAGTCCCTCGCTCGCAACCAGGTCCACAGGGGTATCTAGGTCGTCGAGCTCGTAGGCAACCGCGTCCTCGACGGTCCCGCCCTTCTTGATGGTCTCGGTATGGCTGTCGCGGAACCGGTCGTCGGGGCCAAAGACGCTCAGGTCGAGCTCGTTCATGGCGTTCGGGTTGTTGTCCTGGTACGCCTTGAAGTCGAAGAGGAAGTCCGTCGGGTCGACCTTGGCGTCGGACACGTTCGTGGTCGTGTACCAGAAGGCAATGACCGGTTTGTGACCGTACTCATTGCCCTTCTCGCCGGCCTCGATCACCTTGTAGCGCGTGATCTTGATCGTCACATCCGGAGTCGTGAGTACCCCGTTTTTGAAGGTCGGACGCTTCTCCGCAGCGGGCTTCACCGCAGCAGGCTCCTCGCTCCGCGCTGCCTGCGTCGTGTTGTGCGACACGGTCAGCCTGGAGTCCGAGCTGGTTCCGCTGGCCGCAGCTCCGATGATCGCGAAGAGCACCAGCCCCACGGCCCACCATCGCTTCATCTTGTACCAGGGACGATGAGCCTTCGCGTAGGCCTTCGCAGCGGCAGCTTTGGCCTTTAGTTCCTTATGGCTGACAGGAGCCGCCTCCGGCGGCGGAGGAGGTGATTCCCACCCAGGAGGGGCGACAGACATCCGAACGTTCCTCTCGTTGCTGCACACGCGCGTTCCGTGCGATCCAGAACACCCGACACCAATAGGATCGACGGACGGTTGAGGATGCTTGAGGTCAGACCCGGCGTGCTACGTACTCAACTGCGAACGGAAACCCCGGCGGCTCGCTTCTCGGATGCCGTCGCTCACTGATCGGAGGAGCAACGCGTACCGGCCCGCGGCGTACCGGTCGACCGAGCACCACCGTGCGCCCGTACCGTCGCCGCAGTCCGGGACCTCGTAACCCGTCCGCAGACCGGTGGTCTGGGGTGACACCGTAAACCTCGACTCAGACCCGGTCGAGTGCGGACAACGCCCTGCCGTCAGTAGCAGACGATCACGCGTTTGGAAGCGCGCGGCTGCGGCACTCATCCAAAGGAACCGCTCCCGGAAGTTCGGGTCAGCGCCGAAGTCCGGCCTCAGTCCGGCAACAGAGTGACCCCAGGCTCCCCCGGTGTCCTCTGGCGTCCTGCGCCGTCCTCGCATCGGGGAGACAGGATTTGAACCTGCGACCGCCCGGCCCCCAGCCGGAATCGGCGCAACCTGCCTAAGTCAGAATAGGCTGATTTACGGGAGTTTTCTGTCCGTCAGGTCAGGTACGATCTTGTCAAGATGGTACATGAACGGTACATGACGGACCCGGAAGGCCTCGGCCGGGTGGTCACGTGAGTGCCTCTCGCGGTAGGGGTCGACGCGCCTACGGCACCGGCACACTGCGTGTCGTCGGTGGCTCCTGGCTGGCGTCGTGGTACGGGCCTGACGGGCGGCGCGTCCAGCGCAAGGTCGGCGCCGTGCGGACCGAGGGTCGCGCTGATGGGCTCACGAAGGCGCAGGCCGAGCGCGTCCTGCGCCGGATGCGGGAGATCAATAGCCCGCGTTCTGCGCCGGATGGTGAGCGGGTGACGATGGGGGAGGCCGGCAAGGAGTTCTGTCAGCGCTTGGAGTTGAAAGGCCGGCGCAAGTCGCACCGCCTGACCGTCGCCTCCGATCTCGCGAACCACATCAGTCCGTTCTTCGCCAGCAAGACGCTCGACCGGATCCGACCCGAGGACATCGAGCGCTACGTCGCGGCCAAACGGAAGACGCTCGCTGTCAAGACGATCCGCAATCACGTGAACACGATGCACTCGGTGTTCGAGCTCGGGCTGCGTAAGGGCTGGTGCGAGATGAATCCCGTGAAGCTCGCCGATCGCCCGACGATGAAGAAGACCGAGACCCGGATCCAGTTCCTCGACCAGGCGGAGCTCGAGAAGTTGCTCGACGCCTCGTACCCGGACGACGCGTTCGGGAGGATCGAGCCGACTCTCTACCTCACTGCCGCAATGACGGGGCTGCGCCAGGGCGAGTTGCTCGGCCTGCGCTGGCGCGATGTCGATTTCGACGCCCGCAAGATCCGCGTCGTCTCGCCATACGTCCGCGGCGAGTTCGGCGATCCGAAGTCAGCCGGCTCCGGACGATCGGTGCCGATGGCCGAGCGGGTTTCCGACACGCTGCGCGAGCTGCGCAAACGCTCCTTCTACGCACACGATCGCGACCTCGTCTTCTGCCACCCGGAGACCGGTAAGCCGTTGGACCGCTCGAAGCTCGTTCGCCGCTTCAAGGACGCGCTCAAGCGCGCGAAGGTGCACCAGGTCACGTTTCACGAGCTGCGCCACACGTTCGGGACGCGCATGGCGGCCGCCGGCACCCCGATGCGGACGTTGCAGCATTGGATGGGGCACTGCGGACTCGAAGACGACGCAAATCTACGCGCACTACCAGCCGAGCGACCAGGAGGCCGACGCCGTCGATCGGGCGTTCGCGTGACCGATCGGCCCGTTCTCGCTGAAGCCACAACGCCGGACGGCGTCCGGGTGGTCCTGTTCGAGGACACCTGGCGCGAGCACATCCTCGATCCGCAAGCGGGTCACGCTGAACTGGCGCCCCATCTCGACGCGCTCCTCGCCGCGATCGCCACGCCTGACCATCGCGAACAGGACGCGCGGCCCGGTCGGGAGCGCTTCTACAAGCGGGATGTGGGCCCAAGCCGTTGGCTGATGGTGGTCGTATCCTTCGAGCAGGAGCCAGCGCGGATCATCACCGCGCTCGGTTACGGACACGGAAGGTCGCCAGCCGGATGGATGCCATGAACATCAAGATCGACGGACTCGTTTTCGACCGGGCGAACTACGACGCCGATGGCGACGTGCTCTACCTCGCGCGCGGCGAGTCCAACGAGGCAGCGGACGCGGCCCTCACGCCCGAGGGTCACGGCGTGCGGTACGGCGACGACGGCCAAGTCATCGGCGTGACGATCATCAACGCTCGTCGGCTCCTGGATCGCGACGGCCACCTGACGATCACGTTGCCGCACGAGGTCAGGGTCGACGCGCGCGACCTCGCCGGCGCTCTGGCATAGGCCGGCCTGAGCCCGGCGTTTCGAGGCCACTCAGCCGCCTCAGGCCCGAGCCGCGACCTGGGCGCGGCAGCGCTCGGCGAGGTGCGCCTCGAGATCGCTCCCGGCTGAATCGCAGGGCCCGCCCGATCTTGAGATTGGGAAGGCGTCCGGTCCGCGCCAGTTCGTAGATCGTCGACACCGGCAGGCGCAGCAGCTCCCCTAGTAGTTCCTCGGCGGTGAGTAGCTGGTGGTCGAGCTCTACGATCGCGTCGCTCATGATCGGCTCCGGATCGTCGACCTCCCGGTCGTCGGGAGCGGCGCGAGCTCTACGATCGCCTCGGCGCCGACGGCGCGCGCTGCGCGCTGCACCGCATCAGCGATCGGCGGAGCCGCGTGGTAGCGCACCACCGTCACGTTGTGATTTCGCAGGTAGCCGCGCAGGATGCGCTCGAGCCGCGTCCGGTTCTTCAGGGTCAGCTCGACCTCGACGGCGACGACCTCGTCACTGTCACGTCGGACAAGCGCGAAGTCCGGCCTGTGGAGTCCTTTGTGTCCGTTCTGGTGACTGCCGATGATCGCTGACGCAATCGGTTCCCCCGCCGCATTCTCAGCAGCACGGTGTTCACGGTCGCTGAGGAGGGTCCCGTCGTGGAGCTTGCCGATGATCGCTGACGCAATCGGTTCCCCCGCCGCATTCTCAGCGGCACGGTGTTCACGGTCGCTGAGGAGGGTCCCGTCGTGGAGCTGTGGTTCGAGTTCGGCGGCGAGCGCGGCCGACGCGATCATGTGGGGCACTAGCGCGAGGCTCATCCGTGCCGGCGTCAGTCGATCGAGGCCTGCGCAGCGGAGGCCTTCAGCCGTTGCCGTGAGCAAGCCGCCATCGTGGTAGAGCAGTCGGTGTCGTCGGACTGACAGGAAAATCCCCTCCAGGGTGGGGTGCATGTGGGTCAGGCGGCCTGGGATAGCTCTTCGAGGATGACCTGATGTCCGAGGGCTTCGAGTTGCGCGACGAGTCGTTTGGTGAGCGGTTCTGGATCGCGTTTGCGGAAGTAGTCGCCGCCGAGATCGACGTACAGCTCGCCGGTTGAGAGCATGTGCCAGCAGGCGATCAGGATTGAGTGCTTGACCGCGCCGAGTGCTTTGTTGTGACCGCGGCGGGGTCTGAGGCGGGCATATTGGGCGGCGTGGTACACGTCTTTGGTGCGGATCGCGGCCATCGCGGCTTCCTCCAGCGCCCAGTCGAGCCACTTGCTGCCTTTGCGGGTCTTCCCGGAGCGGCGTTTCCCCGCGGACTGATCGTTACCGGGGCACATCCCGGCCCAGGACGCGAGGTGCTTGTCGGTCGGGAACACGCTCATGTCGACGCCGATCTCGGCGATGATCACCTCAGCCGTGCGCCGTTGAACGCCGGGGATCGTGCACAACAGCTCAACGGCCTTCTCGAAAGGGGCGATCTGCTCCCCGATCGCCTCGGTCAGGCTGGAGATCTGCTCATCCAGGAAATCGAGATGCGCGAGGATCGCGCCGATCCACACGGAGTGGAGATGGTCGAAGCGGCCCTCCAGGGCGTCTTTAGCGCAGGGATCTTCGCGCGTAACCGGCCTTTGGCGAGCTCGGCGAGGATCTCCGGGTCGGTCGTGCCGGACACGAGCGCGTCGAGCATCGCCCGCCCCGACTTCCCGAGGATGTCGGTCGCGACGCAATCGAGCTTGATCCCGGTGTCCTCCAGCGCTTTGTGCAGCCGGTTCGCCTCCCGCGCGCGTTCCTGGATCTGCGTCTTGCGATACCGCGTCAGGTTCCGCAGCGCACGAATCGGCTTGGGCGGCACGAAGCTCGCGCGCAGCAGGCCGGCCTCCGCGAGTTGGCACAGCCACTCGGCGTCCTTGACATCGCTCTTGCGACCGGGGACCGCTTAACGTGACGAGCATTGACCAGCAGGCAATCGAACTCGTCCTCCAGGATCGCCCAGACCGGCTTCCAGTACACGCCGGTGGCCTCCATCACGACCTGCTGCACACCGAACGCCGCCAGCCAGTCACGCAGCGTCAAGAGCCCCGCGTCGGTGGTCGGGAACTCCGCCACGTGCGGCTCGCGCGAGCGGCCCTCGCCGGGGACCCGCACGCACGGAGGTTGTCCGGAAGTTCGTAGAAGTTTGAGGCGGTCCTCCCGGCCCGTCCGCTCCGGTTGGGAGCGTTCGTGGTCGCCAAACCAAGTCCGTCAGGGACAGGAGGACCGCCATGAAGAAGGTATCCAGCCCGCAGGTCGTCGCGACCTCGGAGGCGTCGGAGTTGCCGCTGCCTGCGGAGATTCAGGAGGCGCTCGGTGAGCTGGTTGGGGCAGCGAGGGAGGGACTGCTTGCGCTGAGCGTTGGTCTCGGTCTCGGCGTCGTGCATCAGCTGATGGAGCGCGAGGTCGAGGAGGTCGTCGGCCCAAAGGGCAAGCACAACCGTGACCGGACGGCGAAGCGTCACGGCCACGAGGATGGGTCGATGACGCTCGGCGGCCGGCGCGTCCCGGTCAATCGCCCGCGGATCCGCACGGCCGATGACGAGCACGAGCTGCCGGTCTCGAGCTATGAGTACTTCGCCGACCGCGACCCGTTGACCAGAGCGGTGATGGACCGGATGCTCGCCGGCGTCTCGACCCGCAAGTACGCGGTCGTGGGCGAGCCGGTCGGCGAGGACGTCGAGCAGGCAGCGAGCTCGACGGGCAAGTCGACGGTGTCGGAGCTGTTCATTGAGCGGACTCGCACCGCGCTCGGCGAGCTGATGAGCCGCCGGCTGGACGACATGCGCCTGGCGGTGATGATGCTCGACGGGTTGGAGATCGCCGACCGCACGCACGTCGTCGCGCTCGGGATCTCGACCGACGGCGTGAAGATCCCGCTCGGGCTCTGGGAAGGCAGCACCGAGAACGCGACGCTCGTCTCGATGCTCCTCGCTGACCTCGTCGACCGCGGCCTCGATCCCGAGCAGGCGATCCTGTTCGTGATCGACGGCGGCAAAGCGCTGCGCAAGGCGATCAAGGACGTGTTCGGCCAGCACGCGCTGGTTCACCGCTGTCACCGCCACAAGGAGCGCAATGTCACCGACCTGCTCCCCGAACGCGACCGGCCGCAGATCCTCGTTCGGATCCGCGGCGCGTGGGCGCTGAGCGACCATCACCTCGCTCGCGAACGGCTCGAGCTGCTCGCCTCAGAGCTCGACCGAACGTGGCCCGACGCCGCGGCGTCGCTGCGGGAGGGGATGGAGGACACGCTGACGCTGATGCGGCTCGGGATCGACGGGCAACTCGCCAAGACGCTGTCCTCGACGAACCCGTGCGAGTCAATGATCGAGATCGTCCGCTACACGCAACGCAACGTGAAGCGCTGGCAGCAAGGTGACATGCGCAAACGCTGGACCGCCGCCGGGATGCTCGTCGCCGAGCAGCAGTTCCGCCGAATCATCGGCTACCGCGACCTCGCCAAGCTCGTGATCGCGATCGAGCGACACGCCCTCCTCGTTGCCAACAACAACCGCGACCAACAGGAGACCCGCCAGCCCGTTACCGTCTGACCATCACCCCGTGAGGACCGTCACCGAAGTTCCACGACGATCCGGGCAACCTCCACGCACGCGGTGACCTGCTCTTTGTGCACATCCAGCGCCGACGGGCGCTCGACTACCGTTTCCATCCGGCCTCCATAAACGCGATCGACAGGATCGTCGCCCAGGGGCCTCTGAGAACTAACGAGTCTGACAAGCGTGCTCTTGGCAACAGTCCGGATCACCGGGGAGACCCACACGCCAAACTAGCCTCGGGCTCACAAGCACCAAGCAGTGATCGGCGTTGAGGGCGACCCCGGAATCAAACCATTTTCATCCGCCCGCGACCGGCCGCCAGGCCAGCCCAACTAGCCCCAAGCGACACTCGGCCTTGGTGGTCGGTCTGCTTACCGCACGGCGATCTCGACCCGGGTCGTTGCCCCGGACGCGTGTGTCGCGGTGAGCGTGGTCCGGCCTCGGCGTCCGGCAAGAATCGAGACGCCTGCGATGAGACCGTCCTTCGCGCGCGCCCGTGCGTGGATCGTCAGCACGCCTGGATGATCGATGCTGAGGCGAACCCCTGAACCACAGTCGTCAGTGAATTTCAGCAGGACCGGCCACGAGGCACTGGGACGGATCGGCCGGCGGAAAAGACCAGGTTTCGCGTAAGTCAGCGTGACGGGCGCGAATGCCCCATAAGTCCATAGGCGCTGGCCGCACACCATGAACTCGTCGGGAAGAGGGCCAGAGGTGGCCCCACCGCACCCAGCGATCGCGAGTATCGCACCGAACGAGAGAAGAACGGCGAGCGCACTTTGCATCAACGGACTTGAAAGGGCAGCCAATGCGCTTCCACAGTACCTCAGTGAGACTGCTCCGTTGATCGAGCACCAGCGCTAACGACTGACCGCTGCTTTCTCGAATACCGACGCTGGTTCCCGCCTGGCGCGGTCGGCCCAGCTCCGATGGACGGCGACCGCTGCAACGCCGAGCGGATTCAGCAGCCTGACGGTCGGGATGAAACCGCTGGTGCTCGATCATTGCGGCACTCTCGGCGAGACCCTTTGCGTAGGGTCTTAGCGCTAGGCTGGCGCCGTGATGAAGCAACTCATTAAGCGAGCGCTGCTTCCGCCATCTGGGCCGCAGCGTCTTCTCGGCGGCCTTGGCCGCGGCATCACTATGGAGATGGATTTCGAGCGCAACACGAGGCTCTATCTCGGGTTGTACGAGATCGAGGTCAGTCGTCACCTCCGTCGGATGCTTCAGCCCGGAAGGTCATCTTTCGATGTTGGCGCGCAGATCGGCTACTACGCGCTCATGTTCGCGAAACTGGCGCGCTCCGACGTCGCAGCTTTCGAATGCGACGCCGAGTGCGCGGCGATTATCAGGCACAACGTGAGGTTGAATCCCGACCTCGCGCATCACATACGGGTGATCGATCGGCCAGTTGGCGATGAGCCAGGGCAGCTCCGGCTGGACGAGTACGCCTATTCGGGGGAGGCGTTCATCCCTGACTTCATCATGGTCGACGTGGACGGCGGCGAGCTCTCGGTGCTGGGCTCCGCCGGTCGGTTGCTCGCGGAGCATCACCCGTCGTTGATCGTGGAGACCCACTCACGCGAGCTGGAGGACGCGTGTGGACGCTTCCTGGTCGATTACGGTTACTCCCCGGTAATCATCAACCAACGACGGCTGCTGCCAGATCAGCGTCCCTGCGAGCTGAACCGCTGGCTGGTCTGCGACTAGTCCTCTGCGCGCGATAGCTCGGGCGCAGTGGGTGCCCAGGAGAGTGTGGCTCGGAGCTAGCAGCATCGTTGGTCTGTGATTGCTGCTTGGTTCGTGAGCGGGCGCCGGGGGTGCGGGAGCGCGGGGGCGCTCCCGCGGGTGTTTGCTACAGGGCGAGGCCGGCGCTGGCGTGCATCATCGGTGCGCGCCTGGCGTGGACGGTGGAGATGATCTCCTCGGTGGTGATCCCTTCCAGGTAGGTGCCGGTGGTTGACAGGTGCGAGTAGCCGAGTTGGCGCTGGATCAGCGGCAGCGGGATTCCCTCATGCAAGAGCTCCACCGCGTGCGCGTGGCGCAGCTGGTGCTTGTGCCGACGTCGGCACAAGCACCAATATGCCGACCTCTCGGTTATGCCGATGCGTCGGAGAGCCGCCTCGTCTGGCGGGGATTGCGCGGTGATGAGGTCGGCATAACCCGACGCCGTGTGGTCGCGTGTTCCTCTTGAGCCCGGCTAGAAAGCTCGTGTGGCCGTAACGCGTCGCCGCGCGGGCTGGCTGGCAGACCCGAGTCCCGAAAGCGCCGCTACGCATGGCCGTCCGGCGTTGCTCAGCGCGTCGCACCTTGCACATAGGGTCGACGCTGGCTCCTCCGATTCTCTTTGGCACCGTTCATCCGAGGCGCCCCGTGAATGCCGCGAATTACGCCGACCTTTCCGACCGCCAAATCCACCTCGTGCAGCAACTCTCCAGGCACGGTCGGCATAACGCAGAGGTCGGCATATTGGTGGGGCGCGAACCGGCGCCTGACCCCGGCTTTGAGCGCGAGGTGGCGCAGCTCGACGCGGGCGGCGCTGGCTGACCAGGACCGCCCGCGGGTCGGTCCGTCGATCACGCAGAACAGGAGGTTGTCCCGGGGCTCGTAGAACTTTGAGGTGACGGCGGTTCCCCCGCCGCGTCCGCTCCGGTTGGGAGCGTTCGTGGTGATCCCGCAAAGATCTAAGGAGGAACCGCCGTGAGTAGCAACGTACCGGTCGCGCAGGCGACCCGTGATGAGGCCGTGCTTCCGGAGCGCGTGCAGGAAGCGCTCGGCGAGTTGGTTGGGGCAGCGAAGGAGGGGTTGCTGTCCCTCAGCGTCGCGGTTGGGCTCGGGGTGTTGAGCTCGATGATGGAGGAAGAGGTCGATGATGTCGTGGGCCCGAAGGGCAAGTGGAACCGTGAGCGGGCCGCTGTGCGCCACGGTCACGAGGACGGGGAGGTCACGCTCGGAGGTCGTCGTGTCGAGGTGAGCCGGCCGCGGGTCCGGACGGCTGATGGCGAGCACGAGGTGCCGCTGCAGACCTACGAGCATTTCGCTGATCGCGATCCGATGTCGCGGGTCGTGTTGGAGCGGATGCTCGCGGGCGTGTCGACGCGTCGGTATCGGCGCACGCAGGAGCCGGTCGGCGAGGAGGTCGAGGTCCAGGCGCGGTCGACGTCGAAGTCGGCGGTGTCCAGGACGTTCGTGGAGCGGACCCGGGAGGCGCTTGGCGAGCTGATGTCGCGTCAGCTCGCGGATCTGCGCCTGGCGGTGATGATGCTCGACGGGCTGGAGTTGAAGGGCCGGATGATGATCGTCGCCTTGGGGATCACGACCGAGGGCGTGAAGATCCCGCTCGGACTGTGGGAAGGGTCGACGGAGAACGCGACCGTCGCGACCGCGCTGCTGTCTGACCTGGTCGAACGCGGCCTGGATCCCGAGCAGGGGATGCTGTTCGTGCTCGACGGATCGAAAGCGCTCCGCAAGGCCGTGCGGTCGGTGTTCGGCGAGGTGCCGGTCCAGAGATGCATTCGTCACAAGGAACGCAACGTGATGCAGCATCTCCCCGAGCGCGACCGGCCACCGATCAAGGCCCGGCTGCGCAAGGCGTGGGCGGAGACCGACTACCACCGGGCGCTCGAGCAACTCACGCGGCTCGCGGACGAGCTCGAGCGCACGCACCCTGGCGCCGCCAGCTCGCTGCGCGAAGGGATGGAAGAGACGCTGACTGTGATCCGGCTCGGGATCAAGGGCCGGCTCAAGCGAACGCTCGAGTCCACGAACCCGGCCGAGTCGATGATCGACTGCGTTCGCACGACGCAGCGCAACGTCAAGAACTGGTCCTCCGGGGAGATGGGGCTTCGGTGGACCGCCGCGGGGATGCTCGAAGCCGAGAAGCAGTTCCGCAAGGTGATCGGCTACACCCAGCTCCCGCAGCTCGCGGTCGCGATCGAACGCCGCCTACACCTTTCACAGCCCAACATCGCCACGAATCAGGAGGCCGCGATCGCAGTCACTATGTAACGATCACACCGGGATCGCCGTCACCGAAGTTCCACGGCGAACGGGGCAACCTCCAGAACAGCGGCCCGACCGGCAACGCGGCACGGTCAGCCAGCCATGGCTCGATCGCCGACCAGGCCCAGGCGTCCATCCCGACCTCCTGCCGGCGGTCGTTCTTGCCGTGGCGGACCAACACCGATCCGCGGCGCGGGTCCAGGTCGGTTTCGGTGAGCGACAGCGCCTCGTTGATCCGCAGCCCGGCTCGCCAGAGAACCACGATCAGGGCGTTCAGGCGATGGCTGTGGCGATCGTGGCTGGCTTGGCGCATCGCGGCGACGATCTCGTCAACGGTCGGCGGGTCGGCTGGGTAGCGCTGGCCCTTGTTGCGCGGCGGCACACCGGTGCGGAACCCTGGCATGGTCGCCGGCGAGCGGCGCCGGCCGGCAGCGTCACGCAACGACGGAACCGAAGACATGGCTCGCTCCTTTGAGAGCTGGACGATTTACCCGACCACCTCTACCGCGACGGGCTAACGCAACTCGCAGCTGTGCGCGTGGGCTGGCCTGCTTCCCTGCTCGTGGCGAATCGCGGGGCGCGCCGCTCAGCCAGGTCGCAGACCTGCAATCGCGCTCGCGCGGGCATGGAGCCCAGCGGATTCGTGACCGCGTCTGTCCGGAAGGGGTAGTCAGCCCCTCAGTTCGCTGGTGGCTGCCTTCTTTGGCGAGCAGAAGAGGACCGACTGGACCGGCGCGGGCACCTGCTCGACCGCAAGAGCGGGCGCGCAGCATGCTTGCCTATCGCGCCCGGATCCCGGACCCATACCCGGTCGCATGAAGCATTTTCAGCCCAGCCTGTGGCGAGCGGGATTGCGCGAAGTCAGCGGCCGGTCCAAGCATCGTTGGTGCGACCGGACGCGACCTGCGCTTCCTGCTTTCTGAGTTGACGAGGCGTTGTCGTTCTTGAGCTCGACACGCGCTCACGAGCGCGTTGAGGCCCGGGGGGTCTGCCGAGATCAGCGTTGCGGGACCGTGGTCTGCGCGACCCATTTGTACAGGTCGTCTGCGAATGCGCCCGGGTCGCGTGTCCGCACGTAGGTCGAGACGGCGTCGTAGAAGGCCTCCTGGAAGGCGGGGCTCAGCCCTTCGCCGTGTGCGATGGATAGCAGTATCGGCGATGCCCAGAACGCCTTAGAGGAAGCTCGCTGATAAGCGGGCAAGGACGAGACGTCGACGTCGTGGACGGCGGGGATTGACCCCTTTGCCTTGCTGAACGCGAGTTGGGTGGCGGGATCGTCGATGTCGCTCAGGAACGCGAGGGCGTTTTTGGCGTTCTTTGCCTTGGTTGCGGCGACGAAGACGTCGACGACCGCGAGGAAGCTGCCTGCGGTGCCGGGGAAGGGGACAGCCCCGAAGTGCGTGCCTTCGTGTGCGCCGTCGGCGATGAGCTCGCCGAAGGCCGAGTCGTTCATGGACTCGAAAGCGCACCCGCCGGCCGCGAGCTTCTTGGTGGCCTGGTTCCAGGTCAGCTGGTTCGCCTCGGGGTCGGCGTAGCGCAGGATGGCGCCGAAGTTCTTGAGCGCGGTCTGCACCTGCTTGCTACGCCAGTCGAGGCCGTTGTGGATCATGTGCTGCCAGCCGCGAGTTCCGATCGAGCTCAGCAGCGTGTTCTCAAACAGTTCGACGGTGGTGAAGCGATCCTTGGCGCCGAGGCATAGCGGCGTGGCGCCGGACGCTTTGATCTTCCTGAGGTCGCTGATAAACGAGTCGACCGTGTAGCCGCTGGAGGGGGGTGCGACCCCAGCCCGCTCGAGGAGCTTCGTGTTGAACCACAGGACGTTGCTGCGGTGAGCGCCAGTTGGGACGCCGTAGGGGCGGCCGTCGTGCATGAGCGCCTTCAGGATCGTGGGGTTCATCGTCGCGCGCAGACGCTCGCGCGCGAAGATTGACGCGACGCTGCGGATAACGCCGCGGCTGGCATACCCCTGGACCGATTTCCCGGCGAACGTCTGCCAGACATCGGGCGGGTCGTTGCGCTGGAGTCGTTTCGCCAGTTCGACGATCGCATTGGAACCAGCGCCGCCGGCGACCGCGCCGTTCATTGCCCTGACGCCCGGGTTTGACTTGCGGAAGGCGGCGAACAAGTCCTTGAGGGCTGCCGACTCCGACGTCGAAGTCCACCATGACACGACCTCGAGTCGATTGGTGCTCACCGTGGTGCTTGTCGGCGAGTTGCTGCCGCACGCGCTGACCACGGCGGCCGCGGCGGCCGCGGCGGCCGCGACGATCGAGAACCGCCAGGGTCCGCTCACCCCGCGCCCTCGGCGGGTTGCGGCGGGCTGGCGGGGGTCGCCCGCCCGACATCGCGGACTGGTTGCCGGCCGGTCACGCTCGGCTCGGCCTTGAGGTCGTAGAGCGCGTAGAGACCGACGACCGCGAAGCAGAACGCAGGGACGATGAACGAGAACGCGGGGCTGGTCGCATCCACGAGCTTGCCCTGGATCAGCGGCATGATCGCGCCGCCAACGATCGCCATCACCAGTCCGGCCGCGCCGAACTTCGTCGCCGGCCCAAGTCCCTTCAGCGCGACACCGTAGATCGTGGGGAACATCAGCGATAGGCAGAAGGACAGCGCGACGACGGCGAGCACCCCGGCCAGGTTCGGGCTCGACATCGCGAACCCGCACAGCCCGACGGCCAGGAAGGCGAGGACCGCGAGCACTTTGGTCGCCCGGATGAACCCGATCACCCAGGTCATGAGAAAGCGCGAGACGAGGAACACCAGAAGACTCGCTTGGAGGTATGTGGCTCCCTTCACGAGGCTGCCGCCGAGCGCCTGCCCCGCGTACTGGATCAGATACGTCCACGTGCACACCTGGGCGCCGACGTTCATGAACTGGGCGATAACGCCGAATCGGTAGCGTTTGTTGCGCCACAGAACGCGAAACAGCTCGCGAGTACCGCCCTCGTGCGGGCCCGCGTCCGGGAACTCCTCCACGATCGGCGGCGCCTTCTGGCTCGCGATCGCGACCGCGATCAAGGCCAGCAGCAACGCGAGGCCAACGTAGGGACCCATCACCGCTCCCAGCTCGCCCGCACGGATCGTGTGCAACTGGCTCGTCGTCAGCGACGAAATGTCGACCGGATCGGAGAGCCTGGGCAGGATCAGAGTCGAAGCGAGCAACACGCCGATGTTCGTCCCGACGGGGTTGAACGCCTGCGCGAAGTTCAGGCGACGCGTCGCCGTCTCTTCCGGACCGAGGGAGAGGACGTACGGATTCGCGGACGTCTCGAGCATTGAGCAGCCCGCTGCCATCGCGAACAACGCGACGAGAAACGCCCCGTAGGTCATGATCTTGCTCGCCGGAAAGAACAGAAACGCTCCGAGCGCGGCAAGCAGGAGACCGCTCAGGATGCCCGTCTTATAGCCAAAACGCTGATTGATGAAGGCGGCTGGGAGCGCCAGCAGGAAGTACGCGCCGAAATACGCGAGCTGCACAAGCGACGCTTGGAACGTGCTCATCGCGAAGATGCGCTTGAAGCCCGCGACCATCGGCGTCGTCAGGTCCTGCGCGATGCCCCAAGCCGTAAAGCAACAGATGAGCGCGATAAACAACACCACCATGCCGCTGCCGAGTAGCGGTTGGCTTCGAGTTTCCTCGGGGCGTACGACGCCAACACCCTTGGCGATGCTGCTCAACGGCTCACGCTCCTCTCGCGGCCGCTCTCACCTTCTCAACTCACCTGTTACCCGCGGACGATAGCGCGAAGCACGCAACGCGGAGGTGAGTATCAGGCGTCAAGACGATGCGTTTGAGCCTGTGTCAGCTATGGCACGCTCCGACGATCAGCCGATCGCTCTCCTGAGCTCCACGATCGCGGCCAACCGAAGGTCGTTGGGCGAGCTCGGAAAGAGGGCCTAGCGCCCGGTCAGCGTCACAACGCCATCCGGAGAGTTTGCACGGGTTGAGAGGCAAACGTCAACAAAAGCAGGAGTTGGACTGCGGTGGGCAAGATTGTGACCTTGGGTGAGGTGGTGGCGAATGTCTACCAGCCTGACGCCGTCTGACAAGAATTCCAGTTCACCGCCCGCCGGGGCCACGGACGACCCGCGGGTCGTCCGTGGCTATTCCCCCTCGTCGAGCGTGATGTGCGGCGATCAGGCGTCCCTCTGCGCCAAGCGGCCTTTGGCCAGCATGTCGAGGTCGACGTCGTCCAGGGAGGTGACCAGCACATCCGGCTCGGCGGCGGCGAGGAGTTCCTCGTCGTGCGCGCGCGAGAGGCCGAGGGCCGCCATTCCGCCGGCCTTGGCCGCATGGATACCGGTCACTGCGTCCTCGACGACGAAGCACTCCTCCGGCGGCACGCCGAGCTCTTTGGCCCCCGTGAGGAAGATCTCAGGATGCGGCTTTCCCTGCGCGAAGTCGCGGCCCGAGATGTCGGCGTCGAAGAACTCCAGGAGGGTGAGCCCCGGCGTCACCTGCTCGGACTCCAGACCGTTCTCTTCCGCGAAAGTGTCCAGGCGGATCTGGCGGAGGAAGAGGCCCGCGTTCTTGGACGACGAGGCGGCGGCGACTCGGATTCCAGCGCGCTTGACCGCGATGATGAACCGCAGCGCGTCGGGGTACGCGGTGAACTCGCCGGCCTCGATGAGCTCGATCACCATCGACTGCTTGCGATCGCCGTACGTCCTTGACCGACGCTCGGCGTCCGGGACGCCGAAGTACTCGAGCGCCGCCTGCGCACCGCTGAAGCGCGGCTTGCCGGACATGACCTGCTGGTAGACGTGCGGGGTGAAGCGCTCGGGTGAGTAGCTCGTCTTGGGCCGGACATCGCTCCACTGCGTCTCCATGAGCTCGTTCAGTGCATCGCGCCAGGCCCGTTCATGCGGCGAGTCCACCAATACCCCGTCAACGTCGAAGATCGCGCCGCGAAATCCGGTAGCCACTGTTCTCCTCTCCGTCGCTATTGCGGGACGCTCGTCGTCGCCTTGAGCGCGAATGTGTGCTGGTCGCCGGCACGCAGCTCGCGAACCTCGTCGCCCACCGCAACGCGAATTGGCCGGCTGAATCCCTCGGCGTGCACGGCGACCGTCAGCCCGCCGTCGGCGAGCGTGACCGTGATCGGCATCCCCCGGAACTGCATCGGAAACGCAAGCCCGTCCAGCCGCTCGGTGAGTCGGGGGCTGAAGTGCAGGACGCCGTCACGGATGTCGCTGCCGATGTATCCGCGCTGGATGAGATCGAGCGTCCCGGACATCACCCCGAGGTGGATACCTTCCTGGGTGGTCCCGCCCTGCACGTCTCCGATGTCGCTCTCGAGCGCCAGGATGAAACGCTCCCACGAGCTTTCGGGGTCCAACGCGGCCAGGACCGCGGCGTGTGTGATGAAGCTCAGCGTTGCGCCATGCGAGGTCCGCGCGTCGTAGTAGGCGATGTTCTTGCGCGCCGTCTCGGGCCCGAACTCGTAGCCGAGCCGCTCGAACAGATGCCGGAGCTGGTCCTCTGAGAACAGATAGAACAGCATGACCGTGTCAGCCTGCTTGGCCAACCTGTAGCGGTCGGGATCGTCTCCCTCGGCGCGAAGGATCCGGTCGAGCCGCTGGATCCTGCCGTACTTCGCCCGGTACGCGTCCCAATCCAGCTCCGCCAGCTTCTCATAGCCCTCGAACTGGCTGATGATGCCGTCGCCGTGGAACGGGACGAACATCTTGCGGCTCATCTCATCCCAGCCTGCGATCTCCTCGTCGGTGAGCCCGAGGCGGGCAGACAGCGCGTCGCGGCGACTCTCGGGCAGCAGGGCGAGCACCTTGCGGGCAGTCTCCGCGATCCAGGCCACGATGACGTTCGTGTAGGCGTTGTTGCGCAGCCCGCCCTCGGCCGCGTCCGGATACCTCTCGTGGAACTCGTCCGGGCCCATGACGCCGTGGATCTCATAGCGGTCCCGGTCCGGGTTGAAGGTGGCGATCGAGGCCCAGAAGCGCGCGATCTCGAGCATCATCTCGGCGCCGTACTCGCGCAGGAAGTCGAGGTCCTCGGTGACTTCGTAGTAACTCCAGATGTTGTAGAAGATCGCGGCGTTGACATGCCGCTGGTTGTGGCTGAGGTCCGGCTCCCACCCACCCGATAGCGGGTTGAGGTGGACGACCTGCGTCTCCTCCTTGCCGTCGCTGCCGCTCTGCCACGGATACATCGCGCCGGCGTAGCCGGCGTCCCGCGCCGCGGCCCGGGCCTGGCCGAGACGTCGGAAGCGATACATCAGCAGCGCGCGCGTGATGGTGGGAAGGCGGAAGTTCAGGAAGGGATTGACATACAGCTCGTCCCAGAAGACGTGCCCACGATAGGCCTCGCCGTTGAGACCCCGCGCCGGGACCCCGGCGTCCCGGTCGGCCGTGTAGCGGGAACAGACCTGCAGGACATGAGAGATGTGAAAGCGCAGCAGGAGCTGGACGCGATCGTTCCCCGGCAGCCGCATGTCGCACGCACGCCACAGCTCTTCCCACGCGCGCTTGTGGCGCTCGAGCGCCTCGATGAACCCGGGATACCGGCCGGCGGACTCCCCAGCGCTCCCCAGCGGTTCGCTCAGGGCGCGGTCGCGTGAGGTGTAGAACGCGACCATCTTCTCAACGCGCACCGGATCGCCAGAGCGCGCGTCGCAGGCGACGACCTGTTGGATGTAGTCCTCCGTCTGGAACAAGCTGCGATGGACGTCGACGGGCTCGTCGCCGCGAAAGACGATAGTCCGGGCGGCCTGCGCGATGTAGAGGTTGGACTGGCGGGTCTGGACCTTCAGCGCAATGACTTCCGGGCCGAATGTCCGCGGGGAAACCGGGTCGAGGTGACGGCCCTCGAGCTCGGCATAGCGAGTGACGCCGCGGTTGGTGACGCGCCCGTCGATCGCCGTGACGACCTCCATCCGTCCCGACCAGTTCCCCGGGGTGATCACCCACTCGATAGCCGCCTGGTGATGGTGGGCCATGCTGACGAAGCGGCGACTGCGCAAGCTCGTTTCCCTCCCGGCCCGGTCACGGAAGCGCAGGGTCCGACACAGGAGCGCGTAGCGGATGTCGTACTCGTGGCGGTACTCGAGCAGTTCCACGTTGTCCGGGCTGATCGCGTCATCGCCCTCGATGCGCAGTTTGAGCACGAGCCAGTTGGGCAGGTTGACGAGGTCCTCGTTGAGGACGGGACGGCCGCCCATCACGGTGGTCTCGCGGTTATAGCCACCGTGCGCGTATGTCCCCGGGTAGTGAACGCCGTCCGCGTCCTGCCATTCGGCGGCGCCGCGCGTGCAGAAGTAGCCGTTGCCGGTCGAAGTCAGCGCCTCGCGCAGCCCCTCCTCGCGGGGCTCATAGCTCTCGTAGGCGAGGGCGAAGGCCTCGTCGAGGCGTCGCTCGCTCACCGAGCCAGCCGGTCCAGGAATCGTTCCATCTCCTCGATCGAATCCAACACGAACGCGGCCGACGTGCCACGGCCCCCGACCTCCGGATCGTCGGCTCGGCCGACGAAGATGCCGATGCCCCAGCCCGACAGCGCCCGGAACGCGTCCTCGTCGGTGATGTCGTCGCCCAGGTACAGCGGCGCGACGTCGTCGCCGTCCAGCCTCAGCGCCTCCAGGAGATACAGCACCGCCTTGCCCTTGTCCCACTCGAGCCGCCGCGGCTGAATCTCGTAGACCATCTTGCCCGGGGTAACCTTGAGCTCGTCGGGATGCTCGGCGAGCAGCCGGTCGACGATCGCCGCGATCCTCGGCCGGTCGGCGTCGGCGACGAGCCGGTAGTGCAGCGCGACCGATGCCTTCTTAGGCTCGACGAGCGACCCCTCGATCGGGTCGGCCTCCTCCCGCACGCGTGCGGTAACGCGCTCGATCAGCTCCTCGAAGCCACCGCCCGCCTCGTGCTCGAGCGTGCCCTCGTGCGGGCTCCAGATGCCGAAGCCGTGGCTTCCGGCCACGATCAGGTCGTCGACGCCCATCAGCTCCTGGACCACGCCGCGGTCGCGGCCGCTGACCACGCACACGAGGCAGCGCTCGACGAGCCCCCGGAGGTCCTTGCGCATGTTCTGCGAAATCATGGCGTCCTCGGGGCGGTCGAGATTGGAGTTAGCGTGCCGTCGTAGTCGAGGAAGACTGCCGGGCGGCGCCCGGCGAAGCGCCGCGTCAGCTCCTCCTCGTCGCGCAGGGCATGGGGCAGTGCGCCGATGCTCTCTGCCGCCATCATCGCAGTCGCGTTCCGAGGTCGTCGATCGCGCCGGCGAGGTCGTCCGTGGCCAGCGGCGCGCGAGCGACCGGAAGGTCGTTCGAACGCAGCGTGGCAAGGTCGCCGTCGGCCTCCGCGTCGATTTGGCGTTTGCCGATGCCCTGCCCCTGCTGGCAGGGCGAGTGGTACGTGACGGTGAGCCGCAGCGGCCGGAAGTCCGTCCGTAGCTCGCCGCGGGCGTGCATCATCATGACCGAGCCCCTCCGTTGCCGCACGTTATGCAAAGTCATTGGGCTGCGAGAGCGGCGTCGACCTCGGCTCGCGTCGGCGGCTCGGCGCCCGGCCGGGAGCACGTGATCGCGGCTATCAGCGCCGCTGCATCGACGACGCTGCCGAGCGTCGCCTCGTCGATCGCCGCCAGTGCCTCGCGGCGCGCGCCGCCGACTAGGTCGGCACGGTGCAGCCCATCGAGCAGACCGGAGGTGAAGGAATCACCCGCGCCGACCGTGTCCACGAGATCGAGCGGCACCGCCCGCCGGTGTAACTCCAGGCCCGCGGAGACGGCGTAGACACCCGCACCACCGCGGGTCACGACGACGAGGGCGGGCCCCGAGGCGAGCCACGCCTGCGCGATGTCCTCATCGGGGCGGTCAGGGTAGAGCCAGCGAAGGTCCTCGTCGCTCGCCTTGACGACGTCGGACAGGGCGACGAGACGCTCGATGTCCGGTCGCGCCCGCGCCGCGTCTGCGAGCAGTGCGGGCCGCACGTTCGGGTCGTAGGAGACGGTCACTCGACCCCGCTCGTGTTCCCGCTCCACCAGGTCCACGACGCTCGCCTTGCCGGGTGGAAGGACCGTCGCCAATGAACCGGTGTGCAGACAGCGTGTCTCGATCGGGAGCGGCGCCAGGGGCCCGACATCCCACTCGATCCGGAAGTCGTAGGAGGCGATCCCCGCCGCGAGGGTCGCAATCGCCAGGCTGGTCGACACACCCCCCTCCGCGCCCCCGTCGACCCGGACACCGCTAGCTTGCAGGTGCGCCGAGATCATCTCTCCGAACGCATCCCGCCCCAGACGCGTCTTGAGCATCACGGGCACGCCCAGCCGGGCGAGACCGAGCGCGACGTTTGCCGGGCTGCCACCCGGATGTGCGGCCAATGTCCGGCCTCCGCGCTGCCCGACCAAGTCGATGAGCGCCTCCCCGACGACAACGAACATCCGCTTTACCTCACTCGACGAGATCGATGGACGCCCGCGCCGCCGCACAGGGCAAGCCGCGGCGGAGGCCGCCCTCGCGACATCATAATGGTCCCCGAACCGCCCTCGTCACCGACCCGGAACGAGATTCAGCGGCGGACCCTCGGCGTAACAACGGCCTATCAGCGATCAGGTGCGCCCTCTCTTCCTCGTGGTCACCATCAAGCCTCGACTGGACCGGCTTGAGGATGCTGAGGCGCAGCTGCAGTCCGTGCGTCAGAATGCCCTCACTGAGCCGGAATGCGTCTTCATGCACCTGGTGCAGCCGCAGGACGCGGCGGACACGTGGGTGATGCTCGAGATGTTCCGCTCTCGCGCGCCCTCGGACGAGAACGTGCGCGAGCCTTACAACACCGAGGGGAACATCATCCTCGAGGACCTGCTGCGCGAGCCCTCAGACCTTCGCTTGTTTGACGAGAAGTAGGTTACGCCTCCGACGCGGCGGCGCCGGCGCACCAACCCGGGCCACGGCTGCCGATCCGGTCAAGCCGGGCGCTGTTCTGCTGGGCCACAAAAGCAGCCACCAGCGAGCTGACCAGATGACTGCTGGTCCAGGCGTTGAGCGGTCACGGCCACCGCTGACACGGGCCGGTTTGGGACGCAGCCGTGCTTTGGGCGTCTGACGAACACCTCGCCGGCGGCGGTGGTGGAGGCGAGGTGCGGCTTGCGAGGACGACCGCGCGCTCACGGCTCGGTCAGGCGTCGTGTTCGTAGGGCGCTGAGTGCTGAGCGATGCGGAGCGCTTGCTGTGCTGGACGATGAGGGTGCGCGCGACGAGGATCGCTCCGATCAGGTTATGACGAACCATTTGTGTCGGGCATTTCCCGGCGGGCGAAGCCGCACGATCCCGGTGCACCGGCGTCGAACAAAACCAGCGCCTTCACCGAGGCGGCTTCGTACATGACGAGCGAGCGGTCGTGGGCGCCGGCGGCCGCGGTCACGATCGCGGAGATGATCGGGACCGCGTGTGGGCTCGTTCGCCGGAAGTGTGGGTCGGTTACTTCTTGGCCTGCTCGAAGTACGGGTTGGTGCCGGAGGCGTGGTCGGTGACGTCGACGACGTGGTCGATTTCGGAGACGGCCTGGGTGATGGCGACTTCGATGCCCTGGCTGAGGGTGACTGTAGCCATGCCGCACCCCTGGCATCCCCCGCCTAGGCGCAGGTATGCGGTGGCCCCTTCGATGCCCGCGAGCTCGGCGTGTCCACCGTGGCTGGCGATGCTCGGATTGACATCGCGGTTGAGCACGGCCGTGACGCGCCGGGCGATCTCGGTGTCCAGGCCGGTTCCGGGTACGGTGACCGGGGGGCGGACGGCAGGAGCGGCAGCTGGGCTCATCGGGAGGATGGGAAGCGCGACGGGCGCGGGAGCCGGCTTGTTCGGGTTGATGACCACGAAGCCGCTGTGCAGCCGGTCCTCGCTCCAGTCGACCGTGGCGCCGCGCAGCTTCGCGACGCTGTCGGTCGCGATCACGATGGCGAGATCCCCCTCGTGCTGCACGGTGTCGCTGGCGCGGACCTTGGCGAGCGGCTCGAGCGACAGCGTGCAGACGTACTTGCCGTCGGCCTCGCCGGTGACGCGCACGGAAAGCACGCGATCGTTCGGTTCGGGTGCGCCCGCGCGGAACTCGCGCACCCGCTCGAGGGCCGATGCCGTGATCGCGAGGAGTGTGGGGGCTGGGTCGGCCACCGATCTACGATAGCGCCGTGGAGCGCCTTCTCTTAATCTTGCCGTCGGCCACCTATCGGGCGCCGGACTTCCTGGCGGCGGCGCGGGAGCTCGGCGTCGCGGTCACGGTCGCGTCCGAGCGTCGGGCGGCGATGTCGGCGGTGATGGGCGAGCGCGCGTTGACCCTGCGGCTGTCGGAGCCGGCACTGGCGGCCGAGCAGATCGCCGAGCGCGGCCGGCAGACCCCGTTCGCTGCGATCGTGGGCGTGGATGATCAGGGCGTGATGGCCGCCGCGCTGGGCGCCGAGCGCCTCGGCCTTCCGCACAATGCCCCGGACGCGGTCGCCCGCACGCGTGATAAGGCGGCGATGCGCCGGGCGCTCGCGCGGGCCGGCGTTCCACAGCCGCGTTTCGCCGAGCTGCCCCCGGGGGCCGACGTCGCGGCTGTGGTGGGTGAGGTGGGCCTTCCCTGCGTCGTCAAACCGGTGGGGTTGTCGGGCAGTCGGGGGGTGATCCGGGCGAATGACGGTGAGCAGGTCCGTTTGACTGTCGAGCGGGTCCGGGGCATTCTCGCCTCGGCTCAGGAGCCGCCTGAGACGCCATTGCTTGTGGAGAGCTACCTGCCTGGAGCGGAGGTGGCGCTCGAGGGGCTGCTGCGCGGGGGCGGTCTGGAGGTGCTGGCGGTGTTCGACAAGCCGGATCCGCTCGAGGGGCCGTATTTTGAGGAGACGCTGTACGTGACACCGTCGCGGCTGCCGATGACCGTCCTGGCCGAGGTCGAAGCGGTGACTGCGCGGGCGGCGCGTGCGCTGGGGCTGCGGGAGGGACCGATCCACGCCGAGCTCCGCGTCGACGGCGAACGGGTGAGCGTCCTCGAGCTGGCGGCCCGGTCGATCGGCGGCCTGTGCTCTCGAGCTCTGCGCTTCGGTGCTGGCGTCAGCCTGGAGCAGGTGATCTTGCGCCACGCCCTGGGCCTCGGGCTTGAGGACCTCGCGCGGGAGGCGACCGCGTCTGGCGTGATGATGATCCCGATCCCCGGCGCCGGGGTGCTGCGCGCGGTCGAGGGTGAGCAGCAGGCGCGGGCGGTGGAGGGCATCGGAGGGCTGGAGATCACGATCGCCCGCGGCCGCCCTGTGGTCCCGCTGCCTGAGGGCGACCGCTACCTGGGGTTCATGTTCGCGCGCGGGGCGAGCGCGGACGCGGTCGAGCGCTCCCTGCGCGTCGCGCACGGCCTGCTGCGGATCCTGATCGAGCCGCACGCGCCCGAGCCGGTCCGCGCGCGCTAGCGTGGGTCAGCGGTGCGTGTCCTTTTGATCTCGACCTACGAGCTGGGCCACCAGCCGTTGCACGTCGCCTCGCCGGCGGCCGCGCTGCGCCGCGCCGGCCATGAGGTCCGCTGCCTGGATCTCAGCGTCCAGCCGTGGGATCCAGGCGCCCTGGAGTGGACCGAGGCGGTTGGCTTCTCAGTGCCGATGCATACCGCCATGCGCCTGGCGCTCAGCGCCGCGCGCCGAGTGCGCCGTGAGCACCCCGGGCTGCCGATCTGCTTCTACGGGCTCTATGCCACGGTCAGCCGCGAGCTGGTAGAGCGTGAGCTCGCCGCGCGCGCGATCGCCGGCGAGTACGAACCGGCGCTCACGGCGTGGGTCAATGAGCTGGCGGCTCCGCGCGTGTCCCCCCGGCCGCGGAACGGCCGATCATCCACCTGCAGCGCAGCAGCTTCGACCTGCCGGCGCGCGAGCTGCTGCCGGGACTTGAGCGCTACGCCCGGCTGGCGTTCGATGGGGAGGAGCGGCTGGTCGGGTACGTCGAGGCCAGCCATGGGTGCGTACATCGCTGCCGGCACTGCCCGGTCCCCGCCGTCTACGACGGGCGCATCCGCGTCGTGCAGGCCGAGACCGTCCTGCGCGACGTCGAGCGCCTGGCGAGCATGGGCGCGCGCCACATCACGTTCGGCGACCCCGACTTCCTCAATGGCTGGCGCCACTCTCTGGCGATCGTACGCGCGGTGCACGAGCGCCACCCGGAGCTGACGTTCGACTGCACAACCAAGGTCGAGCACGTGCTCGAGCACGCCCGGGTGTGGGCGGAGATGGTCGCCTCGGGCTGTCTGTTCGTCGTCTGCGCCCTGGAGAGCGTCAACGACGAGATCCTGGTCCGCCTCGAGAAGGGCCACACCACCGCCGAGGCGGTGCAAGCCCTCGACCTGCTGCGCGAGCACGGAATCGAGACCCGGCCGTCGTTCATGCCCTTCACGCCGTGGACGACCCCGCGTGACGTGCTGGAGATCGTCGAGTTCGTCGCCGCGCACGATCTGGTAGCGAACGTCGACCCGGTGCAGTACACAATTCGGCTGCTCGTACCCGAAGGCTCGCTGCTGCTGGAGAGCGAGGACCTTCGCGAGCACCTCGGTTCATACGACGCCGAACGCCTCAGCTATCCGTGGCGCTCAGCGGACCCTGCAGCCGACCGGCTGCAAGGCCGCCTCAGCGCGCTGGTCCAGCAGAGCGCCGCCGAGCAAGAGGCGACCGGCCTGACGTTCGCTCGGATCCGCGCGGCGGTGCGCGAGGCCAACGGCGAGGCGCGCGACCCAGAGCCGCACGCCATCCCGATGGGATCGACCGAGGGGAGGCCACGGCTCACCGAGCCGTGGTTCTGCTGAGCGGAGCCCACCGAGGACCAGTTCGGCCCTCTCACAGCGTTATGACGTGGTCCGGCGGGTCCCCCGCCAGCGCCTCGTACAGGTCAGGAAAGCAACCCACCCGCACACCCGCAACCGTCCCCGCCGGGACCGCCGCGCCGATCTCCCCCTCGGCCAAGCCGCGCTCCAACGCGCACTGATCACAGAGCATCAGCAACATTCCATGCTCGGCGGCCACCCGACCAAGGCGCTCGCCGACGGGATCGCCCGCTCGCAACACATAGGTGTTGTCGTCAAAGAAGAACATTCCAACCACCTCGACCCCGTGCGTCCCCTGCTCCAGCTGCGGAAGGATCATCCTCCCAAGCTTGTAGCTGGCCGTGTGGCCGGAAGTGGAGAACACATAGGCGATCTTCATCCCAACGAGAGAGTAATCGCACG
Source organism: uncultured Solirubrobacterales bacterium (assembly GCA_963750695.1). Classification (GTDB taxonomy): domain Bacteria; phylum Actinomycetota; class Thermoleophilia; order Solirubrobacterales; family Solirubrobacteraceae; genus Palsa-465. The sequence continues at coordinate 214,715 of CAVVSB010000015.1, forward strand.
CTGCACGCACCCCGTGCCGCCGTCCGTAGCGCCCTTGCAGAATCGCTGATCGCAACGTTCGCAGAGCGTTCCTCTTACGGGCGCTCTTCCAAGGCCCTCGTGAGGCATCGGAGGCGCTCCGGCGGGTCGACGGCCAGATCGGGCCGCCGCGTGTCCGTTCATCAATTGGGGTTGCGGGCGGGCCCCAGCTGGCAGTGCCGCGCTGCCATTCGACCGTCGTCCTGCACCTACCGCCGCCGCTGCGCGCCCGCGTGGCTATCGCGACTGTTGGCGGCGCCAGCGGTGGCGCCGGCGGGTGGCTGGTGGATCGGAAGCTTCGGTCTCGACCAGTCGGAAGCCGAGGAGCTTGCCTTGCTCGTGGACGCGCTCGATCACGTACCCGTTGAGCTGGAGCTCGCCGATGACGACGGCGGGAAAGTCAATACCACCGGCGCGCAACTGATCGAGCGTCATTGGCTGCCTGCCCGCCTGCCGTAGCTGCTCGAGCATCCGCAGTTGTTGGGTTTCAATCGCCGCCATCGAGCAGACTCCTTGCCCCATTCTCCCGTGCTCAAGCAGCTGTCGTCGGCGTTAGCCGCTTGGTCGCCAGCGTGGGTGAAATGAACCGGGACAGTTTTCGTCAGCTCGCGACCGGAGAACATCATGCGGCTGCTCGGCGAGCGGAAACCCGACGCGCGGCTCGGCGGCGCCCGCGCCACCCGTGCTCGGGCGCCAACCAGCAACCCCCTGCGTGCTCAGATCTGCGGCGCGCAGGCCTGGGTCGTTTGCTGCGGATGGGGCCGGAAGCAAGCACGCCGACCGCTGGCTGGCTCCCCACGACTTACACGTGGAGCAAGCGCTCTTCTGGATTGGATTCGCTGCTGGTATCGCCTACAACCATTCGCCCAGCTGCGCTCCGTGGACTTCCCCCGGCTTACAACCGGAAGCGTTCAAGTGTCGTCGAAAACGGGGCAAGTCCCTGGACGTCCGTCGGCGTCTCGCCGCGTCATCAGTCAGCCAATCGGCAGGAGTACCGTGGGAAGGTGTGGGTTTCCGCACTCGACTTCTGGCGTTCGGCTCGGCCGGCGCACTCGTCATCACCGGCGTGGTCTGCGCCGCGACGGTGGCCGGCGGCCTCTGGGAATCCTGAGAGCCGTCGGCAGGGCCAAGGCAAGGATCAGGTCGCCGCGCAGCTTGAGCTTGCCCGCGATCAGCAGTCGCTGGGGGCTCGCAGTTCCGCCGACGAGCTGCAGGAACGCGACCGGTTCAAGCTCGAGCGTCAACGCCGGCGCGGGTCCCGTGCCTCTCGATGCCCTGGCGCGGCCGTTGATGAGCGTGATCTGGTAGCGGTTGATCGCGCCGTCGCGCCGTCCGGTGATCCTGAACTCCACGACCGCCTCGCCACGAGCGTCTGGCTGTGCGCGCTGAGCGATCGTGCGGAAGATCTGCCACAACAGGACGCCGCCAAGCCAGCCGCGCATGACCGACTCGAGTCTCCGCTCCGACGAGCTCCTCACCCACAGCGCAAGCGACTCGGCCTTCAGTTCAGCAAACCAGCGCCGGCGATGGGGCTGATTCCCTCGATTGGGTCTGAGCCAGTCGCCATCGCGTGTGCGTACTAACGGCCGCGAGCCGCGCCCAGCCGAACACGGCCGGCGCCGGACACGAGTCCCACTCTGGCGGTGACGCGCTCCGCTGCGCCGGCTGTTGGTGGTCGATGATCTACGAGACGGCGTGGGGCTTTGCTCCGTCGCGGCTGCTCAACGACTTGGCAGCGCTGTCGATGACCTTGCGCACGAAGTCGTTCATCGTGTGGACCTGGCGGTCGGCCATCTCGAAGCCCGACTCGGTGATCTTCTTTGCCACGTCGGACGTGCTCGCGACTTCTTGCGGCAACGCCTCCTCGATGGTGATCACGAACTGGCCAACCGCTTCCAGCGCGGCCCGCTCACTCGCCTCAAGCGACTTGAGCACCCCGTCAGACAGCTCGGCGCTCCGCTCAACCACGCTCGCAAGGCGAGCCTCCGGGGTGCCGCGGCGATGGGCCGTTGGCGCCTTTGCAACCGGGCGATGTTTGGTGGTGGTCTCAGCCATTTGGTGCTCCTCTCGAACGTATGTTCGGATTCTTAAGCAATACACCTCTCGCAGGCGCGTGTTACCGTAAGACCCGGGACGTCTCGCTCACCGGCTGCGGCCTACCCACACAGCTGCGCTTCGCCGGACACGCGTACCGCGCGGCGCGCGGGATCGCGCTGCGGATTCACGGGCTCCCGCGGACGCTCCCCCGTCACCGGACCACGTTCCGCCTGCGCGTCACCGACCAATCCGGCCGCGCCCGTCCCAGGTGTCCTGGTGTCGGTCAGCGCCCGCGCATCAACCACCCAGACCGTCACCGACGGCACCGGCATCGCCACCGTCACCCTGACCCCCGTCGCGCGTGGGATCCGGCTACGGCTCACGGCGCCCGGCTACCGAACGCTCATCACACGATCGCGCTGACCGCCATCACTCGCCGATGAGAGTGCCGCTATGCCACCACCTGTCGACGTCGCATGCCTGAGGAGGCGGCGGGGTTTGGTGCCGGGGTGCCGGTCGAGCCCTTGTCGGATCTGGAGGAGCCCGCGTTCGGCCGGTTCGACAGTCGGCCGTCGCGGAGGAGCTAGATGCGTCTGTCGCTTCTGGTCCGTATTGGCGACTGCGGTCGGGGGGCCGCGCTGTCGAAACTTGGGGTGTAGGACCTGGCTAGCGGGCGGTGCAGGAAGGCCGTTATGAGTCGTCGCACGGAGGTCGTCAAGGACCGAGTTGGACGCGCCCGGGGCACGAGAACTCGCGGGTGTGTGTATGGCTCGAAGGAGCCGGCCACCGGTCAGACCCAATCGCCGACTGGACCTGCGAGTTCGCGAGAACTCCAACTGCGCCAGCCTCAGTGGTGCATCGTGCCGACCTTAATCGCGTTCGCCTCGGCTCCGAGGGCGCTTACCGTTGTCGTGGACGAATGATTGGTACACATCACGTTGACGGTTGCACCTGCGGGCACGCCGGTGGCAAAGCCCACTAGAGGGAGTGACGCTGTCATTGTGTAGCCCGAGGCATTGGCGAGGTAAGTGAAATTACTAGCGCTGTTCACGGCGGCGGACGGCACGTCTATTTCGCACTCAATTGAGGTAGGTGTTGTGACGGTCGATTCGACGGACACGTTCACTCTGCCCTCCAGTACGTAGCTCCCAGCGTCCGGAAGTGTCGCCCCCAACGCGACGGGCGTGGCATTCCCTCCAGGCGGCACTGGGATGCAGCAGGCCCCGCAGACCGCTAAGGCATCGGAGGGGCCGATTGCGCCCTGCGCTCCGGTGTCGCCCTTCACTCCAGCAGGCCCGGTCGCTCCGGTGTCGCCCTTGGCTCCCGCGCGCCCGGTGGGACCGCGGTTGAATGTCAGGACCGACGCAGGGAACTTGCCGGACTTGTTGAGTGCCAGCAGCTTCATGGGCTTCGGCTTCGTTGACGCGTGAAACCCGTCCACCCTGTCGCTGTTGGAAACCATTGCGCCGGCGGCGAACGCGCTGCTGCCGAGCGCCAGAAGCAGTGCGATGAACGCGACGAACATCGCCGGCGATGGTCTAAGTGTAAACCGGCGACGCATGGCCAGCCTTCTTGGGCCGAAGTTACCTCCAGCCTACGCCCGCTCCCCGGTAAGCCGCATCCGTGGTTTGTTTGTGAACCGCATCCGTGTTCTTGCTTAACCAGCCACCCCCCGGTAAGCAGCCGAGGACGCCGACAAGCGACCTGGGCAACGGCTCGGGTGGGCAGCGTGGCAGGCCCGCAGGCGTCGTCTATACGGACCAAAGGCGACAGCCGGTTAGATCTCGAGAACCGAAGGCGATCATGGCGTGACCGGCGTGACTTCCCCGATCGCGTTGCCGGCAACGACACCGGCGCTGCTACTTGAGGCGTCGACCAGTCATGTTTGTCGGCCGACGCGTTCGTCGCGACGCTCGGCGATTTCGGCCGCCGAGATCTTCGTGACCGCCGGTTCCGACAGCGGCGTGGGCGCCGACATCGTGGCCGCTCTGCACCAAGAGCGGCCATACTGCCGGGCCAGCCGGTGTGGCTGGTTCGGAGGAGAGGGGAAGCCGGCCAAGCGACAGTTCACACCACTGGTCCTCGGTCATGGAGCCGTGCCAGCGCGACGCACTGATCTGGATCGCGCGGTGGGAAGCGGAGTTGGCGAGCACCGGCGGAGCCGGTCGCACTCATCAGTCGAGAGTGCCTGTGCGTACTCCAGTCGAACACGGCACCGGCCCCGCAGTCAAAACCGGTAGCCCCCGCTCCTCGCCTCGTGGCGCAGATCGCGCCGTCGGTGGCATCCGGGCTTGGGCAGAGAGTCCTGGCCGCAGGGCCAGCTACATCCTGACTTTACTCCCATTGCGGGTGCTTATGTCAACCACACCTCGGGACTCTGCCGCGGTACTGTGTGTGGCTCGGATAGTCAAAGCCGTTTGGAGGGTGGCATGCGCCCATTCCGCGAACTTTTCCAGCTGCGCCCGCGTGTTTGGTTGCTCGGGATGCGTATTTTGCTGAGGCGTCGTCGTCGCGATCCGGGACGCCTGCGGCGGCGTTCAGCTCGTGAACTGGCGGCGGTTGCCGCGTCCGCTCTGGCTGCGGGTGCTGCGCTGGAGTTCTTCTTCGACCCGCGCAGCGGGAAACGGCGACGGCACCTCGTTCGCGATCGCACGACGGCCGCGTTCCGTCGCCGCGCCCGCAAGGTCGAGCGCCAGGCCCATTACGAGGCCGGCAAGATGGTTGGGCTCGCGCACGCGATTACTCACCATGATCACGCGGTACCGGAACTTGACGACGTCAGTCTCGTGCGCAAGGTGGAGAGCGAGCTGTTCCGCGACCGGACAATTCCCAAGGGGCCGATCAGCATCAACGCTGACCGCGGGATCGTGGTCCTGCGTGGGCAGCTAGAAGATGCCCAGGAGATCGAGCGCATCGAGCGCGAGGTCCGCGGGGTCGCAGGCGTCCGTGACGTCGAGAACCTGCTCCACCCACCGGGGGTCCCGGCGCCAGCAAGCCGTCCGCACGGCGACCCGCGCACGCCCGGGCACGGGTAGACACGCGATCAGCGAGGACGGTGAACTCGAGGGCGTCGTGACCTGCATGTACCGCGACAGGGTGTTGCGCTCAAGATGAGGGCCCAGGCGTATGGCCGCCGTCCACGCGCTGCCGAAATCGGCGCAATGTGCTCCAATCGGCGACTGTCCCTTAGCTGTCCTCGGAAGCACGAACACGTCGGGAGTGAGCATGGCCTTTGAAGTTGGTAAACGCGTGGTAGCCGAGTCCGAGTCAACCAACCGCCGGCCGCGCTGCGGTGTCGTTGAAGAGGTGCTGCGAGGCGATCCCTCTCCGCGCTATCGCATCCGCTGGGACGACGGTCACGAGAGCATCTACACGCCGGCCAGCGGCGCTCTGCGAGCCGAACAGCGCGCCAAGAGGCAACGGCAATCGGCGCCACGGAAACGCTGACCCGACCTGAGATTCGGCGATCCGCCGCACCGTCGAGCGCATCGGCCCGGGAGGTCGCGCGGTCGGGATCGACCTCAGCCCTTGAGGTACTCCCGCGCACAGGCGCGGATCGAGCGGCACGACTGGGAGAGTGAGCCTTACCGAGTACGGCGGACTGACGAACCAAACAGTGACTTTGAGCACGTGAGCGGCTGGCGCGCGCCTCGCGGAGTCGATCGAGGAAACCCGGGCTGACACGCGGGTGTGTACGGATGCTTGTCGGTGCGGTGGGGCGTACGTTTGCGTTGCTGAGAGGAGTGGGAGTTGATGTTGACGCGATTTGAGATCGAGCTTGCGCCGATCTCCGACGGTGGTGGTGGTGCCGGATCGCCAGCGGACATCGAGCGGGTGGTCTTGCGAGACGGTTCGAGCGTGGTGATCCGGCCGCTGGCCTCGGGTGATGAAGCTGCGATCGCTAGCTGGTTCTCGGGGCTGGGCGTCGAGACCCGCCACGCGCGCTTCCTCGGGTCGCTCGCCCGGCTCGATCGCCGGATGCTGTCCGAGCTGGCGGGTGTGGACCACGTGGACCGCGAGGCGATCGCGGCGATCGCCCGTGACGGAACGACGGTCGGAATCGCTCGCTACATCCGCATCAAGCCAAGGAAGGCCGAGGTCGCGGTTGCGGTGGGCGATGAGTGGCGGGGAAGGGGCATCGCGAGCATGCTGGTCGAACGGCTCACCGCCAGAGCGCGGTCCGCCGGAATCGAGCAGTTCATCGCGATCTGTCTTGCTAGCAACCACACCGTGATCCGGCTGCTGAGCCGGCTGGGACCGACGAGGATCGGGCCGCCCAACGCCGGCGTAGTGGAACTCCGGATCGACCTGACGAGAGCGCGCTCCGATCGCTTCCCTCCCGGCTCGGCGGGCGGCGGACGGGACGACGAGCGAAGGAGCTGCGATGTCTGAGGAATTGTCGAACGTGCCTGTCCCGCGGCTGCAGCCCTCAGCCTCCTACAGCTTCACGATGCGTTTGCATATGCCACAGCATGGCGGCGCGTTTGCCCGGATCGCTCGCGCGATCGCCGATGCGGACGCGATGCTCGGAGCGATCGATCTCGTGCGGGTGGAATCCCAGGAGGTTGTCCGCGATGTCACGGTCGCGTGCGTTGACTCCGCTCACGCGGAGGCGGTCGCGCGGGCGGTGCGTAACGTGGAGGGTGTCCGTGTCGACAGTGTCTCTGACCGCACGTTTCTGATGCACAAGGGGGGCAAGATCGAGGTCAACCCGAAAGTTCCGATTAAGACCCGCGACGATCTCTCGATGGCCTACACGCCCGGTGTTGCGCGCGTCTCGATGGCGATTCACGAGGACCCGGCCAAGGCGTGGGCACTGACGATCAAGAGCAACACGGTCGCGATCGTCTCCGACGGCAGCGCGGTCCTCGGGCTCGGGGACATCGGCCCCGAGGCGGCGATGCCGGTGATGGAGGGCAAGGCGATGCTGTTTAAGGAGTTCGCCGGCGTCGACGCCTTCCCGCTGTGCATCGACACCCAGGACGTTGAGGAGATCGTGGCGTTCGTGAAGGCGGCAGCACCCACGTTCGGCGGGGTCAACCTTGAGGACATCTCCGCGCCGCGGTGTTTTGAGATCGAGCGGCGCCTGCGCTCCGAGCTCGACATTCCGGTCTTCCACGACGACCAGCACGGCACGGCGATCGTCGTGCTCGCGGCGCTGCTGAACGCGCTGAAAGTCGTCGATAAGCGCGCCGAGGACATCACCGTGGTGGTCGTCGGCGCGGGCGCGGCCGGGCTGGCCTGTGCCGACATGATGCTGGCCCGGGGCGTCGGCGACGTGATCGTATGCAACCGCCGCGGCACGCTGTACGCCGGCGTTGAGCGGCTCGACCCCGACCGGGCGGCTCTGGCACGGCGCACGAACAAGCGCGGGTTCCGGGGCGTGGCCGACGACGTGCTTCGGGGCGCCGATGTGCTGGTCGGGGTTTCCGGGCCGGGCGCGGTGTCAGCCGCCGCCGTGCGCCGGATGGCTGCGGGCGCGATCGTGTTCGCGATGGCCAACCCGGTGCCCGAGGTCCCGCCCGAAGAGGTCCGCGAGGACGTCGCGATCATCGCCACCGGGCGCTCTGACTATCCCAACCAGATCAACAACGTGCTCGCATTCCCTGGCGTCTTCAAAGGCGCGCTCGAGGTGCGCGCCCGTACGATCAACGAGGAAATGAAGCTCGCCGCCGCAAACGCGATCGCGCGCGTGATCCCAGAGGATGAGCTCGACACCGACTACATCGTCCCCAGCGTCTTCAACCGCCACGTCGCCCAGGCGGTCGCCCAAGCGGTCGCCGACGCCGCCGTCGCCAGCGGCGCGGCCCGCCGCGAACGGAGCGTTCGCTCGCACGACCCGCTGACCCCATCCGACGCATTCGCTGAGTCACACCCGCGCCGGCCGAGGACCATTGACGCCCCGCAAGAATCCCGGCAAGTCGAAAGGTCAGTCGAGGACTCACAAGCACCTCCGAGTTCGAACGCTACGAGACGCCCGATCTGACCGGCCGCGCACTTCTGCAATGCGCGAATGGCGGCCACCCCCGTTGTCTCGGGAAGACGCCCGCTTCCTGTGCAGAGCGGTCACAACTTCGCCGTGGCCGCTCACGGCGTAATCCAGCAGCGCGCCGTCGCCGGTCCGCGCGGGATCGCTTTGATCACTCCGATCGCCTCGGCCCCTGCTTTCGCTTCGGCGACGCCTCGATCGTGCCAATCGCCGGCGTCGGGCAAGCGCTTCGCCACGCTTGGGGGCAACACGCTCGCCGTCGATCACGCAGCCGCTCCAGCTGCGACAGCAGCTAGCGGCACGAGCGCCGCAGGTTGCTGGCTGGCTCGGCCCGGAACCGACCTCCAGCGGTCACCTCGCCAGCGGCAACAGAACTGCCGGACTCGGCGTGGAAAACGGTACACAGACGGTACAAGATCCACTCGATAGGCAAGCTGTGGGGGCCAAACAAAAACCCCGCCTGAGCGGGGCTTTCCTTCAATCGGGGAGACAGGATTTGAACCTGCGACCGCCCGGCCCCCAGCCGGGTGCGCTACCAGACTGCGCCACTCCCCGTGGTCTGAGCGATGATAACCCTCCAGACCATGGCTGAGACGCTCCGACATGCGGTGCACGTGCCGAACCTCCGGCAGTATGGCGATCCGGCCGTGCTCGTTGGGCTTGCGCGGGAGGCGGAACAGGCGGGATGGGACGGGTTCTTCGTGTGGGATCACATGCTGCATCGGCGTGCGGCGCCGGAGCCGGTCGTCGATCCGTGGGTGACGCTGGGGGCATGTGCGGCGCGGACGGAGCGGATCGTGCTTGGGACGCTGATCACGCCGGTCGCGCGCCGGCGGCCGTGGAAGCTGGCGCGGGAGCTGCAGACGCTCGATTTGCTTGCGCAAAATCGCGTGGTGCTCGGAGCGGGGTTAGGCTCCCCGCGCCATGACGAGTTTGAAGCGTTCGGAGAGGAGGCCGATGATCACCGGCGCGCGGTGCGGCTTGACGAGGGCCTCGAGGTGCTCGCCGGGCTGCTCAGCGGCGAGCCATACGAGCACCACGGCGCGGTGTACGACCTTGACGAGATGCAATTCCTCCCGGCCGCGCCGTCCGGGCGCCGACCGCCCATCTGGATCGGGGGAAACTGGCCGAACCCGCGTCCATTCCGGCGCGCGGCCCGGTGGGACGGGGTCGTGCCGGAGAGGGTCGGTGGGCAGCTGCCGACCCCGGAAGAGGTGCGGGACGTGATCGCGTTCATCGATGAGCACCGGGAGGACCGGACCGCTCGCTTCGACGTCGTCGCCGCGGGGCTGACTCCCGGACGCGACGCCGAGGGCGCGGCGATCACACACGCGTACGCGGAGGCCGGGGCGACCTGGTGGCTCGAGCGGTTCCATCCCTCGCGGGGATCGATCGCCGACGCGCAGCGGCGAATCGCGCTGGGCCCGGCCCGATGACGCCTGTACCGCTCGCACTGATCGGGGCGGGGCGGATGGGACGCATGCACCTGCAGGCGCTCGCCGACTCGGAGGCGCTCCAGATCGTCAGCGTCGTCGAACCCGATGCAAAGGCTCGCGCGGCCGCGGGGCAAATCGACGCCCGCCCGACGATCTACGCCGGCCTTGAGCAGGCGCTCGACGCCGGCGGGTTCGATGGCGTCATGATCGTCGCGCCGACGCCACTGCACGCGACGCTCGTCGCCGCGTGCGCCGAGCATGGCCTGCCGATCCTGTGCGAGAAGCCGTGCGGAAGCTCGATCGCAGAAATCGACGCTGCCGCGGCCGCGGTCCGTGACGCCGGCGTGATGCTCCAGATCGGCTACTGGCGACGGTTCGTCCCGGAGCTCGTCGCCCTGCGGGAGCGCGTCCTGGCCGGCGAGTTGGGCGACATCCTCCAGGTGGTCTGCTTCCAATGGGACGGCGAGCCACCGGGTGAGGCGTTCCGCGCGGCGAGCGGCGGGATCGTCGTCGACATGGGCGTGCACGAGCTCGACCAGATCCGGTGGCTCACCGAGAGCGACCTCCGTGACTCGGCGTGCGTCGCCGCCGCCGGGCCGATCCAGGGCGACGTCGACTGTGCCAACGTCACGCTCGAACTCGAGCGCGGGGGAGTGGCCGTCGTGTCGCTCGGCCGGTACTTTCCGGAGGGGGACGTCGTCTGGCTCGAGCTGATGGGCACCCGAGATCACGCGCGCGTCGAGATCCTGTGGGGCGAGGACAAGACGTGGCATGCAGCGCTCCGCGCCCAGGCCGAGGACTTCGCCCGGTGCCTGAGCACGGGCGACGCAAGCAGGGGCGCGACCGCGGCCGACGCCCGGCGCACGCTCGAGCTCGCCGCGAACGTGCAGGCCTTGATCCCCGCCTCGTAGCCCGGGCGAGACCGCCTCCCGGTTGCGCAAGTCACTAAGTCTTGACATGCGTCTGCGGCCTTGACCAGAATGCGCATCGAGAGGCCGAAATCGATTGCGCAACCGATTTCAACCCGGGAATGAAGAGCGCGCTGCGGACGTGCCCGTGGGCGCGAATCCGTCCTCGCGCGCGTCCCGGGGTTTCGACGCCACGCCCGGCGACGCCACCCCCGACGGCCGCGTCAAGCGCGTCCGGCTGAGCGACGTCGCTCGCCGGGCGAACGTCTCAACCTCAACCGCCTCGCGCGCGCTCAACGGCATCGGCGAGCTGTCCGACGACACCCGCGCCGCCGTGCTGCGGGCCGCTGAGGAGCTCGACTTCCGTCCCTCGTCGGTCGCGCGGTCGCTCCGCACCCGGCGGTCACGGACGGTCGGGCTCGTCGTGCCGACAGTCGCGCACGCGTTCTACGCAGCGGTCACGACCGGCGCACAGGCGGTGCTCGAAGAGCAGGGTTACCGGCTGATCCTGATCGACTCGGGCGAGGATCCCGACACCGTCAAGGGAGCGGTGCGGACGCTGCTCGAGCACGAGGTCGACGGCATACTTGTGTCAACCGCGCCGTTCGGCGCCCACCAGTTCAACGCCCTGCTCGAGCGCACGCCGTGCGTGTTCATCGACGAGCTCGCACCGGGCGCGGGCGCCGGGAACGTCGCGCTCGAGAACGGGCGCGGCGTCGAATTACTCGTCGCGCACCTCGCCGAACACGGCCACCGGCGGATCGGCTTCCTCGGCGGTCCGGGAGACCGGACGAGCGGCTACGAGCGCTACGAGGGCTTCCTCTCCGGGATGGCCAACTGCGACCTCGATGTCGACCCGACCCTCATCAAGGAGTGCGAGTGGACGATCGCGAGCGGCTACGAACACTCCGAGCAGCTGCTCAAGGCGACCCCTCGGCCGACCGCGCTCGTCACGGCGAGTGGGGAGCTCGCGCTCGGCGCGCTCGCCGCTGCGCGGCGTCAGCGGATCCGGATCCCGGAGGGCCTTGCGCTCGCCGCGTTCGACGACCTCTACTTCGCGCCGTTGCTCGAGCCGTCGCTGACGGCGATCGCGTACGACGCCAGGGCGATCGGTCGCGAGGCCGCGCGACTCCTCCTCGGCGTCGTCGGGGAGGATCCGGCGACGCGCAACGAGGTCAGGATCGATGTGACACTCGTGCGCCGGCGATCGTGCGGGTGCGCCTATGACCCGTCGGCGGACCTGGCAGAGGCGGTGGCGTGAGCTCGATTGAGCTGCGCGGGGTGTCGAAGCGCTACCGCGACGCGGTCGCGCTGCAACCGGTCGACCTGACGATCAACGAGGGCGAGTTCTTCTGCCTGCTCGGCCCGTCCGGGTGCGGAAAGACGACGACGCTCAACCTGATCGGCGGGTTCGTCGAGCTCTCGAGCGGCGAGATCATCATCGAGGGGCAGCGCGCTGACCGGGTCCCGCCGTACAAGCGCAACGTCAACACGGTGTTTCAGAACTACGCGCTGTTCCCGCACCTCAGCGTCCGGGACAACGTCGGCTTCGGGTTGAAGATGGCGAAGACGAGCCACAAGGATGCGGCGCCGCGGATCGTGGACGCGCTTCGGCTTGTCGGGCTCGAGGACCAGGCCGATCGGTTTCCTGCCCAGCTCTCAGGCGGCCAGCAGCAGCGCGTCGCGGTCGCCCGCGCGCTCGTCAACCGCCCCGCCGTGCTCCTGCTCGACGAGCCGCTCGGCGCGCTCGACCTCAAGCTGCGCAAGCGGCTCCAGGTCGAGCTGAGCCAGATCCACAAGGAGGTCGGCACGACGTTCGTGTTCGTCACCCACGATCAGGAGGAAGCGATGGCGATGGCCGATCGCATCGCGGTGATGAACGAGGGGCGGATCGAGCAGGTCGGCACGCCGGAGGAGATCTATCGCCACCCCGCATCGCGCTTCGTCGCCGATTTCATCGGCGAATCGAACTTCCTGGACGTCGAGCGCTCGCCTGACAACCAGGTCGTCGCCAAGGACGGCAGCCGAGTCGCATGCGCGCCGCCGGATGGGGACTGGCGCCGGGCCACGCTGATGATCCGTCCCGAAGATGTCCAGGTCATTGCCGGCAACGGGCACCGCGAGGGCCTCGCCGGCACCGTCGTTCGTTCGTCGTTTCTCGGCAGCTTCACCCGCGTCGCGGTGCAGTGCGACTCCGCCGACGCCCAGATCATGGCGGCGTTACAGGGAGGCGCTGCATCGCAGCTGGAAGAAAACGCAACCGCGACCGTGACCTGGGACGCCCAGGACGCCGTGGTGCTCGACCCGCAGTGAGGAGGACTCAAGTGATGCAGGTGCTGACTCGTCGTGACGCCGTGAGGGCCGGTGCGCTCGGAGTCGCTGGGCTCTATGTGGCGGGCTGCGGCTCCTCAAGCAGCAGCAGCCAAGGATCCTCGTCCGGACCGGTGACACTCAACTGGGAGACGTGGAACGACCACTACCTGCCCGCTCAGCTGACTGCGGTGCAGAAGCAGACACAGATCACCGCGCGGCCGAGCTTGGAGTCCGATGACTCCGACGGCTACCTGAAGGTCAAGCAGACCGGCGGTCAGTACGACATCGTCTCCACCGATGCGCTGTGGGCTCCGAAGTTCCACACCGACGGACTCACGGACGCGTTCGATATCAACTCGATCCCGGCGGCCTCACAGCTCTACCCGATGGCCCGCACGTTCCCGTTCTGGACGACGAGCGGCGGGTACCTCGCGTATCCGAACGGGTGGTCGACGGTTCAGCTCTACTACAACCCGGCACACGTCAGCCCGGCGCCGACGTCGTGGCACGTGCTGACCGACAAGAAGTACGCCGGCAAGGTCGTGGCCGAGAGCCAGCCGACCGACCTGATGGCGATGGCCGGCCTCGCAACCGGCGCCAAGCAGCCGTACAACATGAACACGGCGGAGATCGCGAAGGCGCAGGACTTCCTCAAGGCAGCCAAGCCGGCGTTCTTCAAGCTCGTCTCGCAGAACTCCGACTCCGTGCGGGCGCTCGCTGACGGTTCGGCGTGGATTGCGATCGAGAACCTCGGCACCGACTTCCGCGTCAAGGCGGCGGGCGGCCCGACGGTGAAGATCGCGACGCCGTCGGAGGGCGTGTTTGGGTTCATCGACGGCGAGCAGATCGTCAAGGCCTCGGCGCACAAGAACCGGTTCAACCAGTTCATGAACGCGATGGCCCAGCCGAACTGGATCGCCCAAAACTTCCTCGCCAACGGGCGGCCGCTGTTCAACGAGAAGGCATACAAGTACCTCGTCGATCACGGCTACAAGGAGCGGGCTGACCTGCTCTTCTACAACGATCCCGAGCGCGCGCTGAAGATGACGCTGAAGGGACCGTCAGGGAACGTGCAGGCGTACATCGACGCGTTCAACCAGGTCTTCGGCGCGTAGACCGGCAGCGGACCCGACACCGAATGGCAACCACTCCTCAGCCGGCGTTTGCCGGAGCCCCCGCGGCGGCGCCGCCGCGGCGGCGAGGGGTGGTCGCTCGGCTCTCGCAGTACACCGGGTTCACGCCCGCGATGCTCCTGTTCGGGGGGTTCTTTCTGGCGCCGATGGTGCTGATCGTCCTCTACAGCTTCTGGGAGACCGTCAACTACAACACCGTCCACCACTTCACGTTCAGCAACTACAGCTACTTCTTCAGTACCTCGACCTACGTGAGGACGCTGCTCGACACGGTGTGGGTCGCGGCTGTCGCGACGGTGCTCACGCTCGCGGCCGCGTTCCCGCTCGCGTACTGGCTCGCGCGCTACGTGCGTCCGGCGATCCGCCGCCCGCTCCTGCTGATGATCATCCTGCCGTTCTGGACGAGCTACCTGCTCCGGGTCACGAGCTGGACGACGATCCTCGGCGAGAAGGGCGTGCTCAACCGCTTTCTCGAGGCGATCGGGGTGATCCATCAGCCGCTGTCGTTCCTGCTCTACAACCGGGCGGCCGTGATCCTCGTGCTCATGTACCTGTACTTCCCGTTCGCGGCGCTGACCCTGTATGCGACGCTCGAGCGGTTCGACTGGTCACAGCTGCGGGCGGCGATGGACCTCGGTGCGCCGCCGCGGATTGCGATGACGCGCGTGCTCGTGCCGCAGATCCGCCCGGGCATCACGACGGCGGTGATCTTCGTGTTCATCCCGGTGCTCGGCGAGTACCTGACACCCCAGCTTGTCGGTGGCACCCGCGGAGTGATGATCGGCAACCTCATCGTCAACTTCTTCCAGGGCGCCGAGTACACGCGCGGCGCCGCGGTGTCGTTGCTGATCGCGCTGTTCATCATCGCGTTGCTGATCATCTTCCGCAAACAGCTCGACGTGGCGGAGGCGTACGGCCGGTGAGCATCGACGCCAACGACGTCGTCGCGCCGCACAAGCGCCTGGTCAAGCGCGCCCTGACCGGGTGGGCGGTGTTCGTCTACTTCTTCCTGTTCGCGCCGATCATCCTGCTGATCCTGTTCAGCTTCAACGCCAACCAGTACGGGACGCTCCCGATCACCGGGTGGACGACGCACTGGTACAACCAGGCGTGGAACGACCCGCAGATCCAGGATGCAGTCAAGACGACGCTGTCGGTCGCGCTCGAGGTAACGCTCATCAGCACGATCGTCGGTACCGCCGCCGCGTTTCCACTCGTGCGCGCGACGCTGCGCTTCCGGAGCGGGATCCGTGCGGCGCTGACACTGCCGATCATGCTCCCGGGGCTGCTCATCGGCGTGTCGCTGCTGACGTTCTTCACGGGCGTGCTGCACGTGTCGCTGTCCAACCAGACGGCGGTGATCGGGCAGGCGGTGTACACGACGCCGTTTGTGATCCTCGTCGTCGCCGCGCGGCTTGAGGGGTTCGACCGCTCGCTGGAGCGTGCGGCGAGCGACCTCGGCGCCAACACATGGCAGCGGCTGCGCTATGTCGTGCTGCCGCTGATCGGGCCGGCGATCTTCGCCGGCGCTCTGTTCGCGTTCACGCTCTCGCTCGACGAGTTCGTGATCACGCTGTTCTTGATCGGAGGTGGCAACACGCTGCCGATCTACATCTACACGCAAGTCAAGTTCGGGATCACCCCGGAGGTCAACGCGATCGCCACGTTGCTGATCCTGGCGTCGCTCGGACTGAGCGCGCTGGCGTTCCTCGCCCCAGCCACCGTGCGGCGAGTGCGACGGCACCGGTGGCGCGTGGTCCCTGCGGTCACTGAAACGACCTGACGATGAGGAGGAGTCGATGGGCGAACGACTGAAGGTGGGTGTCATCGGATGCGGTCTGATTGCGCAGGTCATGCATCTTCCGCATCTGCTCGAGCTCGATGAGCTCTACGAACTGCGGGCGGTGTGCGACATCGCCGAGCCGACGGCGGCCGCCTGCGCGCAGCGCTTTGGGCAGCCGGCGGTCTATACGAGCTGGGAGGAGATGCTCTCCAGCCGGGAGCTCGACGTCGTGCTCGTGCTCACCTCGGGCAGCCACGCGCCGGCCGCGATCGCCGCGGCGCGCGCGGGGATCCACGTGTTCGTTGAGAAGCCGATGTGCCTGAGCGTCGATGAGGGTCTGGCGATGGCGAGCGCCGCGCAGGACGGGGGCGTTCAGCTGATGATCGGGACGATGAAGCGGTATGACCCGGCGTACGAGCGCCTGCTCGAGGTGCTCCCCGACGCCGGCGAACTGCGGCTCGTCCGGGTCACCACGCTCGAGTCGCCCTGGCGGCCGTACCTGGAGAACTACGTGCTGACGCCACCGGCGGACGCGCCGGCCGACGTGCTCGCCGCGCTGAAGGCCGAGGACGAGCGGCGCCTCAGCGCGGCCCTACCCGACGCGGACGACAACACCCGGCACTGCTACCGG
Organism: uncultured Solirubrobacterales bacterium; assembly: GCA_963750695.1. GTDB lineage: Bacteria > Actinomycetota > Thermoleophilia > Solirubrobacterales > Solirubrobacteraceae > Palsa-465. Next base: position 230,963 of record CAVVSB010000015.1, read on the forward strand.
TGGATGTTGCTCGACAACCTCGTGCACGAGCTGAACGCGCTGCGCGGTGCACTCGGCGAGCCGGACCTCGTCAAGTACGCCGAGCTGAGCCCGCAACTCGTCAACCTGAGCCTCGTGTTCGGAGGCGTGGCCTGCCACCTATCGTGGGTCGATGTCCCGGGGATGGCGCGCTACCGGCAGGAGTTCGCGTTCTACGGGATCGGCGCCCGCGCGACACTGACGCTCCCATCGCCCTATCTCCGCGGGATGCCGAGCGAGCTGGCGATCGAGGCGGGCCGGCTCGATGAGTCGCACTCGTGGCGCACCGTCGAAACCGTCTCCTACGTCGAGGCGTTCAAGCGCGAGCTGCTCGAGCTTCATGCGGCGGTCACCGAGGGCCGTCCGCCACGGACTGACGCCTCCGACGGGCTGCACGACCTCGCGCTGTGTCACGCGATCGCTCGCGTTCACATGAGCGGTGAGCCCGTGGCGCGGCCGAGCGCCTACGACCGGACGGAGGTGGGGGCGTGATCACCATTGCCAACGCGCCGTGCAGCTACGGCGCCTTCGAGATCACCGTTGGGATCGATCCGCTCGTGCCGCCGGCCCTCGCCCTGCTCGACAGCGTCGCCGAGGCCGGCTACGCCGGGATCGACCTCGGGCCGCTCGGCTACCTCGGGATGGGCGACGAGCTGGCCGACCGGCTGCGCGCCCGTCGGCTCACGCTTGCCGGCGGGTACTTCGCGGTCCCGTTCAGCGATCCGTCCCAGCTGCCGGCCGAGCTCGAGCGACTCGACCATCTGCTCGACACGTTCGACGCCGCCGCAGTCGGCGCAAACGCGGACGAGGGCGCGGGCACGCCGAAGCCGCGGCCGACGATCGCCGACGCCGGCTCGGACAGCCGCTCGGCCTACCCGGGCCGCGCGGTCGACGACCGCAGCCTGGGCTGGGATGACGCCGGCTGGCGGCAGTTCGCCGATCAGCTCGCCCAGATCGTGGCGCGCTGCCGCGAGCGCGGCTACGAGCCGACGTTCCATCCCCACACCGCGACGTACATCGAGGCCCCGTGGGAGATCGACCGGTTGCTCGGGTGCAGCGACATCGGGGTCTGCCTCGACACCGGCCATCTCCTGCTCGGCGGCGGCGACCCCGTCAGCGCGGTCGACAGCTGGCGTGACCGGATCAACCACCTGCACCTCAAGGACGCTCGGCTCGACGTGATCCGCGAGATCATCCGCGACTCGGCGCCGGTGGAGGAGATCTGGCGCCGCCGCGCGTTCTGCCGGCTCGGCGACGGCGATGTCGCGCTCGACCGCGTGCTCGAGGAGTTGCGCGGGATCGGCTACGACGGGTGGTTGATCGTCGAGCAGGACATCCTGCCCGACGCCGAGGAGGGCGCCGAGGCGCCCGCCAAGGATCAGGCGGCGAACCGGGAGTGGCTGCGGGCGCGCGGGTTCTAGCGGGGCACTCACTGCACTCCGCAACGTGATCCGATCAGGGTCACGTTGCGTACGGCTCCGTGACGGGCGAGGATCAACCGAGCCCGTTAATGCCCAAACCCACCTCCGTGTTCCGCACATCAAGTTCTCACCGACGTACCGACCTGCGCGCGCTCGCGGACGAGGACCTGATGTCCCTCGTCCGCGACGGTGAGCCGCGCGCGTTCGAGGTCATCTTCGATCGGCATAGCGGGGCGGCGTTCTCGCTCGCCTACCGGATGTGCGGGCGTCAGGCGATGGCGGAGGACGTCGTGCAGGAGGCGTTCGTCTCGCTATGGCGCAGCGGCGCGCGGTACGACGCCCGGCGAGGAAGCGTGCGCAACTGGGTGCTCGGTGTCGTGCACAACCGGGCGATTGACGCGTTCCGCCGGGGGGTGGTGCGCGAGAGCCGCAACGTCAGCGACGAGGGACTTGCTGAGCGGCTGCCGGCTGACGAGGAAACGGCCGCCGAGGTCGCGCGGCGAGACGAGGCGCGACACGTCCGGGAGAAGCTCCAGGAACTCCCGGCCGAACAGCGGCAGGTCGTTGAGCTGGCGTACTTTGGCGGCTTCAGCCACACGCAGATCGCGGAGATGCTGCAGCTGCCGGCCGGGACCGTGAAGGGCCGGATGCGACTGGCCCTGACAAAGATGCGGATCGCGCTCGGCGATCCGGCAGGGTTCGTGCTATGACGGAGCGGGAGTCGATGTCAGACAAGCATGAGTGCGGCGCGGAAGCGGCCGCATATGTACTTGGGGCGCTCGAGCCGACGGAGGCCGACGCGTTCCGCGAGCACTTGGTCAACTGCGCCATTTGTCGCGATGAGGTGAGCGCGTTTCAGGAGGTGGCGGATCTGCTGCCGCTGACCGCGCCGCCGCAGCCGGCACCACCCGGGCTGAGAAGTCGGGTGATGGCCGAGGTGAACGCGGAGGCGCGCGAGACGGCGTCACAGCGCGCGCCGAGGAGCCGCCGAGCGTGGCTTCCGTCCTGGCTCGCGGTCCCCCGCCTGGCGTTTGCCGCGGCCGCCGTGGTCGCCGTGATCGCGCTCGCAATCGGCGCGGTTGCGATCACCTCCGGCGGCGCGAACACGAACGTGTACAACGCGAGCGTGACCTGGCCGGGGAGCGCGAGCGTTCACGTCAAGGACGGGCGCGGCGTGCTCGTCGTCAGCGGTATGCCCGCACCGCCGATGACGAAGATCTACGAGGTGTGGCTGCAGCGCGGCAACCGGCAGCCGGAGCCGACGACAGCGCTGTTCACGCCGACGACGAAGGGGTCGGGCTCAGTCGACGTTCCCGGTGACCTCCACGGGGTCAGCCGCGTGATGGTCACCCCGGAACCCGCCGGCGGAAGCTCGGCCCCCACGCACGCTCCCGTCCTCGTCGCGCGATTGAGCTGACCACGTGCGCCACGGGCGCGCGGCGAACAGCCAGCCGAAGCTGGAGCCGAGCAGCACGATGACGAGGATCCAGCCGAGCGCGGTCGTGCCGACGCCGACGTACTTCAGGCCCGAAGCGAAGATGACGAACGCGATCACCGGGCGCACGAAGCGATCCGGCACACTCGAGGAGAGCATCGAGCCGACGAGCACCGCGGGGACGCTGCCGAGGATCAGGCTCGCGGTGACACCCACCTCGATGTGGCCGAACGCGAGTGCGCCGAGCGCGGCGGCGAGCGTCAGCGGGACGGCCTGCGTCAGGTCGGTCCCGACGAGCTGGTTGGCGCCGATTGCCGGATACACGAACAGCAGCAGGATGATCATCAACGAGCCCGACCCGACCGAGGTCAGACCGACGATCAAGCCGCCGATCACGCCGATGGCGACGGTGAGGGCGGGTCGAGGGATGACCTCGTGCACGAGTGCGATCCGGCGATGACCACCGCGGCGGTCGAGGAAGAAGCGGAGCACCATCGCGCCCGAGCCGACGAGCAGCGCGACGCCGAGGGCGGTCTCGATGTTCGTCTGGGCGGACTTGGCGTTGCCCATCACGTGTAGGAGATAGGCGCCGAGGAAGGCCGCCGGCACTGAGCCGATGACCATCCAGCGGACGAGCTTGAGGTTGACCGTGCCGGCGCGCAGATGGACGGCGGCGCCGATCGGACGCATGACGAACGCGGCGACGAGGTCGCTCGAGATCGCGGTCGACGGCTTGACGCCGAACAGAAGGATCAGCATCGGGGTCATGAGGGCGCCGCCTCCGGCGCCGGTCATCCCGACGAGCAGCCCCACGATCGCGCTGCCGAGGACGATGTACGGGTCGATATGCATGGCGTTTCAAACCGCCGGCAGACTGCTGCAACGGCCGGGGGCGACTAAGACTAGTGTTCGCGCTGGCTAACTCGACGCGCCGTCTTCGACGGGAGCGGCGAGCAGCTGGAGCTCGGCGGGCGGCTGCCCGAGCAGCAGCCAGCCCTCGTCCATCGCGCGGACGAGGCCGCGGCGGGAGAGATCCGAGAGGGCGCTCGTCACCGTGGGCCGGCGCGCCGCGACGAGATCTGCGAGCACGGTGTGGGTCAGGCGCAGCGGGAGGATGACGCCGTCGGCGCGGACACGTCCCCAGCGTCCGGCGAAGTGCCAGAACAGCATGTGCAAGCGGTCATCGACGCGCGCCTGGTGGATGATCGCCATGTTGACGACGAGCCGCCGGGAGCGTCGCACCGACCGCTCGAACAGCCGACCGGCGAGCTCTGGGTAGCGACCCAGCTGGCGCGTGAAGCGCCCGTCGAGCAGCACCAGCCGCACGGGGTCAACGATCGTCCAACTCGTGCGCAGGGGCAACGTCTGCGTCTCGTCGGGGACCCACGGCCGGAGCAGGTCACACTCGCCGAGCAGCTCGACCGCGAAGCGCCCGTCGATCGATACCCGGCGCAGCATCAGTCCCTGGAGGACGAGGTATCCGATCGCGTTTGCCGGCAGTGACGAGGGCTCGTTCCACGGACCCGTGGCTAGGCTGATCTCCGGTGCGGTGCAGTCCTCGACCGCCTGATCGCGCCGCTCGGCCGGCACCACCTCAGCTAGGTCGATGTCCTCGTGCAGCACGTGGCAGATGCGTGGCGAACCTGGACGAACGGCCACTTTCACGATCTCCGCCATGCCCGTTTATCGCTGGTGGTATGCGCCTGGCCGATCACGTGGGCGAGATCGTCGCCGGCGGCACGGAGCACCGAGGCGACGATCGCCCCCCGATTACGCTTGCCGCTGTCCTCGGCCGCGACGACGTCCGCGACCGCCGCGAGCGCGACCGGCCGCCACGCAGCGAGGGCGCGCTGAAGCGCGTCCTTCGTCCACCCGGCGATGCGGATCCGCCCCGGCATTCCCCCAAGTCTTCCCTGCCAGCGCAAGTCCAATGCATATCAGAGCGGGCGGAGGATCGGTGGAATCCTCACGGCGCGAGGTGGTGCGCTCTGCGAACGTTGCCGTCGCGCGAGTCGGTGCGCTCTGCGAACGGGTTCAGTGGCGCGCGGCGTGGGCGACGCCGGGGGCGCTTGCAGCGGGCGCGATCAGGCCGGCGATCGCGTCGCTGATCTCCCGGGGGCGCTCCAGCGGGCCCATGTGACCGGTGTCTTCGAGCACGATCAGTCCGACGCAGTTCGGCAGCGCTCTGGCGATGCGCTCGCCGTGGGAGGGAGGCGTGAGCCGGTCCCGCTCACCTGCGATCACGACCGTCGGGACCGTGAGGCCATCGACGGCGTGGAACAGGTCGAGCTCGGACAGCGCGATTCCGACATCGGCGCGTACGCGCGGTGGGCAGGTCCACAGCATTCGCTCGTAGAACGCGATCTGAGCCGGGGTCGCGGCGGGGCCGAATGCCGTGTAGCGGACTGCTGCGTAAGTGGCGGGCGTCGAGAACCGCGGCAGCGGCGCGCGTGATCCGAGGAGGCCGCGCACGGCGATCGCGTCGCTGACGGTCCGGGCGACGGCGGGAACGGGGACGAGCAGTTGCTCCGCGAGCAGATCACCGAGACCGGTATTGACAAGCGCGGCGCCCCGCGCTCGGCGCTCAACGTCGTAGCGCTCGGCCCACGCGGCGATCGACATCGCGCCGAGTGAGTGCCCGGCGACGATCGCGCGCTGTCCCTCGGGCACGACGGTCGCGAGGACCGCCTCAAGATCGTCGCCGAACCGCGCCAGCGCGTACTCGCCGGCTGCGGCGGGCTGGCTCTCGCCGTGTCCCCGCAGATCCACCGAGACGACACGCAGGCCGCGACGAGTCAGTTCCTCGATCACATACATCCAGAAAGTGAGCATCTCCGTCCAGCCATGCAGCAGGACGACCGTCTCACCATCCTCTGGGCCGAAGATCTCGGCATGCAGCAGTGTTCCGTCGGCCGACCTGGAGGTCACCGGGCGACCTCGCGGCGGGTCTTGGAGTTCGGCCGCCGCCGGGTCAGCGGCGATCCGCCGCATGTGACGACGCTGCTCGACTGTGCTCGCCGCCGCCAGCACGGATAGGCCCGCTACTCCCGCCACGAGCCGGCGATGTCGTTGGGCAGACATCCCATTCGGAAGCCTACATCCATGTAGCAATCTCTGAGGCATAGGATTGCGACCCATGCGAATCGGTCTGCTCACCGGCGGCGGAGACTGCCCCGGACTCAATGCTGTGATCCGCGCCGTCGTGCGGAAGGGAATCAGTGCCTACGGCGACGAGTTCGTCGGCTTCAAGGACGGGTGGCGGGGGGTCCTCGAGGATGCGGGTGACCCGCTCACCGTCGAGTCCACCCGTGGGATCCTGCCGCGAGGCGGGACGATCCTCGGCAGTTCGCGTACGAACCCATATAAGCGTGACGACGGCGTCGAGAGGGTGCGGGAGACATTCGCGCACCGCGGACTCGACGGCCTGATCGCGATCGGCGGAGAGGACACACTCGGCGTCGCGAAGCGCCTCAACGATGACGGGCTGCACGTCGTCGGCGTGCCGAAGACGATCGACAACGATCTCGGCGCGACCGACGTGACGTTCGGCTTCGACACCGCGCTACACGTCGCCAGCGAGGCAATCGACCGGCTGCACACAACGGCTGAGTCTCACAACCGGATCCTGATCGTCGAGGTGATGGGCCGTCACGCCGGCTGGATCGCGCTGCACTCCGGGATCGCGGGCGGTGCCGACGTGATCCTCATCCCGGAGATCCCGTTCGACATCGAAGAGGTGTGCGCGATGATCCGGCGGCGACATGAGCGGGGCCGGTACTTCTCGATCGTCGTGGCGGCCGAGGGCGCGGTTCCGGCCGAAGGCACGGCGATGACACTGGAGACCGGCGAGCTCGATGATTTTGGGCATCCCCGCCTCGGCGGCATCGGCAACCGGCTCGAGCACGAGATCGAGAGCCGCACCGGGTTCGAGAGCCGGGCGACCGTACTCGGTCACGTGCAGCGCGGCGGGACGCCGACGGCGTTCGATCGTGTACTGGCGACGCGGTTCGGCCTCGGAGCGATCGACGCGGTGCACGCCGGAGAGTGGGGGAAAATGGTCGCGCTGCGCGGCGCCGAGATCGAGCTCGTCGATCTCGCGGACGCGGTCGCATCGCTCAAGACGGTGCCCCCCGAGGAATACCACCGGTACGACGTCCTGTTCGGATAGAGCCGGTAACCGCCGGGTAACAGAGACCCCTGCCTGACCACACGACAATCTGACTATGCTCCGCCCGATACGACCCAGGTGAACTGTGACAGCCACTGAAAGCGCGACCCAGCTCGACGAGCTCTGCATCAACACCATTCGGACGCTGTCGATGGACGCGGTCCAGAAGGCGAACTCCGGTCATCCGGGGGCGCCGATGGGGCTCGCCCCGGTGGCGTACACGCTCTACACGCGCATCATGCGCCACAACCCGAGTGATCCCGAGTGGATCAACCGGGACCGGTTCGTGCTCTCCGCCGGACACGCGTCGATGCTGCTCTACTCGATGCTGTACCTGACCGGTTATCCGCTGACGCTCGATGACATCAAGAACTTCCGGCAGGTCGGCTCCCCGACCGCGGGTCATCCGGAGCGCAAGTACTCGCCGGGTATCGAGGCGACGACCGGGCCCCTCGGCCAGGGGATCTCGATGTCGGTCGGCCTCGCGCTCGCCGAGCGCATGCTCGCGGCGCGGTTCAACCGGGACGGCCACGACGTCGTTGACCACCACACGTTCACGATCGCGTCTGACGGCGACATCCAGGAAGGTGTCGCATCTGAAGCGTGCTCGCTCGCCGGTCATTGGGGACTCGGCCGGCTGATCGCGTTCTACGACGACAACAAGATCCAGCTCGCGAGCCGGGTCGAGAAGGTCATGACCGAGAACGTCGCCGAGCGCTACGACGCGTACGGCTGGCACGTCCAGGACGTCGGCACCGATCTCTCGGTGGAACGCCTCGAGGCAGCGATCCGCGCCGCGATGGAGGTGCAGGACCGACCGTCGCTGATCATCGTCCAGTCGCACATCGGCTTCGGCAGCCCGCACAAGCAGGACACCTCGAGCGCGCACGGCTCGCCTTTGGGCGAGGATGAGGTCCGGCTCACCAAGGAGGCCTACGGCTGGGATCCCGACCAGCAGTTCCACGTGCCCGAGGAGGCGCTCGCCCACTTCCGTGAAAGCTGCACTCGCGGCAAGGAGTTTGAGTCAGAGTGGGAGGGCCGCTTCGACCGTTACCGCGAGCAGCACCCGGACCTGGCGGCACAGCTCGAGATGATCGCGACCGGCGGCATGCCGGAGGGCTGGGACAAGGACCCGCCACGGTTCAGCGCCGACGACAAGCCGATCGCGACGCGTAAGGCGTCCGAGGCGGCGATCCAGTGGGCCGCGGCGGTGGTTCCGCAGCTCGTCGGCGGGTCGGCCGATCTGGCGACGTCGACGAACACCGACATCGCGGAGGGCGCCGACGTCGAAAAGGGCGCCTACGGCGGGCGCAATCTTCGCTTCGGCGTGCGTGAGCACGGCATGGCGGCAATCGTCAATGGCCTCGGACTCCACGGCTTCCGCGCGTTCGGCGCGACGTTCCTCACGTTTTCGGACTACATGCGCGGCGCCGTCCGGCTGTCCGCGCTGATGAAGCTGCCGGTGATGTGGGTGTGGACCCACGATTCGATCGGGCTCGGTGAGGACGGCCCGACGCATCAGCCGATCGAGCAGCTGGCCGCCCTGCGCGCGATGCCGCGACTCAACGTCGTCCGCCCCGCTGATGCGAACGAGACCGTGCTCGCATGGAAGTTCGCCCTCAGTCAGAACGAGGCACCGACGGCGTTCGCGCTCTCCCGCCAGAACCTGCCGATCCTCGATCCCGACACCGTGCCGACAGACGCAATCGAGCGTGGGGCCTACGTTCTGCGCGACGCCGACGGGGGCGACCCGGAGCTCATCCTGATCGGCACCGGCTCCGAGGTGTCGCTGTGCCTTGAAGCGGCCGACGCGCTTGACGATGTCCGCGTCCGCGTTGTGAGCATGCCGTGCATGGACACGTTCACGCACGCCGATCCGGCGTACCGCGAGTCAGTCCTGCCGGCGAGCTGCGGTGCCCGGATCGCCGTCGAGGCGGCGAGCCCGCTCGGGTGGGACAAGTGGATCGGCGAGGAGGGCGCGTTCGTGGGAATGGAGACGTTCGGCGAGTCCGGACCCGCCAAGGATGTCTACGCGCATTTCGACATCACGTCCGAGCACATCGCCGAGGTGGGCCGAAAGCTGCTCGGAGGATGAACTGAGCGGGACTCCATCATGAGCACCGTTGCCCCGCAGGTCTCCAGCGGCGAAAATCCGCTCGTCGAAGGATTGGAGCGGCTGCCGGTCCATCCGACCGCCCTGGTCATCTTCGGGGCGACGGGTGATCTCGCTCACCGCAAGCTCCTGCCCGCGCTGTACAACCTCGCCCACGAAGGCGCGCTGCCGGAGCGCTTCGAGCTCGTCGGAATCGCGCGACGCGACCATCCGGATGAGAACTTCCAGCAGATCGCCCGGGAGTCGATCGAGCGCTTCTCGCGTCGCAAGCCTGACGCGGCGGTGCTCGACGGGCTCGTCTCGAACATGCGCTACGTACCGGGCGCGTTCGACGATGACAGCGTCTACGGCTCGATCGAGCAGGTCCTGGGCGAGTTCGACGAGCACGCGGGCACGAAGCTCAACCGCATCTTCTACCTCTCGACCGCGCCCCAGTTCTTCCCGGTCATCTGCCAGAGGCTCGGCGCCGCCGGACTCGATCGGTCCGACAAGGTCGAGACGCGTGTCGTGATCGAGAAGCCGTTCGGCTACGACCTCGCCTCGGCGCGCAAGCTGAACGCCGAGGTGCTCGACATCTTCGACGAGTCGCAGGTCTTCCGGATCGACCACTACCTCGGCAAGGAGACGGTCCAGAACCTGATGGCGCTGCGGTTCGCGAACGCGTTGTTCGAGCCGGTGTGGAATCGCAACTTCATCGACCACGTCGAAATCACGGCGGCCGAGGACATCGGCATCGGCGGACGCGCCGGCTACTACGAAGGCGCTGGGGCGCTGCGCGACCTCGTCCAGAACCACATGCTCCAGCTGCTCGCGCTGCTGACGATGGAGCCCCCGGCCTCGTTCGAGGCCAACCGACTGCGCGACGAGAAGCTGAAGGTGCTCGAGGCGATCGTGCCGCCGAGCACGGACGAGGTGAAGCACATGGCGCTGCGCGCCCAGTATGGGCCGGGCGTCGTCGCCGCCGACCAGGTCCCGGGCTACCGCGAGGAGGAGGGCGTCGCCGACGACTCGCGCACGGAAACGTATGCGGCGCTCCGCCTGCACGTGTCCAACTGGCGCTGGGCGGGGGTCCCGTTCTACCTGCGGACCGGCAAGCGGCTTGCCCGCAAGGTCACCGAGATCGCCGTCACGCTCAAGCCGATCCCGCATCTCGCCTTCCAGAGCTCGGGCTCGGTCGGCGTGCAGGCGAACCAGATCATCCTCACCGTCCAGCCCGACGAGGGCGTGTCCGTGTCGCTCGGCGCCAAGATCCCCGGCCCCCGGATGCGGATCCGCCCCGTCAACATGGAGTTCCGCTACGGCACGTCGTTCCTGTCGGAGTCGCCCGAGGCGTACGAGCGGCTGATCCTTGACGCGATGCGCGGCGACGCGACCCTGTTCACCCGCAACGACGAAATCGAAGCGTTGTGGGGGATCATCGATCCGATCCTCACCGCCTGGCACGAGGACACCGAGTCGCCAATTGCGCAGTATCCGGCCGGGTCGCAGGGACCGGAAGAGGCAACCACGCTGCTCGATCAGGGACGAAGCTGGCGGCGGTTGTGACCGAGGACGTCTGGTCGGCGAGCAACACGAGTCCGGACGCGATCGACGAGGCGCTGCGGCGGATGCTGCACGAGCGCCACGCCGAGAATCATGCGCTCGCCCCGGCGCGAGTCCTCAACCTGATCGTGATCGTCGACCGTGAGTGGAAGGGGGAGATCTCGAATCGCCTCGCGCTCGTTGGGCGCTATCACGCGTCACGCACGATCCTGTGTGCGGTCGAGGAGGGGCGCGAGACGCTCGATGCGTGGGCAGCGATCTCGTACGACGAGGTCGGCAGCGGAACGACGATCATGCATGAGCAGGTCGAGGTCGACATTGGCGCTGCGCATCTTACGGGCATCGAAACGGTCGTCGACCCGGTCATCGTGTCCGAACTACCGACCGTGTTGTGGTCGCCGCATGGCTACCAGGACGCGGTCGACGCGCTGCTCGAGCTGAGTGACGTCGTCCTCGTCGACACCGACGATGTGCTCGAGCCGGTCGCCGGGCTTGAGCGGGCCGCCGGACTGCTCGAGGAGTCCTACGTCGTCGACCTCGCCTGGCTGCGGACGACACCCTGGCGTGAACGGCTGGCGGCGAGTTTCGATCCGCCGCCGCGCCGTGCCGCGCTCGCCCATCTCGACGCGATCACGATCCGCCACCGGCCGTCCTCGCGGGCGAGCGCCCTGCTGCTCGCCGGGTGGCTTTGCGCACGACTGCACTGGGAGCCGAAGTCATTGCACTCCGACGGCCGCCTGGGCCTCGCCGGGACGGCGCGACGCGGCCAACACGAGGTTCAGATCACGCTCGAGGGGAACGATCAAGAAGTGCCCGGCCTCGCCGGTGTGACCGTCTCGTGCGGCGAGGCCTACGCGTTGTCGCTCGACCGCTCGGCGGGCGGGCTGCGGGCGCGCGAGCGGGCGCGCGGCGACGAGCGCGAGTGGCGTGTCCTCGGTGCGTCTCGCGGTGAAGGCGGGATCCTCGGCGAGGGCGTCAGGCAGGCACTGCTTCGCGACCCGACCTACGGACCGGCGCTAGGCGCCGCAAGGGAGTTCTGCACGACATGACCGTCGAGATAGAGATCGTCGATGACCCGGCCCGCGCGTGCGCGGCGATCATGGTCGGGGCAGCGGCCGACGGCGGGCACGTCGTGCTCGCCGGCGGGTCCACGCCCCGAGCCGCCTACGGGGAGTTCGTTGCCGCCGTCAAGGCCGTGGGCCTCGATCTGAGCGCGACGACGTTCTGGTTCGGCGACGAACGCGCCGTCGCGCCGGACGATGATCGCTCGAACTTCAAGATGGTCCGCGAGTCCCTGATCGAACCTCTCGGCGAGGACGCGGTTGGGCGCGTGCTGCGAATCGAGGGTGAGCGGGGATACGCCGAGGCGGCGGCGGCGTACGAGCGCGAGCTGCAGGGCTCCGAGCCACCCGAGTTCGACCTCATGCTGCTCGGGATCGGACCGGACGGACACACGCTCTCCCTGTTCCCCGACCAGGACACCGTGCGAGAGCGCTCGCGACTCGTCGTCGGCGTTCCGGAGGCCGGTCACGAGCCGTACGTCCCACGGGTGTCGATGACGTTCCCGGCCGTACGACTGGCCCGTCATGCCGTGCTGCTCGCCTCGGGAAGTTCCAAGGCGGACGTGATCGCGGCCGCATTTGGGTCCGGTGCCGAGCCGACGCCACACGTCCCGTCGTCGATGCTCGGCTCGTTCGCACAGCGGCTCACTGTGCTGATCGACCACCCCGCCGCGGCGCGCCTGTGACCGGGACGTTCATCGGTGTCGACGTCGGCGGGACGAAAGTCGCCGCGGCGCTGCTGAGCGGGACCACGATGTCCGAGGCGACGCTGCAGCCAACCTGCCTGGACAGCGGCGAGGGCCTGATCGAGCAGTTCGTGTCGCTCGTCGGCGAGGTGCGCGGCGACCAGCCGCTCGACGGCGTCGGGATCGGCGTCCCCTCGGTCGTGGAGTTCGCCACCGGCAAGGTCGTGTCCTCGGCCAACATCCCGCTCGCGGACATGCCACTGCGCGAGGTGCTCGGCGAGCGGCTCGGCGTCCCGGTGTTCGTCGACAACGACGCGACCGTGGCCGCGCTCGCCGAGGCCCATGACGAGTCGCTGCAGCTCGTCGCGCGCGACCTCGTGATCCTGACGATCGGCACGGGCGTCGGTGGCGGCATGGTGCTCGGCGGGCGGATCTATCGTGGCGCGACGGGCGGCGCGGGCGAGCTCGGCCACACGCTCATCGGCCTCGACCTCTCCCACGGTGTCCCGGAGCCGGGCGACTTCCCGCAGAAGGGGTCGCTCGAGTGGGAGGCGGCGGGGCACGCACTCGACCGGGTTGCCCAGGAGGAGGCTGCCGAGCGTCCGGACTCGGCACTCGGCAAGCGCTTCGCCGCGGGGGAGTCGGTGCTCGGTCCGGACGCGGTCAAGGCCGCCCGCGAGGGCGATGAGGCGGCACTGCGGATGTGCGAGGAATGGGGGTGTCGCATCGGTATCGGAGTGGCGAACGTCATCAACACGTTCGACCCCCAGGAGGTCGTGATCGGCGGCGGCGGCGCCCAGGCCGGCGATCTCATTTTGGCGCCCGCGGAGCGGGTCGCCCGGCAGTGGGTGCTGCCTGGCCTTGGCGGCAAGACGACCATCCGCCTCGCCCGGCACGGCGTTGCCGCCGGCGTGCTCGGCGCCGCCCTACTCGCCGAGCAGGAGCTCGGTCAGGGCGAGGAGCGGACGGCGGAGAACGGTTCGGTTCAAACGACGGAGGTGAGCGGATGATCGTGGCGTGCGGATTCGACCACGCCGGTGTGTCGTTGCGGGGGCGCCTGCTGCCCATGATCGAGTCGATGGGACACGAGGTGCTCGACCTCGGCACCGACCGGACCGATCCGATCGACTACCCGGACAAGGCGCTCGCGGTCGGCCAGGCGGTCGCGTCCGGGGCGGCGGAGCGCGGCGTCATCGTCTGCGGATCCGGGGCTGGCGTGTCCGTCGCGGCGTGCAAGATCCTCGGCGTCCGGGCATGCACGGTCCACGACACCTATACCGCTCACCAGGGCGTCGAGCACGACAACATGAACGTCATCTGTCTCGGCGGTCGGGTCGTCGGATCCGAGTTGGCCGCGGAGATCGTGGCGACGTTCCTGCGTGCCACCTTCAGCGGCGAGGAGCGCCACGTCCGCCGGCTCGCGAAGGTCGCCGAGATCGAGCGCACGGGCGGCGTCGAGACCGACCTCGGCCAGTTTGGCGAGGCATAGGGCGTGGCTGTGGGGCCCGAGATCGTCATCGTCCGGCACGGCGAGACGGAATGGAGCCTTGCCCGCAAGCACACCGGGCGAACTGATCTGTCGCTCGTGGCGGCCGGCCGCACGCGCGCGGCTGCGCTCGCCGGGATCCTCGGCGGGCGGTCGTTCGCGCTCGTGCTCACGAGCCCGTTGCGCCGGGCACGCGAGACGTGCGAGCTCGCTGGGTTCGGCGACCGCGCGGAGATCTGCGAGGACCTGCGCGAGTGGGACTACGGCGACTACGAAGGGCTGACGACAGTCGAGATCCGTGAGCGCAACCCCGACTGGGTGCTGTGGCGCGACGGTTGTCCCGGCGGCGAGACACCCGGCGACGTCGCCGCGCGAGCCGAACGCGCGCTGGAACGGCTCCAGGCGGCGGACGGCGACGCGATTGCGTTCGCTCACGGCCACATCCTCAGGGTCCTGGCGGCGCGCTGGATCGAGCAGCCGGTCGCGGTCGGCTCACGCCTCGTGCTCGGCGCGGGCGCGTTCTCGGTGCTCGGCCACGAGCACGAGAATCAGACGATTGTGCACTGGAACGACACCGGCGAATAGGCCTTAAAGGCGGTCCCGTAGCAGAAAAGCCGCCGCCGGAGTCGTGCTTTGCGCAGTTGCACGGACTCCGGCGTTGCATTTTTGAAGCCCAATGCTCAAGTTTCCCGTGCGGATGCCGATTAAGGCGTGTCACACCTATCCGCTCGCTCCTGGTGGAAAGGAGGGGAACCTTGGTGTTCAAGGGCGGTTGATGCAGTGCGCGAAGAGGTCGTTGGGCGGCCTCTTCGCGCCGTTAACGGCTTTTGTCCACTGATCGGCCAGCCCCGATGAACTTTTAGTCCGCTTCCGTCCATCTGGCCAAAAAGTCGGCAGGTTTCGGCCGATTACTACGGGCATGAGCCCTGTGGGCCCTTCCCCGCCGCGTGCACCTCGGCGTCCTAGCCGCGCACTCGTGTGTGTGCAGCTGGTCGGGTTTGCCGGTGCCGGCGTGCTCATCGCCGTCACCGCGCCGAGCGCCCACTGGAACCTCCCGCTGATGGCCGGCGTGCTCGCGTTCGCCGTCGTCAGCGATCTTTCGCACGTCGACATCGGCTCGAGCCGTCTCAAGGTGTCCGGCAGCTTCCTCGGAATCGTTCTCGCCGCGGTCCTGATGGGCGGTGGGCCGGCCGCGATCCTCAGCGTGCTCACGATCGCGATCGGGTGGTTCGGCTCGCGTGAGCCCGGGCACTACCTGCGCAACAACCTGCTGACGTTTGCGTGGGCGCCGCTCGTCGCCGGCCTGTTCTTCCAGTGGATCGTCGACGTCGCCGGGACTGGGCCGGACTCGGCCGCCTACTACGTGTTCGTGTTCGCGACGTTCGTCGTCGGCCTCGCCATCGACTACGTGATGGTCGCTGGCTACCAGTGCTACCTCGATCGCTCGTCGTTCATCGAGAAGACCCGGGAGACGCTCACGCCGCTGCTTGCGGCGGAGCTGTTCTCGGCGCTGCTGACGATGGCCGGTGCGTATGTGGCGGCCCGGCTGGGCACGATTGGGCTCGCACCTTTCGCGCTCGTGCTCGGCGTCTTCCAGCATCTCGTCGGCGAACTTCTCACATCGAAGGAGCGTAGCGAGGCGCTGCGTCGGCTCGCGATCACCGATGAGCTGACCGGGCTGCCGAACCGCTCGCGCTTCCGCGACCTCGTCGAGCGCCAGATCGGCCTCCCGGAGGCCGAG
Organism: uncultured Solirubrobacterales bacterium; assembly: GCA_963750695.1. Taxonomy (GTDB): domain Bacteria; phylum Actinomycetota; class Thermoleophilia; order Solirubrobacterales; family Solirubrobacteraceae; genus Palsa-465. The sequence goes on from CAVVSB010000015.1 coordinate 246,634, forward strand.
ACCGAGGGGTTTGCGGTCATGCTCGTCGACCTCGACCGCTTCAAGGAGATCAACGACACGCTCGGCCATCACTACGGCGACCTGCTGCTGAAGCGGATCGGGACGCGGTTCAGCGAATGCGTCGGCCTGGGCAACGTTGTCGCGCGCCTTGGCGGCGACGAGTTCGCCGTGCTGAGCGGACTCGACCGCGACCGGCCGATCGAGCTCGAGCTGCTCGCCGCCCGGCTGCTCGCCTGCGCTCAGGAGCCGCTCACCGTCGAGGAGCTCTCGCTCGAGATCGGCGCGAGCATCGGAATCGCCCGGTACCCACGGGACGGTCGAGACGCCCACACGCTGTTGCGTCGCGCCGACGTGGCGATGTATGCGGCCAAGCGCGAGCAGAGCGGCTTCCGGCTCTACGCGCCCAGCCAGGATCATCACGCGCGGCGTCAGCTGAGCGTGGTGAGCGATTTCCGCCGGGCGCTCAGCTCCGGCGAGATCGTCGTCCACTACCAGCCGATCGTCGAGCTCGAGGAACTCCGGGTGAGGGGCGCCGAGGGCCTCGTCCGTTGGGAGCATCCCGAGCGCGGCCTGCTCCCGCCAGGTGCGTTCATGCAGGCAGTCGAGCGGACCCACCTGATTGGACCGCTCACCCACCACGTGCTCGATTCCGCACTCGCGCAGTGCGCCGAGTGGCGCGGTGCCGGGATGGACCTGTCCGTCGCCGTCAACCTGTCGGTCCGCAACCTGCTCGACCGCAACCTCCCGCGGCAGATCGAGCGGCTGCTCAGCGCGCACGGCCTCGAGCCGGATGCGCTCCAGCTCGAGATCACGGAGAGCATGATCATGGCCGACCCGGAGCGTGCGCTCGCGACGGTGTCACGGCTGAGCGCGCATGGGATCCGGATCTCGGTTGACGACTTCGGGACCGGGTACTCGTCACTTGAGAACCTCCGCCGCCTCCCGATCGACGAGCTCAAGATCGACCGCTCGTTCGTGACGCCGATGCTCAATGACAGGAGCGATCTGATCATTGTGCGCTCGACGATCAACCTCGCCCACGACCTCGGCCTGCGGATCATCGCCGAGGGCGTCGAGGACGCCCAGACGCTCGACCGGCTGACGTTGCTCGGCTGCGATTTGGCGCAGGGCTTCCATCTCAGCCGGCCGATGTCGCCGGAGAACTTCACGGGCTGGATCGAGCAGCCGCTCGACCCGACCGAGGACGAGGCGGCCGCGTAACCGGCGTGACGCTCAGCGGAGCGTCGGGCTCAGGTCCGGTCGCCCGAGCAGGTATCCCTGGGCGTGCGTGACGCCGAGTTCGACGAGCGCCTCGAGCTCAGACTCGGTCTCCACGCCCTCGGCGACGACCATCTTGTCGACCTCCTGCCCGAAGGCGGTGAGCGCCCGGGCGAGCGCACGGCGGACGCTGTTGGAGTCGATGCCGCGGCACAGCGAGACGTCAAGCTTGATCATGTCCGGCTCGAGCACGAGCACGTGGCGGAGGCTCGAGAAGCCGGCGCCGACGTCGTCGACGGCGAGCCTCACGCCGCGCTCGCGGAGCGGCGCCAGCGCGCGGTTGAGATGCCCGTAGTCCTCGATGTCTGAGTGCTCGGTGATCTCGACGACGACGCGCTCCGGTTCGGCAAGGTCGAGCAGCTCGGTACCGCGGCCGGCGAACAGCGTCTCCGGCGCCAGGTTGATGTGCAGCGACACCCCCCGCGGCAGCCACTCGAGCGCCTCGAGCGCCTTTGTCATCGTCACCATGTCGAGGTCGACGATCAGGCCGCACCGCGCCGCCTCCCGGAACCAGACGTTCGCCATGCGCTGCGGCTCGGTGGGGAATCGGGCGAGGGCCTCCACCGCGACCGGCGCGTTGTCGGCGAGCGCCACGATCGGCTGATAGGCCATCGACACCGGCCCCTGCATGATCGCCTGCACGCGCTCGCGCATGATCGCGCGCTCGTCGGCGGCTCGCACCCGGTCCTGGAGATCGACGACGAGCTGCTCGAGCACGGGGCCGGAGAGCTCTGCGTCGAGCGAGATCTGACCGTTCGCCGCGGCGCGGAGCGAGGCGATGAGCTCGTCTGGGCGCGCCGGCTTGGCGACGAACCCGCTCGCGCCGGCGCGCAGCATCGCCATCACGATCTGCGGATGGCGAAGCGCCGAGATGCCGAGCACCCGGGTTGCGGGAGAGCGGTCCCGGATGCCGCTGACGATGTCGATGCCGCCGCCGGGCATCCGCCAGTCGATCAGCGCGACGTGGGGTTGATGAAGCGTCGCCAGGCCGACCGCCTCGCCGGCGTAGGTCGTGGAACCGACGACGTCAAAGCCGGGCTCGGACTCGATCACCGACACCATCTCGCCGAGCAGCTCCTCGTTGTCGTCGACGAGCAGCACGCGAGTCGGCTCGGCGAACACGCCGACCGTGTCCGCCTGCGCTCGCCTCACCACGGCGCGGCCGCGTTGAGCGGCGGCGAGAGCCCAATCGAGCGCCCACAGCCCGCGCGCCGCCTTCGTGATGCCCTCGACGAGCACCTCGACGGTGCTCCCCTTCAGGAGGTAGCCGGAGGCGCCGGCGTCGAACATCTGTGTGACGGTCGTGCGGTCGTCGTACGCCGACAGGGCGATGACGCGGCTGCGGAGCTGGGCGTTGGCGAGTTGACGGGCGACAACCGCGCCGCCACCACCTGCCATGCGAACGTCGACGATGACCACGTCGGGTTGCAGCTCGAGCGCGAGGTTGACCGCCTCGGCGCCGCTGCGGGCGACTCCGGCGAGGCTCAATCCGGGCTCCCGATCGATCACCGCGGCGAGCGCGCTGCGGTAGCCCGAGTCGTCATCGGCGATGACGACCGTGATCGGCTCGGCCGCGGCGCGGCGTGCCGGCTCAGCGGACAAGCCGTCCTCCGCAGCGGATAGACCGCGGCTCGTCGACGAACTCCATCAGGTGGTCGGTCTGCGGTGACGTCGGCAGCCACGCCTCGACGACGGCTCCGGCGCCGGGGGCGCTGCGCACCTCGAGCCAGCCGCCGGCGCGCTGGAGCCGCTCGCGCATCGAGGGCATCCCGATGTGGCCGGCGCGGGCATGTATCGCTTCCTCGGGCACGAATCCGACCCCGTCGTCCTTGACCTGGAGTAGCAGTCCGTCGTCGACCGGCGCGAGCAGAATCTCGATCCGTTGCGCGCCGGCGTGCTTGCGGACGTTGCGCAGCGCCTCCTGGGCGATGCGGAACAGGATCTGCTTGTGCTGCTCGGTCGGCTGCGCTCGCAGGCGGTCGGCGACCGCCCAGCTCACGGGTGTCTCGCGGGCGTATTCGACCATGTATCCCCGGAGCGCTTCGCCGAGCGAGGATGCGGCGAGGCTCGGGGGATTGAGCTCGAACACAAGCCGGCGCAGGCGACCGATCGCGGCCTCGATCGAGAGGGTCACGCGGTGCACCGAGTCCTGATGCGAAGCCTCGGGAAGTTCACGCGCGAGCATGCCGAGCCGGAGCACCGCGGACGCCATCACCTGGAGCGAGTCGTCGTGGATGTCGGCGGCGATGCGTTCCCGCTCGGCCTCCTCGGCGCCGACGAGGCGGACCATCAGCTGTTCCCGCTCTGCCTCGGCGGTCTGCAGCGCGCGGAGCGTGTCGGCGAGCTCGCGCTCGAGTCCGCTCCGGCGGGCGGGAAGCGCTCCGAGGGTGAACGGCAGCGTCTCGGCCGGCGCGCTTGGGTCATACAGCAGGAGCGCCGGTCGCGGCCGAACCGGGGCCTCGGTCAGCCACCGTTGCAGCCTTGCGGTCGTGGGATCATCTGCGTTGGCGGCGATCAGCCGGAGCTCGGAAGCATGCTCCAGCACGAGGTCAGCGGCCAATGCGGCATCGGCGACGGCGATCGCTCGATGGCCCGCGTCGCGCACCAGCCCTGTCGTGACCTGCCGGCTCTTCGCGCGCCCATCGAGAACCAGCACGAGACTCATGGCTCTGTCAGTCCGTCCTTTCGGGCACCGTGTGATGTCAGGGGAGCGGGAGGCAAACGCTGAAAGATTCCGCCGATGTGATGTCTATGCTGCGCTCACAGGACCGGTCTTAATTGCCCGTCCCACACAGAAGCCCTGCCCTACACCGGCCTGCGCTTGCATGGGAACCCTTTCGGCCAGTCGGCGCCGAAGCTAAGGAACTCGTGCGAAATTGCGGAGTTTTTCGGCCTCATTCGGTCTAATACTGATGCGTTAAGGGGCTCAAGCTGCTAGCCCCGCTCGCTCGAGAATCATCCGATGACGAATGTCATGGTCGATTTGGGCCGCTCGCCACTTATCTGACCGCAGCGTCGGACGTACGCTGCGGTGCATGACAACAACGCTGACACATAACGCAGGGACCGCCATCGAGGTGCGCAATCTGCGCAAGGCGTACGGCGGCGTGGAAGCGGTGCGCGGGGTGAGCTTCGAGGTGGCGCAGGGTGAAGTGTTCTGCCTGCTCGGGCCCAACGGGGCGGGCAAGACAAGCACCGTCGAGATACTCGAGGGGTACCGCCTGCGCGACGGCGGGGATGCGAGCGTGCTCGGCCTCGATCCGGCCGATGGCGCGCGAGAGATGCGCGAGCGCGTCGGCATCGTGCTGCAGGAATGCGGCGTCCAGGGTGATCTGACCGTCGCCGAGCTGATCGAGATGTACGGTCGCTACCACACGCGCCGCCGCCCAGTTGATGAGGTGATCGCGCTCGTCGAGTTGGACGAGAAGCGCGACACGCGCGCCAAGGCGCTGTCCGGTGGCCAGCGCCGCCGTCTTGACCTGGCGCTCGCGCTCGTCGGCGATCCCGACCTCATCTTCCTCGACGAGCCGACGACCGGGTTTGATCCGGCGGCGCGCCGGCAGGCGTGGGCCACGATCCGGTCGCTGTGCGAGCTCGGCAAGACGGTGTTCCTGACGACGCATTACATGGACGAGGCCCAGTACCTGGCGAGCCGCGTCGCGGTCATGCGCGCCGGCGAGATCATCGCGCTCGGCCGTCCCGACGAGCTCGGTGGTCGCGACGCGCGCCCGGCCGAGATTCGGTTCGCGCTTCCCTCATCGTGGTCACTGGGCGACCTCCCGGACGTGGCCTCATCAGAGCGTGCGATGGAGGACGGCCGCGTCGTCGTGCTGACCTCCGAACCGGTCCGGGCGACGCAGGCGATCACGACGTGGGCGCTCGAGCACGATGTTGACCTCGGCCACTTCTCCGTCGCGCAGCCCACGCTGGAGGACATCTATCTCGAACTGACAGGGACCGATCCGAGTGCGGGTGCGGGTGCCGGCGCCGATGCCGGTGCGAGCCACGACTCCCGCAGCACACAGGAGGTGGCGCGATGAGCGCTGTTTTGAATCCGTCGCTGCGTCGCGATCTCGGCCTCGTCGGCTGGCAGATCCGCTACGAGCAGCGCGCGTATTGGCGCAACCGCGGAAGGGGAATCTTCACGTTCGCCTTTCCGCTCATGTTCCTGCTGATCTTCGGAAGCCTGAATGCGAACGCCCACATCAGTTCGCGTGGGGGAATTTCCTATGACGACTTCATCGTCCCGGGAATCCTCGCCTACGGCGTGATTGCCACGACGTACATCAACATGGCGATCAGCACGGCGATCCTGCGCGACGAGGGCATCCTCAAGCGCATGAAGGGCACGCCGCTCCCACGGTGGGGGTACGTGGCCGCCCGCATCGGCTCGACCGTCGTGATCGTGATCGGGATGGCGATCCTGACGCTGGGCATCGGCGCCCTGGCATATGACGTGCACATCCGGGCGTCGACGCTGCCCGCCGTGCTCGTCACGCTCGCCCTCGGGACCGCGGCGTTCACCACGCTCGGGATCGGCGTCACCCGCTTCATCCCGAACGCCGAGTCGGCACCGGTGTTCGTCAACCTCTCGATCCTCCCGCTGACGTTCATCTCGAGCATCTGGTTCCCGGACGACACCATGCCGAAGACGCTGAAGTCGATCGCCGACATCTTCCCGTTGCGCCCGCTCGCCAACGGTCTGCAGCACGCGTTCGATCCGCGCACGACCGGCGCCGGGTTCAGCGGCCACGATCTGCGGACGCTCGCGATCTGGACCGTCGTCGGGGTTGTGCTGATGCTCCGGTTCTTGAGGGCACCCGAGCCGGAGGCGTAGTGCCGTCCGATCGAGGCACCGGAGTGTCGTACCGGCCGATGTTCGGCGACGGACTGTTCCGCCGGCGCGACCCGGCGGGCTACGTCGTGATGGTCATCTGGTTGGCGTTCCTAGTGTTCCCGGTCGTCAACGCGGCCGCACACCAGCAGAAGGCGCCGGGCCATGCGGCGGCGATTGCCGCCGCAACGGCGTTCGTCGCGTCGTACTTCGCACTCGTGATCGGGTGGCGCCGCGACTTCAGCCGCCGACGGCTGGTCGCGCTGTTCGCGGTCACGCTCGGCGCCGCGATCGGCCTGACCGTGTTCGACCGGCCGGGATGGGGCTTCCTGTTCACCTACTGCTCGGCCTGCACGGCGCTGCTGCTGCCGCCGCGGCGGACGTTGGCCGGCCTCGCCGGGTGCTGCGCGCTCGCCGCCGGCTCCGCACTGCTCGGCGGTGCCGACGGCGGCACCGCGATCGGGTTCGTCGCGAGCACCGCGGGAGTCGGCCTGCTGATGGTGCTCGTGCGCGACCTGCGCGTCCGCAACGACGAGCTCGAGCAGGCCCGCGCCGAGCTCGCACGGATGGCGGTCGCGGCCGAGCGCGAGCGCTTCGCCCGAGACCTCCACGACCTGCTCGGCCACTCGCTGTCGGTGATCGCGTTGAAGGCCGAGCTGGCGGGCCGGCTGCTGCCCGGACGGGCCGATGACGCGGCGCGGGAGATCGGCGAGGTCGAGGGCGTCGCCCGCAGTGCGTTGACCGAGGTTCGCGAGGCGGTCAGCGGGTACCGCCGACCCACGCTCGACGACGAGCTCGATGGCGCACGGATGGCGCTGTCGGCGGCTGGGATTGCCGCCGACGTCACCCGGGCGCCGGTGCGCCTGTCGCCCGAGGTGGAGGCCGTGCTCGCGTGGTCGGTGCGCGAGGGCGCGACAAACGTCATCCGCCACAGCCAGGCGAGGCGGTGCACGGTCACGGTGGCGGCGGACCTCGTGAACGCGTCGGTCGAGGTGGTCGACGACGGGACGGGCAGCGATCGGAGCGGGAACGGCGGAGGGGACGGCGCGGGGCACGGCTTGGCGGGCTTGGCCGAGCGCGCCGGCGTCGTCCGCGGCCGCGTCGACGCGGGGCCGCGACCGGGCGGCGGCTTCGGGCTGCGTGTGACGGTGCCGGTGGGCGTGTCGTGATCAGGGTTCTTATCGCCGAGGACCAGGGGATGGTCCGGGGCGCACTCGCCAGCCTGCTCGGGTTGGAGCCTGACCTCGAGGTCGTCCGCGAGGTGGCGCGGGGGGACGAGGTCGTGGAGGCGGCCCTCGCCGTTCAGCCCGATGTCGCGCTGCTCGACATCGAGATGCCGGGCGCGACCGGGCTGGAGGCGGCGGTGTCGCTCCGGCGTGCGCTGCCGGAGTGCCGGGTGCTGATCCTGACCACGTTCGGGCGGCCCGGGTATCTGCGCCGCGCGATGGAGGGCGGCGCCGCCGGGTTCCTGCTCAAGGACGCTCCGGCCGACCAGCTCGCCGCCGCGATCCGCCGGGCCGTCGCCGGGGAGCGGGTCGTCGATCCCGGGCTTGCGGCAGCGGCGCTCAGCGAGGGGGAGAGCCCGCTCACTCCGCGCGAGCACGAGGTCCTCGACGCCTCGCGCCGGTACGCGACGGTCGCGGACCTCGCCGGCGCGTTGTATCTGTCGGCCGGGACGGTGCGCAACCACCTGTCCTCGGCGATGCAGAAGCTCGACGCCCGTAACCGCGCCGAGGCGGTGCGGGTGGCGGAGGAGAAGGGCTGGCTCTGACGGCGCTCGCCCGGAGAACGTTCGTATTCCACCGCCGGCCCCCGGCGGTGAATCATGAAAAGTTCCCGTCGGGCGCCGCGCGGCCCCGTCGGGCGCCACGGGCCGAGTGCGGCTGAGAGGACTTGAACCTCCAAGGGGTTTCCCCCACACGGACCTGAACCGTGCGCGTCTACCAATTTCGCCACAGCCGCGTGGACGTGGAAGGTAGCAAGTGGCGAGCGCGCGGTGGGGTTGGGTTTGCGTCCAGTCGGGTTCGCCTCGGCGGCTATCGGGGTGGCGGCGGGAGGTGGATGTGATGCCGGACGGCAGGAGATGAGTCCGACCCGAAGGTGGAGCTGGGGCTGGCCGCGTCACTCGTACCCGCCCGACCGCCAAAACGGTCCGCCGCGCGGAGGTGGCAAGGCGCTCCGGACCGTTCTGATGGTCTGAGCGCGGCTAGGGTCCGATCCGGTCGCCGAGACTCGCGCAGCGGACCATCCTCGCGGTCGTGGTCGCGGTTGGTCGGCGGTACGGCGCGACACACGGAGCGCCCCGGCTGGGCCGAGCGGCGGCCGCAAATCCACCCGATACGGTGGACCCGGCCCCTCCGATCAGACCGCGCTCGTTCCCGCTACGCTAGTCCGAGCGTCGCCGCTATCGTCTAGGGGACTAGGACGCCGCCCTCTCACGGCGGAAACCCGGGTTCGAATCCCGGTAGCGGTACTAGAGAAGAAAGCCCCGCAAAAGCGGGGTTTCTTTGTTCTCGAGACCTGCCCCGAAGAGCCCTCGAAACCGGCTCAGACGGCCGTCGTCCGAACCACAGCCGAACCGACTTTTCCGCGGGCCTTGCGGATCTCGGCCTCGGCGTCGATCCGCTCGGCGTCCTCGTACTCGGCGATCAGGTGTGCGTAGGTCGAGAGCAGCACTGCCAACGAGTGGCCGAGCTGCTTGGCCACGTACACCGGCTGGCGCCCTTCGGCGAGCAGCAGGGACGCGAAGCTGTGCCGCAGGTCGTATGGACGCGGAAGCTCGTGGAGTCCCGCCGCGCGGCACGCCGGCGCCCAGCGGTCGTCGCGCCAGATCTGCCACGCTGTCTTGTCCCACGGGCTGGCGTCGTCACCGACGAGCACCAGCCGAGTGGCAGGCGGGCGACCGATCGCGAGGCGGTACTCGCGGAGGTCCTGCGCAAGCGGGGAGAGCAGCCGTACCGATCGACGACGCTCGGACTTGGTGGCCTTCACCGTGCCGTCGGGGTTCGCCGCGCGCTGCACGAGGATCGTGTTCGCCTGCACGTCGGCGAGGCGGAGCGCGCGGAGCTCGCCGGGACGGATCCCCGAGTATGCGAGCAGCGAGACGATCAGCGCGTCTCGCTGCCGCGTCCGCGGCGTCCCGGGCGCGGCCAGCTCGTACGCCTTGCGCTTGCGCTGTCCCGCCGCCGAGGGCTGAACGCGGCGAGGAGGGGGGTTCAGCATGGCCGCGCGGATGCGCTCGACGGTGATGGGGGAGAGCGGCACGACGGCGTCCTTCGGTCTGGCCTTCGGTAGGCGCACGATTGAGAGGGGGTTGCCGGGGATCTGCTCGCTCTCCGCCGCGTGCCGGAGAACGCTCGAGAGGAAGGTGCGGCACTTGTGGATCGTCCCTGGGCTCACGCCGTCCTTGATCAGCTCGGCCTGCCAGGCGCGCAGGACGGCGACCGTGATCTCAGTCAGCGGCACCTCGTCGAGCCAGGGAGCGATGTGGACGGCGTAGGCGTTCGCGTAGCGCTCTCGGGTCGACTGCTCTAGCGTGACGCCGTGCTCCGGCGCCCAGCGCTCTGAGATCCACTCGCCGAGCGTGGGGCCGCCGCGGCTGGTGAGCTGCTGCAGGGCGAGCGAGCCGAGCTGTCGACGGCGCGAGACCTCCCGATCCCACGCGTCGGCATCCTTGCGAAGCGAGAAGGTTCGGCTGCGGTTGCGTCCGTGCTCGCGCCAGCGGACCTCGTACGCCCGTCTGCCGTCCGTCCGGGTGGTCGGGTGCACGCTCATGTCACGGGCTCGACCTCGCGGCCAGCGGGCCCGATGTCGACGGGCTCATCCTGCGTGAGTCGTGTGTGCATGGATCGCGCATACGCTACGGCCGCGGGTGCCGCCCGCCAAGACACGCTACGCGCCGCGGATCGCGGATACGGCGGCAGCCCCGGGCCGGCGGGGGCGTCGCCCGCCGTCACGTATCGCGAGCCGCGGTGACGTCGCCGGCGGCAGGATCTCGCTCGTGTCGGCCGCAAATCGCCACGAGCGGCCCACCTTCGTCGCGGATATGCGCCCCTCGCGGGCCATGCGAACGAGCGTGTTCGGGTGGATGCCCAGCTGCCGGGCCTTCTCCGGTGCGTCGAGCAAGCGACCATCACGGACGCGCTCGACGCCAAGCAGGCGCCGCAGCTCGCCGACGTCCTCAGGGTCGAGCTGCCTCAGTAGCGCGGCGCCGAACTCACTCACGGCTCGAACGGGCAGTGCTGGCGAGTCGTTGCCGAATCCGTCTGAACGGGGATTGGCATGGTGACCGGGCTGGAGCCGGCCCCTGGCGGTTCATCGCGGATCCGTCCGACAGGACCGACATCTCGTCGTCATAAGCCCGCATGCACGCGAGGTACTCGATCGGTCCGAAAACACCCCGCCGAGGGGATACGAAACGTGACGTGAGCGTGGCCTGAGGCCGAGCTGTCGGATGCCGATGCGACGATGACCGCATGCTCTCGATCCGCGGGCGCAATATGAATTACGCGCGCCGCCAGCAGCACCGCCGGCTATCGCGAGCCATTGCGGCCTTGATTGCGAGCGCCGCGACTATCACGCTCGCGCTGGCAGTCGCGCGCGCGGGAGCTGAGATCGCCGCGGGAATCGTGCTCCTGCTCGCGCTGTCGCTCGGGCTCTATGCACGCCATTGGCTGTCGCTCGCCGAGCGCAGCGCGGTGGGTGCCCGTTCGGAGGATGAGGTTCAGCAGGCGCTTGCGCCGCTTGAGGGGGACGGGTGGCGTCTGCTTCATTCGCTGCGCTGGCGGGGGCACGGGGACATCGATTCTCTGGCGATCGCCCCGAGCGGCGTCGCCTTCGCGATCGAGACGAAGTGCGCCGCGAGGCGCCCTGTTGTATCCCCGGTTCAGCCGGGAGGAACTCGAAGGGAGGTTCTTGGGTCCAATGGCTTACCCGGATCTGAAAGGTGAACGGGACAGCAGCATGCCATTGAAGCGATGGTCAGCCGAGGCGTCGGGGCTGGGGTGTCGCGGGACCCGCGTGATATGGCGAAAGCTGGATTGCCTGAATCCCAATCTCCAGACGATGCAACGATCCGTCTGCCGGAAAGACGCTTGTGACCGGCACCATGCTCTGCGACGGCTTTTTTCGTTGGCTGTCGCAACCTTCGGGGTGTGGAGCGTTGCCCAGTGAGGGCAATCAAGGAGATGAGTGGGACGCCTACGTCACGCTCGGACGTGCAACAGGGACGAACGCGGGATCAATCCTCGGGGTGCGAGCCCCAGGGTGACGGAGTGCTCGTAGTAGTCGTGGGAGTCGCGTCCCACCAAGGAGGACGGGAGAGCCGTCCACAGGGCGAAGGGGCACAGGTGACGGGACATCGAAGCGCCGCGAGGTATGCGTAATGCAGAACGCCGAAACGGTCTTGGAGGTCCTCCGTGAACGCGGCAGGCGCGGCCTGCCGTGCGATGAGCTGTATCGACAGCTGTTCAACCCGCAGTTGTATCTGCTGGCCTACGGGCGCATCTACTCCAACAAAGGAGCGATGACCCCGGGACCCGACGCGGAAACCGCGGACGGCATGAGCATGGGCAAGATCGAGCGCATCATCGACGCGTTGCGTCACGAGCGCTACCGGTTCAAGCCCGTCAGGCGCCACTACATTCCCAAGAAGGACGGGAAAACGCGGCCGCTGGGATTGCCGTCGTGGTCGGACAAGCTGGTCGGCGAAGTGGTGCGTCTGCTGTTGGAGGCGTATTACGAGCCGCAGTTCTCCGACTGCTCTGCCGGGTAGGCCGGACGCATTGCTGCGTCCGGCCCCCCTCAGAACCGTGCGAGCGGCTTTCACCGCACACGGCTCAAGCAAGCCCCTGGGGCTCGCGGGCGTGCAGATGCTGCGGGTCTGTGCTGCGTCCGGTGATATGTCGTCGGAGGCAGCGGATGTGGGTGAGACGGGGTTCGTCTGACGTGCCGTCCGCCCGGGGGGCGGTCTTGATGATCGCCGTGCGGGCGCCCGCCAGCCATCGTTCCCATTCGTGGGGGCTTTGGGGCGGGTCGTCGGTTAGCAGGAGCGAGCCTCCGCAGAGCGGGCAGCGGCCGTGCTGGGCCTCTAGGAGTTCCAGGCTGGTCTTGCCGGTCGGCAGGGGTGTTGTCTTGCGTCGTCGTTCGGCCCAGTAGTCGGCCAGGGCGGGGTCATCAGGGGATGCCGTGCCCTTGACCATCCGGTGTCGGACGATCCGTGTCCAGGCGAACTTCTGCATGTAGCTGCCGCTTTGGCGGTCGCCGAACACCCATCGGTCGCGTCTGGACTTGTTGAACATGCCGTAGTACCGGGAGATGATCCAGGACTTCGGTTTGTTCCAGTGACTGTAGACAGCCCACTTGTAGGTGAGCCGCCACAGGTGGGTATCGAGCGAGTGGTAGACCTCGCTTGATACCGCTATCCGGTAGTAGGCGGCCCAGCCCCTGATGATGGGGTTGAGCTTGCTGATCACCGCGGTGACGTTGGTCCCGCGCAGGGACCGCGTCTCGGTGCTGAGCCGTTCCCGGATTCGTCTCACTGCCGCTTTGCTGGGTTTGATCAGCAGCTTGTCTCGATACCGGCGGACGTTGTAACCCAGGAAGTCAAAGCCGTCATCGAGAGTGACAATCCGTGTCTTGTCCTCGTTGAAGGCCAGTCCCCTGGGCTCAAGCCACCTGGCAAGCCGCGCCTTGACCTCAAGCGCCTGGGCCTGTGTGTGACACAGGGCGACGAGGTCATCGGCGTACCTGATCAGGACCGGAGAGTCTTTCACCGTCTTGCCGGCATGGCTGCCGGCCTGCTGGTAGGCGACTCCGGCGGCGTTCTCCATCCCGTGCAGCGCGATGTTTAACAGCACGGGGCTGACCACGCCGCCTTGGGGGGTTCCCTCCTCGGTGCGCGACAGCACCCCGTTCTCGACCACGCCCGCTTTCAGCCATTGCTCGATCATTCCCCGTGCGGGGAAGGTGCCGAGCTGGCTGAGAATGTGGTCGTGGACGATCTTGTCAAACGCCGATGCCAGGTCTGCGTCGAGTACCCACCGCCGCCTCGGGCTCTTGCCGTGGGCGGTCTTGTAGATCGCCTCGATCGCGTCATGGCAGCCGCGGCCCGGGCGAAACCCGTAGGACTTCGGCTCAAACCGCGCCTCCCACTCGGGCTCCAACGCGCCCGCGACCATTGCCTGACGGCAGCGGTCGAGGATCACGGGGATTCCGAGCGGCCGGCGCTTCGCGCTGCTGCCCTTCTTCGGGATGTACACCCGCCTGACGGGCAGGGCCTTGAACGGCTCGATCTTGCGCTGCATCCTTGCCACCAAGTTCGCCTTGGCCGTGGAGGTCAGCGCCACCTCGCCATCGATGCCCGCCGTCAGACGACCCGCGTTGCGCTCGCTCACCCGCCGCACGCTCAAAAGCGCGTTCGCGCGCGAGCAGAGCATCAACTTCTGCAGGCTGCGGACCCTTGCAAGGTCCCCCGCCCGCGAGGCCGTGAAGATCCGCTGCCGAAGCCGCCGTACGCTCTCTTCGCAGGCACGCCAATCAACGGCGTCCCAATCCAGGATCGCGTCCTCTGGTCCGTTCGCCACAGCAACGGCCGTGGCGTCCAACTTGTCCTTCGGTTCCGGGGCTTCGGTCATCTTCCCTTTCACAGGCTCACCTGACCGCGTCAGCTCGCTTTCGCGCCCGGGCACCAGGCCCGGTATCCGGCCGGTTATGCGGGACGGCGGGCGGAGGGGCCAGCCATACTTGTCCCGGTTTCCCGTTGCCTTTCGGCCACCGGCGTTCGCTTCTCGGTCATCCGATTCCCGCCGGGGAGTTGGGCCCTCCTTGCGGTCGGCTTACCGGACCCGAAGATCCGGACCCAGACGGGGTTCCCACGTTGCGCACGCTCAAGATGTGACCGGTTTGGGTGCCTCCTGTACCCCGGGGGCGGTGGTGCTCTCCTGACCGGCCCATATCACCAGCCAGCACCTGCCGCTCTTCGGCGGCCAGCCCCTGCACCCCGATCCAGCATTCCCATCAACGGGGTTCCGAATGACGAGGCATCAACGGAGGTTTAAGCCCTTCACCCGTCCGGTCTGCCCCTCGCCTGTGACGCCCGGATGAGACGGGCACCCTTGGGCTTTGCCCCGAGCTTCGAACCCCGCCGACCAAGAGCCGGCGACGCACGTCGGGGTGGGGCCAGGCCATGAGCACGAGCCTGGGGCTACACGCTCGACATCAGTCGATCCTCCCTTCCGTGTGCCCGCTTGTCAGCGTGCACCTTCGTTGTCGCAACATGGGTATCGGCCCGGCCGGGGGTGCCACACCGCGTTGCGCGAGGTGGCGAACACCTGGACGGGAACGACCTGGTTTATCGAGGGTGACATCTCCCGCTGCTTCGACGAGCTTGACCATCAGGTCATGCTCGAGACGCTGGGCGAGAAGATCCACGATCACCGGTTGCTTCGGCTGATCAGCCAGATGCTGGCTGCCGGGTACTTGGAGGATTGGGTGTGGGGTGCCACGCTCAGCGGCGCGCCGCAGGGCGGGGTTCTTTCCCCGTGCCTGTCCAACATCTACCTGAACAGGTTGGATGAGTTTGTCGAGACGGTTCTGATGCCGGAATACACCCGAGGTGTGCGCAGGAAATCCAATCCTGAGCACAAAAGGATCACGGCCGCGATCGGTCGTGCTCGCAAGCGTGGCGATCATGCCGCGGTGCGAGCGCTGCGCCAGCAGCAACGCCGCCTTCCCGCCCTGGATCCGTACGATCCGGAGTATCGGCGGCTGCGTTACGTCCGGTACGCAGATGACAGTGTGCCGAGAACGCGGAAGGAGGAACTGAGTAGAAGCAGAGTCCGACGGATGCGGTGCTGCATGAGAGATGAAGGAGCCGGACCGGTGGGTCTGGTGGCCCTTCGCGGTCGCCCTGCAGGGGGAGATCGCAAACCACCGCGAGGTGCGCCGGTCAAGAGCCGGGGTGCTGAGCGTCGCGGAGACGGCGCGCTGTCAGCGCGTCAGGTGTGGATCACGAAGGCGAGCGAGAGCGAACCACCGATGAAGTGTCGAAAGCGTATCGATGACATCCGGAACCGGGGTCGAGTCGTTGCCCCGGGAGGAGCCTGGTGGGAGCCTGCTGATTGGCCAGGTGGGTGTCCGGCATGGATGGTGGCGCGAGCGTGATCTGGGCTCTTGTGCGGAACTCGGGAACCTGTCGCCCCGATGGGACGGCTGGCCAGTGGAGCGGTTGTGGCCTGCGGCTGGTCGTCTGGAGCGAGAACCCCAAGCAGCTGATCTGCGAGGGGGAGAGTAGTGATGCGGGGCACAGGGGCGGACCGTCTCGTAGTAGCGGTGAAGGCCCGGTAATCGGGCTGGAGCGAAGGGGACGGGTTGTCCTGGCTGGCTTTCAGATCAACCGCGGTGACGTGGGAGGAGTCGGGTGAGCGAGCCGAAGCCAAAGTCGTTTGAGATCTCCAAGTGGGCCGTTTGGGAGGCCTATCGGAGGGTCAAGGCGAACAAGGGTGGCGCCGGCGTGGACGAGCAGTCGATCGAGGAGTTTGAGCAGGACCTGCAAGGGAACCTGTACAAGCTCTGGAATCGGCTCTCGTCGGGGAGTTACTTCCCGCCGCCGGTGCGTGCGGTGGAGATACCGAAGAAGGACGGCGGCCTGAGAGTGCTCGGGGTGCCGACCGTCGCGGATCGGATCGCCCAAGTGGTCGTTCGCTCATATCTTGAGCCGTCGGTGGAGCCAGTGTTCCACCCGGACTCGGCCGGGTAGGCCGGACGCATTGCTGCGTCCGGCCCCCCTCAGAACCGTGCGAGCGGCTTTCACCGCACACGGCTCAAGCAAGCCCCTGGGGCTCGCGGGCGTGCAGATGCTGCGGGTCTGTGCTGCGTCCGGTGATATGTCGTCGGAGGCAGCGGATGTGGGTGAGACGGGGTTCGTCTGACGTGCCGTCCGCCCGGGGGGCGGTCTTGATGATCGCCGTGCGGGCGCCCGCCAGCCATCGTTCCCATTCGTGGGGGCTTTGGGGCGGGTCGTCGGTTAGCAGGAGCGAGCCTCCGCAGAGCGGGCAGCGGCCGTGCTGGGCCTCTAGGAGTTCCAGGCTGGTCTTGCCGGTCGGCAGGGGTGTTGTCTTGCGTCGTCGTTCGGCCCAGTAGTCGGCCAGGGCGGGGTCATCAGGGGATGCCGTGCCCTTGACCATCCGGTGTCGGACGATCCGTGTCCAGGCGAACTTCTGCATGTAGCTGCCGCTTTGGCGGTCGCCGAACACCCATCGGTCGCGTCTGGACTTGTTGAACATGCCGTAGTACCGGGAGATGATCCAGGACTTCGGTTTGTTCCAGTGACTGTAGACAGCCCACTTGTAGGTGAGCCGCCACAGGTGGGTATCGAGCGAGTGGTAGACCTCGCTTGATACCGCTATCCGGTAGTAGGCGGCCCAGCCCCTGATGATGGGGTTGAGCTTGCTGATCACCGCGGTGACGTTGGTCCCGCGCAGGGACCGCGTCTCGGTGCTGAGCCGTTCCCGGATTCGTCTCACTGCCGCTTTGCTGGGTTTGATCAGCAGCTTGTCTCGATACCGGCGGACGTTGTAACCCAGGAAGTCAAAGCCGTCATCGAGAGTGACAATCCGTGTCTTGTCCTCGTTGAAGGCCAGTCCCCTGGGCTCAAGCCACCTGGCAAGCCGCGCCTTGACCTCAAGCGCCTGGGCCTGTGTGTGACACAGGGCGACGAGGTCATCGGCGTACCTGATCAGGACCGGAGAGTCTTTCACCGTCTTGCCGGCATGGCTGCCGGCCTGCTGGTAGGCGACTCCGGCGGCGTTCTCCATCCCGTGCAGCGCGATGTTTAACAGCACGGGGCTGACCACGCCGCCTTGGGGGGTTCCCTCCTCGGTGCGCGACAGCACCCCGTTCTCGACCACGCCCGCTTTCAGCCATTGCTCGATCATTCCCCGTGCGGGGAAGGTGCCGAGCTGGCTGAGAATGTGGTCGTGGACGATCTTGTCAAACGCCGATGCCAGGTCTGCGTCGAGTACCCACCGCCGCCTCGGGCTCTTGCCGTGGGCGGTCTTGTAGATCGCCTCGATCGCGTCATGGCAGCCGCGGCCCGGGCGAAACCCGTAGGACTTCGGCTCAAACCGCGCCTCCCACTCGGGCTCCAACGCGCCCGCGACCATTGCCTGACGGCAGCGGTCGAGGATCACGGGGATTCCGAGCGGCCGGCGCTTCGCGCTGCTGCCCTTCTTCGGGATGTACACCCGCCTGACGGGCAGGGCCTTGAACGGCTCGATCTTGCGCTGCATCCTTGCCACCAAGTTCGCCTTGGCCGTGGAGGTCAGCGCCACCTCGCCATCGATGCCCGCCGTCAGACGACCCGCGTTGCGCTCGCTCACCCGCCGCACGCTCAAAAGCGCGTTCGCGCGCGAGCAGAGCATCAACTTCTGCAGGCTGCGGACCCTTGCAAGGTCCCCCGCCCGCGAGGCCGTGAAGATCCGCTGCCGAAGCCGCCGTACGCTCTCTTCGCAGGCACGCCAATCAACGGCGTCCCAATCCAGGATCGCGTCCTCTGGTCCGTTCGCCACAGCAACGGCCGTGGCGTCCAACTTGTCCTTCGGTTCCGGGGCTTCGGTCATCTTCCCTTTCACAGGCTCACCTGACCGCGTCAGCTCGCTTTCGCGCCCGGGCACCAGGCCCGGTATCCGGCCGGTTATGCGGGACGGCGGGCGGAGGGGCCAGCCATACTTGTCCCGGTTTCCCGTTGCCTTTCGGCCACCGGCGTTCGCTTCTCGGTCATCCGATTCCCGCCGGGGAGTTGGGCCCTCCTTGCGGTCGGCTTACCGGACCCGAAGATCCGGACCCAGACGGGGTTCCCACGTTGCGCACGCTCAAGATGTGACCGGTTTGGGTGCCTCCTGTACCCCGGGGGCGGTGGTGCTCTCCTGACCGGCCCATATCACCAGCCAGCACCTGCCGCTCTTCGGCGGCCAGCCCCTGCACCCCGATCCAGCATTCCCATCAACGGGGTTCCGAATGACGAGGCATCAACGGAGGTTTAAGCCCTTCACCCGTCCGGTCTGCCCCTCGCCTGTGACGCCCGGATGAGACGGGCACCCTTGGGCTTTGCCCCGAGCTTCGAACCCCGCCGACCAAGAGCCGGCGACGCACGTCGGGGTGGGGCCAGGCCATGAGCACGAGCCTGGGGCTACACGCTCGACATCAGTCGATCCTCCCTTCCGTGTGCCCGCTTGTCAGCGTGCACCTTCGTTGTCGCAATATGGGTATCGGCCGGGTCGATCCGCGCACGACGCGATCGGGGTCTGCCGGGAGCGGTGCTGGCGCAACGACTGGGTGCTCGATATGGACATCCGGAAGTTCTTCGACACCGTCCCGTGGGACCTCGTTCTGAAGGCGGTCGCTCACCACACCGACCAGCGCTGGATCCTGCTGTATGTGGAGCGGTGGCTCAAAGCGCCGCTCCAGAGAGAGGATGGCAGCCTGGTCGAGCGTGATCGCGGAACCCCTCAAGGGTCTGCGATTTCACCCCTGCTCGCCAACATGATGCTGCACTACGCGTTCGATGCGTGGATGGCCCGGGAGTACCCGACCGTCCCGTTCGAGCGCTACTGCGATGACATCATCGTCCACGCTCGAAGCGAGCGGCAGGCCCTGCAGCTGCGGGCCATGATCGCCTCGCGGCTGGCGGAGTGCGGCCTTCAGCTCAACGAGCAGAAGACCCGCATCGTGTACTGCAAGGACGACGACCGGCGCGGCTCTCACGAGCACACGTCGTTCGACTTCCTCTCGTACACGTTCCGCCCGCGGCTGTCGAAGAACCGGTTCGGGAAGCACTTTCTGAACTTCACTCCGGCGGTCTCGGGCGAGGCGAAGACGCGGATGCGGCGCGAGATGCGCAGCTGGCGCGTGCACCTTCGCTCGGACAAGACCCTCACGGACCTGGCGCTGATGTTCAACCGCCAGCTCCAGGGCTGGATCAACTATTTCGGGCGCTTCTACAAGTCCATGTTGTATCCGGTCTTCCGCCACCTCAACGACACGCTCGTGAGGTGGGCCATGCGGAAATACAAACGCTTGCGCCGCCACCCGACCAGGGCGCGCAGGTTCCTCGCTGACGTCGCCAGACGCCAGCCGGGCCTGTTCGCGCACTGGCGCTGGGGCGTGCGCCCTGACGGCGGGACGATGGGAGCCCGGTGAGCTGAGAGGTTCACGCCGGGTTCTGCGAGCGCCGGAGGGTGAGATTCCCTCCGGCGACTCTCCTCCTGCTCGGGTTCGCCGGACCACGATCAGAAGCTGAGGAGATCAAACGTCGCCTCGGTCAGTTCCTGCACGATGAGCTCGCGCTGGAGCTGTCGGAGACCAAGACGCTGATCACCCACGCCCGCACTAGCGCGGCGCGGTTCCTCGGCTACGAGATCACCGTCCAGCACGACGACCGAAGGCTCACCGCTGGCCGCAGGACCGTCAACGGCGGGATCCGGTTGCGCGTGCCCAGGGAGGTGATCGCGACCAAATGCGCGCGGTACATGCAACGGGGCAAACCCGAGCGACGGCCCGAGCTGATGAACGAGCAGGACCACGCGATCATCAGCCACTACGGCGCCGAGTACCGCGGCATCGTCCAGTACTACCTGCTGGCCGGCGACGTCTACCGGCTCAGTCGGCTGCGCTGGGTGATGGTGACCTCAATGCTCAAGACGCTGGCAGGCAAGCACGACTCGACGGTGACGAAGATCGCCCGCAAGTACGCGGCCACGATCCAGACGCCGCACGGGCCGCGCACATGCATGCAAGCCGTCGTTGATCGCGGCGAGGGCAAGACGCCGTTGGTCGCCACGTTCGGTGGCATTCCGCTCAGGCGGCAGAAGACCGCGATCCTGCGGGATCGCGCTCCTGTCCGAGGGCCCGCCCGCCGCAAAGAGCTGATTCATCGGCTCCTGGCGGGACAGTGCGAGATCTGCGGAGACGCGGAGAAGGTGCGCGTGCACCAGATCGGCAAACTCGCCGACCTCGACATGCCCGGACAGCCGCAGCCCGAATGGGCGCAGATCATGGCCAAGCGCCATCGCAAGACCCTCGTGGTCTGCGAACCCTGCTACGCCAGCATCCACCCCAGAAAGGCCACCGCGTCAATCACGGAACAGTCGCTGGAGAGCCCGGTGAGCTGAAAGGTTCACGCCGGGTTGTATGTCCCGCGAACGGTTATGTTGAGGACGGGCTCAGCTGGCGGCGTTTCTCCTGCTCAGCGGGATTTCTGCGGGTGACGCGTTCAACATAATCGTGGCTGTCCTGTCGAGGCTTCACGGAGTCGTGTTCCGTGGTCTGACAGGAGGCAGCGATGGGCAAGCGGGTGTGGTTCCCGGTGGTTCCCGGTGGTGTCCGGGCCGTTGGCGCCGTATGCGGCGGGGTTCGAGGTGTGGTTGCGTTCTCGGTCGTATTCATCGTCGGCGACGGCGAACAGGTTGTGTCAGCTGGATCGGCTCAGCCGTTGGCTTGATCGCCGAGGGCTGACCGTCGGCGAGCTGAGCGATGCGCTGGTGGCGGCGTTCACGAGTTCGCGCCGTGAGGCGGGGCTGGTGACGTGGACAACGCCGCAGAGCGTGGCGCTGCCGCTTGCGTACCTGAGGGAGATCGGCGTGATGCGGTCCCCGGCGGCGACGGTCGCGAGTGGTCCGCTGGAGGGGCTGTTGGCTGATTACGGTCGCTATCTGCGGGTCGAGCGGCGTCTGGCGGAGCACACCGTCCGTGATGCGTATCTCCCGGCCGCGCGCTTGTTCCTGGCTGGCTGGGAGGGGCTGGAGCTGGAGCGGCTCTCCGCGGCGGACGTGAGCCTGTTCCTGGTGGCGGAGTGTCCGAGGCGCAGCGTGACGGGCGCACGGGACCTCGCGAGCGCGTTGCGGTCGTTTCTGCGCTTCCTGCACGTGGCCGGGCTGATCGAGGCACCGTTGGTGTGGGCGGTCCCGTCGGTCGCTGATCTGCGTGATCGCACGCTGCCACGCGGCCTCGAGCCGGCGGCGGTGCGCAAGCTGCTGGCGTCATGCGATCGGCGGCGGACGATCGGGCGACGCGATTACGCGATCGTGTTGTTGCTCTCGAGGCTGGGGCTGCGTCGTGGCGAGGTCGCCGCGATGCAGCTGGAGGACGTCGATTGGCGCGCCGGCGAGTTGCTGATTCGCGGCAAGGGGGCCCGGCAGGATGTGTTGCCGTTGCCGGTGGACGTTGGTGAAGCGCTGGTGTCGTATCTTCGCCGCCGTCCGCGGTGCGAGAGCCGGGCGCTGTTTGTGCGGATGACAGCGCCGCTTCAGGAGCTGGCGTCGCACACGATCGGCTGGATCGTGCGGGAGGCGTGCACCCGGGCGGGGCTTCCGCGCGTCGGCCCGCACCGGTTGCGGCATACCGCGGCGACCGAGATGCTCAGGGCGGGCGCGTCGCTGGCGGAGATCGGCCAGGTGCTGCGCCACCGCGAGCAGAAGACCACAGCCATATACGCCAAGGTCGACCGCAGGGCGCTTCGTGCGCTCGCGCGACCGTGGCCGTCGCAGCAAGATGGTGGTGCAGCATGAGCCCGCTTCGCGACGCCCTGGCTGCCTATCTGCGCCTCCGTCGCCGGCTCGGGTTCGAGATGCCCCAGGACGGCCGGCTGCTGGAAGGGTTCGTGGAGTTCCTCGAGCAGGCGGGCGCTGAGCGGATCACCACGGAGCTGGCGCTCGAGTGGGCACGGTTGCCGGCGGCCGCGCACCCGCACTATTGGCGTCAGCGGCTGTCGGTCGTGCGCGGGTTCGCGCGGCATCTCGCGAGGATCGACCCTGCGAGCGAGGTTCCCTCCAAGGACCTGTTGCCCGGCCACCGGCCGCGGATCGCGCCATACATCTACGCCGAGAAGGAGATCGCGGCGTTGATCGCGGCCGCCGGGCGACTCAGCCCGCCGTTGCGCGCGGCGCGTCACCAGACGCTGATCGGGCTCTTGGCGGTCACCGGGATGCGTCCCGGGGAGGCGCTCGCGCTCGACCGCCACGATGTCGATCTCAAGCATGGCGTGGTGCACGTCCGCGCCGGCAAGCAGAAGAAACAGCGCGAGGTGCCGCTGCACCCCAGCACGATCCGGGCGCTGCGCGAGTACGCGCGGCTGCGCGACGCTCGTTTCCCGGAGCCCTCGACGCCCGCGTTCTTCATCGGCGCGCGCGGTCGACGGGTACCGCGCGGGGAACTCAACCGGACGTTCACCCAGCTGATCGGCGAGGTCGGCCTCGACGGTCGCGGCGCTCGCGCTAGACCCCGACCACACGATCTCCGGCATTCCCTGGCCGTGCACACGCTGGTGGACTGGTTTGAGGCCGGCGAGGACATCGACCGTCGGATGCCGCTGCTCTCCGCGTTCCTCGGGCATGTCGACCCGGCCAGTTCGTATTGGTATCTGGAGGCGGTCCCCGAGTTGCTCCAGTTGATCAGCCGCCGGCTGGAGCAACTACCGGAGGTGCTCTGATGACCGCGCTCGCGCCCGCGCTTCAGGCATGGTTCACCGAGCGTCTGATCACCCAACGCAACTCGAGTCCGGAGACGATCGCCGCCTACCGGGACGCGTTCAGGCTGCTGTTGCGCTTCGCGCACGAGCAGACCGGCAAGCAGCCGTTCGAGCTGGATATCGACGATCTCGACGCGCCGCTGATCGGTGCGTTCCTCACCCATCTCGAAGCAGACCGCGGAAACGGCCCGAGAACCCACAACGCCCGCCTCGGGGCGATCCATTCCTTCTACCGCTACTGCGCGCTGGAGCACCCAGAGCACGCGCACACGATCGCCAGAGTGATGGCGATCCCGACCAAACGATACGAGCGCAACACCGTCAGCTACCTCGACCGCGACGAGATCGCCGCGCTGCTCGCCGCGCCCGACAAAGGCACCTGGCTCGGCCGCCGCGACCACACGCTACTGGCGCTCATGATCCAGACCGGCGTCAGGGTCTCCGAGCTCATCGGCCTGCGCGTCGGCGACGTTCACCTCGGCACCGCAGCACACATCCGGATCTTGGGAAAGGGCCGGAAGAGGCGCGCCACAACCCTGACCGCCGAGCTCGTCAAAGTCCTACGCGCCTGGATCAACGAACGCCACGGCCAGCCTCAGGAACCGCTGTTCCCAACCCGCCAAGGACGACCCCTCAGCCGCTACACGATCGGCGTCGTGGTCTCCAAGCACGCCGGCGCCGCCAACTGCCCATCACTGAACGCCAAGCGGGTCACCCCGCACACGCTGCGGCACTCCAACGCGATGCTGCTCAGAGCCAAGGGTGTCGACATCGCGACGATCGCGTTGTGGCTCGGGCATGAGTCAACCCAGACCACGCACATCTACGAGCACGCCGACCCGAAGCTCAAGGAGCAGGCGATCGCACGAACCGCCGCGCTCGGGACCAAGCCCGGCCGATACCGGCCATCCGACGCGCTGCTCGCGTTCCTCGACGGGCTATGACTATGTTGAACGCGTCACCCGCAGAAATCCCGCTGAGCAGCGCAAACGCCGTCGCCCGAGGACGTCTTCAACATAACCGTTCGCGGGACATACAACCCGTTACGTGGAATTCCACGTAACCGGTTCGGGAGGGGGCCAGAGGAAACGGAGCAGCACCGCCACCGCGCCTCTGGCCTACCTCGTCGACGAGGGCGTACGACGATCGTCACCTCGCTCGGGTGCGAGCGCAGGCACGGTGGCTGTCGAGGCGGCGTCGGCGGTGGTGCCGGCGAGGCGCTCTGCCGGTGCTCTGCGTGGTTCGTCCGCGGCGTGTCGAGCGTGTTGAGCGGCAGGTGCTGGTCGTCTCCGTCGATCGGCTGACGGTGGCGTTGCGGAACGCAGACGGTGGTGTTCGCCGTTGCGTTTCTTGACAGTGTCGGTGAGAGGTGGCGGGAAGTGGAGTGCTCCGCGAGGGCGGCGGGGTGCGCGCAGGCCGCGACACCGGCGCGTTCGCGCGGCGGCGCAACGCCGCTCGGGCGGGCGCCTGTCGTGCTCATCGCACCGTGCCCTCTCGAGAGTGGTCCACTGATGCCGTCCGTGCTCACATCCAGGGTCGTTCCGGGCCTTGGCCGAGCTGGACGTTGAGGTCACATGCTTCGGGCACGCGAGCCGTTGCTCCACAGTGCGCAGGAGCGGCTTGCCGGCGTCGCCGCGCTTCTCTGACGAGAAGCCCTGAGACCGTTCCGATCCCGTGGTCGGTCGCCGGAGGGCCCGCTTGCTGTGGGTCACGAGATCGGGGTGCCCTGGCGAAGCGCCCCGGGTCCGTGGCGGCTCCCGGGTTGGAGCCGCCACGGCCTGGGGGGCGTTGGGGGGGTCAGGCTCGTGCAGGCTTGAGGAGCGCGTCGCCGGCGGCTGGTTGGGTTGCCTCGCCGCGTGTGTTGGTGGCGCGGGTGCCGATCACGGCGGAGGCGACGATGAAGATGCTGCCGATGAACAGCGCTCGCTGGAACCCGGCCGTCAGGGCGTGCGTGAGCGGTGTATGGGCGTTCAGCAGGTCCTGGGTGCGGCTCGTCGCGATCGCCGTGAAGATCGCGAGGCCGAGTGCGCCGCCGACCTGCTGTGAGGCGTTGAGCAGCGATGCCGCCAGCCCGGCCTTGTCGGCGGGTACGCCGGCATTCGCAGCGGTCGTGACCGCGACGAACATCGGTCCCACACCGAGCGAGAGCACCAGCATGCCGGGCAGCAGGTCGGAGAGATACGAGCCGTGGACTGGGATCCGTGAGAGCCAGTACATGCCGGCGGCGGAGACAAGCGCACCGCCGACGATCATCGGCCGTGTCCCGGTGCGGGTCAGGAGCTGGGAGGAGACTCCGGCCGCGATCCCGACCGCGAAGCAGAGCGGCAGGTAGGCGGCGCCGGTCTGGATCGCCGAGTAGCCGAGCACGTTCTGCATGTAGAGCGTGAGGTAGAAGAACACGGCGAGGAAGCCGGCGAACGCGATCAGCTGGGTGACGTTGGAGAATCCGAGTCCGTTGATGCGGAAGATCGACAGCGGGGCGAGCGGGTTGCGGTGGCGCGCCTCGTTGGCCACGAACGCGGCCAGGAGGACGATCGCGCCGGCGAGCTCGGCGATCGTGCGAGTCGCGCCCCATCCGGCGGTCGGCGCCTTGACGAGCGCGTAGACGAGCAGCAGCATGCCGCCCGTCGCCAGCACCGCTCCCGGCGCGTCGAAGTTACCGAGGTGAGCGCGGCGCCGATCGGGTGACAGGAGCCGGAAGATTCCGCCGAGCACGAGCACCACGGCGATCGGGTTGACGAACATCACCCAGCGCCATCCGGCTCCTTCGACCAGCAGTCCGCCGAGGAGCACGCCGACCGCCGACGCGAGGCCGCCGATGGCGCCCCAGACACCGAGCGCGGTGTTGCGCTCCTTGCCCTCCTTGAAGCTGGTGGTCAGGATCGATAGGGCGGCGGGGAGCGTGAACGCGGCTCCGAGGCCTTGCGCCAGGCGGGCGCCGATGAGCACCCCGGAGCTCTCGGCGAATCCGCCGATCAGCGATGAGACGCCGATCACGATCACTCCGGTGGTCAGGACGCGCCGTCGGCCGAGCAGGTCGGCGGCGCGGCCGCCGAGCAGCATGAACCCGCCGTAGGTGAGCAGGTATCCGCTCGGCACCCATTGCAGGTCTGCGACCGAGAAATGCAGGGCACGGCGGATCGAGGGCAGCGCGATGTTGACGATCGACGCATCGACAAAATCAAGGAATGCGATCGCGCACAGCAACGTCAGCGTCAGCTTGCCGCGACGCGTGGAAAGAAAGGATGAGTTGGGACGTGTTGAATCCATCTGGGACCTCTGGGTTATTCATGTCGGGATTGCTCTCAGGGACGGGTCCGCTGTGACCACGCCGTGTCCACATCGCCCGTGTCGCGGTGCGCGATGTAGGCGTACGGATGCCAGAAGGCCTCGAGGGCATCTCCCGGCGCGACCGCGAACTCAAATGACCCACCGCCGCGCGTGTCCGTCACCGTGACCGAGACACCCTCGGTCCGGGGGTCCCACAACAGCGACACGTCGATCCCGTCGTGTGTACGACGGTCCAGCTCGCGAAGGTCGGTTCTTTGTGTTGGGTGCATGACTTCTCCCAAAAACGTTGTGACGTAGGCGTGTCGAGAACTCGTCTTGCCATCTAGACGCGGCAGGTGCCGCGGGTGTGACAGCGCCGTGCGGTTCATTTCTCCGTTCAGCCGTCCGGGTCGATGTTCTGGTTGACCCTGAAGAGATTGGTCGGGTCATAGCGTCGTTTGATCGCCGCGAGCCGCCTGTAGGTCGCGTCGGGATATGCCTCGTGGATGCGGGCGGCACCCTCGTCGGCGAGGAAGCTGACGTGGACGCCGTATGCGGCGGGGCGCAGCATCGCCAGCGAGTCGGCGACCCACGTCTCGTGGGAAGCCGCTTGGTCCAGGTCGTGATAGCCGGCGCCGAACGTCACCATCAGCCGCCGCTCGCGGTGAGCGAAGGAGGTCGCGTCCGCCGGGACACGCGCCATTGCGCCTCCGAGCACCCTGATCTGCACGGCCGCCATCGGCGACGGCTGCGCGTCCATCCGTTCGAAGATCGTCGCCGCGGCGTGCTCGTCGAGCTCGTCGAGAAACATCGAGCGGGTGGCCGTCCGGACCCGTTCAGGGCCCGGACTCTCTGCCGCGTACATCGCTCGATAGGGCATCGGTGCGATCGCATCGGCGAGGGGTCTCGCGATCGTCCGCAGCGGAGCGAGGGCCTCCTGACCGCGGTCCGGGTCACCGGCATAGGCCAAGAGCACCATCAGTGCCAGCCGGCCGTGATGTTCGGATGCCACGAAGGGCAGGGGCGGGAGCCGAGTGAGGATCGCGATCGTCGAGAGCTCATCGGGCGCGTGGTCGGCGGCGGCAATGAACGAGCTCAGGACAGCGGGGCTCGCCGGCAGCACGAGCAACCCACCGAGGATCGTCTCGAGCCGATGGAGGTGGTATTGCAGACGGGTGACGACCCCGAAGTTCCCCCCGCCGCCGCGGAGCGCCCAGAACAGGTCCCGGTGTCGCTGGGAATCGACGTGGAGCCGCTCCCCGTCCGCGGTCACGATCTCCACGGCGAGCAGGTTGTCGACCGTCAGGCCGTGCTTGCGGACGAGCCAGCCGATGCCTCCTCCGAGGGTCAGCCCGGTGATCCCGACCGATCCGGTGTCACCGAATCCGGTTGCGAGACCGTGCCGTGCCGCCTCGGTGGTGTACCGGCCGGCCGTGACTCCGGCCTGAGCCCAAGCGGTCCTGCGCTGCGGGTCGATGTGCAGCGCGCGCATGTCCGACATGTCGAGGACGACGCCGCCGTCGGAGCTGCCGTGACCGGCGAAGCTGTGTCCACTGCCGCGAATGGCGAGCTCGATCCCGTGCGCGCGCGCCGCAGACACGACGAGCGACACGTCGGCGGAGTCAGCCGGCCGGATGATGAGTGCGGGTCGGTGATCGATCGCCGCGTTGACCACGAGCCGCGAGAGCTCATAGTCGGGATCACCGGGGGCGATCACACGACCGCGCAGCGCAGCGCGCAACTCGTGAATCGAGCGGGTGGGTGAATCGGGCGCCGAGCGCTGCTCGGCGTGATGGACGGAACTCATCAGCGCCTCCAGATGTGCGTTGGTCGATGTCGGTCAGTGCGTGCCGGCGACAGCGGTCTGCGCCTCGCGGACCGCGGTCTCGGCCGCGGTGTCCGAGCGCTCGTCGTCGCGGACGAGCGCGAGGATCGCGGGGAGAGCGAGCAGGACGATCGCGCCGAGAACCCATAGCGCCTGCTGGAAACCGCTGGTCAGAGCCGCGGGCGGGGCGGTGCCGGCGTGAAGCAGCGCGGTGGTGTG
The DNA here is from genome assembly GCA_963750695.1 of uncultured Solirubrobacterales bacterium. GTDB lineage: Bacteria > Actinomycetota > Thermoleophilia > Solirubrobacterales > Solirubrobacteraceae > Palsa-465. The sequence continues at coordinate 274,582 of CAVVSB010000015.1, forward strand.
GCCGGCGGCGACGCTTGAAGCGATCGCGATGCCGAGCGCTCCGCCGAGTTGCCGGGAGGTGTTCAGCAGGCCGGAGGCGAGCCCGGACTGGTGCTCGGCGACGCCTGCGAGCGCAGCGATCGAGATCGGGATGAACGCGAACGCGGTCCCTGCGCCGGCGAGGAGCATCGGGCCGGCGAGGTTGGCCAGGAACTGCCCGTGGACGGGCACTTGGCTTGCCCAGATCACACCCGCGCCGATCAGGGTCATCCCGATCGTCATCACGACCTTGGCTCCGCGGCGGGTGACGAGCCTCTGCGAGAGGCCCGCGAGCACGACCGAGCTCAGCGACGTCACCAACCACGCGACCCCGGTCTCAAGGGCGCTGTAGTGCAGCACCTGCTGCATGTACAGCGTGCCGAGGAAGACGAACGCGTAGAAACTTCCGCCTGAGAGCAGCCCGGCGATGTTCGCGCCGACGAGCGTGCGCAATTGGAATATTGAAAACGGCAACAACGGCTCACGCGCCCGGCGCTCGATCGCCACGAAGGCAACGAGCAGCGCCGCAGATCCCGCGAGCAGCGCGATCGTTCGCGTCGCGCCCCAGCCGTCGCGCGGCGCGTCGGCGATCGCGTCCACCAGCAGCACCAGCCCGCTAGTGCCGGTGATCGCGCCCAGTGCGTCAAACCTCCGGCGCACAGTCGCGAGCCGGCTGTCAGGAACGAGTCGTGGCGCGAGCGCCAGCGCCGCTGCGCCGATCGGAATGTTGATAAAGAAGATGTACTCCCACCCGGCATAGCGCGTGAGAAGCCCACCGGCAATCAGGCCGACGGTCGCGCCGGCGGCCGCGAGCGCGCCCCAGATCCCGAGCGCCTTGTTGCGCTCGGCGCCCTCTTCGAACATGTTCATCACGATCGACAGAGCGGCGGGCACCATGATCGCCGCGCCCAGTCCCTGAACGGCGCGGCTCCCGATCAGGAACGCGGCATCGGTCGCGAACCCGCAGGCCAGCGACGCCGCCGTGAACAGAGCCAGGCCGAGCGTCACGATCCGGCGGCGGCCGAGCAGATCCGCCGCGCGGCCGCCGAGCAGCAGAAAGCCGCCGAACGTGATCGCGTACGCGGTCACGACCCACTGCAGGCTCGTCTCGCTGAAGTGCAGCTCGCGGCCGATCGTCGGCAGCGACACGGTGACGATCGTCACGTCGATGATCGTCATGAAGTACGAGACCGCCAGCAGCGCAAACGCGTGCCAGCGATTGATATGCGGTGATGTGGACGTCATCGGGCCTCCAGCGATAGCTCTGGTGGGGACAGGCGCAACTAGGGAAGAAACAGCGCAGCTGCAGCGGCTACCGCGACCGTCTGATCCGATCGCGTGCCTCTCTGCTCGGCACAGAGTGCCGTCCGCCGGCGCGCTTCACCATGCGGACACCGCAAAGCCACGCGTCGCTGTTGTCGGATTCCGAAAAAGAAGCGCGGCGGACTTACTCGCCGCCGTGCACCGCGACCCGCTCGCCGGGCGCGGTCACTGTCTGCCCGTTCTCGCCGTCCGCGTCGGCGTCGGCCTCGAGCAGCGCGTGGATTCGCAGCGCCAGCCCGAGCTCATCGCGACGCCCGATGATCGGACGGCCGATGCGCTCCTCGATCGTGGCGAGCCGATAACCGACGGTCCGCTCATGGACCTTGAGCAGTGCGCCGGCCGCGGACGCATTCTGACCCAGCCTGAAATAGGCCCGCAACGTCGCGCGCAGCCGCTCCGTCCTGGCGTCGGGTGACGCCAGCGCTCCCAGCTCGCGCGCGACGAACTCGCGTGCGAGTCGCTCATCCTGGACGACCAGCGCCTCGAGCGCGACGTCGTCGTACTGGGTGACCGGCGCACCGCCGATGGCCGCGACGCGGTAGGCCTGGAGCGCCTGCCGGTGACTCTGGACAAACCCGTCCTCACCGAATGCCACGTCGCCACACGCCAGAAACGTTCCTTCGTCAGGTGAGAACCGCCCCAGCGCTCGCGCGGCAGCCGCCTCGATCCGCGGTCGTCCACCCAACCACGCCCACACCGAGCGCGCCCCACCGGGCGCGATCAGCAACGCACAGCCGAGCTCCTGCGCGAGCTGCGTGGCGCCCGCCTCAGGGTTCCGGCCCCACGCAACCACGCCCACGTGATCCACGCGCAGGCGGTATCCGAGCTCCTCTTCGGACACCGGCATCCCCGCGAGCAACTCGCGCGTCAACGACGCGCGCCGGCGCTCCTGACTGCGCAGCAGCCGGTCGCGTTCGGCCTGGTAGACCTCAGCGAGTTCCCCTGTGACCACGTCGACGTATGCGAACAGGTAGCGCGAGAGCACGCGCAGCGCCTCGACCCGCCGCACGTCCGGAAGTCCCAGGCGCTCGACCTGCGCGAGCAGCTGCTCCCACAGGCTCGCATGGCCGATCATGTACGTGCGAAGCACCGCCGCCCACGGGAGCCCTTCGTTGGCCGCCAACAGCGCCTCGTCGACCGCACCGGGCGGCAGGCGGTCAGGCAGCGCCCGGCCGTGCCGCAGACCGTGCGCGACCGCACGCAGGTTCGCCACCACGCTCGCCCGCTCGGCGTCCGCCATGCTCGGGTCAATGCCAGCGAAATACTCCGGAACCTCGTCGCGGAGCCGAGCGTCCACGCCATCCGCGACCTCCTGCACGCTGGACTCCAGCCACGCCGCCAGCTGCCGGATATCGGCGTCCACCCCGCTCACGTGGCGAGTCTACCCCCCGATCGCGCCGGCCCAACGAGCCGAGCAGCACTCGGAGGCAACTCGCCGCGCCGCAGGCGAGGAGCGCGGAACTCCGCGGCTCGGCAGAAGACCTGACGTGCCGCGCGCGGTCAACGCACGGCGACGGCACACCGCGACGCGGCCCACCACGTCGTCTCCTTACATGTTCCGCGGCGGAGCAGCGGTCCGCGACGCTCATGTCGCTGCGGCTACCTGTCCCCCGAGCATGGGCCGCGGGAGTTGCGCCTCATGCGAACGAGGACGATCCTCAGCCGGCTCTTGCCACGCGTCGCAGGAGGTCGCGGAACGTGACAAGCTCGTCGGTGGTCAGCTCACGGAAGCTTGGGCGACGCTCCGCGATGCAGCGCGCGAGTTGTCGGCGAACCTTCTGCCCCTCCGCGGTCAGCGAGACGAGGCGTCGACGCCGGTCGTCGTCGCCCGGCTCACGGCCGACCAGCCCGCGTCGCTCGAGCTTGGTGATCAGCGTCGACGCGTTCGCCGGGTCGATGTCGAGCGCCCGGGCAAGGTTCTTGGTCGCCAGGGTGCCGCGCAGCTCGAGTAACCACAGTGCCTGCGCCTCGCTCAGCGCGAGCCCGAGCTCCGCTGCACATGTCTGGAAGGCGGTCCTGAGATCGCGGACAAGCGGCCCCATGAGCGCCGCGATCTCGTTCCCGATCTGTTCTCGCTCGCGTGTTTCTGACGTGTCCATGACCATCCGTTTGACACAACAGTATAATACCTGTTATTTTACAGGTATTGGCATAGTCATAATCGCGTCCAGCGAGAGTGACCACTCTCGGACGCAAGACACGAAGGGCAGGGAGTGCGATGTTTCGGATGGCCGGTATTCGACTGAACCCGGGTATGCGGGTCCTGCTGGGGATCGCGTTGATGGCGGTGGGGCTGCTCAAGCACCAAGCCGCCCCGCTGATCGTGATCGGAGCGATCGTCGGCCTCCTCGGCCTCGTCAGCATGGTGGGCAGCGCGGCCGGCGGAGGGGACGATGGAGACGCGAACAGGGACCGGCAACGGTGACCGCGGTCCGCGTTGAACGAGTGAGCCGCCGCTTCGGCGAGCTCGTCGCCGTCGACGGCGTGAGCTTCCACGTCGAGGCCGGCGAGGTTGCGGCGCTTCTCGGCCCGAACGGAGCCGGCAAGACCACCCTCGTCGAGATGCTCGAGGGGTTTCTCGCTCCCAGTTCCGGCTCGATATCGGTGCTCGGCACCGACCCGCGACGGGGAGATCGCGCCTGGCGCGCGCGGATCGGCCTGGTGCTCCAGTCCACGAGCCTGGATGAGCGGTTGAGCGTGCGCGAGGCGCTGGGTGTGTTCGCCGCGCTGTTTTCCGCGCCACGTCCTGTCGGCGAGGTGCTCGAGCTGATCGATCTGGAGGCCGAGGCCGACATCCGCATCGGGCAGCTCTCCGGCGGCCAGCAGCGGCGTGTGGATCTCGGCCTGGGCGTCGTCGGCCGGCCGGAGCTGCTGTTTCTCGACGAGCCCACCACCGGTCTCGACCCGGCGGCCAGGCGAAGGACGTGGGCCGCGATCGAGCAGCTCGCCGCCGACGGCATGACCGTGCTGCTCAGCACCCACTACATGGAAGAGGCGCAGCAGCTGGCAGACCGCCTCCTCGTGCTCAACCGCGGGCGCCTGGTCGCCGATGCGACACCTGGCGAGCTACGCGGCCGGGCGCTGCGCAGCACCATCCGCCTGCCGCTTGCGGCCGGTGCCCCGACGAGCGACCTTCCACCGGAGCTCGCCGTGCACCTCGACCCGCACCGGACCGAGCTGCTGATCCGCACGGCCGACGTCACCGAGGCGCTGCATCGGCTACTCGACTGGGCGAGGGTCCACGGCGCGGACCTCTCCGGGCTCGAGGTTGGGGGGCCCGATCTCGAGGATGCCTACCTGACACTCACGACCTCACCACGCGAGGAGGTGCCGGTCAATGTCTAAGCACGGCGCCCAACTCCCGGGAGGCCCGCGCCTCCTGGCCGGTCAGTTGCATTATCAGGTCCGGGTGCTCTTGCGAACCCCGCGCGCCCTCGTGGGCGGGCTCCTGCTGCCGCTGCTGTTCCTGGCGCTCAAGGACGGCGCCTCGCACAGCCAGGCACGCGTCGTCGCCGGCTTGGCGACCTTCGGGATGCTCTCGACGGCCTACATCACCCACACGAGCGCCCTGGTCGCGGCGCGGCAGGCCGGTGTGCTGAAGCGCTGGCGCACGACACCGTTGCCGCGCTGGTGTTTCTTCGCCGGACGCGTGGGCGCCACGGTGCTGGTGGCAGCGATCGGCGGTGTGGTCACGGTCCTGGCAGGTGCGAGCCTTCACGATCTTCACCTGCGGACGGTGTCGCTGCCGGCCGTCGGCCTCGCCCTGCTGGTCGGCGCCGGCACCTGGGCCAGCATCGGCACCGCCGTGAGTGTGCTGATCCCAAGCGTCGAGGCCACCTGGTCGCTGCTGGCCGTCAGCTATCTGCCTGTGGTGGTGCTCTCAGGAGCGTTCGGCCCGGTGTCGGGCGAGGCCGCCTGGCTGCACGATCTCGTCCGCTACCTACCTGCCCAGCCGGTGCTCGATTCGAGCTGGCGCGCGCTACGGGGGGTCTTTCCGTTCACCGCGCACGACCTTGCGGTCGAGCTCGTCTGGACCGCCGCCGGGTTGCTCATTGCGTTGCGTTGGTTCAGCTGGGCACCCGCGGCCGCTGACAGCGCACCGAGCAAAGCAATCCCCGTTCATCGGTGACAATTCCATCCACGCGCGCACGAGGAACAACCGCGAGGTGCCAGGCGCGCATCGCGACAGCGCAGGCATCTGAGCGAGCCGGCAGCGTGCCCCGATGCCGCGAAGACCGGAACATCGCCTCAGAATTCGAGGACCTCGTCCGCGCGCGTCGGATTCATCCTTGGGTGGCGGATGTGCAGTGACGGCGTCGAATCACCCCGGACGGGAGCGTTGTGCGGCCCCGACACCGGTCAGCGTGGCGGTTACACGGTTGATCTAGGTCCCGCAGCTGTTACCGAGCGTGGATCAGCGGCTTCCACGAGCCAGATCGGCGAACACGCCGACGACTAACAGCCGGGCGAGGGTGTCCGCGAGCGCGGTGGCGGCCTCGCGGGAGTCTTCGTCGAGGCATGCGATCGAAGTCGACAGCCAGCGAACTGCGTCCTGGGCGTGCCGTACGAGGGACGGTGGCTCCGGGTCCAGGCGCAAGGATTCGAGCAGCACTCGCGCGATGTCGTAGATGACCGGGAGCCAGTCGTCGACCGTGTAGCCATGAGCGTGGCCGTCGAGCTCGAGCGCCCGATGGCAGCGGTGCAGGGAGTCGGCCGCGTTCGTCTCGGCAGTGGCGAGAAGGTCGTCTGCGAGGTTCGCCTGCGGGACGTCGGGTAGCGCGTGAACGAGGTGGACAGCGACGTTGAGGGTCGCGGTGGACGGGATCGCGGTGGCGAGGAGGGCGATGAAGCGCTCCGGGGCGGTGTCCGATGCCTCCCTGAGCAGCTGTTCCCCGCGGCGGTTCGCGGCCGCGTAGGCGGTGGCGAGTTCCTCATTGGTCCACGGGCGGCCGAGATCGCGGTAGGCCTGGCTGAGATCGATCACACTGCTCGGCAGCATGACGGCAGGCGGCAGGTACTGCGTCGTTGCCACGCCGTCAAGAACTGACCGGCCAGCGGGCGCCGGGGCGAGGAGAGGCCCGGGCCATACCTAGCGGGAGTGGGTGAAGCGTCTGAGATCTCGCGGGCGGTGGCCGCAGCGGCGACCTTGGACGAGCGGCGCCGGCGGGAAATGTATGGGCGGGCGATCGCGTTCGGGGTGGCGAACACGCACTGCAGCTCCGACCGGGAGCGACGGTTCGGGGCGTTGCGGCTGCTGACGCTGGCGACGCTCCGCCTGCCGGATGTGGCGCTGTACGGCGAGCTGCTGCACTCCCACGCAGGGGGAGCGGTGCGCTTGCTGCCTGGTCGTGCAGACGCTGATCGGCGCCTCGTCGGGAGCGATGCGGCTCGCCCACCGGGCGCTCGAGATGCACGCGCTCGAGATCGGATATCGCGCGGACGCATGGGTGGCACTCGCGATCGACGGGACCGGTGCTGAGCTGAGCGGGACCATCGCCGACGACGAGGGTCTGCCGGTGGCGTTGGATCAGGCGCGGCTGGCGACGCTGGCGCTGACGCGGGCGACCGCGTCAACGGCGGACGAGCCGATGCTCGTGCCCGGGCAGATCGCCGAGGCGCTCGCGCATCTGCTCGTGATCTACCTGGTCGCGGTGGAGGTCGCGTCGGCGGAATGACCGAGCTGTTGCTCGCGGCGCTGGAGCGCGTTTCGCCGCGGGTTCGCCGGCTCGTGGTCGCCGTCGGTGCGCTGCTGGCACTCGGTGTTGTGATCGCCGCTCTGACGCTGAGCACCCCACACCGCGGGCGCGAGCGGCGGTCGTCCCCGCACCGTTCGGCTGCCTCGAGCTCCCGACACGTCTCGCCACGCCGGCTCCCACCGCCGGTCTCCACCCGCCAGTTGACTGTCGCCCGGCGGGTGGGGGAGCGGTTCCTCGCCGGCTATCTCCGGTTTGCGTACGGCCGCGGCAGCGCGCTCGCGGTCACCGGTGTCACCGCAGCCCTGCGCCGCCGGCTGCTGCGGCAGCGGGCTCAGCTGACGCCGGTCGAGCGCCGGCGCCTCCCGCGGGCCGTGTCGCTACAGACGATCGCGACGACGCCGCTGTTCGTGGTCGCGACGGCGGTGATCGACGACGGCGGCGTGGCCACGTATCGCCTGCGGTTCACGCTCGAGCGCCGGGGTGGCCGGTGGGCGGTGAGCAGCGTCGAGGATGGGTGAGCTCCCGTGGCTGTCGTCACGCGCCGGAGAAGCGTGCGGATTCTGCTGATCGTGGCCGCGGGATTCCCGCTGCTGCTTGCGGGTGGCGCGGCCGTGCTGTCGGTCGTGATCGGTCAGGGTTGTTCGGGGAACGGGGTCGGGGATGCACCCTCGCCCGCGGCGGTGCGCGACATCCCTGCGAGCATGCTCGCGATCTACCAACAGGTCGGCGCTCGGTACAAGCTGCCCTGGGAGATCCTCGCTGGGATCGGCAAGGAGGAGTGCGACCACGGCCGGCTCCCCGACCCTTCGTGCAACCCGCAGCCGGGAGCGAGAGGACCGGGCGTGGCGAACTTCGCCGGCGCCTCCGGGCCGATGCAGGTCGGAATCGGCGGCGCCGCCGGGGACGAGTACGACGCGCTGCGCCGGTTTCTACCGGATTCGTCGCTCGGGCCGCACGACCCGACGACTGCCGTCGAGCTCGCCGCACTCGTCTTGATCAAGGACAAGCGGGCGCCGACCGGTCAGCCGATCGACGCCTACCGCGACTACGCCCGGGCCTACAACGGTTCCGGTCCGATGGCCGACGCGTATGCCGCCCGCGTGCTGGCCGATGCGCACACCTACCAGGGCGCCGGGACGATTGCCGTGGCCGGGGGGTGCAGCGCCGGGTTCGGTACGCCCATCGTGCCCGGCAGCAAGGCGCGGATCCTCGCGGACGGCGTCGCTGCCGCCCCGGCGAACGCGCCAGCGGCGGTCCAGGCGATGATCGCAGCCGGCAACCGGATCAACCACTTCTCCTACAGCTACGGCGGCGCTCATGGCGACCCTGCCCAGACGATGAACCAGACCAACCCGAACCCCGCTGCGGTTCCGGGGGCCGAGGAGAACGGCGGCCCCGGCTACGACTGCTCGTCCGCAACCTCATATGTGCTGTGGGGAGGCGGCCTGGGGCAGAGCCTGCTCGGCGGCGGCGTCCTGGTGTCGGGTGACCTCGAGAACGTCGGTGATTCCGGCCCAGGGAAGTGGGTGACCATCTATGCCAACGCGGGGCACGCCTACATCGAGGTCGCGGGGATCTACTTCGACACCGCGGCGGGACTTGGCAACCCGCCCAATCCTCCTGCCACCGGGCCGCGCTGGAGTACCGTCGGCACCGGGCCCGCCGGGTTCGTAACGCGGCATCCGCCCGGGCTATGACCGGCGTAATGAGCGGATGCGATCGTCCGGTTCCATTTGGGCGCGGCGAGCGTAGTCGTGGCCGGGTACTCGCCGATCCAGGCCCATGGGGAACAGTGCTCCGTCGCCATAGGAGTGGTCCGGTCGGACCCGCTGTTGTGGACGAATGCGATCGTCGTAAGACGCCATGCTCGGCCTGGATCTCGCCGAAAGCTGGGACGAGCTTGACGTAGAAGCAGGGCCCCAAAACCTAGGCACGCATGATCTGGGTCGGCGGCCGATCAGCACCCCGTTCGGCACCCGCGGAGGCGCAACTTGGAATCGCTGCGTGGGTGTCTATATCCCGGATTCGCTCGCGCCGGGTCGCGTTATGCCGCGGCGAGCACACGGCGACTGCGCAGGCTGTCAGCGACCCGGCAGGGCTCTCACGTTCGTTAGACGGGGTTTTCGAACCCCAGCCTCCCGAGCGGCGAGTGTCAATCGTCGCGAATAGCGAGCGTGATCGTGAGCGTGGGTGGGTCCGCCCGGGAGTCGATGGTGAGCGAAATACCGAGTCCGGTATCGAGGATCTCGTCGACGTCTGCATGGTCCTGGGATGAGACTGTGGCTACGGGTTCGTCGTCGTCGTACACCGTGAGTGCTGCCGGCTCTGGCGCACCTCGTTCGGGCTCTACTGCCAGCGCGCCGAATCTGCCGGCTCGAGAGACGGTTGGCAACTCGACGGTGACGGTGCCGTTCTCGAGGAGGGCCCGCAGCAAACTGCGACCGCGGAGACGTGCGAACTCGAGCAGGTCGAGGATCTCGGCGGCAGAGGCCTGAAAATGATCTCGCCACCCGGCCACGCCGAGCGGTGCGAGGAAGTCACGTAGCTCATCGGGGCTCCCCGACACGTGGTCGGGAAGTGTGCTCACGATTGCGTGCGCGAGCCGTCTCGACCGGATGCCAGAGGTCATCAGAACGAGCGCAGCCGGGTCTCTGACGCCGTAGCGGATATAGCCGGCGATCTCAGGGCAGAGTGCTGGAGGGAGGCCTTCGTCCATTAGCTTCAGGTTGGCGAGCTCGACGACGGCCCCGAAGGTCCACGACAGGAAGTGCTCGAAAAGGCCGGTGACGACGTCGACCGTTTGCTCGATACGCCAGCTTGCTGATGCGACGGCCGCGACATGTTTCTCCGCGAGCTCTGTGAGTTCCATGCCATCGAGCCAGTCCCTCATTACAGCGGCCGGCGAGACATCGACCGCAGCACCCTGTTTCGTGGCGCGGAACTCCCAGGCGGGTGCCTCAGGTAAGGCTAGGAGGGTGTCCAGGACCCGTGGGAATTGCAGCAGGAATTCCGGGTCACTGATTGAGCTGATCGACTTGCCACAGGCGCACCTTGAGTATCTGCGCAAGACGAGGGAGGAAGGGAAGCGGCCGCTGAGGTTTGGTCACATCCCGCACGTGCTCGTCGCCGGGCCGATCGAAACGGACGGATTGAGGATCATCTCGTGGGAGCGACAGGCTCGAACGTGAATGGCGAGCCGCGCTTGGCGAGCAGCCGGTCGATGGTTCGCCGTTGCTATGGGCGAGTCGGAGATTGTGGGAGCGTCGCGGAGCGGCGATACTCGTCGCGGCGATCTAACTGGAGGGGTTGGCAATGGCCTTTGCGTTTGTCCAGGATTTCCCATCGGGGGCCGACGAAACCAGCACCTCGAACTACGACGCGATTCACAGCGCGATCATGGCGAAGGCGACTGATCCGGCCGGACTCATCATCCACACAGCGGGATTCGCCGGCGACGGATTTCGGATCTTTGAGATCTGGGAGTCGCGGGAGCAGTGCGAGAAGTTCATGACCGAGGTGGTGATGCCAACGGTCATGGAGGTCACGCGAGGCAACCCCGGTGCGCCGCCGCGACGACGACCTACGAGCTGCACAACATGCTTCTGCCCTAGGACGTACGCACGGCGCCGGGGGGATCACCAAAGCCAGCGGTCGGACAACCCGTCGCGGAGCATCGGTGCGCCACTCGGCCGGCGCAGCGCCGATCTCCGGGACGATCGCTTCTGCGTTTGCACGGTCTGAGACAGCGCGAGCGCTTTAGACACTATGGAGGACCGGCTGGCTGGTAGTCGAAGTTAGTCGGCACCCCCGCGTAGCGGGGTTGATGTTCGCGTCGAAGATTGCAGCTTCGACGCGGGCCACATCTACGAGGAGGTACCGACATGCATGACGGTATCCGTTGGGTCGGTCTCGATGTGCATGCGCGCGAGTCGACGCTCGCGGTGTTTGACCAGGCGACGGGGGAGGTTCTGACCCGTCGGGTGGTGGGCCGCCCGCATGAGCTGCTGCCGGTGTTGCGGGAGGTGCCGCGTCCGGCGCGGATGGTCTACGAGGCAGGGCCGACTGGCTACGGCCTTGCGCGCCGCGGACGGGCGGAGGGGCTTGACGTGGCGGTGTGCGCGCCAGGGAAGACCGATCGTCCGGCGTCAGATCGGGTCAAGACCGATAAGCGCGACGCGATCCGCCTGGCGCGGTTGTTGGCGGCCGGGGAGCTGGTGCGGGTCACGATCCCGTCGGTCGAGCGTGAGCAGCTACGTGATCTGGTCCGCTGCCGCGAGGACATCCGCGCGGATTTGATGCGTGCCCGGCACCGGATCGGGAAGTTCCTGTTGCGTCGCGAGATCTACTACGACGGGCCGGCGGTGCCATGGACACTGAAGTACCGCTCGTGGCTGACCTCGATCCGGTTCGCCGATCAGGCCTCGCGGGCGACGCTGGCTGACTACCTGCATGCGCACGACGTGCTGATCGCTCGCCGTGCCCAGGTCGAGGCAGAGCTCTCAAAGCTCGCGCTGAGCGCCCCGTGCGCGGACACCGTGGCGCGGCTGCGCTGTCTGCGCGGGATCGACACGCTCACCGCCCTGGGGCTGTGCGCCGAGATCGGCGAGTGGGAGCGCTTCGGTCATCCCGACCAGCTCTCCGCCTACCTCGGGATCGTCCCCTGCGAGCACACCACCGGAGCTCAGCGCAGGCTCGGATCGATCACCAAGGCCGGCTCGACACACGCCCGCCGGCTGCTGGTCGAGGCCTCCTGGCACTACCGTCGCGGGCCGGTCGTCGGCCGGCGCTCGAGCGCCGCCAGCGCGGTCACTCGCCGGAGGTCATCAACATCTCCTGGAGAGCGCAACGCCGGCTCAACGCCCGCTGGCGCCAGCTCAGAGACGCACGCCACAAGCCCGGCGGGATCGTCGCGGTCGCGATCGCCCGCGAACTCGCCGCCTACTGCTGGGAGATCGCCACCTGGAGCACTCATCCGGACTCGGTTCCGCCGGCGTCCCTGCCGGCGGGCGAACCCCTCACGCAGGCAACCCCGCTCCCACCGAAGCAGAGAACGACCACCCGCCGGAGGCTCACCAACTCACGCTGACACCCCGCACAACAGCGTTGCGGCTGGCGAGGCGGCCCGCGCATCCCCGGCTCGCGCACAGAACTCCGCGATTTGTCGCCTGAGCAGCACCCACCCGGCGTGGGCAGCCCGCGCTCGACTTTAGACAGCGGACGTGCGACGAACAAAGGTCTTGGGCCAGCCCCCGAATATGAGCATGACCACCGTCGCGAACCCGAGGACGCCGGACCGCCCCGCCAGCCGCAACGCATACCACCCCTGCACGAACTCTCACACGCCTCACATGGTCATCAACCGCTACCTCTTGACAACCACTCCTCCATATGGGCGACAGAACGGCACTCGACACGGGTTCGCGGATCCGCCTCGCGAGGTGCTCGTCGTCTCCGGTGGGACGACTATCTAGCCTGGAAGGATGCCCTCGTTTCTCGATCGCCTGGCCGACCGGCGCGTGCTGCTCACCGATGGCGCCACGGGGACGAGCTTCCAGCAGATGGGTCTCCCACCCGGTGTCGCCCCCGACGACTGGGTGTTTGATGCGCCGGAGCGGGTGCGGGAGCTGCATGCGCGGTTCGCGCGCGCGGGATCGGAGTTCGCCCTCACATGCAGCTTCGGTGCCAACTCTGCCCGGCTGGCCGACGGGCCACATGCCGGAAGAGTTACGGAGCTGAATATCCGCGCCGCCGAGCTGGCCAGGGACGTCGTGGGCGAGGAGGGGCTCGTTGGCGGGTCGATCGGGCCCACGGGGCAGCTCGTAGAGCCATACGGGCCGCTGACCCGCGAGCTGTGCGAGGCGGCCTACGTTGAGCAGGCGCGGGCGCTGGTCGACGGCGGTGTTGACGTGCTGGTCCTCGAGACGTTCTTCGCGCTCGAGGAGGCGTTGTGGGCGGTGGATGGGATCCGGAGCGTGACCGAGCTCCCGCTGATCATCTCGTTCAGCTTCGATCAGGGAACGCGGACGATGATGGGAGTCAGCCCCGCCGATGTGGTTGGCGCTTTCCAGCCGTTGGACGTGGCGGCGATCGGCGCCAACTGCGGCCGATCGCTCGAGGACAACGACACTGTCGTGCGCGAGTTCCTGCAGGCAACGAGCGTTCCCGTCTGGATCAAGCCCAATGCCGGGGTGCCACAGGTGCTCGGCGACACCGTGGTCTACGAGGCCGACCCAGCAACGCTCGCCGCGCACGTCCTTGACTACACGAGGCAGGGTGCCCGGATCGTCGGCGGCTGCTGCGGCACCACCCCCGAACACATCGCGGCGATCGGGCGGGCGCTAGGTCGGTAGACCCCGCGCCATGGACCGGACGAGAGGCCGAGGGTCCGGAAGTCCGCCGCCCGAGCGGGAGGAACGCCTGTCGTCTGCGCAGCAAAGGAGCCATCCCATCGAGGCCGAGGCTGCCGCTCAGCGCGACCGTTCACAGACAGCCTCGGCGGACGCGACCGCCCGCCGCCCGCGTGGCTGTCTCTGCGGCGGGCGGCAACACTGACCCCGCCCGCGTCGCGGACGCGAAACGTCGCCAAGTCGATCGTCCCGTCTTCCGGCTCGGTCGTGAGAAAAGCGTCGTGCGATCGGCGGGTCACCGGGACTCGCTCTTGCCGGGCAGGCGGTGTGGCCTTACCCGGAGGATGGCCGACGAAGCGGGTATTGCGGCTCACCAGCCCGCGCCGTCGTAGGACACTTTCGCTCGGGCGGTGGCCAGTGGCGAATCACCGTCGCACCCGGGCCGAGTCGAGAGAGGTGCCTGTCGTTGCCGCAGCCGACAACGAATCGCGCGCCGCCGTCGCGGCCGCGGCCGGGCGGACCTGATGGCATCCTTCAGGCTCACGCCACTGGCTACGCTTCGAACCACTGGTAAGCCGGAACGTGCTCGTAGTGGTGCTCCAACCACCGCCACTTGAGCACCCGGTACTTGGTAAACCAGCGTCGGGCGAGATACCAGGCGATCGCGGCTGCCGACTCGTCGTCGTTTTCCAGCGCCGGCAGCAGCTCGTCGTGCAGCACGTCTCCTGTCGCCCGGAGCAGCCGGCCCATCAACGTCGTGGTCTCCGCGTGGCGCGGAGCGCCCCGCTTCAGCCGCGCGACCACGTCGCGACGTCCGGCGTCGCCCTCGTGAGACTGCGGGAAGCGCTCCTGCAGCCACATAGTTACGGCGAACTCGACGCTGCACCACGCTTGCTCAAGGCGCCGGCCGACATAGGCTGCGAGTTCGACGTTCTCGCGCTCTGCGTGCGGGATCTGATCGCTCGCATACGCGAGGAAGTTGCGGATCGCATCTGCTGCCTCAGCGTTGCTGACCTCGAACTCCATCGGCCGCGGAAGACTAATCCGAGCCGCGGCGTGCTGCGCGGCAGCATCAGTGCACGCCACGGCGCCTCTGCCAGAACTCAAGGAGCGGACAGTCGCGATTGCGATGGCGCGCTCGGGCGGTCATCGGCTGACGGATGCGATTGTCAGATCGGTCGCGCTGGTCGCCGGTACCGGGGTTGAGGTCGTTCGGCGGACTTCTACGCGCGTGCCTGTGCGGACGATGCAGCGGCGCGGCGCTGTGGCTCTGCATCTCCGGAGGTGTGGGTTGGCCGGGCGGTTATCGCGGCGTCGCCGGTGCCGGGCTACGGTGAGGGGTGGAACCGATGAGTCTCGCCGACGCCCTCCCGCAGCAGGTCAGCGCCGACACGCTCTACGAGGCGTTCGTCGGATGGACGGCCGAGCGCGGCCTGGCGCTCTATCCGCACCAGGAGGAGGCGGCGATCGAGCTGTTCGACGAGCGCAACGTCGTGCTCGCGACGCCGACCGGGTCGGGCAAGTCGATGGTCGCGATCGCGGCGCACTTCGCTGCCCTCGCGGCTGGGAGGCGCACGTACTACACGGCGCCGATCAAGGCGCTCGTGTCAGAGAAGTTTTTCGAGCTCTGTCGCATCTTCGGCGCGGGCAAAGTCGGCATGGTCACCGGCGACGGCGCGGTCAACGCCGAGGCGCCGATCATCTGCTGCACCGCCGAGGTGCTGGCGAACATCTCGCTGCGTGGCGGCGCGGCGTCCGATGTCGGGCAGGTCGTGATGGACGAGTTTCACTTCTACGCCGACGGGCAGCGCGGCTGGGCCTGGCAGGTCCCGCTGCTCTGCCTTCCGGGCGCGCAGTTCCTGCTGATGTCGGCCACGCTCGGCGACGTCTCCAAGATCACGGAGGACCTCACCCGCCGCACTGGCCGCGAGACCGGGTTGGTCGACGATGCCGAGCGTCCGGTCCCGCTCAGCTTCGGCTGGTCGCTGGAGCCGCTGCACGAGCTGCTGGAACGGCTCGTGGCCGAGGACCACGCGCCCGTGTATGTCGTGCACTTCACCCAGGCATCGGCGACCGAGCGCGCGAACGCGCTGCTCTCGGCCAGGCTCTGCACGCGTGAGGAGCGCGATGCGATCGCCGAGGCGATCGGCGGCTTTCGCTTCACCGCCGGGTTCGGCCGGACGTTGTCGCGCCTGGTGCGCGGCGGGGTCGGCGTGCACCATGCGGGGATGCTGCCACGCTACCGGCGCTTGGTCGAGCAGCTCGCGCAGACCGGCAGGCTGAAGGTGATCTGCGGGACCGACACGCTCGGTGTCGGCATCAACGTCCCGATCCGCACGGTCGTGTTCACCGGCCTGGCGAAGTTCGACGGTACCCGCCACCGGCTGCTCAAGGCGCGCGAGTTTCACCAGATCGCCGGCCGCGCGGGCCGCGCCGGCTTCGACTCTGCCGGCACCGTGATCGTGCAGGCGCCCGGGCACGTGATCGAGCGTGCCCGGGCGGCGTCTAAGGCGGCCGAGAAGGGTAAGAAGCTGCAGCCCAAGAAGGCGCCCGAGGGCGAGGTCAGCTGGACCGAGGAGACTTTCGACCGCCTGCGTGACGCGCAGCCCGAGCCGCTCGTCAGCCGCATGCGCGTCGACCACGCGATGATCCTCAACGTCGTCAACCAGCCCGGCGACGCGGTGGAGACGATGCAGGCGCTGCTTAAGGACAGCCACGAGGATGAGCGTGGTCGTACGCGCCTCTACGGACAGGCCCAGGCGCTGGGCGACGAGCTCGTGGCCGCCGGCGTGCTGGCTTGGCTGCCCGAGCCCGACGCGGAGGGCCGCTCGCTCGCGCTGGCGGTCGACCTGCAGGAGAACTTCGCGCTGAATCAGCCGCTGGCGTCCTTCGCGCTGCAGGCGCTGGAGCTGCTGGGGCAGGAATCCGAGCGCGATCCGCTTGACGTCCTCAGTGTGGTCGAGGCGATCCTCGACGATCCCTTCCCGGTTCTGATGGCGCAGGCCAACACGGCCAAGGGCGAGGCCGTCGCCGCGATGAAGGCCGAAGGCATCGAGTACGAGGAGCGGATGGAGCTGCTCGAGGAGGTCACCTACCCCAAGCCGCTGGAGGAGGGGTTGCGCCAGGCGTTCCACTCCTATCGCGAGACGCATCCGTGGGTGCGCGAGTCCGACCTCTCACCGAAGTCGGTCGTGCGTGACATGTACGAGCAGGGGCGCACCTTCACCGAGTTCATCGGCCACTACCGGCTCTCGCGCTCCGAGGGCCTCGTCCTGCGCTACCTCTCAGACGCCTACCGCGCGCTGCGTCGCACCGTGCCCGAGTCGATCAAGACCGACGAGCTCGACGAGATCATCGACTGGCTCGGCGAGACGGTCCGCCAGACCGACTCCAGCCTGCTGGACGAGTGGGAGGCGCTGACCGATCCCGACGCCGCCCAGCGCGTCGCCGACGGGGAGCCCGTGCCGCCCGCGCGGCCGATCACCGGCAACGAGCGGGCCTTCACCCGAATGGTCCGCAACGCCCTGTTCCAGCGGGTCCGGCTCGCCGCGCAAGATCGATCCGATGCGCTGGGCGACCTCGACACCGCCAATGCCGCACTGACCGACCCGCCCGGGCGCCCGGCGATGAGCGCCCGCGACTGGCACAACGCGCTCGGCGCCTACTGGGACGAGTACGACTCGATCGACACCGGTCCGCAGGGACGCTCGCCGTCGCTACTGATGATCGATCGCGCCGACCCCGCAGTCTGGCACCTGCGCCAGATCATCGAGGACCCCGACGGCAATCACGACTTCGCGATCGTCGGCAGCATCGACCTCGACGCCTCCGACGCGGCGGGCGAGCCGGTCGTGCGCAGCGAGTCCTTCGGCCCAGCCTGACCGCACGTCGACACCACCTCTCGGGAGGTTGCCGAATCCCTTGTAGGTGATGGCGGACAGCGTTGGCGTGACCGCCTGCCGGACGGCCGCGGGCGGCCACACGGGGCGGCACGGGGTGTCGGCCTGGCGGTTCGCCCGGTACCGCAGTCGAGCGAATCGACGGTGCCGTAACGAGCGACACGCACCCAGTGTGCGGTCGCGGTCTGGCGGATCGCGCCGCGTATCGCGGGTTGCCTCTCGGTGTACTACTGGACGACACGAACATACGTTCCGAAAGGGGTAAGAAAATGGCTGAGGCTGAGGTTGCACAAATGGCTGAGGCTGAGGTTGCACCGAAGCCGCGCATGGAGGCGAAGCCGCCGCCGAGCGGTCCGCAGGGACCTCCAGCTGACCGCCGGCCGCCGAGCGGTCCGCAGGGACGTCCAGCTGACCGTCTGTCAAACGTCGTCGCGCGGACGACCGACGCTTCGGTCGAGCTTCTGAAGTCGCTCGAGACCGGAGAGCTCGCCGCGATCGACGCGGTGGGCAAGTTCGTGATCTCCATCGAGGACGGCCTGACCGAGCAGGTCACCAGCACTTCCGCTGTGGCGAAGACATTCGTGATCGACATCGAGGGCAGTCTGAGCGAGCAGGTCACCGGCACCTCCGGTGTGGTGAACAACCTCGTGATCGCGATCCCGGACGCCCTGACCGAGCAGGTCACCAGCACCTCCGCTGTGGCGAAGAAGCTCGTGATCGCGGTCCCGGACGCCCTGACCGAGCAGGTCACCAGCACCTCCGCTGTGGCGAAGAAGCTCGTGATCGCCATCGAGGACGCGGTGACCGACGAAATCACAGGGACGGCCGCGGTCGCGAAGAAGATCACGGTCTCCGGCTTTGAGATGGCCGACCGGTTCGTTCGCCTGGAGCACGACGTACTCCGCGGTCTCATCCACGGCGCCGCCCGGCCGCTGGTGGTCCAGAATGGCACCAAGCACCGGGCCGCCCAGTAGCCCGACCTTCGCGGTCGCCAGGTACGCGGGCCGGCGGGTCGGCGGGGCGGCCAGGTCGCCGGCCCGTAAACCAGCGCGAATGGGCACGCCCGTCAACCTGGCAGGCGTGCTCCGCGCCGCATCACCCTTCCGGCCGCGCGGGCTACGAACTGCCGGTGATCGCGCGGGGCAACGATGCGTCCCTTCCGCGCAACGTCGCTCCGGTGCGACCCCGCCACCCCTCCCGGCTTCTCCTTCTCGAAAGCAAGCCGACGCTTGCTTGATACGGAATCCGGGAGCCTGTACGGCCCACTGATGCGCAACACGTGCATGGGCAAAGGCGGCCCCTGCCGGCGGCAGCGAACGGGGCGATCGTGACTCCCGCAGTCGCCCACGGAGTCGTCGGCGATTCCGGTCGGGGACCGCTGCTCTCGAGGCTGAGCAGTCACGATATGGGCGTTGCTGCCGCTCGCCGGTGTGGCTACTTCCGGACAGAAGCACGCGCCCACGCCGGCCGTCGCAGATGACTCCTATGGGCGACGAGCGGTCATCCGCGCCGCAAGCGCCAACGCGCGGTGCGTCGCCAACGCGATCACGCACACGTGGGTCGACTCGACGACTTGAGCGATCGCGCACGCTGCGGGCAGCGGATGCTCACAAGCGGGCGATCGAGATCGCCGTCCGACTGTGCGGCACCTCCGGAAAGGGCGTAGCGCGACGCGACGTATGCGTACCCTTCGTGGGGATCGACAGGCTTGGGAGGCTGACCGATATGGATGCTGGGACGCGAAAGCGCGCATGAACATGCGAAGTCGGACTGGTCGCACTTTTGCGGCGATTGTGGTCCTGTTGCTGACGTGTAGCCTGGCCGACGCCTACGCTCGGCCAGCGCGACGCACGACCTGCTCGGCCGTGTATTACGACGGCAATCCGCTGTATGGCCCCAGGAGCTTGCCCAACGCCGTCCGATCGGCCGGATGTTCGAGGGCTACCGGCGATTCGTCGGCATGACGCCCGGCGCCTACGTTCGTAAGTGGTACGTGCCGGCAAGCCCGCCCCCGGCACCACTGCTGGCGGCCGGCTGGCAGTACCCGCCGTTGGGAGGCTAATTGCTGACCCCGGCCGGCCGGCCCGTGAAGATGGTGGTCACGCTGTTCGCGGGGATGGAAGTCGATGTTTTCGGGACCGAGCGGGCCGGTATCTCGCGCCGACGGGAACGGCGGCGCCCCGTATCGTCCTCTGCGAGCCGCTCGTCGACGACCTTGACTGTTCCTCGCGCGTCTTCACTCGTCGGTGGCGCGGTAGACAGTCCCGATTCCCCCGCGTCCGATCAGCTGCTCGAGCACGTACCGCCCGTGCAAACTCTGACCTCGGGCCGTCTGGCGAGGACCGCCGTTGTCGTCCGGCTGACGGGTCGCAGGCACGAACAGGTCGGCCCGCTCACGGGCGCTGTTGTGCGCCGACTGAAAACATCGACATGGCCGCACCGCCCAGCACCGCAGGCAGAAGCCCTGCAAGCGAGAAGTGACTGCCCGTTTCCACCGGGCGACGTGGCGACGTGGCTGTTGCACGACGACGCAACAGCGCAGATCCCGTACGCTATACCCACCGCGCGGCGTCTGCCGACATAGCTGACCCTGCATGATTTGTCCATGCTGTCGCAGCAAGGGCAATGTCCCCTGCGCTCAGCGAGTTTGCACAGATCGCGGGGACGCTGGGCACCAGTCCGCCCGTCAAGGAGATCACGTGAGGATTGACGCGAACGCGCGGCTCGGCCGCGGTGATTCGTGCGTGCCGAATTGATACCTCGCAGGTGCGCCATATGCACACGCGAGCCGGTCGAGTAGCGTCTGTGTTATGCCGGTCAAGTTCGGTCTTTGGCGCGTAGACGGTCAGTCGGTTCAGCAGGTGCCACGAAGCGTGATCGCCTCCGAGGAACGGCTTGAGGGGATCATTGAGGCCAGCATCGACAT
This sequence comes from uncultured Solirubrobacterales bacterium, assembly GCA_963750695.1. Taxonomy (GTDB): domain Bacteria; phylum Actinomycetota; class Thermoleophilia; order Solirubrobacterales; family Solirubrobacteraceae; genus Palsa-465. Next base: position 294,791 of record CAVVSB010000015.1, read on the forward strand.
CCTCGGTCTCGGCAATCTTTTCCCGATCGGCCGACAGGTCCTGACCGGGTGGGGCAAGCGAATCGACCTCCTTGCAGTTGACGGTCAAGGGGACCTGTACGTCATTGAGCTCAAGAAGGACCGGACACCCCGCGATGTGGTGGCGCAGTCGCTCGAATATGGCTTCTGGATCCAGAACCTCTCGTTCGAGGCCATTCAGGAACTCTATGCAGACCACCACAACGGCGATGACTTCGACTCCGGGTTTACAAGCCACTTTGAGGCCGACCTACCCGAGGCGATAAACACGACCCACCATCTCGTCGTGGTCGCCACGGGCATGGACACGAGCACGGAGCAGATCGTCGAGTACGTGCGTGGCTACGGCGTGCCGATCAACGTCATCTTCTTCGAGTACCTGCAGGACGGCGAGCGCGAGTACCTGGCGCGCTCCTGGTTGAGCGATCCCGAACTCGAAGCCCCCTCGGGATCAGCCGGAAAGAAGCAGGCTCCCTGGAACGGTCGGGACTTCTTCGTCGCCGTAGGAGAGAATCAACATCGCAACTGGGATGACATGCGCCGGTACGGATTCGTCTCCGCCGGCCATGGTGACAAGTACCACAAAGCAATGAGCAACCTCTTCGAAGGCGCGCGAGTGTGGGCTGCGATCCCCGGCATCGGCTACGTGGGAGTCGGCGATGTGGTCGCGCCAGCTGTGCAAGTGCGTGACTTCGAGGTCAATGTCGACGGGCAAGCCGTTCCGATCCTCCAAGCCCCGCTTGAAGCGACAAACATGGCCGAGGACGCAGATTCTCCGGAGATGAGCGAGTATCTCGCCCGAGTGCGATGGCTTGATGCCCGTCCGCGCGATCAGGCGATCTGGGAGAAGGGTATGTTCGCTAACCAGAACGTCGTGGCCAAGCTCCGCCAGCCGTATACGCTTCAGCGCCTGGCCGAACTCTTCCGAACCGACCCGGCTGCCACCGAGTAGGCCAAGGCACTCTCGCGACAAAGCAAGTGCGACGGCGTGGCTACGCGGTCGAGCCCGCGCATCGTGATCGCGCTAAAGCGGGTAGGCTGGAATGCTTCTTCGCGCTTTAGGCGACTTCGACCTTTGCCGCCGCATGGTCTCGTCGCAACGTGGGCGTCGCTCATCGGGTCGGCATCGCGTGGAGGCCAGCGCGCGGGGACTGCCCGGTCTGGTACTTGGGTTCTCTCAGCGCTCTATACGCGAGATCCGTGATGGCTCGCTCTGCTGGGTCCCAGGTCGCAAGTCGGACCATCACGTCGAGTGTGTCCCCGAAAGTCGTGATGAGTTGACGTGTGAGCTTGACGGACCGCTGTTTCGCGACCGGGGCGGAGTAGAAGGCGGGTGGAGCGAGCACCGCCGCCTGGATCGGAAGTGGACCACCAATGTCGCGTTGCCGGCCGGCGAAGATCTGCTGGGCCGCTGGACTGTTCAGGAACAGCTTGAGTTGACGAAGGCTCTCGATGGTCGCGTACCACGCATTGTTGGCGGTCGTCTTGACTTCGACGAGCAGCTGCTGACGACCTTGGCGGCCCGCGGTTAGGAGCAGCATGTCGGCCTCGACGTTGCCTCGACGCCCGCCGGTTGAGTCTCGTGAAAGCGGGACGGCGTTTACACCGTCGATCAGCCTGCCACCGAAGCAGGTCGTCTGCTCCGTCCACGGATCGGGCCCGAGAACTTGAAGCTCGAGCTCGTGTTCGGAGCCGAGCTTTGGCGCCGGCATGTCGCCGCGCTGGTAGCGGCGATTGCGCTCTAGCAGACGGCGGTCAGCTGGCCGCTCCCAGCCTTGCGGGATGGGCAGCTGCCAGAGCGCCACACTTCTCTGGGCGTCGCGGCCGCGGTCGGAGCGGCCGTCGCGCTCGCCGGACTCGCGGGCGCGGTGCGCTATCAACATATGCGGCGAGAATCCGGCACGGTCCATCCGATCCTCTTCCCCTCGGACCCGACGGAGTAGCGCGCTCGGCACTGAAAAGCAGTACTCGGTTTGTAGCTTCGGTCAGCCGCGATCTGGCTTAAGGAACAGCCGCACGGCGCCGGTCTCGAAGGTCGTGCTATCGGCGAGCCGCAGCCGGACGAGGTGGCCGGGGTCGTCGAACAGCCGCCGGCCGGCGCCCGCCACGACGGGCGTGAGCGACAGCACGAGCACGTCGAGCAGCCCGTCGGCCAGCAGATCGCGTGCGAGGCGCCCGCAGCCGTAGGTCAGGAGCTGCTCGCGCTCGCGCAGGCCGGCGATGTCGTCGTAGCCGACGATCGTCGTGTGGTCCCACTCGTCGGCGGACCCGAGCGTCGCGGACACGACGTACTTCGGCATCGCGTTGAGCCGCTCGGCCATCGGGCCCGTCTGGTCGCGCCACGCCCGGGCCAGGCCCTGCCAGGTCTCGCGCGCGAGCAGCAGCGCGTCGGCCGCCAGCGCGAGATCGAGCGCTCCCTGCCGGCCCGCGTCGCTCATGTACGGCAAGAGCGCCTCGGCGGGCGGGGCGTCGATGACGCCGTCGAGCGTCGCGTGCGTCTGCGCGGTAATCGAGGTCATGCACGTAAGACCGCCCACCGCCGCGCAACTCATCGCAGCGCACCAAACCGGCGCCCCGGCGCGACCTCACGCGCGGTCGAGCACGCCGTACTCGAAGTACCGGTCGCGCTGGTACGGGCTCATCCAGCCCGTGCCACGAGCAAGGAGCGCAACGTCCTCCTGCGGATCACGAGCTTCTCCGTCGAGGCAGGTGAGGCAGCGGTCGGCGCCCGCCCGGCGACTGTTGCATCCGACTACGAGATGCGGCACTTCCCGCCCCCGTCGGGCGGGACGTGTAGCCGTGCACACACCCGGGCGGTTGCGGCGTCAGGGCTTGATCCGTCGCAGCTTCAGCGACACTGTGCCGGTGCCGCTGACGTTCGTCGCCGCGAGCGTGATGGACGCGGACTCTGGGATGTGGGCTGCGAGCGCGGTAGCGGCGGAGCTCGGAATCGTCACGGTCAGCGATTTGCTGCGCCCGGCGCTGAGTGATGCGCGCGTGCGCGGGATCCGGACCGTCTTGAGGTGAGGCTTGCCGTGCCGGGTTCCGGGAAGGATGGACGATGTCCGCGCGTGGCAGACCCGGCCGGACCCCATCGGTCACCTTGCTGATCAGCTCGCGGCTGACCTCAACACCGTAGAGCTCATGCAGGAACCGCTCGATCTCCCGCGTCGAGAGCCCGCGCGAATACAGGGCCAGGATCTTCTCGTCGAACCCCTCAAAACGCCGCTGGCGCTTTCTGACCAGCCGCGGCTCGAACGAACCGTCACGATCGCGGGGCGTGCGGATCTCGACCGGCCCGCCGTCGGTGATCAGCGTCTTCGGCCGGCCCTTCCCGTTGCGCGTGTTCCCGACCCCGCCCGGCGGCTCGGCATGCGGCTCATAGCCCAAGTGATCGGTCAGCTCGACCTCGAGCGCCCGCTCCACCAGACGCTTGGTCAGCTGCGCGAGCACCCCGCCCGGCCCAGCGATCTCCTCCTCGCTGCGCGCGCCGGCGAGCAGCTCGTCGACGACCGCGTCGGGCAGCCGGCGCTTCAGATCATCCGACACGCCGTCAAGGCTGCCAGCCAGCCCGGACCCAACGAACCGGATCTCTCCGACCGACGGTTCAGGATCTGGCTGACAAACAAGATTCTTCTTCTCTTGGATAGGCATGAACGGCTCCTTCGCTCATGCCCACACACTTCCTGTGACAGACCCGATCAGCGACAGCGCGATGCTGAGCGCGGCCATGGCGCAGCGGCGCTGTCGCTTCGAGGCAGAGCAGGAAGACGGTCACCTGCCCGCAGGGCAAGACAACACCGATCTATAAGACCAGCCGCCATCACCCCAATCTGACCGGCGAACGCGTCGCGCGGTTTGCCCGCACCGAGTGCGAGCCCTGCCCACTGCGGCCTCGCTGCGCGCCTGGCGGCCAGCGCGACATCCGCATCCGCCGACGCGAAGACCTACGCCAAGCCGCGCTGCGCGCCTTATCCGATCCCGCCGAGCGCGAGCACCTCAACCGCACCAGACCCCGCATCGAACGGCTGCTCGGACTGATCGTCTACCGCTACCACGCACGGAACAGCCGCTACCTCGGAGCTCGAAAATCGACCCTCCAAGCCGTCTGGACTGCCACCCTGGTCAATCTCCACCCCATCGGAGCAGCGCTCCGGGCGCAAACGGCATAACCCGCGGTCGCCTAGCCCCCGGGGAACAAGCCACTGACACGCCACCCGGCGCGGAAACGCGGATCCGACCGACACCATTTCTCAGCGGTCTCAGGCAGAAGGAGCAGCGTCGCCGGGCAACCACGCGGGCTCGGAGACCGCTCCTTCCGGACAATCTGGGCAGCGCCGCAGCCGCGCAGCACGGCCCGTCTGGTCTGGGAGCGGTAGCCGGGGCGGCGTCAGCGACCTCGGCGGCGGCGAGCAGCCCACCGCGGAAGCGAGCGCCGCGTCGACGTCGGCGTCGCGCTCGGCCAGGACGCGGAGTGTCGCCTTTGCGCTCGCAGGCCCCGCGATGCCCGATGGAACAAACGCGATTGAAGGACACCCTCGGTCTCACGCCCGAGCGTGTGTCCGGCGTCCCTCCGCGCGGCCTGAAGATGTGCCTCGCTCAGGCTGGTAGCGCGCCGATGGCCCGTTCTCAGGAATCGAGGGGGTCGACCGGCAGCACGCGGTAACCGGCCGCTGCGAGCCATGATCGGGCGCGGCCGCGCTGGCGCTCCTCGGAGAGTGCGTGCCACCGCTCAAGCTCGCCGGGCCAGCGGGCAAGCTCGTCCTTGAAGCGGCGGAACGCGCCGCTGCCTTTGATCGCGATGGCCAGGCGCTCGGACCGGCCGGGGTCCTCGACGGACGCGATGAACAGCTCCATGTCCCGGTAGCCCTCGCGTGAGCCCTCGCCGTGGACCGCCAGCCACCGCTCGGGATCAGCGGACTCATCGTCTTCCTCTCCGGTCTCCAGGGCGTATTCGATCGCTGCCTGGGGCCAGACCTCACCGGTCTTGGTATCGATGCGGCCCCCGACGCTGAGGGCGTCGCCTTCGAGGATGCCGGCCAGCTCCTCGAGGTCGACGGGCAAGGCGCGCAGCATCGCTAACGGTCCGCTGCCGAGCTGGGCCTCAAGCTGGTCGGCCAGCTCATCATCCCCGTCCCAGCCTCGCTGCCGGAGGCCGACCACGAGTTTGCGAGCCAGCTCGGCGGCTCCGTCCACGCGCTGCATGACGGCCGCGATGAGGCCGTCGCCAGCCAGCTGCAGCGAATCATCGTCGGCGCCGACGCTGCGGAGCAGGTCGACGACAGCCCGTCCGTCACCACGAAATACCGCCGCCCGCAGGGCGGAGCGCTGCTCCTTTGAGTCCATCTCGCTCTGCGTAGTGTTGCGCTGCCAGGCCCAAGCCGTGGCCCATCATCCGCGCGGTGAGAGGCGCAGGCTGGCGAGCGCGAGCCTCGTGTCCTGCGCTGGCGCAGGTTCTGTGGATCTCACAGGCGCGGACGTCCAGGCACCTCAGTACGCCGAAACGCCTCGCCCGAGTCGCCGTCTCCTGCCCCGACCCCTCGCGGCGCAGCTGGCGACCGGATCCCGCCGCGACGCACCTCTCCCCGTTCTCTGAAGTGATGCGGCCGCTTCCGGTCCACGCTTCTGTGGATTCTCCGAAGCCACGCCGCCAGGCCGCTGCGTCCGTTCAGGCAAGCGCGGCCCCGCGAGCCGGCGGTCGTCTGTCCGAAGCCGCCGGTTGTGGGGATCACACAGTTCGGTGATCGCCGGCAGTCACGATCACGCAGCCGATGCGACTATCGGAACCGTGGCAAAGGAATCGCGAGGCGTCGGCGGCCGGCGTGATCGAGAGGTCGCCGAAGCGCTCGCAGGCTCGGATTCGGCTCGAAACGCGAAAGCGATCATCCGCACGCCGCGCGGCCTCCGCCCGGAGCAGGGCGACGCGGCGAGTGAGGTGCACTTCGCGGAGCGCCGGAAGCCGTGGGGCAACGCTACGCGGATGACGAGGCAGCGCATGTCGCGAGGACTCGATCGCCCAGGTCGATCAGTGCGTCGAGGGGAAGCGATGCGCCGGCTTCGTACGCGTGCGCGAATTGCGTCTCGCCGAGAACCTCCTCGAGCTGTTCGCGTGTGTTCTGGTAGACGCGCGCTTCGACGGGTTGGTAGGAGCTATCGCCGAGTCGTTGGCGCATCGCGTCGGCCGCTCCGAGCAACCGCGCACTGTCTTCCGAAAGCCGGCATGCGCACGCGAGCGCCGAGGCGAGAACAAACACTGGGAAGATGGCGGTGAAGTCGCCCGCGTCCGTCGAGAGCTTCAACGCGAGGCGCGCGTGCGCAGCCGCCTCGGCGATCGCACCTTTGTGAAACAGCACCAGGCCAAGGTTGTGGTGGGCGCCTGCTCGTTCCCCCAGGTCGATGCCTTCCTTCTGCAGCTCGACGCCGTCTCGGGCGTAGCGGTGGGCGGTCTCCCAGTCACCGCGGATCATGTTGACGTCCGCGAGGTTCGCCATCACACCGCCGATACGCGCTCGGTCATTCAGTTGCTGGGCCAAGTCCAGTGCCTGGAGCGCTCGGCGCTCACCGGCGTCGAACTCGCCGGACAGGTTGTGCACCAGCCCGAGGCCGCAGAGCACGTGAAATTCGAGGAGTGGGTCGCCATGTTTTTCGCACAGCGAGAGCGCCTCCAAGAAATCGGCTCGCGCGTCGTCGTCGGCTGCCTCCATTCCGGTTCGAGCGCACCCGCGGATCTGCAAAGCGGCGGCGCGCAACAGCGGATCGGGGTCGGGCGCGAGCGCCAGTCCGCGCTCGACCCAGTGGACCGGCTCGTCACGATCGAATCGCGGTAGCCAGTATTCGCCGATGCCGACGGCCATGCGCAGCAGTCTTTCGCCGTCACGCCGTTCTTCGAGGTGGCGTAGCGTCGCGCGGAAGTTGTCGAGCTCCTCGGTGATCCGTGATGTCACGGCGGGGTCGCTGTCGCCTGGCCGCAGCGACGGCGCGAAGTCGTCGGCCAGCGAGACGTAGTAGTTGGCGTGTCGGTCGTGGATGAGCGCGGAGTCGGGGCGTGAGTCGAGTCGTTCGAGCGCGTACTCGCGGATGACTTCGAGCATCAGGTATCGGTCGCGGTTGTGGTGGTACTCGTGCTTGAGCAGGCTGTTGTCGATCAGCGCTGAGAGTCCGTCGAGGACGTCGGTTTCGGGACCGCAGACGTGCTCGGCAGCGTCGAGCGTGAAGCCGCCGACGAACACGCCGAGCTGCGCGAGCACGGCCTGCTGTTCGGGTGCGAGCAGGTCGTGGCTGGCGTCGATCGCGGCGCGGACGCTTTGATGGCGCTCGGGCATGTCCGAGCGCCCATGCGTCAGCAGGACGAGCCGGCGATCGAGTCGGCGAGAGAGCTCGGTGATCGAGAGGTGACTGGCGCGTGCGGCGGCGAGCTCGAGCGCGAGCGGCATGCCGTCGAGAATCCGGCAGATGTCGGCGACCGCGTCACATACCGGGCCTGAGAGATCGAGTCCGGGTTTGACCTCGCGTGCCCGGGCGAGGAACAGGCGAGCGGCGTCGGAGCGCTCGAGCGACGCGCGCAAGTCGTCGTCGCCGTTCCCATTGGGCAGGGTCAGGGGCGGCACTTCATAGACCCGTTCGGTGGCGATTCGGAGCGGTGCTCGGCTGGTCACCAGCAGCTTCAGCCGCGGAGTGCGGGCGAGGACACGCGAGAGCGCGCTGGCCGCGGGACGCACGTGCTCGAAGTTATCGAGCACGAGCAGCATCGTGCGGTCGAGCATCGCATCCACGATCGTCGACTCGACATCGGCATCACGACGCGGTGCGATCCCGAGCGCCTCGGCGATCGTTGGCAACACGAGCTGGGCATCCCGCACCGACGCCAACGCCACGACCACGACACTGCTCGCGAACTCCGAGTCAGTGCGCCTTGCAACCTCAAGCGCGAGCCGGGTCTTGCCCATCCCGCCCGGACCGGCGAGCGTGAGCACGCGCGTGTGCTCCTCGGCGAGCATCGCGCGGAGCTCAGCGATCTCGACCTCGCGCCCCACCAGCGGCGTCGCGAACGAGTGGACGAACGCGGAATCCTCAGCGATGCTGAGGCGATCGCCCGTCAGCGTGGCAGCGCCCCCGTTGCGGCGAGCATCGAGCGCCGCGCGCGCAGCCTGCGCGAACTCGCTCGCGGTCGCGAACCGGTCGCCCGGCTGCTTGCTCAGTGCCCGCTGAATCGCACCGTCGAGCGCCGCGGGCGTATCCATCCCGCACCCCGCGAGGGTCAACGGAGGGTCCATCAGGTGCGCGGCCATCGCCGCGAGCGGATCGTCCGCCGCGAACGGGCTGACCCCTACCAACGCCTCAAACAGCACGCACGCGAGCGCGTACACGTCCGCGGCGACACCGAACGCTCCATCGCGGACGACTTCCGGCGCCATGTAGCGGGGAGTTCCGACGATCGCTCCTGACCTGGTCAAGCGGGTCGCCTGCTCGGGGCGCCACGCGATGCCAAAGTCCGACAGGTACGCATGCCGAGCGCCTGCCCCGCCGCTCAACAAGACGTTCGCCGGCTTCACGTCGCGGTGCACGATGCCGACCCGATGTGCCGCGTCGAGCGCCTGAGCGACCTGTTCGATCAGACCCACGGCGATATCCGGCGCGAGGGTCTGATCGCGCTCGAGCAACCGGGCCAGGTCCAGCCCCGCCACCAAGCGCATCACGATGAACAGCTGCCCAGAATCCTCACCGCTGTCATACACCGGGACAATGTGCGGATGCTCCAGCGACGCGGTCGCGAGCGCCTCGCGGCGGAAGCGCTCCACAAACGCCGGGTCGCCCGCCAGCGATTCTGCGATCACCTTGACCGCGACCGTCCGATCGAGCGCCGGCTGACGGGCGCGATACACCGCACTCATCCCGCCGGTCCCGATGAGCTCTTCGATTTCATAGCCGCCGAAGCGCGCCCCAGCGCTCAGAGAAGCCACCACCACATTATGCGCACATCGGCGAAGTCAACCGCAGAAACCTCGCGCGGCGAGGAACGCCGCGTCAGCGCCTGGTACCGGCCACGACCGGCGCCAGCGACCAGTCCGCTCTGCGCACGCTACTGCGGTGTCGACGATCACGGCCGCGCCGAGGCCGGGAACCAGGTAGGCGCCACGGATCCTCCTTATCCCGGGAGGCGTAGTTCGCACTCGGGCCGAGACTGCGCGCACATACGCGTCGCCCGTCGGCGGCGCGACCTTGGCGGCTCGGCTTATAGGTCGCGATCGTTCACGAGCCCGGTCGAGAACGCGAGAGCGACCAATCGCCGCCGTTTCTCCTGTCGTGGCAGGTCATCCATCCCGAATGCGAGAAACAGGCTACGCATGTGGGTCTTGACCGCCGCGACCGTCAGGTACAGCTGGGCTGCGATCTGTGGATTCGTCGCCGGCACAGCATCGACCGCGCCACCCTTGAACGGCCGGCAGAGGGCGACCAAGACGCGGCGCTGAGCGTCCGTCACGTTGGCCGCAACCTCGGTGTGATCGGAGAGGTGCGTCGTCGCAAGTGCCGGTCTTGACGGATCACGGAACGCGATCGCGGTCCGCCCCACGACGATCACGTCGTTGTCCTTGAGGCGCCGCCGCCCCATGACCCGCTCTGCGCCGACGCGCGTTCCGTTGCGGGACAGGCCGTCATCGGCGACCAGCCAATTTGACCCCACGCGCTCGACCTCTGCGTGCAGTCGAGAGACCTCCTGATCCCACCCCAGGCACACGTCGCACACATCGTCGCGGCCGATTGTCAACCGGCTTGAATCGGCCGGAAGCTCGACGATCCGTTGGGCCCGGCCGGCATCGCGGAACACGAGGAACGGACGGCCGCGACGCTCCGCCGCCACGCGGTCCTGCAGTTCGCGTGGGGTCGCTTGGTGCGGGCCCAACGGCGAGGTCGACATCCTCAGCCGACTCTACCCGCTGCCGTTATCTGCGTGCAGCCATCAGCGGTGGGTTGGTCACGACCAACCCAGTGGCGTCTGTCAAGAGGACGTGGAGACGAGCAAAGTGCCCCTCGTACTCGGTCCTTCCCACCTGGAGGTTCACATGCTTCATCGCCGCACGGCTCTTCTCACTTCCGTTCTGGGGCTGGCGTTCGCCCTGCCGGCCGCTGCGTCCGCCGACGGCCCTCCCGGTCCGCCGCCGCCCCCGCCGCCGCCGCCCGTGGACACCGCGCCGCCGCCGCCCAGCACCGCGCCGACGCCCCCGCCCTTGCCGACCACGCCGCCGCTGCCGACGACGCCGCCCGTCTCGGGACCCACCACCCAAGGGGCACACCCCGGCGGGCCGAGCATTGCGCCCCCGACGACGATGCTCGGCGTTCGCCTTCGCGGCCGCTTCCTGCGCATGCAGTTCTCGTGCACGCATGACGGGACCGCGACGTTGCGTCAGGCCCGGCCGCTTGCGAAGACGCACTTCCGCTGCCGCGGCGGGTCAACGGTCATTCAGATGCGTCTGCCGCGACCGGCCGCGACACGGCTTACGCATGGCAAGGGTCGCACGCGGCTCATCGTGAAACAGGGCCGCGTCACGACGACACTCCCGGTGTCCCTTGGTCGGCTCGGGCTCGGCTCGGCCCAGCTCTTCGGTGGCGTGCGCACGAATGTCGCCGGGCTGCCGACGACGGTCGGCGCAACCTGCCTAGGCAGCGGGGCCGGGCGCGCTTACGGAGGATCAGAAGTCGTAGGCGTCGACTTCGACACCACATTCGGCATTGCCCAGCGCGGCGACACGCTGTATTGGCGTGCGTACCTCTACCCCTACAGCTCGTCAGCCCGGCGCTACGTCACGCCAATCGATGGTGGCAGCTGGCACCACTATCTGGTGACGGACATGAGCGGCGGTGCCGTCGTCAACGGCGTGCTCATTCTCAGTGGCGGGTTTGTCGGAAGCGATCAACAGTCATTCAACGTCAACGACGGCTACTTCACCTACGCCGGAATCTGGGCCTGGACCGCGCGCGCCGGCTACAAGTTCCAGTGGGTGCCGGCGACCACAGCCATCTCGCCCGCATACGCCTCGGGCGGATGGTGCAGCTTCTAGTTTGGCGCCTCATTCTGCAACCCGTACCTCGACATGGCGGCGCCCTTGGCGTCGCCATGTCGCCAAGTACGGGCGGTCGACGGCGGCTGCCGGTGGAGAGCTTGTCCGAGCAGCACACGCGAGCTCGACTGAAGACCGCCAATCGCGCGGCCCTCGCGCTGATGATCCGTCTTCCTCGTATCAGGGTTCTGACCGGTGGACCGTATGATCGCTTTCATCGTCGCGTTTAGCGAGGACGCGACGCCTCGTATGGCGACGAGGGACTCGCCCGGCCAAGTCGGCGACTGGACGATCGAGTTCGTCGTGAACCAGTCGTTGGTGTCGCTTCCGCCGGCGTGATCCAGACGTCGCCGATGCGATAGCGCCGCCGCAATGGGCCGCGAAGATCAAAGCGATCGTCGCGAACGTCATCTCACCTCGCGGAAGACGTCCGTCCCCAAGATCCCGACTACTGGCTCGTTCGTGGGCGATCGACCCGCGGAGCGGTGGGTCCGCGGCAGTCTCTCCTGCACGACTGCGCGCTCAGAACATGCGACGAATACGAAGGAAGCCGTTGGCATCGGTTGTTGCGCGCACGGCTTCGCGGCGGATCGCGCAGAGATCCGCCTTCGCTGGATCGAGCGCTTCGGCGCGGAGCCGAGGCACGAGCGCAACCATCTCACCGTCGTCTTCGACAGTGAAGGACTCGAACGCCTGCGGCAGGCGCAGACGGAGCTCGGCGAGGTGCCGCGCGTCCGCGACGAACGCGGCGATCGCCGCATGCACATCACCGACCGCGCCGAGGGCGGCGTCGCCGATCTCGAGGTCCGTGGCGTCCTTGGGCTCGTCTGGGCGCGCCGGCGGTTCGAGCGTCGGCTACGACTCATCTGGCTGTCTGGCGGCGGGCGTGACGGTCTCGGAAGGCCGGGTGGAGATACTCCCGTGTGTGGATGGTGCGCAGTCATGATCGACGCCGAGCGGTGGGGCGAGTACATCGCGACGAGTCCGGTCCTGTACCACGTCACCGGCGAGCGGGACGCACCGGCGATCAGGCTCGAAGGTCTGCGGCCAGGGAGCGAGATCGGGCGGAGCAACTACGAGGGTCACTACAGGACGCGGTCCGGGCGGGTGTACCTGACCGTCTGGCGGTTCGTCTCGCTCGTCCGGGTGGACGGCGAGCCGCGCGTGTTCGAGGTGACACTGTCCGCGCTCAACCCGGAGCTCGTCGACCCCGATGAGGACGTCGTCGCAGAGAACTACGACGAGCTATTCCGCGATGTCGTGCGGTTGGCCCCGCCGACACGGGAGGTGACCGAGGAGGGGGAGGAGGTACCGGGGCAGGAGGGTGATCGTGCCAGGTGGGCTGGCTCGATCTCCACGTTCGCTGACAGCGCTGTGACGGTGCGGTCACTCGACTACGGGCGGATCTCGTACCGCGGCACGATCCCGCCGACGGCACTTCGCGAGCTTCGATGTCCCGTCGTACGTGCTGGCTCGGTTTCGGGAGGCTCTGCCGGATGCTCTGCGCGCGGCGTGTCCGCGGGTGCCGTCGATGAGTAGTGGTCAGAACGAGGTGCAGCGAGCGCGCCTGCTGGTGACACGGATGGTTCTCGCCGTGCTGGAGCGCGTAGGCGAGGCCGCGATCGACGTCCGGATGGGTCGCCCGCTCGAGGCGCACGCCGTCGAGCGGCAACTCAGGGACATCGCGAGGCGGCTCGGCCGGGAGACCCGGTTCGCTGAGGCCGAGGCGTTGGGTGACTCGAGGGTCGCCGTCGCACGGCTCGCCACGGTCACCGGCCTGTCCGACCTATCAGACCTAGAGCGTGCGGCCGACGCCGCGGCGGACGCTGCGGCGATCACCAGCGCGCTCGGCCGACTCCCCGTTGTAGGCGCGCACGACGCGACCGCCGCCATGGTGGACGCGTTCGATGCGGCGTCCAGTGTGCCCACTCACGGCGCGTAGCGCATCGGGCCTCCCGGATCGGCCGGGCGCAACGATGCCCCGGGCCGGGTGACCCGTATTGGGGCCGGTGCGCTCGACGTGCTCGACGCCGCGACACTCCACCTGCACGACTGAGCGGGGGTGGGTGCCCGGCGTGTCCGTAGACTCGCCGGTCGGGCAGCCATGAACGACGCGCAGTTCTGGAAGTACGAACTTTTCCGTGAGTCCTCCCGCTTCGGCGAGGCGATCGACGCTGAGGGCGTGCACCATCTGGTCGCTCGCCGCTCGCCGGTGATCGAGCGCTTCGTGTTCGTGACCGCATACGTGATGCGCAAACTCGATGAGGCGGACTGGCTGACAGTAGACGTGACGCGACGCGGGTGGAAGGTGCAGGCGTTCACTTGCACAAACCCGCCGCCTCATCGACGGTGGTTCGTCACCTCGCCCGACGGCAACGAGTGGCGGCAACCCCTTGAGCAGCACTACGACCTCAGCGCGCCGCAGACTCAGACGCTCAGCTTCCCTCAGATCTGTGACCGCATGGTCCACCACTTTGCCTTTGACGTCAGACGCGACCCGGCGAGCGGCGCGATCGAACTGCTCTTCAACTCTGATCGAACGAAGGACCGCCTGTTTGCGATGCCCCTGGACACCTACCGCGAGTTGGTTCTCGACGCCGCATCAGATGAGGTTCGGTGGGTTGACATGGACGCTTCCGAGGGCCGCGTGATCCAGCGTCGCGCCAGGCCCACAGCCGACTGATCGTCGTCCTCGTCGGACGGAGTCGGGGGCGCACGGCGGTCACATGGACGCGCGGACGGGGTGACGGCAGTTGCCAGCACGCCGCCGCCCGGCCCTTCGTCACCCGTCCCGGCGTGCCGGGCCTTTCGACGCGACGCCGCACCCGTCGTCCAGAAGCGCGTCGCGCTGTGCGAGGCCCGGCCCCGGCGACAGAAGATGGAACGCCGGGAGCCCGCACGAAGAGGATGTCCGGATCGTCGTGGAACTTCGGTGGCGATCCTCACGGGTTGACAGTCACACGGTAACGGTCTCGCGAGTTTCCTGACGGTCGCGGTTCTTCTCGGCAACGAGGAGGGTGTGACGCTCGATCGCGATCACGAGCTTGGCGAGGTCGCGGTAGCCGATGATCCGTCGGAACTGCTGTTCGGCGACGAGCATTCCGGCGGCGGTCCAGCGCTTGCGCATGTCGCCGTCCTGCCAGCGTTTCACGTTGCGCTGCGTGTAGCGGACGATCTCGATCATGCTCTCGCTCGGGTTCGTCGAGCACAGCGTCTTTGAGAGCTGGCCGGTGATCCCGAGCCGCATCAGCGTCAGCGTGTCGTCCATCCCCTCGCGCAGTGAGGCGGCGGCATCGGGCCAGGTGCGCTCGAGCTCTGATGCGAGCAGCTCGAGCCGCTCTCGCGCGAGGTGATGGTCGGTGAGCGACCACGCGCCGCGGATCCGGACGAGGATCTGTGGCCGGTCGCGCTCGGGGAGCAGGTCGGTGACGTTGCGCTCCTTGTGGCGGTGGCAGCGGTGCACGAGCGCGTGCTCGCCGAACATGTCCTTGATCCCGCGGCGCAACGCCTTGCCACCATCGATGATGAACAGGATCGCCTGCTCGGGATCCAGGCCGCGATCGACGAGGTCGGCCAGCAGCGTCCTGACGAGCGTCGCGTTCTCGGTGCTGCCTTCCCAGAGCCCGAGCGGGATCTTCACGCCGTCGGTCGAGATCCCGAGCGCGACGACGTGCGTGCGATCGGCGATCTCCAGTCCGTCGAGCATCATCACCGCGAGGCGCATGTCCTCCAGCCGGCGGCTCATCAGCTCACCCAGTGCGGTACCGGTCCGCTCGATGAACAGCTCCGACACCGTCGACTTCGACGTCGAGGTGCTGGCCTGCTCGACGTCCTCGCCGACCGGCTCGCCAACGACCGCGTACTTGCGAGTCGAGACGCCGGCGAGCATCCGGTCCATCACCGCCCGTGTGAGCGGGTCGCGGTCGGCGAAGTACGCATACGACTGCACCGGCAGCTCGTGCTCGTCATCAGCGGTGCGCATCCTCGGCCGGCTGACCGGCACGCGCCGGCCGCCGAGCGTCATCGACCCGTCCTCGTGGCCGTGGCGCTTCGCCGTCCGGTCCGGATCGTGCTTGCCCTTCGGGCCGACGACCTCGTCGACCTCGCGCTCCATCAGCTGATGCACGACGGTCAGGCCAAGACCGACCGACAGCGCGAGCAGCCCCTCCCTCGCTGCTCCGACGAGCTCGCCGAGCGCTTCCTGAATCTCCGCAGGCAGCGGACTCTCCAACGCCTCCGCGGTCGTGACGACCTTCGGGCCCGATACGTTCTTCATGGCGGTCCTCCTGTCCTCTCGGACTTGGTTTAGTCGCCCCGAACGCTCCCAACCGGAGCGGACGAGGCGGGAGGACCGCCACTCAAAGTTCTACGAGATCTCGGACAACCTCCGCACGGGGGACGAGTCGCTCACGGCTCAGGCGTGGACCTTCACCCAGCGGGCCGCGTCGTTCACCAGCACGCTGTCGCTTCGAGGCAGAAGGAGCAGCTTCGGCGAAGACAAGCCCGAGCTCAGGAGACCTGGGCCACGACGGTCGCCGCCCGTCGCGATGACCGCTCCTCTACGAGCAGTCATCTGGGCTGGATCGCCCCAGCGGTGACGGTGGCCATGAGAACCTCCCCATGGGCGGCCATTGAATCTCCCCGCTGGTGGCCACCGTTTCTCCCCATGGGTGGCCACGGTTTCTCCCCACGGTTCTGTCCTGAGGTGCCGGTACTCGGACGTGCGTTGCTGTTCAACGCGCGAGTCGAGGAGGGCGGCTGTGAAGAGAGCGGAGGAAGCGATGGAGATTCTTGAGGCGTATGACGCGACGGGGTCGTTGCGGGGCGCGGCGGTGCTGGCGGGGTGTGATCACAAGACGGTTGCGAGGCTGGTCGCGGCGCGGGACGCGGCGGGTGGTGGGCTGCCCGAGCGAGCGCGCCAGCGGCCGGTGGTCGATCCGTTCGCCGTGAAGATCGATGAGCTGGTCGATCGCTCGCGCGCGCTGGTGCGGGCGGATGTGGTGCATGGGGTGCTGGTCGCGATGGGGTATGAGGGGTCGTATCGCACGATCCGTCGGGCGGTCGCGGAGGCCAAGCGTCGTTGGCGGAACAAGCATGGGCGCCGGACGCGGCCGTGGATCCCGCAGCCGGGGTTGTGGCTGCAGTTCGATTATGGCGACGGGCCCGTCGTGGCGGGAACCCGGGCGGTGTTGTTCTGTGCGTGGTTGGCGTGGAGCAGGTTTCGGGTGGTGGTGCCGTTGCGCGACAAGACGCTGGCGAGTGTCGTGATCGGCCTGGACCGGACGCTGCGCGCGGTGGGCGGCGTTCCGAGCTACGCGCTGACCGATAACGAGAAGACGGTGACGGTCGAGCATGTCGCGGGGATCGCGGTCCGCAACGCGACGATCGTTGAGGTTTCGCGTCATTACGGTTTGTCGATCCAGACGTGCGAGCCGGCGGACCCGCAGAGCAAGGCGTTGGTTTCATAGTGCACCTCGTCGGGATGGTTCGATGGATTTGCGGTTGTGGAGCGGCCAGCCTTGGCGGACTTTGAGTCGCGGATCGTTGGGGTCGGGTGGGTCGAAGAGTCGTTCGTTGCGGTCGTTGGCTTTGTGGGAGGTGAGCAGTCCGGCGCGGTGCCAGGCCTTGATCGTGCTGACGTGCACGCCGAGTGTGTGGGCGGTCTCGTCGATCGTGAGCAGTCCTTGAGCTCGGAGTCGGTCTTGGTGGCTGGGGAGCTGGTGAGCGTTGCGGATCTGCAGGACGATGTGGGCGGTGAACGGCTTGTTGGTGCCGGAGCGACGGCCGGCGGCGTTGAGCTGTTCGGCAGTCTCGCCGTCAGTGTGGTGATCGAGTAGTCGGTTGAGCATCGCGAAGGTGTCAGGGTCGGTCTTGCGGGCTTTCCAAGCGTCGAGTGGGATCGGGACGGTGAGGCTGGTGGTCTGCCCGCCGCGGAAGCGGACGTGCAGGTGGAGCTGATCGGTCTTGTTGAGCGTGACGTCCTCGATCAGCAGGCGGGTGATGCGCTTGCGTTCTCGCGCGGGTGTGGCCGGGTCTGACCAGAGCGCGGGGAAATCGCTGGCGAGCTGGCGGATCTGAGTCTTGCGCGCCTCGGTGAGCTGCACGTGAGCGGCGGTGGTCTGACGGTCGTATTCGTCCTGGGCTGCTTGCAGCGCGCGCAGCGTGTCGTTCCAGTCGGCTTCGAGGGTGTCGGCGACGAGACGGTTGTTGGGGTCGACAGCGAGGTAGCGGCGACGGGCGAGCTCGGCGTTGTGGCGGGCTCGGTCGACGTGGGAGCGGCGGAGTTGGTCGGCTTCGCTGGCGCGGCCTTCGAGCTCGGCTTGGACGGTGAGGGCGACATCGAGCGCGAGCGGAGTGACCGTTTTGAGCAGCAGATCCCCGATCGCGCGGTCGATCGCGTGGCCTGGGAGATGCAGGCAGACCGGTCCGCTGCGTTGGATGTTGTCGTTGGCGCAGCGGTAGTCGGGCACGAGCGTGTCGCGGCGTTGGTGATAGCGAATTGACATGCGTCGTCCGCAGCGGCCGCAGACCGCGAGGCCCTGGAGCAGCGCGGGTCCTTCTCGAGCGGGACCGGCGGAGCGATCGGTGCCGTGCGCATAGGCGTTTGAGGCGAGCAGCGTCTGGTTGGACTCGAACTGCTCCCAGGTGAGATAGCCCGGGTGCGCGTCGGGAATCAGCACGCTCCATTCCTCGCGCGGTATCTGTCGGGTGGTGGTGCGCCCGTCCGGGGTCTTGCGGGTCCGCCGTTGTCCATAGACGAACGCGCCGGCATACCGCGGGTTGTGCAGCGTGCGCAGCACCCGCCAGTGCGTCAGCTCGTTCCACGCCAGCTCGCCCTTGCGTTCGCCCTTGCGGATCCGGCTGGGGAACCGCAGCCCGTCACGGTGAAACGCATAGACGACCGCGCGGGCGGACCCAGTCCGCGCGAACGTCGCGAACAGGTGGCGCAGCGCGTCCTGGACGGCGCGGTCGGGGTCGAGCACGACCTTTCCGGCCGGGTCCTCGACGAGCCCGACAGGGAGCGGCATCGGCAGTTCCCCGCGTCGGGCTTTGGACAGGATCCCGCCCTGCAGCCGGGCGCGGATGAAGTGCAGCTCGGCCTCGCTCATCGTGCCCTTCAGGCCGAGCAGCAGCCGGTCGTTGAAGTCGGCCGGGTCATAGAGCCCGTCCTCGTCGCAGATCAACGTGCCGGCGAGCGCGGAGATCTCCAACAGGCGGTGCCAGTCGGCGTTGTTGCGCGCCAGGCGGGAGACCTCGAGCCCGAGCACGATCCCGGCCTTCCCCAGCCCGACGTCGGCGACGAGTCGCTGGAACCCGTCGCGATCGGCGGCGCTCGCGCCGGACTGTCCTTGGTCTGTGTCGATCACGACGATCTGCTCGACCGGCCAGCCGAGCTGGATCGCGCGTTGGCGCAGTGCGTATTGGCGCTGCGCGGACTCGGTGTTGGCGTGCACCTGGCGCAGCGTCGACTGACGGACATAGAGGTACGCCGTCCGCGCCAGATGCGTGGCCGTGACCTTCGAGGCGATCGCTGTGGCGCTCATCGCTCACCTCCCGGACACGCACGCCAGCGCCATGCTCGCGAGCGCGCCAACGAGCTCGTCGCTGACCGCGACGGGTTCGGTCCGCGTCGCAGCCGTCGGGACGGGGGTTGTGGTGGACCAGGCTCGAGTCCATGCCACGACGCCGCGGCGCTCGAGCACCGCGAGCCCGAGCCGCCATCCGGATGCGTCTCCGTGAAGCGCTCGGGCGCGCAGCAGCTCATAGCGCTCAACGTCCTCGGTGACGGCAGCGTCTTCATCGGTCTCCCTCGCTTTCGGCGCGCTCGGTTCGAGCGAGCGCGCGTTCCACGGATCGGCGATGCACCCGCACCCCGAACCGCTCGGTGATCAACTCAGCCAGCGCCGCCGAGGACAGCTTCGGGTCCGCCGCACGCCGCTCACGCGCGAAGGTGACGACCTCGGCCGTGAGCTTGTGCGCCCCTCGCGGACCCGGGCGTGCCGGGACCAGCCCGGCTAGCCCGCCGTCATCCAGCGCGCGCTCGGCTGCATAGAACGACGGACGCGAGAACCCGAACGACTCCGCTGCCCGCCCGACCGACTCGCCGTCAACGCGCGCCCGGCGCACCATCTCGTACTTCACCTGCACCAGATCCCGCGCGTCCAGGAACTCCGAGCCCGAGAACTGCTCGTCGTGCACCGCCTCGGGCCGCGGATTCAAGCTCCGCGCCTCACGCAACGCCCGCACCTTCGGATCCTCACCAGCTCGCGCCATCACTCTCCCGTCTACCAGATGTCAAGATAATTCTGCCGCCACCACCGGACGGAAACACAAACTCATGCTCGCAGAATGCCGCATTCCCGACGCTCAATGGCGAGTCTGCAGGCGCCTCCGGATAGTCAGCGGCATAATTGTCCTAACATCAGCGGCAAAATTGGCTTGACGGCCGCCCTCGTGTCGGCGCGCAACGAAGCTCGTCCACGAGATCCACGAGCGCCAGAAGATCCTCGACACGGAACGCGCTCCGGCCATCCGCCAGCACAACGAAGGCATCGACGTCGGCAGCGTCCGTCCAGCCCCTCGGCAGCGAGCGCTGCACGCCCTCCTCATCGAAGAACGACACGCGATCCTCACCCCACGTCTGGCGAACAGCCACGAACACGAACTCGCGGCCACACCAAGGATGGAACGGATGCGTCACACAGACAGTTCGCTGCGCAACCGCCCGATCAAGCGCAGTTGACGGCGAAGGCGAAGGGCGGTTCGGAGGCGACGGTGAAGATCGCGAAGGCGGATCTGGTCCCGACCGCTCACAACCTTCGAGACGAGTACGCGGATTGGCCGGCGCTCGAGCGGGCGTGCCAGGAGTTCATGGCCGACGTGAACACGCGGCCGCACCGCGCGACGCGTCAGCCGCCGGTGTTCCTGCTCGCCCAGGAGCACGAGCATCTGCACCGGCTGCCGCGCCTGCCGCACACGCTGTGCTTCGGGCAGACCCGCAAGGTCGACCGCCAGGCGACGGTGTCGGTCGGGGATGCGATCTACTCGGTCCCGCATCAGCTGATCGGCGAGCGGGTCTGGGTCCGCGCTGAGGGCGAGCAGCTGGTGGTCGTCCACATCGATCCCGATCAGGGGCCGCGGGAGGTCGCGCGCCACACGTTGACCACACCGGGGCGTCCCAGCATCAACGATCAGCATTACCCGCCCCGGCCTGCCGGGGCGCTGGAGCGCAAGCCCCGAGCTCGCAACAGCGAGGAGCGGGAGTTCCTCGCGATTGGTGACGGCGCCGAGCGATGGCTCAAGCAAGCGGCCGCGGAGGGGACGGCGCGGATCCGGCGCAAGATGGCCGAGGCGATCGATCTCGCCAAGCTGCACGGCAGCGGACCGGTCAACGAGGCACTGGCGCGGTGCGCGGCCTATGGCCGGTTCGCCGACGGCGATCTGGCCAGCATCCTCGCCCATCAACAGTCCGCGACCGTGATCGCGCTCCCCACACGGGCCCCCGAGGACCGTTCGCTGCAGTGCTCGACCCGCAGCTGGGAGGGATTCGGCCAGTGAGAGCCTCGATCTTGCCGCTCGCGCGCGTGATCGACGCGCTGAGAGCCGTTCTGCGGCCCTGCGCGAGCGTGCCGCGACCGATCCCCTGCCCGCAAACGAGCGTCCCCACGCTGATCGGGGGCCCGCGATGACGGTCAAGCCGCCCGCCGCACCGCCACTTCCCGACGAGCTCGACCGGCTACTCAGACGGCTGCGAATGCCCTACGTTCGCCGGGCCGCGCCAGAAGTGATCGCCACGGCAGCGAGTCAGCGCTGGGAACACGCCGAAGTCCTGCGCGTGCTCTTGGCCGAGGAGGCCGCCGGCCGTGACCACGCGACGATCTCGATGCGCCGCCGCGCATCCGGGCTGCCGGCCGGCAAGACATTCGACGCCCGGGAGGCGGCCGCCTCGATCATCCCGACCCAGACCCAGAACGCGCTGCGGACCCTCGAATGGGTCAACCGAGCCGAAGTCCTCGTCGTCTGCGGTCCGAGCGGAAGCGGGAAGTCGCATTTCATCGAAGCGCTCGGGCACCTCGCGATCGACAAAGGCCGCACCGTCTCCTGGCACACGCTCGACTCGCTCGCCGCGCTGTTCCGCCGCCACCGCGCCGACGACAGCATCAACAAAGCGATCACCAAGCTGATCCGCGCCGATCTCATCCTGATCGATGACGTCGGCCTGCTGCCGGTGTCCGCAGACGCCGCTGACGCGCTGTTCCGCGTCGTCGACGCCGCCTATGAGAAACGCTCGATCGCGATCAGCTCCAACATCCACCCCTCAGGGTTCGATGAACTGATGCCCAAGACAATGGCGACCGCGACCGTCGACCGGCTCCTGCATCACGCCCACGTGATCATCACCGACGGCCAGGACAGCTACCGGCTCGCTCAAGCAACCGCCGGCAAGGGGGTGAAGCCCCTTACCTGACCCACGACCCAACCCCTGCTGGGGAGAAACGATGGCCACGGGTGGGGAGATCTGGTGGCCACCAGCGGGGAGAAACGATGGCCACCAGTGGGGAATTAAGTGGCCACCCGTGGGGAGAAATCGATGGCCATTGACAAGCGGTGGATCGTCGCCTAAGCGCAAGCCAGCCGCAGCCGCGCGCCGGTGACGAATGCGATCGCGCCGATCGGTCCCATCGGAGACGCGCTCGTCGCCGAGAGCAGGGCCGGCACGACGGCCCCGCCGGCCACGTCAGGAGCTTGATCTCTGGTGATTGGAATGTCGCAAGAGCAACTCGCGAACGGCTGACGTCTCGAGCCGGATCGTCTGCACAAGACTGATGAGATGCGCTGTCGTCGATCGCGGACGATCGCAATGCGCGAGAAGCAGTCACGAGAAGTGCCTCCGAGGCGCACGGTCCAGCTGCTGCTGTCGGACACAAGCAGCCGCGCGGGCCAGGGCTGGCGCCGCGGAATGCCCACGTACATGAAGGCAGGGCCGGCCGGTCCATCGAGGAAGAGACTCGAGATTCGCCAATAGCGCAAATGGCGACGTTGCGCCGCCGGCAAGCGGATGGAGTTCCGTCCGCTGGCCATCCAGTCGTCGCCGAAGGCCTCGCGAGCTCGGGGTCGCTGGGGCGAACGCGATCGTCAGCGACCTTGGCGCGCGACACCACAAGACCGGACTTGATGCGCTCGCCGCCGAAGTCGCGATCACGAAAGCCGAAGCGGCCACGGTCACCGCCAGCAAACGTCGCACCACCATCCCCACCTCCCAAGCGATTGAATGGCCAGAGCCGTCCGGCACTGCCGACCCCGAGGCTGCGGACGGAACCTACTGCATCGAGTGTGCTCAGACGACGGCCGCCGGAGCTCGCGGTTGCCTTGCCGGAACGCGCGAGTGGAAGCCTCGGATGCCCGGCTCATGTCGACGAGTCCGGGCCGGTAGTCAGCAGTTCGGTACGGCATGGTCGACGGGTGGCGTGCCGATGACGCTTCCGGAGATCTGGCCGTTGTTGAAGAAGGCGTCTGCGGACGCGCTACTCGCTGTTCCACAGTCTCGAGGCGATTCGCTACCGCAACGTGCCCCGCCTCGGCCACCTTGACGCTCGCTCGGCCGACGGCACGAGCCCTTGCCTACTGCGCTGACCAGCAGGCGATCCCATCGGTGCCAAAGCGCTGGCTCGGGCGCCGGTGGTGGTCACAATTCGCCCGCACGCCCATAGTCCCGGCAGTTAAGATGTGGCGGGCTTCCAGTACTCAGAACGGGCACGGTCATCACGAGGTATCACGAGGGGGACACCATAGGACCAAACCTCGTCGCAGCATTCATCTGTTTCGACCTCGGCGGTCGCGTCAAGGAATGGGGTGCGCTAGAGACTGCCTTAGAGAGTACGAGGTTCAGGGCTGCGCGATGGGAGGCCGGAGACGCGGCGCTGCAGACCGTTTACCGTGCGACGCATGGCCCTGTGATGCTTCTCGAGGACCGCGCTCTGTACACCCTCCCAATGGGCGAGCGGGGTCAGTTGCCAGCGACGCGAACGATCAAGATCTACCCCACGGGCGTCATCTTGTTTCGCTATGAAGTCGACTGCGGCGAGGCCTCGGTCGCCGACCTATTCGCGATCAAGGAGTACTTCCGAAAGAGCGACAAGGGCGGGTTGGCGGCCTACCTAAGAGAGGCATATCCGCAAGAGGCCGAGCGGAGTTCGGCGTCGGAGTTCCTGAGCAATTATGGCATTGACATCGTGAACGACATGCTGCTGATACGAGCTGCGGCACAGACGAAGGAGGTGCTTGCTTTTCGGCCGAGGCAAGCGTTCGGGCTGTTGTCCCGATACGCGCTTTGCGTGAGTCCACGTCCGAACGACCGCGCAGAGCTGGAGCGCCAACTCGAGGAATTAGCGCACGCCAAGGGGTTGGTCTATCCAGGGGAGGATCTTTGGGGAGGTTGTCCCGAACCGCGTTGAATTTCGGTGGCGGTCCGGGTGTGATGGTTACGCGGCGATGAGGGTATCGGCCTCCTCGGTCTGAGCGGTGTTGGGCTGGGGAAGGGCGGTGAGTCGGCGCTCGATCGCGATCGCGAGCTGTGGCAGCTGGGTGTAGCCGATCACCTTGCGGAACTGCTTCTCGGCTTCGAGCATCCCGGCGGCGGTCCACCGCATTCCCATCTCACCATCACGCCAGCGTTTGACGTTGCGCTGGGTACGCCGCACGGTGTCGATCATTGACTCGCACGGGTTCGTGCTCTCGAGCGTGCGGCGGAGCTTGCCCGTGATCCCGAGCTTGATCACGGTCAGCGTCTCTTCCATGCCCTCGCGTAGTGACCCGGCCGCGCCAGGATGATCGCGCTCGAGGTCGGTGGCGAGGCGCTTGAGCTGGTCAAGCGCCCGGTCGTAGTCGGTCTCGGCCCACGCGCGGCGAAGCCGCGCCTTGACCGCCGGACGCTCTGACTCGGGCAGGTGGTCGATCACGTTGCGGTACTTGTGGATCACGCATCTCTGCACCGGGACGCGCTCGCCGAACACCTTGCGGATCGCCTTGCGGAGCGCCTTCGATCCGTCGATGATGAAGAGCATCCCCTGCGCGGGGTCGAGGCCCCGGTCGACGAGGTCTGAGAGCAATGCGGTCACCACGGTGGCGTTCTCGGTGTCGCCTTCCCAGAGCCCGAGCGGGACCTTCACGCCCTCGGTCGTGATCCCCAAGGCGACGATCATCATCCGGCCCTTGAGCTCGAGCCCGTCGATCATCATCGCCGCCAGCCGCATGTCGGCCAGCGATCGGGACATCAACGCCATGAGCGCCCGCTTGGTGCGCTCCTTGAACGTCCTGGACACCGAGCTCTTCGATGTCGACCGTGCCTTCGCCTCGATGTGCTCGCCGACCGGCTCCTGCGTACGCCGGTAGCGGCGCGTGCTGACGCCGGCGAGCATCCGCTCCAGCACGACCCGCTGGAGCGGGTCGCGGTCGGCGAAATGCTCGTAGGTTCGCAGCGGCACCTCCTGGTCACCGTCCTTGGTTCGCATCCGCGGCCGCTCGACCTCCACACGCCGACCGCCGAGCGTCACCGTCCCGTCATCGGTTCCATGCCGATACGCGATCCGGTCCGGGTTGTGCTTGTGCTTCGGACCGCAAACGTCGTCGACCTCCTCGGCCATCATTTCCGAGAGGACGCCGAGCCCGACGCTAACGCTCAGCGCCAATAGTCCCTCCTTCGCTGCCCCAACCAGTTCGCCGAGCGCTTCCTGGATCCGGGGCGGCAACGGCTGCTCGACAACCTCCTGCGCGGTCACGACCTTCGGAGTCGATACGGTCTGCATGGCGGTTCCTCCTGTTCTCGTCGCCGGAGCTGGAACTCCGACGAATGGACTTGATTCGCCCTACACGCTCCCATCAGGAGCGGACGAGGGCGGGAGGACCGCCACCTCAAGTTCTACGCCGCGCGGGACAACCTCTCTTGGGGCCTCCTGGAAAGAAGCGAGCGCTCGGGAGCGCGAGTCCGCGCGCTACCGGGCGCGACTATGGCGTCCTGGGAAGGATTCGAGACCTACATCGCGACCGATAACGAGCTACCACGCTCGACCGCGCTCGATGCGATGGAGCTCATGCACCAGTTCTCATTCCTCTGTCGAGCCTGGATCGAGATTCTCGATCGTGTCGAACCGTTTCAGAACGTGGAAGAGAAGCTCGGCGTAAGGGACCTCCGCATAATCGAAAACGAAAGCCTCCGGCTGAGCCGGATTCAACACGAAATCACCCATGAGCTCGTGGAAATTGATAGCGGTGACGTGATGATCGTCGAGCCGGTGCGTTTGCAGTACGTGTTGGAACTCCGGGAACGCTTCTTCCTCGAGCGAGCCCAACGTATGGTGTACGAGCGCCTTGACGCGCTCGATCGACGGATGGCTGTGATACGGGACGTCCTCGAACGCGCATACCAGGAGGGGTCGAGGCGCCAGGGTCAGACACTTCAGCTGCTGTTCGCCGGCGCAGTCGCCGCGGCACTCACTGCGCTAATACCAGCAGTCGCCGCACCACACCGTCCGGGACTCCAATGGGCTGTTGGGATAGCTACCGCGGCGTGCTGGATTGTCTTAATCTTGTTGATCGTCAGGATGAAGCTAAGGATTGAGGTGACGCTCCAACCACCCGATGAACCGGATTGGCTCGCTGAGCAACCGAAGCCAAGAAAGCCCGCAGCACCAGGTCATACTCCTGTGGTTGATCCCGGTAGGGACCGTGGCCAGCTCCAGTGATGACATTGGTCTCGACTCGGTCGGCGTTCACCAGACCTCGTGCCAGCTCAAGGCTGCGTTCGGCCGGGATCATCGGATCACTGTCCCCAGCTATGACGAGCGTCGGCAGACTTATTCGCGGCAGATCTGCCCGTAAGTCGAGACTGCGGTACTCGTCCCTCCAGAAGTGAAATAGCACCTCTGGCGTGCTGATCTCACGCTCGGTAATCGATGCGTCGCGCGGCTTCGTGTTGTAGAGCGGGTTGCAGATCTCGCGGAAACGAGGGTAAGTCGACCAGCCAGGATCAGCGAAGAAAGCGCTAGCTGCGGCTCGCGCCGCTTCACCTCCACGGGCGCGGAAATGTTCGACCGAATCGGCTGGGTCCGGGACGGCTTGGGCGCTCGAGAGGACGAGCGCTGCGAATGCGTCGGGTTGGGCCGCGGCGGCCCGGATTGCCACGTAACCGCCGAACGACTGACCGAGCAGCAGCGGGCGATCGAGGCCGAGTCGGTTGGTGAGGTCGAGCAAGTCGTCAGTCCAGGTGGCCAAGTTCCACTGGTCTGGCGCGCCACGGTCGGACCGTCCCATCCCGCGCTGATCGAAGAAGACCACCTGCGCGACATCGGCGAGCGTTTCGAAGAACGGCCGCAACGCGCTGTGATCCGACCCGGGACCACCGTGGACCATCAGGATCGACGGGACCTTGTCGAAGCTCTTCTCAGCCAAGCGCAGCTTCGCCCCAACGACGTCGAGAAACAACCGCGTGCTGTCGCGTAGACGGACTTGCATCTCAGACAACCTAGCGGTGCCGAACCATCGTCGGGTCGAGATCAATCGTGGCGCGGATTATCGAGCCAGATGCCCTGGCAATAGCTCGACAGTGTTCTGGGTCAGGCACCCGCCAGACTGGCTCTCCCACAGCAGCCGGACGAATGGTCCTACGGTCGTTCCAGTCGCGACCGTGCGACATTCCATAGAGCAGCCACGCCGCGTCATGGCGAGGTGGCCGATGGACATGGCGCCGGAGCACTATTGCGCCCCATCGTATTCTGCCGCCAGCCGACGAGCACGAGCATCAGCCTCTTGCGCGGAGCGCGACAGCCGCCTCGCCCGCTCGAGTGATCGCTTTCGGTGCTCCACGCATCGCGGACCGCTCGATGCCCTTGGCGACAAGGGCGTCCCGCGTCGCTCGGCACCTCGTGCCAAGCCAGTACGGAACGCGCGTGGCGAGGATCGGGTTGATCAGACAAGAGTGACCGATCCCCGCCTCATGACGTACTCGATACGGGGTAGGGTCGGCTCCGTGAGTCGCATCAAGGGTATTTGGAGGTTGTCCGGAAGTTCGTAGAAGTTTGAGGCGGTCCTCCCGGCCCGTCCGCTCCTGTTCGGAGCGTTCGTGGTCGCCAAACCAAGTCCGTCAGGGACAGGAGGACCGCCATGAAGAAGGTATCCAGCCCGCAGGTCGTCGCGACCTCGGAGGCGTCGGAGTTGCCGCTGCCTGCGGAGATTCAGGAGGCGCTCGGTGAGCTGGTTGGGGCAGCGAGGGAGGGACTGCTTGCGCTGAGCGTTGGTCTCGGTCTCGGCGTCGTGCATCAGCTGATGGAGCGCGAGGTCGAGGAGGTCGTCGGCCCAAAGGGCAAGCACAACCGTGACCGGACGGCGAAGCGTCACGGCCACGAGGATGGGTCGATGACGCTCGGCGGCCGGCGCGTCCCGGTCAATCGCCCGCGGATCCGCACGGCCGATGACGAGCACGAGCTGCCGGTCTCGAGCTATGAGTACTTCGCCGACCGCGACCCGTTGACCAGAGCGGTGATGGACCGGATGCTCGCCGGCGTCTCGACCCGCAAGTACGCGGTCGTGGGCGAGCCGGTCGGCGAGGACGTCGAGCAGGCAGCGAGCTCGACGGGCAAGTCGACGGTGTCGGAGCTGTTCATTGAGCGGACTCGCACCGCGCTCGGCGAGCTGATGAGCCGCCGGCTGGACGACATGCGCCTGGCGGTGATGATGCTCGACGGGTTGGAGATCGCCGACCGCACGCACGTCGTCGCGCTCGGGATCTCGACCGACGGCGTGAAGATCCCGCTCGGGCTCTGGGAAGGCAGCACCGAGAACGCGACGCTCGTCTCGATGCTCCTCGCTGACCTCGTCGACCGCGGCCTCGATCCCGAGCAGGCGATCCTGTTCGTGATCGACGGCGGCAAAGCGCTGCGCAAGGCGATCAAGGACGTGTTCGGCCAGCACGCGCTGGTTCACCGCTGTCACCGCCACAAGGAGCGCAATGTCACCGACCTGCTCCCCGAACGCGACCGGCCGCAGATCCTCGTTCGGATCCGCGGCGCGTGGGCGCTGAGCGACCATCACCTCGCTCGCGAACGGCTCGAGCTGCTCGCCTCAGAGCTCGACCGAACGTGGCCCGACGCCGCGGCGTCGCTGCGGGAGGGGATGGAGGACACGCTGACGCTGATGCGGCTCGGGATCGACGGGCAACTCGCCAAGACGCTGTCCTCGACGAACCCGTGCGAGTCAATGATCGAGATCGTCCGCTACACGCAACGCAACGTGAAGCGCTGGCAGCAAGGTGACATGCGCAAACGCTGGACCGCCGCCGGGATGCTCGTCGCCGAGCAGCAGTTCCGCCGAATCATCGGCTACCGCGACCTCGCCAAGCTCGTGATCGCGATCGAGCGACACGCCCTCCTCGTTGCCAACAACAACCGCGACCAACAGGAGACCCGCCAGCCCGTTACCGTCTGACCATCACCCCGTGAGGACCGTCACCGAAGTTCCACGACGATCCGGGCAACCTCGGTATTTGGAAGAGGCCGAAGATCGCGGCTGGTGGGACGGCCCCGACGAGAGGTCTGCGATCGACACGTTGAGGACGACGCCACGGCGCAGCTGATAGCTGAACGCGCGGAAGCTACGGCCTGCTCGTACTGCGACCGGACAGGTGACCGGACCATTTGCGGCCGGTCGACGTCCTGATCGAGCGCATCGGGACGAGCCTGCCATACGAGTGGGGCAACGCTGACGATGAGGGCGTGCCGTGGGAGGGCGGCTACGTCTGGACAACCCACGACACCTATGACTTGCTAACAGAAGCACTAGGCGACATCCTATTCAACGACAGCGAGTTGGTCTCCGATGTCGTCGATGCGCTGCCCGAACACGCGTGGGTGGAGCACCATCCTTTAGCCCTCCGGCTCGGAGAGCGACTCAGCTCGCCGTGGGAGGCCTCGGCGAGATCCGTCAAGCACCATCGGCGTTACTTCTTCTCCGACTTCCGCTACCCAAGGTGATGTCGACAGGGACTACATGACGCCCGGCGAACTGCTCGAGGTAATCGGCGAGGCGGTGCGCGAAGGCGACCTGCTGAACGAACTCGAAGCGCGGTAGCGAGCGCTTTCATCATCTCGGCTGCAGCGACGCGGACGAGCGCAACGGCGACGAAAAGGCTGCTCCGCCTCCGGCGGGGCCGACGATTCCAATGCCACGAAGGGCATCGTGACCACCGCTGTGGTCGTCGCGATGCCTATGGCGACGCAGGAGTCGCGCCAGCCCAGCTCAAAGGTCGTAGGAGATGCCGCTCTGTCCGCGCGCAGCCGGCAGTTTCTTGAGGACGCCAGTGTGTGGCTATACGGCGCCAACGATCCGGCGACCTTCATCGCCGAGTAGACCGCTGACTCCTGTGAGTCCAAACCCGGTGGTGTACTGACCGCTGAAGTACAGGCCGTGACGCCCCTCTAGCCCGCGCAGGGCACGAGCCGCTCCGATCGCCGAAGGGGCTGATGACGGGGTGCGTGAACCGTCGCTCCAGCAGGATGTGCTTCGGATCCTGGCGCCGGCGCTCGGCCCACGACTAAAGACGTCGACCGTCGCGCCGAGGGCAGCTTGTGCTGCAGGGCGCCATGCCAGACGCTGCCTTCGCACTCGCGGCCGTCGACGCCGGCGTTGTAGGCCGCCCAGTTGGCGCGGTCCCGCTGCACGTAGGTGGGATCGGTGTGAACCAGCAACCGCGAGTCGAAGTACTCGTACTTATTGAGCAGCGCCGTGACCTGCGCGAAGGCGGGCAGCTTACCTAGGAGCTCTTGTCCGGTCTGCGGTGGTGCGTTCAAGTCAGCAAATCGGTAGGGCCCGCGTTCACCCTTTCGCGTTTGCACAAACCAGCCGCCGCGTCGACGCGTCAGCGCGAGCGTTGCGGCGTTAACGTAGACCCGCACAGACGGGCTGCGATCGAGCATCCGTTGCAGGGTGCCCTGCAGGCCGATCTTCGAGTTGTAGGTGGTCGCGCCGCCAGCGACGTTCGCCGGGAACGTCAGGGCGAACGTCTGGAGAATCGACCGTGCTGACGCTCGCAGTGCATCAGCCCGCGGAGAGCCGATCAGGGCCGAGGTCCACGGGTACACGATCTCGTGCTTGAACGATCGGCTGACAGGCAGACGGCGAACCCACTCGTCAACCGTCGTCTCCCACGACATGTCTGACAGGACGGCGTGCCGTGCGAGCTGTGTATAGGCGGCGAATTGCAGCGACAGCGGAAGCGTCGCAAGCGGATGCGCCGAGGAAGAGTCGGGTTTGCCCCCGGGCGTCGGAAAGATGCAGAGGCTGCCGGGTGCCTTCGATCGTCTCGCCGGCGTTCGGATGGGCTGGGTCGTAGAGCCCAAGTTGCTCAAGGAGCGTGACGTAGATCGGGTGCGTGTCCGGGTGAAAGAGCTGGGCACCGAGAACAGATCGACGGCATGGGTTCCCGCGAGAAAGTAGGCCGCGGTGATCCCGCCTGCGCCGGCCCCAATGATCGCGACGCGGTGTCGACAGACCGCCGCGGCGACGTCGCGAGCGACGAGCGTCGAGCTGCCTCCGAGCGCCGCCACGGCGACGGCGCGCTTGACGACGTCCCGGCGAGTCAATGAAGAAGTGGGCGGCGAGCGTTGACTCATCGTCCTGCACCGTCGCCAGCCCGACGGGCGACGCACAACGTGGCCACCGCCAGACGCGACCCCAAGTCGTGCGTCTCGGGGCCCCGTTCGTTGGGGGCTCGCCTGTTACGTTTGGGCGGCAGGTCTGGGGCTCGCCACGCTCTGCGGGGGGTGCGGGTCGTCGAAGTTCTCGCTCATGACTGAACTCTCCGTACACGATTTGCTGCGCCGAGCCGCCGCCGTCTGGTTGATGGCGAGCGCCGTGGCGATCTGCGCGTCCACCGCCTCGGCACGGGCTCCCGGTGATGCTCAGGTACAGCGCGACCTCCGGCAGCTCGTGGCGGCACCGGGCGGTCCGCCCGGCGCAATCGTCACGCTCTTCCGCAACGGCAGGACGACCGTATTGCGGGCCGGCGTGTCGCAGGTCGGCACCCGTCGGGCACCCCGCGCGACCGATCACATGCGGATCGCGAGCATCGCCAAGGCATTCTCGGCCGCGATCGTGCTGCAGCTCGTCAACGAGCGGCGCATCCGGCTCACCGACTCGATCGGTCGGCGCGATCCAACCCTGCCGCGGGCGTGGGCGCGCGTCAGCATCCGCCAGCTGCTGGATCACACGAGCGGGCTGCCGGACTACACCGAGTCGACGGGCTTTCGCCGTCAGTTCGAGACCGACCCGACTGGCTACGTGTCGCCGCGCCGGATCATCTCCTGGGTGGCGCACGACGGGCTCCGATTCACGCCGGGATCGCGCTACCGGTATTCGAACACCGACAACATCGTCGTCGGCATGGTTACCGAACGCGTCACGGGCCGTCCATACGGCAGTCTTCTACGCGCGCGCATCTTCCGGCCGCTGGGATTGCATCACACGAGCTTCCCCACCCGCGTCACGCTCCCACGCCCATACCTGCACGGATACGTCGTATCGCCCGGCACCGCGCCACAGGATGTGAGTCAGGCTCTGAGCCCGTCAGGCGCGTGGGCTTCGGGAGCGATCGTGTCAACGCCGCTTGATCTCGCGGCGTTCATCCGCGGCGACGTCGGCGGCCGCCTGTTCAGCGCCTCAGCTAGACGCCAGCAACGCCGCTTCGTCGCCGGTGGCTCGTCGAGTCCGCCCGGCCCGGGCGCGAACGCGGCTGGGCTCGGACTGTTCCGGTATCGCTCCCGCTGCGGCACCGTTTACGGTCACACCGGAAACTTCCCCGGCTATGTCCATTGGGCGGCGGCGACCGGCGACGGGCGGCGTTCGGTGACCTCGTCGCTCAACATCCCGGCGCCGACGGGGGCGTTGCTGGCGCGTCTGCGGGCGATGCAGGCCGACGCGGTGTGTGCGCTGCTCAAGTGACGCCGAGCGGCAGCGCCGCGGACGGCGACACTCAAATGATTGCCGGGCCGCTCAGTCCTCTTTGGTCCAGTCCCGGCGCGTCGGCGCCGCGCCTTCGAGCTCGTCGAGAAGGTGCCGCCACCGGCTCGGCTTGACCCCCGGCTCGTGCACGCGCCATGCCGACGCGGCACCGCCCGGCGCGGGGAGCGTCCGGGCTGTTGCCGCATCGATGCCCAGATCCACGCCGCGCTCGTGCAAGGCGGCAACTTCGTCCGCGGCGACGAAGCGCCGATCCGCCCCGACGTGGATAACAATGCCGTGGAATATGTCCTGCGCCGGAGCGGCGACGACGTGTCCAACCGTTCCGACTAGCTCGCCGTCGGACGAGTAGACCGGCACTCCATCGTCGAGCACCTCGTACGCGATCGGCCTGCCCTCGTCCATTGGCGCACATTAGCGCCGCGCAAGGGCTACGCGGGCGACGTCGGTCGTCCGATCCGGATCGGATGGTCGACCCGTGCCCGCTCACGGCGGAAGTGCTCAAGGATGAGCACGCTGACCATCGCCACGTACAGGCACCAAAGCGACGTCAACTCGTCGACACGCACCATCGCAGTCGCGATCACGCCGATGAGGCTGACCGCCCCGAACCAGCGCAGGTATCGACGGCTGGAGACGAGGGCCGGACCGCATGTCACGACCACGTAGAGCACGGCCAACGCGACGTCGTTCGGCGCGTGCGTCGTGTAGTTGATGCAGTGACCGGCTTCTTGCGCCCCAACGGGATACGCGGTGACCTGCCACAGCAGGTACGCCCCGAGAAGCGTCCCGAGGCACACCAAAGGCGACAGCCAGCGCCGGCGGCGACGGTCTGGTTCGATCAGCATGAACCCCACGGGGACGACCGCGGGTAGCACCGCATGCGCGTAGATGATGTACGCGTCCCTCGCGACATTGGCCAAACCAACCGAAACCTGGCCCCGCAACCCAAGCCATACGAAACCCTCGATCAATTGGTGCAGCCCGAACAGCAGCGGTAGTGCGCCGACGATCACCTCGCGCGGCGCGCGGAGCTGGCGCAACGTCGCAATCCCGACGCCGGCGACAGCAGCGCCAGCCGCGAAGTCAGCCTCCGGGGAGAAACACACAGGCACGTGACCCTAACGGGCTCCCGCGCTACCGTGATTGTCGTATCCCGGGCGGCCTCGCGGACGTCGACTCCGTGTCGGTCGCCGGGTCCGGTGTCTGGGTTATCGCCTCGAAGAGCATTACGCCAACGTCGCCGTTAGCGGCCGCGCCGCTGTGCCTACGAGATGAGCTGACGGCCGATTCGTGACCTGAAGGGGATCGCGCACGCGCGGATTCAAGATCGACGGGTGAATCGCCGTCTTATTAGGTGGAATGGCCAGCAGAGGCGAAATCGACCGTGTCTCCGCGCCGAGGCGCTGGAAGGGCATCGTCCTGCTCGCGAGACGACTCGTGCGACGGCCATCGCCGCGCCCGAAGGATGTGGCACTGGATGCGTTCAACCGCGGGGTCGCGCTCAGCGCGATGGGCGAGCGTGACGCCGCAGTCGCCGCCTATGAGACGTCGATGGCCTCCTGCGATCGCGACATTGCCGCCCGGGCAGCGTTCAATCTGGGGGCCCTGTGTCCGGACGATCTCGAAGTCGCGATCAGCGCGTATCTGTCAGCGATCGCGACCGAGCACCCTGACGTCGCGCCGAAGGCAGCGTTCAACCTTGGATCGTTGCTCGCGGGCCGCGGTGATCTGGAGGGCGCAACCGGGATGCTGCGGCGAGCGCTTCACTCCGGCGATGAGGACGTGAGTGCGCGATCTGCGCTGAAACTCGAGAGTCTCCGCGCCGGAGCGCTCATTGACGGCTGGATGCCGAGTCGAGCGCCAGCGCGGCCCAGCGGGCCAAAGGCGGCGCTCGGGTCGGCCTCATCACGGCGTCGGCGCGGGCGGCCAGGCTGGGATCCGTCTCGCTCGCGGCAGCGAGGCTCCAGCCACTAAGCCCGACCGTCCTGACGCACGCGAGCGTCGGCTCCGTCGGCCGCGAGTGTGAATGGCCAGGGTGCGTCGACGTGCACGGGCGGACCAGCGTCGAGCTGCTGTCCGTTCGGTACCTTGGCGCGCCCACGAACCGAAGCGAAAGTCACATCCAGGCCCCCAGCACGGCGTGGTAGGGTGGCGCCATCGGTTCACCAGGGGTTTGTGACGAACCAGGGGCAGCATGAGCTACCGGTCGACAGGCGAGCGGGCAGACTCGCTGGCAGCGGGCCGAGTCATCGGCGACTATGAGATCGAGTCGATCGCCGCCTCCGGCGGGATGGGCATTGTCTACCGAGCGACCCAGCGCTCGCTCGGGCGACGCGTCGCACTGAAGGTCATTCGCAGCGAGATCGCTGCCGACCCGGACTACCGCGCCCGGTTCATGCGCGAATCTCGGCAAGCCGCCGCCGTCGACCACCCGAACGTGGTGTCGGTTCACGAAGTCGGCAACCACAACGGGCAGCTGTTCCTCGCGATGCCATGGATTGAAGGCAGCGACCTCGAGGAACTGATTAAGCGGAAAGGGCGGCTAGCGGAGGATCAGGCGGTCAGGATCGCCCTCCAGCTGGCCGGCGCGCTGCAAGCCGTACACGACGCCGGGCTCATCCATCGTGACGTCAAGCCGCCGAACGTGCTGCTGCGCCAAGTCGGCGGCGAGGACCACACCTACCTCACAGATTTCGGAGTCGCCAAGCCCCTGTTGGCGGATGAGAAGTTCACGAAGTCAGGCGTCGCCGTCGGGACCAGCGGATACATGGCTCCCGAGCAGATTCAGGGACTCGAACCGATGCCGCAAACCGACCTGTACGCGCTCGGGTGCGTCTTCTATCGGCTCCTCACCGGCTCCGCGCCCTTCCATGCCACCAACGACCTCGCCCTCGCGTGGGCGCACCTCCACAATCCTCGTCCGACACCCTCGACAACGCTCCCGGAACTCGGGGAGCGCTACGACGACTTCATCGCGATGGCGCTCGCGATCGAGTCCGGCAACCGCTTCAGGTCCGGGCATGCCTTCGCGACCGCGCTCAAGACCGTGCACGGCCAGCCCGCGCATCACGTAACAGTGGGTCCGACCGCGGCGGACACATACGTTCCACCGGAGCCGACGCTCGTCGATCCACCGCCAGCCGCTCGCACCCCGATTGATCGTCAGCAGCCGCGACAGCCGACCGCGCTCTACCCGCCATACCCACAGGTGGCCGAGGGGCCGCAACCGTCCCCAGCGGGCCGCACAGTCGCGCTCGTGCTCCTCACACTTGTCGCGCTCGCCGGAATCGCGGTCGGAGCGCTCGCAGCCTCCGGGGTATTCACCAAAAGTCAAACCACCACCGTCAACGGACCGATCAAGGCAAGTAGCTCCGGGGCAACGAACTCGCGCTCCCGTTCGACCTCAACGACCAGGAGCAGCAAATCGGGAAACGCGCCGCCGACCGCGACCACGAAGTGCGATCAGAACATCTCAGCCGGTCAAGACACCTCCTGCCCCCTTGCCGAGAACACGTTCGTCGCGTATTACGACGACTACAAAGCAAACGGGCAACAATCCTCAAACACGGTGACCGCCAGCAGTCCCGTCACGCAAAAGAGCTACGAGCTCCACTGCACCAACAACGGCCAAACCGTCGACTGCGCCGGCGCCACGAACACGTTCGTCACGTTCCCGTTCTGGGCGATTCAGGTCTACAGGCCACCGTCCGCCCCACCGACTCAGCAGGGTCAGGGTACGAGTTCGGGCGGCCCGAGCGGGTGCAACTGCGGCGTCGCGGATCTACCGGTTCGCTGCGACCCCAACATCTCAGGTACCTCGGGAGTCCACTGCAACTTCGCCGAAAACACGTTCTACGAGTTCTACAAGGCGACCGGCGGCGATCCGACCCAGTCGCCATCACTGCAGGTCTGGAGCCCGGCCTACCACCTCTACATTGACCTGCAATGCAGCAATGGAGACGGCGTCGTGGACTGCACGCGCAGCGGTCCCGGCAGCAGTATTGACGTGCGCTTCACCCAGGACAGCATGAGCGCGTACACCCCGGATCAGGCTGCCGCGTATGCCCGGTCAGCCGACCTCGGTCCTAACGGGTGACGGTCGCCCTAACCCGCACTCACGCAGCGCACGACAGGATCGCCTGACTACGATCCGCTTGATCGATCCAGGCGGCATTTCGTGGCCTTCTCTGTATGCCGGTGTCGGCTCCAGTCACGGGCGGGATCACCGGCGGTCAATCGTGACAGGGGGTGATGTCGCCTGCTAAGGCCTGACCGCCGGGTCAGCGGCGGTCAGCACCTATCGCTGAACGCGGCCGCGCACGGACAAGAGCGCCAACCCGAACAGCAGCGGGCCAATGATCCCCAGCAGAATAGCGAGGATGCTGCTGCTGGACGTCGTCAGCGGGGCGTTGTCTGTTTTGGTGGCCACGCGTGCTGAGGCCCCGAAGCTGTAGATGAGCGCGTCGGCGAAGCTGCGATGGCCGGCAAAGCCGAACGCGGTGAAACCGAGCGCAAACACAACGCAAGTCAGGACGAGCCCGACAATCGCCCGGCTCGCCCGCAGCGCATACCCTGACGAGGCCCAGAACAGTGACAGCAACAGCGCCTCGCCGCTGAGGCGCCGCAGAGTGGCGGCGCATCTCCATCTCGCCGTAGTAGAAGTCTGCCGCTCCCGGCTGGTCCTTGCGGTCCTCCATCGATTTGCGCAGGGCCCGGTAGAGGAGGGCGATATCGGCCGGCTCGAGCAGCAGCGGCGGCGGCACCCGGGTGCCCAGCCAGTCAGGAAGCGTTGGTGGCTCCCATGATGCGTCGCCGAAACGGCGCGGCGGCGGCTGCGCTCGCCACAGGTTCTCCTCGGCGATCGTTTGGCGATGCGCGAAACCCGGCGCGTCCGGCGGCGCGGCGAACCGGCAGCTCGGCGCGATCTGCAGCTGGTCAAGCTTGTATGCGCCGTCGAAGAGGCAGGAGCCCATCTCAGCGTCCTCGATCGTCACGTTCTCGAGCGAGGCGCCGCGCAGCGATCGAATCCGGCCGGTAGCCGGTGCTTCGCGGGGCGGACCGGCGATCGTTGTCTCGGCTTCGAAGAAGCACGCGTCGGCGACCAGATCGCCAGAAAAGCGGACGCGGCAGCCCTGCGCGAACCGGCATCCCGGCATCGAGATCTCGCCCCCGAAGAGCGCGAGGGAGCACTCGCCGGCGAACCGCCCGCCGTCAAACACGAGCTTAGGACCGCCGAGCGCGCCGAATGCCCGCGTGACCCGTGTGTCGGCGAAGGAGGCAACCCCTGAGACGAAGCAGTCAAGCTCGAGGTCGTCGCGGAACTCGGCACCTTTGCAGTCGAGGCGCTCGAACGTTGTCGCGAAGATCTCGCCAACCTGGCGCATCGAACCAGAATGGCTGCTGTCGAGCTCGGTCACCGGAGCGGACTCCCACCGGTCCCCGCGAAGTGGACCGAACTCCGCGCGGCCCGCGAACACGGCGTCCTGGAACACCATCCCGAGCTGACCGGTCACACCCTGGAACGCAACTGGTCCGTCAAACCGGGCCCGGTAGAAGTTGGCCCCGCCCTCGAAGCGGATCTTGCGGAACGCCGTCTCGCCTGTGAAGCTGGCGCCGGTGAACGAAGCCGCACGGCGGAACGTGACATCGTCGAGCCGGGCGGAAGAGAACCGCGGGCTGATGTGGATCTCATCCTCGACCACGCAACCGGTGAGATCGAGTGTGAGCTCGTGGCCCTCAAACCAGACCCGCCCGACGGAGGCCTGCACCGCGACACGAGCGACCGCGTGTACTACTCGACCGCGGCGCTCGTGATCGAGATCGTCTCCCCGGGCGATGAGTCGTGGGAGAAGCTTCCGTTCTACGCCGCCCACGAGGTGGAGGAGCTCTTGATCATCGACCCGCAGGAGCGGACGGTCAGCTGGATGGGAATCGAAGCCGGCAACTATCAGCACGTCAAGCGAAGCCGAGTCATTGAGCTCGGCGCCGAAGAGCTCGCCGGTCAGATCGACTGGCCGTAGCGCGGGGCGCGATCAGGGAGTGATCGCCGCGAGCGGCCGCTCGAGCTCGTAGCTGAGCAGCGTCTCAAACGGCGGTCGGCAGTGCGGGCATTCGCCCGGTGCGTCTGACTTCGCGATAGAGATCTCGGTCGATAATTCGCCTAGCCTGGGAGCCTGTCGGGACCTCGGATCAGGAGGTCGTGATGATGGACAACGGGAAGCGCAAGCCGCGCAGGCAGTTGACGCCGGAGGAGAAGTGGGAGGTGTTCCTCGAGGTCACCTCGCAGGAGATCTCGCAGGCCGACGCCGCCCGCAAGTATGGCGTCGACGTGTCGGTGATCGTGCGCCTGCGAGCGTTGGCGAAGGATGCCGCGATCGCCGCGTTCACTTCGGCGAAGCCTGGCCGTCCGGTGTCGGCGGAGGCGGTCGAGCTGGAGTTGCTGCGGGGGGAGAACGACCGGCTCTCCGAAGCGTTGAAAGAGATGGCGATCGAGCTCACGTTGCACCGGGGAAAGCAGCGCTCGGGCTTTTCGGCCCGGTTCCCGCGCGCGTGAGCGCCGAGACCAAGCTCGAGCTGCTGGGGCTGATCGATCGTGCCGTCGCCGACGGCTGGGCGCACACGCAGGCGTGCCGGGTGCTCGACCTCGCCGACGTCCGCGCGCACCGCTGGCGCGCTCGGCTGCGGGACACGGGCAGCCTTGAGGATCGTGATCCTGGCGGCGGCGCAGTCCACGGCCTGCTCTGCTGGGAGGAGGCCGAGATCCTGGATCTGATCGAAGAGTGGGGTCCGGTGGACCGCTCGCATCGCAAGCTCGCGCATCGTGGGAGCCGTCTCGGTGTCGTGTTCGTCTCCCCGTCGACGGTGCTGCGGGTCGCGCTCAAGCACAAGGTCCACCTGCCGGGTGAGCCGTACCGGCCGCGTCCGGTTATGCCTGCTCTCCCTACGATTCCGTGGGAGAAGAACCGGATCTGGATCTGGGACGCAACGCACTTCACCAGGGCGGGCCGGGTCGCGTACGCGATCGTTGACGTCGTGACCCGCTACTGGATCGGCTACCTGCTCTCAAGCGAGCAGACCTCGACCCAGGCGCAGCTGCTGTTCGCCCGAGCGCTCGAGGACCAGCACCTCCTCGACGCTGACGGGAAGCCGCCGGCGGTCGAGGATGACGGGATGCCGGTGCTGATCGCGTGGTCGGACAACGGGACCGAGATGACCGCGCTGGACACCCGGAAGTTCATGGCGCTGATGGCGATCACCCAGCACCACGGCCGGCCCGGCACCCCGACCGACCAAGCGCACATCGAGAGCTTCTACTCGCACCTGAAGGGCGATTGGCCTCACCTGGTCACGATCCGCGACTCGGCGGTCCTCGATGCCGAGCTCGCGCGTGTCCAGCGCGAGTACAACACTGTGCGGTTGCACGCCGGGGTCGGGTACGTCACCCCTGATGACGAGCATCACGGCCGCGGGCCCCGCATCCGCCGGGCTCGTGCCGCGGGGATGCGTCGCGCCCGCGCTGAGCGGATCAAAGAGAATCGAGCAAGCAAGACATGACCAGGCTCTCTGACACCAACCGCGCCCGCTCCCTTCTGGGGAAGAGGGGCGCTTTTCAGGGGGCATTCCGCTGGCCATGGATGGCCAGCGGAATGGGCACGGACGACGCCCATACCCCAGCCACCAACCGGTCCCGCCACAACGCTCAGCGTGTGGTTGAAAAAGTCGGCCGCTCTATCACGAACTCAGAAACACCGCATTCGCGCGGGCACAGATCCGTTCGATACACCCCGGCCCCAGGGACCACGACCGCGTCGTCGGGCAGCGGGCAGGTTAGGCGGTCGCACTCGCTGCGGTGAGCGACGCCGCTAACGATCACGGCGTCGACGTCGAACCTGAAACCGAGCGGCAGCACGCGGGCGACGGTAGCGCCGCCTCCCGGCTGTGAACAAGAGCGGTCGGCGGCTGCTACTTGGCTGGCGAGGCGGTAGGCGCGAGCCGGTAGCCGCGCTGTGCCTTCTGGATCTCGCCGCTCTTGGCGAGCTTTGACAGCGTGGTCGAAACGCTCGCGCGTCCGAGGCCCGCCTTCGCGGCAACTTCACTGGCGGTCATCGCTTCGCCGCCGGCGAGCGCTTCGAGCACGGCGGTCTTGGTCGCGCCGGACGTCGCGCGGCCGGTGGTGCGAGCGGCTCGCTGGCGGGTGCGCCGGGCCGGTGCCTTCGTTGCTGCCGGAGCTGGTGGCCTGCTCGTCTCTGCCTGGCTCGGCTTGCTGGCGGGAGCCTTCGGCGCCGGCTTGCGGGAGGAGCGAGGCTCTAGCGCGGCGAGTGCCTTGCGTAGCCGGTCGGCCTCGTGGGTGATCTGCTCAAGGTACTGCTGAATCTCGTCGCGTATCTGGTCGATCACGTCGCTCTAATCCTTTGGGGATCGGGGGCGGAGCGATCTTACGCGGGCTGCGCAGCAGCGGCCGGTCTGAACCATCGAACTGCTCGGCCTCGCTCTCGCAAGGTCTTGACCCTCTCGGTGTATGCACACTGCATCGCTGCTCATGTGTCGTTGGCTCCGCGTCGCCCGGAGAAGTACGCCAGCGCACCGTCGCCTTGGACGCTCAGCTGGACACGATGCCCGCGGTGGCGAGCCACGAC
Source organism: uncultured Solirubrobacterales bacterium (assembly GCA_963750695.1). Lineage (GTDB taxonomy): Bacteria > Actinomycetota > Thermoleophilia > Solirubrobacterales > Solirubrobacteraceae > Palsa-465. The sequence continues at coordinate 335,511 of CAVVSB010000015.1, forward strand.
TTGACCTCGGAGAGGGTGCCGCTCGGACCGAACACGCCCGCCAGCTGCATGAAGCGCACGACTGCGTCGTGACGAAGGCCTGCGCCTTTGACGATCGTGGTGCCGCGCAGCTCGCCGCCCGGTCGCAGCGTTCGCGCCATCTCAGCGATCGCGGCGGCAGGATCGGGGAAGCAATGCAGGCCGGTGTAGGTGACGCACAGGTCGAAGGTTCCCTCGTCGAATGGCAGCGCCTCGACGTAGGCCTCAGTGACCTCGATCCAGTGAATGCTGCGGCGCGTCGCCTCGGCGTGGGCGCGCTCGGCCTCTGTGCGAAACGCGGGCGGCAGATAATGTCCGAGATGGTTAGCCCCGTGGGCGCCATGTGCCGGGGGCACACGCGGGCTCCGCGTCACGAGGAGGCGCCCGGCGGCTGCGACCGGCCTCACGTCGGGCGATTCCGAGCCCTTCAGCGTCTTCTTCGCCGCGCTCGCCAGGTTGTCGTAGCGGATCGTCGCGAATACGCCGCCATACCAGTTCAGCGCGTGCACGTGCCCCTCGAAAAACGCCTGCTGGCACTGCGTCTCGAACGCCATCACGAAACACGCCCCCGAGAAACACGAGCGCATCAGAAACAGGCCGAGCACCGTCAACACGCCCGCGAGGCTGACGGTCGCCTCGCCCCAGTCGACCTCCGCGGTCACCCCGGGATCGTGGACCTGCGGGCAGAACGCCTCCGCCGCGAGCCCGAGCTCGCGGCGGCGCTTGCGGACGTGATCGCGCATCGTCGACCCCGCCACCACAACACCATGCTCCTCCGCGAGCCTGTCAACGATCCGCTTCGCCGTGTGCCGCTGCTTAGGCGGCGCCGTCTGATCGGCGATCAGGATCTGATCGATCCACTCCCGATACGGCCCCAACGCCGGCGCCGGCCGGCCCTCCGGCCGCTTGCGCTCCGGTGGTAACGGCGACTCCAACGCCTGGCGGACCGTCCGCCGGTGCACCCCATACTTGCGCGCCAACGCGTGCAACGACAGCCCAGCGAACTCGCGATCCCTCCGGATCTTCTCGAACAGCTCCACTCTTGACATCCCTTCTCAGACCTCCGGACCGTGCTCGCAAAAGCAAGGACCCTCGGGTCACGATCGGACGGAAGGTGGGGCCAAATCAAGCCGTCGCACTGGGGCCAAATCAGGCCGGCGTTCTCATGGGCCACCGATCGCGCCGAGGTTGTCCATCGCGCGCTCGAAACCGTAGGCGCGGCCATAGACCGCGGCCGGGACTACGTCGGCGAGCAGCGCGTTGCGGGCCGGAACCCGCAGACCGCGCGCCGTCCAGGCACCCGCGCGCAGGACACCAACCTGCCATGCCGCGCCTGCGGCGCCGATCAGCCCGGAGAGCACCGCCGTAGTCGCATATCCGCCGACCGCGACCGAGCGCCTGCGGCCAGGGTCATCGGCAAGCGCCCCACCACCTAGCCGAGCAGCCCCAGCCAGACCGTCCGCGACCCCCTCTATCACCCCGAGCGCGGATGCCGGGGCCCGCAGTGTGCTCGTCAGGAAACTCGGCAGCAACGACGTCGGGACCTCATGGCCGAGGTCCGACAGCAGACTGGCGATCCCGATCCCGCCGACCCCCCGTGTCAGCCAGCGAGCCTCACCCACGATCTCGGTGGCAGTGTCGGCTTCCGAGCTCACACCCTCATCGTCCCAGCCGCCGTTCCCGCGCCTCCTGTGCGGTTCCCGCTTGCAGCACGTGCACCTCGCCCGGACCGCTCGCAGGCCCACGATCGAGCTTTGAGGACGGGGGCGTGACTCGCCGAATGCGGCACCCGCGTGCAACCCAGCCAAATCCGCCAGTCTCCTCCGTCGAGCGCGGGTCAGTTTTTCTCGTCGTGTTTACTGGCGAGGAGGCAAGCGGCGAGCTTTTCGACGTGGGTGCGTCCGCGGTCACGGTCTTCGAGCGCCCTGAGCCAGCGGGCGGGGATTGAGCTGGCGCCGTGGCGGGCTGCGGAGATTGCTCCGGTCATGGCCGCGATCGTGTCCGTGTCGCCACCGAGCCGGACGGCGAACCGGACGGCCGGTTCGAACGTGGGGTGCGCAAGTGCCGCGTAAATCGCCGCGCAGACCGACTCGCGCGCGTCTGAGGAACTACCGAGCCGCGCATCGGCCCGACCCGGATCCGGAGGTGTGTGGAGCAGGTCGCCCACATCCCCCAGGCCGTCAGTCATCTCTGGCGTGCGGGCGGCTGCAAGAGCTGCTTCGAGTATGTCCTCCTCGCGGAGCGCCGCTGCGATCGCCGCAGCCTGAACGACGGCCCCATCGACGCCGACCGGGTGGGTATGGGTAATCCGCGCGCTGCGCGCTGCCTCGCTCAGCAGCCGTGGCGGATCGTCACGGAAGAAAACGGCGATCGGCGCGATTCGCATTGCGGCGCCGTTTCTGCGTGACCCCTGGCCGTCGAAGATAAGAGCGGCGGCCGAAGCGACTGGCGTCCCGTTGGCCCACAGCTCGAACACGCGCCGTGTTCCGCGGCCGTAGCCGCGGTCGGGCTCGTAGGCTTGGATGAACGCGCAGGCCAGATGCTGATCGTCGACTCGGCCTCGGGCGATCAGCGACTCCGCCAGAGCGATCATCATCTGCGTGTCGTCGGTGTAAGTACCCCGCCCGCGCCGCGCTGCGACCATCTCGACCAATGCGGGCACATCGGTGTGCGGGACACCCTCGAACGGCATGCCGAGAGCGTCACCCACGAAGGTGCCAAGCAGGGCGCCACGCGCCCGATCTGGCCCGGTGGGTGGCAGCGGTCCGCTTCCCATGCCATCGAATCCTCCCAGGGCATGGCTGATCGATGGGCTCCTCGACATGCACCCGCAAGGTCCTCGAAGCGTGAGGGCGCGGTTTGGCAGGATGAGCCACTAGCTTCCGCCGGGGCGGCCAGGCTGACGAACGGGACGACGCTGCCGCTGATAACCGCAGCGATCGCCTCACCTCCTGTCCAGGCCAGCGGCGCCGCGCCGCTCCTCGTGCGGATGAAGACGGCTTCCTCCGATCGCGGCGGGAAGATTCGGTGGTGACTGATCGGTCTAAGCGGCTCACAGATGCCGTGTGGTGGTGTGCGTTGTCCGTCGCTTGGGCAGCGATTGCCGGGGCAACCGCTTTGATCGCAGGTCTCGTGGCCGGCTCACTCGCACTGATCGGCTTCGCTGCCGACTCGATCGTCGATGGCTCAGCCTCTGTCGTGCTCGTATGGCGGTTCAGCGCGGAGAGATCAGCAGCCAACCACGCCGACATTGTCGAGCGGAGAGCAGCCCGACTCGTCGGGCGCCATCCTCGTTCTGATCGGCCTTTACCTCGCAACGGCAGCCATCTTTGCACTCGCGAACCATCCCCACCCGGACAGCACGGTTCTCGGTGCCGCTCTGACGGCCGCGTCGGTGCTGTTGCTGCCAGTCCTCGCCCGAGCCAAACTCCGGCTCGCCAAGCAGCTAGGCAGCTCAGCGTTGCATGGGGACGGCGTGCTGAGCTTGGCCGGGGCTGTGTTGGCCGCGGCGACCCTGATCAGCCTTCTGGTCGACTCGGCCTTCGGATGGTGGTGGGCTGACGCAGTAGCGGCGCTATTGATCTCGGGAACTCTCGTACGAGAAGACTGGCTGATCAGGCTGGGCGCGAAGTAAGCAGGCCGCGATCTGCGTCCGCTACCCCATCGAAGCTGCGGTCGCCTGTCCGTTCCGCCAGTACCAAGGGGCCGTCACCTTGAGATGACCGCTGTATACCGCTGTAGGCGTGGGCCGGTCATACCCAGCCCGGTCGCGGCCTTGGTCGAGACCTGCCTTTGTTGTCGCACCGGCATGTTCGCGCCAGCGCCGACAGTCTTGCAATGCGCGGAAGGGGGGTATCTATCTAACTCAGGTAGGCTGGCAGAGTGCCGCAGACAGGCAAGGATTACCCGGGCTCGTACGCGGAGCTGCTGGCGTGGTTCCCTGACGAAGCTGCCTGCTTGGACTACCTTGAGTGGCTGCGCTGGCCGGACGGGTTCCGTTGTCCGCGGTGCGTGAGTCGGATTGGTTGGCGGCTAAGCAGCGGTCGTTGGGAGTGTTCGGTCTGCGGACGGCAGACCTCGGTCACCTCCGGGACGATCTTCCACCGCACTCGCACCCCGCTGCGGCTGTGGTTCGCAGCTGCGTGGGAGATGACCAGCCAGAAGCACGGTGTCTCGGCGCTCGGCATCCAGCGGTCGCTCGGGCTGGGGTCCTACCAGACGGCGTGGGCGATGCTGCACCGGTACCGCAGCGCGATGGTACGTCCCGGCCGGGAGCGACTGACGGGCCTGATCGAGGTCGACGAGGCGTACCTGGGCGGGGTCGAAGGCGGAGTGTTCGGCCGGCAGACCGACACCAAGGCGATCGTCGCGATCGCGGTTGAGGTCAAGCAACCCAAGGGATTCGGGCGGATTCGACTGCAACGCGTCGACGACGTCTCCAAGGACAACCTGATCCCGTTCATCGAGAACGCAGTGCAGCCAGGAGCGACCGTCCACACCGACGGATGGCAGGCCTATTGGACGGTGGGCGACCGCGGCTACGAGCACGAGCGGACGATCATGCGCGCCCAACATGATCCCGCGCACGTGGTGATGCCGGGCGTCCATCGCGTCGCGAGCCTGCTCAAACGCTGGCTGCTTGGCACCCACCAGGGGTCCGTCGGGCCCGAGCACCTCGACGCGTACCTCAACGAGTTCACGTTCCGCTTCAACCGACGCGGCTCCCGGCGTCGTGGCCTGCTCTTCTACCGACTGATCGAGCAAGCCATCCTCGCCGACCCCATCACCTACCGAAGCCTGATCGTCAACCCACACCCCGGACGCCCACGGCCGACGCTGCCGATCCGCTCCCCCGCACACCCGCCCGTCAAGAGGCCGTGGCGCGAGCCGACCTGACTCAAATAGATACCCCCTTTGCGCGGAAAGTGCGCATCTCGCGCGTGATCGCTTTTGGCATCCGGCGGCCCTCGAGCTGGCGATCGCATTGGCGACCTCTCGATCACGCCGGCCGCCGACGCCTCGCGATTCCTTTGCCACGATTCCGATAGTCGCATCGGCTGCGTGGTCGTGACTGCCGGCGATCACCGAACTGTGTGCTCTCCACAACCGGCGGCTGCTGACAGACGACCGCGGATTCGCGGCGTCGCGCCTCCCCGCCGGACGAATCCCGCACCGCCGGCGACGCCGATCTCGCTCTGCTGCTTCTCGCTCGGTTGCGGAGTCGTGCCCGGCGAGGATCTCCGACTCCGTGACGGTCAGCAGAGGTGTGCGACTCCTACGACACGAGGGTGTCGACGGAGCGGGTGATGTCGCTGCTGGCTGGCTTCTCTATGGATGCTGGCCGCGGAACCTGATGTCGATCCGGCGAGGGTTCCAGAGGCGACTGGGGCGCCCGTCCGCCGTCATCGCCGGCGCGACTGTGACTGACTCGACGGTGTCGGTGATCAGCCGGCGCCAAGCCGCTAGCCGTTTCGCGGGGTCGCGGAGTTTGTCGATCTCGTCAGGACCGATGACATTGCTTTCGCTCGCATCGCCGAGTCGGGCCCGGGCGCTGTGCGCGTCATCGAGCGCGGTGGTCATTTTCTCCAGGGTCTGCTGGCTCGCGGGCCGGCCTAATAAGCCAAGCTCGCCGAGTTGGCGGATCGTGTCATCGAGATCCGCGTTGGCGCGTTCGATCGCCTCGTCCGCCGCGCGGATCTGCTGCCTGCGCGAGCCGCGCCGGCGCGCGTCGGCCGTGGCCCAGTACGCCCGGAGGGCGTCGAGCACGATCTCCTCGACGCGGTCGGCCTTGACCGCCGCTCGCCGCCGGCACCGGTTCGCGCTCGTGTCGCCGCAGCGGTAGCTGCCGCTGTCGGTGTTGATCACCATCCGCGATCCGCACGTCCCGCACCGCAGCACCCCCAGGCGGGCCAGCAGCCGGTCTGACTTGGCTTGGCGCCCGCGCGAGACCGTCCGCCGCTGCACGCGCTCAAACAAGGCGCGATCGGTGATGATCGGCTCGTGAGCGTGCGTGTTGTGCAGCTCGCCGAAGTGGATCTCGCCGAGGTACATCCGCGAGCGCAGCATCGACGCCACACCAGCTGCCGCCCGCTCGATCCCGCGCTCGAGCAGGAACGCCTGCAGCTCGACGATCGTGGCGCCCCGGTCGCGGCGCTGGAATACTTCGCGCACGACCGGCGCCAGCTCGGGCACGAGGACCAGCACACCGTCCTGGCCGCGCGTGTACCCGGGCACGATCCGCGAGTTCGACCACCCCGCGCGCCACCGCGCGCGCCTGCGCGGCCGTCACCTTCTCGCCGGTCACCTCGGCGAAGTACTGGAACACCGCGCCCATCATGTTCGTCGAGAGCCGCGTGGCGGCGGTCCCGTTGGTCAGTTTGCCGTGGTCCAGCGCGAAGATCTCGCCACCGGCCTTCTCGACCCGCTCGATCACCTCGAGCTGCACCTTCAAAGAGCGCACGAGCCGGTCGAAGTAGGCGACGACGATGTGGTCGGCCTGACCGGCCTCGACCATCTCGACGGCCTTGAGCAGGCCGGGGCGCTTGGCGAGCGGGCGCTTGCCCGAGACGTCGATCTCGCCGAAGTGCGCGACGAACCGCTCGCGGCGCTTTCGCGCCCACCGCTTGGCGCTGTCGAGCTGCACGTCGGGAGAGTGGAAGTGCTCGTCTGCGCGCTCGCCCTGGGCGCTGACACGGACGACGGCCACGGCGCGGGGCTTGCTGGTCATGGCGGGCTCCTTCTCGGTTGGCGGGGACGTTACGCCCTTTACAGGCATTAGACCCGACAGGCGAGAAGGCCCGCGCCGTCAAGGCGCGCTACGTGGGCGTGTGTCGCGGCTGCGGCGCGTACACGAAGCCGCGCAATGGCAAGGGCGACGCGTACGCCTACTGCAAGCGCTGTCGTCCCGGCGCGATCGAGCGGAGGTGGACGCGGGAGCTGGTGATCTCGGCGATGCTGGAGTGGCGGGAGGGCTATGCGGATGGCCGTCGTCGTATAACTGGTCACGAACGCACGCCCGCGAGAGTGGGGGGAAGGCGGTCCGACGGCTCGCGGAGGGCGAGTGGCCGCCGGCGAGCGTCGTGAGCCGTCTGTTCGGCACGTGGGCGGCCGCGCGACAGTCGGCCGATGGAGCCCTTGACCCAGAGGGCGGCGCGGGACCCGAGGGCTGAGCCGATCCCGCACGCACCTGCTCCTCAGCCGACGAGACGACGCCGCATAGGGGTTGGGTTCGCCGGGGCGTCCTGGGGGCCCGCGGATGTTCTTGCGGGTCCTACGAGGCCTCAGAAGCCGCATTTGCGGACTCTATGGCCCCGAAACCTGGGAGGAGATCACGTATTTCGCGTTGATCCTCGACGTGTTCAGCCGCGGTGCGGTCGGGTGTGAGCTCGCGTCGCACGCTCGTGCGCGACGCGTTCTGTGTGTGTCGAGATGCGTCGGCGAGGACCCGCCCGGTATCGGCCATCCCGGCCGACGAAACGCGTTGGCGGCGGGCCATGTACGCCGGGCAGCGGAGCCTCGGATGCAACGGCGCGATCTGGCCCCACCTCAACCACATAATTGACTAGCCGCACATGCCCGAGCCCCACTGAAGCCTCCGAGAGATGCGCCTTGGTTCGGCTCGTCCCGCTGCTCCCGTTTAATCCCTGGCCGGCATTGCCCACGTCTGCTAGGAGACCGAAATGCAGGATCTCACATCGAAGGTTGCACTGGTCACCGGCGGAAGCTCGGGGATAGGCGCCGAAATCGCCAGAGCCATGGGCGCTGCGGGCGCGATGCTTGTTCTGGTGGGCCGAGATCACGCTCGGCTTGACGCAGTGCTCGCCGAGGTGCGCCAAGCCGGCGCGACCGCACACGGACTTGTCTACGACCTGACGGACGACGGTGCTGCGGAGGCGGTTGTCGCTGAGACAGTCGGCGCTGCGGGCTCGATCGACATCGTCGTGCATGCTGCTGGGCTACTGGAGACCGGGCCATTTCAGGAGCTGGGCGTCGGCAGCATGGACCGTCAATATCAAACCAACGTCCGGGCGCCCTACGCGCTGACCGTCGCTGTTCTCCCACACCTGTGCAAGAACGGCGTAATCGTCTTCATCTCCTCAGTCGCCGCCCTCCGCGGCTTTCCGGAGGGCGCCGCGTATTGTGCGTCGAAGGGTGCCGTCGACGCCCTAGCGCGAGCGCTCGCCGGAGAGTTGGGGCCGGAAGGTATCAGGGTCAACGCAATCGCGCCCGGTGAGATCGATACGCCCATGAACGCGACGCTGTATGACACGGATCCGAGTTATCTACCTAACGTCATCTCGCGCACCCCCGCGCGAAGGGTCGGAACGGCTCGTGACGTCGCGGCGTGTGTTCTGTTCTTGGCGTCGGACGCAGCGGCATTCATACACGGCGAGACTCTCGTCGTGGATGGCGGCTTCAGCGTGATGTAAAGAGGGCGTACGAGGCCTCGGCTCTCTATGCCTAACGACCTACATGGCGTCGGCTCGGCGCATTGGTCCGTTGCCTAGACAGAAGCTTGTCGGCGGCGCGCTCAGCCAGCATGATTACCGGAAGGTTGGTATTGGCTCGCACCAGGGTTGGCATGATCGATGCGTCAACCACGCTGAGGCCTTCCACTCCGTGTACAGAGCACTCCGAGTTGACCACAGCGTCCCGGTCGTTTCCTGGCCCCATCCGGCAGGTGCCGGCCGGGTGATATGTGCCGAATGATCGACGGCGGACGGTTGCCGTCTGCCAGTCACGATCGCGCATCTTGCGCTCATCTATGTCTCCACCTGCGATGCCCCATCGAATCAGGGGTCGGCGCAACCTGTCGGGACCGTCAAGGAGTCGCGCCAATGCCCTCGCGATCGTAACGTTCGTCAATCCCGGCTTGTTCAGCCCGCGGACGACGCGGGAATAGCCTGCCGCGAAAAGCTCGTGCCGCAGTGGACGGACCGCAGAGTCCTGCAAGAGGTCCACGGCAAGCGCCAGTCCATCGACCATCCGGGCCAAATCGCTCTTGTCCGTCAGCATGCGGAAGCGAACGTCCGGCTGGAGGAATGGATCCCGTGCGCTCAGGCTCACCCGCCCCCGCGACAAGGGCTGCATGAGCATCACACCGACTCCCGCGACCGAATGGCCAAGGCCATGCCAGGACGATTTGTTGATGACTAGCATCAACAAATCCCCGGGGCTCTCCGAAGTGAAGCGCAGCGCAGAATTAAAGAGCGGCCGTAGCAGCGGTGATTGCCGCGCACGGCGATCCAAGTGTGTCGCCAGGTAGACGATCGGATGGTTCTGCAGGTTTGCCCCGACCCCCGGAACGTCCGCCACGAGGGGGATGCCAACACGCGCGAGCTCCCCGCCGCGCCCGATACCGGACCGCAGCAAGAGTGTGGGCGAATGAATCGCGCCAGCCGAGACGATCACGTGTTTTGCATGCTGCGCGTAACGCCGCCCATGATTCGCCACCCGCGCACCGATGCAGCGAGCTCCATCAAACAGGAGGCGCTCGACGGTTGTATAAGCTTCGATCGTCAGGTTCGGACGACGGCGAGAGCTCAGGTCGAGGTAGGCTGACGCTGCTGACACGCGGTGCGTCAACGTCCGGCTGAGCGGTAGCGCCCCGTACCCATCTTGAAACTCGGCGTTCATGTCTTGAATGAGCGGAAACCCTCGGCGGAGCGCCGCCTCCCGAACAGCGGAGCAGAACGGCGGCCAGTCCTCGACGCCGTGGCGCCGGATGCTCACCGGGCCATCGCGCCCGTGGAGAGGCCCGTCGAAATCCTGATCCGTCTCGAGCCGGCAGAAGAACGGAGCCACGTCCTCCCAGGCCCACCCGTCTGCACCGTCGGCCTTCCAGCGGTCATAGTCGTCCGGGCGCCCCCGAAGAGCGATCATGCCCATAAGGCTGGAGCCGCCGCCTACGATCCGGGCTTGGGGAAAAGGAGTCTTCTTGCCGGTTCCGTCGCCACTTTGGTCCGCCTCGAGTCCCGGCCACATGTAGGCATCGTTGTAGTAGGAGCGCGGAAAGGTGTCCTCGATGTCAGCAGGAACGGCACCGGGAGGAATGTCCGGACCTGCCTCGAGCAGCACCACCTCGGCCCCTGCGGCGGCCAGCCGATTAGCGAGCACGCAGCCGGCAGACCCTGCACCGACGATCAGGAAGTCCGCCATCCGGCCTCCTTGTAGCGGTGCGGAGGTTTTCGAAGTCTGTATTCCATCTAGCAGGTAGCAGGCAACTTGACTGATGGTCAGACCACCGGTACTGTAGCGCGGGTAAGCGCGCTCCTCAAGCCCCGAGAGCGCATCAGACCTTGCGTCACGAAACGACATGTCAAGACGGGAACTGATAGCTGTCGCCCTTGGCAGAGAGGCGGCCGATACCGTCATCACAAACGGCCGCCTCGTGAACGTCCACAGCGGCGAAATCTATCCCGCGGACGTTGCGATCAAAGGAGACAGGATCGCCGCGGTAGACCCGGATTGCTCCTTCGCGGTCGGCGATGCCACTGAGATAGTCGATGCTGCTGAGCGCTATCTCGTTCCGGGTCTGATCGATTCTCACCTACACAGCTACTTGAGCTACCTCGGACCTCCCGAGTTCGCGCGCGCGATGCTCCTACACGGGATCACTACGACGACCGACGCGTTTTATTCCGCCGGGATCGTAGCCGGCAAGGAAGCTGTCCGCTTCTTTAAGGACGCTTTTGACGCAACGCCGCTCAGGTTGATCTTCCTGGTTCCCGCGATGGCTTACCTCCAAAATCGATCGCAGGGGCTCACGGCAACGGATGGTGTCACTGCCAGTGACATGTCGGAGATGCTTCAGTGGCCCGGCTGCGCAGGATTGGAAGAACCGCCGTTTCTCCCCGTCAATACTGAGGATCCCGTCATCCTTGACCTCTTCGAAGAAACGTTGGCCCAACGCAAAACGATCACCGGTCACGCTTCGGGGCTCTCGCTGAGGCAACTCGACGCTTATGCAGCGGTCGGCGTTTCGACTGACCACGAGGCGGTGATGACCAACGAGGCTATTGATCGCATCCGCGCTGGAATCCGGCTCCTCATGCGCAACGGTTCAGCGTGTGAGGACGTTCCGGAGCTTGTGCGTGCAATCACCGAAGCCGGTCTTGAGCCTTACCAAGCCGGCTTCTGCGTCGACGTCGTGTCTCCGGAGCGCCTGCTTAACGTCGGCGGCGTCGATGCGAACGTCAGAAGCGCGATCGCGCGTGGTATTCCACCGGTGACTGCCGTGCAAATGGCTACGCTCCGAAACGCCGAGACGTTCTTCCTGCAACACGACTTGGGAGCCGTGGCTCCGGGCCGCTTCGCCGACATCCTCGTGGTCGACGACCTGCCTGAGCTCAAGATCGACCAGGTGCTGGCGGGAGGGCGCACCGTAGTCAAAGAGAACCAGTTTCTAGGCGAGGTTTCGGCCATCGATTACCCGCCTAGCTTTTTCGGCACAGTCAGCCTCGCCCACGACGTCCGGCCGGAGGATCTGCGCATTGAGGCCCCGACCGACTCTGACGAAGTTGACGTCCGCGTGATTGGGGTGAACAACGGGTCATTCCTCACGGACCATCGGCACCTCCGACTGCGCGTGGTGGACGGGCATGTGCAACCCGACATCGAGCGGGACATCTTGAAGATCGCGATGTTCGATCGCCACGGTAAAGGGACAGGGCACAGCGTTGCCCTGGTGCAGGGATTTGGACTCAAGCAAGGCGCGTTCGCCTCGAGCGTTAACCCGGTATGCGAGAACGTGGTGGTCGTCGGCGCGGACGACGCAGACATGGTTACGGCGGTGAAGCACCTCACCCGCCGTGGTGGCGGAAAGGTCGTCGTGGCGAGCGGAGAGGTGTGCGCGGCGATCGACCTTCCCGTGCTCGGTCTGATCTCGATGGAGTCGCTTGAGGACGTAGTGGAGAAGTTCGACCGCGCGGTCGCCGCCCTCACTGAACTGGGCTGCACGCTCGGCGACCCGTTTTCCCAGCTGGAGTTCACGTGCGCTTGCGGTGAGATGGGAGACCTCCGTATGTCAGATGAGGGGCTGGTGGCGCTTGAGCCTCCTGGACCGGTGTCGGTTGTCGTCGATTACGTTCACGCATAGGCCGTGTGTCGAGGTCTTGATGAGAGATGGACTGATCCAGAGGACTGATTCGTGTCGCAGGTGAGACCCGAGGCGCCGGCCGCACCCAGCGGCGACGTGATCCTGAATCCGCTACGGCGTCGCTCACTGGTCGAAGACGCGATCGAGCAACTCAAGGAGCTGATTGTCCTCGGTGAGCTCAAGCCAGGCCAGAAGCTGTTGTCCGAGCGGAACCTCCGGGAACGGCTTGGAGTGTCGCGGGCCACCCTGCGTGAAGCGATTCGCGCGCTGTCCACAATCGGGGTGCTCGAATCACGGCAAGGTGATGGAACCTACGTGACCGACCTACTTCCTGAAACGATTGCTCAGCCGTTCGCGTTTCTGTTGGCCGCGCACGAGGGGGTGCTCGAAGATTTGTTCGCGGTACGACTGAGTCTCGAGTCGACAGCCGCCGAGCTCTGCGCTGACCGCATCTCGGCGGAGGCGCTCGAGCAGTTGCGGGGGAAGCTGCGAGCGCTCGAACTCAGCAAAGACAATCACGAGCAATTCGTCGCGCTCGACATCGAATTTCACCGGATCATCCACATCGAGTCGCACAACGCTCTGTTGATTTCGCTGCTGGACAGCATTGCCGCCTTGAGCCGTGCATCCAGGTTGGTGAGCGTCCGTCGACCTGGCGTACAGGACTCCACCCTGCGCGAGCACCGGGCGATCATCAAGGCGCTCAGCAACCACGACTCTGATGGCGCTCGCCATGCAATGGAGGCTCATCTGCAGCACGTGCGGCACGCGGTGCATGAGGGTCCGACGAAATGACTAAACCGATCAGGCGTGAGGACACCGCTGGGCGCACGACGCTGGAAGACGAAATTCGGCAGCGTGTCAGCTCCGTTCGTGTGAGGATGATGGACGAGGGGCTCACAGCGCTGGTTGTCTACGGAGACGTCGCATTGTCGGGGAACCTTCGCTACCTCACGGACTTCGTTGTCGATCGCTGTGGCTGGCTCCCGGCAAGCTCGCAGTCGGCGCAAGGGCAGTTGTTTGAAGCAGCCGCTGTAGTGATTCCAGCAGAAGGGCCGACGACCCTCACGCTCGAGTCGGGTCTTATGTTCGATCGGTCCGTGATCGTCGACCAGGCCTTTGCGGACGGGCTCGCAGGTGTCAGCGAGCCGCCGACATTGGGAGAGTCGATCGCAAAGGCGCTCGCAGACATCGACGGTGGCGAGATTGGCATCGAGACATGGGACCGATTCCCGATGCGGGATTATCAGATCCTTAGGTCGCTGCGTCCGAAGACGAAACTGTCGCGTTCCACCATCGTGCAGGAGCTACGTCTCGTCAAGAGCGCGTACGAGCTTCAACAACTCCGGGATGGCGCTGCAGTCGGCGATCGAGCGCATGCTGCGGTCTGCCGTGCGCTGCGAGAGCGCCCCGAGATTTCGGAACTCGAGCTGATCCGGATAGCCGAGGGAATATTGCGGGATGGTGATCCGGAGTATGAGGACGCGGTGACAAGCTCGCCATCCAAGATCTGCTCTGGCTCACGTATCGGGGCGGAGCTGCTTCACACACCGCTCGCCGATAAGGCGATCAGGCCTGACGACGTTGTCAACTGGGACATCTGCGGACGATTTCGGGGATATTCCATCGATACCTCGCGGACTCGAATGGTCGCGCCTCCATCGGAGGAGTTAGAGCGCGCGCAACAAGCGAGCATACGGATGTTCGACAGCGTGATCGACGCGCTCCGCCCAGGCGCTTTGCCCGAGGAATTGGTCAAGCTTGCGGACGAGGTGGCCCAGGACGAAGGCTTCGAGTTATGGGGAGGCTTTCTGGGTCACGCAACTGGCCTTGAGTGCCAGGAGCAGCCCGTTCTCACGCGCGGGACGACACCCCTGCAAGAGAACATGGTGTTCGCGATCGAGCCGCGGGTGGTCGTGGATGGTACGTACCTGATTGCCAGCGAGGATATCGTCAGGGTGACGAGCAACGGGGGCGAGGTGTTCGGACGTTTCCCACGGGACCAATTACAGGTTTGACCCAGACGCCACCCCATATGGGTCGGCCGTTCTGCGTGCTCATGCGGATCAAAGGAAGGTGAAATATGGATGATCTGATAATCACCGTGACGGTTGACTCGTCGATGTCCTATCCCGGCAATCAGCTCATGCCGCCGATCGAGGACACAGCTGCAATCGCGCAGCAGTACATCGACGCTGTCAACGCGGGCGCGAGCATCTGCCACCACCATGGGATTCACTACCTCGAGCCCGAGCTTCAGCCCGATGGCCGAAAACTGTCTCAGATCGTGCATGAGGGCTGGCGCAATCTGACGGATCAAATTCGCGATGGATGTGACGATCCGATCATCCAGTACGGGATCGCCAGTGCACGGCTGCCGGACAAGATCAAGCTGATGCAGCAGCACCCCGACATGATGTCCTACGCCTTCAACGTCCATGACGAGTATTTCCGGCCGGATCCCTCCCTCCCAGCCAATGAGATGTATGCGCTGCACCCACGTGACGAGCTTGAGGATGCCGCGATCGCCGCTAAAGAGCATGGAGTCAAGCTCGAGATCGAGTGCTTCTACACGGGCGCTTACTGGAACCTCGAGTTTATTCGCAAGATGGGCCTGCTCGACGATCCAATCTGGGCGACCCTATTTTTTGACTGGGAGGGTGGTGCCTGGACGCCCCCTACGGTCGAAGCATTGGTTTACATGGTCCATCACCTTCCGCCGAGGGTGAACTGGAACGTGAGCATCATGGATCCCGTGAACTCATGGCGCCTGATCCCGACAGTGATAGCGCTCGGCGGTCATGTTCGCGTGGGCTGGGAGGACAATCCCTATCTACCGAACGGTGAACTGGCCCCCAGCAACGCGGCGCTCGTGGAGAAGGTCGTCGAGATGGCCGCGCTGATCGGCCGGCCAGTGGCAAACCCCGTTCGCGCGCGAGAGATCACGGGGCTGCGCCAGCCGAAGCCGGCACCAACTACACCATAAGCGGCGGGCGGACAAAGGGCATGCGTACCCTGCACGGCGTGACGGATGAGGAGCGCGCGCTACTGGCGGCGCTGATCGACGTCGCACAAGGCGCCCTGCCGGCCGACCTGATCATCAAGGGCGGGCGGCTCGTGAACGTCCTCACAGGCGAGATCTACGATGCGGACGTCGCGCTGAAGGGTCACCGAATCGCCGCAGTCGGTGACGTGGAGTTCACCGCGGGGTCGCGGACACAGAGGCTGAATGCTGGCGGCAGCTTCCTTGTTCCGGGGATGATCGACCAGCACGTGCACGTGCACGAGTCTCAGCTGAACATCGTCGAGTTTGCCGCAGCGACGGTCCCGAGAGGAACAGCAGGCATCGCCACGGACTTCTATGGGGAAACCGTGGTGCGCGGGGTGGACGCCGTCCGTGCCTGCCTGCGGGAGGTGGAATCGCTGCCGCTGAAGGTCTGGTTCGTGGCGGGCATCCCCGCCTACTACCAGAATGCTCCATTCGGTCATTCCGGCTGCCCGACCCAATCGGAGATGCTGGAACTGATTCAGCGCCCCGACTGCTTCGGCCTCAGCGACACGTCTGGCTCACGGGTAGCCGCAAAGGACCTCTCGCAGCTGGAGCTGATCGACGCGACCCAGGCGCTTTTCAAGAAGGTTACGGGTCATGGCGCGATGCTGGACGACCGGGCGGCTACGGCTTGGATCGCGTATTCGCGAGACACCGACGATCACGAGTGCGTTACGGCTGAGGAGGCCGTGCGCAAGGCGCGGCTCGGCATCAGGATCGTGGTGCGGGAGGGCGCGGGTTGCTACGACATCGACGAGCTCGCGCGCGCGATCACTCAGTACCACGTGGATCCGCGCCGCTTCTGCTTCTGCACCGATGTCCCGTCCGCCCGGCGACTGAGCGAGCTGGGCCACCTCGACCATGCGGTCCGCAAGGCGATCAAGCGCGGGATCGAGCCGGTAACGGCGATTCAAATGGCGACGATCAATGCCGCTGAGTGCCTACACATTGATCGCGATCACGGGAGCATCGCCCCCGGGAAGTGGGCCGACATCGCACTGGTCGACTCGCTTGAAGACTTTCAGGTGCGGGCATTCATCGCAAATGGCGCATACGTTGCGGAAGAAGGCCGCCTGCTCGCGCGGCCGGCTCCGCCGCGGTTCCCGAGCTGGGCCTACGACACTGTGCTCCTCGCTCGCGAGGTCACTGGTCGCGACTTCGCGCTTCGCGCCTCCAAGGACGAAGCTGTCACAGTCCGCGTGATCCGGGCATCGGGGACGAGCATTCTCAGCGAGGAAGAGCTCGTGGATCTGAACCCCGTGGATGGATTGCTCATTCCGGACACGTCCCGGGACATCCTCAAGATCGCCGCGATCGAGCGCGTCCGAGCGACGGGCGAGATCGGGGTGGGCCTGGTCACGGGTTTCGGCCTGAAACGCGGCGCACTCGGAACCACGTTCAACTCTCAGGCCGAGAACATAATCCTGGTTGGGGTCACCGACGAGGACCTTGCAGTGGCAGCGAACACTCTGCGGGAGGTCGGCGGCGGATTCATCGTGGTCGAAGACGGTGCGGTGCGCGCTCTACTGCCACTGCCACTGTTCGGGCTCGAGTCGGAGTGGCGATACGAAAAGGTGGCCGAGGAGCTGCGGGCGGTCCAGGCGGCGGCATCCGGACTCGGCTGCCAGATGCCCGACGCATTCGCGACGCTCGGATTCACGGGGACTCCTGTGGAGATCGGAACACTGAAGATCGCGCCCGAGGGCATTGTCGACACCACTCTCGGCGCGACTGTCCCCGTCGAGGTAGCCACATGACGCTCGTAGAGATAGAGGGCCTTTGCGATGAGGTGGACGCGCGGATCGCGCGGACCCGTGGCGCGATGCGTGACGCGGGTTTCTCTGCCCTGATCGTCTACGGGAACACTAAGGTCAACGGTGCATTGCGCTACCTCTCCGGATACTGGCCAGATCGGTCCGGCTGGCTGGCTGCGGGCCCGGACCGGAGACACACGCACATCTTTGACGCCGCGATGCTAGTCCTGCCACTCGATGGTGAGCCCGTGCTGGTATTCGACAAGGGTCAGCTGCTCGACCGCGAGGCGTGCATACGCCGGACGACGCTCAGCAGCTTTGGGGGCGAGCTGGGTAGTCAGCCGTCCGAGGCGCAGACCATCGCCCACCTCTTGCGTGAAGCCGTAGCGACCGAGTACGTCGGGATCGAGACCTGGGACAAGTTCCCGGCGCCGCTGTACCTCGAGCTTCGGGAACAGCTGCCTGGCAGCGAACTGGTGGAGTCGACGGTTGTCGAGGAACTCATGTTGGTGAAGAGTCCTTGGGAGATCGACCTGTTTCGCGAGGCAGCGGCGATCGGCGATTTAGGCAACCAGGCCTTCCTGGAGGCACTCCGGCGGGGCGTCGGCAAGTCCGAGGTCGAGCTCGTCCGCTCGGCCGAGGCCGTGATGCGCGAAGCGGACCCTGTGTACGAGGAGGTCTCGCCGATTTCCCCCTCGCTGATTAGCTCGGGTCGGGTCGGCCGGCTCTCGCTGCTTCACGTCCCCCAGGCAACGAAGGCCGTTCGCTTGGGCGACGCGGTGAACTGGGACATCTGCATGCGCTACAAGGGTTATCCCGTAGACACCTCGCGGACGCGGGTCGTCGGCCGTTCCACGGACGAGCAGCGGCGCGCCTATACGACAGCACTCGCGATGTCCCGCGAGGTCATTGCAGCCACGGCGCCAGGTGTGCAGGTTCAGGACTTGGTGGAACTCGCCGACAGCATCGCACGGCAGGAGGGATTCGAGCTCTGGGAGCGCTTCCTCGGCCACGGCCTAGGCCTCGACGTGCACAGCCGCCCGGACATGGGCAGCGAAGAGATGGTGCTCGAGCAGAACATGGTGTTCACGGTCGAGCCGCGCCTCGCGCTCGACGGGGAATGGCTGTACGGGAACGAGGACATGGTTCTGGTGACCACTGACGGATGCGAATCGCTGACCACCTTCCCTCGCGAGCCGCTGGAGGTGTGAGACCCGGATGGATGAAGAGCTCAAGTTGAGGGCGTACGCGCTGATGGTCACCAGTCGCGAGATCGACATCCGCTGCAAGCGACTGCTGGCCGAGGGCCATCCGGTGCCGAACTACCACTCCGGGATAGGACAGGAGGCGATGTCGACCGGAATCGGGCTCGCGGCGGCACGCGACGACTACGTCATGTTCACATACCGCGACTTTGGCATGCTGCTCGCAAAGGGTGTTCCTGCCGTGGAACTTGTGGGAGACCTTCTGCTCAAGGCAACTGGGACCACGGAGGGTCACGGCGGCATAATGCATGTGACATCGCCGAAGCTCGGAATCGTTGGTCGCAATGGCGTGTTCGGCAGCCGCTTCGGGATCGCGCTTGGGCTAGCCATGGCTGCTCAGCGGCTCGGAGAGCCACGCGTGGTGATCTGTGCATTCGGCGAGGCCGAAGGGACTCGAGGGCCTTTGTACGAAGCAATCAACATCGCGTGTCTGCGGTGTCTGCCCGTCGTATTTATCGCCGAGAACAACGGCTTCTCGATCTCAAGCCGAACGTCTGAGATCTACGCGTCAGGGAATATGGTCGACATGTTTCGGGGCGCTCCGTTACCGGTCAGCAGGGGCGACGGCAACGATGTCGTTGCGGTGTTTCACGCGACGACTGCCGCGCTTGAACACAGCCGAGCCGGACTCGGACCGTTTTTTCTGGAGTTCAAGACGTATCGGATTGATCCACACATTCCGATTGACGACGACTCGCAGTATCGAACGAGCGAGGAGATCGACCTGTGGCGAAAGCGGGATCCGATCGAGCTGCACGGCGACCGTCTGCGCGCCACGAAGGTCGCATCCGCGGAGCAACTCGCGGAGCTCCGATCAAACGCGCCAGCCGAATTGGAGGCAGCGTTCGAGACGGCGATAAACGCACCGGATCCTGAGCTCCACTCGCTGAGTAACTACGTTTATTGGCCCGTCGGCAACTGGGGTCATGGAAGGCGGTGACCCGATGAGTGAGACGACGTTTCGCGCCGGTCTACGACACGTGCTGATCACCGAGATGCGTAAGGACCCGCGGGTCGTAGTGCTGGGTGAGAATGTGGCGACGTGGGGAGGAGCTTCGGCGGTGACCAGTGGGCTCGTCGAGGAGTTCGGGACCCAGCGCGTTATCGAGACCCCGGTCGCCGAGAACGCAATCGTCGGACAGGCGCTCGGAGCTGCGCTCGGCGGTCTGGCGGTGGTGCTCGAGATCTACTCGGCCGACTTCCTCTTCTGTGCCGCGAGCGAGGTAGTCAACGACATCGCGAAGTGGCGATTCCAGCACCGTTGGGATGCGCCGCTGAACCTAGTGTTGCGGATGCCGATGGCATCGTCGGGGATTGCCGCCGGGCCCGAGCACACCCAGGCCATCGAAGGCTTTCTGCACCGCGTTCCAGGATTAATCGTGGTGGTGCCGAGTACAGTGAGGGAGGCCGTTGGGGCGTTACGTGCCGCGCTCTGGTGCGGAGATCCAGTTGTCTTCCTCGAGCATCGCCGACTCTACGACCTCTTAGAGTCGATCGAGCCCGACGCACTTGACGGCTACAGCCGGGATCTGCGCCACGGCTCGCTCGCCCGCAATGGCAAGGACATAACGATCGTCGCATGGGGGTGGATGCGCGAGCTCGTGATGCGGGTCGCCGCGGCGCTTGAGGAGGAAGGCGGCGCGTCGGCGGAAGTCGTGGACCCCGTGACGATCAAGCCGCTCGATGCTGACATGATCGCGGACTCCGTTCGCAAGACGGGCCGGTTGCTTGTCGTCGAGGAGGCGCCTGCCACCGGGAGCGTCGGCGGCGAGATCATCGCTCAGATGCTCGAGCGCGGCATCATCGGGGCAGGTCAGGCAGCACGCCTGACGATGCCTGATCTCCCCAATCCGTTTCATCCAGGAATTGAGGCATCGATCATTCCCGATGAGGCTGCAATTCGCGCGGCGATCGACCGGATCGTTGGCGCATCGAGCGGTGTTCGGGCGACGTTGCCCACGTCCAACGCATGACCGAAATTTACAGCGTTGGAGAAGCCCGCCGGCGCGCCCGCCGTGTGCTTCCGCCGATCGTCTTCGACTTCGTCGAGGGCGGCGCAGATGACGAACTCACGCTGCTCGCGAATGAACGTTCGCTGGCGGCGATTCAGTTTCGTCCGCGCATGGGCGTGCACGTTCCTTCCCCGGATCTGTGGACTTCGGTTCTCGGTCGCGAGCTGGCGCTGCCTGTGCTCTTGGCACCGTGCGGCGGGCTGAGCATGGTCCATCCGAGGGGGCAGCTGGCGGCCGCAGAAGCAGCTGGCACGGCCCGCACGATCACGGTCGTCAGCACGCTCTGCGGTGCGCCGTTGGAAGACGCTGTCCCCCGTGGTGGGGCCGCCCAATGTTGGTTTCAGCTCTACAAGCTTGGCGGCCGAGCGGGGGCGGAAGTCCTTATTGACCGGGCGCGCGCGTCGGGCTATGGGGCTCTGGTCGTTGCGGTCGACACGCCCGTGGTCGGTCATAAGGAGCGAGATATCCGCAACGGCGGCGTTCGTCCGGGCGGAACGCCCGCCGTAGTCAAAGATGTCCGCAGCATGGCGCGGTTTGCGCCGCAAGTGGTCACGCGACCGCGCTGGCTTTATCGCTTCGCGCGCGCCGGATTACCGCTCGGACAGCCGAACCTAATGCGGTTGGCCGCCGACGGTGGTCCGGTCGACCTTGAGCAGGCGATGGCCGCTTGGAGGGCGGAGCCCGCCACTTGGGAGGACTTTTCGTGGATTCGCGAGCGCTGGCCAGGCGCGCTCGTGGCCAAGGGTGTCCTCAGCGCCGAGGATGCGCGCCGCGCGATCGACGCCGGCGCCAACGCGATAATCGTCTCCAACCATGGTGGCAGGCAGCTCGACGGGGCGCCGGCGACCATCGATGCCTTGCCTAGCGTCATTTCCGGCGTGGGCGATCAGGTCGAGGTGCTGCTGGACGGTGGCGTCAGACGCGGTGCCGACGTCGTCCGAGCGCTCGCGCTGGGCGCGCGGGCGGTCCTGATCGGACGCCCTTATCTCTACGGTCTTGCGATCGGCGGCAAGCTCGGAGTCCTGCGCGTTCTCGAGATCTTCCGCGAGGAACTGATTCGCACGCTCCTGCTTCTCGGTTGCCCGTCGATCAAGGCGCTCGACCGATCGTGGCTCTGGGACCATGGATGCGATGAGCGCTAGCGAATGAAGTGCCCATCCATCGTGGAGCCGGCGTACTGATCGTAGGGTCCGTCTTGCCGGAACCGCTCGTGACACCGAGCGAGACCGTCCGGATCGAGTTCTGCGCCAAGCCCCGGCTTGTCCGGAACCTCCAGCACGCCATTCTCAGGCCGCAGTGGTCCATTCACGATCACGTCGTCGATCAGCCATCGGCCAAGCGTTTGGTGCGGGCGGGACAAATGCGGAAGGGCGGCCGCAACTTGGAGGTACGCGCTGGTGGCGATCCCCGGATCGCTGTAGAACCAGACCTCGAAGCCGAGCTCCTCGCAGGCATGAATGAAGGCCACCGTCCGGCGGATTCCCCCGAGAGCTGCGAGGTTGATCACAAATGCGTCAGGAACCCCGAGCCGCTGCGCGGCGCGCAAATCAGGCTCGTGCGACGAGAACGCGATCGTGGTCGTAGCACGCAATCGCGCCAGCTCGTCGAGCGTCTGCACTGGCTCCTCGAACGAGGAGATGTTGAACGGCTCGAACCGTCGCATCGCCTCCCTCGCCACTGTCAACGGCCAAGCCCGGTTGGCGTCGAAGCGCAGCGTCCGATCGCCGCCGATCGCGGAACGCACCTCCTTGGCGATCGCCACCTCTGTGGCGAGATCCTTGACCCCGGCCTTGCCCTCGAAATGCCGAGCGCCGTGCTGCTCCACCATCGAAGCGCAGTATTTCGCCACCGCGACCGGCGTGTCCTCGCCACCGCGACCGCCAGATCGCAGACGCATCGCAAAGTATTCCGTGAACTCGACCTCGTCCCGAACCCGGCCGCCGAGCACTTGCGCGACCGACCGTCCCTCGAGCTTGCCAATCAGGTCCCACAGTGCCATCTCAACGCCGCCGTAAGCGAGGACGATTCCCATGTCCTCTGTGTTGCGGTATGCCTGCACGGGCGGGAGGCATCGTCGTTCGCAGTCCGCCAGGTCCTGCGGATCCGCTCCCACGAGCAGCGGGCCAATCACATCGGTGATGACACTGTGCAGGTTCGCGTTCGGCGCCTCGCCGATACCGACTGCGCCGTCGCGCGTGAGGACCTCAACAACCGTCTTGGAGAACCCGGGAAAGATCCCGACACTCGTTCCATACGGCGCCTCCAGCGGGACATTGACAGGCGTGGCGCGGACGGTTGCAATCGTGTCGATCTGGCCCAACGTCTGCCTCCTAGTTGATGGGACCGCGACGAGCGGCCGCTGCCTCCACGAGCTGCTCCGCCTCCCGCATCGAATTCTCCAGGTGGCAGCGGATGGCCTGCTCGGCGGCGGCAGGTTCGCGCGCGGCGATTGCGGAGATCAACTCCGCATGCTCGACTGTGCTCTGGCGCAGGTGAAATGGGCTTGACAAGTACAAGAAGAGCGGGCGGAACGTCCGCGCCGAGGCCGCGCTACGCATTCGCTGGAGGTAGTCGTTGCCGCTGATATCGCCGATCGCGCGGTGCAGAGCGTCGTTGTGCTCGAAGAACGCGCTTGGGTCCTTCGCTTCGACGGCCATCGCGCATCGGCGATTGATCGCCTCGAGTTCGGCGACGTCGGTCTCGGTCGCGAGAGCTGCCGCCAAACGCGCGCTGAGGGCCTCGAGCTCGATCCGGACGGCGAAGACGTCGGCCACCTCCTTGGCAGACAAAGCGGCCACGAATGCACCCTTGCGCGGGAGGAGATCCACCAGTCCTTCGGCGACGAGACGGCGGATCGCCTCGCGTACTGGTGAGCGGCTTACCCCGAGCTGCTCGGAGAGAGCCACTTCGCCGAGGTGCTGTCCAGGGACAAGGTGACCTTCGACGATGTCACGGGCGATGTGCTGCAGAACGGCCTCCGCGAGCGTCTGGGAGGGAACAAAACCTGGGCTGGCGATTGCATCGGTTTGTTGACGCGGCATTCGAACATTGTATACAGTATGCCCACGTGCACCTGGTAGAAGACAACTCCGAGCTCCCGGGCAGCCCGGCCTGATCGTGCAGGCGGCAGCGCGAACTCCTGAAGTCCTTGCGCGACTCATCGACGCGGCTGTGGGCGAACGGCCGCTAGATCTCCTGATTGCAGGCGGGCAGGTGTTGGACGTCTACCGAGGCTGCTGGGTTGAGGCCGACATCGGCGTCATCGAGGGCCGGATCGCGTGTCTGGACAAGGTGGAGCGCGAGGCCGAGCGCGTGCTCGATGCATCAGGCAGGTGCATCGTTCCTGGCTTCTTCGAGCCTCACTTCCACGCCGGCGGCTCGCACCTGACGCCGGCGCACTTGGCGAGGAGCCTGCTGGAACGCGGTACTACCTCGACCGTCTGCGATTTCGAGGAGCACTACACGGTTGCTGGCGTGTCTGCTGCACGGGTGGCGCTCGATCAGGCACTCGCCGCGGGCCTACGCGTGTATTACCTGGTACCGCTCCAGCAGTTCGTTGTCCGGCAACTCGGGGTTTGCGGCCATTCGATGGCGGTCGAGGACATGATCGAGATGCTCGACTGGGACGAGACCGTGGCGATCAACGAGCCACCCCTGAGCGCGGTACTCACCAAAGACCCAGCCCTTCTCTCCGTAATCGCCGCCGCCCTGCAAGCGCGGCTCGTGTACGCAGGCCACGCCCCAGAGTCGGGTGGCCCCGAGCTCCAGGCGTACGCGAGCACCGGCGCGTCGTCTGATCACGAGTCGGCGGACAAGGTCGCCGCCTGGTCGAAGCTCGGGCTCGGCATGAAGGTGATCATGCGACAGGGATCGGGAGCACCCGACCTCCCACAGCTAGTGGGACTGGCGAGAACGCAACCGGCGGCTACGCGGCACTTCTCATTCGGCACCGACGAGGTGGACCCAGTCGACCTCAGCAGCTTCGGTCACCAAGACGGCAAGATACGGTACGCGATCTCACGCGGGGTCGATCCGATCGTCGCCTTCCAGATGGCGACGATCAACCCCGCCGAGTACTACCGCGTCGATCACGAGGTCGGCTCGCTCGCTCCGGGTCGCCACGCAGACATGGTCGTCCTCTCGGACGTCTCGTCCGTCGCCATCGATTTCATAGTTGCCAGCGGGGAGCCGCTGCCCGCGGAACCGCCAACACCCTTACCAGCGTCGGCGCCGGTTAAAAGCTCGGTCCGGTTCGGCCGGTCGCTGGAGGCAAGGGACTTCGTAGTCCGAGCAGAAGGCCGTCCTCGCCAGGAGGTACGCGTGGTCGAGGTCACGGGCACGAGCCTCGTGTCCGGCGCGGGAGCGGCGTCACTTGCGGTGGTAAACGATAGCGTCGATCCAGATCCGGCTCGCGACATCCTCAAAGCGGCTGTGATCGACCGATACAGCGGGTCTGCGCGGATGGGCTTGGCCTTCATGAGCGGGTTCGGCTTTAGGGACGGAGCCGTTGCGACCACCTATCAGCACCCCTTCTTCAATGTGCTCGTAGTGGGGACGTCGGATGCTGCGCTCGTACTCGCAGCGAACCGCATCGCCGAGCTCGGCGGCGGAATTGCGGTGGTCGACGGAAGCACAGTCGCTCGGGACTGGCAGCTCGGCGAAGTTGGGGTGTTCGCCGACGGGCCGCTCGCGCACGTTCGCCAGGAGTTCGAAGCAGTCAACAACGCGATCCGCGCGCTCGGCTGTCCGTTCCATGCGCCGATCCTCGCGCTCGCGTTTTCGGCGCTCCCCACAATCCCAGCCTATGGGCTCTCTCCAACGGGGCTTTACGACGTCGTAGCAGGACAATTCGTCTCGCCGCTCCTCGAAGGTGGGACCGGATGATCTCCTCGCAGCTCCTGATCGGACTTTCGAGTTCACTGCTGGCGGACGCAAGCGACCGCAGTCGGGTGCTGCCCCGGAACATACGCCCAGTGCTCTCCAGTTTGACCGCCGTTGGGTCGGCATTCACATTCGAGTTCGAACCTGGCGACAACCTTGCGGTGCATCGCGCGGTGGCTGCCGCACCTCAGGGCACGGTCCTGGTTGGCTCTTGCCACGAGCCGACGGAAGTCGGTGTCTTTGGAGAGATACTCGCGACGGGAGCGCGATGTCGTGGACTCGCCGGTCTAGTGACCGATGCGTTCGTCCGGGACCGTGAGATGCTGAGGGCGACCGGCTTTCCCGTGTTCGCTGCCGGCTGTACGCCGCGTAAGGCGACCAAGCGGAGTCCGGGGACGTTGCAGGTGACGGTCACCTTCGGTGCGCAATCCGTGACGCCAGGTGATCTCGTATGCGCCGACGACGACGGGATCACCGTCGTCCCGCACGCCGACATTGAGATGGTCCTCGAACATGCCGCCCGTTTGAGGGCGCTTGAGGAAAAGGTGCTCGAGCGCGTGCGCCAGGGCGAGACAACCCTGAAGGCCCTGGGAATCGATGACGACGGATGAGACGGACATGAGCTTCATCGTCGGAATCGACGTTGGTGGCACCTTCACAGACGGAGTGGCGATCAATCTCGGTTCGGGCTCGGTCGGCAGTGCCAAGAGTCCCACCACGTATCCCAATCCTTTCAACGGTGTGATGAGTGCCCTCGACCAACTCGCCGCTACCCATCAGCTTGACCGAGCTCAGATGCTCGCCAGCACTCGCAAGCTCGTTCACGCGACCACACTCACTTCGAACGTCGTGCTCGAGCGCACCGGCGCGAAGGTAGGACTCCTCGCAACCCGAGGATTCGGAGACGCGATCCTAATGATGAGCGGAAAAGGCCGGGTAGCGGGGCTCAGCCTGATGGAGCGCCGCCATTTCCGGAGGACCGATAAGCCGGACCCGATCGTCCCGCGCCATCGGGTTGTGGAGGTGTCGGAGCGAACCGATGTCGACGGCGATCAGGTCGTCCCGCTCAGCGACGAGGAGCTCGAGCGTGCGTGCGAGCAGGTTGCTGCGCTCGAGCTCGACGCATGCGCTGTTGCGCTGCTGTGGTCATTTCGCAATGCGCAACATGAGCGGCGCCTGGCCGAGGCGATCCGCGCGCGTTGCCCGGGTATGTTCGTGAGCACCTCCAGCGAGATAGCGCCCTTGCTCGGTGAGTACGAGCGCACCGCAACCGCCGTCGTAAACAGCTACGTCGGGCCCGCGGTGAAGGGATATCTCGACACCGTCGAGCGGGAGTTAGGCGAGTCAGGACTTCAGGTACCGCTGCTCATCGTTCAGTCTTCGGGTGGGGTGGCGTTGCCATCCGAGACCCACCCCGTCAACACGATCGAATCCGGTCCTGCCGCCGGGGTTCGGGCGTCCGCTCACTTGCTCGACCAGCTCGGGCTTGAACACGCGATTGCGACCGACGTCGGCGGGACGACGTTCAAAGTCGCGATCATCCGCAACCGTCAGCCTGCCCTGACCAATGAGACGGTCCTCGGTCAGTACTCGTTGCTGATTCCGATGACGGATGTGGTCTCGATCGGCGCCGGCGGCGGCTCCATCGCGTGGGCTGACGGAAGCCGCCTTAGGGTCGGGCCGCAAAGCGCGGGCTCAGACCCGGGGCCCGCGTGCTACGGGTGGGGCGGGACCGAGCCGACGGTGACGGACGCGGACGTCGTGCTCGGGTATCTCAATCCGGAGTACTTTCTGGGCGGCCAGATGAGGCTAGATCCGGACGCCGCGCGGCGCGCCATCGAGGAGAAGATCGCGCGACCGTTGTTCGGCGGCGATACCCTGGCAGCGGCCGCCGCGATCCGCGAGATCGTCAATGCGCAGATGGCGGATCTGATTCGCAAGGCGAGCCTCGAACGGGGCCACGATCCCCGTGACTTCGTAGTGTTGGCGTACGGCGGCGCGGGGCCGCTTCACTGCGCCACGTATGCATCCGAGCTCGGCTGTAGACAAATCGTCGTCCCGCCGAATGCGACCGTCTACTCGGCATCTGGGGCGGCCGTCTCCGATCTTCTTCATTCCTACAGCCGTTCGCGGCAGACGCCAGCGCCTGGCGACGCCATAACGGTCAGGAGCGATTTTGAAGAGCTTGAGGCGACCGCGCGTGCGACCCTCGACCGGGAGGGCGTACCCCCGGGCGATATCACCCTTTCCCCATGGGTCGAGATCCGCTACCGGCGACAGTTCTACCAGCTGCGTATGCCGCTGCCGGCGATCGAAGACATCGACGCGGACGCGCTGGCGGAGGTTCTGCACGATTTCGAGCGAACGTATGCCGAGCGCTACGGAAAAGGGGCGGGACACGGCGAGGACCGAATCGAGTACGTGAGGTTTGGGCTCGATGCCTCCGGTGCGACCGTGGCGCCTCCTCAGACCCCGCAGCCGCTGCGGTCTAGCAACACAGTTGCTGCTCTGAAGACCACGCGTGCCGTCCACTGGCGCGACATTGGCCTGTACCCAGCTACTTCCGTGTACGACGGAACCGCGCTCCAGCCGGGCGATGTGATCGAAGGCCCCGCAATTATCGAGCACGTCGGGACATCGATCGCGATACACCAGGGCCAGACCGGTGAGATTGATCCGTATTGGAACACGATTATTCACCTCGGAAAGGGGCGCGATGAGCAGCGTAGACCCGGTCAACTTTGAGGTGATCTGGCACAAACTCATGCAGCTTGCGGAGGACATGGGCATCGCCTACTTCCGTACAACCGCATCCCATGTCGTGATAACGGGCACCGATGCCAGCTCAGCGATCATGACACCCGACGCGGAGGCAGTCGCGATAGGCCCGTTCATCGTCACGCAGGCGAATGTCCTCCCACTGATCGTCAAGAGCGTGAGGCAGCAGTGCGCCGTGAAGCCGGGCATCAACCCGGGAGACATATTCATCTGCAACGACCCCTACGCTGGCGCGATTCACCAGCCGGACATCGCGTCGGTGGCGCCGATCTTTCACGACGATCAGATAGTCGCGTGGGTGGGAACGTCTGGGCATCAGGTGGATAACGGGGGCATCGAGCCCGGCGGCTTTTCGATCAGCGCGACGGAAATACACCAGGAAGGGCTGCGGATCCCGCCAGTGAAATTGGTTGACGGCGGCGAGATCCGCGAGGATCTGCTGCGATGGGTGGATAACGAGGTCCGCGATCCGCTGGTAGCACTCGACATCAGGGCCCAGGTGGCGACGATCAACGTCGGCGTTCGGCGCATGCAGGAACTGCTCGATCGCTACGGTGCCGACAGGCTGACCGGGACGATGCGCGGCATCATCGACTACGCCGAGGAGCGGTTCGCTGAGAGGCTCCGTGGCCTTCCCAATGGCCGATGGACACAGCGCCAGTACATCGACCATGACGGACACGCTGAGAACATCTATCGGATCGAGTGTGCTGTTGAAAAAGCTGGCGACCGGCTAATCGTGGATTTCACCGGCACCAGTGCCAACGCCGCTGGGATCATCAATGCTACCTATGCGGGTCTCAGCGCCGGCACTCTGTCCGCCACGTACATACTGCTAGCGCACGATTGCCCGTGGAACGCCGGCATCCGCCGCCGGATCGACGTGCGGGCCGTACCGGGCACTGTGAACAACAGCGCCTATCCGGCGCCGTGCACGATGGCGACAATCTCGGCGACGATCGTCACGATCGATGCAGTGTGGGGCTGTTTGGCACAAATGCTACTCGAGAGCACCGACTCACATGAGGCGATGGCGAACTGGTCGGGCACCTCGATGGCACCCGTCTTCTCGGGCACCACGCGGAGCGGCGAACCGTTCGTGCACACCGAGATGTCCCACTTCGGCGGCGGAGGTGGTGCACGGGTGTACAAAGATGGCGTTGACACCGCAGGCATCGTGTTCAACACGACCCCGAATATCCCCAACATCGAGGTGAACGAGCAGGACTTTCCGGTGCTGTATCTGTTCCGCCGCCATCTGTGCGATTCCGGTGGACCGGGCCGCTTCCGCGGCGGGATGTCGGCCGAGCTCGCGTATGTTGCACACAAGACCGTCGCACCCATGGAGAGCCTGTTCGCCGGAACGGGCTGCTACCAGCCAAATGCTATGGGCATCGCAGGTGGCTTGCCCGGCGCTGCGGTGCGTGTCGCCCGAGTCATCGATGCCGGCATCAGCCAACGCCTAGAGGACGGGAGCGCCCTTCCGGTCTCACTTGAGGAGGCGCCCGGCACAATCGAGATCCTGGAGCCGAAACACCCGCGGACCCCATTCGGGCCGGATGACATCTGGTACCACAGCTGGCAAGGAGGAGGGGGATATGGCGATCCGCTCGACCGACCGCCGGAGCTTGTGGCGGCAGACGTCCGAAATGGTGCGGTCAGCGCCGCCGCGGCGACGGATATCTACGGCGTTGTGCTGGTCGAGAAGGAGGTCGATGTCAAGGCGACTGAGCGACGCCGTCTGGAGCTGCGCGCCGAGCGACTCGGCGGAGCGTTGCCAGACTCATGGACAACGCCCGCCGGAAACGGGGCGCTCGAAGTTGGCGCAATTCGGAGCAGTGACGATGGCCGGAGCTCATGTGGGTGCTGCGGAAAGCAGCTGGGCGATCAAGGCATGCAGTCGGCGTACGCGGCGGGCCGGGTTATCGACCTTCCCGTCTCTGCGGCCGGGCCCACGCGAGGTCAGGACTACGGTAATCACGGATTTCGCCTGCGACAACTGGTCTGCCCGCGCTGCGGAACGCTTCTCCTCACCGAGCTCTCGTACGAGGGAGGTCGATTGGTTCCACCGCCCGCCGCCGACACCCAGGTAGTGCCGGCATGAGATTCGCGCGGTACTTGCTCGCCGGAACGCCCGAGATCGGGCTCGTTGCCAACGACCACGTTCTGCCGATGCCGACCGTTCGAAGTATTGCGGAGGCGCTGGCGGACCCGGACCGGGCAGCGGCGGCAGCAGATGATCGCCACGCGACGGCGCTCGGGGACATCAGTTGGCTGCCACCAGTGGACGAGCAGACCCGCGTCTTCGCCGTGGCGCAGAACTACCCCGCCCATGCACAGGAGATTTCCGGGACGACTGGACCGCCGACCCCGGTGATCTTCCTGAAGACGTTGACCTCGCTCGTGGGACACGAGGAACCGATGGAATTGCAGCCGGTCACGGAATTCTTCGATTACGAGGCGGAGGTGGCAGTAGTGATCGGCGGACATGGACATCGCCTCGACGAAGCCGAGGCCGGATCGCTGATCGCC
Source organism: uncultured Solirubrobacterales bacterium (assembly GCA_963750695.1). Taxonomy (GTDB): domain Bacteria; phylum Actinomycetota; class Thermoleophilia; order Solirubrobacterales; family Solirubrobacteraceae; genus Palsa-465. The sequence continues at coordinate 365,897 of CAVVSB010000015.1, forward strand.
GGCGTGACCGCGTTCAACGATGGGACCGGTCGAGATTTGCAGCCAGCGACGCTCGGGGGACGAGAACTGATCGACTGGTTCTCGGCAAAATGTCTGGACCGGTCGAGCCCGATCGGTCCGTGGGTTGTGCCACTCCGTTCGCTCGAAGGGGAGCTAGCGGATCTCGGCTTGTCGTGTCGGGTGAACGGCGACCAGGTGCAACGCGACACGACAGCGAGCATGCTCGCCGCTCCGGCGCGGTTGGCGGCGTTCATCTCGCATCGTGTGGGCCTCCGGGCCGGTGATGTCATTGCGACCGGGACGCCTGGGGGGGTCGGCCGAGCGCGCGGGATCGCGTTGAGCGATGGGGATATCGTCGAGGTGGAAGTGGAGGGAGTCGGGGTGCTACGGAATCGGGTCCAGGCGCGGGCGTCATGACCGCAAGCGCGCGCGACGATCGACAGGGTGGCGAGATTGCGCTTGCTATCGCGCCGGCGGTTCGTCCTGCTCGGAAGGACCGGGAGGTCTGCTTGACTGATGGTCAGACCAGTGTTATCCTCGGCAGAGTTCGTCAACCCACTGGCCGGCACGGCTGGCGGCCCGAACTTCACCTAATGACGCCTTCAACTTTTCGTGCGCGTCCAATCGTGCCGAGACTGCGCGATTTGAAAGCGGGCTAGGGAAAGCGACCCATGCTCAACCGACTCCGCGGTCGACGCAATTCTCCGACGCAGACTGAGGATGTCATCCGTCTTTACTACGCGTCGGACGTGCACGGGAGCGAGACCTGCTGGCGCAAATTCCTGAACGCTGGGGTGTTCTACAAAGCCAACGTCTTGATCATGGGCGGCGACATCATCGGAAAAGCGATTGCGCCAATCGAGAACGCAGCTGATGGATCAGCGCAGGCGACGCTACACGGCAAGACGCTTCGGCTCGATTCCGATCGGGCCGTCGCGGAGTTCGAGGCAACCGTTCGGGCAGAGGGAATCTACCCCGCACGCCTGAAATCCGGCGAGTTGGACGAGTTGAATAGTAATTCAGAGGCACGGACCCGTCTCTTCGAGGACGTTGTGCGGGCCGAGATTCGCCGATGGCTGTCAATCGCCGAGGACAAAATCGTTCCCGGTGTTCAGGTATTGGTGATGTGTGGAAACGACGACCCGTGGTTCGTCGACGATGAACTCCGATGCTCGAAGGCGATCACCTTCTGCGACGACGACATCCTGACGATCCGTGAACACGAACTCCTCAGCATGAGTTATTCAAACCGCACTCCATGGGACAGTCCGCGCGAGCTTGACGAGGCCGACCTATTGCAGCGGATTCGCAATCTGGCCGGCCGACTTCGCGACCCCAGCCAGAGCATATTCAATCTTCATGTGCCCCCGTTCAACACCGGACTCGACACAGCCCCCCGCCTCGACGAGACGCTCCGGCCGGTGACAAAGATGGGCGAGGTCGAAACCATCCCGGTCGGGAGTACGGCCGTCCGTCAAGCGATTGAAGAGTTCCAGCCGCTGCTGAGTCTCCATGGGCATATCCACGAGTCACGAGGCCTCTGCGAGCTCGGACATACGGTCGCGATTAATCCGGGATCCGAGTATTCGACTGGGCGGATCCACGGAGCGCTTATCGATCTAAACAGCACCGTTCGTAGATACCAACTCGTGTCGGGTTAGCTAGAGTTACCAAGCATTGAGGAGGAGTCACATGGAATCGGCTCAACCGGGAATGGCTGCGCAGGCGGAATCACCTGAGACGGGCACCAGAGGGGGGATGTTCGTCCGTCGGTCGACTGGGCTGACCCGGGACATCTCGTTCTTCAGCCAGATCATGGTGAACATCGGTCCGGCCGCGCCCGGCGTGGGCTTAGCTGCTTCCACATTCGTCGTGCTCGCTGCATACCCAGGTGGTCACCTTGTCGCCGCACTATGGATCACGGCGTTGCTCGGACTGATCCTGGTCGTGCCTTACGGAATCCTGTCGATGGTAATGCCGCGTAGTGGAGCGGACTACATCTTGGTCAGCCGCTCAATCGGTCCTCCTTTCGGAATGGCGTCGTCATTCAGTCTGGTCATGTTCCAGTTCATCGGAATCGCGTTCCTTGCGAGCACGTTCGTGACCATCGGACTCGCGCCCGGCTTTGCGACCATCGGGCTCGTCACGCACCATCCATCGTTCATCCACACCGCCACGACGATCTCGAGTCACGGGTGGACGTTCGCCCTGTCCGCCTTGATCCTCTTTGTGGCTATGGGGATCGCTGCGCTTCCCAACCACATCGCAATGAAGATTCAGAACACCTGTTACGGCATCGCATTCTTGGGGCTCGCGGTCGGAGTCATCGTGATGCTGGCAACCACCCAGGGCGGATTCACGCACACGCTGAACGCGACCGCGGGGTCAAACGCTTATGAGAAAATCATCAAGGCCGCCCCGGGTGTGGCCGCTCTTAACAGCTCGTGGAACGCCACGGTTCCGGCGATCGGCGCGCTTTGTTTTGTATTTTTGTTCTCGTGGTGGACGACCAATTACGGCGGCGAGATTCGCGGCGCGCGGACGTGGCGGAATCTAGGGTCGATGGCTGCGTCATTGCTCCTGCTCGCAGTCGTCTTTTCTATCGTCACGCTCGCGCTTACGCACATGGTGGGTGGCCAATTCCTGACAGCGGCCAATACCACCAACGGGACCAGCGCGTATGTGCTCAGCGTTCCACCGTTCTGGCAGGCCCTCGCCGCAATCGGCGCTAAGAGCTCGGCCCTTGCGGTGTTCCTAATCGTGACGTTCTTGTTCTGGTTCCCGATCTGGGTGTTCATCAACCTCGCGGTTCCCACGCGCGCGTTCTTCGCGTGGTCTTTCGATGGATTGCTCCCGCGAAACGCCGCTTATGTCTCCCCGAACCTCCACTCGCCGCTCGTGGCGCTGGCGATCACTGGCGTCCTCAGCCTTATCGCCCTAGCGATCACCGTCTATACAACGCAGTTCAACACCGTGCTCGCGTTGCTCGTGATGCTGTTCCTGGTCCCGCCGGCATCAGTGGCGATGTCGCTGGCGCTACTCCCATGGCTTCGACCCCATCTGTGGAAGCGGTCAGCTCTTTCACAGAAGGTCGCGGGGATACCGGTCGCGACAATCGTAGGACTGATCGCGGTGGCGTCTGAGATCTTTGTGTTCTGGATCTTCGTCCACTACCGCGCTCTGGGTCTTCACACCCATCTTGGCAAGGTAATCACCCTAATCGTGGTCTTCTACGCGATAGGATTCCTCTGGTACTACGTTGCGAAGGCGATCCAAGCGCGAAGGGGCGTCGACATTTCCCTGAATTACGCGGAGATCCCGCCAGAATGACCGACCGCCGCGTCCTCATGGTTCGTGCGGGCTGGGATCGCGGCCCGTGCGAGCCGGAGTGGCGTTGCGCTAGTGAGTAGCCGGCCGAGTTGGACACCATGACGCCGCAGCCGGACGCCGATATAGCCGCCGAGGCGGTCCGGCTCTCATCCGAGGCCGCCTCCCGGGACATCGCCTTGCGCCTCCTAGGGGGTTTGGCAGTTCATCTGCGCTCGCGCCAGGTCCCCTCGGCTCTCACCCGTCAATACAAGGACATCGACTTCGCAACTCACCGAGGGAGTTCCAAGATCGTGACCCGATTCATGACAGAGATGGGCTACACCGAGGACTTCAACTTCAATACGTTGCAGGGTCATTCCCGCCTGCTCTACTTTGATGAGGCAAACGAGCGTCAGGTGGACGTATTCGTAGGCGGTTTCAATCTCTGTCACTCTCTTCCGATTACTGCTCGCCTCGACCTGGAGCCGGTAACGCTTCCACTTGTTGAGCTGGCACTAACCAAGCTCCAAGTCGTCCAGCTCAATGAGAAGGATCTACGAGACATTCTCGCGCTCTTCTATGAGCACGATGTCGGTGATTCCGATGGCGAGATGATCAACGCGAGTGTGGCTGGGGATCTATGCGCTAAGGACTGGGGCCTCTGGCGAACGGTGACTGGGAACCTAGAGCGGGCTCGGGACGCGTTGACGGGTTATGAACTCTCACCAGAAGAAGCCAACTGCGTCCGTGACCGGATTGATCGTTTGCGAGAACAACTCGACAAGACGCCGAAGGGTCGCAAGTGGAAGCTGCGGTCACGAATCGGCGACAAGGTGAGATGGTATGACGAGCCCGAGGAGGCCACGTAGGCACGCCGTGGTGAGCGTTTCGGTCCTTGGCGCGCTCGAAAGATCAACATGAGGCTCGCGACGGTCGCTTGGAACGGAGCTACTGTTGCCGCAGCAGCCACAAAGAATGGCTGGCGGCGCATCAAGACACGTGGGCTCCTCGAGTTGGTCCAAGACGGGGGAACGGACAGCATGAAATTGGCGGAGCGGCTGCCAGCCGACGGTCAGCTACGGGCGCCTATCAGGCCGCCGAAGATCTTGGCTATCGGACTCAACTACGCAGACCACGTTCGTGAATCCGGCGCCGAACAACCCGAGCGGCCGATCGTGTTTGCCAAGTTTCCCACGAGCGTGATCGGAGCGGAGGAACCGATTCCCCTCGATGTCGAGCTCACGGATCGCGCCGATTGGGAGATCGAACTTGGGGTGGTTATCGGGCGACCTGCGCGGAACGTGAGCGTTGATAGCGCGCTCGACTTTGTGATGGGCTACACGATCGGCAACGATGTGTCGGCCCGCGATGCGCAGTTTTCGGATGGCCAATGGGTGCGCGCCAAGAGCTTCGACGGGTTCTGCCCGCTCGGTCCGTGGATAGTGACGAGCGATGAAATCCCCAACCCTCAAAGACTCGGGCTGCGCACACGTGTCAACGGCGAAACCGTCCAGGACTCAAACACATCCGAGATGATCTTCGGCGTGCGCGAGTTAGTGGCGTATTGCTCGCGAGGTACCACCCTCGAGCCCGGTGACTTGCTCCTAACCGGGACACCGTGGGGAGTCGGCGAGTTTATGGATCCACGGCGCTCCCTTCGAGACGGCGACATCGTTGAGTGCGAGATCGAGGGAATCGGTGTCCTGCGCAATCCGGTCCGAGCGGTGTCTTCTCTAGCGGCCGAGGCTGAGCCGGATGGTTAGTCCATTGGCGTGCAATACGTCAGGGAGATGATTGAGAGCGGCCTGGCGGGCGAGTTCGCCGAGCGATCCACGGTCTGGATGTGCGCAGGATCTGGACGTAGGCGATCGAAGTGGGAATCCACCTAGGCGCGGACCGCGCGACTTGCGAAGGCGCTCGACCAGAGCGTGCTGATCCGCTCGCTGAGGGATCTGCTGCACCCTCCGCTTTGGCAATCACCGACGAGTGCCCACCGAAGCTGATGGCGACACGCGAAACGTACTGAACAGCCCTGAGGGGCTTCGTCGCGGCTTTGCTCGACGATCGTTTCTGATCGGCTGGTAGTCCGGAGGCCATTGGACGGAAGGCCGATCCAGGCGGGTGTGATCGGCTTCGGCGGTCGAGCGCGGTTCAGCGGGTCTGCCAGACCGATCCTTCCTGCGCCATCTCCCCGACCACGTCTGAGGTTGAGAGGATGCCAACCGCAGCGTCATGGCCCACCGATGAGTCGGTCACTACCACGCGGTGAACCTCGTTGCTGATGATCACGTCGATCGCATCACGAACCGGAAGGTCAACATCACATACGATGGGCTGTCGCATGAGGTCGGAAACAGTGGCGGCTGGCTCGGTCAAGTTGTACAGCGTGAGCAGGTCATTACCGGTGATGACGCCAACCGCCTGCCCGGAGGCGCCGACCACGACGATCGACCGGGAGCGGCGCTCGGTCATCGCACGGGCGGCCGCCGAGAGCGACGTCTCCGGCGGGCAGGTCACGATTGCGGGGCTCATCAGATCGCGCACCGTGCGCCGGTCAACCCGCTCCCGCCCGAGGGGCGCTACGAGATCGGACACTGAGATGACGCCAACCGCATCTGCTTGGTCGTCAACGACGAGCAGGCGACTCAGATGCCCGTCCCGCATTCGCGCCGCCGCCGTCTTCGCGCTTGCGTCCATGTCGATCGTTTCGAGTGGGGAGGTCATGAGCGCGCCAGCTGTGATCGTCTTCATCGTTCTGAGCCCTTCTAAGTCGTAACCGAGCCATTCCCCAGCGAGCATGTCGAAGTCGCTCACCACTCCTTCCGGTCGGCCGGTGTCCCCGAGGACAAAGACTGCGTGAACGCGGCGGCACGCCATGATCGTCGCAATGCTGGCTAGGTCCGCGTCTCGCGGACACGTCGCCAGATCGCGCGTCATGAGGTCTCGAACAAGGAGGTCTGCTGAGGCTAGTGGCATAGGCTTTGCCCTTCCGATCTCGTGTCTCGGTCGACTACCGACACTAATCATGTCGACGGTGCTGGGCAAGCGGTGGCGGGTGCGCCGGGTAGTCGGGCTTGGGCGCTTGTGCGCGTCATCGAGCGCCGTGGTCATTTTCTCCAGGGTCTGCTGGCTCGCGGGTCGGCCCAACAAGCCAAGCTCGCCGAGCTGCCGGATCGTGTCATCGAGATCCGCGTTGGCTCGTTCGATCGCCTCGTCCGCCGGGCGGATCTGCTGCTTGCGCGACGCGCGTCCGTCCAGCACGATCTCCTCGACGCGGTCCGTCTTGATCGCCGCTCGCCCCCGGCATGGGTTCGCGCTCGTGTCACCGCAGCGATAGTTGCCGCTGTAGCTGTTGATCACCATCCGCGACCCGCATGTCCCGCAGCGCAGCACACCGAGCCGCGCCAACAGCCGCTCGGACTCGGCTTGGCGCCCGCGCGACACCGTCCGCCGCTGCTGCACGCGCTCGAACACGCCGCGATCCTCGATGATCGGCTCATGAGCGCTCGGGTTGTGCAGCTCGCCGAAATGGAACCCGCCGAGGTACATCCGCGAGCGCAACATCGACGCCACACCAGCTGCCGCCCGCTCGATCCCGCGCTCGAGCAGGAACGCCTGCAGCTCGACGATCGTGGCGCCCCCGTCGCGGCGCTGAATACCTCGCGCACAACGGGCGCCAGCTCAGGCACCGACCACCAGCACACCGTCCTGGCCGCGCACGTACCCGGGCACGATCCGCGAGTTCGACCACCCCGCGCGCCACCGCGCGCGCCTGCGCGGCCGTCACCTTCTCGCCGGTCACCTCGGCGAAGTACTGGAACACCGCACCCATCATGTTCGTCGACAGCCGCGTGGCGGCGGTCCCGTTGGTCAGTTTGCCGTGGTCCAGCGCGAAGATCTCGCCACCGGCCCTCTCGACCCGTTCGATCACCTCGAGCTGCACCTTCAGCGACCGCACGAGCCGGTCGAAGTAGGCGACGACGATGTGGTCGGCCTGACCGGCCTCGACCATCTCGACGGCCCTGAGCAGGCCGGGGCGCTTGGCGAGCGAGCGCTTGCCCGAGACGTCGATCTCGCCGAAGTGCGCGACGAACCGCTCGCGGCGCTTTCGCGCCCACCGCTTGGCGCTGTCGAGCTGCACGTCGGGAGAGTGGAAGTGCTCCTCTGCGCGGTCGCCCTGGGCGCTGACACGGACGACGGCCACGGCGCGGGGCTTGCCGGTCACGGTGGGCTCCTCTCGGTCGGCGGGCAGATTACGCCCTTTAGAGGCATTAGACCCGACCGGCGAGAAGGCGCGGGCCGTCAAGGCCCGCTACGTCGGCGTGTGCCGCGACTGCGGCGCCTACACGCAGCCGCGCAACGGCAAGGGCGACGCATACGCGTACTGCAAGGCCTGCCACCCCGGCGCGATTGACCGCCGCTGGACTCGGGAGCGCGTGCTCGAGGCGATGGTCGACTGGCGCCGTCGGTACGACCGTCTGCCGTCCTCGTATGACCGGTCGCGGACACATGCGCGCCGGCGCGGGGGAGAGGCGCTGCGGCGTTTGAACGAAGGTAGCTGGCCGCCGGCGAGCGTGGTCACGGCCGTGTGCGGGAGCTGGTCGGCGGCGCGAAGCGCAGTCGACGACGCTGTGAGCCGCGCTGGACAGACGTCTGCGACCAACGGACGACGCGAAGTCGGCGATTGGGCACAGAGCGCATCTCTGTGTCCAATCCCCGGTAATCCGCCGCAAAATCCAGGGGTGTGAGGTGGCTCGCTGTTTCCAGCAAAAAGACCGGTTTGCACGTTTTCCTACTCGCCGGGCCTGGGTGCGCGCGTTATTCGGGTCGGTGAAGTTCCCCGGTCACATCCGGGCGCCCCGACTCAAACAACCCGCAAATGCGGGGCTTTTTGTTGGCCACGCGACATGAGTGGCCAGGCGTGGATTGGGCACAAACGCCGCGGCGCGACCGTTTGCTGCACGCAGAAGTCGGCCATTTCAGGGCTTTCGAACCAGACATCGCACCGACGGCCGCGGTGAGGTGCGGGGTCGGCGTGGATCGCCCTCTCTGAGGCGGCGAACTTCAGAGAAATCATCGAGTTCGGCCTCGTCAGGCCCCCGGAGCCTGCCTGGTCCGGTCGCTGGCGGCGGCGGATCCATCGCCGATTCCGGCCGCCGTGATCGAGACCGTCTGCGTCTCATCGCCGATCCGCGGCTTCCCCGCCGCGTCGTCCGGGCTGAAATCGGCAGGGTCCGACTCCGCGGCGGCTCCCCTACAACGCTTCGATTTGCACCGGGAGAACAAGGTGCAGCGTGGCTGGAGCAATGGTGCGCAGACGTATGTGCGCGGTCATCTCTCGAAGCTCGAGATGCACGCGCTTGTGCGTGCCATGGTGCCGCTCGTCGAGGCGATCCACGCTGGTCAACCGCGCCGGCTGAAGACGACGGCTTCGCTTGCCCCACGCGACGCTGGGGCAGTTCACACCGTCGTTTTCACCGGCTGCTCAACGACACGCTTCAAAGGATCAGCAGCTGACGGTGCAGTTAATCGCGAGTCCCGGCGAGCGCTATTCGGCGCGGTGCAGAAGCCGCGACGTGAGGCCGCGGTGCGGGTCCTGATCACGTTCGTCACGCAGGAACTGGATTCCGGTCAGGATGGCGTGCTTGACCTCGTCGCGCAGCGCTCGCGCGGCGGTCGTGTCATCAGGGCGACGACCGAAGTGGGCGCTGTCAATCGGCTCGCCGAGCCAGAAATACAGACGATCGAGTCGGGGAATCGGCGTCAGGCCAATGCCGCGCACGACGGGCGGCGTCGGGAACCCCGTGAGCTTTTCGTAGCCGCGGGCCAGCCGACCGTATACCGGCGTGTTTTGATCGACGATGACGTCGAGCATGTCATCGACGCCCACCGCCGCGAACGGGACGATTGGGTAGCCGTGCTCGATCGCGAGCCGGGCGAACCCGATGCGTTCTCTCCACAGCAGCTGGTACTGCTGGCCCCGTCGCTTGTTGACCTCGCGCGCGCCGCCCGGGAAGACCAGGATCGTCTGCCGGTCGCGCATGAGCGCCCGGACGTTGTCACGGGTGCCGCGCACCATGCCGCCCTTGGCGAGGAGATCGGGCCAGAGCGGAACCGCGTAGTGCGCGTGCTCCCCCAGACCTCGGACGGCGAGCCGCCGGCGCGTCCAGATCTCGGCGACCAGGAACGGCACGTCCAGCAAGCCGTAGACGGTGTGATTGCCGACGAGAAGCGAGCCATCACCGGGCAAGTTGCTAAGACCATAAAGCTTTGGCTGGCAGATCCTGAGGAAGGGCGCAAGCAGCGATGCGACACGGTCCATCGACTCAGGCGGCACGACTGGAATCTCCACCGCGTGGTTCTTCGTCATCGGTCGCCAGCTTGAAGCCCACCGGGGTGAGCGGTCGTCACACAGTTTGGGTGATCCACCCTCGGAACCGCTCGCCGCAAGACCGATCGCAAGTCACAGGCCAGAGAGGTCGCTCTCTGGCCACCCGCCGGGCGCTCGATGAGGCGCGCCAGGCGCAGCGGGACGAGTATCTCGGCCGCCGTTCCGTCGCTCCGTGCGGCAGCAGCTCGCTGACCGTCGGCATGCGCGCCGGCCCCAATCGCTTCAAGCAGAAGCGCCCCTAGACCGCGGTGCTGCCAATCGTCGATCACCGTCACGGCCGCTTCATCGGAACGTTCGCCGAGCGCGATCAGCGCCTCGTGGTCGTGACAGTCGACTTGGGGGAGGTAGCGAACCATTCGCTTGGTCAATGCGGGCACCGGCGTCAGGAACCGCTTGTAGCGCGACCCCTCGCCGAGTCGCGCAAAGCCACGCACGAGCAGCTCGTCATCGATGCGGTGGCACTCCCGGATCCGGACGCGTGACCCGTCGCGGAGCGTGACGACCGCTCCGCGCTTGACCAGTTCTTCCCGCTCATCGTGCAACATCATCGGATCCTGCTCCAGCCTATTGAAGGTCATCTCGACTGGACGCCCTTGAACGCAAATCGGGTGCCACCAAAGTGCTGGCGACGGCGCTTGCGGTTGAACACGAGCCCGATGTGGCTTCAGCTGACCTCGATGCAGTCGGCGTCGAGGACGACTTGAGCTTGCCAGCGGACGACGCCGTCGCCCCTTGAATAGATGCTTGTCAGCCGCACCTGCTTGGATGGGAAGGGCCGTGCGAAGTCGTGGCTGAATGGGCAGCCCCAGTTTCGGCTGCTTGCTCGCCCGCCCGCGTGCACAACCCGCGCAGGCGAAGTCACCGCCACGGCTGTGGCGGATCAGCGCAACGCGACGGCCATGCGAGCGGCACAGCGCGTCTACTGCGAATGCGAGACGCTCTCGCTCGGCGGACGTTTCCCTGAAATTGACTCGTTGAGGGCAGCACTCGGCGCGTCGCGCGCGATCTGGCCAGATCACGCAAAACGGATGACGACGGCTCACCCTGCCCGCGCGGACGCTGTGTCCATGTTCTGGCAAGTCGAGATGGACTCGAGGCTCGCGATACGCGCGCCACCGTGACATTTCGCAAGCCATGCGAGCGAATGCAGCGGCATTTCCGAGGATCGATTCGGACGTCGATGCATCCCCACGCAGCGACGGCCGGAGCGATCACGTACATGTAGGACAACATTCCTCGAAGGAGGTTGACATGGCACTTTCGGATCAACTCACCGAGCTCGCCGCTCGCGCCAAGGAGGCGGAGGACCGCGGGGCAGCGGTGCAGGGCAAGGCCAAGGCCGACGTTCAGGCGGACGTCGAGACCGCGCGGGCGTCTGCTCAGGAGCGGGCTAAGAAGCTCCGCGAGTCGGCTGAGGCGAACAAGAACAAGCTCTCGGTCTGGTGGTACGACTTGCAGCGGACCTGGAACGAGCACGTCGCGAAGATTCGCGACGACATCGAGGGTAAGCGGGCTGAGCACGACGTGGATCGCGCCGAGCGGCGCGCCGAGCACAGAGCGGACGACGCGGTGTTCGCGGTTGAGTTCGCGTACGCGGCGATCGAGGAGGCGGAGTATGCAGTGCTCGACGCTGAACTGGCGAGGATGGAGGCGGACGAGCTGTCGCCGGCCTGATCATTGACTGAGTGACGCGCGGGCCGAACTCGCGTCCCGCGTGTCATTCAGTTCGACCTACAGGAGTTAGCAATGTCAACACATGTCGAAGAGGTGAGAGGGGCCGGCAGAGCGGTGAACGGCCCGCCTGGCAGCCAGTCCCTGGACGACAGCAACCTGCGCCCGCTGTTGCAGCAGCTCGCGCGCTACTGGTGGGCGGAGTTGCTGTTGGGTGTGTTCTGGGTCGTCGTGGCGATCGTGGTGCTGAAGTTCAACCATGCGTCGGTCGTCACCGTCGGGGTGCTGACGGGGATTATGTTCCTCGTGTTCGCCGCCGAGGAGTTCCTCCTGGCCGTCCTGGACAAGGGCGCCAGCAGGTGGGTATGGGCGATCTTCGGTGTGCTGCTGGCCGCCTCCGGCATCGTTGCACTGATCCATCCGGAAAAGACCTTCGCCGGGTTCGCCGACATCCTCGGCTTCGTGTTCCTGATGATCGGGATTCTCTGGACGGTCCAGGCCTTTGCCGAGCGGGTCTTCAACGACCTGTGGTGGCTGGGACTGATCAGCGGCATCGTGATGGTTGGACTGGCGTTCTGGGTGAGCGGACAGTTCTTCCTGACACGCGCCGCCACGTTGCTGGTGTTCGCCGGCATCTGGGCGATGGTGAAGGGCATCACGGATATTGTGCGGGCGTTCCAGCTCCGTCAGCTCGGTTCGAGCTGAGCCGACGGCCAGCGCTCGTGGCCGCGGGGCCTAGGTCGGAAACGATGTCCCGCCTCGGTCAAGCTGGTCCGAGGCGGGGCTCGATCCGTCCGATGCAGCCGAGGACCCGCCGCGCTCGCTGAAAAGCCACACCAGAGCGGCTCGGCTCGCCGGAGGCGCGGCGGCGTCTGGCGCCGTACGACCCGAACCAACACTCCAGCGTTCCTGTCGCTCGGCGGGTCTTCGACGTGCTGACGCAGGCCGGCTGCGCTCCGGCGACGCGAACGGCGTGCACACAAGCTTCCACCACGCCTACCAGCAGGCGACCACGATGACCTTCCTCGGCGTCATCTCTGGGCAGATCGACACGGCCTTCGCGGTCGGCACCGGCGCGCATCACTGTGCTCACTCGGAGCGTTCACCAACCGCTGCCTCTCGTAGGCGATCGCGAGCGACCTCGCGATCGCGGTCCACCCGGCGCACCACGGCCCTCACATCCGCAGCGACCGACTGAAGGCTCCGAACTCCCCCAATGAATACAGGCCGCGGAAAGCACCGTCTCACTCCGGATCTGGCGGAGAACGGCCCCCGGAGAATCGGCGACCATGACCCGAGCCCAGGCACCGAGCGAGCACAGCATGTCACGCGCGGCGCGGTCCTGAAGCGGGTCCTGGTAGTGACTTTGGCCGGACTGGCGCTGTACGGACTCGCGCCGAAACTCGGTCAGGTGCTCGGTGCCTGGCCGCGCCTGCGTGACATCGAGCCAGGCTGGTTCGCGGTGATGGCCGCGACCGAGAGCGCGAGCCTCGTATGTATGTGCGCGGTGCAGCGGATCGCCGCCCGGGAGCATCGGTGGGGACCCTTCCTGCACTCCTACCTCGTTGGCAACGCGCTCAGTGAGCTGGTGCCCGGGGGTGCCGCGACGTCGGCTGCGCTGCAGTACGAGATGTTGGTGCACGAGGAGGTCCAGCCCGAGCGCGCCGCGTCGGGCATGGCCGCCGGTTCGGTGATCGTGTTCGGCACGCTGCTGGTATTGAACGTGCTGACGTTGCCGCTCGTGGTGGTGGGGGTGAGCGTGCCCACGAGCCTGCTGGCGGCGGCATGGATCTCCGCCGTCCTGCTACTCGGCATCGTGCTGATCGCCTCGCTGGCGCTCAGGGGCGACCGGTTCCTGACCGCCGTCGGCGAGGCCGCGCAGTCGGCCGTGAACAAGCTGAGGCGGCACTCCGAGCCCGTGCAGGATCTTCCCGAGCGCCTGCTCGCCCAGCGCAGCGCAGTCGCCGGGGCTGTGGGTAGCAACTGGTGGCAGGCGCTGCTGGCCGCAGCCGGCAAATGGGTGTTCGACTACCTCACGCTCGTCTTCGCGCTCGCCGCCGTGGGCGCGCGCCCGAACGTCGCGCTGGTGCTCGTGGCCTACTCGGCGGCAACGCTTCTCGGGCAGATCCCGCTCACGCCCGGCGGGACTTGGCGTGGTCGAGGCAGGCCTGACCGGCACACTCGCGCTGATCGGCGTCAGCGGCGGCGCAGCCGTGCTCGCCACGCTCGCGTACCGGCTCTTCAACTACTGGCTGTACCTGCCCGCGGGCCTGATCGGTCTGCTCCTGCACAGGCGCTACACCACCCGCCGCACCCACCCGATGCGAGTGATCGCGCACGGTAGAGTCCGGCGGTGAGCGTGCCCGCCCGTCTTGGCGCCTTGCGAGAAGCATGGGAGCGTGTCGATCCGCCGCGGCGACCCGTGCTGCTGATCAATCCTCGGTCCGGCGGCGGCAAAGCAGCGCGGGCGGCCCTCGCTGATCGAGCACGCGACCGAGGCGTCGAGCCTGTTGTGCTCGGACCTACAGACGATCTCGCGACGCTCGTTGCAGCCGCCGTCGAGAAGGGAGCCGACGCGCTGGGCATGGCCGGCGGTGACGGCTCGCTGGCGACGGTCGCCGCCGCGGCGGCAGAGCACGACCTGCCGTTTATCTGCATTCCCGCCGGGACCCGCAACCACTTCGCGCTCGATCTGGGGATCATCCGGCACGACCTGCTCGGAGCACTCGACGCCTTCACGGCCGGGGTCGAGCGCCGGATCGACATGGCCGAGGTCAATGGCCGGCCATGTCTGAACAACATCTCGCTGGGCGTCTACGGCGACGCCGTGCAGCGATCGGGCTACCGCGATGCCAAAATGCAGACGATGCTCGACACCCTCCACGAGGTGCTGAGCTCGACCGCTCCGGCACCAGAGCTACTCCTCACCGACCACCTGGCTCGTCGGCACACCTCCCCCCTGGTCGTACTGGTGTCGAATAACGAGTACGCAATCGGCCAGCCATTCGCACAGGCCTCACGCCCACGGCTCGACACGAGCCGACTCGGCATCATCGTCCTGGACCGGCCTGGCGCCAATCATCCCCCGGTCTCTGCATGGAGCGCGCCCTCGATCGAGATCGCGGCCGCTGTGCCCCTGCCCGCAGGCGTCGACGGCGAGGCCGTCACCCTCGTGCCACCGCTCGACTGCGCAACCCGGCCCTCCGCGCTGCGCGTCCGCATCTCACGCCACCATCCGGGCGCCTCGCCGTCGGCATTGCTCTCGTCGCGCTAACGGTGCCAACAATGTCCACATCAAACAGGCCGCCGAAGCAACCCGCCGGGACGTGTTGCCGCGGTCGGTCGCCACGTGGTCCGCGGTCAGCCGCGCGCCGTCGCGCTGTCATCCGCGGGCGCGGCTGCCGGTCCGCAGTCGGCATTGAACTCTCTCAATCACACAAACTGCGTGATGACCTCTCACGCACGTCGGCGGAAGCCTTACGGGGTTCGAGAAACGCGCTCACGAAAGGCCGGTCCTATGAGTCCCGACTACTTCTCACCCGACAACGTGCTGGTGGTGAGCTTCGGCGACGACCCGGAGAACGACAACAACGCCTACCAGGCACTTACCGACCTCAAGCAGCTCGATTCACAGGGGCAGATCAAGATCGCGGGCGCGGCGGTCGTCATGCGCGATCTCGACGGCCGCGTGGAAGTCAAGAGCGAGGTCGGAAGCGATCCCTATATCGGCACCGTTTCAGGCGGCACGATCGGGCTGCTCATCGGAATCCTCGGCGGCCCGCTCGGGGTGCTGATCGGTGGCGCGACGGGCGTGGTGGTCGGGTCGCTGTTCGACCTTGACGACGTAGACACCACTGAGTCCGTGCTGAGCGACATCTCAAAGCAGGTTCAACCGTCGCGGATCGCGGTCCTGGCCCAGGTGACCGAGCAGAGCCCCGAGGTGATCGACACCGCGATGGCGCGGTTGGGTGGCGAGGTCACCCGTCGGTCGGTCGTGGACGTCGAGGAGGAGATCGCCGCGGCGCAGGAGGCGCAGCGGAAGGCGAAGCGAGAGGCGCGGAAGGAACTACAGAAGGCCCGCCTCGAGAAGCACAAGGAAGGCGCGCATGCCAAGGTCGAGGAGCTGAAGTCGAAGCTCCGGCAGCCGAAGGCAGGCGCCTCTGCATAGCTCCGGCCGCAGGCGGCGGCGCGCTCAGTTCCTCTTTGTCGGGCGGCGCCGGCTGCGTGCCGCAGCGTGGGCTCGCCATCGCGTGATCGGACGTCCGCGTGGGTGAGGTGTTCGTCATTGCGGCCGTTTCCGCGCTCGACGCCGGACTTCTCGCCGCCGCCGTCGTGATGCTGGGGCGGCCGCAGCCGGTCCGCCAGCGGCTCGCGTACCTGATCGGCGGGATGGGCTTCTCCATCGTCATCGGGCTATTGATCGTGCTCGCGCTTCACGGATCGAGCTTGCTGCACGGGCTCGACAAGTCGACTCGTGGGGGCATAGGGGTCGCGGCGGGCGGGCTGCTGATCTTCATCGCAGTTGCTGTGGCGTTCGGCCGCCGGATGCAATGGCACCCGCGCCGGAGGCGTGAACGCAACACTGATCATCCGTCGCGGCACAGCCTCCCGGACCGTGCGCTTGGCCATGACTCACTGTGGGTCGCGTGGGCTGCTGGTGCCCTCTACAGCGCGCCCGGCGCGGAATACCTAGCCGGCCTAACGCTGCTGGCGAAGCTCAACGCGCCGCCGGCCGCGAGCGTTGCCGCGATCCTGGGATTCAATGTGATCATGTTCGCCCTGATCGAACTCCCGCTCCTAGGCCTCGTGCTGATGCCAGACCGCACGCGCTCACTCACCGACAGGCTGAACGCGTGGATGACGGACCACCGGCAGAAGTTGATCGTCGTGGTGGCCGGAGCCGGCGGCGTCTACCTGCTCATCTCCGGACTTACCGACCTCAGCTGAATGTCAGCCCCGAAAGTCTCAGAGCGCCTAGTCGCGACGCGGACGAGTTCGGCGCCAAAGTGCCCGCATCGTTCGCCGTCCGTCGCGGATGGCGTGCCAGTCCGGCGATCGTGCGCTCGGCTGCTCGCGGCTTGACGAACCTGTCGACGCCGCCCCCTTCGACGACGGCGTCGCTGAGCTGACTGACGTCGAGGCTGGATCGGGCGCCGCGACTCAGGCCGCGCCGCGGAGCCGAAACAACGAATTAACGTTGGGCCGGAGGTCGCTTCGCGCTCATGGGATCAGCCGCCCTTCCACGATGAGCTCGCTCGGGCTGCGGATCATGCCGAGCAGGCCGGAGCTCATGCCGAGCTCTTCGTGATCCACCGTCGTGGTCGTCTTGAGTTCGAGTTCATCGCCTACGGGACGCAGCGTCGCCTTCAGCTCGAGGGGGATGCTGCTGCCGCCCGCCTCGAGGCGACCACGCACGCTGAGCCGGTCGCCGTCGAGCGACACGGACTGCGAGGTGAAGCGAATCTCCGGGTGGTGCGCCACATCGAAGAAGTCCGCCGAGCGCAGGTGCTTGTCCCGGAGCTTGTTCTTCGTCGAAAGGCTGCTGGCGTCGATCGTCAGCTCGATCGCAGGCTCACGACCGAGATCGAGCGTTCCCTCGTAGCGTCCGAATCCGCCGTCAACGAGCAGGAGGCCCCAGAGCGACCGCGTGCGGAACGCGATGCGCGAGCGCGCCGGGTCGATGCGCCAGCCTGTCTCGCCGATGCGCGAGGACGGTCGCCGGTCCTCGCGAGGAATCGTCGGGGTGGTCAAGGTGCTCATGTCATGTCTCCGTTTCTGATGTGTCTGTGCTTGTGAACCTCCACCTCCATGCGAAGCTCGAGAGCGCGTCGCGAACGTCGTTGTCATGGTCTGAGTGCGGAACCTGAATCTCGAGCGCGCCGTCGATGAGAACGGCGCGCACGGCCTCGCTGAGCTTCGGATCGGTGACGGCGCTCCGCGCGGCCTGCTCGGCCGCTCGTCGACGGAGCTCAGGCTTGTATTGCTTGCCGACCGCCGTCATCGGGATCGCGTCGACGACCTCGACGCGCTTCGGGGCGGCGGCCCGCTCCGGAACGTGATCGGCTGCCCAGGCCGCGAGCTCCTCCGCCGTGAGCGTGCTGCTGGCGCCGAGCGTCACGAACGCGACCGGGACCTCACCGGCGTGGAGATCTGGCCGGCCGACGGCGGCCGCCGCGGTCACGTCCCGGTGCGCGAGCAGCGCGTCTTCGATCGTCGCGGGATCGATGTTGTGACCCCCGCGGATGATGAGGTCCTTGGCGCGGCCGGCGAGCCGGACGAACCCGTCGTCATCGACCGATCCGAGGTCGCCGGTGTCGAGCCACCCGTCGGTGAGCTTGCCATCGGACCACAGGCGGGGGCCCGACCGACGTGGGCTCAGATACCCGAGGAATATGTTGGGGCCGCGCATGACGAGGGTGCCGACTTCGCCCTCGGGCAAGAATGTCCGCTCGCCGGTTACCTCGTCGATCTCGACGGCGCGCATTTCCTGGTACGGGAGACGCTGCCCGACGGTCCCGGCGCGCGGGGCGCCAGGCCAGCCGAAGACGCTCGCGCACGTCCCCTCGGTCAGGCCGTAGCCCTCGCACAGCGCGACTCCGGTCCGAGCCTTGAATGCGTCGGCCACCGCCGGCGGCAGCGGCGCGGCGCCGACGATCGGGAGCCTGAGACTGGAGATGTCGGCATCGACGGGGATCTGCGCCAAGACCGAGTACACGGTTGGCACTCCGGACATCGCGGAGATGCGGTAGTGCTCGACGATCTTCCAGAAGTTCGGATAGAGCGCCGGGTCGCGATACCCGAGCGGCCCGGCCCACACGACGTGCTGCCCCTTGAGCAGCGGGGCGAGCAGCGTCACGAGCAGCGCGTTGGTGTGGAACAACGGCAGCGCGGCGAACAGGACGCTGTGCTCGTCGAGGATGTCGCGCGCAGCGATCATCCATGCGTTCGCGATCTCGTTGCAGTGCGTGCGAGCGGCCAGCTTCGGGACGCCGGTCGTCCCCCCCGTGTGGAGGTAGCTCGCGATCTCGTGCCGGTCCGCCGCGGGCGCGAGCGGTTCATGCGGCCGCGGTGCCGCCATCCGCTCGGAGAGGTAGGCGACCTCGGTTCGCGCTGGCAGCGGCTCGAGCGCGGGCGGCTCGCCCATGGCCGCGGTCGGCCGCAGCGCGAGCAGCGCGCTGGCGCCGGTTTCCGTGGCGATTGCGCGCGCGTGTGACCACACGGCCGGCTCGAGCTCCGGTCCGGCGGCGACGATCACGCCCGCGCCCGCGAGCCGAACGAGCTCGACCGCGTGTTCGACCGACAGGCCGGGGTTGATCGGGGCGTAGATCCCGACGGCTTCCGCGGCGAGCAGCAGCGGCAGCATCTCCGCGCAGTTCACCGAAACGACCGAGACGGCATCACCACGGCCCACTCCCAGCGCCGAAAGGACAGCGGCGGCGCGATCGACATCGGCCGCCAGCTCGGCGAACGTCCGCACAAACGGCGTGCGAAACCGCTCGGCGTCGGGAAGCACCGAGATTGCCCGCCGGTCCGGCCACAGCTCCGCCGCGCGGCGCACGAGCTCATACGTGTTCGCCGGCAACACGCGATCGCTGAGCGGGATCCGTTCGATGGCGGCGAGGTCGGCGGGTTCACTGAACCGCGGCCACAGCTCGGCGGTGCCGCGCGCCGTTTCGACCGTGCTCATTTCGTCGTCTCCGCGTGAACGGGAGTTGGGATGTAGCTCGTCGCGCCGACTCGTTCGACGGTGATCGCGAGCACAACCCGGCCGGCCTCGGCGAGCGCAGCGTCGCTGAGAGCCTCCGGTGGGACGTCACTCCGCGTGATGCGCTGCGCGATCATCGCCGTCGGAGCGCCGATGTTCTCCGTGAGGATCTCGGCGGGGCCCGACAATGTCGTTGATGGATATGGCGGTTCGTGGCCGATGACGCAGAGAGACGCCCATCCGGTTCGCCTGACATCTCGTGCCTTCAGCCGGTCTCCCAGCGTTGAGATGAGCAGCCGTTCGTCGTCGCGAGTGAAGTAGACGAGCGACTGGCGCGGCTTCCCATCCGAAGCGATCGTGGCGAGGACACCGACCGGCTGGGAGTCGAGGAACGCCGTCAGCTCCGGAGTCAGAGTGCCCATGCCGCCGCCTCCTCGGCCTCGGGCACGACGAAGCCATCGGGCTCCTCGACAACGGTGTTCGTCAGCGTGCCGATGCCTTCGATCTCGATCCGGACGACGTCGCCAACCTTGAGCAGCCCGCTCGGGAACGGCTGGCGGACAGCGCCAATGCCGGCTGGCGTGCCCGTCGCGATGACGTCGCCGGGCTCGAGCGTGAACGCCTGAGATAGGTGGGCGACCTGCTGGTAGCAGTCGTAGATCATCTCCCGGGTGTTGCCGTCCTGGCGCAGCTCGTCGTTGACGTACGTCTTGATGGCGAGCCCGTGCGGGTCGCCGAGCTCGTCGCCGGTGACGATCCATGGGCCGAGCGGGCCGTGGGTGTCGAACGACTTGCCGATCGTCATCGTCGGGGTGCGTAGCTGCCAGTCGCGCACTGACACGTCGTTGGTGATCGTGTAGCCGGCGATGACCTCGTGCGCGAGCTCCTCCGGGATGTGGCGGCAGCGGGCGCCGATCACGATCGCGAGCTCTCCCTCGTAGTCGAGGAGTGTCGAGACGCGCGGCATGTGCACGTGGTCGCCGGGGCCGACGACGCACGTCACCTGCTTGTTGAAGAAGACCGGGTACTCCGGCGCGTCCATGCCGGACTCGGCGATGTGGTCGGCGTAGTTGAGGCCGATGCCGAGGAACTTGCGGGGTCGAACGGGCGCGAGCAAGCGGACGTCGTCGAGCGCATGCTGCTCGTCTGGCTTGCCCCGGTCGATCACGTACCCGTCGTCAATGGTCCCGTGGCGCGGACCGGCGCCGGCATCAAAGCGACAAAGCTTCATGACGACATCTCCGGGATGTCGACCGGCGCCTGCTCGGGCGCGTAGCCGCCGGCCATCGCCTTGGCGTGGATCTCGTCGAACGTCAGGCCGTCGGCGTGGTCGGCGGCGACGCGTGCCGGGTCGACGAACTGGCCGATCGGGTTTGCCTTAAACGCGGGCGAGGTCTGCATCCACGCCTTTGACTTCTCCCAGCTCCCGAAGCAGTCAACCTGCAGCTCGACGTTGTTGCCGTCGGGATCGGCGTAGTAGTAGGAGAACGTCATCCCGTGATCGAGGCACAGCGCCGGCTCGATCCCTGCGTCACGGAGCCGCCCGTAGCTGGCGTTCAGGTCTTCGAAGCTCGCGTACTCGAATGCTGAGTGGTGCATCCCGGTGCGCGTGTCCTTCTGCGGGTCGTCGACGAAGTTCGGAAACGCGAGAAGCGCGACCCGGTGGTTGGCGCCGTCGTTGGACAGCCAGGCGCCGACCTGGTCCTGGAAGATGACTTCGGCACCGACGAGCGTGCGGTAGTAGTCGATCATCTCCTGCAGGCGGGTCGTCTTGAGGTTGACGTGGTGGAACGTCGGATGGATCACGGCATCGGTCATGTGAGGACTCCTGAAGTGGTTGGGGCGGTCGTGATGTGAAGCTGGGTGTGCAGGTCTGCCAAGAGATCCGGCACCGCGCGCGGCGACGCGGCGGCGCCGAAGACGTAGAAGTCGGGGCGGACGAGCACGGCGTGGGCGTTGTGCTCGGCCAGCCAGGCGGTGAGGCGGCCATCGCAGTCACGGACCCCGTGGGGCGCGGTGGGATCGAGCGACGCGATCGTCACGCCGAGCACGTCGAGCAGCTTCCGGTCGCGAGGCGAGAGGCCGGCGAGCGGGTCGCCACCGGCGACGATCAGCTGAAAGCCCCCGCCGGCGACATCGTCAAAACGCCCGCTGTGACCGGCCCGTTCCACGACGCCCTGCACGCTGAGCGTCCCGGCGACGGGATCGGGCTCGCCGATCGGCTGGTGGAGCAGACCCGCCGTCAGCGGCGCGAGCTCGAGCGGCGGCGGCGGACCGGCCGCGCGCAGCATCGCGTCGCGCTTGGCGGCGGCCTCCGGGTCGAGCTCGCAGAGGACCCTCCCGAGCTCGATCGCGAGCCGGATGATCGCCTCGTTCTGAGGCTGCCGTTCGGCGTCGACCGTCTCGAGCAGCTGCTCGCGGGCAACGCCGCGCAGCACCAGGTCGAGCTTCCACGCGACGTTCGCCGCATCGCGCAGCCCAGAGCACAAGCCCTGACCGAGGAACGGCGGCGTCAGGTGCGCGGCGTCCCCGACGAGCAGGACGTGCCCTGACCGCATCTGATTGGCGAGCATCGAGCGGAACTCGTAGACCGTGCTCCGCGTCAGCGACCCGTCCTGCGGCGTGTACCAGGGCGCCAGCAGCGACCAGACGCGCTCCGGCGCCTCGAAATCGGCGGCCAGCTCGTCGGGCAGCAGCATGAACTCCCAGCGCCGATGCCGCGGCCCGCTCTGCATCTGGGTCGTCGGGCGGACTGGATCGCACCACTGGCACGCGATCGGCAGATGGGCGAGCTTCGTCATATCCCGGGGCTCAGCATCGACGACGAGCCACCGCTCCTGGAAGCCGAGGTCCCGGCGCGTGATCCCAACCGCACCGCGGACGAACGAGTTCGCGCCGTCGGCACCGATGATCCAACGCGCGCGGACCGTACGGGCCTCGCCGGTGAGCGCAAGGCCACCACCGGCGTCATCGACGCGGCGGACGGTCAGCTCGGCGCCCTCATCGGAATCGACGAGGCCCTCGGCGACCCATCCACGATGCACGCTGATGCCGGGACCTGCGCAACCGAGCCGGTCCAGCGCAGCTTCGAGCTCCGGCTGGAAGAACATGTACGAGCCCTCCCATCCGGACGGCGCTGGGCTGTGCCGCTCGAAGCGGAGCACCGGCTCACCGTCGCCACCGAACCATTGGTAGTCGTGGACGGGGATCATCTCCTCGGCCAGCTCGTCGGCGAGGCCAAGCGACTGCAGGAGCCGCATGATCTCGTGGTCGAGGTGGACGGCGCGGGGGAGGCGGTAGATGTTCGTGAAGCGCTCGAACACCTCGACGCGGTGGCCGGCGCGGGCGAGCAGGCCGGCGAGGGCCTGACCGACCGGTCCGTAGCCGACGATCGCGACGTCGGTGTCGATCCCATTGGGGGTGGTGTCGATCATGCGCGTGCTCCCGTCGAAGCGATCAGGCTGCCGATCGGGCGCGCCAGGATCTGGGAGAGCGCCTCAGCCAGCGCGGCGAGCGGGTCGTCGACGGCGGTGAGCGAGCGCCATCCGATGTGCCGGTCGGGCCGCACGAGAACTGCGCCGTCGGTTGTGATCTCACGCTGACGCGTCCAGCCCAGGCGCGGGTCGTACAGATCGCCGTCGAGGTGACCGATCCGCAGCGCGTCGAGCGGAATGCCGGTGTCGGCAGCGAGCTGCCCGGCGGCCGCGCACCAGTCCTCGCCGTCTTCACCGGCGATGAGCAGGAACCGGCCGGGAGCGACCAGGTCCTTGATCGCCCGACGGTTGCCTTCGGCATCGTCGATCCACGCGTGCGGCAACGGTGAGCCGGGGCGGGTCGACGGTTCGTAGATCCGGATGTCGTCGATCGGCTCGCGTGTCGGTGTCCCGTCCGGAGCGACTGCCGCCGAGTCATAGGCGTAGCCGCCCTCGACGTTCAGCTCGGAGAACTCCTGCGACTGCGTGCGCATCATCCGGCGCACGGTGGCGCGAAGCGCCGCGTCCTCTGCGGCGTCGCTCCAGACGCGCCGCAGCAGCTCCATGTTCCGCTCAGCTGAGTTCTCAGGGGCGAGCGTGAGCTCGCCGCCGATCGCGAAATGGTTGACGGCGTTCTCCAGCGAGCGCTGACAGTTGCGCTGATCCACCGGACGCCGCTCAGCCTCGTAGGTGTCAAGCAGTGCCTCGGACGCGGCGCCGTTCAGCACCGCTGTCAGCTTCCAGCACAGGTTCTGTGCATCGTGGATCGCGCTCGTCAGCCCGAGCCCGCCGGTCGGCGGGTGGCGATGCGCGGCGTCCCCGAGGAGGAACACGCGTCCCACCTGGAACTTCGAGGCGAGCACCGCCTCGACCGACCAGCGCGTGATCTTGTGGATCCTCATCGGATGATCGCCGATCCCAAGCGCACCGCGCACGTCGGCCTCGACCTGCGCGTCGGACTCCGCCGTGTCGACCGGGTAGTTGAGGTGGATCACCCACTCCTCGGAGTCGGGCCCCCAGCGCTCGGGGCCCATCGGCACCATCACAATGAGCGTCCCGGCCTGGGGCGAGTAGATCCACCGGATCAGCACGTCTGGGTCGGTCGCCCACTGCGAGAAGTCCGCCGACACGTGCAGCGTCGCCGTCTGCGTCACCACACCGAGGCCCTCGTACTCAACGCCGATGAGACTGGCGATCCGTCGCCCGCCGTCGGCACCGATCAGGTACTCACAGGCGACCGTGTACTCGCGGCCAGACTCGTTGTCGCGGATCGTGGCGAGAACGCCGTCTGCATCCTGCTCGAGAGCGATCAGCTCATGGTTGAACCGGATCCGCCCCGGGGAGAGCTCCTCGGCCCGCGCCTTCATCAACGGCTCAAGCCGGATCTGCGGCAGGTTCAGCTGCCGCCACGGGCTCGCGGCCCGCCAGAACTCATCATCACGGCCCGCTCCCCAGGCTTCGAGACGCAGCAAGCGCCGCCCATAGTCCGCGTCCGGTCCGGCGAACCCGGCATAGAACGCCGTCGCCGCCATCTGCTCCGCCGGTGTGCTGCGCTGCGCGATCGCGTCGGCGACGCCGGCGTCCTCGAGCACCTCCATCGCGCGCTGGTTGAGCACGTGAGCCTTCGGGAGATCCGACGTTCCCGGCCGGGCGCTGACGAGCAGGTGCTCGGTGCCCTGGCGTGCCAGGAGCATCGATGCCGTCAGTCCGGCGCCGCCGCCGCCGACGATCAGAACCGGAACGGTCTCGTCGGCAGTCGCTGTGAATCGCATGTATGTCTCTCTCCTTACGGCGTGCTCGGCAACTATTGGAGCGCAGAGTACAAAACTACGATTGGAGTGTCAACTCCAATCTTGTCTGTATGCTGTTTGTCATGGCGACACGCGCCGAGGTCAGGCCCAACCGCCGCGGGATGCGTTCTCGCGAGCTGGTCCTCGACGCTGCCGAGCGGGTGATGGCGCAGGACGGCTTTGAGGCGGCGACGCTCGCCCGCGTCGTCGAGGAAGCCGGCATCCCGATGAGCTCCGTCTACCACTACTACGGCTCCAAAGAAGGGATCCTGCTCGCCGTGATGGAACGCGGCGCGCAACATTTCTTCGACGACCTGCCGGACTCCGCGCGCCGCGTGGGACGACCCGCCCAGTACCTCGCCACCGTCATCTCGACCGCAGCCGAGACGCTCGAGCGTCATCCGAACTTCCTGCGCCTGCTGATCGTGTTCGCCGCGCAGCCACCGGCGATCGCCGGCGGCGAGATCGCCGGCGTCGTCAGCCGCGTGCGCACCCTCGGGCTCGAGCGGCTCCAACGTGAAATCGCCCTCGCGTTCGACGATGAACCGGCCAGCCCCGCCACGATCCGGCTCGCCCAGTTCGCCCTTGCAGCGTTCGACGGGGCGTTCATCGCGACGCAGGCCGATCCCGAAATCAGCCTCGTCGAGCTGCTCAGCCCACTCGCGCCGGCGATGGTTGCCGCACGCCGCTCGCTACTGAGGGAAGCAGTGTAAGTCGTACCCGCTCACGCGAGAGGGGCCGCGACGACCTTGATCTCGTTCGTGATGCCGCCGACGCCGGGCAGCCGACACACCGCGTCGAAGGCGGCGTCGCTGTCGGTCTGGTGCTTGACCTCTCCCTTCAACGCCAGCCACCCGTCGCGGACCGTGACGTCGACGTGCTCGGCGAGGACATCGTTCGACATCAATGCCTGCAATGCGGCCCCGCGAATCTCAGCGTCCTCGGCGCGATCCCGTGGATCGAGGACGAGCTCGTCGTTGACGAACGTGACGCCGGGGATCGACCTCGCGACGTGGACCGCTGTGTCGCGCTGGCGTGGCGTCGCCACGGTGCCGCGGAGCGTGACCGTTCCGCCACGCTCGCCCAGTGCGATCGCTGCCGGGTGGTGAATGTGGTCATTGTGCTCGAAACGAGTGCGGATGCGCTCGGTGATCGTCTTCTCGCGGGACATGATCGAACTCCTTCCTCGCAGTGTGTCTGCGCTCAAGACGGTGACCGTCTTCCAGGTGAGCGGTCATCACGCGAATTGGGTGATCAGGCGCCGCTGCGGGCCGTAGCCAGCCCAATCATCCGAATCGCGTGACGACTACTCACCCGCACGAGGGCCAAAGTCCAAGCCGTTGCTACCGACGCCGGTGGCGCAGGCGACCAGACCCGAAAGGAGCAATGTCATGTGTGAACTGATCGCGTTGCCATTGCGGCTTGCCGCGTCAGCCACGCGTTTGGGTTTCCAGCTCACGGGACGGGCTGTTGGCGCGGCGCGGCACGTTGCCGAGCACGTGGTCGGCGTATCGCAGGCGCCGTCATCAACAGGTGGATCGCCGCGCAGGGATGCTGCGGATAGCAAGTCGCCGGCAGTTGGGCCGGACGCCGCGCTCTCGTCAGCGGACGCACCGGATGCGCCTCAAACGGTGCGTGAGATACGCGAGCCCACGATCGCGGGCGAGCCGCCAGACCCGACGGCGACGCCGAAGCCTGACACGGATGTCCGCAGCCCTCAGGCGCGTGTGTCTGAAGAGCCCCAACTCGTCGCGGCCTTCGCCGAGCCGGGAGCCGAGGACGGTGCCGACGCGGCAGTGCGTGTCCGGGAGCCGTGGAAGGGCTACGGGAAAATGACTGCGAGCCAGATCATCGCCCGCTTGGACGCCGCGACGCGGGAGGAGATGGCCGACGTCACGCTCTATGAGAGCCTCCACCGCCGGCGTCGGACCGTGATAACGGGGGCCCGCCGGCAACTGCAGCGAGCGACGGCAGCGGCCCCCGAGCCCACGTAGAACCTGAGGACGCGAGATGGCCACCGTTCCATCCACGCGCCAGGTCGTGCGGATCTCGCTGGCTGTCGCTGGCACGGCGGGAGTGCTCTATCTGCTCTACCTGCTGCGGGGCGTGTTGGAGCTGGTCGCGCTCGGCGTGTTCGTCGCCCTGTGGCTCGGGCCGTTCGTCGAGTTCATGACACGTCGGCGCACACCACGGGTCGTCGCGATCCTGACGGCCTACGTGATGCTGCTGGGGTCGATCGTCTTCCTCGGGCTGGTCGCCGTTCCACCGATCGTGAGCCAGATCGAAGCGGGCGTCCGTCAGCTGCCGGCCGGGATCGCCAAGCTTCGGGAAGACCCCACCTTCCGCAAGTACGACAACAAGTACAAGATCACGCCCAAGCTCGCGAGCGAGGCACGCAAGCTCCCCACCCGTCTCGCCAGCATCGCGAAGCAGTTGTCGGCAGTGACCGTGGGCGCCTTTTCGGCAGTGACCAAGCTGGTCAGCGTCTTGGCGCTCGCGTTCTTCCTGCTACGTGACGGGCCGCAACTGTCGCGGCGCCTCTACCGCATCCGTGGCCCGGACCACGAGGAGCGGCTGCGTCGTGTCGGCACCGACATCTACCGCTCCGTGTCGGGTTACGTCGCCGGGAATGTCGGGATCAGCGTCATCGCGGGGCTCGTCGCCTACATCGCGCTGACGGTGATGGGTATCGCGTTCGCGGCGCCGCTGGCGGTGATCGTCGGTGTCTTTGACCTCCTCCCGCTGGTCGGGGCGACGATCGCGGCGGTCATCGTTGGGATCGTGACCCTCTTCTACAGCTTTCCGACCGACACGATCATCTGGGCCGTTGTCGTGATCGTCTACCAGCAGATCGAGAACAACGTCCTGTCACCAATCGTGTACCGGCGCACCGTTCAGGTCCCCGGCATGCTCGTCCTCATCTCGGTGTTGATCGGCGTAACCCTCGGCGGGATCATCGGGGCGCTGCTGGCAATTCCCGCCGCTGCGGCTGTCCAGATCGTGGTCAGAGACATCCTGCAGCAGCGCAACGTGCCTGCCCCCGGCCAGAGTTCACCCACTCTGCGTGGGGTGCGCTCACCCGCGTCTCGGTCACCCTGAGCGTCATGACGACTAGCGACATCGATCACGCCAGTGTGCGGGCGCTCGACCGACTGACAAGCTACGGCCGCTGACGCAGCTTCGCGTGCTCGCGCCGCGCGTTGAACAGTTGAGCGCGCGCGGCCGATCGCGCTGCCCGTTCCGCGCGGCGTGCCGCTGACACCTCGATTTCGACGCTCCGGCGAGCCCGGCGCACAATCGTGCCGCCGAGTTCGGACAGGTTCGCGTCGATGACGTCAGGCTCGCGGTCGACGACTGCGGCGAGCAGGGTCACGCGTCCGACACCGACCGCCGCCGAGATGTCGCCAAGCACCGAGTCGGCTTCTTCGATCTCGGCCCCATCGAACATTGAGCCGACGAGCGCGCCGCTTGTCCCACCGATCAGGATGCCGAGCGGGCGGCCGATGATGCTGATCAGGAGCCGTAGGAAGTCGGTATCGATCGTGCCGGCGGCGCGCCTCGCCTCCGCGTTGGGCTGCTCGACGACCCGTCCGTCCCACTGGCGAATGACGACGATCGTTGCCCTCAGCTCGATCTGGTCCTGGGCATCGAGCGCCCTGAGGCGCGCCAGCGCGGCCGCGACCATCCGGTCATCTTCGAAGGCTGCGACGATCATGCTCTGGGTGTGCGGCCCCGGTGTGTTCATCACGCTGGTCCGTCGTAGTTGCTCACCCATGTCTGCAGGATCGGCTACGGCTGGGTGAGGAGTCATCACGTATTCCTGATGACTTCTCAGCGCAGTGCCCAGCCCCGGCTCAGACCATTGGCTGGTCCGTGAGGAGACGTCGATCTTCATCGGCCCGCTGTTCGTCACGGTGGGCCATCTCGACGGCACGTCCGCGGCAAGCGCGGTCGCCGGAGAATGGCTCACTTAGAGCGCAGTGACGGCGCGATCAGCCCGAGCTCGCGTGCTCGGCCGACCGCAGCTTCGCGGTCGTGGGCGCCAAGCTTGGCGTAGATGTGCCGGATGTGCGTTCGCACGGTGTTCGTGGAGACGAACAGTTCAGCGGCTATCTCCGGCGCCTTGAGGTTGCTGGGCAGATATCGCACGACGCGCATCTCGCTGTCACTGAGCGGCTCGGTGAGGGGAGCCGGATCGTTGCGCGCCGGCGCGGACGAGCCTGCGCGGGCCGCGAGGATCGTTCTGAGCAACGTCGCGTGGGTGGTCCGGTGCCGCGGATGTCGCCCGAGCAAATCGCTGACATCGGCCAGGAGGAACGGAAGGATCACGCCTTCAGGCTCGGCGAGGTCCAGCGCGCGTTCCACCGATTGTTCGGCGCCACGATGGTCTCGCAACTGCTCACGCGCCGCGGCGTCGAGGAGCGACGCCTCGATACCCGATAACAGTGGGTGGAGGGACGTCGCCGTGTGTTGGATGACCGGCGTGAGTACGTCCTGAGCCTGAGCGGGCTCACCCTCCGCGAGCAGGAGAGTGGCCGCGGCGACGCGCATCTCTCCCTGGTCACGATCTTCGTCGGTGGCGACATCGAGCGCGCCGCGAGCGGCGGCGACCGACCCGAGCGCGATCTGCGCCCTGATCATGCGACTGCGCAGCTCAACCGTTAGGGCATGGTCACCGGCGAGCAATGCCCGCGCGCGGTCGGCGGCGCAAAACGCGTTCAGCGCCTGCTCAGGACAGTTTTCTGCCAGCCACAGGAGACCTCGCGCGTAATGGACGATCGTCTCGGTTCCGGGTTCGCCACCGGGCTGCAGGAGCTGCTCGGCTCGGCCAACTCGCGCCGCCGCCTCGTCAAGGCGCCCGAGCCAGGTCAGCGCCACCGCGCTGGCCGCCAGCGGCGTCACCGTGATTGGGTCGCCGCCCCAATTGTGCGTCTCGACAATACGGATGGCCTCCTCGCTTTCTCGGAGACACTCGCGGATGGGCTGTCCCAGCAAAATGTCGACGATTGCGAGGTGCGCCAGGGGAGCGATCTCCAGCCACCGGTATCCGGCGCGACGAGCGAGCGACAGCGCCTGCGCGAGGTGCAGTCGCGAGTCGTCGAGGCGCAGAGACCACAACTCCGCTACTCCGAGGTTCTGGAGCGCCACGGCTCGATGCGACCTAGTCAGCGAACGCTCACCCGGGGGCAGCGCCGCCAGCGCAGCATCGAGCGCGCGAATCGCCTCGAGCACGGTGCTGAGGTCGCCACGCCAGCGCGCCAGCACCAGCGTCATCGCCGCGAGGTGTGCGTCGAAGCGATGCCGGCGCTCAGGAGCAACCGCGTCGGCGCTGCCTCGCGCAGAATCGAGATATGCGGCCGTCTCGTCGAGTTGGCCTTCGAGCAGGTACACGGCGCTGAACGCGACCGCAAGCTCCGGGTCCGCGATCGCATCATCGGGAAATCGGTACAGCAGGGTCCGCACCGTGCCCACCCGCCCGTCCAGGGCCAGATCAAAGTAGTGATCCGAAAGCAGCCGCGAGGCGCGCGGCCAGTCGCGCGACATCTGCGCGTGCCTGACCGCATCGATGATGGACCCGTGCAGCTCAAACCACTCCGCCGCCGCGCGATGCAGCGGGATGACGCTGCCAGGCGCCACGCGTCGAAGTTCGAGCTGCAGCAGGTCAGCAAAGAGATGGTGGTAGCGGAACCACGAGCGGCTCGCGTCGAGGGCGGAGACGAACGCGTTCTCATCCTCGAGCTGCTGCAGCATCCGCTCCGCACCGGTACCGCCCGTGAGGAAATCGGCCAGCTCTCCGCTCACCCCCTCGAGAATCGACGTGCGCAGTAACAGCTCGCGGACGTCCGCCGGCTGGCGCTCGAGCACCTCTGACATCAGATACCCCGCGACCGTCCGCTCGCTTCCGGAGAACTCACGCACGAACCGCTCCGGGTCTGAGCTTCGCGCCAGGGAGAGAACCGCGAGCCGCAACCCGGCGACCCAGCCCTCGGTTCGCTCGTGGAGCAGAGCGACGCCTGCGTCAGACATCGTCATTCCCTCGCGCGCGAGCAGCTGCCGCGTCTCATCAAGCGAGAATCGAAGATCAAGCTCGCGAATCTCCGTGAGCACACCGGCTAGCCGCAGCCGGTGGAGCCCGAGCCGCGGATCTTCGCGACTCACGAGCACGACCAGAAGCTGGGGGGGAAGTCGAGTCAGGAGTTGCTCAAGCCATTCAAGCGCCTCGGCGGACCGCAGCTCGTGCAGATCATCGATCACCAAAATCAGCGGGTCTGTCAGCGAGTTCAGCCCAGAAAGCAACCTGGCCACGGCTTGCTCGCCGTTGAACCCCGGGGCCGGAGCCACCGGCTCGACTGACTCGGCCGTCCGCGCGACCGCATCGACCAGGGACACCCAGAACCGTTGTGCGTCCCGCTCGACGCGCTCCACCGACAACCACGCTAGGTGATCCTGCAAACCGGCTGTCTCGACCCAGGAGCGAACGAGGATGGACTTCCCGCTTCCGGCGGCGGCGCACACGAGCACCACTCCGCCTGGCTCGGCGGACGAGAGCCGGGCGAACAGGTCAGGACGCCGGATCAGCCCGCGATTCGCAAACGGTCGACGTGCGAGGCCCGGCTGCCGCACGGCCACGGATTCCTCGATCGAAGCTGGCATGGTCCCAGGTCGAGGCTGGAAGATAACGCCTGGGGGATGCTTCCACACGTCTTTGTGGTGGACGACCGTACAAACCACGGCTCTTCACCACGAGGACCTTGCGAACCGCCGACCAGACGGTCTTCGTTCCCGTCGTGGACGAGTGAGGCGCGGAAAGCTCCCGGATCGAACCGTCGGCCGCTCCGGCACTCGCCCGTTTCGTCACCGCGTCGCTTGGCGCCTAACCAGCAACTTGCGGAGCTCTTCGGCGCCCCACACGATGAACGGGTATGGGATCAGAATGATCAGGTAGCGAGCTGGCAGAGCGGCTGTGCCTAGCAGCCTCTGGAACGGTGGGACATACACGAACAGCGCCGCGAACAGGATCACTCCGCCGATCGCCAGGAGCAGGTACCGGTTACTGAAGACGCCGACGGATCGAAGCGAATCGCGGCGCGTACGCACGGCGAACGCCGTCCCGATCTGTCCCGCCATCATCCCGACCCAGTACATCGTGGTTGCCTGCAGGTAGGCGTGATGCAGGGGTGTCCCGGACCCGTCGGATCCCCAGCGTGCCAGCCGGCGTCGTACAGGACGAAGAGGAAGCCGGCAAACGCCAGAGCCGTCACGATCACGCCGAGGAACAGCCAGGCGCGAGCGAGCATGGGCTTCTGGATCAGCGGCTCGTCCGAGCTCCGGGGCGACTGATCCATGATGTCCGGGGCGGACGGGTCCCGGGAGAGCGCGAGCGACGGCATGGTCTCTGAGCCGAGGTCGAACGCGAGGAGCATCAGCACGGGCGCGCGAGCGGAATGTCGCCACCGCTGAGGGCGAAGACGATGAACGGGACGGTCTCAGGGGTGGCGTGGGCAAAGATGTAGATGATGAACTTGCGGATGTTGTCGTAGACGGTGCGCCCGGCCTTGATCGCCACCTCGATCGTGGCGAAGTTGTCGTCCGTGAGGACCATCGTGGCCGCCTCGCGGGCAACGTCCGTTCCCGACTTCCCCATCGCCACGCCGATTTCGGCGGTCCTCAGCGCGGGCGCGTCGTTGACGCCGTCACCGGTCATGGCCACGACGTGGCCGAGCGCTTTCAACGTGTCCGCGATCCGCAGCTTCGCCTCGGGAGTCGCCCGCGCGAACACGAGCTCCTCGTCGCCGGAGAGTAGCTCGTTCAACTCGTCCTGCGCCATCGTGTCGATCTTGTCCGCCATCACCGTCCGCGGCTCCTTGCCGCTGCCGACGCCGACGCGGCGGGCAATCGCCGCGGCGGTCAGCGGGTGATCGCCGGTGATCACGAGGATGCGGATCCCAGCCCGGTGACAGCTGGCGACTGCGCCCGGAACCTCCGGCCGCGGCGGGTCTTCCATGGCGGCCAATCCGAGGAACGTCAGCTGCTGCTCGAGTTGTTCGCGCTGGTCGGGGGGCGGTTCGTCCGGGAGCCGCCGCCTAGCCACGGCGATCAGCCTCATGCCCTCGCCGCTCCACTCCGCGATTTGGGCGTTGATCGACCGCTGAACGCTCTCGTCGAGGAGCGTCGCCTCGCCGTCGGCGCGGAGCACCGTGTCGCAGCGGCTCAGAACCGCTTCCGGCGCTCCCTTGGTGTGCACCCAGCGTTCCTCGCTGACCTGATCGACGGTTGACTGAGTTTGATGCCGGCGTCGAAGTGGTAGACGGCGATGCGGTTGCGCTCGCGCTCTTCGTCGTCGATGACCGTTCCGAGCGCGTGAGCGGTGAGGACCAGTCCAACCTCCGTGGGGTCGCCCACGTACTCGGGGTGTGCGGGATCCGATTGCTCCAGGCGGACGTTGTTGCAGCTGATCACGGCGCGCGCGAGCGCAGAGAGAGCGGCGTCTTCAGACGAATCACCTGCGGGGTCGCGCTGTCCTGCGGTCAGGTCGGTCACGGTGGTCTCGGTCCAGACCATCACCGGCCGCATCCGATTCTCAGTCAGCGTCCCGGTCTTGTCGGTGCAGATCACGTCGGTGGTGCCGAGCGTTTCGACGGCACTCAGTCGTTTGACGACGGCACCCTGCCTAGCCAGCGACCTAACCGCGACCGCGAGGGCGAGCGTCATCGCCGGGAGCATCCCCTCGGGCACCTGCCCCGCCAGCAACCCGACCGCGAACACGACGGAGTTCCTCAGCGACAGCCCGGCGCCGAGTTGGGCCACCGGGATGAACGCGACCGCCAGGGTCAAGGCGATCCCCGCGATCAGCCACGACAGCCTGCGCACCTCACGCTCGAGGGGGCTCTTCTCGACCTTCACGCGCTGTGACATCGAGGCGATTCGTCCCAGCTCTGACTGCATACCGGTGGCAAAGACAAGCCCGCGGGCGTCCCCGCCGGTACACGTCGCTCCCATGAACGCGAGGCCGTGCGCCTCCAGCTTGGGAACGCCGGAATCGACGGCTGCGGCTGAACGCGCCACAGGCTGCGACTCACCGGTCAGCGCTGAGAGGTCGAGCTCGAGCGAGCCCGCGATCAGCCGGACGTCGGCCGGGACTCGCTCACCCTCTTCCAACGGGATGACGTCGCCTGGCACCAATTCCCCTGCAGGGAGCGTGACGAGATGCCCGTCGCGCATCCCGGTCGTCTGCTGGGGGAGGTACGCCGACAGCGCTTCGACCGAGCGCTCGGCCTCTCGCTCCTCAGCCAGCGCCATGATCGCGTTGATCAGGATGACCAAGACGATCGCGACGCCGATCGTGGTGGCGGCGACTGTGAACTCGAGCACGGCCGCAATCCAGAGCAGCAGGGCGAGCGGCTGCGTCAGCTGGTCCCACACCTCCTTGGGCCAGTTCACACCTTCGTGTCGTTGCAGCTCATTCCGCCCGTACTGCATCGCGCGGCGCTGTGCCTCGGCGGCGCTCAGCCCCTCGCGCGAGGTGCGCAGGTCCCGCAGGAGGACGTCGACGGCTTCCTCGACGTCAAGACCAGAGTCCTGCTCGGCCGCCTTCGCCCGCTCGTCGCGACCGAGCCGCGGTCGCGCGGGCGCGTGCTCCGGATGACCAAGGTGCGGTGGAGCGCGGATGCTCACCTACACGACGTGGGTGGCAACCGGGGTGATCAGTCGTCACGCACTTTGCGTGATCCACACTCGGAATCGGACGAACTGGATGACGCCGCTTCACCCACGCGGCTGTCAGCGTGGCGAAACAGCAAAAGACCATCCGCCCTTCACGAACGTGGCAACAGCGTGACGCGGAACGACCAAGAGCAGATCGTCCTCAGCACACCTGAGGTGCAGCGGGCTCACCATCGGATAGCGCTCCAGTACGGTTCGCCCCAGGAGTTCGACAACCCGCGATTCGCCTATCGCCGGCTGTTTGCCGAAATGCTTGGCACATTCCTGCTCGTGCTCGCTGGGGCCGGAGGCGGAATCCTGCGAGAGCGGGGACAGATTAGCCTGTCGGCGGCCGTTGTCGCGCCTGGACTCACCGTCATGGCGATGATCCTGTTCATGGGGGCGGTCTCCGGTGCGCATCTGAATCCGGTCGTATCGATCGCGTTCGCACTACGACGCGACTTTCCGTGGAGCCGCGTGCCAAGGTACATCCTGGCCCAGTTGCTTGGCGCCACGCTCGCAGCGCTGTTTCTGCTCGCGCTCTTCGGAAACGTCGAGCATCTCGGCGCCACCCTCCCGGGCCCGGGCTACCACCCGTGGCAGGCGTTCCTGCTCGAGGCCGTGCTGACGGGAGGCTTGGTCAGCGTGATCCTCGGAACCGCGTCGTGGGCGCAAAATGTCGGTTCGGTTGGAGCGCTGGCTGTTGGAGGCTACGTCGCGCTCGCTGGGTTGTGGTCGGCGCCGGTCAGTGGAGCCTCGATGAACCCGGCGCGGTCGTTCGGACCTGCGCTGATAAGTGGTGACTGGAGCGCCTTTTGGGTCTATGTCGCCGGGCCGCTGATCGGCGCGAGCCTCGCGGTGGGGGCGGCCGTGATCCTCCGCGGTCCGGGTGGCGATTTGACGGCTCGGACAGCGGCATCGGGCATGCCCGGACTCTATGGCTCCGGCGCGGGCGCAGTCGACGAATAGGGTACGAGCGAATGTCCCACCACGCCATCATCGGTGTCCGCGATTTTGAGACGGGCCGTGGCACGCTTGACCTCGATCGCACCTGCACGACGCTCGGGAGGCAGAACTGTCACGCGTGGCCGGCCCATCGGCGCTGAAAGCGATGCGGATCGGTGACTCCGCCGATGCGTTTCCGGGCCGCGGTCATGTCACCCGCGATGAGCGGGCGGCACGAGGCAAGTCCTGTCGATCCGAGGCGCCGCGGTCGAGTCATGCGGCGTGGGACCCGCTGGCTGACCGACCCGATCCGATCGCTCTCCTGGAAGAACAATCCGCGCGCCGCGTGCCGGAGCTCGTACCGATCCGGTACGGACGAATGGCGGCTTCCCCATTCGCGTTCTACCGGGGTGCGGCATACGTCATGGCCTCGGACTTGGCCGCGACGCCGACGGCCGGCATCCGAGTGCAGCTCTGTGGCGACGCTCATCTCGCGAATTTCGGCGCGTTCGCCTCGCCGGAACGGGAGCTTCTCTTCGACCTCGTCGACTTCGACGAGACACTCCCGGGACCCTGGGAATGGGACGTCAAGCGACTGGCCGCGAGCGTTGCTGTCGCGGGTCGCGAGGCTGGGTTCAAACCGAAGCAGCGGGGCACGATCATCCGCCGTTCGGTGGCTGAGTACCGGCAGGCGATGCGCCAGCTCGCCGCTATGAAGACGCTCGATGTGTGGTATGCCCACGCCAGCGTCTCCGACATCCAGCGGGTCTTGAGCTCGCAGGCGACCGCGCGCCAGCTCAAGCAGCTCGATAGGACGATCCAGAAGGGCCGACGCAAAGACAGCGCCCGCGCGTTTGCGAAGCTGGCGGTCGAGGACAGCGGCGGCCCGCGCATCCGCGCCGACCCGCCGCTCATCGTCCCGATCTCGGACCTCGTCGACGCTCAGGAGGAGTTCCGACTGCGGCTCGTCGCGCGCAAGCTCCTCGACTCCTACCGCAGGAGCCTGTCGGGAGATCGTCGCCGGCTGTTGGAGCGGTTTCGGGTCGCCGACCTAGCGCGCAAAGTCGTGGGGGTGGGGAGCGTGGGGACGCGTTGCTGGATCATCTTGCTAGTTGGACTCGACTCGAGCGACGTTCTTTTCCTCCAGGCGAAGGAAGCGCCTCGCTCCGTGCTTGAGCGGTTCGCCGGACGGTCGGAGTACCCGAACCAGGGACAGCGCGTCGTCGAGGGCCAGCGGCTGATGCAGGCGACAAGCGACATCTTCCTCGGGTGGCTGCGCGTACCCCCGGGTGTTGAAGACCTCAGGTTGCGCGACCTTTACGTCCGTCAGTTGTGGGACTCGAAGATCTCGTTCGACGTTGCGAAGATGCGGGTTTCCGATCTGGAGGTGTTCGGACGATTGTGCGCGTGGAGTCTCGCGCGGGCGCACGCGCGATCCGGCGACGCGATCGCGATCGCGAGCTACCTTGGCTCCGCCGACACCTTCGACCGCGCCATCGCGGCCTTCGCGGAGAGGTATGCCGACCAGAACGAGCGCGATTACGCGGCGCTTACCGATGCCATCGCGTGCCGGCGGGTGCCGGCGAGGCAAGACCTGTGACGGTTCGCAGGTGTACATCCTCGCCGGGCGCCCGGAGGAGAGATAGGCGCCCGGCGAGGCTTCACCCCCGCAGCGCGACATCCAGCGCGCTCGCCGAGATGATCCGCCCCGCGGCCCGGGCATTTGTTGCCGCGATGTAGTCGCGCGCGGTGTTGACGCTCAGCCGGGGGTAGGACACTCGCACCGAACACTCCGATCGAGATCCCGCGCCCGCCGAACACGAAGCCGCCGCCGCCGACGAGTCGTTGAACGACCCACAGCCGCGCAACGGAGCGAGTAAACGGGTCACGCGGACACATACGGCGGCGGCCCGTCGACGACAACAACCCGTTCAGAAGTTTTCGGTCATGGCTCCCGGCACTGCTCGTCAGCTGCACCGACCTGTTGCGCCGGCTGCTCACGTGGACTGTTGCGCGCAGTCGCCAAGCGGGCGTCTTAGGAGCACGACCGGGTGCACGAACCGCCCCCCGGCACCCCACGTCGAGACGAGGCCGACGGCTTCCCAGCCTCCGCACCAACCCGGTCCAGCTCTGGGACGGCGCGCTGCAACTTCGTGAAATCCGCGGTCTTGTATTCCCATCGTTGCATCGTCGTTTCTCCTCAGTGTTGCGGCTCGAGGACGACGACGGACGTCTCCGTTGCTCGTCGCGCCGCGTCGGCGTCGAGGTTCTGGTCGATATATCGCCCCAGCGCGCCCACAGTCGCTCGCGCTCCTCGCCTTGGGCAGCTCGCCCTCTGACCCGCCGAGAGCCATCGACGAGCTCGACCGTCACGTTGGGGTGCGCTTGGAGGTTGAGCCACCACACACTGGTTCGCCGCGCCCCCACCCGTTCATCGCCAGGGTGAGGAGGTTCGGACCGTCATCGAAGTAGCCGACGCTCACCGCACGGGGTTGTCCGGTCCGCCGCCCGATCGTGGTGAGGCGCATCGCGCCCCAGCCGCTCGGCTTCGGTCGCCACAGACCGACGCGGCCACGGCTGCAGCGGTACAGGCTGCGGTGCCCGCTCCAAGCGCCCTTGATGAACCACCGCGGCGGAAGTCGCGGCCCTCGAGCGCTTCAGGTCACCGATTGACCTCCGTCTCTCTCAGGCTCGGTAGTGACCGAGTCACTGACCTTGGAGACCATCCTGTCGGCGCCACGTCTGGTGGACATCCGTGGTCCGCGCACGCGTGCACCCGGAGTATGTGCGGATCTTTCCCGAGCCGTCGATTCAGACTGGTGGTCGCTCGGGGGGAAGAAAACCCTGATTCCGCATTGGTGGTTCTTCCAGTTAGACACGACTGGTCGTGGCATTGTGAAAGCCTGGTGAATGCCTTGTTAGTTGCCAGTCGGCGCGAGTCACTAACTCCGCTGCAATAGCAGCACTTTCGCACCGCCCGCTGGGATGCGGGCTTTCCACGGAGCGTCATGCGGTGCTTCCGCCGATGCGAGGCATCGGACCGGGCGCGAAGCTGTAGACATGCCGACTAGAGCGTTCACGATTGTGAATGTCGACTGGAATCGCCGCGGGACATGGGACGTTCACCTTCCCGACCTGCGGGCACGTGTCGAATGCGACACGTTGAGCGATGCGAAACGGCTCGTGCAGATCTACGCCGCGCAGCGGCGGTCATGCGAAATTGTGGTGCGGGATGCGTACCACAGAGTGCTCGAGCGCGAGGCACTCGATGACGATGCCAGAAGCTCGGATGGTGGCGATGTCGTGTCAGACGCGGCCGGCGTCGACGCGGAGCGCACTTCCCTGCCCATCGCCGAGAGGAGCGCGCTGATGGGCAGAAAGGTTCGCCGACCCATATCTCGTCGGCGGACGTAGTCTCCTCTCCGCAAGGACCGCCGGGGCGCCTTCGCGAGGGGACGCCCCGGCAGCGTCTCTGAGCCGTCGCTTTGTTCACAACTCATTCACAAAGCTGGGTCGGGGGATCGCTGACTAGAAGAACTCCGGATCTCTGTCGGTGATATCTGCGGATGCGCAGCACGCCGAGCTGAGCGACGATCAATTGCACCCAGTCTTTGCCGATCCCCAGAGGAGCCGCGTTGCCCAAGGAGTGGATTATCGAGGCACTGGGGGAGGACCAGCTTCTGCTACCCGGTCTCGTCGGCGGTGCCTTGACAGCCAACGACGGGGTCAAGTACCTGCTGACGGTGCTGCAGACAGCGCGCACCGCCGCTGACGGAGCGACCGAATTGACAAGCCTCCGCGAGGAGCGGCACGCCAGCGGCGTTGACGACGTTCGGCTGGACCGCCTGATCGCCAACAGTGCCCGTGAGTCCGATGGTTCCTACCGGATCCCGAGCGCCGAGGGCCTTACTAGGCGAGTGATTCGCGAGGTCGAGCTGATGCTGGCGCCGATTGTGGCCGCGCGGACACCTGCGAGTGACGGCCTGCGCGAGCGACTGGAACGCGTTTCCGCGGTGTTGTCGCCGCGCGGCGACCGGATCAGCGACGAGGATGTCACCCGGCTGACGGCGGGCCGCGAGCGCGACGGGGACAGCGTGCATCTGATCGTGATGGACGCGCACCGCGAGATCAACGCGTTGCAGTCGCGGCTTGCCACGGACACGATCGCCGCCGCCCGCGTGTACGACCTCGGGCCCGGCGACCCGGGTCTGGTGCGCGCCTTCATCGAGGGCGTCAACAGCACGAAACGGCTGAAGGTTGACCATCCGGGTCTCGGTGCGATCGCGACTCGCACCGACGTCGCGCCGGTTCTGCAGAATGACCTTGGAACCATTGACGCCCATATGCCACTGGTGGAGGCCGAGTTCGCCGACGCGCAGGAATTCGAGTTCACCGTGCAAGACGGCGAGCTGTTCCTGCTCCAGACGCGCACGGCGAAGCGAACCTCGTGGGCAGCGCTCCAGATCGCGACCGACCAGGTGCACGAGCATCTGATCACCGAAGAGGTCGCGCTGTCTCGGCTCGAGGGGCTCGATCTGGATGAGATCAGCCGGTTTCACGTCGACGCGGGCGAGGATGTGCGGCCGCTGGCGCGCGCCATACCCGCGAGTGTCGGCGTGGCGTCGGGGCGGATCGCGCTCGACAGTGAGGCAGCCGCCACCATGTCCTCCGTGGGCTCCCCAGCGGTCCTGGTGCGTGAGGCGCTGGTCACCGACGACGTCGCGAGGCTCGCGCTCGCAGCCGGCATCTTGACGCAGTCCGGCGGGCGCACCTCCCACGCGGCCGTCGTCGCCCGCGAGCTTGGGAAGCCATGCCTGGTCGGCTGCTCTGAGCTTGAGCTCGATCTGACCGCGCGGACCGTGTCGATCGGTGGGCCGCTCCTGGCCGAGGGCGAGGTCATCTGCCCGGACGCTGAGGCGGGGCTGGTGTTCGCGGGTGCACCGCCGATGATCGAGGAGCGGCCAGACGAGGCGCTGGACGAGGTCGCGTGCTGGCGCGAGGCGTGCATGATCGCCGCGGAGGCGGCGACGTAGTGCAGGCCGCGCCCCCCGCACTGACTGACCGGTTCCTGGCCGCGGTCGCGCTGGCCCAGGAGGTGCACGGTCTTGTACGGCGCACCGGTACCGAGATCCCGTATCTCGCCCATCTGCTGGTGGTGACCGGGCTCGTCGTGGAGGACGGCGGCGATGAGGATCAGGCGATCGCGGCGATGCTCCACGATGCCGTCGAAGATGGCGGCGGACGGCCGATGCTTGACCGCATCCGCGAACAGTTCGGGGCCCGCGTCGCAGCGATCGTGGAGGGCTGCTCTGACTCCGTGGACGTCGACCCGGAGGAATCGTGGATCGAGCGCAAGCGCCGATATCTCCGCCATCTGCCAGAGGTCGACGACGAGGCGGTCCTCCGCGTTGCGCTGGCCGACAAGGTCCACAACGCCCGCTCGCTCGTGCGCGACTATCGCGAGGAAGGCCACGCCCTGTGGGAGCGCTTCACCCAGAAAACCGCCCGCGAGCAGCTCTGGTACTACGGCGGGCTGCTTAGCTTCTTCCAAGCACGGTGTCCCGGTCCGCTGACCGAAGACCTCCAGCGGGCGGTCGCCGAGCTCGCCTGGCTGGTGGCCTGCGATCACGCCGAGCGACATAGCCCGCTGTGCCTCTGGGTCGACCCTGACCTGCACGCGCGCCAAGCGCCGGACGGCTGGGCGCAGGTTCGTACCGCCGGCGAGGCGATCCAGCTACTCGACCGGTACGAGGTCATGGCCGTCTCGTTCCTCGGCCCGGCGGAGGCTTCGCGGGTGATCCATTGGCTGATCGACCAGGACACCGAAGGCCGGGATCGCTGGCCCACCCGCCAGCTTGTGTTCCACGGTACGGATCCCGGGCCCGCGACGGACGAGCTCATCCGCGCGATCGAGGAGCACTGCCGATCGACACGCGGCAGAACCCAACCGAATCCCCTGGGGGTGCGCCGATGAAGGAGCGCGAAGTGAAACTTGGAGCTGGCGAGGAGTTCCAGCTTCCGGACCTCGAGGGAGTGCGGGAGGGAGTCTCGGCTCGCGTCCGTCCGGAGCAGCCGCTTACGACGCTGTACCTGGACAGCGATGAGTATCACCTGGCTCGATGGGGGCTCAGCTTCCGCCATCGCGCCGGCCAAGGATGGACGGTTAAGCTGCCCGGCGACAGCACCGGAGCACTCCTCGTCCGCGATGAGATCACGTTCGAGGGCGACGCACAGACCCCGCCGCCCCCCGCTCTCGACCTCGTGATGGGCTACGTACGACACCGCGAGTTGAGCCCGCAGGTGCATCTTCGTACGCTGCGCCGCGGCATCCTGCTGCACGACGAGCAGGGGCAGCTTGTGGCGGACGTCGTCGAAGACGCCGTCAACGTCATCGACGGACCGTGTGCCGGACTACGCTTCCGGGAGCTCGAGATCGAGACGACCGAAGCCACCCCCGACGGTCTGTTGGAGGCGATTCTCTCGCGCCTGCGCGAGGCCGGCGCCGGACCTCCAGATCCGACGCCGAAGTACTTGCGCGCAATCGGCGGAACCGATGCTGCGCCGGCTGAGGTCGTGATCGCACCGCTGCACAAGTCGGCATCCGGCGGAGACGTGGTGACCCACGCGATCGCTGACGGCGTCACGCGACTGCTTCGTCACGACCCAGTCGTCCGGCTCGACACCGACGTCGAGGGCGTTCACCAGGCCCGCGTGGCGACCAGACGATTGCGCTCGGACCTTCGCACCTTCCGCCGGCTGCTCGATCCCGAATGGGTCGCGGCCTTGCGAGCGGAACTTGGCTGGCTCGGCGGCCGATTCGGCGTGGCCCGCGCGACGCGGACGTCCTGCTCGAGCGACTGACTCGAAGGGCTGAGCAACTTCCGGAGGCGAGCCAGGCCGGTGCAAGGGGCGTGATCGAGGGATTGCCCGATCGGCGGGTGCAGGCGCATGCGGACCTGCTCGCCACGCTCCGCAACGACCGCTACCTTGATCTGGTCGAGCAGCTGGTGGCCGCGGCCCGGGCACCGGCGCTCCGCGAAGCGAAGAGCAGCCGCCCCGCCGCGAAGGCACTCCCCGGGATCGTCCGCCACGCCTGGACTCCTCTCGAAAAGCACGTCCGATCGCTCGGCGATCCGGTGTCCGACGAAGACCTGCACATGATCCGAATCCTCGGTAAGCGCTGTCGCTACGCCGCGGAGGCGTGCGCGCCGGCGCTCGGGAAGCGCACGCACAAGCTCGCCGTCGCGGCCAGGGAGCTCCAGGACGTACTCGGAGAGCTCAACGACGCCGTCGTCGCCGAGCAGTGGTTGCGCGATTGGGCAGCCGAGGTTCACGACGGCCAGTCGGCGTTCGCCGCCGGAGAACTAGGCGCCCTGGAGCGCGACGCCGCTGATCAGGCGCGCTCTCGGTGGCCGAGGGCCTGGAAGCACGTCAAGCGCGCTGCCCCCGCCGACTGACGCTCAGCGACTGCGATCCCGCGCGCTGCTCGAGAGCGGGCTACAAGCGAACCGCCTGACGCTCGCGGCCTGATCCGCGGGCAGCCGATGCGCCGTGGCCGTCCGCTCAGCCGGTAGGTTGACGCCACGGCAGCCTTGCCGAGCGAGGCGCTTCAGTCTCGCCCGCGCTGGCGGGGTCGATTAGCCTGCCACCCCCGCCAGGGGCGCGTGCCGGCCGAGCGTTCCCGGCAACTGCTCGATCTCGGCACGTAGCTGGGCGACGAGCTCTGGCCGCATGTGGTGCTGCTCGAGAAGTCGCAGGCACTCGTGGTAGTGGGAGAAGTGCTGGACGCGCGACGCGGTGGCGATCGCACGCTTACCTCGACGCGCTCGCGCGATCTCCATCCGGAGTTCGCGGACCTTGGAAATCTTGTCGGCGGCGAGGATCAGCAGGGCCTCGTCGCCGGCGGCCGCGGCTTGCTCGCGTTCCGCTGCCTTGCGCTCGTCGTAGTCGGCGATGTCGTCGTCATCGGTGACGGCACATACAAGGCGCGTGATTCGCGAGCCGAAGCGCTCGTGGAGCTCGAAGACCGGCGTCGTGGTCTTCTCGATCGTGTCGTGAAGCGCGCCCGCGGCGATGACATGCTCGGGCGCTCCTGCGTTGTTAAGGAGCGCTACAACCTCAGTCGGGTGCTGAATGGACGGCGCCCCGTCGACTTGCCGACGCTGGCCGGAGTGGGCGCGCTCCGCGTAGGCGATGGCCCGCTGCGCCGTCGGCAGTCCGCCTGTCAGATCAGCGATGCCGCGTCGAGTCGGCATGAGCACGGGAGTGTATGCGTCCTCGCAAATTCCGAGAAGAACGGGATCGCGAAAACCCCCCGTTTGGCGGTGGCCAGCCCTCCAACCTGTCTTGCCGGGGGCGGCAGACGCAAGACGTGTTCGCGCTTGTCCATGCGGTCTTGTCTGACCGGGCGGCGCGAAGCGCCATGTATGTCGGACGCCGACGTGAAGACGGCGCGACGAGACGTTCGTGACCCAGACCGGTGAGGAGGACCGAGCCCGGCTGCGGCTCCCGCAACCGGGCTCGGACAGGTCAATTGCGCGGATGATCGTCGACGCGCAAAGCGCACCTTGGTCAGGCGCTTGGCGCACCGATCCCGGTCTGTCCGCTGCATGCTCACGCACTCGTTGGTGCCTGCAGCAACGGTCAGATCACGTGGCGCTGCCCTGGCGGCGAGTGGGGATCCGCACTGGGCGACTACGAGGAACGGACGTGGCCTCAAACGGACGTTGCGAGCCTGGCTCCCATCCTCTCGCGACGGTTAGTTAGCGCGACGTGGAACCTTCCGGGCGGTCCAGCGAGCAGCTCGTCGCAGACTTCGGGTTGGACGGCCCGCGTCGACGACGACCTGCTCACCACCCTCGGATAGGTCGCCGCTCCGCTTCCCGTGACTACGCCTCCGTCACCACCGGACATGGTCCGCGCGTTGCAGCTTCCGGCCGTGTGCGAGACGACGCATCGACCCGGATGCGGCGCCCTATCCAATACGCCTCGAGCATCGCCGGCGAGTCGAAGAGCAGAGCGACGACGGCGTTGGCTGCGGGGCTGGACAGGGAGAAGTCGGCTCGGGAATGATCTGCCGATGACCACCCGAGGAGCAAACAATCATTCCAACTCCAATGGCTACGAGCGCCCGCCTCTGCTGCACAGGTGGGTCCTGCCGCCATTGACTCGGAAGCCGATCAACCCCGTCCTACTGCAACACGCCCGGCAGCGCGCCGAGTACAGCCAGAACCAGCTCGCGGACAAGATCACCGCGTTCGCCGGGTCAATGGCGTTCGTGTATCTCCATATCGTGTGGTTCGGCTGCTGGATCGGGTTCGGGGTCGAAAAGTATCCGTTCGGTCTGCTCACGATGATTGTCTCGCTGGAGGCGATCTTTCTCTCGACCTTCGTGCTGATCAGCCAGAACCGGGCCGATGCCAAGCGGCAGGTCATTGCCGACCAGCAATGGAACACGGTGCAGGTGGAGGAGCAGCAAAACGAGAAGCTGATCGATCTTTCCGAGCAGATGCTCAGGCTGATCGAGGAGGTCCGTGGCTTCGCCGGCCTCGCACAGCGGGACCATGAGCAGAACGAGGAACTCCTCGACTTATCGCGGCGAACGCTCGCTCTGACTACCGCGGTCCACGACTCCGCCGGTCGCGGCCGGCTTAGTAGCCCCGGCTCGGACGAGAGCGCCAATCCAAACGCGAGACCGCAATAGGCATCACGCGGGTTCGCGGTTACGAGTTGCTGCGCGGTTACGAGACGCGACCACCTCAGTCGGCGGGGCTGCTTCGGCGAGCTGTGCGGCGATCAGCAGCTCAATCACA
This sequence comes from uncultured Solirubrobacterales bacterium, assembly GCA_963750695.1. GTDB lineage: Bacteria > Actinomycetota > Thermoleophilia > Solirubrobacterales > Solirubrobacteraceae > Palsa-465. The sequence goes on from CAVVSB010000015.1 coordinate 410,695, forward strand.
TCCCCGACGTGACGGAGGTCCACGGCGGTGCGTTCCTCGATCTTCGCGAGGCGGTAGTGCGCTGTGTTCACGTGGATGTGCAACTGCTCCGCGGCCTTCGTCACGTTCAAGTCGGCGGCGGCGTACGCGCGCAGCGTCGCGACCAGGACGCCACCGTGGGAGGCGTCGTCGGCGACGAACTGCGCGATCGCGTCCGGGATCAGCCGGCGCGCGGTCGGGTTGCTGTGACGGACCAGGTAGTCGAAGGACGTCATCGTCGGGAGCGCCAGCGTGCCGGGCTCGCCGCCGAGCAGCTGGCGGGCATCGACGGCCTCGCGGTAGGCGGTGGGCACCTCGGCCAGACCGGAGTGCAGCGTGCTCATGCCGACGGCGAGCGCCACGCCGCGGTCGGCCAGCCGTCGTTGACTCGTGCCCAGGCGCTCGACGATGCCCCGCACCTCGCTCGGTCGCGCGGGGCTCACGATCACGATTTCCCCGTGGGAGATGACCGTTAGGGGCGTCGTCGCGCGCCGCGGGACGCGGGCGAGCGTGCTGGCGGCGCTGCGCAGCTCGTGCTCATCCTCGACGGGCGCAACCGGCCGCGCGGTGATGACGAGGCACGCGGCGCGTGCGTCGAGCCCCGCCCCCCGGAGCGTCTGTTCGCGCGGTCCGGGCGCGATCGACACGCCGGCGAGGAGATCCTCCAAGGTGTCGCGGCGCAGGCGCTCGCCGGCCGCCCCCAACAGCTGCTCGGCCTCGAGATAGACCTCCGCGGCGTGGGTGACGGCGACCTCGAAGTAGAGGGTGATGTGCGCCACAAGGCTGAGGACGGCGCGCCGGCTGGCGTCGTCCTCGGCCAATGCCAGGGTGGCGCTCCAGAGGATGCGCTGACCGACCTGGAAGGCGTGGATGAAATCCGCGACCGACAGCTGACCTGCCCGTGCGGCGGCGTGCCGGCGAATGAACACCAGGTCCTCGGGCGAGATCTGGCCGCGCTCGCGGAAGGTGGCGAGCGTGGCGCTGATGTGCTCCCGCACGTGCTGGCGGACGTCGCGCGGCAGGCGCGATCCAGCGCGGATCCGGTAGGCGGGGATCTCCGCGAAGATGGCCGCCGACGCCGCATCCACCAGGTCCTCGAGTTGCGACTCGAGCCGCGCGAGGATGCCGACGAGCGCCCGCTCGTCGGCGGAGGTCTTCAAAGCCTGGTTCGCCGTGGCTCCGGTCACGTCTCCTCCGACGCTGGATTGTAAGGAGCCCACAAATGGCCTCGCTGTGCGCGATTGGAGACGGCCCACAAAGACGGGGGCCGCATTTCAGTGACCGTGCCCATCGGCGTACGACCGTGCCGGCGCGAAGCTATGAGTCACCGCCAAGACAAGTGGAGACAACGAGATGAACGACAACCTCACGCTGAACCTGACCCGCTCGGCCGGGGCAAGCCCGAACAGCATGGCGCTGATCTGCGGTGAGACCCGGCTGACCTACGGTGAGCTCGATGCCGCCAGCGCTCACGTTGCCGCGTGGCTGCGTGAGCGCGGCATCGCTGAAGACGATGCGGTCGGGATCATGCTGCCCAACCTCACCGAGTTCGCGATCGCCTACTACGCCGTGCTCCGCGCCGGCGGGATCGTGGTGCCAATGAACGTGCTGCTCAAGCAGCGCGAGGTCGCCTTCTACCTGAGCGACCCCGCGGCGCGGCTCGTATTCGCCTGGCACGAGTTCGCCGAGGCGGCGCGGGCCGGCGCGCAGAACGCCGGCGCCGAGTGCGTGCTCGTCGAGCCGGGCTCCCTTGGGGAGCTGCCTGTAGCCGGCAGGCCACTGGCAGCAGCCACACCCCGAGCGCAGGACGACACCGCCGTGATCCTCTACACGTCGGGGACAACCGGTACGCCGAAGGGTGCCGAGCTGACCCACGGGAACCTCGGCCGAAACGTCGAGGTGTGCGGGCGGACGCTGCTGCGAATCGGCCCCGGTGACGTCGTGCTCGGCGCGTTGCCCCTGTTTCACTCCTTCGGTCAGACGTGTGCCATGAACGCGGCCGTGGCCGCTGGCGCGACGCTCGTGCTCGTCCCGCGCTTTAGCCCAAGAACGGTGCTGGAGACGATCGAGCGTCACCGTGCAAGCGTGTTCGCGGGGGTGCCGACGATGTACGCAGCGCTCCTCAACGAGCCGTACCGTCATCGCTACGACGTGTCCAGCCTGCGCTGCTGGGTCTCGGGGGGCGCCGCCCTTCCGGTCGAGGTCCTGCGCGGCTTCGAGCAGGAGTTTGGCTGCGTGATCCTGGAGGGCTATGGCCTCTCCGAGACGTCACCCGTGGCGTGTTTCAACCATCCCGACCGCGAGTGTCTGCCCGGATCGATCGGCACCCCGATCGATGGGGTCGAGATGCGTGTCGTCGATGAGGATCGCCACGGCGTGCCGCCGGGCGAGGTGGGCGAGATCGCGATCCGCGGTCACAACGTGATGAAGGGTTATCTGGGCCGGCCGGAGGCGACGGCTGAGGCGATCGATCGGGACGGCTGGTTCTACACCGGCGACATGGCCCGCGTCGATGCCGAGGGCCGCTACTTCATCGTCGATCGCAAGAAGGAACTGATCATTCGCGGCGGTTACAACGTCTACCCGCGGGAGATCGAGGAGGTGCTCTACGAGCATCCCGCGGTCGCGGAGGTTGCGGTCATCGGCGTCGCGCATCCGGAGCTGGGTGAGGAGGTCAGCGCCGCCGTGGTGCTGAAGCGAGGGTGCGGGGCCAGCGCTGACGAGTTGCGGGCCTTCATCAAGGCAAGCGTCGCCGCGTACAAGTACCCGCGGCACATCTGGTTCGTCGACCGGCTGCCCAAGGGACCGACGGGCAAGATCCTCAAGCGCGAGATCACCGCACCAGCAGCGCACGCCGGCGCGGCCGGAAAGGAAGGCCACTGATGAGCACGATCACGGAGACGAACGGGCGCGCGGCCACCGGTCCGCGTGCCGCCGGCCGGGCCGCGCTCGACGTGATGCTGACCGACGCGGCGATCGAGCCCACCGCAGCCGCCCGGCTCGTGCATCCGACCGCCGCGGGGAGGCTGGCCGGCGGGTTGGCGCGGCACCCGCGCCGAACCGCCGGGCGCGTCCGCGACCTCGGCACGGAACTCATCCGCGTCGCCGCCGGGGGTTCGAAGCTCGCTCCGCCGAAGGGCGACCGGCGCTTCGCCGACCGGGCCTGGCAGGAGAGCTGGATGTTTCATCGGCTGATGCAGGCCTATCTCGCCCTTGAGGGAACGGTGGACGGCCTCATCGACGATGCGAGCCTCGACTGGCGCAATGATGCACGGGTTCGGTTCATGCTGGACAACCTGCTGGATGCGGTGGCACCGACGAACTTCCCGCTCGCCAATCCGCAGGTCCTGAAGGAAACGATCGACCGCGGCGGCGCCAACCTCTTCCGCGGCGGGCGGCGGCTGATCCGCGACGTCAGCAAGGGAAGGCTGCCGGCGATGGTCGACACCACCAAGTTCCAGGTCGGCGGCAACCTCGCCGTCAGCGAAGGCTCGGTGGTGCTGCACACGGAGGTGTTCGAGCTGATCCAGTACAGGCCGACGACGGAGGAGGTGTATGAGACGCCGCTCTTGATCGTGCCGCCGACGATCAACAAGTACTACATCCTGGACCTAGCGCCCGGGCGGAGCCTGGTCGAGTACCTCCTTGGCCAGGGTCATCAGGTGTTCGTGATGTCGTGGCGCAACCCTGACCAGGAGCACAGCCACTTCGACTTCGACACCTACGCGCAGGCGGTGGTGGAGGCGCGAGCGGCGGTTGGTGAGATCGCTGGTCAGGAGACCGTCAACATGATGGCGGCCTGCTCGGGCGGAATCATCACTGCAGGTGCGCTCGGCCACCTGGCCGACGAGGGGCACCTCGGCGACGTCTCCAGCCTCACGCTGCTCGTCTGCGCGTTGGATAACGCCAGCAGTGGCACGACCGAGGCGCTGTCTTCGAAACCGATCGCGGCGGCGGCCGTGGCCGAGTCGGCGCGGCGTGGATACCTCGACGGGGAGGCCTTGGCCAGCGTGTTCGCGTGGCTGCGGCCCAACGACCTGGTGTGGAACTACGTGATCAACAACTATCTGATGGGCAAGGAGCCGCCGGCGTTCGACATCCTGTACTGGAACCAGGACACGGTCCGGCTGGCGGCGGGCTTGCACCGGGATTTCCTGATGATGGCGCTTGAGAACGCGCTGGCGACCCCGGCGGGCATGCGGGTGCTCGGCACTGACGTCGACCTCGGCAAGGTCGACGTCGACGCCTACATCGTCGCCGGGTCAGCCGACCACATCGTCCAGTGGACGAACGCGTACCGATCGACGCAACTGCTCGGGGGCGACACCCGGTTCGTGCTCTCGACGAGCGGCCACATCCAGGCGCTGATCAACCCCCCGAGCGGGTGGGCGGGGACCGAGTCACGCTCGAGCTACAGGATCGCCGCGTCCAACCCGCCGGACGTCCAGGACTGGGAAGAACAGGCGGTGGCGCATCGCGGGAGCTGGTGGCCCGACTACATGCAGTGGCTCGAGCCCCGCTCCGGCCAGAAGGTGTCGGCGCCCAAGAAGCTCGGCAGCCCCGTGCACAAGGCGGTGGCGAAGGCGCCGGGCACGTACGTGATGGCGTCATGAGTGCTGTCGACACGGCAGCCGTCCCCTCCGGTCGCTGGTGGGGCAACCCGCTCGGGGAGATTCGCTGGATCCTCGAGGCGGCGCGACTCACAGTTGACCCGGTGTGGCGCGGCCACGGCGGGATCCCCCGCGGGGACGGGCGCGGTGTCGTGCTCGTCCCCGGGTTCGGCGGCGGCGACCAGACGCTCGCCGTGCTGGCGACCTGGCTGCGCCGGATCGGCTACCGCCCGGCCGTTTGCGGATTCGTGGCCAACGTCGACTGCTCGGAGCGCGGCTTCGAGCGGGTGGAGCGGCGCGTCGTCGCGCTGCAGGCACGCACGGGCCGGCGGGTGGCGGTGATCGGGCACAGCCGCGGCGGGCATTATGCGCGGGCGCTGGCCGCTCACCGTCCCGAGCTTGTGTCGCACGCGGTTTCGATGGGCGCCGACCTGCAGGCGATGTTCCACTGCAGCGCACCCACACTCGCCGCCGTGGAGGGGGCGCGCCACGTGCTGCAGCGCACCGGCCGGGCACGGCAGGACGAGTGCCTCACCTACCGGTGCCGCTGCACGTTCACCGCCGGCTTCTGGGCGCCGTTCCCGGTCGATTGGGTGCGGCTGACGAGCATCTACACCAAGGGGGACGGCGTCGTGCGCTGGCAGGCACAGCTCGTCCCCTACGCCGACTGCGTCGAGGTGACGGGAAGTCACGTCGGCCTCGTGTTCAACCGCAAGAGCTACCGGGTTATCGCCCGGGCGCTGGCCGTGCCCGAGCTGCCGGCCTGAGCAAATCAATTGAGGGATTGGGATCACAGTGACAATCACCACCACCGACGCCACCGGCTCGCTGTCCGACGGGCTGGCGCTGAGCCTGTCCACCGACTACTTCTTCCTGCGCGAGCAGCTCACCGAGAACCAGCTGGCCCTGCTGCGCCGGGTGCGGGCGTTCGTCGAGGACGAGGTGCTGCCGGTGATCAACGATTACTGGGAGCGCGCAGAGCTGCCCGTGCCGCTGCTGCGACGGATGGGCGAGCTCGGCATCGTCGGCGAGGAGATCGTCGGCTACGGCTGCCCCGGACTGGACCCGATCTCGTGCGGTCTGGCGATGATGGAGCTCAGCCGCGGCGACGGCAGCATCGCCACCGCGCTCGGTGTCCAGTCGGGGCTCGCAATGAAGTCGATCGCCCTGCTCGGGTCCGAGGAGCAAAAGCAGCGCTGGCTGCCGGAAATGGCGCGGATGGAAAAGTTCGGCGCCTTCGCGCTCACCGAACCCGACCACGGATCCGATTCCGTGATGCTGGAGACGAGCGTGCGCCTCGACGGCGACGAGTACGTGATCGACGGCGCCAAGCGCTGGATCGGCAACGGCAGCATCGCCGATGTTGTCGTCGTGTGGGCGCGAGGCGAGGACGGCCACGTCGGGGGCTATCTCGTCGAAAAGGGGACACCGGGCTACGACGCGAGGGTGATCGAGGGCAAGGGGTCGCTGCGCGCGATCTGGCAGGCGCACATCACGCTCGACGGCGTCCGCGTCCCGGCCGAGAACCGGCTCCCTGGCGCCCGCAGCTTCAAGGACGCCGGTCTTGTGCTCGCCGCCACCCGCTCCAGCTGCGCGTGGTCGGCGCTCGGCCACGCCGTGGCCGCGTACGAGACGGCGCTGAGCTACGCCAAGCGCCGCGAGCAGTTCGGCAAGCCGCTGATCAGCTTCCAGATCGTGCAGCAGCGGCTGGTGCGGATGCTGGCCGAGGTGACCGGCATGCAGCTCTACTGCCTGCAGATCGGCCGACTGGCCGATCGCGGCCAGCTCAGCGACACGATTGCCGGCCTTGGCAAGCTGAACAACACCACCAAGGCACGCGTGATCTGCGCCGACGCGCGCGACCTGCTGGGCGGCAACGGCATCCTGCTGGAGAACCACGTCATCCGCCACATGGCCGATATCGAGGCGATCCACACCTACGAGGGGACGGAGACGATGCAGACCTTGATCGTCGGGCGGGACATCACCGGGGTGGGCGCGTTCGCCTGATGCGGTCTTGCCGCGCGTCGCCGGGAACGCCATCATCGGCAGCTGAGATGCCGCAGTCATCCGGGCTCACAGTTGCGGTCACCGGCGCGACCGGCGAACTCGGGAAGCCGTTCGTCCGCGCGCTCGAGCAGACCGCCGAGGTGGCGCGGGTGCGAGCGATGGCGCGGCGGCCGTTCGACCCGCGCCAGTTCGGCTGGGAAAAGACCGAGTACCGACAGGGAGACATCCTCGACCGGGCGGCGGTGGAGCGCCTCGTGGATGGCGTGGACGTCGTCGCCCACCTGGCGTTCATCGTCGTCAAGGCGTCTGCCCGCAGCTACGAGATCAACATCGAGGGGTCACGAAACGTCTTCGAGGCGGCCGCGGCCGGCGGGGTCCGTCGACTCGTCTACACGTCGTCGCTCGCGGCCTATGGCTATCACGTATACGAGGGCCTGCTCACCGAGGAGACGCCGGCCCGCGGGACCGAGCGGCACGCGTACTCCCGGCAGAAGGCCGAGGTCGAGCGCGTGATGCGACAGGCACTCGCCGGGGCAGCGACCGACGGCTACGTGTTTCGGCCGTGCATCGTGGCGGGGCCGGATGCGCCGGCGCTTCTCGATGTACTCCTCGGCGATATCGTTCCCTACCTGCGGCTCGAGCGCGCGACGCCGGACTGGGTGCTCCGGGGGCTGCATGCCGTCCCCGGGCTGAAGCCAGTGCTGCCGGATCACGGGGTGCCGTTTCAGCTCGTGCACCATGAGGACGTCGCGGCGGCGCTCGTGGCGGGCGTGCTGGCGCGCGGAGCCCCCGGGATCTACAACCTCGCCGGCGCCGGGGAGGTCCATTGGTCAGACGTTGCGCACGAGCTCGGGTGGTATGCCGTGGCGGTGCCCAAACTCGCCGTCGACGCCGGCGCAAGCGTGATCGGCCGGGTCCCAGCGTTCGAGGTGCAGGCCGGGTGGCTGCAGGCGATGCGGGTGCCGATGCTGATGGACTGCAGCCGCGCGCGCGAACAGCTCGGGTGGGAGCCCGCCTGCGATGGGCGGCAGACGCTTCACGAGCTCGCCGCGGCGTACCGCGCGGGCGCGCGGCCAGGCTGACGCGATCCGCCGCTTTCAGGTCCCGGCGCTGTCCTCGAGGAGCCTCTCACGGACCACTCGGCGCGACGTTCAGTAGTTCGTCCGGATTGAAGTTGTGTGGTGGCCTGGCTGACAATCGTGCGATGGCCGACCCCCAATCGGCGACGCGCACTGGGGAGCACTGGATGGCGCTCCACGGTCGCGAGGGATCGCGCCCGGGGACGGCCTACCGCAGCCGGTTCGCGACCATCGGCGCTTACGTCCCAGCGCGACGGCTGACGACCGACGAGTTGATGGCGAGTACTCGTTACGAGACCGATATCGACCTCGAACGGTTGACCGGGGTTCGCGAGCGCCGCGTGGTCGGCGAGGGAGAGGATGCGTACACGCTCGCGCTGGCGGCGGCACGTGATGCGCTGGCGCGTGCGAGCTTTGGCGCCGAGGATCTCGACATGCTGATCGTGTCGAGCATCAGCCGTCACGTGGGGGGTCTGCGGGTGCAGCTCGAGCCGCCGGTGAGCGTGGCGCTCAAGGAGGAGTTGGGCGCGCGGGGCGCGGTGAGCTTTGACATCTCCAACGCGTGCGCGGGGATGATGACCGGCGTCTTTCTGCTCAACGACTACATCCGCCAAGGCCGCATCCGGCGGGGGATGGTCGTCAGCGGCGAGTACATATCGGAGCTCTCGGAGAGCGCCAGGCAGGAAGTCCGCGACGTGATGAGCGACCAGCTGCCGTCACTGACGCTCGGCGATGCCGGCGCGGCGGCGATCCTCGAGCGGGCACCGGAGGGCGACGGAGGCATCGAGATCGCCGGGTTCACGACGCTGTCGGAGCATAGTCGCCTATGCGTGGCGTTCCCGTCGAAAGTCGGGCCCGGGGTGACGATGCACACGAAGGGCCGCGAGATCCATCAGGCCGCGACCGAGGACGCGGTGCCGATGCTGCGCGAGGTGCTCGATCAGGCCGGGCTGCAGTTCGACCAGATCGACTACATGATCCCGCATCAGACCTCGGCGCGGGCGATCAAGAAGGCGATGGTCGAGTTCACCGCTGTCCTCGGCGGCGAGCCGAGGCATGTGGTGGTCACCGTCGACGAACTCGGGAACACCGCGTCGACGACGCATTTCGTGGCGCTGTGGAAGTACCTGAACGAGGGTCGCTTCAAGGCGGACGATCGGGTCCTTTTGCTCTCGCTGGCGTCCGGGCTTGAGGTGGGGATCGTGATCTTCCGGATCGGCGATCTCGTGGGGCGGTATGGGCACGATCGTTGAAGCCACCGCAGTCGCGACCGCTGACGACCGGTCGGTGTCGCCGAGCGCGATCGAGCTGGCCGACGAGGCCGCGCGCGCCTGCCTCGAGCGCGCGGGCCGCGGGCCGAACGACGTGCAGCTGTTGATCAACACCGGCATCTACCTCGACCGGAACATCAGCGAGCCGGCGATCGCCGCCCTGATCCAGGAGGACATCGGCGCCAATCCGGAGGTCCAGCCCGGGGCCGGTCAGGGGACGCTGTCGTTCGACGTACGCAACGGGGCGTGCGGGATCTTGACCGGCATGTATCTCGTCGACGGGTTGCTGGCGTCGGGAACGGTCGAGTGCGGGATGGTGGTGGGCGGCGACGTCGATCCGGAACCGGGCGTCTCTGAGGGGTTTGGGTTTCCCGCAGCCGCCGGCGCAGTCGTGCTCTCATGGGACGATTCTCGCCCGGGCCTGACTGCGTTTAAGTTCAAGACGTTTCCGGAGTTCGGGGAGGAATTTCGTAGCTACGTCGAGTGGCAACAGGATGGGGGCAACAGCCATGGCCGAAACGTCCTCACGGTCGAGATCGACGAGCACTATCCGATACACGCGATCGCCTGTGCGGAGTCGACCGTCCGTGAGCTCGCCGCCGAGGAGGAGTTCGACCTGGCCGACATCGACCTACTGATCGCCACCGCTTCGGTGCCCGACTTCGCCGACGCCCTCGGCCAGCGGCTCGGGATCTCCTCCGCCCGCGTCGCGTCGCTGTCGGACGGCTTTGCCGGCGCGCACACGGCAGCACCCGCGATCGCGCGTGAAGCTGTGCAGCCCACGCCGGGGACATCACGCACGGCGCTGGTGGTCTCCACGGGAGCCGGGATCACCGTCGTCGCTGCGCTGCACCGGACGTGACGCGTCCACGCCTGGTCGATCCGCAAGTCGCCAGACTGCAAGCACTGCTTGCGATCGAGCCAACGTCGCGACCTCGGATTCCGCCCGTCTCGCCGCGGCAGCTAACGCTGCTGCCGCGAATCGTCGCCACGCTCACCGCCCGCCTAACCGGCGGTGCGCCGCCCAACATCTTCACCACGCTGGGGCAGCACCCGCGCCTGTTCCGCGCCTGGCTCTTCTACTCAGCCCACCTGATGCCATTCGGCCGGCTCCCGCGCCAAGACACGGAACTTGTCATCCTGCGGGTGGCCTGGCGCTGCCGGTCGGTCTACGAATGGCGCCAGCACGTGCCGCTGACCTTGCGCATCGGCTTGACCCCCGAGCAGATCGACGGCATCGCGGCCGACCGCTCCACCAGCAGCCTCAGGGAGCGTCAGCGAACGCTGTTGTCCATCACCGACGAGCTGCTCGATCGACGCGCGATCTTCGACCTCACGTGGCACGGCGCGCGGACGAGCCTGACCGAGCGCGAGCTGATCGAACTCTGCCTGCTCGTGGGGCACTACCAAGGCCTCACGTCCGCGATCGGCGGCCTCGCGATCGAGCCCGAGACAACCCAAGACATCTAAGAGCCTGTCAAAGAAGTGGGTGGGGTTCCGTCTGGCGGGTTTAAGACCATCTAGCGATGGCGATCGCGATCAGGACGGGTGAGCAGGCGTTCCAGGTGCAGATGGTGTGCCTGGATGAGTTGGTGCCGGAGACGGATGTGCTGCGTAGGGTGGAGCGGCTGGTGTCGTGGACGACGGTCCGTGAGACCGCCAGGCCGTTCTACTCGGATTTCGGCAGGCCGGGTGTCGATCCGGTCGTGCTTGTGAAGGTGTTCCTGGTCGCGGCGATCCGCGGGATCGATTCGATGCGGGAGACGCTCAGGGTCGCGGAGGTGGATCTCTCGGTTCGCCGGTTCCTGGGGTACGGGTTGACGGAGCGGTTGCCGCATCACGCGACGTTCAGCTACGCGCAGTGCGTGCGGTTCGCGTCCTCCTCGGTGTTTGAGCAGCTGTTCAACCAGGTCCTCGCGTCGTGCCGGGACGCGGGCTTGTTAGACGGGTCACGGTTGATTGTTGACGGCACGCATGTCGAGGCGAACGCGGCGTTGAAGAGTCTGCGGGCAGAGTTGTCGGTGGTCGACCGCGACGACATTGACGACGACGAGGGGCAGGACGTTTCCCCGGAAACGCCGCGGCCGCGGTTGGAGCTCGCGGCGCCACGCTCGGGTCCGACCCCGAAGCGGAAGGCGTCGAACGCGACGGCTGTGTCCAGGTCCGATCCGGATGCGAAGTTGCGGTTCAAGCCGGGGCATCGGCCGCATCTGGTGCATCGTGCGCAGGTCGCGACCGACCCGAAGAACCGGGTGATCGTCGCCGTCCGCGCAGAGTCCGCGCTCGGGCACGAGGCCGACAGCCTCCCGATCATCATTGACCGCGCCCGATGGCTGCGTCACAAAGTTCAGGAGATAGTCGCGGACGCCGGATACGCCTCGGCCGGTAGCTACCGGATGCTGGAGCAGGCCGGGATCACCGCGTACATCCCGCCGCAGCCGAACATGCGCAACACCGACCACGGCCATGCCGCCCGCCGACGCTGCAAAACGCCGACCGGGGTTGGTGCCGCTGTGGACCGGATCACGCACGGCGAGGGCGCGATCGCCGAGATGAAACGCCACGGCGCCGGCCGCGCGCGGTGCCGCGGCACCCGGAAAGTGCAGATCCAACTCCTGCTCGCCGCGACCGCGATCAACCTCAAACGCTTGATCAGCCAGCCGCCGGCCGCCGAGAACGCCGCGAACGGCGACGATCACCGGCACACCGCCCCGATCGCCGCCCACAACACCCACCAGCCAGCTCACCGGACCGAGATCGCCGCGCACCTCCAGATCATCACGGCCTGCCTCCACGCCCTCAGCGCCCTCGACGCCGCCGACTCAACCGCTTCTACGACAGGCTCCTAAAGGTGGCATCACCCACTCGATTGGTCTACGCGTGTCTTGAAGATCCGACGGGCGGCCAGCCGAGATGAGGATGACCGCGATGGCGGTATTCCCAGTCGCCGCGTTCAATCACCCGCCAGCGCGTCAAGCGCTCATCACGCCGGCAATCCCGTTGATCGCTTAACGGTCAACGCCGCAAATCGCGCTGGCGACCAACCCGTCGTCGGCGTCGGCTGGGACGTCGTCTCGACGCGTCGGCGTGTTCCGAGTTGCTATCCGTGTCGGCTCGGAACTGGGCCGCCGACGATGGGGCACAGGCCACCGCAGCTCGTCACATCTCGGTGCCCCGCTGGCGCGCCGAGCGACGTGAGGAGTTGGTTCATCGCACGGCCTGCCGCGGTGTCGACTCCTTCCGTGTAGGCGCTGTGTGCGAGCGCGAGGTCGCCTTGGCCGAGCGCGAATCCGATCTCGATCGAGTGGCCGTTGAAGTTGCCGATGTTCCGCCCGGGCGCGACTTGTTGTCCGGCACTGACGGTCGGTGTGATGCCTTCGGCCACGAAGAGGTAGCTGCCCGCGTAGGCGCCGCCGGTGAGCTGATATGAGACCCAGCCGTCGCCGTTGCCCCAGCCAGTGTCGGCCGTGCTCACCATGACGACGCGACCTGGCCCGAGCGCGGCAATCAGTCCGCTGCCACCGTAGTCCACGCCCTGGTCGATCCGGGATGGGGAGACCTGCGCGTGTGCGAACGGGTTCACGTATCCCGCGGCGCTGACGCCGGACGAACTGCAGCTCCCGCCTCCGGCAGCCCCGCTGACCATCGTCGTGCCGCTGCCGTGGTATCGGTGTGCATCAGCGTGCACGCGGCTCGCATATGTGTCCGCGGCCGGGCCGCTGCCGTTGTTTGCACGGACGTAGTCGCGATATGAGTCGATCGGCTGCCCGGTCGGCGCGCCTTTGTCCTTGGTCAGCACAAGCGCGGCGAGCGTCACCGCGGTCAGCGGGTCGTGCGGGCCGAGCGACGGGTTTGGCGGGTAGTGGCGGTGCGTGTCGTACTCATCGCCGGCGGCTCCGCCGACCCCGATCTGCGTCTCGGGCGGTCGCCGGCGACGGTCAAGGCGTACTTCTACGACCCGACCGGCGAGAAGGCGAAGGCGATGAAAGCGTGTGACGTCGGAACTGTGGTCCGTTGCGAGCAGGCTGGTCTGCGCCGAGGGCGGGCGGCGGATCCTCGCAATTGGCGAGATGCGCGGGAGTTCCCATGGCGGCCGAGACGCCTGTCGGCGCATCAAAGCGAGGCAACTGTGTTCGGAGGGCTAGCTGGCTGAGCGTCCCCAGTTCGGGTCAGGGTTTCGGCCAGACGACGTCTCAAACAGCGTCGGCTGGACCGAAGAGGGCCTCGGCAGTTGCCGAGGCCCTCTTGCTTGCTACTTGTTGTCCGGCTGGTTAGCTGCGGAGCGCGCGGAGCGCCTTACCGTAGTCGCCGGTGGGGTTGCGGGTGGTGACGATGGTGGAGATTGCGTTGAAGATGATCATCGCGACCAGGAGGGCCTGGCCTCCGGGGATCCCGACGGCGGCGGCGATCGCGGCGTAGGCGATGGAGCAGATCGCGGTTGAGGTCTCTCCGGCGGCGTAGTAGATCGCCTTGGCGCGGCCGGTGGCCTGCTCGCGGCTGTTCTTGGTCGAGAGGGCGACGTAGAACGGGGCGGCCTGCATCAGCTGGCGGATGCCGGGCGGGTACACCTCGGGGTGATCGGTCCCGCGGATGCCGTAGCCACGGAAGCTGAGCCCGACGGCGCGGCCAGCGAGGTAGTGGGCGATCGCGTGGCAGTTGAGGTAGACGGTGACGAATCCGGCGATCATGACTGCGGTCGAGACCGGGCTGCTGTGCAGTTGGGTGGCGAGTGCGAGCAGCGCTGAGCCGCTGAAGATGCCCCAGGCCTGGTACGCGTTGCCGCGGGCCACGCTGTAGCGCCGGCGGAAGCTTCGCCTTGGCGTGGTGGTCGGGGTGTGGGTGGCGGTGATGGCTGACATTGCGGGCTCCTCCGGAAAGGGTTTGAGTTGACTCCCAGATCGTCGCCGTCGCGCGCCCTTCTGGCATCGGCCGCCCGTCGGCACTTCCGCGGGACAAGCGCCCGGGGCGCTCTACGTCATCTGTCTCGCTGGCGGCGCAGTTCGCGGCGCACGCGCTCCTCGCCGATCGGCGAGAACGAGTTCAGGAAGTGCTGTGAGGACAGCCCGAGCCCCCAAGCGGCGAGAGGGATGCCGGGCCAGAACGTGCCCCCGCCGGTGAGCGCCCAGATGATGATCAGCACGGTGTTGATCAGGACGTAGGCGCCGACGTGCGCTTTGAAGTCGTGCCAGCGCTGCACCTGGGCGACGGCGCGCATCTGCTCGCGATCGAGCTGAGGCTGCTGCGAGCCGGGAGGTGCTGTCACTGGATCACCAGTCGTACGGTTGTCCCCTGCCCGGGATGGCTGGTGACGCTGAGCGTCCCGCCGAGGGCGTCGGCGCGCTCCTGCATGGTGCGTAGCCCGAGGTGCCCCGGGTGCTCACTGGTGGTGTCAAAGCCGAGGCCGTCGTCGGCGATGGCGAGTTCGAGTCGCTCGCCGGCGGCGGTGAGCGTGATGGTGGCGGTTTGGGCATCGGCGTGCTTGACGGTGTTGTTCAGTGCCTCGAGCGCGAGCCGGTAGAGGTGCTCCTCGGTCGCGGGTGTGACGTCCAGGCGCTCGTCTGGACCTTCGACTGCTACCCGAAGGCCGGTGCGTGAGCTGAGCGCGGCCGCCTGCTTTCTGAGTGCTGCTACCAGCCCTTCCTCGGCGAGCGCGTCGGGTCGTAGCTCGAAGATCAGCGCGCGCATCTCGGCGAGCGCCCCTTGGCTGAGCTCGCGCAGCTGCGCGACGCTTCGCCCGAGTGGGCCGTCTTGCGGCAGGTCTTGCTTCTCCATCGCCAGCTCTGCGGTTCGGGCGTGCAGCATCATCGAGAACAGCGCCTGGGAGACCGAGTCGTGGAGCTCGCGCGCGAGCCGAGCGCGTTCCTGCAGCGCGGAGGCTTGACCGGTCTCGGCGAGCAGCCGGTCGTTGATGACGGCGACCGCGCCCTGGTCGGCGAGCGCGACCAGGAATGCCAGCTCAGCCTCGGTTGGACCGGTCACTGTCGGCGGCAGGAAAATGGCCATGACGCCGAGCACCTGCTCGCCCCAGGAGAGCGGGACGTGCACGCCGGCCTGCCAGTCGAGCTCTTGGAGCGTGGCTCCTACGTCGGGGCGAGGTCCGCTGAGCCAGCGGGTCTTGGCGTCGGGGACGACCGCCGGGCGGCCGCTGAGGACGACGTCGCCGTCGGGCAAGTCCTCGATGCGCAGGCCGCTGGACAACGAGATGTTGCGAAACCCGTCGGGAACGCCGGGCGCGGCGCCGGTCTCGAAGTCGCCTGCTTCGCCGGTGATGCCGATAGCGCACCCGACCGCCCGGGTGCCGGCGACCGCGTGTTCGGCAAGGTCCCAGAGGACGACGTTGAGGGGGCTGCGCCCAGCGAGCTGGGCCGCGGCTTGGCCAAGTGCAGCGGCGTTGCGGCTGGCCTGCCGGGCCTCGGTGGCGTCGCGGAAGATGGCGGCGCCGTGCAGCTGCCCATCGATTTCGAAGGACATGTTGGACCAGGTGATCTCGCGCTCGGTGCCGTCCGGGCGCAGCAGCGTTGATGTCCACAGGCCGGTTTCCCCGGAGAGCTGTTCGGCGAAGTGCTCGAGCATCGCCTGGTGCTCGCGCTCGGGGAAGTTGGCCAAGAAGTCCGGTAGCGCCCGCAGCTCCTCCAGCGAGTAGCCCATGATCCGGCAGGCCGCCGGGTTGGCGTAGACGTAGCGGCGGTCGGCCGTCACGACCACGATGCCGTCCCGCGATCGCTCGACCACGGCGGCGAGCGGTCCGACGCCGAGACCTGCAGCCCCCTGTTCGCCCATCAGTTTTTCACTCAACTCACGACACTCTGACACAGCAGTCCTGGAGCTTTCCGCCGGCTACCACGGTGATTGGCGAAGCGCAGCGAGGATGGCGTCGGGATGGCTGTCCTTCTCAAAGAAAGCCCTCGCGCCCGCGGCGATCGATGCCGCCCTGGCGGCCGCCGACGCGCTGAGCGCAACCACAGGATGGCCCTCGGCGGCCAGCGTCTGGATGACCTGGAGCCCGTCCTCGAGGTCCGGCAGACGCACGTCGACGAGCGCGACATCGAGCCAGCCTCTAGCGTCGAGCGCGTCACGGCCGGTTGCGGCGACACCGACTACGCAGAGACCTTCGGACTCGGTGAGTAGCCCGCTGAGCGCCGAGCGAACCCGAGGGTCGTCCTCCACGATGAGCACCCGACGGCGCTTGCATGGTCGTTTTGAGGCGTCGTGGCTTGGCTGCGCAGGCACGGTGAACCCACTCAACCGCACCGCCATCGCCGGCGCATCGGTCATCGGACGTGTTCCGGGCGCGACAGATGACGTAGCTCAGGCGGGCGGCGGGGCGAGGCCTTCGCGCACCGCCCAGAGCGCGGCCTGGGTGCGGGAAGCGAGGTCGAGCTTTGAGAGGATGTTGCTCACGTGCGTGCGTGCTGTCCGCTCGCTGATGACCAGCTCGGCAGCAAATCTCCTTGTTCGCTTTGCCCCGGGCGACCAAGGCGAGGATCTCTCGCTCCCGCTCCGTCAGAAGGTCCTTCGGGTTCGCTGTTGCGCCGCGCCGCAACGATGCCGTGAGCTTCCGGGCGACTGCCGGGTCCAGATGGACCTCGCCGCGCTGAGCCGCCCGGATCGCCGCGGCGACCTCATCGGCCTCGGCATCCTTGAGCAGGTAACCGGCCGCGCCGGCCTCAAGCGCGGCGTGAACCTTCTCCTCCTCCACGAAACTCGTCACCGCCACGACCTCGATCTCCGGATAGCGCTCCTTCACCGCGGCGGTCGTCTCGATCCCGTCCATCGGCTCCATCATCAGGTCCATCAGCACCACGTCGGGGAGACCGCCCTGCGCCTTTGCACGCGCCAGAAAGTCCAGCGCCGCTCGGCCGTTGCTCGCCTCGCCCACCATCTCGATGTCGTCCACCAGCTCCAGGTAGCTCCGAAGCCCCTCTCGCACCACCCGGTGATCGTCGACGACAAGTACCCGGATCAGCTCCGACGCTTCCATTGGCTAATCATGCCCGCTGGGCAGGACCTCTACGTCATCCGTCGCAGCCGCACACGCGCCGGATGACCGTAGCCAGACACGTCCTCGGGCCGATGTGCGGAGCGTCTCCTGGGTGGAGCATGCCGCCATCGACCAACCCGCTCCGCAAAGGACGACACCATGTTCACCGCCACCTTCTTCCTCGCCCTCGCCCTCTCCGCCGTCGTCGCACTTCCCGGTGACTGGGCCCGCCGGAACTCCACCCGCGAAGCGGCCAACGCGCTCAACCTCGCGAACGGCATTGCGCTCGTCACGATCATGGTCCTGGCCGCCAGCCTCGGCCTCGCTCACGGCCTCGGCCAGATGCTTGGCCTCCTCTCCGGCATCGGGACCGGCCAGCAACTCGCCGACGCAGCGGCCAACCGCAAGTGGGGACACGTTCCGGCGTCCCACTGACGGTGCATCGCATCATCAGCACCTCGAAGCGAGGTCTGAACAGGCGGGGGCTGGCGCAAGCCGGCCCCTTCGGCCGTACGAGCGCCCATCGCCGCGCCGCGGCGCCATCCCGCGGAGGAGCGGCCGGATCCGTCACCTCTGCAGTGCCGCGAGGATCTCGTCGAGGTGGTCGACCAGGATGGACAGGTGGCCATCGCGAGTGAGCTCCAGCTCGCTCCCCGGGATCGTGCTCTGCAGGTGCTTCGCCATCGTTGGGGTGGAGCCGAAGTTGTCGAGCGTGCCCTGCCACAGGCGGGTGGGGACCGAGATCTCACTGGGATCGAAGCCCCAAGGTGCGGACATGAGTGCCTCGTCGTGCTGAGGACCGTGCGCCCCCTGTCTGAAAGCTTCGCGGATTGCGGCCGGAAAGCCGCCACTCATGTCGGGGTCCGTGAGCGCGGCGCGGTGGGGGTCGGGGAGGCTTGCGTTCATCATCGCGCGCAGCACCCGGGGGAAGCGAGCGGGGATTCTCATTCCGATCGTCATGAGGAAGCGTGCAGCGAGGGGCCGCTCACGGGCACAGCCGCTTGAGCATGAGGCCGTTCGGGTGCAGCCCGTCCTCCAGCCGTGGCTCGAGGTGCGCCACACAGGCCACGAGGCCAAGCACGCGAACCCGCTCGCCGAGCGCGTGGGCTGTCGCGGCAGCGTATGGACCGCCTCCGGAGTAACCCAGGACCGCGAACCGCTCGATCGACAGCCGGTCGGCGACGACCGCGACATCGCCTGGCCAGTCGAGGACTCGCCTGTCACGCTGGAAGGCTGAGTCGCTCATGCCGGGTCGGTCGATGACGATGAGGCGCAGACCGAGTCTCGCCGCGGCTTGGTCGACCCCGAACGCTGTAGCTTCGAGATGGCAACTGGGGGTGCCGTGCATGTAGAACAGCGGCTCGCCCGCCGGGTCGCCGTATTCGGCCCAAGCGAGCCGGCGGCCATCGGGCTGGGTAACGGTTCGCAGGGACGTCATCCGGTGGCGCCGTGACCCGACTGCAGGAATGCGAGTACGGCGAGGACGCGCCGGTGGTCTTCGGCGTCCGCCTGGATCGCGAGCTTCTGGAAGATGTTGCGGACGTGCTTCTCGACTGCGTGCTCGGTTACGACGAGGCGCGCGGCGATTCCCTGGTTGGAGCGTCCTTCGGCCATCAGCTCGAGTACTTCGCGTTCGCGTGGGGTGAGCTCGTCGAGTGGGTTGTCGGTGCGGTTGCCGACCAGCAGCGACACGACGGCGGGGTCGAGCGCGGAGCCGCCGCTCGCGACTCGTCGAACACTCGCGGCGAACTCGGTCACATCCGAGACGCGATCTTTCAGTAGATAGCCGACGCGCTCGGTGCCGCGGCTGAGGAGCTCGGTGGCATAGCCGAGCTCGACGTACTGGGAGAGGACGAGCACCGCGACGTCGGGGTGCTGTTCGCGGATTGTCTTGGCCGCCTGCAGGCCTTCGTCGGTGTGAGTCGGCGGCATTCGGATGTCGACGATCGCGATGTCGGGGTTGTAGCTGCGCACCTTCAGCATCAGCTCGTCGGCCGTTCCGGCTTGTCCGAGGACGTCGAAGCCGGCCGCGGTGAGGATGTGCACGAGCCCCTCGCGCAGCAGTACCGAGTCGTCTGCGACGACTACCCGCATGGGATCTCCCCACGGATGGTGGTCCCCGCGCCGACGGGGCTGGTCACGAACAGCGTGCCGTCGAGCGCCTCGACGCGGTCGACGAGCCCGCGCAGACCGGATCCCTCCCGCCCGGCGGCTCCCCCGACTCCGTCGTCGGAGATCTCGATCACCACGCGGTCGTTGCGACGGGTGATTGTGACGCTGACGCGGTTCGCCTTCGAGTGCTTGGTGGCGTTGGCGATCGCTTCGCAGACGAGGTAGTAGGCGGCGGTCTCGATCGCCTCGGGAAGCCGGTCCTGGTCAACCGAGAGCGTCACCGGAACGGGTGAGCGTGCCGCGACGGTCTGCAGCGCGACGCCAAGGCCTCGGTCGGTGAGGATCGTGGGGTGGATCCCGCGCGCGAGCTCGCGCAGCTCCTCGATGGCCTGCACCACCTCGTGTTTGGCATCCCGCGCGAGCCTGGCGGCTTCGGGCGACCCGTCGGGGGGTTGGGTTTCGGCGAGTCCGAGCGAGAACGACAGGGCCAGCAATCGTTGCTGCGCGCCGTCGTGGAGGTTCCGCTCGAGGCGGCGCCGCTCGCTGTCGCCGGCCTGCACGATCCGGGCGCGCGACGCGTGGAGCTCCTGGAGCTTGGCTCGGAGTTCCGCCTGGAGGCGCTCGTTCTGGAGCGCCAGTCCGGCGGCCGCACCAACTGCGTGCAGTAACTCCGGGTCCTCGCGGAGTCCGGGGTCGTGGATCAGCGCGGCCACCGGCGCGCCGCTGCGCTCGACGGTCGTGACGGCGCGCTGGCCGTCGTCGGGTGGCAGCGCGACGGGCTGGCCGGTGGCATCTGCGTAGCTGGCGCTCTCGGGCAGCCAGTAGGCCACTTGAAGGCTGGTGTCGCCGAGCGCGCGAGCGAGGCTGTCGCGGAGAGTTCCGGGCGCCACCGGATCCCCGAGCTGCACGACGAGGTCAGCGACCGACGCCCGCGCGAGGCGGCTGCGAAACAGGCCGGCCAGAAACGCGTAGGGCACGAGGCCGTAGGCGGCGATCTGGGCGAGCACGATCTGCTCGGCTGCCGGCCAGCCACTTTCGTTGGCCACGACCGACGCGGCGACGAGCACGAGCACTAGCGCGCCGCTGGCCAGCACCGGCACCAGCGCGCGCCGCATCGGAGGAGATGCGCTGCGCAGCCGTCGCGCGACGAGCGCCAGCGCGACCGCCACGAGCGCGACTGCGGTCCAGCGCTGCGCGCTATGGAGATCCTGAGCCAGCTGCGGGTGCGTCCCGATCTGGATCAGGTTGCGCGGGCTGGGCGTGAACATCAGCACGGCAAGCTGAGCCAGGGTGACGTCCAACCACGTGATCGTCGCGACCGCCCGCTCTGGCCAACGGTGCAACCGTCCGTCGGGGAAACCCAGCAGCACGTTGACGAATGCCGCCTTGGCGAGCGTGTCGACCTCGTTGCCGACCGTAAAGAACCCGGCGGTGTTCCCCGCCGCCAGCGCCGAGAGCAGCCACAGAAATCCGGTCGCGATCATCCACTGCCCGATCCGGTAGTCCGGCCGCCGACGCCACGCCACGACGCCGGCGGCAATGTACGACCAGCCCGCCCCGACGGTCAGGACCGCGTTCCAGGCCTTGTCAGTCTGGGTGTCGCTGCGGGCGAACAGCAGCACCGCGCCGATGCCGCCTATCAACGCAACCGCCGCGATCAGGGCGACCGCCGCCAGCGACGGACCTGGGCCCGCGAAGCGTCGCGCCCTGGCGGGGCTGCTCCCCAGCAATGCCTCCACACGGCAAAGGTACCGCTAGCCCTACCCCCGGACACGTGGCAGTGGGATTCCCGCCCGGACGCAGCGCTGAGATCTTGGCGGCATGCAATCGACGCCCCACTCAGCCGCCTCGCAGGCGCAGAAAGGAGAGCCACACATGCTGGCGTCAACCAACCTTGCAGTCCGCTTCCTGCTCGAACTCAGCGCGCTCGGCGCGGTCGGCGTCTGGGGCGCCCACACCGGCAACACCGCCCTGGCCAAAATCGCGCTCGGAGCCGGTTTGCCGCTCGCGCTGGCGGTGGTCTGGGGGAAGTTCGTCGCTCCCAAGGCTGGCGTGCACGTGTCGGTCCCAGTCCACATCCTGCTTCAGGTCGTGGTATTCGGCAGCGCCGCTGCCGCTCTGTACTCGCTGCACCGGACCGGCCTCGCCGCCGCGTTCGGCGGCACGGTCGCGATCAACGCGGTGCTGATGGTTGCGATGGGGCAGTAGCGATGAAGCCACTGATCCTCATCAACGCGTTCGAAGTCCCGACCTGCGCCGACGAGCAGTTCGTCGCCCACTGGATGCGCGCCCGCGACGCCCTGTCGAGCAAGGCCGGATACCTCGACACGAGACTGCACCGCAGCCTCGCACCCGGCGCCCGCTTCCGGTTCATCAACATCGGCCGCTGGGCATCCCTCCAAGCCTTCCAGGACGCCACCCGCAGCGCCGGCGTCTCCGCCAAGGGGTTCCCCTTCGCAGCCCATCCCGGTCTGTACGAGGTGATCGCCACGAGCGAGCGCCTCACCGCACCCAGGACCTCAGTGACGCTGATCAACCCGTTCGAAGTCCCCGCCGGGCAGGACGACACCTTCATCGCCGGCTGGGAGCGAGCCAACGATCACCTCAGCCAGCGCCCCGGATACCTCAGCACCAGCCTCCACCGCAGCGTCGGGCCCGACCCCGACTTCCGCTTCGTCAATGTCGCGCACTGGGCCAGCGCCGAAGCCTTCACCGCCGCGATCACGGACCCAGAGTTCCGCACCGCGGCACAAATCCCCTATCCCGCCCACCCGGCCCTCTACACCGCCATCGCCGAGTAACGCCAGCCAAAGCCTCAAGAGGAGAGAGACCATGAAGAAGCTGCTCACCATCTCAGGAATCACTTTCGTCGCCGCCTGGATCACCGGGCTCATGACCGCCACCAACGGCCCCAAGCCAAGCGCCACCGGCATCGCCCTGAAGGCCTACTACGGGGCCCATCAGCACGCCGCCATGCTCCAGACCCTCTTCGTCGACGCGGTCGCCGGCCTCGCTCTGATCGGCATCACGATCGGCCTCTCGCGGACTTTCTCCGGCCCGAGCCGGCGCCGCATCCAGATCGCCGGCTTCACTGCCGCAACGATCTCGCTGATCCAGGTCGGCATCGGCGAAGCCCTCGCCGTCCAGGGCGCCGGCTCAGGCACCCCCTCCTTCGTACGCGCCTTGTTCGTCACGCTCAACAACGCCGACACGATCAAGATCGCCCTGCTCGCCGCGGTCGTCATCCTCGTCTCCACCACGGCCCGGCGGGCGATGACCCTCCCGCGCTGGCTGACCACCATGGGAATCGCCTTCGCACCGGTGCTCGCGCTCAGCGGTCTCGCGTTCCCGCTCAACAGTGACGCGCTGTACGGCGCCCTGTACATCACGCTGCCGCTGCTGCTCCTCTGGACCCCCACGATCAGCATCAAGCTGAGCCGTCGCGAGGCGCTGGTCTGACCGACAGGTTCAAGGACACCCACGACAAGAGGGCTCCGGGCGAATTGGCCCGGAGCCCTCGTCGTCGTAATCGCGTTCACCCTCGCTCGCAGGCTCGACGAGCTTGACCTTGGTTGTGCGTGGCTGAAAGACTCGGCGCGACAGCAGGCCGCAACGGGGCCGAGGCCTGCGACAAGCACACTGGGGAGAGTCGATGAGACGCTGGTTCTGTGTTGCCATGCGCGGCCCTTGCTTTGACACCCACGGGCGTGGGCGTGGCTCACGCTGCTGCGCCCGGACGCCGGATCAGTGTCCTCACCCGCTCGCCAGCCCAGCTGATCGAGAGTCGCGCGGAGAGATGAGCACGCGCTGATATCGCCGTGGCACCGCTGCGACAGGACTCACCGAGAAAGGGGATGCCGATGAGCTCAACACGCAGGACCGCAGTTGTCTTTGGCGTGCTTTACCTCGCGACGTTCGTCTTCTCGATCGCAGGGGCGCTCCTCTACGCCCCTGTGCTGCACCCAGTGAAGTTCATGGCCGGCAGTGGCGGTGACGCGCGGGTGCGTCTCGGCGCGGTCTGCGAGGTGTTTCTGATCATCGCGAACATCGGCACGGCGCTCGTCGTGTACCCGCTCTTCAGACGGCAATTCGAGGTCCTCTCGCTCGGCTACGTAGCCGCGCGTCTCGTTGAGTGCACGTTCATCGCGATCGGCATCGTCAGCTACCTCGCGGTCGTCACGTTGCACCAGACGACCGGCGTGGCCGCGGGTTCTCTGGTGGGCGAGGCGAGGTCTCTGATTGCGGTCCGCAACTGGACGTTCGTGCTCGGTCCAGGCTTCGTGGTCGGCGTCGGCAACGGGCTGATCCTCGGCTACATGATGTACCGCTCCGGCCTGATGCCGCGCGGGCTGGCGATAGTGGGGCTGATCGCAGGTCCTCTGATCTGCATCACGGGGCTCGCAGTGGTTCTCGACGTCATCCCCAGAGGCGGCACGGTGCAGGCGATCGCGACGATCCCCGAGTTCTTCTGGGAGCTGTCGCTCGGTATCTATCCACTCGTCAAGGGGTTCAAGACATCGCCAATCGACGAGACCGGCCTGCCGACCTCGGTGTGATGGAGGTCGCCGCAACTACGCGCCTGCGTCTGCGGCCGTTGCAGGCAGAGGACCTACAGGGCTTCGTCGCGTATCGATCGCACCCTGATGTAGCCCGATACCAGTCGTGGGAGCCCACGTATTCCATGAAGGACGCGGAGACGCTGCTCGCGGCGCAGGCCGGCGTGGCGTTCGGCACGCCGGGGGCGTGGGTGCAGGTCGCCGCGCTCGATCGGACGAGTGGCGAGCTCGTCGGCGACTGCGCTGTCCACGTCTTGGCGGATCAGCCGGCGACCGCCGAGGTGGGGGTCACGCTCGCGCCCGACCATCAGGGCGCAGGGTTGGCGACCGAGGCCCTCGGCGCGATCGTCTCGACCCTGTTCGAGGTTCATCACATGCACCGCGTGTTCGGCGAGGTCGATGACCGCAATACGGCCGTACAGAACCTGTTCGGTCGGCTGGGCTTCCGCTGCGAGGCGCGCCAGGTCGAGGCGGACTGGTTCAAGGGCGAGTGGACCACAGTGCGTGTCTACGCGATGCTGGAACGGGAGTGGCAGGCTGCTCGTAGCTGACGGTCACCGCCAGTCCCTGGGTCGGTGGACCACGGCGGGTCTACGCTGACCGAATGGCCCCGCTGGGCACCAAGCTTCGCCTGCCCTCGCCGCGTCGCCAGCTGGTGTCGCGTCCCCGCATCACCGATCAGCTGCGTGTGGGCGGAGGGGAGGGGCCGCGGCTCGTGCTGGTCGCCGCACCGGCTGGGTTCGGCAAGACCACGCTCCTGGCGCAATGGCTGGCGCAGGCGGCCGGCGCCTCGCAGTGCAGGGTGGCGTGGCTGGCGCTCGACCGCGGCGACACCGAGCTCCGAACCTTTCTGGCCCACCTCGTCGCCTCGACCCAGGTCGCCGATCCGGGCGTCGGCGTCGAGGCTCTCGGTCTGCTGGAGGCCGGCGGAGCCACGCCGCCCGAGGACGTCCTGGTCAGCCTGATCAACGACCTAGACCTCCTCGCCGGGTCCATGGTGGTGGCGCTGGACGACTACCACGTCATCGACTCGGCCGCCGTCCACGAAGCGGTCACCTTCCTGTTGGACAACCTGCCTCCGCAGGTCACACTGGCGATGACCACCCGCGCCGACCCGCCGCTGCCACTGTCCCGCCTGCGTGCGCGAGGCGAGCTGGTAGAGGTCCGGGCGGCGGACCTCAGGTTCACCGCCGATGAGGCGGAGGCGTTCCTCAACGACGTGATGGGGCTAGAACTGGCGCCGGCGCTCGTGACCGCGCTCGAGACGCGGACCGAGGGGTGGGCTGCCGGGTTGCAACTGGCTGCGCTGTCGGCCCGCACACATGCCGCGGCCGACGGGCCCGGCGAGGTCGCTGGGTTCATCGAGGCGTTCTCTGGAAGCCACCGGTTCGTACTTGACTATCTCGTTGAGGAGGTCCTGGGCGGCCAGCCGGACGAGCTCCGTGAATTCCTGCTCGACACCTCGGTGCTCGATCAGATGACGGGCGCACTCTGCGACGCCTTGACCGGCCGCGCCGACGGTCAGGAGATGCTCGAGATGCTCGAGCGCGGGAACGTGTTCGTCGTCGCGCTCGATGACGAGCGCAGGTGGTACCGCTACCACCATCTCTTCGCGGACGCACTGCGTGCCCGGCTGGCCGGCCGGGATGCCGACCGGGTTCGTGCGTTGCACGCCGCGGCGGCCCGATGGCTGGCCGAAAACGGGCTGCTGAGCGATGCCGTACGGCACGCAATCGCGAGCGGCGACCACCAGCACGCCGCCGATCTCGTCGAGCTCAGCCTGGCGGACATGCGGCGACGACGCCAGGACCGCACGCTGCGAGACTGGCTGACAGCGCTGCCTGATGACGTCGTGCGTCGGCGGCCGCTGCTCGCGATGTTGATGGGCTGGAGCCGGCTATCCGACGGCGACTTCGACGGCGTCGAGGCGTGGCTCGACGCTGCCGAGGCAGGTCTCGATGCGACGCCGACATTGAGCATCCCCACGGTGGGCGCAATGGCGGAGGTGGCCGCGGACCGGGAGCGTGAACTCCGCTCGCTCTCAACGATGACGAGGGTCTACCGTGCATCGGTCGCCCAGGCTCGGGGCGACGTCGCCGGCACCGTCGACCAGGCACGGCGGGCGCTCTCGCTCGCAGGCCCAGACGATCACTTCACGCGCGGGGCCGCCAACGGGTTCCTCGGTCTCGCGGCATGGGCTGCCGGCGACCTGCGCACAGCGGTGGAAACGTTCAGCGCGGCCGTCGCCAGCCTCCACGCTGCGGGCATGGTCGCGGACGAGCTCGGTGGGACGGTCGTCCTGGCGAACCTGTGGCTGGCACAGGGACGTCCCGACGAGGCGCGGCGGCTCTACGAACGCGCGCTGGCAGCGGCCGAGAGCCACCCCGGCCCGGTGCTCTCGACCGCCGGCGACCTGCACGTCGGGCTCGCCGACGTCCTGCGAGAGCAGGGCAACCTCGATGCCGCCGCGGAGTACCTCGAGGCCGCTCGCCGGCTCGGCGACCGCGCGTCTCTGCTGGAGAACCGTCACCGCTGGTACACGGCGAACGCTGCGCTGCTGCTAGCTCGAGGCGACCTCGACGGCGCGATCGCGATGCTCGACCAGGCCGAGCCCCTATTCCTGCCCGGCTACTTCCCGGACGTGCGGCCGATCGCCGCGAGCCGCGCCCGGGTTTGGATTGCACAGGGACGCCTCGATGACGCGCGGGCGTGGGCACGCCAGCGCGGGGTCACCCCAGCCGACGCCCCGACCTTCCTGGCCGAGTACGACCTGCTCACGCTCGCCCGGCTTCTCATTGCCGAGGGTCACGCGAGCGAGGCCCTCGACCTGCTTGATCGAATCCTCGATGCCGCGCAAGCAGCAGACCGCACCGGCACCCTGATCGAGGCGCGCATGCTGCGGGCGCTCGCACACCACGCGAACGGCGAGGCCGAGTCGGCCTCGACCGACCTGTCTGCCGCTCTCGCCAGAGGGGTGCCGGCCGGCTACTGCCGGCTGTTCCTGGACGAGGGACAGCCGATGGTGGCGTTGCTCGGTCAGGTCGCCCGCGGCGCGGCGCCCGAGGCGCGGAAGCACGCCGAGCATCTTCTGGCCGCCTCAAACAGACCGCCGACGCCAGCGCCCGCCGGACATGGCACTGAGGACGAGCTGAGCGAGCGCGAGCGCGACGTCCTGCGCCTGCTGGCGACCGAGCTCAGCGGGCCCGAGATCGCGGGACACCTGTACATCTCGCTGAACACGCTGCGCACCCACACCAAGCACATCTTCCAAAAGCTGGACGTCAACACCCGCCGCGCCGCGGTCCGTCGAGCCACGGAGCTCGGCTTGCTGTGAGCCTCGCCCAGATCCGGATCACCACCCTCAATCACATCATCGTGTGATGTGCGCTCACCACATCGCCTCCTAGGTTGTCGACATCGCCGGACACCCCGCCCGGCACAGACACAAAGGAGTCCGACGTGAGCACCACCACCACCACCTACCGTTTCACCGCGATCGCCGGCCTCTGCGCCGCGATCGGCGGCGCGATCTACGCCGGCGTCCAGATCAACCATCCGTCGGCCACCGTCGCGCACCTCGTCACCTCCGAGGTGACGATCCGCATGACCGCGAAGGTCCTCTTCTGCGCCCTGACCCTCGTCGGCCTCGCCGGCATGTTCATCCGCCATCGCATTCAGTTCGGCCGCCTCGGGCGCGCCGGCTACGGGCTCGTGAGTGTCGGCTTCGCGGCCATGCTCGTCCAGGAGTGCCTGATCGGCTATTACCTCCCGACCCTCGCCCACTCGAGGCCCGTCTACGTCCAGCACGTCCTCAACGGCGCGATGGCGCACGGCGCGAGCAGCGGCATCGGAGCTTGGCAGGGCCTGTTCCTGATCGCCGGCCTGGGCTACTCGCTCGGCGGTCTGATGTTCGGGGTCGCACTGTTCCGCGCCGGCGTGCTGTCCCGCTGGGCCTCCGCGCTGTTCGCCTACGGCACCATCTCCGCGCTCACGCTGGCCGCGCTGCCGCTGTCCTTCAGCCGCCCGTTCGCAGTGCCCGTCGGCGTCGCGCTGATGGGCCTTGGCATCTCGCTCTGGCGCGACCAGCGCGGCCAGGCCGAGTCCGTCGACGCCCCTGCCACGACGTGGGCCGCGCAGCCGGTCATCCACTGAGCTGCCAGGCGGAGCTCGCCATGACGAGTCCGCCCGCGCTAAGAGCGATCTCATGACGGCCGGGACGCTGCGACTGATCGAGCTCGCCAGCGTCCCGGCCGTCGTTCGCCGTCGCTCAGTTCGAACCTCCCACCAATTCCGAGCACTCTTATGAACACCACGCCCACGACATACGCGATCCGCGTCGACGGCCACCTCGACGACCACTGGTCTGCCTGGCTCGGCGATCTCGAGATCGCCCGCAACAACGACGGAACCACCACCCTCACCGTCTCGAACGCCGACCAAGCTCAGCTGCATGGTGTCCTCGCCGGCCTGCGCGACATCGGCGCGATCATCACCGAGCTCCGCGCCACCGATGCCCCCGCGGCAACCCAACGGCCGCGCTGATCGGGATCCGCGACTGTGGCATTGGCTGATCGGTCCGGCCACCACCGACCCAAGCCGAAAAACCGCGAAGCGGCCCGAGCTCGAAAGGCGACTCTGACCTCCTGAGCGCGGAAGGAGGGCCAGCGGGTACCTCGGGCGTGCGGTGGAGCTCGACGGAAACGCCACATCCTGGGCGTAGCGTGCCGGGGGTGACGGGCGATGCGTCGGGCCGCGCAGCGGATCGGGTTCTCGAGCGTCGCCGGGCCGTGGCCCTGGCGCGCCATTACCGCGAGTACGAGGGCCTATCGATTCGCCAGATCGCGAGCCGTCTCGGCCGCTCACCAGCAACGATTAAGGCGTACTTCTATGACCCGACCGGCGAGAAGGCGCGCGCGGTCAAGGCCCGCTATGTCGGCGTGTGCCGCGGATGCGGCGCCTATACGCAGCCGCGCAACGGCAAGGGGGATGCGTATGCGTACTGCAAGCGCTGTCATCCGGGCGCGATTGAGCGGCGCTGGACGCGGGAGCTGGTGGTCTCGGCGATGCTGGCGTGGCGCGAGCGCTACGGACGATGGCCGTCGTCCTATGACTGGTCGCGCACCCATGCGCGGTGGCGCGGTGAGCAGGCGCTGCGGCGCCTCGCTGGCGGCGACTGGCCAGCGGCCAGCGTCGTCAGCGGCCTGTTCGGTAGTTGGGCGGTCGCCCGCGAGGTGGCCGCGGAAGTCGACTGCAGCCAAGGACGCCCGCGTTAGCCGTACGATCGTGGTCCCGAACGCCGTGAGCGATGTCCGAGCGACGCCTGACGAACCAGTGGGAGCCGTGGCAGCGCCTCGTCGACTCGATCGTCCCGCACTACCGCACACAGCTGTCCGCCGCGCGCGGGAGAGCGAGAAGCGAGCTGCGCGACCTCGACGAGGAGCAGCTCGAGGCGATCGCCGCGGGGGCGCGCCGCCGCGTCGATATCGAGCCACCGACTCCGCCGCGAGTTGGTTCTCGTCATGCCCCTCGACTGCGAGTCCTCACCCGCTGGTACAGCATCCTGCAGCTGGGCGACCGGCCGACCAGCCGACGGCGTGACCGGTACGACCACACCTCATGCGAAGCCGGCGGATGTGGTCCGCATGTGTGACGCGATTGGTGCAGATCGACACGTGTTTCACCCGTTGCGGGTGGCGAGCGCGTCTGGCAGCGGTGATCGCTTGAGGGCGGCGCGCATCGCGGCGATGGCCTTGAGCAGCACCGACAGTGGTCTGAGTAGCAGCATCGCCTGCTCGACGCGTCCGCGCGCATCGTAGATCTCGATCAGCACTCCGCTCATCCGCTCATCACCGTGGACGGCGCGGATGATCGTGACGAGCTGGCGGTCGACGAAGAGTTCGCTCTCGACCTCGATCGCGTCCAGGACCGCGCCGATCGTCGTGAGGATGTGGGCGACGTCCGCGCGGCCGTGGTAGTCCCGTACGGGGCTCTGGAAGACGACCTGGTCGGCGAGCGCGTTGCGAAGCCGGTTCTCCGGATTCGGTTCTATCAGTGGAAGTAGCTTGGATTGCATGATCTGGCCGCCGAAGTTCACGCGGCACGTTTGTCTGGAGCATCCTGGTCGGGATGCTCGGCTGAGCGGAGGGCCAGTGGCGTGGGCGCGCGTGTACCCGATCGCTCGGCTGCCCCCGTGATCAGCCTGGCGCCGCGGCCGTGTGTGAGGAAGCTGAATGCCCAGCGGATGAGCACGAGCAGGCGGTTCTCGAAGCCGATCAGGTACCAGAGGTGGACTGTGAGCCAGGTCAGCCAGGCGACAAAGCCGCTCAACCGGAGGAACTTGATCTCGGCGACCGCGCTCGCGCGTCCGATCGTGGCGAGGTTCCCTTTGTCGTGGTAGCGGAACGCTCGGACCGGTCGGCCGCGAACGCGGGAGCGCACTACGCGCGCGGCATGGCGGCCCTCCTGCATCGCGACGGGAGCGAGGCCGGGCAGTGCTTCCGAGGAGTTGTCGGGTCGGCGGATGCGGATCATGTCTCCGATCGCTAGCACCTCAGGATGCCCGGGGAGCGTGAGGTCCGGCAGGACCTCGACGCGTCCGGCTCGGTCGACCTGAAGGCCGGCGCGGTCGGCGAGCACGGATCCGAGCTTCGATGCCACGACCCCGGCTGCCCAGATGACCGTCCGTGTGTCGATCTGATCCGGGTCGCCGTGCCGGTCGTTGAGTGTGACCGACGAGCCATCAAGTCGGTGACGGTGTGAAGGTCGATGACGGCGTGCTCGAGCAGCGTCTCGACGCCGAGGCGTTCAAGCGACCGGAGGGTCCGTTTTGAGAGCGACGGCGGGAACTCGTTCAGCACACGCTCGCCGGCTTCGATCAGGAGGATTCGGGCGTCGCCGGAATCGAGCGATCTGAAATCTCTGCGAACGTCGTGCGCGATCTCGGCGATCTGGCCTGCCATCTCGACACCGGTGGGACCGGCTCCGACGACCGCGAACGTCAGCCAGGACGCCCTTCGTCGTGGGTCGGGCTCCAGCTCGGCTGCCTCGAATGCTTCGAGGATCCGGCGGCGAATCGTGAGCGCGCCTTCGAGTGTCTTGAGGTTCGGAGCCAGGGCCTGCCAGGTCTCGTGCTGGAAGTAGTTGTAGTCGGAGCCCGCGGCGACGATCAGCGTGTCATAGGGCAGAGTCTCGGGTGCCCGCTCGCCCGCGACCGCGCGAAGGCGGACCAGCCGCGCGTCGAGGTCGAAGTCAGTCACCTCCGCGAGCACGACCCGGACGTTGCTGCGGCGGCGGAGGATGCGCCGCAGCGGGTAGGAGATTTCGGCGGGCGACAGCGCCCCCGTCGCGACCTGGTAGGCCAGCGGCTGGAACAGATGGAAGTTGCGTCGATCGACGAGCGTGACGTCGAGCGGAAGACGGGCGAGGTGCAGCGCCGCCTGAAGGCCACCGAAACCGCCGCCGACGATGACCACCCGGTGGCGATCCTCTGGCGTGCCGGCGTTGGTGGCGGGAGTGTGAAGGTGAGCATTCATCGACATGTTGGGCTGAGGGGTTGATCAGTGACCGTCACCAATGAGACGACGCAGCTTGACTGGATGTGACACCTCGGCAGGCATGGCGATGTCACATCGATCGCGGCCATCCCGTCGAACGTCCATCGCGACCGAACTGGAGGAGACGATGATCGAACTCGAATACGAGATGACCTACGCCGAGAACATCGACGGTCCGCTCGGGCCGACTGCGGGCTCGCCGCTCGGTGAGCGTCTGTGCTGGCAGGTCGTGTCCGCGACGCTTCGGGGGCCTCGGATCAATGCGAGCCTGGCGATGCCGGGGATGGACTGGATGCGGCTCGGCATCGACGGGGTCCGCCGGCCTGACCTCCGCGCACAGCTCACGACTGACGATGGCGAGCTGATCCTGTTTCGCTATGAGCGTCGCCGTGATCCGCTCGACCGGCGCATTTCTCGCCGCGCTTGCGTCCGGCGAGAGCAGCGAATTCGCCGACCAGTACATGCGGATCGCGCCGTGCTTCGAGGTTGGCGCCGGACGCTATGCCTGGCTTGGCGAGAGCGTGTTCGTCGGGCGGGGCAGGCTGACCGGCCCGCGGGCGATCGAATACGAGATCTACCGGGTGCTCTGAGCGATGTCACACCCAGACCGCGTACTGCGTCTGACTTCTCGACACGCTTGTTGAGTTAGGAGAAGCTGATGCAGACGAAATGGTGGACGCTGGTCACGGTGGCGCTTGGGGTGTTCATGCTGTTGCTGGACATCACGATCGTCAACGTCGCGCTGCCCGATATCCAGCGGCAGTTGCATGCCTCGTTGTCGGACCTGCAGTGGGTGATCGACGCCTACGCACTCAGCCTGGCGGCGCTGCTGCTGACCGCAGGCTCGGTCGCCGATCTGTTGGGACGCAGAATCGTCTTCGCCGCCGGAATCGCGGTCTTCACGGCAGGTTCGCTGCTCTGCGGTGTCGCGCAGAGCCCGGTGTTCCTGTCGCTGGCGCGGGCCGGCCAGGGCGTCGGCGGGGCGGTCATGTTCGCGACGTCGCTGGCGTTGCTCGCCGATGCGTTCCGAGGCGAGGACCGTGGCGTCGCGTTCGGCGTGTTCGGAGCGATCACCGGCATCGCCGTCGCAGTCGGCCCGGTGCTCGGCGGCGCGATCACCAGCGGGCTGACGTGGCGATGGATCTTCTTCGTCAACGTCCCGATCGGCGTGATCGCGATCGCGCTGACATTGCTGCGTGTGGAGGAATCCCGTGATCCGGATGCCGGTCGCCCGGACTGGCTCGGCGCTCTGTCATTCAGCGGCGCGCTGGCAGCGCTGGTGTACGGGCTGATCGAGTCAAACACGCATTCGTGGGGCTCGGGTCGCGTGTTCGGCTCGATCATCACGGCCGTGGGGTTGCTCGCCGTGTTCGTGCTCGTCGAGCTCAGACAGCGGCGCCCGATGTTCGATCTGACCCTGTTGCGCAACCCGACCTTCGTCGGGGGACTGGCGTCTGCGTTCGCGATCTCAGCGTCGGCGTTCGCGGTGCTGACCTTCATCGTCCTCTACCTGCAAAACGTCCTCGGCGATTCTGCGATCGGCACGGGGCTGCGGCTGCTCGCCCTGACCGGAGCGATCTGCGTGACGGCAGGGATCGCCGGACGGCTCACCTCGAAGGTGCCGACGCGGCTGCTGATCGGACCCGGCTTCGTCCTGATCGGGATCGGCCTGTTGCTGATGCGCGGCATCACCAGCGCCTCGGGCTGGACGCATCTGCTGCCCGGGCTGATCGTCGCCGGGATCGGAGCCGGACTGGTGAATGTGCCGCTCGCCTCGACCGCGGTCGGCGTCGTCCATCCGAACCGTGCCGGCATGGCATCCGGCATCAACTCGACATTCCGTCAGGTCGGCATCGCCGCGGGTGTCGCAGCCCTCGGGTCGATCTTCGCCGCACGCGTGCGCGACGCCGTCGTCTCCCACCTTGCGGGGACCCCGCTCTCGCACAGCGCGCAGTCGCTCGCGCATGCGATCGGCTCCGGGCAGGCGAGCCACGTCCTGGCCACCGCGCCGCCGGCGGTTCGTGGGCAGCTCGCGGCAGCGTCGGTCAGCTCGTTCGTCGCCGGCCTCAACGGCATTCTTCTCATCGCGGCCGTGACCGCCTTCTGTCGGCGCGGCGATCTCGCTGGCGCTGATCCGCCAGAAGGACTTCCATCAGACGACCCACGGCGAGCTCGCGGATCTCAGCCCAGCCACGCCGGCGGTCTCGGAGTCGCGACTCGCGGCGTGATGTCACATCCCGAACGCCTGTGTCGTCGTCTCTGCGAAAGCCCGACAGACAGGAGAAACCGAAATGAGCACCACGATTCCGGCCGGCCGGCTGCAACTGTCCCAGGTCGCGGGAAGGCAGTACGCGGCGATGTTCAGACTCTCAACGGCGGTCGAGATCGACCACGAGCTGCGCGGTCTGGTCGATATCCGTGCCTCGCAGCTCAACGGGTGCGCGTTCTGCCTCGACATGCATTGGCGGGACGCGCGCGCGGCGGGAGAGTCCGAGGAGCGGCTGTACATGCTCGACTCCTGGCGAGAGAGCACGCTCTACAGCGAGCGCGAGCAAGCAGCGCTCGAGTTGTGCGAGGCGATCACGCTGATCACCGATGGGCATGTCGCGGATGACGTGTGGGAGCGTGCACGCGCCGTATTCGACGAGCACGAGCTGAGCCAGCTGGTGGTCGCGATCACGGTGATCAACGCCTGGAACCGACTGAACATCACGACCCGGCTCGAGCCGGGCCACTACGAGCCGGGACAGTTTGGCCAGCCCGCGGCCGTCAGCGAGCCCGGATCGATCATGATTTCGACAACGGACGCACCGATCACCACAGAGTTCGAGCAGCTGCGGCCCTACCTCCTGCGGGTGGCCTACAGCCACCTCGGGAGCATCGGCGAGGCCGAGGACATCGTGCAAGAGGCGTGGCTGCGCCTGCGAGCCACAGATCGAGCCGAGATCCGCAACCTGCGTGCGTGGCTGACGACCGTGGTCAGCCGTCTTGCGCTCGACGCGCTCACATCCGCCCGGGCGCGCCGCGAGCAGTATGTCGGCCCATGGCTTCCCGAGCCGGTCGTCGACATCGAGCGCCCCGGCGCAGACCCGGCCAGCCACGTCGATCTCGACGAATCCGTGAGCATGGCGCTGCTGGTCGTGCTCGAGGCCCTCTCGCCGGCGGAGCGCAGCGCGTTCGTCCTGCACGACGTGTTCGGCTACTCGTTCTCCGAGGTGGCGCAGATCGTCGGTCGCACCCCGCAGGCGACACGACAGCTCGCGACCCGCGCGCGACATGCGGTCGAAGCTCGCCGCCCGCGCCATCCCGCCGGCGCCGATGAGCAGCGCGAGGTGGTCAGCGCGTTTCACGCCGCCACCGAGAACGGCGATCTCGCGACCCTGCTCGAGCTGCTCGATCCCGCCGTCACCTTCCGCAGCGACGGAGGCGGACTGGTGAACGCCGCCCGGAAGGTGTTCACCGGGGCCGAGCGCGTCGCGCGGATCTTCACCGCCTTCGCCGGGCACTTCGGAGACCAGCTCCGGATGACACCAATCCTCGTCAACGGCGCGCCCGGCCTGCTCATGCAGACACGCGGATCGCCCAGCGTCATCGCCTTCACCCTCGACGGGGGCCGGATCACCGAGCTCGACCTCATCCGGAACCCCGAAAAGCTCCGCACGCTTCCGGGCGCATCGACGGGACCCTGACCGGCCGGTCGTATCGTGACGAGGCCGATGCCCGACCTCCGGCGGCTTGAGTACTTCCTGACGGTCGCTCGCGAGCGCAACTTCACACGCGCAGCCGAGCAGCTCCACATCGCCCAGCCGGCGCTGAGCCGCCAGGTGCGGCTGCTCGAGCAGGAGCTTGGGGTCGCGCTGCTGCACCGGACCACGCACGAGTTCGAGCTGACCGACGCGGGGAGGTTCCTGCTCGAGCGCGGACCGGCATTGCTCGCCTCGAGCGAGGAGCTCTGGCGGAGCGTCGGGAGCTTTGCCTCCGGCGAACGCGGGCAGCTGATCGTCGCCTACGGCGCCAGCGCGAGCTACGAGACAGCTCCGATGCTCCTGGCCAGGCTGGCCGAATCTCTGCCGCAGCTGGTCCTCAGGACCGAGGTGAGACCGACGCCGGAGATCATGGGCGCCGTCAAGGACGGGTCAATAGACATCGGTCTCGTTCGCTGCGCATCCGAAGACGCGCAGCTTGCGGTGCGCCTCATCCGGCTCGAGCGCCAGGGCGTTCTGCTGTATGCGGATCATCCGCTGGCCGTGCGCGAGAGCGTCGACGTGGCGGAGCTTGCCCACGAGACGTTGCTGATGCACCCGCGCGAGGCGAATCCTGGTCACTACGACGCCATGCTTGCGTTGTGCGCGGAGCGGGGGATAGAGCCGCCTGTGCGGTTGCGCGCGCTGAGCTTCGATCTCGGCCAGACGCCGGTCGCGCACGGCGGTGCGGTCGCGATCGTCGGCGAGTCCTCCCGCACTGGGCCCTCCGAGATGCTTCGGTGGGTGCCGTTCTCGCCACCGGTCGAGCTCGAGGTCGGCCTCGTCGCGCGGCGACATCGCCGAAGCCCGGCCGTCGACACAGCGCTCGACACCGCCGTATCGCTCGCGGCGGAACTCGGTTGGCTCCCACCCGGGCGTGCGGAAACCGCGGCGCCCGGTGATGCCGGCGCGGTCTGAAGACAGTCACAACCGGCATTTCACACCGCCCACGCGAGGACCTACGGTGATCTGCGATGACTCCACCACGACCCCCGCATCGGAATGCTCGCGCTGTTTCCCACTGATGGGCGCGACCCGCTCGTCCGGCTCGGCGAGGTCCGGGAACCAGAGCCTGCCGCCGACGAGGCGCTGATCGAGGTCGAAGCGTTCTCGATCAACCGCGGGGAGACGTTCCTGCGCGAGCGCCCGCGCCCGGGCTGGAGGCCGGGCAAGGACGTCGCCGGGCGTGTCGTGCAGGCCGCTGGCGACCGTAGCGGACCCGTGGTCGGTAGCCCGGTCGTCGGCCATGCGCCGGAGGCCGGCTGGGCGCAGCGGGCCGCACTGCCGACTGAGTCGCTCGCGGTTCTGCCTGCGGCTGTCGAGCCGATCACGGCGGCGGCACTTCCGCTCGCCGGGCTGACGGCACTGAGGCTGCTGCGCGTCGCCGGCGAACTTGACGACGGCGCGTCCTCGTCACGGGCGCATCCGGCGGCGTCGGCCACTACGTCACCGAGCTCGCAAGCGCCGCCGGCGCAGAGGTGACCGTCGTGACTGCCACGCGTGAGCGCGCGCGCCGGCTGCTGTCGCTCGGAGCCGCGCGTGCAGTCGACGACGTTGACGACTCCTCGGGGCCGTTCGACCTCGTGCTCGAGTCCGTCGGCGGGACATCACTGCCGAGGGCGCTCGCGCGAGTGCGGAAGGGCGGCTCGCTGATCTGGTTCGGGCAGGCCAGCCGACACCCCGTCGAGCTCGACTTCTTCGCCTACTTCGAACAGACCGGCGCGACGATCCGCCACTTCCACTACGAGGACTCCACGATCTCCGCGTCGCAGGACCTCGAGACGCTCGTCCGCCTCGTCCAGACCGGCCGCCTGCATCCAGAGCTCGGGCTCGTCGCCAACTGGACCCAGACCGCCACCGCCCTGCAGCAGCTGCGCGACCGAAAGCTACGCGGCAACGCAGTGCTGTGTGTACCCACAGAACCCACACTCGAAAGGACCCAACATGAGTCAGCCGACTGACGTCAAATCCGTGATCCGCCGCTACGTCTCGGCGCTCCAAGCCGGCGACGAGCGCACTGTCCGCGACCTGTTCGACGAGCACGCAACCTGGACGTTGGCGGCCGGCGAGCTGCCGATCTCGGGCACGTGGGAGGGCCGGGACTCGATCGTCAACGAGTTCCTGGCGACCGCGCTGTCGTACTACGAGCCCGGGTCAGTGAGCATCGATGTCACCGGGCTGATTGCCGAGGGCGACCACGTGGTTCTCCAGTGGACGAGCCGCGCGAACACACGCACCGGCCGCCCCTACGAAAACGATTGCATCGGGGTCTTCACCGTCTGCGACGGACGGATCCAGAACGTCCGTGAATACATGGACACGCTCTACGCCCACGATCAGGCGTTCGCGGCCGTCGGAGCGTGAGTACGCCAACCGACGCCACTCGCAATGACGAACAGTCACATTCGGGTGCGCTACGTCGTCTCATGGGTGAGCAACGCTCCGCACAACCGGTGATTCGACGGTCGCGCGCCGTCCACACCGGTAGGAGCGTTGCGAGCACGTCAGCCCAGATTCGAAGGCACCCACCATGAACTCGCACCTCATCACCCGTCTCGCAACCGCACACATCGACGACCTGCTTTGGCAAGCCGAAAACGCCAGGACCGTTTCCCGCCAAGCCCAGGGAGGTCGACCGTCGATCGTGGCCATGGCGCGCTGCGTCATGCTCGGCGTTCGTCGTCTGGCGTCGGCTCGCCGGCAGCCCGAGCACTCAGCGGGTCTCGACGTCACGATTCGCTTCGCGGTCCCGGCCGATGATCACGCGCTTCGCCGCCTCGCACAGCTCGACAGCAGTTGCGTGCCAACGCCCCCGTTGCTGATCGCCGAGGAGGACGGAGAGGTCATGGCCGCGCTGTCGCTGCTCAGCGCAGATGCGATCGCCGACCCGTTCCATTCCACATCCGCGCTCGTCCAGCTGCTGCGCGCGCGAGCCGCGCAGGTCGGCAGGGGAACGTCGCGCCGCTACGAGCAGAAGTCACCAACTCGCCCCGCCACGCTGTCATCCCGGCAGGAGGCGGTCTGACCATGACCGCGGTCGTCGTCATCCGGCAAAGCGAGCGCATGAGGCGTCTGCTCGGAGCCGGAAACGAGCTGCGCGAGAAGCGCTGCCGTCCGAACCAGATCCGAACATCTCGCGAGCATTTGGGCCATTCGGCGGTTCCGCGCAAATCATATTTGTCCTGGAAATGGGCGCTATTGCGAGTCGCTGCCGGATGCTCGGACGCTCTCTCACGGCGGAAACCCGGGTTCGAATCCCGGTAGCGGTACTCACAGAAGCCCTGCTAGCGCGGGGCTTTTCCGTTTCTTGTGGTCCATTCGCGGACCAATCCCGCGAAAAGCGGGCCCGCAAAGGGCGTACTTCGGCCCGATACCGGACCCGGGCAGGACCGTCTGGTGCCGGTGAGACGATCGAGCGATGGCAGAGCCAACCGAGTGTGAGAGCGCGTTCGGCGCCGGCTGCGAGCTCAGGGCGGTCGCCGCGTGAACTACGCGCGTCGCCAGCAGTATCGCCGGCTCTCTCACGCCGGAAAGGCGGCGCTGGGAAGCGTCATCGCCGCGCTGTCCGGGGTCTTGACCGCGGGCGCGGGAGCGGCGGCCCTCGGTGGGCTGCTGCTCCTCGCAGCCGTAAGGCTTGGCCTCTACGCTCGCCACTGGCTTTCGCTCGCTCGTCGGAGTCGAGTCGGCGCGCGCTCGGAGGACGAGGTGCAGCGCGCGCTCGCCCCGCTTCAGGCGGAGGGGTGGCGGTTTCGGCACTCGCTGCGCTGGCAAGGCCGAGGAGACATCGATTCGGTGGCGATCGCCCCCAACGGGGTTGCCGTTGTGATCGAGACGAAGTGCGCCGCGAGGCGCCCTGTTGTATCCCCGGTTCAGCCGGGAGGAACTCGAAGGGAGGTTCTTGGGTCCAATGGCTTACCCGGATCTGAAAGGTGAACGGGACAGCAGCATGCCATTGAAGCGGTGGTCAGCCGAGGCGTCGGGGCTGGGGTGTCGCGGGACCCGCGTGATATGGCGAAAGCTGGATTGCCTGAATCCCAATCTCCAGACGATGCAACGATCCGTCTGCCGGAAAGACGCTTGTGACCGGCACCATGCTCTGCGACGGTTTTTTTCGTTGGCTGTCGCAACCTTCGGGGTGTGGAGCGTTGCCCAGTGAGGGCAATCAAGGAGATGAGTGGGTCGCCTACGTCACGCTCGGACGTGCGACAGGGACGAACGTGGGATCAATTCTCGGGGTGCGAGCCCCAGGGTGACGGAGTGCTCGTAGTAGTCGTGGGAGTTGCGTCTCACCAAGGAGGGCGGGAGAGCCGTCCGCAGGGCGAAGGGGCACAGGTGACGGGACATCGAAGCGCCGCGAGGTATGCGTAATGCAGAACGCCGAAACGGTCTTGGAGGTCCTCCGTGAACGCGGCAAGCGCGGCCTGCCGTGCGATGAGCTGTATCGACAGTTGTTCAACCCGCGGTTGTATCTGCTGGCCTACGGGCGCATCTATTCCAACAAGGGAGCGATGACCCCGGGACCCGACGCGGAGACCGCGGACGGCATGAGCATGGGCAAGATCGGGCGCATCATCGACGCGTTGCGTCACGAGCGCTACCGGTTCCGGCCCGTCAGGCGCCACTACGTTCCCAAGAAGGACGGGAGAAAGCGGTCGCTGGGATTGCCGTCGTGGTCGGACAAGCTGCTCGGCGAAGTCGTGCGTCTGCTGTTGGAGGCGTACTACGAGCCGCAGTTCTCCGACTGCTCTCACGGTTTCCGGCCCGGCCGGGGGTGCCACACCGCGTTGCGCGAGGTGGCGAACACCTGGACGGGAACGACCTGGTTTATCGAGGGCGACATCTCCCGGTGCTTCGACGAGCTCGACCACCAGGTCATGCTCGCGACGCTGGGTGAGAAGATCCACGATCACCGGTTGCTTCGGCTGATCAGCCAGATGCTGGCTGCCGGGTACTTGGAGGATTGGGTGTGGGGTGCCACGCTCAGCGGCGCGCCGCAGGGCGGGGTTCTTTCCCCGTGCCTGTCCAACATCTACCTGAACAGGTTGGATGAGTTTGTCGAGACGGTTCTGATGCCGGAATACACCCGAGGTGTGCGCAGGAAATCCAATCCTGAGCACAAAAGGATCACGGCCGCGATCGGTCGTGCTCGCAAGCGTGGCGATCATGCCGCGGTGCGAGCGCTGCGCCAGCAGCAACGCCGCCTCCCTGGTCTGGATCCGCATGATCCGGAGTATCGGCGGCTGCGTTACGTCCGCTACGCAGATGACATCCTGCTCGGGTTCGCCGGACCACGATCAGAAGCTGAGGAGATCAAACGTCGCCTCGGTCAGTTCCTGCACGACGAGCTCGCGCTGGAGCTGTCGGAGACCAAGACGCTGATCACCCACGCCCGCACCAGCGCGGCGCGGTTCCTCGGCTACGAGATCACCGTCCAGCACGACGACCGAAAGCTCACCGCTGGCCGCAGGACGGTCAACGGCGGGATCCGGTTGCGCGTGCCCAGGGAGGTGATCGCGACCAAATGCGCGCGGTACATGCAACGGGGCAAACCCGAGCGACGGCCCGAGCTGATGAACGAGCAGGACCACGCGATCATCAGCCAATACGGCGCCGAGTACCGCGGCATCGTCCAGTACTACCTGCTGGCCGGCGACGTCTACCGGCTCAGTCGGCTGCGCTGGGTGATGGTCACCTCGCTGCTCAAGACGCTGGCAGGCAAGCACGACTCGACGGTGACGAAGATCGCCCGCAAGTACGCGGCCACGATCCAGACGCCGGACGGGCCGCGCGTATGCATGCAAGCCGTCGTTGACCGAGGCGAGGGCAAGGCACCGTTGGTCGCCACGTTCGGTGGCATTCCGCTCAAGCGGCAGAAGACCGCGACCCTCCGGGATCGCGTTCCTGTCCGAGCGAACTCCCGCCGCAAAGAGCTGATTCATCGGCTCCTGGCGGGACAGTGCGAGATCTGCGGAGACGCGGAGAAGGTGCGCGTGCACCAGTCGGCAAACTCGCCGACCTCGACATGCCCGGACAGCCGCAGCCCGAATGGGCGCAGATCATGGCCAAGCGCCATCGCAAGACCCTGGTGGTCTGCGAACCGTGCTACGCCAGCATCCACCCCAGAAAGGCCACCGCGTCAATCACGGAACAGTCGCTGGAGAGCCCGGTGAGCTGAAAGGTTCACGCCGGGTTGTATGTCCCGCGAACGGTTATGTTGAAGACGTCCTCGGGCGACGGCGTTTGCGCTGCTCAGCGGGATTTCTGCGGGTGACGCGTTCAACATAGTCATAGCCCGTCGAGGAACGCGAGCAGCGCGTCGGATGGCCGGTATCGGCCGGGCTTGGTCCCGAGCGCGGCGGTTCGTGCGATCGCCTGCTCCTTGAGCTTCGGGTCGGCGTGCTCGTAGATGTGCGTGGTCTGGGTTGACTCATGCCCGAGCCACAACGCGATCGTCGCGATGTCGACACCCTTGGCTCTGAGCAGCATCGCGTTGGAGTGCCGCAGCGTGTGCGGGGTGACCCGCTTGGCGTTCAGTGATGGGCAGTTGGCGGCGCCGGCGTGCTTGGAGACCACGACGCCGATCGTGTAGCGGCTGAGGGGTCGTCCTTGGCGGGTTGGGAACAGCGGTTCCTGAGGCTGGCCGTGGCGTTCGTTGATCCAGGCGCGTAGGACTTTGACGAGCTCGGCGGTCAGGGTTGTGGCGCGCCTCTTCCGGCCCTTTCCCAAGATCCGGATGTGTGCTGCGGTGCCGAGGTGAACGTCGCCGACGCGCAGGCCGATGAGCTCGGAGACCCTGACGCCGGTCTGGATCATGAGCGCCAGTAGCGTGTGGTCGCGGCGGCCGAGCCAGGTGCCTTTGTCGGGCGCGGCGAGCAGCGCGGCGATCTCGTCGCGGTCGAGGTAGCTGACGGTGTTGCGCTCGTATCGTTTGGTCGGGATCGCCATCACTCTGGCGATCGTGTGCGCGTGCTCTGGGTGCTCCAGCGCGCAGTAGCGGTAGAAGGAATGGATCGCCCCGAGGCGGGCGTTGTGGGTTCTCGGGCCGTTTCCGCGGTCTGCTTCGAGATGGGTGAGGAACGCACCGATCAGCGGCGCGTCGAGATCGTCGATATCCAGCTCGAACGGCTGCTTGCCGGTCTGCTCGTGCGCGAAGCGCAACAGCAGCCTGAACGCGTCCCGGTAGGCGGCGATCGTCTCCGGACTCGAGTTGCGTTGGGTGATCAGACGCTCGGTGAACCATGCCTGAAGCGCGGGCGCGAGCGCGGTCATCAGAGCACCTCCGGTAGTTGCTCCAGCCGGCGGCTGATCAACTGGAGCAACTCGGGGACCGCCTCCAGATACCAATACGAACTGGCCGGGTCGACATGCCCGAGGAACGCGGAGAGCAGCGGCATCCGACGGTCGATGTCCTCGCCGGCCTCAAACCAGTCCACCAGCGTGTGCACGGCCAGGGAATGCCGGAGATCGTGTGGTCGGGGTCTAGCGCGAGCGCCGCGACCGTCGAGGCCGACCTCGCCGATCAGCTGGGTGAACGTCCGGTTGAGTTCCCCGCGCGGTACCCGTCGACCGCGCGCGCCGATGAAGAACGCGGGCGTCGAGGGCTCCGGGAAACGAGCGTCGCGCAGCCGCGCGTACTCGCGCAGCGCCCGGATCGTGCTGGGGTGCAGCGGCACCTCGCGCTGTTTCTTCTGCTTGCCGGCGCGGACGTGCACCACGCCATGCTTGAGATCGACATCGTGGCGGTCGAGCGCGAGCGCCTCCCCGGGACGCATCCCGGTGACCGCCAAGAGCCCGATCAGCGTCTGGTGACGCGCCGCGCGCAACGGCGGGCTGAGTCGCCCGGCGGCCGCGATCAACGCCGCGATCTCCTTCTCGGCGTAGATGTATGGCGCGATCCGCGGCCGGTGGCCGGGCAACAGGTCCTTGGAGGGAACCTCGCTCGCAGGGTCGATCCTCGCGAGATGCCGCGCGAACCCGCGCACGACCGACAGCCGCTGACGCCAATAGTGCGGGTGCGCGGCCGCCGGCAACCGTGCCCACTCGAGCGCCAGCTCCGTGGTGATCCGCTCAGCGCCCGCCTGCTCGAGGAACTCCACGAACCCTTCCAGCAGCCGGCCGTCCTGGGGCATCTCGAACCCGAGCCGGCGACGGAGGCGCAGATAGGCAGCCAGGGCGTCGCGAAGCGGGCTCATGCTGCACCACCATCTTGCTGCGACGGCCACGGTCGCGCGAGCGCACGAAGCGCCCTGCGGTCGACCTTGGCGTATATGGCTGTGGTCTTCTGCTCGCGGTGGCGCAGCACCTGGCCGATCTCCGCCAGCGACGCGCCCGCCCTGAGCATCTCGGTCGCCGCGGTATGCCGCAACCGGTGCGGGCCGACGCGCGGAAGCCCCGCCCGGGTGCACGCCTCCCGCACGATCCAGCCGATCGTGTGCGACGCCAGCTCCTGAAGCGGCGCTGTCATCCGCACAAACAGCGCCCGGCTCTCGCACCGCGGACGGCGGCGAAGATACGACACCAGCGCTTCACCAACGTCCACCGGCAACGGCAACACATCCTGCCGGGCCCCCTTGCCGCGAATCAGCAACTCGCCGGCGCGCCAATCGACGTCCTCCAGCTGCATCGCGGCGACCTCGCCACGACGCAGCCCCAGCCTCGAGAGCAACAACACGATCGCGTAATCGCGTCGCCCGATCGTCCGCCGCCGATCGCATGACGCCAGCAGCTTGCGCACCGCCGCCGGCTCGAGGCCGCGTGGCAGCGTGCGATCACGCAGATCAGCGACCGACGGGACCGCCCACACCAACGGTGCCTCGATCAGCCCGGCCACGTGCAGGAAGCGCAGAAACGACCGCAACGCGCTCGCGAGGTCCCGTGCGCCCGTCACGCTGCGCCTCGGACACTCCGCCACCAGGAACAGGCTCACGTCCGCCGCGGAGAGCCGCTCCAGCTCCAGCCCCTCCCAGCCAGCCAGGAACAAGCGCGCGGCCGGGAGATACGCATCACGGACGGTGTGCTCCGCCAGACGCCGCTCGACCCGCAGATAGCGACCGTAATCAGCCAACAGCCC
Organism: uncultured Solirubrobacterales bacterium; assembly: GCA_963750695.1. Lineage (GTDB taxonomy): Bacteria > Actinomycetota > Thermoleophilia > Solirubrobacterales > Solirubrobacteraceae > Palsa-465. The sequence continues at coordinate 454,698 of CAVVSB010000015.1, forward strand.
CTCCAGCGGACCGCTCGCGACCGTCGCCGCCGGGGACCGCATCACGCCGATCTCCCTCAGGTACGCAAGCGGCAGCGCCACGCTCTGCGGCGTTGTCCACGTCACCAGCCCCGCCTCACGGCGCGAACTCGTGAACGCCGCCACCAGCGCATCGCTCAGCTCGCCGACGGTCAGCCCTCGGCGATCAAGCCAACGGCTGAGCCGATCCAGCTGACACAACCTGTTCGCCGTCGCCGACGATGAATACGACCGAGAACGCAACCACACCTCGAACCCCGCCGCATACGGCGCCAACGGCCCGGACACCACCGGGAACCACACCCGCTTGCCCATCGCTGCCTCCTGTCAGACCACGGAACACGACTCCGTGAAGCCTCGACAGGACAGCCACGATTATGTTGAACGCGTCACCCGCAGAAATCCCGCTGAGCAGGAGAAACGCCGCCAGCTGAGCCCGTCCTCAACATAACCGTTCGCGGGACATACAACCCGTTACGTGGAATTCCACGTAACGGGTTCGGGAGGGGGCCAGAGGAAACGGAGCATCATCGCCACCGCGCCTCTGGCCTACCTCGTCAACGATGACCTACGAGCGGCGTCACCTCGCCCTTGTGCACGACCAGACGGCGTGGCTCGCACGACGCCGGCGAAGATGGGCACGCAACGGCGCCCTTGCCGTCATGTGCCTTGCCCGTGCGCGGGGCGTCGAACGCGCCGAGGACGACGTTCTGGTGGTCTCGATCGACTGCTTGACGCACATCCTCCGGGTGGCGGCGGGCCCGGGTCGGGACCCGCCCTCAAGCGGCTGATCGGGAGGTCCGCGACTTCACCGCTAGCGTCCGCGCCGGCTTCGCCTGGCGGCCCAGCGCATCCTCATGGGGCGAACTCGATCGTCCGCAGCGGCGCTGATGGGGCCCGGCCGCGAGGAGCGGAACGTCGCCGAAGCAGTAGCCCGCCGGCGAGGGCTCGAGGTCGAATGCGAGCGTCCGCCACGGCCCCCTTTCCGCGCGCATTGCGAGGCGCGCCGGCGGGATCCGCGAGATGCCTGTCGGGGCACGAAAGGAGGTCTGCCCGCCCGGGGGCCGTCGGCGCGTTGATACATCAGAGCCATTTCGGTCCGTAGGGCGACCCAGTGGTGCGCGGTCGCTGAGGGCGGGCTGCTGGACTTCGTCCGGAGCGAGCGCTGGGGCCCCGAGCGCGGAGCCCCGTAAGGGGTTCCGCTACTACGACGGGGTGGGCCGAAGCACCACTTGCGAAACCTGCAAGGGCGCCTCGTCCGGATGATCGCGAAGCCGGCACGCCCCGACGTCGGTGCCGCTCGTAGCCCGTCTGCGCTAAAATTTGCTCACATGAGCAAAAATGGACGCACCCGCGGCCGCCGGCGCCAGGACGCGCGGACGTTCACCGAGTCCGCGCGGCGCGCGCAGATCGTGCAGGCGGCGATCGAGACGCTCGCCGAGCTGGGCTACGCGCGCGCGTCCTACGCGCAGATCGCGAAGCGCGCCGGCCTGTCCAGCACCGGGCTCATCTCCTACCACTTCGCTGGCAAGGAGGAGCTGCTCGACGAGGTCGTGGGCGAGGTCGTCGCGGCCGGGCAGGCCTTCATGGTGCCGCGCATCGAGGCCGCCGCACCCGGGCGCGACCGGGTGCGCACCTACATCGAGTCCAACCTCGCCTTCATGGCCACCCACCGCGCGCATATGACCGCGGTGGTGGAGGTCCTCAACGCGCTGCCGCGCGAGCGCGAGGGCCAGGTGGTCCCCTACGCCCCGCGCCACGAGCGCGGCCTGACCCAACTGGAGGGCTATCTGCGCGAAGGCCAACGCATCGGCCAGCTGCGGCCGTTCGGCACCGCCGTGATGGCCGCCACGATCCGCGCGGCGATCGACGCCGTCGCCTTCCGACTGCCCACCGACCCCGACCTCGACCTCTCCGCCTACGCCGGCGAGCTGGCCGACCTCTTCGACTACGCCACCCGAACCACTCCCGACATTAAGGAGGATGACCAATGACCAGCGCACTGGACACCACGCTCATCCTGGCGCTGTTCGCCGTGATGGCGCTGCGCCCACCGATGCCACGCCACTCATCGCCGTTCAACCTGCAGTTCGCCCTGGGGTGGTGGATCAACGAGCAGCCGTTCCTGGGCCTGTGGTGGCTGCTGGCCGGGACGATGGGCACACTGATGCACCCGGATTCCGGCCTCTGGTGGTGGCTAGTCACCGGATTCACCGCCGTGGACGCGCTGCTGTTGGCGCGGATCGCGGTACGCGCCCGGTCCGCCCGCCCGGCGCTTTCGGCCGCGTTTCGAGCCGCCTACGGGCCTCGCGGATTGCCCCAGTACACGCGGCCGGCGTGGTGGCGGGTCGTGCTGCTGCCGTTCGTCTCGTGGCGTCCGGACGTGCGCCGCGTGCGCAACCGCCGGTACGGGCCGGCTCGGCGCGGGAACCGACTCGATGTGTACGTCTCCCGCCGGCACCGCGGGGCCGGAGCGCCGGTGCTCGTCTACTTCCACGGGGGCGGCTTTCGGATGGGCAGCAAGATGCTCGGCGCCCGCCCGCTGATCTACCGGCTGGCCGCCCAGGGCTGGGTCTGCGTCAGCGCCGACTACCGCTTGTTCCGCGCCGGCTACCCGGACCAACTCGCCGACGCCCGTGCCGCCCTGGCCTGGGTGCGTGACAACGCGCAAGCCTACGGCGGCGACCCCGACACCGTCTTCGTAGCCGGCGGCTCGGCGGGCGCGGACCTGGCCGCGACCGCGGCCCTGACCGGTACCCAGGTCAGCGGCGTCATCGGCTTCTACGGCTACTACGGCAACGCCGGCGGATCCGGGTCGGGACCCACGTCACCGAAGGACTGCATCAACCCCAACGCCCCGCCGTTCCTGGTCATTCACGGCGCGCTGGACACCCTGGTCCTGCGCCAGGACGCCCGAGGATTCGTCGACCGCCTCCGCGCGGTCTCCGGGCAGCCCGTCGTCTACGCAGAACTCCCCGGAACCCACCACAACTTCGACTTCTTTCACTCCCTGCGGTTCCACGCGATCACCGACACGGTCATCCGCTTCACCGAGCTCACCATGATCGCCAGCAAAGCCGAACGTTCGACGAGCTCATCACCAAACGGTGCGCTCGCACCACCTCTCGGCACCCGAATCGAGGGAGCCTCCCGATGAGGATCACCGCACCGCCCGCAGCTCACCACGCCGCAGCCAAGAGGGATCGCATCATGCCTCGTTCCGGCACCCGGTCCGTTGACGCCCTCGATGTGCTGGTGTTCATCGTCGAACTGGCGCTGCTGGCCGCCCTCGCCGCCGCCGGAGCCCGGTTGGGTTCGCAGGCCACGGCCATCACGCTGGCGCTGCTGCTGCCGCTGGTCAGCGCGGTCCTGTGGGGGCTGTACCTGGCTCCGCGCGCGAGCCGTCGGTTGCCGCATCCGAGACGCCTGGTCGCGAAGCTCGCTGTGATCCTGGCGGCGTCGGCATTGCTCGCCGCCTCGGGCGCGACCGCGTGGGGCCTTGCCTTCCTCCTCGTCGGGGGCACACTTGTCACCGTCGGGGAATTCCGCGCAGCGGCCGGTCGATCGTGAGCCATCCCGGCTGATCCGGCCGGAGACCGCTTCTTTGCGCTGCGAACATTTCGCCAGGACGGCTCGGTCACACCGACGCCGATCTGGCTGCCGCCGTAAGGTGAACGGTGGTACGCCTACACAGCGACGATCGCGTCCTTTGCGGGCAACCCGTCGGACGACGTGGCGAGCAGTTCCAGGAGTGCCCGCATAAGACGCCCTTGCGATATGGCGGTCATCAGAAGGCGATCAGCCTATCTGCGAAGGCCGTCCGCCGTCGAGGTCTCTCGTCGCATCCCTAGAAGGTTGGTGTTTTTCGGGTTGAGGGGGTCTAGCTCTGTCCGAGTCTCAAGTCATGCTTGAGGGTATGAGCCTTGGACTGACTCCCACGCAGGCGGATGTGTTCACGACGACCGGCTTTTGCGAGTCGCGGGTGTCGCCTGATTCGATCTACGGGTTGTTGCATCGCGAGTGTGTCCAGTTGTTCCCGGATGAGATGTTCGCTGACGTGTTCGCCGATTCGGGGCGTAACTGTGTGCCGCCGATGATCGTGGCGGTCGTGATGGTGTTGCAGCGGTTCGAGGGCTGCTCGGATCGCGAGGCGGTCGACCGGTTCGCGTTCGACGCCAGGTGGAAGTACGCGGCCGGTGGCCTGTCGTTCGACTATCCGTCGTTCGTGCATACGGTGCTGGTCGATATGCGCGCCCGGCTTCGGGCCTCGGAGCGTCCGGACAGGATCTTCGAGGCGGTGTTGGAGACCGCCAAGGCGGCGGGTCTGGTCGGCCGCAGGCGGGTGTTGGACTCGACGTCGTTATATGACGCGGTCGCAACGATGGACACGGTCACGTTGATCCGATCAGCGATCCGCGGGCTGCTCGCGGTGTGCGACGGGGTGCTGGAGGGCGAGCTGCGTGGTCTGCTCACACGCGATGACGACTACCGCACCGCGGGGAAGCCGGTCTGCGATTACGAGGACCGCCAAGCGCGCGAGCAGTTGATCGACGCGCTCGCGAACGATGCCCACGAGTTGCTTGGGGCGTTGGATGGCCGCGATCTGCCGGACGGCGTGAAGCAGGCCGCGGCGCTGCTCGCTGCCGTGGTCGGCCAGGACCTCGACGAGGGGGAGGATGGCGTGTTCCGGATCGCGCGGCGGGTCGCGAAGGACCGGATCATCTCGACCGTCGACCCGGACGCCCGGCACGGCCACAAGACCAGCGCCCGCGGGTTTGATGGCTATAAGGGGCACGTCGCGGTCGATCCGGACTCGGAGTTGATCACCGCGACGACGGTCACCGCGGGGAACGTCGGCGATGGGCAGGCGGTCGAGGCGCTGCTCGCCTCAGAGCTCGCTGAGCCGGACGCGAGCGATCCGCCCGAGGACGAGTCGCCGGTCGGTCCCGCGGAGCCGCTGGCCGTCTACGGTGATTCCGTCTACGGCGCCGGGATTGTCCTGGACACGCTTGAGCAAGCCGACGTGGAGATCATGTGCAAGGTCCAGGCGCCGAACGCGCCTGGCGGCCGCTACGCGAAGGACGCGTTCGGGATCGACCTGAGGGCAGGCAGCGTCACCTGCCCCGCGGGACAGACCGCCGGGTTGCGACCGATCAAGAACGGGCACATCGCCCACTTCGGCAACGCGTGCCGCTCATGCCCGATCGCGGACCGGTGCACGACCTCGCCCGGTGGACGGTCGATCCACGTCGGCCTCTACGAGCAGCAGCTTCAGCGTGCTCGCGCGCGGCAGACCGACCCGGCGTGGAAGGCCGACTACACAGCGACGCGCCCGAAGGTCGAGCGCAAGATCAGTCATCTGATGCGACGCCGCCACGGCGGCCGCCGCGCCCGGGTCCGCGGGCACACCAAAGTCGATGCCGACTTCTCGTTGCTGGCTGCCGCGGTGAACCTCGCCAGGCTCGCGACGCTCGGTGTCACCCACCACACGTCCGGGTGTGCGGTCAATACCGCCTGACACCCCTCAGCGGGAGCCCACGCTCCCTCAGCGCTCCCTCATCGCTGTCTTGTACTCGACACGACGCGTCTCCCCGCCCACCAACACGCAGCATCACCCGGCCGCCGTCACCGCAGGCCGGTCATCCCCACCGCTCACGGTGGGGCCTCACGGCGCACCCCACCCGCAGAAGGTCGATCTACACCAACCTCCTAGGCGGCGGCAAGCCTCTGCCGCTCCTCGCATTCCGGAGCGGTAGCTTGGCCGCCCGCTCGGACGCTCAGGCGACGAGGACGCCACGGATGCCGTTCTTGAGTCCCCCCTGGGGCGACGTCGGACTGGCACGGACTCTCTGCATGGCGGCCGAACCCTCCCAATCGGCGCGCGGTCATGCGCTGCAGATATTTGGCAGCGCGGCCACCTGAAGGGTGAGTGTCTGTTGGGCGGCGAGGGCGCTTACAAGCGCCGATGGATCGAGGGGAACTCGCGTCGTGGCAAGGATGTACAGCGACGGGTGCTTCGTGAGAGACCCGAAGGTCCCGACGCCAGGACTACCGCGCAGGAACTCCCCATATGTGCCGAGGTCCGCCCGCACCTGAGGGGGCTGGCGCCACGGGCCGTTGACGGCCTCATCGCGTCCGGTGTAGAGGACCACGCATACATCCGCGTCGGGATCGACTGTGGCCACGGGGCCCCCCGGGTCGCCCTGCATGATCGCGGACAGGTCGTGCTCCTGCGCCGAAAGCTCGCCGCTGAAGTGACCGGCGCGGACAGGCACGTTGGCCTGGGCCAGTCCGTTCAGACCAAGGAAGTCCACGCGTTCGGCGTCATGCGTCTGCTCACGAGCAATAAGAGCGCCACGGCACTGCCCCCGACCTGAATGTGCTGCCCCGCTACCGAAGCGGTGACGTCGATGTAGAACGACGCAGGCCGCGGAGAGGGCAGCGGGCCGCTCAACTCGTCCAGTTCGGCGCCAGGCGCGCACCGATGATGCACGCCAGCGCCGGCCTCGCGCTGTAGCCGACACCCGCGGGAGCGCCCCCGCGCTCCCGCACCCCGGCCCCCGCTCACCAGCCAAGCAGCAATTACAGGCCAACGATGCTGCTAGCCCAATCCACAACTCTGCTACATCGCGCCGCAACTGACCTTGCGCACAAGCACAAGTCGCTTCCACTGGCTTCTCTCTCACCAGAGCGCGGTGTCGCCGCGAGGTTGTCCGGAAGTTCGTAGAAGTTTGAGGCGGTCCTCCCGGCCCGTCCGCTCCGGTTGGGAGCGTTCGTGGTCGCCAAACCAAGTCCGTCAGGGACAGGAGGACCGCCATGAAGAAGGTATCCAGCCCGCAGGTCGTCGCGACCTCGGAGGCGTCGGAGTTGCCGCTGCCTGCGGAGATTCAGGAGGCGCTCGGTGAGCTGGTTGGGGCAGCGAGGGAGGGACTGCTTGCGCTGAGCGTTGGTCTCGGTCTCGGCGTCGTGCATCAGCTGATGGAGCGCGAGGTCGAGGAGGTCGTCGGCCCAAAGGGCAAGCACAACCGTGACCGGACGGCGAAGCGTCACGGCCACGAGGATGGGTCGATGACGCTCGGCGGCCGGCGCGTCCCGGTCAATCGCCCGCGGATCCGCACGGCCGATGACGAGCACGAGCTGCCGGTCTCGAGCTATGAGTACTTCGCCGACCGCGACCCGTTGACCAGAGCGGTGATGGACCGGATGCTCGCCGGCGTCTCGACCCGCAAGTACGCGGTCGTGGGCGAGCCGGTCGGCGAGGACGTCGAGCAGGCAGCGAGCTCGACGGGCAAGTCGACGGTGTCGGAGCTGTTCATTGAGCGGACTCGCACCGCGCTCGGCGAGCTGATGAGCCGCCGGCTGGACGACATGCGCCTGGCGGTGATGATGCTCGACGGGTTGGAGATCGCCGACCGCACGCACGTCGTCGCGCTCGGGATCTCGACCGACGGCGTGAAGATCCCGCTCGGGCTCTGGGAAGGCAGCACCGAGAACGCGACGCTCGTCTCGATGCTCCTCGCTGACCTCGTCGACCGCGGCCTCGATCCCGAGCAGGCGATCCTGTTCGTGATCGACGGCGGCAAAGCGCTGCGCAAGGCGATCAAGGACGTGTTCGGCCAGCACGCGCTGGTTCACCGCTGTCACCGCCACAAGGAGCGCAATGTCACCGACCTGCTCCCCGAACGCGACCGGCCGCAGATCCTCGTTCGGATCCGCGGCGCGTGGGCGCTGAGCGACCATCACCTCGCTCGCGAACGGCTCGAGCTGCTCGCCTCAGAGCTCGACCGAACGTGGCCCGACGCCGCGGCGTCGCTGCGGGAGGGGATGGAGGACACGCTGACGCTGATGCGGCTCGGGATCGACGGGCAACTCGCCAAGACGCTGTCCTCGACGAACCCGTGCGAGTCAATGATCGAGATCGTCCGCTACACGCAACGCAACGTGAAGCGCTGGCAGCAAGGTGACATGCGCAAACGCTGGACCGCCGCCGGGATGCTCGTCGCCGAGCAGCAGTTCCGCCGAATCATCGGCTACCGCGACCTCGCCAAGCTCGTGATCGCGATCGAGCGACACGCCCTCCTCGTTGCCAACAACAACCGCGACCAACAGGAGACCCGCCAGCCCGTTACCGTCTGACCATCACCCCGTGAGGACCGTCACCGAAGTTCCACGACGATCCGGGCAACCTCGGCGTGCCGGACCAGGCGGTCGTCGGAGAGGCCTGCGCGGCGGACGCAAAGATCTTCAGCGACGGCTTCGCGCGAAGGTTGTGATATGTCAGCCCGTAGTCGTTGTCGGGGTTCGCGGTGCTGCCGCGCGCGTCATCTAAGTAATAGATGAACGCCGCGCGCATCCAACCCTTCCAGCGCGTCTGGGAGTAGTGCAGCAGCGCGCGCAGGCTCGCGGCCTGACCGGCGACGCTCACGCATCGATTGCTGCCCCGCGCGCACGTCGGCCATCCGACCTCGGTCGACCAGAAGGGCTTGGCAGCGGCGCCGTGAGCGACGAACTGCTTGCGGATCAACTCGATCCGGCGCATCTGCTCGTACCCATAGTACGGACGCCCGGAGAGTGCCGGGGAGAGCTTCGTGATGTCGTGGCCGTACGGGTGCACGGACACGCCGTCGAAGTAATTGTTGAGGTCGGGAACCGCCTGATATATGGAGTCGACCCACCAGACCCACCGATGGCTCGATGGCGAGAACGTCCCCTGCATCTCCGCCCCGATCAGGAACTTGGCCTGCGCATCCGCGGCGCGGCCCGCGGTCGTGGCGGCCTTCACGAGCCGCGCGTAACGCCCGGGATCGTAGTTGCCGTCGTTCCCGTTCGGGTAATACGGCTCGTTCCACAGGTCGAACGTCGAGACCGCCGAGCCACGAAGATTCGGGTGCTGCTGCCACAACGTCCCGTTCGGGCCGTAGCGGTGAACGACTGCCGCGACGAACCGGCTGTACGCCGCCGGATCCGACGGAATACTGATCGGCGTCGGTGAGGCCCACGACGGAGCGTTGTCGAGGAGCGCCAAAACCTGTTCGTGACGACGGGCGGCGGTCACCATGAAGTGGTCGTAGTGAGCGAAGCGGAACACGCCCGGACGGGGCTCGATCTCGCTCCAGTAGAAGCTCTCGCGCAGCCACTTCGCATGCGTTCGCGAGATCACCTGCGTCAGGCGCTCGCCGACGCCCCGATCACTCCAACCGGCCGTGCCGGAGATGATCCCGACCACCGTGCCCCCGGCCTGAGCCGCATGCGCGCGGCCGGTGGTCTTTTCGGTGGCCGTGGTCACGCGGGCGGTCGAGCCGCCACAGGCGGCAACAAACACGACTCCGGCGACAGCGGCGAGAGCGTATGTGACCGCGATAGGCCGTCGATGGCGAGCCAAGGGGTCTCTCCTGGGCGCAGACAGAACGAAGGAGGCGCAGACTGCTTGGCGGCGACTGGGCGAGTCCCACGCCGACCGACAGACTACCAAGCGTCAGGCGACCGTCCTGCGGGTAGCGTGACGCGTCCAGTGCGCGGCCTCAGAGCGTCCGGCTGCAACAGGCGGATCGTCGAACAGACTTTGAGGTACCAATCACGCGATCGCAATCGGCGCGAGTCTGCTGAATCTCGGCGGCGAGCATCGCGGCCGAGATGCCGACAGCCCTACAACGGCCGGGAAGTGCGCCGCCCGGGATCGCTTTCGTCCTCCGGCGGCCAGCGACCCGACGATCGCGTTGGCGAGAGGCTGTCGGATTATCGGTGCTGTCTGGGGTGTTTAAGACACTTCGGGGATGGCTAGAGATTTCGTTCCGTGTGAGCGCGGGCAGATCATGTTGATGCCGCCGTCGCTGGTGGAGTGGCTGCCTGAGGATCATTTGGTGTGGACGGTTCTGGGGGCGGTTGATCAGATGGACTTGGACCGTTTCACCGAGGCGTATCGGTTGGGTGGTGCAGGCCGGCCGGCGTATGACCCGGCGATGTTGGCCTGAGCTCAACCGGTCGTCGCAACGCGGTGTGCCGGTGACTCTAAGGGTTGGAAGAGACGACGGGGCTTTGCCCGGGTGACGCGGCTGTCGTCGCGGAGGCGCGAGCGGAGCGAGTGCCGGAGCGGCGATAGCCGCGCGCGTCCATCCGGACACCCCCGCGGGAACCAGGTATGCCGCAGTCCTCAGGTCACTCGCGTTGGACGGTGCAGGCGGCGGTCAGGCCGCGTCGGTCAAGTACTCGGTGAGCACCTCAGCGGGTGTCTTCCACCCGAGCGTCTTTCGCGGACGACCGTTCAACGCCGCCGCGACAGCGACGAGCTCCTCGGCGCTGTGCCGAGCTAGGTCGGTGCCTCTGGGGAAGTACTGGCGCAGCAGCCCGTTGGTGTTCTCGTTCGTGCCGCGCTGCCACGGGCTTCGTGGATCACAGAAGTAGATCTGCAGGCCGGTGTCGAACCGGAGTTGGACGTGCTGGGCCATCTCGATCCCCTGGTCCCAGGTCAAGGACCGCCTCAGTTGCTCCGGGAGAGTCGTGATCGTGTCGGCGATCGCATTACGAACGGCGCCGGCGCCGGCACCCGTGATCGGCGGGCCGTCCTTCACCCTTGGGCTGTTGTGACCTTCGATCGGCGGGAGATGCAGCAGCATCGTGAACCGGCTTGAGCGCTCGACCAAAGTCCCGATCGCAGAGCGGTCCGTCCCGAGGATCAGATCGCCTTCCCAGTGACCCGGCACAGCACGGTCATCAACCTCAGCGGGCCGCTCGCTGATCAACAGCTCATCCGTTACGAAGCTGCGGTTCCCCCTTGATGTCCTGTTTCTGGGGGCTCTGAGCGCCCGACCTGTCCGCAGGCAAGCGGTCAGTTCGCGGCGCAGCGCTCCGCGGCCCTGGATATAGAGCGACTGATAGATCGCCTCATGAGACACACGCATAGACTCATCATCGGGGAAGTCCAAGCGGAGGCGAGCAGAGATCTGCTCCGGGCTCCAGCACTGTCCCCAACGGCGATCCTTCCGCGGTCCCTGACGCCGCCCACGCCAGGCGATATCTGGACCCGCGACGCTCCCGTCAGGCCGCTGCACCGCCCCAGAAAGCCGGGCTTGCACATAGGCCCGCAGCTGCGCATTCCAGCGAGCTTCGCCGGCTTGGGACGTTGAGCGCGACGCTCAGCATGCCTCTGGGCGGTCGAAGCTCGATATTCAACGCGGCCACGTCCGATCGCAGCGTTGCGTTGCAACTCTCGAGAAATCGTCGACGGCGCACGACCGAGCCGACGCGCGATCTCTCGCACCCCGGAACCTCGGGCGAGCAGGACCGCAATCTCCTCTCGCTCGGTGAAGGACAGATAGCGCCCCGACACCGGCGCGAGATCGAGAGGCGGCATCCCGCCACCCTTGCGGAACCACCGGACACCAATGCTCGGCAACACACCCGCCTCGACCGCAGCCTTTTCGCTTCATGCTCCTCGAGCAACCGCCTCCCAGAACCGGACCCGATGCTCCCGTCGCCCCGCAGGCGGGTGTCCACCCCAACGCGTTCCGGCTGCAGCGGCACGACTCCACGCACGATTTCTTCTGGGCATCGCAACTCCTCAACGTCGGGCGTTGCGACAACCAGTTGAATCCGCCTGGTCGCGTTGCTTCTGTACTCGTACACACGCGGGAATCGGTCATCGCGGGGGATTGAGCGGGCGTGCTTCAAGCACGTGGCCTGCAAGGTGATCTGCGCGGCGTACCCCGGATCATTCGACGATCGCGGAGTTCCGGCGTCGCCACGAGACCGACATCGCCGAGTTGTTCGACGATGTCCTCGGCCTGTGCCGAGAAGCGGGCCTCGTGTCGGTTGGGGTGATCACGATCGACGGGACGAAGATCAAGGCGGACGCGTTGATGGATCAGAACCGCTCCTATCGAGACCTGGTCACGCAGATCCTGCGCGAGGCGGAGGAGATCGACCAAGCCGAGGACCGGCTGCATGGCAAGGATCTGCGTGGTGATGAGCTGCCCGAGGAGCTGCGCACGCCGGAGGGGCGTCGCCAAGCGTTGGCTGACGCGAAGCGCCGTCTGGAGGAGCGCAAGGGCAGAGCGATCAAGGAGTGCGCGACCGCAGATCCGGGAATGGATCTCGAACCGCTGGTCCTCGGTCGCCAGGTCCTGCGCCGTGGCGGGCGGCGCGAGTGGCCGCGGGTCGCGCGCCGTGAGCTTGAGGCGCATCGCGCCCAGTTGGCGCAGCCGATCCCGCGTGATCGTGAGGACCGCCTGTTCCAGGCGCTGGAGCGCTTCGAGCAGAACCATCGCGTCGAGTTGGCCGCCCACGAGGACTACGACCGCTGGCGCGCCTCGGCACGGGACACCAAAGGGCAAATGTTGAAGGGCAACAGCAAACCGTTCACGCCGGCGGAGATGCCGGAGGGCGTCATCAACCTCTCCGATCCCGACGCGAGAGTCCTGGAGATCAGCGCGCGCGGGGCACTCCGCCGCGTCAGGCCTACAACGCGCAGACCAGCGTGAACGAGCAGCAGGTCATCCTCGCTGCCGAGATCACTGTCGACGCGCCGGACTTCGGACATCTGGAGCCGATGCTCGACACCACCCTCGAGCATCTCGCGAAGCACGCCGTAATCAACAGCCGAGCTGGTACTCGCCGACGCCGGCTACTGGCACAGCCGGCAGATCCAGGCGATCCAGACGCGAGGCATGGAGGTACTGGTCCCGCCTGACGGGACGATGCGCGACGGGATTCGCCCAGGCTGGGAACACGGCTTCTTCGACGTCATGCGCCAACGGCTGTTGACCGACCACGGCCGACAGCTCTACGCGAAACGGAAGATCACCGTCGAACCGG
>CAVVSB010000016.1:0-18965 GCA_963750695.1 uncultured Solirubrobacterales bacterium
CCCGTCCCGCGGTGCACGCCTGCGGCGCAGCCTTGCCTTCAACCGGATCGGAGCCGTCTATGTGTGGCTCGGGATCATCGTCCTGTTCTCGATCTGGGTACCGGACACGTTCGCGACGATGGCCACCTTCAAGCAGGTCCTCAACGCCAACGCGCTGACCGCGCTCGCGGCGCTGTCGATCACGATCCCGCTCGCCGCGCGCGTGTTCGATCTCTCGTTCGCGTACACGATGACGTTGACCGGTGTTGTCACCGCGCACTTTCTGTCGGTCGGGACTCCACTCGTGCCGGCGCTCCTGCTCGGGCTCGCGACCGGCGTTGTGATCGGCGTGATCAACGCGGTCGTCGTCGTCGTGATGCGGATTGACTCGTTCATCGGCACGCTGGCCACGGGATCGCTCATCGCGGCGCTGATCACGATGGCCACCAAGGGCACCGCGATCATCAGCACGAAGCTCGAAGGCGGCTTCGCCAAGATCGGCCAGACGACTGTCGGAGGCTTCACCCTGCCGGTCTTCTATGTGCTTGTCGTCGCCGTGGCGATGTGGTTCCTCCTCGAGCACACGGCGACGGGCCGTCGGCTGTACGCCACCGGCTTCAACCCGGAGGCGGCGAAGCTCGCGGGCGTCCGTGTCAACCGGCTGCGCTTCGTGTCGCTCGTCGTCTCCGGAACGCTGGCCGAGCGTCGGGGCTTGTCCTGGCCTCGACGATCGGCTCGGGCGATCCGAGCGCGGGCACCGCCTACCTGCTCCCGGCGTTCGCGGCCGCGTTCCTCGGCGCCACCCAGCTCAAGAATGGCCGCTTCAACGCATTCGGCACGCTGATCGCGGTACTGCTGCTCGGCACCGGCACGACTGGCCTCGCGCTGGCCAGCGCGCCGCAATGGTCCGCGGACATGTTCGTCGGCGTGGTGCTCATCGCAGCGCTCGCCGTGACCGGGATCCAGCGCCGCAGCACCGTCGGGGACGTCGGCCGGCTGCAAGCCCTGCTGGCGCGGCTGCGACCCAGCGAAGGCTAAGACCAAATTCACCCCTCGGCATCAGCCGAACGATCCACCACAACCACCCCCACCATGGAGGAGAGAGCAGTCATGTTGCGATCTACACCGGCGCGGAGCCGGATCCGTCGTGCCGCCGGTGTCGCCGCTGGCATCCTGAGTGTCGCGGTCGTGGCCGCGGGCTGCGGCTCATCGAGCAACTCGAGCGCGAACAACGCAAGCGCCGGCAGCGGTAGCTCGAGCAGCGCGAACATCGCCGCCGCCCAGCAGGTCGTCAGCCAGGCGACACAGCGTCCCTCGACCATCACCGTGAACACGGCGATCGGCAAGAGCGTGCCGTCAGGCAAGAAGGTCGTCTTCATCAGCTGCGGCGTATCGGTCTGCCAGCTGCAGGGACAGATCGTCTCTCAGGCGGCGAAGACGCTCGGCTGGACGACATCCACCGTCACGACCGACGGCACCCCGGCGAGCGTGCAGGCCGCGTATGACACTGCTCTGCGCCAGGGCGCCGATGCGATCGTGACCACAGCCGCGTTGCGCGCCGAGATCGCGTCGAAGCTCCCCGCGATCAAGGCGAAGGGCGTTGTCGTCTCCGATTGCTGCTCGACGGACCCGGTCGCGGCGCCGTTCATCTACAACACGAGCACCCCGTCCCAGGCTGCGGTCGGAGGGAAGTACCTCGCCGCCGAGGTCGTCGCAAACAGCAAGGGCAAGGCCAACACGCTGTACGTGAACATCCCGGCCTACACGATCCTCAGCTCGCTCGGCTCGACGTTCCAGAGCTCCTACAAGCAGTACTGCTCGTCGTGCTCGTACGCGTCGATCGACGTCTCGCTGACGCAGCTTCCGCACGCGGCGAACCTGATCGTGTCCTACCTGCGGGCCCACCCGTCGGTCAACTATGTCGCGCTGTCAGTGGCGAACTTGCTCGACCCGGGTCTGCCCGCCGCACTGTCGGCGGCCGGACTCTCCCACGTCAAGATCGTCGGCCAGGGCGGAGGCCCGACCGACTTCCAGTACGTGGCCAACGGCCAGGAGCTCGCGCTCGTGCCGTTCGACTACTACAACGTCGACTACCAGATGGTCGATGCGGTCGCCCGGCACTTCGCCGGCGTCCCGGTTCAGCTGACGCCGCCACCGATGTGGCTGGTGACGGAGGCCAACCTGCCCGCGGCGCACTCGAACCTGTTCCCGAACGTCACGAACTTCCAGAGCCAGTTCCTGAAGCTCTGGGGCAAGACGTCCGCCTAGGGCGTTCCGAACCGCACGTGCGGGGCGGCCGGCTGCTGTCGAAACGACGGCGGCCGGCCGCTCTCGCGGAGCCGAGAGAGACAGCAAGGAGTGACTGATGCTGGATGAAGCGAGCAGCAAGTTCCTCGCGGAGCTGGCCGCAGGCGGGGTGGCACCAGTCCATGAGCTGACGCCCGTCGAGGCCCGCGCTGCCGGCACGCAGATGGCCGAGCTGTACGGCGAGGGCCCGCGTATGGGGCGCGCCGAGGACGTGACGATTGCCGCGCGTGGCGGCGAGCCGCTCGGACTGCGGCTGCTCGTGCCGGAAGGTGACGTGCGCGGCGTGATTGTCTATTACCACGGCGGCGGGTGGGTCCTCGGCTCGCTCGATCAGTTCGACACCCTCGGCCGGATACTGGCGGAGCGGACGAGGTGCGCGGTCGTCCTCGTCGACTATCGGCTCGCGCCTGAGCATCCGTATCCCACGGCGGTCGACGACGCCCGCGCCGCGCTCGGATGGGCCGCGGCCAACGTGGCGTCGGTCGCTGGAGCACCGGTCCCCTTGATCGTGGCAGGCGACAGCGCGGGTGGAAACCTGGCGGCCGTCGTCGCGCAGCAGGCGCGTGACGCCGGTCCAGAGATCGCACTGCAGGTGCTCGTCTACCCGGTGACGGACTGCGACCTCGACACCGCGTCCTACCTTGAGCCGGAGAACCAACTGATCGTCAGTCGGGAGACGATGCGGTGGTTCTGGAACCACTACGCGCCCGACCCGTCGGTGCGCACGAACCCGACCGCGTCGCCGCTGCGCGCTCGGAGCCTGGCCGGACTGCCGCCGGCTGTGGTCCTGACCGCCGAGCACGACCCGCTGCGCGACGAGGGCGAGGCGTACGCCCGGCGCCTGGCCGCCGACGGCGTGCGCGTCGAGCACCGCCGCTTCACGTCCCAGATGCACGGGTTCTTCATGCTCGTCGGGCTCGTTCCCGGCAGCGCGGAGGCAATCGACTACGTCGCCGAAGCGATTGACCGCGAGCTCAGCGGGGCGCCGGTCCCGCTCCCGCTGCCGTCGCCGCGCGCGCAGCAGTTCGATGCGATCGTCGTCGGCGCAGGCTTCGCCGGTCTCTACGCGCTGCACCGCCTACGCGGGCTCGGGTTGAACGTACGCGTGCTCGAGCGGGGCGGCGGGATCGGCGGAACCTGGTTCTGGAACCGATATCCCGGCGTGCGCTGCGACATCGAGTCGCTCGATTACTCGTATTCGTTCTCGGCGGAGCTCGAGCAGGAATGGGAATGGACGGAGCGCTATCCCGCGGGCCCTGAGATCCTCGCCTACCTGAACCACGTCGCCGACCGCTTCGATCTGCGGCGCGACATCGAGCTGAATGCCCACGTCACGCAGGTCCACTACGACGACGCCGGCGAGACGTGGCACATCAGTACCGACGACGGGGAGACGTACTCCGCGACGCATTGCGTGATGGCCTCCGGGTGCCTGTCCTCGGTGCACCGTCCGCAGTTCGACGGCCTCGACGATTTTCGCGGCGACTGGTACCACACGGCGCGCTGGCCGGCGGACGGGGTTGACCTGAGCGGCAAGCGAGTCGGGATCATCGGAACCGGCTCAACCGGGATTCAGCTCATCCCGCAGTTGGCCGAGCAGGCCGGGCACCTGTACGTGTTCCAGCGCACGGCGAACTTCAGCATGCCGGCGCACAACGGCCCTCTGGACCCGGCGATGCAGCGCGCGGCCAAGGCCGCCTACCCGGAACGCCGCCAGCTCGCCCGCGAGTCCCTGAGCGGCGTGCCGGGGTCGCACCCGGACGCGCTCGCGCAGCGGTCAGCCCTTGAAGTCGACGAGGCCGAGCGCGCCGACACATTCGAGCGTGGTTGGGCCGAGGGCGGGATCGGCGGCGTGACGCTGGCGTTCAACGACGTCAACGTCGACCCGCGGGCCAATGCGCTCGCGGCCGACTTCGTCCGCTCGAAGATCCGCCAGATCGTCACCGATCCCGCCGTCGCCGAGGCGCTGTGTCCAAAGACGTATCCGATCGGCTCCAAGCGCATGTGTGTCGACACCGGCTACTACGCAACCTATAACCGCCCCAACGTCACGCTCGTCGATGTGCGGAGCGCGCCGATCGAGCGGATCACGACGGGGGGCATCGAGACGACCGCCGAGGAATACGAGCTCGACGTGCTCGTCTTTGCAACCGGCTTCGACGCGATCACCGGCGCCCTGCTCGAGATCGACATCCGCGGTCGCGACGGCCTCTCGCTGCGCGACAAATGGGCCGGCGGTCCTGCCGCGTATCTCGGCCTCGCTGCGGCCGGGTTCCCGAACCTGTTCCTCGTGACCGGTCCGGGCAGCCCGTCAGTGCTGAGCAACATGGTCTGCTCGATCGAGCAGCACGTCGACTGGGTCGCGGATTGCATCAGCTACCTGAACGCTCGCGGAGTGCGCACGATCGAGGCCGGCGCCGAGGCCGAGGCGAGGTGGGTGCAGCACGTGGGCGAGGTCGCTCAGGCAACGCTCTTTCCGCAGGCGAATTCCTGGTACCTCGGGGCCAACATCCCGGGCAAGCCGCGCGTATTCATGCCCTACCTCGGCGGCGTCGGGGCCTACCGCGCGCATTGCGATGCCGTCGCCGCCGCCGGCTACGAGGGCTTCCTGCTCGACGGCACCACTCGTGCTGCCGCCGGAGCCGAGCTCACCGGGGCTGCGCAATGACTGCGATCGCCGAAGCGACGCGCACCCGCCTGTACATCTGCGGCGAATGGGTGGCGCCGACCGATGGGCGCCGGATCGAGGTCATCAATCCGGCGACCGAGGAGCCGATCGGCGAGGCCGCCCTGGCCGGACCGGCGGACATCGACCGTGCTGTGCGAGCGGCACGTTCCGCGCTTCAGTCGGGCCCGTGGGCGGACTCGACGCCGGAGGGGCGGGCCGAGATCATGCGGCGCGCGGCGGAGCTCATCGGCGAGCGCGCCGAGGCGTTCGCCCAGACGATCGTGCGTGAGGTCGGCTCGCCCGCGGCGATCGCGCAGTGGCAGCCGCTCGCCGCGCGGATGTACCTCGACTGGTATGCGGCGCAGGCCTCGCGCTATGCCTGGGAGGAGGAGCGCGAGGGAATCCGCAGCCGGCTGCTCGTCCGCCGGCAGCCCGTCGGCGTCGTGGGCGCGATCGTGCCGTGGAACTTCCCGCTCGCCCTTTCCTTTCCGAAGCTCGCGCCCGCGCTGCTGACCGGATGCACCGTCGTGCTCAAGCCGCCGGAGGAGACCCCGCTGTTCGGACAGCTGCTGGCCGAGGTGTTCGACGACGCGGGCCTGCCGGCCGGCGTGCTGAACGTCGTGCCCGCCGACCGCTCGGTCAGCGAGGAGCTCGTGCGGCATCCGCTCGTCGACAAGATCAGCTTCACGGGATCGACGCGCGCCGGCCGGCGCATCGCCGCGCTGTGCGGTGAGCAGATCAAGCGCTGCAGCCTCGAGCTCGGTGGGAAGTCGGCGGCGATCGTGTTGCCCGACGCCGACCTCGACTCGGTAATCCCGCAGCTCGCGCCGAACACGATGCGCAACAGCGGCCAGACGTGCACGAACGCGACGCGCGTCCTGGCCCACCGTGATCGCTACGACGACGTCGTCGAGGCGCTGCGCGCGGAAGTGAGCCGCTTCCGTGTCGGCGATCCGTCGACCGACCCGGACGTTGACATCGGACCCCTCGTCAGTGCAGTGCAGCGCGAGCGGGTCGAGGGCCACATCGGCGCCGGCGTCAACGCCGGTGCCCGGCTCGTCCTCGGCGGCGGTCGCCCCGCCGCGTGCTCGCGCGGCTACTTCGTCGAGCCGACGATCTTCGCGGGGGTCGACAACGCAATGACCGTCGCGCGGGAAGAGATCTTCGGGCCGGTGGTCAGCTGTCATCCCCTACGAGGACGAGGACCGACGCGGTCGCGATCGCCAACGACTCCGACTACGGACTGTCCGGCAGCGTGTGGGGCCGCGACCCGGAGCACGCCAAGGACATTGCGCGTCGGATCCGCAGCGGCAACGTGGCGGTAAACCAGCACACGCTCGACCCGGCTGGGCCGTTCGGCGGCTTCAAGCAGTCGGGGATCGGGCGTGAGAACGGCATCGAGGGAATCGACGCATACGTCGAGCTCCAGTGCATCCCGTACATCCCGTCCCCGGAGGAGGCGTCCGGCCGATGAAGATCACCGCCGCACTGTCGGCCCGCGCCGACGCACCGTTCGAGATCGCGGAGGTGGAACTCGATGAGCCGCGCCGCGACGAGATCCTCGTCGAGGTCCGCGCGGTTGGCGTATGCCACAGCGATCTCACGATGAAGCGGGTCTGGCCGCAGGAGATCTCGCCGATCGTGCTCGGACACGAGGGAGCCGGGATCGTCGCCTGCGTGGGTGCCGACGTCATCGGCGTCAAGGCCGGCGACCGCGTTCTGCTGAGCTACCGGAGCTGCGGGCGCTGCTCGGAATGTGCCGGCGGATATCCGGCCTACTGCCGGAGCTTCCGCGCGATGAACGGGATCGGCACGCGCGTCGATGGGTCGCTCACGATGCGACGGGGCGACGCGCCCGTGTACGGCTCGTACTTCGGCCAGTCGAGTTTCGCCTCCCACGCGTTGGCGTACGAGTCGAACGTCGTGGTGATCGACGACGAGATCGACCTGCAGACCGCGGCGCCGCTTGGCTGCGGTGTGCAGACGGGTGCGGGCACGGTCATGAACGTGCTGCGCCCCGCTGTGGGGGAGTGGCTCGTGGTGTTCGGTGCCGGAGCCGTCGGCCTCTCCGCGCTGATGGCGGCATCCGCTGTCGGAGCGCGCACGGTCGCCGTCGACCCGGTCGCCAGCCGGCGAGCGTTGGCGACCGAGCTCGGCGCGAACGCGACGATCGATCCGACGGCCGACGACGTCGTGGACGCGGTTCACGAGCTGACGGACGGCGGCGCGGGTCTGGCGATCGACACCAGCGCCAAGGGCACGGTTATCAATCAGGCGATCGCGGCGCTGGCTCCGCGCGGGACGCTCGCGCTGCTCGGGATCGGGATCCCGGATTTCCCGATGGACGTGCGCGGCGTGATCAGTGCCGGCAAGACGGTGCGCGGCGTGATCGAAGGGGAGGCCGTCCCGCGCGACTTCATTCCGACGTTGCTCGACCTGCATCACGCCGGAAAGCTGCCGCTCGAGAAGCTCATCCGCAGCTACGCCTTCGCGGACATCGACACCGCGTTCGCCGAGGCGGCGAGCGGCTCAGCGATCAAGCCCGTGTTGAAAATTTGACCTGAATTCACTTTGACTTTTAGTAAGGGAAAGGGTAGAGTCCGGCCATGCACACCGACACAGCAATCGTTGCGGCCCTGAGCGAGGACGTGCTCGAAGGCGGCCGCATCGTCGTCGACGTCGAGGGCGTCGAGATCGGGATTTTCCGGCTCGAAGGCCGCCTCTACGCCTGGGAGAACCGCTGCGTCCACGCCGGCGGCCCCGTCTGTCAGGGAAAGCTGATGAACCGGGTCACCGAGCGGCTCGATGCCGAGCGCCGCAGCCTCGGCGATGACTTCGCCGATGAGCTGCACATCGTGTGTCCGTGGCACGGCTACGAGTACAACGTGCGGACCGGCGAGCATCCGGCCGACGCTCGGCTGCGACTGCGCGGCGTCGAGGTCGAGGAGCGGGAGGGAGAGATCCTTGTCCGTCTCTGAGGCAGTCCAGGACGCCCGCGCGCGGCTGGCCACTGCGGCCCCGCTCTCGCAGGCGGACGTGTCGGCGCTGCTGGCCGTCGCGATCAAGCTTTACGTCGAGGTGTGCTCAGACCCGTACGGGGACGAGGCACTCGGCGCCCTGCAGGTGACGCCGACCGAAGCCTGCACCGTGGCGACGGCGCTGCTGCACGCGCAGTCGCTTTCACCGTTCGAGTTCTCCGTCTGGTTCGCAAGCAGCGGGAGGTAACCCTCAAATGCCCGTCGACCCACGTGTCACCCCGCTCGTGCCGATGCACGACCGGTTCACCTCCGAGCGCGAGATGCTCGCCCACGCCCGCAAGGAGGCCGACCAGCTCGGACTCGACGACTACTTCGTCGTCGACGTCGATTCGCACCGCGACCCGAGCTCCGTCTGGCCGGCGGTCCTTGAGTACATGGAGAACCCGGTGATGCGATTCAACTCCCAGCACGACCTCGAGGTCATGGGTGCGACGCAGTATGTGCCGACCCCGGGCGGCCGCGGATTTCAATTTCAGGCGATGCACGGGCGGATTCCTCACCAGGAACTGTCGCGGGAGGATCTCGGCCCGATCAACGTGCCGCGTGACGTCGAGCTGTGCCGCCGGGCGATGGACGCGATGAGCATCGACGTCCAGGTCGTGTTCCCCACCTCACTGCTTTCGCTCGGGATGTCGCCGATGCCGATGGGCGAGTCGCAGGTTGCCTACGCGTACGACCGCTGGATGATCGAGGAATTCTGCAGTCAAGACGACCGGCTCGTGTTCCTGCCCTACCTGCCGCTGAACGACCCGGACATGTGCCTGCGGATGATCAACGAGTTCGCCGGCAATCCGAGTGTCTGCGGGTTCCTCGTCACGAGCATCCGCTACGACCCGGTTCACGACAACAAGTTCATGCCCGTCTATGCGGCGATCGAGGAGACAGGGCTGCCGCTCGCCTTCCACGCCGGGCCCACCTGGGAAGACGAGTGGATGAAGACGATGAACCGCTTCATCTCGATGCACGCGATCTCGTTCGTTCACTGCAACATCGTTCACATGACCAACTGGCTGATGAATGGGCTGCCCGAGCGCTTCCCCAAGCTCAAGGTGATCTGGGTGGAGAGCGGTCTGGCCTGGGTCCCGTTTCTCATGCAGCGTCTCGACCACGAGTATCTGAAGCGCACCTCCGAAGCGCCGCTGCTCAAGCGGCCGCCCAGCGAGTACATGCGGGAGATGTACTACACCTCGCAGCCGATGGAGATGGACCATTCCGACCTGCTCCAGGCGACGTTCACCGCGATCAACGCCGAGACGCAGCTCGTCTACGCCTCGGACTGGCCGCACTGGGACTTCGACCTGCCGAGCATCTTCCTCCATCTCCCGTTCCTCAGCGACGAGGCCAAGCGCAACATCCTCGGGCTGAACGCGGCCCGGCTGTTTGGCTTGGAGGTGCCTGCTGGCAGAGGTATAACTGAAGTCAGTTCTCCCGCCTAGTTGATGGATCCGTCAGTCCCGGGAATGCATGATGAGCGCGACCGCAGCCATCACCGGACTCGGGATCACCGAGATGGGCAAGGTCTATGACCGGACCACGACCGACTTCGCCGCCGAGGCGATCGCGTTGGCGCTCGCTGACGCGGGACTCGCCGCCGCGGATCTCGATGGCCTGCTCATCAACGGCAACCACTCGAGCGAGATGGTGCCGACGCTCCAATTCTCGCTCGGTCTTGACGACCTAACGCTGATCGCGACGATGAACGCATTTGGCGCGACCGCCGGCGCAATGCTCCAGTACGCGTCGCTGGCGATCGCTGCGGGGCAGGCGAGCACCGTCGCCGTTGTCTACGCCGACGCGCCGCTGACGCCGGGGCGCTCCGTGGCGCAGTCGGCCTACAACGGCAAGCGCTTCACCGCCCCCGGCTTCGGTTCCTTGCGTGCGGCCTACGGCGACTTCGGCCCGGCCAACACGATGTACGCGCTCGCACTGCGCCGCCACATGCATCTGTTCGGCACCGATCATGATCAGCTCGGCGCGATCGCGGTGGCTCAGCGAGCGTGGGCGCAGCGCAATCCGCGTGCCCAGATGCGCGCACCGATGACCCTCGAGGACTACCACGCCTCGCGGTGGGTGGTTGAGCCTCTGCACCTGTTTGACTGCTGCCTCGTCTCCAACGGCGGCGTTGCCGTGATCGTCACCTCGGCCGCGCGCGCGCGTGAGCTGCGCCAGCCCCCTGTCTACCTGCGTGGCTTCGGCCAGTGCGCCCCCGGCGACTCGTCCCGTGCCGAGCGTGACCCGGCCGTTCACACGGGCGCCAGCACCGCGGGCGCCGACGCACTGCGCCAGGCCGGCATCTCGCTCGCTGAGGTCGATGTCCTTGAGTTGTACGACTGCTACACGTACACGGTCCTCGTCACCCTCGAGGACTACGGATTCTGTGAGAAGGGGGACGGCGGGCCGTTCGTCGCCGATGGCAAGCTCGGTCCGGGCGGATCGCTGCCGTGCAACACCGGCGGCGGCCAGCTCTCCTCCTACTACATGTGGGGCTTCACCCCGCTCTCCGAAGGCGTCATCCAGGCCCGCGGCCAGGCCGGGGATCGCCAGGTGCCGGCCCACGATCACGTGCTCGTGTCTGGCAACGGCGGCGTCCTCAACTTCCACGCAACGACGATCCTCAGCCCCCACGAGCGATGAGCACTCGTGTGATCCCGACGCACCCCAAGCCGGTACCCGTCCCCGATGACGCGAGCGCCCCCTTCTTCGCCGGCGCGCTCCGCGGCGACCTCATGCTTCTGCGCTGTTCCGCGTGCGCGACGTTCATGTCACCCACGGGCTATCTCGGCGTCCCGGTTCGTCCGCGCTGCGTGCGCTGCTTCTCCCGTGAGCTCGAATGGAAGGCGTCGAGCGGGCGGGCCACGCTCTACAGCTTCGCGGTCATGCACCAGGTCTATGACGACGCGTTCGCGGCCGAGGTCCCGTACAACATCGCCGTCGTCGAGACCGAGGAGGGGGTGCGGCTCACCAGCCAGGTCGTCGGGTGCCCGAATGACGCGCTCCTGGTTGGAATGGCCCTCACGGTGACGTTCGAGCACCTGTCGGACGAGGTGGCAATCCCGAAGTTTCGGCCCGCGCCATGAGCTACGACCACGTCATCTACGAGAAGCGCAGCCACGTCGCATACGTCACGCTCAATCGGTCTGAGCGGATGAACGCGCTCGATAACCACTCGCACCGGGAGCTGATCGAGATCTTCGACGACTTCGCGGCCGACTCGGATGCCTGGGTGGCGATCATCACCGGGTCAGGCAGCCGCGCGTTCTGTGCCGGCAACGACCTCAAGGCCACCGCACGGGCATCGGCCAATGGCGAGAAGCGCGTCGATGCGCAGGCGCGATTCGCCGCCATCACCCGGGGCTATGGCTGCCCCAAGCCGCTGATCGCAGCGGTCAACGGAGTCGCGGCGGGCGGCGGTTTCGAAATTGCGCTCGCCTGCGACATCGTCATCGCCGCGCACACCGCGCGGTTCGGATTGCCCGAGCCGCGTGTGGGACTGATCGCGGGCGCCGGCGGGATTCACCGGCTCACGCGCCAGATCCCGCTCAAGCCGGCCATGGGCATGCTGCTGACGGGCCGGCTCGTCTCGGCACACGAGGGGCTCCGCCTCGGGTTCGTCAACGAAGTCGTCGAGCCCGCCGAGCTGATGACCGCCGCGCAGCGCTGGGCCGACGAGATCCTCGAGTGCTCGCCGCTGCTGCTCAGGCTGACCAAGGAGGCGATTCGCGAGGGGCACGGCCTCGATGTCGACGCGGCCATCGCGCGCGACTGGGAGGAGCGAATCCCCCGCATGCTCGCCTCGAAGGATTACATTGAGGGACCGCGGGCGTTCGCGGAGAAGCGCCAGCCGGAGTGGACCGGACAATGAGTCTCAAGCTCGGCCTCAACACCGGCTTCTGGGCCTCCGCCGCCCCCACCGCAAAGACGCTGGAAGCGATCCGCGAGGCCGAACGCCTCGGATTCGACTCGATCTGGACCTCGGAGGCGTACGGCTGCGACGTGCTCACGCCCCTGGCCTGGTGGGGTGCCCAGACCGAGACGGTTCGGCTCGGCACGTCGATCATGCAGATGAGCGCGCGTCGCCCGGCGGCCGCCGCGATGGCGGCGATCACGATGGATCACCTGAGCGGCGGGCGCTTCGTCCTCGGCCTCGGCGTGTCCGGCCCACAGGTCGTCGAGGGGTGGTACGGCGAGCCGTTCGCGCAGCCGCTGGCGCGCACGCGCGAGTACGTGGAGATCGTGTGCGGCATCGTCGCCCGGGAGGCCCCCGTCACCTCCGACGGGCCGCACTACCCACTGCCTGTGTCTGGCCGTGCCGGGGTAACCGGCCTCGGAAAGCCGCTCAAGACAACCGTCCACCCGCTGCGCTCGCGCATCCCGATCTTCCTTGGCGCCGAGGGGCCGAAGAACATCGCCCAGACAGCCGAGATCGCTGACGGCTGGCTGGCGCTGTTCTACTCGCCGTACCACCATGACGAGCTGTACCGCCCCCACCTCGAGACCGGATTCGCTCGACGGACCACACCGCCGCGAGACTTCGAGATCGCGGTTTCGCTCGACTTCATCGTGCACGACGACATCGAGCAGGCGGCGGACAGGATCCGGCCACGCCTCGCGCTGTACTTCGGCGGTATGGGCGCCCGCGGCATGAACTTCCACCAGGAGGTGGCGGTGCGGATGGGGTACGGCGACGCCGCGCGCAAGATCCAGCAGCTGTTCCTCGAGGGCAAGAAGGATGAGGCGGCTGCCGCGGTGCCGACCCGGCTCGTGGAGCAGCTGTCGCTGATCGGCCCGCCCGAGAAGATCCGTCATGACCTCGACGCCTGGCGCGCGTCCGGCGTCACATCGCTGCTGATCGTGGGCGAGCCGCACGAGCTGCGCAGCGCCGCGGAGATCGTCCTTGGCTGAGGGTTCCCCGCCGCTGGATGGCCTGCGCGTGGTCGAGCTCGGCGATGCGCGCGGCGAGCTGTGCGCCCGGATGCTGTGCGATCTCGGCGCGGACGTCATCAGGGTGGAGCCGCCGGAAGGGGCTGACTCGCGGCGGGAGGCCCCGCTGCACGAGGGCGTGAGCCTCGCTTTCGCCGTGCGCAACGCGGGCAAACGGTCGGTGACGATCGACCTGCCGCGAGGGCGTGATCGGCTGCTCGCGCTGCTCGCCGGCGCCGACGTGTGGGTGCAGAGCAGCCCGCCGGGCTGGCTCCGCGACCTCGGTCTCACTGTCGACGCAGTCCGCGCGCGCCATCCGGAGCTCGTCGTCATCTCGATCAGCGACTTCGGCCTGACCGGCCCGTACCGCGATTGGGTGGCGAGCGAACCGGTACTGCTTGCGATGGGCGGCGTGCTCAGCCGCTCCGGCTTGCCGGGCCGCGCGCCGCTGCTGCCGCCGGGCGGGCTCGCCCGCTCACTTCCCGCCGCTCAGGCGACATGGGCGGTGCTCGCCGCGGTCTGGAACCGGATGGCCACCGGGCGCGGCGATCGCATCGACTTCTCGCTCTACGAGGCGACCGCCCAGGTCGTGGAGCCGGCGATGGGGACGCTCGGTACCGCCCAGGCGGCCGGCTACGCACCAACCCGGTCGCGCCCGGCGCCCGGCCCGTATCCCATCTTCCGCTGCCGGGACGGCCACGTCCGGGTCGCCCTGCTCGCGCCACGCCAGTGGCAGGCGATGCGCGAGTGGCTCGGAGACCCGGAGGATCTCCGGGATCCGGAGCTCGAGACGATCCGGGGGCGCGCGCTCGCGGCCGAGCGCCTGCACGCGATCCTCGAGGGGCACTTCGCCGGACGCGGCAAACATCAGCTGGCACTCGAGGGACAGGCGCGGGGTGTGCCGATCGCTCCGGTACTGAGTCCTGCCGAGGTCCTGACCGCTGAGCACTTCCGAGCGCGGCGGGCGATCGCCCGGCGCGAGCTGGCGCCTGGCCTGACCGCTGAGATGCCGGTCGGCTGCGCGGAGATCAACGGCGGGCGCGTGGCGGCGGCAGGGTCGGTGCCGCGGGTCGGCGAGGACAACGAGCGGTCGCCGGAGTGGAGCGACGCCGCGACGGCCTGCGCACCATCGCTGCCGGTGGGCGGATTCCCAAGCCCAGACCGCCGACCGTTTGAAGGGATCCGCGTCCTTGACCTCGGCGTGATCGTCTACGGCGCCGAGGTGGCGCGGCTGTTCTGCGAGCTCGGTGCCGACGTCATCAAGCTGGAGAGCCGGGCGTTTCCCGATGGCGCGCGCGTCTCGCCGGTGCACTTTGCGATCGGTCACCGTGGAAGCCGCAGCTTCGGCGTCAACCTGCGCAGCCCCGACGGCGTCCGTATCGTTCTGCGGCTCGTCGAGCAGGCGGACGTCCTGCTCGCGAACTTCAAGCCCGGCACGCTCGACAAGGTTGGCCTCGGCCCCGAGACGCTGCACGCGGTCAACCCACGGCTCGTCATCGTCAACGCGAGCGCACTTGGCTCGCGGGGCCCGTGGAGCAGCTGGATGGGCTACGGCCCGCTCGTCCGCTGCGTGTCCGGGCTCACCAGCCTGTGGCGCTATCCGGATGATCCCCACAGCTTCAGCGACTCGACGGTGGTTCACCCCGACCATTTCGCTGCCCGCATCGCGGCGGTAACAGCGATGGCGGCGCTGATCGCGCGCCAGCGTACGGGGCGCGGCGCGCGGGTCGACGTGGCGCAGGCCGAGGCGATCCTCACGCAGCTCGCCGACCGCCTCGCTGCCGAGTCGCTCCTCGGCCCAGCAGCTGCCGAGGGCATCGACCCGCCTGACGCGCCGTGGGGCGTCTACCCGTGTGCGGGCGATGACGAATGGTGCGTGGTCACCGTGCGCGACGACCGCGATTGGGGCCGGTTGCGCGGCGTTCTCGGCTGGGCGACAGATCCTCGCTTTGACGGCGCGGGCGGACGCCTCGCGCACCGCGCGGAGCTCGATCGCCGCCTCAGCGCGTGGACATCGGAGCGGTCGCCGCGCCAGGTCACGCGGCTGCTCCAGCACGCTGGCGTGCCGGCCGGCTTCATGCAGCGGCCCGACGAGTACGAGCACGATCCGCAGCTCCAGGCACGCGACTTCCTGCGCTCTTTCGAGCAACCCGGTCTTGAGCCGCGGAGGATCGAGAACGCGCCGTTTCGCTCTGAGCAGATCGCAGCGCCACCGGCCACTGTGGCACCCGAACCCGGGGCGCACACGCGCGAGATCTGTGCTCAGCTGCTCGGAATGACGGACGCGGCGGTCGACGCGCTCGTCGAGGCCGGCGTGCTCGAGGAGGAACCGAAAGCCACGCGCACGAGCGTCTTGCCGACCGTCTCGCCCGCGAGCTGAGCGACCAGCGCCGCCGGCGCCTGCTCGAGGCCCTCGACGATCGACTCCCGGTAGCGGAGCCGGCCGCTGGAGAGCCACCGGCCGACCTCGCGCTGCATGCGCGGCATCAGAAGCAGGTGGCTGCTGCCACGCAGCCCGCGCAAGGTCAGCTCCTTGGCCGTCGCTTGGAAGAGGTCCTCCGCAGCGAGGCCCCCGCCCGCGCCGTCATAGCTGGAGACGGCTCCGCAGAGCACGACACGCCCGTGCCGGCGAAGGGCTCCGAGGGCCGCCGCGAGGTGCTCGCCGCCGACATTGTCGAAGTACACGTCGATCCCGTCCGGCGCGCAGCGCGCCAGCTGGTCAGCGACGCTGCCCCGGTTGTAGTTGAACGCCGAAGGCAGGCCGAGCTCGCTGAGGAGATAGCGGAGCTTCTCGTCCGATCCCGCGCTCCCGATCACGCGGTGCCCCCGCAACATTGCGAACTGAGCGGCGAGGCTGCCGACGGCGCCGGCCGCCGCCGAGACCCAGACGACGTCGCCGGTGCGCAGCCCTGCCGCATCGAACAGACCCGCATACGCCGTCAGCCCCATCCCCCCGAGTGCGCCAAGGTAACTACGAGCGGGCACGTGTGCCGTACTGATGCGACGGAGCGTCCCAAGCCCGCCGAGCGCTGTCGCTCCGGCCGTCACCACCGAGTAGTCGCGCCACCCGAGAGCGTGGGAGACGACGTCTCCGGGCGCAAATCCGGGAGCGCGTGACTCGAGCACCTCGCCCACGGTCATGATCCCGTCCATCGCCGCATGGAGCCCGAACGCGCCGAAGTAGCCACGCGGCCCTGTCGGCGCCAGACGCAGCCGCAGGCTCGGGTCCACCGACGTCCACGTATTGCGGACGAGGACCTGTCCGTCGTGCGGGCCGCGGACCGGCACCTCCGCAACACGGAAATCCGTGGCGCGGACGGGACCGGCTGGATAGCGTTCGAGCTCGATCTGGCGCGAGGTGAGCGGCACGGGGTGCGAACCAATCACAATGCTTTTCAGGTTGTCAACGGCGTATGAAACTGACATGATATCAGTTCAGGCAGATGACGACAGCGAACGACTCACACAGCACGAGGTTCGGTGGCAGCGTCGTCGCCGTCACCGGCGGAGGCAGCGGGATCGGTGCCGCGATCTGCCACCGCCTCGCCGCCGAGGGCGCGCGCGTGGCCGTGCTCGACCTTTCATTCGACACCGCCGCTCGCACCGCCGAGTCGATCGGCAGCGGACTGCCCGTCGAGGTGGATGTCTCCGACAGCCACCGGGTCGACGCCGCCGTGGCGCGGATTGAGCGCGAGCTTGGGCCGCTGGAGGTGCTGGTCAACAACGCGGGCGCGGTCGCGCTCGAGCACGTGCGGCGCATCACCCCGCTGATCGAGCGCCAGCGATCCGAGATCGCCGCCGACGGGCATGCAACGACACCGCTCGATGCGCTCAGCCGGCTGACCGACGAGGAGTGGCGACTCGTTCTCTCGGTGCACCTCGACGGCACGTTCTACGGAACCCGGGCCGCTGCCCGGGTGATGGCCGCGCGCGGGGGTGGCGCGATCGTCAACATGGCGTCCATCTGCGGCATCGAAGGTTGCACCGGCCACCCCCACTACTCGGCCGCCAAGGCGGGCATCCTCGGCTTCACCCGCTCCGCCGCCAAGGAGCTGATCGTGTCCGGGATCCGCGTCAACGCGGTCGCGCCCGGATTCATCGACACGATGCGGCTGAAGTCGCGGCTGGGGTCCGGCCGGCAGGCCGAGTTGGCGCGCACCCCCGCCGGCCGGCTCGGCACCCCCGAGGAGGTTGCCGCGACCGTCGCGTTCCTCGCCTCTGAGGAGGCAGGCTATTTCGTCGGCGCCACGCTCAGCCCCAACGGCGGGCTCCTCACCGCGGTGTGACGGCAGCCGGGCCGGATGCACCGACCGGTTCCGTTCCGCAGACTTGATTTGAAGTCAGCTCAGTTTCGTGGTAGACTGCCGATCAGATGCGACTGTCCCTGACCGCAGAGCAGCGCGGCCTCCAGGAGGACGTGCGTGCGTTCCTCGCCGAGCGTGTCCCAGCCGAGCTCCCGCATGGGCTCGACGAGCGGATCGAGGCGCTGCGCCAGTGGCAGGCGGCCTGCCACGAGGCGGGCTATGTCGGGCGGGCCTGGCCCCGTGAGTTCGGCGGCGGCGGCCGGCCCGCGGTCGAGCAGATCATCGTCGACCAGGAACTCGCGGCCGCGGGCGCGCCGGAATTCGTCAATGTCGTGGGACTCGACGTCCTCGGACCCTCGCTGCTGCGCTTCGGCAGCGACGAACAGCGGCGGCGGTACATCCCATCGATCCTCTCGGCGCAGGAAATCTGGTGCCAGGGCTTCTCGGAGCCCGAGGCCGGGTCCGATCTCGCCTCACTGCGGGCCCGTGCGGTCGAGCACCCCGACCGCTACGTCCTGAGCGGCCAGAAGACGTGGGTCTCGTGGGGCCAGTTCGCCCGCTGGTGTGGCGTCCTGGCCCGGACCGAGGACGTCGCGGCCGGCGCGGCGCGCCACCGTGGCATCTCGATGCTGATCGTCGACATGCAGGCGCCGGGCGTCGAGGTTCGGCCGATGACCCAGATCACGGGCCACGCGGAGTTCTGCGAGCTGTTCCTCGACGATGTCGTCGTCCCCAAGGAGAACCTGCTGAGCGCGCCCGGCGACGGGTGGAAGATCGCGATGTACACGCTTGGCCACGAGCGCGGCACCGCGGCGCTTCCGCGCCAGGTGAAGCTGCGCACGTGGCTTGACCGGCTCGTCCGCACAGCGGCCGGCCGCGCGCTCGGCGACGAGCGGCTGCTCGATGACCCCCTGGTGCAGCGGAGTCTCGCCCAGGCCTTGGTCGGAATCGAGGTTCTCCGCCACCATGCCTACCGCACCGTCGGCGAATTCCTTGGCGGCGGCGTCGTCGGGCCGGCCAGTTCGAGCGTCAAGCTCCTGATGGCCGAGGCCGAGCAGCGGCTGGCGAGCACGGCGATCGAGCTCCTCGCCCCGACGCTGGGGGACGGCGACGGCGCGGCGGTCTCCGAGGATCGGTTCTGGGAGGAGACCTATCTCTACTCGCGCGCCGCATCCGTCTACGGCGGAACGCGCCAGATCCAGCGCAACATCATCGCCGACCGCGTTCTCGGGCTGGCCACGGAGTAGTCATGGACCTCGAGCTGACCGACGAACAACGCTGGCTCGCCGAGTCCGTCGGCACGCTGCTTGACCGCGAGTGGGTGACGCCCGAGGCGCTCGGCGTGGTGACGGTTGCGCGCCGCCAGGGCGTCTGGGACGAGCTCAGATCGTTCGGTGCTCTGTCGATCGGCGGGCCGGATGGCATCGGGGCCGTCGAGTGCTGCCTGATCGCACGCGCGCTCGGGTCGCACCTCGCGTCGGTGCCGTTCATCGCGAGTGCCGCGGTCCGTCTCGCGCTCGCGTCGGCGTCGGAGGATGCGCTTGATGACCGTTCGGGGCTGGCGCTCGCCGTCCTCGAGCCGAGCCGCGCGGCGGCGTTCTCACTCGCCGCCACGAGGACGACGGTGGAGAATGCCGGCTCCGGGCATGCCGTGACCGGCGAGAAGTCGGGCGTCGAGCAGGCTGACCTGGCGGACCGACTCGCCGTGACGGCGACGCGCGACGGTGAACCGGCACTCGCGTTCGTGCC
>CAVVSB010000017.1:0-76974 GCA_963750695.1 uncultured Solirubrobacterales bacterium
GCCGCGTCACGTTCGAGCGCGCTGTAGCGCTCGACGGTGATCAGCACCGCGCGCATCTGGTTGCGTTGGGTCAGCACAACCTTCTCGAGCTCGCCCTCATCGAGCTGGTCGAGCAACCGGCCGAGCTCGCGCATCGCTTCGCGGACGGTCGCGAGCTCCTGGTTGGACACTCGCAGCTGCGCGGGATCGTTCATCGTGACCAGGACGATACGTCCCGGACCGGACGGATCCGTCGTCAGTTGCGTCGACGTTCTGTCCGCAGCCTGCACGACACTCCCAGGAATGACTCAGGTGTCAGCGTTGGATCGTTCGGCGGTGCGGTTCGGAACGGCACGCGGTCGGTACTTCCGAGAGAACTTCGCACAGGGCGGAGTCGATCTCGTTCAGATCATCCCCGAGCTGGTGACGAATGCCGACGCGGCGATCGCCGCGTCGGGCCGGCCGTCCGGCAGGATCGTGCTGACGGTCGCCGCGCCAGAGGCGGGGTTTCTGTCCGCCTGGCGGTCGCAGATGCGGTCGCTGCGCTCACCGGCGTTGCTGTCATGGAAGCATGAGCTGCGCTGCACCGACGATGGCGTGGGCGTCGACGCAGACGAGATCGACCGTCGGCTCGGCGCGCTCGGGGTCGAGCCGCCCCGAGCAGGCCAGCGCGGCCTGTTCGGACGCGGCCTGCGGGATGTGTGGCTCGCGCAGGGCGCCGGCCGGATCGAGGGGATCCGCGGCGGCCGGCTGGTCGAGTCCTGGTTCTTTCCCGCCCCGGGAGATGACCCGTACGCATTCGTGCACGTCCGTGACCGGGCCGCCGGGGCGGTTGATCTCAGAGCGCTCGCGGTCAGCGTCGCGGGGACTAGGGTGACGGTGCCACTGGCGGCGGCGAGGCTGCCGGCCCCGGGCCGGTTGCGCGCGCTCGTGTCCCAGCTCGTGCAACTGCGACCAATTCTCGAGGACCCGACCCGTGCGGTCCTGCTCGAGCAGCCGGGGCACCCCCCGGCCCTGGTCACGTACCCGGCCCCGGAGCCCGATGTGGACCGCCCGGTGCTGTTCGACAGCGAGGTTGAGATCGGAGCTGGCGTGAGCGCCAGGATCACCGTCCGTCGAGCGAAGGAGCCGCTCTCTCAGGGCTTCTCGCGCGCGACCCGGCGCGGCGGACTGGTGATCCGCTCCGGTCGAGCCGCGCACGAGACGACCCTCGCCGGCTTCGAGGGGCGCCCGGGCGCCCGTCACCTGTATGGGGAGGTGGTCTGCGAGGCGATCGAGCAGCTGCAGCGCGACGCGCTCGACAAGCCGCGCCCAGAGCTCGTCGTCAAGGTCGACCGCTCAGGGCTCAACCACCACCATCCGATCGTCGAGCGACTGTACGCCGCGATCGACCGCGTGCTGCGACCGATTGTTGCCGCGGAGGAGCGCCGCGCAGGCGCGCACCTGATCGGAGCCGC
Source organism: uncultured Solirubrobacterales bacterium (assembly GCA_963750695.1). GTDB lineage: Bacteria > Actinomycetota > Thermoleophilia > Solirubrobacterales > Solirubrobacteraceae > Palsa-465. The sequence goes on from CAVVSB010000017.1 coordinate 1,437, forward strand.
TCGTGCCGTGACCGCCCGCGACCAGGTCGGACTCCGTGCCCTGAACGACCTGCTGAAGGCCGCCTTTGACCAACCCGGCAGCGCTGGTGCCCAGCCCGGCGAGGATCCAGCGAGCAAGCCACCGACCCAGCCCGCCGACGGCGATTTGGGTGCGGAGGACGACCGCGTGTCCGGCGAGTCGCACGTGGTGCCTTCCCCGCCGCCGGTGCCGGAGGTGCAGCCGCTCTGGTTCAAGCAGTCACCTGTACGGCTTCACCCGGGCGAGAAGCGGACCGTGACCCTGTACGCCGATCCGACGAGCGTGCCCGCCGGGACGATCGTCGAGATGGAGGCCGACCCCGGACTGTCGCTGACGCTCCGCACGCCCGAGGTCCCGAAGCCGGGCGCCCGCGGCTACGGCGCCCTCCAAGTCGCCATCCGCGCCAAGGTCACGGTCGAGCCCGGCTCTCGGCTGCTGGTCCTGGCGGCCGCCGGTGAGCACGCGTGCGAGCTGGAGGTCCTGATCGTCCGCCACCGCGCCTCCGGGTGGGTCCGCGAGATCGCCCGCAAGAGCGAGGACCAGGTGACCGAGGCCGAGTTCGACCCCGAGACGGGGATCGTCACGGTGTACGAGGGTCGCCGCGAGTTCCGCGAGCTCGAACGCGCCGCCCGCAAGGCGGGCTACGGCAAGAAGCGCGTCCCGGAGTATGTCCCGTACCGGATGCTTGAAGTAGAGGCCGCCGCGAACGCTGTGTACGCGTGGGCGGCCGAGCAGATCCTCGCACGACGCCTGTCCGAAGAGCGACCGAACGACGGTGCGGAGTACGCCGCCGCCGTCCGCCACGAAGCTCAAGCGCTTCGCCACCGCGCCCACCACAAGCTGATGCAGGCCTTCCTCGAGCCGGAGATCTTCGAAGGCGCCGTCAGCCTCAGGCGCATGCCGGTCGCCACTTCCGCGCAGCTGCGGCTGGTGGGCGACGAAGAATCAGGTTGACGCGGTGCTTCGGCCTGGCTCCTCAGGCCGGGCCCTTGCTCGTTTCGGCGGTACGGACCGCAGCTGGTAGTCTGTCAGAGACGTACCAGAGAAACCGTCCTAGAGAACTCACGGCAGAGATGACGACAGTGCGAGAAGTCCGGATCGCCGGCCACCCGTTCGTTCTGCGCAGCAGCGACGTCGTCCGTGCCATGCGAGGAGTCGATCCCGAGCCCATCGCAAGCCACTATGTGGTCGTCGGCACCCGGCGGTTTCCACCGAAGCAGATCATCGGCGAGCTCACCGGCCTCGACCGAGCCGACTTCACCACCCACCAGGCGAGACGAACCCTCATCCGCCTCGGCTTTTCGGCAGGCCGCAGGCCTGGGCGGACGCCCGGGACCATCTCGGCCCCTTCCCGCCACAGGCCGGTGGACGCCCCCCGACCTCTGGCTGACCGCTTGCGGCCGTTGGCTGGCAGCTGGGTCGCGATCAGGGATGACGACGTTCTGCATTCGACGGAGTCTCCGCAGGAGCTCGTCGCATGGCTCAGTCGGCACGGACAGAAGGCGGACAGCATGTTCCGAGTGCCGGAGGACGAGCTGAACGCGAGCGGACTCGCACCTCTGTGAGGTTCCCGTTCCGGGACATACCGGATCCCGGTACAAATGGCGTTCGGCCGCGTCCCATCGTTGACGTTGTCGTCGAGGGCCTCGATATTGCGCCTCAGGCCTGCCTCCTCGATAGCGGCGCGACGGCAGTGCGCTTCGGCGCACACGTCGCAGAGATCTGCGGGATCGACCTGCGGGACGCGCCGCGAACGCGCCTCGCCGTCGGCGGCGCGGTCGTCACCGCGCTCATGGCCGAGGTCACTCTCGAGGTCGACGACGGCTCTCAGCAGTACGGGTGGTCAGCGCCCGTCTGGTTCTGCGAGCCATGGGCACCGTCGTTCGGACTCCTCGGCCTGACCGGCTTCTTCGGCCATTTCACGGTGACGATCGCCTCCTACCAAGAGTGGTTCGAGCTGACTCCACGCAGCTGAGCGCGCTCTGCCCTGGCCCTACGCCGCATCACCGAAGTCGTCGAGATCGGTCAACGAGGCGGTATCGCGGTAGCCGTCGGCCTGACCGAGGCGACGCTGTAGTGAAAGCCGCCACGATCGACAGCCCGGTCGAGCGTCGCGAGCACTTGTTGCGGGTGGTCGTGAGGTCCGTTGATGTACAACGGCTTGCCGTCCCTGCCGAACGTGATCGAGCTTCGGCCATCCCACGATCCCAGGGCACGCCGTGCCCGCCGGAAGTCGGGGTGGGGCTCGAAGCCGAGGCTCCGTGCGTAGTCGACGGCGCCGAGTACGAGGTGCCGGGCGAGCTCGAGCCGCATACGGACAGCTTGTCGCGCCTGTCAGGCGAGGCGACGAGCACGCAGGCGACGCCGCTGTCGCCGGCTTCGCTCGGCGCACCGCCGTCGTCTGGCCAATCAGAATCGCCGTCGATTCGCAGCCCGTGCCGCCATCCAGGGCTGACCCAGCACCGAGTCTGACTCGCGCTTCCTTCGCCGTTGGCGTTTCCGCCGACAACGGCCGTCGCTTGGCTCTCTCGCTCGCATGCCACGACGCGTACGAGTCGGGCAGCATCGGCCTTACTGACGCCCAGCGCGCGAGCGACCTCAGCGGGCGTGAACCGCCGCGCTCGCAGCTGGCGGACCGTGGGTAGCGGGGGCGGGATTCGAACCCGCGACCTTCGGGTTATGAGACGCTTCAGGGGCGTTGGGTACCTGCGGATTTGCAGGGCTTTCGTGAAATCACGTTCAGTTACGAGAGGTCAAATCTGCTTGTTTTGGTACCAGTTTGGTACCCGTTTTGGGGAAAAGAACGCGATCCGGCGCTCAGCTGGGTCGGGGGCGCCCAAGATCAGCGGCCGTAGTGTTCGCGGGTCGGTCCACGCCGAGCATCTCACCGCGCCTGCCGTCGGCGCGGCACCGCACGCGCTGGCGCTGATGACTTCGTGTCGCCCGCTGGGCTGGCCAGCCGTCGCTCGAGGTCGGTGAAGGCGTCGGTGAGCTCGGTTGCTTCGAATGCGCGATTGCGCCGGCCCACGGTCGTCTGGCGGAGGATCCCTGCTTCGACCAGCCGTGGTATGGCCTCGTTGACCGCCTGCTCGCTGCGCCCGATGAGCGACGCGGCGCTCTGGACGGTCATGACCGGCCCACCGGGAAGCGCATCGATGAGACGGTCGAGCGCCGACCCGGCGCGGACTCTTCCGAGACGCTCCCGCCATGCCTTCTGCAGCTCGACGACGCTCGCCTCGTACAGCTCTGCGTCGTGTACAGCTCGGGTTATCGCTGCGGCGAAGAGTCCGATCCAGCGGTCGAAACCTCTCCTAGCCGCGGCCGAGTCGGGTCGTCCGCGGTAACGAGTGTCCATGAGCGCGTTGACGTAGTCGTCGGACCATGTGGCCAGCACGAGGGAAACTGGAGGCAGAACGTGTGCGGCCAGGCCGCGGCGGCGCAGGATGACGTGGATCAGCGCGCGCCCAGTACGCCCGTTGCCGTCCACAAAGGGGTGGATGGTTTCGAATTGGGCATGGGCAATCGCGGCCTGCGCGATCGCCGGTAGAGAGTCCAGACTGCAGAACGCACAGAGATCGTCGAGAAGCTCCTCAACTTGCTCATGCGGCGGCGGCACGAAGGCGGCGGAGCACGGGTTGTAACTGCTCCCGCCGATCCAGTTCTGCTCCGCACGAATCTTGCCGGCGTACTCATCGAGCCTAGTTCCGGCAAGCAAGTGCTGGTGGATTCCAAGAACGTCGTCGGTGGTGATCTTCTTCTTCGGATCGCCGAGCTGCTCGATCGCCCAGTTCATGGCTTCGATGTTGTTGAGCACCTCGAGCGCGGTAACGTCGGATGGCTGCTCGCCCAAGACTCGCTCCGCCTGAGCGCGAAGGAGTCGACGTCCTCCGACTTCGAGGCCTTCTATCCGAGATGAGGCGACAGCCTCGGCGCGCAGCAAGAGTCGCGCTACCGCCTCAGAGTCGATGAGACTTCGCGCCTGCAAGTTGAGACGGACAACAGCTGCCTCGGCGTCCGCGATGTCAGCAGCGGTCTCCCCTGCGAGGATGATCGGCGTGCCGATAAGGGGATCGGGTACGTACGCTTCGTACGTGCAGCCTTGACGGTCCCGGCGAGGGAGACCGGGCGTCAGGTTGGAGGTCCAGCGACGGCGTAGTACCGAAGCCACAAAATCAAGGTTACCATATAACCTTGATTACAGCTAAGTCTTGATCAAGGTTCGCCTGGTCAAGCTTAAGCCGCAAGCTTGGTTATGACTGACCCGTCCGTCAAGGTTCTTGATCACCGGCCGTCGCGAGCTCTGGCGAGGAACCCGCATCCGACGGGCGCTTCGTGGCATTGCCTGAGCGCAATAACGTCTCAAGCGATCTTCTACTGAATCTGGCTAATTTGCTGGTGGAGCCTGACTGCTCCTCGGCTACCGCCCAGTCGCACGTGAGGCTCGTGCTGCGTGCAGGCTGGCCGTCAGCCGATTAGATACACGCTGGCGGCGCAGTCGAATGCCTCCTCAGGGGTTCCCTCGAACGCCCCAGAAGGCAGGAACGACGGCTCGTAGATCTCATCGCTGTACTTGTAGAACGCAAACGCCCACTGGTCCGGAGTGCCCAAGTATCCGAGCCTGCACAGGTATGTTGGGGTCGCGTCGATCAGATCCCGGGTCTCCTGCGGCGTGTCGGGCAGATGCGAGCCGTTCTTCTGGAGCGCGTCGACATACGCGAACGAGCCACGGAAGCGGACGTCGATCCCGCGGCAGTGCTCTTCCCACCGGTCCAGTGCGTGTCGCTCGAGCCGCGTGCGCACGGTTAGGCGCACGTGGTCAGGAATGCCCCGCCTCCGAGCACTGCCGGCGCTACGCGACATCACGCATTCCCATCGGTTCACTCCGCCAGCGCGCGCCGTTCGGCGGCGCTGGCGAGCTGCACGTAGGCGCGACCAAGCAGCTCGACGAGGTTCTGATCACCGACGTCCACGGGCGGGGGTCCGAGCTGTCGCAGCAGCGCATCGGGGGCCTCGGCGGCAAGCGGGCTGAAGTGCAGTTCGCCCAGCTCCGGGCCGGCGTGCCAGAAGCGATCGAGCACGGCCGACAGCGGCGGCGGCTCGTCGGGCGCAGGTGCGTCGGTGCTCGCCGCGTCCGACGACACGCGCTTGCCGGTCGCCCTCGCGCGCCGCGTGCGCAGCTGCTCGAGCAGCTCCTCCTGGGTGATGCCACGCCACGTGAACAGCGCGAACGGGTCCTCGTCGAAGCGCTCGGCGAGGATGTAGTAAACGGCCGCGAGGTGCTTGCAAGGGTTGGCTGCGTCCGGACAGGTGCAGGTCGCCCGCAGCTCCTCGTAGGAGCCGGGGAGCAGCGTCAGCTTGCACGCCGCAAGCACCTCCTCGATGTCGTGCGGCATCTCGCCGGCGAGCAATTTCGCGAGCGTCAGCGCCCGCGCCGCGATCGCCTTCTCCGCGCGGCGCCACTGATACTCGGAGAACACCTTGGCGCGGATGCGCACGCGGTACGGCGTGTAGCGCGAGCCCTGGACCTTCGCCAGCACGATCCCGGGCTCGACATCGAGCTCGGTCACTTGTCCGGCGCGGGCATAGACCCGCCCGCGCTCGAGCCGCGAGCCGAGCCCGAACGACTCCAGCAGACCGATGAACCGCTGCGACCACCAGCTCTCGCCGATCGCGCCGTCGCGGCTACGCGCCGCGATCCCGCCCTGTGCCGGCAGCGGCGTCGCCGGCATATCCTCGGTCTGGTACCCGTGCGACGCGGTCACGCTACCGCCACCGCGTCCCCGGTGAGTGCGACAAGCTCCCGCAGTTGCGCGGTGTCCAGCTCGGTCAGCCACGCCTCGCCGCTGCCGACGATCTGCTCGGCGAGATCCTTCTTCTCGGCGATCAGCTGGTCGATGCGCTCCTCGAGGGTGCCGACGCAGGTCAGCTTGCGCACCTGCACGTTCTTGCGCTGGCCGATCCGGAACGCCCGGTCGGTCGCCTGATCCTCGACCGCAGGGTTCCACCAGCGGTCGTAGTGGATCACGTGGTTCGCGGCGGTCAGGTTGAGGCCCGTCCCGCCCGCCTTCAGCGACAGCACGAACACCGGCGGCCCCTGCTCGGACTGGAAGCGCGCGACCATCTCGTCGCGCGCGGACTTCGGCGTGCCCCCATGCAGGAACAACACCTCGCGCCCGATCCGCTCCTGCAGGTGGCCTCGCAGCAGGTGCCCGAATTCGGCGAACTGCGTGAAGCACAGCACCCGGTCGCCCTCCGCGAGCGCCTCCTCGAGGATCTCCTCGAGCCGTGCGAGCTTGCCCGAGCGCCCATCTAACTGCGAGTGGTCCTTGAGCAGGTGGGCAGGGTGGTTGCAGACCTGCTTGAGCTTCACCAGCGCCGCGAGCACGACGCCGGCGCGTGCGATCCCGTCGAGTTCGTCCCCCCGCTCGAGCATCTCGTCGACGACCGCCTGGTACAGCGTCGCCTGCTCGCGAGTCAGGTGGCAGTCGATTCGCATCTCGATCTTCTCCGGCAGATCGCCGATGATCTCCTTGTCGGTCTTCAGCCGCCGGAGGATGAACGGGCCGGTCGCCCGGCGCAGGCGCGCCGCCACGTTCCCGTCGCGCCAGCGCTCGATCGGCGTCGCGAACTGCTCGCGGAAGCTGCCGGCCGAGCCGAGGATGCCCGGGTTCAGGAAGTCAAGGATCGAGTGCAACTCGCTGAGCCGGTTCTCGACCGGCGTCCCGGTCAGCGCGACGCGGTGGCGAGCTCGGAGCGCGCGGATCGCCCGCGTCTGCTTGGCCTCGCGCGTCTTGATGTTCTGGGCTTCGTCGAGCACGATCCGGTGCCATTCGATCGCATCGAGCGTCTCACGGTCGCGCAGCGCGAGCGCGTACGTCGTCACCACGAGGTCGTTAGCGCGCGCGGCGCGGGCGAACGCCTTCCCCTTCAGCCGCTCGCGGCCGTAGTGGACGTGCACCCGCAGGCTCGGCGCGAACCGCTCGGCCTCACGCTGCCAGTTGCCGGACACCGACATCGGGCAGATCAGCAGCGTCGGGCCCACGGCCTTGCCGGCTCGACGGCCGTCGTTCCCGGCACTCCCGTTCGCAGGCTGCTCGCGCTCGGCCAGCAGTAGCGCGAGCGTTTGTGGAGTCTTTCCAAGCCCCATGTCGTCCGCCAAGCACGCGCCCAGCCCGAGGCTCGAGAGGAAGGCGAGCCACGCGAGTCCGCGCTGCTGGTAGGGACGCAGCTCACCCTCGAACGAACCGGGCGTCTGCACCTCCTCGAGCCGCCGGTCGCCGTCGGCGCGCAGCAGCTCTCCGAGCCAGCCCTCGGCGTCGATCTCGACCTCGGGCGACGGCCCCCCGCGGGCGCCGGCAACCCCAAGCCCTTCGCGCAGCAGCTCCCCCGCCGACGCGAGACCGCGCACGCGCCTCCCCTTGAAGAAACGCAGCGCCATCTCGACGTCCTCGGTGCGCAGCGCGATCCAGCGCCCCCGCGCCCTGACGAGCGGCAGCTTCAGCTCCGCCAGCGCCTCGAGCTCAGACAGCGACAGCGTTGCGTCGCCGACAGCGACCTGCCACTCGTACGCGCACAGCCCATCGATCCCGAACAGTCCCGTGCCGTCCCCCCACTCCTGCTCGGGGTTGGCACTCAGCTTGACCCGCAGCCGCTGACGCCACCACGGCGGGGCGAGGACCGCGAAGCCACCCTGCTCGAGCGCGGGCACTGCCTCGCGCAGGAAGCCGTAGGCCTGCTCGGCGGTCAGCTCGACGCCGGTCGGCGCGGGCTCGTGCAGCGCCGGCTCGAGGTCAGGCCACAGCGTCAGCGCGTGCCCGAGCCCCCCGAGCAGCCGCTCCTGCGGGTTCTCGAGCATGTGGCCGAGCGCGGTCAGGCGCTCGCTGCGCGCCCACACCTCCTCGGCCGGCACGAGCACGCTCGGGTCGCCCTTGGCCTGCAACAGGATCTCGACGCGCCACCTATCTTCTTCGAGGTCCGACGGCGGATGTCCGTTTGCGGCCGGCAGCTCCGGCAGCCGGCGGTCGCGATCCTCGGCCTCGCCCGCGTCCGGTGGCACCAGCCGGAAGCACGTCCGGAACATGCGCTGCGCGTTGTACCGCTGGCCCGCCGCCCACCACTCGTCGAGCTGCTCGGCGAGCGCGGCGAGCTCCCACGGATCGTCGTGGACAACGGGGTCGCGGGCGACGAGCGCTCGCAGCCAGGCTCGCACCGCGCCGCCCGGCAACGACTTGTCTAGGCCGGCGATGTGATCGGCGAGCAGCTCGCGTGCGCACGCGTCGACGACCGCGGAGAGCAGGTCGCCGAGCACCGCGTCGGGCACGCGGCCGTCGAGCGAGCACGAAGGCTCGGCCCGGAGCAGCGGCGGCATGCAACGAGCGAGCAGCGCCACGCGTGCGGCGTCGCCGCCGTCGTCGATGACCGGCACCCAGCGCGCGACCCACTGCTCGCCACGGCGGACCAGCACGGGCCGCAGGCGCCCGCGCGCCACCAGTTCGAGCGCCAGCTTGAACGCCTCAGCCAGAAACCGCACCGAGTCCCCGACCGCGACGCCGCCGCCTGAGCCGGCGCGTGCGCCGGGCGTCGAGGCCGAGGCTAGGGCCGGGACGGCGAGCAGTAGGTCGAGCGCCCTGCCGGCGTCGAACCCGAGCGCATTGACTTCCCATGCCTCGAGACGAGACGGCCGCTCCGGCCGCTCGTGCTCGGCGACCACGCGCAGGAGCTGCGGGGATGCCTGGGGGCCAAGCTCCGACGACGGCAGCATCAACGCCAGCTTGCGCTCGACCGCATCGCCAGGGAGGGACATCAGTCCCAGCCGCTCGAGCACGTCGCACACCAGGCCCTTTTCACAGGCGAACGGGTGCGGCCGCGGCCGCATCTGCGCCTGCGGGGGGCCTGCCGACCTGCGGGCGTGTGAGGGCAGCGACGACTTCTCCCCCCAGAAGCACAGCCGCGAGTCGCGCGACCAGAGGGCGTGCAGGACGATCACGCGCGGCATCGTCGCGCAGCGCCCGGACGAACCCGAGAGGTTCGGAAGCGCCAACGCGGCAGGGCGCATTCCAGCACGCGTTGGCGCGATGGCCGTTCAGACCGAGGCAGGTTGCAGAATGGCGTGGTGCTGAGGGACGTACATGCTGAGATCGCCGATGCGCGCGCAACTGGCGGAACTCGACCGGCGACGGGAAGTCGTCACCCAGCGGCCCGCGGACCTGAACCGCCTCCGCGCCTCGCGCGACACTGGCGGGCGAGCCGACGGCGGGACCGAGCTCTCAGCGGCCTCCAAGATCGAGCTTTTCCGCGACCTGTTCCGCGGGCGAGAGGACGTGTTCGCGGTGCGCTGGGAGAACCGCGCCAAGGGCAGCAGTGGCTACGCGCCTCGCTGCGCCAACGAATGGAGGCCTGGCCTCTGCCACAAGCCGAAGGTCCGCTGCGGCAGCTGCACGAACCAGGCGTTCGTGTCATTCGGAGATCGCGAGCTGCTCGCCCATCTTCAAGGCCGCGCAGTTGTCGGCATCTACCCACTGCTTCCGGATGACACGTGTCGACTGCTCGCGATCGATCTGGACGGTGCATCGTGGCGAGCCGACGCGCGCGCGATCAGGCAACCTGTCGCTCGCTGGACCTCGAGCCGACAATCGAGCGATCACGCTCCGGAAACGGTGCGCACGTGTGGTTGTTCTTCACCCATTCGGTCGCGGCTGCCGATGCTCGCCAGCTTGGGTTCTACATCCTGACTGAGACGATGGCGCGTGGCGCGGCGCTCGGCGTCGCCTCGTACGACCGGCTGTTCCCGAGTCAAGACGTGCTCCCCAAAGGCGGCTTCGGAAACCTCATCGCGCTGCCGTTGCAACGGGAGGCTCGAACGCTCGGCAACACCGAGTTCCTGGACGATGAGCTCGAACCACACCCAGACCAATGGTCGCTCCTCGCCTCTGTACCGAAGATCGCTCCGGATCGGCTCGCCGGATTGATCGCTGATGCAGGGGCGCACGACGTATTTGCGGTTCGCGCCGCGACGGAACGTCCCGAACTCCCATGGTGCCCCTCTCGGACGCTCGCTGAGCGGCTGCGGGGCACCCCGACGCCCGACACGGCGAAGGCGACTCTGGCAGAGCGGCTGTATATCGATCGCGCGGCGCTCCCACCGGCACTCGTCGATGCGACGCGACGCTTGGCGACGTTCGCCAATCCGATGTTCATGGAGCTACAGGCCATGCGCATGTCCGTCGCACGAACGCCGCGCGTGATTGCTTGTTTTGAGGAGCTGGGTCAACATCTCGCGCTTCCACGCGGCTGCCTGGACGATCTGCGCACCCTCGTCGCGGAGCTCGACATCGCAATCGATCTGGACGACCGACGGATCGAAGGAGAACCACTCGCGATCGAGTTTGCCGGCAGCCTGAACGCGAGTCAGCAGCGAGCTGCCGATGCGATGCTTGCCCATGAGACGGGGGTGTTGTGCGCTCCGCCCGGGTGGGGCAAGACGGTCCTTGCTACCAGCTTGATCGCCTCCCGAGGCGTTTCCACGCTTGTGCTCGTACATCGCAAACCGCTCGTCGAGCAGTGGGTGGAACGGCTCTCCGAGTTCCTCGGCATTCCGTCAAAGGCGATCGGGAGGATCGGCGGCGGACGACGACGAGCAACCGGAGAGCTCGACGTCGCCATGGTGCAGACGCTCGCTCGCGGCGAGCTTGAAGACTTCGTCCGCGGCTACGGACACGTCGTCATCGATGAATGCCACCACGTCCCCGCCGTCTCGATCGAGCGCGTGCTAGCCGCGATCCCGGCCCACTACATCACGGGCCTCACGGCCACACCGTACCGGCGTGACGGCCATCAGCCCATCATCGGCATGCAATGCGGTCCGATCCGTCATGTCGTCGACGCGGCGACGACTCAGCAACAGCACGCGCTCGACTTACGCGTCATCAGACGGGATACGAGCTTCAATCCCCACGTCCTCCGACGGGACTCCTCGATCCAGGAGATCTACTCAGCTCTCGCCTCAGACGACGACCGACTCGAGCTCGTCGTGTCCGATGCCCGCCGGCTACTCCGCGAGGGCCGTGCACCAATGATCCTCACCGAGCGCCGTGAGCACCTCGACCGAATCGCCGGCCAGCTTGACGGCGATGTGCCAAACCTCGTCGTGCTCCATGGTGGCGTTCAGCAGAAGGCGAAACGCGCCGCGCTGCAACATCTCTCCGATCTCCCGTGCGACGAGCCACGCCTCGTGCTCGCAACCGGCCGCTACATCGGCGAGGGCTTCGACGACCCGCACCTGGACACGCTCCTGCTGACTATGCCGATCGCGTGGAAGGGGACCGTTGTTCAGTACGCGGGCCGACTTCACCGCGCCCATCCAGCCAAGTGCGATGCGCTCGTCTACGACTATGTGGACGACGCCGTTCCCGTACTCAGGCGCATGTACGCCAAGCGCTTGAGGGCCTACAAGAAGATGGGATACACGAGCAACGAGTCAGACTGAAACCTGACCCCGGGAAGCGTCTGTTCGGTTCCCAGTCTCGCCTTGCGACGTTGTGGCGGAAGGGGCGGAAATCCGCGAGTCTCTATGACGGACGGAGCAGCTGACCTTCGGGTTATGGACCCCCCCAGGTTATGAGCCCGAAGATGGCCCGACGCGCTTCACCACTGGCGCGCCACATCCCCGTCCCGGTAGATTGTGCCCCGCGCGAAGACCGGGGCGCGCGGCAATTGCGTTGGAGCAGCGGACCACACGGTTGTCCGCTGAGATCTGAGGAGAGAGAGTGCTCATGACGGGGAGAACGGCCCGAGTCGGTCTTGGGATGGCCAGTGCGGTGCTCGCCACCGTGTGCGCGATGGTGCCCACCGTGGCGGCGGCGAAGACCTTAAAGAAGCCGAAGCTGTCGATCTCGGTTCTGTCCGGTCGCGCGGATCTCGTCAGCGGCGGCACCGCGCTCGTCGCGATCACGCTGCCGAACCACGCAGCCGCCAAGAACCTCAAGGTCACGCTCCGCGGTCGGAACGTCCGCAGCGCGTTCGCGTTCCGCAGCAACCGGCGGTTCGAGGGCCTGGTCACCGGTCTCAAGCTCGGCAGCAACACCCTCCAGGCGACCCTCAACAAAACGTGGGCGGCCAAGCTCACCGTCACGAACCACCCGGCAAGCGGACCCGTCTTCTCGGGCCCACAGCTCAAGCCGTGGACGTGCCAGGCGGGCGCAACGGACACTAAATGCGACCAGCCCCCCACCTTCACCTACCTCTACAAGTCGACCAGCCCGGCGGCAACCAAGCTCCAGCCCTACGACCCCAAGAACCGACCAAGCGACGTAGCGCAAACGACGACTGACCAGGGCCACACCGTACCGTTCATCGTCCGCGTCGAGACCGGCTACATGGACCGCGACCAGTACCAGGTCGCGGCGCTGTTCCAGCCGGGCAAGGCCTGGACGGCGACCAACCCCCAGCAGCAGTTCGACCACAAGATGTTCATCACGCACGGCGCTTCCTGCGCGGTCGATCACACCACAGGCACCGCTCCCGGCACGACGGGCTCAGCCGCCGACCAGAAAGCCCTAAGCCAAGGGTTCGTCGTGATGTCGACGGCGCTCGACAACAGTGGGCACAACTGCAACCTCGCGCTGCAGGCCGAGTCGCTCGCGATGGCGAAGGAGCACGTCATCAAGTCCTACGGGACGCTGCGGTACACGATCGGCACCGGGTGCTCGGGCGGGTCGCTCGCGCAGCAGTGGATCGCGAACGCCTACCCGGGCGTCTACCAGGGGATCCTGCCGACGTGCTCGTTCCCGGACGCGTACAGCACGGCGACGCAGTTCCTCGATTACCACCTACTGCTTGCGTACTTCAACAGCCCGACGAGGTGGGCCCTCGGCGTCGCGTGGCTGCCGACGCAGATGAACGATGTGCTCGGCGGCCCGGGCGATGGGGTCACGAACGCCAAGGTGTCCGACCTGGCGCAGTTTCACGTGGCCGTCCCGACCGACCCGTGCGCCGGCACGACGACGGCCGATCGGTACAACCCGATCACGAACCCTGGCGGCGTCCGCTGCACGATCACCGACGCTGCGATCAACGTCTTCGGACCGGACCCGAAGTCGATCTGGCAACCGCAGGAGAAGAAGGCTGGACACGGGTTCGCGCGGCTACCAGTCGACAACGTCGGCGTCGAGTACGGGCTGGCATCACTGAAGGCGGGCCAGATCACGCCGGGGCAGTTCGTCGACATCAATGCCAAGATCGGCGGCGCCGACATCGACGCCAACCTCACGAGCACCCGGGTCGATGCGACGGGCGCCCCCTCGCTCGCGCGCGCTTACCGGACCGGGATGATCAACGAGACGACCAACCTCAATCAGGTCGCGATCATCGACTGCCGCGGCCCGAACCCGGGCGCGTTCCACGACGCGTACCGCGCGTTCGCGGTCCGGGCGCGTCTCGATCGCGAGCACCACACGCACGCCAACCAGCTCATCTGGGAGGGCCCGACGACGATCGTGGGCGACACGAACTGCGAGCTCAACAGCTTCCTCGCGATGGACCGCTGGCTCGGGAAGGTCGAGACGGACCGCAGCGGCAAGACCCTGCCGCAGAAGGTTATCCGCGACAAGCCCTCCGACATCACCGACGAGTGCTGGAGCGGCGTCGGCGTCAAGCTGTCGAAGGGCCTGTGCCCAGCCGGCATCGTCAACGTCGAAGGCACGCCGCGGACGGTCGCCGGCGACGCCATCACGACCGACACGAACAAGTGCCAGCTCAAGCCGCTGAACCGCTCCGACTACTCGGGGATCACGTTCAGTACCACCGAGTGGACCAAGCTCGAGCAGACGTACCCCAAGGGCGTGTGCGACTACTCCAAGAAGGGCGTCGCGCAGCGGCCGACGGTCGCGTGGCTGACCTACCAGGACAGCCACGGTCACGTCCTCTACGGCGGACGCGCGCTCGGAAAGACACCGGCCTCCACGGAGTTCCGCGTGCATGCGAAGCGGCGCTGAGCGTCGGGTCTACCGCGTCACGACACTGAACCGAACAGCCCGTGGCGCGGACCGCTTGCCGGCGGCGGTGATCGCGGTCACCGTCGCCGTGTAGGCGCCCGGGCGCAGGGCGCTCCGGCCGATCCGGCCGGTGAAGCCGATCGAGACGACCCCCGGACGAAGACCTCCCCGGACGAACGTCCCAACCGGGACACCACGCCGACGAATCTGAACAGCGACCGTCGCGCGCGTGTTCAGACTGAGCCGGATGGTCGTGCCCACCGGCGACCCGGAACGCCCGCGTCGCGCTGCCGCGATCGAAGCAGTCGCTCCGCCACCGACCCGGAACCGCGCATGGGTCAGGCTGAGCCGAGAGATCACCGGACGCATGAGATCGACACCTTCCGTCGCCGGACCGACCGTGACCGTCCGCGTGACAACAGCGCTGTTGCCGGCGCCGTCGCTCGCGCTCACAACCACGCGATACGTCCCAGGCGCACCGAACATGTGCGAGACCGCCTCACCGTCGGCCGATGAGCCATCACCGAAATCCCAGCTGATAGCAATCCCGGGCGAGACAGTGTCGGAAGCCGACCCGGACATCGCCACCCGCTGACCCGCCACCGCACGCGCCGGAACGCCGACCGCCCCGAACACCGGCGGCGCGGCATCGAACTCGCTCAGATGCAGACGGCGATTCGCAACGCTGGAGTTGTCCGCCGACGCCCGCAGCACGAGCGCGCGCCCGCCCGGTGCGACAGCGGGGCTCGCCGCCGGGAACTGATTCGCGCTGTCGTCCTGCAACCCCGACACGTCGAGCGGAGCCGCGAACGCACCGCCGGCGAGCCGGCGCGAGGCGAACACCTGGAGCGTGCGGCTGAAGCTGTCGGCGACGCGGTCGGGGAGCACGAGGGCTGTCCCGTCAGCGGCGACGGCGAGCCCCGCGGTCTGCCGTGCCACTCCGGGCGCCGTCAGTCGGGCCGCCGGCCCTGGAGTCGTCCCGGCCGGAATCACAGCCGCATTCACGGCGTCGGCACTGCTCCCGGTGGGCTCGGCATCGCCGGCGACGAACAGCGCCCCCCAGCCGTCGGCCCCGACCTGCAGGTTGCGGAAGAACGGATCGGTGGGGATGACGATGCGTGCGCCACCGGCGAGGACGTCCTGATAGTTGACGTCCTGCTCGTCACGCGGGCGCAGCCACACGACATAGGCGTGCCCGCCTCCGGCGGCGACGCGCGGCGTCATGTTGGGCGGGAACTCGCTGTTGTCGACGGTGAAGTCGAGCGGCACGACGCCGCCGAGCACCCCAGTCGCGTTCAGCGGGGCGTATTTGACGATCGTCGATGCATCGGTCAGCACCGCACCGCGGTCGTTGAGAACGCCCTCGGTCTGCCGCTGCCAACCGACGAAGACCTTTCCCCCATCGGCGGCGATGCTGGGGTCGGTGGCGAACTGCCGCGGCTGACCCGCCGGAACGCTCGCGTGGTCGAGGGCGCCGCCCGAGGCCGTGCCGGGCGTAATCGTGACCGCTCGGCCCCGGGCGGGCAGTCGCGCCGCCCAGATGCTGGAGACCGGGTCGAGGGTTGACTCGAAGGCGACGACCGCGTCCCCACCGTCGAACGTGAGCTGCACGTCGAACGGGGCCTCGCCCCCCGCAACGGTCAAGGGCGTCGCCTCGACGAAGGTCGTCTGCCCCGGCACCAGCCGGGCGATATGGACGGTTCGGGCCGTGAAATCGGTCCACGCCAGCGCGACCGTCCCGTCGGTGGCAACCGCGAGCTTGGGCCCGCCGACCTGCCCGGCGAACGTCTGCGCGGGGCCGAAGTCGTGGCCCGGCGGCGCGACCCGCACGGAGACGTTCTCGGGCGTGAACCCGTTCTGCAGGTTCTGGACCCACGCGATCACGCGCTCGCCGCTTGGGGCGACGAGCGCCTGCGGCTCGGCGGCGACCCGGTCGGCCGGGGAGAGCGCCCCGCTCGAAACCCATCCCGCGGCGTCGGCGTTGGGGACAAGGGCGGAGAGCGCGGCGATGACCGCGAGCCCGGGAAGCAGGAACCGTAGGCGCATCAGTTCACCTCGAGACGACCGTGAACCCCACGGTCCTGGGACGGGAGCGGTTTCCGGATCCATCGATCGCGACGACGGAGGCGACGTACGACCCCGCCGACAGGGCCCGGCCCTCGAGCCGTCCGCTGAACGGGATCGCGACGCTCCCGGGACCACGGCCAGCGCGCAGCACGGTCCCGCTCGTGTGTCGGCCCTTGCCCGTGCGCGTCATTGTCAGGACGATGGTCGCTCGCTCGCTGAGCGATAGCCTGAATGTCGTGCCCGAGGGTGTCCGATGGCGGCGCGCCGCGATCAGCGCCGTCCGGCCGTGCGCGACGATGAACCGCCGGTTCGTGCCGGCGAATCGCGAGAGAGCCGGAGGCGTCGTGTCGGCCGGAGCGCTGAGCGACAACGAGCGTGTTTGACTGACGACGTTGACGGCGCTGTCGCGCGCCGTGACCCGGACCGTGTACGTCCCGGGAGCGCCGAAGACATGCGTCACCGATGCACCGCGGGCGCCGTCACCGTCGCCGAAATCCCAGGTCACGGTCACAGCCGACAGCCCGTCGGTGGCGGCCGCCGACAGCGCCGCCGCTCTGCCGGCGACCGCCCCGCCGGGCACGGTGGTCGAGCGAAGCGTCGGCGGCGTGGCGTCGCGCTCGCTCAGGAAGATTCGAGAGTTCGTCACCCCGGACCCGTCATCCGCGGTCCAGACGAGGAGCGCACGTCCCGCGCCGAGCGCGCCGGCGGCGGTGCCAAACGCGGCATCACCGGTGCGGTCCTGGATGCCGGAGACCTCCTCGAGGGCGCCGAACGCCGGACCGGCCGCACCAGCCGCGCGGAAGGACGCCTGCACCCGCTCCGTCTCATCGCCGGACGAGAAGAAGTTCTCTTGGTCGGGCACGGCCAGGACGCTGCCGTCACCGCCGACGACGAAGTCGTCGAGTTGCCGGTTGCCGCCGAGCGGAGTCAGCCGCGCGGGAGTCTCGGGTTGACCGCCGGGCGGAACGGTGTCGGCGAACACGGCCTCGGCGTTGTCGGGGGTCGCGAATGCCTGCCAGCCGAGGACGAGCGCGCCGCTCGGGTCGATCCCCGCGTGCAGACTCGTCGCGAAGGTCGCGATGTGCTGGGCGAGACCGCCGGAGGTCAGCTGCTGGAAGTTGATCTGCCCGTCACCGATCCAGGCGACGTCGACGCGCCCGCGGCCGGCCGCGATCACCGGATCCTCGGACTCGGCCCGGCCGGAGTTGATCGACGATGAATCGACGAGGACCGGCGCGCCGAAGGTGCCTCCGCTGACCGCGGCCGAAGCCCGCCGAACGACGGTGGTGCTCGCGGTCGTCCCAGCCGGAGCGTCCTGGAGGTGCTCCCAAACCACGTGCAGCGTGCCGCCGTCGACGGCGATCTGCGAGCCGTCGACGGTCGTACTCGCCTGCGTGCGCGAGTCAAAGCTGGCCTGGTCGAGGTTCGCCCCGCCGGGGCCATTCACCGGCTGCACTTGATTCGCGCCCGCCGGCAGGCGAACGACGCGGACCGTCGTGGTCTGGACGTTGCCGTCGAAGCGGCTCGTGTCGAGGGCAACGTAGACGTCGCCGTTGACGACCACGACGTGCGGGGTGTCACGGGTGACCGTCCCGAGCGGCAACGGCGTGGCCTCGGTGAATCCCGGTTGGCCGGGGGTCCGTCGGGCGATGTGGAGATCAGCGCCGCCCGACGACCGGGAGTCGGTCCAGACGAGTGCGGCGGTGCCGTCACCGCCGCTCGTCAGCGAGAGGTCCTCGCCATTGCCGCTCGGAAACGTCTGGGGCGACCCAAAATCGCCGCCCGCAGGCGCCATGCGCACGACGGTGCGCCCGATGTCATGCGTCCCGGCCTGAAACTCCTGCTAGGCGAGGATCCGCTCGCCCGCCGGCGTGAGGGCGATCTTCGGCTCGGCCGCGACGCGGCCCGCAGGCGAGAGCGGCGCGCCGGTGACCCAGCCGACGGCGCCTGCCGACGCCGGCACCATCAGCGCCACCGCCGAGGCCAGCGGGATGAGGGTTCGGATTCGCATCGGATCCCACTATCCGGCCACACCCCCAGGCTGACAATCGGTGGGCGACCCTGAACTTTTCGCCGGAGCCCCCTGAGAGAAGGGGCGTCTTCAGTTGAGGTGGGCGTCGGGGAACGCGTCCGGGTTGACGACGTAGATGTCCTCTCGGACGGACGCTGTGATCTCCCGGAGGATCGCGGCGGCCACCCGGAGATCGCGCTTTGAGTGGCGCAGGCGGGGTCCGGCCGCGCCGCCGACGAGCGTGTGAACGTTCTGCGCCAGAGACGGCGCGTCAGGGGGCGACCCGTAGGTCATCTCCCAGTCGATCATTCCGCCGATCATGTGATGGATGGAGGAGCTGCAGACGAGCAGTTCGGACATGAGCTCCTCGAGGACGGCCGGCCGTCCTTCGGGGGTGGGCTGGGGCTGAGGTTCCATACCCCTACAGAGGGACGAGCGCCAACAATTCGCCCCCCTGAAGCGTCACTACCGGGCGAGCGACAAGACCGTCGGCACCGACGTCCCGCACAGCCCGTCCGGACCACGCTCGATCCGGGCGGTCGAGGCGACGAGGCCCTGGCGGACGGCCTCGTCAACCGCCCACCACATCGCGTCGCGGTCGACGTCGCCGAGGTGCAGGCGCACCAGCAGCGCGTCGGGCGTCGCCGGTCCGAGCCGCAGGCCGTGGACGATGTCTTGCGGTGTCGGAGCGGTCACACGCTCATGCTAGGACGGAGCCTCGTCGTCCACACCGACGGGCGTGAGCCCCCGACTCTGAAGCCACAGCTCGAACAACGGGTCGGTGAGCCGCGGCCTCCCCGCCTCAATGACATCGGCGTTCGCCTCCAGGGCGTCCATCGCCCGGCGGATGCTCGTGCGTTTGATCCCAACCGCAGCGGCGGTCTCTTCTCCGTACAAGGGAGTGGAGAGCACAGCGAGCGCACGCGTGACGCGCCGCTCGTTCGGGGTGAGGATCCGCCAGATCGCCCGCATCAACGGAGCGGAATCGTCGGCAGCCGCGTCGAGCGAGGACACCCACGTCCGCTCATCGGCGGTCTCACCGCGCGGGGTGCGCGCCCACAGATAGTGCGCGAGCATCATCGAGCGCTGCGGGTGACCGCGGGTGAACTCCACGAACGGACTCAACGCGGACCCGATATCCCGACCACCCAAAGCGAACCGCCCCTCGACATACTCCGCGACCGCGTCCAACGGCAGCGGCGCGAGATCCTTCGGCACGGCCTGGTCCAACAGCGGCCGCTTTGGGTCGGCGAACAGTTGCTGCATGACGCCCGGGGCGGAGCCGGCGAACGCGTAGGTCGCGGCATCGCCGTGGTGCTGGATGACGCTGCGGATCTTGCCGTCGGCACCGGCCACCGCAAGCACGTCCTGGATCTCGTCGAAGACGATCAGGCTCGGGGTGCCCGACCGCTCGAACAGCGCCGCCGGCAGCTCGAGCAACCGCAGCAGCACAGACTCGGCATCGACGTTCGGATTGCGCTGGAGCGTGGCGGTGAACCCGCCCCCACCGAGCGACAGCCCGATGTTCCAGCTGCGGAACAGCGACTCAACATTGCGACGGATGGGCCCCTTCAGACGCTCGTACCCGCGCTCGATCCGGACCACGATCTCCGCGATCGACAGCACGTCCTGGAGGTCGACGAGCACGGTCGCCGTGCCTTCCCGATCGGCCGCCTCGAGCACACGACGCAACAGCGTCGTCTTGCCGTAGCGACGCGGACCGACCAGGCGAAACGAGTGACCGCCGGCGGCCAAGGCCAGGAGATCATCGGCCTCCGAGTCGCGATCGATCATGTCCTCCGGTGCCAGCGGCCCGGAGAAGTGAAACGGGTTGATGTCGCGCTGAACCGGCATCTGAGCCAACGATCCTTGTTGGCCGTTAGCCTACGAGATTGTTGGCTGCAAGTCAACAGCCTGGCTGGCTGTTAGCCAACCGGCGCATCAGCCTAAGATCGAGAAGGTCATCGGACGGGCGCCCGCCCGCACCAGACAGCGCCAGCGACGTGCCGAGCACCTCGGCCGGCAAGCCGTCTGTCGCCGTCAGTGCGCGGTTCGGCGCACCGGTGTTCGTCCACCCGGTACTCGGCCTGATGAACACGTAACCCGCGCCTTCCGTGGGATTGCCCGCGACCGTCCGGCCCGGGGCGCCGACGGCGACCGTGTCATCAGACGTAGTGACGGATGTTCCGAAGCCGTCCCCTGGCGCGCCGTCGCCCACGGTCAGCGCCGCCGTGGGCGCATTGGTGCTCGCCCATCCGCCGCCCGGCTTCAGGAAGACGTAGGCGGCGCCCGGCGTGGGGTTGCTCCCGGCCGCGAGTCCCGGCGCGCCGGCCACGAGGGTGCCGTCGGAAACCGCAACCGCCGTTCCCAGCCGGTCGCCGGCCACCCCGTTACCGACGGTCAGCTCCGCCGCTGGCAGTGGAAAGCCGTTCCATCCCAACGCCGACCTGACGTACACGTACACGGCGCCCTGCGAAGCATTCATGCCGACCGTGCGCTGTGGAGCACCAGCAACCACCGTGTCACCGATCACGGCGAGCGACGCGGCGAACCCGTCGTTCGACGCGGTGTCCGGGGGGACCAACTCCGCGTCCGGAGTGCTCGTGCTCACCCACCCGCCCGGCGGTTTTGCGAAGACGTGCGCCGCGCCCCGGCCCCCGGCGCTGACGCGGCGCGTCGCGCCGGCGACGATCGTGTCGGCGCAGACGGCAACCGACATGCCGAAGGCATCGCCCGGAGCATCGCCATTCGCAGTCAGCGTCGCGCTCGCCGAAGATGAGGATGAGTCGTCCCCCGGAACGCTGCACGGTCACCAAGCAGCGGTCAAGCTCACTCAGCTGCTTGTCACGCTCGAGCACGTTGCGCTCGCTCACCTCGAAGAAGGTAACGCGCGGCACGGCTTACACAGGGGTGGCCCGGTCCCCACCTTGGGTGCCTGGGCGGCCGACCCCCCGATCTAGAAGATGCGGTCCACAAGCGCGAGCCGGACAGAAAGCTCGAGAAAGGGACACCGCAGATGCTCTCCACGACGTTCGCAGTTCGCCGCCTGACCACCGCCGCGATCGCCGCCCTCGGCCTCGCTGGGGCCGCCGCCGCAACGACCGTCGCCACCGCTCAGGCCGCCACGAGCTGCAGCTCGCTCGAGCGCTCCTATGCCGACCGCAACATCAACCACGTCACCATCGCCCACCGCGAGCGCACCGCCTGGTGCGTCATCAACGACGCCCGCCGGGCGAACGGTGCCCCGGCCCTCAAGGACATCGCTACCCTGCGCACCTCAGCCCTCCGCCACGCCACCCGCGCCACGCAGCTCCGCTGGTGGAGCACCAGCGACGGGCTCGTCAGCCACGTCGACCCCTCACAGGCCGGACTGACCCCCAGCCAAGCGATCGGGCAGCGGATCGCGAACGCCGGCTACTGCAAGACCGGCACCCCGGACACGAACGAGAACACGTTCTCCGCATGGGGCAACGGCCAGTTCCCGGCCACGATCCGCGGCGCCGTCAACTGGTGGCTGCAGGATCCGCCGCACCGGGCGACGCTGCTGAGCACCGCGTATCGCTCGGTCGGCGTCGGCATCCGCCCTGCCAGCGCGTTCCCACGGGACACCGGCGGCGCCCAGGCGATCACGGTCGTCGCCGACTTCGGCGCCTGCGCCACCTGAACTCCCGCAGCCCCAACCGAGCAGCACCAACACCGAGGCCCGGCAGCAGCAGCCGGGCCTCGAACCGTTGACTGCTCGGCTCAAACGTTCCCGGCGGTCGTCGATGACCGGTGTAGGGGCGTCGCCCCCTCGTACCTGTGCCACGCGTGGCCGGAGGACCGGATTGAAGGACTCACAGCAGATCGGCGTGATCGGTCAAGCGGGCACAGCGGACCTTGACGGCGCCGTGCCGGACGCGGCACGGCCGTACGTCACTCGGTTCGTGCATGTCGACGCCCGCCACCCGCGGCTCGTCCTCGGGGCCATCGGACTGCTCGTCGTCGCGGCGACCGTCTACTCGGCGCACGCCATGTTCGGCCTCGAGGGTGAGGCCAACCCACATCTGTGGAACCACTGGGTCTACGACGCGATCATCGGCGGGTCGGCGGCCGTCTGCCTCTGGCGCGCGTTCTCGATTCGGAATGATCGAGGAGCGTGGCTCGCGATCGGTTTCGGGATCGCCCTGTTCTGGCTCGGAGACCTGTACTGGAACAACTACCTCGCCGACCTGTCCACCCCCCCGTACCCGTCGTGGGCCGACGCCGGATGGCTCGCCTACTACGTGCCGATGTACGTGGGATTGATGCTGATCCTGCACCGCCGCGTCGCCGGGCTCCCGCTCAGCATGTGGCTCGAGGGCGTCGTTGGCGCCCTTGCGCTCGCCAGCGTCTGTGCGACGGTCGTGTTCGACCCGCTCGCCACGGCCACGCATGGCGATCTCGGGACGATCGCCACCAACCTCGCCTACCCAGCCGCCGACCTGCTCCTCGCCGTCATCATCGCCGCCGGCTTCGCTCTCCAGCGCGAGCGGTCAAGCATGAGCTGGGTGCTGCTGGGCGCGGGCGTGGTGCTGTTCGCGGTGGGTGACTGCGTATACATCGTCAAGGCGGCGACGAACACCTACGTCGAGGGGACGTGGATCGACGCGACGTGGCCCTTCGCGATGGTCCTCGCGGCGACCGCCGCCTGGGCCCACGATGGCGTGCCGATCGCGCTGGAGGGCGCGGGTTGGGTCGGACGCACGCTCAGCATCTGCTTCGGATCGCTCGTCATCGCGGTGCTGCTCTTGCAGAGCGTGCACGGGATGCCGCTCGTCTCGCGCTTTCTCATCGACGGAGCGGTCGTCGCACTGATCGGGCGGCTCCTCATCAGCAGCCGCGAGCGAGCCCAGCTCGAGCGCACGCGGCACGAAGCGCGCACCGATGAGCTGACAGGACTCGCCAACCGGCGCCGGTTCTACGAGGAGACCGAGCTCGCGCTCGCCACGGGACCTGTCGGGCTGCTCCTGCTCGATCTCAACCGTTTCAAGGAGATCAACGATTCGCTCGGCCACAACAGCGGCGATGAACTGCTGCGCGATGTCGCCGAGCGGCTGAGCGGCGTGCTGCCCCCCGGCGGCGAGATCGCGCGCATCGGCGGTGACGAGTTCGTCGTTCTGCTCGATTCCCGGCACAACGAGCGCAGCGCCCTCCGGGCCGCCCGCGTGTTCCGCGAGGCCCTCGAGATGCCGTTCACCCTCGACGGCTTCCACGCGCCGATGACCGCCAGCATTGGCATCGCACTCGCCCCCGCGCACGCCACAACACGTGCGGAGCTGTTGCGCTGCGCCGATGTCGCGATGTATATCGCGAAGACGCACGACACGGCGATCGAACTGTACCGGCCCGAGAACGACACCGGCACGGCCGACCGGCTGCGCCTCGTCACCGAGCTGAACGAAGCGCTTGGCCGCGGTCAGCTCATGCTCCATTACCAGCCGAAGATCTCCCTCGCGGACGGCGGGCTCGAGGGCGTTGAGGCACTCGTGCGATGGCAGCACCCGCGTCTCGGGCTGCTCGCACCGGACCTGTTCGTACCGCTCGCAGAGCAGCACGGGCTGATGCGCGCCCTGACGATGGAGGTGCTCGACCAGGCGCTCCGGCAACAGCTGCGCTGGCGCGAGGTCGGCCGCGCGATCCCGGTTGCCGTCAACCTCTCGCCCAGCAATCTGCTCGACACGCGGCTGCCCGAGGATGTCACCGCCCTCCTGTCCCACCACGGCATCGCCGCGGAGCTGCTCGAGCTCGAGATCACCGAGGAGACGCTGATGCGCGACGTCGAGCGCGGACTCGACGTGCTGGCGCGCCTCAGCGAATCTGGCATCGAGCTCGCGCTCGACGACTTCGGGACCGGATACTCATCGCTCGGCCAGCTCCGCCGCCTCCCGGTCCGAGAGCTCAAGATCGACCGCTCGTTCGTGATGCAGATCCTCGCCAGCTCCGATGACGCGGCGATCGTGCGCTCGACGATCCAGCTCGGCCGCAGCCTCGGCCTGCACGTCGTCGCCGAGGGGGTCGAGAGCGCCGCTCACCTCGACCTGCTGCGCAGTTACGGGTGTCACGCTGCGCAGGGTTACCACATCGGCCGCCCGATGCCGGCCGATGCGCTCGAGCACTGGTTCGCCGAGCGGTTGAGCACACGGGCGGACGTCGACGGGGGTTCCGGGGCAGCGGTTGATTGAATCCCGTGCCATGGCGTCAAGCCCGCGTCGGCGATCCAGGTCACTGCCCGGCCATCTTCCCCAAGCCGCTCCCGGCGAGGTGCTCGTCTGGACCGACGGCGCGTGTCAGCGCAATCCCGGCCCCGGCGGGTGGGCCGCGCTGCTGTGCTGGGAGGATGGGATCGTCGAGGAGCGCAGCGGCGGCCTCTCCCTGACGACGAACAACATCATGGAGATGACCGCCGCGCTCGAAGGCCTCCGCGCGCTGCCGACGGGATCGCGGGTCTGTGTCGTGACCGACTCCCGTTATCTGCACGACGGCATGACCTCGTGGTTGGCCGGCTGGAAGCGCAAGGGCTGGAAGACGGCGTCGGGGGACCCGGTGAAGAACCGCGAGATCTGGGTTCAGCTCGACACCGCAACGTCGGATCACGAGCACGTCCGCTGGCAGTGGGTCAGGGGACACATGGGTCACCCGCTCAACGAGCGAGCCGACGTCCTGGCGGTCGCGGCGACACGGAACGCGGCCCGGTCTGGACCGGACCTCTAGGCCCCGACGCGATACCAGCGCTGCGCTGTTACTCCGAAGAGCGCGTCGCGCGCGTCAGCGCTGAGGTCGGAGAAGATGTCCCGGTGGGCGTCGTACAGCCGAGCGAAGCTGGATCGCAGACGCTCGATCGGAAAATCAGACCCGAGCATGCAGCGCTCTGGCCCGAACGCGTCGGTCGCCGCGCGCAGCCACGGGCGCACGCGGTCGGTCGTCCAGTCGCCGAAGATCGTCCCGATCGCGTCGATGCGGGTCGCAGTGTTGGGCGCCGCGGCGACCGCGGCGAGTCGCTCGCGGTGGCGCGGGAGGTCCTCTGCGCTCGGATTCTCGGGCCAGCCGAAGTGGTCGATGACGATCCGCAACGTCGGCACGGCACGGGCGATCTGCGCGACGGCGCCGAGCTGGTCAGCGGTCGCCTCGAGCGTGGCCGTCAGCTCGCGTTCGGCCAGCAGCTCGAGGTTCGCCATCGCGCGGTCGTCGCCGAGCATCGTTCGGTCGGCCCTTCCCTGCGTCAGCGCGGCCAGCAGCCGCACCCGCACGCTGCGCGCGAGCGGCAGTTCGCAGAAGCGTTCGACCAGCTCCGCGAACCGCTCGTCCGCCGGATCCCCAAGCGTCACGAGCGCGGCCGGCAGCTCGCTCTCGTCGCATTGGCGCTGCACCCACGCGGCCGCGGCGATCGGGTCCTCAGCACCGGCGTCTGACCACACGATCCCGCCGACGTCGTGCCCCTCCGCCTCGCGCTGGTAGTCGGCCAGCGTGTAGGTGTCCGGCAGCGAGTCGTAGTCGCCGATCATGTCGCGGACGAGCGTGCGGTCGGTCAGCCAGAAGACCGGATTCGCTGTCTGGTCCCACAGATGGACGTTGCAATCGATGAGCGGCGTCACGCGGGCGACCATAACCGTTGAGGCTCGCGCCGACCACTGGCCTTGCGGCCCTTGTACGGTGTGGCCGTGGAGCCAGCGCGCCGGATCACCTCCGAGGAAGAGCTCCGGAACGTCATCGGAGAACCCACCGAGCTGGTGAAAGCCAAGCTCGGGGATCAGTTGAACGAGCTCACGCGTCAGTTCATCAAGCGCTCACCGTTCGTGTGCGTTGCGACGAGTGGGCGTGGCGGCGGCGTGGACGTTTCGCCTCGAGGCGACCCGGCGGGTTTCGTGAGGGTGCTTGACGAAAGGACCCTGCTGCTGCCCGAGCGACCCGGCAACCGACTCGCCGACACGCTCATCAACGTTTTGTCGGACCCCCGGATCGCGCTCCTCTTCTTGATCCCCGGCGTCGGCGACACATTCCGTGTCAACGGGACTGCGGTCATCACAGATGACCCCGACCTGCTCGAAGCCAGCGCCGTCAACGGCAAAGCTCCCCGGCTCGGCATCGTCATCTCGGTGCGCGAGGCATACACCCAATGCGCCAAGGCACTGATCCGTTCTGACCTGTGGAATCCCGAGAACCACATCGAGCGCGCTGAGCTGCCCAGCAACGGAGAAATCCTGAAGCTACTTAGCCTGCCCGACCTCGACGTCGCCGAGCACGACAGGGCGCGCGCCGACCGCTACGCCCGTCGCGAGGGGCTCTACTGAACGCCAACCCGGACGCGGCGGTGATCGTCGTCGGGCTCGGGGCGATGGGGGCAGCCGTGACCTACCAGCTGGCGCGGCGGGGCGTCGGCGTGATCGGCATCGATCGGTATGCGCCGCCCCACGATCGCGGCTCGACGCACGGCGAGAGCCGGATCACCCGACTCGGGGTCGGCGAGGGCGACGAGTACGTGCCGCTCGTCCGCCGCTCCCACGAGCTGTGGCGGGAGATCGAAGCCGACTCCGGGCAGACGTTTCTGACACAGACGGGCGGCCTCATGATCGGCGGACCCGGGAGCGAGTTCGTCACGCGCACGCGAGAGATCGCCCGCCGCCACGCGATCCCGCACGAGACCCTCGACGGGGCCGAGCTCCGGAACCGCTTTCCCATGTTCGCGGCCGACGAGGCCGCGCGCGCCTACTACGAGCCGGACTCCGGGTACGTCCGGCCCGAGCTTGCCGTCGCCGCGCAACTTGCGCTCGCGGCGAACATGGGCGCGGAACTGCGGGTCGGCGAACCGGTCGAGGAGTGGCGTGCCTCGCCGCAGGGTGCCCGGGTCCGCACCGCAGATGGCACCTACGACGCCGATTGGCTCGTCCTCTGCCCCGGCCCGTGGATCAACACGCTGTTCCCGGAGGGCGCTGACCACTTCGCCGTCTTCCGACAGCAGCTGCTGTGGTTTCCGATCATCGACGAGCCACCGGGACTCGGCGAGATGCCGATCTTCGTCTGGGACTTCGGCGGAGAGTTGACCGGGTTCGTCCACCTGCACGGCTTTTATGGCTTCCCCCCG
Organism: uncultured Solirubrobacterales bacterium; assembly: GCA_963750695.1. Taxonomy (GTDB): domain Bacteria; phylum Actinomycetota; class Thermoleophilia; order Solirubrobacterales; family Solirubrobacteraceae; genus Palsa-465. The sequence continues at coordinate 28,625 of CAVVSB010000017.1, forward strand.
CTGGCAGGGACCGGTGGCGGCGTGAAGGTCGCCACCGAGGAGTTCACGAGCAGGACGGAGCCGGACGGAGCTCAGCATCCCGCGACCGCCGTCGAGGCGGCACGCATGCGTCGTGACGTCATCGGCGAGCGGCTGCCGTGGCTCGGGCCGACACCGCTACGGAGTGCCTCATGCCACTACACGAGCACGCGCGGTAGCCGCTTCGTGATCGACCGCCACCCTGACCACGACAACGTGATGATCGTGTCGGCCTGCTCCGGCCACGGGTTCAAGCACTCGGCGGCGATCGGAGAGGCGGTCGCGCAGTGGATCGCCGATCAACCCCACGTGGTCGACCTTCAGCCGTTCCGATACCACGGCACCGGGGCGAGATAGGCTGCGGGCCGCGCCGAACCTGAACAGGAGGTCTGCATGCCGGTAAGGATCCCGCTTCCGAGAGACGACGAGCTCTCGCCAGAGCATCGAGAGATACTCACGAAGGTCCCGCCGCTCCACGTCTTCCGGATGGTCGCGGGCACGCAAAAGGGGCTGCGCCCGTTCCTGCAGCTCGGTGCGGCCGCGCTCTCGAGCTCGATGGACGCCCGGCGCCGCGAGATGGCGGTGCTCCGGGTCGCGCACGCGACGGGCGCCGGGTACGAGCGGGCGCAGCACGAGCGGCTCGCGCGGTTGGCGGGCGTGACCGAGGAAGAGATCGCCGCGATCGCGGACGAGGAGCCGGTCGCCAGCCTCGACGAGGAGGCGAATCTGATCTGTCGCGTCGCGGACGAGGTGAGCCGGGATGTGCGCCTCTCCGACGAGGCGCTCGCCCATCTGATCGAGCGCTACGGGGCGCGTGAAGCCTCGGATGTGATCCTGCTCGTCAGCTACTACAACATGGTCAGCCGGTTCCTCGAGTCCACCCGGGTCGAGCTCGAGGATGAGACACCCGAGGGCTGGCAGAGGATCAGCAGCCGAGCCGCGCCGCACGGGCGAGACGGCGGCCGATGAGGCTCGCCGGCAAGACCGGAATCGTCGTCGGCGCGGGACAGACGCCGGGCGAGACCGTGGGGACCGGCCGGGCCGCGGCGCTTCTGTTCGCGCGGGAGGGCGCGAAGCTGATGCTCGCCGACCGCGATCTCGCATCGGCGCGCGAGACGGCCGCGCTGATCGCCGACGCGGGCGGTGTCGCCGAGTGCGTTCGCGCCGACTGGACGAGCGCCACCGACTGCGAGGCGATGGCGGCCGCATGCCTGGCGGCCTGGGGGCGCATCGACTTCCTTCAGAACAACGTCGGCATCGGCGCCGGCGACAGCGACCCCTTGCGGCTGACCGAGGAGGCATTCGACCGGATCATCGCCGTCAACCTCAAGGGGTGCCTGCTGTCATGCCAGGCAGCGCTGCCAGCGATGCGCGACCAGGGCGCCGGCTCGATCGTGAACATCTCATCGATCGCCGCCCTCGCCGCCGCCACGCGGCTCACCGCGTACAAGCTCTCGAAGGCCGCGATCAACGCGCTCGGCCAGTCGCTCGCGATCGACAACGCCGCGCACGGCATCCGGGTGAACACGATCATGCCCGGGTTGCTCGACACGCCGATGGCGGTCGACGCGCGCGCCGCGCATACGAAGACACCGCGTGAGCAGATCGTCGCGCAGCGCGCCGCGGCAGTACCACTCCGAGCGCAGATGGGAACCGCCTGGGACGTCGCGTACGCGAGCCTCTTCCTCCACTCCGACGAGGCCCAGTTCATCACCGGCGCCGTACTCCCGGTCGACGGCGGACAGCTCGCTCGCGTCGGCGGTTAGCCATAGAGTGGCGCTGACCGAGGGACCGGAGGAGAAGGAGAGTCCAAATATGTACGTTCGGATTGCGCGCTTCGAAGGCGGGGAGCGCAACTGGGACGAGTTCGCCGTCGATATCCGCGAGACGATCCGCAGCGGCGGCCAAGGCACGCCGTTTGAAGCCGTGAGCGGCGCGATCACGCGCATGATGCTCCTCGTCGATCGCGCAAGCGGGCGCGGGGCGAACATGATCCTGTGCGAGACCGAGGACGACATGCGGCGGACGGACGCCGCGCTCAACTCGATCACGCCCGCGGGCGGCCGCGGCGCGCGCACCTCGGTAGAGATCTACGAGGTGCTGATGGACGAGGCGCCGCCCCGGTAGGGTCCAGAGCCATGGAGCTTGTGGCGCTCGTCAAGCACGACTGCCCGGTCTGCGACCAGGTCCTTCCCGTGCTCGACGCCGCTCGGGCGCAAGGCGGTGGCATCCGGATCGTGTCGCAATCCTCGCCGGCAGACACCGCGGCGCAGGCCGAGCGGCTCCGCCTCACGGCGACGCCGGAGCTCGATCCAGACCTTGAGCTCTCGCAAAAGTACGACCCCGATGCGGTCCCCGCCGTCGTCCTGCTCGACGGCGGGGCCGAGCAGGCCCGCACCGAGGGCCTCGACCGGCAGCGGCTGAACGACCTCGCCGCCGCAGCCGGAATCACGCTCGAGCTCGACGGCCTCCCGGAACGGCGCCCCGGCTGTGCCAGCATCACGCGCGACCCAACAGTGGCGGCACGGCTCGCGGCAGCACAGGCGCGCAGGGACGGCCGCATCACGGCGCGGGAGCTCGAGATCGGCGAGCTTGAGGATCCGATCGAGGCACTGTTCGACCGCGGCTACTCCGACGGTCTCCCCCTTGTCCCGCCGACCCCGACCCGCGTTGTCGAGATGCTCGCCGCCACGAGCCGGCACCCGCAGGACGTCGTCGCGGAGGTGCCCCCGTACGACGGGAAGGCCACCGTCGAGAAGGTCGCAATCAACGCGGTCATGGCCGGCTGCCCGCCCGACGTCTTCCCGATCGTCCTCGCCGCGGTCGAGGCCAGCTGCGATCCGGCGTTCGCGCTGCTCGGGCTCGTCTCGACGACGCATCCGGGCGGCCCGGTCGTCATCGTCAGCGGCCCGCTCGCCGACGAGGTGGGCATGAACAGCGCCGGCAACGCACTCGGCCAGGGCAACCGCGCGAACGCGACGATCGGCCGAGCGCTCGGGCTCGTCGTGCGCAACCTCGGCGGCGGCAAGCCGCAGCAGGAGGACCGCGCCACGCACGGTAACCCCGGCAAGCTCACCTCGTGCTTCGCCGAGCGCGTCCATGACTCACCGTGGCCGGGGCTGGCGCACGATCGCAGCGACGACCTGGGCGCAAGCGAGACCGGTGTCACGCTGTTCGCCGGCGAGGCGCCGCGCCTCGTCGTCGACCAGCTCGCGCGCACGCCCGAGCAGCTTGTCGCCAGCTTCGGTGAGGCGCTCGAGTGGGTGGCGCACAAACGGCAGCGCCTGGCGTGGGACGCGGTCGCCGTGTTCGGCCCCGAGCACGGCCGGATCTTCAGGGAGGCCGGGTGGGACCGCGAGCGCGTCCAGCACGCGCTGTTCGAAGCCTCGAAGAGCCCGGCGCACGAACTGACCCGCGGCACCGACGGAATCGCCGAGGGCATCGAACCCCGCTTCATCACCGATCCCAACGCCGAGATCCCCAAGTTCGCCAGCCCGGACCGGATCCTCGTCGCTTACGCCGGCGGCGACGCGGGCCTGTTCAGCATGATTTATGGCGGCTGGGTCGCCGGCGACATAGGATCAACCCCAGTCACCAAATCCGTCGAACCATGGCGCTGACGATCCTCGACCCCACCAGCGAGCAGGCCCCCACCGGGCGCCCCCTGAGCGAGACCCGGCTCGCACCGGGCACTCCGGCGACGATCGCGCTGCTCGACATCCGCAAGCCACGCGGCGACATCTTTCTCGACGAGCTCGAGCAGCTGCTGAGCGCCAAGGGCCACACGATCTTCCGCACGGCAAAGCCGACCTTCACGAAACCCGCCCCGCAGGACGTCCGGGCCGAGATCGCGCAGCATTGCGATGCCGTGATCGAGGCCCTCGCCGACTGAGGATCCTGCGTGTCGTGCGGTCTGCGCGACGTGCTCAGCTTCGAAACGCTGGACAGGCCCGCGGTGCTCGTCGCGTCGAGCGCGTTCGAGCAGGCCGCCAACCATCAATCGAAGGCGCTCGGCCAGCCGGACATTCACCGCGTGCTCGTCCCGCACCCGATCCAGGACCGCTCCGATGACGAGCTGAGGCAGCTCGCTCGCGATGCTGTCGATCAGATCGTCGCCGAGCTCGCCAGCTGAGTCACGCCGCCGCGAGCGTGGCTACGTTGAGCACCCAACTCCGGGTCGCGTCTTGCCCGGAGCCATGCAGCTGATCGCGATCGCAGGCCCTCGCCGCGCTCGCATCGTGAATGTGTAGTGCTTCCCGACCCACGACGGGCGGCTGATCAGCACCGTGATCGTGGCGCCGGGACGCAGCCGGTGGTGCTGGAAGTACCGGACGAGATCGGCCTTGCCGTGCGTCGGGCACACGCGTGTCCGCCTCCGGCCGCAGCGCTGCGTCCCCGGGACCGAGACGGTCCGCTTTGCGAACGGGCAACCGCCTCCCCGGCAGCCAACGGTGACCGTTGCATGCGTCGCGCCGCTGATGCCGAACTGGAGGACCGACGTGTACTTCGACGTGAAGCGGAAGGTCCACTGCATGGTCGCGCTGATGTTGCCGCGTATGGGTGGTGAGCTCACCTCCACCCCTCGCGACGGTGATGTGGAGCCGGTGAAGTTGGCGTCCCCGCCATACCGCGCCGAGATCGTGTGGGCGCCAGCCGCCGTGTAGGTCACCGTGCAGGCGGAACCTCCACTCCGGACAGGGACGGCACCGCAGGATGAGATCGGCTTGGCGCCGTCATAGAACGTGACGGAGCCTGATGGCACGACCGGGCCGGTACGGCCCGATCCAGGTGAGATCGCAGCGACGTACGTCGTGCGCTGGCCGACGCGGATCGTGGCCGGCGTCGACAGCCCGACGGAGCTCGTGTCTCGCGTCACATCGATGACGGTGCCCGCGGATGCGCCGGCCCAGGTGGATCCGGCGGCCGGCGTGAAGACAGCGATGATCGTGACCGGCGACACAGCCGCCGCGAACGATGCCCGGCAGCTCGCGACGGCATTCGCCGGGGTGATCGGCTCACCGGCGCAATGCGGGAGCGCGACCCCTCCGCTGGAGAACGTGATCGTTCCCGCGGGCTGACCAGCTCTGGCCGTAACGGCGGCCCACAGCGTGACGTTCTCATTCGTCGCGGCGGTCGACTGTGACGCCAGCAGCAAGACACTCGTCGGCCCGCTCACCTGGTGCAGTGTCGTCTGCTTGGGCGGAGCTGTGCCGTCAGACGCGGTGATGGTGGCGTCACCGGCGGTGGCCGAGCTCCTGATCGTCGCCGTGTACGTTCCGTCGACGCCCGGCACGGTGGCGCCGACGGTCTGGCCCGGATCGGTCGAGGAGAACTGGACACGGTCGTCGTTGATCGGGTGGCCCTGCGCGTCGCTGACGGTGGCGGTGGCCGTGGTGCTGGACAGTCCGTCCGCGACGATCGTGCTCGGGTTGACCGCGAGCGTCATCGTCGCGGGGGGCCCGGCGGTCTGCGTCAGCACCGCCGAACCGCTTGATCCCGAGGGGTCGCTCGCGCCGATAGTTGACGTGCCGACCGTGGTCGAACTGGTGAGGGTGGCCGTCGCCGTGCCATCGGCCGCTGTGACCGCAGTGGTCGGGCTGATCGTCTGACCGGGATCAGTCGAGGTGAACGTCACCGTATCTCCGACCACGCGGCTGCTCGGCGTCCCCTGACTGACAGTGGCGGTGATCGTCGTCATATCGCTGCCATTGGCAACGATCGTGCTCGGCGCAAGGCTCACGGTGATCGGCGGCGCATCCGCGTTGGCACCCGCGGCCAACGGCCACGCACACGCGAGCGCCGCGAGGAGAAGCAGCCAGACGAGAGCCCGTGAGTTCATTCAGCCCCCGCCGGAGACGGTCCCCGTGCCAGACCCCGAGCTGCCGCCGGACCCGGAGCTGGTGCCGGACCCGGAGCTGGTGCCGGACCCGGAGCTGGTGCCGGACCCGGAGCTGCCGCCGCCCGTACTCGAAGACGGCGCGTTCTGGGACGCCGTCGGCTGGGGCGCAGGCGTGCTGGCCACAGGCGCAGGGGTGGGCGCCGCTGGGGCAGGGGTGGTCGCGCTGGTCGTCGTACTCGCTGGGGCAACCGGCGTGACAGCCGCTGGTGAGGCAGTCTGGACGGCAGGTTGCGGGGCGGGCTGAGGCGCTGAGGAGTGATGCTTCACGGCACGTCGATGGACGTGCTGACGCGATCGATTGAGCGTCGCTTCCGTCGCCGCCGACGCACGAGTCAAAACCGGCGGCGGCGCGGCCGCGCTCGCATGACCGACTCCCGTGGACTGCGACGTCCAGTGAGGCGTGCTCGACCCGCTGACGATCTCTCCGGTGATGGCACCCGCGCCGACCGCCAGCACGGTCACGATCAGCAGCTGCATGCGCGTCGACCGCCCGGGCCGCGAACGCGGACGCAGTTTCGGTGGCCCGGCGGAACCCACCGCGGCCGTACGTTTCCTCTCCGGAACTGAGCCGACCGAGTTCGGCTCATTCCTCAAAGCGCTATCCCACAACGGATGCCTATCTTCAAAGGACGGACCGCACAGCGTAGTGGCAAAACGCATTGTCTGGCGCGGACGGCCGGCACTTCGCAAGACAGGTCAGAAGACCGACTGCGCTCTGGAAACCGGACTATCTTTGCGTCCGCGGATCCAACGACAATGCGACGACATGGACTGGAACGAACTCCGCGACGTCTGTCTCACCTTCCCCGGCTCTGAGGAGACGTTCCCGTTCGGCTTCGAGACCTCGGTGTTCAAGGTCGCGGGCAAGATGTTCGCGCTGTCCCGCGCCAGCGCGGAGCCGCTTCAAATCAGCCTGAAGTGCGAGCCCGCCCTCGCCGAGCAACTGCGCGCCGCCCACAGCGCGATCGCGCCCGGCTACCACCTCAACAAGCGCCACTGGAACACCGTCACCCTGGACGGGTCGCTGAGGGACAGCATGATCGCGGAACTGATCGAGGACTCCTACGACCTCGTCGTGAGCGGCCTGCCGAAGACGCGCCAGCGGGCACTGCGCTGGCGTCCTGACCCTACGTAGAAACCCCGGCCCGATTCCGCCGCTTTAAGCCGATGCGCCCGCACCGCTCACGCGGGAAGCTGACACGTGCTCGCCACCCGAACGGCGCGTGAGCGCGTGGGCCTCGGCGAAGAGCCGGGGCACGGTCGTCAGAGAGAGGGGAACCCAGATGAGCAACGACACCATCACCCGCAACGGGTCGAAGGTGGCGCGACGCCGTCTGCCCGGCACCAGAGAACCAAAAACGCTCGGATCGATGATCCTCGGCGCCGCAGACCGAAAGGGCACCGCGCTCCGCTACAAGGAGGACGGCGAGTGGCGGGAGGTGAGCTACGCCGATCTCGTCCGCGACGCGAAGGCGATCGCCAAGGGCCTGATCGCACTCGGAATCGAACGCGGTGAGCGCGTCGCGATCCTCTCGGACACGCGACCCGAGTGGACGGTCGCCGACCTCGGAAGCTTCTGCGCTGGAACGATCGTCGCGCCGATCTACCACACCAACTCGCCCGAGGAATGCGAGTACGTGTTGCGCCACTCCGAGGCGAAGGCCGTGTTCTGCGAGGACGCCTCACAGCTCGCGAAGATCGCGCAGATCAAGGCGCGCTGTCCGGAACTCGACTACGTCATCGCCTTCCACGACGCGCGGCCCGGGACGCTCACGACCGATGACCTCGAGCGACTCGGACAGAAGATCGGAGACGACGAGCTTAAGGCCCGTGCCGGCGACGTCAACCCGCACGACACGGCAAGCCTCGTCTACACGTCGGGTACGACCGGACCGCCGAAGGCGTGCATGCTCACCCACCGCAATTTCCTCGCCCAGAGCCGGGCGCTCGAGGACCGCCTCCAGCTCCAAAGCCGAGGAGCGCCGATCGAGTTCTTCCAGTTCCTGCCGCTGGCGCACGTGTTCGCCCGGATCGTGCAGCTGTTCGCGTTCGACCTCGGCGGAACGCTCATCTTCTGGTCGCGTGACTCGAGCCGCCTGCTCGATGACATCCGAGAGGCGCGCCCGACGTACTTCGCGTCGGTGCCCCGCGTGTGGGAGAAGATTCACACCGCCGCCACGAGCGGCATCGCCGACCAGCCGCGGCACAAGCGAGCCATCTTCAAGTGGGCGCTCGGCGTCGGTCGCCGCACCAGCGAGCTGCGGCGAAACGGCCGCACCCCGCGTGGGGTGCATGCGCTCCAGCAGCGCCTCGCCGAGCGGCTCGTGCACCAGAAGGTACGTGACCTGTTCGGCGGCCGGCTCGAGCTGACGATCACCGCGGCAGCGCCGATCCCACGGGACGTCCTCGAGTTCTTCGATGCGTGCGGCATTGTCCTGCTCGAGGTCTGGGGCATGACGGAGCTGTGCGGCGCGGGCACGCTCAACACCGAGTCCGAGCGCAGGCTCGGCAGCGTCGGCAAGCCGCTGCCAGAGCTCGAGATGGGCGTCGCCGATGACGGCGAGCTGCATGCCCACGGACCGATCGTGTTCGCCGGCTACTTCAAGGACGAGGCCGCCACCCGCGCGACCCTGCCCGGCGGCTGGCTCGCCACCGGCGACCTCGGCGAGATCGACGGCGACGGCTTCGTCACGATCACCGGCCGCAAGAAGGACCTCATCATCACTTCGAGCGGCAAGAACATCACCCCAGCGAACATCGAGAACGCGCTGAAGGAGACGCGATGGATCTCCGAAGCCGTCATCTACGGGGACGGCCGGCCGTATCTCGTGGCGCTGCTCACTCTCGACGGCGAGGAAGCCCCGAAGCTCGCCGCACAACTCGGGGTGCCCGCTGACGTCGCAGCGATGTCGCGTGACGAACGTGTCCACGCCGAGCTTCAGAAGGCAGTGGACGCCGTCAACGCACGCTTTGCCCGGATCGAGCAGATCAAGCGCTTCACGATTCTCGACCGCGAGCTCACACAGGAGCAACAGGAACTGACCCCGACCCTGAAGGTTAAGCGGGCGTTCGTCTACCGCGAATTCGGCGACGCCTTCAACGAGCTATACGAGGGCTGACCGATGCGAAACGGACACGAGCACGTCGACGTCCACATGCGCGATAGCGACGCCTTCTCCTGGTACATGGAGAAGGACCCGCTGCTCCGCTCGACGGTCGTCTGCGTCCTGCTTCTCGACCGCAGCCCGGACTGGGACCGGCTGTCCGAACGACTCGAGCGCAGCACCCGCCAGACGCCCGGGTTCCGGCATCGGGTGGTGATGCCGCCACTTCGGATCGCGACCCCCCGGTGGGTCGTCGACCCAGACTTCGACCTCGACTGGCACGTCCGGCGCTTCGAAGCCGCGCCGCCGAGGACGCTCGCGAGCGTCCTCAAGTTTGCCCGCCAGACGGGGATGGCCGGACTCGACAAGGATCGGCCATTGTGGGAGTTCACGTTCATCGAGGGACTCGAGAACGGCCAGACCGCGCTCGTGATGAAGCTCCACCACTCGCTCACCGACGGTGTCGGGGGCATGGACATCGCTCGGCTCCTGTTCGACGTCGAGCCTGACCCCGGCGACCTCGGGCCGATGCCCGACGCCCCGGAGGCCGAGCATCTCGGCGGGCTCGAACTGACGAAGGATGCCCTCACATACGACTGGTCGCACCTGTTCGACTTCGCCAAGCGTCACCTCACGTCGGCCGTCGGCGACGCGACCCACGCGTTGCGCCACCCGCGCTCGACGATCTCCGAGACGCTCGCCACCGGGCAGGACATAGCGCACTTCGTCGAGCCGGTGTCGGACACGTTGTCTCCGGTGATGACCGAGCGCCACCTCACCTGGCACTATGACGTGCTCGAGTTCCCGCTCGACGAGATCCTCGACGCGGCCCACGCCGCCGGCGCCAAGCACAACGACGCGTTCATCGCCGGCATCACCGCGGGGCTGCGCCTCTACCACGGCCGGCACGGCAAGCAAGTCGATGAATTGCGGCTGACGATGCCGGTGAGCATCCGTAAAGCCGACGACCCGCTCGGCGGTAACCGGATCACGCTGATGCGCTTCAAGGTTCCCGTCGGACTAACCGATCCGAGTGAGCGGATGGCCGAGACGCACCGGCGCTGTGAGGCGGTCAAGACGGACCGGTCGCTGCCGTACACGAACGCGATCGCGGGCACGCTCAACCTGTTCCCGCGCGCGTACATCGGCGGCATGCTCAAGCACGTCGACTTCCTGGCGAGCAATGTGCCCGGCATCCCGGTTCCGTTGTATCTGACCGGCGCCAAGGTCGACCGCTTCTTCGGCTTCGGTCCGACCATCGGCGCCGCGTTGAACGTCACGCTGATGACGTACTGCGGCACGTGCCACGTCGGCGTCAATGTCGACACGGGCGCGGTCCCCGACCCAAAGCTCATGCTCGACTGTCTGCGGGAGGGCTTCGACGAGGTGCTCGCCGTCGCCCGCCCCGTCAGCCGCGCCGCCGTCAGCGCCGGACGATCGTGAACGACGCGGTGCGCGGGCGCGACCGGCGCCGGGCGCCCTCAACCGCGATCACGGTGGCCGTGTAGCGCCCTGGAGCGAGCGCGTGCCCGTCGATGCGCCCGCTGAACGCAATCCGCGGGCGGCCCGGCGACACTGTCAGCCGCACCAACTCGCCGGCGCGTGCACGACCTCGGCGAACGTCGATGATAACGGTCGCCCGCACGTTCAGCGTGAACGTGAGGGCGCTCCCGCCTCGGCGGGACACCTTGAACCGGGTGCGGATGAACGCGACGCGTGAGACGGCGGGCGCAGGCACGACCGTGGCGCGGACGTCGATCGTGTGGGCCTCGGTGACCGAGTTGCCCACCGTGTCCGTCGCGGTCACGGTGATGCGGCGCGAGCCCGGGGACCCGAACGCGTGCGTCACGCTGTTCCCGGCCGCCTGCGAGCCGTCGCCGAAGTCCCAGCGGATGTGCGCCGGGCCGGTGAGGAGATCACTGGCACTGGCGCTTAGCCGCCCGGTTGCCCCAACCGTGAGCACCGGCGGGATAGCAACGGTCGTGAATCGCGGCGGCGTGGCATCGCGCTCGCTGAGGTGGATCCGGTCGTTGACGGTGCCGTCAGCGTCGGTCGCGAGCCACACGGCGAACTCGGAGCCGTCCGGCCCGATCGCCGCCGAAGCATTGGCGCCGCCGTCTCCGCCGTCCTGCACGCCAGAGACGTCTTCAGGCGACCCAAAGCCGCCACCGGGCACGCGCCGCGACGCCTCGATCTGCACGATCTGGCCTTCGGAATTTGGGATGCGATCCGGCAGGATCAGGGCATTCCCGTCCGGCGCGACGGCGAGCGCCTCCGCCTCGCGGACGGGCCCGGATGGTGTCTGTTCGATGGCGTTACCGCTCGTGGCGCCAGGCGGAACGATGGCCGCATAGACAAGCCGAGCACGTGTTCCGAGCGGATCCGCCCCGCCCGTGACGATGAGTGCCCCCGCTGCGTCGGCGGCGGCAAAGTCGTGTTCGGGTCACGATCGGTCGAGATCACGGGTATAGGGACCTCACACAGGCCGACACGGTGCACCGTCGGACCCAGCGGTCAGCGACGGCTGTCCGGCACTGCCGTCGGTGATGGTCTGGGTCGCGCCGAAGTCGGCGCGCGGCGGCGCCACGCGCACGTCGATGCTCCCGGGGTCAGTGGGCCCGGTGCCCTCCTGCTGCCAGGCGAGGACGCGCGTCCCGGCGTCGGTTTCGACGATGACCGGCGCCCGCGCAACGCGAGCGCTCGGGGTGAGCGGCCCGATGGCACCCACCCGACGGCACCGGCTCTGGCGGGGGCGAGGCCGAGCGCGGCGCCGAGCACCGCTGCTCCGAACACACAGATGCGTCTGAGGTTCGTGGGGTGTGATCGCTCGCCAAACATGTCGGTGAATGACGAAGACGAGCGCCCCGCGCGATTTCTTCCCGACGGCGAGTTGCGCAAGACGCGCTCTCGCTGTTCCGCAACCGTCAGCGCTCTCTACTGAGGAAGAGAACCTGCGCCCCCGACGAGCGTCGGTCCAGGATGAAGCCCTGCCCCTTCAGATGCTCGATCAGATCCTCGACTGCGGCGTCCCCAATCCGCTCGGGGTGGACCTCAACGCACACCGCTCGTACCGACGCGGGCAGCGGCGGCGTCAGTAGCTCCGCCTCGCCGCCCTCGATGTCGACGACGAGGTACGTCGCGCCCACACGCTCGAGCTCCGCCAGGAACGGCCGGGCGGGAACCGTAATCTCCCGTGCCCCCGGGCTCGGGAGGAGGCTGCTACCCCAGAAGTCCTCGCGAACGTAGAAGCGGCGGTTGGAGCCGCCGTCATTGGTGAGCACTGCATTGACGATCACGGGGTGCTGACCATTGCGTGCCGCCGTCTGCCTCGCGATCTCCGCGAGCGCCGGATCGCCTCGACCGCGGTGACGTTCGGCGCGCCGAGGATCTGACACGCGAGCGTCGTCGTCACCCCGATGGCGGCACCGACCTCGAGATACAGGTCGCCCGGCCGCAGCGTTGCCCGCAGCACGTCGGCCTCGACCCGTTCGTAGCTGCCGTCGTACAGCGTGCCAACGATCGCGCGCGGCCAGGCAGGATCGATCACGACGAGAACACCATGAACGCGAACCCGGCGGGGCCGCAGAACGAAACGGGATCGAACGATGAGGCCTCTCGCGGGCGGCGAGGCGAGCAGACGCTGCACCGCTCGGGAGATTAGTGCTGACGAACTCTGTGACAATTTTCCACACCGGGGCGGTTGGGACGGTGGTAGTTTCGTCGTCAGATCAGCGCGCGGCGTACGAGGCGCCGGCGACGTTCGGATTAGGGATCCGAAAAGAGGGTGACGTGTCTGACGTTTCGCCTGTGGCCGACGGGTCGCTAACGCCTGAGGAGCGCGGGCTCCGCTTCGCGGTTGGCGTGATCGGGGTGCTCTCCGCCGGCTTCCTCCTGACGTATGTCGTCACGGCGGTGACCTACGACAGCGTTTACCCGTTTGTAGCGAACTCGCTCGCCAAGGACGTCCTCTTCCTGGCGCTCGCGATCCTCGGTGTCGGCGACATTCGCCGGTTCGCGTACGCGTCACTGCTGCTCGTGCTCGGGCATCTCCTGCTGGTGGTTGGCCTCTCCCTGGTGTTCTTCTTCGGCGGAGGTGTCTCGAAGATCGACGGAACGCTGGACCCGCACTCGTTGCCGTTCGGAATCGGACCCGGGACGTTGTTCTGGATCTGGCTCGGCGCCGACATTGCGATCGTGATTGTCCTCGCGTTCCTGTACGAGCGCGCGCAGCGAGCGCGCTTCCAGCTCCGGTACCTCTCCAGCTTCGAGTTCTCGACGCTCAGGGCACTCGCCGAGGTACTGACGCCGGACTCCGAGGCGAACGTGTCGACGCTCCAGGTCGCGCGGCACGTCGACACCTACCTCGCGGGCTTTCGCGCTCAGGGCAAGGGCAAGGTGCGCGCCGCGCTCCTCGGCTTGACCGTCTATCCCCTGCTCACCGCACACCCGCCGTTCTCGATGATGAGCGAGGCCGGCCGGCTGCGCTTCGTTCAGCGCCGGATGCTCTCCGACGTGTGGGGTCGGCGGCTGCCGACACCGCTGCGGACGCTTGTCCAGGCGATGATCCGCGCCGCGCAGCAGCTGGCGTTCATCGGGTACTACGAGCAGCCCGTCGCCGCCATGGAGTGCGGCTACCTCAAGTTCTCGCAACGAGACGACTACGAGGAGCTGCTCAAGTGTGTCGACTGGGGCCGGCGGCGCGTCACATGCATGGAGCCCGAGGACGTCCATTCCGACGTCATTACGACGGACATCGCGATCGTCGGCAGCGGGGCGGCCGGATCGATCCTCGCCTACGAGCTCGCGCGCCGGGACCGTGAGGTGCTCATCCTCGAGCGTGGCCTGCACGTCGATCCGTCGGACTTCACCGAAATCGAGTCCGAGCAGCTGTCGACGCTGTACGCGGACGGCGCGCTCACGCTCTCCCGGGACTTCCGCTTCCAGATCCTGCAAGGGATGTGTGTGGGCGGCTCGACGGTGGTCAACAACGGTGTCTGCTTCGACATCCCGCCGCGCGCCCTCGCGATCTGGCAGGACCCCGACGGGCTCGACGCCGGGCTCGACCCTGACGAGTTGCGTCACTCGTTCAAGGCAGTCAGGAAGCTGGTCCGAGTGCGGCCCCTCGTAGCCGGCGACAGGCTGAGCCCGGGCTGGAGCAAGTTCAACGATGGGGTGCGCGAGCTGGGCCTCACCGATCCGCCCTACCAGCACGGCTTCTTCGAATGCAACACCGCTGGTGACTGCCTCGGCTGTGGCTACTGCAACATCGGCTGCCGGTTCGGCAAGAAGCTGTCGATGCTCGAGACCGTGCTGCCGATGGCGCAGGCCGAGTTCGGGGAGGCGGTGCGGATCCTCGCCCGGTGCCAGGTCAATCGGGTCGAGACTGCCGGCGGCCGGGCGCTCGCGCTCGAGTGCCAACTCGGCGATCGCAAGGTCAAGGTCCGCGCCAATCGGATCGTGCTCAGCGCCGGCGCCGTCGCCTCGAGCATGCTGCTCAAGCGCAGCAACGTCGGTGGCAATCAGGTCGGCAAGCACCTCGGCTTCAACGCCGGTTCGCCGCTCACGGCCGAGTTCCGCGGCGAGCCGCTGCACGCGGAGCGCGGGCTACAGATGACGAATTACGTCCTCGGTCCTGATGGCCAGGACTTCGCGCTCGAGACGTGGTTCAACCCGCTCGCCAGCCAGGCCCTGTTCATGCCAGGCTGGTTTGAGCAGCATCGCGCGAACATGCTGCAATACCCGCACATGATGAGCGTCGGTGCGGTCGTCGGCACAAGACGCAACGCCACGGTCAGTCGGCAGCTGATCGGCCGCGGCGTCAAGCTGGACTACGAGCCGACCCCGGACGACTTCCAGCGGATCGTCGAAGCCCTGAAGCTCGCCGGACGGATCCTGCTGAAGGCCGGGGCGGAACGTGTGATGCCGCCCAGCTTCCGCTACATGGAAGCCCGGTGTGAGAGTCAGCTTGATCGCTTCGACGAACTCCGTGACAGCTCCGACCTCTCGATCAACTCGAGCCATCCGCAGGGCGGCAATTGCCTGTCCCGCGACCCGCGCAAGGGCGTCGTCGATGAGAACTTCCGTGTGGACGGCGTGGAGAACCTCTTCGTGTGCGACGCGAGCGTGTTCCCGGCGCCGATCACCGTCAATCCCCAGCTGACCGTGATGGCGCTCGCCCACTATGCAGCGCGACGCGTCGCCGCGTCGCCGAACATGCCGACGAAGTAGAACGGAGCGTGACCGACATGCTGGCCACCGACAACGTATGTGAGCTCCCCGCCCCACCCAAGGACATCTGGCCGCTGTACACGGACCCCACGGAGTGGCCGCGGTGGAGCGCGGACATCGAGCGCGCCGACGTCAAGGGCACAATGCGCGCCGGCGCCGAAGGCCGTTGTAAGTACCGCATGCTGCCCGAGGGCACGTTCCGCGTCGTTTCGTTTGATCCGCCGCACAGATTCACGCTCGATTGGACGACGCTCCTCACGACGGTCCGTTTCGATCACACGCTCACCCCAGTGGGAGCGCACGGCACCCACGTGCGAGAGCGCATCAGCTTCAGTGGCCTGTTCGCCCTGATCCTGGGACTGCTCGAACGCCGCAGGATCCGCATCGACTGGCCCAGGGGAATGGACTGCCTCGGCCAGCTCGCGCTCGAGAAATACCGGGCTCAGCCGAATGGAGGCTCGGCCGCCCCCGCGATCACACTCATCGCCAAGGTCGAGTGGACGCCGAGGCCGCCTACCGCGATCCGCCCCTGACATCCCAGCCAGCCGCTCCCGGCGGCGGTCGGTACGAGCAGAACGTACCGGTCTTCACCGTCGTCGCGAGGTGATGACCGAGCGTCTCGTCGGCCGCGCCGATCCGTGAGATCGCCGCGCGGATCGCCCGGGTCGTGTTGACGCGCGCGCGTTCGGCCGCCGAACCGATCTGGCGGTCTCGCCCGCCGAGGCCGACCGCCGCGGAGAGCTCGCGGGCGATCATCTCCATCTCCTCCCGGGCCGCGCCGGCGCGCTCCGGATCCCCCCATTCCTCGGCCTCGGCCAGCTCGTCGCGCAGCTCGGTGAGGCGCCGTCGATACTCACGCTTCGCGCGGTCATCGAGCGCCACCAACGCGCCCTCCCCGGCTGGGCGCACGTTGAGCTCGTCCGCGATCGTCGCCCGCGCTTGCGCACCACGACCCGCCACCGTCGGTGCCGGCATCGAGCTGCCCATCAGGTCGAGCGCGTGCATCTCGACCCCCGGGTGGGTGAGGAGCTGCGCCAGGTAGCGAAGACCCTTGCTGTCTCGAACGTGCAGCGAGTGCCCCGCCCACTGGATGTTCCAGACATCACCCTCACGGCGGAGCTCGCCCGCGCGCTCCGCGACCGCCTCGACCGGGATGCGGTCCGAGCGAGCCTCGCCCTCCGCGGCCCCGACGCGAGCCACATCGAGCTCGATCTTCGCCACCATCGGAACGGCTCCGAGCAGCATCGCTTCCTCGCGCGCACGGACAAGCCGATCGAGCGCCTCGTCACGGTCGCCCCGCGCCGACGCCAGGAGCCCGAGGTACCGGTTGACGGGTCCCACGTACGCCGCGATCGGCGAGACGATGTGCCGCGACGCGAACGGTGCGAGCAGCCCCGCCACCGTTTCTGCGTGGTGGGCGTGCCCCACGGTCTCGCAGGCCTCAGCGATCAGCGCGAGCGAGATCAACCACGTGTTGTCACGAGGCAGCGTCGGAAAGCCGACGTCGCCGAGCCGCTCGAGCTCGCGGCGCAGCTCGTCGCGCCGGCCCCCCTCCCGGAGACACGCGATGAGCGCGCAGCGCCAGCTCGGGATGAGAGGGTAGGTCTCGGCCATGTGCCGAACCGCCGGCTCGAGCTCGGACAGTCGGCCCTGCGTCCAGCGGATCCAGAACAGCTGGGCCGCGATGATCATCGGGACGATCGCGTCCTGGGTCACTTCGGTCGCGAGTTCCGCGGCGTTCATGTTGAGTGCTTCGGCCTGCTCGAGCCGTCCGTCGAGGAGCGCCCGGATCGCGCGCACGAGTGGGACATAGGCCCGCGCGCGGGGTTCGCCGAGCACGCCGGCGATCTGAGCGATCGCCTCGATGCTCAGATCTGCGCCCGCGAGGTCTCCGAGCTCGAGCAGCAGGCTCACCCGCCACGTGTGGGCATGCAGCGCGAGTTCGAGCTTGCCCGAGCGCTCGGCGAGCATCAGGATCTCCTCGGCCCACGGTAGGCTGCGCTCGACGCTCTCGGGATCCCAGGTCGCGATGTGACTCTCCACGAGAACGAACGCGAGTGTTTCCGGATCGCCGAGCTTGCGCGCCGAATCGATCGCCTCCTGGACGAGCTCGAGCCGGCGCGTGAGCGGGGCCTTCCAATAGAGCGCCGCGGCAAGATGCGCGAGCAACCTCGCGTGGCGCGGGCGATCGCCGGCCGGAATGGAGTCGAGCGCTTCCTGCAGCGTGGCGACGAGCTCCTCGTCGACAACGGCGGTCGACAGGCCCCATGGCGTGAACCCGAGCGCCGCCTGCGCCAGGAGACCGCTGTCGCCGAGCTCGCGCGCAACCGCGGCCGCTCGCCGGAGCGTGGCCCGTCCCGCGGCTTGATCGCCGGATCGGGTCTCCGCCTCGCCGAGGGCGACGAGCAGCTCGCCGCGGCGGCGGGGGTCGTCACCGACAAGCGCCAGCGCGCGCAGAGCCTGGCGGTACCGGACCTCCGCGTGCTCATAGGCGAGGACCCGCATCGCCTGGTCGCCCGCGGCGATGGCGTACTCGAGCGCCTTTGATGCGTCGCCGAACGTGGCTGCCTCGGCATAGTGATGCGCGAGTGCCGAGAGGTCGCGCGAGGCGTCGATCGTCGCACGCTGCTCGAGGTTCTCGGCGATCGCTTTGTGCAGCCGAGCGCGCTCGCGTGGTTTCAGTGATTCGTACAGCGTCTCGCGCACGAGCGCGTGCTCGAAGCGCCAGCGAGTGAGAACGTCGCCCGGCATGCGGACGATGCGCGCATCGGCTGCCTCTTCGAGGAGATCGAGCAGCTCGTCGTAGTCAGTCGCGGTGACGCCGGCAAGGATGTCGAGGTCGAACTCCGCACCGATCGCAGATGCGATCGTGAGCAGCTGCCGGACCGGTGCCGGCATCGGCTCCAGGCGCCGCAGAATCGTCCCGCGTACGCCCTCTGGCAACGGCAGAGCACCCGCGCCCTGCCCCTGGCGGGTCCGGTCCTCGGCCACGAGCAGGCGCGTCATCTCTTCGACGAACAGCGGGTTACCGCGCGTGAGCTCGGCGACTCTGCGCACGAACGATGGGCGTGCGGCGCCCTCGCCGTGCGCGGTGACGATCTCCGCGATCGGGCGTAGCTCGAGCCCCCCGAGTGGGATCTGCTCCCCGGCGCGCTCGAGTCTCGCGAGGATGTCCGCGAGCGACGGCTCTCGGCGAGCGTCGACCTCGCGATATGTCGCGAGCACCATCAGCGGCACGTTGTGGAGCGTCCGGGCCAGGAATTCGCTCAGCAGCAGCGACGGACCATCCGCCCAATGCAGATCCTCGAGCACGAGCACGAGCGGCCGCTCCGCGGCACGGTCGCGCAGGAACGTCGCGATCGCGTCGAACAAGCCGAACCGGGCCTGTTCTGATTCGAGGGCGGGCGCCGGCGGCATGTCGGGCAACGCGGCGCGCACCGCGGGCACGAGCTGCGCCACGTAGGGCGCGCTCGCCCCGAGGACCTCGCGCAGACGCGGGCCGTCGCGGCTCGTCAGGCGAAGGGCCAGCTCGCGAACCACCTGCACCCACGGCCAGAACGGCGGCGCGCCGCCGCCTTCCCAGGCGCTGCCCCAGACGACCGTCGCCCCTCGTTCGGTCGCCTCCGCTGCCAGCTCCTCGGCGAGTCGCGTCTTTCCGATTCCCGATTCGCCCGTGATCAGGAACAGAACGCCGCGCCCGTCGAGCGTGTTGGTCAGACCGACCCGGAGTGCGGCGATCTCACGATCGCGCCCCACGAACAGCTCACGGATCATCTTCGTCTCTGCGCCATCTACTCGCCCTCGGCGCTATCTCACGTCCTCGGCACAGCGGATGCTACGGCCCTGGGCCGAAGGATGGGAGATGAATTCTCAAGTGAACATCGTTCACTGGATTGTCACGCCTCACAGACATGGTCGTTCTGTGCCACACATTCCTCTTCGCAGACCTCTGCGACTACACCGAGCACTCTTTTCGCCATGGCGACGATGCCGCCGCAGAGCTCGCCGTCGGGTTTCATGTACTCGTGAAGGCGCTCGCCGAGGAGGAGGGATGCGACGTCATCAAGACGATCGGCGATGCCGTCATGGTGCGCGCCAACGACGTCGCCGACGCGGTCCGGCTGGCTGACCGGATCCACGCATCGACCAGGGTCCTCGGTTACCCGTCCGTCCGGATCGGCATCGACACCGGCCCGGCCGCGCCGCGGTCGGGCGACTGGTATGGCACGACCGTGAACCGGGCGGCACGGGTCGCAGATGCGGCTCGCCCCGGGGAGTTGCTCATGACCGACGGCTCCCGGGCGGCGCTCGGTGCAGGCCCGCAGCATCTCCAGCTCGTGCCGCGCGGCGTTCGCAAGCTGAAAGGCCTCCCTCGGTCCCGTGTGTACGCGGCCTGCCTATCGACGGCGGCGGTGGCTGCCGGCTGAGCCGCGCGGGTTCGAAGCGCGCTGATCAGCGGAGGTCTCTGGGCCAAAGCAGTGCCAGAGCGCCACTTAGGCCCAGAGGCCTGGGTTACCGGCCGTCGCCTCGAGCGCGTCGCGCGCCGCGGCCCGCCCGGCCTCGCGGGCAGCGTCGAGCTGGTGGAATTCGAACAGGCCCACCCCCTCGGCCCGCGGCTTGATGACGAGATCGGCGTGGTCGCCGGCCGCCTCCGAGGTGTTGGCGCTGCCGAGCAGGAGCAGGCGCGTGACGGTCTCGCCGAGGCTCGGCGGCGGAGGGTCGGCCTGGACCCTCGGTGCCCCCGTACCCGACCCGTCAGCGTCGGGGCGCCCGTTGCGCTCGAACGTCGCCTTCACGTCGACGGCGATGACCGGCCCCTCCGACATGTCCGCCATCGCCCGTACCGGCAGGTTGTCGACGAGTGATCCGTCGATGATGAGGTCGCGCCCGCGGACCTGGGGCGGCGCCAGGATCGGGACGTTCATGCTGAAGCCGACGCCCTCCCACAGCGGTCCAGACCGCGCCAGCACGAGATTGCCGTTGCGCAGCTCGGCGTAGCCGCACATGAAGCTGCGGTCGAGCTCCTCGATTCGGTGGTCGCCGAATACGCGGTGGAGCATCCCCTCGACCCGAGCGCCGCGGATGAGGCCATACCGGGGCATCGTGTAATCGCCGAGCGGCCGTCGCTGCACCCATTCCTCAAAGCAGCGCGCGTCGATCTCGTCGGGCTCGAGCCCCATCGCGAACAGCGCACCGACGAACGCACCCATGCTGACGCCGGAGACGCGATCGATCACCAGGCCGGCGGCGAGCAACTCCTCGAGCACGCCGATGTGCGAGAACGCGCGGGCGCCACCGCCGGAGAGCACGATCCCCATCGACCGACCGGTGAGGCGTCGTGCGAGCCGCTCGACGTCGGCATCGAACTCCTGCGCGCGAACGACGTGCGACTCGATCGGACGCAGCGCCTCGGCCCACCCGGCGAACCGGCCCGCGCCCGGCGCGACGTCACGCGCCACGAGGTCGCATCCCTGCAGATCGGCGCGCTCGAGCAGCCCGGCGGGGACGGGGCCGCCCGAGGTGACGGCAAGGATGCGATCCGCCTGTTGTATGCAGAACTCGGTCCATGGATCGGCGCGGGCCACGGATCCCGCGGCCAGCAGGACGAGACCGGCGTCCGCCTCTGCCCGGTCGAGAACCGGTCCGTACACGACTGCGGCATGTGATGGATCGGACGGGCCGGCATCCGACCGTGCCGCCTCGCTGCCGTCGAGCCGGACAGCGTGGACATGCGCCCTCAACGCCTTGTGGAGCGGATGGCTCAGCCAGTCGCTGCCGGCGTCATCGAGCGAGACAAGCGCCACCGTCACCGGCGCCGGGCGCGCACTTGGCACCGGCGTGTGGGCGTCGCGGAGCTGACCCGCGAGCACACGGGTCAGCGACCGCGAGAGCGCCGGCGCGGAAGCGAGCAGGTCCTCGAACGCGTCGTGGTCGATCGCGAGCACGTCGCTCGCGCGCGCCGCTCGGACCGATGCCGACCGTGGCGCTCTCGTCAGGAGCGCCAGCTCCCCGAGGGCGTCGCCGCGACCGAGCTCGCGGATGACGGCGTCGCTGGGCTCATCGACGACCTGCAGGCGGCCGGTCCGAACGACGTAGAGCGCGTCGCCGTCGTCGCCTCGTCGAAACAACCACTCCCCGGCGGGGAGGCGCATCGGGCGGGCGCGGGCGGCGAGCGATGACAGCATCGGCGCCTCGAGTTCGGAGAAGATGCTGACACGGCCGAGGAATGCCTCTGCGGACTCCGACGAGGACGGCGCCCCGGCCGAGCGCGTGTCCTCGGCGGTGAGCGCGCGGTGCGCCCGCGGCGCCGGCGATGCGTCGATGAGCTGAGCGGGCAGACGCATCACCGCCCGCGCGGCCTGGCCGAGCGACGGGATCGCCCCTGGGTTGATGCGGCCGACGAACAGGCACCCGAGCCCGGCCACGCCGAGGCACACGGCGGCAAACCGCCAGGCATCGTCGAACGCCGAGAGCGCGTCGAGCGGCGACGGCATGCCGATGATCGCAATGACGAGCGCGACGCCGAGCGCGGCCCCGACCTGGCGGGCGACGGAGTTCAGGCCGGTCGCGGTCGCGAAGCTTTCGCCGGGAGCGGACGCGACGGCGACACCCGAGAGGTTCGGGAACAGCGTCCCGGCGCCGATGCCGAGCAGCACGATGCCGGGGAGCCATGTGCCGAGGAAGTCCGGCTTGATCCCGATCTGGGTGACGAACCACATGACCGCACCGCCCCAGATGAGCCCCCCGGCGACGAGCACCGGACGGGGTCCGAGCTTCTGCACGAGGCGACTCGTCGGCCCCGCGACCGCTGCGGCGACGAACGGCCCGGGGGTCAGCGCGAGGCCGGCCTGGAGCACCGAGTACTGCCACACGCCGGTGAGGAACAGGACGTTGACGAGCGTGTAGCCATAGAAGCCGGCCGCGGCGATGATCGTCATCGCGTTCGTGACGCTGAACGTCCGGACTTTCATCAGCGAGAGGTCGACGATCGGCGAGCGGTGCCAACTGCAGCGCCATACGAACACGGCGCTGAGAACGATCGCCACCGCGAAGGAGCCGAGGATCCGGACGCTGCCCCAGCCCCACTCCTCGCCCTTGACGACGCCGAGGACGAGCGCGGCGATCGAGATCGCGAAAATGACCGCACCCGCCAGGTCGGGCACGCGCCGGCGCCCCGGCGCCCGGCTCTCCACCAGCCGACGACGCGCGAGCACGATTGCCGCGAGCCCGATCGGTATGTTGACGAGGAACACGAGCCGCCAGTCGCTGATCGCGACGAGCACGCCGCCGAGCGACGGGCCGAGACCGGCGGACGCGGCGGCGACAGCGGAGAGCAACGCGACGCCGTGGGAGCGGCGGTCGGGCGGGAACGCGTTCAGAACGAGCGCGAGCGAGGACGGGACGAGGAACGCCGCGCCGAGCGCTTGGATGACGCGGAAGATGATCAGCATCAGCGGCGACGGCGCGATCGCGCACAGCAGCGACGCGACCGTGAACACCTCGAGCCCGAACACGAACATCCGCCGCCGGCCGAGCACATCGGCAATCCGACCGGCGGCGACGAGAAACGCCGCGAACACGATGTTGTAGGCGTTGAGCACCCACGAGAGCGAGGAGATCGACGTTCCCGGGAACGAGCGCTCGATGTTCGGGAATGCGATGTTGACGATCGTCGCGTCGACGAACGCGACGGCCGCCCCGAGCGACGCGATCGCGAGCACCGTGCGCGGCGCGGGCCCGCGGCGGCGCACCGGAGGCGGGTCGACACCGGCGTTCTGTGCGGCCGACGTCTCGCGTGCGGCGAGGGTTTCTGTCATGACGTCAACCGGCTGACGAGGTCGGGGTTGGCATCGAGGGCGTCGCGGGCGGCGGCGCGCCCGAGGTCGAGGACCCGCTGGAACGCCTTCCAGTCGAGCAGGCCGATGCCTTCGACCTCCGGCAGGATCACGAGGTCGGCGTTGTCGTGCGCCGCGGCGAACGTGTCGATGCTTCCGACCGTGACCGTGCGCATGAGCGTCTCGCCGAGGCGCGGCATGTGGCCGTCGCTGCCGGTGAGCACCCGCCGCATCGGGCGCCCGAGCCGGGACAGGCGCGAACGCGAGGGCCGCCGGAAATCGCCCGGGCGACCGCTGACATCGACGGCGATGACGGGACCCTCCCCGGTACGCGCCATCATCGCGACCGGCAGGTTGTCGAGCACGCCCCCATCGACGAGCAGCCGTCCGTCGTCGGTCACGACCGGTGGGAAGATGCCGGGGAGCGCGGCGCTCGGGTAGAGCGCATCGACGATCGGCCCGGTGCGATGCACGACCTCGCGCCGCCCGATGAGGTCGCAGCTCAGACAGAAGAAGCGGCGCGGCAACTCCTCGATGCGTGTTTCGCCGAACGCGTCGGTGAGCATCCGGCGTGCCTTCGCGCCGCGCAGCAGCGAGTAGGCCGGGATCGCGTAGTCGTTGCTCGGATTCGCCGCCACGAATGCCTTCTCGAACAGCTCGCGCATCCTCTCCATCGAGTAGTCCGCGGCGACGGTGGCGGCGACGAACGATCCGAGGCTCACCCCGGCGACGCGATCGAACTGCAGCCCCGCGGCTCGGAGCTCCTCGAGCACGCCAAGGTGGGCCAGCGCCCGTGCGCCTCCGCCCGAGAACACGATCCCGAGCGAGTGACCTGTGAGGCGGCGGGATGTCGCAGCGATCGCCTCCGCCCGCCGGCTCGGCACGGTGACGACCTGCGTCTCCCGTGGGGCGAGTCTCTGAAGTGCTTTGGCCTCGATCCCGGGACCGCAGACGAGCAGCTCGCAGCCGTGCAGGGCGACGGCGTCCTCGAGCCACGCCGTCGAGGGCCGGCCGGTCGTGACGGCGACGATCATCTCGGCCTCGCGCACGCACAGTGCGGTCCATTCGTCGTTCGTCGTGCTGCCGGCGCGCATCAGCACGCGCTCGCCGCGTCGATCCGCCTGGTCGATCGCGTCGATGCCACCGCCGGCGAGGTCGGCGAGCGGCCCGCAGCGCGCGAGCGCCGCCGCCAGCCCGTCCGCAACCTCGGCGTCCGGGGCGGCGGGATCGAGCCCGACGACCGCGACCGTCCGTGGCGGGGTCGCGATCGACAGCGGCGCGCGACTGACGGCGAGCTGGGCGCCCATCGAGCGCGCGAGTCCGAGCGCGAATCCCGGTGCCTGTTCGATCAGGTTCTCGAACGCCTCGCGATCGATCGCGAGGAGCGCAACGTCGCGGCGGGCGCGGATCGAGGCCGAGCGTTCCTCCTCTCGCAGCAGCGCGAGCTCTCCGAGCACGTCCCCGCGCTGCAGCGTTCGGACGACCGTCTCCGGCGGCCCCTCGTCGATCACATCGAGGCGGCCGCTGCGGACGATGTACGCGCTGCCGGCCGGATCGCCCTCGCGCATGACCCAATCACCGGCTTCGAACCGCACCTCATTGACCTCGGCGGCGACATGCTCCAGCAGGTCGTCCGGCATCCCGGCGAACACCCGCACCCCGCGTAGATAATCGATTGTCTGCATCAGCGGGTGCCCAGCCGCATCGCGTCCCCGCGTGCCGCCCCGCACGCCGCTCCACCCCTGGAGCGCGTCATGGCGCGGATCTTACCCTGGAGGACTCTGGAGATGGCCGGCTTAATGCTGGTTCAAGTACGTCGCGCGCTCGGTTGCCGTCAGTCCGCGGGTGACATGGCGCCGGGCGACGGCGAGGAGCTGGTCGCGACCGCCGCACAGCTCACAGGGGTAGGTCGCGAGCCGCCGTCCCGCGACGGCGACGAACTGGCGTCCGTCGGCGCTGAGGCCGCCGCGGAAGGCGAGCGCATGGAACAGCTGGAGGTGGCTGGAGATCGCCCATGCCTCGAGCGCCTCGTCACCGGATGTCATCAGCGTCTGCGCGTCGCGGGTGAACCCGACGAAGACGCCCCCACCGTTCTCGATCGAGAACTGCGACGGGTCGGCATGTTGGAACGCGGGCAGCGGCGCCGAGCTCGAGAGCCGCCAGACATATGCCGCCGATGCCGTGCCCGCGGCGAGGAGGCGGTCGTCGGGGCTGATCGCCAGCGAGGTCGCGAACTGCCCGCCCGGGATGGCGAGCGGACGAGCGCGGGCGCCGGTCCGCGTCGAGAACCCCCAGACGTTGGTGTCGGCGCCGCCGAGTGCGACGAGCTTGCCGTTCGCGCTGAACGCGAGGCTGATCGGGGCGAACGCCTTGATCGCCGGGATCAGCGGCGTCAGCTGGGGCCCGGCGAGCTGGCGGAGCAGCCTTCCGGTCCGCGGGTTGAACAGGTCGATCGTGACGTCGCCGAGTTGTGACTGGTTGGCGAACGTGAGCCGGGCGGGAAGCGGTGGGAGATGCGCGACGGCGAGGAGCGAACCGTCCTGTGTGTACGCCATCGCGGCGACCGCTCCGTGGCCGGGGAGAAGGCGGAGTTGGCGGCCGGTCCTCGGATCCCACTGGGTGACGGTTCCGTGGCCGTCACCAGTGGCGGTTGACCGGCCGGCCGGGTCGATCGCGGCCGTCGTCGGCAGCGGGGTCGGGGTGATGCGCGCCAGGACCCGTCCGGTCGATCCGTCGAGCGTCAGCAGGGTCCCGGCGACGGGTTTCGCGCCGACGACGTGAAACGCGAGCGCCGCCGCCAGCTTCCCGTCATGGGTGTAGGCGGCTCCAGCAAAGCGGAAGCCGGCCGGCGCCGTGAACGCGCCGATCAGGCCGAGGTTCGGTGCGCCGAGCACCGATCCGCCGCCGGTGGCGCCGGGCGTCAGGGGCGCGCCGGTCTCGAGGATCCGGTCGCCGGCGAACTCGAAGCCGACGCTCGCGACCGGTGCCTGCGCCTCCGGAAGGATCAGCTGGCGCGCGGGCCGCGGGTTCGGCGAGTTCCACAGGCGACCCTGCCCGTTGTCGGTCGACGTTGCGATCGCCGTGTCGGCGAGGCCGAAGCTCGCGTCGCGCACCGGCCCGGAATCGCCGGCGGCGAGCGTTTCGAGCAGGTCTCCGGTGCTGGCGTTGTACACCCGGGCGAGGCCATCGGCGCTGCCGGTCACCACCTCCGCGCCGCTCGAGTCAAACCGAATCGAGTTGACGACCGAGCGGGCGCCCGACAGCGGCTGGTCAAGCCCGGAGGTGAAGTTGTAGACGTGCCCGAGATCACCCGCAATCGTCGCGTACGCGAGCTCGTTGCCGTCGGCGCTGAACGCCGCGGCGGTCGCCGAGCCCGGAAACGCGCGGATGAGCCGGCCCGTCCGGGTCTCGTACAGGAACGTTCCCGGCGTGCTCACCGCCCGGCCGAGCGCCGAGATCGACCGGCCGCTCGCGCTGTTCGTCGTCACGAACACGAAGCGCCGGCTGTCAGGGCTGAACGCCACGCGGGTGACGAAGTGCGGACGGCGGTGGGACTGGAGCAGTCGCCCGGTGCTCGGATCCCACACGTCGACCGCACCGCGCGAGGTGCTGGTGACGGTCGACTCCGCCTCGCACTGGGCGATCACGGAGTCGTTCGGAGCCCACGCCAGGCACGTGACGCCCCCGCGGAACGTGGGTGTGAACGTGGCGAGCAACCGGCCGCTGGGGATGGCGAAGACGTGCCCGACACTGCCCTCATCGGTGGTGACGGCGCGCGATCCATCATGCGACAGCGCGACCCGCACGGCGACGCCGGGAAGACGCGTGATGATCTGGCCCGTCCCGGCCGCGTACACGCCCCCTCGGGACCCGCCGACGATCACCCGGTCACCGCGCCCGTCCCAGGCGACGTGCTGGCGGGACGGCGGTGGCGGGAGCGTGATCGGCCGCGCCCCGGCGCCGCCCGGCGTGAGGATCCGCGCCGACACCCCCGGGCTGACGACGAGCAGGCGCGCCCCGTCGGGGCTCCAGAGCATGTCGGGGGATTCGGATGCGCCCGGGAAGGTGAACGTTTGGAATACGTGCGAGCGAGACAGGGCTTGGCGCAGGTCCTCGGTCGATGCGCTTCCCGGGGCGATCTGTGCCGCGCGAACGGCGAGCAGCACGCTGAGCTCCGGGTCGAAATCGAGGTTCGACTGGGCGGCGGCATCGAGGAACCGCGCGGTGGCGACGTTGCGCTCATGGATCGCGGTCGAGCGCTGCACGAGCGCGATCACCCCGAGCGCGATCGCGACGACGAGCGCGACCGAGACGGCCGCGACGATCGTCCGCTGCCGTCGGCTCGCCGCGGTGCGGCTCGCGAGCACGTACTCGCGCTGGAGCTGGGTTGGGGGCGGCTGCTTCTCTCCCACCTGCACGAGCCACTGCTCCGCCGCGGTCAGCTCGGCACCCCGCAGAAGCTGGCTGTTGTCCCGGCCGCTCGTCTCCCAGCGGCCAGCCGCGACACCGAGGCGCGTGTGGGTCCGAACGTGATCGAGGTCGGTCTCGAGGGCGCGGACAAGCGTCTCGACGCCCTCGGCGAAGTCGTCCCCGTCGCGCAGGAACACCCAGTTCAGTGACGCGGCGATGTCCGGCACTGGAGCGCCGTTCGGTTCTCGACAGACGGCGGGCACGATCCGCTTGTGCTGCTCGGCCGCGAACTCGAGTTCGCGGACACACACTTCAGAGGCGCCGCTGTCCGGCGAGATGACATAGATCACGCCGTCAGCCCCGGCGATGCCGGCGCGGATCTCGTCGAACCACTTGGCGCTCGGCGGGATGTCCTCGCGGTCGATCCAGACGTCGTAGCCGCGGTCGGCGAGGGCGTCGTGCAGACGCCCGGCGAAGTCGCTGTCGCGGCGCGAGTAGGAGATGAAGACGGAGGGCACTGCGGTCGCTCGCGTGAGGCGTTAGCCGCGGTTGATGGGGCGGCCGGTTCGCCGTAGGCGGTACATGCGCAACCGCCCGTAGTCCTTCGCCGCGGCCATATGGCCGACGTAGTCACAGCCGAACTCGGCTCGGCCGTCGAGCTCGAGCGCGGCGGCGAACGGCTCCGTCACGTAGACGATGCCGGGCGGGGTGACCGGCTCGATCCGCGCCGTGCGGCTGACGTGCGAGCCCATGAAGCCGAGCTCGTCGAGCACTGGGTCATGGGTCGGGAACACGGGGCCGACGTGGCCTCCGAGCCGGAGCGCGAGGCTGGGCGGCAGCCCTTTCGACACCAGGTCAAGCGCGCCGAGCGCGTCCTGGAGGTCAAGCGCGCACGCGGCGGCCGTGACCGCGTCGGTGAGCACGACGTACACGGCGTCGCCCCAGGTGTTCGCGTGGTGGATATCGGTCCGGTACCGCGCGAGGACATTCGCGAACGTGCCGAGGATGAGCCGCGAGAAGGTTGGGAGCTGTTCGTCGGCGAGCTTGGAGAAGCCCTTGACGTCGCCAAAGAGCATCGCGCGGACGACGCGGCCACCGTCCGGGTTGTCGGCGGATGCGGTCGGGGTGGACGCGCGGTCAGTCGCGGGGACGGCGTTCGGGGTTTCCGCACGCGCGCCGCCGCACGCGGGCCCGGCGTTCGCCCGCCTCTCGCTCGCCGGGCCGGTCGCTTCGTGGACGGGCGCGTCGGCGGTGGGTGTGATGACCGTCGTCGGACGGGCGCGCCTCCGCCAGGTCGCGATGTCGATCGCGGTGCCCGCGGCGCCGCCGGCTGGTTCGCCATCCCACACCGCGAGCTGGCGCACCTCGGCGTCGAGGTAGCGCGCCCGGAGCAGGGCAAGGCCCATCGCGAGCTCGCTGCAGTACCGGAACAGCACGTCGTCACCGAGGAAGGCGTCGTTGGTCGCGAACTGCACCGACGTCACCTTCTGGAGGGTTTCGTCGAAGCGCTCCGACCAGCCCGGGCCGGACGGCGCGACGGATCGCTCGATGAACTCCTCACGCGCGAACGGCAGGATGATGTGCAGCTCGCTTCCCGCCGCGAGCAGCGCCTCGGCCCAGAGGATGTCGGCCCCGCTCGCGAGCGAGCCGTACGCGTACCCCGGGGGATGCCGGGCAACGACCTCAGCTACCCGTTGCGCCACGGCGGCCTCGAGTTCGGCGCCGAACCGTCCGTTGTCGGAGTGCTCGTCGGCGAGC
The DNA here is from genome assembly GCA_963750695.1 of uncultured Solirubrobacterales bacterium. Lineage (GTDB taxonomy): Bacteria > Actinomycetota > Thermoleophilia > Solirubrobacterales > Solirubrobacteraceae > Palsa-465. The sequence continues at coordinate 57,877 of CAVVSB010000017.1, forward strand.
CGGTGTCCGCAGAAGTGGATCACCGACGGGCCCGCAAGGACCGCAAGCACGCCCGGGTCGACGGCCTCCAGCTCGCAGATGAGCCGGAGCTGGCGCCGGGTAGTCGCCAGCGCCCCGTAATCGCCATCGGTGCGCGCGGCCGCCTGCTCCAGCGCGGTCTGGGCGCCCGTCACGTCGCCGAGCAGCAGGCGCGCCTCGCCCACAGTGGCCGCTTCGTAGTAGTCATTGGGCGTCTCGCCCACCACGCTCAGCGCTCGCCCCGCCCGCTCGCGCGCGGTGCCGGCATCGCCGGCGACGAGCGCCAGGGTCGCCGCGTTGATCAGCGGGTAATAGCCACCGGTCCGCGTGAAGATCTCGTAGTACAGCTCCGCCGCCCGCGCCGCCTCACGGGTCCGGGCGGGCTCATCGCTACCGAGCGCGACGTCCTTTGCGATCCGGGCGCGCAGCGCCGCGACATCCTCATCGCCGATCTCATCGAGGCCGTACATGGCGAATCGCCGCGCGGCCTCCTCGGTGGCGCCCGCCCGTGCCAGGGCGAGAACCGCCCGGTGCTTGAGGTGCACATCGTCAGAGTGTTCGGCCAGACCGCGCTCGGCGAGGTCAAAGGCAGCGAGCAGCTCGCCGCGCCGCTCCTCGCGCCGCACCGCCTCGAGCCACCGTGCTGCCGTCTGTGCCTGCGTCGCCCCGCCCAGGGGTCCGTCCTCAGCCGCGCCCACAGATTGCACAGTAAACGCATCGGAGGTCAGCTCGCAACAGGTGTGCTCAGCACCGTCGGCGCCGGAGTGCACCGGGCGATCGCGAGCGCCCGGTGGATCGAGTATTCACCGTCGACCGGTGGCGCAAGCTCCTCGTCCGTGCGCTCAATCGCGATACGGAGCCGCCGACACGCAAGGGTCGGGTCAACCTCCTTGAACTGCAACAGCGACTCCTCACCGCCGATGACGGCGGAACCGAGTGGGTCGATGACGCGCAGGAGCTGAAACCACCTCACGCTGCCGCCGAGTCGCTCTGAGATGAACGCCGCGATCATGTGCTCGTCATTCCGTCCGCGCTCGGCCTGCAGCAGAACCGCCTCGCCGTCCCCGGGCGAATTGGCGCAGAACGCTCGCGTGATCGACGCGTTGCCGACCTCCGGCATCCACCGGGGCGTCCGGGCATTCGGCACCGAGTCCGCGAGCACCCTGGCGACAATGCCGAGCTGACCGCGATCCATCTGCGCGATCGCCGCCAGCACCGTCTTGCCCCTCGTCCCACCGATCGTCACGCACGCGTCCAAGATCGGCTTGCCGACGACGAACATCAGATCATCACGAGGCAGGTCGGGCAGCGGCGCTCGGCGCAACCAGACGCGACCGAGGACGCCCGACGTCCAGCGCTCGAGGTCGAACGGGCGGTCAATCCTCACCGCGTCACGGCACAGGCAGCGCACCCGGTCGATTCGGACGGCGTGGTAGGGCAGCGGGTCGGTGGGCTCGACGCCGGCGCTCCCGGGCGTGGAGGAGGTCATGTTGTTAAGAGGCGCGGGCGAGGGTTTTTCACCCCCTCCGCCGGAGGGAGATCGCTGCGGACGAGCGCAGTCCGATCTGCCAGCTACCCGATCGATCCCACGGGTGTGAACACGTTCACACCTCGGGTGGCTAGGCGCGCCGGATCCGGGGGGGAAGAATCGGGCGGGTCGCCCTGCACAGCGCCGACGGCGAACTACACGCTCTACCGGCCAACTACACGCTCGACCCGGAGGTGGGACATGCCCGTCCGACTGCTTACTGGCATTCGGCATTGACTCTCGTACGCCAACATTGCCGCGACGGCAGCACTGTTTCTGTCGCTCGGAGGCGGTGCGTACGCCGCCCTCGGCGGCGCGAACGCCACCGGCCACGAGCTCCATGGGTGCGTTGACCGCGGCAGCGGTCTGCTCCGCGTCGTGCCGAGCGCCCGGGCGTGTCACCCGCCGGAGACTGTCCGACACGGGACCAAGCGAGTTCGGCTCGCCGGCGAATTCCCGATCACGTGGAACCAAACGGGCCCGCAGGGCTTGCCCGGCACAAAAGGTCAAACCGGCCAGCCGGGCGCCCGTGGCCAGCAGGGGAGAACAGGGCCCAGCCGGACCGTTTCCCTCAACGCTCCCATCGGGCAAGAAGCTCACGGGCACCTACCGCACGGTCGCGTCGGCTGCGATGTCGGGGTACGACACGGTTTCGTTCACGTACCCGCTGGCGTCCTCGCCCAAGGTGCACTTGATTCCGATCAACAAGACCCCGCCGGCCGAGTGTCCCGGCTCCTACAGCGAACCGAACGCATCAGCGGGCAACCTGTGCGTCTACGCCGCGCTCGGCGACTCCGGGCCAAATCCCGTCGGGATTTCAAACCCCGAGACGAACCTTCCGGGCGCAAGCACGCAGGGTTCACCGTCGGCGGCCTCACGAGCTCGGGCACATGGGCTGTGACGGCGCCGTAGGCCAGGAGTGACAGTCACCCGCTCGGGCCGTCGACATTGACACAAGAGGGCCGCTGCCGACGACGGCCATGATGATCTCCTGAGGTCCCTCGAGCGGGTTGACATCACGATGCACGAGGCCTGCGGGCACGTGGAGGAAGCCGCCGCTCTCGACCTCGACCGAGTCGTTGCCTTGGCCCGAACTCGAGCCGGGCCCATCCCATGACGACGTAGCCGGGACGTCCCGGGCGCCGTGGTGATGCCAGGCTGAACTCGCGCCACCCTCCGCTGCCTACGTGCGCGGCGGGATGGCGGGGAGTTGCACCATCGCCCGCAGTCCGCCCGCCGCGCGAGGGGTGAGGGTAAGAGTGCCGTCGTGTGCTGTGGTAATGCTCTTGACGATCGCCAGGCCGAGGCCGAGGCCGGCGTGGTCGCTGCGTATGCGCTCGGTGCCGCGCTGAAACGGCTCGCCAAGTGTGGCGACGAACTCTGGGGTGAGCTGCTCGCCCGTGTTCTCGACAGTGAGCACCACACTCTTGGCGTGAGCGCTGGTGCTGACCCACACAGTGCCCTGTTCACGCAGGTTATGGATGATCGCGTTGTGCACGAGGTTCGTACTCACCTGCAGCAGGAGCGCGTGTGAGCCCGTGGTGGGGGTCATGTCACCGGAGGTCTCGATCGTGACGCCACGTTCTTCTGCGAGCGGGAGGAACGTTTCAGTGGCTTCTTCCGCGATGAGGGACAGGTCAAGGTGTTCCGGCGTGAAGGACCGCTGATCGGCGCGGCTCAAGAGGAGCAGTGCTTCGGTGAGGTCGATCGCTCGGGAGTTGACGGTGTGGAGACGGTCGACGAGCTCGCCATTGTCGCGGCTCGGATCCTTGCGGGCAACGTCGAGCAGTGTCTGCGTGATCGCCAGCGGCGTGCGCAGTTCGTGGGAGGCGTTGGCGGCGAATCGTTGCTGTTCGGCGACGTGTGCTTCGAGGCGCGCGAGCATGTTGTCGAAGGCGTCGGCGAGCTCGCGGAACTCATCCCGTCGGCCGGGTAGCCGGATGCGGTGGGACAGCGATCCGGTCGCGGCCAACCGCGTGGCGTCGGTGATGCGCGTCAGGGGGGCGAGCATCCGGCCGGCGAGAATCCACCCTCCGACGAGACTGAACACCAGCAGGAACGCCAGCACCGCGGCTGCCCTCGGAGCGAAAACGTGGAGGAGGCTGGACCGGACGGGAAACACACTGTGAATGGAGGTGTCGGCGTTGATGAGGAACGCACGATCGGGGACGTAACGCAGGAGGAACAGCCACACGGCGGCGAGCAGCAAGGCACCTGCGACCATGAGGAAGCCGGCGTAGCTGAGGGTGAGTTTGAGGCGAACGCTCAAACCAGGCGCTCTATCCACTGTCTCCTCCCTTGTCTGGCTGAGTCTCGATGCGGTACCCGACGCCGGCCACGGTGGCAATGATCCAGGGCTCGCCGAGACGTTTGCGCAGTGCCGAGACCGTGATGCGGACGGCGTTGGTGAACGGGTCGGCGTTCTCATCCCATGCCCGCTTCAGGAGCTCTTCGGCGCTGACGACACCGCCTTCGGCGGCAACGAGAACCTCGAGCACGGCGAACTGCTTCCGGGTGAGCGCAACGTAGCGGCCGTCACGGTAGACCTCGCGACGGAACGGATCCAGGCTGACCCCGGAAATCTCTCGCACGGGTGGCCGGCTGTGGGCGCGGCGGCGGTCGAGCGCTCTGAGACGGAGCACGAGCTCTCGGAGCTCGAACGGCTTCGTGAGGTAGTCGTCGGCGCCGAGTCCGAACCCGGAGGCCTTGTCGTCGAGCCGGTCGGCAGCGGTCAGCATGAGGATCGGCATGCCGCTGCCGGATGCGACGATGCGTGTAGCGATCTCGTCGCCGGAGGGCCCGGGGATGTCGCGGTCGAGGACAGCGATGTCGTACGCGTTGACGCTCAGCAGCTCCAGAGCGCTGTTGCCGTCACCGGCGACATCCGCCGCGATCGCTTCGAGGCGTAGCCCGTCGCGGATGGCTTCTGCCATGTAGGGCTCGTCCTCGACGATCAGCACACGCACCGCTCCGATGCTAGGAGCTGGCGCATATCGTCGACATATTGAAAACCACATACGTGCTGGCAACGCCACGCCGCCTTGACTGGAGGCATGAACTACAGCGCACCAGCACGAACTTCGACCCGTCCGATCCGGATTCGCTGGATCCGTGCCGCCGGCCTGCTCGTCGTCATCGCGGCGATTGCCGTAGCCCTCGGCGACCACTTGCTGGCGGCCTCATCCTCGATGGCGTCCCCGCCCTCGACGGCCGGATCACCCATCCTCGTCCTTCGCAATGAGCACCATCGTCCGCTTGGCGAGACTGACGGTGCCGTCCCGGACGGCACGACGGTCTTCGACGACGACATCCCGGGTGTCGCCAAGCTTGATCCAGCCCTCTTGGGTGCCCTGCGGCGAGCGGCCACTGATGCCGCGGACGACGGGGTCAAGTTCGTCGTCAACAGCGGCTGGCGTTCGCCGGCGTATGAGGAACAACTACGCCGCGAGGCGATCTCCCACTACGGCTCGGAAGCGGAAGCTGCCCGATGGGTGGCCACCGGCACCACGTCTCCTCACGTAACGGGGGAGGCGGTCGACATCGGGCCCTCGGGGGCCGCGGTGTGGCTGTCCGACCATGGCGCCGCGTACGGGCTGTGTCGGATCTACCGCAACGAACCCTGGCACTACGAACTGCGCTCGGAGGCCATCGATCACGGCTGCCCGCCCATGGACGCCGACCCGACACACGATCCAAGGATGCAGCGGTGACCATGACCAGAAAACCACGACCCCTGGCCGCTCTTGCCCTGATTGCCCTGGTCGGCGGGGGCTGTTCGAACGGCTCCGGCGACAACCGCAATACCGGAGCGGGTGCCAACATCACCGCCACGAACCATGAGAAGGCGGTGCGGTTCTCCGAGTGCATGCGCACCCACGGTGTCAGCTCGTTCCCGGACCCGAACGCATCGGGCGAGTTGACGATCGATGCGATAGCGAACGGCTCGTCGCTGAACCCGAGCGCCCCGGCGTTCAAGCAGGCTCTGAACACGTGCAAGAGCCTCGAGCCGCCCGGATTCATGGGCCCCAAGCGGAGCGCCCAGCAGCAGCAGGCGGGCCTCAAGTTCGCCCAATGCATACGCGAGAACGGCGTGCCGGACTTCCCGGACCCCATCCCAAATGGGCCCCTCATCGACACGAATCGAATCCCATCCGCCGGAACGGGCAGCGGTATGAGCATTCTCAACGCCGCGATGCGGAAGTGCCGCGATATGGCAGCCGCAGCGGGGGTCACGCGGTGAGGCGGAAGACGTGGATGCTGGCCGGAACGGCCGGCCTAGCTGCCGTGACGGCCACCGGCGCCGTGGCCGTCATCTCCAGTGCAAAGCAATCGACTCCGGCCGCACGGCAGACGCCGGCGAACACCGCGAAGGTGGAAAAGGGGAACCTCTCGGCCGTGGTCTTCCAGGCTGGGACCCTGACCTATCGGGCGGGATCGGACGGTTCGCCGTACGCCGTGATCAACCAGGCCGGCGGGACGTACACCGAGCTGCCCGCCGCCGGCGACAGGGTCGACTGCGGCCACGTGTTCTATCGAGTGGAGGACAAGCCGGTGCTGCTGCTGTGCGGCACAACCCCGGTGTACCGGTCGCTCTCAGAGGGCAAGCGCGGCCCTGACGTTAAGCAGCTCAACGCCAACCTCGTGCACCTCGGATGTGCCACCAGGCGGCAGCTTGACCCGTCCTCTGACTTCTTCAGCCTCGAGACGGCGTACGCCCTCGAGCGGCTTCAGGCAAGGCTGGGCGAAGATCAGACCGGGTCGCTCGACCTCGGTCAAGCGGTGTTCCTGCCTGGCCCAGTGCGGATCTCGAAGGCCACGGCGACGTTGGGGTCGACGGCTCATCCGGGGGGGCTGATGGCGCGGGCGACGTCCGTCAGCCGCCAGGTCGAGTTGGGGCTCGACGCCTCGCAGCAGTCGAGCATCGCGGTGGGCGAACAGGCCCAGATCACGCTGCCCGGAAACCGCGCCACCCCGGGGACGGTCACCCGAATCGGGGTGGTCGCGGGCTCGTCCGGATCCGGGGCAGGATCGTCGGGCTCCGGCTCGGGCTCGGGCTCGTCCAGCCCGACGATCCCGATCTACATCACCCTCAAGCACCCCAACGCCGCCGGCCGGCTCGACCAGGCGCCCGTGCAGGTGCAGATCACCACTGGCGGGGTCAAGAATGCGTTGATCGTGCCGGTTACCGCGCTCGTCGGGAAGTCCGGCGGCGGGTTCGCGGTCGAGGTCGTGCGTGGCGGCGGGCGACGCGACCTGGTGGCTGTGCACCTGGGCCTGTTCGACGACGCCGACGGACTCGTCCAAGTCGAGGGCGATCTTCGAGAAGGCGATCAAGTGGTGGTGCCGTCGCTATGACTGACGAGCCGGTTCTCGAACTGGATGGGGTGACCAAGGTCTACGGTGAGCAGCCGCCCGTGGCCGCCCTCCGGGGTGTGTCGTTCTCCGTGAGGCAGGGCGAGCTGGTGGCGATTGTGGGGCCCTCCGGGTCGGGCAAGTCGACGCTGCTACACGTCATGGGGACGCTGGAGCGACCCAGCACCGGCCTGGTCCGGATCGGCGGGGTCGACGCGGCGCGTCTCAGCGACCGCGAGCTGTCCCGGCTGCGAGCGCGAGAGATCGGGTTTGTCTTCCAGCAGTTCTTCCTCTCCGAACACGCCACCGTCCGAGAGAATGTCGCCGACGGATTGCTCTACGCCGGCGTCCCGGCCGCCGAGCGGTACAGGCGCGCCGATGAGGCGCTCGAACGGGTCGGCCTCTCCGAACGCGCGAGCTTCAAGCCCACCAAGATCTCCGGAGGCGAGCGCCAGCGGGTGGCGATCGCCCGGGCGCTCGTCGGGCGTCCCGCGATCGTTCTCGCCGACGAACCGACCGGGAATCTCGACAGCACCACCGGTGCATCGATCATGGAGCTCATCCGCGAGCTCGGCGCCGACGGCGCCACCATCATCATGATCACGCACGATGCGGGCCTTGCTGATCAGCTGCCCCGCCAGATTCGGATGCTGGACGGCCAGGTGGCATGAGCGCCAAGCCTGAACGACTGCCGCCGGGGGACTGGCTGCGGGTGGCGAGCGTCGGACTGCGTGCCCGGCCCCTGCGCGCCGCGCTGTCCGCGCTCGGGATCGCGATCGGAACGGCAGCGATCGTGGGAATCCTGGGGCTGTCCTCCTCCTCGCAGGCCGGGCTCCTGGCAGAGATCGACAGGCTCGGCACCAACATGTTGACCGTCGATGCCGGACAGAGCCTCACCGGACAGGACGCGCAGCTACCCCTCGCAGCTCCAGCGCGGATCACGCTCCTGGACCAAGTCCGACGGCTGGCACACACCGCTCTGATCAAGGAAAGGTACGTCTACCGGAGCTCGATGATCCCGGTGGGCAACACCGGTGGCCTCGAGGTGCGGGCCACGAGCCTAAACCTGCTGCCCGTACTGGGCACCGGCGTCGCACGCGGCAACTGGCTGAACGAAGGCACCGCCCGCGAGCCGGTTGCGGTGCTCGGGTCGGCCGCCGCCGCGCAGCTGGGCATCGACCGGGTCTACCCTGAGCAACGGATCTGGCTCGGACGCCAATGGTTCAACGTCGCGGGCATTCTGCAGCCCTCGCCTCTGGCGTCCGACATCAACAGCAGCGCCCTGATCGGCTATCCGGCCGCCCAGAGGTACCTCGGCTACGACAGCCTCGTCCGCGGCGAGCAGACGGCCGGACCGCCGAGCTCGATCTACGTGCGCGCCGCCACCGGTCACGAGGCGACGGTGCAGTCGCTGCTCGCGCAGACCGCCAACCCCGAGGCACCGAACGAGGTGAACGTCAGCCAGCCGTCCGACGTGCTCACCGCTCGGGCTGCCGCGGCCGGCGCATTCGACAGCCTGTTCCTCGGGCTCGGAGTGGTGGCACTGATCGTGGGTGCCGTCGGCGTCGCCAACATCATGATCATCTCGGTGCTCGAACGTCGCTCGGAGATCGGCCTCCGTCGCGCCCTGGGTGCGACGAAAGGCCAGATCCGGACGCAGTTCCTCGGCGAGTCGATCCTGCTCGCCGTCATCGGCGGCGTCGTCGGCGTGCTGGCTGGAGCCGCGGCAACGGCCGTGTACGCCAGCTCGAAGAGCTGGGCCGTCGTGATCCCAGCCGAGGCGTGGTTGGGTGGCATCACGTCCGCGATCCTGATCGGCGCCTTCGCCGGCCTGATGCCGGCCGTTCGAGCGTCGCGGATGGCGCCTACCCTCGCATTGCGCACGTAGGCTGTGAGCGTGAGCTCGGAGACGATCAGCGATCGCGCCGACGCGCAGCACGCATCGAGGTCGCCGGCGCAAATCGCCGCTCTGGTCGTAGGCGTGTGGTGGACGACCAACGGCATCGGCGCGTTCCTACTCGACCCGAATCTCACGACCAACCATGTCAACGGAGCGGGCGATCTCTTCGGCGTGACGATCACCGTGAACGGCTGGCACGCTCTGTTTCATCTGCTGCCGGGACTGGCCGGGATCGTCGCGGCCCGGCGCCCAGGAGCAGCGCTCGCATTCACACTTATTGCCGGTGCCGCGTATCTCGCCGTGGGCGGATGGGGGCTGCTCACCGGAGGGGACTCAGTCGGCGTCATCGCAGTCGACACAAGTGGCGATCTGCTCCATGTGCTCGAGGGCGCGGTGACGTTGACCGCAGGGATCGTGACGCTCGTTCTCCCGGCTGGACGTGAACGCAACGCGTGAGCGCCCGGTGTGCCTCTCGCGCCACACCGTCGCCTCGGTCAGCGTTCGCTCACGCGACTCGCTGACGGGACTCCGCGAGCAGCCCCTTAGAGGTGTCGTCGGCCCATGCCAGCGCCGCTACGTAGTGTCGTGTGGCGTGGTCGATGTGTCGGACGACCGTTTTGAAGTTTCCCTGCTCGATCGCTTGCACGCAGTCGAGGAGCCGACCGGGACCTTTGTGCGAGACGAGCGCATCACGCATCCGCGGCGGCAGTGGCAATAGCGCGACGGCGGTCTCCATCTTGACGTCGAGCAGCGCGTCGAGCACGGAGAACAGGCCGAGCGTGAACCGCTCCTGGGGCCCACCATCCCCAGAGGTGCCGGCAAGCTCGCAGAAGCGGGCACGGATCAGAGCCGTGCGGAACAGCTCCGGCGGCTTGTCCTCTATCGCGGCGAACGTGGTCAGCATCGCCCACTGCTTCACATTCTGCAGCCCGAGCAGCGTAACCGCGTGCATGATTGACGAAATCCGCTGGCTCAACCCGAAGTATGCGGAATTGATGTAGCGCATCAGCCTGTAGCTGAGCGCAACATCGCTCGAGATCAGGCGCTCGAGGTCAGCGAGCTGCAGCGCAGGATCCTGCAGCACGCTCGCCAGCCGTACGAGCGCGACACCGTTCGCCGAGACCGCGCGATTGCGGATCAGCTCCGGCCGACAGAAGAAGTATCCCTGAAACAGGTCGCACCCGGCGTCCAGTGCGAGCTGGAACTGCTCGTGCGTCTCGACTTTCTCGGCCAGCAGCTTCACGTCAAACGGCATCAGCGACTCGACTTCTGGTGCGAGCCCGTCGGGAGCGAGACTGAGCAGGTCGAGCTTCACGAACTCGACCAACTCCAGTAGCTGCTCGCTCCCCTGCTCAAACACAAAATCATCCAAGGCGAACCGATACCCCGAAGCCCGCAGGTCGGCGATGACGTCTAACAGCTGCCGATCGACCAGCTGGTGTTCGAGCAGCTCGAGCACGACCCGCTCCGCCGGCAAGCTCCCTGCGAGCCCATGCAGCAGGAACTCACGCGTGACGTTGATCCATGCGACGTCGTCACCGACAAGCACGTCGAGCCCGACCTCGGTCAACGCACTCAATGCCACGTGTGCGGTTGCGGCCTCAGCGTCGTCGAAGTTCGCCTTCGGGAGGAACCCGCCGCGGTGCAGCAGCTCGTATCCGACTACGGACTTTTCGTGATCAAAAATCGGCTGGCGAGCAAGGAAAAGGTGCTCCATCGATCCAACCCCCGACGGAAAGGTGTCCCGTACGAGGTGATCGGTCGGCCGACGGACTCATTGAGCGATCAGTTGCCGTATTCGTCTAGCGGCGCCAGAAAGCGAGCCTCTGCACGGACGCTGTGAGGATGTTGCCCCAGGTGATGTGCGCCGCGTTGCGCTCTGAGAGCGCGTCAAACGGGCTAAAGCGCATCTCCTGGCCTGTGCCGAACTCAACGGTCCCGTCGTCCTGGCGACTGCCGTCGACGTAGATCCAGCCGCGCTCGATGCGTACGTTGCTGCTCATGGCCAAAGCGTAGCTGTGCCGCACTGATGCCGCGGCTTGGGATCACAGCGCCCATTACGCTTCCGGCCCAATGAGCTTCGAGGTCGCAGCCTCCTCCTACGACGCGTACATGGGCCGCTACTCGAGGCTGCTCGCGCCCGTGTTCGCGGATTTCGCCCGGATCGCGCGCGGGCAGCGGGTCCTTGACGTTGGCTGTGGGCCCGGTGCTCTCACGGCCGAGTTGGCGGCCCGGGCCGGCGTCGCGCGCGTGGCTGCGGCCGATCCGTCGGCGAGCTTCGTGTCCGCCTGCGCAGATCGCCTCCCCGGCATTGACGTGCGCAAGTCGAGCGGCGAGCAGCTGCCATGGCCGGACGGCACCTTCGACGCAGCGCTCGCGCAGCTTGTGCTCCCGTTCATGCAAGACGCTCCCGCCGCCGTACGCGAGATGGCCCGGGTCGTCCGTCACGGCGGCACGGTCGCGGCCTGCACGTGGGACTACGGCGGAAAAATGGAGATGCTCGAGACGTTCTGGGATGCGGCGCGCGCCCAACGCCCCGACGCGGTGACCGAGGCGCAGGCGACTCGCTACGCCGACCGCGAGTCGCTGGCCGGGCTGTGGCAGACGTCTGGACTGCTCGACGTGAGCACCGATGCGCTCACCGTCAGCGCACGGTATGAAGACTTCGACGACTACTGGCGCCCGTTCTTGACAGGTACGGGACCCGGCGGTCGCTATTGCGTCTCGCTCGACGCCACCCAGCGTGAAGCGCTCAGAGACGAATGTGACCGCCGGCTCGGTGCTCGGCGCGGGCCGTTCACCCTCACCGCACGGGCGTGGACCGTGCGCGGCACCGCCTGATTCGCTCGGCAGCCCTACCAGAGCCCGGAGTCACGATATCCCACGATCGTCATCGACTCGGCGAACGTTTCATCGTTGTAGAGCTTCGCCAGATCCGTCTTTGACAGTGGCTGGGCCGGAGGCGCGGGCGCGTTGGCCTCCGCAAATACGCTGCTCCACAGCATCGCGAGCGTTCGACAGCCATCCGCGATGCACTGAATCGTCCTATCACCAAATTGCTGCCACAGCGCGGCCGGGTGCACCGCCGGCGTCACTGTCCACGCGTCGCAGATCTCCCCCGGAGGGAGACGCTCGACGGTTCGTCGCATGAGCTCGAGAATTGCGCGCGCAGCCTCTCGGTGGCCCGTAACGGTCGGCATCGGGTCCGTCCCCGCGAGCGCTGTGTCGAGCCCCGCGATCAGGTCCTTGCGATGCGCATCGAGCATCTTGTCCTCGTATGCAGAGTGCACACCGGTGGGATGCTGCGGGTCACGGCCATCATGGAAACGGGAGACGTGGAGCGGCTGGCATGCGTCGCCGACGTAATGGGCCATGACACCGAGTAGCGCGGTCGCGGTGAGCGAGTCCTGTTTGCCGAGAGCCACAAGGGCCAGGCGATACAACTGCGCGACGCGGAACGGCAGCATGCCCTCATGCATCAGCGACGGCGCAGCCGGGAGCTTCGTGTAGAACGCGTGCCACGCCGCGGGATCCAGGGTGGCGGGGTCATCCGCGTACAGGCTGAGCAGCGTGTGACCATCGGCGTCCGGGTCGTCCATGTCGGCAAAGTGATTCGGACCCTCCCGACCGCGGTGCGGCTGTCCGCGCGGTGGGTGTTTCCACACCCGATCCGGGACGTCGGCGAGCGGAGTGAAGACGCCGCCCTCGGTCAAGAAGGCCCCGTTCTCGATGTCCGCGAGTTCAAACGCGATGCGATCTCGGTTGGCGACAAAGAACGCTCTCAGTTTCGCGGGCTTGACGAGATCGCAGGCGCGGGCGCCGATCGTGTAGTGACCGGTCACACCCCAGTATGTGGCGAGGTCGGCGTTCCAGTCCGCGATGATGTCGACGTCCAGCGTCGCGAGGGCGGTACTCGCGAAGGTCGCCAGCGCGAACGGTGACGGCCCGTGCGAGGCGGCAAAGCGGTGTCCGCCCCATTGCAACGCGAGCGGGCGCAGATCGCCGAGCGGCGGCCCGTCGGTGACCCACAGCGTGCCCGAATCCCCGTGTCGGGTCGACAGTTGCCTGCCTGCCCGTGGGCCGATCAGCACATCCGCGACGTAGTCGGTCCCAGCGAGGGTCTTGTAGCGATACGACAGCGCGACGATCTCGCCCGCGAGCGGTCCGGACGCCCCGCCGAACGCACGCACCGGCTGGCCGATCAGGTTCAAGCGCATGCTGTGCGCACCGATGTCGACGACCCCACCGAGGGGACCCACGCCGAAAACCTGCGTCGTTGCATTCGTGGCGTCGTCGAGCTCCACCAGGCCGGCGTCAACGGCAACCTGGACGTCGTCGCCGCCCAGCCCCGGGTAGGCCGTGGTCATCGAGACGTGGCCGACGGACTTACTCGCGCTCACGCCGATGTCGTACCGAGACCCATTGACCTCGGTGTACAGCCTGCGCCCCGGGGCCCCGGCGACGTGACGATTCGTGAGCGCGAAGATGCGATCGCCGTCAGTGACCAGGCAAGCGAGGCTGGCCGCACGCTCCTGTCCCTGAACGTCCGCGAGACACACGTACCCGCCGCCGATCATCGAGCTGGGGAAACTGAGGTGCTCACCAGGACTCGGCGGCTCGTTCGTGCTCGGCGCGTAGACGACGCAGGTCGGTACCACGCGTCCGTCCGGGAGGTACAACTGGCGCGGCACCATGTCGTCGGGCCGCTTACGAATCTGCGGCGCCGTGAGCCAGTCATCGACGAACACCAGGACCACAGGCCACGACCATTCGACAGCCCGCGAGTTCTCGAGCGTTCGCTTGGGCCGCTTCCCCGGCGCCAGGGCGAGCCGCTCGCCGAACGTGGATGTGCTCTCGGTCTCGTCTTCACGGGCGAGGTAGAGCCCAACGGCGGTTGCGACGACGTTCGGCAGCGACGTGAGATGAACCTGGTAGGCGTCCCGAGCACGGAACAGATCGCCCAGCGTCAACTCGTTGATGTCACTGTTTCTGACCATAGGATCCGAAAACTGCCTGGCCTACTGGTCGCGGGACGGAATCGATTCCGCCAGGGAAGCGCGCCCGGGAGACGCTTCGAACGGATCGGCGAAGTACTGGGACTCGTGCGTTACGAGCCCGTCGCTGATCTCCATGACGCTGACTGAGAACGTGGGGACGCCGTCGTACGTGATCACGCACTCGCTCACCCAAAGGTCGCCGCTACCCAGGATCCGGCGGATGGTGAAGTGGCGGTCCGCCGGGTGCCCGCCTCGTTGTGCCTGGATCCTTGACCGGCCGTGGAAGCGCTCACCGGACTGCGGGTAGTCCAGAATCGCGTCTGCAGCGTAGATCGCGTGCTCAGCGTCGATGTCCCCGCTTTCGGAGGCCTCCCAGTGCTGCTGGACCCGAGCCCTGATATCGGCCTCATGATCAATTGCGCTGTCCACCTGTTGGCTCCCTCGTAGGCGTGTCGCTCGCGAGGCGGATGCTACCTGGGGCCTCGCGGCGTCGGACCCGAGCTTGGGGATCACAGCTACATCGCGTATCTGCATGTGGATGACGTCGATGGGTTCTACCGGCAGGCGCTGGCCGCGGGCGCCGACGGTCACTGAACGCGAGTGACGGGTTTCTTGACGAGGAACGCGGGATGGCCGCTCGGTGCAGCCGAACACGCGAGGGCACACATAGCATCGCGGCCCCACCGTCCACAGAGGAGAGGGATGCATGCGTGCAATCAGACGGATCCGCGTCATGTCGGGCGTGCTGTTGGCGGGTGCCGCGATCGGCGTTTACGCCGCGGTCGTGAGCGCGAGCGCGACCGCCGGCTCCGCTCATCACCACACGGTTGTATCCGCGCGCCATCATGAGTTCGGCGGCGAGGGCGCGAACCGCCCGAGTATCGCCCGGTTCGACCTCGCCGGCTACGTGATCGATACGGAGTACTCGCTCGGTCGCAACGCCGGCAACACCTTTCAGCAGACCTACACCGACTCAACCGTCCAGGGCGTCCCGATCAAGGGACCGTTCGTCGGGACGACGTTCCCGCCCGAGAACTACGTCGCGATGCCGATCGGCCATCACGAGCTGTACGTCGCTTGGCTTGATCCTCCGAACAACGCGCTCGTCGACGTGTTCGTCATGAACTTCAAGACGCACGTCGTATTCGATTACGCGCCCGGCAGCACCTCGCCCGAAAGTTCCGGCCGCGTCACCGTCGTACACCGCGGGACGCAGCCGCTCCCCTAGCGACCCAAAACGGGGCGGCTCGCCAGCCGGCGGGCCGCCCCACCGGGCCTAGCCGCTCACGGTCAGCGTGAATGGGCCTCTGCCCCGCGCGGGTACGGTGATCTCCAATCCCCGGTGGGTCAAGCGGCTGGAGAAATGACTGACCTGCCGGCCGTTGAGGCGCACGTGCTTGACGGTGCTGTTCGCGGGGAGCGTATGGCCGATTTCGAGCGATCGCAGGCGCAGGCCGGCCAGCGTGAGCCGAGTGGTGAACCGATCTCTGGCGTGAGCCGCGGAGACGCTGATCGCACCGTTGCCGAGACGGATGTTCGATCCTGAGACCGACGGCTCTCCCTGCGGCACCTCAGGCACCACCTGGAGCGCACCCTCACCGAGGAAGGGCCGCACACCGAGCTGCTGGTGCACGACCGGCCATGCCGTCCCGTAGTTGCCCCATGCCTGCATGAACATCGACCGACACGTCCAGCAGCGGTCGATGTTCGGCGGGATGCCCGCCGACGCATTGCCCTGCGGCGTCGACGGGAAGATCTCCGGCATGGCGCCGGGCTGCTCGTCCGGAGTTCCGCCGGTCGCCGGCTCCGAGAACGTCGTTTCGGCGTTGGCATCGGTGTACCGCTGCTGCTGGCCGGGACCGAGCCGCCCGTAATTCCCCTCGGCCACGGCTTGAATCGAAGTCGTAAGCGAGAAGATCTCGAAGTCACCCTTGCCGTCCGACCCGCCGCCGCAGCCCGTGTGGAACAGGCCGAGGCTGCCGGGACGGACGCCGCTGAAGCACGGCGCTTCCCGGGCTGCGAGCGCGGTTGAACCGTGGGGCGGTGTGGCGACGCCGGGTACTGCCGTCGTGCCGAGGTGAGCTCCGCTTCCATCGGCACCTGACTGATCCAGTGCTTCTGGAACACCTGGACGTTCCCGGGATCCTGCAGAGACTCGGCGTACTGGCTGACGGCCGGATCCCACCACGTCGCCTCGAACTGCTGGCGCAAACGGTCGGCTAGTCGCGTCGCCCAGCGTGCCGTCGCCATATCGTGCTTCGACACTGCCATGTCGGCCAGGTCGTAGAGCCCGCGCATGTAGTAGACGCCGTTGTCGAGCTTCTCACGACCCATCCCCGCTCGCTCGACGTTGCCGGACCCCTCGGGCCATCCGTCTCGATCGACGTCGAGACGTTGATCGACTACGCGCATGTTCCGCCGTGCGAAGTCATACATCTCATCTCTGAAGCGGTTATGGCCCGTCCAGCGCCATACGAGGGCAACCGCGCTGGGGAACTTCACCGTCTCGTCGGTGTTGAAGTCGTTCGTGGGTGGCGACCCGCCGGTACCCGGCGTCTGGCTGTCGTGGCCGAAGTACACCGAGCCGTCGGACACCGTCTCGTGCACGACGATCCCGGAGCGGTGGTTGAGGACGTCCGAGATTTGCTGCAGCGCCCGTAGGTGATCCTCGATCGTCTTGAACTGTCCGAGCGCGACGGCAGCGAACGCGGTGTATTCGCCGTCGGTGGCGAAGATCCACGGATAGTCCGGGTATCCCGCGCCGAACCACCGTGCCTTGGCGACGGTCCCGAGCGGCGGCAAGAACTGTTTGCCCTGATTCGTCCACCGGATCCGGAGGTTGGACGCGGTCTTCGTCAGGTCGGCCAGATTCTGCTTGCCCCAATTGATCGCCCGCCGGAGCAGTGGGTCGCCCGGGAGCGAGACGACAGTCCGGGCCGCCAGACGTTTGCGCGAGGCGATCTTGGCCGCCAACTCGGCTGCCGGCTTGTCCAGTGCGCCCGCCAGCTCCGTCCTGGCGGCGGATAGACCCTCGTCCGATCCCGCGACCGCGATCCACACGGTTCGTGACGCGCCGGACGGAATCGTTACGCCGTAGCGCAGCTCTCCGCCGGTGCCCTTGCCGAAGGGGCCGTCATCACAAGCGCTCGGCAGCGATGTGCTGTCGTCCGCGCTGCACACGTGGCCCGGCTGAGGCCCCCAGAACCCGCCCCCGGCATCGGCTGCGGTGCCCGAGCTTGGCCGGAGGTTGGATGAGACGAGCGCAGCGTAATGGTGCACGGGCGCCCCGTCGCCGATGGAGCCGTCGTCCGTGAACACGAGCGACTGGCCGTCGTACTTGCCGTGGTCAGGCAAGTTTGCGCTCGCATTGGGGGTGACTCCGGTGAATCCCCACGGATAGGCGCCCATCAGCTCGGAGTGAGCATCCACGTCAACGGTGATCGTCTTCGTCACACCCGGATTGGTGATGCGCAAGCCGAACAGCGTCGCTCGATGCGCGTCGGGAGCGAAGTCAGTCCGCTCGAGTCGCAGCCCCGCAGTACCCGGCAGCGTGTAGCGCGTATATCCCCACCCGCTGAAGAACTTCGTCGCCGGTCCGAGCCACGTGTTGTTGATTCCGAACCACACGCCGTCGACCAGCTTCACCGGCGGTGCCCATACGCCGCCCATCTCGCCGCTGA
This sequence comes from uncultured Solirubrobacterales bacterium, assembly GCA_963750695.1. Classification (GTDB taxonomy): domain Bacteria; phylum Actinomycetota; class Thermoleophilia; order Solirubrobacterales; family Solirubrobacteraceae; genus Palsa-465. The sequence goes on from CAVVSB010000017.1 coordinate 75,352, forward strand.
TGTGCCAGCCGTTGGCGTAGAACCGTCCGTCCTGGAACCCTTGGGCGTACGATCGCTCTCCAGCAGCTACCTCTCGCCGGTCCTGAAGCCGATTGCTGGTCGACAGTTCGGGCGTGGCTGCTTGCGCAGACGCGCAGCAGCACAGGACGGTCGCCACTCCTAGCGTGGCTGCGCGTTTCCGCACGACCGCAGCACCTCCTACCTCTACCTCTGGACGGTGAAGACGGCGTTCTGTTACCCCCGCGCAGGCCGCCGAAACGGATCTCGTTCTCACGCGCACTCGGGTGGAGCAGAGGCTCCTCGCACGAGCGCGCGGCGGAGAGAGTGGGCACGAAGTCGCGCGGCAGACCAGCCGTCCAGGACCGGCTACCGGCGACGGCTCAAGACGTCGTCCACGCTCGGCTGCCGGTTGACGATTTCCTCCGCCGATTCCGCGTGCTCGATGATCTTGTCTTTCGACGGCACGCCGTCGAGGACGTCCTTCGGCGGCGGACTGTCGATGTCGGGGAGCGTTGGTGCCGGCGGGGTCACCGGCTTGGTGGGGTGCTCGTCAGAGCGCGGCAGGTAGCAGGGCTACCCGCGACGCCCGCTCCTACACGCCGCGCCTTTCAGCCGCCACTCGGCTACGCAAGCCCGTACGCCTTGCCGCCCGGTTGCGCACCCCGGCGCGCTGCGGTCAGGTGCGCGGGTGGGCGGCGAAGAACTCCCAGATCGTCTCACTTGCATTGAACTGACGGCTTGTGCGCCCGATCAGAAGCCGCGGGAGGTACTGAAGGCCGTCCGGCCATGTGTGGCCGCCGCCGACGATTGTGTACAGCTGCACGGCGGCGCCCGAGCGGCAACCGCGCTGTCGCTCCAGCTGGACAGCGGTGCCGTCATCGACCTGCCTTGGAAGACTCGTGCGAGCCGTCTGCGGCGGGCAACCGTCGAGCACGCCCCACAGCGAGAAGGTCGACTGGGCCGACAGCACCCATCCGGCACCGCCCGTGATCGAGCCGCCGCCGTAGGGGACGATCGGGTCTTCGGTGCCGTGGATCTCCAGGACCGGCAGTGAGCGAGCCGGCCTGCACCGAGCACCGGGCGGCTCGGGCATCGGTCCGGCGACGGGCGCGATCGCCGCGATCCGGCCCGCGAGTTGGCAGCCGAGCCGCTCGGTCATCATCGCTCCGTTCGACATCCCGGCGGCGTACACCCGGCGCGGATCGATCGAGTACCTCGTCTTCAGCCGATCGATCAGCGCACGGACGAACGCGACGTCGTCGACGCCCGCGCGCTCAGCGGGCGTGTTCAGGCTGTCGGCCCATGAGCGGTCGACACCGTCGGGATAGACCGCGATCATGCCGTGGCGATCGGCGACGGCGTCAAAGCCGGTGAGCCTGATCATGCCGCCACCGTTCCCGCCGCGCCCATGCAGGAGGATCACGAGCGGTCGCGGTCCGCTGGGTGCGCTGGCCGGAATGTGGATCCGGTATGTCCGCAGCCGACCGTCGACCCTGATCGTCCGCTCCGGGTCGGTTACCCGCGCGCGCCTGCGAGCCACGGCGAATCCAGCGAGGCCGATGACGACAACCAGCCCGAAGGCCAACCACTTCAGCCGTCCCGTCACATCCCGCTCCCGTGTCT
>CAVVSB010000018.1:0-131162 GCA_963750695.1 uncultured Solirubrobacterales bacterium
GGAGGAGGGAACCAACGTGTTCCGCGGAACACACATGTCCACAACATGAGCGTCGGCGCATCTGAGCTACTCGTCGAAGGTGAGGCGACCGTTGACGCGATCGAGCTCGCCTCGGGCGACATCAGTGCCCGGTCGCCGCTCTCGCTCTTCTGGCGGCGCTTCCGCCAGGACAGGGTCGCGATGATCTCCGCCGGATTCATCGTCCTGCTGATCCTCATTGCGATCTTCGCGCCGTTGATCGTCAAACTGCTCGGGCTGCCGGGGCCGGGCGTCCAGAACCCGAACCTGACGGATGCATTCGGTACGCCCATCGGACCGACTGGGGCGCATCCGTTCGGCGTCGACGGCCTTGGCGAGGACGTCATGGCCCGCACCATTTATGGCGCGCGCGTGTCGCTCATGGTCGGGATCGTCGGCACGGGGCTGGCGACCATCGTCGGCGTGTCGATGGGCTTGTTTGCGGGCTTCTTCCGCGGCTGGACCGACACGGTCCTCTCACGGATCGCCGACATCGTCCTGTCGTTCCCGATCCTGCTGCTCGGGATCGGCATCGCGGCCGCCTGCGCGGTCAATGGTTGCCTCGGCGGCACGATTCAGCCAGGGGTCCAGACGATCATCGTGATCATCGTGATCTCCGGTTGGACCTATATCTACCGCATCACCCGTGGGCAGGTCCTGTCGCTCCGGGAGAAGGAATTCGTCGAGGCGTCTCGTTCGTTAGGCGCCTCGAACATGCGAATCATGTTTCGAGAGATCCTGCCGAACCTCGTGGCGCCGATCATCGTCTACGCCAGCCTGCTGATCCCGGTGAACATCCTGTTCGAGGCAGCGCTGTCGTTCCTCGGGGTCGGAGTCAAGCCACCTACGGCGAGCTGGGGACAGATGATCGCCGACGCGTCCCCCGGGTTCTTCCAGGGAGTGTGGTGGTACATGCTGTTCCCCGGAGTTGCGTTGCTGCTGACCGTCCTGGCGTTCAATCTCGTCGGAGATGGGCTCCAGGACGCTCTCAATCCGAAGGCCGATCGATGAGCGGCCTTGAATCAATAGGAGGACAAATGAAGGTTGTCGCAAGAGGGCTCGCTCTGACTGGGGCGTTGTGCGGGCTCACATTCGGCCTCGCGGCCTGCGGCGGCTCGAGCGGTTCGAGCAGCAGCAGCGGTGGCGGCGGCGGCGGGGGCGGAAGCACCCTGAAACCCGCGATCGACGGTTCGGGTCAGAACCTGACCGACGGCAAGAAGGGCGGAACGCTCACCGTCTACGACCACGAGGACTTTGAGCATCTCGATCCGGGCCAGACGTACTTCTCGCTCGACTACGAAGTCGTCTATGCCACCCAGCGCCCGCTCTACCAATTCAAGCCGAACAGCACGACCGAGCTGATGCCCGACATGGCCGCGTCGGCGCCGACGATCTCCGACGGCGGCACGACGGTCACCGTCAAGCTTCGCCATGGCGTCAAGTACAGCCCGCCGGTCAACCGCGAGGTGACCTCGGCTGACGTGAAATACGCGATCGAGCGCGGAGCGAATCCGAACGTCGCCAACCCGTACTTCCCGGCCTACTTCTTCTACATCAAGGGTGCGAAGGACGCGACCGGCGGACCGATTTCCGGCATCACCACGCCGGACAAGTACACGGTGCAGTTCCACCTGACCGGGCCGTACGGCACCTTCTTCGCAGGCGCGCTGTCGCTCCCGCTGACGGCGCCGCTGCCGAAGGAGTTCGTCGCCCCGCTCGACAAGAAGAAGCCGACGACGTTTGGCTCAACCTACCTCGTCGGGACCGGCGCGTACATGTTCAAGGCCGACTCGAAGGGCAAGTTCCTCGGTTTGGGCTACCAGCCGGGCAAGTCGGCGACGCTCGTGCGCAACCCGAACTGGGATGCGAACAACAGCCCGGTTCCGGCATACCTCGACCAGATCAACATCAACATCGGCGGTGACACGAACGTCATCGGCCGCCAGGTGCTGACCGGGACGCACACGCTGCAGAACGACACGCCGGCGGGCGCGATCATCAAGCTCGCCTACCAGAAGTACTACAACCAGCTGGTGGCGGTGCCGGGTGCCGGCGACCACTACGTCGCGGTCAATAACAAGCAGGGCCCGTTCTCGAACGTCAACGTGCGCAAGGCCCTGTGGGCGGCGCTCAACCGGACGGCGATGATCAAGGCGGACGGCGGCCAGATCGTGGCGCAGGTCGGGACGCATTTCATTTATCCGACGTCGCTGGGTTATGACCAGTCGGGCGGTGACCACGGTCCGAACGTCGACTACAACAACAACTTCAGCGGCAACGCACAGGTCGCCGCGAAGTACATGAAGCTCGCCGGCTACCCCAGCGGCAAGTACACCGGCAACTACACCGTCAAGGTCGTCGGCTCGACCGGCGATCCCGCGCCGAAGACGGCGGCGATCCTCAACAACGCGATCCAGAGCCTCGGCTTCAAGACCAACTTCACGTTGGTCGATCAGTCGGTCATGTACGGCAAGTACTGCGGCGTGCCGAAGGCCGAGATCGACGCGTGTCCGAACGTCGGCTGGATCCGTGACTGGGCGGACCCGCAGACGCTCCTGGACCCGACGTTCGCCGGGTACAACATCGTGTCGACGAACAACTCCAACTGGGGTCAGGTCAACGATCCGCAGATCAACGCCGCGATGCGTGCGGCGGAGAAGACCGTCGGCACGGCGGCGCGCTCCCAGGCGTGGGCGAACGTCGACAAGCTGCTCGTCGACAAGGCGGTTGCCATCCCGTGGGTGTTCGACATCCAGGGGAACATCAGGTCGAAGGATGTCCGTGGGATCAACGACCTCTGGGACATCGGTGAATGGGACTACAACTTCACGTCCCTCCAGTAAGGACGCGATTCGTGTTGGGGCTCCGCTCAGCTGAGCGGAGCCCCGCGCCTCGCCTCCTGCGCGAGTCATGAGTCAATACATCATCCGTCGTCTGCTGTGGGGAGTGGTCCTCCTGATCGCCGTCATGGCGATCACATTCATGCTCTTCTACCTGCTGCCGAACGTCGATCCGGCGGTGCTGCGGGCGGGGCGGAACTCGTCACCGAAGATCATCCATGAGATCGCGCAGAACCTCGGGACCGACAAACCGATCTACACGCAGTTCTGGAACTACCTGAAGAACCTCATCCTTCACTTCGACCTCGGCTTCAGCTACTACAGCGGTGCCTCGGTCAAGAGCCTGATCCTCGATCGACTGCCGGCCACCCTGTCGCTCACGGTCGGCGCGGTGGTGATCTGGCTGGCCATCGGCATCCCGGTCGGGATCATCTCCGCGATCAAGCGCCGCAGCGTCCTCGACCGCACGACGATGGGGATCTCGCTCGTGTTCGTCTCCGCGCCCGTCTACTGGCTCGGCCTGCTCGTCCTGTTTGCGTTCGCTTCGGACATCGGCAAGTTCCCGGTCCCGTTCCTTCACGGCGCGGGCTCGTACGTCGGACTCACGGTCAGCCCGTTGCACTGGTTCGAATCCTTATTACTGCCCTGGTTTGTGCTCGCCGCGACCTCCGCGGCGATCTATGCCCGGCTCGTCCGCGGCAGCCTGATCGACGTCATGGGCGAGGACTACATCCGGACCGCCCGGGCCAAGGGCCTGGCGGAGCGGACGGTCGTGATGAAACACGGACTGCGCTCGGCGATCACGCCGCTCGTCACCGTGCTCGGCCTCGATATCGCGATCCTGATGGGCGGCGCCGTGCTCACCGAGACGGTGTTCGACATCCCGGGCATCGGCCGGCTCAACTACGACGCAATCACCCACGGTGACTTCCCCATCATCCAGGGAACGATCGTGCTCGCCGCGGTGTTCATCATCGTCGCCAACATCGTCGTTGACATCGCGTACGCGTATCTCGATCCGCGGGTCCGCTACTCGTGAGCCCCTTGCTCGAGGTCGAGGACCTCCGCGTCCACTTCCCCACCGAAGATGGCCTCGTCCGAGCCGTCGACGGCATCTCGTACTCGATCGACGCGGGAGGCACGATCGGGATCGTCGGCGAGTCGGGCTCGGGCAAGAGCGTCTCGTCGCTGACGATGCTCGGGTTGACCCGTACCCAGGGGGCGAATGTCGAGGGGAAGATGCTGTTCGAGGGGCGGGACCTCGTGGCGATGAGCGATGGCGAGCTGCGGGCGGTTCGCGGCAACGAGATCGCGATGATCTTCCAGGATCCGCTCTCCTCGCTGCACCCGTTCTACAAGGTCGGGAAGCAGCTCGTCGAGGCGATGCAGATCCACCGGTCGATCTCGAAGTCCGCGGCCCGCAAGCGGGCGGTCGAGCTGCTCGAGCTCGTCGGCATCCCCGATCCGAAGCGCCGGGTCGATCAGTTCCCACACGAGTTCTCCGGAGGCATGCGCCAGCGGGCGATGATCGCGATGGCGCTCGCCAACGAGCCGAAGCTGCTGATCGCCGATGAGCCCACGACCGCGCTCGACGTGACCGTCCAAGCGCAGATCCTCGCGCTGCTCGAGGACCTCCAGCGACGGCTCGGGATGGCGATCATCATCATCACCCACGACCTCGGCGTGGTCGCTGAGATTGCCGACGAGATCGCCGTCATGTACGCCGGCCGGATCGTCGAGCACGCTTCGACGGAGCGGATCTTCGCCAGCCCCGAGCACCCGTACACGTGGGGCTTGCTCAAGTCGATTCCGCGCCTCGACAACCCGCGTAACGACGAGCTGATCCCGATCTCGGGGCGGCCGCCGAGCCTCATCAACCGGCCGTCCGGGTGCCACTTCCATCCGCGCTGCCCGTACTCGCAGCCGGACCACGAACGGATCGACCCGCACCTGGAGCCGATCGCCGGCGAACGCCATCACAAGGTGGCCTGTCTGCTGGACCACGCCCTCCGGGCAAGGATGTGGGATGACCTTCAAGCGGGTCGTTCGCCGGACACCGTCCGCCAACTCGCGGAATCCACCGCGCGACTCCATCCCACCGAAGCCCGCGCGTTGGCGGGGGACGACGGCGAATGACCACCACCAACGGCACCCCGCTGGTCGAAGTCCGCAACCTCACGAAGCACTTTCCGATCACGCGCGGGATCGTGTTCCAGCGCCAGGTCGGCGCCGTCAAGGCGGTCGATGACATCTCCTTCGATGTCCACTCGGGCGAGACGCTCGGCATCGTCGGGGAGACCGGCTGTGGCAAGAGCACGACTGCCCGCCTCCTCGTGCGGCTGCTTGATCCGACCGGCGGCGAGATCCTGTTCGAGGGCGAGGAGATCGCGCACCGCAAGGGTGCGGCGCTGAAGGCCCTGCACCGCGAGATGCAGATGATCTTCCAGGATCCGTACTCGTCGCTGAATCCGCGAAAGACGATCGGCTCGATCATCGCCGAGCCGTTCGCGATCCACGGCATGCTCAAGGGCGAGGGGCAGCGCAAGAAGCGTGTCCAGGAGTTGATGGATCGCGTCGGCCTCAACCCCGAGCACTACAACCGCTACCCCCACGAGTTCTCCGGCGGCCAGCGCCAGCGGATCGGTGTCGCCCGGGCAGTCGCGCTCGAGCCAAAGCTGCTCGTCGCCGACGAGCCCGTATCAGCGCTCGACGTGTCGATCCAGGCCCAGGTTCTCAACCTGCTCCGCGGCCTGCAGCGGGAGATGGGACTGACGCTCATCTTCATCGCGCACGACCTGAGCGTCGTCCGGCACATGTGCGACCGCGTCGCGGTGATGTACCTCGGCAAGGTCGTCGAGCTCGGCTCCAGCGATGACCTCTACGGGTTCCCGCGCCATCCGTACACCGGCGCGCTGCTCTCCTCCGTCCCGGTGCCCGATCCGATCGGCGGGCGGCGTGAGCGCCAGCTGCTCACCGGTGACGTCCCCAGCCCCGCGAACCCGCCGACCGCGTGCCGCTTTCACACGCGCTGTCCGAAGGCTCAGGAGCGGTGCGGGATCGACGAGCCGATGCTCGAGGACAAGGGGACCGGCACGCTGGCGGCGTGCCACTTCCCGCTCTCGGAGGAGGAGGTCAAGCTGGCCCTGCCGGTGGCGCTCACCGGGGTCGACCCGGCGACGGTGCCGGCGCTGCGCGACGGCAGCACCGAGGCTCAGTCCTCGGAGCCGTCTCCGTCCTCGGAGGCGTCCTCGTCTTCTTCGTCGTCGTCGACGTAGAGCGATTCGACGGCCAGCTCCTCACCCCGCCGCCCCCACAGCTTGACGTCGATGAAGTCGCCGCGGTAGTTGTCGGGGGCGATCAGCGTGAAGCGCTCGTCGACGAGCTCGCACTGATCGACCGCGAGGTTCGCCAGCTCGGCGGTCACGATTGTGCCGCCAGCGATGAGCGGCACGCCCCACACGAGGGTGATGTCGGCCGTCTTTCCCTGGTCGCCGCGCCAGGTGTCGATCACGTCGTCGTTGAGGTCAAGCTTCCAGTCGGGGTTGGCCTCGGCCGTCTCCGACGTGAAATCGGCACGGGCCTCGAAGTCGCTCGGGCCGCCGTCCAACTCGCTGAACGAGACGAACCCAAACAGCTCGTAGCCCTCTGTCGTCCGGGCGACGGCGGGGATGTATGTGCGCCCGCCGAACGAGCGATCCGGGAACCAGCGGATCTCGCCGGGCTCGCCGATGTCAACGCCGTCGGAGTCGATCTCGCGGACGGCGAGCAGGAACTGCCCGCGCAGGGTCTCTGCCCAGCGCCCGTAGGGGATTCCCTCCTGGGGCGGCTCGGCGGCGAAGGTGATGACGAAGCGGTCGGTCGGCGGCACGGCGCCGGGGAGCATAGGCGCTGCGCGACTAGAACGCGCCGCGGCGGCTCAGGACGGCCGGGATCGTCTTCAGCAGGATCGACAGATCGAGGAACATCGACCACCGCTCGAGGTAAAGGAAGTCGAGCCGTACGAGGTCATCGAAATCGAGCTCGGAGCGGCCGGACACCTGCCAGAGGCCGGTGATCCCAGGAAGGACGAGGTAGCGCTTCTTGTGCCAGTCCTCCAGGCGCTCGAAGTCCCGCATGGGCAGCGGCCGCGGCCCGACGAGTGACATCTCTCCCCGCACGACGTTGACGAGCTGTGGGAGCTCGTCCAGCGAGAAGCGCCGCAGGAACCGCCCCACCGGCGTCAGCCGCGGATCCTGGCGGATCTTGAACAGCGCGCCGCTCTGCTCGTTGAGCGGCTCGAGGTCGGCCTGGATCTGTTCGGCGTGTTCGCGCATCGTGCGGAACTTGAAGCATGAGAACGGCTTGCCGCCCATCCCGGGCCGGACCGAACGGTAGATGATCGCGCCGCGGGAGCTGAGCTTGATGGCGATCGCGATCGCGAGCAGGATCGGCGAGAGCAGGATCAGCCCGATCGTCGAGAGCACGAGGTCGAAGGTGCGCTTCAGCGCGAAGTCGATGCCGTCGAACACCGGCGGGCGCAACGTGAACAGCGGCACGCTCTGGCCGGGGACGAACTCGGCGCGATCGAACAGGATCTCCATCGTCGACGGCGCCACGTGGACGGTCACGCCGCCCCGGTGGCAGAAGTCCACGAGCTCGACCGCCTGCTCCTGCGGGAAGTCCGGGTCGGCGATGATCACCTCCTGGACCTTCTCGGTCGCGAGGATGTCCGGTAGCTCCCCGAGCTTGCCGAGCGAACGCAGCCCGTTCTGCGGTCGCGAGGTCAGCGAGATGTAGCCGACGATCACGACCCGCGTCCGGGCCCGGCCGGAGAGGGCGTGGGCGACGGCCTCAATGTGCTTCCCAGAGCCGACGATCAGCGCCCGGCGCTGGTAGCCGGCCTGCTTGAGGACCCACCCGGTCACCTGCAGGTGCAATTGGCGCAGGATCCCGATGTAGGCGATCCCGATGATCAGGCTGCCGTAGAAGATGTAGTAGCTCGAGAAATGCTGGCCGTTGGCGAGCGCAAACACGAGCGAGATCACCGTGGCCTGGAACAGTGCGGTGGCGATCTTCGCCGTTCCGGGACGCCGCGGCCGGTCGGCGTAGAGGTCGACCCGGGCGAACATCAGCACCGTCACGAGGTAGGCGAACGCGATCCATGGCTTGATGCCATGCCATACGTTCTCGAGCGTGAAGTCGCCGCGAAAGGCGAGCTTCAGGCCGAGCGCCGTGAACAGGGATCCGACGACCCCGATGAAATCGAGGACGAGCAGCGACAGGACCCGTGAGATACGGCGCAGGGTCTCGAGCCGGAGGACGAACGAGAGCAGCGGCGGCCGCTTGCGCCGGACGTCCCGCGGTGGGAGGACGAGCGGGGCCGGGGCGCCGTTCGATCGGGGGGCGACCGCCTCTGGGGCCTCTTGCTGCTCGGTTGTCACAGGCGGCTCACGTGTCGTTCTCCGCTACTCGTAACGCCGGCCACGCGTTGAAGTTACGAGGTTGGCTTGCCGCCCGACACGATCACCGCGCCGCGCCGACCAGCATTTCGATGCCCGATTGGTCGATCGTCCGGGTCAGACCGTCGCGCAGGACGATCGCCGGCTCCCACCCGAGGACCTCCTTGGCGAGCGTGATGTCCGGCTGACGCACCTGCGGATCGTCCGTCGGCAGCGCCTCGAAGACGATCTCCGCGCGTGACTTTGTGACTTCGATCACAGTCTTCGCCAGCTCGAGCAGGGTGAACTCGTTCGGGTTTCCGATGTTCACCGGGTTGTGATACCCAGACTCGGCTAGGGCAATGATTCCGCGGACCAGATCGTCGACGTAACAGAACGACCGGGTCTGGGATCCGTCGCCGAACACGGTGATCGGCCGGTCCTGGAGCGCCTGGCGCAGGAACGTCGGGATCGCCCGGCCGTCGTGAGGGCGCATGCGCGGGCCGTACGTGTTGAAGATCCGCACGATCGAGGTGTCTACACCCTGCTGGCGGTGGTACGCCATTGTCAGCGCCTCGGCGTACCGCTTCGCCTCGTCGTACACGCCGCGCGGGCCGATCGGGTTGACGTGCCCCCAGTACGTCTCGCGCTGTGGGTGCTCCCGCGGGTCGCCGTATACCTCGCTCGTCGACGCAATCAGGAACCGGGCCCGGTGCTGCTTGGCGAGACCGAGCGTGTGGTGGGTCCCGTACGAGCCGACCTTCAGCGTGTGCAACGGCAGCCGCAGGTAGTCGATCGGCGATGCCGGCGAGGCCAGGTGGTAGACGAAGTCGACGGGCTCATCGACGAAGTACGGATTGATGATGTCGAGGTTGAGGTGGACGAACGAGTCGGTCCGGATGTGGTGGATGTTGGCGAGCGACCCGGTCTCGAGGTTGTCTACGCAAATCACGCGGTGACCGCGGCGCAGCAGTTCGTCGCAGAGGTGCGACCCGAGGAAGCCGGCGCCGCCGGTGACAAGGCAGGTGGGCATAGGCCCGCAATCTAGCGTGGTAAGCCGGCCGGGGCGTGGGTGCGACCGTCGGTGAGCATCGGGGGGATAGAGTCCGAACTGCCCACGAGAAGGAGATCCGATGGCGGCACCACGCTTCATCGACCGGCTGAACGAGCAGATCGCCTACGAGTTCGCCGCCTCACAGCAGTACATCGCCAACGCCGTCTACTACGACGGCCAGACCCTCCCGCGACTCGCCGCGTTCTTCTACGCCCAGGCGGTCGAGGAGCGCAACCACGCGATGATGATGGTCCAGTACCTGCTCGATGCCGACGCCGAGATCCGGATTCCCGGCATTGCGGAGCCGGAGAGTCAGTTCGCCGACGTCGTGGCTCCCGTCGTGCTCGCGCTTGACCAGGAGCGCCGGGTCAGCGACCAGATTGCCGCGCTCGTCGGCGTCGCGCGTGACGAGGGCGATTATCTCAGCGAGCAGTTTGTGCAGTGGTTTCTCAAGGAGCAGGTCGAGGAGGTCTCGACGATGTCCTCGCTGCTCGCAGTTGTGCAGCGTTCGATCGAGAACCCGATGTTCGCCGAGGACTACCTCGCACGGGAGCGCGGCGGCGGTGAGGCGGCCGATCCGACGGCGCCGGCTGCGGCCGGCGGCGCGCTGTAGGGCGTCCGCGCTGTAGCGCGTCACGACTCGAGCGCCCGGGCGCGCACGACGTGCTGCTCGCCCCGCCGGATCGTCACCTTCTCCGAATCGAAGTGCTCGAGCAGCGCCTGCGCGAACTTCCGCGAGGTCCCGAGCGCGGTTCGCACTTCCGCAAGCGTGACCGCGCCGCCGCGCTCAGCGGCGAGCGCGATCACCCGCTGCCTGATCTCCGCGAGCACGTCGGGGTGGTAGTGCAGCGTCCGCGACACGCGGACCGCGCGCCCGGCCGCCCGCAGTGCGGCGAGATCGTCGCGATTGAGGTCTGCGTCGAGCGGGGGCTCGACGCCCGCCTCGCGCAGTCGCCGCTCGAGCGCGAGCGCCGAGGGGCCGAGCACAGGAGCCTGCGGCGCGACAGCCGCGTCCCGCGGCGTCACATCCTGGCGCTCCGGTTCCTCGCCTCGAGCTAGCCGACGGAGGTCCGCGAGCAGCTGGCGGCTCGGTCCGTGCTTGCGCGGCGCCGGGTCGAGAACGACCCCGCCGCCGAGCGTGTCCGGAGGAGCGATCTGGCGCACGACGAAGCGATCACCTCGCGCCGGGACGAGCGGCTGCTCGAGCCGCACCTGCCAGAACGCGCCGCCCAGCCACGCGAGCCGAGCCGGGCTCTCCCGCGTACCGTGGTGCACCTGCACACGGTCGCCGTGCTCAGGCTCCGCTCCGGTGAAGCTGAGCTCGGCGTCCATCAGATACGTCGCCTGCAGCCTGATGTCCGCTGCAGTCAGGACGTCGCCGCGGCTGATCTCGGATGTGGCGACGCCGACGAGGTTGACCGCCACCCGCTGCCCCGCCGCGGCCCGTTCCGCGACTACATCGTGCACCTGGACGCCGCGCACGCGCACGTCACGACCGCCCGGCAGGATGCGGAGGTCATCACCGCGGCCGATGCGGCCCGCCCACAGCGTGCCCGTGACGACCGTTCCGGCGCCGCGGATCGTGAACACGCGATCGATGTGCAGGCGCGTGGACCCCTTCTGCCGGGCGCGGCTCGCGAGGTCCGCGGCAACCGCGTCCAGCCGCTCGCGCAGGACGTCGAGTCCCTGCCCGGTGCGCGCCGATACCGGGACCGCCTCGACGCCCGGCAGGAGTTCGGCCGCCTCCAGCATCGCCAGCTCAGGTTCGGCGAGGTCGGCCTTCGTCACCGCGACGACCCCCGTGTCGACGCCGAGCGCGCGGAGCACCGCGGCGTGCTCGCGCGTCTGCGGCATCACGCCGTCGTCCGCCGCGATCGTCATCAGGAACATGTCGATGCCCGTCGTTCCGGCCACCATCGTCCGTACGAATCGCTCGTGTCCGGGCACATCGATGACGGACAGGCCGCGGCCGGACGGGAGCTCAAGGCTCGCGTAGCCGAGCTCGATCGAGATGCCTCGCTCGCGCTCCTGGGGCAGACGATCGGTGTCGACGCCGGTGAGGGCGCGGATCAGCGCCGTCTTCCCGTGGTCGATGTGACCGGCCGTGCCGAGCGTCAGCGGGCCCACACTCATTCGGTCAGGGCGCGCTGCACGACGGCGATCGCGGTGTCGATCTCGTCCTCGGAGAGCGTGCGCGGATCGAGCAGCACGCGGTCCTCGTGCACCCGGGCGATGAGCGGTGGATCTCCGGCGCGCAGCCTCGCCGTCAGCTCCGTCGGTGCGGTGGGGCTGCGGAGCGCGACGGCGGGACCCGGGAGCTCGAGCAACGGCAGCGCGCCGCCTCCCACCCTCGCCACCGATCCGACGATCTCGCAGCGGTCCGCGCCGATCCCCTCACGCAGCTGCGCCGCCCGCGCGGCGAGTGCCTCCTCGCCGACGTCGAGCATCGCCAGGACAGGAATCTCCCGACGCGCGCGCGCCGGATCGCGGTACAGCTCGAGCGTCGCTTCGAGCGCCGCGAGCGACAGCTTGTCGATCCGCAGCGCCCGGGCGAGCGGATGCGAGCGGGCGGCCGCCACCGCGTCCGCCCGGCCGACGAGGATGCCCGCCTGCGGTCCGCCGAGCAGCTTGTCGCCGGAGCAGCAGACAAGCGCGGCGCCCGCGGCGATGGACCGATTCAGGGCAGGCTCGTCGCCAAGCTCCGGGATGCCGGCCGCGTGGGCGAGCACACCCGATCCGACATCGTCGATCACCGGCGCCCCGAGTCCGCACAGTGCCTGGACCGGAACGTCCTCGACAAAGCCGACGGAGCGGAAGTTCGACGGGTGCACCCGGAGGATCACGGTCGGTCGGGTGCCCTCCTCGCGCAGCGTGAACTCGTAGTCCGCAAGCCGAGTCCGGTTCGTCGTGCCGACCTCGACGAGCGTCGCGCCGGACGCTGCGACGACATCGGGGATCCGGAAGCCGCCGCCGATCTCGACGAGCTGCCCGCGTGAGACGATGATCCGGCTCCCGCGCCCACCGAGTGCCGCCGCCGCGAGCAGGACCGCGCCGGCCCCGTTGCCGACGACCAGTCCCGCCTCCGCTCCCGTGAGCTCTCTCAGCAGGCTCTCGACGTGCCCGTGACGGCTCCCGCGGCGGCCGCTGGCGAGGTCGAGCTCAAGATTCGAGTACCCGCTCGCGGCCCGGGTGACTGCCTCGCGAGCGGCGGCGGAGAGCGGCGCCCGGCCGAGGTTCGTGTGGAGGATCACGCCCGTGCCGTTGAGGACCCGCACGAGCGACGGCTGCCCAGCAGCCCGCAGCAGCTCACGGGCGCGAGCGGCGAGATCAGTGGATGGCTCGGCGCCGGCCCGGATCTGCTCCCGGGCTTCATCGATCGCCGCGCGGGCGGCGTCGACGGCGAGCGCATGCGGCGCGGGGAGTCCGGCGGCGAGCTCGTGGACTGCCGGGAGCGCCCTCAGGCGCTCGGCTGCGGAGGCGGTTCGGGTGTCGTGCCCGCCACCCACTCGCCCTCCTCCTTCTTCCAGATCGGCGCCTGCGCCTTGATCTCGTCGATGATCTCGCGCGCTCCGACGAACGCTGCGTCCCGATGGGGGGCGGAGACGGCAATCGCGACCGATGGCTCGGACAGCGGGACCGTCCCGACCCGGTGCTCGGCCGCCGCCGCGCACAGGCCGTGGCGCTGCACCGCAGCGGCCACGATCTCGGCGAGCTTCCGCTCGGCCATCTCGGCATACGCCTCGTACTCGAGCGCCTCGACCTCGCGGGTCACCCCGAGGAACGTCACGATGGCCCCGGCGCGCGGGTCGCTCACCCGCTCGACGAGGGCATCGACCGACAGCGGTTCGGTCGTGATCCGTGTGTGGAGTTGATCGACCGAGCCGCCCGACACTGGCGGGATCAGAGCAAGCTCGTCGCCGGCGCTGAGTGTGACCGCCGGATCGGCGTACTCCTGGTTGACGGCCATGACGACCCGCGTTCCGCACGTGATGCCGCCGAGCCGCGCGATCGCGTCGCCAACCGACGAGCCGGACGGCAACTCGAGCTCGATCGATTCGGAGCCGGCGCGCTCACGCAGGCCGGCGAACAGTCGGACATGAACCTGCATTGGAGAAAGACTAGATGCTGTATTGAGAGCCGGTTAGGGGGACTCCGCGTTACGGCAATATTTGCCTATTCTGCTGCACTCGTACTGGGGATTCTCTTCAAGGAGCAAGCTTTGATGCGTAGTTGGAGGACATGGTTCGTCGCAGTGGCCAGTGTGGCCTGTCTGGCGTTCGTCGCCGGGTGCGGCAGCAGCAATTCATCGAGCTCGACCTCGAGCGCTTCATCCGGATCGACCGGCAGCTCTTCCGGGTCGTCCACCGCGACGAAGGACGCCAAGATCGCGGCCCTCGTGCCCGCGGCAATCGTCAAGAACGGCACGCTCACCGTCGCCGCGGACGCCACCTACGCGCCGAACGAGTTCATCGCGTCCGACGGTCACACCGTGATCGGGATGGACGCTGACCTGATGAAGGCCCTCGCCGCGGTGATGGGACTGAAGGTCAAGATCGTCAACGCGACGTTCGACAGCATCATTCCGGGCCTCGCCGCCGGCAAGTACGACGTCGGCGCGTCGTCCTTCACGGACACGAAGGAGCGCGAGAAGACCGTCAACTTCGTGACGTACTTCACCGCCGGTGAATCGTTCTACACAAAGGCGTCGGGCGGAGCGGCGGTCAGCACGATCGCCGATCTCTGCGGCCACACCGTGGCCGTCGAGAAGGGGACGACGGAGGCTGACGACGCGACGGCACAGGGCAAGAAGTGCAAGTCGGCCGGCAAGGCCGGCGTCACGGTCCTGACGTTCCCGGACCAGAACGGCGCCAACCTCGCCGTCTCGAGCGGTCGCGCCCAGCTCGGCTTCGCCGATTCGCCCGTCGCGGAATACGTTGTGAAGCAGTCGAACGGCCAGTTCAAGCTCGTCGGCCAGAGCTACGCCAACGCGCCGTACGGGATCGCGGTACCGAAGAACAGCGGTCTCGAGAAGGCGCTGCTGGCGGCGCTCCAGAAGTTGATGAGCGACGGCCAGTACAAGGCGATCCTGACGCACTGGGGAGTCGAGGCCGGCGCGATCAGCAACCCGAAGATCAACGGCGCGACCAGCTAGTCGCACCCCGCGCCGACCGGCGCGGGCCAGGAATGAGAGACTGACGCTCAGAGGTGAGCACCTCCGAGGTATCCGAAGAGACGACGGGGCGGCCCGACGACATCAAGGCCGTCCCGGTTCGTCACCCGTGGCGATGGGTCGCTGCGGTGATCGTGTTGATCCTCGCCGCGTCGTTCGTGCGTTCGGCGATCGACAACTCGAACTTCCAATGGCACGTCGTCGGTCAGTACCTGTTCGACTCGCGGGTTCTGCACGGCGTCGTCGTCACGATCCGGCTGACCGTCATCTCGATGTTGATCGGGATCGTGCTCGGGGTCATCCTCGCGGTCATGCGGTTGTCGCCGAACCCACTGATCTCGGGGTCGAGCTGGCTGTACATCTGGTTCTTCCGCGGGACCCCGCTGCTCGTCCAGATCCTGTTCTGGAGTTTCGTCTCCGCGCTCTATCCGAAGATCACGATCGGCGTTCCGTTCGGCGGCCCGTCGATCATCAGCGGCGATGCGAACACGCTGATCCCGACCTCCGTTGCGGTGATCTTGGCGTTATCGCTCAACGAGGCCGCGTACATGGCCGAGATCGTCCGTGCCGGCATCATCTCCGTCTCCGAGGGGCAGTCCGAGGCGGCGCAGTCGCTTGGCATGAACCGGATTCAGACGATGCGCCTGATCGTGCTCCCGCAGGCGATCCGCGTGATCATCCCGCCGACGGGCAACGAGGTGATCTCGATGCTGAAGAACACCTCGCTGGCGAGCGTCGTTGCTTACACCGAGCTTCTGTACTCGGTGCAGCTGATCTACGCGGTGAACTACAAGCAGATCCCGCTGCTGATCGTCGCGAGCTTCTGGTACCTCCTGCTGACGAGCGTCCTCTACGTCTTCCAGTACTTCATCGAGCGCCGGTACGGGCGCGGGTTCAGCCGGACGGAACAGGTGTCGATCCGGGCGCGCTGGCTCAGTTTCGGTGGGGGGCACGATCGGCGGTGAGCCAGGCGATGATCAAGGCGGAGGGCGTGCACAAGCGCTTCGGCCGGCTCGAGGTGCTGAAGGGGATCTCGCTCGAGGTACCGCGGGGGCAGGTCATGTGCATGCTCGGCCCCTCCGGGTCGGGCAAGTCGACGTTCCTGCGCTGCATCAACCACCTCGAGAAGATCAACGCCGGCCGGCTGTCCGTCGACGGTGAGCTCGTCGGCTACCGCGAGCAGGGCGGCAAGCTCTACGAGCTGCGGGACCGCGAGGTCTGTCGCAAGCGGGCCGAGATCGGGATGGTCTTCCAGCACTTCAACCTGTTCCCGCACATGACGGCGCTCGAGAACGTGGCGCTCGCGCCGGTCAAGGTGCTCGACGTCGACCGCAGGCAGGCGCGCGATCGCGCGACGGAGATGCTGAACCGCGTCGGCCTCGGCGACAAGCTCGACACCTATCCGGTCGCGCTCTCCGGCGGCCAGCAGCAGCGGGTCGCCATCGCACGGGCGCTCGCGATGCAGCCGAAGCTGATGCTGTTCGACGAGCCGACCTCGGCGCTCGACCCCGAGCTCGTCGGCGACGTGCTCGACGCGATGCGCGAGCTCGCAAAGTCCGGGATGACGATGATCGTCGTCACCCACGAGATGGGGTTTGCCCGCGAGGTCGCAGACAACGTCGTGTTCATGGACGATGGCGTCGTCGTCGAGTCAGGGTCTCCGTCCGAGGTGCTCGTCAACCCGCAGCACGACCGGACGAAATCCTTCCTGTCGAAGGTCCTCTAGGACTCGGCGCGAGCGGCCCCAGGACAGACGGCCTGGGCGCGAGCGGCCCCCCCGCCCGCGCCCTGGCCACCCGGGCGCTTAGTGGAACTTGGCCGAGCAGGCTTGGATCTTGCCGGTGTCCGAGCCGGCGGAGGCCATGCACGAGGCGAGATCCTTGACGCCCTTCGGGACGGCGCCCCCGGAGTCCTTGTTCGCCTGGCTGACGGCTTGCTGGAACTGCTGCTCGCCGGCCTTGATGGCGTTGTTGGCTGTGTCGTTGCTCGGCTTGATGACGGCGAAGTAGACGACCGCGATGATGATCAGCGAGATCGCAAGCCCGACAAGGCGGTACATCGGATTGCGAACGACGATGGTCATTGGATGAAAGTCCCCCTGAATGGTGATTGACTCCGCGCAAGGTACGTCGCGATTCGGGGTCTGTCAGTGTCGATACGGTCTCGCTCTGGTCCGCGAGACTCGCGGGCCGCGCGTCGCCGGTACCCTTTGTCGCAGCGATGGCGACGACCGACGACAACCGCACGATCGCGCCGATCGTCGGTCCCGACGATCGGCGCCGGTTCACCGATTCCGGCATCGAGATCAAACCGCTCTATGACGAGAGCGACCTGCCCGCCGACCTGGCGTCTCGCCTTGGCGAGCCGGGCGAGTATCCGTACACCCGCGGCGTCCACCACGTGATGTACCGCAAGCAGCTCTGGACGCACCGCCAGTATGCCGGCTACGCGAGCGCCAAGGAGTCCAACGAGCGATACCGCTACCTGCTCAAGACCGGCTCGACCGGTCTGTCGATGGCGTTCGACCTGCCCACCCAGCTCGGCCTCGACTCCGACGATCCGCGCTGCCTCGGGGAAGTCGGGCGCACCGGCGTTGCGATCGACACGATCGAGGACATGCGGACCGCGTTCGACGGGATCCCGCTCGATCAGGTCTCGACTTCGATGACGATCAACGCGCCGGCGGGCGTGCTGCTGTTGCTCTACGAGCTCGTCGGCGAGGAGCAGGGCGTCCCGTCCGAGCAGCTCCGGGGGACGACCCAGAACGACATCCTCAAGGAGTACATCGCACGCGGGAACTTCATCTACCCGCCCGAGGGCGCGATCCGGCTGACGACCGACCTGTTCGCCTACTGCAACGAGCGCGTTCCGAAGTGGAACACGATCTCGATCTCCGGCTACCACTTCCGGGAGAAGGGCTGCTCGGCCGTTCAGGAGGTCGCCTTCACGCTCGCCAACGGCATCGCCTACGTGCAGGCGGCGCTCGCGGCCGGACTCGAGATCGACAAGTTCGGCCCCCGCCTCGCGTTCTTCTTCAACGGCCACAACAACGTCTTCCAGGAGGTCGCGAAGTTCCGCGCGGCCCGGCGGATGTGGGCCTCGATCATGCGCGACCGGTTCGGCGCGCAGGACGAGCGGTCCTGGCGGCTGCGATTCCACACGCAGACCGGCGGCGTCACGCTTACCGCCCAGCAGCCGGAGAACAACATCGCCCGCGTCGCGCTCCAGGGCTTTGCCGCGGTCTGCGGAGGCACGCAGTCGTTGCACACGAACGGCTTTGACGAGGCGCTCGCGCTCCCGACGGAGCGAGCGGCGAGGATCGCGCTGCGCACCCAGCAGATCCTCGGCTACGAGTCGGGGGCCGCCGACACGGTCGACCCGTTTGCCGGCTCGTACTTTGTCGAGGCGCTCACCGACGAGATCGAGACGTCCGCGACCGCGCTGATCGCCAAGATCGACGAGCTCGGCGGGTCAATCAAGGCGATCGACTTCATGAAGAACGAGATCGAGGAATCGGCCTTCGGCTATCACGAGCGCTACCGGATCGAGCAGGACATCGTCGTCGGTGTGAACCGATTCGTCGAGGACACCCTCGAGGTCCCGGACATTCTCCGCGTCGACCCCGAGTCAGAGCGCGAGCAGGTCGAGCAGTTGAAGGCATTCAAGTCCGCGCGTGACCAGGAGCTCGTCGCCCGGCGGCTCGAGGAGGTCCGCGAGGGCGCCCGCGGGACCGGCAACCTGCTGCCCGTGCTCAAGCAGGCGCTCAAGGACCGTTGCTCGATGGGTGAGGTGTGCGCCGCGATGCGCGACGTGTTCGGCGACTACCAGCCGACGCTGTAGACACCGACCTCACAGGCCGGCCGTCTGAACCGTGGGCTACGGTGCGTTCGTGCTCGCAGTGGCAACCAGCTTTCAAGAGCCGGACACGATCAGCCTCTACAACATCGTCGTGTTCATCCATATCTCGGCAGCGATTGTCGCCTTTGGGATCACGTTCGCGTACCCGATCATCGATGCGATCCTGCATCGCCCCGGCAACCTGAAACACCTGGGCTGGTGGCACGGGTCCAGGGGGAGATCGGGCGCAAGCTCGTCACGCTGTCGGCCACCGTTCTGCTGATCGCCGGCATCTACATGGCCGCCACCGGGCCGTACAACTTCGGCAAGCCGTTCGTCGGCATCGGTGTGCTGATCATCGTCGTGCTACTCGGCCTCGGCGGTGCGTTCTTCGCCCCGACCGAGCGCAAGGCGTCCGAGCTCGCCAACCGCGACATTGCCGCCGCGGGCACGGCGAGGTCAAGCTCAGCGCCGAATACGAGGCTGTCGCCGCGCGGTTGCGAACGGTCGGGATCGGCTCCTTGCTCCTCATCCTGATCGCCGTCTTCGTGATGGTGATGAAGCCGCTCTAGTGCTGCCCTAAGGGGCCTGGCCCGCCCGAGCGTCGCCGATGCCCATCGTTCGGCCCGTCCTCTCGGTCTCGATGCGGGTGCCCCACCGGCGCTCGCTTGCAAGCCTTCGGCCGGGTCCTGAACGGCGGAAGGAGTCCCGCCCGGCCGCACGAAACCACGAGACATGACAGAGCACGAGGCAAGCCGTACCCTGGTCAAATCGCCGCCGGAACTATGGGCGGAATGCAGCAGTGCCGAGGCGCTCGCGCGCCACCTGAACGGATCCTTCGGACAGATCCGAATCACGAGACTCAAGCCTGAAACCGCCGTTGCCTGGGAGGGCGAGCTTGCGAGCGGCACGGTTCGGCTTGAGCCGTCGGGATGGGGAACGAAGGTGATCATCACCGCGCGGCCGGAGGAGACGGCCGCGCCTGGGCCGCCGGGGGTTCGCCCGGCGGAGCCGGAGCCGGTGGCCGTGGAGCCGGAGCCGGTGGCCGTGGAGCCCGAGCCCAGCCGGTGGCCGTGGAGCCGGAGCCTCCGGTCGAGCCCGAGCCGGTCGTCGAAGCGGAGCCCGAGTCGGCCCCGGAGGACAAGCCGGCCCGCGTGGGCTTCTTTGTCCGCATGCGGGCGTTCTTCGGCGGCGGCGGGACCGCGGGCGCGGCCGAACAAGAGGCGATCGCCGAGCCGGAGCCAGGGCCGAGAACGCGAGCCCACGCCAGAACCCGAGCCCGCGCCAGAACCCGAGCCGGCGCCTGCGCCCGAGCCGAGCCGGTCGCCGTGGCCGAGCCGGAGCCAGGACCCGCGCCCGCGCCGGTCACCGCGTCCGAGGCGAGCGTCGACCACGGCGCCATCCTTACCGCCGGCGCTCGACAGCCTCGGCCAGGCGCACCACCGCCCGTTCTCCCGACCCTGAGCACACCAACGTCCCAATGCCAAGCGCCCCTCCACGGCATTGGCAGTGTTGCTGCGCGCTAGCCGCGCCAATTCCCCACCGTCCACCGGGACCGGCTGGCAACGGGGAGTTGCTGGCCCCCACGTCCCCGCGGCGGCCCATCTCCAACTGCGACCCCGTCGCAACAACGACACGGTCGCATAAACCACGTATTGCAGGACTTTTTATTGATCTAACCATCGTCGCCGGTGCGAACTGAACCGGTATAAGAGGCGACCGGGCATACCGCAGCCGGACCGCCGCAATCCCTGACCGGAAGGAGCGCACGTGCGCTTGCTCTCCCGAGCACCGCGGCTGTTCGCGCTGCTCGCGGCCTTGGCTGCGAGTGCGTTTGCCGTCTCGCTGAGCTTCGGCTCGAGCCACCGCGAGGCGCCGCTGCATCGCGCTCGACCCGACGGCGGACAACACCGACCTGTACGCGTTCACGGCGAACGACGCCACCGAATCGACCTGACGGTCGTGGCCAACTGGATCCCGTTCGAGGATCCCGGCCGGCGGCCCGAACTTCTACAGCTTCGACGACAAGGCGCCGACTACTACATCAACATCGACAACACCGGCGACGGCAAGCCCGACGTCCGCTACAGGTTCAAGTTCAAGACGCACGATCGCGAACACGGAACTCGTTCCTGTACGCGCTGCCCGGGCGTGACGTCGATCAACGACCCGAAGCTCAACGTCGTCCAGACGCTACTCGACGTCACGCGGGAGCACTACCGCAACGGCCAGCAAGGTCGCGCCAGACAGGTATCGCGACGGACATTCCGGTCGCGCCGAACAACGTCGGGCCCGAAGACGATCCCGAACTACAGCGCGGTCGCCGACTCAGGCGATCAGGCCGCTGCCCGGCGGCGGCAAGGTGTTCGCCGGCCAGCGTCGACGATCCGTTCTTCGTCGACCTCGGCGCGACGTTCGACGCGATCAACCTCCGCAACGGCACCGGCAACGCGGGCGGCGGCAAGGACGACCTCGCGGGCTACAACGTCCACGCGGTCGTGCTGCAGGTCCCGGAGTCGCACGTCACGCGCGACGGCAAGGCCGTCGCCGGCGCCGAGGCCGAGCAACGCGGTCGTCGGCGTGTGGTCGACGCACGGAGCGCCCGCGGCTGCAGGTGACCGGCTGACGTCGCGCAACGGCACGGCACACAGCCGAAGCGGCAAGCGGCTGAGGTGCAGGTCAGCCGGCTCGGCAACCCGCTGGTCAACGAGGTCGTCATCCCGCTCGGGAAGAAGGACCAGTTCAACCGCG
Organism: uncultured Solirubrobacterales bacterium; assembly: GCA_963750695.1. Lineage (GTDB taxonomy): Bacteria > Actinomycetota > Thermoleophilia > Solirubrobacterales > Solirubrobacteraceae > Palsa-465. The sequence goes on from CAVVSB010000018.1 coordinate 21,088, forward strand.
ACCAGCCGGACGGACGACGCGGCGAACTTACGGCAAGTACGTCGTGAAGCCGCGAGCTCGGCGCGGCTCATCAACGCGCTGTTCGGCCTCGGCGTCCCGGAGACCGACCGCACGGACATCGTCACGGCGCTGCTGACCGGGCATCCCGGGCCTGACGCAGATCGCGCCGAACGCGGCCGCCGGCCGACACGCTGAAGATCAACCTCGGCGTGCCCCGACCGCCACGCCCGAACCGCTTCGGCGTGCTCGGCGGGGACACCGCCGGGCTTCCCGAACGGCCGGCGCCTCGCCGACGACGTCGTCGACATCGAGCTGCGCGTCGTCGGCGGCTTCCTGAAGGGCAACAAGCTGCCCGCTCGGCGACGGCGTGGACCGGAACGACAAGCCGTTCCGGACCACGTTCCCGTACGTCGCGGCTCCGCACGCCGGGTTCGACTCGGCGCTCGAAGCGCATCGAGCCGGCCACGCGCCGACGCCCGGCCAGCCGTAGCCTGAGCCTGGAGAGAGGCCCGCAGCGGGCGGGGCCGACGCGCTCGCCCGCCGTCCTCCCCTCCGACCGAAAGGAACCGCGATGACCTCTCACTCGCCAGATCCGTCCAGCCTGCTCGCTGCCGCCGCTCGCCTTCGCTCGCCGCCGCTCGCGGTCCTCGCGCTGCTGAACCGCGCGCCCGCGCCGCCGCTCGCCGCCGCAGGCGCGGGCGTGCCCTCGCCGCGCCCGACGCACCGACCGACCAGCGCATCGCCGCAGCTCCAGGCGACGGTGCGCGCCGGCCCCGGCGACGCCGACGCCTACGCCCGCCTCGGCGCCGCGTACCTCCAGAAGGTCCGCGAGACCGGCGACGCCGGCTACTACACGCGCGCCGCGGCCGCGCTCGACGCGGCGCTGCGCGCGCGACCCGCGCGACCTCGGCGCGCTGACCGGGCGGGCGCGCTCGCGCTCGCGCGCCACGACTTCCGCGCGCGGGCTGCGCTCGGCCGCAGCGCGCCCGGCGCCGCGCCCGAGGCTCGTCCGCCCGTACGGCGTGATCGTCGACGCGCAGGTCGAGCTCGGCCGCTACGGCGAGGCCGCGCGCACGCTGCAGCGCGATGGTCGACCTGCAAGCCCGACCTCGCCTCCTACGCGCGCGTGTCCTACTTCCGCGAGCTGCACGGCGACCTCGCCGGGCGCGATCGCGCGATGCGGCTCGCGGTCTCCGCCGGCGGCGCGGCGCCGAGAACCTCGCCTACGTCCAGACGCTGCTCGGCAACCTCGAGTTCGCGCGCGGGCGGCTGCGGCGCCGCGCGCGACGCCTACCGCGCAGGCGCTCGCCCGCTTCCCCGGCTACGCGCCGGCGCAGGCCGGGCTCGCCCGCGTCGACGCGGCCCGCGGCCGACTCGGCGCGGCGATCCGCCGCCTATCGGTCCGTCGTCGCGCGGCTGCCGCTGCCCGAGTACGTCGATCGCGCCTCGGCGAGACCGAGCTCGCGGCCGGGCGCGCGGCGGCCGCCGCGCGCGCGACTACGCGCTCGTCGGCGCCGAGCAGCGGCTGCTCGCCGGCAGCGGCGTCAACACCGACGTCGGAGCTCGGCGCTGTTCGAGGCCGACCACGGCAGCCCGCGCGCGCGGCGGTCGCGCTCGCCCGGCGCGCGTGGGCGGCGGCGCCGAGCGTGCGCTCGGCCGACGCGCTCGGCTGGGCGCTGACGCGCGCCGGCCAGCCGGACGAGGGCGCTGTCGCTGGGCGCGGCGGGCGCTGCGGCTCGGCTCGCGCGACCCGCTCTTCCTCTACCACGCGGGCATGGCCGCGCGCGGCGGCCGGGCCGCGCGGCGCTCGCGCGCGCGCTGGCTGCACGCGCGCGCTCGCGCGCAACCCGCGCTTCTCGCCGCTCTACGCGCCGCGCGCGACGCGCGCGCTGGAGGCGCTGCGCATGAGGCGCGCCTCGCTGATCGCCGCTCGCGCTGCGCTGCTCGCGGCGCTCGCCGTTCGCGCGGCGCCGGCCGCAGCGCCCACCCGCTCGGCAACTTCTCGATCAACCACCGACGCGGTGCAGCGTCTCGACCGACCGCGTCGAGCGTGCACTACATCCTCGACCAGGCGGAGATCCCGACGTTCCAGGAGCGCGGCCTGCCGGCCGCGACGGTGCTGGCCCGCAAGCGCGCCGAGGTCGCGGCGCCTGGTGCTGCATCGTCGACGGCCGGCCGCGTGCCGCTGCGCTCGCCGCCCGGCGCGGCTGATCGCGTTCCCGCCGGGCCAGGGCGGGCTGCAGACGACGCGCGTCGAGCTGCACGCTGCGGCGCCGCCGTCGCGCGACCCGCGCTCGGTCGACGCTCCGCGACGGGACGTTCCCGGGCCGGGTCGGCTGGAAGGCGGTCGTCGTCGGTCCCGGGCGCGGCACCGCCGTGCGCTCGAGCGTGCCGCCCGGCGATCCGACGGACGGCCTGCGCGGCTACCCGCAGGACGCTGCTCTCGAGCCCGCTCGACCAGCGCGACCGCGACCTTCGCGGTCCGCCCGGGCGACGGCGACGTGATCGCGCCGGGCGGCCGGCGGCGCCGGCGCGTCGACGACGCAGCAAGCGCTCCGGCGACGGCTTCGCCGGGCGTCTTCGCGGACGCGGCCGCCGGCCAGCGGCGTGCTCGCTGCTGCTGCTGCTGGTGGCGTTCGGCTGGGGTGCGCTGCACGCGCTCTCGCCGGGGCACGGCAAGGCGATGGTCGCCGCGTACCTGGTCGGCACGCGCGGCACGTCGCGCCACGCGGTCGTGCTCGGCGCGACGGTCACGATCACGCACACGATCGGCGTGTTCGCGCTCGGGCGTCGTGACGCTCGCGCTGTCGCAGTACATGCTGCCGGAGGACCTCTATCCGTGGCTGAACCTCGCCTCCGGCCTGCTCGTCGTGGCGTCGGGGCGGGCGTGCTGCGCTCGCGCGTGCGGGGCGGCAGGCGCCGGCACGGGCACGACCACGCGCCGATCACGGCCATGCCCACGACCACGACCACGGCGCACGGCCACGGCCGACGGCCATCACCATCACCACCACCTCACGCGCCGACGATCGTCAGCGGCGCGGCGCTGCTCGCGATGGGCGCCTCCGCCGGCCTGATCCCGTGTCCGTCGGCGCTCGTCGTGCTGCTCGGCGGCGATCGCCCAGCACCAGGTCGGCGCTCGGCCTGGTGCTGATCGTGGCCTTCAGCCTCGGCCTCGCCGCGACGCTGACCGGGCTCGGGATCGCGGTCGTGTCGGCGGGACGGCTCGCGCAGCGCACACGCCTGAACATCCCGGTCGTCTTGACGCGCGCCCTGCCGGCGGTGTCAGCGCTCGTGATCGTGATCGCCGGCGCCGTGCTGACGCTCAACGCCGTGCCGCAGCTCATGACGTGACCGGGCGCGAGTGATCCGTCGTCATGGCCGGCGTAGAACCGGCCATGACGCCCGCTCACCTGCACTCACCGGCTCACGCCCACTCACCACGTCTCGCCACCAGTGCCGACGCCGCCGGGCGGCGGTCCGCGCGCACGGCCTCCGGCTGTCGGCAGCACGCCGGCTCGTGCTCGAGGCGATCTACACCGCCGAGGGCCCGGTGAAGGCCGAGGAGATCGCCGGCGGCCTCGACGGGCGTCTGCCCCGGTCGGACCTCGCGTCCGTGTACCGCAATCTCGAGACGCTGGAACGGTCGGGCTCGTGCGCCACGTCCATCTCGGTCACGGCCCGGGGCGCTACGAGCGCGTCGGCCCGCAGCGGGACTACCTCGTGTGCGAGCAATGCCAGACGATCGCGAGTCTGCCGCGTGAGCAGCTTGACACGGCTCGCCGGGCGATCGCCAACGTCACCGGCTTCGAGGTGCGCTTCGACCACTTCCCGCTCCGGGCCTCTGCCCGGGGTGCAGCGGCGGCAGCGGAGCGGACCGCGCCGCGCGCTAAGCCGTAGACTCGCGCACCCAGTGATGCGCGACAAAGCTCCCGAGACCTACGAAGAGAAGCTCGCCCAGCTGCAGGAGCTGCGCGACGAGGCGGTCCACGCCGGCTCCGAGGCGGCGGTCGAGAAGCAGCACGCCAAGGGCAAGTACACCGCCCGCGAGCGGATCGAGAAGCTGCTCGACCCCGGCTCCTTCCAGGAGCTCGACACGTTCGTCCGCCACCGCACGACGCGACTTCGACATGGAGAAGAACCGGCCCGTGGGGCGACGCCGTCGTCACCGGCCACGGCACGATCGACGGCCGCCGCGTGTGCGTGTTCAGCCAGGACTTCACGGTGTTCGGCGGCTCGCTCGGCGAGGTCATGGCCGAGAAGATGTGCAAGGTCATGGACCTGGCGGCCAAGATCGGCTGCCCGGTGATCGGGATCAACGACTCCGGCGGCGCGCGGATCCAGGAGGGCGTCGTCTCGCTCGGCGCCTACGGCGACGTGTTCGTGCGCAACGTCAAGTGCTGCGGCGTGATCCCGCAGATCTGCCTGATCATGGGCCCGTGCGCGGGCGGCGCCGTCTACTCGCCCGCGATCACCGACTTCATCTTCATGGTCAAGGAGACCTCGCACATGTTCATCACCGGCCCCGACGTGATCAAGACGGTCACGGGCGAGGAGGTCGAGTTCGAGGAGCTCGGCGGCGCGATGACCCACAACTCCAAGTCCGGCGTCGCCCACTTCGCCTCCGACGACGAGGACGCGTGCCTCGAGGACACGCGCTACCTGCTCAGCTTCCTGCCGCAGAACAACCTCGAGACGCCGCCGCGGGTGATGCCGACCGACGACCCGCTGCGGATGGACGAGGAGCTCGACCACGTCGTCCCCGACAACCCGAACAAGCCGTACGACATGCGCGACGTCGATCCGCCTGATCGTCGACGACGGCGAGTTCTTCGAGGTCCACGAGCACTACGCGCAAGAACATCGTCTGCGGCTTCGCCCGGCTCGACGGCTACGCGGTCGGCGTCGTCGGCAACCAGCCGAGCCAGCTGGCCGGCGTGCTCGACATCGACGCCTCGCGCGAAGGCGCGCGCGCTTCGTGCGCACCTGCGACGCGTTCAACATCCCGCTCATCACGTTCTGCGACGTCCCCGGCTTCCTCCCCGGCACCGCGCAGGAGTGGGGCGGGATCATCCGCCACGGCGCGAAGCTGCTGTACGCCTACACCGAGGCGACGGTCCCGAAGATCACGGTCATCACGCGCAAGGCCTACGGCGGCGCCTACGACGTCATGGCGTCCAAGCACATGCTCGCCGACTTCAACTTCGCCTGGCCGACGGCCGAGGTCGCGGTCATGGGCCCCGAGGGCGCGGTCAACATCATCTACCGCCGCGACATCGCCGGCCTCGCCGACGCCCGACGAGCGCCGCGCAGAAGCTGATCGACGACTACAAGGCGCACTTCGCCAACCCGTACTCGGCCGCCGAGCGCGGCTACATCGACGACGTGATCGTCCCCCACGAGACGCGGCCGAAGGTCATCACCGCGCTCGAGACGCTGCAGACCAAGCGCGAGCCCGGGCCCGAAGCGCAAGCACGGCAACATCCCGCTGTAGCGACGGCGGACCTGAGTATCGCTCCCGGATTGGCGATTCGCTTCCGCGGGATGGAAGTGGATCGCCGGACTGTGCTCGCGGCCGGTTCGGCCGATCCTAAGCCGAACCTAGGCGATCCGACCGCGCAGCACGCTGTCCGCTGAGTGCGCGGTGCCGGCGCCGACCCGCTGGTGGGAGATGTCGAGGTAGACGTAGTGGCGCGGGTTGTCGGGCAGCCGGAGCGTGAGCTGTGCGCTCCCGCGGGGGCCGACGCGGAAGGCGGCGACCGGCGCGAGCCGCTTGGCGTCACTCATAGCCAGAGCTCGTAGTAGGTCCGGCCGGGTGAAGGCGGGAGGCGGTTGACGCGGAGCACCATCTGGCCCGGTCCCGGCATGTACGCCGTGGCGAGAGCGCGCGGCGTCCCGGCGAGCGGGCGCAGGGCGACGGCAGGGCCGCGGGCCGCGCTGCCTGCCCCGACCGCCCGCACGAGCGCGCCCCCGCGCCGAAGCCGAGTGCGATGCAGACGAACGACGGCGAGGCGGCGAGCCCCGGGCTCAGCCGCAGCGAGGGGCCTGCACCGGCGTCGCGCGGGCACCTGCTGCCGCGGGCGCTGGGATCGCTGCCCACGCCTCTCCCGGGACTTCTGCGAGCGACGCGCATCATCGCCCGCATTGCGTCGAGTTCAGGATCCTCCCCGCCGCTCCACCGGCTCCGGCGTCGCGTTCCGTCCTGCTCGTCGATCACCCGGCGGGCGGCCGCACTCGGGTGCGTCTCGTACGCCACCGTTCCATCATGTCCGTTCACTCCGTTCCTCTGCCTCGAGCAGGTCACGAAGATGCCGCAGTCCGTTGACCATCCGGGTCTTGATGGTTCCGGCGGGCACGCCCGTGCGCTGCGCGATCTCGTTCTGGGTCAATCCGTCGTAGAAGCGCAGCCGCAGCAGCCCCGCCTCGTCTCGCGGCAGCCGTTCGAGCAATGCGGCCATCCGCCAGCGCTCGAGCAGCCGATCGGGTTCGTCCGCGGCGCCGCCTGCCACGGCGTCCACCTGCGCGGCGGCGACCGCCGGATCGAGCGGCTCGGGGACCCGGCGGCGCAGTTCATCAACCGCTCGTGAGCGGGCGATCGTCAGCACCCAGGTGAGCAGGCTGGCTCGCTCGGGGTCGTAGTGCTCGGCGCGCTGCCAGACCTCGAGCAGCACCTGCTGGAGCACGTCCTCAGCCGCATCGCGATCGCGCAGCATCTGGGTGAGGAACCCGAGGACCGTCCGGCCGTGCGCCTCCATCACGAGCGCGAGCGCGTCCGGCCGGCGCTCTCGCAGCGCCCGCTCGGCGCGCCGGTCAGCGCGACGCCGGCGGCGAGGCGGTGGGGCAGGTCCGGACAGGGCCCCCCGGGACGTTGATGGCAGTCGCCAGTGCCGACATCTCTGAGCTCATACGTACCGAACCAGCATTTTGGTTGGCCAACCGCATCCGGGGGCGGCGGCGTATCTGAAGGCAACCAGCCACCCGTCGGAAAAGGAGAACCCCTATGAAGCGCACCCTGGTTGCCCTGTCGGCCGTCCTCGCCGTCGCCGTTGCCTCTGAGCGTGCCCGCTGCGTCGGCGGCCAAGAGCCAGAACATCGTTCAGATCGCGGCGAGCAATCCGCAGTTCTCGACGCTCGTCTCGCTCGTCAAAAAGGCCGGCCTTGTCAACGCGCTGTCGGGCAAGACGAAGCTCACGGTGTTCGCGCCGACCAACGCGGCATTCAAGAAGGTGCCGAAGGCGACGCTCGACAAGCTCGCCAAGAACAAGAAGCTGCTGACGAAGGTGCTCGAGTACCACGTGCTCCCCGGCGTCGTGCCGGCGGCCAAGGTCGTGAAGCTGAAGTCGGCCAAAACGCTCGAGGGCGCTCGCGTCCACTTCAAGGTCAAGAAGGGGAAGGCGTACGTCAACAGCGCCCAGATCGTGAAGACCGACATCCACGCGTCGAACGGGATCATCCACGTCATCAACGCCGTGCTGATCCCGCCGACGAGCTGACGGCCGGCTGAGTGGGCGTCCGTCGCGATCGGCGGGCGCCCGCGCCGGCTGCCTCACAGCTGAACCGTCTGCGCGCTGACCCGCCCCTCGCGCCACGCCTCGAGCGCCGCCGCCGCGACCGCGAGGTCCTGGATCGCGAGACCGGTCGAGTCGAACAGCGTCACCGCCTCCGGCCCGGGCCGTCCCGGTGCGTCGCCGGCGAGCACGGCTCCGAGTTCCGCGACCCGGTCGCGACGGACGAGTCCGGCTTCGATCGCGCCCGTCAGCTCCCCGCCGTGCGAGGCCTGGGCCCACTCGTCGCAGAACAGCGCACACGACGCGACCGCGCCGACGGTCGCCTCGGCCTTGCCCGGACCGTCGGCACCGAGCATGTTGAGATGGAGGCCCGGGCGCAGGTCGCCGGCCTCGACGACGACGCCGTGACCCGGGGTGACGCAGCACACGATCTCGCAGCGGAGTGCGTCCTCGCGGGGGGCGGCCTCCCATCCGAGCTCGTCGGCGAGCGCGCGGGCGGCGGCCTCGTTCGGATCGGAGCACACCCCGGGCCCGAAGCCGCCGGCGACCATGCAGCGCGCGGTCCACGCGCCGTGCAGGCCGCAACCCACGACGCCCACCGACCGGGCCTCCTCGCGAGCGAGCGCCTGGGTCGCAACGGCGGCGACCGCGCCGGTGCGCAGAGCGGTGACCGAGCGGGCGTCGAGCAGCATCAGCGGCTGGCCGGTCGTCGCGTCGGACAGGCAGATGACGCCGGTCACCGTCGGCAGGCCCCGCTCCGGGTTGCCCGGGAACGACGTGATCCACTTCAGCAACGCCAGCCCATCGCCGCGCACCGGCATCGCGCGGAAGTCCCCGAACGGTGGACACTCGAGGTACACCTTCGGCGGCATCACCCAGTCGCCGGCGTGGTGGCGCAGCAGCGCGGCACGGACCTGTGCAATCGCCGCCTGGGGCGTCACTGCCGCCAGCACGGCGTCGTGGTCGAGAACCTGAAGCTCGGGCACAGCGCGGGACGATACGTTAGCCTCGCGTCGGCATGAACCGCCGCCCCAAGCTGAGGCTCGTCGCGCCCGATGCGTCCCCGGAGGAGGCCGCGGCGGTTGTCGCCGCGCTCGAGCGCTTCATGCGGGAGACCGCGCCGACGCCGGCGCCGCCCGCGCCCCGCCGGAACCGGTGGCAGGAGACCGCCCTCCAGGAGGGTGTCCTGCGCGAGCCGCAGTTCCCGCTCCCCTGGACCTAGGCCCTGAGTCAGTCGCGTCGCTCGAGCGCCTCGAGTCGGCGCTCGTGTTCGCGGATGGCGTCGGTCACGGCGTCGTCGAAGCGGTCCTCGTGGGCGGTGTACGGGCGCAGCAACCGGAGCACTGCGCGTCGCGCCAGCGCGCCGGCCGCACCGAAGCGTGACGGAGCGGCAAGCGCCCCCGCTCGTCCCTCGCGGGCGGCGAGCAGCGGCGCGGTTGCATCGGACGCCGGCGCCACAGCGTCCGCCGACGGTCGCGCCGCCAGCGGCCGTCGCGGCGGATCGTCGTCCGGGCGGCGCTCGAGCAGCACCTGGTCCTGGACGCCGAGCGAAGCGCGGGGGACACAGGCGCGGACCTCGAACCAGCGCCCCCAATGCTCGAAGACGTACCAGGGAGCGTGGAATGTCGTCTGATACCAGTCCGGCAGCCCGAGTTCGGCCGGTGCCGTTCCGTCGAGGAAGACGATCCCGTCTCGCTCGAGCGCTGCCCGGAGGTCGGTCCGCTCGGGCGGGAGCGCGGCCAACCCGTGCGTGCTGAGGACGACGAATCCGCCCGGGCGGGTGACGCGGTGCAACTCGGAGAGCCACAGGTCCTGTCGCGCCGCGTCGATGTGCGTGAACACGCTGTGGTTGAACACGAGGTCGAACGCCGCATCGGGATACGGAAGCGGCGGATCGGCGGCATTGACCGAGCACCGTGCGAACGGGAGGTGCTGCCGGCACCACGCCACCGCCTCTGGATCGATGTCGGTCCCGAACAGCGCCCGCGTCCGCCCCACCTCCTCCATCCACCGCAGCATGCGCCCGCACCCGCAGCCGAAGTCGAGCAGCGACTCGAACGAATCGAGTGGCCGACCCGCGGCCGCGAGGGTCTGCTCGAGGTCCTCGACCGAGAGCCGCCCGGATCGCAGGAACCAGTCGGGATTGGGGACCCCGGCGACGCGGACGATGAGTTCGGTCGGGGGAAGCGGGGGCCCGGTCGTGTCCGACGGCGTACCGGGGGCCAGCGTCATGGCCGGATCGTACGGCTCGCGGCTTCCGGTCCCCAGTCGCTGCGGTTTATCGCTGGACCCGGACAGAAAATCCTATATTCAGATCGCCTTTTGGTAAATTCTCCGTTCCGAACCGGCGACCGTAAGGATGAGATGGAGCCTGCATCGCTAGACACCAGCACGCCCGGCGCCTCGGCTCGCGTCGGATCGCTTGACAATCCTGAGGTGCTCGAGAACGTTCCCGGGCATGTGATCCCGATCCTCGAGCGCGAATTCGACGACTTCGACACGGAATCGACCCGCTTTCTCAAGGGTGAGCTCGAGGGGGACGAGTTCATCAAGTTCCGCCTCAAGCAGGGCGTCTACGGCCAGCGCCAGCCGGACGTGCAGATGGTCCGAGTCAAGCTGCCGATGGGCGGCGTGACGCCGGATCAGCTCGATGCCTTCGCCGACGTGATCGAGCGCTACGTGCCGCTGCGCAAGGGGCACGTGACGACGCGCCAGAACATCCAGATGCACCACATCCCGCTCGACGACGCCGCCAAACTCATCCGTGAGCTCGGAGATGCCGGCCTGTCGAGCCGGGAGGGCTGCGGCAACACGATGCGCAACGTCACCGGCGATCCGAGGGCCGGCACGCTCGAGGACGAGCGGTTCGACATCACGCCGTACGCCGGCGCCTACGTCCGCTACTTCGTCCGCCACCCGACGACCCAGGCGATGCCCCGCAAGGTCAAGACGGCGTTCACCGCGACCGATGCCGACAACGCGATCACCCGGATCCACGACATGGCCTTCGTGCCCAAGGTCAAGGACGGGATCCGCGGCGTCGAGATCCGCGTCGGCGGCGGCACCTCGATCATGCCCCGCCTCGCGCCGACCCTGTACGAGTTCGTCGAGCTCGACAACGGCGACTACCTGAAGGTCACCGAGGCGTGCATGCGGATCTTCGACCGCCAGGACTTCCTGCGCGTCAACCGCGCCCGCGCGCGGATCAAGGTGCTGATCGACAAGATCGGGATCGACGCGTTCCGTGAGCTCGTCGAGGAGGAGCTCCAGGGCGACTGGGTCGCCGAGCGTGACTTCAGCCTCGAGGGGATCCTGCTCGAACACGACGAGGAGGCGAACGCGCCGGCGGTCAGGGGCGACTACGCGGGCGCGAACGGCGACCTGCGCGTGTTCGAGCGGTTCGCCGAGACCAATGCCAGTCCACAGCGCCAGGCGGGCTTCAGCACCGTCGAGGTCAAGGTCCGCCGCGGCGATCTCACCCCGGACCAGCTCCGCGGGCTCGGGAAGATCATGCGCGAATACACCGGCGGGTACGCCCGCACGACGGTTCACCAGAACCTCGTCCTGCGGTGGGTGCGCGACGAGGCGATCTACGAGGTCTGGCAGCGCCTGACGGAGCTCGCGCTCGGCGACGCCGGTGCCGACGAGATCACCGACGTCGTCAGCTGCCCCGGCACCGACTCGTGCAAGCTCGGGATCACGAGCTCGATGGGGCTCAACCAGGCGATCCAGGATCGCCTGATCGCGATGAAGATCGACGATGCGCTTACCCGCAAGATCCACGTCAAGATGAGTGGCTGCCCGAACGGGTGCGGCCAGCATCACATCGCGGGAATCGGGTTCTACGGCGCCTCGATCAAGGTCGGCCAGCACACGATTCCGGCCTACATCCCGCACATCGGCGGCCGCTACGAGGGCGGCGAGGTCCAGTACGGTCAGCGGCTCAAGGCCCGGTTGCCGGCCAAGCGGGTGCCCGAGGCGGTCGAGCGCTGGGTACGCTTCTATGAGTCCGACCGCGCCGACGGCGAAGAGTTCACCGCGTTCGTCGACCGGGTCGAGGCCTCGGAGTTCGAGGCTCGTGTGAAGGACCTGACGTTGCCGATCGAGTTCAGCCTGGAAAACATGACCTATTTCGTCGATTGGACCAAGAACGTGCCGTTCGAGGTCGTCCGCGGCGAAGGGGAATGCGCCGTATAGGAGACGTACCCATGAGCGTGACCGCACCTGACCTGGAAGCCGCCTCGGCCGAGGAGGTGCTCGCCTACGCGGTTGAGCACTTCCACCCGCGGCTGACGATGGCCTGCTCCTTCCAGAAGGAGGAGTCGGTCCTCGTCCACATGCTGATGGCCATCGAGCCGCAGGCCCGGGTGTTCACGATCGACACCGGAGTCCTGTTCCCGGAAACGCTGACGACCTGGAAGGCGTTCGAGGATCGCTTCGGCCTGAAGGTCGATGTGATGGACGCCCGCAGCCCTGACGAGCCGTGGACGGCCGAGCGCTGCTGTGGCACCGCCAAGGTCGACGCACTCGAGCGCGCGCTCACCGGCGTCGACGCGTGGATCACGGGGATCCGGCGCGAGCAGGCGCCGACGCGGGCGGCATCTCCCAAGCTCGAACGCGACGAGCGGCGCGGGATCTGGAAGGTCAACCCGCTCGCCGACTGGACCGACAAGGACCTCTGGACGTACATCTTCGCCAACGAATTGCCCTACCATCCGTTGCACGATCGGGGTTACTCCTCGATCGGATGCGCTCCCTGTACGCAACCCGGGGCAGGGCGTGAGGGGCGCTGGGCAGGCCAAGACAAGACCGAATGCGGCCTGCACGTGGATGGTTAAGAGAGACGTGATGTCGAACAGTCAAATCAGATCGCGGGCCCGGATGGCCCGCGGAGCACTATGAATCCGCTTACGTACGAGCTCTCCCACCTCGAGACCCTCGAGGCCGAATCGATCCACATCTTCCGCGAGGTCGCGGCCGAGCTCGAGCGCCCGGTGCTGCTGTTCAGCGGCGGCAAGGACTCGATCGTCCTCCTGCGTCTCGCCGAGAAGGCGTTCCGGCCGGGGCGGTTCCCGTTCCCGGTGATGCACGTCGACACCGGCCACAACTTCCCAGAGGTGATCGAGTTCCGAGACCGCCTGATCGACCAGATCGGAGAGCGGCTGATCGTCGCCAGCGTCCAGGACTCGATCGATCAGGGACGCGTGAACGAGGAGACCGGCCCGCGGGCCTCCCGCAACCGACTACAGACGACGACACTGCTCGACGCGATCGAGGAGCACGGCTTCGACGCCGCGTTCGGCGGCGCTCGCCGGGATGAGGAGCGCGCCCGGGCGAAGGAGCGTGTGTTCTCGTTCCGCGATGACTTCGGTCAGTGGGACCCCAAGCGCCAGCGGCCCGAGCTGTGGTCGCTCTACAACGGCAAGATCCGCAAGGGTGAGCACGTTCGCGTGTTCCCGATCTCAAACTGGACCGAGCTCGACGTGTGGCAGTACATCGCCCAGGAGAAGCTCGAGGTCCCGTCGATCTACTACGCCCACACGCGCGAGGTGTTCGAGCGCGACAACATGCTCTACGCGCTCAACCCGTACATCGAGTTGATGGAGGGCGAGGAGCCGTTCGAGACGAGCGTTCGCTACCGCACGGTCGGCGACATGACATGCACCGGCGCGGTCCGGTCGGAGGCGACCACGCTCGAGACCGTCGTCGCCGAGATCGCGGCCACCCGGGTCACCGAGCGCGGCGAGACCCGCGCCGACGATCGCGTCACCGAAGCCGCGATGGAAGACCGCAAACGCGAGGGTTACTTCTGATGACCCCTGCCGCCGCCACCAACGGGCACGGAACGCGCGCCTGGACATCTGAGCTGCTGCGGATCGCGACCGCCGGCTCGGTCGACGACGGCAAGTCGACGCTCATCGGCCGCCTCCTGCACGACACGAAGTCGATCTTCGAGGACCAGATGGAGCACGTCGTCTCGACCTCCGAGCGACGCGGCGACGGATACGTCAACCTGGCGCTGCTCACCGACGGCCTGCGCGCCGAGCGCGAGCAGGGGATCACGATCGACGTTGCGTACCGGTATTTCCAGACTCCGCGGCGCAAGTTCATCCTCGCCGACACGCCCGGCCACGAGCAGTACACGCGCAACATGGTCACCGGCGCGTCGACCGCTGACCTCTCGCTCATGCTCATCGACGCGCGCAAGGGCGTCTCCGAGCAGACCCGACGCCACGCCTACATCGCCTCGCTGCTGCGGATCCCGCACCTCGTTGTGTGCGTCAACAAGATGGACCTCGTGGGCTACGACGAGGATGTCTTCTACGAGATCCTCGAGGAGATGACGGACTGGGCCGCGCGGCTCGCGCTCCCGGACATCACATTCATCCCGATCTCGGCGCTTCAGGGCGACAACGTCGTCGAGCGCTCGTGGGCGACGCCGTGGTACGGCGGCGCGCCGCTGCTCTACCACCTCGAGCATGTCGTGATCGCGCCGGATCGCAACCTCAACGACGTCCGCTTCCCAGTGCAGTGGGTCATCCGGCCGATGTCCGACGATCACCACGACTACCGCGGCTACGCCGGTCAGGTCGCCGGCGGCGTGCTTCGCCCAGGGAGCGAGGTCGTCGTGCTGCCCGGCGGGCAGCGGACGAGCGTCGCCTCGATCGACACCTACGACGGAGAGGTCGACGCCGCATTCCCGACGATGTCCGTGGCGCTGCGGCTCGCCGACGAGGTCGACATCTCTCGCGGAGACATGATCGTCGAGGCCGAGGACGCGCCCCCGGCGTCCCGCGAGTTCGACGCGATGGTGTGCTGGATGAGCGACCAGCCGCTCACCGAGCGCGGCCGCTACGCGATCAAGCACACGACGCGCAGTGCTCGCGTCGTCGTCGATGAGATCGAGCACCGCGTCGACGTCAACTCGCTCGGGCACGAGCCGGCGAACCAGCTTGGCCTGAACGAGATCGGCCGCGTGCGCCTGCGGGCGAGCTCGCCGTTGATGGTCGACCCCTATTTCCGCAACCGCACGACCGGCAGTTTCATCCTCCTCGACGAGTCCACGAACGACACCGTCGGCGCCGGGATGGTGCTAAGCGCGCGTTAGGCGCCCGCGCCGCGCGGCTCGGGCGCTGCCGCCGGGCGCTAGCTTGTTCGATCGTGCGCAAACTCGGATTAGGCTGGATATCGCTGGGTTGCGCCGGCTCGCTCGCGGTGGCGCTGGCGGGCGCCGACGTGTTGCGAGGCAACCCGGTGCGGTGGTTCTACAACCCGCACCTGCCCGCCCACAGCGTCATCTTCTACGGCGGGATCGGGTTGCTGTGCGTCGCGTGGCTCGCGATCGGCTGGCGGCTCTCGACGGCCGCGCATGACGACTCGGGCGTCCGCGCGCTGCTGATCACGGGCGCCCTGTGGTGCGCGCCGCTGCTGCTCGCGCCGTCGCTGTTCAGCCGTGACCTCTACAGCTACCTCGCGGACGGCGCGCTCCTGCACCACGGCCTCGATCCCTACACGCACGCCCCCGATGCGCTCGGCGCCATCGGCCAGGGCCACACGCTCGGCGCGGTCTCGCCGTTCTGGCGGCACACCACGGCGCCCTACGGCCCCGCGTTCGTCGGCGCCGCGTCGCTCATCGCCGGCGCGGTCGGGCAGCATCTCATCGGCGGCGTGCTGCTGCTCCGCGCCCTCGAGCTCGTCGGCGTTGCGCTGCTCGCGGTGTTCGTCCCGCGCCTTGCGCGGCGCCAGGGCGCCGATCCCGTGCGGGCGACGTGGCTCGTCGTGCTCAGTCCGCTCGTGCTGCTTGAGCTGATCGGGGCGGGGCACAACGACGCACTGATGGCCGGACTGCTCGTCGCCGGAGTGGCGCTCGCGCTCGAGGACCGGCCGCTCGCCGGGATCGCGGTGTGCGCCCTCGCGGCCACCGTCAAGCTGCCGGCGGCCGCGGCGATCGTGTTCATCCTCGTGGCCTGGGCGCGTGCCGACCCGGCCCGCGCCGTCACCAATGTGGTGCGAGGTGCGCTCGTCGCCGTCAGCGTGCTCGCCGTCGTCAGCCTTGTGACCGGGCTCGGGCTCGACTGGGTCTCCGGCTCGCTCTCGACGCCGGCCAAGGTCCGCCTCGCGATCACGCCCTCGACGGCGCTCGGGTACACCGTCGCGCATGTCGTCGGCGCCGGCGGCTCGTCGAAGGCGATCGAGTCTGCGTTCGGCGTCGTCGCGCTCGCACTCACTGCCGGGCTCGGCGCCTGGCTGCTCTACCGGGTCCGGTTTGCGACGCTCGCCGCGTCACTCGGCCTGCTGCTGCTCGCCGCCGTCCTCGGCGGACCGGCGGCCTGGCCGTGGTACGGGATCTGGGGGCTGGCGCTGATCGGTTGCGTGCGGCCTGCGCAGAACTGGCGCTGGCTGCCGATCGTGATCGCGCTCACCGCGTTGCTCATCCGCGCCGACGGCCAGCTCGTGCTCCCCCGTGAGACGGCTCCGATCATGCTCGCGATTTACGCGGTCGCGGTCGCGGTCGCGGCGTGGTGGACCTATCGCCGACGGGGCGGCTCGCGGACGGGACCGATGCGGAGCGCTCCGGAGTACGCCCGATGAGCGCCGCCACGGCCGAGCGCGCGCTGCCGTCGCCCGGCGCGCCCGAGCCGCGCACCGGCGCGCCGACCGCCGAGCACCGCGCCGATCTCGCCGCGGTGCTCGGTCCATGCGCCCTGGCGGCGGTGCTCGTGTTCGTCGAGCTCGGCACCCGGAGCCTGTGGCTCGACGAGGGCGCGACGATCGCGATCTCGACCCAACACGGCAGCGCGCTATGGAGCGCGATCGCTCATGACGGCGGCAACATGCTCGCCTACTACCTGTTCCAGCACGGGCTGATCGGCCTGTTCGGCCATGGTGCAGCGGTTATCCGGGCGCCCTCGGCGCTCGCCACGACCGTGACCGTCGGGCTCGTCGGCGCGATCGGGCTCCGTCTGTTCGACCGCCGCGTCGCGGTCGTCGCCGGGGTGCTCGCCGCGGTCAGCCTCCCGCTCGTCTTCTGGGGCCAGGACGCGCGGGCGTACGCGCCGATGATGAGCTTCATCTGCGCGTCGTTCCTGGCGGTCACGTACGCGGCGGAGTCGCCCGCACGCCCCTGGCCGTGGGTCGCGTGGGGGCTCTCGCTCGTGCTCGCCGCGTACATGAGCTTCATCGCGCTGCTCGTCATCCCGGGGTGTGTCGTCGCGCTGCTCGTCCGACGCCGCGACGCCTGGCGGCCCGCGCTCGTCACCGTCGGGGGCGTGCTCGTCGCGTGTCTGCCGATCGCGGTCCTCGCCGCCCGGCGCGGGTCGGGCCAGCTGTTCTGGGTCCCGTCCCCGACGCTCGCCCGGATCGACGAGATGCTGCGCTCGGTGACCTCGTCGGGAATGCCTCCGAACATCCACCGCTCGGCGATCGGCACGGTTCTGCTCGCTCTCTCTCTCGGGGCGCTGCTCGCGATCCTCGTTCGGATTGTCCGACGCCCCTCCTGGGCGACGACGCTCGTCGGCGGCTGGTTGATCGTGCCGCTCGGCCTGATCCTCGTCGAGTCGCTCATCGGGCAGCCGGTCGCGCTCGCCCGCACGAGCCTCGTCGCGCTGCCCGCGGCCTCGCTGCTGCTCGCCGCCGGCCTGCTCGGACCGGACCCCGAGGTGCGCCTGCCGCTGTCGGTGCCGCTCGCCTGGGGCGCGGTTGCGGTCATCGTCGTCCTGCGCGGCCTCGTGCTCGCGCCGACGTACGGCACCTCGCCGGAGAACTGGCAGGCTGCGGCGCGTTCCGTCGCCGCCCGCGCCGCGCCGGGTGACTGCGTCGCGTTCTATCCGCTCGACGGCTGGATGGTCTTCAATGCGTACGCCGGTGGTGGGGCGTCGCCGCCGCTCTCGGTGCTTCCGAGCGCCGCGTGGGGTGCGGCGCGGCCCTACATCGAGCGTTACTCCGTCCCGTCTGCCGGCGGCCTGCAGTCGATCGCGCGCCGGTGTCGTCGTGTCTGGCTCGTCGCGAGCCACGAAGGCCAGCGGGACGGCCCACCGGTGTCCCGCGCCCACCTTGTGGCCTTCCACGGCCTGCAGGCATCCCTGAAGCGGATCTACGGCACGGCCTCGCCCGAGTCCCGGTTCGGCTGGGCGGCCCCGGTACGGGTCCGCCTCTACGCGCACTGAGCAGACCACTTAGAGTCCCGGCCGATGAGTGAGGGCTCCGCCTACCGTGCCGCTGGCGTCGACTACAGCACGCTCGATGCCGGCAAGCGCAATGCGCTCACCGAGGCGCTCGCCACGAGCGCGCTGCTGAGCGCACGCGGCGGCCACGCGCTCGACGCGTCCCGCGGCGAGCCGGCGTTCGCGTTCGCGTTCGGCGGCCAGACGTTTGGGTTCGTGCTCGAGGGTCTCGGCACGAAATCGATCGTCGCCCGTCAGCTCGAGGACCAGCTTGGCGCCGCCGCGTTCGCCGCCGTTGCCTACGACACGGTCGCGGCGATCGTCAACGACCTCATCTGCATCGGGGCGCTTCCACTTGTCGTCAACGCGTACTTCGCGACGGGCGCCTCCGAGTGGTACACGCACCAGCAGCGGCAGAGCGGGCTGCTCGCCGGGTGGCGTGAGGCATGCGAGCACGCGGGCGCGACCTGGGGCGGCGGCGAGTCGCCGTCGCTGCCCGACCTCGTGGCTCGCGACGAGATCGAACTCGCGGGATGCGCCGTCGGCGTCGTCCCCGGGGGCGGCCCGCCGGTCCTCGGCGAGGCGTTGCACGCCGGCGATGACATCGTGTTCATCGCGTCGAGCGGGCTGCATGCCAACGGTTCGTCGCTCGCCCGGTTGATCGCCTCGCGGCTGCCGGAGGGGTACGCGACGCCATTGCCGAGCGGCCGGCTGTTCGGCGAGGCGCTGCTCGAGCGCAGCGTCATCTACGTGGCGCTGGTCGATGCGCTGTTCGCCGAGGGCATCGACGTCCACTACCTCAGCCACATCACCGGCCACGGATTCCTGAAGCTGATGCGCCCCCGCCGCGAGTTCACCTACCGGATCACGTCGCTGCCTGAGGTGCCTGAGGTGCTCACCTTCCTCGCGCAGCAGGCCGAGCTCGACGATCACACCGCCTACTCGACGCTCAACATGGGGGCGGGTTTCGCGGTCTACTGCGCGGCCGGGAGCGGTGCGGACGTTGTGCGGATTGCGTCCGGCCTTGGGTTGAGCGCACACGTCGCCGGCGTTGTTGAGGAGGGGCCCCGGCGGGTCATCCTCGCGCCGCTCGGCGTGACGTTCGAGACCGGCGAGCTCGACTTAGGGCCGCAGTCCGGTCCCGACGAATGACACGAAGCTCATGGCGAACAGCAGCAACGTCGTTGCCACGATGAGCTTGTTGAAGCGCTTCCCGCGCAACTCGTAGGCGACGACCATCAGCGCCGGGAACGCGCAGATCAGCATCCGCGGGTTCGGCGGCACGTTCTCGGACGTGACGGTGAGGATCGTGATCCCGACGGTCCACCAGATCGCCGGCGCGGGGATCTCGCGGCGATGACGCCACATCAGCACGAGCGCCCACGCGAGGAACGCCGCCCCGAGCAGCCCGCTGACGTAGTTGAGGTTGATGCCCGGGTGGTGAACGCCGCCGAAATGGATGATCTGGTGCCACAGCTTTGTCGTCGTGTGCCACAGCGCGATCGGCGTCGAGCGCTCGTCCCAGCCGTAGCGCTGCGCGATGTAACTCGCGAACGGGCTCCCGGTCCAGATCCAGAGGAACGCTCCGAACAGCACGGCTCCGAGCGGCGCGAGCAGCGGCGCAAGCAGCGAGCGGCGTGCCTCGCGGTCCCTCCAGCCACGACGTCGCACCTCGATGAACGCCGCGGCGACGCACGCGAGGATGATCGAGAAGGCAAGCGGGGCGGTGGCGGTCGCGCCCGCCGCGAGCAGGCCGGCCAGCACCCATTTGCGCTTCTGCAGGGCGTACAGACAACCGGCCGCGAGCGGCAGCATCAGGCCCTCGCTGTAGACCATCGAGAACACGATCGAGCCCGGGAACAGGACATAGAAGAGCGCGGCCCGCCTGCCGGCGTCCTCGCCCCACCACGAAGCTGCCATCCGCTGCACGAGCACGGTGGTGACGAACCCGCCGACCGTGGAGATCAACACCCCGGCGATGACGTAGCCGCAGAACAGGACGTGGGACAGCAACCACACGAGCCCGGGGTAGAGCGGGAAGAAGCCGAGCGTCGTCTGCAGATGCGAGACGTGCTGGGGATAGCCGTGCCCGGCGAGGACGAGGTACCAGACCCCGTCCCAATTGGACACCTGAGCCTTCAGCGTCCAGTGCTTGTAGGCAAGATCGGCGAGCGCGATGATCAGGTAGAGGAACCGGCTGAGCAGATAGATGCCCAGCGGCCAGCGCAGCTCACGGAGCGCGCTGCTCCACCGCTCGCGCGGGGCGCGGGCGGGAAGTTCGTAGAGCCGATCGAGGTCAGCCTGCTCGATCGCGTCCGCGTGCGCTTCTAGGTCCGGACGCGTCCCGAGCGTCTCCGGGACCGAATGCACGCCCTCAATTTTATGGGGACTCTCAAGCACTGATCCGGGGCTAACGCGACACTAATCGTTCACACGACGGACGCATTTATATTCGCCGCATTCATGACTGGTTTAGTGCACTTTCGGGTGTTCCGTCGTATCGTGTTGATCCCGGCGGCGTTCGTGCTCGCGTCGATCGTCCTGTTCGTTCTCGTCGGCATTCCGTACAAGCGAGATCTGCTTGCGGTGTGGCTCCTGCTCGGACTGCTCTGCTTCTCGCTCACCGATCTGAGGGGCTACGCGCGGGGCCTCGTCCTCGACTGGCTGCCGTTCCTCGGGCTGCTGATCGCGTACGACGCGCTCCGCGGGAGCGCGGGACACCTGTTCGCCGTGCATTACCTACCCCAGCTCGACGTCGACAAAGCCCTGTTCGGTGGCGCGGTCCCCACCGTCGCGCTCCAGCACTGGCTGTGGCACGGCCACGTCGTCTGGTTCGACGTGATCTTCTGGGCGGTCTATCTCACGCACTTCTTCGCCACGCCGCTCGTCGCCGCCGTGCTGTGGAAGCTCGACCGCCGGCGCTTCAGGACGTTCGCGGTGCTCGTCGCGGTGCTGTCGTTCGCCGGCCTCGCGACGTACGCGCTGTATCCCGCCGCGCCGCCGTGGATGGCGGCCCGCGACCATTTCATCGCGCCGGTCACCCGGATCGTTCCGCTCGTGTGGCAGTCGGTCGGGCTGCACTCGGCCGGCTCGCTCGTCGAGGGTGGATATCGATATGCGAACGACGTAGCCGCGGTTCCGTCTCTGCACGCCGCGTTCTCGCTGCTGATCGCGATCACTCTGTGGCCACGCCGGCACAAGTGGCTGCGGCCGGTCGTTGCCGCCTATCCGCTCCTGATGGCGTTCTCGCTCGTCTACGGCGGCGAGCACTATGTGTCCGACGTGCTGCTCGGGTGGCTCGATTGCATCGTCGCCGCGAGCGGCGGCCACGCCCTCATCCGCTGGTTCTCAGAGCGGCGGGCGGTGACGGGTCTGGAGCCGGCGTAGCGCGATGACGGCGGGCGATCGCCGCGCGGACGTCGCCCTCGCCGACCCCGATCAGCGCAACCACCTTCGCGTGGACCCGCTGCTCGGTGAGGCCGAGCGATTCCAGGATCCGGCGGGCGGCGCACGGGGTTCGGGTGAGCGCTAGCTATGAGCCTGTAAAAGAAGTTGGGCACGCGTCTGGCGGCGGCGGACCGGCGCGGATGCGCCACGGTCAGGAGCCTTGTGTAGCGCTGCTACACGGCGGCTCCTGCCCGCGACGCCCCGGCTTGGTCCGGCGCTCGCCAGCCACGCACCCCTTCTTCGACACGCTCCAGCTAGGAGTACGTGCTCGGTGCCAACGTAGGCGTGGCCGAGACCCTGCGCGGCGGCGTGCGCGTGATCGATCACCGCTCGGCCGTGCTCCGTCATTCGCTCGTGCACGGGGCACAGTGTCCCCGCACGTGACCCGGAATTCCAGCGCATCCTTGTAAAGTCCGGCGCCGCATGTTCTCGAAGGTCCTGATTGCCAACCGCGGCGAGATCGCGGTCCGAATCATGCGCGCATGCGAAGAGCTCGGTGTGGCGACGGTCGCCGTGTATTCCGAGCTCGACCGCGACGCGCTCCACGTTGCCCGCGCCGACGAGGCGTACCTGCTCGGCCCGGGTCCGGCCGCCGAGAGCTATCTCAACATCGAGAAGCTGCTCGATGCCGTCAAGCGCTCCGGCGCCGAGGCGGTTCATCCCGGCTACGGCTTCCTCGCCGAGAATGCGGCCTTCGCCGCTGCGCTGGAGGAGGCCGCAGTCACGTTCATTGGGCCGCCGGCGTCGGCGATCGAAGCCATGGGTTCGAAGACGCGCGCTCGCGAGCTGATGGCCGCTGCGGGCGTGCCGATCGTCCCGGGCACGACCGAGCCGGTAGGATCGATCGAGGAGGCGTCGAAGCTGATTGCGGACACGATCGGGTATCCGGTCGCGGTGAAGGCGGCCGGTGGCGGTGGCGGCAAGGGCTTCCGCGTCGCGTTGACCGAGGACGAGCTGAAGGACGCGTTCGAGGGCGCCGCGCGCGAGGGTGAGAAGTTCTTCGGAGACGCGACGGTGTATCTCGAGCGATACCTCCCCGACCCGCGCCACGTCGAGGTTCAGGTGCTGGCGGACTCCCACGGCAACGTCATCCACCTCGGTGAGCGCGACTGCTCGCTCCAGCGCCGCCACCAGAAGCTGATCGAGGAGGCGCCCGCCCCGGCGGTCGACGAGGAGCTCCGCGCCCGGATCGGGAAGATCGCGACCGAGGCTGCCGCGGCCGTCAACTACACGGGCGCCGGCACAATCGAGGGCTTGTTGCAGGACGGCGAGTATTTCTTCCTCGAGATGAACACCCGCGTCCAGGTCGAGCACTGCGTCACCGAGATGGTGACCGGGATCGACATCGTCAAGGAGGGCATCCGGGTCGCGTCCGGCGAGCCGCTGTCGATCGCCCAGGATGACGTCGAACTGCGCGGCCACGCCATCGAGTGCCGGATCAACGCTGAGGACGCGTCCAAGAACTTCGCCCCGGCCCCGGGTCGCATCGGCGCCTACCGCGAGCCCGCCGGGCCTGGCGTCCGCGTCGACTCCGGCGTCGGTCCTGGCTCTGAGATCACGCCGATGTACGACCCAATGGTCGCCAAGCTGATCGTCTGGGACGTCGATCGCGAGCAGGCGACGCAGAGGATGATCCGCGCGCTCGGCGAGTACGAGATCGGTCAACTGAAGACGCTCCTGCCGTTCCATACGGCGATCCTTGCCACCGAGCAGTGGACGAACGCCGAGACGTGCCGCGACCTGATCGAGGACCGCAAATGGCTGAAGACGCTCGCGTTCGAGGCACCGGCGGCGCCTTCTGAGGGCGAGGAACCCGAGGCCGAGACGGTGTCGCAGGCGTATACGGTCGAGGTGTCCGGCAAGCGGTTCGACGTCAAGGTGATCGGGCCGCCGTTCGGTGGTGGTGGCGTCGCGGTCGCCGCCAATGGCGCCGCCCCGGCCGCTGCCGCGGGTGCCCGCAAGCCGACGCGCCGGGAGCGCTCCGGTCGTGGTGGCGGTGGCGGCGGCGGGGACACGCTCGCTTCGCCGCTTCAGGGCACGATCCTCAAGGTCGCCGTCGACGCCGGCGCGACCGTCGAGGAGGGCGCCCTCGTGTGCGTGATCGAGGCGATGAAGATGGAGAACGAGATCACCGCTCACAAGACGGGCACGGTCAAGGAACTGCCGATCTCCGTGGGCGCCTCCGTCGCCAATGGCGACACGCTCGCCGTGATCAGCTCCGACGACGGCGCCGCCTGACCGCGCCGACCGACGCGACGTGGCGCCCGGTCCGCAGCCCGCGGCCCGCGGCCCGACGCGACGCGGCCCGCGGCCCGCGGCCCGCGACCGTTGCTACACCGGCATAGGTTCCCACGCGATTCCGCTCGAGCATGCGCGCGGGAGATCGTGCTGCTCAGAGCGGTACAAACTCCCGCGCGATCCGTCGACGGTTGGCGTGCGGGAGATCGTGCTGGTGCACCTGGGCAGATGCGGTCCTTAGGTCTGGCCCCCCGCGCGCTGCACGTTCTCGGCGTGGATCTTCTTCTGGGCGCCGGTTCGCCGCCCGGCCGGCACGGCGGCCGCGGAACCGACCTCGAGCAGCGCCTCCAGATAGGCGGCATCCTCATCCAGGAGCGTCAGGGCCTGTGCCGCCGGGATCGGGCCGCCGTGCCCAGGCACCACGGTCTGCACCCGCCCCGCGAGTCCACGCAGCCGCTCGAGCGTCTCCAGGTACGCCGACGCCGAGCCGCTCTCGGAGATCCAGGGGATCTCGACCGGCGACAGGTAGTCGCCGCACACGAGCAGGCCCAACCATGGGGCGAGGAACGCGGTTCCGTCAGCCGTATGCCCCGGCGCCGGGTGCAGCTCGAGCTCCCGTCCGTCGGTTCCGAGGTCGAGCCGCCCGGGCACCGGCAGCGCCTGGAGCTCATCGAGCGCGAGCGGCGGCCGACCGGCGATGTAATGGTCCTCGTCGAACGCGACAAGCTCTCGCTGCGGGATGTCGGGATGCGCCTCGAGCCGCGACGCCGTGTTCTCGCCGGCGCCGACCGACGCTCCCGGGAACGCGTGGCGGCCGAGCAGGTGATCCCAGTCGCCGTGCGTCACGAGCAGGCCCGAGACCGGAAACCCGGACTGCTCGAGCACCTGTGGCAGCGCCTCGAGCTCGTGCGGGAGCACCGGCGAGTCGATCACGAAGCCCTCGTCGCCGGAGCGCAGCGCCGTACATGTCGTCTGCCAGAACGCGCTGACGAAGACGATCGCGTCCGCGTCGACGGCGAGGACGCGCACCCGGCCCGGTCCTAGTTGACCCCGATCAGCTTGGCCGCTTCACGCAGCGTGCTGACCTCGGCGTCCGGCTTCTTCTGACCGGACTCGAGCTGCTGCTTGTTGCGGTTGACCCAGATGACCGGGATCTTCTTCTTCAGGCAGGGCTCGACGTCGTGGTAATAGCTCGCGGCGATGTGCACCCAGCCCTTCTTGCCGCCGATCCGCCGCTCGCACTCAGTGAAGTGCGCGGGGTCCGGCTTGTAGGAGCGGACCTGCTGGGCGGTGACCACGAGGTCGAAGTCCAGCGGAATGTGGCGGCGGGTCTGACCGAGGAGTTTGTCGTCGATATTGGAGATGAGACCGATCTTGTACTTCTTGGCGATCTTCTGGAGGACCGGGTTGGTCTCCTTGAACGGAGGCCAGCGCTGCACCGAGTCCGGTAGGAACCCGGACCGTGAGGGCTCAAGGGGCCAGTCGATCTGCTTGGCAATGTCGACTGCCGTGCGGCGCAGGACCTCGGCGTACAGCTCGTAGGACCCGGCCTGGATGCGCTGCTGCACCTCGTGAAAGAGTGGGATGAGCTCGTCGCGCTCGACGGTGAAGCCGTCTCGTTCCGCCTCTTTGCGAAACGCGTCGTACGCGCCCGACTCCCAATCGATCAGGGTGCCGTAGACATCAAAGGTGACAAAGGTGATCTGCTTTGGGATGGCCATGCGAGCGCGCATGATGCCATGGAAATCGCTTGCGGCGCATGTCCGCCCCGGTCAGACGCGCGCACGGGGCCACGACGCAGCCTCTTTCAATACAGTGCAGATCGACTATGGACCTACTTGAATACCAAGGAAAACAACTGTTTGCGCGCCATGGCGTGCCCGTGCCGACCGGTCGTCCGGCGAGCACGGTCGACGAAGCGGTGGATGCGGCAGACGAAATTGGATACCCCTGTGTCGTCAAGGCGCAGGTTCAGATCGGCGGCCGCGGCAAGGCCGGCGGCATCAAGCTCGCAAACAACCGCGCCGAGGCCGGGGAGCACGCCAAGGCGATTCTCGGAATGGACATTCGCGGCCTCACCGTCCACGAGGTGTGGGTCGAGGGCGCATCCGAGATCGCGTCGGAGTACTACGCGTCGGTCATCTTCGACCGCTCCGAGAAGGCGCCGCTCATCATGCTCTCGACGAAGGGCG
Organism: uncultured Solirubrobacterales bacterium; assembly: GCA_963750695.1. GTDB lineage: Bacteria > Actinomycetota > Thermoleophilia > Solirubrobacterales > Solirubrobacteraceae > Palsa-465. The sequence goes on from CAVVSB010000018.1 coordinate 46,636, forward strand.
GCATGGACATCGAGGAGGTCGCGGACACCGACCCGGACGCGATCGCGCGGCTCCACGTCGATCCGCTGCTCGGGTTCCAGGATTTCCACGGCCGTCGGCTCGCCTTCGAAGCCGGGGTCGACGCGGATGTCGTGCGCCCGGTTGGGGCGATGCTCTCAAAGCTCTACGACGTGTTCGTCGCCGAGGACGCGACGCTCGTCGAGGTCAACCCGCTGATCGTCACCCCGGACCGTCAGGTCAAGGCGCTTGACGCCAAGGTGACGCTCGACGACAACGCGCTCTATCGCCACGCCGATAACGCGGCGCTGCGTGACGTCTCCGCCGAGGATCCGCAGGAGCGGATGGCGAAGGAGCGCGGGCTGACCTACGTCAAGCTCGACGGCAACATCGGGATCCTCGGCAACGGCGCCGGTCTTGTCATGTCGACGCTCGACGTCGTCGCCCAGGCGGGCGGCAAGCCGGCCAACTTCCTCGATGCCGGTGGCGGCTCGAAGGCCGAGGCGATCACCCAGGCGGTCGAGGTGATCCTGTCCGACGACAAGGTCAAGGCCGTGCTGTTCAACATCTTCGGAGGGATCACTCGCTGCGACGAGGTCGCGCGCGGTCTCATCGAGGCGTTCAACCAGATCAACCCGCAGGTGCCGTTTGTCGTGCGCCTCGACGGAACGAACGACAAGGAGGGCCGCGAGTTGCTGGCCGAGGCCAACCTGCAGGGCGTGCATGCGGAGGCGACGATGGACGGCGCCGCCGCCAAGGTCGTCGAGCTCGCGGGGGCGGCGTCATGAGCATCCTCGTCGATAAGGAAACGAAGCTGTGCGTGTCCGGGATCACCGGGCGCGAGGGCACTTTCCACGCGCTGCGCGACCGCGAGTACGGAACCGACGTGGTGGCCGGTGTCACTCCCGGCAAGGGCGGCCAGAACGTCGAAGGGATCCCGGTCTTCAACACGTTCCACGAGGCCGTCCAAGAGACCGGCGCGAACACCGGAATGATCTTCGTGCCGCCGCGGTTCGCCGCCGACTCGATCCTTGAGGCCGAGGACGCGGGCATCCCGCTGATCATCGCGATCACGGAGGGGATCCCGGCGCACGACGAGCTCCGCGTCTTCAACACGCTCAAGAAGAACGGCCGCTCGCGGCTGGTCGGTCCGAACTGCCCGGGCATCCTGTCGCCCTGCAAGGCGAACGTCGGCATCATTCCCGCGTCCTTCTTCAAGGAGGGCAACGTCGGCGTCGTCTCGCGCTCCGGCACCCTGACGTACCAGATCGGGAACGTCGTCGCCCAGAGCGGGTTCGGCAACTCGACGATCGTCGGCATCGGTGGCGACCCCGTGCCGGGCACGGACTTCATCGACGTGATCGGATTGTTCGAGGAGGATCCCGACACCGAGTTGATCGTGATGTGCGGCGAGATCGGCGGCGACGCCGAGGAGCGCGCGGCCGACTACATCGAGTCGAACGTCTCCAAGCCGGTGGTCGCATATATCGCCGGCTTCACGGCGCCCGAGGGCAAGACGATGGGCCACGCCGGCGCGATCGTGTCCGGGTCGAAGGGGACCGCGGCCGCCAAGGCCGAGGCGCTCGAGGCCAAGGGCGTGAAGGTCGGGCGCACCCCGACCCAGGTCGCCGAACTCGCGGTGTCGCTGCTCGGCGCGACCGCCTGACTCGATCGCAAGTGCGCAGCGATAGCCGGCGGTTATGCCGGTGATAGACGGATTGCGTCTACCAGGCCGGCCGCGCACGGACGACGATCTCGGATAGGTAGTCGGATGCGGCGGCCCCGGGGAACGGGTCGCAATTCCCACTTCACAGCCCGAGGACGCCATGCCTCGGTCCCCGAACCCACCCGGGCCCCTTCCGTTCACGGCAGGGGCCCGTTTGGGGAGGGCCTCTGCTCGTGGAATGTCCGCCGGAGCTGCGTAGCCGCCCGAGGTGACCTTGTGGGAAAGCCCCGATGGTCCGGCCCGGCGGCTGGGTCATGCTTTGCCGCTCATGGGGACGCTCGTCAAGCTCCGTGTCGCACACGAGAACGAGCCGTCGACACCGCAGCCGGCCATTCAGTCGACCGTGGGCGGACGGACGCTCGTTCGCTCTCCCGAGCTCTCCGAACTCCGCGCGTTCTGCGCGGCGGTTGACCTCGGCAGCATCGGCCGGGCCGCGCGGCTGATCCAGGTGAGCCAGCCGGCGCTCTCGAAGCGACTCAAAGCCCTCGAGGCGGTTGCCGGGACGCGGCTGCTCACGCGCTCGCCGCGCGGAGTCACCGCGACGCCGGCCGGCCTCCGCCTGTACGCGGCTGCCCGCCGCCTGCTGACCGACGCCGAATCGGTCGAAGCGCTGATGCGGGGCTTCTCCGGCCAGCCGCTCCCGGTTCGCATCGCCACGAGTCCGACGATCGCCGACTGGTGGCTGCCGTCGGCGCTCGTCAACCTCGAGTCGCGTCACGAGCAGCACGTCTCGGTTGAGGTCGTCACCGCGAACTCGTACATGGTGCGTGAGCTGGTCCGCACCGGTCGCAGTGATATCGGCCTCGCGGCCGTTGACCCGGCGGACACCGACTCGGACCTGATCGAGACGCTCATCTGGCGCGACGAGATCGTCGTCGCCGTGCCGCTCGCGCATCCGTGGGCCGCGCGCGATGAGATCGATCCGGTGGAGTTCGCGATGACGGCCGTCATACGCCGGGATCCAAGTGCAAACTCATCTCGGATCATCGACGCCGCGCTCGGTGACGCCGGCCTCGTGCCAGTCGATCCGCAGGCCCAGATCGGCAGCAATGCGGCCGCGCGCGCGGCGGCGTTGGCGGAATGCGTGCCGGTGCTCCTGCCGGTCGCGGAGGTCAGCGACGAGCCGGCCGGAGGACTCGTCGCCCGGCGCGTCGCCGGCATGCGATTCGAGCGCGACTTCATGCTCGTGCTCGGGGCCGGGATGCAGGAGCTCGCGAGCCCGGCGCGCGCGCTCGCCCAGCACCTGCTCGCCTACAGCGAGCAACCGACTGACTGATCGACGCCGGCGTGCTGCCGGGCGGCGCGAGGTCTGCTACCGGGGCATCCGGTCGGCGAGCGCGACGCGCAGGCTTCGGCCATGCGTCGGACTGATCCGGAAGCTGACGAGCCAGTCGCCGGGCATCTCGAGCGCCGTGACTCGCGCGCTGTAGCCGCCACCGCCGTGGCCGTGCAGTGCGGACGTCAACACGCTCGGCATGTTCATGCTCGGCATCGCGTACGAGATGATCACCCGGGCGCCGTCGACTGGCCCCCTCGGGCCGGTGACCCGCAACGAGACGAGCTGCGGCTGGGACGCATGGTTCGACGCCGTCCGCACCGCGACCGCGTATCCGGCGACCGTGACCGTCGTGTTAATCGGGCCGGGCCCGACGTGGGCGACGGGTGCGGTAGCGGGCTGCTCGAGCTGCGTGAGAACGCTGGTGCGGCCACCGGGGTGGGAGCGGAGCATCAGCAGCGCGAGCCACGTGAGGCCGAGCACGGAGAGCGCGACGAGTGCGATCTGGGTGCGGGAGGGGTGCCGGAGCGCCATCGGCGGAGTCCACCGTGTCGGGGCTCGCCGTTCATCGGGTCTCGACCGCGCCGCGGCCGCGGCAGACTACGGTTTCTCCCCCGCGGCGCGCGATACGCTCGCGGACGCGATGACGACCTCGGGCCGCGATATCGATGACCGCCTCGCGGACCTCGACCGGCGGCTTAAGGAGATCCAGGAGGAGCTCCAGCCCGGTCGTGAAGCCCGCCCCGTCGCGGATCCACCACCGCCTCCGCCGCCGGGGGAGCCGCCGCCGCCCCCGCCGCCGCCCCCGCCGCAGTCCGGTCCGCCTCCACCGCCGGCTCCGAGCACGGCCCCCATCACCGAGCTGCACACCAAGCTGCTCGCGTCGTTCCGCCAGCTTCTCGATGCGTATGAGTGGCTGCTCGCGCAGATGGCCCAGGCAGCGTCGGCCGCACCGCCTGCGCCTCCACCTCCTGTGGCTGGGTCGCATCCCGCGGAGGTGGAGGCCGGTCCCTTCCAGCGCACCGAGGCAGTCCGCGCGTTCGAGGCGGCGCTGGCCGCCCTGCCCGGTGTCGCCTCCGTGTCCGTGCGCGGCTACGAGGGTGCGGACCGTGCGATCTTCGATCTTGAGCTGGGTGAGCCGTAACTCCTGACGCTGAGCGCGTAGTCTTCAGATGATGCCCGACTCGATCTCATTTGCCCGTGGCGCCCCGTCGCTCGACATCGTCGACGTCGACGGTCTGAAGGCCGCCGCCGAAGCCGCTTTTGCCAACGACCCGGGGGGTCTCACGGGGTACGGGACCGCCGTCGGCTACAAGCCGCTGCGCGAGTGGATCGCCGATCGCCACGGCGTCGAGCCCGAGCAAGTAGTCGTCACGAACGGGTCGATGCAGGCGGACGCGTTCCTGTTCGACGCACTCGTCTCGAGTGGCGACACGGTGATCGTCGAGAAGCCGACGTACGACCGCACGCTGCTGTCTCTCAAGCAGCGCGGCGCGGACATCCGTGCCGTCGAGCTCGAGCGGGACGGACTCGACGTCGCGGCGCTCGAGCGCGTGCTCCTCGCCGGCGCCAAGCCGAAGCTCGCGCACATCATTCCCAACTTCCAGAACCCGGCCGGCCACACGCTGTCGGCGGAGAAGCGCACGCGGCTGCTCGAGCTCGCGCAGGCTCATGAGTTCACGATCTTCGAGGACGATCCGTACGTCGAGCTGCGCTTCGACGGGCCCCCGCTCGCGACGATGCTGTCGACGGGCGGCGAGGAGGTCGTGTACGCCTCCTCGTTCTCCAAGACGGTCTGTCCCGGGATCCGGGTCGGGTACCTGGTCGGGTCCGCCGAGCTGATCGCCCGGATCACGAAGCTCGCGGTCGGCGCATACATCTCGCCGAACATGGTCGCCCAGGGGATCGTCTACGAGTTCGCTCGCTCCGGCGCGCTGGAGCGCTCGATCGAAACCGTGAAGGCGGCCCTTCGCGAGCGTGTCCAGACGCTCTCCGATGCTCTGCGACGCGAGCTGCCCGAGGCTCGCTTTGAGTCGCCGCAGGGCGGCTACTTCATGTGGGTGGAGCTTCCTCGCGGGACCGACGTGAACGCCCTGTTCAGCGTGGCCGCCGATCGAGGCGTCCAGTTCGTGAAGGGCTCGGACTTCGTGCTCGAGGGTGGCGAGTCGTCGCTGCGGATCGCGTACTCCGGTGTCACGCCGGATCAGATCGAGCGAGGCGTGAAGCTGCTCGGCGAGGCGTATCGCGAGATCAGCGACAGCGCCAATGCAGCCTGACGAGATCACCGCGGCCGGTGAACTGGCCGGCGAGGCCGCCGGACACCTCACGCGGCAGGTGCAGGACATGCATGCGGGCATCGCAGGACGCGTGTTTGACGCGCTCGGCAGCTCGGCACGGCCGGTCCAGGTCATCCACGACAACCTCGCCGAGGGTGCCTACGCCGCCGCCCGCGGTCTGACGAAGGGCCTGGTGAGAGGTGGAGCGCTCGCGTTCAGCCGCGTCCGCCGCCCGGATGCGCCCTCGCTCGAGGAGTCGCTCGGTGGCCGGCTCGTGGTCGGGGCTGTCAACGGTGCGTTCGGCGACAGCATCCACCGGCGCGGCAACCCGCTCGCGCTGACGATGAGCCTGCGGGCCGCCGGCCGTGACGTCGCGCCGGATCGCACCGCCATCGCCGAAGCCTTCCCCGCCGCGACCGCTCGGCTCGTCGTCTTCGTCCATGGTCTGTGCGAGACCGAGGAGGCGTGGTCATACGGCGCCACGCGCCACGTTCCCTACGGCGTCCGGCTGCAGACGGAACTCGGTTACATACCGCTCTTCGTCCGTTACAACACCGGTCGCCACATCTCCGAGAACGGACGGGAGTTCGCCGAGTTGCTCGAGCGCGTGACCGCCAACTGGCCGGTCGCGGTCGAGGAGATCGTCCTCGTCGGACACTCGATGGGCGGTCTCGTCGCGCGCAGCGCGTGCCATTACGCGGACGCACACACCTGGCCGGCGCAGGTGCGGCACGTCTTCACACTCGGCGCGCCTCACCGCGGCGCCCCGCTCGAGAAGGCCGCGACGTTCGCCACGGGCGCTCTGGCCCGCCTGCCGGAGACGCGCGGTCTGTCCCGGGCGCTCAAGGCTCGGAGCTCCGGGATCAAGGACCTCGGTCACGGTTACCTCGTCGACGAGGACTGGTCTGACCAGGATCCCGACGCATTCGTCCAGCAGGCCGGGTCGCAGATCCCCTTCCTGCAGTCCGCGAACCATTACTTCGTCGCCGCGACGGTGTCCCGCGAGCCGGACGCGCCGCTCGGGCGGATCATCGGCGACATGCTCGTCCTCCGAAGCAGCGCGTGGGCGCACGCGCACCCCGGCGAGCGCATGCACTTCCCGGTCGACCGCTACTGCCACGTCGGCGAGATCAACCACTTCGATCTCCTCAACCACCCGGCGATCTACGGGCAGCTGCGCCGGTGGATCACCGGGCGTCCGGCGCTGCCGGTCGAAACCTCCGCTACCGCCTAACGGCCGTAGCGCTCGCGCCCGAGCACGAGCTGCTCGGGGAGCGCGATCCGCGGCGGTGGCGACGGATCGGCGAGCACGGTGACGGTCTCGGCGACGCTCACCGTGACGGTTGCGTCGCCCGCGTCCGTGTGGACGGTCACGACCTCACCGTCGTTCGACGCGATCGTCCCCGCCAGACCCGGCTCGATCCCGGCGTCCTTGAGGTAGTGGAGAAGGTCCTCGGCCTCGTTCTCGAGGCGCAGGATCGTGACCGCGGCCCCCGGCTCGCAGTCGGCCAGCGGCGCCCCGTCGATTCGCTCGCCGACGCGGATCGGGTGGCCATGTGGGCACGTCTTCGCGTCGCCGACGGAGCTGCGCACGTACGCCTCAAAGCGCGGGGTCATCGCGTGCTCGAGGTGCTCGGCCTCCTCGTGCACGTCATCCCACGGGACGCCGACGACATCGGTCAGGAAGCGCTCGATCATGCGGTGGCGGGACACGATCTGCTCGGCGTGCTCGCGTCCGGACGGCGTGAACGTGATCGCACGACCGGCGTCGCGCGCGATGTAGCCGTCGCGTTCGAGCCGGCCGAGCATCTCATGCACGGTCGGTGCCGAGAGCTGCATCGCCCGGGACAAGTTTGCGCCCGTCATCGGCAGTCCCGCCTCAAACAGCCAGTACAGCGATTGGAGGTATTCCTCCTCGGCGACGGTGGCGTGAGTGGCCATATATACGGATCGTATCGGGCGCTCACATGCTGACCGACCCGCGCCCGGCTACGATCGGGCTGCGTGTCCCTGCCGCTGAAACCGCCGATCCAGCCCCAGCTCGCTCGGTCGAAGCCCGAGCTCCCGCAGGGCGAGCAGTGGGTGTACGAGCCCAAGTACGACGGCTTCCGGGCGATCGCGTTCGTCGACGGCGATGAGTGCGTGATCCAGTCCCGGGGCGGCAAGCCGCTGTCGCGCTACTTCCCGGAGCTGACCTTCCCGGCGGGGCACTACGTCCTCGACGGCGAGATCGTCATCGACGGTGAGGACGGGCTGCAGGATTTCGGCGCGCTTCAGAACCGGATCCATCCGGCCGCGTCGCGGATCGCGATGCTCGCTGAGCAGACGCCCGCCCATTACGTTGCCTTCGACTTGCTCGCGCTTGACGACGAGACGCTGCTCGAGCGTCCGCTCGCCGAGCGACGGGCCGCGCTCGAGCGACTCGTCACCGATCCGATCCGGTTGACCCCGCTGACCGATGATCCCAAGCAGGCCGAACCATGGCTGGACCGCGGCGAGGGGGTCGTCGCCAAGGACCGCCGCGCGCCGTATCGCCCCGGACAGCGGACCGGGATGGTGAAGATCAAGCGCGTGCGGACGATCGACGCCGTCGTCGCCGGCTGGCGCCCCGGCAAGGAGGAGGGCACGGTCGGATCGCTCATCCTCGGCCTGTACGACCCAGACGGCAAGCTCCACATCGTCGGTCACTCCTCGGGGTTCCGGGCCGCCGAGAAGCGGACACTCGTCGACAAACTGACGCCGTATGAGACCGGCCACCGTGGTCACGGGGACCCGAGCCGCTGGAAGAACGAGAAGGAACTCGAGTGGGTCGACCTGCGTCCCGAGCTCGTCGTCGAGATCACGTTCGACCACACGAGCGGAGGCCGGATCCGGCACGGTACGAAGATCCTGCGCTGGCGCGATGACAAGGCGCCGCGGGAGTGCCTGCTCGAGCAGATGAAGTAGCCCCTCGCACGCGACGTGGCGGGCCCCGTTTCGGGGCCCGCCGCGGAGCGCGTCAGATGTTCAGGTTGCGGCTAGCTAGTACGCCCGTCCATAAATTCGGATCGTTTCGGCGGCGTCTGGGCGCGCCTGATCGCCACCCGTGGGAATCGACGATGCTCGCATCGCCTCATCCCACGTGCGGCGCCAGCCACGCCCAGCCGCTCGCCGATTCCGACCCGAATTTCCGGACACGGGCACTAGTGGTTGTAGACCGCCTGCACCAGCAGGAGGCAGTCATCGACGCCCTGCGACTGCTGGAAGCCGTCGCCGAGGGACAGGTTCGGGTTGAAGAACGTCAGCTGACCGGGCGTGCCGTCGGAGCAGTACTCGGCGGTGTTGTTGTTCGTGTCGAGCCCGACGTAGTCGCCCTTGTGGACCTTGATGTGGACGTTGAACGTCTCCACTCGCGAGCTGCCGTCGCTCGCCTGTGCACCAGTCGCGTGGAGCCTGCGGCTGACGGCGACGACCTTGGCTTGCCCGCTCTTGTGGTTGGCGCTCAGGTGGCGGACCTGGATGAGCTTGAAGCGGAAGTTCATCGGGCCCTGGGCCCGCAACTTGATCTTCTTGATCGTGCCGTTTGAATTCGCCTGCGCATGACCGGAGAAGCCCGGGTAGAACGAACCGACGTGCGTGCAGAACGGCCCGCTGTCCAGGTTGTTCTGGTCACAGCTCGTTCCGGCGTTCGCCGGATCGTGGTTGAGGCTTGAGCCGAAGTTGCTCGTCGCCGCGGCCGCGCCGGCGGGGATGATCGCGGCCGCGGTCAGGGCGGTCGCCAGGCCGGTCATAACGCGGGACCGGCGAAACGTGTTGGTGAAGGATTGCATCGTGTCTCCGAAGGAAGAGGGCGGTTGGTGTGGCCACAGTACGTCTGACCGAGGGGCTCTCCCAGACGCCCTAGGGGTGGTCCGCGCCACCCCGGACGCTTACGGCAGCCGAGCGGGGATCGGTTGCACGTCGGCGCTGCGGCCAACGACAGCGACCGTCCGCGCGTACGAGGCACGCAACGCGTCCGCATCCGCCGGGTCGGTGCGGAGACCCGTCCCGATCGGGACGACGGTGAAGTCGGGATGGCGGATCCAGATCGGGACATAACGCACTCGTGCGACCCGCGCCCCGTTGCCGTCGACGGTGATCGTCAACAGCGCGATCATCCCGTCCTGCGACGCCTCGGGACAGCACACGGAGGTCTGGTTCGAGATCAGGTTGCCCTCACCGAACACGACGAGCTTGCCGTTGATGCGTCGGACCGGCTGGACGACGTGGACGTGCTGGCCGACGATCGCCGTGATGTCCGGGGAGGCGGTGAGCGTGCGGGCCAGCTGAAGCTGGAACGTGCTCGGCTGTGGGACGTTCTCATCCCCCCAGTGGATGTTGACGATCACGACCTCCGCACCCGCGACGCGCGCGCGATGCGCCTCGGACAGAATCTGCGAGACGTTCTGTGCGCGGTTCACCGAGAAGGGGTGTGGAGACGGGATCCCGTTCGTCAGCTCGGTGTAGGACAGGAACGCGACCTTCACGCCTTTGACGGTCATGATCAGCGGTTTCTGTTGCACTGCCGCCGAGGAGTACGTCCCGGCGTGCCGGACGCCCACTCGGTCGAGCGCGGCGATCGTGTCGTCGACGCCCGTCTGCCCCTGGTCCAGCGAGTGGGTTGCCGCCGTCGAACAGGCGCGCCAACCGGTGTCGCGGATCGACTGGGCCAGTGCGGGAGGGGTGTTGAAGAGCGGGAACCCCGTGGGCGGCGCCGGCGTCATCGGCGTCTCGACGTGGCACAGCGGCAGGTCGGTCGCCGTGATGATCGGTTTGATCTCGGCGAACAGCGGGTCGAAGTCGTAGCGACTGCCGCCGCCGAGCGCGAGCGCGCGGTCCCACACCGGCGAGTGGATGAGCAGATCGCCGCTCGTCTCGACCGTAAAGCTCACGGGCGCCAGCAGGCGGATCGCGTCGACGGCAGGGACGCCGCGCGGTGTGTGGCCGTGACGGATCCGCGGCTGGGCCGGTTGGGCGACGATCACGCCGGCGACGAGCGAGACGACCGCCGTCACCGATAGGAGAGCGAGCAGGTGTCGCAGCCGCCGCCGCGCCGCCACTGCCTCTCTCGACGTGCTCGCTCGCAAACTCTCTGCCCCTCGGTGCCAGCTCACAGGATGACGCATCGCGCGCGTGACTGCAGCCGCGATACTTCCGCCGTGCCGCAGACCCGGGGGTTCCCATCCACGATCCTGATCGCGCCGGACAAGTTCAAGGGGACGTTCAGCTCGCTTGAGGTTGCGGCTGCGCTCGCCCGGGGGATCCGCTCGGCGGGTCACGACGCCGACGAGTGCCCGGTCGCGGACGGCGGGGAGGGCACCCTCGACGCGCTCGCGGGACCGCTCAGTGCCGAACCGCACGAGGCCACGGTGACCGACCCGCTCGGACGGCCGATCACGGCCCGCTTTGGTTTAGCCGCGGCCTCATCCGGGCGCGAGCGCCGGACCGCGATTGTCGAGATGGCGGCGGCAAGCGGGCTCGTGCTCGTCGCCGAGGCTGAGCGCGACGCGAGTGCCGCCGACACGTTCGGGACCGGCGAGCTGATCGCCGCTGCGATCGACAGCGGCGCTGAGGTGATCTACCTCGGGGTCGGCGGCAGCGCAACGACCGACGGCGGGGTTGGCGCCGTCCGCGCGATCGAGCGGGCCGGGGGCCTGCGGGGCGCGCAGATCATCGTCCTGGCCGACGTGCGCACGCCGTTCGAGGACGCGGCCCGCGTGTTCGCTCCGCAGAAAGGAGCCGACGCTGGTGCGGTGCGGCGGCTGACGCAGCGCCTGCACCGCCAGGCGCGCGCCTTCCCCCGTGATCCCCGCGGTGTGCCGATGACCGGCGCCGCCGGTGGTCTCGCCGGCGGGTTATGGGCCTCGCTTGGCGCCGAACTCGCACCCGGCGCCGCGTTCATCCTCGACCGGATCGGGTTCGACGATCGCATGCGAGCCGCCCGCGCCGTCGTCGCAGCCGAGGGCAAGCTCGACGAGCAAAGTCTCGCCGGGAAGGCGGTCTCGGAGGTGGCGACGCGCGCGCGCCAGGCTGGCGTGCCGTGCCACGCCGTGGCCGGGCGTGTCGAGCTCGACGCGTTCGGCGCCCGGATCCTCGACCTCCAAGCGGTGCTTGAGGCGGGGACCCTGGCCGCTTTGGAGCGCGCCGGCAAACGGCTCGCCGAGCTCACCTGGGACGACAGCGCGGAAATCATCTAGTCCAAGAACTTCTGTGTTGTGACGATCAGGTGTTAAGATCGCTGGTATGGCCACTGCAGTAAACGATCCCGTTACCTCTACCGCGCCTCCGTCGGCGCTCGCGTCGGACCTGTGCTGGCTCCTCTCCCGCGTGAGCCACGCAGTGATGACGGAGCAGACCGCGGCGCTCGAGGACTCTGGCATCTCGCCGCGCAAGCACGCGGTTCTCGCCACCGCGATGTGTGGCGAGCAGACTCAGACCGACCTCGCGCGGGCGATCGGACTCGACAAGACGACGATGGTCGTCACAGTCGACGAACTCGAGGCCGCGGGGCTTGCCGAGCGGCGTCCTGCGCCGGGTGATCGCCGGGCCCGGGTGATCAAGGTCACGAAGGCCGGCGAGCGCAAGGTCCGTGAGGCTGAGGCCGTGCTTGACCGCGTCCGCGAGGACATCCTGGCGACGCTCCCCGCCGGCGAGCGTGATGCCTTCCTGCGGGCACTCGGTCGGCTCGCCTGCGGCCGGCTCTCTGAGCCGGTGCAGTGCTCCCACACCGTACGGCGCCGCGGCTGAGCGCGGGCCGGAGCCGGGCCGTAAGGCCTCCGCGCCTGTTTTTCGCAGCGTTCTCCCGATGTGTGCCGGCGCGGCGTAGGTCATCGTGGTCTCTCACAGGACGGTCTCTGTAGAGATCGTTCCGCAACAGACGATCTGATACGGTACTAAGCTATGACCGGTAACGACAGGGAGACCGTGATGACTGACACCCTCGCAACGATGACGGCCGGCCGGACGGCGGGCCGCTCCTCGGCCGACGAACGACGACGCTGGATCGCGCTCGTCGTGCTGTGCGCCGGCTTTCTGATGATCATCCTCGATCAGACGATCGTCAACGTCGCGCTGCCGTCGATCCAGACCGACCTCCACTTCTCGCAATCTGACCTCGCGTGGGTCGTCAACGCCTACCTGATCGCCTTCGGCGGTCTGCTGCTGCTGGTCGGCCGCCTCGGCGACCTCATCGGGCGCAAGCGGATCTTCCTCGTTGGGCTGGCGATCTTCACGCTGGCGTCGCTTGTCTGCGGCCTGTCGCAGAGCCAGGAGCTCTTGATCGCGGCCCGCTTCGTCCAGGGCGTCGGCGGCGCGATGACCTCCGCCGTCATCCTCGGAATGATCGTGACGATGTTCCCCCGTCCGGGGGAGCAGGCGAAGGCGATCGGCGTCTACAGCTTCGTCGCATCCGCCGGCGGAGCGATCGGACTGCTCGCCGGCGGCGTGCTCACCCAGGGCCTCAACTGGCACTGGATCTTCTTCGTCAACATCCCAATCGGGATCGCGACCGCGTTCTACGCGGTGCGGTTGCTTGCCGATGACCCCGGCATCGGGCTGAGTCACGGGGCCGACGCGCCGGGCGCGGTGCTGCTCGTCAGCGCGCTGATGCTCGGCGTGTACACGATCGTCGAGGCGAGCGGATACGGCTGGGGATCGGCCCACACGATCGGATTCGGCGCGGTGTCGGTCGGCCTGCTCGCCGGATTCATCGTCCGCCAGCGGCTCGCCGCCAATCCGCTCGTGCCGCTGCGCGTGTTTCGATCCCGCGTCGTCACAGGCGCCAACCTCGTCCAGGTTCTGATGGTGGCGGGGCTGTTCGGGATGTTCTTCCTCGGCGCGCTGTACCTCCAGCGGGTCCTTCACTACGACGCGATCGAGGTCGGGCTCGCGTTCCTGCCCGTCGCGCTCGGGATCGCAGTCCTGTCGCTCGGATTCTCGGCACGGCTCATCACGCGCTTCGGCGCCGCCCGCACGCTCGTGCCGGGGCTCGTGCTGATGGCCGCCGGACTCGTCGTGTTCCGGGCCGCGCCGGCGGACGCAAACTACTGGACCCAGCTGCTCCCGGTGATGGTCCTGATCGGGATCGGCGCCGGGCTCGGGTTCCCGTCGCTGATGACGCTCGCAATGTCTGCCGCGACACCTGAGGACTCAGGCCTCGCCTCCGGGCTTGTCAACACGACGCAGCAGGTCGGTGGCGCGCTCGGGCTCGCGGTCCTCGCGACGCTCTCGACGACCCGCACGAACTCGCTGCAGGCAAGCGGTCACTCACTGACGAACTCGCTGATGAGCGGCTACCACCTCGCGTTCTCGATCGCCGCCGTGCTCCTTGTGCTCGCGATCGGGCTCGCCGTCACGCTGCTCCGCCGCGTCCCCGCGGTCCAGTACGGGTCGGAGGCCGAAGAGCCCCTTCCCGTCGCCGAGGCCGCCTAAGAGGTTCCGGCCTCCCGGACCGGCGCCCACCCCCCGCGCCGTCAGCCGTCCACCGACTCGGTGGGCGGCTGCGGTGCGCGGTCGGTCCGCGGGGGTGACGAGTGCGCCGGGTACGCGGGGCCCGCGGTTATTGTGTCGGCGCCGTCCTCCGACAGGCAGACCCGGCAGAAGTCCTCGCCAAACGGCGTGAGATGGATGCTGCGGCGCACGACCTTTGCCTGGCGGACCGAGTGGATCGCGTCCAGCACCTCCGGCTGCGCTTCGAGAACCTGATACGGGAGCGGATCCCGAAGCGTCTCGCGTGAGAACCACACGAGCCCGAGCCGAAACAGGTTGTTGAGGCACGACGGCACGCGGTCGACGTAGCGGCACCCCGCTCGGGCGCCGATCATCGACAGTCCGGGCGCGATCAGGCGCGAGCGCACGAGCCCGATCGGCCCGCCAGGTCCGGATGTCCACGGACGGCTGCGGACCGTGGACAAGCAGCAGCCGCAGGATCCGCCCCTCGTCGGGCGCAAGCTCGGAGAGGATCCGCTCGTACGCCGGATGCGCGTCGACCTCGTAGCGCACGTCGCGTGAGCGACGCAGGAGCAACTCGCCTTCCTCGCGCAGGTTGGTGATCGGCGTACGGCCGTTCTCGGAATCGGTCCGCGCCCACCCCCGCCTCCCGTCGCCGCCGTGGCCGGCGCCCGCGCCGGCGCCGGCGCCGGCGCTCCGGCCGTCGTCCGCGCTCGGCGCTCGGCGTGGCTCGGCTCGGCGCTCATCGCCTGGACCCGAGCGCTCGGCACCGCGGGCGAGATCAAGAGCCTGACGCGGGACCTGGAGCGATGTCCGCACCGCCCATTCGGTCGTTCGCCACCATGCCGACAGCGCGAGCCGGGTCAGCCCAGGGATGGCGTCGAGTCCATCGGGGCCGTCATCGCGAGGCTCGGGGCGGATGACCGTTTGTGCCCATCACGCCCCAAAGATCAGCACGTGGAGGATCCCGCCGCCAAGCCCCATCGCCGCGCCGTGGAGGTAGAGCATCCACTCGTCCTCTCCGATCGCCGCCCGGAGCATCTCGACGAAGTCCTGCGGTGGAAGCTCACGCGTGCGCGTCGCGAACAGACGTCGGATCTTGTCGCTCTGGCGTCGGCTGAAGTTCCGGGTCACGGAACGGCGTCATCATGTGCGCGGCCGCCTCCTGCGCGACGGATTCGCGGATGCTGTCGTACTCACGCGCGCCAACCGCGACCCGCACCGCCGCCCGCGCCGGACCGGCGGCGCGGTCGATCGCCGGGCCCATCGCCTCCTCGAGCATCTGGCGCGTTCGGTCACCACGCGGGCCGTCGAGAAGGAAGTTGCCGACGTTCTCGAGCGTCACGACGTCGTCGGCGATGATCCCCGCGTACACATCCGCGACCTCGGTCTGGCGACGCAGGAACAGCCCGTGGAGCTTCAACGGCCCGATCCGCCGCTCGTGCACCGGCTCGAAGATGACGTACATCCCGAGCAGGTTCGTCACCCACCCGACGATCACACCGAGGATCGGCAGCAGCCACCACTCGTGCGCAAAGTGGGCGATGATCGCCACCGGGATGCCGAACAGGAACCCGAACAAGAAGCCGAAGTTGACCATCAGCCTCAGCTCCCGCTGACCGACGTCGCGGAAGATCCGGTTGACGAGCGCCGGGTTGCGCTGGAAGTGATCGATCACCATCAGCTTCGGATCGAGGAGCTGGTCGATGTACTCGCCGATCTCGTCGGTGATCTGCCGGACGATCTCGGGGAGCGCCTCCTGGACCCGCGAGTAGACCGCGTGCTTGGCCCGTGGCGGGACGTTCTGCCACAGGCCGGGGTGCTCCTGGCGCATCGTCCGATCGACGATCGCCGGGACCTCCGGACGGAATATCTCGACGATGTGCTCGGCGATCTCGTCGGGATCGAGCTGCTGGTAGAACTCGCCCGGCGTGCCGAGCTTGGCGATCGCCTTGTCGACCGCGATGCTGCCCATTTTGGCCGCCCGCGCCGGCACGATCCCCTGCCACCCGATACCGCCCTGCATGATGCCCGGGATCTCGTGAAGCTTGCGCGGCAGCAGCGTCGAGAGTTCCTGCAGCCCGGGAATCCGAATGCCGTGGAACCGGACCGGGTTGAACAGCATGATCAGCCCCGTCCAGTTGATCAGCCAGCCAACCGCACCCGTGAAGAACGGGATCGTGACCAGCCTGACCCAGTCGCTTGCGCTCATCGTCCGGTCGGACCGGAGGGACCCGCTGCCGCTCATCCCCTGTCCGGCCAGTCGCCGTACCGGTTTTCAGTGCGTGAACACGCCGCTCGGCAGCGCTTGCCAGCTCAACGGCGCTTGCCAGCTCGGCGGCGCGTGTCGCTCAGCGGCGCTTGCAGCTCAGCAGCGCTTTCCGGTGGGCCGGTTCAGCCTGCGTCCGATCCGATCGCCCATCGGCGCGCCGGCAGCCGCCACAGCGGCGCCGGCTCCAAGGAGCGCGGCGGCCGTGGCAGCAAGCGCGAGGACGGCACTGACGGCGAGGCGGGCGCATAGACGCAGCCATCGACCGCCGGTCCGGTCAGCTTGAACGCGATGTCATCGTCCGGACCTGACCGTGGCGGCCAGGTTCAGCAGCTCAGTGGGCGAACGACTTGCGGTCCTCCGTCGCCGGTCCCGGAAGCGGCTGATTCAGCGACTCCAGGTACTGGGTCTCCTCCTGGAGGTGATCGAGGAGCAGATCTGCCATGTCATGGGTCATCCCGGCCCGCACGACAACCCGGAGCACGCTCAGGTCCTGGCGGTTTTCCGGGAACGAGTATGCCGGAACGAGCCACCCCTTCTGGCGCAGCCGGTCCGAGACGTCGAACACCGTGTAGTTCTCGCGGTCGGACTTCAGCGCGACGGCAAACACGGGCAGTTCCTTGCCATCGGTGATGAGCTCGTACGGGCCGATGTCCGCAAACCCCGAGGAGATGTGTGTCGCCACCTGCTGGGCGTTCTGCATCGTCCGCCGATAGCCCTCAAAGCCGAGGCTGATGAACATGAAGTACTGCGCGATCACGTTGCTGCCCGGCCGCGAGAAGTTGAGCGCGAACGTCGGCATGTGGCCGCCCAGATAGTTGACGTCGAACACTAGATCGCGCGGCAGTGCCTCCTTCGTCCGCCACACGACCCACCCGACGCCTGGATACACGAGTCCGTACTTGTGCCCGGAGGCGTTGATCGACTGGACGCGATCGATCCGGAAGTCCCAGTCGAGGTGAGGCTGCAGGAACGGCGCCACGAACCCGCCCGAGGCACCGTCGACATGGATCGGCACGTAGATGCCCTTGTCGCTCTCGAGCCGATCGAGCGCCGCGGCGATCTCATGGACCGGCTCGTAGCTGCCGTCGAACGTCGACCCCAGGATCGCCACCACGCCGATCGTGTTCTCGTCGCATTGGGCGACGGCCTCCTCGGCGCCGAGGTGAAAGCGATCGCCCTCCATCGGGACGAGCCGCGGCTCGACCTCCCAGTAGCGACAGAACTTCTCCCAGCACACCTGAACGTTGGAGCCCATCACGAGATTGGGCTTGTCGGTCTGCTTGCCGGCCTCGCGCATGCGATCGCGCCAGCGCCACTTCAGCGCCATGCCGGCGAGCATCGCCGCCTCGCTCGATCCAGTCGTCGAGCAGCCCGTCGCCTCTTCGTGGTCGGGTGAGTTCCACAGATCGGAGAGCATCCGGACGCACCGCGCCTCGATCTCGGCCGTCATCGGGTACTCGTCCTTGTCGATCATGTTCTTCTCGGCCGTCTCGGCCATCAGGCGGCCGGCGATCGGCGGCATCCAGGTCGTCACGAACGTCGCCAGGTTGAGACGAGCGTGCCCGTCGAGCAGCAACTCGCTGGAGAGCAACTCATACGCCGCCTCGCGCGAGATCCCGGTGCGCGGGATCTCGCGGTCCGGCATCTCGACGGCGAGATCGAGAAGGTCCGCTTCAACGTCTGCTGCGAGGTGCTGGTGGGTTCGATGCGTCCCTTGCCGAGTCAGCGCCATGAGATTTCTCCTTGGTCAGGTGAGGCTGCAGGCGGCATCATCGCGCAGCAGCGCGTCGAGCACATCACCATATGAGGTGATGCCGAGTGTCAGGTGCCCGTCCTCGGGACGCAGTTCGAGCTGCGCACCCGGGATCCGTGCCGCGAGCCATTCCGCGTGACTGGGCGGGACGAACCTGTCCTCGGTGCCCTGCCAGATGGTCACCGGACGGCGGATCGTGTCGAGTTCAAAGCCCCAGTGGGTGAGGCAAGCAATGTCATCGTCAAACCATCCCCACACGCCTGAGGCGACCGCGCCACGGCTCGTATGCGCCATGTGCTCCGCGACGTCGCCCGTCAGCACGGCGGCGTCCACGGCGGACAGCAGGTCGCCGAGCTCAGCCCGAACCTGGTCGCCGGTCACCTGCGCGAACGGCACCGCGTAAGCCGTAAGAAGGTCCTCGAGCGCCTGCGGTCCCGCGTCGAGCGCGGCGAACTCGGCGATGTTCTCCTCACCCATGCCGGCGAGCCAGTCAAGTCCGTCGGCCTCCCGGGGTGCGACTGAGGCGATGGTCGCCGCGGCGTCGATGCGGTCCGGCAGGAGCGCGGCACAGGCCAGAGCGTGCGGGCCACCGCCGGACCAGCCGACGGTGAGGCAGCGCTCGACTTCGAGCTCATCCAGGATCGCGACGACGTCGGCGACGCAATCCGCGACATTGCGCTCGGGGTGACGATCAGAGCCTCCGTAGCCGGGCCGCGAGTATGCGATGTGCCGCAGCCCACGGGCCGTACCGTCGGCGACCGCGGCACGGTACAGCTCGCCCGTGCTCGGCGTGCCGGTGTGAAACAAGACGGCCCGATCGCCGGCCCCGGTGAGCTCGACGTCGAGCCGGCGCCCGTCCGGAGCGGTGATTTGGAGTCGGGTTGGGTCAGACATGCCAGCGGGCATTCAACTCGACCGGCTTGCGGAACACCAGTCCGCGCACCGCCGGGGGACGATCCGGATCGAGCGTCAGGCCCGGAAGTCCCTCGAGCAGAGCAAGCAGCGCGCTGCGCGCCTCGAGCCGGGCGAGGTGAACGCCGACACACACGTGCGGCCCCTGAGCGAACGCGAGGTGCCGCCGCGAATTCGGGCGGCCGAGGTCGAACCGATCCGGCGACGCGAACACCACGGGGTCTCGGTTCGCGCCCGCGATCGAGAGCCGCACGAGCTCTCCAGCCTCGATCTCGGCGCTACCGAGCGTGACCGCCTCGGTCGCGTAGCGGTCGATGACCGCCGCCGCCGGCTCGAGCCGGAGCGACTCCTCGATCGCAACCGCGAGCAACTGTGGCTGGGCATAGACCCGCGCAAGTGCGTCCGCGTGCGACAGCAGGTGCAGCGTCGCGTTGGCAATCATGCCCTCGGTCGTCTCGATCCCGCCAAACAGCAGCACGGCCGCGTTGGAGATGATCTGACTCTCGCTCAGATCTGTGTCCGCGGCGGCCGCCGCCAGCAGCGACTCCGCCTCGGCCTCGCCTTCATGGATGACGCTGAGCAGACGTCGGCTCAGTTCGTCGAACGCGGCCGATCCGGCGGCCCGGGCACCGGACCCACCCGCCGGCCACGCCCCGGTGCCACCCGCCGGCCACGCCCCGGTCCCACCCGCCGGCCCCGCCGCGGATTCGCCCGTCGACCCCGCGCTCGGCCCAGCCGTGATCCCCGTCACGGCACCCGAGATCGCGTCGTACCAACCGAGCACCGTCTCGGCCTCCTGCGACCTCAGCCCGAGTGCCCGCGTGATGATCCTGGCGGCATACGGCCCGGCGAACCCACGCCGGAGCTCTCCGGCGCCGGCCGGCCGCAACCGCTCGATCAACCGCTCGGCCTCCTCGGCAGCCGAGACGTCAAACCGCTCATGGACTGCCGGGGCCCGGAACGGGCTGACGAACGGCGCGCGGTGGCGCGCATGTTCACGCTGATCGAGGCTGAGCATGCTCGGGCCGATGATCTGCGCGGTGGAGAACCTCGGGTCGTCGACGGTGAACCGTCTTGCGTCCCGCATCACCTCCAGCGCGAGGTCATAACCGGTCACGAGCCATCCGTCGAGTGCCGGCGTCCACGACACCGGCTCGCGAGCGCGCAGCTCCGCGAGCAGCGGGTGGGGATCGCGATCGAGTGCCTCCACGGTGACCGCCGCCCCTATCGGAAAGTCCCTCTCGCGGGCCACCCGCGCAGCTTGTCACGGCTCCCTCCCCGGCGGTGGGGAAACATCTCCATACCCGTTTGGAGGCTGACACCCGATCTCGACCAGGTGGCGGACGAATGCCAGCCGGTCACGATCGGGATGAAACGGCTCGTTGCCGTCTCGCAGAAGTGCGCCGATCCGCTCCAGGTCATAGAGCAGCGTCAACTTGCCCGGCGGGTCATCCCACTCGCCGGAGTCGTAGCGCGCCGACCACGCCGCCAGCGCGGCGAGCGCCTCGACCTGAACGGCGTCCTCCCACCACCCGGACCGGACCGGGAGTCGATACCGCCCCCGGAGCGTGCACACGTCCGTCCACAGTTGCTCAAACCACAGCCACCGCTCTCGTGGATATAGGCCATGCGGAACGAGCGGCCAGCGCCGTGTCTCCGGCTCGTACCAGCCCTCGTCGGGGTCAGAGCCGCTGTCGTCAGGTTCCTGCCAGCTCATCTCGGTTCCCCGCAGGTCCACTGTGTGCGAGTCGGCGCAGTCGCCGCTCCGCGAACCACATCCGCAACGCCAGGTCGGTTGGGGCGAGCCGCCCGTACAGGAGCAGCGCATGCCCGTCCCGCAGCTGTCGAAGCGCCTCAGCGGCAGCGAGCGGCCGCCGGCGAACCGCGCTCGACCGGGTCGTCCCGCCCGCGCCCGTCGTCCGGGTCAGCTCATGTGCTTCCTCCTCGCCGACGAGTCCGGCGAAGTACCGCAGCGTCTCCAGGTCGGCCACCCCGGGCAGCAGCATGCGGGCCCGGTGGCTGTTGACGACCGTCTCCGCCTGCTTGCCATACCGGCTGCGCGCCTGCTGCAGATCGTGGAAGATCGAGACGAGCTGGATGTTGTGGCTGGGCGCTGTTGAGGCGATCTCCGCGAGCGCCGGGAGAGGAGCGACGTTGCCGGCCTCGTCGAGGCAGAGCAGCAGTGGCAGCTCGAGCCGCCCGCCGTTCCGTGTCGCCCGCTCGTAGGCGCGGTCGACGACCTCCGAGAGCAGCGCCAGGAACAGCGGCCGGAGCAACTTCGAGGCTTTGGCGTCACCGATCAGGTAGAGCGTTGCCGCCTCATCGAGCAGCCGGTCCGGCGTGATCTCGCACGATGCCGCCGACCGCGCGACCCGCGCGAACCGGTACGCCCGCAGGATCGCCTGGGCGGTCGCCTCGATCGAGGACCGGGTCCGGTCGGCCTGCGCCTCGAACGCCCGCACCGCGTCGTAGGCAGCGTTCGCGTCGGCGAGTGACTGCTCGTCGGCGGCACCGCCGGCGAGTCGCATCAACTCGGTCTCGAGCTCGCGACCGCCCTGGCCGTACGCCCACCGCACGACCGTCTCGATCGGCGCGCTCGTCGCCGCCGCGGCGTACAGCAGCGGCGCGAGACGCTGCTCGGCCGCGATCGCCCAGAAGTCGCCGCCTTCGACTGCGCGCTGATCGACCTCGCCGGAGGACGCCAGGCGCCAGGCCGTCTCGAGCGCGCCGTCCCACGTCCCGGCGCCTCGCAGCGGCGACCACGTATGCGTTCGCATCCCGGACAGAGCGAACGGGTCGAATATGAACACCGGACCAAGGGCGCGGCGTCGCTCGAGCGTCGATGCAAGCAGATCGGTCTTGATCGACGAGGCGACCGCGGGGCCCTGCCATTCGAGCAGCGCCGGGATGGCAAGCCCGGCGGACTTCCCCGATTGCGGGGGACCAAACGCGACGAGCGCGTGACGTTGTTCGGCGTGGAGCAGCCGACCGCGGCTCCGCCCGAGCGCGAGGCGGCAGCCCGCGCCCTCTCGGCGGCGCAGCACGCGCAGCTCACCATGGCTCGCCCACCGCGCGCCGGCCCCGCCGCGGCGCACGCTCCCGCGGGTCCGTCCGGCGAGGCGCGAGACGAGCGTCGCGATCGCCGCCGCCAGGAGCCCGAGAAGTACGAACGCCGCGTAGAACCCGGACGGCCCCGGGAGCCCAGCGCGCACGCCGCGGGGCCAGGCCGATGCCGGGTCCGACAGCCGCCCGGGAAGCCGCGTCAGCACGTCGAGGAGCGCATTCGGGGAGACGCGCGGCCATCCGCCGCCGAACAGCGCGCCGGCGACCCCGCCCCATACCCACACGAGCGCCGTCGCCGCGAGGGCCCCGCCGAGGACAACGAGGATCACGACGTCCGAGATGCCGGCGTCACGCGGGCTGCTGCTCATCCGCGCACGACCCGCGCGTCGCTGATCCGCATGCCGGTGTCGGTGTTCGTCAGTCCGGTCTCGAGCCGCGAGCGGTAGTGCTGGACGACGAACGACCGTGAGCCGACGCGCCACAGCGCCTGACCCGCGCCGAGCATCGCGATCAGCTGCGCCTCGGTCTCCGTGAGACCGAGCAGCGTCCGCGTCAGCGGCACCTGGCTCTCGTCCTGGTGGTAGACGATGCGGGTCGAGGCGTCAGCGATGAGCCCCTCGGCGATACGCGCGGCGCGCGATCCCGCGTCGCCGGCACCCTGCAGGTCGGCGAGCTTGTGCAGGACGACGAGGTTCATCACGCCGAACTGCCGGGCGAGCTTGAAGTTCGACTGGAACCATTCGCCGAGGCCCGTGTGCTGGACGATTTTCCAGGATTCGTCGGCGACGTTGACGAGTCGCTCGCGCCCGGGCCGCTCCGCCATCCGGGCGAGCAGCGCGCTCATCCACGCGGTCGCGCACGCCATCAGGATCCCGACCGCCGGCGAGTCGCGCACCGCATGCAGATCGAGCACGAGGAGCCGCGCGTCGAGCTCGAGCCCTGGCGTCGTCGGCCCGTCGAACATCCCCTTCAACGGACCTTCGCACAGGTCCTGGAGGGCGAGCGCCGCCCGGCGCGCATCGGTCGCGAGCCGCTCGACGGTCGTGCGCAGCGCGTCCGCCATCTCGGAGGTGGGAGCGAACAGCACGGCTGCGATCTCCGGGAGCGTGGGATCGCGCGACGGGCGGCGACGAACGGTGCGGAGCGCCTCGCGCAGGGCGGCCGCCTCGATCTGGGTGAGCGCTCCCCCGAGTGCCGTCACCGCGATAGCGCGGAGCAGCTCGAGCTGGGCGTGTTCCTCAGGGCGCGACGCGAGTGGGTTGAGGCGGACCCCGCCGCCGGGCACGAGCGAGATCGGCTCGACCCCGACGGCGCGACACAGTGGTCCGTACTCGCGCTTGACGTCGAGCACGAACGCCCGCCGGCCGAACAGCAGCATCCGCCACAGCAGCGTCTTGACGAGCGCGCTCTTGCCCTGCCCGAGCTTGCCGAGCACGATCACGTTTGGGTCGTCGAGGGTGCCCTCGCCGTAGAGGACCCACGGGTCGTAACAGAAGGCGCCGCCGCTCGCGTCACGTCCGATGAACACGCCGCGCCCGCCGAGGCCGCCGGCGGCCATGAACGGATAGATCGCCTGGGCATGGCGCGTCGTGCAGCGATGTCCAGGACGCTCGACAGCGCGGAGGCTCATCGCAGCCCCCGGCACAACGGGAGCGTGAACATGAACGCATCCGCCTGCTGGCCGTACATCCGGTGCAGCTCGAGCCGGGCGCGGGCCGCGTGCTCGAGCACCTCCGCGCTCGCTCGCCGCAGGTCGTCCCGGTCGCGGCCGGACACGGTCACGAACCCGGCGAGCCGCACCTCCGCGTGACCGGCGGCGAGCTCGGCTTCCCGGCGGGCGGTCGCGTCCTCCGCCTGTCGCTGCCGGGCGGTCTCGGACTGGCCGAAGCGATGGCGCAGCTCACGATCGGCACGGTCCCGCGTCACCGCCGCCTCGACCTCGCGGGTCGACCGCTCCGGCGGGATCGGCTCGAACGTGACCGCGACCGTACGCACGGTCGACGAGCGACCGAGGAGCGCGTCCATGAACATCGGCGAGACATCGACCCGCGGCCATCCGCCGATCCAGTAGCTCGCGTGAAGCGCGCCGTCGCTCTGGTAGTGATCCCATGCCTCGCGGCTGGCGAGCGGCCAGGCATTGATCTCGGCGAGACCGGCACGATCTGGGTCCGCGGTCTCGAGCGCAGCGAGCTCGGCGCGTGCGTATGGATCAAACGCCGTCCGCAATGCCCGCCCGAGCTGCTCGGTGCCGAGCGCACCGAGGACAGTCACCTCGGCCGCCTCGAGCCCCTGCGCGATCCGCTCGGTCTCCTCGACGAGCGCGTGCGTGATCGCCTCCCGTCCGCGGTCGCGCACGCGGCGGCCGTCCACCTGGACCGCGACCAGGATCTCGTGCTCCTGTGTCACCCTCGCCGTCGTCCCGATCAGCTCGAGGTAGGACTCGATCATCGGCGTTCCCCGCAGGGGGACCGCCGGGTCCCGCTCGGCGTGCAGCCACCGCGCCAGCTCGTCGCCCTGCGCGGGTGCCGTCCGCTCGACCCACTGGACCCGGCGCACGGCGGTGCTCGCGGCGCCTGCGAGCACGAGGCCCCAGCGCGCAAGGCGCCGTTCCTGCGCCTCGGGATCGAGCAGCGAGAACGACACCACGCGGCACGCGAGCACCGCGGTCAGTCGCCGGCCGCCCCGCTCCGACAGAGCCCCAATCGGGCGATCGCGGTACCGCGCCTCGACGATCCGGACACCGCGCAGCTGGGGTGGGACGTCGGGCTCCGGGCCGTCGACGCTGCGAGCTCCGGCGAATCCGGCGCGAGGGGCGCCGGATCGGAACCGAGCGCGTCCGGTGAGCCGCCGGCCGAGGAACGCGGCGACGAGTGGCACCCATTCCTCGACCGTCCGCCGGCCGACCGGTACGAGCGCCAGGGTGCAGCCGACGCCGAGGCTCGCAATCGCGAGGAGCGCGCCGGATGCGCTCGGCGCCGCGTTGAGCATCATGATCGCCATCAGCACGCCGCCGGCGACGAGTCCCGCCTGCCCGCCGCGCACGGGTCCGAGGAGGCCGCGTCGCTCGAGTGGCCCGAATCGGTAGCTGAGCCGCGAGCCGCTCATAGGAGCCCCTCCTCGGACTGCTGGCTGCGCGGACGGGGGTCGGCGTCGTCGGCCGTGGGTTCGGCGACATCGGGCGGATCGCCGGCCCCTGCGCCGGCCCCTGCGCCGCCGCCAGCGCCGCCGCTCGCGCCGTTCGAACCGTTGAGATGCTCCCGCAAGGCGGCCTGTCGTCGGTGCAGCGGCTCCGGCGGGAGCCCCTCCTGCCCGAGCACGACCGTCTCCATCTCGAGGTCAGCCTTCTGGTACTCGTCTGGCAGGCCTGGCAGGCGCTCGCGTGGGCCATCGATCCGTGGCCCGTCCCCGGTGTCCTGCGCCGCCGTCGCGCCCGCCGCCGTTGCGGACTCGGGGACATCCGCCGCGGTCCCGTCGGTCGCGCCCGCACTCGCAGGCGAGGCAGGTCGGCCGCCCTCGCTGACCGCCCCCGCCGCCTGCTCCGCGGCCTTGGCGGTCCCGTCGGCGGCGGCTCCAGGGGCATCCGCCTCGGCGTTGTCACCGGCCGCAGTGCCGCTTGTGTCGTGCGGCGGCCGGGTCACAGATGGAGCGCCGTCTGCACTTTCGTCGGCACTCTCGTCGGCGCCGTGGCGCATCCGTGCCACCGTGTCGCCCGCCCATCCGAGCGGACGCCCGGCGGTCTCGCCGGTGATCGTGTTCAGCCGTCCGAATGCGGCCGGCGCCTCGGCGCGGAGGTGTCCGGCGGCTCCGCTCGCGAGCTCGGCAAGCGGAATCAGACGGAGCATCGCCCAGGGCGAGAACGCGGCCAGCGTGACGAGCACGAGCCCGATCATCAGACCGGTCGTGCCCCCGGCGGGGCCGAGCGCGGCGCCCCCGAGCGCCAGGATCGCGACGATTACGAACTTCGCGACGATCAGTGCCACCAGCAACTCGGCGATGCGCATCGCCCAGATCCGCCGCGCCGGCCACACCATCGCCGCAAACGCCAGCGGCAGCATCAGCACGACGATGTAGACCGCCGCGGCGCGCATCAGCATCTCGAGCCACAGCACAACGGCCGCAGCCGCCGCGAGCAGGGCGATGAAGAACTTGAGAAACCCGGACTGGCCGAGCGGGTCGAGCGTGGCGACGTGCTGGCCGGTGAACGTGAGGAACCGGCTTCCCGCCTGACCGGCCGCCGCCGAGACGACGGCGGACATCTGATCGGTGGCCGTGAGCATCAGCATCGTCACCGGCGCGGCAATGCTCACGATGAGCAGCGAGAGCGGGAGATAGCCGAGCGCGGATCGCGACAGCAGCGCCAGGTCCGAGCGGACGATCGCCTGCCCCGCGGCGGCGAAGAGAAACGGAAGCGTGAGCAACGCTCCGATCGCGGTCATGCGCCAGTACAGCGTCGAGAACCAGGTCGACCTCAGCTGCGGGGTCGTCGTGCGCTTGATGATGCCCGCGGTGTTGTTGAGGGCAGACTTCGCGCCGTCCGTCACCCAGATCACGAGGGCGCCGAGGCCCAGCGCGGCCTTGCCCGCGCCGCTCGATGTGATCGCCTTCACTGCCTTGCCCGGGTGGCCCGTCACGAGGCTCTTGCCGGCCTTGATGATCTTGTCCGGGTGGCTCACGGCCGAGCAGGCCTTGCCGGCCCAGCCGCTGAATGCGCCGACGGCTCCGCACACGCCGGCCGCGGCCGGTGCCGGCTGAAGCGCTGCGGCGCCGGCGAGCACGGCGAGCGTGACGCTGAGGAGGCGGACGGCCCGCGCGATGGGGAGCCGGACGCCGCTCATTTCGCCTTCGTCCCCAGATGCTGGAAGAAGTTGACGAGCCCCGGCGCGGCACCGACGATGAGCGCGGCGGCGCCTGAGATGAGCGCGGCCATGCGGCCGCGCGCGGCGTAGTGGTGATTGTGGCTATGAGATGCGACCGCCCACAACGCCGCGCCGATAAACGCGCCGAGGAGCGCGATGGCCAGCGCCCACGCCTCCGCGCCGTTGACGAGTTGCTGCAGGACGTTGCTGCCCGGCAGACCGGTCGGATTGGGGTGCGCGGTCACGGCCGCGGTCGATGGGGGCACGGCACAACCTCCGATCAGACAGAAGACTAATTGAGATAAATTGAATCTATCATGACATGCGGACGTATGATAGTGTTAATGGTATCAAATTAGTCTCAATTAGAATCACAGGGAGGCAGCATCAATGGCCGCGACCACCGCTCACGTCACACCGGAGTCGGCGTTCGGCGAGCTGTATCGGGGGCTCTCACGGAGGTTGCAACAGATCGTCAGAGCGGATGTCGGGGCACCGGAGCCGGTCGTCGAGGACGCCTGTCAGTTCGCCTGGGGTCGCCTGCTGGCCCAGACCACCCGCATCCGGGCCGAGGTGGCGCTCTCATGGCTATCGACCACGGCGGTCCGCGAGGCGAGGCGGCTGATGCACGCGCGCGAGCGCGACGTGCCGCTCGAGATCAGCGAGCCCGGCGCGGCTGAATCGCCGGGCACGGGCACGTTGGTCCCGCCGACGCGGGCGGAGACGGACAGCCTGATCGAGGACCGCGAGCAGCTACGGCTGATGCGCCTGCTCCCAGAGCGCCAGCAGCGGATTCTGTGGTTGCACGCGCTCGGGCTCAACTATGAGGAGATCGCCGCGTACACGGGCGACTCGATGCGCACCGTCGAGCGTCAGCTGCTGCGCGGACGTCGCAGGATCAGAGAACTAGCCGTATAGGATCCCGCGTGCGGTGCATGACGCGGCCGGCCGCCATCGCGGCCCGCCGCCCGACGTCCGCCGAACTGGCTATGTCCTCCGAGGAGCACATCACCTACTGCCGGATCTGCGAGCCGCTGTGCGGGCTCGTGGCCACGGTGGAGGACGGCGAGCTGACGAAGCTCCGCCCCGACAACGAGCATCCGCTGTCGAGGGGGTTCGCATGTCCGAAGGGGATCGCGATGGCCGGAGTTCATAACGACCCGGATCGGGTCGTCCATCCGCTCCGCCGCCGCGCCGACGGGAGCTTCGAACGGGTCTCATGGGACGCTGCTCTCGACGACATCGGTGCGCGTCTGCGGGCGGTCATCGACCGCGGCGGCGCCGACGCCGTCGGCTGGTACTTCGGCAATCCGTCGGCGTTCTCGTACTCGCACACGCTCTGGGTCAAGGGGTTCATGGACGCGATCGGCTCGCGGAACGCGTTCAGCGCGGGTTCGCAGGACGTCAACAACCGCTTCGTCGCGAGCAAGCTCATGTATGGCTCGCCGGTCCTCGTCCCGATTCCCGACCTCGACCGCACGGACTTCCTGCTGATGGTGGGCGCGAATCCGCTCGTCTCCCACGGCAGCGTCCTCACCGCGCCCCGGATCAAGGACACCCTCCACGGCATCGTCGACCGCGGCGGCCGCGTCGTCGTCATCGATCCGCGTCGCTCCGAGACGGCACGTGCCTTCGAGCACGTCGAGATCCGGCCCGACAGCGACGCCTGGCTGCTGCTCTCGATGCTCGAGGTCATCTTCAGCCAGGGGCTGCAGGACGACGGTGCGCTCGCCGAACAGGCGGTCGGTGTCGACGCCCTGCGGAGACTCGTCGCCGGCCACACCCCGGAGGCGACCGAGTCACGCACCGGGATTCCCGCCGCTGAGCTCCGCCAGCTGGCTCGCGAGCTGGCGGCGGCGCCGCGCGCGGCCGTGTACGGGCGGACCGGAACGTGCCTCGGGCGCCGGGGCACGCTTGTCTCGTTCCTGCTCGATGCGGTGAGCATCGTCACCGGCAACCTCGACGCGCCCGGCGGGACGATCTTCGGAACCGGACCGGTGCAGCTCGAGGACCTGCTGCACAAGATCGGTGCTGACAGCTACGACACGTTCCGCTCCCGGATCGGCAACTTCCCGGAGATTCTCGGGACGCTGCCGGCGTCGATCATGGCTGAGGAGATCACGACACCCGGCGAGGGGCAGATCCGCGCCCTGTTCGTGTCCTCCGGCAACCCGGTTCTGTCGGTGCCGAACGGGCCCGACCTCGAGCGCGCGATGCAGGAACTCGATCTGATGGTGGCGATCGATCTGTACGTCACCGAGACGAGCCGCTATGCCGACTACATCCTGCCGGGCACGACGTTCCTCGAACGCGACGACTTCCCGGCCGCGTTCCTCACGTTCAGCCTGACGCCGTTCGTCCAGTGGACCGACCCGGTGGTGCAGCCGCGCGGCGAGGCCCGCCAGGAGTGGGAGATCATCGAGGAGATCTCGCGCCGGATCGGGACGACACCGGCGAGCGTGTGGCTGTTGCGCGCGCTCGGGCGGGTCGGCATCAAGCTATCTCCAGAGCGACTGATCGACCTCGGGTTGCGACTCGGACCGCGCGGGGACCTGTTTGGACTGCGCCGCGGCGGCCTCAGTCTCGCCAAGCTCCGACGCCATCCGCACGGCATCAAGTTCGGCGAGCACCATCCGACGGGCGTTTTGCGCAGGAAGCTCTTTCATCGCGACAAGCGTGTTCACCTCGACTCCGCGCTGATCGCCGACGAGGTCCGCTCGATGGTCCGTGAAGCCGCTGGCGAGGACAGCTCCGAGTTTCCGCTGCGGATGATCGGCATGCGGGAGCTGCGCTCACACAACTCGTGGATGCACAACGTGCCGAAGCTGATGGCCGGCGACCGCGTCCACACGGCGCGCGTGCACCCCGACGACGCGCGTGACCGTGGGATCGAGGACGGCGAGTCGTGCCGCGTCGTGTCGGCCACCGGCGTGATCGAACTGCCCGCCAAGCTGACCGACGAGGTGATGCGCGGCGTGATCGCGATCCCCCACGGTTGGGGTCACGGCAGCGGCGGCGGGTGGCGCACCGCGGACAGCGCCGGCGGGGCAAACGTCAATCGGCTCGCGTCCACGGCTCCGATCGGTCTCGAGCGGCTCGCCGGGATGGCGTTCCTCAACGGGATCCCGGTGCGACTCGAGGCGGTTTCGGCGGGCGAGGCGGCTGGGTCGACTGAGACCGCCGTCGCTACCGCGGCCGACTGAGGCGTGCCGGGTCTGAGACCCCGGACCGGTGCGAGCTGACCTCCGGACGGGGAATAACGTCGCAAGCCGCGGTCGCGGGACGGATCCTGCGACGTTACTCCCGCTGAGCGGGAGGAACGTTGACGGATCGCTGCGCCACTCACATCCTGCGACGTTTCTCCGCGATGTGGACGGCGAGAGGACCGACCGGGTGGACCGACCGGGTGGACCGACCGGGTGGCCCGACCGGGTGGACCGACCGGGTGGCCCGACCGCGTGGACCGACCGCGTGGACCGACCCGCGTGGACCGACCGCGTGGACCGACCCCTACCGAGCCCGACCCCGCTTGCGCCGCTTGCGCTCGGCCTGGGACAGCCTGCGCGGCTTCGGCTTCGCCTTTGACCCGCGTGACCCGGACCCGGGCTCACCGGCGATGCCGCCTCCCGCACCCGCCGCGCGCGCTCGCACGGGCGCCCGTCGGCGCGCGTCACGCCAGATGAAGAATGAGATCCCGCCGAGCACGAGAGCGGCGCCCACGGCGATCCCGATCGCGGCGCCTCCGGAGAGCGAACTGCTCCCCGTGTTCCCCGTCGTCGAGATCGTCGGCACCGCGGTTGCCGTCGACGACGTCGGCCCGGACGGCAGCGCCGGCGAGAACGGGTTGCCCCCGGTGTTCCCGGCCGCCGGGAGGACGGCAGTCCCCCCAGACCCGGTCGACCCGGTCGAGGCGGCGAGCGCGGCCGCAGGGACAACGGCGGCGGCCAGCGGCAGGCCGACCATCCCCGCGATCACCGACAGACATGCAATCCGACGCGCCATGCGTCGCCGAAACCTACCGGCCGCCGAGACCTACCGCTCTGACGCGAGCGGCTGCTCCATCGCCGGGGTCTCCGGCGCGGTGCGGTAGGGATCCTCGTTCTCCTGATGCTCCTCGTGGTAGACGCTCTCGGCGTTGACGGCCCAGATGTCGTGATGGGTGCCGAGCAGGATGTTGTCGACGGCGCGCATCGCAGTGAGCATCGAGTGGTCGGAGTTGTTGTAGCGGTGCAGGCCGTTGCGGCCGACCTGGGTGATGTTCTCGATCGTCTCGAGCCACGCCCGGATCGTCGCGACCCGCTCGGCGTACAGCTCGTCGTAGATCGGGTACGCCTTGCGCACCCGGGCGACGAAGCCGAACTTGACCTTGTCGGCCCGCGCCAGGTGGAGCTTCTCGATCTCCTGGCCTGCCATCGCGACGAGGTCGTCGTCGTTCATGTTCCAGAGGTCGTCGCCCTCGAAGCAGAAGTACTCCATTCCGATCGAGCCGTCGACCTCATTGGGCACCATCCAGGGCGACCACGACTTGAAGTTCTGAATCCGCAACACCCGCACGCCGGGCTGGTGGATGTAGATCCAGTTGTCGGGGAACAGGTCGGAGCCCTCGATCACCAGAAGCACCGTCAGGAACTCGCGATACCGGAGACCCTGAGCCGCGTCACGCACGGGCAACGGCGCCTCGGGAGAGGCGATCCCGACGGTCGTCCTCAGCGGCAAAGACGAAATGACGTGCGATGGATAAAGCGTCTCGCCTCCGGCGATCACGGACGCCACCCGCCCGTGGTCCATGACCAGCCGAGTGACCGGCGCGTTCAAACGCACCTCGCCGCCGTGAGCCTGGATGTCCGCGGTCATCTGCTCCCACATCTGACCCGGCCCAAACCGGGGGTAGTTGAACTCGGAGATCAGCGACTTGATCTTGTTGCCCTTGTTCCCGAAGAACGCCGACTTGGCGGCACTGAAGAACGACAGGCCCTTGATCCGCTGGGCGGCCCATTCGGCGCGGATCTCCGTCGCCGAGACGCCCCAGAGCTTCTCGGTGTAGGTCTTGAAGAAGTGCTTGTACAGCCGCTTGCCGAAGCGGTTGGAGACCCACTCCTCGAACGTGTCCTCGCGGCCCTTCGGCTTCACCGCCGCCCACAGGTACGACACCAGGCAGCGCGCCAGCTCGATCGGCCCGAGCTTCTTGATCACGTCCATCCCCTCGAGCGGGTACTCGAGGAACTTGTCATTCCAGTAGATCCGCGACTGGCGCGGACGCTTGAGGAACTCCTCCTTCATGATCTCGTGCCAGAGGTCGTCGACCTCCTTGACCTTCGTGAAGAAGCGGTGTCCGCCGAGGTCGAAGCGGTAGCCGTCGCGCACCTCGGTCCGCGCGATCCCGCCGACCATGTCGCTGGCCTCCAGAACGATCACCGGCTTGCCCTGCTTGGCGAGGAGATAGCCCGCGGTCAGTCCGGCCGGACCACCGCCCAGCACGACGACCGGATGGTCGGGAGTGATGTCAGCGCCCGGCGTGGGCGCGTCGATGGGCGTGGTTTCGGTCATGTCTGTTTCAGGCGGCCTTTTTGTAGAGGATGGCGCTATCCGCGACGCAGCACGCACCGCGATAGTTATGCGGAGCCCACCAGATCGGTTTCAGGGTTCCTTGGGCAGCGAGCGTCGAGAGGATCGCACCCCACTGCGCGGAGCGCCGGCGGACGTACTGCGTCCACGGCGCCTCCCAGCTCTGCGCCCCTTCTGTCATCGGACGCACGAACAGGACCTGCTGGCCGGGCTTGAGGCTAGCAACCAACGGCGCAATCGTCGCCTGGGGGTTCGCGTTCTCAAGGCGCTTGAGGGCGTGCACCCAATTCATCGATTGTGGATCGGTCGAGCGCCCGGTCGTGTCGGCGAACTGCAGCCCGCTTGGCAGGTAGTACCACGCGAGGGGCACCTGCTCGGGCTGACCGACGACGACGAGGTCGCCCTCATGCAGCCGCGGTGCCATCTCGCCGGCGATGTCCCGCATGTCGCTCTTGTACTGCGGGACGTACGAGGATGGGTTGGCCCAGAAGATCACGATGAGGACGAGCGCGATCAGCCCGACGCCCTTGGCGCGGGCCATGCCGAACGCCGCCAGCAGCAGCAGCGCGCCGAGGATCGGGGCGAAGTAGCGGTACTGCCAGGCGGGGGAGAAGCGCGACACGAGCCAACCGAACGCGAGCGTCCCGATCGGGAGCAGCATCAGCACCCACATCGTGATCCCGTCCTTCGTCCGCCGGCGGGCCCGGGTGAACAGCACCGCGAGGCCGATCGCGGCGGCGAGCACGAGCGCGGTCGTCGCGCGGTCGCCGCCCATCAGGTTGCGCGAGATCTGGATCGGGGCACCGAAGTTCGGCGTCGGATCCCACGGGGAGCCGGTGTGGGTCGCCTGGTAGAGCAGGGTCGGCAGCCACGGCAGGAACAGAACGGCCGCGGCGCCGAACGCCAGCAGCCCATCGCGCAGCAGCGCCCGGCGCGCCGCTCGGTCCGACTCGAGCTTCCACACGAGCCCGAACGACAGCGCGGCGCCGACGCCGAAGAAGATCCCCCACCCGTGGGTGTAGAGCATCAGCGTCTGGCAGATCGCGAACAGGATCAGATAGCGCCGCCGTCGGAACACGAAGCCATGGATGAACCCGGCGGTCGCCAGCAGCCCGAGGAGCGCCATCAGCGTGTACATCCGCGTTTCCTGGCTGTACGCGGTGATGAACGGATTCAGCGCGAACAGGACGGCTGCAATCAGCGCGGCCCGGCGCCCCCACAGGCTCCACGCGACCCATGCCCCGGCCGGAACGCACAACGTTCCGAACACGAGCGAGAGCCAGTGCGTCGCCGTCTCGCTCGAGCCGAACACGCTCATCCAGACGTGGAGCAGCAGGTAGTAGAGCGGCGGCGAGCCGTCGTGGCGCAGGACCCGCGGAATGTCCGTGAGGTGGTGCGAGGAGATCCCCACCGAGAGCGCCTCGTCCATCCAGAACTGCCCGCCGACCGAGCGCGAGCGCAGGAACAGCGAGAGGAACATCAGGAACACGATCGACCCGCCGAAGCGGAGCCAGATCGGCCAGCGCTCGAGCCAGTCCGGAGTGCGGACGTCGAAGTTGGGGACGAAGTCGCTCAGCGACCGGCGCGGTGCGCCGCCAGCGGTCGGTGGTGAAGGCGGTGCGGTGACTGTGGCCATGCTTAGACGGACTCCACGCTACCCATTGCAGTGTTCGTATACCTTGAAGCGCTTGTTGCGCAGGACGAGCTGGTACGGCGTCGTCGGCCAGTTGCCGAGCGCCGGCAGCAGGTGAGCGTTGTGCTGGGCGCGGGCCTGAAAGATGACGTTCGGTGGGTCTCCCGGCTCGGCCGCTGA
Organism: uncultured Solirubrobacterales bacterium; assembly: GCA_963750695.1. Lineage (GTDB taxonomy): Bacteria > Actinomycetota > Thermoleophilia > Solirubrobacterales > Solirubrobacteraceae > Palsa-465. The sequence goes on from CAVVSB010000018.1 coordinate 80,611, forward strand.
GGCCGGCGAGGCCTGGACGTATGACGTGCGGACACCGAGATCCCACGCGAGCATCGGCACCTGGAAGCCCTCGGTCTGAATGCTCCCGCATGCGAACAGCTTCCCCCCGCCGCCGAGCTTCTTCACCGCAGCCGCGGCCGACGCGCGCAGCTGGGCCTGATACACGAGCGCGCGGTGAGTGCGCTGCAGGTCGTTCAGGTTGTTCGCGACCCAGTTCGGGAAAAAGGCAAAGATCAGCGCGAACAGCGCGACCGACGACCATGCGAACGCCATCGGGGAGCGTGCACCGTCGCGTCCGAACCGCCGTCGCAGCAGGCCGCCTAACTCGAGCGCCGCCCAGCCCCATCCGGCCGCGCCGGCGATGTTGATGAGCGCAGCGCCGAGCACGAGGTAGCGATCGTTGCCGGAGAACCCGGCCTGGGTCATGAGCCCGATCAGCACCCACCATCCGAGGCCGAACAGTCCGCAGAACGCCAGCAGCGCCAGCGAGCGTTCCCGGTCGTTCTCGAACCGGCGCGCCCCGGCTCGCCAACGCCGGAACAACAGCAGCGCCGCGATGCCGACTGCGACCGCCGCCACCACCTTGATCCGCAGCAGCACCTTCGGCCACGCATGGTCGACGACGAGCGCGCAGAACGGGCACGACTTGAGCGCCGGGCTATTCGAGCGCACGTGTTGGGCGCGGCTGACCCCGCGGAAGAAGTGCCCGGACCCCCAGTACTCCGGCACGAACCACAGGACCGGGATCAACACGAACAGCCCGACCACCAACTTCCGGGCACCGGGGTCCTTCCAGAACAGCCACAGGCCGTAGGGACCCCAGAACAGCCAGATCTCCGGGCGGTCGAGCGCGGCCGCGAAGCCGACGGCGAACGCGGCGCGCGGCCGGCCGTCGACATGGAGGTCGAGCGCGATGAGCACGAGCGCCGTCATCAGGCCCTCGGAGTAGCCGAGCGCGTTGTCGGTGATGAAGCTGTCCGAGAAGCTGAGGCTGATGAACGCCAGGACGCCGGCGAGTAATGCCGGCCCCAGCAACAGCCGGCGCGGAACAGCCCCGTCAGCCGTAGCCCCGCGGACCACGCTCCCCAGCCCCACCACGATCCGCCACGACAGCTTGAACACCATCGCCGCCGCCATCAGCGCGCCCGCCCGCGCGACCACGAGCCACATGTCGGGAGCCGCTTGTCCGAACGGCGCAAACAGCGTCGTGAAGATGACCGGCAGCGGCTTCCACGTTGGCCCGCCGGTGGTGTGGAGATCGAGGTGGACGATCTCCCGGCCCCACACGAGCCACGCCCACGGGTCGTAGCTCGGGGTCGACGGGATCAGCAGGGACAGCACGCCGATGACGAGCGCCCCGGCAGCGAGGGCCAGGTACAGCCGGCCACCCCCGAGGCGCCGCGTCACGGCCGGCGCCGAAAACTTGTTAGAGGTGCCGACGGCGGGGACAGTCAGCTCAGCTGTGGAACCAGACACGCGAATCAATCCAGATGGCCGCCGCGCGCAACACCGTTACAGAGGGGACCGGCGGCAGACGCACACGTGCCCGCGCACGCTGCGCGGGCATCGCGCCAAAATTCTAAAGGCCTCGATATGGATGTACGGTTAGCGCCGACCGGGGTTACGTTCACGTGCTCGCTACGCGCCGCTTGAGCGCGACGATCCGCGCGTAGGAAGCCTCGGCCTCAGACCTCAACAGCCGTCCGTGGGCGAGATCGGATTCGAGCGCGCTCAGCTCACCCGGGGCCGCATCCGTGTACAGGAGCACGTCCGCGCCCGCCCGCGCCGCGAGCACCCCCGCGGTGCGCTCGTCATGGCCCGTCGGCGTCCCGAGCGCATCGGTGATCGTGACGCCCTTGAAAGCGAGTCGATGCCGCAGCCAGACCTGGATGAGTTGGCGCGAAAGCGCCGTCACCACGCCGCTGCGGTCATACGCCGGGAACGCCGCCGTCGACAGCATCACGGAGTCAAGGCCTCGGGGGATAGCGGCGCGATAGGGCAACAGCGCCGCGTCGCGCTGGGCCTTGGTCGGGCGCAGCTTGTTGAGCTTGAAGTCGGTGTCGATCGAAGCCGATCCGACGCCGGGGAAGTGCTTGCCGCACGCCGCCGCGCCGCCCTTCTGCAGCCCGACGGCGAACTGCGTGCCGTATGTCGCCACCGCAGCGGCGCTGAACGAGAACGCCCGTCCCTGACGCCAGATGAACGCCCCCGAGAACGTCGGCACGTCGAGCACCGGCGCGAGGTCCCAGTTGACCCCCAAGCCCTTGAGGTATCGCCCGGTCGCCAGTCCCTGGTCGTACGCGACCCGGCTACTCCCGGTCCGGGCGATCTGCGGCGGCGACAAAGTCGGTGGTCCGTTCGACAGCCGCTTGACCTGCCCGCCCTCCTGGTCGGTCGCGATCAGCAGCGGCGGGTTGCCGCCCGCCCGGGCGGCGCTCTGCAGCGCTCCGGTCAGCGTCGAGAGCTGCGAGCGAGAGACGATGTTCGCCGAGAACAGGATGACCGAGCCGACACGCCCGGCGCGGACGTCGCGCAGTAGGGCGCTGCTCGGGTAGGTGCCATCCATCCCGACCATGATCCGCTGCCCGAGCAGCTTCGCCGCGGAGATTTTCAGCGCCGCGGCGGGCTTCGCCGGGACGGACCTGGCGGAGCGCGTCGTGGTCGTCGTCGTGCGCACAGCCGGTCGTGGCGCCGGCGGGGCGTGCGGCGTCACGCCGGCGATCGTGCTGCCGATCAGCGTCAGGCTGGCGAGCAATCCGGGCATCGGCACGGGCTACCCCGTGACACCTACGGAGAGACAGTCCTCGATGACCTTGAGCTCCTTGTCGGACGCCGCATTCGGGGACAAGAGCGCGCTGCCGATCACCTCGGCGCCCTCGACCTGGCCTTCGATCTGCTCGCGCTGGGCGGCCCCCGGCGTCGGCGCAAAGGTCACGTTCGGTCCGCTCGGGGGCGCGCCGATCTGCAGCCCGGTCTGCCCGACCTTGGCGGCGGGCAGCTTGTGCGCCAACAGACATTTGAGATGCTTGGTGCGGGGATCATCGACGCGACCTCGCCCGGCGTGGCTCTCGACCACCCCGGTCGAGCCGGCGAGCGGCTTCGACGATGTCCCGCATGCGGACAGGCAGAGCGCGAGCAACGCGCCGCCCGCCGCGAGCTTCGCAGAGGACATGTGCCCACAGGGTAGAGGATCACACCGCGCCGTTCTCTACAGTCTCCGCACGTGACCACGTTCGCTGCGGTGACCGGAACGCTTCCGAAGCTCGGCGTGGTCGGCGTCGCGATCATCGCCGCAGCGTCGATGCTCCTCGGCGACCGCCGGACGCGCGCGCTGGCGATGCTCGGTGCGCTCGTGCTTGCGCCGGTGCTTCTGCTCGCCGACATCTGGAACTCTCCGCAGCTGCACGTCGTCCATCGTCATCCGCTGGAGGCTGTGATCGGTGGCGCCGTCGGCCTTGCCGTCATCGCCGGACTGGCGTTCCTCGTCCACCGCCATCCGAGGCTGCTCGCGCCCCTCGTCGTGATCGCGCTCCCATTCCGCGTGCCGATCGAGGCCGGCGGCACGACGTCGAACCTGCTCGTCCCGCTGTATCTCGTCGTCGCCGCCGGATCGCTCGCCGTGATCGTCCCCGCGCTCGTAGGAGCGGGCGACACGGGCGACGGGAACGGGCAACCCGCGCCGCCAGGCGGGCTCGCCGCGCGCCTCAGCGCGTGGGTTCCGCGGCTGCTCGCGCTGTACGTCGTGCTCTACGCGACTGCAGCGATGTACTCGCCGGACTTCGAGAAGGCGCTCCAGCAGGTCGTGTTCTTCTACGTGCCGTTCGCGCTGCTGTTCACCCTGCTGCGCGGGCTGGACTGGACGCCACAGCTGCTGCGGCGCTGCGTGCTTCTGCTCATCGGCCTCGCCCTCCTGTTCGCCGCCGTCGGGTTCGCCGAGTACGCGACCAAGACGTTGTTCCTCAATCCGAAGCTGATCGCCGCCAACGATGTGCACACGTACTTCACGGTCAACTCGGTGTTCTTCGACCCGGACATCTTCGGCCGGTTCCTCGCGATCGTGATGGTCATCGTCGCCGCGCTGCTGCTCGACCGGCGTGCCCCGCGAGAGCAGCTCGGTGCGACTGTCGTCCTCGCCGTCCTGTGGTGTGCACTCGTGCTGACGCTGTCGCGCTCGAGCCTCGGGGCGCTCCTCGTCGGACTCGGGACACTCGGCGCGGTCCGCTGGCGCGCCACCCGCGTCCTCGCCGTTGCCCTGCTCGTCGTCATCATCGGCGCCGGCGCGATCGCCGTGTCGCCCAAGACGTTCGGCCTCAACCAGGGCGCGAACGGCGCCTCGAGCGGGCGTGCCAGCCTCGTCACCGGTGGACTCGATCTGTTCGCCGAGCGGCCCGTGTGGGGCTACGGCTCGGGCTCGTTCAGCACCGAGTACAGCCGTCGTCATGACACGTCGAAGACGCTGTCGGCGTCCCACGCGATCCCGGTCACGATCGCGGCCGAGCAGGGCGCGCTCGGCGAGTTGGCGTACCTCGCGTTGCTCGTCGTGGCGGCCGGCACCCTGCTCGCGGGGGCGCGTTCCGATCCCGTCCGGGCGGCGATCGGCGCCGCCTTCCTCGCGCTTGTGTTCCACACGTGGCTGTACGCGGACTTTCTCGAGGACCCGATGACGTGGACGCTGCTCGGGGTCGGCGGCGCGCTGGCGCTGCTTCCGCGGATGGTCGACGTGCCGGCGGGCCAGGCGAGCGGCGAGCCCGCCCCCGTCCCGGCTTGACGATCAGCTCAGCAGCAGCGCCGAGACGTCGGCGCCATCGTCGGCGAGCAGCGCCCGCGGGACGTGGCCCTGAGCTTCGAACAGCAGGTCGTGCAGCGGTGCGCCAAACGGCGGGAGGTGGATCAGCAGCAGCCGCTCGATCCCGGCGACGACGGTGATCTGCGCCGCCTGCAGGGCCGAGGAATGGATGTCCGGATTGCGTGGCGCAGCGTCGGTGAACCAGGCCTCGTGGGCGAGCATGTGACAGCCCGCGGCGAATGCCGTCGACTCGCCGTCGTACGCCGTGTCGGTGATCCAGGCGAGCCGGTCGTCGAACCGCAGCCCGAGTGTCGGCGCCGAGTGACGATCCTGGCGACGCAGGAACACGCGGGTCGCCGGGAGCTCGAGCTCGGCCGCTGGCAAGTCGCGCACCTCGATGTCCTGGGCCTCGAGCGGGACCGGGTGAAACGGCTCATGGGAGAGCTGCGCGAGCACGAGCCGCGTCGGTGTGTCATACAGCAGCTCGCCTGGCCCCCACAGCGTCGTCTGCTCGCACTGGCCAACGGCCGGCAGATACGCGAGACCGGCGACGTGGTCGAGGTGGAAGTGGGTGAGGATGATGTCGAGCCGCGTGATCCCCTCGAGCAGGTCGGGGCGTTCGACGAGCTGCCCGATCCCGGTTCCCGCGTCGATCATCACCGCCGAGTCGCCGTCGCGCAGTAGCGCGCACGCCGTCTGCCGACCGTGCGCCGGAAACCAACCACCTCCTCCAAGGATGATCAGCTTGTCGAGCATCCGACGCGGATCATCACACATGGCCTCACTCGGATGGCCCGACTAGGGTCGTCCGTCGGAGACTCGCAGTAGCAGGTCGTGCAGCTGACGGCGCTCGGCGGCGCTGAGCGGTGCGAGCAGCTCGTCCTGCGCCTGGACGACGAGCTCGCGTCCGCGCGCGAGTCTCTCGCGGCCGGCATCGGTGACGTGCAGCGCGTGCGACCGGCGGTCCGTCGGATGCCGCCGCCGCTCGACGAGCCCGGCCGCCTCGAGCTCGTCAATCGTCGCGACCATCGAGCTCGGGTCCATCCCGATCAGCCGCCCCAGCGCATGCTGCGCGATCGGGCCCTCGTGCTCGAGCACGTTGAGCGCTGCCCATCCCCGCGTCGTCAGCCCAAGCTCCTCCAGCAGCTCCCCGAATCGCTTTCTAGACAGGTTTCCGAGCCGGCTGAGCAGGAAGCCCGTGTGCTTGGCGAGCACGCTGTGCACGGCCGGCGACCCGGTGAGTGGATGCGTCATGGGGACGAGAACGTAGCGCCCCAACGTGAGAGCATGGCTAAACCTGCGCCGGAATATTTCGCCAAAGCCGAGCCGCCGTCGGCGTGCGGGCGGAAAATGCCGATTGGAGCGGTAGAACCCGCCAAGATCCGACCGGCGTCCGCGGTTGGGCACGTTATTCCGCTCACTGTCTGCAGCGACTCCCCCCTCCTGACCCCTCTCGCGATGCGGCTACCGCGCGATCACAGCGGCGTCGTGTACGCGCCGCTGATCCCGCCGTCGACGACGAACGTCGCGGCGTTGACGAAGCTCGACTCGTCGCTCGCGAGGAACAGGACCGCATTCGCGATCTCCTCGGCGCGCCCGAAGCGGCCCATCGGCACATGGATGAGCCGCCGGGCCGCCCGCTCGGGGTCGGCCGCGAACAGCTCAAGCAGCAGTGGCGTCTCGACCGGGCCCGGGCACAGCGCGTTCACGCGTACGCCCCGCTTGGCGAACTCGACGCCGAGCTCACGGGACAGCGCGAGCACGCCGCCCTTCGACGCCGTGTAGGCGATCTGGGAGGTGGCAGCGCCCATCACGGCGACGAACGAGGCCGTGTTGATCACCGAACCGCGGCCGGTCTCGAGCAGGTGCGGGATCCCGTGCTTGCAGCACAAGAACACGCTGCGCAGATTCGTCGCCTGCACCCGCTCGTAGACGTCGAGGTCGGTGTCGAGCACCGATGCGTCCTCGGGCGGGCTGATGCCGGCGTTGTTGAACAGCACGTCGATCCTTCCGAGTTCGTCGCGGATCTGCAGGTACGTCGCGGCGACGCTCTCCTCGCTCGTCACGTCCGCCTGGAGCGAGAGTTCGCCGACGGAGTGCTCGAGCAGGTCGACACCGACGACGCGGGCGCCCTCCCGCTCGAACACGGACGCGGTCGCGGCGCCGATGCCACCGGCCGCGCCCGTGACGACGCAGACCTTGCCTTCGAGTCGCATTTGCGCTCAGGCCGAGCTGGGCTCGGGCGCGACGTTGATCTCGCTGCCGTCGGAGTCGAGATCGATCGTCCGGATCGGGCCCTTGAACGTCTTGCGCGCCGAGGTGTAGTACCAGATCGCCACCGCCGCGAGCACGAGGATCGTGACCAGCGGCGCGTAGTTGAACGCGGACCAGTCGAAGCTGCTGCTGAATGGGACCGCGGCCGGCGTGAACGGCAGCGAGAAAATGATCACGCACAGGATCACCCAGACGATCGCGATCAGGTTGATCCACTTGTACTTGGCGCCGAGCGTCCACGGCCCGGCCTCGAAGCGGTCACGCATCCGCCAGCGCAGGTACACGGGAATGATGTACGCGATGTAGAGCCCGATCACGGAGATCGAGGTGACCGCCAGGAACGCCACCGGGAGGCCTGCGTGGTTGCCCTTGTAGGCCGGGATCGTGATGATCAGTGCGAATACGGCGACGAACACGACCGCCCACGTCGGGGTCTTGTTCTTGCCGAGACGCCGCCACAGGTTGTGTCCGGGCACCGCCCGATCGCGTGAGAACGCGAACGTCATCCGCGAGGCGCTCGTGACGCACGCCATGCCGCAGAAGATCTGGCCGACGGTCGCGATGACGAGGACCGCCTTCGCCGCGGCCGACGTGAGCGCGCTTTCGATGATCGACTGCGAGGTGCCGCCGGCGGCGGCGATCGCCTTGGTGTTGGTGGCGGCGAAGGTCAGCGCGAGCAGCACGGCCCAGCCGAAGATCGCCGAGTAGAACACCGAGCGCCACACGCCCTTCGGCGCCGCCATCGCCGCACCGTGGGTCTCCTCGGAGACGTGGGCCGACGCGTCATAGCCGGTTTCCGTGTACATCGTCAGCAGGAAGCCGAGCGGCAGCACGTAGAACCAGTACATGTTGTGGTTGAAGCCGGAGTTGTTGATTCGGTGTCCGAACACGAAGCTGGCGCTCTGGTGGTGGCTCGGCACGAAGATCAGCAGCAGGATGATCACAACGACGCCGATCACGTGCCACCACACCGAGACGTTCGTGAACATCGCGACGAGGTGCGAGGAGAAGATGTTGATCAGCGCGTGAGCCGCCAGCAGAATCACGAACAGCACGAACGTGTGGTGCAGCGCTGACTGCACGCTCGTGGTGGCGAAGTTCACGCCGAACAGGTGCAGGTTGTAGAACGCGAGCGTCGAGTTGAGGAACGTCGCGGCGGCGTAGTCGACCGACGCGGTGACGGCGACGAGGCCGACGAGGTTGAACCAGCCGGTGAACCAGCCCCAGGCCGGACCGCCGAGCTTTGAGGCCCAGTAGTAGATCCCGCCGGCCGTCGGCATCGCCGAGGCGAGCTCGGACATCGAGAACGCGACGAGCAGGATGAGCACGCTGATGACTGGCCAGCCGATCGAAATCGCGACCGGACCGCCGTTGTTCCATGCCTGTCCGTAGGTCGTGAAGCAGCCGGCCAGGATCGAGATGATCGAGAACGAGATCGCGAAGTTCGAGAACCCGCTCCAACCGCGCTTCAGCTCCTGCTTGTAGCCGAGTTCGGCTAGCCGTTTCTCGTCAGCAGTGAGCGTTTCACCCGTCGCCATAACCGGCCCTCCTCGAAAAGGTCTGATGGTCCGTCCTTAGCGCCGGAACCCTATTGCGCGCCGGAGATGGGTGTCAAGAAGATTTGTGAGGGTTCCGGGGGCGCGCATGCGCGCCCCCGCCGATGGGTGCATGCACCCATCGGGCCCAGGCCGCATGCGGCCTGGCCGTCCTGCTTATCCACCCTTCGGCAACAGCCCCGCGAGGATGTGCTCGGTGCCGCGCAGGTGCTCGGCCATCTCCCGGGCGGCGACCGCCTCGTCGCCGCGCCTGACCGCTGCGAGGATCCGGCGATGGGAGGCGTTGGAGGAGTCGAGCACCTCCGGGGGATGCGCGATGTAGGAGATCAGCCCGCTCATCGCCCCCTGGATCTCGGTCATCATCGTCACGAGCCGTGGGCTCTGCGTCGCCTCGGCGAGCGCGATGTGCCAGCGGACATCGGCTTGGCGGTAGAGGCTGAAGTCCTCGAGCATGTCGTCGAGCGCGTCGATCAGGTCCTCGAGCGTCGCGATCGACTCCGCGTCGGCGCGCTCGGCGGCGAGCACCGCGATCCCGACCTCGACCGCCATCCGCTCATCGCACACCGAGCGCCAGTCGGCGAGCACCTCCGCCGTCGGGGGCGTCGCCGGCGGCTGGGGGTCGGCGACAAACGTGCCGCCGCCGCGGCCCCGGGTCGCGTGCAGATGCCCGCTCTGGGCGAGCGCGACGAGCGCCTGGCGCAGCGTCGACCGCGCGATCCCGAACCGTGCGCACAGCTCACGCTCGGCGGGCAACCGGGTGCCGGGCGGGAGCAGTCCGAGCTTGATCGCCGTCCCAAGCCGCTCGACCGTCTCCTCGAACGCCGTCTGCGAGCGCACCGGCGCGAACACCGTCTCCAGCGAGGCAACCGACTCGAGTGCGGCGGCCCCGCTGTCGACGGCGTCGCTCATAGGCGCTCGAACCCGCGGAACCGCTCCCAGTCGGTGACGGCGGCCTCGAAGGCGCGCAGCTCGATGTCGGCGGCGTGGACGTAGTGGTCGACGACCTGGTCACCGAACGCGGCCCGTGCGACGGCGCTGCCATCGAACAGGTCGCGGGCCTCGAGCAGCGTCGTCGGCAGTCGGGGCTTGTCGGTCGCGAGGTAGGCGTTGCCTTTGTACGGCGCCTCAAGGGTCAGGCCCTGCTCGACCCCGTACAACCCGGCCGCGATCAGCGCACTGAGCGCGAGATACGGGTTGAGGTCCGACCCACCGGCGCGGTTCTCGAACCGCAGCGACGGCCCGTGCCCGACAACCCGCAGCGAGCACGTCCGGTTGTCCTCCGCCCACGCGACCGCGGTCGGGGCCAACGAGGCCTCGGCGTAGCGCTTATACGAGTTGATGTTCGGCGCGAGCAGCAGCGTCAGCTCTCGGAGGCAGGCGAACTGCCCGGCGAGGAACTGATCGAACACGGTCCGGTCCGACGCGAACACCGGCGAGCCGTCGGTCGCGCCCGAGAGCGAGAAATGGATATGGCACGAAGAGCCCTCGCGCTCGTTGTACTTCGCGATGAAGCTGATCGACGTGCCCTCCTGGGCGGCGATCTCCTTGGCGCCGTTCTTGTAGATGAGGTGCGCGTCGGCGCACCGCAGCGCGTCCCCGTACTTGAAGTTGATCTCGTGCTGGCCGAGATTGCACTCGCCCTTTGAGTTCTCGACGCTGAGACCGGCGCCCGCCATCGAGTTGCGGATCCGGCGGATGAGCGGCTCGATCTTCGCCGTGCCGAGCATCGAGTAGTCGACGTTGTAGAGGTTGGCCGGTTCGAGGTCGCGGTAGCCCTTGCGCCACGCGTCCTCGTACGTGTCGCGGAAGACGAGGAACTCGAGCTCGGTGCTGGCATTCGTACCCCAGCCGCGCTCGGCAAGGCGCTCGAGTTGGGCGCGGAGCACCTGGCGTGGGGAGGCGACGACCGAGCGGCCGTCGGCCCACTCGAGGTCGGCGAGGCACAACGCGGTGGCCGGGTGCCACGGGACGAGCCGCAGCGTCGAAAGGTCGGGACGCATCGCAAAGTCCCCATACCCGCGTTCCCACGATGCCATCTCATAGCCGTCGACCGGGTTCATGTCGACGTCGACGGCGAGCAGGTAGTTGCAGCCCTCGGCGCCGTGCTCGGCAACCTCCTCGAGGAAGTGCTCGGCGGTCAGACGCTTGCCCTGCAGCCGGCCCTGCATGTCACACATCGCGAGCAGCACGGTGTCGATATCGCCTCGATGGACCTGCTCGCGAAGGTGCTCGAGGGTCAGTGTTGGTTCGGTCACGGCGTGAAGGTATAGGAAGCGAGCCTTAAGCGGTAGGTTTCGCACCCATGGTCGATCTGACCGGGATCGTGGACCAGCTGACGGCGCAACTCGGGCCGCTCGGCGGTGAGCCCGTGCCGCTCGACGGCGGCATCACGAACCGCAACTACCGCGTCCGGTTCGGAGAGGACGAGTACGTCGTGCGGCTGCCGGGCAAGGACACCGCGCTGCTTGGGATCGACCGCTCGGCCGAGCGGGCCGCGAACGAGGCGGCGGCTCGGCTCGGGATCGCGCCCGCGGTCGCCGCCGGCGATGAGCGCTCGCTCGTCACCCGGTTCATCGTCGGCGGGCCGGTCGACGCCGACGGTCTCCGTTCCGATCCCGGATTGGTCGCTCGCGCGCTCCGCGCGTTCCATGACTCGGGAACCGTGCTGCCGACGCGGTTCTGGGTGCCGGAACTGCTCGAGGACTACGCCACGATCGTCGCCGAGCGCGGGGGCACGTTGCCGAAGGCGTACCCCGCGGTGCAGGACGTCGCCGCGCGGATCGCCGCCGCGGTGCCCCTCGCCGAGCCGGTGGCGTGCCACAACGACCTGTTGCCGGCGAACCTGCTCGCCGTGGCCGGCGGCGGGATCCTGCTCGTGGACTGGGAGTACGCAGGCATGGGGCACCCGCTGTTCGACCTCGGAAACCTCGCTGTCAACAATGAGTTCGACGAGGCCGCCGAGGATCGGTTGCTCGAGGCCTACGACGGGACGCCACCCGACGACGGGCGCCGTGCCGCGCTGAAGCTGATGCGGATCATGTCCGACGCCCGCGAGGGCGCGTGGGGCGTCGTTCAGGGCGTGATCTCGGAGCTCGACTTCGACTTCGCCGAATACGCGGACAAGCACTTTGACCGGCTGGCCGACGCGGCCGGCGACCCCCGATTCGAGGAGTGGATCCATGCCACGGCCGCGTGAACTGCCCGACCGCGCCCGCATCGTCATCATCGGCGGCGGCGTCGGCGGCACGTCGATCGCGTACCACCTCGCGCAGCTCGGCGAGCGCGACGTCATCCTGCTTGATCGCAACGAGCTGACGAGCGGCTCGACGTTCCATTCCGCCGGTCTCGTCGGCCAGCTTCGCGGCAGCGTCTCGCTCACCCGGATGATGATGGATTCGGTCGAGCTCTACCGCACGCTCGACTGCGGCTGGGTCGGCTGCGGCGGGATCCGGCTCGCCTGCACGCCCGAGCGCGAGCAGGAGGTGATGCGCCAGGTCGCGTGGGCGAAGACGTTCGGGTTGCCGCTCGAGCTGCTCTCGCCGAGCGAGGCCCAGGAGCTGTTTCCGCTGATGGTGACCGACGGCGTCCGCTGTGCGTCATACCTGCCGACCGACGGCTACCTCGATCCCTCGCAGCTCACGTATGCCCTTGCCGAAGGCGCGCGCGGGGGCGGGGTGAAGATCTTCACGCACTCGCGGGTCGACGCGATCACGGTCGCGCGGCGGGCGCGTGCGCGGGGTTTCGACTCAATGGGGGGACGTCGAGGCGGAGATCGTCGTCAACGCCGGCGGGATGTTCGCCGCGGAGATCGGCCGGTTGGCCGGCGTCCGCGTCCCGATCATCCCGTTCGCCCACGAGTACCTCGTCACCCAGCCGTTCCGCGATCGCTCGGTCGGCGGTGAGATCGTGCACCTGCCGACGCTTCGCGACCCCGATCTGTTGATCTATTTCCGCGAGGAGGGCGCGGGCCTCGTGATGGGTGGCTACGAGCGCGACAGCGCGCCGTGGGCGCTCGACGAGCATCTCGTCGACCAGATCCCGCTGGACTTCAACGGCCGGCTGCTCGAGGAGGACTGGCCGCGCTTTGAGGAGATCGCGCGGAACTCGTCCCAGCGCGTGCCCGTGATGGAGGACATCAAGGTGACCCGCCTCGATCAACGGCCCGGAGGCGTTCACGCCGGACAACGAGTTCTGCCTCGGCGAGACCGAGGTCGGCGGGTTCTTCGTCGCGGCCGGCTTCTGCGCGCACGGTCTCGCCGGCGCGGGCGGGATCGGCAAGGTGATGGCCGAGTGGATCGTCGAGGGCGAGCCGGGGCTTGACACCTGGGAGATGGACATCCGGCGCTTCGGGGCAGGCGGGTCCCATTACTCGCCGAGCTACACGCTGAAGCGCACCAAGGAGGTCTACGAGACCTACTACGACATCCGCTACCCGGGCCATGAACGGCTCGCCGGCCGGCCGTTGCGCGTCTCGAGCGCCTACGCGTGGCACCGCGATCACGGCGCCGTGTTCGGCGAGAAGTCCGGCTGGGAGCGGGTCAACTGGTACGCCTCGAACGAGGCTGCCGGCGATGCTTCGCTGCGCCCGCGAGGCTGGGCGGGGATGCACTGGTCGCCGGCAATCGGCGCCGAGCACCGGGCGACCCGGGAGACCGCCGGCCTGTTCGACGAGTCCTCGTTCGCCAAGCTCGAAGTCTCAGGACCGGGCGCGGCGGGGCTGCTCGAGCGGCTGTGCGACAACCACGTCGCGCGCGACGTCGGACAGATCACGTACACGCAGATGCTCAACCGCCATGGCGGGATCGAATGCGATTTCACCGTGACGCGCCTGTCGGAGGACGTTTTCCAGATCGTCACCGGCACTGCGTTCGGCAACCACGATGCGTCGTGGATCCGGCGGCACCTCCCGGAGGACGGCTCGGTGCGGTTGACGGATGTCACGTCGCGCTGGGCGTGCTTTCCGTTGTGGGGCCCGCGCGCCGCCGACATCCTCGGCTCGCTCACGCCGGACTCGCTCGAGTTCCCGTACATGTCGATGCGGGAGATCGCAGTCGGCGACGTGCCGGTCCGCGCCTTCCGGGTGACGTACACGGGGGAGTTCGGCTGGGAGCTGTATTGCCCATCGGAGTACGGCGCCGGACTGTGGCGCGCGCTGTGGGAGGCGGGCGAGCCCCACGGCCTCGTCGCTGGCGGCTACCGCGCGATCGACTCGCTCCGGCTCGAGAAGGGCTACCGCGTGTGGGGCGCCGACATCACGCCGGACGAGACGCCGTTCGAGGCTGGTCTGTCCTTTTGCGTGCGGGGGAGCGATCGCGACTTCATCGGCGCCGACGCGCTCGGGGCCGTTGACGACCCGGTGGCGCCGCGCGTGTGTCTGCGGTGCATCGTCCTCGACGACCCGCGCTCGGTCGCGCTCGGCAACGAGCCGGTGACGATCGACGGCGCGGTGCGCGGCCGGGTGACGACGGGCGGCTACGGGTATACGGTCGAGCGCTCGATCGCGTACGCGTACCTTCCGCCGTCGGTCGATCTCGGGACGCGCGTCGAGATCGACATCTTCGGCCAGTCGATCGGCGGGGACGTCACGAAGGAGCCGCTGTTCGACCCGGCGGGAGAGCGCGTTCGGGGAGTTCTATCGCCGACGTAATCCGGAGTTGCAGCGGACCGCTCACGCGGTTACGTTCGCCTCAACCCACATACCGGGAGCAGACACATGTTCAAGAAGATCATCTGGGCGACGGACGGGTCAGGGCCTGCGGATCGGGCCCTCGAGTACGCCAAGTCGTTCGTCACGGACAACGGTGCGGAGCTGTTGGCGGTGCACAGCATCGAGCATCTCGCGGGTCCCGGGTCCCGGGGCGCCTTCCCGGCCGACGCCGAGGAGGACGAGCATCAGGCGAAGATCAAGAAGCAGGTCGAGGAGCTCGGCGGTACGGCCACGCTGCGCCTCGTCGTCGGCGGCGTGACGAATGCCGCCCACGTGCTCGCCGACGTCGCCAAGGAGGAGAACGCGGACCTGATCGTCATCGGCACGCGCGGGCACAGCGCGCTCGGCGGTCTGCTGCTCGGCAGCGTGACGCAGCGCCTGCTGCACATCTCGCCCTGCCCGGTGCTCTCGGTCCCGCCGAGTAGCCCCGTTTCGTGACCGCAGGCGGCGGCGCAGCGCTTGACGGCGCCGCGCCGCTACATTTGCCCGCCTATGTCGGTCACCGTCGTCGGTTCCATCGCGTTTGACGCCGTCACGACCCCGTTCGGGTCGCGCGAGCGCATGCTCGGCGGCTCCGCGGTGCATTTCGCGCTTGCGGCGTCGTTCTTCGACGAGGTCAACGTCGTCGGCCCCGTCGGTGATGACTTCGGCGCTGCCGAGCTCGAGGTGCTCCACGCCCGTGGCGTCAACACCGCCGACATCGAGCAGGTCTCCGGTGGCCGGACGTTCTTCTGGCGTGGCGTCTACGGATGGGACCTCAACGATCGGGAGACGCTCGACACCCAGCTCAACGTGTTCGCCGAGTTCGAGCCGAAGCTGTCGGACGGATCGGCCGCCGCGGATGTCCTGTTCCTCGCGAACATCCAGCCGGATCTCCAGCGCGACGTGCGCGCGCAGTGCTCCGGCGCCCGGTTCGCCGCGCTCGACTCGATGAACCTGTGGATCGAGACCGCGCGGGACTCGCTGATCGACGCGATCTCGCAGGTCGACTGCCTGCTCCTCAACGATGCCGAGTTGCGGCAGCTCACCCAGGAGCCGAACCTCGTCCGCGCGGCGCGCAAGATCCGCGAGTGGGGCCCCCGCGTCGTCGTCGCCAAGCAGGGCGAGTACGGCGCCGCGATGGTGACCGAGGAGGGCTTCTTCGGGCTGCCGGCGTTCCCGCTCGAGACCGTCGTCGACCCGACCGGCGCCGGGGACAGCTTCGCCGGCGGGTTCGTCGGCTACGTCGCCGCGCACCCGGACGAGCCGCTCGAGCACGATCTGCTGTGCCGCGCGATGGCGTACGGAACGGCGCTCGCCTCGTTCAACGTCGAGGAGTTCGGCGTCGAGCGGGTCGCGCGGCTGACGAGCGACGAGGTCACCGAGCGGGTTGGCGAGCTCTCGCGGATCACGCGGTTCGTCGAGAAGCCGCTCGCGCTGCGCGACTGAGCTCAAGATAAGTTCCGCATGGGCATGGGTGCACTTTCCTTGCGTGTCGCGCGCAGTTTCGACCGCGATGCGGTCAGAACTGCACGCCACGCTGACAGAAGACGTGAAATCGCGCGCGATACGGGGTAGGATCGCCGGGCCGTGACGTGGGGATTCCTGTGGCTCATGCTTGCGCTGAAGATTCCGCTTGCTGCGCTGATCTATTTGGTCTGGTGGGCGATCAAGCAGACCCCTGAGCAGCCCGAGTCCTCAGACGGCGGCGGTGGCGGCTCCAAGCTCCGCCGGACCCACCCGCGCAAGCCGTTTCCGCGTCGTCCCCGCCGCGGGCCGCACGGCGATCCGCCGCCCCCGGCGCCCGCCCGGATGCGGACCGTCAAGGCCCGGGCTCGGAAGATCGGTCACGGCGGCACCGGCGGGCACAGCAGCAGCAACTGACGGCGCCGCCGCGGCCCGTTCTTCCGCTGTCGCTGGCAGACTACGAGCGCGATGCCCGACGCCCGCGACGCCCCGGCCTCCGTTCTCTCCGACGGGACGATCCTTCAGCTCGTCGCCGATGGCCGGATCCGGATCGATCCGTGGGACGAGAGCTTGGTTCAGCCGGCGAGCGTCGATCTGCGCCTCGGCGACTCGTTCCGCGTCTTTCACAACCATCGGGCATCGGCGATCGACCTGCGGCAGCCGCCGGAGAATCTCACCGAGGAGGTCGTCGTTCCGTCCGAGGAGTCGTTCGTCATCCACCCGGGTGAGTTCTGTCTCGGGCGGACGCTCGAGTGGGTGGAGTTGCCCGACGACATCGTCGCCCGGATCGAGGGGAAGTCGAGCCTTGGTCGGCTCGGGCTGATCGTCCACGCAACCGCCGGTTTCTGCGACCCGGGCTGGCACGGAACGCTCACGCTCGAGCTCAACAACCTGACGCGGGTCCCGATCAAGCTCTACCCCGGCCTACCGATCGCCCAGCTGTCCTTCATGTCGCTCGACCGCCCCGCGCTGCGGCCGTACGGCAGCCCCGGTCTCGGCAGTCACTACCAGGGCCAGCGGGCCGCGACTGAGAGCCGGTACGAGGGCGGCCCGGCGAAGGACGGAGCGTCGTCACCTGCGCGTGGAATCGGATAGGCTGCCGCCGCGATGATCAGCGCGCTGCTCACAACCGCCGCCGTGTCCAAAGCGCCGTTCTACATCGCGGGCATCGTCCTGGCGATCTACGCGGTCATCCTCGCCGGCATCGGGATCACCCAGCCGAAGTTCCCGTATGGCGCCCGCGGCGCCCGCGGGGTCATGTTCCTGTCATTCCTGCTCGTCGTGATCACGATCGCGATGGCGATCAAGACGAGCACGTTCGAGTAGTCGAGCATCCCGCTCCCGCCGCTTCTCGCTCAGTCCTCCCGGGTACTAGAGTGATGCATTGATGGTGCCTCGCGGCCTCGGCGCCGCAGGGAGGCAGGCAACCGCGACAGGAGTGCCATGACCACGCAAACTGAGCAGCAGGACGGCGCCGGTGTAGCCACCGCGAGCGAGACTCTGACGGTCACGGACAACCGGACCGGCCAGCAGTACGAGATCCCGATCGAGGACGGAACGATCCGCGCGACCGAGCTGCGCAAGATCAAGACTCGCGACGACGACTTCGGGCTGATGACCTACGACCCCGCCTACATGGCGACGGCGTCGTGCCGGTCCGGGATCACGTTCATCGACGGGGAGAAGGGCATCCTCGAGTACCGCGGCTATCCGATCGAGCAGCTCGCCGAGAAGTCGAGCTACCTCGAGGTCGCCTACCTGCTCGTCCATGGCGCGCTGCCGACCCAGTCGCAACTCGACGATTGGGTGCACGAGGTGACGATCCATACCTTCGTGCACGAGAACATCAAGGAGTTCATGCAGGGCTTCCGCTACGACGCGCACCCGATGGGGATGCTGCTCGCGTCGGTCGGAGCGCTGTCGACCTTCTATCCGGAGGCGAGCGCGATCCGCGACGAGGAACTGCGCTACATGCAGATCATCCGGCTGATCGCCAAGATGCCGACGCTCGCCGCGTTCTCCTACCGGCACAACCGGGGCATGCCGTACGTGTATCCGGACAACGACCTCACCTACGCCGGCAACTTCCTCTCGATGATCTACAAGATGACCGAGCTGAAGTACAAGCCCGACCCGCGGCTCGAGCATGCGCTCGACGTGCTGTTCATCCTCCATGCAGACCACGAGCAGAACTGCTCGACGAGCGCCGTGCGCAGCGTCGGGTCCTCTCAGGTCGACCCGTACTCAGCCGTCGCGGCCGGCGTCGCGGCGCTCTACGGCCCGCTCCACGGCGGCGCCAACGAGGCGGTGCTGCGGATGCTTCGGCGGATTGAGACGACGAACAACATTCCCGACTTCATCAAGGGCGTGAAGGAGGGCAAGGAACGGCTGATGGGCTTCGGCCACCGGGTCTACAAGAACTTCGACCCACGCGCCAAGATCATCAAGACGGCGTGCGAAGAGGTGTTCGAGGTGACGGGCAAGAATCCGCTGCTCGACATCGCGACCGAACTCGAGCGGATCGCGCTCGAGGACAACTACTTCGTCGATCGCAAGCTGTATCCGAACGTCGACTTCTACTCCGGCCTCATCTACGAGGCGCTGGGGATGCCGATGGAGATGTTCCCGGTGATGTTCGCGATCGGTCGGACGAGCGGCTGGATCGCCCAGTGGCTCGAGATGATCGACGACAAGGAGCAGAAGATCGCGCGGCCCCGGCAGATCTACACGGGCCCGCGCGCGCTCGAGTACATGCCGATGCAGAATCGGTAGACGAGTGGTCGTCTTGTAGAGCAGCACTGAACCGTGTGAGCAGGGGCACAGAGCCGGGCGCTTACGAACCGTAAGCTCGGCTCTGTGGAGCCAGAACGCGTCACCCTGAAGAGCGGACGGACCGTCCTCATCCGGCCGATCTCGGCGGAGGACGGTCCGGGCCTGAGAGCGGCCTATGACCGGCTCTCGCCGGAGTCGAAGTACCGCCGCTTTCTGGCGCCGAAGCCGCACCTCAGCCTCTCCGAAACGCGTTACCTCGTGCACATCGACGGGCAAGACCATGTCGCGCTGGTCGCCACCTCGGCCGAGGAGCCTGAGCTGATCCTCGCCGTCGCGCGGTTCGTGCGCCTCGACGAGGAGCCGACACAGGCCGAGTTTGCGGTCGTCGTGGGCGACCCGTTCCAGCAGGAGGGTCTTGCGACCGCGCTGATGGAGCGCTTGAAGCCGATCGCGGCGGCCCGAGGGATCACGAGCTTCCGAGCGACGATGCTCGCCGAGAACCTGGCCGCGCACCGTCTCGTCCGCGGCTTTGCGAGCACCCCAACGGCCGAGCGCCACCTCGGACCGGTCAACGAGATCGAGGTCGAGCTCGGACCGTAGGTCGCGTTGTCGCGGCCGGGTGCGATCATCGCGCCCGTGTCCTGGAAGCTCACCATCCGCGCCGGTCCTACGGTCGAACGCAACCGCTTCGAATCGCTTGACGCGGCGCTCGACGCAGCCGAGCAGCGGGCGCTCGAGCTCGCCAAGACGGCGCCCCGTCCGGCGATCGACGTGAAGGTGCGGCGCTTTGAGCCGATCCAGCAGGTGGCGGCGCGGATCGAGCTCGCCGGGCCGGAACGGCTGTTCCCGAGCGCCCGCGCCGGGCTCGACGTCCGCGGCGACGGCTCGACCGAGGCCTACGTCGGCCGGGTCCGGCGGGAGATCGTCAAGCAGCGAGGTGGCGAGAGCGCGTACGCCGCACTTCGCCGGACGCTGTCCAACAGCACCAAGCGCGCGTAGATCGTCTACAGGACGAGCGTCTGGCCGTGGCGCTGGAGCCAGCGCTTGTGCTCGCGATACGCCGGCCAGCGTCGGGCGAGCAGGGACCAGAAGCGCGGCGAGTGATCCATCACCTCGAGGTGGCAGACCTCGTGCCAGACGACGTAGTCGAGGATCGGTTCCGGCGCGAGCAGCAGCCGCCAGTTGAAACTCATCGTCCCCGACCGCGAACAGCTCGCCCAGCGAGTCCGCTGACCGCGGATCACGAGCCGCTCATACGAGCTCCCTGCGACCGAGCAGGCGTGGTCGAGCCGAGGTGCGATCTCGCTCGCCGCCGCCCGGCGGTACCACCGCTCGAGCGCCGCCTGACGCTCGCCGTCGTCCCTCGGCACGAGGAGCGTGTCGCCCCGGCGGTGAACGCGCGACCGGCCTGGCTCCGGGATCGTGGTCAGCGTCGCACCGAGGTAGGGGACCGTCGATCCCCGGGCGGCGACCGCGGCGCGCGCCCGCTCGACCTCGCGCAAGCGCCGCTCGATCCACGGTCGCAGCTCGACGACCGCAGCGGCGGCCGCCCGCTCCGGAGCGCGACGCGGCAGCACGACCTCGACACCGCGCGCCGGGTCGACGGTGACGCGCACGCGTCGGGCTCGCTCGGACCGCCGGACCTGGTAGGAGATGCCGCTCGCTTCCACGGCCGGACAGGGTACGGTGCGGCTACGACAATGCCAGCAATCCCTGACCTTCACGGGGCGCTCAGCGACGGCGACGTCAGCGTGCGCCTGTTCGCCGAACGGGACATCCCGGAGATCCTCATCGCCCATCAGGACGACCCCGAACTCCACGTCCGGTTCGGGCTCGAGCGCCCGCCGAGTGGGGCGCAACTCGGGACCGAGAGCGAGGTCGCGCCCGCCGAGCGTGCGGCCGGCGAGCGGCTGCGGCTGACGATCGTCGAGACGGGCTCGGAGGTCTGCCGGGGGCGGATCAGCGTGGACCGCTTCGACTGGGATCACCGGCGGGCCGAGATCGGGCTGTGGCTGGCGCCGCAGGTGAGGGGGCGGGGCTGGGCCCCACGGGTGCTGCGGCTTATCGCTGCGTGGCTGTTCACGGAGTGTGGGATCGAGCGGCTCGAGCTGCTCACCACGCCGGACAACGAGCCGATGCTGCGGGCCGCGAGCGTCGCCGGGTTTGAGCGCGAGGGCGTTCTGCGCGGCTACCTGCGCTACCGCCGCCGTCGCCGTGACCTCGTCGTCCTGTCGCTGCTGCCGAGCGACCTGGAGCGGACATGAAGCCGCGCGTCTGGCGGGTCAGGCTGCCCGCGGGCGTCCGCACACCATTCCAGGTGTACGTCAACGGCGTGCCCCAGGAGCTCGGGACCGACTTTCAGCTCAGCGAGGGCGAGCTCGTGTTCGAGCGTGAACTCGTCCAGCAGCGGCTCGGGGCGAAGGCCTGGCTCCTCGGCTTCTGGGGTATCGGCACCTACAAGCGAAACGACGAGGTCGACATTCGCTACGAGATCGACGGACGCCCGATGGTTGCCCAGGGCCTCGAGGTGATCCCGCCGCCGGACGAGTGACGAGCCCCCCGTCCGCCCCGGTCCGCCGCCGGTCTACGCTGTCCGGACGACCTCGCGGCGCACCCACGGCTGCAGCAGCCGCAGCGCGGACAGGATCGCGCGGGTCGCCGGTGAGCGGTTGAGCGTGTAGAAGTGGATGCCGGGTGCTCCGCGGGCGAGCAGCTCGGCGCACTGGAGCGTCGCGTACGCGACCCCGAGCTGCAGCACCGCCTCGCGGTCCGAGGCGCGCCAGTCGAGCGCCGCCATCAGCCGCTCGGGGATCGTCGCGCCGCACATCCCGGTGATCGTCTTGATCTGCCCGACGTCGGTGATCGGCATGATCCCGGGCAGGATCGGCACGTCGATCCCGACCGCTCGTGCCTCGTCGACGAAGCGGAAGTACAGCTCGTTGTCGAAGAACAGCTGGGTGATGAGGAACGACGCTCCCGCGTCGACCTTCTGCTTGAGGAAGTGGAGGTCGGAAGCCAGGTCCGGAGCCGTTGGGTGGACCTCCGGGAAGCAGGCGGCCCCGACGCTGAACGGGTAGTTCTGGGCGATCAGCGTCGCGAGCTCGGTCGAGTAGCGCAGCCCGCCAGGATGCGGCAGCCACTCGATCTCGCCCTTCGGCGGATCCCCGCGGAGCGCGAGCACGTTCTCGATGCCGGCGCGCTCCATCCCGTCGAGGATCTCCTCGAGCTCCTCGCGCGTGCTTCCGACGCAGCTGAGATGGGCCATCGCCTCGATCCCGAGGTCACGCTTGATCCAGTGCGTCAGCTCGACGGTCCGGTTGCGCGTCGACCCGCCGGCGCCATAGGTGACCGAGACGAAGTCCGGGTCGAACGCCCGCAGGTCTTCAAGCGTCGCGCGGAGGTTGCGCTCGCCCTCGTCGGTTTTCGGCGGGAAGAACTCAAACGAGAAGACGGGCTGCCCGCCGGTGGTCGCGATGATCTCGTCGATCCGCATTGAGGCGGAAGCGTACCAGACCTTGACACACGCGTGTCAAGGTTGAGCGGCGGACCACCGTTCGACCCCGCCGTCCGGCTCCCGCACCGCCTCGCCGAGCCGCTCGAGGTGGGTCAGGTAGCACAGCGTCTCGGACAGCCGCCACTGGGCGTTGAACTCGCTGAGCGGCTCGCCGTACACGTGCGGCGTGATCTCGATCGCGGTAAGGCCGCGGCCCTCGCCCGGGCGAAGCGCACCCCGGACGGCATCGAGCCGCTCGCCGACGAGCGCGCGGTTGCCCTCGATGTGCCCGTGGACGTCGACGAACGGGCGCCCGTGCCCGCTCAGCGCAAGCCGCGCATCCAGCGCATCGACGACGTCCAACGACTGCAGGAACTCGCCGACGGGATCCGGCGTCCAGCCGTAGTCGTAGTAGAGCGAGATGCGGCCGAGGACGTGGTCACCGGAGATGAGGACCCGGCGGCCGGTCTGAAACAGGGAGATGTGTGATGGGGCGTGTCCCGGCGTCTCGTGCACCGAGAACACTCCGAGGTCGGTCTCGATCGAGACCGCTGGGACCAGCTCCCGATCCGGCTCGATCACCCGCGCAACCCCGGACGGGATCTCTCGCGCCCGCTCGGCGTAGCGCTGCAGCGCCTCCTCGGAGACGCCGCTCGTCCGCGCGACCTCGATCCGCCGCGCGAGCGCCGCCGCCGGGTTGTCCGCCGAGCGCGTCGCGTGGGCGTGGTTCGGATGCAGCCACAGCTCGCAGCCGGCGCGCTCGCGGATCGGCGCCGCCTGGCCCCAGTGATCGGAGTGGGCGTGCGTGCAGACGATGAGGCGGACCTGCTCGAGCCGCAGGTTGACCTGATCGAGCGCCCGCTCGAGTTGCGCAATCGAGCCCGGCTGATGCATGCCGGTGTCGACGAGCACGATCCCGGAGTCCGCCGCAATCGCCCACGCGTTGCAATGTGGCACTCCGGGCCAGGGCAACGGCAGCCGCAGTCGCCACAGTCCGGGCAGGACGCGTTCACCGCGGCCGAGCTCTCGCTGGCTCCTCACACGGCGCACGATATTGGCGGCGCGTAGACTGCGGCGCCTCGTGGCCTCCACCTCAGACATCGCCAAGCAATATTTCGAGGCGCTCTCCGCGCATGACCTTGACACCGCCGTCGCGTGCTGGGCGCCAGGCGGGGTCGACAACTTCGTCGGGCAGCTCGAGGTGACGGCGCCCGACGGCGTCCGCCAGTACTTCGCCGATGTGTTCGCGGCGTTCCCGGATTTCACGCTCGAGATCCAGGACCTCACGACGTCCCGCAACCGCACGGCGGTGCGCTGGCGCGCCCACGCGACGTTCGCGGGACCGGGGACGTTCCAGGGCTTCGCACCCAACGGTGCGTCGATCGCGCTGGAAGGCTGCGACGTGCTCACGGTCGTCGACGATCTCATCCGCCACAACGACGCGTACCTCGACTCCGGCAGCATCGCCCGCCAGCTCGGCTTCCTCCCGCCCGCCGGATCTCCGACCGAGCAGCGGATGACGAAGCTCGCCAACTTCCGCACGAAGATGCGCCACCGCGTACACGGCGTCGACCTCGAGCGGATCGCGGACGGCGTGTGGATCGCCCGCGGTGGCTTCCCGAGCAAGACGATGAACGTCTACCTGATCGAGGATGACGGCGGCGTGACCGTGTTCGATGCCGGCATCTCCGACATGGGACCGGCGCTGAAGGCGGCGTGCGTCCGCCTCGGCGGCGTCAAGCGCGTTGTCCTCGGGCACGCCGATTGCGACCACCGCGGCTCGGCGCCGGTGCTCGGGGCGCCGGTCTACTGCCACCCGGCCGACCGCGATGCGGCTGAGTCGGACAATGCGTTCCGCGGCTACTGGGACGTGTCAAAGCTCGCGCCGCATGCCCGCCGCATCTATCCCAAGCTCCTCCAGATGTGGGACGGCGGCAAGGTGGAGATCGCCGGAACCCTCGACGAGGGCGACGAGGTCGCCGGCTTCCGCGTCGTCCACCTGCCCGGTCACGCTCCGGGCCTGATCGGGCTGTTCCGGCCGTCGGACCGCCTTGCGCTCGTGTCCGACTGCTTCTACACGGTCGATCCGCAGACCGGTCTCAAGAACGCCGCCCATGTTCCGCATCCGGCATTCAACATCGACACCGACCAGGCGCGCGCCTCGATCCGCAAGCTCGCCGGGCTGAACCCGTCCGCGGCCTGGGCGGGTCACGCCAATCCGGTGACCGGCGACGTCGTCGGGCAACTCGAACGAGCCGCCGACGCCCCGGCGTAACGCGTGGGCCGCCGTCACCGCCAGCGAGACAAACCGGCTGCTCCGACGAGCGAGTACCGCGATCCCGATGCCAACGTCCTGATCCTCCGCGGGTCGCTGCCGCCGGCCGCCCGTCGCCACTATGCGGACACGCTTGCGGGGGGTGCGCACCAGGAGGATGCGTGGCAGCGCGCGACCGAGTTGCTGTTCGAACGCCTCGCGGTGTCGTGGTCAATCGCCGGGCTCGAGATCACCAAGCAGAAGGAACTGCTCGGGCGCTACCGGATGGCGTCCGCCGCCGAGCGGCAGTTCGTCAGAGACACACTTCGCGCCCACGTCACGGAGCACTTCCCGGAGCTCGAGGCACCGTGACCGCTGGTCCCGACCCCGCCGCGTTCGCCGCGCTGCTCTGCGACTGGTGCGTCGCCGCCCGGCCCGGCGACCAGGTGATCGTGCGCGTCACCCCGGACTCGCTCGCCCTCGCCCGGGCCCTCCACAACGCGTTGCTCGCGCGGGGCGCCTGGCCGCTCATGGGATTGAGCCAGGCCGTCTTCGCCCGCGACCTCTATACCCACGCTCGCCCCGACCAGCTCGACGGCGTCGCCCCGCTTGCTCTCGCCGAAGCGAAGAGTGCCGACGCCCTCATCCAGATCGACGCACCCGCGAACACGATGGCGCTCGCGGGCATTGACCCCGCCCTGATCACGCGCGTGGCGCGCGGCCGGCGGCCGGTGAGCGAGGCACAGCTCAAGCTGCGGTGGTGTGGGACGCTGTGGCCGACGGCGGCCCTCGCCCAGCAGGCAGGGATGAACGACGAGGACTACGCGGCCTTCGTGACCCGCGCGCTATTCCTCGACCGCGCGGATCCCGTCGCCGCGTGGCAGGCCCTCAGTGAGCATCAGGCCCGCTTGGCGGAACGCCTCGCGCCCATCCACGAGATCCGGATCGAGGCGCCGGGCACCGATCTCACGCTCCACGTCGACGGTCGCACCTGGATCAACTCCGACGGAAAGCACAACATGCCGAGCGGCGAGGTGTTCACCGGGCCGATCGAGGACTCGGCCCAGGGCACGATCCACTTCACGATCCCGTCGAGCCCGCGCGGTGTCGACGTCAAGGACGTCCACCTCCGCTTCGAGGCCGGTCGGGTCGTCGCCGCCCGCGCCGGCGTCGGCCAGGCCTACCTCGACGCGGCGCTTCAGACCGACGACGGCGCACGCTTCCTCGGCGAGATCGGGATCGGGACGAATACCGGGATCGATCGCCCGACGGGCTCGGTCCTGTTCGACGAGAAGATGGCCGGCACCGTCCATCTTGCGCTCGGCCGTTCGTATCCGGAGACGGGCGGCACGAACGTCTCGGCGCTGCACTGGGACATGATCTGCGACCTGCGATCAGGCGGGCGGCTGTCGATCGATGGACAAGTGCTTAACGAGCACGGATCGTTCGTCGGCTAGCGTGAGTGGTCGATGCGCCGCCGCACCAAGATCGTCGCCACCGTCGGGCCCGCCTCCCGGGGCCCCGAGACGCTCGCTCGGATGGTGCAGGCCGGCGTTGACGTCTTTCGCCTGAATTTCTCCCACGGAAACCTCGAGCTCCACGCCGAGAACGCGGACCGGATCCGCACCGCCGCCTCGCAGGTCGGGCGGCCCGTGGCGATCCTCCAGGACCTGCCGGGCCCGAAGATCCGGATCGGTGCGCTGAAAGAGGACATCGCCGAGCTGAAGCCCGGCGAGAAGCTCGTGCTCGCATGCGGCACCGAGGACCCGGGCGACGAGCGACGGATGTCGGTGAGCTGGGCCGGGCTCGCCAGCGCGGTCGAGGTCGATGACGTCGTGTACCTCGCCGACGGCGCGATTCGGCTCCGCGTCAGCGAGGTCCGTGAAGCATCATGCGAGGTCATCACCGCCGTCGAGATAGGCGGGTCCGTCGCCTCCCGACAGGGGCTCAATCTGCCGGGGTCGACGCGTGGCCTGCCGGCGGTACCCGAGCAGGACCTCGACATGCTGCGCTTCGGGGAGTCGATCGGCGTCGACCTCGTCGCCCTGTCGTTCGTCCGCACGGCGGAGGACGTCACCGCGGTGCGCAAGCACACGCGGCTTCCGCTGATCGCGAAGATCGAGAAGCCCCAGGCGGTCGACGCCGCGGACGAGATCATGCGGGCCGCCGACTGCGTGATGGTCGCCCGCGGCGACCTCGGCATCGAGCTGCCGATCGAGGATGTCCCGATCGCGCAGAAGCAACTGCTGCGGATCGCCGGCCGGCTCGCGCGGCCGTCGATCACGGCGACCCAGATGCTCGACTCGATGGTGGCGTCGTCCCGTCCCACTCGGGCCGAAGTCGCCGACGTCGCGAACGCAATCCTCGACGGAACCGACGCGGTGATGCTCTCCCAGGAGACGGCTGTCGGGGCCTATCCGGTCGAGGCGGTCGAGATGATGGCGGCGGTCGCCGAGCGGACCGAGCACACGCTCCCGTACCGGGACTGGAACGAGGACCGGGTCCGGCGTGACGCGCGCGATCCCGCCTATACCGTCGCCTACAGCGCGTGCGCCGCAGCACGCGAGCTGCACCTCGCCGCACTCGTCGTTCCGACGCTGTCCGGACGCTCCGTCCGGCTCGTCTCAGCACACCGCCCGCAGGTCCCGATTTACGCGCTCTCGCCGGGCCGCGAGACCGTCCGCCGCTGCAGCCTCATGTGGGGTGTCAACGCGGCCTCGATGCGACGCCACGAGATCACCGAGGCGCTGATCGCCGACGCCGCGCGCCGCGTGGTTGAGCTTGGCTGGGTCAAACCGGGCGCGCGTGTCGGCATCACCGCGGGCCTCCCGAGCGGTCGGCCGGGGACCACCAGTCTGGTGCAAATCCAGCGCGTGTAGTAACCTGTGGTTCTAACCCGGGGCCGAGGGTTGCGGTAACCACCGCAGGGGAAAAAGTCAGGGCTGCGCGGCCGTCGAGGGGGCATGGCCGACAGCAGCCGTGCGCTCGTGCGCGCTCGCGTGCGACTGCCTACTTCTTGACGACGAGCCCGCGGACATTGAGCTTCCGCACCGTCCCATATGTCGGCGTGAAGCCGACCGACAGTTGGACGCGGATGGTCACGTGGCGGCGCTTCAGTAGCTTGCGCCCCGCCCTGCCCGGGTTGATCTTGATGTGCACCCTGCCGGCCCGGCCGGCGCGGACGCGGGCCTGGCCGAACACGCGCGTCTTCGGTGCCGACGTCGTGGCCGTGATGAGTCCGGGGGCCCGGACGGCGATGTCGAACTGCGCGGTTCCGTTCTTCGCCAGCTTGACGTGGGTCACCGTGAAGACGTTGCTCGGGGCCAGCGCCCGTCCTGCCAGCGACGCCGGGGCTGCCCCGGCGTCGCTCACCACCTGGAGCACGGCGCCGTTGTGGGTTCCAACGGAGGTTGGGCGGAACACGATCTGCACCCCGCACGTGGCGTTCGGGGCGAGCACGCGTCCGGTACAGCCATCGGACGATCGCACGTAGTGGCGCGCATCGGCGCCGGTGAGACTCGCCGCTGAGATCGTCAGGCCGCTCGTACCTGGATTGCTGACCGTGAATGTCCCGGGGGCGCTCGAGGTGCCGATCGTGACCGCTCCGTAGTCCTTGCGCGACGGGGTCAGTGCGATCGCGGGCACGGTGCCGCTACCGCTGACGGAGACCTGGTCGGGGCTCGTCGGCGCGTCGGAGCGGATCGCCAGCGTCGCCGCGTGCGCGCCGGTGCCACCGGGGACGAACACGACGTCGATCGTGCAGGAGAGCCCGGGGGCGACCGCTCGGCCGGAGCAGTAGTCCGCGGCGAGCATGTAGTCGGCGGCATCGCTTCCGAGAAGGCTCACCGCCGAGACGTCGAGTGCCCCGGCGCCCGTGTTGGTGACGGTGATCCGCTGCGAGGCGCTCGTCGTGCCAACCCGCTGCCCGCCGAAGGCGAGTGCCGTCACCGAGGTCGAGAGTGCGGGTTGGGTTCCGGTGCCGGTAAAGGTGACGTGGGCGACGCCGGACCCGGAATCGTTTGGGATGTCAAGCGAGGCGGCGGGATGCGGACCGAGGCTCGTCGGCTTGAATGCGACGTCCATCGTGCACTTTGCGCGGGCGACGATCTGAGTCGAACTGCAGGTGTCGTTCGACATGACGTACTGGCCGGCGTCACCGCCCGAGAGCGCCACCTGGGCAATCCCGAGGGTGTCGTTGCCGCTGTTCGTGATCGTCAGGCGCTGCGCGGCACTCGTCGTACCGATCCGCCGCGAACCGAAATCGTGGGCCGTCATCGACGGGGAGAGCACTGATTGGATCCCGACGCCGGTGAGCGGCAGGTGCAGCGTGCCATTCGGATCGTTGCTGACGATGTCGAGGGTGGCGTCGTGAGTCCCGGCTGAGGTCGGCCTGAACGAGATGTCGACCGAGCAGCTGTCGTTGACCGCCAGCGTCGTTACGCACCCGTTGTTCGAGGCCATGTACTGAGCGGCGTCGCTGCCGGCGACCGCGGCGGAGGTGATCGTCAGTGGCCCGTTCCCAGTGTTCGTGATCGTGAACGTCTGCGCGGCGCTCGTCGTGCCGACGCGCTTGTTGCCGAAGTCGACCGACGTCGGGGACGGCGAGACGACGGGCGCGATCCCGGTCCCGGACAGCGCCAGGTGCACGGTGCCGGCCGGGTCGTCGCTGGCGATGTCGAGCGTCGCGCTGTTGTGGGCGCCGACGGTCTTCGGCTTGAACGCGACACCGACCGCGCACGAGGTGCTCGCCGGGAGCGTCGCCGGGCAGGTGTTGTTGGTGATGATGTACTGGGCGCCGTCCGATCCGCCCGGCGTGATCGACAGGTTGCCCAACGCGCCGCCGCCGCTGTTTGCGATCGTGAAGGTCTGGGTCGCGCTCGCGATCCCGACGGTCTGGTTGCCGAACAGATGTGATGACGGCGCTGTGGAGACCGCGGAGATCGTGCCGGTCCCGTGCAGCACGACATCCGACGGGCTGAACTGCGCGTCGCTCGCGACCTCGAAGTACGCGGTCGTGATCGCGCCGGTCGTCGTCGGCCGGAACGAGACGTCGACCGTGCAGTGCTGGTTGGACGCGAGCGTGGCGCCGTTGCAGGCGTTGTTCGAGATCACGTACTGCGCCGAGTCGCCGCCGGTGATGGTCGCCGCCGACACGTGGAGGTCGGTGCCGCCGTTGTTCGTGACCGAGAACGTCTGCGGCCCGCTCGTGCTGTTGAGGCGCTCGTTGCCGAAGTCCTTGGCGCCCGGGGAAATGCTGACCGTCTGCGGCGTCTCCGCGCCGATCACTGTCGTCACGACGGACGCGTTGTCGTTCGTCGAGTCGCGATCGATCGTGTACGGCTCGGTGGTGCTTGCCGCCACGCCCGTCACGATCTTCTCGTTGTCCGGCGCTGACGCGCCCACACTGAACGTGAGCGTCAGGGTCACGCTCTCACCGTTGTTCAGGTGTCCGACGGTCCAGAACCCCGTACCGGGGTCAAAGGATCCCGCGGTCGCGGTGGCGCTGTCGAGCTGAACGCTCGGCGGCAGCGCATTCGTGAGATCGACGAGCACCTGCGCCGACGTGGTCGCCGTCGGGCCGTGGTTGGTGAGCACGATCGTGTGGGTCAGGTTGTCCGTACCGCCGTTTGAGCCGCCGGTGATCGTCGGATCCGGGCTGGCGATCTCGGTCACGCCGAGGTTGACCGGCCGATACACGGCGACCGCGTCCGGAGAGCAGTCGTTGTTCGTCGGATCGCTCTCATCGATCGCCGCATTCGGATCGACGCGGCAGCTGCCGGTGTCGCGCGGGGAGAGGAAGGAACCCGTCTGGTTGCCGGTCACCGGGATGTCCACCTCGAACGCGCCGGTCAGCGCCCCGACCGTGACCGAGCCGCCGTTGGCGATGCACTTCAGCGTCTGCGCCGCGTCGATCGAGCACAAGATATTTGCGCTCGTGCCGACGTCCGTGATGTTCCTGACGACCGGCGTGCCGTACGTGAGGCCACCGCTCGCATCGAGATCGTCCTGTAGCAGCGTCATGCCGGAGGTGAACACCGCCGGCGCGCTTCCATCATTGGTCACGTTGAGGACCCAGTTCCAGCTACGGCCCTGGTCGACACCGCCGGATGCGTCATCGGTCTGGTTGACCTGGAGTTCAGGCGCGGTGACTGCGACGCTGTCGCTGTTGCAGTCGTTGTTGTTCTCGTTCGTCTCCGCGACGACCGTGCCTGGGTCGACCGAACAGCCGCCGAACAGCTTCGGACTCGAGAACGTGCCCGTCGATATCGGGGTGGCGGTGATGGTCACGGTGAACCCGCCGCCGGCCGAGATGTCGACGTTCGTGCCGTTCGCCTTGCACGTCAGCTTGTTGGCGGTGATCGTGCAGAGGATTGAGCCGCTGATCGACTGGAGGTTGGACACGACGGGTGTGCCGTAGCTGACGACCCCGCCCCCCGTGTCGAGGTCATCGCTGAGGATCGTCGACCCAGCCGGGAGCACCGCCATGGTTGCCGACGGCCCGTTCGCGACGCGCAGCGCCCAGTTCCAGTTGCTCCCGAGAGTCGTCACCCCGGAGGCCGTGTTGTCGGTCTGGGTCACCGTCAGGTCGGGCCCCGAGACCGCGAGCGCCGGTGTGGCCGCACACATGCACGCGATGCAGCACAGCAGCATCGCGATCACAATCCCCGGTGCACGGCGCAACACGAACCACCTTCCATGGGGCGGCATAGACAATCGTTTACATCGGCCGCTGGCGCTGCTGCCTTAGAAATCGGCTGGGGCGGTCTAGACGACCCGCTGGACGCCTCTTCTACGCGGCCGCGCGGGCCCAGAAATCGGCGTCCGCGCGCCCGAGTTCGGTCTCGGGCTCATCGCCGTAGAACCACTCGCGCGCGATCCGATGGAAGTTCCCGCGCGCATACAGCTGCGCAATCACCGCCAGGGTCAGCACCTCCATGCGGCGTCCGAAGATGTGGTCCGGTGGCGCCGACTCGTGCCGCAGGTAGCCGAAGTACTCCGACCGGGGATCGCTCATGTCGATCAGGACCTGGGTCGCGTACTCCGGCGTCAGCTCGATCTCCTCGTCGGTCGTGTACCACGACGTCGCCGCGCGGAAGTGCTCGAGCACCCGCTCGGGGCGGAATTTGTCGGGCTCCGGGAAGAAGCCGGTCTCTGTGCCGAGCCGCATGATCGTGTCGGTGTTGCCCTCGATGACCGCCCGGGCGACCGCCATCTCGAGCTCGACCGCGTCGGCCGTCATCCGCTTGAACAGACCGAAGTCGAGAAACGCGACGCGACCGTCGGCGAGCAGCATCGAGTTGCCGGGATGCGGGTCGCCGGAGAACTGGTGGTGGCGGTACAGGCAGCCGAAGTAGAAGCGGTAGAGGATCTCCCCGATGCGGTCCCGGTCCTGCTGGGGATAGCCCTTGAGCTCCTCGAAGCCGACCCCCTCGACGAACTCGCTGACGAGCACCCGCTCCCGGGAGAGCGAGGTCACGACCTCCGGGATCTTGATGAACGGGTGGCCGCGGAAGATCCGAGCCAGACGCCGCTGGTTCTGGGCCTCGAGCTCATAGTCGAGCTCCTCGTGGATCCGCTCGCGGATCTCATCCCCGATTGCCTTCGGGTCCATGCCGGGAGCGATCCGCTTGGCGAGGCGCAGGATCAGTCCCAGGTTCTGCATGTCGGCGCGGACCGCCGCGGCCACGCCCGGGTACTGGACTTTGACCGCCACCTCGCGTCCGTCGGCGAGGACGGCTCGGTACACCTGCCCGATCGAGGCGGCGGCGATCGGCTCCTCGTCGAACTCGGGGAACACCTCGGAGACCGGTTCGTCGAGTTCCTGCTCGATGACCTTGCGCATGTCCTTGAAGGTGACGGTCGGCGCCGCGTCGCGTAGCGCGGCGAGCTTGCCCTGAAACTCGTCGCGGTACTCGGGCGGGACGAGGCCGACGTCCAGGAACGACATCACCTGCCCCACCTTCATCGCCGCGCCCTTCATCGTGCCGAGCGCCGTGACGATCTGCTCGGCGGCCTCGATGTGACGCCGCTCGAGGGCAGCGTTGCGCCCTTCCTTGCTCCGCGTCACGTTTGCCGCTCGGGTGCCTGCCTGCCGGATCGCCTGACCCGCTGCCAGCCCCCCGATCTTGGCGGTGCGCCCCACGCGTGAGGTGGGGATCTTGTCTTTCGCCACTACGACTGATTCTACGAGCCGGCGCGCTGAATTCTTGAGCCGGGAACGATGTCGTCCGAACCGTCCGGCCAGCGGACCCAGGCCTTGTGGCCACCGTCGTAGTCATCGCCGAGCAGGATCAGCGTCGCCTGCTCGTCCAGGGCGGTGCACGGCTCGTTGCCCTCGGCGTCAAGCCCGCGCCAGATCCGCACGAACTTGTTGTGCTCGAGTTCGTCGGCGACCGTTGTCGGGTCGGTGTGCCCCGGATGTATGCGCGTCTCCGGCGGCAGCTTGAGCAGTGTGTCCATGATCGACGCCTTGAGGTCGGCATAGCTCGTGCTGCCGGGGGCGCGCACGCCACCGACCGATCCCTTGAAGAGCGTGTCCCCCGTGAAGACGTCGGTGCCGTTGATCAAGAGCGACAGCATGCCGGCGGTGTGACCAGGGGTGTGAAGCGGCTCGATCGCGAGCGCGCCGGAGTCGATGACGACGCCCGGAGCCATCGTGCCGGTGGCCCGCGGAACGAGGTCACGCTCGAGCTCGTGGATCAGGACCGGCGTGCCGGGATGGGCCGCAAGCACCTTCTCCAGCTCGGCGACATGGTCGTGGTGATGGTGCGTGAGCAGGATGTGCGTCAGCTCAAAGCGCATCCGGCCGAGCACCTCGAGCAGCGGCTCGACCGGGCCGCCAGCGTCGATCATCACCGCGTGCGATCCGAGCTCATCGGCGACGAGGTACGTGTTCGACAGCCAGTTCTCGTCCATGGAGCGTTCGATGATCACGATCAGAGAGCCTATCCTGTACGCCCCATGAGTCTGATCCACACCTGTTACCGCATCACCAACATCGACCGGTCGGTTGCCTTCTACAACGCACTCGGGTTCGACGAGATCGGTCGTCTGCCGATTCGCGACGAGGCCATCAACGTCTTCATGGGCCTCCCGGACGACGGCCCGGAGCCCCGGCTGGAGCTGACCTACAACATCGGTCATGACGAGCCCTACGAGATCGGCACCGGGTACGGCCATATCGCGATCACGACCGCTGACCTCGACCACGCGCTCGGCCAGCTCGCCGAGCAGGGGATCGAGCCCGAGCGCCCGCCGTACAGCGTCCGCGAGGGCGGCAATCGCCTGTGCTTCGTCCGCGATCCCGACGGCTACCGGATCGAGTTGATCGAGCGCGGCTAGTCCGCGATCCCGCGCGGCCGCCCGCCCGGCCGGCCGGCCGCCCGCTACTTGAACCGCAGGATCGGTCGCTCGACGAGGTAGTAGCTCGCCGAGGCGCACGCAACCGTGAGGCCGATCGCGAGCACGGAGACCGAGCCGAACCCCTGGAACCAGTGCGCGATCACGAACACGATGAGCGGGAAGTGGTACAGGTAGATCCCGTAGGAGATGAGGCCGAGCCACCCCAGCAGCGGCCACGCCATCACGCGGCGCGGCCAGCCGCCGTCGCCAGCGCAGGCTCGATCACCTCTCCAGCCGCAGTTGGCGGCGGCGCCCCGGTCGTCATCGCCGCGCAGGGTAGTGCGTGCGGCTACTCGTCGGCCACGTGATGCCACGCAGCCAGGTCGAGCCACTCGACCCGTGCCGGCGGACCGGTGATGCCGCCCGCCTGCAGCGCCGCCCCGAGCCGGTCATTCATGAAGCTCGCCTGGGAGTCGCGCGAGTCCCAGACCTCGAGCACGACCCAGCCGCCCGGCTTGGCGCCGCCGGCGTGGAACAGCAGCCCGGGCGGCCAGTCGCCCGATGCGCTCTCAATGTCAATCCCGAGCTGGGCATTGACCGACTCGTACTCCGAACGACCGACGCCATCGAACTCCAGGATGAGACCTTCCGCCATCACGCCCTCCTGACCGCGGCTTGTGGATGATCTCGCGATCCTCGCCGCCCACGCTGCGGCCGTCAAGGTGACGCCTCGTGGCAAACGGTCTACCCTTGACCGAGCGATGGCGGAGACGAGCAAGATCGCCTATCTCCTCGAGCGCCTCGCCCAGGGCGTGGCGGCGCACGACCGTGAGAACCCGGGCCACCACACGTGGGGGATCGGGATGACGTTCTTCGACATCGAGCGCCTCGGCCTCGAGGAAGGGGAGGAGATCCTCCCCGGGATCGTTCTCCAGGCCGACGGCGGCGTCACCGGCGCGTTCCGCGTCCTCTGTGACGGCGAACACGATCAGGGTCTGGAGCAGGAAGAGGAAGAGGTCATCGACGCCGTCGCCTCGGAGGAGGTCGTCGCACCGGTCCACGGGCCGAGCGAGGGCGCGCCCCCACCGCTGCGGCCGCCCCTCTGAGGCTCCGCCACGTTACCGGCCGGGCAGCCTGATGCCGGCCCGCTCGGCGACCGTGACGGCGAGGCGCTCGACCGTCGGGCACGAAATCCCATGCCGGGCACCAGCCCGCAGCACGGCGCCGGCGATCGCGTCGAGCTCCGGCTCGCGCCCGGCGGCGATGTCGCGCTGCATCGAGGAACCGAGTCCGGCGTGGGCGTCGTCGAGTTCGGCAAGCGTGTCAGCGGGGTCGATGTCGGCGCCGTCGGCGTTCGCCACGGCAGCCGTCTCGTAGATGCACGCGGTCAGCGTTTCGCGCCACTCCGAATCGGCGCGGATGAAGCCGATCGGACGATCGATCGCGCTTGTCGTTGAGGCGAGCGCGTTGAGCCGGACGAGCTTCGACCATAGGACCTGTGCCTCGCTGGGGCCGGTGAGAACCGGCACATCGGCGTTCAGCAGGGCCTGGGCGAGGGCGTTGATGCGCGGTACGAGCGCCGGATCGTCGGTCGCGAGATCGACACGCAGAAACGGGCTCGTCTGCACGATCTGGCCGGCCTCGGGTCGATCAGCCTCAATCCGGATGACCCCTGCCGCGACCCGGTTGGTGCCGAAGCGGGCCCGCAGCCGCGCCATATGATCGATTCCGTTGAGCAGCGGGACCACGAGGCCTGGATCGGCACGGACCCGCTCGAGTGCCGCGTCCAGGCCGGTCGCCTTCGTCGCGACGAGCAGCGCGTCGACCGGCTCATCCAGCTCGGAGGCGGCACGCGGGTGCGCAGCGAAGTCACCAAGGCGCACGCTCCGGACGGTGATCCCGTCCTTCGCGATGGCGGCCGCGGTTGACACCCGCGCGATCACGACAACGTCCTCGCCGGCGCGGGCGAGCGCCGCGGCGAGGAATCCACCGACGCCGCCGGGACCGAGGACCGCGATTGAGGCCATGGCTTCCAAGGCTGTCAGAGCTATATCCTCGGCGTCATTCCGCGGAGCCCACTCACCAGCGACCGCGCCCGGCAGGGCACCTACTCGATCGTCGCGCGCGATCCGCTCACCGGCGAGTTCGGCGTGGCCGTCCAATCGCACTGGTTCTCCGTCGGGCCGATCGTGCCGTGGGCTCGGGTTGGGGTCGGCGCCGTCGCCACCCAGGCCAACGCCGAGATCTCCTATGGTCCGCGCGGTCTCGAGCTGATGGCGTCCGGGCTATCGGCGCCGGAGGCGCTGAAGCGCCTGCTCGCCGAGGATCCGATGGCCGCCACGCGGCAGGTGGCGATGGTCGACGCCGACGGGCGCGTGGGTGCTCACACGGGCGCCGGCTGTATGCCCTTCGCGGGGGATATCGCCGCCGACGGTGTCTCCTGCCAGGCGAACATCATGGCCAGCGAAACCGTCTGGCCGGTGATGCTTGACAGCTACCGGACCACGGATGGCCCGCTCCCGGCGCGCTTGCTCGCCGCGCTCGACGCGGCGGAGGCCGAGGGCGGGGATGTCCGCGGGCGCCAATCGGCGGCGATGCTCGTCGTTCCGGCCGACGGCAATCCCTGGGACACCGTGGCCGAGCTGCGCGTCGAGGATCACCCCGAGCCGCTCACCGAGCTCCGTCGGCTGATCGCCATCGACGAGGCGTACAAGCTCGCCAGCCAGGCCGACGATCTGGCGGCCCGCGGTCGCCACGATGAGGCTGGAGCGGTGTTTCAGCGAGCGAGCGCGCTCGCGCCGGACAACCACGAGCTGATGTTTTGGGGTGGCCTCGGCGCGGCGCAGGCGGGGGAGATGGAGCTCGGCGCCTCGCTCGTGCGCCGCGCGATCGAGCTTCAACCGGGTTGGAGTGAGTTGCTGCCACGGCTCACACCGGAGGTCGCGCCGGCGGCGGCGGCGGTGCTCGCTCGCCTGCGGAGAACCGCGTAGCTGGCCTGCCCGCGCGTTCGTGCATGCCGCCTCGGAACTACGGACGCCTCGCCTCTGGCTGCGCCAGTGGCGGGCCGGCGACGAGGTGGTGATGGCGCAGATCAACAGCGACCCGGAGGTGACGCGGTACCTGAACGCGCGCACCGGAGTCAGCGCGACCCGAGCGTTCCATGCCGCGGCCGTCTCCCACTGGCAGGAGCACGGGTTCGGTTTCTGGGCAGTCGAGTCGCTGGCGCCGGAGGACGCGGGTGCGTTTCTCGGCTTCATAGGCATGGCCCATCCGCAGTTCCTGCCGCCCCTCGCGGCGCGGGTTGAGATCGGCTGGCGGCTCGCGCGCCGGGCGTGGGGCCGGGGACTCGCGACGGAGGGAGCATCGGCTGCGCGCGACCATGCGTTCGACGTCATCGGACTCGACGAGCTCATCTCGATCATCCATCCGGAGAACGTACGCTCACAGCGGGTTGCGGAGAAGCTGGGGATGAGCGTGGCGGAGCTCATCCCTCACCCCGGGCTGGGTCGCGACGTCGAGGTGTGGAGGCGAACGCCCTGAGGCTCAGCGTCGCTCGTGGATCTTCTTCCACGCCGTCCGGGCCTGCCGGAGCGCCCGCAGCACCTGAGCTCGCGCCTCCTCCGCCGTGCGGGCGGCGTCGCGCATCTGCTCGCGCGTGCGACGGCCCTGGGTGAGCAGGTCAAACGACCACAGCCCCGTCTCGATGAGGCGAGCCGCCCGCTCGAGCTCGGTGCGGACAGCCACGTTCAGCGCATCGCCCCGAAGCCCATCCCGGATGTGTCGAATGCGGGCCTCGAACGCAATGTCGGCAAGTCCGACGAGCGCGCGGGCGGCGATCTGCGGCTCGGGGTCACTGGGGTCGACCTCGGCGCGGGCGGCGAGCTCGGCGACGGCGATCGCCAGCATCCGGTTGCGGACGTCGAGCCATGCGGCCCGCAGCGACGGCGTCGACTGGATCAGCGCGGCGAAATCGGGGAAGAAGTGCACGAGCTCGTCGGGGAGCGTTTCGAAGCGCCGCGATTCCGCCTCGAGCGTCCGGAGCACGACCTGGGTAGGCGACTCGCCCGGAGGACTCTCGCGAAAAGCCTTTGTAAAGCGCTCGACCGAGGCGTCGGCCTCGTCGAGCATCAGCGACTCCTTGGTCGGGAAGTAGTTGTAGATCGTCTTCTCCGACACGCCGACCACCTGGGCGATCTCGGCGACGGTCACGTTGTCGAACCCCCGCGTCGAGAACAGGGTCGTCGCGACGTCCGAGATCCGCTGGCGGGTGAGTCGGCGTTTGCGCTCCCGTAGACCCTCGCCCGGCCGCAGGTCCTCGGCGATCGCCTCCTGGCCGCGCCGCGCGCGGTTGAGCAGCTCGCCAAGTTCCTCGCCGACCTCGTTGACGATGATCTGCTCGATCTGCTCATCGGCGGGCGGTTCCACCTCGTCGTGGGCGGGCGTCTCATCCATGCGCTCTCAGCATATCGTGAATTTTCAGTTGCAGAATCTTTTCAGACACTGTAAAACTACGGCGCATGAACTATTTCCCAGCAATCACAGCGCAGGGGCTGACCAAGCGGTTTGGCGACTTCACCGCGGTCGCGGACCTCGACCTCCGCGTCGACACGGGGACGGTCGTGTCGCTGCTTGGCCCGAACGGGGCCGGGAAAACGACGACGGTCCGGATCCTCGCGACGCTCTCGCGTCCCGACGCCGGGCGCGCCACCGTCGGTGGGCACGACATCGTCACCGAGGCAGACGCGGTCCGCCGCCTCATATCCCTCACCGGCCAGTTCGCCGCCCTCGATAAACATCTGACCGCGCGCGAGAACATCATCCTCATGGCGCGGTTGCGCGGACACAGTCTGCGCAGCGCACGTGCCGTGGCGGATGAGCTCGCCGAGCGCTATGACATTCGGGCGTTCGAGAACCGCCTCGTGAAGCAACTCTCTGGCGGGGAGCGCCGACGCGTCGATCTCGCCGCCGGGATGATCGATCGGCCGATGGTGCTCGTCCTCGACGAGCCGACGACCGGCCTCGACCCGCGCAGCCGTCAGGCCGTGTGGTCGACCGTCCGCGACCTCGTCGCCGACGGCGTGACGCTCCTGCTCACCACGCAGTACCTCGAGGAGGCCGACGCGCTCGCTGACCGCGTCGTCCTGATCGACCGCGGCCGCGAGGTCGCGCCGGGCACGCCTGCAGAGCTGAAGACGCAGGTCGGCGAGCAGCGGGTCGACGTGATCGCAGCCGATGCGGCTGCGTATGCGCGGCTCGAACGCGAGCTCGCCGACCGCTTCGAGGTGACGCTCGCGGCGGAGCAGCGGACGGTGTCGGTGGCGGCACCGCGGGAGGCCTCCGACCTCGCTCGCGTCGCCGCCGTCGTCGACCAGGTGGGCGTACCGGTCGATGAGATCGCGCTGCGCCGGCCGACCCTCGACGACGCGTTCCTCGCCCTCACGGGCGCGCCGACGCACGAGACGCACGAGACGTCCGCACACGACCGGGCCCCCGACGACCAGCTTGAGGAGGTGGCGGCATGACAGCGGCAGCGGTCACCCGCGAGACGTTCCTGCTCACCGGGCGCAGCCTGCGCTCGATCCCCCGTGTGCCGGAGCGCCTGCTCGACGTCACGATCCAGCCGATCGTGTTCATCTTGCTGTTCCTGTTCGTGTTCGGCTCCGCCGTCCACGTGCCGGGCGTCAGTTACAAGGACTACATGTTACCGGGGATCATCGGGCAGTCGCTCGCCTTCGGGATCATCGGAGCCGGCGTGGCGACCTCGAATGACATGCGCGAGGGCGTCATCGATCGGTTCCGCTCGATGCCGATCAGCCGCCTGGCGATCATCACCGCCCAGGTGGGCGGGCAATTCGTCGAGCAGTTGCTCGGCATGGCGATCGTCGTCCTGTTCGGCCTCGCGCTCGGGTGGGACCCGCATTTCAGTGGGCTTCAGGGCCTAGAGCTCGCGGGGCTGCTCGTGCTCGGGATGTTCGCGTTCACGTGGGCCGGGGTTCTGTTCGGGATGCTCGTTCGCTCGCCGGATGCCGTCCAGGGAGTCGGCTTCACGCTCGTCTTCCCGCTCACTTTCCTCGCGGGCACGTTCGTCCCGATCGCCGGCATGGATGCGGTCCCGCGGACGATCGCCGAGTGGGATCCGATCTCCGTGCTCGTCGCGGCCGTCCGTGACCTCACCCAGGGCGTCGCGTCGACGGGCTCGTGGCCGCTCGAGCACCCCGAGGTCGCAATGCTCATCTGGTGTTTCGTGATCATCGGTGTGTGCGTGCCGCTCGCGCTCCGTCGCTTCGGCCGCACGCTCGCCGCGTGAGGCCGGCGTTCACGGGCTGAACAGCACCCCGGGATTGAGCGCGCCGTCAGGGTCGATCGCGGCTTTGGCGGCGCGCACCGCCGCGGCGAACGGATCCGGCCGCTGCCGGTCATACCACGGCCGGTGATCGCGGCCGACCGCATGGTGGTGGGTGATCGTGCCGCCGTGCTCGATCACGGCGTCGCCCGCCACCTGTTTGATCCGCGCCCACTGCTCGAGTTCCTCGCCGCGCCGGGCGGGCGCGAGGATTGTGTAGTACGGCGCCGGGCCATCCGGATACACGTGCGTGACGCGGCCGGTGACGGTTCCCGCGCCGCACGCGTCATGGACCGCAGCGGTGACGCGCTCGCGCACGGCGCGGTCGAATTCCGTGAACCGGTCCCAGGTGATCGCGGTCTCGAACGTCTCGGACAGGACGCCGACGGCCACGAACGTGTCCCGCAGGTAGGGCGCCCTGAGAAACGCCTCGCGCCAGCCGCGGACGGCGCCCTCGCGGCCTGAACCCCGCTCGAACGTTCCTCCGTGCTCGGTGCACACGTCGAGCGCCGTCGCCATCGCCGGCTCGACGTCGTGATGGGCGGACTCGAAGCCGAGGACGAGGAGTGAATGGCTGCCGTCGCCGGCCCCCGTCACGGCGGCCTCGGCGGCGTCGATCAGCCGGCAATTGGCCGGGTACAGCCCGGCCTGGGCGATCGCCCGGACGGCCTCGGCTGCCGCGCCGAAGTCGCTGAACCGGACCCCCGTCGAGGCACGGCGATCAGGCCGCGGGCGAACGCGCACCCAGGCCTCCGTGATGATGCCCAGGGTTCCCTCGGACCCGAGGAGCATCCGGTCCGGCGAGATCCCCGCGCCGGACCCGGGCAGGCGACGCGACTCCCATACGCCGGTCGGCGTCAGCGCCCGGATCGACTCGACGAGGTCGTCGATGTGGGTGAGCAGCGTCGCGAAGTGCCCGCCGGCCCGGGTCGCGACCCATCCGCCGAGTGTCGAGAACTCAAACGATTGCGGAAAGTGACGCAGCGTGAGGCCGTGCTCGGCCAGCTGGGCCTCGAGCCCCGGACCCGTGGCTCCGGCCTGGATGCGTGCTGCGCCTGAGATGTGATCGACCTCCAGCACGCGGTCGAGCGCCTTGAGGTCGATCGTCACGACGCTGGCGTACCGGTCGCCGACGAGCGGCTCGACGCCGCCGACGACGCTCGTGCCGCCCCCGAAAGGGATCACCGCGGCGCCGGCGCCGAGCGCCCACTCGAGCACCGCCGCCGTGTCGGCCTCGTCGCGGGGACGCGCGACGACGTCCGGTGGATTGGCGAAGTCGCCGCGGAACCCGCGCACGACATCTCGGTAGGAGCGGCCGTAGCTGTGCAGCGCTCGCTCGTAGTCATCGGTGTGGCAGATGCCGGCGAGCGACGCCGGGACCTCGAGACGAGGCGGCGTGAGGCGCGGGAGCGGCGCCGGCGCCTCGGGCTCGGTGGCGCGGAAGCCGAGCCGCTCGGACAGAAACCGGGCGGCGTCCCGTTGGTCGCCGAGTGAGGGCTGCTCGTCCTCGTAACCCCAGCCCCAGTGTTTTAGTCGCCGAGCCACGGGTGATCAGCCTATTGACCCAGCGCGTGTCGCTACCGTTCGGGTCGTGTCTGACCTACCCGGCGTTCTCGCCCGCGGGCCTTGGGATCCCACCGACGTGGTGGCGTCATGGCGGACCGATCCGTTCGAAGCCGAGGATGCGGAGACGGAGGCCGCCGACCGGGCGCTGGGCGCCTTGCGGGACCGCGGCTCCCCGAGCCACGACGGGCTCGCCGGCCGGCTATCCGGCTACGAGCTCGTCGGCGATCGGCTGAAGCTCGAACTTCAGCCCGCACGCTGGTCGCTGCGCCTCAATCCGCACAACGCGGTCGGCAGCCTCGCCGTCCTCTGCATCGTGCGCCGCCCGGACGGATCGTGGCTCGCCGGGCGCCGGGCGCAGTGGCTCGCGTCGTGGGCAGGTCGCTGGGCACTCGGCGCCGGCGGCTCGGTCGAGGTCGACGAGAACCCGACCGAGACGATGACCCGCGAGCTCGCAGAGGAATGGTCGGTCACCCCCGAGCGCCTCAGCGTCGAAGCGCTCATCCAGCTCCCGAGCCGGGCGGTGCTGCTCATCGGCCAGGCATGGCTGCCCGCCGACGCGGTCGTCGTGCCAGATGATGAGCACGACGACTTCACGTGGTGGCCGGCCGAGGTCGCGCAGTGGCCGGCCGAGGCCGACGAGCCGCTGCGGTTGATGGCAAGGCTGCTCGCGCGGTGATCACATTTCGCCGCCTCGAGGCCGTCTCGTTCTTTCACTCCGGCGTGTACACCGCGCTGCTCATCTGCGCCTTCGTCCTCGGCAATCCGGAGCCCGCGACGTTCATCCTCGGTCTCGCCCACGGGCTGCTGTGGATCGCGATGTCGCTCGTCTGCATCTACGCCACGCGGATGCGCATCATCCCCTTCTGGCTCGCCGTCACCGTGGCGGTGCTCGGGGGTCTCGGGCCGTTTTTCGGCACGATCGGATTCATCATCGTCGAGCGGCGGAATCATCACCGGATGTCAATGACCACGCGTTACAGTTGATGCAGTTGTTCGACTTTCTGGGTTTTGATTAGTGGCAGTGGAAACCGGCACCTTCCAGGTCGTTATGCCTGCAATGGGCGACTCCGTCGCCGAAGGCACCGTGCTCGAATGGCACAAGCAGGAGGGTGATGCTGTCGTCGCCGATGAGACGCTTGTCGAGATCTCGACCGACAAGGTCGATGCCGAGGTCCCAGCCCCTGTCGCCGGCACCGTCGTGAAGATCCACGT
Source organism: uncultured Solirubrobacterales bacterium (assembly GCA_963750695.1). Taxonomy (GTDB): domain Bacteria; phylum Actinomycetota; class Thermoleophilia; order Solirubrobacterales; family Solirubrobacteraceae; genus Palsa-465. The sequence goes on from CAVVSB010000018.1 coordinate 123,362, forward strand.
CGGCGAGGGCGACACTGTCACCGTCGGCGGGCTGCTTGCCGAAATCTCCACGAACGGCGCCTCCGCCGAACAGCTGGCCAACCCACCCGGCGATGGCGAGCCGGCGACGCCCGAGCAGGCCGTGGCCGCCGCGGAGACCGAGGCGCAAGGCGTTGCCGCCACCCAAGCTGCGAGCGGGGAGACGATCGACATCGTCACCCCGACCGGTGGTGAATCGGTCACCGAGGGCACGATCCTCGAGTGGTCGGTCAAGGTCGGCGACACGGTCAAGGACGGCGACACCGTCGTCGAGATCTCGACTGACAAGGTCGACATGGAGCTGCCGGCGCCCGCCTCCGGGACGATCACCGAGATCCTCGCCGGCGAGGGCGACACCGTGACCGTCGGCCAGGTGATTGCGCGGATGACGGCGAGCGCCGGCGCGCAGCCGTCGCCAGGTGCTCCGCCCTCGGCGAGCCCCCAACCGCCCGTCCAGGCGGCGCCCGCGGTCGCAACCAACGGCGACAGCGCCAACGCGTCGCCCGTGGCACGCCGGATCGCGGCGAGCGAGGGCGTCGACCTCGGCCGCCTCCAGGGCAGCGCCCGTGGCGGGCGGATCACGAAGGCGGACGTGATCGCGGCCGCCGCGAATGGCGGATCGGCCGCCGCACCGGCTGCGACGACCGCACCGGCCGCGGCTGGCGCGCAGTTGCTCAAGGGCGGTGCCGCGGTGCTCGCCCGGTACATGGATCAGAGCCGCTCGATCCCGACCGCCACCTCGTTCCGCACTCTCACGGTGACGACGCTCGATGAGCGGCGCAAGCAGCTGAAGAGCGCCGGTCAGCGCGTCTCCTTCACCCATCTCATCGCCTACGCAATCGCGCTCGTCGGCACCGACGAGATGCCGGTTATGAGCCACCACTTCGCCGAGCTCGAGGGCAAGCCCCATCGGGTCGACGACGGCGGCGTCAACCTCGGCCTCGCCGTCGACGTCGAGAAGAAGGACGGATCTCGGACGCTCATGGTCCCGGTCATCCGGGACGCCGGGCGACAGTCGTTCAGCCAGTTCCTCGACGCCTATAACGCGCTCGTCGAGAAGGCCCGCACGAACACGCTCGGTGCCGACGACCTCGTCGGCGCCAACATCTCGCTGACGAACCCCGGCGGGATCGGAACCGTCGCTTCGGTCCCCCGCCTGATGGAGGGTCAGGGCACGATCGTCGCCACCGGCTCGATCGCGTATCCGGTCGGGCTCGGCAACATCGGCGCGATGATCGGCGCGGAGAAGGTCATGACGATGACCTCGACGTACGACCACCGCATCATCCAGGGCGCCGAGTCAGGTCGTTTCCTGCAGCGGATTGAGGCACTGCTCCAGGGCGAGGGGAACTTCTACGGCCGTGTCTTCGGCGACCTCGGCGTCGAACTGCCGGAACTGCCGCCGCCGCCAGCTCCCGTGGCCGCCGCTGCCGCCGCGGCACCGGCTGCCGCTCCCGCCGCCCCCACCGTTGCCGCCCCGCCCGACGAGGAGTTGCTCCAGGCCGTCCAAGCGGCAACGTCGCTGCTCAAGGCGCACCGCACTCATGGCCACCTCGCGGCGAAGCTCGACCCGCTCGGCCGCGAGCCGGAGGGCGACCCGGCGCTCGATCCCGAGCCGCTCGGGCTGAGCTCGGAACTGATGGCGAAGATCCCCTCGCGCATCCTGCGGATGTACGTGCCGGGTGCCACCCTCGCCGATGCGCTGCCGCACCTCCGGGAGACGTACTGCGGACCGATCGCGTACGAGATCGAGCACATCGCCTCCCACCGTCAGCGACTGTGGCTGCGGGAGGCGATCGAGTCGGGGACCTTCCGCAAACCGCTCACCAACGACGAGCAGAAGGCGCTGCTCAAGCGGCTGACCGAGGTCGACGCGCTCGAGCGGTTCATGCACAAGGCGTATCTCGGGCAGAAGCAGTTCTCGATCGAGGGCCTCGACATGACAGTGCCGATGCTCGACGAGATCATCCAGCTCGCCGCGACGCGCGGCGCGAGGGAGGTCGTCCTCGGGATGGCCCACCGCGGCCGGCTCAACGTGCTCGCCCACAACCTCGGGCGACCGTACGACAACATCTTCGCCGAGTTCGAAGGATCGTCGACGCTCGAGCCGATCACGACGATCCCGCAGGGCGGCACCGGCGACGTCAAGTACCACCACGGCGCCCAGGGCACCTATCAGCTGCCGAGCGGTGAGTCGATCATCGTGCGGCTCGAGTCGAATCCGTCGCACCTTGAGTTCGTCGCTCCGGTCGCGGCCGGGTCGACCCGGGCGGTGCAGACGGCCCGCCAGGGACCGCACGCGCATCAGGACACGAACGCCGCGATCCCGATCATCCTTCACGGCGACGCCGCCTTCCCAGGTCAGGGCGTCGTCGCCGAGACGCTCAACCTCCAGGCGCTCGACGGCTATACGGTCGGCGGCACGATCCACATCATTCAGAACAACCAGGTCGGCTTCACGACCGACTCCGAGGATGCCCGCTCGACGACGTGGGCCTCCGACCTCGCCAAGGGCTACGACGTCCCGATCATCCACGTCAACGGCGACGACGTCGCCGCGTGCGTATCGGCCGTCCGGCTTGCGTTTGCATTCCGTCAGGAGTTCGGCCACGACGTGCTCATCGACCTGATCGGCTACCGCCGCTTCGGCCACAACGAGGCCGACGAGCCCGCCTACACCCAGCCGGAGATGTACCAGGTGATCCGCAGGCACCCGCCGGTGCGCGAGCTGTTCGCCAAGCAGCTGATCGAGCAGGGCGTCGTCACCGAGCAGGAGTCGACCGAGATGACTGATCAGGTGTGGACGGTCCTGAGTGACGGCCACCAGCGGCTCAAGGAAATCATTGCCCACGCGCGGGAAGTCGACCATGGGACCGGCGAGTACCAGCTCGACCGGACCGCCTCGCCGGAGGTCAAGACCGCGGTTGCGGCCGACCGGCTCCAAGTCCTCAACGAAGAGCTGCTCTCCGTGCCCGAGGGCTTCACGGTTCACCCCAAGCTCGTCCGGCAGCTGCAGGCCCGAGCCGAGGCGCTCGGCGACCACGGCGGGATCGTCTGGGCCCACGCCGAGTCGCTCGCGTTCGCTTCGCTGCTCACCGAGGGCATCCCGATCCGGCTCACCGGCCAGGATGCGGAACGGGGGACGTTCTCCCAGCGGCACCTCGTGCTTCACGATCCGAAGACGGGTCAGGAGTACTGCGCGATGCAGCATCTCCCCGGGGCGCTCGCGCCGATGGAGCTCCACAACAGTCCTTTGAGCGAGATGGCGTGCCTTGGGTTCGAGTACGGCTACTCGCAGGAGGGACCCGAGACACTCGTCCTCTGGGAGGCGCAGTTCGGCGACTTCGTCAACAGCGCCCAGGTCGTCATCGACCAGTTCATCATCTCCGGCCTCGCCAAATGGGGCCAGACCTCGCGGCTGACGATGCTGCTGCCACACGGCTACGAGGGCTCAGGTCCCGAGCACTCCTCGGCCCGGCTCGAGCGCTTCCTCCAGCTCGCCGCCGAGGGGAACATCCGCGTCGCCAACTGCACGACGCCGGCCCAGTATTTCCATCTGTTGCGCCGCCAGGCGCGGATCGCCAAGCAGCGCCCGCTCGTGATCATGACGCCGAAGTCGCTGCTGCGCCTGCCACAGGCGACGAGTGCGATCGAGGACCTCGCCGAGGGCCGCTTCCAGCCGGTGCTCGCCGAGCCGGACGTCGATCCGGAGAAGGTCACCCGCCTGCTGCTGTGCAGCGGCAAGATCTACTACGACCTCGTCGGCCACGCCTCCCGGGAGAGCATCCCCGAGGTTGCCGTCGGACGCGTCGAGCTGCTGTACCCGTTCCCGCAGGCCGAGATCCTGGCGCTCGTCCACAAGTACCCCAACCTCCACGAGGTGCTGTGGGTCCAGGAGGAGCCGCGCAACATGGGCGCGCGCGCCCACATGTCCCCCCGTCTGCTGCAGGTGCTCCCTGAGCATCTCCAGTTCGGATACGTCGGCCGGCCCGAGCGTGCAGCGTCGGGCGAGGGCTACCCGGTCGCTCACGCCAACGAGCAGGAGCGGATCGTGTCGACCGCTCTCGACGTCGGGCAGCCGGTGTCGCAGTACCCGCGCAAGCCGCCGGGCGAGCGCTAAGCCTTCGGACCGGCGAGCTCGATGTACCACGCGCCCGTCGTGTAGGCGTACACCCAGCTCTGCGGATACAGCACCGCGGCGCCGCACGAGGAGACGGTGTAGTGCTGCGTCGGCGAGGCGAAATAGTTGCCGGCGGGATCGTCGACCACGTACTCGCCGGGATTCCAGGGGGCGCGGCCGAGAACGACGATCATGTGACCGCTGCCGGTGGCCCCCCAGCGGTTGGTCCCGAAGTCCGTGCTGATGAGCACTGGGCCGCGACGCAGCGCCCGGTCGAGCACGGCCTCGTTCGAGCCGTCGAGGTCCGTGCCGGACGTCTCCGGCGCGATGCTCGTCGCGTCGCTGCCGAGCCGCTCGAGCGTTGCCTGCGGCCAGCCGTGGTGGCGAAGGAAGTCAGCCGCCTTGCCGCCGACGAACTCGTTCGGCGCGTTCGGCTTCACACGCGCGCGCGGGCGCTCCATCGTCCGGTCAAACACGGTTCCGAGAGCGGGCAGCGCTCCCGTGGTGCGGTGCGTCCGGAGCCTGGACTGGAGCATCGCCATCAGCATCGCCGAGGGGCCGCACGCGTTGCCTCCCGCCTCGCCGCGGCCGAGCGGGAGATGCAGCCGAGCGCCGGCGGCGTATTGGTTGACATACGGGACGGTCGGCCAGAGCGAGCCGTCGTTGGTCAGCGGGCAGCGCCCCCGCGGGCCCAGCACAGCGAACGAGTGCCACCGGATGCTCGTGCAGAACGACGCCACGGCCCAGTGCCAGGTCGCGCCACCCGTTGACGGCGGGGATCCGGTGGGCGACGGTGACGTCGCACCGCGGGCCGCCGCCTCGGGGCACGGGCTCACCGTTGGGTCCGGTCCGGTGTTGTCGACCTTCACCCAGTGCACGGTGTGGGCGAACGTCCAATACACGTACGGCCCGGGTCGCCGGAGCAGGATCGACCTGCCCGATCGCACCGAGTCCGGCCAGACGTTCGTGATCGAGCTGCGGCAGTCCGCACTCGGGCTCGTCGGCATCTGCCGGCTGCCGGATGCCACCTGCCATTGGGTCGCGTCGGGCGGACGCGCCGAACCGGAGGCGAATCGGTCGAGGCCCGGCGGCGCCGCTGAGCGACCGAATGACGGTGGCAGCAGCGCGCGGCCATGAACGTCGGTGACGGGGATGCGCGCGGGGTCGAACGTGTAGACGCCCCAGCCGACCATCTCGTCGGTCGCGGCGTGGTCGACCGCTCGGCAGCGGCCGCTGACCGCACTGCCGAACGGCAGCCGTGCGCCGGCCGCCGGGATCGCGGGATGGGGGCCCGCCGCGTACGCCGCTGCCTCCGCCCGCGGCGGCTTCGGTGGGCTCTGGGCCGCGGATGCGACCGCCAAGACGATTCCCACCGCGAGCAGGCCGAGGATCAGGCGCGTGGGGGTGACCCGCCGCCCCGGGGGCGGCGTCGAGGCGCGGCGCGGTGCAGCGCGGTCTGATGGCGGCATCGAACGAACCTGCCGGGCGTCAGGCGGTGGACGGTGTGGCCGAGGGGGAGCACTCGGCGCCCTCCTCACTTTATGACCTTCCTCAGACGCATGTCGAGCGCCTACCTGCGCACGCACAGCGCTCGTCTTCAACGCTCGGCGCGCTGATCCTGCGCCCGACATGTGCCGCGGCGGTACGTTTCCGAGCCGGGACCGGCCGATCTGCGTCGAGGGAGGTATTGATGCCTGTTGCGAGCGCTCTCACGGTGGCGCGCCGTCGCGCTGCCCGTGCTCCGTTGATCCTGGGTGTGCTGCTGTTGCTGTTGCTCGCGCCGGCGATGGCACGGGCGACGACGGGTCCCTACGTGTCGCTCGGGGATTCCTATACATCTGCGCCGTTCGTGCCGGTACCGACCGGCAACCCGATCGGGTGTGGGCGCTCGACGAACAACCACCCCTCCGACGTCGCCCGGGTGATCGCCCCGAGCTCGTTCACGGACGTCAGCTGCGCCAGCGCGACGACGGTCAACATGACCGCATCGCAGTCGGTCCCGTTCGGCGGCACCAACCCGCCCCAGTTCAATGGTCTGTCGGCCGCCGACACGCTCGTCACGATCGGCATCGGCGGTAACGACGCGGGCCTCATCGGCGTCGCGAGACGTGCGCTGAGATGACATCACGCATCCGTTCGGGAGCGCGTGCAAGAGCCACTACGCCGGTTCCGGGGCTGACCCCAACGTGGCCGCGGTCAAGGCCACCGGGCCGAAGGTGGCGGCTGTTCTACAGGGGATTCACCAGCGGGCCCCGCACGCCCGCGTGCTGATCGTCGGCTACCCGGACGGACTGCCCGTGAACGGATCGAACTGCTGGCCGCTCGTCCCACTGTCCTCCGGCGACATCACGTACTTCAACTCGCTCGAGCAGCGGCTGATCTCGGTGATCGCCTCCGCCGCCGCGGCCAACGGCGCGACGTTCGTCGATACGTGGAACTCGAGCATCGGGCACGACGCCTGCAAGCCGTCGGGGACCGCCTGGGTCAACGGAATCGTCCCGAACTCGATCGCCTACCCCCTGCACCCGAACCAACAGGGCGAGCAGAACATGGCCAACCAGGTGCTCGCGCACCTCTCCTGACGCCGCTGGTCGCGGGTGCCGGTGGCCCGGCGCCCGCGGCCAACCGCTGCAACGTCGTCACCGAACGCGGCGCCCACTGCTCGGGTCTGCCACTCTCTCGGTATCCGATTTCGTAGAGACGGCTCCCGTCGCGACATCTCCCGGCGCCACCTCGCGCCCACGCTCGGCGTCAACGACATGGCGATCGACCTCGGTACCGCGAACACGCTCGTGTACGTGGCGGGCCGGGGAATCGTTGTCTCCGAGCCCTCCGTCGTCGCCTCCGACGTCGATACCGGCCTCGTGCACGCCGTCGGCTCGGAGGCCGAGCGGATGATCGGCCGCACGCCGGCGACGATCTCGGCGACCCGGCCGCTCCGGCATGGCGTGATCGCCGACTTCGAGGTCACCGAGGAGATGCTCCGATACTTCATCCGCAAGGTGCTCAACCGGCGGATGGCTCATCCCCGGCTGATCGTGTGTGCCCCGTCGGGCGTCACCGAGGTCGAAAAGCGCGCCGTCGAGGAGGCCTCGCTCGCCGCCGGCGCGCGTCGCGTCCACCTGATCGAGGAGCCGATTGCGGCTGCGATCGGAGCGGGGATTGCGATTGAGGAGCCGATCGGACGGATGGTCGTCGACGTCGGCGGCGGGACGAGCGAGATGGCGATCATCTCGCTCGGCGGCATCGTCGTCTTCCGCTCGGTCCGCGTCGGCGGCTACGAGATGGACGACGCGATCACGCACTACCTGCGTAACCAGTACAAGCTCGCCGTCGGCTCGCGCACCGCCGAGTCGATCAAGATCTCGATCGGCTCGGTGGCCCCGCTCCCGGAGGAGATGACGATTGAGGTCCGCGGCCGCCACCTCATCTCCGGCCTGCCGACCGCTGTGCCACTCCGCTCGGAGGAGGTCCGCGAGGCGATCCGGCTCCCGGTGCAAGAAATCTTGCAGGCAATCCGCGATACGCTCGAGGAGTGCCCGCCGGAGCTCGCCAGCGACATCGCCAAGGACGGGATCCTGCTTGCCGGTGGCGGCACGCTCATCCGCGGCCTGCCCGAGCTCGTCTCCCAGGAGACCGGGATGCCGGTATTCCGGGCTGAAT
>CAVVSB010000019.1:0-10320 GCA_963750695.1 uncultured Solirubrobacterales bacterium
CCCAGAGAGGTTGTCTCACAACTCCGCGTGTGCGGCTGGCGAGCGCCGGACCAGGTGAGGCAAGGACACAGGACCCGACCAATAGCGGAGCTATTCGAGGGTCCGAGGACGTCGCCTTGCGCAGATCCGCCGCCGCCAGACATGCGCGGGGGGTTATGAGACAGCCTCAACCCGGTAACCGGACAAACCAGGAGTTCCAGAATGAGCCACGTTGACACCGACCAGGCAGCACGGGAGGCGGGCGGCGCCCATCCGTACGGGCGCTACCTCGAGGAATTCGAGGTCGGCGCGGTCTACAAGCATTGGCCGGCCAAGACTGTGACCGAGGCGGACGACCACCTGTTCTGCCTGATCACGATGAACCATCACCCGCTGCACATCAACGACATATATGCCCAACAGTCCCAGCAGGGCCGCAACGTCGTCGTCGGCCCGCTCGTGTACTCGCTTGCCCTCGGGATGAGCGTCTCCGACGTCAGCGGCAAAGCGATCGCGAACCTGGCGACCGAGGAGCTGAGTCACCCGGCTCCGGTGTTCCATGGCGACACGCTGTTCTGCGAGTCCGAGGTGCTCGAGGTCAAGCCGTCCCGCTCCAAGCAGGACCGCGGGACGGTCCGCGTCCATACGCGGGTTCTCAACCAGGATGGCGTGCTCGTCGCCGAGTTCAAGCGCCTCGTCCTCGTACCGCGCAAGAACCCCGGCGGCGACGGGGATTCTGGACGTACCCAGACCGCGGAAACGAACGTCGAGTAGCTATTCCGGATGCGTTCCACGTAGGGACCCCGGAAGCTCCTTTTCGCCTGTCCAGGGTAGCCTTCTGACACGCTGCCGAACTCGTTTAAGGAGTGACAAAGTAGACCAATGGCACACACGGCACCGCAGCACCAAGCAACCACCAATAACGCTCGATTGCTCAGCTGGGTCGAGGAGGTAGCCGCGCTCACTCAGCCTGACGAGGTTCATTGGTGCGACGGATCTGCGGAGGAGTACGACCGGCTTGCGCAGGGGTTGGTCGGCGCAGGGACCTTCGAGAAGCTATCCGAGGCCAAACGACCAAACTCGTACCTCGCGATGTCGGATCCCGAGGACGTCGCGCGGGTCGAGGACCGCACGTTCATCTGCTCCGAGAAAGCGGACGAGGCGGGCCCGACGAACAACTGGCGCGACCCCAAGGAGATGCGCGTCGCGCTCACCGAGCTGTTCGAGGGATCGATGCGGGGTCGCACGATGTACGTCCTGCCGTTCAGCATGGGTCCGCTCGGTTCGCCGATCGCGCACATCGGGGTCCAGCTGACCGACTCGGCCTACGTCGCGTGCTCGATGCGGATCATGACCCGGATGGGTCAGCCGGCGCTCGACTGTCTCGGGGACGACGGCCACTTCGTGCCGTGCCTGCACTCGGTCGGGATGCCGCTCGTCGACGGGGCGAAGGACGTCCCGTGGCCGTGCAATGCCGAGAACAAGTACATCGTCCACTTCCCCGAAACGCGCGAGATCTGGTCGTTCGGCTCCGGCTACGGCGGAAACGCGCTGCTCGGCAAGAAGTGCTTGGCGCTGCGGATCGCGTCGGTGATGGCGCGCGACGAGGGCTGGCTCGCCGAGCACATGCTGATCCTCAAGCTCACCTCGCCGGAGGGTGAGGTCAAGTACGTCGCGGCGGCGTTCCCGAGCGCCTGCGGTAAGACGAACCTCGCGATGCTGATCCCGACGCTGCCCGACTGGACGGTCGAGACGGTCGGCGATGACATCGCGTGGATGAAGTTCGGTATCGACGGTCAGCTGTACGCGGTCAATCCCGAGGCGGGCTTCTTCGGCGTCGCCCCGGGCACGGGTCCGATGACGAACCCGAACGCGATCGACACGATCGGGCGCAACTCGATCTTCACCAACTGCGCCAAGCTGGATGACGGCGACGTGTGGTGGGAGGGCCTGACGGCGGAGCCGCCGGCCCACGCGATCGATTGGCGCCACCACGACTGGACGCCCGAGTCCGAGACCCCGGCGGCCCATGCCAACGCCCGGTTCACGACCCCGGCGGCGCAGTGTCCGTCGATCGCGGCCGAGTGGGAGGACCCGCGCGGCGTGCCGATCTCGGCGATGCTGTTCGGCGGTCGGCGGGCGAGTGTCGTTCCGCTCGTGTACGAGGCGCGCGACTGGGAGCACGGCGTGTTCCTCGGGTCGACGATGTCCTCGGAGACGACCGCCGCGGCGGTCGGCAAGGTTGGCCAGCTGCGGTGGGATCCGATGGCGATGCTCCCGTTCTGCGGCTACCACATGGCGGATTACTTCGGCCACTGGCTGTCGCTGGCGAAGCGTGACGGGGCGAAGCTGCCGCGGATCTTCTACGTTAACTGGTTCCGCAAGGACGAGAACGGCAAGTTCCTGTGGCCCGGGTTTGGCGAGAACTCGCGGGTGCTCGCCTGGATCTTCCGCCGCTGCGAGGGGAAGGCCCCCGCGCTCGACACCGCGATCGGGCTGCTGCCGCTCGTCGGTGAGGGCGGCATCGACACCGAGGGACTCGACGTCACGACGGAGGACATGCACGCGCTCCTGGACGTCGACGTGGCCGGCTGGAAGGAGCAGCTGCCGCAGATGCACGAGCACTACGCCAGCTTCGGTGAGAAGCTCCCCGAGGCGCTCAGGGCTCAGCTCAAGCTGCTCGAGGAGCGGCTCAACGCTTAATAGGTACTGAAGAGTTCGCCTGGGGGGACGGGCTTTGGTCCTACCCTCCAGGCGTGGCTCTTCCGTTCGTATGGTCTGACGCGGCGCTGCTCGGGCTGCAGGCGGCCGTTGTCGCGGCGCCGCGGGTGCCGCCGCGGGTCGCCCTGTTCGACCGCGTGCGCGGCCCGGCGTGGGCGATCGTCCCGATCGCGTCGATCGTGTTCACGATCTTTGCGATCCGGTACGTGTCGGATACCGCGACCGGGCTGACGTATCTCGCGCTGATCGCGGTGCCCCCCCTCGCCGCCGTTGCCTTGGGCTGGGCCGTGCGCGGGAGCGTGCCGTGGGCGGCGCTCGGCGCCGTGCCGTTGTTCGCCTTGGCGTGGTGGTCGCGGACGACTCTGGTCGGCGAGGCCGCGGGGGCGCTTCTGAGCGGGCTGAGCTGCGTCACGTTGGGCGTGCTTTTGGGCGCGGTCACGCCGTCCGGGTGGCTCAAGACCGGAATCGTGCTGATGGCGGCCGCCGATGTATGGCTCGTCGTGTCCGACCTGCTCCAGGCCCCGAACGCGGCGCTCGTCGCCGCTGCCCCCGGCGGCGGTCTGCCGCAGCTCCAGAGCGAGCTGTTCGGGACCGTTTCGATGGGCTACGGCGACCTGTTCGTGGCGGCGCTGCTGGGAGCGGCGTTGGCACGCGAGGTGCGGCTCCAGCGGGTGGCCGCGGTGATGGTGTTCGTCTTTGCCGCCCTATTCGACCTCTTGTTCTTCGTCGTGGCCGAGCTGCCGGCGACGGTGCCGGTGGCGCTGGTCGTGATCGTGCTCGAGGCGTGGGGTTGGTTGGTGCGCTCGGGGCGAGTCCGGAGTGGGGGTCGCCGGCGGGATGTGGTTGACCGCGAAGAGGTGCCTGATCAGGCGCTCCGGGCCGGACTCGAGCCGATCGAGGGGCCGAAATCGGCCTAGCCGTTAGGGCGATCCCTGGGTTCGCAGCACTAGTGCTTGGCGTCGCCTGTCGACGCCGGCGGCCGTGACTCCTCGGCGAGCGACGTGATCGCGAGCTGACCGCGCGCGGCGTCCTCGAGGACCTCGGTCGCCTCCTCGGCCGAGCGGGCGTACAGCTCGACCAGCAGGTGGACGACGATCCGGTCCTCGTCGTGCTTGTGGAAGCGGACGTGGGTGAAGAACTCCCGCGTGCCGTGGTCGCCGAAGGCGGCATAGGACAGGGCGTCGCCGGCCTCGGGGCCCGAGCACGTCTCGACGTCGTCGGCGTCGACGGTGACGGTGCATGACGCGACCCAGGGCGTGCCGGCGATCATCCGCTCCCAGCGGTCCTCGATCGGCTCGACGCGGCCGTTGTGAAAACCGAGGTGCGGCTGGTCGTGCATGCACTCGAGGCACTGGACGACCGCCTCCTGCATCTCGTCGACGACCTCACCACGTTCGCCGCTCTCCGGGTCGATCCGGTGGATCCCCTCGTAGTGAACTTGGACCTCGAGGTTTTGCGACCAGCAGCGGTAGCACCGCAGCCAGCTGCGAACCTCTGTTGAGCCCTCCATCCGTCTGATTCTACGATGGCGCAGTGAGCAAGTTCGACGAGGCCGTCTGATGGTCCGTCGCCGGCCCCCGATCGGCGTGATCCTGGCGGGTGGCGGCGGCCGGCGGATCGGCGGCTCGAAGGCGATCGTCAAGCTCCGGGGGCGCCCGCTCATCACGTATCCGCTCGCGGCGTTGCAGGCCGTGCTCGAGGACGTGGCGATCGTCGCGAAGCCCGACACCGAGCTCCCGAGCCTGCCGGGGGTCACGGTGTGGATCGAGCCGGCGGCGCCGCAGCACCCGATCGTCGGCATCACCCACGCGCTCGCGCTGGCGGGGGCCCAGCCGGTGCTCGTCACCGCCGCCGACATGCCGTTTCTCACGCCGCCGATCGTTGAGCTGCTGGCGTCCGCCGATCCGGAGCGCACGCCCGCCGTCGTCGTCACCCAGGCGGGCCGTCTTCACCCGCTCCTGGGGTGCTACCAGCCGCAGGCGGCGGCTCCGCTCGCTGCCTCGCTGGCCGCCGGCGACGTGGCGCTCACCGACGCCGTGCTGGCGCTGCACCCGCGGCTCATCGAGATCGAGGACACCGAGGCGCTCTTCAACGTCAACGCGCCGGAGGACCTGCTGCACGCCGCCGCCGTGCTCGACGGGATCAGCCGAAGGTGAAGCTGTAGGCGCTGACCCCTGGCGGGACCTCGACCGTCAGCGCGTGCCGCTGGGCCGAAGGGAGGGACACGAGCGAGTACAGCCGCTGGCCGCGGACCGTGACGTTGCCCCCGTGGACGTCGCGGCCGGACGCCGCGCTCGCTACCGGCTTGCCGTCGAGCAGCACCCGAACCGTGCGCGGAAGGTTTCCGTTGGAGGTGAGTACGAGGTACACGTCGGCGGCTTGGAATCCGGCCTGGATCGCCGCGCCGGTGGCGGCCGGCGTCGCGGGGCTGCCGTCCTGGCTTCCGACGTTCCAGCGGCCGCGCAGCGCGAACTGGTTGAGCTCCGGCGTCGGCACGCCGGGATACGTGTGGACGCCGGACATCAGCTGCGGGGCGAACCCCTGCTGGCGCAGCGCGTTGAGATAGGTCTCCGGGGTGCCGAGGTCCGCCGAGGGCATGATCGCGTGGGCGGTCATCGGGCGCGGCAGCCGTGTCGCGCCGGCCTCGCGCAGCAGCGCCCGGACGGCGTCCTCGCTCTTGGCGTAATCGCCCTCGCCGAACTGCGTGTGGCGGACCTGACCGCTCGCGTCGATGAGGTATTCCGCGGGCCAATACTGGTTACCCCAAGCGTTCCACGTGCCGTACCGGTTGTCCTGGACGACCGGGTAGCGAAGGCCATCGGCGACGATCGCCTGCGCGACGTTGCCGGCGTTCTGCTCAAACGTGAACTCCGGCGTCTCCACGCCGACGATCTGCAGTCCGTAGCGGTGATACGTGGCGTACAGCCCCTTGAGGAACGGGAGCGTGCGGATGCAGTTGATGCACGTGTACGTCCAGAAGTCGACGAGCACGACGCGACCGCGGAGCCCGTGGAGCGTGAGCGGGCGCCCGCCGGGCGTGTTGAACCACTTCTGGGTGTCGGTGAACTCCGGCGCCGGGCCGAGACGGGGGAGGTTGCTCGCCGGGCCGGCCGTGCTCGCGAACTTCGAAGGTGGGCGCAGCGACGCGAGGCGTGATTGCACGGCGTGCGAGTTTTCGAGGGCCCGAGTTGGGTTGACGAGGAACGCCGGCAGGTTCTGGTCCTTGGCGAGCGCCTCCTCAAAGCGGACGTCGAGGTTGGTTGCCATTGCGACTCCCGTGAGGATGAGTACGACGCCGAGCACCGGCTCAACGAGGTGACCGCGCGCGTGGCGGCGGATCCGCTCGAGCACGGCTCGGCCGCCGATGGCGTAGAGCAGCAGAACCGCGCTCAAGCCGAGCGCGTACGCGATCGCGACGGCCACGATCCGGGCCGACGGGCCGCTCGACGCGCTCACCGACGTCACCGCGGCGAGGATCGGGCCGGCACACGGCGCGCACACGAAGCCGAGCGCGCCGCCGACCCCGACCCCGGACCAGAATCCGTCCCCACGGGTCTTGGGGCCGAAGCGCGCAAGGCGGGAAAGGGGCGCTTGGACCCGGGCGGCAAGCGACGGGACGAGCAGGATGAGCCCGAAGCCGATCAGCACGATGATCGCCAGCGTCCGGGCGGCGCCGCTCGCGAGTCCGACGCCCTGCACGAGCTGGGCGAGCGCGACGATCGCGATCGTGAACGTCGTCGCGAGCCCGACGACGATCCCGAGCGGACGCCGGCGGCCGCCGACCGCGCCGGCTGAGAGCAGCGCGGGGAGCACGGGGAGAACGCACGGCGTAATCGCCGTGCCGGCCCCGGCGATAAGCGCGAACACGAGCAGCAGCGGCATCTCGCCACCCAATTGTTCCGGCCATATCTTGCAGACGCGTTAACGCGTCACTGGGACGCGGCGAGCAAGGCCGCGCCGAACGCGGAGACGAGCAGCTCCCGGAGCTGATCGCGGGTGAGATCGCGGTGCTGCGTCCAGTCGAGGATCGCGGCGTCCATGAAGCCGAGCCAGCCGACGATCGCGGTCCGGAGCGCCGCCGGAGGGTCGGTGCCGGCGCCGAGGCCCGCCAGCACCATCGCCATCGTCTCGGCGCGGAAGCGCTCGACGATCTCACGTGCCTCGGGCAGGGTCGCGGCGCTCTGCATGAGCTTCGTCCATGTACGGGCGTGGTCGTCGATCCATGTCAGGTAGGCGTCGAGCGTCGACGCGAGCTGTTCCGGCGCCGGGGCGGCGGCCCCGCCGCTCATCGGCCGGATGAGCTCGGCGAGTTCGCCGGCCGCCTCGGATACGGCCTCCTTGAACAGGTCGATCTTCGACGGAAAGTAGTGGTAGAGCAGCGCTTTTGAGACGTCGGCGGCCGATGCGATCTCGCGCATCGAGATCTCCTCGTACGCGTGCTCGGCGAACAGTGTCGTGGCCGCCGCGACGATCTGAGCCCGACGTTCGTCGACAGGCAGGCGGGTGTACGCGGGTTCGCTCACACGGCAATGTTAGCACCTTATTGACCAGCGGTTGACAAGCTCACGAGATGGGGCAGCTTGTCGACCATCGGTCAATAGCAGCGAGGAGGGCATTCCGATGTCGGCATCCGCAGCACCTGATCAGTTGGAAGCGCGCCTCCGTGAGTTGGAGCGGCGCATGAGCTCGGTGGAGGCGGTCGTCACGCCGCGGCGTCGATCGACACCGCCGCCGGTCCGGGTAGTGATGCCGCCCGTCGACGCACCGCGGTCGCAACCGCCGCCGGTCGACGCACCCGGGTCGCAGCCGCCGCAGGTCGCCCCGCCGTCGACCGACCCAGCGCCCCGGCGCCGTCAGCCAGTCTCGCTTGGAGACCTCGTCGGCGGCCGGGTGCTCGCCTGAATCGGGGGGCCATGGCTGCTCGTGCCAGCGCGCTGACGCTGCTCTACCTGGCCTCCGTCGCGATCATCACCGCGTTCCAGCCGACCGGGGGCGCCGCCGACCCGGCAGTGCTCGATCTCAGCGTCCGTCAGCAGGGTCAGGTCGTTCTCAGCGCGTGCTGGAGCCTGCTCGGCCTCGGCGGGCTCATCGTCGCCCTGCGCACGAACCGAGATCAACTCCGCAATGCGGCCCTCGCGTTGCTGCTGCTGACGGTCGCCAGGGTGTTCCTCTACGACCTCTCGACGCTGACCTCGCTCTACCGCGTGATCTCGTTCATCGCGCTCGGCCTGCTGCTGCTCGTCGGCGCTTTCTCCTATCAGCGCCTGCGCCCGCCGCCCGTGCCCGATATGCGCAGCGTGCATCGGAGCCAGCGCTGATGCGTCGCTCAGCCGCCGATCGCGCTCATCGTCCGCGCCGGCTGGATGAAGCCAGGCTCACCGACGTGGTGCTTGAGCTCCTTGCGCCACACGGCTTCGCGGATGATCCGCTCGAGTACGGCATCCGAGGCGCCGTCGCGCATCGGCCCGCGCAGGTCGGTTTCGTTAAGCGAGAACAGGCACGTGCGCAGTCGACCGTCGGCCGTCAGGCGGATGCGGTTGCAATCACCGCAGAACGGCTCCGACACCGGGTTGATGAAGCCGATGCGGCCACGGCCGTCGGCGAAGCGGTACACGCGAGCCGTCGCGTGTGGCGCGCGCGGCTCGGGCTCGAGCGGGTACACCGCATCGATCGCAGCGCGGATCTCGGCCCCGGTCAGGACCTGGTCGGCGGTCCAGGCGTGGTCGGCGTCGAGCGGCATGTACTCGATGAAGCGAATCTCGTACGAGCTCGAGCGGGCGAGCTCGGCGAACGGCAGCACCTCGTCCTCGGTGAAGCCGCGGATCGCAACCGCGTTGATCTTGACCGGATGGGCCTCGGGAAACGACGCCAGGTGCTCGAGCCCGCGGATCACCTGCGGCAGCGCATCCCGGCGTGTGAGTTCGAAGAAGCGGTCCTGCTGGAGGGAGTCGACTGAAACGTTGAAGCGGTTGACACCAGCGCGAACGAGCTTCTCTGCGTCGCGCTCGAGCAGGAATCCGTTCGTCGTCACCGACAGATCGTCGACATCCTCGATCTCGCTGAGGAGTTCGACGAGGTGGGGGAAGTTGCGGCGCACGAGCGGTTCGCCGCCGGTCAGCCGGACGTCTCGTACGCCCATCGCGCTCAGCAGCCTCACGAGCCGCGCGATCTCCTCAAAGCTGAGGATCTCCCGGCGCTCGAGCCAGGGCAGCCCCTCGGCCGGCATGCAGTACTGGCAGCGGAAATTGCACCGGTCGGTCACGGAGACGCGCAGATCGCCGATGAGGCGGCCGTGTCCGTCGCGCAGCGGCTCAAGTGCCATTTCCACAGCCTAGATGATTGATTCTACGACCCCGCGTGCCGGATGAATCCGGATGATCGGCGCCGGATCGTCGTCCTCGGGCTCGCCAATACGTCCAGTATTGGCTTCACCCTGCGTTCTCGACCGGCTTGATGGGTGGGCGGGATCCGATTCCCCCGGCACCACGCGGCCGCGAAATCAACCATCTAGCTGGTCAATCCCCGGGGCCGTGGTCGTCGGCGAACAGGCCAAATGCGACCATGTCCTCGCGCCCGTGTGGCCCGGCGCTGTGCGAGCGCAGCAGCGCCTCACGGGTGAAGCCGGCACGCTCGGCGACCCGCTGCGACGGCAGGTTGCCGGCGGCGGCCAGCAGGTCGATCCGCTCGAGGCCGAGCGACTGAAACGCCCAGCCGCTGACGAGCCGCACGGCGCGGGTGGCGTGTCCGGCGCCGCGGGCGTCGGGGGCGAGCCAGTAGCCGACCTCGCCCCGGAGGTGCTCCCAGGCGAGACGCAGAATCGAGACCGAGCCGAGCAGCCGAGCGAGGTCGTCGCTGGCGACGATCGCGAACGGGGCCGTCGCGCCGGCATGCAGCGACGCACCGCGCTCGAGCAGATACGCCTGGGCGTCGACCTCGCCGTAGTGCTCGGGCACGCGCGTCCACCGGGCGATCTCCGGGTCCTGGCACGCGCGCACGATCGCCTCGACGTCGTCATCGCGCCATGCCCGCAGTGCGGTCGGGCCGTCGACGAGTGGACGGTCGGGGAGCACGATCTCACGGGTCGCCTGCCGCACGCTCGCGAACCTACGGTCGTTTGACAATCACGAGCACAGCCGCGAGCGCGAACGCGATCTGGCCGAAGGCGAGCGCCGTCCCGAGATTGGCGGCGCCGACCGCCCCCGCCAGCGCACTGGCGAGCACGAACGCGCCGAACATGAGGGAGAGGTCGACGAGCACACCGGAATTGTGGACGAAGCGCCAGCCGAGTGGATTCTGTTCCGTCCCGGGCGCCGGAGTCGCCGCCCCGGATGGGGCAGTGGAACGGCGGGCCGGTAGGCCCAGAAGGAGCAGGGATGATGAGGACTGCTCAACCGGACCTGACGGAAGCTGCTGGCCAAGTACCACCGCCTGAGGGCAACGCTCACGATTCGGCAGCTCAACGGCAAGCCGCGGACGCTTGTCAAACGCATCGTCATCCTGCGGTCCCCGGCGAAGAAGCGAAAGCGCAAGCGCTGAGCGGCCGGCGGCTCAGGCTCCGCCGGCTCGCCGCTGCAGCACGTCGATCAGCGCCGGGACGTCGAGGCCGGCGTCCTGCTCGCC
>CAVVSB010000020.1:0-44290 GCA_963750695.1 uncultured Solirubrobacterales bacterium
GACGGGCTCGCAGAGGGCGAGCTCCAGCTCGTTCAGCGCACGCACCGTGCCCGTGAGGCAATCGCGTACGGTGAGCCAGGCGCCTCCCGCCAGCCCGAAATTCTGGCACGAATGGAGCGTTTCGTATAGGTGCACGCCATCAGTCAGATAGCTCATGGCCGCATGCCCCTGTCGGCTCTGAGAGCCGCCATCGCCCGCAGGCGAGCCGACCACGGACCCGCTGCGACCTCGTCGCATGTGGCGATCTCGCAAGCTTCGCGCTTTCGCGGTCATGTCCCGTATATCGGCACGTCCGGACCGGGGTTCAGTGTTCGGGCACCCGTCCTCGCCCCTTGGAGCGGTGAGGTCGGGTCTCGTGTGGCCTACGCCTCTCGACGAGCCATCAGCGAGTGATCACCCAATGGCTCCTGGGCGCCAACGACGGCGCGCGCGCCGGCGTCCGACGTCAGCCCCCGGTGCCAACGGCCACCCACACTGCCATCGCACGAACGCGATGCCGGTCAGCAGGTCGGTGCGGATGCGGGGAATGAAGTGGGCCGCTGCGCGCCCGATCTGGTGCCCGGCGACCGACATCACAAACGTGATCACCCCGAACAGGGGGGGCGCGAGCCAGGGCGAGAATCCGAGGAGGCCAAGGCTCGCGCCGGCGGCCACGTTGTCGACGCTCAACGGCAGGGGCAGCCCGCGCATCGCCCACCGCTGTCCGGATCCGCGTGCTCGGGTGCGACCAACGCCCGGACGACGACGAACAGGCCGTATGCACGCGAGGCCGACCGCCGCGACGTGTCGGCGGTCGCGAACGATCTTCTCGCTCAGGTAGTCGCCGACGAGGATGCCGACCAGCGGTGCGAGGCCATCCCACAGGCCGAAGATCACGGACGTCTTGACGGACCGGCGCCAGGTCGGCTGAGGCCCCCCAGCGCGATCGAGATGCGGAAGTTGTCCAGGCTGAGCGTGAACCCGAGAGGAGAAGCGAGATCATGTGTTCCTCGAACGGTCGGCGTCGAGGCCTGCGATCTGCCACGACTCCCGAGGCCGTGGCAGATCGCATATGGCTTCGGTCGCTTGCGCTACTCCGGCAGCGCGAACGCGAACAGCGCGCTTCCGGCGCGCGCCCCGAGCATCGCGGGCAGGAATCCCTCGATCCAGCCGCCCCACCCGGTCGGCACGGCGATGTACTGCCTGCCGTCGACGCTGTAGGTGGTCGGGTTGTTGTGGTGACCGCTTCCGCACTGGAACTGCCACAGCAGGTCCCCGCTCTCGGCGTTGAGGGCCTTGTACTTCCCGGACGGCTCGCCGGCGAACACGAGGTTGCCGGCCGTGGTCAGCACCGACCCGCACATCGGCTGGTCGTGGCGCCAGCGCCACGTCTCCTGACCGGTCTTGGGGTCAAATGCGCTGATCGACCCGGCGATGTCCTCGCCGTCCACGGCGACGCCCGCGCCCCAGTACGGGATGCTCTCCTTGAACTCCCGGCGCCGCCGCGTCGCGGTCGCGCCGATGTCCTGCACCGGTGCGTAGAACAGCTCCGTGTTCGGGTTGTAGGCCGCATGCGTCCATTCCTTGGCGCCGGCCGGTCCGGGCCAGAAGTGAACCGGGTCTCCTTCCTTGTCGGGGAAGACCTTCGCCGTCACCTTGCCGTTGGCGTCGATCTCGCCCCAGGTGATGCGGTCGACGAACGGCACGACCCGGATCAGGCTGCAGTCCGTGCGATCCAGGACGAAGAAGTACCCGTTCTTGTCGAAGTGCCCGAGGCACTTGCGACCGTCCATCTCGAACAGGATGTTCTCCATCGTCCAGTCGTAGTCCCACACGTCGTGTGGGGTGTACTGGTAGTGCGCCTTGATCTGGCCGCTGAATCGGCGTCGACCATGACAACGCAGTCGGTGTAGAGGTTGTCGCCCTCTCGGACGGCCCCGTCGAAGTCCGGGCACGGGTTGCCGGTGTTGAAGTACAGCATGTTCGTGTCCGGGTCATAGGTGGGCGTGGTCCAGCAGTTTGCGCCACCCCGCGGCCCAGGCCTCGCCTCCGGAGGGCCAGGTCTCCGACCCTGGCTCTCCGGGCTTCGGCACCATGTAGCAGCGCCAGACCCGCTCCCCGGTCTCGAGCTTGAAGGCGTCGGCGTGGCCGCGCACCCCGAACTCGCCGCCGGAGCTCCCGACGATGACCATGTCCTTCACGATCAGGGGAGCGACGGTCGCGCTCTCCCCGGCCCGCACATCGCCGTACACCTGGTCCCAGACGGGAGCGCCGGTCGCGGCGTCGAGCGCGATGATGTGGGCGTTCAGGGTGATCATGAAGACCATGCCCTGCGCCACGGCGCACCCGCGGTTGACGTTGCCGCAGCACAGCGACACGTCGTACGGGGACGCGTGCTTGTAGCGCCACAGCTCCGCCCCGTTCCTGGCGTCGAGCGCCCAGAGCCAGCCGTCCCAGCCTGTGACGTACATGACGCCGTCGACGACGATCGGGGCGGCCTCGAACGCGTACGTCGATGCGCCCGAGTGCATGCCCGACGAGCCGGCCTGGAAGACCCACGCCGGAATCAGGCTCTTGACGTTGTCGACGTTGATCTGGTCAAGCGGGCTGTACCGCTTCCCGTCGTAGGCGCCGTAGTAGGTGATCCAGTTGTGCGGCTCCGCCTCACGGGCCTTCAGAATGCGGTCGTAGTTGATGCCCTTGGCGACCGCCGGCGCCTCCCCGGCCACGTCGCTCAGAGTCCTGAAGTCGACGGCGTGCCCTGCGTCTACGTACTCTTCAGTTGCCATCAACGGCTCCTCTCTACGGTTGCGGCTGGGGTGGACGGTCGAGCTTGGCCTCCGGCGGCGTGTCGCCCGAGACGACGATCGCTCCGGTCAGGCCGCGGCCCTCATCGTTGCCGGTGGTCGACCCGTACCAGTAGTAGCCGGGGCCGTCCAGCTCGAGCCTGGCCGTCCCGCGCGAATGGTTGACCAACCAGATGAACTGCGAGTCGCCGTTGCTCGGCAGCACCGCGCAGTGCGTGTTCTTGTCGTCGTTGATGAGCGTCAGCTCGAGGGTCCCCCCGTGGGGAGCAACGAGCACCCCCGGCTCGAACACGAGCTCGTCTTCAGGGATCCGAATCGTGGCGTGCATCGTGCCGTCGGATCCCTCCTCGGCCAGCGCCTGCTTCCCGCTGCCGAGGACTCGACCCAACGTCGTCCCGTTCTGCTTGCCCAGCGCAGCCAAGGGATCGCGCACACCCGTGTCGGCAGTCTGGCTCACGGCCTCTCCTTCCGTCGGGGGAAAACGCCTGAATCACCCGGAAACCTAACATTGGCGCAATTGGCGATACAAGGCCCAAAACGGTCAGCTTTAGGACACTTTCCACCGCGTCGATTAATAGGTGCTTTGTCGTGGCGCTAAACGGTCCTTCGTCATGCTCGCCTACCCGAGCGATATGGAGTCTGCTCCGGCTATGCGCAGATGGTCGAGCGCCGTTCCGCTGGATTCGCGCAGCTTCAGCACCGTTACCAAGTCAGCATTCGGACCGCCTGCCAGCCCGTCGGCCAGCAACGCGGCGCCGTGCGCGGCAGCGCTCGCGCGCCCCGGCACGAGCGCCGACCACCGGCGCGATATCAGCCAAGCATGGAACAGAGCGCTGCGTTACCTCGGGCAGGCGGGCGACGCGGCCTGACACGACGATCTCGTGCGGCGTCGGCGTGCTGACAATCAGCGCCCGCACCGCCTTGGCAGCGGCCTCGAGCAGTGCCATCCACCCGTCGGCGTGTGCGGGCGAGGACCACAGCGCCGCAAGGTCCGCGTGCTCACCGGCGCCCGTCGGATCGAGCGCGCCGCCCGTGAACAGCGTGTGCTTGCGCAGCGTCGGAGCCAGCAGATACGCCACCTCGCCGTCAATCGCCCCGGCGGCGCGCACGCCGAGCGGGCCCGAGGATCCGCCCATCCCGTCGACGATCTGGCCACCCGCGATCGCGAGGGCCGCGCTGAAAGCGCCGCCCAGCTCGAGCAGCACGAGCGCCGTCTCGCGTGGCGCGGTCGCGCGACGGGCGGCCTGGTCGAAGATCGCGTACGCGGCCGCGCACACCTTGTCGGCGGTCCCGAGATCGATCCGGTTGTACTTGCGGTGTGGCGGGACGGTGGGCAGGTGGATCACCCCGGGTCCGAAGACGACCGGCAACCCGCTGCGCGCCAGCGCGCGCAGGAGTGACCGCATGCCACCGACGCCGGTGTCTGCGCTCGCCTCGTCCGGGCGGACCAGCACCATCTCGGCCAGATCCCGCTCGCCGATGTCGGCGGCCGCCACCAGCGGAACGCCGTAACCGCTCGGCCCATACACGAGGTCATAAGGACCGTGGGATGCAAGCGCACGCAGCAGCGGTCCGCTGTCCTCGCTCAGCGAGCCGGTCTCGAAGACCTGCTCGACGACAGGCTCGCCGTCGTCCAGCACGCATAGGTCGAAGGAGACGGTTCCCGGATCGACGCCGGCTACGCGGGGCATATCATTCGAGGATGAGCTCAACGAGTGACAAGCCGCGCACCTACAGCGAGGAGGAGATCCCCGCGAAGTTCTCCGAGTACGGCCTCGACCAGTGGTACTACGAGGACAAGTGGATCCGGCGTAAGTACAACACCGACGGCTGGCCCACGACGCTGATGGCCGTCAATGCCGTGGGATACCTGTGCGAAGCCGCCGGCCATCACGCCGACCTGAACGTCACCTGGGGGAAGCTCTGGGTCAAGCTGGCCACGCACTCGGCGGGCGGCATCACCGACAAGGACTTCACGCTGGCGCGCAAGATCGAGGACACGATCCTCTGGCGGCCCGAGGCGGACAGCCCGCTCGACGGGCCGATGGGCAAGTTCGTCTTCTCGAAATAGGGGCCGCTTCGCGCCATCACTGGGGCCGGCAGGCCGGGCATCCGTGCCCCGGCGGGCCGTCGCGGCCTCACGTCGCGGCCTCACAGCACATCCAGGGCGACGTCATAGACGCCCTCGAGATCCAGCACTGTGCCCTTGGCCTCGAACAGCCGCTGCACGCACCGCTTCTGCAACTTCATCTTCGGGCCGCCCACGGCGAGCGCGCCGAGCTTGAGCACGCCGTCCTCTTCCTCCAGGTTGTCGGTGCGCTCGACGCCCTCGACGCCGACGGGATCGGTCGCTGAGTAGTCGACCACCACCCGCACACCATCCTGGGCCCAGCCGCTGCGCCGCACGATCTGCGTGCCCGCCGGGCCGGCGGCGAAGACGACCGCCCGGTCCGTCAGAGCGGCGTCCAGCTCGTCGCTCGACCCCGGCTCCATCACCTCGAAGCCGGCCTCCTGCGCGACCGCAATGCCCGACGCGCGGCGATGGCCGCCCTCCATCACGTCGGGTGGAAAGGTCAACATGGTGAGATCAGCGCCCTCGCGTCGCAGAAGCTCCGCCGTACGCAGACCGACGGGCCCGACGCCTACCACGGCCGCGCGACTGCCTGGAAGCGTCACCGCTCGCCGCACGAGTGCCACGGCGGCAGCAGCGGTCGTGTTGGAGCCGTCCGAATCGAGCATGATCGACGGTTTGAACGGTTCGAAGAACAGGTCCTGCGCCGCCTCGAACACCGCCTCGCCGTCGCGCACCTTGGACCCACCGACCCAGAAGGCGGTGTTGGCGAGGCCGTCGGGGCCCCGTGGGAACACCGCCCCTTGGACGACGCCGGCGAGATTCTCCGGTTTGATGTCGCCAAATCCCAGCACGACGTCGACCTCGGCGTCGTACGCGGCGATCGCGTCGAACGAGCTCGGATGCCGGTCGGTGTCGAGCTGGATCAGGATCTTCTTCATCAGACGTCCTCCCGTCGGGGTTCGGGGAAGCTCAGCAGGCCCCAGTCCAGGGGCCCCTCCTGCCGGTAGTTCTTGCGCAGGCCGCGCGCAATCGTGGCCTTCATCAGCTCCTTGCCGAGATAGAACGCGTGCGACGCGTCGTCGACTTCGAGCCGGTCGAACACCGCGTACATGTTCGCTTCGCGGACAAACCTCTCTCCGTTGAACGCATACAGCCAATCGGCGTCGGCGAACAGGCGGTAGTTGGCGTCGGAGATCTGTGCCTGCATGCTGCGCAGTTCCTTCTCCGTCGGGGCGCGCATCGACTCATCCTTGCTCGTCACGAGCCCGGCGTCGATGTGCTTCGGCGGGCGCGCCTGCCGCTCGGCCAAGTGCATGATCTGCGCCGCCAGCACGGTCTCGCGCACCACCCCATGGGCCCACCCGATCACCTCCGTCGTCAGGACGGCGCGGATCCCAACCTCCTGGCAGAAGCCCATCAGAAGCGCGGTCACCCCGGTCGAGTCGGCCTCCGTCAGCTCGGTCAAATTGGCGATCCCCATCAGGATCTCAGCCTCGGGGTGACGCCGGCGGACCTCGACATAGCGTGCCAGTGACGCCGCGAAGCCGGCGTTGATGGGCGCCAGAATCGAGTCGAGCATGTACGGGTGGCGTAGCTGGTCGAGGCGAGCCGCCATCCGGTCGAGGCCGTCGAGATCCTCCGGGTCGTGTGTGATCAGGACCGGGGTCGCACGCAACGTCTCGGCCAGCCCGATCGTGTCCGGCGTGAGGCTGAGGACGTAGTCCGCGCCGGCGGCATCGGCCATCCGAATGTGGTCCGGGTCGAGCGTGTCGATGCTGACCGACAGCCCCAGCTCGCGGAGCGCCGCGATCGTGGGCGGTCCCGCGGTCAGCCACGAACGGTCGAGCGACAGACCGAGGTCGATCACGTCGGCCCCCGCCGCCCGGAAGGCCTGTGCCCTGTCGATCACCTGCTCGCGCGAGAGCGACTGCACGCCGTTGATCTCGGCGAACACCCGCACATCGCGCGGACCAAGCTGCGCGCGGACGGCCTCGCGCCCGTACCACTCGGGCAGCGCGCGCACGTCGGCGGGTCCCTTGCGGACGCGTAGACCCATGGCCTGCTGGAGCGCGTCCACGTCCCCTTCACACAACCCGGGGATCACGATGTTGTCGACGCCCTCCGGAACGCTCAGCCGCCTGGCGATCCACCGCGTGGTCATCAGCGCAGCGACGCTGATGTTCATCACGGCGATCTGGTGGGCGATGTCCAGTTCAGCCAGGACGCTTCGTAGTGCGGGCTCGGCGAGGCGGCCGGTGACGAACAGCGTGTCAGGCAACGACGCCGCCGTTGATGTTGATCGCCTGGCCGGTGACGAAGGCGGCGGCCGGCGACGCCAGCCAGACGGCGGCAGTCGCCACGTCCTTAGGCTGGCCCCAGCGGCCCAGCGGCGTGGTCCGCGCCACCTCCGCGTAGAACTCGCGGTCGACGTCCGCGCCGAAAGCGGTCTCGATCCAGCCCGGGCACAGCACGTTGACGCGAACGTCGGGGGCGACCGAGCGCGCGAACGACTTGGAGAAGCCGAGGATCGCAGCCTTGACGGCTGCGAACAGCTCGGAGTCGTCGCCCTTCATCCCATCGATGGTCGCGTGATCCCAGCCGAGGTTGATGATGGAGCCGCCCGGCTGCATGCGCGCGGCGACCAGTCGCGAGCAGCGGATCGTCGCCTTCAGATCGACGTCGAGCAGGGCCTCCAGCTTGCGCTCCGCCGGCCAGCCGGAGGCCTCGCCGGTCAGCACGTCGGCGCCGGCGTTGTTGACCCAAACGTCGACGTTCTGCAGCGTGCGGAATGCGTCGTCGACGACCGTGGCGCAACCCTCGAGGGTGCCGAGATCAGCCTGCAGCATCGGATGGCCGGGCCCGAAGCTCACCGGCGAGGTCGCGGGCGGCGTCCTCCGAGCTTCGGAAACCGATGCCGACAAACGCTCCGGCGGCTGCGAAGGCGCACGCGATCTCCCTTCCGATGCCTGAGCTGGCTCCCGTGACGACGGTGCGCAGACCGGCGAGCGACGACTCTCCGGTCTGCGCGGTCAACGGGTCCGGCCCAATCGGCGCTAGCCCTCGGCGCCGCCGGCGAACGGATGACGCGCTGCGGGCGTCTCCGAGAGAACCTTGTCGATGCTCGGCTCACCACCGAGCGCGCGCGCGATCGACTGCTTCACCGCCTCGTAGTTGTAGTCGTAGATCTTCTTGTCGTCCTCGGCCTCCCAGTGGATGAAGACGCCCACAATCAGGCACAGGTCGTCGACCTGATCCTTCGGGATGACACCCTCGGCAACCGAGTCCACGACGGCACGGGCGACCGCGGCCTGCGCGGGGCCGAACAACTGCACGGCCTGCTTCTCGCCCTTGATGGTCACCTTGTTGCTGATCACCGTGTCCGGCTTCGCCGGGAGGTTGGGGGTGACCACTGCGAGCAGATTGGTGTGACCCTCCTTCTCGTTGGTGAATGCACTGGCGAACGCCGCGCCGACCGGTCCGCTCTTGGACCCGATCAGCAGGTCGATGTGGGCGAGCTCGTTGCCGTCGCCGGTGAGTGCCTCTCCCGTCGCCAGGGTGATGGCCATGAGTACCTCCCTCTCGTATCGTGACGCGGGTGGATGCAACCCTAGCTCACTCGACGCTGAGCTGTGACCTGCTCCAGCATCACGTCCAGCTCGCGTGCCTGCTGGAGGTATCGGCGGCAAAGCCCGGCAACGTCACGCCGGTCCACGACTTCTCCGACACGACCTACACCGACATGGTGCGCTCGGCGCTGGCGCTCGGACACGCCTTCGACAGCCGACGCGTCCGCGCGCGCAGCGTCGGCGAGCTGATCGCCGACGGGGTGGCGGCAACGGCGCGCGTCGCCAGCACCAATACGAATCTGGGAATCGTTCTCCTGTTCGCGCCTCTTGTCCGCGCGGAGGCGACCCGAGACGAGAGCGAGACGCTCCGGGCGGCCACGCAGAGAACGCTCGCGCAGCTCGACATCGACGATGCTGCCGCCGCGTTCGCGGCGATCGCCCGAGCCCGTCCGGGCGGGCTCGGCGAGGTGGCCGATCACGACGTCCGAGCTCCGGCGAGCGTCTCTCTGCGTGAAGCGATGGCAGCCGCCGCCCACCGCGACAGCATCGCCTCGGAGTACGCGAGCGGCTATGAGATCGTCTTCGGCACCGGGCTTCAGGTGCTTTCCAACGGGCTCGGCGACGGCCTTCCGACACTTCAGGCGATCGTGTTACTTCACGTCAGCTTGCTCGCGTCCCGACCGGACACCTTGATCGAGCGCAAGGCCGGCACAGAGACGGCACTAGCCGTCACCGCGGCAGCTCGCGAGGTGCTCGCGGGAAGCCGCTCGCTGGAGGACTTCGACGCATCCCTGCGCACGCCGGACCATCGCCTGAACCCGGGGACTACCGCCGACCTCGTGGCCGCGACGTTGCTGGCCGCGCTGCTGACGGGAATATCGGTTCGATGAGGATCCTCGTAGTCGCCGTCAGCGCTCGCATGCTCGCGCAGCTGGCGGTTGCCGACGGCTACGAGGTGACTGCGCTGGACCGTTTCGGCGACGTCGACCTGCGAGCGATCGCGCCTGGCGCGACGGCGCCGAGCAACGACGGCCTCGCGGCGCTCGCCGTCGGTGTGGACGCCGATGCGGTCGTCTACGGCGGTGGCCTGGAGAATCGCCCCGACCTCGTGAGGCAAATCGGCGTCGGACGCGAGCTGCTCGGGACGCCGCCGGAACAGCTCGCCGCTGTACGGAACCCCTGGGAGGTCGCTGCTGCCGCGCGCGCCGCGGGGGCCCGCGCCCCGAGACCCGCTCAATCGACGATCTTCCGGACTCCGGCGACTGGCTGCGGAAGCCCGTCCGCGGCGGGGGCGGCCGCGGCGTGCGACGGTGGCTGGGCGGACGGCTGCGTCCAACCGAGATCCTGCAGCGCCACGTGCGCGGGCTCTCGTGCTCCGCGGTGGCGATCGGCGACGGCCGGCGCGCGACGGTGCTCGGTCTCACCGAACAGCTCCATCGCCGGCCGGGGTTTCAGTGGATGGGCAACGTAACCGCGCCGCGGTTGCCCGAGGACGAGCGGACCGAGCTCGGACGGCAGCTGCGCGCGGTGTGTGCCGAGGTGGCCGCACGGTTTGGCGTGCGCGGTGCGTTCGGAGTAGACGCGGTCTGGGACGGGCGGCATGCGTGGGTGCTCGAGGTGAACCCACGACCGCCCGCCGGCCTCGAGCTGTTCGGGCCGGGCAGCTTCGAGGCTCACGTCCGGGGAGCGCGCGGCGTGAGCCTGCCATCGACCGCCGGCTCCCCCGCGACCCAATGTGCAAAGGTGAAGCTCGTGCTGTTCGCGGATCGCGACATGCTCGCGCCGGATCCCGCGTGGTGGCCGGCGGCCCTGACTCGCGACATCCCCCACGCCGGGGAGACGATCACACGAGGCGCGCCGGTCTGCACGCTCGTCTCGGCCACCGAAGGCGTGTCGCGAGATCGCGGCCCTCGGTGCACGGCTGTTGGCGGCCCTTCCCGACGCGACGGCGGTCAATGCCTGACCGGCGCCACAGTGACCTGCGCGGGTTGCGGACTGCTGTGCGACGACGTGACGATCGAACGCGACGGCGACGCGGTGCGGCTCCATCCACCTTGTGATCTGGGCGCCGAGTGGTTCTCCGACCGCAGCCGGCGGCGGGCGAGCGCTCCGTCGGCGACGATCGGTGGTCAGCCCGATGACATCGACGAGGCGGTCAAGCGTGCCGCTGAGCTGCTGCTTGCGGCGCGGCGTCCGCTCGTCTACGGCTTCGACGCTGCCACCGTCGAGGACGCGAGGGCAGCTGTTGCGCTCGCCGATCGCCTCGGGGCGTTGGTCGCGACGAGCAGCTCGGGCGGCCCGTGGCCGGGCGCACCGGCGGTGCCGCTGCGGGGCAGCTCCACCGCGACGCTGGGGGAGATCCGCGATCGTGCGGGTCTCGTCGTGATTTGGCGGGAGGACCCCGAGACGACCCACCCACGGCTGCTCGAGCGCATCGGCTTCGGCGATGAACGCCGCTGGGAGCGAACGCTCGTCGTCGTCGACGACCGCGATACCGCAACAGCGCAGCGAGCGGACGTACGGCTCCGGTGGGCGCGGGAGCGCGACCTCGAGGCGCTGAGCGCCCTGCACGTGTTGCAGCGCAAGCTCGCGCTGCGGCCGTCGGGCCTCGAGGCGGACCTTGGCGGGTTCATCGAGCGCATCGACGCCGTGCCGCACGCCGCGTTCGTATACGGAGGAGGGCTGACGTCCGGCGCGGGCGGCGAGCGGCGCGCCCTTGCCCTCCACGAGCTCGTGCGGGAGCTGTGTCTCGACCGGCACGCTGTCACGCTGCAATTGCCCGCCGCCCCCGGGACGAGGAGCGCGCAGGACGTGCTGGCGTGGCAGACGGGGTATCCGGACTGCATCGATCTCGCCAGCGGCCATCCGGAGCAGAGCACCACGGCCTCGCCGCTGGACCCGACCGAGGGGGTCGACGTGGCACTTTGCATCGGGAACGGAGCGGACGCGCTGCCCAACGGCATGACGAAGATCGCGCTGTGCAGCCTGCCGGTCACAGGTGTCGAGGTGTCGATCCGGACGGCCGCCGCGGGGATCGAGGCCGCCGGCACCGCTCACCGCCTCGACGGGGTGCCGCTGACGCTTCAGGCACCGCTGGCCGCGTGACGCGCCCACCGCCGCAGACGTGGTAGCGCGACTGCTGGAGGAGCTCGGGGTGTGAGCGCGATCAGGATCAGCGGCGGTGCGATCCACGATCCCGCCAACGAGGTCGACGGCGAGGTCCGCGACATCTGCATCCAGGACGGCAAGGTGGTCGAGGAGGTCGGCCCCGAGGCGCGGCGAATCGACGCGCGCGGGATGGTGGTGATGCCCGGCGGCGTCGACATCCACGCCCACATCGCGGGTCCGAAGGTCAACGCGGCGCGCAAGCTGTCCCCTGACGACCGCCGCGACGACCCGATCGATCGAACCGAGGTGCTGCGTTCGGGCACCGGCGGACTGGTCCCCTCGACGTTCGCCACCGGCTACCGCTACTCGCTGCTCGGCTACACCACCGTCGTCGAGGCCGCGGCCCCGCCGCTCGCAGCGCGCCACGTCCTCTCCGAGCTGCGCGACACCCCGATGATCGACAAGGCGTTCCTGATCCTGATGGGCAACAACCAGGTGCTGTTCGAGTTGATCCGCGAGTCCGGCGGCGCCGTCTCGCAGCGCTTGCGCGACGCGATCGCATGGTGGCTTCAGGCGACCGGCGGCTATGGCGTCAAGCTCGTCAACCCCGGTGGCGTCGAGGTCTGGAAGCAGCGCAATGGGCAGGTCGAAAACCTCGATGACGAGGTGCCCGGCTTCGCGGTGACGCCGCGCCAGATCATCGACGCGATCGGCGGCGCCGTCGATGAGCTCGGGCTGCCGCATCCCGTCCACGTCCACGCCAACAACCTCGGGGTGCCGGGAAACGCCGCCACGACGCTGGACACGATGCGGACCCTCTCGGGGCGCCAGGCGCATTTCGCCCATCTCCAGTTCCACTGCTACGGGGGCAAGCCGGGGGGTCAGCCGCGCTCGCGGGCGCCCGAGCTGCTCGAGTACCTCAGCAGTCACCCCGAGATCACCGCCGACGTCGGGCAGGTGATGTTCGGTCCGGCGATGACGATGACCGCCGACGCCCACGTCTCGGCGCTGCTCCGAGACCTCACGCATGGCAAGTGGGTCAACCACGACACAGAGGTCGAGACCGGCTGTGGGATCGTGCCCTACACCTACCGCGCAGGCCATTACGTCCATGCGCTCCAGTGGGGGATCGGACTCGAGTTGTTCCTGTTGGGTAAGGACCCCTGGCAGGTGATGCTCTCCACCGACCATCCCAACGGCGGCTCCTTCCTGAGTTACCCGAAGCTGATCCGCCTGCTGATGGACCGCGGCTTCCGGGAGGATCAGATGACGCGCGCGAACCAGCGGGCGATCCGCCGTACCGCGCTGCCCGACGGCCTGGACCGCGAGTACACCCTGAACGAGATCGCGATCATCACCCGCGCTGCGCCCGCGCGCCGTCTCGGCCTGCGCGACAAGGGTCACCTCGGGATCGGCGCCGACGCCGATGTGACGATCTACCACGATCGCGCCGACCGCGAGGAGATGTTCGCGACCCCGCGCTACGTCATCAAGGGCGGCGAGCTCGCCGTGGAGGACGGCGAGGTGCGTCGCGTCGACGACGGACTGCTGATCTCGGGCCGGGCCGCCTTCGATCCCGAGGTGAAGAGCGTGCTCGAGCCGCTGTTCGCCGAGCGTTACACGGTGGCGTTCGCGCACTACCCGGTGATGGATCCGGCGCTGCGCGAACCCGCTCGCATCGTGGAGGCGTCGGTGTGAGCGGCTACACCCTCGGCACAGCCCAAGTTGCCGACACCTTCGCCGAGGCGTTCCCGATGAGGTTTGCGCGGCTCCTGATCACGGCCGCGACGGCGGAATGGGCGCACGAGGCGGCACGCTCGGCGACAGGGTTTGCCACCTCGGTCATCGGCTGCAAGTGCGAGGCCGCGATCGAGCGGCCGCTCCGCTCCGGTCAGACTCCGGACGGCAGGCCCGGGATCGCCGTGCTCCTGTTCGCGATGGACCGCGAGGGGGTTGGCAAGCGCGTGCTCGACCGCGTCGGGCAGTGCGTCCTCACCTGCCCCACAACGGCGTGCTTCGACGGGCTGCCGGGCGCCGAGCGGACGGTGCCGCTCGGCAAAGCGCTGCGTTATTTCGGCGACGGATTTCAGGCGAGCAAGGTGATCGCAGCGGAGCGCTTCTGGCGGATCCCGGTGATGGAGGGCGAGTTCCTGGTCGTCGACTCCGTCGGTGTCGGGCGCGGGTGTGGGTGGGGGGAACCTGGTGATCGGGGCTCGTGACGAAGCGTCGGCGCTCACTGCCGCGCAGGCGGCTGCCGAGGCGATGCGCGGCGAGGGCATCGCACTGCCGTTCCCGGGCGGGATCGTGCGCAGCGGCAGCAAGGTCGGTGCGCTCACCTCGAAGTCGATGCCCGCCTCCACCAATCACCAGATGGCGCCCACGCTGCGCGCGCAGGTGCCAGACACGCTCGTCCCCGAGGACGTCGGTTCGATGTTCGAGATCGTGATCGACGCGCGTCTCGGAGGATGTCGTCCGCCAGGCGATGCGCCGTGGGCTGCACGCCGCCGCCGCCGCGGGCGCGACGCACATCACGGCTGCGAACTTCGGCGGCAAGCTCGGTGAGTTTCATTTCCCGCTCTCGGAGCTGCGCGACCCGCCATGACGCTGACGCTCACCCTCCGCACTCAGCCGCCGGCGCGGATCGCGGTCGGCGGCCTCGTCCCCGACCGTCTCCGCGGGCTCGATGCGGGCTCGGTGGCCGCGATGAGCGTCCGCTGCGGCCGTGAGACGGTGAAGGTGAGGGACCTCTTCGACGTGTCCGGCGTCGGCGACGAGGTGCTGGTGTTCGCCGGCGACCTGCGTAGGGTGGACGAGATCGGCGCAGCGACGTCGGCCGGCCGAGTGCTGGTACAGGGATCGTGCGGCAACCACGCCGGCGCCCGGATGCGCGGCGGTGAGCTCTACGTGGATGGTGACGCCGGCGCCTGGACCGGTGCCGAGATGGCCGGCGGCCTCGTTCGAGTCCTGGGCGATGCGGGCGCTCGGCTCGGTGGCGCGTATCCCGGCGTCCGCGCCGGCATGAGCGGCGGCGAGATCGTCGTCTCCGGCGACGCCGGCGAGGAGGCGGGCGCAGGCATGCGGCGCGGGCTGATCGCTGTGGGCGGCCAGACGGGTAGCGGAGCCGGACTGCGGATGCTCGCGGGCACGGTGATCGCGTTGCACGGGATCGGTAGCGAGGCCGGACTCGGCAACAAGCGAGGGAGCCTCGTGTCGGGCGCGCCGGTCGAGCCGCTGCCCGGCTATGCATTCGCCACGCGCTATCGGCCCCCCGCTCTGGTGATGCAGCTGCGCCGCGCCCGCGAGCTCGGGCTGACGCTAAGCGAGCGGCTGCTCCGCGCAGGCTGGGCGCGGTGGTCCGGCGATCGCACCGAGCTCGGCCGTGGCGAGCTCCTGATTTTGGACGAGGAAGAGGAGGAGGAGCGTTGAGCCTGTCCATGAACGAACGTGCGGTGGCGCTGGTTGAGGGGCTGGTGGGCGACGCCGAGGCGCTCGGCATCTCCGTGCGCACCCTCGAGGGGGACGCGCGCCTGGTCGATTGCGGAGCCCAGGCCCGCGGCGGCCTTCAGGCCGGCTTGGCCTTCGCAGGCGTGTGCATGGGCGGCCTGGGCCGGATCGACCCTGTGCCGGTGACGGTGGGGGAGCGGACCTGGCCGGGCGTAGGCGTCGCCGTCGATGAGCCGGCGGCGGCCTGCCTGGCCGCGCAGTACGCCGGCTGGAAGCTCGAGCACGAGAAGTTCTTCGCGATGGCGAGCGGGCCGGGGCGCGCGCTGGCGCGAGCCGAGGATCTGTTCGAGGAATTGGCCTGGGAGGAGAACGCCGATTGCGCCGTGCTCTGCCTGGAGACGGGGCAGGTTCCGCCGCGGGAAATCGTGGACAAGGTCGCGGAGCGCTGTGGAGTCGACGCGTCTGCGGTGACGTTCCTGATCGCCCCGACCGCCTCCATCTGCGGCTCGGTGCAGATTTCCGCCCGGGTCGTCGAGACCGCGCTGCACAAGCTCCACGAGCTCGGGGTCGACCCGGCGCGGGTGCGCAGCGGCTGGGGTTGCTGTCCAATTGCTCCGGTCGCCGCCGACGACCCCGCCGCGATCGGACGTACCAACGACGCCGTGCTGTACGGCGGCACCGTGCACCTGTGGATCGAGGGAGCGGACGAGGAGGTGTCCGACCTCGCGCAGCGCCTGCCGTCGGCGGCGTCGGATGCATTCGGCACCCCGTTCGGGGAGCTGCTCGCCGCCGCTGACTGGAAGTTCTACGACGTCGATCCGATGCTGTTCAGCCCTGCCGCGGTCACGCTGACGAGCACGGAGTCCGGGCGTGCCCATCACGGCGGCGGACTCGCCCCTGAGGTGCTCGAGCGCTCGTTCGCGCAATGACAGAGCGCCTGCGCGTCGGGATCCTCGGCGCATCCCGTTCCTGGCACACCCGCGGGCTCCTCGCCGCACTCACCGCTCGCGGCCATGAGCCGCGGGCCATCCCCGCTACGCGCCTGCAGTCCGAGACCGACGAGCACGGCGATGTCCATGTGTTGGGGCCGGACGAGGAGATGCTCGACACGCTGGATCTGCTGCTCATCCGGGGGCTTCCCCGCGGTTCACTGGAGCAGGTGATCTTCCGCGTGAACGCGCTACACGTCCTGTCCGCGTGCGGCGTCCGCTGCGTCAACAGCCCCCGCGCGATCGAGCGCACGATCGACAAGTCATGGGCCGGGGCGGTGTTGGCGGGCGCCGGCCTGCCAACACCGCGCACGATCGTCTGCGAGCACTACGAGGACGCGATGCGGGCGTTTGATCGGCTCGGCGGTGACGTCGTCGTCAAGCCGCTGTTCGGCGCGATGGGCAATGGGATCGTGCGCCTTGAGGATCGGGATCTAGCTCACCGGGTGTTCCGCGCACTCGAACTCGAGCGGGGCGTGTACTACGTACAAAGGACGATCGCTCCGGCCGGGCGCCGCGACCTGCGGGTGCTCGTCGTCGCGAACACGATCGCCGGAGCGATGGAGCGCGTGACCGATTCGTGGCGGGCCAACGTCGCGCGTGGCGGGCACCCGCGCGCGGTCGAGCTGAGCGAGGCGGAGGCGGGTCTGGCGCTCGCTGCGGCCGCCACACTCGAGGCCGATGTGGCCGGTGTCGATCTGCTCGTCGCACCGGACGGCGAGATTCACGTCGTGGAGGTCAACGGCATTCCGGGCTGGCAGGCGCTGCAGTCGGTCTGCGGAGAGGACCTGTTCGAGAGGGTCGTCAGGAGCTGCGAGGTTCTCGTGACGGCGTGACGCGGCCTTCGTGCAGGGCGCTGGCAACGAGCGCACCGGCGGCCCCCACGGCCTCGAGCGCGCGCAGGTCGTCGTCATCGCGCACGCCGCCGCCGGCGTAGACGTCGAGTCCGGGAAGAGCTGCGGCGAGGTCCGCCACCGCGTCCAGCGGCGGCCCGGAGCCGCTGCCGACGCGCGCCAGGTCGATCACCAGCACCTCGCGCACCCCGAGCGCGGCTGCGAGCGGCGCGGCGGCGGCCGGCTCGCGGCCGGCGAGCTCGGGGGCCCGGGAGATCAGCCGTCCGTCGCGCAGGTCGATGCTCAGCACATTGGGAAGTCTGGCGTTCAACGTCCGCTCCCCGGACGCGAATTGCCGATCTTCGAATGCGGGCTCGAGACCGAGCGACTCGGTGCCGATCACGTTGCGCGCGACGCCGGCACGGGCCAGCGCAACGGCCCTCTCGGGGGTGGTCGCGCCCGCGTCGACCCAAAGCTCGGCCACCGACGACAGCCCTGCCAGCGTCGCGACATCCACCGGCGCGCCGCCGAGCGCGTCGAGGTCAGCGACATAAAGGCTGCCGGCCCGGGCGGCCAGGCACAGCGCCCGTGCGACCGGGACGGGCTCGCACCCGTCGACGAGCGGGCTGCGCACGGGCTCGTAGTCGTCGCGCTGCCCGCGACGGGCATGGACGACGACGCCGCCCTTCAGATCGAGGACCGGAATGATCCGCATCGCTGCGTCATGATGCCCGAATGGCACCCGTGATCGGACTCGATGTCGGCGGCGCCAACACGAAGGCGGCGGTCGTGCATGACGACGGCCGAGTCGAAACGGTCTCCGAACCGTTTGAGGTCTGGCGCCAACCCGAGGCGCTGGCCGACGCGATCGCGTCCGTCGTCGGGCGGCTCGGGCCAGGTCGCGGTCCCGTCGCGTTGACGACGACCGCCGAGCTTGTCGACGTGTTCGCGAGCAAGCGAGAGGGCGTGCTGTACGTACTCGAGGCGGCGCGCCGCGCGCTGCCCGGACGGCGGCTGCGGGTGATGACGACGGCCGGTGAGCTGATTGGCGTCAGCGAAGCCCAGGCCACGCCGCTCGACTGCGCCGCCGCAAACTGGGTGGCGACCGCCTTGTTGATCGCGCGCTCGCTGCCCGACGCGATCCTGCTCGACTGCGGCGGCACCACGACCGACGTGATCCCGATCATCGCCGGCGAAGTCGCCGCCAGAGGACGGACCGACGTCGAGCGGCTGCTCGAAGGCGAGCTCGTCTACACAGGGGCGCTGCGTACGAACATTGCCGCCGTGCTCCCGCACGTGCCGATCGGCGGCCGGGCCTGCCCGGTGTCCTCAGAGCTGTTCGCGATCACCGCCGACGCACATCTGCTGCGCGGCAACCTGAGGCCCGAGCAGTGCACGTGCTCGTTCCCCGACGATCGCGGAACCTCGCTCGGCGAGGTGCGGTCCCGGCTGGCCCGGGTCGTGTGCGCCGACCCCGAGCAGCTCGCCGACGGCGACCTCGAGGCGATCGCCGCGGCGGTCGAGGAGGCGCAGGTCGCGTCGATCGCCGCCGCGCTCGGGCGCGTGACGGCGCGACTCCCCGCCGGTACCCCGGTTGTCGCCGTCGGCGTTGGCGCGTTTCTCGCGCGCGCCGCGGCGCAGCGGTGCCGACGGCAGATCCTCGTGGACGGCTCCCCGCTGGGCGGACAGGGGGGCGAGGTGGCCGCCGCCGTCGCGCTGTCGGTGCTCGCTCATGAGTGAGGCCCGGCCGCGCGTCGTCAAGGTCGGCGGCGGACTGTTGCGCGACGATGGGCTCGACGGACTGCGGCGAGGGTGCGCCGAGGCGGTCGCGCTGGCCGCGCGCCGGCCCGTGCTCGTCGTGCCGGGAGGCGGTCCGTTCGCCGACGCCGTGCGCGTGGTCGACGCCCAGGTGGGCTTGGCCGACGACGTCGCCCATGCGCTCGCCCTACGCGCGATGGATCAGCTCGGCGTCCTGCTGGCGCCGCTGCTGCCGGGCGCCCGGCTGCTGACCGAGCCTCGTCGCGCCACGGTCGCTGGCGCTGTTGCTGGCGGCGCCGGCGTTCGCGGGCCGGCCCGAGGTGCCGGAGTCCTGGGCCGTGACGAGTGACTCTCTGGCGGTCCTGGCAGCCGGCGCGATCGGCGCCGAGGAGGTCGTGCTGCTCAAGCCGGTTGACGGTGTACTCGCGCGGTGGCCGTCCGATGATCCGCCGGTCCCCGTCCTGACCGCCGCGGAGCTGGAGGAGCTGCAGGCGCGGCGGAGGCGGGCGGGCAGTGGACGCCTACCTGTCGGAGGCGGTGCGGCGTACGGGCGTGGCCGTCGAGGTCCGGCGACCTACGTCCGACTGGCCCCGAGCGCGTCGGCACGCGGATCATCCCGGGTTGACAACGCTGCCGACGCGGAGCTCGGCGACCGCCGCCGCCACTAGCTCGGCGTCGAGCTCGCCGGTCCGGTCACCATCGCGACAGACCGCTGAGCGGACGCCCACGACATCCGCCGGCACGCGGCGCAGCTGGCCTCGCGTCAGCTGTCCGGCGACGCCGAAGCTCGCCCCAACGTCGCGCGTGCGCGTGATCAGGTCCACCAACTCGAGCTCGGACAACCAGTGATAGAGGCCGCGGCCGTCCTTGGTGAACGTGTCAACGAGCACGCCCGAGAGCGACGCACGCGCAGCCAGCTCGGGGAGCCCCCCGGGAGCGAAAGCCGGTGGATCGAGCGCCCGGGCGTCCGCGTACGCGGCGGCGATCACAGCGGTTTCCGGCCCAACCGCGTCTGCGACGGCACGCACGAGTGCGACGGCGCGACCGAGCTCACGCACCCCCCGCAACCCGACCTTCACATAGTCGGCGCCGCTGAGCGCCGCGCCGCGTGCTGCCAGCGCCGCGGTGTGCGGCAAGTCGGGTAGGTCGCCCAGCGCCACGCTCACCGGGACCGCCCCGCCGACTTCTTCCACGACAGCAGACAGGACGCGCGGGGAGGGTGCACCGAGCGCTCCTTCGCTCGGATCCTTGACATCGATGATGTCGGCTCCACCGGCGAGCGCCCGACGCGCCTCCTCGGCGGAGACGACGCTGACCAGAAGCCTCATGCCGCCCCCTTCCTCGAGGCGCCGTGCTGCACCCACGCGCCGTGCCGATCGAAGTCGACGACGCTGACATCCGTGCCGGAGCCTGCGTGGCGCCGGAGTTGGTCCGCCACCCGAGCCGCGCGCTCCGGGCCATCCACGATCCCGTAGACGGAAGGGCCCCACGAGCTCTGGCCGACCGCCGCCACCCCGAGCGCGTGCAGCGCTTCGACGAGCGGAGCCGCGCTCGGATGAAACACGCCGCCCTGACGAGCGGCGAAGATCGAACCCACCTCACGCTGGATCTCGGTGAGCGCACCGCCAAACTCCTCGATGTCTTCCGATAGCAATCCCGGAAGCAGGGCGCTCAGCAGCAGCCGCGACACAGCCGGCTCGGCGTACTCGGACTCGTGCAGGGCCCCGAAGAAGCGCTCCTCCGCATCTCCGGAGAGTCCCTCGACGCCGCGCGGCAGCGCGAGCACGCACCGCCATTGCTCCGGCATCGGGTGGCGGGCGACAAGCGGGCTGATCCCATCCTCGTCTGGCACGCCCGCCTCGATCACCAGCCCGGGGGCCGCAAACGTCCAGAGGCCGACGCTCGAGCGCGCGCCCCGTCCACTCGCTTCCGCCAGCTGATCCGGGCCCGCGGAGATACCCACCAGCGCGGCGATACCGCCCGCGATCGCGAGTGCGAGCTTGGTGCCGGACCCGAGCCCCATGTGAGGCGGGATCGCCGTGTGCACGTTCACCTCGACGCCGGCCGACAGGCCGAAGGTCGAGTACGCGCGGCGCGCGAAGCTCCTCGCGCGCTCGGCCTGCGATCCGGACACCGTGACGGCATCGGAGACCGCAGACGCCGCCCACCCGACGACTGACGACCACGCGAGGGGATTCGATGCCGACGCCGAAGCCCCCGAACCGGCGCGCTCCGAGGCCCACCGGATCGAGCATCCCGAAGTGCAGGCGGGCCGGGGCGGTGACGACGATCTCGGTCACGTCCGCTCGGCGACGTAACTTCGCACGTACTCCATCGCAGCGCGCTCGACGGGTCCCGCAGTCTTGTCCACCAATTCCTGCAGGCGATCGAGCTCCGCCCACACGCGCGTGCCTCCAAGCCACTTCAGCCGCGACGCGAAGATCGATGCCTCGACCGCGGCATGCCGGGCACGGCAGAATCCTTGCGGTTGGCGCGTGCCGGTGCCGCTCGCAACGACCCGGGCGCGCACCCGCGAGCGGGGCAGCGCGTCCTCGGTCGGCGTGATCTCGGTCACGATCACCTCGCGCCACGAGTTCGCCTCCACGATCACTGAGCCCGTGACCACCTCGGCGGCTCGCATCGACGGGATGCGGGTGATCAAGCGCTGCTTGCACGAACAGGAGGGCATCGTCGGTGAGATGCACAACCGCCTCGCCACGGAGACGCAGGTTCTTCAGTGTCCGGGTGGTGTTGAACGGCCAGAAGACGAGCTCGCTATCGCCGAGTCGCACTCCCATCGCTGCACAGTTCACCTCGCCGTCGCTCCCGGTCGTGGTCACCACGGTCTCGATCAGCGGCACGTCCTCGAGAGCATCAGCCGACAAGGCTGAAGAGCTCCTGACGGGTGCGTTGATCGTCGCGCAACCAGCCGCGCAGCGCCGAGGTGACGGTGCGCGCACCCGGCTTCAGGACGCCGCGAATCGTCATGCACGTGTGTTCGGCGCTGAGCACGACCCCGACGCCGCGCGGCGCGAGTTCCTGCTCTAACCAGTCGGCGATCTGCACGGTCATGCGCTCCTGCAGCTGCAGATCGCGGGCGAACGCGTCCACCACGCGGGCCAGCTTCGAGAGTCCGATGATCCGATCCCCGGGCAGGTAGGCGACGTGAGCCTGCCCGAAGAACGGCAGCAGGTGGTGCATGCAGAGCGTGTTGAACGGGATGTCCCGTACCAAGACGAGCTCGTCGTAGCGATGCTCGACGGGAAATGAGGTCGGGGCGAACTCGATAGGCGTGACGAGCTCGGCAAAGGAGGCGGCGACGCGCCGGGGCGTTTCGAGCAGATCCGGAGAGTCGACGTCGGCCCCAATCGCACGAAGCAGCTCGAGCGCGGCGCGCTCCGCGGCAGCGATGTCAACCTTCGACGGATCGACGATCCGTCCCGGTGTCGCGGACGCTGCCAGCCGCGGATCGGGGGCACCGGTGTTCATGCGGGCCAGCGTAACGCCTGGCCAGTGGCCGTTCACGCAGTCGGTGCTGCGGCCATTCGGGCGGCGAGCTCGACCAGCATTCGAACGCCGTAGCCGCTGGCGCCGCGTCCGAATGCGTCGCCGCGATCTTCGTCGAGCAGCGCCGGGCCGAGCATGTCAACGTGCGCCCAGGGCCCGTCGCCTGCGAACTGCTGTAGGAACGTGGCCGCGACGATCGGGTACCCGAAACCCTTTCCAGCCGTGTTACGCAGATCAGCGACGGTCGAGTCGATCAGCGGCCGATAGCGGGGATGCAGCGGCCAAGGCCACGCGAGATCGCCGCTTGCATTACCGGCGGCCACGACGGCGTCGCGCCAGGACTCATCGGCGGCAAAGACGCCGCCGTAGAGATCTCCCATTCCCGCGCGCATAGCACCGGTCAGGGTCGCCAGGTCGACGAGATGCGTGGCTCCGTCGCGGCGCGCAAACCACAGGGCGTCCGCGAGGATCAGGCGCCCTTCGGCGTCGGGATTGGTCACCTCGACCGTGATTCCGGAAGCCGTGGTGATGACATCGGTTGGCCGGATCGCGCTGCCGCTCAGCATGTTCTCGCAGGCGGGCACCACACCCGTGACCGACAGCGCGAGCCCGAGCTCGGCGATCGCTCCCAACGCCGCCACGACGGCGGCACCACCAGCCATGTCAGCCTTCTGACGGACGATGTCAGACTGCGGCTTCAGGAAATAACCGCCGGAATCGAACGTAACCGCCTTGCCGACGAGCGCTAGCCGCGGCGCGTCCGGCGATTCGGGCGGGTCGTGCCGCAGCACAAGGAGCAGCGGTCGCGCTGGGCTGCTCGCGCCCACGGCGGCGAGCGCGCCGAGCCCCGCTCCGGTTGGATCGATGATCTCGGCCGCGAGCCGCGGAAATTGTGCCGCGCGCTCCACGAGTGCTTCCGGTGAGATCACGTTCGGAGGTGCGTCGACCATCTCGCGCGCCGTGTTCGTCCAGCGCGCGACGAGCGCCGCACGGTCTGCCACCGGTCCGAGTCCCTCCTCGCAATCGCAGATCACGAAGCGCTCGACGCCGCGCGCGGGCCGGCTGCTGCGCCAGCGTCGGGCGTCGTAGCCGCCGATGACGGCGCCCTCAGCCAGGGCACGTACCTGATCCTCCAACCGAAGCGGCAGCGACGAGTCGAGCGCCCATGCGAGCGTCCCACCGCCCCTGCACGCGCGCACCGCCTCGGCCGCGGCGGTCCGCAGACCATCGACATCGGGCTCGAGGGCAACGATTGCAAGCGGCGCGGCGGGATCCGCGGCGGGTGGATAGACGATCGCGACCGGATCGGCGTCCGCCGCCGCGCGTTCGGGCGCGCCGAGCTCGTAGGCACGCACTCCTGCCGCGACAGCGACGAGGTCAGCGCCAATACCGTATGGACCGCTCGTCGTTAGCTCGACTTGCACCGACTCGGAGTGTTCATTAGTCTGCGGAGACCGTCCAGTAACATCGTGCCGGATCTACGTGCACTCTAGTAGGGAGGCCGTATATGACATGGATCAAGCCGGAGTTCGAGTTCGTCGATCTCTGCTCGGAAGTCACGTCCTACCTATACCACCGGTAGGAATCGCGAAGCCGGCGCGGCCTCCGGAACGCTACTGAGGCTGCGCCTCGCTTCGCTAGGTCGTCACTAAGACGTGCGCGTTCGGATTCTCGGTTCGGCCGCCGGCGGGGGGTTTCCGCAGTGGAACTGCCATTGCGAAGTCTGTGAGGCCGCGCGAGTAGGCGTCCGCGCACGGCCTCGCACCCAGTCGTCCTTGGCGATCCGCGGGCGTGAGGGGCCGTGGTTCCTCGTCAACGCGTCGCCCGATGCCCGTGAGCAGCTCGAGCAGCTGGCGGTCGGACAGGTCGACGGTGTCCGCGCTGCACCGATCGCGGGCGTGCTTCTGACCGACGCGGAAATCGACCACACGGCCGGACTTCTGCTGCTGCGCGAGTCCGGCGAAGCCGGTGTGCGTTTTCGGGTCTGAGGGCGTCGAGCGCGCGCTGAGGCACGGGTATCCAGTGTTGTCGATCCTCGAGCGTTATTGCGGCGTCGAGTGGAAGACGCTCGAACCGGAGCGAGCGACGCCGCTGCCGGGGTCGAGTCTCGTCGTCGAGACGTTTCTCGTTGGCGGCGATGCGCCGCGCTACCTGAGCGGCTCAGACGTCGGGCTCGAGGCGAGCGGGTTTGTGTTCCGCGACCGCGCCGGCAACGGCGTGATCACGTACGTCCCCGGCCTCGCTCGGTTGGACGATCCGGTGCTCAGTCGGTTCGCGACGAGTGACCTGGTGTTAGTCGACGGGACCTTCTGGTGCGA
The DNA here is from genome assembly GCA_963750695.1 of uncultured Solirubrobacterales bacterium. Lineage (GTDB taxonomy): Bacteria > Actinomycetota > Thermoleophilia > Solirubrobacterales > Solirubrobacteraceae > Palsa-465. The sequence continues at coordinate 24,384 of CAVVSB010000020.1, forward strand.
GGACGAACTGCCGCGGCTTGGGTTCTCCGAGCGTGGTGCGCGCGACATGGGGCACGTCCCGCTGTCAGGGCCCGGCGGCACGCTCGAGGCGCTCGCCACGCTCGAGCGGCCGCGCAAGGCGCTGGTGCACATCAACAACACAAATCCGATCCTGCTCGAGGACTCTCCCGAACGTGAGGCCGTCGTTCGCGCGGGGATCGAGGTGGCCTACGATGGGCTCGAGGTCGAGCTATGACGGAGAGTGTGACGGTGGAGATGGACGACCATCGGCTCTTGCCGAGCGAGGAATTCGTCGCGCGCCTGCGCGCTCAGGGAACGCGGTACCACAACCTGCACCCTTTCCACCAGCGGATGGACGCGGGAGAGCTGACGCGCGAGGAGCTGCAGCGATGGGTGTCCAACCGCTTCTACTACCAGAAGTGCATCCCGCTGAAGGACGCCGCGATCCTCTCGAACTGTCCGGAGGTCGAGGTCAGGCGCGAGTGGATACAGCGCATCATCGACCACGACGGTACGACCGAAGGGACCGGTGGCATCGAGTCATGGTTGCGGCTCGGGAAGGCACTCGGCGTGTCGCGAGAAGAGCTGATCTCCGAGCGGCGCGTCCTCCCCGGGGTTCGCTACGCGGTTGATGCCTATGTCAGCTTCGCGCGCACCAAGCCCTGGATCGAGGCGGTCGCCTCGTCTCTCACCGAGCTGTTTGGCCCGGCGGCGATTCGCGTGCGGCTCGATGCGCTCGAGCGTCACTACGACTGGATCGATCTGGCTGGGCTCGAGTATTTCCGCGCCCGCCTCGTGCAGGCGCCGCGCGACGCGCAGTTCGCGCTCGATCTGACGGTTGACCGGTGCCGCACTCGCGCGCAGCAGGACGCAGCGGTCGCGGCGCTGCGCTTCAAGACCGAGATGCTGTGGGCGCAGCTCGACGCGATCGAGCGCGGCGACACGCAGGGTTCGCTCCCACCCGCCCTGCGCACATGAATCGTCCCCGCCTGGCCACCGGCGCTCGACTTCGGTATGACGAGGTGCGCGAGGAGCACCTGCTGCTGGTCCCGGAGGGCGTCGTGCGGCTCAACGCCACCGCGGCGGAGGTCCTCGAGCTGTGTGACGGGAAGCGTTCGCTCGAGGACATCGTCGGGACGCTCGCCGCCCGTTACGACCGCGCCGATCTGGGCGATGACGTCAGCGGGCTCGTCGACGCGATGGCGCAGAAAGGAGTCGTCGTCGATGCCGCTGCCTAGGCCGTCCACGCTGATCGCCGAGCTGTCATACCAGTGCCCGCTCCACTGTCCGTACTGCTCCAATCCCCTCGACATCGGCGCCGAAACGTACCGACGGGAACTGTCGACCGAGGACTGGGCCCGCACCTTTCACCAGGCACGCGCGCTCGGCGTCCTTCAGCTCGCGCTCACCGGGGGCGAGCCGATGCTTCGCCGCGATTTGGTGCAGCTGTGCGAAGCGGCACGCGACTCCGGGCTCTATTCGTCGTTGATCACGGCGGGGACGCTGTTCACGCGCGATCGCGCGCAAGCGCTCAAGCACGCGGGGCTCGACCACGTGCAGATCTCGATCCAGAGCCCGGACCCCGAGGAGAACGACCGGATCGCCGGAAATCGATCGTTCGCGAAGAAGATCGCCGCCGCCCGTGCGGTTAGCGAGTTCGATTTCCCGCTCACGATCAACTGCGTCCTTCACCGGCATAACCTGGATCGGATCGAGCAGATACTCGATCTCGCGCTCGACCTCGGCGCGCAGCGACTCGAGCTCGCCAACACGCAGTACTACGGCTGGGCGGCCAAGAACCAGGCGGCGTTGATGCCGTCGTGGGAGCAGCTTCGCCGTGGCGAGGAAGCGGTCCAGCGCTTCCGTGAGCGCGTCGGGCCCAAGGTGCAGGTGCTCTGGGTGCTGCCCGACTTGTTCGAGGACCTGCCGAAGCCGTGCATGGGCGGCTGGGGCAGAACGTCGATGGTGGTCGCTCCGAACGGTGATGTGCTGCCGTGTCAGGCGGCGTCGACGATCCCGGGCCTCGAGTTCGGCAACGTGCGTGAGCATCCGCTCGAATGGATCTGGCGCGAGTCGGATGCGTTCGCGCGCTTTCGCGGGACGGACTGGATGCAGGAGCCGTGCAGGAGTTGTCCGCTCGGGCGCCAGGAGCTCGACTGGGGTGGGTGTCGCTGCCAGGCGCTGCGGCTCGCGGACGACGCCGCCGCCGCGGATCCGGTCTGCCGGTTCTCACCGCATCACGATCGCGTCCTCTCGGCGCGCGAACCCGCGCAGTCGAGCGAGATCATCTACCGCACCATGAAGCGTCCGGTGCGCGTGTGAGCTCGGCCGTTCCGATGTCCGTGATCGGAGCGTCGGCGAGGCTCGAGCGCGTGAAGCTCGATTGCAGGCTCGCACCGCAGGATGCTCTGCGCGCGCTCGCCGATGAGCGGTGGCTGTTCGCGCTGACGGGCGACTGGGCCGGCGGCGGAGCGATCGTCGGTGCGGCGCCTCTCGCGATCGCTGATGCCGACGCCGATCCGTTCGCGCTCTTGGACGCCGTCCCCGATGTCGGCGCGCCCGGCGATCTCGAGGCCGCGATCGGCGGAGGCTGGTTCGGGTGGTTGGGATATCGACTCGGCCGTCGCATCGAGGACCTGCCGGAAGGCCCGCCGCGTCCGGTTCCCTTCCCCGACTTCCACCTGGCGTACTACGACCACGTGCTCCACCTCGACCGAGTCGGCCAATGGTGGTTTGAAGCCCTCGTCGTCGCCGGCGCCGAGGACCGCCTCGCTCGCCGACTGGATCATCTGCGCGCGCGACTCGCCGCTCCTGTCGGATCCGGGCCACGATATGCGGCGCCTCCGCCGTTTCGCCTCTGTCACACCGACCGCAACCGTCACGCGGCCGCGGTCGGAGAGTGCCGCGAGCGCATCGCCGCGGGCGAGATCTACCAGGCCAATGTCTGTCTGCGACTCGAGGCGCCCTGGCGGGGTCTCGTCAGCGAGCTCTACGCCCGCGCGCTGGATCGGATCTCACCCACCCACGGCGGCACCTTTCAGACGCCGTGGGGCGGGATCGCGAGCTTGTCGCCGGAGCTGTTTCTGCGGCGCACGGGAGATGCCGTCGTCACAGGGCCGATCAAGGGGACGGTCAAGCGACCCGAGGATGAGCGAATGGCGCGCGAAGCACTTGCCGCGCTTCGGCGCTCCGTCAAGGACGCCGCCGAGCACGTGATGATCGTGGACCTGATGCGCAACGATCTCGGCCGAGTGTGCGCCTACGGGACGGTCGAGGCTCCCCGGTTGCCCGAGGCCGAAGCGCACCCGGGTGTCTGGCATCTCGTGTCGAAGGTCCGCGGCCGTCTACGTGCCGGGGTCTCCGACAGGGACCTGCTTCGCGCGACATTCCCGCCCGGCTCGGTCACCGGAGCGCCGAAGATCCAGGCGATGCGCGTCATCTCCGAGCTCGAGCCGACGAGCCGAGAGCTGTACACCGGTGCAGTTGGCTTCGCCAGCCCGGTGGCCGGCCTCGAGCTGAACGTCGCGATCCGCACGTTCGAGCATCGGGGCGGCCGTCTGTGGCTCGGAGCCGGGGGCGGGATCGTCGCCGACTCGGATCCGGAACAGGAGTTCGAGGAGGCCCTGCTCAAGGCGAGCCCGCTGACCGCGGCGATCGGCTCACGTGTCGCCCCCGAAGCATGGGGTGACCGATCCCAAGCTCCGCCAGGCACGGGTCGCTGATCGCCGGCGTCGCGCGCCACGAGGTCGGCGGCTGCCAGCTCGTCGCGCTTGAAACAGCGGCCGTTGGCCTGGCCGCGCCTTGGCACGTGGTTGGTATCTTGGCCTCATGGCTGAGCGGCAGCTCGTTCGGTGCCGGCGGTGCTGGTACATGGTCGATCCGGCCGAGGGGGACGGGTCGTGCCCGATCTGCGGCGCGACGGAAGACGACTTCCTTCCTCCGGAGCGGCGTCGGAAGCTGTTCGCCAGGCTCAGCAGCTATTCACACATCGTGGCCCGCCTGCAGTGGGACCCGACCGCGATCGACCTGGGGCCGGACGCCCGTGCCTGGCGCGAGTTGCCTGCGGACCGCCGCCGGCGACTGACCACCCTTCTAGCGGGCTTCTGCGTGGCCGAGGAAGCCGTCTCCGAGCACCTCGAGCCGTTCACGAAAGCGACCGATGACACGCTCGCGGCCTGGGTCTTCTTCCTGCAGCGCCGTGACGAGCAGCGCCACGCGCTGTTCTTCGATCGCATCGCCGGCGAGGTGCTCGGGCTGCCCGGAGCTGACCCGGCCGAGCGGCGCGCAGCCGCCCGGGCCAACGTTCCGCCCGCGATGCTCGAGCTGTTCGAGGTGCGGCTGCCCGCCATGGCGGCCGACCTGGCTGCAGGCCGCAGCAGGCTGCACGATGGCGTCAGCCTCTACCACATGGTGCTCGAGGGGATTGTCTTCGCCGCTGGTCAACGCGCGCTGCTGGGCGACCTGGACGACGGTGCTCTGCCCGGCGTGCGCGAGGGCGTGCGGCGCGTGGACCTCGACGAGCGCTGGCACATCGGCTTCGGCCTGCGCTGCCTGATCGACGCCCAGCCCTCCCCGAAGCTCGTGCAGGAACTGCTGGCGAGGGCCGAAGACGCCGCTACCGCGTGGGGCGACGTGGTCTCCCCTGCCACGCGCGAGTACGTCACGCGTATGTGCGCTCGGCGGCTGGCGATCGCGGGGCTGACCAGGGCGCGGGCGGCGGCGTAGCCCCGACCCGCGGCACGGCCGCTCAGTCCGGCTTGGGAGAGTCGCGGCCTGCCGTTCACGTGCTGGAAGCCGAAGCGGCCCTTGATGCAGAGATTCCCGCGCGTGATGTCGTGGTCGTCTGGAGACGTGACCTTGACGATCTCGTTGTCCTGCACGTGAAGGGTGAGGTTGCATCCCACCCCGCAGTACGGGCAGATCGTCTCTGTTTGCGTCTGGCGCGATTCGTCCCACGTCGCCGCCTCGCGCAGTTCGTGCTCGGTGGCGAACATGAGCGCGCCGGTGGGGCATACGGCGATGCAGTTGCCGCAGTACACGCACGCAGAGTCCGGGAGGGGGTTGGCGTATTCGGTCGAGATCCGCGCGTCGAAGCCGCGCCCGGCCACGGCGATCGCGAACGTGTTCTGGTACTGCTCGCCGCACGCGTCGACGCACTTGTAACAGAGGATGCACTTCGAGTAGTCGCGTACGTAGAGGTCGTTGTCGACCTTGGTCGGGCGCGTGGACTGTCGCGGCCGTCTGGCCGTCTGGCCGTTCGTGGTGACCGGTGCGCCTGCGATCGCGCTCCGGGTCCGGCGGCGCCGGCGGCCCGTAGCGCTCCGGGCGCGCGTTGTACCGGCGCTCGTACTCCGCCGCGGACGCGCGTTACCGAGAGGTCGACGGACGAGGCGAGAAACTCGATTACCATCTTGCGGCTGAGGCGCACGCGCGGCGAGTTGGTCTGGATCACCATGTCGGGTTCCACCTTGCGCGAGCACGCCGGGATGAGCGTCCGCGCGCCCTCAAGCTCGACCACGCACACGCGGCACGCGTTCGCCGGAGTCAACGTCTCGCCGTAGCAGAGGGTCGGGGTGTCGATGCCGAGCTTGTTGCACGCGTCGAGGATCGTCGAGCCCTCGGGCACCTCGACAGGCGCACCGTCGATCGTCAGCGACACCATGCGCGGCTGCTGATGCTGGCGGCTCATCGGCAACTCGATCATGAGACCTCCCCGTTGAACACGCCGAGCCGGTCGATCGCGGACTCGATCGCAGCGGACGCCGTCTGCCCGAGCCCGCAGATCGACGCATCGCGCATTGCCTGTCCGATCTCCGCGATCAGCGCAAGCTCGTCCTGGACCGTTCCCCGGACGCGACCCGACTGCAGTCGCGCCAGCGCCTCCTCCTGGCGGACGGTTCCGACGCGGCAGGGAACGCACTGGCCACAGCTCTCGTCCCGAAAGAACCCCGCAATGATCATCAGCAGCTCGATGAGATCCACCTGGTCGTCGATTGCGACGACGACACCGGATCCGAGCGTCGCTCCCGCGACGCGCGCATCCTCGAATGTGAGCGGCAGGTCGAGCTGTTCGGGCGTCACGAAGCTCCCCGCCGCGCCGCCGAGGAGCACCGATCGCAGCGTTCGACCCGGCGAGATGCCGCCCGCGAGCTCGAGCACTTCGCGCAGCGTCGTCCCGAACGGGCACCTCGTAGGTACCGGGGACCTCCACGGCGCCGGAGACGCAGAACAGCTTCGGCCCGGTAGAGCGCTGGGTCCCGATACTCGCGAACTCGCGGCCGCCCTCGAGCACGATCGACTGCACGTTGACGAGGGTCTCGACGTTGTTGACGACCGTCGGCAGCCCGAACAGGCCTCGCTCGACGGGAAACGGCGGCTTGTTGCGCGGCTCGCCGCGGTAGCCCTCGATCGACCCGAACACCGCTGTCTCCTCGCCGCAGATGTATGCGCCCGCCCCTTTACGCAGCTCGATCTCGAACTTGAAGTTGCGTCCGAGAATGTTCGCTCCGAGAAACCCGCGCTCCCGCGCCTGTGCAATCGCGTTCTCGAGCCGCGCGAGGGCGAGCGGATACTCTCCGCGGAGGTAGATGTAGCCATGCTCGCACCCGGTCGCGTAGGCGGCGATCGTCATCGCCTCGATGAGCGAGAACGGGTCGCCCTCGATGATGACCCGGTCCTTGAACGTACCCGGGCTCGGATTCGTCGGCGTTGCAGATGAGGTAATGCGGGCGCCGCGGCTGGCGAGCCACCGCCTCCCACTTTCGCCCCATCGGGAACGCTGCGCCGCCGCGGCCGAGCAGCTTCGAGTCCACCACCTCGCGCAGTACGCCGTCCGGGCCGAGATCGAACGCGCGACGGAGCGCGTCGTAGCCATCGTGCGCGCGGTAGTCGTCGAGACTCTCGGGATCGACGACGCCGACCCGGCGCAAGAGGCGCAGCTCGGCGCGGCCGGCCTGCGGAGGCACCGCCGAGACGCCCTCCTCGGGTGTCGTGCCGCGTAGCGCCGCGAGGAGGATCTCGTCGTCGGCAACCGTCACCTCGCGCTCGAGCGGCTCACTCCCGGCCTGGACGACCAGCGCGGCGGGCGCACGGTCACACTGTCCCAGGCAGGGGCCGCGCAGCCAGCAGGCGCCGTCGACCTCGGCTCCTTCCGGTCCGACCTGCTCCTCGAGCGTCGCGATCAACGAGTCCGAGCCGGCGCACCGGCACACGACGTCGTCGCACACGTGAAGCACGCGCGGGGCGCGGCGCTCGACCGAGAAGAGCGCGTAGAACGTCGCGACGCCGTATACGTCCGCCGGAGGGATTGTCAGCCGCTGTGCGATGTAGTTGAGCGCTCCCGGGCTGACCCAGCCGGCGTGCTCGTGGAGGGCGTGCAGGGTCGGCAGCAGCCGCTGGCGCTCTGCCCGGGCCGCGTGCCCACCGTGGGCGGAGTGACCGTTCTCGACTCGGTCCACACCCGCCCAGGTCGAGATTGGCGGCCCGAGGAACGCGTCGATCGCGTCGCGCTCGGTGCTCGTCGGCTCGGCGTCGAGGAGACGGACGTCCACCTAGTGGTCGGCCTCCCCGGTCGCTACGCCTGCTGAACGTCGCGAGTCGCCGTTGGCCTTCTCGACGCGCACGGCCGTGGCCTTGAACTCGGCCGTTCCTGACTTGGGGTCGGTCGCGTCGATCGTGAGCAGGTTGACATCGATCTGGTCGGGGAAGTGGAACGTCATGAACGCCAGGCCCGGCCGCAGCCCGGAATCGAGCCGGACCGGTGCCTCGATCGAGCCGCGGCGGGAGCTGATCACTGCGAGCTCGCCGGATTCGAGCTCGAGCCTCGCCGCGTCCTCGGGATGGAGATCGATGGTCTCTCCGCGGCGCAGCGGCGAGCTGTACAGGTTCGACTGCACGCCGGTGTTGTAGGAGTCCAGCCGCCGACCGGTCGTCAGGCGGATCGGGAACTCGTCGGTCAGCTCGTCGACCGGCGGCATCCATTCGCAGACCGAGAACGGTGCCGCGTCGCCACGTGCGGGCCCCTCTTCCCACAGGCGGCCGTGCAGGAACGGCGAACCCGGATGGTCCTCGCTCGGGCAGGGCCACTGGATGCCGCCGAGCTCCTCGAGCCGCTCGTAGCTCATCCCGCGATGCATCGGGCTAAGCGAGCGGAGCTCGTCCCACACTTCCTCGAGCGCCGGCTGTCCCCAGTCGTGACCGAGACGACGCGCGAGCTCGCAGAGGATCCAGTGGTCGTCGCGGGCCTGACCTGGCGGGTCGAGCGCCTTGCGCATCCGTTGCACGCGCCGCTCGCTGTTCGTGACGGTCCCGCCGTCGGCCTCGCACCACGAGGCCGAGGACGGAAGCACGACATCCGCCAGCTCGCACGTCTTGGTCATCAGAATGTCCTGCGCGATCAGGAAATCGAGCCCCTCGAGCAGCTCGATCGCCTTCTTGGAGTCGGCCTCGGACTGCGCCGGGTTCTCACCCATCACGTACAGCGTGCGCAGCTCGCCACGCTCCATCCCCTCGAACATCTGCGAGAGGTGCCAGCCGCGCTCCGGCGCGAGTTTCGTCCCCCAAGCGGACTCGAAGCGGGCGCGCGCGTCGAGGTCGTCCTGGACGTCCTGGAACCCGGGAAGCTTGTTCGGGATCGCACCCATGTCGCCGCCGCCCTGGACGTTGTTCTGCCCGCGCAACGGGTTCAAACCGGAGCCGTAGCGGCCGACGTGACCGGTGAGCAACGCAAGGTTGATCAGCGACAACACGTTGTCGACCGCCGTTACGTGCTCGGTAATCCCGAGCGTCCAGCACAAGATCGCCCGGTCGGCCCGTGCGTACGCGTGCGCGAGCTCGCGGATCGTCTCGGCTGGCACGCCGGTCACCCGCTCGCCCTCCTCGAGGCCCCACGGTTCGACCGAGGCGCAGAACTCCTCGAACCCCGTCGTCGCACGGTCGATGAAGGTCTCGTTGGCCAGCCCCGCATGGATGATCTCGCGCGCAACCGTGTTCGCGAGGGCGATGTCTGTCCCGACGTCGAGTCCCAACCACGTGTCGGCCCACTGCGCCGATCCCGTCCGGCGCGGATCGACAACATACAGCGACGCGCCGCGATGCACGGCCTTAAGCACATGATGGAAGAAGATCGGATGCGTCTCGCGGGCGTTCGAGCCCCACAGGATCAACAGATCCGTTTCCGCGACCTCTCTATAGGACGACGTCCCGCCGCCCGCACCGAACACCGTCGCCAGACCGACGACGCTAGGGGCGTGTCAAGTGCGGTTGCAGGAGTCGATGTTGTTCGACCCCATCACGGAACGCACGAACTTCTGAGCCACATAATTGACCTCGTTCGACGCCTTCGAACAGCTGAACATTCCAAACGAACGGGTCGCGTCGTGCATCCTGGCGCGGTCGAGACCGGCGGCCGCGACATCGAGCGCCTCATCCCAGCTGGCCGGGCGAAGGACGCCGTTCTCGCGCACCATGGGCTCCGTCAGACGACCACGATGTTCACGCAAGCGGATCACCTCCCTTCATCAAGTTCGGGGGCTTCGGCAGGAACGCCGGGTCCCGAAAAGACTAGAAGAGCCGGGCCGATACGGCAAACAAGGACGCGTCGACGGTATGGCATCGGACCAAGCCGCGCCGCCTCCGCCTATGGCGTGCTCGGCGGCGACGGATAAATGTCAGCATTGCTCAGGCGAGCCGGCGCGTCCGAATAGCCCGTGACGCGCAAGACAAGCGCCAGAGATCCGTTCGGGCCCGACCAGTGCTCACGCAAGACATCCGGACCGCCGCTGCGCAGGACGATGCGCAGAACAACAGCTACGAAGAGGGCGTCATCGAGTTGCCCGGCAACAGGGATGAAATCGGGCACGAGATCGATCGGCAGCGCGAGGTAGCCGAAGAGCACGGCCAGCAGAAGCTTGTACCGCCGTGGCACGCGCGGGTCATACAAGAGGCGGCGCACCAGAACGATGCAGTCGGGAATGAACCCGGCCAGCGCGCGAGCGCTCTCACGACGGCCGCCGAGCACGAGCGCGAGGACGCAGACGGCCCATACGGCGAGCGTGCAAGCTCCGATGAGGAGCAGCCACTGCCACCAGATCATGCCGTAGGCACGCACCATTGAGGTGCATCGGCTAAAGCGTAGGGGCATCCGCGCGTCCTTCAACGGATATTTGAGTACTGGCCGATCCCCGTGATCCTTCCCTGGGAGCCGGCGCGGCATCCAACGCGAGCACGAAAGGACGAACCATGCGAATACTCGCCCTCGGCGGGAGCCTCCGCGAAGCGTCTCGAAACCGAGCGCTGCTCCGCGAAGCGGCTTCACTGGCTCCAACCGGTACCGACATCGATCTCAGCACCCTCGCGCTCGTCGGTTTGCTTCCGCTGTACAACCAAGACATCGTGGATCGAGACGGAGTCCCATCCGCGGCCTTGGAGCTGAAGGATGCGCTGCGGGCGGCGGACGGCCTGCTGGTCGCCACGCCCGAGTACAACTGGGGGATCCCCGGGTTCCTGAAGAACGCGATCGACTGGGCGTCGCGGCCATCGAGCGACATCGCGGACGTCTTCGGCGACCTTCCGGTCGCTCTGATCGGGGCCGGCGGGGGCTCCGGGACGCGCAATGCCCAGACAGCCTGGTTGCCGGTGTTCCGCTACCTGAGGATGCGCCCTTGGTTTGGCGACTGGCTCACCATCGACCGCGCCTCGGAGCGCTTCGACGAAGGCAATAACCTCGTCGACGAGCCGACTCGCGAACAGCTTCAAGCCGTGATCGCCAGATTCGCGGCCTACTGCGAACAGCTCCCTCGCACCCGGGCACGCTGAGAAGCACCGCGCGGCCGCGCGTGCGTCGTCGTGGACAATCTCGTCATGGCGATCCATCCGTCAGCCCGTGGTTTCCACGCGGCCGCAGGAGACTACGAGCGCGCCCGTCCGGAGTATCCGGACGAGGCTGGCCGATGGCTGGCCCAGCGGCTGGATTTGCGCCCTGGCCGCGTGGTGGCGGATATCGCCGCCGGGACAGGCAAGCTGACCCGCCTGCTTGCGAGGACTGGGGCAGAGGTCGTTGCAATCGAGCCCGTTGCTGGGATGCGCGCCCGGCTGGCCGCGGCGCTGCCCGACGTCCAGTTGCTCAACGGCGTGGCCGAGGAGGTCCCCCTAGAGGACGGATCGGTCGACGCAGCAACAGTTGCGCAGGCGTTTCACTGGTTCGACGCGGATCAGGCGCTCCGCGACATTCATCGCGTCGTTCGGGATCGCGGGCGACTGGCGGTCATCTACAACCGCCGACTCCTCGACGACCCGGTTCAGGCGGGGATCGAGGCGATCATCGGCCCGCTGCACGATGACACACCCGCGCATCGCAGCGGGCGATGGCGTACAGCGTTCGACCAAACGCATCAATGGGCCGCACTTGATCGGCGCGAGTTTGCGCACGTGCAGCCGCTGGATCGCGACGGCGTTGTCCGCAGAGTTGCATCAGTGAGCTACATCGCCAACCTGCCGGTCGAGCGGCGCACGGAAGTGCTCGATCAAGTTCGGGGCTTCATCAGAGGACGCGCCGAGCCGATCGGGCTGCCCTATCGCTGCGAGCTCTTGGTCTGGGAACGGATTCCCTGATCACTCACCGCCGCGGAGGCGATGCCGGCGTGACAGCGCTCACTCGTAGCCGGTGAACGGCTCGGTCTCGAACCGGGTGCCCTGCTCGCGATCCTCGAGAACGTGTGTGATTCGAACTCCGGGCTCTACCAGCTCGATCCGAGTCTCGACCAGCTCGACGTTTGGGTCGTCACCCAAGCCGAGGGCGTTCAGTCGCTCGGCCTCGGCCCGCGCGACGTCACCGGGGGTTGGATTGCTCTCAGGGTAAGCGTCGGTGTGGTGCCGGACGAGGGCCTGCCAGTGCTCATCACCGGCACGTTCGATCGAGTCGCGAATCTGCTGCCGGTCGAATGCCATGCCTTCGCCTCCTCTTCACAGGGCTCGCATCGAGCCTAACTGGCGGCTGCCGAGGGCCCCGGTCGAGATGACGGACGTCTGCTCGCTGTTGGAGGCGGGCGCGAGCCAAGCTGTCTTGTCCCGGCGGGGCAATCTCCGTTGTCGCCCGAGTCATCTCGCCATTGTCGCCGTTCACCGCCGTGGGCGTTATCCGAGCGCTGCCGTGATGGTGTCGGTATCGGTAGCTCGGCGTCTCGCGGCTGTCATCCGCAGTTGCCACGGAGCGCGGTCCGTGATCTCAGCGGGGCGGAGCAATGCGGGCGACCGCGCGACAACGGTCGGAGGACATTACGTTCCCGATCCGGCTGCGCCTTGCGCTACCCGGCGAGCACGCACGAGGAACCGCACATGGAAGCCCCAGGCGCTCCGCCGCCGTCCTGTCGCTCAGTGACTGTCGGTCACGACTTGGTCGCGGCCGGACTGCTTGCTCTGATAGAGCAGCGCATCGGCTCTCCGTAGGACCGAGTCGCCCGAGTCCGACGGTTGGGCCACCGTCGCGCCGAACGAGATCGTGACGCTCACGCTGCCGCTTGGTCCGTCGATTGAACTCGTGGCGACGAGGCGATTCAGCCGCTCGCAGACGCCGATTGCGCTTGTACCGGCCGCGTGGTTGAGCAGGAGGACGAATTCCTCGCCACCAAAGCGCGCCACGGTGTCACTGCCGCGAAGATTCCCGGCAAGTGTGTTCGCAACCATCCGGAGAACCTTGTCGCCGGCGTTGTGCCCGTAGTTGTCGTTGACGCGCTTGAAGTGATCGATGTCCGCGAACGCGACGACGAAGGGGACGGCATACCGGCGCAGGTCAGCCAGGCGGGTCGAGAGTGTCATCTCGAGGAAGCGGCGGTTGGGGACGCCGGTCAACGGATCGACCATCGCGAGCTGCTCGAGCTCGGCGAGCCGTGCCTGGGTTGCCGCGCGCTCAGACTCGTCGGTGAACGTCTCGATCGCGCCGATGATGCGCGCGCCACCGTCACGCACCGGCTTGACCCCAACCTGAACCTCGACTCGGTGGCCGTCCTTGTGATGGAGCCACACGCGCGTGTTCCGCGGAGAGCCGTCGTGCATCGTGTGCGCGAGGGGGCACAGACCGGTGCACAAGCGCTGGCCGTTCTCGTCGACGTGGCGCAGGATGTCCTCGTAGCAGCGATGCCCCACCACGTCCTCAGCCCCGTAGCCGGTGATCTCCTCACAAGCCCGGTTCCAGAATCTGATCGTCCGTTGCCGGTCGACGAGGTAGACCGCGTCCGTCAGGCTGTTGAGGACGTCGATGAAGAAGTCGGGCTCGCCCAGCGCGGCCGCGAATTCGGATGTGCTGACTCCGAAGCTGTTCCCCTCTGGCATGCATGGATATATCGGCGCGCGGCACGCGCCAAGCCGCCGTAGTACACCGAGCCGACCACCGCGGGAAACTACTCTGGGCGCGCGGCCGGCTGCGTGCCTTAGCCCTTGCTCGCGCGCAGTCGCGCCCACAGCTCCCTCATGCCAGTCGGCCAGTGCCGACGCGCGATGTGAACGAACGCACTTCGCTGAGCGGTGAACGGCCTCCTCTATGTGCCGCGGTTACGTAGTGTTCCGGCACTGAAGGGGGCGTGTTACCGATTGTGGAGGCTGCTCGAGCGCCGATAGTTCAGAGATGAGCAGCGCTGCTCTGCGAAGGATCTGCCGGGGGATCACGATCAGCCACTCGGCGTACTCAATCGGTGACGAGGCGATCTCGGCGCCGAGGCGCGCAGCGCGCCAGGTCGGCGCCGCCAGCCGACCAGGCCCGGCCGTGTCACACGAGATCTCTCCCAAGCGATCTGTGAAGCGGACCAGCACGTGCTCGTCAAAGACCGATCCCGCCGTCCGACCCGCATGAGCGTGAGCGCGTTCGGCCACAACGGCGATTCGCGGCCGGAGCGTCCTCGGATCTTGTGCGTCGATGACGAGCCGCAGATCCTCGAATCGCTCCGCGACACGCTCCACCGTCGCTTCGATGTGTACATCGCCACCAGCGGCGCGAGCGGGCTCGAGCAGCTCGGCGCAGAGCCGGAAGCGTTCTCGGTTGTGCTCTCGGACATGCGAATGCCAGTCATGCCAGGATCCGTATTCCTCGGCGAAGCGCTCAAGCTGGCGCCGGACGCAGCACAGATTCTGCTTACCGGCTACGCCGATATCCACAGCGCGATCAGCGCCGTCAACAACGGGCAGCTGTTCCGGTTCCTGACCAAGCCCTGCGCATCTAGCGATCTGCTCGCAGCCTGCCTCGCAGGAGTCGAGCAGCACCGGCTCAAGACCGCCGAGCGCGTCCTGCTTGAGCAAACGCTAAAGGGCAGCGTCAAGGCACTCTCCGATGTCCTGGCGCTCGCTAACCCGGCGGCGTTCGGCCGCAGCTCGAGCGTGCGTGCCTACGCGAAGGGGCTCGCGAACGCGCTACGCGTCGACGACGGGTGGGAGATCGAGGTGGCTGCCCTGCTCGCCCAGCTCGGTGCGGTCACGCTGCCAGCGGACACCGTCGAGAAGCGGTACACCGGAGCGAAGCTCAGCGCCCGTGAGCAGGAGATGGTGGACCAGGTGCCACACGTAACCCATGAGATCCTGGAGAACATTCCCAGGCTCGACGGTGTGCTCGACATCCTCCAAAACTACCCGCGCTCCTACGACGACAGGGGCGCTGGCCGCTCCGTCCCGATCGCTGCACGGATCCTGCGGATCGCGACCGATTACGACGCGCTGGTAGCCCACGGTTTCGGTCCGCCGATCGCGCTCGCAACACTGCGCGACCGCGACCTAACCTACGACCCGGATCTTCTTGTCGCGTTCGAGCGCATGATCGGAACCGCCCCCGAGCAGACACGGGTGCTCGAGATCCCGCTGCTGCGGCTGCGTGCCGGAATGACGCTCGCCGACGACGTCCGCAGTGTCTCAGGGCCGCTACTGATCGCACGCGGGCACGTCGCGACCGACCAACTGATCACGCGCCTCTGGAATCTCGGCACCGGGTTCGTCCGCGAGCCATTGCTCGTTATGGACACCTCCCCGCAGAGTCACATCCCTGATAAGGATTGCGTCTGAGCTCGCGCCCGAGCGCAGGAGACGTTCACATGGAGCCTCGCCGGAGCGAATGCCACGATCAATCGTACTGATGGCGTCCCCGGGAGGCCTCAATCTGATCGACAGGGTGTCGTTCACTTGTTAAGAGATGACCGATCATCACCCGCTGCACGTCACTGGCGAGCCGTTGTTCACGGACGCGCGGCGGACTGGCGCGGCGGCGGCAGACGCCGGGCAGCGGTACGGCGAGATCCTCGCCTTGTCGGCGGACATGCTGACCGCGCATGACGAGGAGGGTCGCTATAGCTACGTCTCGCCAGCGTGCGAGCAGATCTACGGCCGGGCGCCGGAGGAACTCCTCGGCCGCCACCCGCTCGACTTCGTCCACGAGGACGACCGCGAGCGCGTCGAGCGGGAAATCGCACGAGCGCTCGCGGCACACGACGTCTTCGACGTCGAGCATCGGGTGCTGCGCCCGGACGGAACGTGCGCGTGGGTCCATGCCGTGACTACGGATGGGCTCTGCCAACTCGGGTGGGGGACGGCGCGTCGGCGCGGTGGGGTCGGTGCGGGACATCACCGAGCGAAAACACGCTCAGGCGCAATACGATGCGGAGCGGCGGCTGCTGGACATCTTCCTGGAAAGCACCCCCGACCAGGTGTACTTCAAGGACCGCGATGGGCGGTTCATCAGGGTCTCCAACGCGCAGGTCGCAAAGCTCGGTTTCAGCTCGGCGCAGGACGCGATCGGCAAGACCGATTTCGATGCCTTCTCGCAATGAGCACGCCCGCCAGGCATCCGCTGACGAGCAGAGGATTCTCGCCAGCGGCGAGCCGATCCTCGACTTCGAGGAACTCGAAACGTACCCTGACGGAAGCGAAGCGTGGGTGCGCACCTCGAAGCTGCCGCTCCGGGACGCGGCCGGGCAGATCATCGGCACCTTCGGGATCTCTCGGGACATCACCGCGCAGCGCACCGCCGAGCAGCGCCTCGCCGAGGCCGAGCGCCAGTCCCGCACAGTGATCGAGCTCTCCGGCGACATGCATTCGCGCACGACACCCGACGGCCGCTGCCTGTGGGCCTCACCGACCTCCTTTCAGCTGCTGGGCTTCGCTGCGGAGGAGCTCCTCGGCAAGCGGTTTGTGAGCTTTGCCCATCCTGGGGATATTAAGCGCTTCGAGGCCGCGATGGTCGATGTCCGCTCGCGCGGCTCGGCGGAGCTCGAGTACCGCGCGCTCCACAAGGCCGGGCATTATGTGTGGGTCCACGTGCTGCTGCGCGGGCGCTACAGCGAACGTGATGAGCTTGTCGAGATCATCGGCGCCGCGCGGGACATCACGGCCCAGCGCGCATCCGAAGAAGCGCTGAGCAAGACCGAGCGGGAACTGCGGACAGTGCTCGAATTGTCCGGTGATCTGCATGTCCGCACCACCGCCGACGGTCGCTTGTTGTACGTCTCGCCCAACTCGGCGCAGGTGATCGGCTGGACGCCGGAACAGTTGCTCGGTACCCGAACCCACGACTACGCGCATCCGCACGACGCTGCACGCGTACGGGCCACATACCGCGAGGTTGCAGAAACCGGCTCAGCCGAAGTGGAATACCGCGTCAGGCGACCCGACGGCACGCTACACCTGGTTGCACGTCCTGGCACGAGGGCGCCACGACGAGAACGGCAACCTCGTCGAGGTCGTGCGGGCCGCGCGAAACATCGACCAGCAGAAGCGTCAGGAAACGCAGCTGGCCGAGGCGACGAGGCGCTTTGAGCGCGCGTTTGACCAGGCGCCGATCGGAATGGCGCTCGTCGGGCTGGACGGCAGCTGGCTGAAGGTCAACCCGGCGCTATGTCAGATCACCGGCTACTCGGAGGCCGAGCTGCTGAACAAGCGCTTTGGGGACATCACCCATCCCGACGACCGGCAAGCCGGGATCGAACACCTCGAAGGACAGCGCCGTGGCGAGCTGGACATCTACCAGACCGAGAAACGCTACATCCACGCCGACGGCCATGTGATCTGGGTAGCGCTGTCAGCGAGCATCGTCCGCGACGAGCACGGTCGGGCGCTGTACGCGGTCTCGCAGACGCAGGACATCACCGCCGCGAAGCAGGCCGCGGCTGAGCGCAAGCGCCTTGAAGCCGAGCTGCAGCTCGCGCAGAAGCTCGAAGCGGTCGGCCAGCTCGCCGCCGGGGTGGCACATGAGATCAACACCCCGATCCAGTTCGTCGGCGACTCGGTTCGCTTCCTCAAAGGGGCGGTCGACGAGCTGCTGACGCTGACCAACGTCTACCGCGAGCTGCTGCAAGGCGAGCAGGCGATCGATCGAGCACAGCGTCAACAGCGGGCCGCAGCCGCCGAGCAGGAATCCGACCTTGACTACTTGATCGAGCGGGTGCCGCCCGCGTTCGAGCGTGCTGTCGACGGCATCGATCGCGTCGCCTCGATCGTGCAGGCGATGCGACAGTTCGCCCATCCTGGCGCCGAGCGCGGACCGACAGACATCAACGACGGGATCCGCGCGACGTTGACCGTCGCGTGCAACGAGTACAAGTACGTTGCCGACATCGAGCTGGACCTCGGCGAGCTCCCGCTCGTGACCGCGAATGCCGGCGACCTCAACCAGGTGTTCCTCAACCTGATCGTCAACGCCGCCCACGCGATCGAGTCAAAGCTGGAGGACTCCGAGCAGAGGGGCACGATTCGGATACGGTACCAGAGTCGACGGTGACCACGTCTTGATCACGCTCAGCGACACCGGATGCGGGATCCCGCCGGCGATCGCCGGGCGGGTGTTCGATCCCTTCTTTACGACCAAGCCGGTCGGCCGCGGAACGGGCCAAGGGCTCGCCATCGCCCACACGATCGTCACCGAACGCCACCACGGGGCGATCAGCTTCAAATCAGCACCCGGCGGCGGTACGACATTCGAGATCACGTTGCCGATCGACGAGCCCGCAGCGCCGAGCACCGCCGGTTGTTCGGGGCCCTGAGGTTCCGCGGCGAACCACGCTCGTCGCTGCACGCGACTCTAGGAACGTCACCGGACGGGAATCGAAGACATCGTGCAACTTCGGATGCGCCAGCCGCCGAGACGTTCCTGAGGCGAGAGGATTCGCACCGGCATCTCTGAGACCGACCCCCGATGCTGGCAACAACCGATCTCAACGCAACCCGGCGACGGCGAACGGAGTGCCCGGAGGTGATGACGTGCGGGGTTCTTGACCGGCGCGAGCGGGGGTGGCTCGCCGGTCGTTAGGACGCTGCTGGTGCTTGCGCCAAAACGCCGTTACGTGGATTACCGCCTGGCGGCGTCGGGTAAACCCGGAGCGTGGGTGCGTGAACACCTTGTGCAATGGACTCGGATAACGAAGGGCCGCGACCTCAACGCACTCGCGAGCCTCACGGTGATGTCGGGGCTCGCTTGAACGGCGCTGTCGCGGGCGAAGATGTGAGCTACGACAGGCTGTCGGTGCCCGGACCGCGGGCGATGCCGCTGCGCGGAGCAGCGCGCGCAGCCCTACCCAACGGGCGTGTCGCCGCGCCGCGGTTCGCTGCCTTGGCGAAGCGCTCTGGCGAGTTGCTTGACCAGCTGCAGGCGGCACTCGTGCCACGCGCGAGGATCGATGAGCGCTGGGGAGTCGCTTGGCGGTATCGCCCGAGCGACGATCGGATGCGGATCGGGGGCGACTTCCTCGGAGTTCTCGAGCGGCGCGATCGGTCGCTCGCGCTCTTGATCGGTGATGTATCGGGGCGGGGTGCGTCAGCCGCTGGGCTCGGCGCGACACTGCGCAGCGCCTGGCTTGCCACCATCCACGGCGGGATCAGCACGAGCGAGATTCCAGCTGTGCTCGACCGGTTGCTGGAGCATCATACGAGCGACCCGGGCGTATTCGTCACCGCCTGCTTTGTCGAGATCGATCCTGTCGCCCGCGAAGTACGCGCTGCCGCAGCCGGACACGATCCACCACTCCTGATCACGCCGGGGACGACTACGATGTTGCAAATCGATCCGGGCCCCGCGCTGGGGTTGGGGCTCCGCCGGGACTGGCCGCTGGCGCGAGTGGATTTCTCCAGTCCCGGGGCGCTCCTGCTCTACACCGACGGGTTGACCGAGAGTCGGGACCGTCCTGGCGCTCCTCGCCTCGGCGTAGCGGGTCTGATGGGCAGCATCGATGCGCGCCGAATGCTCGCCGCGCCTCCCGGACAGGCGTTGGACGAGCTTCTCGACGTGAGTATGGGTGGCAGCATTCACGAGCTCGACGACGACCTCGCGGTCATGCTCGTCGCGCCCAGACCGCAGTTCGTTCAGAGCCGGTCGGACAGTGCGTGACGGGCCTCGGCTCGGACCCTAGGCACATAGGACACGCATCGGGCGAGTCACGCACACGTAAGGCCTCCGCTCGTGCACCACGCATCCACCTAGTCCTCCGCCGACAGGTGATTGGGCGAAGCAGTTGGCGGTCGCGTCGGCGACTGGCGTGGCGAGCACGAGCGGTGGGCCCTTGGCTGTCAAGCCTGGGCGAAACGTGTCCCGCCCTCATGTGGGTGAGCGCCGGCTTTTCGCGGAGCGAGGCGTAGGCCAGCGGGAGTGAAATGCCGGCAGCTGGGAAGGGGCGGCTGGGCGTGCGGCGGCGAGGCTCGCCGGCGTGCAGTTCGACGCAGCTGACGTCGACGCGCTCGCAGCGCTGGCCCGCGCACAGGGACGAGTCGCTCGCCCCGAGTGAGGAGGCGGCCCGAAAGGCCGGGGGGCACACGGCGGTAAGCGGTGACTGCCGGCCCTGCCGGGACAGTGAACCCGAACAACGGCCGCCCATTCGCCCGCTGCCTGATGCCCACCCCGCGACCGCGGGCTGAGTTCCCGCACCGTCGCGAGATGCATGACAGGGACT
>CAVVSB010000021.1:0-1063356 GCA_963750695.1 uncultured Solirubrobacterales bacterium
TAGGGATGCGACGAGAGACCTCGACGGCGGACGGCCTTCACAGATAGGCTGATCGCCTTCTGATGACCGCCGCATACCGCAAGGGGCGTCTTATGCGGGCACTCCTGGAACTGCTCGCCACGTCGTCCGACTGGTTGCCCGCAAGGGACGCGATCGTCGCGGTGTAGGCGTACCACCGTCCACCTTACAGCGCCAGCCAGATCGGCGTCGGTGTGACCGAGCCGTCCCGGCGAAATGTTCGCAGCGCAAAGAAGCGGTCTCCGGCCGGATCAGCCGGGATGGCTCACGATCGACCGGCCGCTGCGCGGAATTCCCCGACGGTGACAAGTGTGCCCCCGACGAGGAGGAAGGCGAGGCCCCATGCGGTCGCGCCCGAGGCGGCGAGCAATGCCGACGCCGCCAGGATCACAGCGAGCTTCGCGACCAGGCGTCTCGGATGCGGCAAGCGACGGCTCGCGCGCGGAGCCAGGTACAGCCCCCACAGGACCGCGCTGACCAGCGGCAGCAGCAGCGCCAGCGTGATGGCCGTGGCCTGCGAACCCAACCGGGCTCCGGCGGCGGCGAGGACGGCCAGCAGCGCCAGTTCGACGATGAACACCAGCACATCGAGGGCGTCAACGGGCCGGGTGCCGAAACGAGGCATGATGCGATCCCTCCTGGCGGCGGCGTGGTGATCGGTGGGCGGTGCGGTGATCCTCATCGGGAGGCTCCCTCGATTCGGGTGCCGAGAGGTGGTGCGAGCGCACCGTTTGGTGATGAGCTCGTCGAACGTTCGGCTTTGCTGGCGATCATGGTGAGCTCGGTGAAGCGGATGACCGTGTCGGTGATCGCGTGGAACCGCAGGGAGTGAAAGAAATCGAAGTTGTGGTGGGTTCCGGGGAGTTCTGCGTAGACGACGGGCTGCCCGGAGACCGCGCGGAGGCGGTCGACGAATCCTCGGGCGTCCTGGCGCAGGACCAAAGTGTCCAGCGCGCCGTGAATGACCAGGAACGGCGGGGCGTTGGGGTTGACGCAGTCCTCCGGTGACGTGGGTCCCGACCCGGATCCGCCGACGTTGCCGTAGTAGCCGTAGAGGCCGATGACGCCGCTGACCTGGGTACCGGTCAGGGCCGCGGTCGCGGCCAGGTCCGCGCCCGCCGAGCCGCCGGCCACGAAGACGGTGTCGGGGTCGCCGCCGTAGGCTTGCGCGTTGTCACGCACCCAGGCCAGGGCGGCACGGGCGTCGGCGAGTTGGTCCGGGTAGCCGGCGCGGAACAGGCGGTAGTCGGCGCTGACGCAGACCCAGCCCTGGGCGGCCAGCCGGTAGATCAGCGGGCGGGCGCCGAGCATCTTGCTGCCCATCCGAAAGCCGCCCCCGTGGAAGTAGACGAGCACCGGCGCTCCGGTCCCGCGGTGCCGGCGGGAGACGTACACATCGAGCCGGTTCCCGCGCCGCGCCGGCCCGTACCGGCGGTTGCGCACGCGGCGCACGTCCGGACGCCACGAGACGAACGGCAGCAGCACGACCCGCCACCACGCCGGCCGCGTGTACTGGGGCAATCCGCGGGGCCCGTAGGCAGCTCGAAACGCGGCCGACAGCGCCGGGCGGGCAGACCGGGCGCGTACCGCGATCCGCGCCAACAGCAGCGCGTCCACGGCGGTGAATCCGGTGACTAGCCACCACCAGAGGCCGGAATCCGGGTGCATCAGTGTGCCCATCGTCCCGGCCAGCAGCCACCACAGGCCCAGGACCGGCACCTCGTTGATCCACCACCCCAGAGCGAACTGCAAGTTGAACGGCGATGAGTGGCGAGGCATCGGTGGGCGCAGCGCCATCACGGCAAACAGCGCCAGGATCAGCGTCGTGTCCAGTGCGGTGGTCACTGGTCATCCTCCTTGGTATCGGGAGTGGTTCGGGCGGCGTAGTCGAAGAGGTCGGCCAGCTCGCCGGCGTAGGCGGAGAGGTCGAGGTCGGGGTCGGTGGGCAGTCGGAAGGCGACGGCGTCGATCGCCGCGCGGATCGTGGCGGCCATCACAGCAGTGTCAAACGCCCGCAGTTGGCCGATGCGTTGGCCTTCGCGCAGATAGCCCTCCAGTTGGGTCAGGCCGCGCTCGTGGCGCGGGGCGTAGGGAACCACCTGGCCCTCGCGCTCGCGCGGCAGCGCGTTGAGGACCTCCACCACCGCGGTCATATGCGCGCGGTGGGTGGCCATGAAGGCCAGGTTGGACTCGATGTAGGTGCGCACCCGGTCGCGCCCGGGTGCGGCGGCCTCGATGCGCGGCACCATGAAGGCCTGCCCGGCCGCGACGACCTCGCCCACGACCTCGTCGAGCAGCTCCTCCTTGCCAGCGAAGTGGTAGGAGATGAGCCCGGTGCTGGACAGCCCGGCGCGCTTCGCGATCTGCGCGTAGGACGCGCGCGCGTAGCCCAGCTCGGCGAGCGTCTCGATCGCCGCCTGCACGATCTGCCTGCGCCGTGCGGACTCGGTGAACGTCCGCGCGTCCCGGCGCCGGCGGCTGCGCATGTCTCCCTTATTGCTCATACGAGCAAATATTAGTACAGGCGAGCAACACGCGGCACGACGTCCTGACCTGCCGGCTTTGCGATCATCCGGACGAGGCGGCCCTTGGAGGTTGCGAGTGGTGCGTTGGCCCAACCTCGTCGCAGTGGCGGAACCGCTCGCGGGCGCTATCCCTGCAATTCGGCTCGTTCTGAATTTCTGCCGGCGTTCGGCGCCCCGTTTACCCGTCCGGTGAAGCGTCCCGGGACCGGGGGCTATACGGACGCCACGTGCTTGGCGCCGCCTGCGCCTCGCGGAAGAGACGCGGTCCCCTGACCCCGTCTAGGACGACGGCGTCGGCCTGCCCGCGCCGCGTGTCCCGGCGTTGGCCTGCGCTCGATGGAGGAACGCGCCAGCGAGCTCGGAGGCACCGTCAGGTTGGAGCGCCGATCCGCTGGCGCCCTCGCGTGCGCGCCTCATTCCCGGCCGGCCAGAGGGCCGAATGAACACGTCTCGATCCTCGTCGCCGGCGACCACCCGAGGTTCGTGGCCGGCCTGCGCGCCCTGGGGGAATGCTCAGGGCTCGGACTCGCCAGCTCAATCAGTCCCGCCCACGGCATCCACCGCACCACGCCGCAGCCGCTGCGGCGCTCGTCGCCGCGTTCGCGGTCGCGATCGTCGGCGCGATCGTCCAGCCGACGCTGTCGGACCATTCGGCCTGGCAGCTGCACGCGCTGACTAATCACCGCGCCGCGGCAATCGTGAGCCTCGCGCTCAACACGGTCGCGATCGTGCTGCTGTTCGAGAACGGCGTCGCGGCGGCCGCGCCGTCGGTTGTCCGGGGCTCGATCCCGCCACCGCGACGGCGGCGTCCGAGGGGGTCCGGTCCAGGGCGGCGGTGTCGGGACTCGAGCCGCTCTCGCTGCTCGGCGAGGTTGGCCTTGCCCTGCTCGGAGTTGCGGTCCTCAGAGCCGGCGCGCCGCCCTGACGGCCGCGGCCATCGGCGCCGGCGTTCGGGAGAGGGAATCGGCTTCCCCTCCGCCACCGGGGCGCTCGTCATCGCGTCATCTGTGATCCGCGCCGGCGAGCAGATCTGCCCGGGCATGAAGCCAACCCAGATTGGGAAGCAGTTCCCCGCACCGGCGGGCCGGCTTCGCCCGCCTGGGTAGATTCTCGGTGTGCATAACGAGGGGGTTCGACAGCCAGAGCGTGTCCGCGCTGCCGAGGTCATCGCTGCGCTGTGTCTCGCGACTGATCTGGGGATGGCGTTTCCGTTCGAGCATGGGCTGCGGAGCACCCTGATCGCCGCGCGCTTGGCGGATCGGCTGGGGCTCGATGCTGCGACGACGGCGCAGACGTACTTCGCGTGCCTGCTCTCGCATGTGGGCTGCACAACGGAGGCGCACATCGCGGCTGAGGTGTTCGGCGGTTCGATGACGGTGCATTTCAATCCGGTCATGTACGGGTCGGGCCGTGAGGCGTTCGCCGGTTTGCTGCGTGCGGTGCCTGATCCTGATCGTCCGGTGTTGATGCGAACGGTCCAGACCGCGCAGCGGCTGCCCCGGATGGCGCGCGAGCAGCGTCCTGCGCTGAGGGCCACCTGCGAGGTGGCGCAGATGTTGGCCGAGGGGGTTGGACTGGCCTCGTCGGTGGCGGGAGTTCTGGCCTACGTCACCGACCGCTGGGACGGCAAGGGACCGTTGCGGCGCGCCGAGCGGGAGGAAATCCCGCTGCCGATGCGGATCGTCCACGTCGCGGTGGATGCGTGCTTTCAATGCATGCTCGGGGGCGTCCAGCGCGCTACGCGGCTCGTTCGCGAGCGTGGCGGTCACGCGTTCGACCCGGAGGTGGCGGCCTGCCTTGCGGACGGTGGGGAGGAGATCCTGGTGTTTGACGAGCAGGCCTCGGCGTGGGAGCCGACGCTCGCTTGCGAACCGCGCCCGGAGCTGATCTTGGAGGGCGAGGCGATCGATCATGCGCTCGAGTCGATGGGTGCCTTTGCCGACCTGATCTCCCCATCCTTCAGCGGTCACGCAGCCGGGGTCGCCAGGCTCGTTGGAGCAGCAGCTGCGTATTGCCGGCTGGACGCCGCGACCGACGGTCAAGGTCGGCCGGGCTGCGCTCGTGCACGACCTCGGCCGCGTCGTGGTCGGCGCCGGCACCTGGGCAAAGCCCGGGCCGCTCAGCGCCCATGAGTGGGAGCAGGTACGGCTGCATCCTTACCACACCGAGCGCGTCCTGTCGCGGTCTCCGTTTCTTGCCGATGTCGCGCGGATCGCGGGCGCCCATCACGAACGCCTCGATCGCTCGGGCTACCACCGCGGCTGCTCGGGCGCCGAGCTGCCGATGTCCGCGCGCCTGCTCGCCGCCGCCGACGCGTTTTGCGCCATGACCGAACCGCGGCCGCACAGGGCCGCCCTGGCGCCCGAGCAAGCTGCCGACGCGCTTGGTGCAGAGGCAAGCGCCGGGCGGCTCGACCCGGATGCCGTCGCGGCGGTGATCGAGACCGCCGGACAGCGAGTTCCGCGGATCGAGCGTCCCGCCGGGCTGACCGAGCGCGAGGCCGAGGTGGTGCGCCTGCTCGCGCGCGGGCTGCAGACCAAACAGGTCGCACGCGAGCTTGCCATCGCGACCAAGACCGCGGACCGCCACATCCAGAACGCCTACGCGAAGATGGGCGTCTCGACGCGGGCGGGCGCGACCCTGTTCGCGATGCAGCACGGCCTGACGGCATGGGGAGAACTCCCGATAGCCCGCGACGGCGGCCGCGCCTAACCTCGCCTCTCGAGCCCAAAACAGCGTGAGGAGGCGGACATGCCGGTTGTGATGATGGTCGATAACCCCAGCGGGACCGCGGAGCTCTACGACAAGGTACGAGCGCAGCTCGGCCAGGACCAGGCCGCGGGCGGAGCCGTGCACCTCGCCGGGCCGAGCCCCAGCGGTGGCTTTCGCGTGATCGAGGTGTGGGAGTCCCGGGAGCAGGCCGAGCGCTTCATCCACGAGCGGTTCCGTCCCGCGCTCGAGGCCGTCGGTGCCGCCGGACAGCGACCCGACATTCAGTTCTGGCCCCTGCACAACTACATGACCTAGACACTCGAACCGCGACAGCTGCGCCGCGAGGCAGACAGCAGAACAGAGGAGAACGTCATGTCGAAGATGCGATCAACGGTGACGATCGCCCGGCCGCCCGAGGAGGTCTTTCGCTTCTTCCTCGACCTCGACCAGAACGCGCCGAGCACCGACCCCGACGTCGAGCATGTCGTCAAGACCCCGCAAGGCCCGACCGAACCGGGCACGACATTCAGGCTGCGTCAGCACTCTCTCGGAAAGACGCGGGAGACGACCACTCGCTTCACCGCGATCGAGCGAAACCGCAAGATCGAGTTCGAAGGAGCGATCGGACCGATGCGACCCAAGTGCTCCCTCGCATTCGAGCCCACAGGCAATGGAACGTCGGTCACGTTCAGCGGCCACTCGCACCCCGTCGGATTGCTCAAGGCGCTCTCTCCGCTGTTCAACCGAAAGGGACAACAGGTCTGGACGCGCCGACTCAACCGGATTAAGAGCCTGCTGGAGACACCGGCCGCCCAATTCGGATCGCAGCCACCCGGCACGTCGTCCAGTCCACGAGCAACCACCAAACCCGCCGGCTCGGCGCAGGCGCAGACCAGTGGACGGCCATAGGTCCTTGCCGGCCCCATAGGTCCTTGCCGGCCCCATAGGTCCTTGCCGGCCCGCCGCTGCCCGGCACGCAGACGCTGCCGAGATCGAACCCCCCGGCATCCCGGATCAGTCGTGTGACCCCGCTCGCGCTGGTCGGCGTTTATCTCGCCCTGTACGCCGCGGACCGCGATGCGCAGCACGGGGACGGTCACGGGATATGTGTGCTTGTCGAACCGGCGCAGGCTCCTCAGATCGTGCGCTGTGCCGCCGGATGGCTGACCGGATGCGCCCTGGCCCATCTAGCGATCTTGGCCGAACCGGCGATCACCTCCTCGTCGCCGAGCACCAGGATCGGGACGGCGCTCTGCCCGCTGATCCTGCGGACCTCGGCGCGGTTACGCCGTCGTGCTGGCCAGGTCCATGGCATGCTCAGCTGGCCGCGGACGACCTTGATCTCATACGAGTGGCCGGCCTCGTCCAGCGCTCTTGCAGCGACTCCGCACGGATGCCAGGTGGGGCTTCGCCTCTGCCACGGGCAGGTATAGAGGATCATGCCGTCATTCCCATGTCGTCCGGTGTCGCTCGCCCGGCGACGAGCGGGCGGACGATCGGCGGCATCCGGCGCCACGCTGAGCGATCGGTCACCGATACGGCGTAGCCGCGACCGCGGATCCGCTCAAGCGTCCTGCGGTTGCACTGGCAGCCGTCCGCGAAGGCGCCCCACGGTCGCCTCAGGCGATCCTGCCAGCGCGCGAGGCGACTGTTGTCCGAGCGGACATGCTCGAGGAACAGCAGAGCTCCACCGGGCCGCAGCACGCGGCGGATCTCCTCAAGTGAGGATTCGGGATCAGCAACCGTGCAGAGCACGAGCGTGCAGACAACCGTTTCGAACGTCGCCTCCGCGAAAGGCAGGTTCTCAGCCGGTGCGTGTGCGACTTCTGCAGCTGGGTTGACGTGCCTGACCCGTCGCTCGAGTCGCTTTGCCATGTGCGGGTCTGGTTCGCAGAGAACGAGCCGATCGAGCCCGGGCGGGTAGTGGGCGAGGTTGAGTCCCGTTCCCGCGCCGATCTCCAGAACGGCGCCGCGGGCATGAGCGAGGAGCGAACCCCGTCGCGCGGCCATCCCCGACCTCTCCGCGATCCAGAGGAATGGGTCGTAGATGCGGGCTGAGAACCAGCTGCCGCGCACCGAGCCGTGCTCGGCCTCGACCACCACGCGTGAGCGCGTCGAGATGCGCGCGCTGACAGTTTCACTTGTGGTCATGGCGAACCTCCAGTCATCGATTGCGCCGTGACCGTAGCCCTCAGCGAGCGTTCGAGCATCAGGCGTTTGCCCCATCTTCGGCCCACACGGGGAGGTACTGTCGGCGTGTGAGCGATGAAACCGATCGGGTGCACGTGCGGTTGGCCGAGCTCGTCGCCGCGCTCTCGCTGGGCATCGATCTGGGCTTCGGTCAGCCGATGGAGCACGTTCTGCGCCAGTGCCTGATCGCGTTACGCCTCGCTGATCGCGTTGGCCTGGACGAGGAGACACGGGCGGCCGTCTATTACACGGCAATGCTGGTCAACGTCGGCTGTCACTCCGATGCCCACGAGCAGGCGAAATGGTTTGGAGATGACATCGCGCTGAAGGCATCAAAGTACGATCGGGACCTTCGTAGCCCGCGCAGCAGGGCAGCCGCGCTCCTCCGGGTGGGTTCCGGCAACCCTCCACTGCATCGCTTTCGAGTTGGGCTCGAGTTCATCCTCTCCGGGCACGCTGAGGTGGACGAGATGATCACTTATCACGCTCGCATGGCCAGAGCTCTGGGCGAACAGCTCTGGCTCTCCGACCAAGTGCTGGAGGCACTGCTTGTCGCCTACGAGCGGTGGGATGGCCGAGGGTGGCCGGGCGAGATGGGGGGTGCGGAGATACCGGTCGCGTCGAGGCTGGCCCAGCTGGCGGAGTACGTCGAGGTCGCGCATCGGATCGGCGGTGTTGATGCGGTCAAGGAGCTGGCGCGTGAGCGCGCCGGCAAGCAATTCGACCCAGGACTCGCCGAGCTGCTCTGCGCTGAGGCAGAGTCAATCCTGGCGGATCTTGATTCGGTCTCGAGCTGGGAGGCGGTCATCGGCGCCGAGCCCGCGCTCGCCGTGGTGCTGTCGGGCGAGCGGCTCGATTGGGCGCTCGAGGCGATCGCGAACTTCGTGGACCTTAAATCCCCGTACTTTCTCGGCCACTCGCGGGCAGTCGCCGATCTCGCCACGACAACCGGCCAGCAGCTCGGCCTGTCCCAGCCACACCTGCGCACGCTTCACCGTGCGGCGCTCGTGCACGACCTCGGACGGCTTGGGATCTCCAACTCCATCTTGGACAAGCGCGGGCCGCTGGGCGCCGGCGAGTGGGAGCGAATCCGCCTCCAACCACACCTCACCGAGCGCATGCTCCAGCGATCTCAGCCGCTCGCGCCGCTCGGCGCGATCGCGGTACAGCACCGCGAGCGGCTCGACGGCTCGGGATACCCACGCGGAATCGGCGGCAGCTCGATCTCCCTCGCGGGGCGGATCCTCGGCGCCGCCGACACCTACCACGCCATCCGCGAGCCGCGTCCTCACAGGCCGGCACGTTCAGCCGACGAGGCGGCAATCGAGCTGCAGCGCGCGGCAAACGCCGGCCACCTCGACGGCGAGGTGGTGCAGGGCGTGCTCGCTGCCGCCGGCCACCCCGTCCGGCGCCGGCGCAAGGGCCCTGCCGACCTGACCGAGCGCGAAGTCCAGGTCCTGAGGCTGCTCGCCCGCGGACTCTCCAACAAGGACATCGGCCGCCAACTCGTCATCTCGCCCAAGACCGTCGGCAAGCACGTCGAACACATCTACGCCAAGACCGGCGCCTCCACCCGCGCGGCAGCGAGCCTCTTCGCCGTACAACACGGCCTGCTACCCGAGTAACCGCTCGCTGCGACGAGCGCTGTGACCCTACCATCGCAACGCAGGGATCCTGCTCGATGAGTCCCTCGAAGATGAACCTGCGGGCGTCGCGCGGACGGGTCTGTGGATCTAAATCCGACCGGCACCGACCGGTCAGCGGCGAGTGTGCCGCGCAGGTCGACCTGCGCGCGGACCTCGACGACGAGCGAAGCAATCTGGACTCCGCGCAGGTTCCCGACCATCCGGATGGTGGAGTCCTGGCGCGCTGCGAGGGTCGCGCATAAGAGCTCTCCCGGGTTCGGGCATCATGGATCCCTCCCACTCCGCGATGCGTGCCGACCTCAAGCTCGACGTCCTCGGCTCGGTACTTCTCGCCCGGGACGGCGCGGGTGTGGAGTGGATCATCCACGTCAGGGCCGGTCGTGCGGCCGCGATCGACGATCAGCGCCTGTTCGGGGTGCACCTGATACGCGTCACGAGGGGGACTTGGCGCGTGGCGACCTGCGATCGCCGCGCGCGGTTGACCGTTGCCGACCGATCGGCCGGCGTGCGACGGCGCCATCAGGACACCCCGCTGGGGCTCCCGGCGGCGAGGTCGCGGACGTCCTCGCTGCTCAGGCAGCGGCCTGCAGCAAAATGACTGAGTGGTCAGTCATTTTGAGGAGGCTCGTAAATGATGAGATCGAGCTGCGGGGTTCGTTGCGGAACCCGCGGAGTGGATGCCCCGACCGTCGCGGGTGAGCGTGGCGAGCAGAGGCTGGTTGGCAGCTACCGCCGCCTGGTCGAGCCGGTGGTGCGCGGCCCGCTCGGAGTGGCCGTGACCGTCGCAGCGTTCGCAGCGGCTGGTGCACTCGGCGGCCAGGGCGGCTTGATCGTGGCCAGCGGGTGGGTGCTGGCGATGGGCTCGTATTGCCAGGCGAACTTCCTGTACTGCCGGGAGACACATTGCGTAATCACCGGCGGTGGCTGGACCCCCCTCGCGCTGCTGGGCTTAATCGCCGCGCTGGCACCCGGCTACATGTCCCCAACGGCTGGTGTCTGCTCCCACCCCGACAGGTCTGCGAGCGCGGGAACGCATCCCTGACCTGCGACAAGTTCGCCACCGACCACTCTTATCTCTCCGAGCACCAGCAGCAGCTCGACCTCGTCGGCCAGCTGATCGACACCCGCAAGCAGGCATTCCAAGCGCGGACTGGCCGCGAGATGACCGACGAGAACATCTGGCTCGCCGAACGGCGCAAAGAGCAACATGCGCTGTGCAAGATCATCGCCACCGTCTCCAACCCGCAAGCCGACACCCAAGCGGTCCACGGCGCCGGCACCCACAAGCTCGACTGAGCGATGGCGCGTGGGAATCCGGACAACCTGCGCGCCGCCGCGCACCGCAAGAGCCAAGCCACGATCAAGCGCGCCGAGACCGCGCTGCGCTGGGTGATTAAGAACGGCGAGCCGATCACATTTCGGGGTGTCGCACGCACAGCACATTGCTCGATCGACTTCCTCTACGACGACCCGGGAGCTGCGCCGCAGAATCGAGCACCTGCGCTCCCAGGAGCAGAAACAGCCGCCATCGGCACGGCTACTGCTCGACAGGGCGGGCCGAACGGGTCGACGCCTCACGTACATGAGACCGGATGAACCGAGAGGAGCAACATGGCAGAGAGCGAGAAGGTGCTGGTCAATCTGGCGACGGGTCTGGAGGACGCGGAGCGGGTGACGGTCGCGTTGCTCGTCGCGACGGCCGCCCTCGCCCGCGGCAGGCAGGTGGCGATCTGGTTGACCAAGGAGGCCGTGCGACTGGCCCTATCCGGTTTCCCCGAGGGTGTGGCGTGCGATGGCTGCCCACCACTGCCGCAGCTGTTGGAGCAATTCGCCACCGGTCAGGGCGAGCTGCTTGCGTGCCCGATCTCTTTCAACGCCCGCAAGCTGAGCGAGGACAGCCTCGCCGCGAACGCGCGCGTCATGGGCGCCACGCCGATGTGGGAGTGGGTCGGCGACGGAGCCACGGTCATCAGCTACTGACACCGAGTGCATCCGGCGGGCGGTTGGCTCCCGCCAGTCTTCAGTGCGGGTCGGTCGTAGTCCTCGATGGGCGAACTCGCCTACCGCGAGCGGGCCGGTCAGCTCAGGACGGCTTGCGGCACACCACTTGCACGGGATGCGTGCGCCGTTCCTCAATGTTGCGGGC
The DNA here is from genome assembly GCA_963750695.1 of uncultured Solirubrobacterales bacterium. Taxonomy (GTDB): domain Bacteria; phylum Actinomycetota; class Thermoleophilia; order Solirubrobacterales; family Solirubrobacteraceae; genus Palsa-465. Next base: position 11,238 of record CAVVSB010000021.1, read on the forward strand.
GGAGTTGCGCATCTTCTCGGTCGCCGTCAGGCCGATCAGCACGTGCAGGCCGAGCGGCGGCAGCTCACCCCGATCGGAGAGCTCGAGCGCGGCACGGTACGCGGCCAGGTATTTCGGCCCCGTGTCCTCGGTCTCGATGTCCACAAATCGGGCGGCGGCGAGGAGCTGGCGGGTCTCCGAGGGCGTGAGAAGGAACTCGCCCGTCCCGTCTTCGGACCACGGCACGGGATGGTGCGGTCTTCCCACGGGGCCGAGGCCGTGCTCGGTGAGCGCGAAGAATCCGCCTGGCTTCAGTACCCGCGAGGCCTCGCCGAAGAAGCGCGGGCGGTCGGCGACGTTCATCGTCACGTGCTGGGCATAGGCGCCGTCGAAGGAGCCGTCGTCGTGGGGCAGCCGCTCGCCGTCCCCTTGCTCGATGAAGACCCGGTCACCCATGTCGAGCAGCGCCGTCAGCTTGTTCGCCGCCTCGACGAACGGCCCGGTGATGTCGATCCCGCTGACCTTGCACCCGAACCGCTGCGCGAAGTAGCGGGCCGGGCCGCCGATCCCGCAGCCGATGTCCAGTAGGTGGGCGCCGGGCTCGACAGGCAGCCGATCGGCGAGGTCGACGGTGGCGGGAAAGCCACGAGCGTGAAAGTGGTCGACGGGCGCGAGGTCCTCCATGGTCAACGAGTCCAGGGACTTCGATGCCCGCTCCAGCGCGGAGACGATCAGGCCATAGACGTCGCGATCGGCCCAGTGGTCCGCGATCGAGCCTGCTGGAGACACGCTCGTCATTCCTCCCTGTGAGCCACGTCGATGGCGGCGTGTTGTTGCCCGGTGGCAGTGGTACTCATCAAGTGCTCCTCGGTTGAGGGGCCCAAAATCGGAGCGTCCGGCCTTGGTCTGGTGACGAGCGTGCCGGTTGTGATGTGCGTAGCGTCACCTGCGCTCTCGAGCCGGCATGCGGAGCTATGGACCATCCCACCGGCGCTGCCGCTTCGCGTCAGGGAGCACCCTGATCCAGCTCCCCTAGCTCGCGGCTTGGGAGGACCGTCACGAGCGGGTCGGTGCCCCCGAAATTGGATCTGGGACCAGAGGATCAGCTCGACTCCCGATGTGGATCGAGGGTCCGCGTGTGACATCTCACGGCGCGTCGGCTCAATCCGCCGCGGGGCTTAGCGGGAGTGTCGCAGCGAGCTCGCACACGCGCCGCTCGGATGCGGTCAACTGGTCTGGGCCGCTTTGGAGATGCGTGGGTGGTCTGACGCCTATCGTCCGCAGCTCGGTGCTGGCGCGCCTGCACAGTGCGGTTGCGCTGCACCGTTGGGCGAGGGCGAGGCCCCGCTCGAGCAGAGGGCGCGCGTCGGCGCGATGGTTGGCTCTGCGCAGCCGCCGCCCCGTCGCCGCTGTGAATGCCCCAGTAGGCCAGCGCGACGACGACTCCGAGCTCCATCAGCACCCGGAGCATCAGGTTCAGTCGCTGCTGCGCCGTCATCGAGGCGACCCCAATCGGCGTGTCAGAAGCCAGGCCAGCCACCAACAACCGGCCGTCATCAGCAGTCCGTGGGCGATCCTCACGGGCTGGGAGGCGGCGAACTGCGGGATGTAGAGCACCAAACCAGACGCGAGCGGAATCGCGCCCCAGCGCGGCAGGCGCTCTGAGCGCCACACTGCGGCCGCGGCCACAACGGCACCGACGGCGAGCAGCAGCAGGCCGGCGATGATGAAGTAGATCCCCGCCTCCCAGCGAATCGAGCGCGTCAGCGGCTTCAGCAGTCGCATGTCGCCGACCGACAGCGTCCGCTGACCGACGGCGTGCAGGCCAAACACCTCCGCTCCGTAATACGGAAGCGTCAGCCCGATCCCGATCCACGAGAGGCTCAGCGCCACCACCATCCGCCGCTCCAGCCTCGTGAACTGCAGACGCAGATACAACCCGAACATGCCGAGGCCAAGCAGGACGAAGCCGAGAATCGCCAGCAAGTGCGCCAGCACCCACGGCGAGGACGCGAACGCGCGCGCTCCCTGCGCCCCGACCTCGCTCGAAAAGGGCCGGAGCACCGGATACAACAACAAGCACACCCCGGATAGCGCAAGGCACGCCGCGAACACGCTGATGCCCGGCGGCGCCGACGGCGGCGCTCCACGGTCGTGGGGTCGCGGCGGTAAGGATGAGCGGGTCGCGGGGCTCGCCGCGGTATCGACCATGCGGCCTCCGTCCCCGCTAGCTCCGCGGCCTGCGCGCGGGCAGTAGCTGCGACGTCGTCCGCCGCCGTCCGTCCGCGATGCAGCACGTCCGTACGGGATCCGAGCAGGGACACCGCCTGCAGAGGCGCTGCGCGGGGACGCGAACGCGTCTCATCGCGAGCAGCGAGCCCGCGCGTGTGCGGGTCCGGATCGGCCGTGTCCGCTGATCCTGCTCAGGACGCTCACCCCGTCGCACCCTGCTCGCGGCAGCGGTCGGGCGCCCGCTGCTTCGCGGACGCCCGACTCCACTCGCCTCGCGCGCTCTGCGCGCGGGCTCACGTGCAGCTGACTCTCTCCACGGATCCGAGCGGCCCACAACTCCGGCGGCCGGTAGCGGTTGCGCTCATTGCTCAAGCCGGATCTCCTCGCGGTGTGTTTCCATCTCCGCCGGCTCCTCGAACGGAGCAAATTAAGTGCTTGGTAGCCAAACAACCTACCAGCTAGACTAAGCCTCACATCAACTCCGGCAAGCGGGAATGTCGGCGTGCTGACCACCTCGGGAGGAGCAATGACCCCCCAGAGCAGTAAGCCATTCGGAGAGGCCCTGCGAGAGCTCATGGGAGGGCGCGGCCTGACGTATCGCGCGCTTGCCGAGGCGACCCGCGAGCTCGACGGGCAGGGGCTCACCCATGCCCACATCAACATGCTCGCCAACGGGCGTGACAAGCCGTCGCTGCGTGCGATGGAGCTGATCGCCCAAGCGTGCGATGTCGCGCCCGCATATTTCGCCGAATATCGCCTGTCCGTGGCGATGCGCGAGCTCGATCCAGCCGTGGTGGGCTTCGACCAGGCACTGGCGAACCTCAATGCCCGCCTCGGTTCACGGCGACGAGCCGGCGCCACAGAGCGAACGCGGCGACAGCGGCCAGCGCGACCAGATCCCACCGGCTAGCTGACGAGGCGACATCGTGATCGTGCCGCACCGTCCATCGGAGGCTGCCGGCTGGACGTAGACGGGCCCCGATATCGGCCGAAGCGCTTGCTCTCGGGCTCGGATTCTCGAGCGCCTAAACGCGAGACGGCCTTCTATCGAGAGCTCGTGCGCGGTTGGTGCTCGGAGGGGGCTGTAATGAGCCATTGCAGGAAGCCTCGGGCCCGGTGAGTCGTGCGTCTCGGTCGAGCTGCTGAGCGATCTGATTCGCCGCGCCCGCTGGCGGGGCGCGAGTTCAGCCTTGGCGTCGAATACGCGGCGGCCCGGGGATATGGGTGTTCGTCGGGATGGCCGTGCTCGGGGTCGTCTCGGGCATTCGCGTTGCCTGCCCGACGCCACGATCTCGGAGAGCCCTCAGTGGCGGCTGGACTCGGGCTCGTGTTGTTGACGGTCATGGCCTTGGGATCCAGGCGCCGCGGTGTCGGGGCCCGCGGTGCGCCTCATGCCGTTCGTGTTCTTTGTCGTGACCGCGCTGTTGCGCGACGCCACCGGCGCGAGCTCCTCGGGCTCCGCGCCGCTTGTGCTCTTTCCGGTGCTGTGGCTAGCGCTCTACGAGCGCCGCGCGTTGTGGTGGCTGATGGCGACTCTCTGTGCATGGCTGACGCTCGTGCTGCCCCTGATCGTTGTGGCGGCTCCCGACTACCACGGCGGGGACTGGCGGCGCGCGCTTTTCCTTGCGGCCTTCGCCGCGTTGCTGTGTTGGGTCGTTCGTCGCTGGCGCGATCGCCCACGAGCAAGCGATCACCGATCGACTGACCGGCGTGCCCAATCGCCAGTTGTGGGACGAAGCGCTCCCGCGCCTGGTCGGGCTGGCCAAACGCAACCGCAAGCCGCTGTCGGTGGCGATCGTTGATCTCGACCGGTTCAAGAGCCATAACGACGCCCACTGGCATCAGGCCAGGGACCGGCTGCTCGCGGACGCCGCCGGCGCGTGGTCGGGCGAGTTACGCGAAGGTGACCTGCTGGCGCGCTAAGGCGGAGAGGCGTTTTCGCTCGCTCTCTACGACTGCGCGGGAGACGAGGCGTGCGAGGTGCTCGATCGGGTTCGGTCACTGACCCCCGAAGGTCAGACGTGCTCGGCGGGGGTCGCGACTATGCGAGCTGAGGAGCAGTGGCACGATCTGGTGGCCCGTGCCGACGCCGCGCTGTATAAAGCCAAGCGCCAGCGAAACCGCACCGTTCTGAGCCCGGACCAGTTCGCTGGTCTTGCCGACGGCGGCGACGAGCTCGGTGGTCGTGACGCCGCCGCCCATCGCCGCCATCTGGACGGGGAGCCGGCAGCCAACAAACGTGGTGAACGCAGTCGGGATTAGTTGCGCCTTTTAGTTTGTGTTCGGGCCTCGCGTCCCTGCCGCGTGACCGCTGGCACCGGGGCGGTGGGGCTATGCGGCTGGGTGCACGTTCTGGTTGACGTGAAAGATGTTGTCGGGGTCGTAGGTGGCCTTGACTATTGCGAGCCGGTCGTAGTTCTCGCGGTAGCTGGCGCGAACGCGGTCCTGTCCTTCGCCCATCATGAAATTGACGTACGCGCCGCCTGCGGAGAACGGGTGAAGCGCCTCCCAGTAGTCGACGGTCCAGGATCGGATCAGCTCGGCGTTGGCCGGGTCGGGGTCGATCCCGCCGATCACCATCGACCAGTTCGCGTCGCGGTAGCTAAACGCGGTGTCGGTGCACCCGACACGGTGAGCGGCACCGTCGATCGGGTAGAGGTGCATCGTCGAGAGCGGCGTCGGCATCCCTTCGGCGAACTCGACGTGGCGGGTGATCGCGTCGTCCGGGAGCTCGTTGACGAAGTCACCGCGCCAGTACCACTGAAGCCCGGACGGCAGCAGCGCGTCGAACACCGCCTGCAGTGCTGGGTAGGGCAGCGGGTGCGGCGCGTGCAGCGCGGGCCGGGCGGGCTCGTTCGCCGCGGACAGCGCCTTCTCGGCCTCATCAGCGGGCCCGAGGTGACACCAGATGATCCCGCACATCTTGCGCAGGTGCAGTTCGGCCGGGAATGGCGGCGCGGGCGGGACCGTGAGCAGCGCGAAGAACCCATACAGATCTTCGGGTGCGGACGGCTGAAACTCGCGGTACCAGCACAGCACGTCGGGCGCCGCCTCAAGCGGCCACAGCGTCGGCCCGCCGGTGACCGTCGCAACCGGGTGCAGGCGCAGTGTGAACGAGGTCACGACGCCGAAGTTGCCGCCGCCGCCCCGCAACGCCCAGAACAGATCCGGATGCGCGTTCTCGCTCGCGGTGACGAAACGCCCGTCGGCGAGAACGATGTCCGCCGAGAGGAGGTTGTCGATCGTCAGCCCGTACTTGCGGGTCAGGTAGCCGTGGCCGCCGCCGAGCGTCAGTCCGCCCAATCCCGTCGTCGAGAACACGCCCGTTGGCGTGGCCAGTCCGAATGGGTGCGTGGCATGGTCGAGGTCTCCGATCACCGCGCCGCCGGCGACGGTCGCTACCCGTTGCTCGGGGTCGACCCGCACTGCGTTCATCTGCGAGAGGTCGATCACCAGTCCGTCAGCGACGCTCCCCAGGCCGGCGCCGTTGTGCCCGCCGCCGCGGACAGCCAGCTCCAGCCCCTCTTGACGGGCGAAGCCAACGGCGGCGATCACGTCTGCGGCGTCGCGGCAGCGGACGATCAGCGCCGGACGCTTGTCGATCATCCCGTTGTAGAGGCGCCGCGCCTGCTCATATGCGGGATCTGTGCGCTGAAGCAGTGGGCCGCGAAGCTCCATCTCGAAATCCGTCAACCGCTCGCGTTCGAGAACAGCGGTCATCGTGCCTCCTTTGGTAGAGCCGTGGTCTGAGGTCGCCGCCTCCGGCTCTGCCGATCACGAGCCGGAGTGGTGCCCGGGGGACAATCGGCGCGGTCGGCCGTTCGATCGCGTCGGGGTGCCGGATCGCGGAAAGGGTGCCCGGGGGCCGACCCGGCGTTCAGGAGCCATCGATGCGCCCGTCGCAGCGAGCCCCCCGCGACGGAAGTCCGCCGCCAGGACGCACCGCCAGACAGCCGGACGCCTGAGTCGAGCCGCAGGGCTGAGGGCATGGGCGGCAGCACGCCTCGGCGATGCGATCGAGGTCGAGTGGATCGCGGCACGAACGCGGCTGTCGGCTCGCGCCGGGGGCTCTGCGAACCACAGTCGAATCGCCGAGATCCTCGCGTGGGACGATGCTGAAGGTCGGAGTTGAGTCCACCCAGAAACGCCACTGGTAGGTAGCTTACCTACCAAGCAAACCTAAACGCCGTCTCAATTCGAGGTCGCGCTGAACCGCCGCGACGATGGATGAAGCCCGCAGCATTCAGGTTGTCGGTGCCGCTCGAGCACCCCAATTCGGCGAGCTTTTGTGGTGGGCGACAGCGCCGCCGCCACACAGTCACGCTGTGTGCTGGCTCAGGCGAGGCCCGAGCGCAACGGTGCAGCGCGCAAACGCGGAGTTAGGGACGGAGGGTCCGGCGCGCGATCGACGTGCTGACGCCAGGGCTCCGGGTTGGGGTTGCCCGCGATCGACCCGATCACACGGGCGATCCCCCGGACCCGGCATTCGCCGCGTGCCACCCCGCCGAAGGCTATGGGCGGCCAGTCTAACTCGACTGGTCTCGGAGCGGGTGCTGAGAAATCAGCGACCCGTACGCTGCGCGTCGAAGAGTCGGCGCCAGAGCATCGCAGCTGCCACGGCCGCAAGCGCGACCGCGTCCCACCAGGTGGCGAGCGGATCGATCGGGCTTGCCGCAATGCCGAACAGGACAGCCCAGACCACCCATGCCGCACGCACGCCAGGACGGGTGATTTCGGGATAGCGCCACACGGCGCGTGCCAGTCGGCCGGAGAAGTAGCCCAGCTCGTGAGTCTCGCCGAGCAACCGCGCTGCTGCGCTGAGCGCAAACAACGCGGTAACGAACGCCAGGTAGCCAAATGGCCGACAGAGCATCCGCACCACGTACATCAGCCTCTCCTTTCTTGAGCACCGGGTCTCGCGATTGGCCGCGCGGTGCGCACATCATCGCCGCGGGTGGGCGCAAGTCCCTCCGCGACAGTCGCGCACGTGGCAACCCAGTGAAGGTTCCAGCGCGACATCAGGCCCGCGTCCGTACGACCACGGGCGCGCGTGAGCCAGCCGCCCGGGCGATCGCCTGATCCATCGCTGCGCCTGGATCGCGAGTCGCGGGGCCGTGTCCGACCACCAACACGTCCGGAGCAAGCGAGCGCAGGCGCCGGGCGGACTCGAGAGTCTTCACCTTGTCCCACGTGGCCATCGCGGCCAGCGGAAAGCGCAGATAGAAGTGGCTTGCGACCGCCAAGCGCCCGTAGGAGGTGAACGTGTCCCCGGCGATCAGCGCGCCGTCACGCGTGTCGAGAAAAGCGACGTGACCCGGGGTGTGGCCCGGAGTCGGCACGAGATCGAGGCTGCCCACTCGGTCTCCGCCCGCAAGCCGCACGTCAGGAACCGTTTGAAGCTTCGGCCACCCGCCCGGGAGCTTGCCCTCGACGACCTTCCCGCCAGCATGGATGCGCGCGTCCAGCTCGGGCATCATCACCTGCACTGAGTCGCCGAGGCGCTGCCTGAGCGCGTCGAGCGACCCGACGTGGTCGCCGTGGCCATGCGTCAGGGCGATCCGTCGGATCGCGGCTCCCTCGCGCTCGGCTGCGGCGATGATCGCGTCGGCGCCGCCTCCCGTGGTCGTGTCGACGAGCGTGAACCCGTCCTCCTCGCGAACCAGATAGGCATTGACAAAGCGCAGCCGCGTGAGCTGGATCAGGTTGTCGGTAACGGAAATCGTCTTCACGCAAACCTCCCAGTCAAAGAGATGGGGCGCACTGCCGAGCACGCGATAGCGGTTTGTTCATCATCCCCGGCCGGATCGGGGCCGCGCCTATCGCGCCACCAAGAACTCAAGGGGCCGGCGTCGATCGAGGGCTGATGGAAACTCGCGCCGACACGCACACGCCGCCAAAAGGTCACCCTTCGACCGGCGCCCCGCCGTCGACCACCGAGCATCATCCCGCCCAGAAGAACCGCGATCACGAACGCGGCGCCGGTCAGGCTTCCCATGACCCCCGCCTCAGTGACAGCTGAGGCGTTCACCACGTCAACGTAGCGCGTCGCGGAGCTGCCGCGAACGATTCTTGTTCGTTCGATGACCGTTTGTGGTCGCGCCCAGACCGACTTGCTGCTGCGTCGGTGGAGGATCTGTTCCAAGCACTCGACCTCCACCCCACATTGTTGTCGTCATCGGCACAGCGAGAAGCGCTACGGCGTCACCTCGATATCGTTGTTGACCCGCCTGACTCCGGGCGCGGATGCCGCGACGCGCTCTGCCGTTCGCCGCTCAGCCAGCGAGTGGACGTGCCCTTGGAGATGCACCGTGCCGTTTCTGACGGCGACGCCGATCGACGGCGCATCGAGGTCCGCCATTCTGCCGATTGCCTCGTGGACCAGCCGCTCGACGTCGGCTCCTCTTGCCTTCACGCGAGGCTTGATCGTGATCTCGTTCTTCACCGAGCACACGCCCCGGACGAGCTCGAGCGGCCGCTCCGCCGCTTCACGCTGATAGCTCCATTCGACCGTTTCGCAAAGCGTCACGTAGCCGTTTCTGACCTCGACCTTCACGGTGTCGGGCACGCTCCGGTTGGCCTGCAGTTGTCGCGAGATCGTCTCCGCGATCTCCGCGTCGCCACTGACGCTCGCGTCAGCCAGTTTGACTTCCGTCTCGTCGGCCGCCGCCTGGACCCCGTAGATCCGCTCGGCGGCGCTCAGCGCCGCCATGCGCTGAACGTAGGAGGAGACGTGCCCTGTAAGGACGACCGGACCGTCCTGGGCCGAAACCGCGATGTGGCAGCGCCGCTGAGCCACCTCTGCGGGCGGTAGGGCGGCATCATCCGCACCAGGCCGATCACGAGGACCGGGCGCGAGCAGGCGCGCGATCGCCGCCTTGAACTCATGCTGATCGGAGATCGCCAGGCGCACACCATCAAGACCGCGCTGCGTGAGCGAGCGCAAAAACTCGATCCAGAACGCGCCGGACTCGACCTCCCCGACATCCAGGCCGATCACCTCCCTGACCCCGCTCTCATGGACCGCGTAGGCGACGACGATCGCCGTCGACACCACCCGGCCATGGTCTCTGACCTTCACGTGCTTAGCGTCCAGCCACAGATACCGATAGGCGCCCTCCAACGGCCGCTGGCGGAACAACTCGACCTGCTCATCCAAGCCGCGACACACCGCTGAGACACGGTCCTTGGTCATCCCGTCGATCCCGAGCTGCTCCACCAGCCGATCGACCTTCCGCGTGCTCACACCGTTGACATACGCCTCCAAGACGACCGCGATAATCGCCTGCCCGAGCGCCGGCGCGGCTCCAAGAACGACGGGAAATACGAGCTGCCCGAGCGCTTGCGCGACACCAACAGCTCGATCTCGCCGACCCTGGTCTCCCACGCTCTGGGCCGATACCCGTTGCGATGCGTCACCCGACACTCCGGCGCGACCTCCCCGAGCTCAGCACCGACCTCAGCCGAGATCTCCGCGTCCATCAACTGCGCCGCGACCAACGCGACCGCCTCCTTCAAGAAGTCGCCATGCTCCTCAAGCAGCGTGCGGCGCACCAGCTCCGTTGTCGTCATGCTCTGCCTGTCGGCCATCGTGGTGTTCCCTTCGTCGATCGACTTGGTAGATCAACCGACGAGTCTCGGAGCCCACGGTGGCCGTCGTCATCAACAACAACGGTCGTTGCGGAGAACTCCGCCTACACCACTTCTACCGGGTGCGCCCAGTGTTGGAGGTCGATGAAGTAATCGCGATCTGACATAAGCTCGTCGTCGCCAGCGGGTGTGAGTCCCGTCCGGGTAGCTGCCAGGAGGCCCGGTAGCAGGCTGGCGGCTCGGCCGGGAAACGGGTCGGGTCGAAGCCCAGCGTCAAGAGCCCTTATGGGGGAGCGACCGAGCGGTCCGCAGCATCAAGCGAAGCCTGCCGCGCCGTTAGTGTGCCCGCCCTTCGGGCGGGAGAAGGGAGAGCCGAGCCGCGTCGTTCACGGCGAAGGCCATGGAAGGGGTGAAGAGCCTGGAGGCGCAGCCCCGAAGAACTCCCCGGCGTAGAGGGCGTGGAACGCTCGGAAGGTGACGGCGGGAACTGGGGAGGCCCTCCCCGGCCTGGCGGTCTGCGGTGACCGTCAGAGAATCGCGTCCTATAACCGGCGGAGAGCCGGGAAATGGATGGTGAGCCGGGTGGGCGTCGGAGGCGGCCATAGGTACCGATCGAGCCGACGGGACAACAGAACCCGCGGTGATGGGAAGGGCCGCTGCTTCGTTCACGCGTCACGCATACGGAAGGACTGGTGAGTGCCCTCGTGGCTATACCCGCCAAGCAGGACAAAGTCCGAGAACTACAGCGAACGCTTTACCGGGCGGCCAAAGCCGATCCCGGGCGACGGTTCCACGCGCTCTATGACAAGGTCCACCGCAGGGACGTTCTGGAGCGGGCGTGGGAGCTGGTGCGCGCCAATCGTGGCGTGGCCGGCATCGACCGGCAGACCATCGCGGACGTCGAGGAGTACGGCATCGCCAAGCTGCTCGACGAGCTGGCCGTGGATCTGAAGGACGGAGGGTGGCGACCGCTCCCGGCCCGCAGGGTGTTCATCCCGAAGCCCGGCAGGCCGACCGAGCACAGACCACTCTCGATCCCGACAGTCCGCGACCGTGTCGTGCAGGCGGCAGCGAAGATCGTCATTGAGCCGATCTTCGAGGCTGACTTCATGTCGTGCTCGTTTGGGTTCCGACCCGGTCGCTCGGCGCACGACGCTCTTCAGGTGCTCGTGGACGAGTGCTGGAGAGGCGCGCGGTGGGTCGCGGAATCGGACGTCTCGAACTGTTTTGAGGCGATCCCGCATTCTGGGTTGATGACGGCGATCGAGGAGCGGATCTCGGATCGTCACGTGCTTAAGCTCCTGCGCGCGATGCTGCGCGCCGGGGTGATGGAGGATGGGGCGGTCAGGCGCAGCGCGGATGGAACCCCTCAAGGTGGGGTGATCTCACCCTGTCTGTGCAACGTCTACCTGCACCGGCTCGACCGGCAATGGCAGACGCGTGGACACGGGGTCCTGGTCCGTTACGCAGATGATCTGCTGGCGATCTGCACGACCAAACGCGAGGCTGAGAGCGCCCTCGAGGCGCTTACCGCGATCCTGGCCGACCTGGGCTTGGAGCTCAAGGCGGACAAGACGCGGATCGTGCACCTGCGAGAAGGAGGCGAGGGCGTGGATTTCCTCGGGTTCCATCATCGCTACGTGCGCGGCAACACCCCGCGGTCACGGCATTTCGTCTTCCTCGTCCGGTGGCCCTCACGGCAGGCGATGGGACGAGCCCGCCAGCGGATTCGGGAGATCACCGACCGCTCGCGGCTGAAGGTCCCCATCGAGGTGATCGTGCACGACCTCAACCAGTTCTTGCGCGGCTGGGCGGGCTATTTCCGATACGGAAACTCCGCCCGGTTCTTCACCAAGATCATGCTCCACGCTTACCGGAGGTTGTCCCGCGCGGCGTAGAACTTGAGGTGGCGGTCCTCCCGCCCTCGTCCGCTCCTGATGGGAGCGTGTAGGGCGAATCAAGTCCATTCGTCGGAGTTCCAGCTCCGGCGACGAGAACAGGAGGAACCGCCATGCAGACCGTATCGACTCCGAAGGTCGTGACCGCGCAGGAGGTTGTCGAGCAGCCGTTGCCGCCCCGGATCCATGAAGCGCTCGGCGAACTGGTTGGGGCAGCGAAGGAGGGACTATTGGCGCTGAGCGTTAGCGTCGGGCTCGGCGTCCTCTCGGAAATGATGGCCGAGGAGGTCGACGACGTTTGCGGTCCGAAGCACAAGCACAACCCGGACCGGATCGCGTATCGGCATGGAACCGATGACGGGACGGTGACGCTCGGCGGTCGGCGTGTGGAGGTCGAGCGGCCGCGGATGCGAACCAAGGACGGTGACCAGGAGGTGCCGCTGCGAACCTACGAGCATTTCGCCGACCGCGACCCGCTCCAGCGGGTCGTGCTGGAGCGGATGCTCGCCGGCGTCAGCACGCGCCGCTACCGGCGTACGCAGGAGCCGGTCGGCGAGCACATCGAGGCGAAGGCACGGTCGACATCGAAGAGCTCGGTGTCCAGGACGTTCAAGGAGCGCACCAAGCGGGCGCTCATGGCGTTGATGTCCCGATCGCTGGCCGACATGCGGCTGGCGGCGATGATGATCGACGGGCTCGAGCTCAAGGGCCGGATGATGATCGTCGCCTTGGGGATCACGACCGAGGGCGTGAAGGTCCCGCTCGGGCTCTGGGAAGGCGACACCGAGAACGCCACCGTGGTGACCGTAAGGCGCTCCGCAAGGCGATCCGCAAGGTGTTCGGCGAGCGCGTCCCGGTGCAGAGATGCGTGATCCACAAGTACCGCAACGTGATCGACCACCTGCCCGAGTCAGAGCGTCCGTCGGTCAAGGCGCGGCTTCGCCGCGCGTGGGCCGAGACCGACTACGACCGGGCGCTTGACCAGCTCAAGCGCCTCGCCACCGACCTCGAGCGCGATCATCCTGGCGCGGCCGGGTCACTACGCGAGGGCATGGAAGAGACGCTGACCGTGATCAAGCTCGGGATCACGGGCAAGCTCCGCCGCACGCTCGAGAGCACGAACCCGTGCGAGTCAATGATCGACACCGTGCGGCGTACCCAGCGCAACGTCAAACGCTGGCGTGATGGTGAGATGGGAATGCGGTGGACCGCCGCCGGGATGCTCGAAGCCGAGAAGCAGTTCCGCAAGGTGATCGGCTACACCCAGCTGCCACAGCTCGCGATCGCGATCGAGCGCCGACTCACCGCCCTTCCCCAGCCCAACACCGCTCAGACCGAGGAGGCCGATACCCTCATCGCCGCGTAACCATCACACCCGGACCGCCACCGAAATTCAACGCGGTTCGGGACAACCTCAGTGCTTACCGGCACCTGGCGGGCTTCATCGCCAAACGCCACAAGCAACACAAGCGATACGGCTACTGGGTCTTGGCCCAAACCCCGGACCGCTTTGGACTGATCACCCTCAACGGAACCATCATCGCGCCACGACCAAACCGGCCGTGGCGCCGGGGGAGCTGAATGCCGACGGTGAAGAACGTCGGTGAGCCGTGTGCGAGAGAACCGCATGCACGGTTCGAGGTGGCGGCGGGAGGAAACCAGGCCAGTCGGGCCAGCACGAGCCGCACAGCCGGGCGCCTCCCGCCGACCCTACCACCACCGAAACGTCTCGTACGCCGCGTTCATAACGTACTCCGACACCACGACGAACCGCCTCTGGCATCCGTAGGAACCTTTGGTTCACGATGCGGCGAACTGTCCTGTGAGCGTGATCACACGGCGGCCTGAGGAGGTTAATGTCACGGGTGAGCAATCGGACGGGCGTGATGATGATGAGGCAGTCTGAACGGCTCAGACGAGTAGACGGAATTGCGGGTCGGTCCTGAAACGCGACTTAGCAAGACCCCTCCACCTCTACTGCAGCCTCGGGGCGTTCACGCAGTCCCCAATCGGTCGCACCGGGCGACCGAGCGATTCAAGGAGTGGACATGGTCCGCTATCACCACCGCATCGCACTTCCCATCGCACTGACGGTGGCGCTTGCCGCCGCCGCTCCGGCCTCCGCGAGGCCTGCCCGTGACTCACCGGCGGTCACAGCCGACGCGAGCGCCCCTGCGAGCTCGAATCTCTGCTCTGAGGTCTGCACCGCCGGCGGCTACACCGCTGTCACACCGCTGACCGTTGCGTTGGCGGAAAGGGGCGCTACCCTCCCGCATAACCCCAGAGGACGCTCCGAGGTCGTATCTGGCGCGGCGTCCGGCAGTCAGAGCAGCACGTTGATGAGCCGTGGGTTTAACGGTCCGCGCTCGGAAGTCGTCTCCGGCGCCGGCTATAGCAACCCGAGTGGTATTCCGACCGTCGTCCGCGTAGTGGCTCCTTCCGGCGGTTTTCATTGGGGCGACGCCGGGATCGGGGCCGGCGGTGCGATCGCAATGCTGCTTGTAGTCGGCGCCGTCCTTGGTGCTACCAATGTCCGCCGTCGCGCAAGCCGTGGCACCGTGCAGCCAACGGGCTGAGCCGGCTAATCGATTGAGTCGGGAGCGAGGGACGCGCAAACGCTTCTCTCGCTCTTGACGCGTGAATTCAGTGCATAACCATTCAGCGATCGCCCGGGTTTGCTCAGTCGACGAGGAGCAGCGACGAGAGGGGACCAGGGTGCGTCGACATGAAGACGATGCGGACGATCTATTCGGCGGGCTCACCCACGCCGCTCCCGCGGCAGACCCTCCCGGCGGAGAAGACGAAGGTGAGGATGAGGATGACTTCCTCGAGCCTTCGCCGCGCCGTGCGAACGTGGTCGCGGCGCTCGCTATCGCTGATGACGAGACCGAGCTCGCGTCCACGACGTACTAACGTGCAGCGGGCGATCGCCGAGTCACTGCTGCTCGCCATCGACTTCCTCGCAGAACGCTGTAATTCGATGGCGCGCAGAGGGCCGAAGCGGAGTGTCCACGCTCCGCCGAGTTCCTGGCGGAAGCTGTGTGGGATACCGCGGCGCTCAAGCTCCGCCTCGTGGCGCTCGGCGCGCTCGTACCCTGATGCGCCGAGGAAGATCGCGTCGAGTCCGTAGCGGCCATCATCAACTGACCAGATCGTGAGCCGATCCGGCACTGGGCCCGCAACCGCCGGCAGGTGCTCGTCGCTCATGAGAGCCAGATCCTCAGGCGCGGCGCGTCCCTCGAGTGCCGGTCTTCGTTGCGACACTCGCCGTACGTGTCTTCGCCGTCCTGCGCCGCGAGTGGAAGGCTCGGTTACGGGCAGACGCCCAGCTCTGCTTGTACCGGCCGCGGGAGGCGGGCAACCGGACACGGATAGCCACCGCGTCGACCGCCGGGCGCCACGAGCCACCGACGCGGTGGAAGATGGCTGTGGCGGATCCGTCGTAGCGTCCACAGGGGACCGCGCGATTGAAGTCGGCGCGCGCGTAGGCTGAGTTCTCCCGGGAGATCATGACGCTCAGGCACGGCAACGGATATCCGTCCACGGCGGCGACGCCTGCTGGTCCGCTCAGTCGCGACCCGGTATTGGAGGCGTGGCGCGCACCGCTGGTTCTCGTGCCGAACACAGCCGGCGCGGCGAGCGCGATCACAACACCGACGAGGCCGAGTGCCACAACCACGCCATGGCGTCCGCGGCGCCCGGTGATGACGATCCGCTGCAGGAGGCTGGGGCGGACCCGGTCTACGAGGATCGTGATCTCCACCCACGACGGGGGCTCAGCGAGGCGATGTCGAGCGTCCGATGGTCGCGCCTTCGCCATCGACGGCAGTATCTCGCGAGCTTGCCCCGTTGGGCGCCGCGTCGCGCAGGCCGCTACCCGCGCGTCCGCGAACGACCCCTGCGGATCGACATCGTGGAGCGCCGGGCCTCTCCTGACGGACCGTAAACGGGGTCCCCGATGAGCGCGCCCGCCGCGAAAGAAGATCGTCGTCCTGACTCAGGCCCGTGACGCGGCATGCCTGCCTGCCGCAAGCGACGGTGCGGCGACCCGCTCCCGGGACGACCGAGGCGTCAGTCGGCTGAAACCGGAGACAACGGGCGCCGCCGGCGGAGGACGTACGGCAGACCGCGGCCGACCATGCCGACGGTCGCGCCGATGCGCCGAGGCCATGAAGGCTCGGGCAGCGGCGCGGCGATGTCCTCGACATCCATGAAGTACGAGAGCACCGCCCCGATGCCCTCGAGGTCCTGCGCGACCTCCTGCATCGCCGGTTCGGACGAGGTGGTGCCAACGTGCCGGTAAAGGTCCTCGGACATGAGGAGGTACTCCGGCACCGGGACGGGGTTCTTGAGTAGGCGGTGGACGTAGATCACGTCCATGCCGACGAGCTTTCGCCGGCGCTTGATCGTCTGGGTTGCGACCTCCCCGACGTGCGCCACGAACTTAAGCCTCAAGGCGCTCGTCTGAGTGCAACTCTCGCAGGGGCACATGTTGAGCTCGATGAGACGGCGCTCCTCGTGGAAGGCACGGTGCATGGCGACGGATGCCTGGGTGATGGCCGTGAGCGTCGCACGGCCGTCCAGCACGTCGGCGTCGCGCGAGAGGAAGGCGGCGTCGCCCTCGATCTCGATCAGGTCGAAGCCCCGGGCGGCACCGACGACCTTGTCGAGCATGCGACTCGTGGCCGCCTCCGCGTGCCCGAGGATGCTGCGGTGGAACTGCATGTATTCGGTGTAGCCGCCGATGTCGGCGATCAGGAGCAGCGCACGTTGAGTCGCCATGGGGGAACGCTAACAGGGCGCGATGCGCCACTCGCAAACCCCCGCACGGGAGTCCGTTCCGGCGGTCCCGAAAGTCGCTACGCTCGCGCCATGCTCGATGCGCGGCTCGACACCATCGCGAGGTGATGGGCCCCGTATCCGATCGCGAATCCGAGACGCCCGCTCCCGCGGGCGAAACGCACCCTGCGTCGGACGCCGGCGCGATGTACTCGCGCGTGGCCGACCTGCCGCTTCGGATCGAACGCTGCGACTTGCTGCCGCTGGTGCGCGACACGTCGAGCGGATTCACAAAGGTCTCGATCGTGGTCCGGCTGACCGGGGATGGCCACGAGGGCGAAGGCGAGGACATCACGTGGGACCAGATCGACCAGATCGAGCAGCTCCGGCATGCGGGCGACCTCTCATGGCTCCGCGGTAGGCGCACGCTTGACGAGTTCTCTACGTTGCTGGGGCTGGCCGATCTCTTCCCCGTCGAGCCAATCCGGGAGAGCGCGCGCGACTACCGCCGTTGGGCGTTCGAGAGCGCGGCGCTCGACCTCGCCCTCCGCCAGAGCGGCCTCTCGCTCCAGGGCGCCCTCGGTCGCGAGGCGCAGCCCGTCAACTTTGTCGTGTCGCTGCGGATCGACGACAAATCGGGCCTCGCCGCGGTCCGAGCCCTGCGTGGCGCAAGTCCGGCGTTGCGGTTCAAGCTCGATCCGACACCGAGCTGGGATGACGCGCTCCTGGCAGAGCTAGCGTCCCTCGCCGCCGTCGAGGTGGTCGACATGAAGGGGCTCTATCGCAACGCGACCGTGGCCATGGAGCCGGACCCCGACCTCTACCGTCGTGTGTTCGAAGCGCTGCCCGACGCGTGGGTCGAGGACCCCGCCGTGATCGACGACACCATCGGGCTCCTCGACCGTCACCATGAGCGGATCACCTGGGACGTGCCCATCCGCTCGGTGGGCGACATCGCGACGCTGCCCTGGCCGCCGCGCCTCCTGAACATCAAGCCCGCCCGCTTCGGCAGCGTTCGTCGACTGTTCGAGACCTACGACTACTGCAAGGCGCACGGCATTTCCGCCTACGGCGGGGGCATGTTCGAACAGGGTCCGGGACGGGGCCAGCTCCAGTACCTGGCGTCGCTCTTCCATCCCGGCGGTCCGAACGACCTCGCCCCGGTGGGGTACAACCTGCAGTTCGGCGTGGCGGACCTCCCGCGCCCACCACTTCCGCCCACGCCACATGAGATCGGCTTCCGCTGGGGGAGCTACGACGCGCGCCGCAGCATTCGCGAGCGACAGCCGCAATAGCCGCGGTTGAGCACCAGACCGCCTCACGGATCCGCGCCCCGGACGAACACCGCCGCAGTGCCTTCGACTCGTTGCACTGCTCCTTCCCAGACGAAACTCAGCAGCGATGCGGCGCGGCGCACCGACGACCGCTGCCCCACGATCGCGTTCATGGCAAGGCGCGCGTCCCGCGGCCCCAGACCGCGCCCAGTTTGTCTTTATGTGAAGTTCGTCGTGAGATGGCCGATTACGCAGTTAGGACCGCTTCATGGAGAGGCGGCACGAAGCCCAGGGGGCGTGCACGGATGCACATCGCCCAATCCAATCTCACGCTCAGCGCGACGAGCAGCTCCGTCGCCTACAGCAGCCATAGCGAAACACTTCGGATCGAGTCCCATCGGTCGCAGCGGGCTGCGAGCCCGCCGCCGAAGACCGACAAGTCGGCATGGACCGCGGCCCACCGCGGGGCGATGAAATGCTTGGTTTGACGCGCCGGGCGCGGTCGCCGTGTCGATAGTGGAGGCAGTTGAGCCCGTGACAAGTCTGGTGCTGGGCCGCGGGACCTCGGATTGTCGCTGCGAGCACGAACCCCAGATTCGGTTCTCACCAAGGTCCCTCCCCGGCGGGTCGGTAATCGTCAACCGCCGGAAGGAGGCAGCAGTGCAGCAGATCTATGACCGGGTGGCCGGTCTGGATGTCCATCGCGACAATGTGGTGGCTTGTTTCCGCAGGCTCGGCCCACGCGGCGGGGTGGTGTTCGAGAAGGAGCGGTTCGCGACCACGACGATCAGGCTCCGGGAGCTCGCGGCGTGGCTGGCCGAGCGGGAGGTGCAGCTGGTGGCGATGGAGGCCACCGGCGTGTACTGGAAGCCGGTCTACTACGCGCTTGAGTCGAGGTTCACGGTGTGGCTGTGCAACGCTCGAAACGTCAAGAAGGTCCCCGGGCGGAAGACCGATATGACCGATGCGGAGTGGCTAGCTGATGTCGCGGCGCATGGGATGATCCGCCCGAGCTTCGTGCCGCCGCCGCCGATCCGGGAGCTGCGGGAGCTGACCCGGTATCGCAAGACCCAGAGTGACGCGCGCGCCGCGGAGATCCAGCGGCTTGAGAAGGTGCTGCAGGATGCCGGGATCAAGCTCACGTCGGTCGCCTCGAGGGTCCTGACGCAGTCCGGGCGGGCGATGATCGAGGCGCTGATCGCGGGCGAACGTGACGGCGCGAAGCTCGCCGAGCTAGCGATGGGCAAGATGCGCCCGAAGGTCCCTGCGCTGACGGAGGCACTGACCGGCCACTTCGGCTCCCACCACGCCGTCGCCTGTCGTCGGATCCTCGGCCACCTCGACTTCCTGGGCGAGTCGATCGCGGCGCTGAGCGAGCAGATCGATCAGCGCACGGCCACGTTCGCGCCGGTCTACGCATCGCTGTTGCCGGTGCCGGGGTTCGATCGGCTGTCGATCGACGTGATCATCGCCGAGACTGGCGCCGACATGTCCCGATTCCCGAGCCCTGGCGATCTGGCCTCCTGGGTAGGTGTGTGTCCCGGCTCCCACGAATCGGCGGGCAAACGCCGCCGGGTTGGGACCACCAAGGGCAACCCGTGGCTACGGCGCGCGCTGATCGAGTCCGCCCGAGCCGCTGCCCGGACCAAGGGAAGCTACTTCGGCGCCCAATACCGTCAGATCGCCCGTCGCCGCGGCCCGAACAAGGCAGCCATGGCAGTCGCCCACTCGCTGATCGAGCTGGTATGGCACCTACTCAGCACGGGTGAGGTGTACAAGGACCTCGGCGAGGACTACTTCACCGCCCGCCAAGACCCCGAGCGGCGAGCACGCCGTCTCGTCGCTCAACTCCAAGAGCTCGGCTTCACAGTCACCCTCGAGGCAGCCCCGGCCGCCACCGCATAAACGTTACAAACGCCCTGCTGTTCCAAACTTGGCCTCGCGCCGAGCGGCTTTCGCGTGCCCGTACTTCCCCAACCGCTCTCGCAGCCCGACGGGGCATTTCACCCCAGACCGACAAGGCCAACAGGGCCGACAGGGCCGAGATCTCACGCGCCGCACACGACCACGGTGACCACGCGGCCATCCTCTCCAAGCTCGGCCCAGCTCTCTATGCCCTGGCCCTGCTGCTCGAACACCTGACGGGGCAGAAGATCAACCTGCTCGATCCCAACGAGGTCGATCCACACGCAAGCGAGAACACGGCCGCGCCGGCGCCCCAGGCCACCCCCGCGCCGACGCCCCCGCAACAGCAACCGCAGGTCGCCGTCGAACTCGACGCACAAAGCATCCGCTACGAGGCGCAAACCTCGACCTTCTCGGCGAACGGCACCGTGACCACGGACGACGGGCGTCAGATCACGCTCGGTCTGCAGGCGACGATCTCGCGCGAGTTCCTCGCTGCCGACCCGCTCTCAATCCGGGCCGGCGCGGCGGCCGCCAAGGACCCACTGGTGCTCGATCTCGGCGGCGCGCCGACGCAACTGTCCCCACAGCGAATCGCGTTCGACGTCAACGCGGACGGCGTCGTCGAGCAGGTGGCGATGCCCACCGGCGACTCGCCGCTGCTCGCACTGGATCGCAACGGGAACGGCACCATTGACGACGGCAGCGAACTGTTCGGCCCCCAGACCGGCAGCGGCTACGGCGAGCTCTCGGCGCTCGACACCGACGCGAACGGATGGATCGACTCCGCCGACGCCAGCTTCGGCCAACTGAGACTGTGGCAGCCGACCACGGCGGGACCCGGCTCTCTCCGAACCCTCGAGCAGGCCGGCGTCGGAG
Organism: uncultured Solirubrobacterales bacterium; assembly: GCA_963750695.1. Taxonomy (GTDB): domain Bacteria; phylum Actinomycetota; class Thermoleophilia; order Solirubrobacterales; family Solirubrobacteraceae; genus Palsa-465. The sequence goes on from CAVVSB010000021.1 coordinate 31,771, forward strand.
CGATCGGGCTGCAGAACACCGCGACACCGTTCTCGTTCCGCGATCCGGCCACTAACCAGGAGCTTGGGACGCTTCAGAGCACCGGCGTGTTCCTACGCGAAGATGGCAGCGCCGGCACAGTGCGCCAGATCGACGTCTCCGCCTAACGGCACTCCGGCATCGCGGACGCGGCCGTAACGACCCGACATCAATCTCGCACCGCGCGCGCGCGTAGCCACGACTGCGATCCTGTCTCTGCGGGCCAGCGTCAGGAATGAGCTTCGGCATGCCGATCGCTTGCCGCAGTTCGTCAGTGATCCTCCGGAGGGAGTGTTACGGACTACTCGTGCCCCCTGCGCCGAGAGCTTGCATAGCGGGGGTATAGACCTCGACGCGGTCGCGTCCTGTTCGCTTCGCGTTGTACATGGCGAGGTCTGCCTGCTGAACGAGTTCCGCAGGATTGGCGTCTGGGTCAGACGAGACGACGGCGCCGACGCTGCCCGTGATCCTCGTGCCCGGCGCGACCTCTAAAGGCTGGCGCAGCGCGTCCAGTAGCCGGTCACAGATGAGGCGGAGCTCATCGGCGGATCGCAAGCCGGTGAGGAGCAGCACGAACTCATCACCGCCGAAGCGCGCAACGGTGTCGGTCGTGCGCGCGACTCGCGCAAACCGATGGGCAACGGCTGCGAGCACGCGATCGCCGGCGTCATGGCCGAGCTTGTCGTTGACCGCCTTGAAGTGGTCGAGATCGACAAACAGGACGGCGAGTTGACCGGGGGTGCGCGCGAACACGGCGAGCGCCTGGGTGAGGCGATCCATTAAGGCGAGACGGTTCGCGACGCCCGTGACCGGGTCCTCCAGCGCCTGGCGCGCCAGCGCACTTTGCGCTTCCACCTGAGTTGTGACATCGCGTGAGATGCCGAACGTGCCGACGATCTCGCCGTTGTCTCCGCGCAGCGGGAGCTTGGTCGTGGCAACCCAACGGTCGCTGCGGGCCTCGAACGTCTCCCGTTCGATTTTGCCGACAATCGGCTCGCCGGTGCGGATGATGTGCTGCTCATCTTCAAACGCTTCGGTGGCGTGCGGCGCGGTGAACAGGTCGAAGTCGGATTTGCCGACGAGCGACTCCGGTGAATCGCTGTCAGCGAGCGCGTTGACGAACCCCCGGCTGACGAGCACGAACCGGCTGTCCCGGTCTTTGAAGAACACGCGCTCCTCAGTGGAGGCAATCAGGTTGCGAAGGCACAACCGCTCGATGTCATATCCGGCCAACGACGATTGCGGTGGAGGATTCCCGTGGTTCTGCGGAAGACGCGAAAAGGACCCCTCGCCCATGATCTCCATATCGGAGCGGTTCGGCGGTATCCCGGTCCGCATACCCCCGCGGCATTCCTCCGTAGTTGTCCGCTGGGCGACGGTTGCGTCGCTCCTTACCACGGTCGCCATCTGGCTCGGATGAACGAACAGGCAGCCTGGCTCTCGCGCCGGCGTCGGCGGTGATGTCGTCGCGGCGCCGTGCCGGTGGTCTCTCTTCGCCCGCGTGGCGTCGAGCGGGTTCAGCACGGCGTGCTCGCGATCTCGATGGATCGACTGACCCCTGTGCCGCGAAGCAGCGTGGGGCGGGTTCAGTAGGCCCAGCGGCGAGCGTGCCAGGCGCAGACGCAGACGGTTCGACCAGCGCGGACTCTGAGCCGAGTGCATAGGCAGTTCCACTCACGGAGCGTATGGACTGAGTTTTCTGCGTGCCGCGCATTCCGAGACTCTCAGCGCCAGCTCCACGATGCTCGTGCGACCACGGATGCAGGGCTGGCCGATCAGCTTGCCGACTGGTCACGCGCGTTGCTGCTCCACGCCTGACGCGGTGATGCTCGCACGGCTGCTCCTTCAACAGGCGAAAGCAGCAGGGTGCCGTGTCACCGGCGGGGCCGTCGTCCTGCTGCCGAGTCGCATGGAATAGGGAACGCGCCGCCTTCGACGCGGGCGACGCCTTCCGTCTCGGACGTGCACCGTGGCGCAGCGGGCGTCGGCTGCTGCTTAGTCGACGCGGTCGATTCGAGAACGACTGCCGCTTGCAGTGGCGGAGAGGCGCTCTGGCTAGCGCGCCGGACGACCCGGGTCGCGCTGCTGGGTTGCGCCTACTTTCGGATTGCCCGGCGGATCCAGCGATGTGACGCGCGCGTCGACATCGGCGCGGCTAGCCCGCAGCGGAAGCGGCGGCTCATGCCGCGAACGCGTTGATCTTCCGTCGGAAACGGGGCGTCCGGGGCGTTGAGCGGCAGCGGCGTTCGCCGTCAACGAATGGGTCGCGCGCTTGCCAGGTATTGAGGGTCGACCGGCCTCGACAGCGGCACGGGCTTGCCGTCCGGGCCCACCTCCCGTGTCGAGTCGTGAGTTACCGCAGCTTCATCGACCCGAGCCACTCCGGTCCTGTCTGGGGCTCGCCCCGGTTCCTGAACGCGGTTCGACCACCCGCTGACGTTGTCAAACCAGCGTCGCGCGGCAGCACCGAATGGATCGGCGTACCAACCTCCTGAATGCTCAGTCGGCTTCACGTCGTCGACATGGTTCGTTCCGAACAGCAATAGGGCCATAGCAAGCTCCTTCCAAGGTGCGTCGCTCCCCTTCGAGGAACGAACCCAAGCACCTAGTACGCGGACGGCGTTCTGTCACCGCCTTAGGACACCACGCCATCCGGGTTCGGCCATCAGGGATCCCCGCACTTCCGGTGCCGTCAACTACGGACACAGTGGCAATGTCCCGTTAGTTAGGCGTGCCAATCCCGCTAGATCGAGACGCGGCAGACGGACCTGGCCGATCAATCGAGACGGACGGCCGCTTCTTCGTAGTCCAAGCGGCCTGCCTCACACTCAGCCGTCAGGGAGGCCCGTACTTGCTGCAACGCGGGCTCTGACGGGATGTCGAGCGCGATTAGCGTCCAGCCTCTCGACTCCACAGCGTAGGACTCCGTCCCGCAACCGAGCTCGGTCAGGTGTGCCGTGATGGCGGGTACAGCCGCGTCGTCTGTCACGCGTACGCGGACGGTGAAGTGCCCTCCATGCTCAACCACCTCTTCAACCGTTGGACGTCCATCACGCATCGGCGCGTAGACGACGTCGTCGAAGCTGGCCCGGTAGGCGTACCACGGGCTGTTCTTCAGCCGATACCGGTCGTCGCCGAGGGGCAGCGCCCAAACGCACTCTGCGGAGCCGGGTGGCTCGTTAGGACCGTCTGGGTCGAGAAGAAATACGACCTTGCGCAGCGCGTCGTCCCCCACCGACGCAAGGTTACCTTCGCAACCTTCCGTCTTGATCGAGCACCAGCGGTCTCATCCCGACCGTCAGGCTGCTGAATCCGCTCGGAGTTGCAGCGGTCGCCGTCCATCGGAGCTGGGCCGACCGCGCCAGGCGCGAACCAGCGTCGGTATTCGAGAAAGCAGCGGTCAGTCGTTAGCGCTGGTGCTCGATCATTGGGAAAGCAGGGTCAAGTTCCGTGGCGGTCGATCGTTCGTGTAGTACACCGTGATCGAGGGCCAGTACCCGTCCTCGGTCACGTCGACGTGCATCACGAGATCGAGGATGTTGACCTCGCCCAATTCCGCGATGGTGTCCGCAACCCGTCGTAGAAGTGCAGCGACGTCGTCCTGACCGGGACCCGCCGGGTCCAATCAGCTTGAACGGGCTCGGAAGCAGCAGCATCACCGTTGTGGCCCCGACCAGGGTCGGGTTTAGGGAGGCCGTCAGCGATAGGAGGATTACCTGGCCCACGGGTACCGATAAGCCTGCGGCTCGCATCCGCCGTCGCATCGACCGAAAAGGGTGACGCGGCTCGGCCGAGTCCCAAGGATCTGTTCCCCGATCGGAAACGCCAGCGGCGGGACCGTGTGTGACGATCGGTGCGGGTTGGGTGCGCCGGTTGGCTTACGACGGTGGGCGGGCGTGGCCGGCCGGAAGGAGATGGGCGCGAAAAAGTTGGGTGAGCGGGTCGGCGATCGCGGTCTGTCCGGCGGCGGTTGGGTGAAGGATTCCGGAGTAGTTCACCTTCTTGTTGACGAAGGCACCGATGTGGTTGAACCAGCTGGCGGTGCTGCAGTAGCCGTGGGATGCAAACGCGCTGCCGTGGCCGTCCAGGTTAATGAAGTGCCAACCGAACCGAGACGCGGCGCGCTGCTCAGCCTGGTTGAGAGGTTCGATGAGGTGGTTCTCGACCCAGCTGACCTCGTGCGCTCCGCCCACGTTCTCAAAGCCGCCTCCGGCAGGGCTGGAGGAGGACGCCCCATTGGGGATCATGACGGGACAGAGCCGCCCGGCCGTTTCTTGCAGCGGGTCCGGATAGCCGATGATGTAGATATCACCTGGCTTGAGCCGCTTGCTCTTGAACAGGTCTTTGATCTCGGCGTGGAGCTTGTCGTAGAGCGCCGGAAGGTTGTGGATCGCGCGGTCGATTTCGGCGGGGATGCCAGTGCCATGAATGCTCACGTCCTGGCACCGCTTGACGGCGACGCACGTTGCCACTAGGGAGGCGAACCCCACATCGTTGATGCCCGCCGACATGGTCAGAGCGTCAATCTGACGGCCATCCTTACTGAATAGTCCACGCTTGGCCGTCAGGGAATGCAGTTCGCGGATCTGATCGATCATAGTTGTGCCGCCGAACGGGAAAGAACTAACTGGCTTGTGGATGGTCGCGCCGCTGCAGGCAATATGCAGGAATGTCACCGAGGACTTCGGATCGGCCGTTTCGAGTTTGAGCGCTGCCTGGGAGCCGTAGGCCAGCTTGGACGTGTCGCATCGGTGGCTGGTGTAGGGCGGGGCGCCTTCCCCGGAGGCCAGCGAGTCGCCGAGGGCGGCGACCACGAAGTCCTGGACGACCACCTTCCTCGTGAAAGAGAGATCTCGTGGGCCGACTCCGCTCTGGTCCACGCGGACCCGGTAAGTGCCGACATCATCAAAGTTGACCTCGAATACACACTTCCCCGCGGTCCGCTTGGATTTCACCGGCTTGCCGTCAACGAACCACTTATACGTAGCGCCGACGTCGCACTCTCCGTGACGGATCGTCATCAACACCGGGAAGTCGGACGGAGAGGCGTACTTCTTCGTGAGGGTCGCGTCGTCGTACCGCGGAGGCATCACGTAGTCGAACTCGGGCTGGCAGCTGTCCTTCGCGGCGCTCGGCGGAGCGTCGTCGCAGACGGTGAAATCGACACCGGACTGGAGGCCAGCGACGCCGGGGGTGAAGATCACCGTCTTGGACGCCGGGGTGAAGACCTCAGTCTTGCTGCCCAGCGGTGTGACCCGCCAGGTCCCCGCATCCAAGCTGTTGATCGTGTAGGAACCGTCGCTGCCGGTGACCGCAGAGCGCGACGTACCTCCCCCATTCTTGGCGATCACCATCTCCGGCGAAGGCGGCGCAGCGGGTTTGCACCCCGCCACAGTACAGAGCCGGGCTGTGACCTTCCCCGAAATCGACGACAGGCTCGACGTTGGCTGGGGCGTGACATTCCTCCAAGTGATCTGCTGGCAATCCCACCCTGAGTTAGGGTTGTTCTGATTGGCCTGCTGCTGTTGCTCACAGTCGCTGAAGCTCGAGGGTGGCGGCGGAGCGGCTCCGTGCAAAGAAGTGATGCCGTCCCCGGTGTCGTAGTACAGAAAGCCAGTCATCGTGCTGCTGGACGCGCTGGTGATGACGTAGGCCTCGCCGCCGCCGACGCTGTAGCTTTCTTCGACTTTCCCGCTGCCGTTGCTGATCGAGCCACTCAGATGGCCGTTCGCCCCGGCACAGCCCGGACCCCCGCCAAAAGCGACGGATGAGCTGTCGGCATAGCCGTTGATGCTCGTCGAGGTGCCGGAGCTGATCGTCCAGGCGTCGTTGTAGGGGCCGGTGTCACGGTACAGCTGCCAGCAGCCGTTTAGATCCGGGTTCGATGCGGCCGCGGGACTGCACTCAAGCGCGAGCAGCACCGCGCCCGCCAGCGCGGCCACGATCACACAGTTGCGCGCGATCAGCCCGGTCGCGCCCGCAGCCCGCTTGAACATACGCACTCCTCGCCGGTCCAGGTTCCCCGCGTTCCCCCGGGGGTTGGCAGCCCCGCGCCCACCGAAGCTTCGGTGACTCTACCACCAGGCGGCGCGGGTCAAGCCCTCGCCGAACCGATCTGCGTGCTCAGTGCGTACGGCTGTGATACTGGCGCGTGTGGTGGTGACCGATCGTCTGCTCGAGCTGATCGGCGAGACCGTGGACCTGCTCGAGATCGGCGAGTTCCGCGATCGCCTGGTGCAGGCGCTGCACAGCGCGCTGCCGTGCGACTGGGTGGCGATCAGTGACACCGGCGCCGGTCCCGACTCCGACGTCGAGTTCGTCGACCCGCCGATTGCGCCGGAGCTGCTGCGGATCTTCGCCGAGCTCGCGTACCAGAACCCGCTCCGATCGCGGGCCGAGCGCACCGGCGACGGGCGCCCCTACCGGTTCTCCGACGTGGTCACGCCAGAGGAGTTGCACGAGCTTCAGATCTACCAGCGGTTCTACCGACAGATAGGCCTGGAGCACCAGCTCGCGTGCACGCTGCCAGGCGCCACCGGCCAGATCCTCGCGATCGTTCTCGGCCGAAAACACGAGGACTTCACCGATGCCGAGCGCGCCCTGCTCGGCGACGCGCGACCTTTCTTGATCCAGGCCTATCGCAACGCCACTCGCTACAGCGACGCGATCGCCGCCCGGCCGCCGCAGCGCGGCGACGAGCGCGCGCCGGACATCGAAGCGCTCTGTGGGCTCGGGCTCACACGCCGGCAAGCGGAGGTGCTGCGGCTGCTGGCGACCGGCGCCTCCGAGCGCGGCATCGCCGCCCAGCTCGGACTCAGCCACCGCACGGTCCAGAAACACCTGCAGCTCTGCTACCGGCGGCTCGGGGTCAACACCCGCTCAGACGCATCCACAATCGCCTGGACGGTTTAGCTCAACACGTAGGACTCGGCGCGCCGTGGCGCCCCATCGCACTTGTTCGCCGAGCCGCGCCGCTCCGCCCGCGTTCATTCCAAGCGCGCGAGCCGACGTTCGGATCACCTCGGAAGTGACCGGTCAAGCGGCCTCGCACGCGAGCAAGCCCGAGGCGAAGCCAAAGGCCATCAGCTGCATGGCGCTCATCAAGCCGAGTCTGTTGGTCCACGACGTTCCCGTCGCCGCCAAACCCGCATCCGGCGCTCAAGTCGCCACCGGGCTGCTCACCCGCGAGACAGACCCTACGAGCGCGCCCCGGAGACGATCGTCACGACGAGTCATACAGGACCGAAGACTTCCCGTTTCACGAAATAGGGGCTGTCTGAGAGGCTCTTGCCGGCGTTCGCGAAGCTCCTGCTTCCGGACAGAACCACCCGCCTACGATCGAACAGGCCGACGACTGTCACCTTGGGGCGGCGGTCGCATCGCGCTTTCGCTACGGCGACATGCCGGTCGTCCTACTTCGAGGCCCCGGCCGGAGTAGAGCGGGTCGATCTAGCAGCCGCCGCGATGCGCCCCGCGGCGAGGCCTGAGTCTGCGATGAGCAGGCCGGGCTGGCTCGAGAGTCGTGCGGACCCGCGTTCGTGCAGGCGTAGGTCCTAACCGACGCGGGCGCCCCGCGTGGATTCTTGCGTCCGATACCGGGAGAGCGTTGTGGCGAGCTGGACGTCAACACCGTTGCCGCTTCCATCGACACTCGGGTAGCGGAGCCGGCCGAGTCGCGCGGCCGGTCAGGTCCGGGATGCGGACCGGTCTACCGAAGGGCGTGAGGCACCTGGTGAGCCAAGTCCTCGGTGTCTCACGGCGCGGCTTTCGGCGCGGTGATTGGCGTGACGCGGTCCGGGCCACACTGAACCACCCGGAGTCGGCAAGCTGCGACGATTCTCGGCAGTACATCATGGAACTCAGACGTCACATTCTCACGGCTGAGATGCTCGATCCGGGGACGGAGAGGGTGGTTCGTACCTCGATCGACGTGCGTGTCGACCCGGTTACAGGCCACAGCTGTCGCATCCTGCCGGAGCGCGGCCTGATGCCGGCCAACGACTTTGACCTCGCCGCGTTCGCGCGCGAGAACCAGCCTCGCTGTCCGTTTTGCCCTGAGCGGATTGACTCCCTGACCCCGAAGCTGCCACCGACGATTCATCCGGCCGGCCGCATCACCCGCGGCGAGGCGGTCCTGTTCCCGAACCTTCACGCGTACGCCTCGCACAGCTGCGTCTCCGTGTACTCGCCGCGACTTCACTACTTGCCACTCGAGGAGATGACCGACCGCCTGGTGGCCGACAACCTGCGCACTCAGGTGGCGTATGCGAAGGCGGTGATCGCCGCCGACCCGGAGGCGCGGTGGGCGTCGATCAACGCCAACCACATGTTGCCGGCGGGCAGCTCGCTGTTTCATCCCCACCTGCAGGGAATCGTCGATTCCCAGCCGACGACGCTTCAGCGAATGCTCGCCGAGGTACCGGCTGAGCGGTTCGATGCCTACCTGCAGACCGAGCGCCGCGCCGGGGAGCGGTACCTTGGGGACACTGGCCGGGTGGAGTGGCTCGTGAGCTTCGCGCCGATCGCGCCGGCGGAGCTGAGGGCCTTCATCCGGGGGATCTCCTCACCGGTCGAGCTCGACGAGGACCTGGTTGTCGAGCTGACCAGCGGGCTGGTGTTGGCGCTGAACGCGTATGCCGAGATGGGGTTTGAGAGCTTCAACCTCGCTGTCTATGGCGCGCCGCCCGGGGTCGACACCTATCCGTTGAACCTGCGGATCGCATGCCGGTCGAACCTGAGTGCGTTCTACCGATCGGATTCGACCTTCCTCGAGCGCCTGCACTGGGAGGGTGCTGTCGATCTTGCGCCGGAGACGGTGGCCGAGAGGATCGGCAGGCGCTTCCGCGTGTGACCGACGGAGCCGCACACCGCGATTCTCGCGCGTCCGACGCCGACGTCGTAGACGCTTGCACCGGAGGAGGAGGCGATTAGAGTCGGTCGATCCGCAGCGACCCGACACAACACGTTCGTGCCTTGCTCGGCAACTTTCGTCTCCTCGAGGCTGCCGGCGCCTTCGGAGTGATCGCGGAGAGCCTGACCAAGGATTACGGTCCCACGAAGCCGCCGGAGTGGTGGGAGGCTCTGGCTGAGAGCGTGCGCACGTACCGATCGGCAATCTATGCGACCAGCGTGCAGGGATTCTCAGCCACCGACGAGTGGTCGCACTCCGGGGACTCACAGAGCGGAAGCGATGCTGACCTCGTAGGCGAGAGGAAGCGACTCGGTGCCGAGCACCGGAAATGGCTGTGCGAAGTCCCCGGTGGGCACGCGTACGTGGCCTGGCTGAGCGCGTACGTCGCCGTTGCCGAGATCGACGGCGATCGCGCGCTCACAAGCCTCGATCGATGCGCAGCGATCGTGCGGGAATTCGTGGATGCGCCAGAGCTCGGACGCGAACCATCGCTGTACGACTTCCTGCAGAGCGCCGCCGACGCACTAGCTCTCTTCCTAGGGTTGCCGGAGCATCCTCTCCGCGACGTGCGGAGGTTCGCGTTCCTGCCGTCTTCTCTACGGGCCAGCTAGCGTTCCTGCGCGATGCCGTCCATATTCACACGCATCGTCGCGCGGGAGATTCCGGCCCACATCTTGCATGAGGACGCCGACTTCCTGGCGTTTCTCGATGTCCGTCCGATTCGCGAAGGGCACAGCCTGGTCATTTCGAAGGCCGAGGTTCCGGACATGTTTGATCTGCCCGAGTCGCTGCTTGCGGGATTGCTGCCGTTCGCAAGGCCGGTAGCGCGGGCGATTGAACAAGTCACCCAAGCGACGCGGGTCGGGATCGCCGTCATCGGCCTAGAGGTCCCCCATGCCCATCTGCACCTCGTGCCGATCGACGGGCTACACGACCTCGATTTTCGTCGTGCCCGTCCCGCTGCCGACGAGGAGCTCGCGGCGACCGCAGAACGTATTCGGGCAGCACTAGCGAGCTGATCCGGCCTCCCGCTCGGCGTGCCTGAAAGGCCTGCTGCTGCGGACGAGGGGGAGCCTCCGTTCCTCCGCTCGCTGGGCTGCACCTCTGCGAGCAGCGCAGGCCGCCACAGAGCAGGTCTCGACCAGTCGTCAGGCGACTCCGCGGGCCCAGCTCGGAGCGTGACCCAGGCAACTGACGCCGTCATCGGTTTGGTCATTGCGCCCGCCTTCTGGCAGACGATCCCAATGGAAGCTCCTATGTCAAGGGCCTCCTTGCAGAAGGGTCGCGCGCGGCCTTCCGATCGGCCGTCAAGGATGCCGCTGCGCGGCTTCGCTGCGCTGGGCCCTGTCGGGCCATTCCTTGACTGCGCGGAAGCCGCACGCGGTTATGCAGCGAGGAGGGGATGATCGCCGGCGCGTTGTGCGAGGTCGCGGATCATGCGGCGGTAGATGACGTCGGAGAGGTGGCGCTTGAGGATCCGGCGGGCCTCCTTCTTGGTGTGGCCGTGGGAGCGCGCGTTTTCGTAGAGCGTCTGCGCTCGCGGCTCGCAACGCAGCTGGGTGACGGCCATCAGGTGCAGGGCCCGGTTGACGCGGCGGTTGCCGCCGGGGTTGTAGCGGTGTCGGACGGGTTCGCCGGGTCCCTCGGCGGTCGAGGCGGCGAGCGGCGCTGAGGCGTTGAAGCGCGCGAACCCGCCGATCGTGAACCGGCGCGGGTCGCCGACCTCGACCAGCAGCTCGGCGACCAGCACGGTCGAGAGGCCGCACAGTTCGCCGAGGGTCGAACCTGATGCTTTCACGAGCGCGGCGAGCTCGGCCGTGACCTGCTTGTCCTGTGCGTCGAGCTTGGCGATCCGTGCTCGGTAGTCGTCCAGCAGCTTGAGCCTGAGCGTGGTCGGCTGGTCATAGCGCCGGCGGCGGTCGCGAGCAGCGAGGGCGGCCAGCCGGGGGCGGACCGCCTTGGTGTCGGGCAGCTGCTCGCGCAGCTCGAGCGGCAGGCTGCTGAGCAGGTGCTCGGCTTCGTTGAGCAGGTGCTGGCGGCTGGTGAGGATCGAGCGGCGCTGGTTGTGCCACAACGAGAGCAGCTCATGCAGCTCGTCCGGGCCGCTGTCCTGCCCGGCGCGCTTGAACGCCCTTGGCAGCAGCGGATGCGCGAGCGTCTCGCGCGCGATCCGCTCTGAGTCGAGCGTGTCGGACTTCCCGCGCTGGCGCGCCCGGTCAGAGAGGCCGAGAACGTTCTGCTACCGCACGCGACCGCGCCGTCGGCGGTGCGAGGACTGCTGGAGGTAGCGATCGCCACAGAAGACTGGCCGCTGGTGGCCGAGCGCGCCGCGGCGCTCGCTGCGACCGATCCGCAGCCGAGGACGCGCCTGATCGTCGCGGAAGCTCTCAGGAAGACGGGCGATGTCGACGCGGCCTGCAACCCGCGGTCAACGATCAGCAGATCATCCTGGCCGCGGAGATCACGGTCGACGCCCCGGACTTCGGACACCTCTAGCCGATGCTCGACCGCACGCTCGGTCTGCTTGAGCGGCATGGCGTTCGAGAGCGGCCGCGGGCGGTGATCGCGGATGCCGGTTATTGGCACACCGCTCAGATGCAGTCGACAAGCGAGCGGGGGATCGAGGTGCTGGTCCCGCCCGACGGGAACATGCGCGACGGGCAGCGGCCGGGATGGGAGAACGGGGTCTATGAGCGGATGCGCGAAAAGCTCAGAAGCGAGCGCGGCCGCAAGCTCTAGGCCCAACGGAAGATCTCGGTCGAGCCGGTCTACGGGCAGATCAAATACAACCGGCACATCGACCGGTTCATGCGACGAGGCAGAGCCGCCGCACAGTCGGAATGGCGGGTTAGTGACAGCGACCCACAACCTGCTCAAGCTGCACAGCCACTGGATCGCCAACACCGCCTGACACCGGCGAACCCGCCGATCCGTGACACGGTCAAGTGAACAACCGAGCCGTCGCCGGATCCGCGCTCTTTCCGCATATTCCGACGGCCTCGCGACGTTCCGATGGCCGGGACGTGGGCCGGCCGAAGCCACTTTGCCTAGGCAAACGGCCGCTCGTGCGCATCGAGCTACCGGTCCTGCTTCCGGCACCGGCCCGATCCCGGCAGCCCACAGCGACGGGGCCCCGCGTGACCGGGTTTGTCCGGAAGCGGCCACGGGCCGCCCTTGAGCCCGAGCACGGGTCTGGCAGCGCAGGTGGGCCTTGTGTCGTGACCGCCTTTCAACACATGGGCGCTGTCTGACGCCCTCGCCACGGATGGCCGGATGAGCGATAATGCGGCGACGCGGGCGGTCTTTTCGGCGAGGGCCGGACTGATCCGCACGGGGACCCGGGCCTTGGGGCACCCCGCGTGGCGGTCTCTGCCGGATCCCGGTCAGCTCCCTCTGCCCGAATCGGGGGTCTCGCTGGGGTCGGGACTGTGCGAGGATCCTGGCGGCGGTCCGTCGTCCCGAGGAGGGATTGTGAGTGGTTCTGATCCGATCGCGGAGCGGGTGCAGAGCAGGTCGCTGCGAGCGAAGGTGTGCTCGGCCGAACAGGCGGCGGCGCTCATCGCGCCGGGTTCCACGGTTGGGATGAGCGGGTTCACGGGCGCCGGGTATCCCAAAGTAGTGCCATCGGCGTTGGCCCAGCGGATCACCGAGGCTCGGGACCGCGGGAACGGGTTCGCGGTGAGTGTCTGGACCGGTGCCTCGACGGCCCCGGAGCTGGATGGGCTGCTGGCGGCCGCTGACGGGATCGACCTGCGTATGCCCTACCAGTCCGATCCGGTTAGTCGCGCCAAGATCAACGCCGGCGCGATCGGCTACATGGACGTGCATCTGTCCCATGTAGCGCAGATGGTGTGGGAGGGATTCTTCGGCCATCTCGACACCGCGCTGGTCGAGGTCACGGCTATCACCGAGGACGGCAGCCTGATCCCGTCCTCGTCGGTCGGGAACAACAAGACGTGGCTGGACCTGGCCGATCGCATCATTCTCGAGGTCAACGCGTGGCAGCCGCTGGCGCTGGAGGGGATGCACGACATCTACTACGGCACCGCACTCCCACCCGATCGCAAGCCGATCAACATCCTCGCGGCGGCAGATCGCATCGGTGTGCCCCACCTGCGCTGCGACCCGGAGAAGATCGTCGCGATCGTCGCGACGAACGCGCCGGATCGCAACGCTCCGTTCAAACCGCCGGACGCGACCTCAGCCCGGATCGCCGGCCATGTGCTCGACTTCCTGGACCACGAAGCCACCCGCGGGCGGCTTCCGCGCAGCCTGCTGCCGTTGCAGTCGGGCGTCGGCAACGTCACCAATGCCGTGCTCGCCGGGCTCGACGGCGGCCGCTTCGAGCCGTTGACGGCCTACACCGAGGTCATCCAGGACGGCATGCTCGAACTGCTGCGGTCCGGCACGCTTAGGGCCGCCTCGGCGACAGCGTTCTCGCTCAGCGAGGCGGCCGTCGAGGCGTTCAACGCTGAGATCGCCGAGTACCGCCAGCGGATCGTCCTGCGACCGCAGGAGATCAGCAACCACCCCGAGGTCGTACGGCGCTTGGGCTGTCTGGCCATGAACGGGATGATCGAAGCCGACATCTACGGAAACGTGAACTCCACGCACGTGATGGGCTCCCGCATCCAGAACGGGATCGGCGGATCAGGCGACTTCGCCCGCAACGCCTACATCGCAATCTTCGTCAGCCCGTCCACGGCCAAGGCCGGCGCGATCTCAGCGATCGTGCCCATGGCCAGCCACGTCGACCACACCGAGCACGACGTTCACGTCCTCATCACCGAGCACGGGATCGCCGACCTCCGCGGCCTCACCCCCCGCCAACGCGCGCAGCAGATCATCAACAACTGCTCGCACCCCGACTACCGCGACGCCCTCCAGGACTACTTCGATCGCGCCCTAACAGACGCCCCCGGAAAGCACACGCCCCATCTCCTCGATGAGGCCCTCAGCTGGCACACCCGCTACCTCAACCATGGAACCATGCAACCCTGAACTGAACGACGGTGGCGGACTTGTTGTGCGCGACAAATGGCGCCCCCGCCGGCTCGTCCGACGCGGACGCCTGCTTCGCCTCCGATCCGGTCGTCTGGCGCGAGGACACCAGACTGCTGCAGTCTGCAGAGATCGGCCACGGGATCCGCGCGACCCAGAACTCGGTCCGTGCCCGTTGGCGACGGCACGGACATGACCGCTCCAGGCGTAACCGGGCAGCGCCGCCGTACCAATGCGGACGCCCTCCCAGCGCTTTACCGTCGTCGGCACATCTGGCCGGCTGGATCCCGGCGGTGGTACAGGTGCCCGGGCAATGCGTAGCCACAGCCGCAATTCTGCATGCCGTGACGCGGGCCCTGCTTCCGGCGACCAGGAGGACTGTGCTTCGTGGGTTCGCACGGCCCTGCGTTGCGCGGATCTCGAGCATCTCTAGCCCGACGACGCGGCGAAGCCCCAACCGAACGGGTTCCGAGACGCGCCTTCTGCGCGCATTGCGAGACTGGCCACGCCGGCTCGAAGATGCCCGTGCCGCCACGGATGCAGGTGCTGACCGGTCGCGAGTCGATGCTCACGCGTTGCTGCTCCAGGCCTAACGCGGCAGCGCTGGTCTCGGCACGCCGCGTCGAACTCGTCCTCGACCGCCCGCTGGATGATCAGCCGGGCGCCGAGCTTCGCCAGCTCCGACAACGACTCATGCGGGTTCTCATCCACTCCCACCGACAACATGTGCTCGATCCGAGCTTCTGTCTACGCCGACGGCGGTACCGTACGCCCCACGGCGTAGGCCTCCTTCATCGGCTTGCAGGACATGAGCGAACCTACGCCGTCGCCTTGACAGCACCGGCGCTATTTACAGCACTTCCGAGACGCGACCTACGTGTCTAGCCTCTGATCGAGATGGGGCGGTAGCGGCAGCCCAGCAGGCCGAAGATGATCCCGCCGGCCAGGAAGTAGCCGTCGGTGATGTTGGCTGACCAGATGGCGGACGCGGACCGGTAGTACGCAGCGCCCATCGTTTGCTTGTGTGAGAGGCCGGTGATCCCGTTGGGCAGCAGGCCCACCGCGCGCGTCAGGTCATCGATGAGCCCGGCTGCGCCGCGGAGGACGAGCACCGTGCAGGCGAGCCAGACGATGATCGCGGCGGCGCGGCGCGTCTTGCCGCGCAGCCATCCGCGGCCGATCGCCAGGCACACCCATACCCCGAGCGGCCAAGCCGCCCCGGTCAGCACCTCACCGACCCAGCCGGCCACCGAATCCGGGACCAGACTGGGTAGCTCGCCGCCCAGCCCGAACGATCCGCCGAGGTACCAGTAGACGTGAAAGGCGAAGAACACGACCACCCAAGCGAGCGCCGTATAGGCCACGCGAACCGGCAACCGAGCGCTGCCCTTCACCGCGGCACGGGGCGAAGCGGCAACAACGCCGGAGCTCATCTCGCCGACCCCAGTAGCGAGCTGAGGTCGGCGACGCGCTGCTCTGTCTCCGTTTTAAGAGCCTGGAGACCGAGGTCGGTCGCGGTACCCATCCGCTTCTTGAGCGTTCCGCGAAGGAGGCGTGCGGGTATTCCCTGAACCGATTCGGCGGTGCGCACGAGCGTGTGGCCGTCGCGGGGTTCGAGGTTGTAGACGTGGATGGCGCTGAGCCCGAGCGACTGTCCGGTCCACGCGATGCGGGATGGGCGGTCGACGGTGGCGAGCGTCGAAGTGAGCGACGATGGGCCGGCCTTCCAGCGGAAGAGCGTTCCGGCCGCGAGGTCACCGTCGAGTGTCGCCTCTTTTACCTCGGGGTTCCAGCTCGGCCAGCTCTCGATCGCGGAGAGCACTTCCCAGACGAGTTCGGGTGGCGCGTCTATTTCGATCTCCGCGCTGAGGATGATCGGGGCGTGCGCGTTGATCTCGATAGGGCCGGCGGGGGCGGACTGTGTTCGGTGGTTCATTTGTTTCCTTTCCAGATGCCGCCTACGGGGCGATGTGTGACGTTCAGTCGTGGGTTGTGTTGTTTGGGGATGGCCATCAGGCGATGATCGTCTTGCCGATCACGCCCGTCGCGGAGAGCAGGCCGAGCAACGTGAGTGCGGCGACGGCTGTGATGGCGCCGGCTGTCCAGCGCCGCCGCCGTCGCCCGGGGCTCGAGGCGACCCAGGCGAGCGCGGCGTAGGCGAGTCCTTCGAGGAAGAACCAGGGCTCGTTGCCGAACAGGTCCTGCAGGTCGGCGGCGCGGCGGTCGATCGAGGTCCACTCTGGGTAATCGAGATGCAGGAGGCCGGTCAGGCTGAGCACGCGCTCGGTCACCATCACCACGGCGTGCATGCAGCAGAAGACGGCGATGAGCCAGCAGATCGCCAGCAGCACCGGGCGTGCCCGGTCTCGCGTCCACAGGGGGAGCATGGCGAGCGGCAGAGCGGCGCCCGCGAAGATGATCAAGGCGCCGACGAGGTTGATGAGGCGCCAGTGCGCATCGGGCGCCGGGATTCCCGGGATCGCGAAGGTGCCGCCGGCGGCGTAGTAGCCGCGGTACGCGGCGTAGCCAAGGCCCCAGATAGCGGCGGTGGCGCTCAAGCGTGCCAGCAGTTGCGAGCGCGGTTGAACGGATGCGTCGAGCGGCTTGATCGGCTGCGCGGCGGTGGACGTCATCGTCGTGTCTTCCTCTCGTCGTGCGGTAGACGAGCGAGCTCGCGGCGCGAGCGAGCCGGACGTACGGCCGTCGGCGGATTGCTGCGTCTCGGACATAGTGGCAGACTATGACATATGGCATACGATGTCAACTTACAGTCTGTGCCACCACCTGCTAGGGTCGTGCCATGGCTACCGGCTCGCTGCGAGAGCGCAAGAAGGCGGCTACGCGCAGCCGCCTCATGGCGGTCGCACTGCGGCTGTTCGCCGAGCGCGGCTTCGAGTCAACGACCGTGGAGGAGATCGCGGCTGCCGCGGACGTGGCACCGCGCACCTTCTTTCGCTACTTCCCGACCAAGGTCGATGTGCTCTTCGCCGACCATCGGGAATTCGTCGCGCTTCTGCGGGAGACGCTCGCGACGCGCCCCGCCACCGAATCGATCCTCGATGCGGTTAGACGCGCCTCGCTCGTGTGGATCGACCGGGTCATGAGCGACCCGTCGCTCTTCCTCGTGCGCTCACGGCTCGTCGCCACCGTCCCCGCCGCCCGCGCACACAGCCGCTACCTCGACGCCGAATACGAGGACGTAATCGCCGACGCAGTCGCAACCGCCAACGGGACCGAACCGGCCAGCGACCTGGAAGCGCGGATGCTCGCGAGAGCAGCGTGGGCCGCGACCCGGGCCGCCCGCGACGTCTGGCTCGCAAGCGAGGAGGACCCGCGCACGCTCGTCAACCACGCCTTCGACCACCTCGAACGCGGCTTCCGGTCGACGATTTGAAGCGCGCAGATCACCTGAGGAAATGTGCGGAAGCGGACAGAGCCATCCGCGAGGAAGCCCGACGGCGGCGCGTCAAGCTCAAGCCCACGAGCGTCCCAAACGGCTGGGACGCCCGACCCGCGCTCGCGCTCGGCCATGCGCAGATGTCCGAACCCGCGATGAGCCAGCATCCACGTGCTCGCCCACGCGGTCCGAGCACCGAGAGGCCACGGCCAGAGGGCTGCAGGATGCTCACGTCGCTCTGCAGGCCACGAGGCGGCGATCCATGACGCCACCTGTTCCCGCCGATCCGAGCGTGCTGCATCCGATGCCCGACCAGCCGCGTGTGGTGCTGCTAAAGCCGCTGATCACCTCTCCGCTGATCGAGGTCGGAGAGTTCTCCTACTACGACGACCCGGATACTCCGACCGCCTTTGAGACCCGCAACGTGCTGTATCACTACGGCCCGGAAAGGCTCATCATCGGGAAGTTCTGCGCACTGGGGGCGGGCGTGCGGTTCATTATGAACGGCGCCAACCACCGCACCGACGGTCCCTCGACCTTCCCGTTCCCGATCATGGGCGGCTCCTGGGCCGACCATTTCGATCTCATCACGAGCCTGCCCGAACGGGGTGACACGGTCGTGGGCAGCGACGTCTGGTTCGGATATCGCGTCATGGTGATGCCCGGCGTCCGTATCGGCAACGGCGCGATCATCGCCTCCGGCTCGGTCGTCGTCAACGACGTCCCCGACTACGGCATCGTCGGCGGCAACCCCGCCCGGCTCATCCGCCGCCGCTACAGCGAAAAGGACATCATCCGCCTGCTGGCCTTGGCCTGGTGGGACTGGCCATCCGAGCACATCACCGAGCACATCCGCACGATCATGTCGGGCACGCTCGCCGAGCTCGAAGCTGCAGCACCCAAGCATCGATAACGGCAGGGTGAAGACGTCCCCGGTTCTCTACCGTACCGATTCGACGTTCCCGGACCGCAACCAGGCTGTGGGTTGGTACGGGTCTGCCGCGTACCGAGACATCGTTTCGCTACGCACCGAACAGCGAGGGCTGGCTCATCCTGATCGACGGCGTCCAAGCGGCCATCGCGCCACCGACATCCTCAGCGCAGCTCCCAGCAGCACGTAGCCGGCCGGCCGTCCGCCCGAACTGGCAGCCGGCGCCAGTGGAGGTTGAGATCACCGCTGCGGCGACAATCCACCTCCTCCCCGGGCGAACGCGCGACCGACGCAAGCGCAGCGTGGGCCGGTGTGCGAACGGGCGCCGCCGTTCGAGTCCGCCCGGCTTCGCGACTACGCCAGCCCTGTAGCCCTCCACCGCCGCTCGGTCCCGCCTGCCGCGCGCATGCAGGTCCGGATGCGCGTTCCTCGAGATGCTCCTCCTACGACTGAAGCAGGTGCGGTAGCCGTCATCGCATCCGGTGGCCAAGCAATAGCGCGACTAGCGGCGACTGTCGAGCAGCCTCGCGGTAGCTCGGCCGATCACCACGATGGTCGGCATCGCGGCGACGCTCAGTCGTGCATTCCGAAGCCTTCCATGATTCGGTCCTGCGCGCGCTCGATGCGAGCCGCGCAGGTCGCTGATTGCTTGGCGCCGCTGAAGTGGAGCAGGTAGCCACGTTGACGGCCGGGTGTCATCCGCTCGAATGCGTCACGAAAGGCAGGTCCGCCTCCATCAGCGCCGCCAATTCGTCCGGGTAGTCGCGGTGGGTCGGCGGGGCTGGTCCCTTCACGCGCAGCCCGGCCTGCCCTACGCGAATGGCGTCGGCGACAAACTCGCGAAGCGTGCTCTTCCTGCTCGTCACATCAGCAACCGCCCGAAACTCAAGCCTGAGCGATGCGCGAGTGTTTCGCCGTGTTCACGCAGCAAGGCTTTCGGGTCATTCAGCAACGCGCCCTTGAAGAACATGAGCGCGCAGAGGTCGTTGAACGGCTGAAAGATGACGATGTTCTTGCCCGCATGCGTGTAGCACGGTTTGCGCCACTTGAATGCTTCAGTGAGTTCGGTGTCCGCAAGGAGTGTCCGCAGCGCCGCGAACTCGTCGCGCCAACGTTCGAGGCAGGCAGCGACCTGCTCACGTCACCTGGTTGCCACTTTCAGCTCTTGCGGTGCATCCGGTAGTGCAACACCATGAACGGAAAGCCGAAGACCCAGAACGCGTGCTCCGCGCGCAGTTCCCCGTCCTCCACGTACACGTCGAGTTGCTCGGCGAAGCCGTGCACGGCGGCCGTCGTCAGCTCGCGCGTCTCAGCATCGATGTACGTGAGGTAATGGCCGGGGTGGTTCAGCTCGCTGCGGCTGGTCAGGATCAGCCCGCCGCCCGGCCGCGCCCTCGGTGCCAGCGTCGCGGTGAAACTCGCCTGGGGAAGAGGAAAGCCGACGCTGACGTACCCGCGCTCCTCATCGCGATATGTCGTGTAGACACCGATATAGATCGGTTCGTCATTGTCGGTAAACGACCGGATCCAGCCACGCACCGCCACCACGTCCTCGCCGGGAGCGGTAATCGTGTCGATACGGCTACGGATGCCGCGCTGCGTCTCGCGCTGGTTCATCGGCACGCTCGCTTGGCCCAGCGGCCTTGCGAGCACGTTGCGGTAGACCAGGTAGCCAGGACGCACCCACAGTCGCCAGTCGGGCACGATGTCGAGCACGAAACGGGTCGTGTGCTCGTAGAACTCCCGTACCAGCGGATCCACTTGCGCCGGATCGAGCTCCGGGCCGGCCAGCGAATCCAGCGAGGCCACGATCCCGACATCGGCCGCGTCCGCGGTGTAGGTGCCGCCGAGCACGTCAGCGAGCTGTCTGATGTAGCCCGTGCCAACGTACCGACTGCGTGACTCCAACGGCACAACGAACGGCAGCTCCTCGGCTGGTACCCGTTCCGCCAGCAGGCTGACCTGCGGATCGCGGAACAGCAGCGCGGACAACACGCGGAAGGCCACGACGCTCGTCGCCGCCACCACGGCCGGTTCCGCGGCCCGGTCACGCAGCCCGAACGCGCCGCCCACCGCGGCCCCGACCGCCGGACCGAGCGCCACCTTCTGTGGCCGCAGACCGAGCGCCCCGGCCAACCCGCCACTCACGACGGCGACCGGCAGCGGTGCGGCCCCGCTCACCCGTCCCCCGGCCCAGCCCAGTGAGGCGGCCAACGCCCCGCTGGCGAGGATGCGCGACCACAGCTCAGGCATCTGGCCAGGCCGCTGCCGTGCCCGCGACACGGCTTCCGCGGCGCCCAGGAAAGCCGCCCCGGCTGCCGCGCCGCGCGCCGCCGTCCACGCTCCGCGGTGCCCCGTCAGCGCCGCCCCCGCCACCGCGCCGAGCACGCTCGCGCTCAGAACCTGCTGCTTACGACTCGGCCCCTTCCGGGCTCCGGCGCCTCGCTCAGTCGCCACGGACGTAACCTACCGGCCCACGCCGAGAGAGCCGCCCGAAACCACTCGGCGTCTGCAATCACGGAGGCTTCACGAACAACGCGACCCGCCCGCCCCGCCATACCCGCGCCAGCACGAAGGCAGGGCCGAGTGTCGGCTCTGGCACGAGACCCGCAACTCGCCAATAGTGCGCACTACCGGGCGGTCGACGGGCCCGGCGTCCGTGACCGGCGCGAGAGCGGCCCTGCTCTGCCGCAATTGCCAGAGGCGCCGATGCGCTTGCTGGCAGCACGATCGGCGGTGACTTGCAAGCGCACCTGGCTGTCGCTCGCGGCGGAGCAGGCACCGGAGGCGAAGCAGTCGCTGCTGATCCCCGAGACGAATGGCAGGGCGTTTGTGGCGACCGTCGGCGCTACCGTTCACAGACGGCCAAGCGCCAGCGAGGATCCGTGTATCAACGGCATTGACGCCCGGGGTTCAGGCACCGCCGAAGGCGTCGGCGCGGGCCTTCGCCCAGCTCCCGTAGAGATCGGTGACAGTAGACGGCGCAGGCCATTCTCCGGCTTGTATTCGTTTGAGCGCTTCGCCGCCTCGCCGGCGTGCGTGCGTGCGCGACCAGTCGTAGCAGTGGGCGCCCCGCAGCCACGACACAGTCCCCGGTAGCGCGCCTTGACCGCCCGTGCCTTGGCGCCGGTTGGATCGTAGAGATATGCCTCGACGGTCGCTTCTGCGCGCCCCAGCCGACGACCGATCTCGGCGATCGACAGACCCTCCTGGTTGCGGTAGTGGCGGGCGAGTTGCGCCGCGCGGCGCCGTTCCGTCACACGGTCGAGTATCAGACCCCCGAGCCAGCCAAAGCGCAGAAGAAGTCCGTCGACGAAGGGTTTCTCCTCCCGGTACCGCGGCGGGCAGGTGCCTCCGGAGCTCGCGACTTCCCACAACCAATGGGCGGCTTGCCGTTAGGCTACCCCGACGCGTACGTCTGTGCCGATGAAGGTCACCGCGGATGAGTGCGAGGAGGCGACGGGAGCATGGCTGAAGATGATGTCCGAGAGCCGGATCAGGCAGAGCCCAGGCGCAAGACAGACCAGGAGATTTTCGACGAGCAGATCGCGCGAGCGTCCGGAAAGTTCATCGTCCAGCTCGGCGGCCTGGGTATCCTGGCAGCGCTGGTGATGTCCGCGATCGCGCTGATCGTCGCCGCGCACCGGAGCAACACGACGGTCACAGTCCCGGCTACGCCGACCAGCGGCCAAGCGACCCAGCTCAAGGGCGACGCACTGGGACAGCAGATCTTTGTCTCAGGCACGCCCGGCGGCGCTGTCGCCTGCGGGTCGTGCCACACGATGAGCGCCGCAGGCACGAGCGGGACGATCGGACCGAACCTCGACAAGGAACTGACGTCCGATCCTCCGTCTGCCACGCGAGAGTCGATCGTGAGCCCCAACAAAGAGATCGTCCCCGGGTACCGCGCCAACGTGATGCCGTCGAACTACGCCACGGCGCTAACCCCGCAGGAGCTCGACGCGGTAGTCAACTACGTGTACCACAGCACCAACACCAAGGCCAAGGGCGCGAAGACCACCCCGTAGCACCCGGCGCTGCCTGGGCATCGACGGCGATAGTCGCAGCACGGCGCGTGCCAGCCGCCGGTGTGGCGAGCGCGATCGCCAGTACTGAGGCGCGCTCCGTACTTCGTAGCGATGCGAGGAGCCGGCCGCGGCCGTATCGTCGGAGGCGCTCAAGGAGGCCTTGCATGCCGCAGATCGTGGACCGTCACACCCAGCGTCGCGCACCGCCGGTGGTCCTGCGCGATCGCCGTGGCAGCGGGATGCACCGGATGCTCGGCGCCGTCTCCGCAGACGCGAGAATGCTCCGCGCCGTATCCGCCGACATCGTCCACGCCGCCGACCCGCGCCATCTCGGCCACCGGCTGCCCGGCGCGGACCCGTTCGAGCTGCGCGATCCCGAGTACATCGCGCACACACTGGCCGCGCTGCGCGTTATGGCGGACGTCTGGTTCCGCGCCGAGGTGCGCGGGTTGGAGCACATCCCGCCGCGCGGACCGGTGCTGCTCGTCGGCAACCACTCGGGCGGCACGCTGATCGCCGATACGTTCGTGTTCGCGCAGGCGTTCTATGACCACTTCGGTCCCGAGCGTGAGTTCTTCCAGCTCGCGCACGATCTCGTGTTCAAGGTGCCTGGCATCCGGGCGATGCTCACGCCGTACGGGACCGTGCCGGCGTCGCCGGAGAACATGCGGCGCGCGCTCGCCCGCAGCGCTGCGCTGCTCGTCTATCCGGGCGGCGACCACGAGACCTACCGCGCCAGTTGGCACTCCGCCGAGATCGACTTCGCCCACCGCACAGGGTTCGTGCGGCTCGCGCTACGGCACGGCGTGCGAATCGTCCCGGTCGTTTCGATCGGCGGCCAGGAGACGGCGCTGTTTCTCGGTCAGGGCGAGCACATCGCCAGGCTGCTGCATCTGCACCGGCTGCTGCGGATCGATGTCGCGCCGGTCCAGATCGCGCCGCCGTGGGGCGTCACGGTGCTCGACCTCCCGCCGCGCCTTCCGCTGCCGGCGAAGATCTCGATCGAGGTGCTCGCGCCCATCGACCTGCGCGAGGAGCTCGGCGGCACCCGTGGGGATCCTGACGCGGGCTACGAGCTCGTCACCGGGCGGATGCAGGACGCGCTGCGCGCACTCGCCGAGGCGCGCGCGCTGCCGGTGATCGGCTGAGTCGTCGCTCATCCCAGGCCCGGCGCGACGGTGAGCATGCTCTGAGCACGAGCTCAACAGCGGTCGCGTCGATGTCGAAGCCTACGACCGGGTGAGAGGCCGACGCCAGTCGCTCCGATGACGCAGGCTTGACGCCGGCCGAGGGAGCACACGGCGGGTGGTGGAGATCGTGTCGAGCCGGCTCCAGGTGTCCCGGCACGAGCTGGCTTGAATGCCGTCCGAGCCGCGAGCTTCGGTTACAACTCCGCCGGGTCAAACCTCAACCGTTGACAACAGATGGTGCCTCCTCGAAGCCGAGCCGGATACGCGCCAAGCGTCGCGAGAGGGCGAAGTACAGCTGGATGCTGGGTAACAGGCGTTCCGAGCAACCCAGCGACACGCAGTTCGGAGGAGGCCCCGACCTTCATGACTTCCGCTCCTCGAGCGAGGTCACCAAAGCCGAACGTCCCGGCCGGCATCTCGTCGACGACCAGCCGCACGCCCCCGACCAGCGCGTAACCGTCCTCGACCTCGCTGGCGCCGAGCGATACGGCGACCGCGTCAATGGCCGACGGACCGGCGTTCTACGACTTCGAGGCGAAGCTCCGCGATGTTGGATTCCACGAAGACCACGAGAGCGGCGTTATCTGTCGATTGCGGCATCCGAAGACCACTGCCGCGGTTATGGAGCGAGCCTCGTCGCCCGCCCGAGCAGTACCAACCAGCTCCCACGCTCAGACCTCCCGGGCGCGAGATCACCAGGCCGCGGCGTGCACGGGGCCCGGGCTCACCGTGCTTCGGTGGCCGCAGGCCGGTCCGCGTCGGCCGCGGCGAGATGCTGTAGGGAGCCGTGTGCGAGCAGCCACGTTCCGTCGAGTCGCCGTTGCAGCAGACCTCCGGCACGCAACGCTCTGAGGCCGAGGGTGACGGTGGGTCGGCGGGCTCCGATGAGCTGCCCGATCGTTCCGTGGGTGAGGGGAAGATCGATCCGGACGCCGTCGACGAGTACGCGGCCCCAGCGATCCGCCAGGTGCCAGAACAGCGCCAGCAGGCGATCCTCGACGCGAGCGAGCTGAGAGATCGCCTGGTGTGCACCGGCATCGCCGACCTGTCCCAGCGCCTGGGCAAGCAAGCGGCCGCCCAGCCGCGGCCAGCGGCGCGACGCGGCCAGGACGCGGTCGTCGAGCAACGCGAGCACGGCCGTCCCGGGCACCGACATCGTGGCCACCGCCGGCAGAGAGCGCTGATTGCGGGCGCTCGGCAGTTCCAACAGATCGCCCGGCCCGCACAGCCGCGCGGACACGTAGCGACCGAGCATGATCTCGCGAATCACGACACCGTCGATCAGGATCAACCCGATCAGCGAACCGGTCACCCGATCGTCATTCGCGCACGCCTCGAAGTCCCACCTGCCTGCCTGGATCCTGATCGCGGGCAGGACCAGCTCACCCCGCGCTTGCCCCATCTGCTCCGGGGTCAGAGCGGCCGCGAGCTCAGGGTTGACCTCCAGCAACGCGACGTCCCCGGCCTGCTCGTGAAGCGCGGCAACGCTTGGTGACACAGCGCGCCGGCCGATGCCGGGCGCCGCGAGCGTACGATCACCGTCCGGAGACCGAGCTTCCGCCCGCGCCTGCGCGGCCCGCCGGTCGCTATCAGCTGACGTTGGTGACTCCTTCGGAATCGTCTGAAGCCGAGTCGAAGGGCTCACTCCGACGCTGCACACCGCGTACGGGACGAGTGGGACGACAGCCAAGCTCGCGTGCTGCGGCGTCGGTCGTGGCTCCCCGGGCAAGATCCCGCTTGCGCTCGATCGTGCCCGTAGCGCCCAGCGCGCTCAGGTCCATCCGAAACCGAGACGGCGACACTCTGGGAACGGTGGCAGCACTCATCGGACTCCCGACTTAACTCGTGTTCAGTCTCGTCGAGTGCCCGCGGACGCCTACCGACGTTCGCTGCGCTCTCACGTCACTTCGTGAGCCCGGTCGGGCGTGCCCCGCTGGACCATCGGTAAACCTACCAACCCTCCAGCCCTCCGGCCAGATGAGGTTGTGATCTGTGCGACACTCGGGTCAGCATCTCGATCATCCGTTTGCGGTTGAGATGCGTCTCGCGCCCCGCGGCTCGCCGCCTTTCCCTCTCCCGGCGCCGGATCTTGCTGACCCAGGGGAAGGCGAGATCGGACGGCTCATGGCCGACCGCACAGACCAGCCAACAGGCGGGACGCTGCACGCGGCGATCTCCCACGCCATAGTGGGGCTGCTGCGCGAATACACCGGACGAGGACCGATGACCTCGCGGACAACGATCCGCGACAACGTCGTCCTGGTGATGCTCGAACAGACGCTGACCAAGGGCGAGCAATCGCTCGTCAATAAAGGCCGCGTGGACAAGGTGATCGAGATCCGGCACGAGTTCCAAGAGGCGATGCGCGAGGAAAGCATGGCCAAAGTCGGAGAGCTCACCGGCCGCCACGTCATTGCGATGTTGAGCGCCAACCACGTCAACCCCGACATCGGCGCAGAAATCTTCGTACTCGACGGACCACCTGACCACTGACGGATGGCCTCCATCAGGGGGGTCGGAACGCTGAGGGGGGGTCGGAACGCTGAGGGGGGGTCGGAACGCTGACATCAGACGCCCGCCCCGCTGATCGGACGCCCGGATTCTTGTTCAGCGACGGCCTAGTGGAGTACAGTCCAGGCCTGGACGCTGACCGCGACCGCCCGCTGGGCAGCAGGGTCGGGATCCAGGACAAGAATGCGTACGGCGCGTCTGCAGCGGCCTTTCGGCGGCTGGCCGGGGCGTTGCAAGAAAGCAACGCAGCTCCCGTTAGGAGTTGAGTGCGGCACTTATCGCGCGCCAAGTGGACCAGTCGTTTCTCTAGCTGCCGCGGGTCGGTCATGGGCTCGCGTCTTGAGACGGCGCTCCCTGGCCGGCCACGGTCTCGGACGCGAGGCGCCGCATGACGGCGTCGCCGTCGCCGCCCCCGGATCCGCAACTACCGATCTCCATACGGATTCTCGGCGGTGACGATGCCCCCACCCGCGCCCGTACGTGGGTGCGTTCACAACTCGACGGCCACATTCCTCTCACCACAGCGTCAGACGCAGCGCTGCTTGTCAGTGAGCTCGTCACCAACAGTGTGGTCCACGCAAACGTCGGCCCTGGCCGACCGCTGACCGTGGAGGTGACGACGCTCGATGATCGGCTGCGAATCGCCGTCGCCGACCCAGGCTCACGCTTGAGACCCTGCGTGCTCCCGCACGATCTGGGAACCCCAGGCGGCCTCGGGCTGTTCCTCGTCGACGAGCTCAGCGAGACGTGGGGAGTGCGGCAAGACCTCGACGCTACCTGTGTCTGGTGCGAGCTCCTGCTCGATCAATCCTCACGGTCCGCTGCGAAACGCCCGGGCGGCGCTTGACCGCAACGGCAGACGCCGTCGGCGAAGATCCTGTTACGAAATGCGCGCTGGCGTTCCGGCATAAGTCGCCAAATCGCGACCGACTGGCGGATCGTGGCCGCTTTTGCCGTTTGAGGGGGAGATCTTCGCCGGAGGAAGGGCGGAGAGCATGCGCGATGGCGGGAAATGCCGGTCGCGGCGGAAAAACAGGAGCGGGCACCCGCACGCTGTAACGGTCGCCGCGCCCAGATGACTTATCAGCGACCTACCCACTGTCGTCGCTCAGGAGAGTTGTCAATGTCGAACTCTGAGAATCATCCGCACGTCGGGACCTTCGCCGAAGGCGAGGCGATGCCCGAGACGTACGCCGGCGAGGATCACATCGGCTCGTTCGCCCAGGGCCAGGCCGCCCCCGAGACATTTGCCGGTGAGGATCACGTCGGCACGTTCGCCGGAGGCGAGGCGATGCCCGAGACATTTGCCGGTGAGGATCACATCGGCTCATTCGCCGACGGCCGCGCCGCGTAAGCGCAACGAACCCGCGATCCATCCGGCGCGCCGCACCTCCGCGCGCGGCGTGCCGGACCGAGGTGGCGGTGTTGTAGTGCGACCGCCGCGCGGATAACACGGCGCTCTGGGCGGCGGAAGCTCAGCGCCTGAACGACCGCTTCGCCGGCCCGCTCAATATGCGTCGGACGACCGCCGGCCTGTCCGCCGTCACGAGCGTTCGTAGCCACATCTTCAACGACGGTCCATGGCTGGCGGCCGCACCGACGGGGCGGCGCTCGCCGCTCAGCTGCTCGTCGCGTGACTGACCGCGCGGGCGCGGAGCTCCGGAAGCACCTCCTCGGCCCACCGCAACTGCGCCTCGGTGCCCGCGAGGCCTTGGCGGAGGGTCATCCGCGGAAGCTCGTCCCCCGGGCCGTCCATCGGCTCGGCGTCGATCGCCCGGAGCGTCTCTCGCTTGGCGAGCGCCTGATCGCGGAAACGCTCGAGGTGCCCGACGAGGCGCTCCGGATCGCCGTGCTCACCGAAGAACAGCTTGAGCAGCAGCACGCCGCGGTTGTTCAGCGGATCGTCGTCAATCGTGTTGATCCAGCCCGTCAGCGCGCCACGCCCGCGAGCCGTCACCCGCCACAGGTGCTTGTCGGGCTTCCCGGTCTGGGTCACGAGGCGGCGGCGTGCGTGTCCGCCCTGCTCGAGCCGCGGCAGCACGTCGTAGACGTGGCTCTTGGCCGGTGACCACAGAAAGCCGACGCCGGCGGCGGCGAGCTTCAGCAGCTCATAGCCGGAGTGCTCGCCGTAGCGGGCGAGCATGCCGAGCAGCGCGTATTCGGTCGTCGTCAGCTGGTCACGAGGCGGGATCTGTGTCATAGTCCGGTCCGGACTATGATGCCAGCTTGGTCGGTGGGGACCCGGTGGCGCGCGGTGTTTACGGTGGTGACGGCGTTGCTCGCGCTCCTGGTCCTCGGCTGCGGCGGCTCCGGACGCCATCACGCTCGGCCGCGTGCCACTGCCCCGCCACCGCCCCAGCCCAGCGTCCGCTGCGGCTCGCCGTCGGAACGCGCGACGACCCTGCGCTTCCGGGCGTCCGACGGCGTGTCACTCGACGGCGCGATCGTCGGAGCCGGCCCAATTGGAGTCGTCCTGTTGCACGAGTACCCCGGACCGATGTGCGGCTGGTGGCCGTACGCGGCCTACCTCTCCCACCATGGCGTGCAGGCGCTGCTGTTCGATTTCCGCTGTCTCGGCCTGTCCTCGTGTCCGCACGGCGGCCAGGCGAATCCGGTCGCCGATGTCGCCGGCGCGTTGGCGGTGCTGCGCTCCCACGGCGCGCATTCGATCGCGATCGTCGGCGCCTCGTTCGGCGGCGCCGCCGCCGTCGACGCCGCAGCCCACCTCCAGCCGGCCGCGCTCGTCGATCTCTCCGGGGAGCGCAACCTGACCGGGCTCGTGCCGGGCGTCGACATCTCCGCCGTGAAGGCCGCGGCGCGCGTGACCGCGCCGGCACTGTTTGCGGTCGCGCGCGACGACCAGTACGTCAGCGTCGCCGACATGCGAGCGGTGTACGGGCGCACCGCATCACCGATCAAGCGCCTGCTCGTCCTGCCGGCGGTCGCCGGCCACGGCTGGGACATGCTCACCGGCTCCGGGCTCAACTGGTCACCCTTGGCGCACAAGATCCTCGCCTTCATCACCTCGCACCCGCAGCCATCGGCATCTCCGACGCTCGCACGGGACGGGTGCGCGTCGGCGGCCGCCGGCGCACGCGGCATCACGCTCCACCCACGCGGTGGACCATCGCTTCCGGGTGTGCTGCTCGGCACCGGCCCCACCACGTTCGTGCTCTCCAACGAGAGCGACGAGAACCTGTGCAGCTGGCTGCCGTTCGTCAAAACGCTCGAACGTCACGGGGATTCTGCGCTGCTCTACGACGCATCCGACCCGGCCCGAATCCCGGCCGAGGCCACCGCCGGCGCGATCGCCGCGCGGGCGGTCGGCGCGCGCCGCGTCATCCTGGTCGGCGCGTCGGTCGGTGCGCGCGGATCGCTCGTTGCCGCTGCCCGCCGGATCCCGGGCGTCACCGCGGTCATCAGCCTCTCGGCCGAGCGGACGATCCGCTCAGACCCGGGCGACCTCGCCCGCCGGATCCACACCGTGCAGATCCCGGCACTGCTCATCAGCGCTCGCGATGACCCGTTCGTGGACGGAGCGACACCGGCCCTCGCACGGGCGCTAGCGAGCCCGCGCCGGCAGATGCTGATCGTTCCCGGCATCGATCACGGCACCTCGCTGCTGACCGGAGCCGACGGCCGCCGCGTCGAGGCGGCGATCCTCGCCTTCACCGCACGTCGAGCAGGCGCGCCATCGCGATCTCATCGATGAACTCATCGCCGACGCGCAGCGACGCCCGCCGGACACCCTCGGCGGTATAGCCGGCGCGCTCGTAAAGCCGGTGCGCCGCCACGTTGTCGACGCGGACCGTCAGCTCGAGCCGCCGGATGCCGTTGGCCCGGGCCCACGCGTCGAGCGCCCCGAGCAGAGCCCGGCCCACGCCGCGCCCACGCCACGCCTCGCTCACACCGATGACGACGTACGCGCTGTGGCGGGTCCGCCGATAGACGCCGCCATCGGCGGAGACGTGCCCGACGAGCTCGTCGCCGGCCACGGCCATGAGGACCGTCGAGCTGGGACTGAGAGCGGCGGCGCGCAGACGCTCGCGGAGCTCATCGACGGACGTGGCCCGCTCCCCCACCTCCAGCATCATCATCGTCGTCTCGCCGTCGAGCGCATGCTGCAGCCCGAGCAGGGCCTCGGCATCGTCAGGACGCGCCTCGCGCAGATCGAGCATCCCATCGGCCATCAGATTCGCTCTGCGCATCCTGGACCCAGTCTCCACGATTTCTGGAGCGCCAGGGTCGACGACCAGTGACTCGACGGGCGCGAGTCCGTGCCCCCGATGGGACGCTGCGGCGACCGCACCAGCCGCGAATCGGAGGACTGATCATGGATATCGAGTCACTGGCGGGGCTCCTGCACGAAACGAGCATCCGTCACGGTGCGTTTGAAGCAGTCGCGCCGCCGCACGACTGGTGGGACTGGTACGCGGCGTACATGGACTCCCGGCAGCAGGGGTCGAGCTCCGAGGAGGCGGCGGCGGCGGCCGGGCGATACATGGCCGATGTCAAGCACGTCGTCGTCTCGCCGGCGTGACGCCGGTCAACTCCGAGGAGCCGACATGACCACCGTCAACACGAGCCCGTCCAACAACTCCCACGGAACCTGGTCACACGCGTGGACGCATCTGCGGATCGACCGCCCGAGCACGAGCTACTGCCGCGTGACGTTCGATCACCCACCGATCAACACGATTACCGCCACAACGGTCGCTGAGCTCGCCGAGCTCATCGAGCTGATCGAGCAGGACGCAGACCTGAAGGTCGTCGTCTTTGACAGCGCCAACCCGGACTTCTACCTCGCTCATTACGACATCGAGAACGACGTCACGAAGACCGCGGCGCTCGGCGTCGGCCCGACGGGCTTGCCGGCCTGGCCGGACTTCCTCACCCGCCTCGCTCGCGCCCCGCTCGTCACCATCGCTGCGATCCGGGGCCGCGCCCGCGGTGCCGGTAGCGAGTTCGTGCTCGCCTGCGACCTGCGCTTCGCCTCGCAGGAGAACACTCTGCTCGGGCAGTTCGAGGTGGGGATGGGCGTGGTTCCGGGCGGGAACCCGATGGCCCGGCTCTCGCGGCTCGTCGGGCGAGGTCGCGCCCTCGAGATCGTGCTCGTGGCGGACGATCTCGACGGAGCCCGGGCCGAGCTCTACGGCTACGTTAACCGGGCGATCCCCGACGACGAACTCGACGCCGAGGTCGATGCGATCGCCTCGCGACTCGCCCGCTTCGACCACGCCGCCATCGCCCGGACGAAGGCCCACGTCGACCGCGTCACGCTCCCGGCCGACGGCGAGTTGCAGCCGGCGATCGCCGACTTCCGCGAGCTGTTCGGCCGCCCGGCCCAGCAGGCGCAGTGGGCGCGGCTGCAGTCCCTCGGGCTCAACACCGACAGCGACCTCGAGCGCTCACTAGGCCGGCGCGTCGTCGAGTCCCTGCCCGACGCCTGAGCTCACGCGGTGGCGAGCGCTCGCACCTCTGCGAGCGACTCGCGGATGAGCTCCGTCCGGTCGCGCTCGTTCGCCTCGGCGATCCACCGCTCGAACGCAACCCGGAAGACGGACATCGCGATCTCGGCGGTGAGCGTGGCGGCGGGCTCGGCGACCCCGCGGTCCCGGAGCGCGGCCGCAAGTACCGAAGACAGCGAAGCGAGCTTGATCAGCTCCCGCTCCTGAAGCTCGGGGTTCGCCGCGATGATCGCGCTGCGTCGCCGTGCGCGCTCGCGATCCGGGAGCTCCGCGACGATCGCCTCGAGACCGCCCGCTGCAACGTCGATCGGCGCGAGCGAGTCCGGTGCGTCGGCGACGGCGCGCACGAGCGCGTCCTCGAGGACCTCGGCGCCCGCGAACAGCACCTCCCGCTTGTCGGCGAAATGGCGGAAGAACGTGCGCTCGGTCAACCCGGCGCGCTCGGCGATCTCGGCCACGGTGGTCTGCTCAAAGCCACGGTCGGCATACAGCTCAAACGCAGCTTCGGCGAGCCGTCCGCGAGCGCCGGGTTCCCATCGAGCCATGCCTCGATTGTAGTGATGTCAGCCGCTGTCATCGTCTTGCTACAGTGATGACAGGGACTGACATCGATACATCAGAATGGAGCGTTCTCATGCGTGTATTCCTTACCGGAGCAACGGGCTTCATCGGCTCGGCCGTTGTCCGCGATCTGCTCGACGCCGGCCACGAGGTCACCGGCCTGGCGCGCTCGGACGCCGGTGAGGCGGCGGTCGCCGCCGCCGGCGCGGCCCCCCTTCGCGGCGCCCTCGACGACCTCGACAGCCTGCGCCGTGGCGCCGCCGCAGCGGACGGGGTCATCCACACCGCCTACGTCCACGACTTCTCCCAGATGGCCAAGGCGGCCGAGACCGATCGGAGCGCGATTGAGGCGCTCGCCAGCGCGCTCGAGGGGACCGGCCGACCGCTCGTCGTCACGACCGGGACGGCGCTCATCAGCCCCGGCGAGGTGGCGACCGAGGAGGCGACGATCGACCCGGCATCGGCGTCCCACCCGCGCATCGGGATTGAGCTACTCGCAGCCGGCCTCGCGGACGTCGGGATTCGCTCATCGGTCGTGCGACCCGGAGCATCGGTGCACGGCGAGGGCGATCACGGCTTCGTCCCGGTCCTGATCGACATCGCGCGCCGGCAGGGCGCGTCCGCGTACATCGGCGATGGCGCCAACCGCTGGCCGGCCGTGCACCGGCTCGATGCAGCCCGGCTCTACCGTCTCGCGCTCGAGCACGGCACGGCCGGCTCGGCGTTCCACGCTGTCGCCGAATCCGTCGCCACGCGTGACATCGCCGAGATCATTGGCCGCCACCTCGATGTGCCGGTCGTCTCGATCGCCCCGCAGGACGCAGCGGACCATTTCGGCTGGATGGGCATGTTCTTTGGGCTCGACGCCCCGGCCTCGAGCGCCCTCACACGTCAGTGGCTCGGCTGGGAGCCGACGCACGGCGGCCTCGTCGATGACCTCGAGGCTGGCCACTACTTCCGGGAGGCCCACCCCGCCGCGGCGAGACCGCCCTCGAGGTCGGCCGCGCGGTGGCCGAGGCGGCCGAGACCGCGCAGCGGACAGCCGAGGTCGCCCACGTGGCGCGCGAGGTCGCGCAGGAGCGTGTCACCGCTGCCGAGGAGGCGAACGCGGCGATGCATTCCGTGCGGGACTCCTCCGCCACCGTCAACGACGTCATCCGCGAGCTCGCCACCAAGGCCGAGCAGATCGACAAGATCGTCGCGACGATCACCGGCATCGCCGAGCAGACGAACCTGCTCGCGCTCAACGCCGCGATTGAGGCCGCCCGCGCCGGTGAGCAGGGCCGCGGTTTCGCCGTCGTCGCGGAAGAGGTTCGCAAAGTCTGGCAACGCCGAGACGCTCAACCGGCTTGTCGGTCGGTTCCGGCTCAGGCAAGACCGATTCGCCCCCGCCCCCCCCACGAAGAAGGCGCCGCCCGTGCCCGGTCAACCATGGCGGCGCCATCTTCGCCATATGACTACGCCGTCTCCGCCGCCATCGCGGAGACCCGATCCCGCGCCGGACGACGCACGGAGAACAGCGTGACGGCGAGCGCGAGTCCGAGCAGCACGGCCGAGCCGGTGATCGAACTCGAGACCGCGTGCGCGAGCGCGTCGCGCGCCTCGGCGATGGGCGACGCGCCGGGCACGGGGTGGGCGAGCGCGGAGTGGGTCGCCGAGGTGAACACGGTCACGAGCACGCTCAGCCCGAGCGAGCTCCCGAGCTGCTGCGCGGCGTTCACGACGCCCGATGCGGCGCCGGCATCGGCCGGAGCGACACCGGCGATGCCGGCCGTGGTGAGCGGCGCGAGCGTCATGCCCATGCCGACTCCCAGCACCGCGAGCGGCAGCGCAATCTGCGTGACGTAGGTGGCGTCGATCGACAGCCGGCTCAGCCACACCATCCCGACGAGCGCGGTGAGCAGGCCGGCGATCAGCAACCGCGTCGTCCCGACTCGTCCCTCGAGGCGCGGGACGAGCCGGACGATGCCGAACATGACGAGCGTCATCGGTAGGAACGCGAGGCCCGCCTGCAGCGGTGTGAAGCTGCGGGCGCCCTGGAGGAACTGGCTGAGGAAAAAGAACATCGAGAACATCGCCCCGACGACGAGGATCCGGGCCACGTAGGACCCGGTGCGGGCCCGGTTGGCGAACAGGCGCAGCGGTGTGATCGGCTGCTCCGCGCGGCGCTCAACGAGCACGAACGCGACGAGCAGCCCGAGCGCCACGACGAAGCTGACGACCGTCCCGGTGTTCCCCCAGCCGTCGGATGCGGCGCGGACGAAACCGTAGACCAGCGCGCTCATCCCGAGGGTCGACGCCGCCGCGCCGGGGAGGTCGAAGACGCCGGGCCGACGCTCGGTCTCCTCGAGATACCGCGGGGCGGCCGCGATCAGCGCGAGCCCGACCGGCACGTTGATGAACAGTCCCCACCGCCACGAGATGAGATCGGTGAGGAGGCCGCCGAGGACGAGTCCGACGCTGCCGCCGGCGCCGGCCACCGCGGCGTAGGCGGCGATCGCGCGGCTGCGAGCGACGCCCTCGGGAAAGCTCGTCGTCAGCAGCGCCAGCGTGGACGGCGCGGCGATCGCTGCCGACGCGCCCTGGACGGCGCGGGCGGCGAGCAACCAGCCGGCGGACTGGGCGAGTCCGCCGATCAGGGACGTGACGCTGAACAGGCTGATGCCGACGACGAACACACGGCGGCGGCCGAGGATGTCACCGGCGCGCGCGCCGAGCAACAGCAGACCACCGAAGGTGAGGGCGTAGGCGCTCTGCACCCACGACAGTCCGGCAGCGGAGAAATGCAGCGCGTGGTGGATGTTCGGCAGCGCGGTGATGATCACCGACGCGTCGAGCACGACCATGAGGTACGAGCCGAGGATGATGGCGAGCACGATCGCCGGGTGCGCGGTGCGGCGCGCGTCGGCAGACCGTCGGTGAAGCAATGCGGGCACGGTGAAGTAACTCCCTGGTGGAGGTGGTCAGACATAGGGCGCCCCGGCCCCGCGATGTCCGCCACGGGACGACCGGTTGGCGCTAAACTGGAGGCATCCTCCGCATACATATTCGGAGGTGTCCTCCGGTTAATATAGCGGAGGCACCCTCCGCTTTGCAAGGCTGATCTCGATGAGCACGACACCCACCTCCTCCGCACCCCTCCTCAAGCGCCCGCAGCGGGCCGACGCAAAGCGCAACTACGAGAAGCTGCTCGCGGCCGCGCGCGAGGCGTTCACCGAGGCGGACATGGCCGCATCGCTCGAGGACATCGCCCGCCGCGCTGGAGTCGGGATCGGGACCCTTTACCGCCACTTCCCCACGCGCCAGGTCCTGATCGAGGCGGTGTACGTCGACGAGGTCGAGGCGCTCGCTCGCTCGGCTCAGGACGTCGCCGGCCTGCCCCCGTGGGAGGCGCTCGCGACGTGGCTCCGGCGGTTCGTCGACTACGTCGCGACGAAGCAGGCCCTCACGAACGAACTGTTCGCCGACGGCGCCGAATCGAACGTGTTCGCCAGCTGCCGGTCGTTGATGTACGAGGCCGGCGAGCCGCTGCTCGAGCGAGCCCAGGCCGCGGGCGTCGTGCGAACCGATGTGACGTTCAGCGACGTGATCCACCTCGTCGCCGGAATCTCGAAGATCACCCCGCCCGAGCCGGGACAGGCCGAGCGCGTCTTCGAGATCGCGCTCGACGGGTTGCGGCGGCTCTAGTGGCCCCTACCACAGGCGGGTATGCCCACTGGGTCGTCAGGCGAGCGCGAGCCGTTCGGCGCGCTGCTTGATGCCGAGCAGCATCTTGCGCTCCATCACGAGCGACGCCGGCTCCATCGGCAGCATCCCGAGCCGGGCGGTGACCGTCGGCAGCCGGAAGCGGTTGCGGCTGATGAGCGTCGTCGCGCCGTCGTGCTCGCGGAGCACGAAGCTCCACACCCAGTCGCCGGTCTCCGAGCGCCAGGCGAGCACCGACTCTTGCTCGACGCGCTCGAGCCGCATCCGGTTCGTGCCGTACCCGATGACCTCGCCGGGCTGTAGATCCTGGAACTCGGGAAGAACCCGGTCGACGCTGTGCATGCCCAGGCCAAGCAGGTTCTCGATCCAGTCGTAGGTGTACGCGCCACCGCGCGGTGCGGGTCCCATCTGCGCGATCCACGGCCACACGGCGCTCGCCGGCGCGTCGATCTCGATCGCGCGCGTGCTCACGCCGTCGGCGTCCTCGAGCAGCTCGTCGCCGGGCAGCCGCGCCCCAGCGTCGCACCGGCTCGCCCCCCAGCTCATCACGCGCTCGCGCAGCAGCGCGAAGTACACGAGGACGAGGCCGCCGAGGGTCAGCAGACCACGAGTGCGAGTCGACATACGCCGATGATCCCGGCCGCAGGCGGACCGCTCATCCGTCAGAAGCCGCAGCGCCGCCGCGCAAAGTACGGCCGCACATGGCGGGACACTAGTCCCGCCGCCGGGGCCTGCCGCGGACGACGCGCTGGGGCAGCGGGACGGGTGAGAACCGCTCGGCGACGAGACCGGCAAACAGACGCGGGTCGAGCTTGGCGGTGAGCGCCGCGAACTCGGCCCGGTCGCGATCGGATAGGTTGCGCCGCCGGCCGTGCGCCCGGCTCATGAGCGTGACGAGGCGCCGGCGCTCGTCCGGCTCGAGACGCTCGAAGTGCGCGCGAGCGAGCATCGCGACCTCGCCGATCACGATCAGCCTCGCGACCGGGATCCGTTTGAGACCGGGCACCTTGCCCGCCGTGCGTTCGAGCATCGACTTGTGCGCCATCCGCTACATGATTCCCGGCCGGGCGGACCGGCAAGCGCTCCCGGCCATGTTGCTTTCCAACCAAGCGTGCCACATTGCCTTTTCCCGCCGGCTGTCGATTCAGCGGACGTCCGTGTGTCTTATGAGCGACGATCCAAACAATCAAAGGAGCGCCGCACGATGAAGTACATGCTGCTGATCCATCAGGGCACCGCCGCCACCCCGCGTGACCCGGACGCATGGGCGAAGCTGTCCGAGGACGAGCGCAACGGCGTGTTCGCCGGCTACCAGGAGGTCACGTCCACCCCCGGCGTGACCCCCGGCCTGCAACTCGACGAGGCCTCGACCGCGACGACGGTCCGCGTCGCGAACGGGGAGACGCTCGTCACCGACGGTCCGTTCGTCGAGATGAAGGAGGCCGTGAACGGCTACCTCATCTTCGAGGCCGACAACCTCGACGCCGCGATTGAGCTCGCCGCCAAGGTCCCGGCGGCGCGGATGGGCGGCGCCGTCGAGGTCCGCCCCATCGTCGAGTGGTGAGTGGCAGCGCGTGACGGCCGACGTTGAGCAGGCGTTCCGCGAGCACTGGGGCCGGGTCCTGGCGTCTCTGATCGGCTTCCTCGGCGACTTCGATCTCGCCGAGGAGGCCACGCAGGAGGCGTTCACGATCGCGGCGGCACGTTGGCCGTCGGACGGGACGCCGGCGAACCCGCCCGCGTGGCTGATCACGACCGCGCGCAACCGCGCCATCAACCGGATTCGCCGCGAGCGGACGCTCGCGGCGAAAACCCGGCTGCTCGAGATCCCCGAGGCCGTGGAGGACACCGTGACGGAGCCCACGTTCAAAGATGAGCGGCTCGAGCTGCTGTTCACCTGTTGCCATCCGGCGCTCGCCGTCGACGCCCAGGTCGCACTGACGCTGCGGACGCTGGGCGGCCTGACGACGCCCGAGATCGCGCGCGCGTTCCTCGTGGAGGAGTCGACAATGGCCCAGCGCCTCGTGCGTGCCAAGCGGAAGATCAAGGCCGCCGGGATCCCGTTCCGCATCCCACCGGACCACATGCTCCCCGACCGCCTCGCAGCGGTCCTCGCCGTGGTCTACCTCATCTTCAACCAGGGGTACTCGGAGCGCTCCCGGCACGAACTTGTGGGCGAGGCGGTCCGGCTCGGCCAGTCGCTGACCGAGCTGATGCCGGACGAGCCCGAGGCGCTCGGCCTGCTCGCGATGATGCTGCTGCTCGACGCCCGCCAGGCCGCGCGGTTCGCCGGCGAGGAACTCGTCCTGCTGGCCGATCAGGACCGATCCCTGTGGGACGACGCGCAACTCGATGCGGGGCGGACCGCGCTTGACCGCGCGCTCGCGCTTCACGGCCGCGGCCCGTATGTCCTCCAGGCGGCGATTGCTGCTCTGCACGCTGAGGACGAACGCGATTGGCGACAGATCGCGGCGCTGTACGGCGAGCTCGGCCGGCTGACGGGCTCGCCGGTCGTCGAGCTCAACCGCGCGATTGCGGTCGCCGAGCACGCCGGGCCGGCGGCCGGCCTCGAGATTGTCGAGGCGCTCCCGCTCGAGCAGTTCCGCTATCTGCACTCGACGCGCGCCGAGCTGCTGCGCCGGCTCGAACGGACCCACGAAGCCCGTGACGCCTACCGCCGTGCGCTCGAGCTCGTCCACGACGCCGCAGAGCGTCGCCTGATCGAGCGCCGGCTCGCGGAACTCGGTCGATGACTACTTCGACGCGCCGATCGTCAGCAGCGCCGCGCTGGCGGCGGGGACCTGGACGACGTAGCGGGAGCCGTTCGGCGTGATCGTCTCGGTCGACGCAGCTCCGGCGAGCGTGCCGGTCGACGTCTGCCCACTGAAGCCCTGACCGCCGAAGGTGATGCCCCGCTTGGCCGCGAGACCCGGCCCGTGCAGCCGCGCGACGAGCGCGGGGCCGCTCGCTCCGGCGATCTGCAGCGCGACCGTGCGACCGTGCGCCGCACTCTTGTTGATCAGCGCGACGCGGATGCGGCCGTCCGGCGCGCGCGTCGCCCAGATCTTGAGAGCGGGAGCTCCCGGGTTGCCTACCTGCAGCAGCCGTGATCCGGCCGGCGCCGCGTCGGCGAACATCATCAGCCCGTAATAGACCGGGTTGACCGTGGCCGACCACTTGCCCTTGGCGTTGCGGAAGCTGAACAGCTCGTTCGTGACCCCGGGCCGCGAGTGCACGTTGACCCCGTCGACACCGGCCCGGGCCATCTCGAACATCGCGTCGGCTGCCCACAGCGCGGTCGCGTACGTATCGCTGACGCCGGGTGCCCCGCCGCAGGAGACGGAGTTGATCTCGTCGATGCGGAGCGGGACGCCGTGGCGGTGGGAGATCGCCACGTACCCGGCGACGCTGTCAGCGAGCCCGCGGGCGGACGAGTCGGACAGCAGCTGCCCGATCGTCACGTGCGCCGACTTCGTGCAGCGCTTGAGCGGATAGCGGTGGAGCGTCGCGACGCGGACGCCGCGCTCGGTCCTCAGGAACCGGTTGAGGATCGGCATCCACTGCGTGCCGCCGGTGTTCGGCCCGGCGAGCGGAGCGGCCGGCAGCGCCCGTGCGGTCGCCGCGTACTCGCTGAGGAAGTTGTCGAAGTTGTAGCTGCGGGGCCGCCCGAAGTGCTTGACGCCGTGCAGGACGTACCAGGCAAAGCTGCCGTACAGCTCAGGCTCGTTGCCGATCTCGAGGCCCTCAATCCGCTGCGCTCCGAGCGCATTCACGAACGCCTTGGCCTCGACCGAGGCGAGGTGCGGGTTGTTCGTCTCGAGGTTGATCCCGATGATCGTCTTGGCGTTGAGCGCTTCGGCGACCGCGTGCGCGACGCCGAGCCAGCGGGCAGTGACGGCGTAGCGGACACCGGCCGGCGCCTTGCGGCTTCCGTACGGGTACCAGGTCCAGTCGGTGGTGTCGCCGCCGATCCGCAGCTGCGCGGGCTGACCGGGCGCGAGGTTGCGCAGCAACTGGATGAACACGGGGTTGACCGTGCTCGGGTTGCCGCCGGCGTACTCGAGCAGCGTGCGGAATTCGACCGAGAGCCCGACGAAGCCGGACTGAACCGGACGCGTCGCGGACGGCCTGCCGACGCTGACCGTGTTCGCCGCCGCCGCAGCCGGCGGCGGGGTCGTCTTCGTGGTATGGGCGTCCGACGACGAGGTGCCGCAGCCGACAGTCAGGAGCGCGGACAGGGCCATCACACAGACGATCAGCCCCCGGCCCGCAGCGAGGACGGATCTCAATCTCACCGCCGACATCCTGCCATGAATTTCGGCCAACGCGCGCCACCGTCCGTCCGCGCGGAGGCGCGCGCTGCGCCGACGGTTCACTTGAGCATGTCGCGCGCGGCCTTCGTCCACGCCGCGGTCACGTCGCGAATGAACTTGGCCTGCGCGGTCGCGAGACTCGAGATCCACTCGATGTCGCTGCTGCCGGGGCCACGCTCGAGCGTGCCGGCGATCGTCTTGAGCGCCTTCTCGTAGTTGTCGAGCGCACCCTCACCGGCGTTCTTGCCGGCCTCGATGATCCGCTCGTTGAGCTTGCGCAGTCGCTGGGCGGCCGCCTCGACGGCCGGATCGACCGCGGCCGCTGCTGCCGATGCCGCCGACGCCGGGCCTGACTGACTGCTCTTGCTCGACTTAGTCCGGCTGCTCGTCGAGCGCCCTGAGGACGACGAACGACTGCTCTTGCGTGAGGAACTGGCCTTGCGTGCCGAGCTCCCCGACGTGCTCGACCGTTTTGCCGAGCTGCTCTTGGAGCTCGAGCCTGATCCACCACTGCGTTTGGCCTGGGCCATACGAATCTCCTTCCACCGACTATCGGGGGGCTGCGGCCGCACCCTACCTGTTGGTCGCTAACCCCGCGCCACGAAGTCGGACGAAGACTGAGACTTCTTCAGTAGTTCGTCCTCTCGACGCCGCTGACCCGCCGGCCGACCTCTTGGGAACGGGGCCGTGGCACGCGAACGATCGGATTGAGGAACGATGAGGGATAGGTTGGAGGAGCAGCGTCAGGAGCGGCTCGCGATCATGCGCGAGCAGGTGAAGAACGGGACGCTTGTCATTCGCCAGATGACGGAGGAGGAGCGCGAGCTCTACCCACCGCGCACCAGCAGGCGCGGGCGGACCAAGCACTCGTCGCGGCGTTAGCTGATCGCCGGCCGGCGCTCGACCCACGGCGCGGCCGCTTCGATCTGGGCCGCGAGGGCGTACAGAAGATCCTCGGCGCCCGGGCGGCCGACGAGCTGGACGCTGAGCGGCAGACCGTCGGAGCCGATCCCGGCCGGCAGCGAGATCGCCGGCTGGCCGGTGACGTTGAACACGGGTGTATAGGGCGTGAATCGGCCGGCAATGTCGACTGCGACCGGCGCCGGCTTGCCGTACCCGCCCTCGGCGGCGATCGCCGTCTTGGCGAGCGCGGGCGTGAGCAGCACATCGTGTTCGGCCCAGAGCCCGAGGATCCGGTCGGTCGTCCGCGGCCGCTTGGCGAGGAGGCTGGCGCGACGGCGATCTGGCACGAGGCGCTCGCCGGCGCCCGCCATCTGGCGGGTGAGCGGCTCGAGCTGCGAGCGGTCCGGCATGGTCAGCGACTCCTCGTAGATCCCGCGGACCCACATCTGCAGGAAATCGACCTGCACCATGCCGTACGCGGGGCTGCGCTCGGCGACGTGGTGGCCCAGGCTCTCCAGCAGCCGTCCGGTCCGCTCCCACGCGCCACGCTGTTCGGACGAGAGCTTGCCGAGCAGACCCGGCGGCAGCTTCTTCGACATGGCGATCCGCAGTGGCCGCGGCGCGCGACCACTCGCCTCGACGTAGCTACCGTCGAACGGGGGCGCATGATCGGCGTCGGTGTCGATCGTGCCGTGCATGACGTCGAGCAGGAGAGCGCTGTCACGGACGGTGCGAGCAAGGCCGCCGTACACGCTCAGACCGAGCCATCCCTCGCGACCGGGCGCCATCGACACGCGACCGCGAGTCGACTTCATGCCCACGAGCCCGCAGGCGGCAGCCGGGATCCGAATCGAGCCGCCGCCATCGGACCCGGTCGCGCACGGGACAAGGCCGGCCGCGACGGCCGCCGCCGAACCGCCCGACGAACCTCCTGGCGTCCGCGTGACGTCCCATGGATTACGCGTGACGCCGTTTGCATCGGTCGCCGTCCACGGGAAGATCGTCAGCTCAGGAACGTTCGTGATGCCGATCGGGATCGCTCCCGCGGCCCGCAGTCGACGTACCGCCTCGGCGTCGGCCGGCGCGGGCGGGCCGAAGCGGCGGGCGCCGCGGGTCGTCGACTGCCCGGCGACCGGAAGGTCGTCCTTGACCGCGATCGGAACCCCGGCGAGCAGACCGCTCGGCGCGGTCGCGTCGTTGGCGGCGGCGAGGGCCTCGTCGGCCATTGTCACGCGGAATGCATTCAGACGCGGGTTGATCTCCTCGATGCGGCGAAGCGAAAGCTCGACTAGCTCACGAGGGTGGACCTCGCCCCGGCGAACGAGGTCGGCGAGGGCGGCGGGGCCGGCGAAGGCGAGATCAAGATCGGCGGTCGTGGTCATGCGCGTAGCCTCTCATACGAGCGCAAGCACGAGCTCACGGATCGCGCCCGGGTAGCGGTAGGTGATCCCGCCGTGCTTGCCCTCGAACAACTCGAGCGTGTGGTCGACGCCGAGCTTTGTCAGCTCCTCGGAGAACGCCTGCGCACCGAGGTCGAGGTAGTACTCGTCGCCGCGGCCGGCGTCGAGGTAGATGCGCCGCATGCTGCGCAGCGCGTCGGCGTGCCCGGGCGCCATCCGCACGGGGTCATACGCGAGCCACCGCGCCCATACGTCGTCGTTCAGGCGTCCCGTGCCGACGTCGAACGGCAGCAGGGCGTGCCCGGGCCGCTCGGGATCCGGCGAGTAACAGCACGCGTAGCCGTAGATCTCAAACGGCTGGCCGAACGTGCCCCAGTCGAAATGGTCGGTCTCCGCCAGGCGGTCAAGAAACACTTCATATGAACCGTCAAAGCCGTCGCGCAGGGCGCGCGCCACGGTCGGGAAGTCGCGCGCGTAGCAGGACTCGAACAGCGCATCGCCGGCGTGCGAGGCGAGCGCGCCGAACACCTCGGGACGGAGCATCGGCACGGCCATCGCCCCATAGCCGCCTGACGACTTTCCGGCGAGGCCACGGTGCTCACGGCCCGCGAGAACGTCGTACTGTGAATCGACGAAGGGCACGACCTCGTCGCACAGGTAATCGAGGTAGCGGCCGGTGCTCGTCGAGTTGAGGTACTGGGAGCCGCCCCGCGCCGTCCACGCATCGACGAACACGACCCGCGCGTCCGGACAGTCGCCCGCCGCGAACATGACGTCGAGCCGTTCGATGAATGTCTGCTCAAACGTCGGCCGGGCGAGCCACATGTCGACCTGACCCGTGTAGCCCTGGATGACGTACACGGTCGGCACCGCCGTGCCCGCCGCGCCGGGTGAGCTGTACACGTACAGCGGGCGGCGAGCCGGGTCCCCGAGCGGATTCTCGGCCAGCAGCTCCGACTCGACGACGAGTTCATCGAGCGAGCCCTGGAGGGTGCGATTCCATGGCGCACCGGGTAGACCATCAACGACTTGCAACGCCATTTCGCCACCGTAGCGAACCCCTCGGTTGGGGGGTGGCACCGAAGGTATATTCAGTCGTAAGCGCCGCATTCATCGCGAAACCGAGGCAGACAGGGCCATGACCGATCAGGTCGCATCTCAATCTTCAAACGGGGCCGGGGCGGACATCGACGCGACCGAGACGAGCGAGTGGCTCGAGGCCGTCGATGCCGTCGTCGCCCATGACGGGCCCGGACGCGCCCGGGACCTGCTCACGCAGGTCGTCGAGCGAGCGCAGAGCGCCGGGACCGGTCCGATCGCGACCCTCAACACGCCGTACGTCAACACGATCCCGGTCTCTCGCGAGGCACAGCTGCCGGGTGATCCGTCGCTCGAGCAGCGCCTGCGCGCGATCATGCGCTGGAACGCGATCGCGATCGTCGTCCGCGCGAACAAGGTCTCGTCGGAACTCGGTGGACACATCGCGAGCTATCAGTCGCTGTCGACGCTGTACGAGGTCGGCTTCAACCACTTCTGGCACGCGCCGCACGAGGGCCACGGCGGTGACCTCGTCTTCTTCCAGGGGCACTCCTCCCCCGGCAACTACGCGCGCGCGTTCCTCGAGGGGCGGCTGACCGCCGAGCAGCTCGATGGC
Source organism: uncultured Solirubrobacterales bacterium (assembly GCA_963750695.1). Classification (GTDB taxonomy): domain Bacteria; phylum Actinomycetota; class Thermoleophilia; order Solirubrobacterales; family Solirubrobacteraceae; genus Palsa-465. The sequence continues at coordinate 75,762 of CAVVSB010000021.1, forward strand.
TTCCGGCAGGAGGTGTCCGTTCCCGGCGGACTCAGCTCCTATCCGCACCCGTGGCTGATGCCCGATTTCTGGCAGTTCCCCACGGTGTCGCTCGGCATCGGCGCGATCACCTCGATCTACCAGGCGCGCTTCATGAAGTACCTGGCCGCGCGCGGCCTGACCGATACGACAGGGCGCAAGGTGTGGGCGTTCCTCGGCGACGGCGAGATGGACGAGCCCGAGTCGATGGGGTCGATCGGACTCGCGGGCCGCGAGGGGCTCGACAACCTCATCTGGGTCGTCAACTGCAACCTGCAGCGCCTCGACGGCCCGGTGCGCGGCAACGGCAAGATCATTCAGGAGCTGGAGTCGGACTTCCGCGGCGCCGGCTGGAACGTGATCAAGGTGATCTGGGGTTCGCGGTGGGATTCGTTGCTCGCCGCCGACGTCGACGACCGACTCGTCCGCGTGATGGAGGAATGCGTCGACGGCGACTACCAGACGTTCAAGTCGCGCGATGGCGCGTACGTGCGCGAGCACTTCTTCGGCCGTGATCCGGTCCTGCTCGATCGCGTCGCTGGCATGACCGACGACGAGATCTGGCTGCTCAACCGCGGCGGGCACGACCAGCAGAAGGTCTACGCCGCGTATCACGATGCCGTCCGCCACGAGGGCCAGCCGACGGTGATCCTCGCCAAGACGATCAAGGGCTACGGCATGGGCGTGTCCGGCGAGGGCCAGATGATCACCCACCAGGCGAAGAAGATGACCGAGGACGCGCTTCTGGCGTTCCGGGATCGCTTCGAGTTGCCGCTCACCGACGAGCAGGTGCGCGCCGCGGAGTACTACAAGCCGCCGGACGACGCGCCGGAGATGCAGTACCTGCGCGAGCGGCGCGCGGCCCTCGGTGGCTCGCTGCCGGCCCGGCGCCGTCGGGCGCCGGATTCGGGCGCGATCGCCGTTCCGGAGTTGTCGCTGTTCGAGTCGCAGCTCTCGGGTACCGGCGAGCGGGAGATCTCGACCACAATGGCGTTTGTCCGGGTGCTCGCCGCGCTGCTGCGCGACAAGAAGATCGGCCGCAACATCGTTCCGATCATCCCCGACGAGTCACGGACGTTCGGGATGGAGGGGATGTTCCGCCAGCTCGGCATCTACTCCCCCGTCGGCCAGCTCTATCAGCCGCAGGACTCCGAGCAGCTGATGTTCTACAAGGAGGACGAGCACGGTCAGATCCTCGAGGAGGGCATCACCGAAGCGGGCTCGATCTCGTCGTTCATCGCCGCCGGCACGTCGTACAGCGCCCATGGCGTGCCGATGATCCCCTTCTACATCTACTACTCGATGTTCGGCTACCAGCGCGTCGGCGATCTCGTGTGGGCGGCCGGGGACAGCCGCGCACGCGGATTCCTGCTCGGTGGCACCGCCGGGCGCACGACGCTCAACGGCGAGGGTCTCCAGCACGAGGACGGCCATTCCCACGTGTTGTTCTCCGTAGTTCCGAACATCCGGGCCTACGACCCGGCGTTCGGCTACGAGCTCGCGGTGATCGTCCAGGACGGACTGAGGCGGATGGTCGGCGACCAGGAGGACGTGTTCTTCTACATCACGCTGATGAACGAGAACTACACGCATCCGCCGATGCCGGAGGGGGCCGAGGAGGGGATCCTGCGCGGCATCTACAAGCTGCCGCGCGAGTCGGGCGACGACGGAGCTGCCGCGGGGTCCCCGCGCGTCCAGCTGCTGGGGTCCGGCACGATCCTCCGTGAGGTGCTCGCGGCGGCGGACCTGCTCGAGTCCGACTGGGGCGTCGGCGCCGACGTCTGGAGCGTCACCTCGTTCAACGAGTTGCGCCGGGACGGGATGGAGGCGGACCGCTGGAACATGCTCCATCCGCTCGACGAGCCGCGGAGCGCGTTCGTCTCGCAGTGCCTTCCGGGCGACGGCGGGCCGGTGATCGCGTCGTCGGACTACATCCGCGGCTACGCCGACCTCATCCGCGCATGGGTCCCCGGCCGCTACCGGGTGCTCGGCACCGACGGCTACGGCCGCAGCGACTTCCGCAAATCGCTCCGGAGGTTCTTCGAGGTCGATCGCCACTACGTCACCGTCGCGGCGCTGTCCGAGCTCGCGGCATCCGGCGAGATCGACCGCGCCCGCGTCCAAGAGGCGATCGAGCGTTACGAGCTCGATCCCGAGGCGCCGGTCCCGACCCAGGCATGACAACGACGAACCTCATCCCCGTCGAGGTGCCGGACATCGGCGACTTCGACGACGTGCCGGTGATCGAAATCCACGTCGGCCCGGGTGACACGGTCGCGCTCGAGGATCCGCTCGTCACGCTCGAGTCCGACAAGGCGACGATGGACGTACCCGCGCCGCTCGCCGGCACCGTGCGCGAGTTGCATGTGAGCGTCGGAGACCGCGTCGCGCAGGGGACGCTGCTCGTGTCGATGGAGTCGGAGGCCGAGGGGGCGCCGCCTGAGGTGCCCGCTGCGGATCCGGTGCAGACCGCGGTCGAGGTCGAGGCGCAAGAGCCGGCGGCCGCGGAGGAGCCGTCCGCTGCACCCGAGGCGTCCGCTCCGCCGGAGGCGTCCGCTGCGCCGGCGGCGTCCGCTCCGGCGGAACGGTCCGCTCCGCCGGAGGCCCCCGCCGCAGCATCCTCCGCACCCGAGGGGCGCGGCCCGATCTACGCGAGCCCGGCGGTTCGCCGCCTCGCCCGGGAGCTCGGGGTCGAGCTGAGCGCCGTGACCGGGAGCGGGCGCAAGGGCCGGATCGTCAAATCGGACGTCGAGAGTGCCGCCTCGGCGAACGGGGCCGGAGCACCCGCAGCGGCCCCGGCCGCCGGCGGCGGTGCTGCGCAGGCCGGTGTCGGCGGGCTCGAGCTGCTCCCGTGGCCCACGATCGACTTTGAGAAGTTCGGTCCGGTCGAGCGCGTCGAGCGGACCCGGATCCAGCGGATCTCCGCGCCGAACCTCGCACGGAACTGGGTGATGATCCCGCACGTCACGCACAACGACGATGCGGACATCACCGACCTCGAGGCGTGGCGCAAGCAGCTGAACGCCGAGCAGAGCGACGTGAAGGTGACGATGGTCTCGTTCCTCGTCCTCGCCTCGATCGCCGCGCTGAAGGAATACCCGACGTTCAACGCCTCGCTTGACGGCGATGCGCTCGTGCTCAAGCGCTACTACAACATCGGCTTCGCGGCCGACACGCCGAACGGACTTGTCGTGCCCGTCATCAAGAACGCCGATCAGCTCGGGCTGTTCGAAATCGCCTCCGAGCTCACCCGCCTGTCGGGGCTCGCCCGGGACGGCAAGCTGGCGCCGGGGGACATGCAGGGCGCGTCGTTCACGATCTCATCGCTCGGCGGCATCGGCGGCGCGTCGTTCACGCCGATCATCAACGCGCCCGAGGTCGCGATCCTCGGCGCCACGCGCTCCGCGGTCCAACCGGTGTGGAACGCGGCGACGTCAGCGTTTGAGCCACGGCTGATGGTGCCGCTCTCGCTCTCCTACGACCATCGCGTGATCGACGGCGCCGCCGCGGCGCGGTTCGTCGTGTACCTCGTCCGCGTCCTCTCCGATCTCCGTCGCGCACTGCTGTGAGCACCGAGCGTGAGGTTCGCGTCCCCGACATCGGGGACTTCAGTGATGTGCCGGTGATCGAGATCCAGGTCGCGCCCGGCGACACGGTCGCGCTCGAGGATCCGCTCGTCACGCTCGAGTCCGACAAGGCGACGATGGACGTGCCGGCGCCAGTCGCGGGCACGGTTGCGCAGCTGCGCGTGTCGATCGGCGACCGCGTCTCCGAGGGGAGCGTGCTGCTGACGCTCGAGGCGGAGCAGGACGGCGCCGCCCCGCGTGAGGATGCGCCCGCCGAGCCCGCTGAGTCGGCCACTCCCGCGCCGGCCGCGGCCGCGCCGGCCACACCCGCGCCGGCCGCGGCCCCGCCGTCACCGCCGCCCGAGCCCGACGCGTCCGAGCACGACGCCCAGGTCGTCGTCATCGGCTCCGGCCCCGGCGGGTACACGGCCGCGTTCCGCGCCGCCGACCTGGGGCTGAAGACCGTCCTGATCGAGCGCTACGAGACGCTCGGCGGCGTGTGCCTCAACGTCGGGTGCATCCCGTCGAAGGCGCTCCTGCACGCCGCGCGCGTGCTCGGCGAGGCGCAGGAGATGGCCGAGCACGGGATCACGTTCGGCAAGCCGAAGATCGACCTCGAGGCGCTGATCGGCTGGAAGGCATCGGTCGTCTCCAAGCTCACCGGCGGCCTGCGCGGACTGGCGAAGCAGCGCAACGTCGAGGTCATCACCGGCGAGGCCCAGTTCGCGTCGCCGAACTCGCTCGTCGTCGGCGAGCGGACGATCACGTTCGACAACTGCATCATCGCGGCGGGGTCATCGGCGGTCCGGCTGCCCGGCTTCCCGGACGATGATCCGCGCGTCATCGACTCGACCGGCGCGCTCTCGCCGGAGGGCATCCCCAAGCGACTGCTCGTCGTCGGCGGCGGGATCATCGGCCTCGAGATGGCAACGGTGTACGACGCGCTCGGCACCAAGGTGACCGTCGTCGAGCTTCTCGATCAGCTCATCCCGGGGTGCGACCCGGATCTCGTCCGGCCGCTGCATCGGCGGGTTGCCGGCCGCTACGAGGGCGTCCTGCTCGACACGAAGGTCGAAAGCGTCAAGCCCCTGAAGGGTGGGCTGAAGGTGACGTTCTCCTCGGGCGACTCCGACACGTTCGACAGCGTGCTCGTCGCCGTCGGCCGGCGCCCGAACGGAGGGTCGCTCGGGCTCGACGCCGCGGCTGTCGAGGTTGATGAGGCGGGCTTCATCCCCATCGACGCCCAACTGCGGACGAACGTGCCCTGGATCCACGCGATCGGGGACATCGTCGGTGGGCCGATGCTCGCCCACAAGGCCTCGCACGAGGGCAAGGTCGCCGCCGAGGTGATCGCCGGCGTCCCCGGTGCGGCGTTTGATCCCCGGTCGATCCCGTCGGTCGCCTACACCGATCCCGAGGTGGCCTGGACGGGGCTGACCGAGACTGGAGCTCGCGCCGAGGGGATCGAGTACGAGTCGACATCGATCCCGTGGGGCGCCTCCGGGCGCGCCCTGTCGCTGGCCCGGCCCGAGGGCATGACGAAGCTGCTGTTTGACCCGGAGACGAAGCGCCTGCTCGGCGCCGGCATCGTCGGTGTCGGAGCCGGAGAGCTGATCGCCGAACTCGTCCACGCGATCGAGATGGGCTCCGACGCCGAGGACATCGCGCTCACGATCCACCCCCACCCGACCCTCACCGAGACCGTGATGTTCGCGGCTGAGATGGCCGAGGGGACGATCACGGACCTGATGCCGCGGCGCAAGCGCTGAGGCGACCGGCCGCTGGGCGCCGTGCGCTCAGGCGCGGCCGCTCTTCAGCCGCTTCAGCGCGAGCAGCGCGGCGACGGCGAGCGCGCCCAGCAGGATCCCGCGGCGGATCCCACCATCCGCGTGACGCACGAGTGAGCCCTTGCCCGCCGGCTCACCCCCGCCGAGCGGGTACTCGTCGGCCGCGAGGACGTCATGCGGCTCGGGGATCCCCGAGGGGTCCTCCGGAACGGCATGGGGCGGATCCGGTGCCGGCATCGCGAATTCCTCGGCGGCGAGGATGTCGTGGGCGGGCTCCTCCGCGGGCGGCGTATCTGACTCGGCCATTGCGCCCATCATCTCAGAACTGCGGCGGATCCGGCGTGCGGAGCGCCGACGACGCGGGGCCCACGCGGACACGATCCGATAATCTCAGTGAAGCGCACTTAGATCACCTAGCAGCCCGCCACTGGAGTGCTAAGCTCCCCACTTACCCAACGTAAGCTACTAGCGAAAGTGAAGACACACGGATGAGCCGCCTCCTCCTAGTCCCGCTGGACGACGTCGTCGTCTTCCCCGGTATGTCGCTGACGCTCGCCGTCGACGCCGGTGAGGAGGACCGCGTTTTCCTCGTCCCCCACCACGAACAGGAGTACGCCAACATCGGCACCGTCGCCGAGGTCGCCGATCGTGTGCGACTGCCCGGCGGCGCGCGTGCTGTCGCGCTGCAAGGACTCCACCGCGGCGTCGCAGGCGCCGCGCACACGCTTCCCGACGGACGGCTGTACGTCGAGGTCGAGGAGCACCCCGACGAAGTCCCGGTTGACGGACGTACCCGCGAGCTCGAGCGCGAGTACCGCGCGGTCGTCGAGGAGATCCTCGAGCTCCGCGGTGACGACGGACGGATCGCCGCGTTTGTCCGCGCGATCGCCGAGCCCGGATCGCTCGCCGACACGAGCGGGTACAGCCCCGACCTCAGCTACGACCAGAAGGTCCAGCTGCTGCAGACGGTCAACGTGTCCGAGCGGTTGGAGCTCGCGCTTTCCTTCCAGCGTGGGCGGCTCGCCGAACTCCAGGTCCGCAAGCGGATCCGCGACGACGTCGAGTCCGGCGCCGAGAAGCAGCAGCGGGAGTACTTCCTGCGCAAGCAGATGGACTCGATCCGCAAGGAGCTCGGCGAGGACGATGCGTCCGTGGTCGAGGAGTACCGCACGAAGATCGCAGACGCCGGCATGCCCGACGCCGTCCGCGAGCAGGCCGAGAAGGAGCTCGGGCGCCTCGAGCGCGTCGGCGAGCAGTCGGCCGAGTCAAGCGTGATCCGGACGTATCTCGATTGGCTCGTCGCCGTGCCATGGAGCAAGCGCTCCGACGAGCGGCTCGACCCCGAGCACGCCCGTGAGGTCCTCGACAAGGACCACGCCGGTCTCGAGGACGTCAAGGACCGGATCGTCGAGTACATCGCAGTCAAGAAGCTGCGCGTCGAGCGCGGGATCACCGAGGACAAGCGCTCCGGCGCGATCCTGACGCTGATCGGACCCCCCGGCACCGGCAAGACGAGCATCGGTGAGTCGATCGCCCGGGCCACGGGTCGCGAGTTCGTCCGGATGTCGCTCGGCGGCGTCCGTGACGAGGCCGAGATCCGGGGTCACCGCCGCACGTACATCGGCGCCCTCCCGGGCCGGCTGGTGCGCGCGCTCAGAGACGCAAACACGATGAATCCGGTGATCATGCTCGACGAGGTCGACAAGGTCGGCGCCGACTGGCGTGGCGACCCGAGCTCGGCGCTTCTCGAGGTGCTGGACCCAGCGCAGAACCACTCGTTCCGTGACCACTACCTCGACGTCGAACTCGACCTCAGCGGCGTGCTGTTCATCGCGACCGCGAACGTCGCCGACACGATCCCCGGACCGCTGCTCGACCGCATGGAGGTCATCCGTTTCGACGGCTACACGACCTCCGAGAAGGTCGCGATCGCCCGGGACTACCTGTGGCCACGTCAGCTCGAGCGCAACGGGCTGCGTCCAGAGGAGGTCGAGATCACCGACGAGCTGCTCGGCACGATCACGACCGAGTACACGCGCGAGGCAGGCGTCCGCCAACTCGAGCGCGACCTCGGGACGCTCCTGCGCAAGACCGCGACGAGGATCGCCGCCAACCAGGCCAGCGCGCCGGTGACGATCGACCTCGACGGGGTGCGTGAAGCGCTCGGACGTCAGCGGCACTTCCAGGAGTCGGCGATCCGCACGGCCGTTCCTGGCGTCGCCACCGGGCTCGCGGTAACGGGCGCGGGCGGAGACGTGCTGTTCGTCGAGGCGACCGCGATGCACGGCAAGCCGGGGCTCACGCTCACGGGCCAGCTCGGTGACGTGATGAAGGAGTCGGCGCAGATCGCGCTCTCCTACGTCCACGGTCACGATGACGCGCTCGGCATCGACCCGCACGCGTTCGATGAGCGCTCGTTCCATGTGCACGTGCCGGCGGGCGCGATTCCCAAGGACGGCCCGAGCGCGGGCGTGACGATGGTCACTGCGCTCGCCTCACTACTGACTGGCCGCGCGGTGCGTCACACCGTCGGGATGACCGGCGAGGTCACGCTTCAGGGTCGGGTCCTCCCGATCGGTGGCGTCAAGCAGAAGGTGCTCGCCGCCCACGCGGCCGGGTTGACGGACGTGATCCTGCCGGAGCGCAACCGCGGTGACCTCGACGACGTCCCGGCCGAGGTCCGCGAGGCGATGACGTTCCACTTCGCGATGAGCATCGACGAGGTCCTCGGCGTCGCGCTCGAGACGGCATCCCTCCGCTCGGCCGCGGCCTGACGAAACCACACGCTCTCCCCTCCCCTCCGCGGCGTCGCCTCTCCGGCGGCGCCGCGGTCGGTTAAGCGGCGGGCTCTAGAAGATCCGGTAGCCCTGGATCGCGATGAAGAAGCCGTGCCCGCTCGCCGTGTTCGTGCACGTGATGCCGCTCGTCGTGCTGCCGCACTTGAAGTCGCCGACGGCCGTGTCGGTGTTGTAGGCGAGCGCCTGGGCGGACGGATCCGCCGACGTGTCGCCGGCGCAGACGAACCGGGCCGCGCCGCCACGGCCCACGAGCAGGCCCTGGCCGAAGTCGACGACGTTCGGACAGCTCGCTGGACGGGGTGGCGGCGACCAGGTCCGCTTGCGGATGTCGCAGCGGGCGGTCCCGGCGATGATCATGCAGCCGATGTTGCCGCTCGGGGACTTGAACGTCGCGAGGTTGACGGTCGCCGTGGCGCCGGACGACGTCGTCGTGGTCGTGCTCGGCGGCGTTGTCACCGTCCCGCTCGTCGACGCCGATCCCGTCGGCGTGGTCGTCGAGAAGCTGAAGCTCGTGTTGCTCGAGCTGCTCGAGCTGCTCGAGGTACTCGTCACCGTCACTGTCTTCGAGCCGCCTGACCCGCACCCGGCCAGGACCAGCGCCGCCACCAGGGCAGCCCCCACTAGTCGCTTCACACGCGGGAGCCTACCCGTCGACGCACCGTCGCGTCGGATCCGCTGGCTGACGGTGTGCCATCGCGGCTGTTGACCGACCACCGCGGTTGGGTAGGTTCCACACATGACCACGACCAGCGCCCCAGAAGAGCAACGCATCCTCGACGGAGTCCCCAAGCAGCTGTACATCGCCGGCGAATGGCGTGACGGCGAGAAGGGCACGTTGTCGGTCGAGGACCCGTCCACCGGCGAGTCGGTCGCCGAGGTGGCCAACGCCTCCGCTGCCGATGCCAAGGCGGCGCTCGACGCGGCCGTCGCCTCCGGCCCCGAGTGGGCTCAGCACCCCCCGCGCGAGCGCGGCGAGATCCTCCGCCGAGCGTTCGAGGCGATCATCGCCCGCGCCGACGAGCTGGCGCTCCTGATGACGCTGGAGATGGGCAAGCCGCTGGCGGAGTCCAAGGCCGAGATCACGTACGGGGCCGAATTCCTCCGCTGGTTCTCCGAGGAGGCGGTCCGGATCGAGGGGCGCTACGGCACCGCTCCGAACGGCCAGGGCCGCCTGCTGACGATGCAGCAGCCCGTCGGCCCGTGTCTGCTGATCACGCCGTGGAACTTCCCGCTCGCGATGGGCACGCGCAAGATCGGACCGGCGATCGCCGCCGGCTGCACGATGGTCGTCAAGCCGGCGCAGCAGACGCCTCTGTCGATGCTGAGCCTCGTGAAGATCCTCGAGGACGCCGGACTGCCGAAAGGCGTCGTCAACCTCATCACTGCGTCCTCGTCGAGCGAGACGATGGGTCCGCTGATCGCCGACGACCGCCTGCGCAAGCTGTCGTTCACCGGCTCCACCGAAGTCGGGCGGACGCTGATGGAGCAGGCTTCGCACAATCTGCTGCGCCTGTCGATGGAGCTCGGCGGCAACGCTCCGTTCATCGTCTTTGACGACGCTGACGTCGACGACGCGGTCAGCGGCGCGATGATCGCAAAGATGCGGAACATCGGCGAGGCGTGCACGGCCGCGAACCGCTTCCACGTCGCCTCGTCGGTGGCCGACGAGTTCGCGTCCAAGCTCGCCGAGCGGATCGGCGCGATGAAGGTCGGACGCGGCACCGAGGACGGCGTCGAGGTCGGGCCGCTGATCGACAACTCCCAGCGCTCAAAGGTCGCCGAGCTCGTCGAGGACGCGGTCGGTAAGGGCGCCCGGGCGCTCGTCGGCGGCCAGGCCCGTGACGGCGCCGGGTACTTCTACGACCCGACCGTCCTCTCCGACGTGCCGGATGACGCGACGCTGCTGCGCGAGGAGATCTTCGGCCCCGTCGCCCCCGTCCGCGGGTTCGCCGACGAGGACGAGGCGATCTCGGCGGCGAACGACACCGAGTTCGGGCTCGTCGCGTACGTCTATACGAGCAACGTCAAGCGCGCCCTGCGAGTCGCCGAGAAGCTCGAGACCGGGATGGTCGGCCTCAATCAGGGCATCGTGTCGAACCCCGCCGCACCGTTCGGCGGCATCAAGCAGTCAGGGTTCGGACGCGAGGGTGGGGCTGAGGGCATCGAGGAGTACCTCGAGACGAAATACGTCGCGATCAACCTCTAGGAGCGTGTCGAAGAAGGGGTGCGTGGCTCTAGCTCGCGGCGGATCCCTCGGGGTACAGGAGGCACAACCGATGAAGCAGGGCGGTCGCTGGATCATCAGCGACGCGCACACCGACTGAGCCCGCAGACAGCCGCTCAGAGGGTCGAGGTGACGCGGGTGACCTCGACGATCGAGGTCAGGCCCATTTTGACCTTCTGCATGCCGTCCTGCGCCATCGTCTGCATGCCCTCGCGCGCTGCGACGGTGCTGATCTCGTCGATCCGGTGGCGCTCGATGAGCATCTGCCGCATCTCCTCGCTGATCGGCATGACCTCGTAGAGCGCGACGCGGCCGCGGTAGCCGGTCCACCCGCAGCGGATGCAGCCGACCGGTTCAAAGATCTCGGCGTCGCCGAGCTGGTGGTCGTCGCGGACCGGCTGCGGGATGTCGACGGCACGCTTGCACTGGATGCAGAGCGTGCGGACGAGGCGCTGGGCGACGACGCAGTCGATCGCACCGGCCACGAGGAACGGCTCGATTCCCATGTCGATGAGACGCGTGAGCGCGCTCGGTGCGTCACGGGTATGGAGCGTGCTCAGCACAAGGTGCCCGGTGAGCGCCGACTGCACCGCGATCTGTGCCGTCTCCTTGTCACGAATCTCGCCCACCATGATCACGTCCGGGTCCGCGCGAAGGATCGAGCGCAGTCCCCCGGCGAACGTCACGCCGGCCTTGTTGGCGACCTGCATCTGCTTGATGCCCGAGATCCGCGTCTCAACCGGGTCCTCGATCGTGACGATGCTGCGCTTGCCGTCGTTCATCACGTCGAGCGCGGCGTACAGGGTCGTCGACTTGCCGCATCCGGTCGGGCCGGTCACGAGGATCGCCCCGTACGGACGGCCGATCGCCTTGACGAAGCGGCTGCGGGCCGCCTCATCCATGCCGAGCGAATCGAGATCGCGCACGACGTTGCCGGTGTCGAGGATGCGCATGACGATCCCCTCGCCGTTGATCAGGGGCAGCGTGACGACGCGGATGTCGACCCGCCGCCCGTCGACGGTCAGGGCGACGCGGCCGTCCTGCGAGAGCCGGCGCTCGGAGATGTCGAGGTCGGCCATGATCTTGATGCGGGAGATGACCGGGCCCGTCATCTTCCGCGGCACCGTGGCCCCGTGCTTGGGAACGCCGTCGACGCGGAACAGGACCTGCATCTCGGGCACTTCAGGGTTCCAATGGATGTCGGAGGCGCCCTGCTCGATCGCGCGCGCGATGATCGTGTGCACGAGCTTGATCGCCGGTGCCGCCTCCGATGTCTCGCGCAGCTCGAGCTCGGGCTGGATCTCCTCCTCGGCCTCGGCGATGTCCTGGACCGCGGCGTCCAGGTCGGTGAGCCGGTTGATGAGCGCCAGGATGTCGGCCTCGGCGGCGACGGCGGGGCGGACCTCGAGTCCGGTGATCATCGAGATCTCGTCGATCGTCATGACGTTTGTCGGGTCCGCCATTGCGACGATCAGCGATTCGTCTGGCATGAACCCGACCGGCACCGCGCCATATCGCCGGATGTTCTCCGGCAGCAGCAGGTTGACGGCGCCCATATCGACCTCGAAGATCGACAAATCCACGAAGTCGAGCCCGAGCCGCTCGCCGAGGGCCCGGGCGAGCTGGGCCTGAGAGATGAGGCCGGAATCGACGAGCACCTGGCCGGTCGGACGTCCGCCGGCCCGTGCCGTCCGGACGGCCTCGTCGACTTCACCGCGTGCCGCGAACCCGAGTTCGACAATGACTTCACCGAGCATGCGGCGGGAGCGACCACGCTGAGTCGGCGGTACCAGACCCCTCGGGCGTCCCTGTTCCTGCCCAGCGGGCCTCGCCGCAGGCGTGCCCACGTCTGTTGCCATAGCCAGAGGATCGGCAGCGCTGAGCCGACCTTGATGTCGGCGAGTCGATTCTGCACCCGCGGAGAGCGTTATTGCGCGGCGGCGCCCGCCGTCACCGCCGCGACGACGCTGTCGATCCAGGCGCCGAACAGGCGACGGGCCTGCTCGGTCATCTCCGCCTCGCGCCGCGCCACCTCGTCGATCAACCGCGGCAGCGCGCCCGGCCCGAGGATCGCCTCGAGGCTTGCGGCGTACGCGGGCACCTCACCCCACTCGGTCGCGAGCCCGACACCGACCTCGAGGTGAAATTGCACGCCGTAGGCGCGCTTGAAGGCGAACGCCTGCTGCGGGTACGCGTCCGAGCGCGCGAGGTGAACGGCCCCCTCAGGCAGCGCCCACGTATCGGCGTGCCACTGCAAAGCCGGGAACGTGTCCGGCAGCACCGCGAACACCGGGTCGGCGGCCCCCTCCGGCGTGCGCTGCACACTGAGCAAGCCGACCTCGGCCTGCGGACCGGGCGCGACGTGCGCTCCGAGGCTCGCGGCGAGCAGCTGCGCTCCGAGGCAGGCACCCCACATCGGCATGCCGGAACGGACGGCCTCGGCGATCAGCGCCTTCTCCTCGGCGAGCCACGGGAACCGGTCCTCCTCGTAGGCGCCCATCGGGCCGCCCATCACGATCAGCCCGGCGAAGTCCCGCCAGTCGGGCAGAGGGTCGCCCTCGTCGAGTTCCACACGCTCGAGCGTGTACCCGCGAGCGCGCAACTCGTCCTCGTAGGCACCGGGCGGCTCGCATGCGATGTGCTGCAACACGAGGAAACGTCCGTCTGCCGTCATGCCTGCAAGTTTCGCATCCCGGAGTGCCTCCCATGTACCCTCCTGGAGAACGCATGGCCTACGCCGAGCAGAGCCCGGCCCGCATGAGGGGACCCATCAATGAGCACGCGTCCGCCCTCGCTCAAGAGTGGCGGCGGCTGACGCGGGCCGCGACCGCTGTCGCGCTCCTCACCGCGCCCGCGTTCTTCCTCGTCCTCTACCAGTCGAACCACCTCAGCCTCATCGCGTCGCTGATCATCACCGTGCTCGCGGTGCTGATCTTCCGCGGGCTCGTCGAGGTCGTCGCGCGCAAGCTCATCCCCTCCCCCAGCCTGCTTGGAGCCGACGAGAGCCTCCGTGAAGAGGACATGGTCGCCCGCCGTCGCTACTGGTGGTGGCGGACGCGATTCCGCCGGCTGCCGTACTGGATCGGCGCGATCCTGCTGCTGCTGCTGATCGCCCAGTTCTTCCTGTGGCTCGGCGGCGTGAGCGCGCCGTTCTTCAACCCGATGGCCGGCATCCGGCAGATCTTCCCGCCATCCGAACTGCCACAGCTCGGACTCGTGCTCGTTCAGCTGCCGTTGCTGTTCTTCATCAACTTCGCGATCTTCTTCGGGCCGTTCCTGTTCTTCGCCGTGCGACAGATCCGCGGCTACGAGCCGGGCGACGCGAGCTGGGGCGTGAAGATCGATGACGTCCGCGGCCAGGCCGAGGCCAAGGAGGAGATCACGCGCGTGATCACGCTGTGGCAGTCCGGCGAGGAGTTTGAGAAGGCCGGCGGCAAGCGTGAGCGCGGTCTGCTGTTCCTCGGTGCTCCCGGCACCGGCAAGACGATGATCTCCAAGGCGATCGCGACGAACTTCAACTGCCCGTTCGTGACGATCCCCGGCTCCGGCTTCGCCGGCATGTTCATCGGGATGGACGCGATCACGGTGCAGTTCCTCGCCCACAAGGCCCGCCGCCTGGCGAAGAAGTGGGGCGGCCAGTGCATCGTCTTCATCGACGAGATCGACGCCGTCGGGATGCGGCGCCAGGCGCTTGGCTCGGGGCTCGGGATGAACACCGCCTCGACGAGCTCGATCCACGACTTCTGCTTTTACGGACCGAACGGATCGCTGACGCCGTCCGGCGACATCGTGATCGAGTCCCGCGCGTGGCGGGAGCGTCTGTTCGCGGAGCGGGCCGACGTGCCGACGAGCGCCTACCCGCCGATCATGGACAAGATCAACGACAAGGTCCGCCGCTTCTACCCCGGAATGGGCATGGGCGGCGGAGGCGGCATGGCGCTCAACCAGTTGCTCGTCGTGATGGACGGCATCGACGAGCCGCCGATGATGCGCAAGTTCTTCGCGAATCGGATCAACACGTTCCTCGACGCGATGTTCGTCGTCCCGCGCAAGATCGGCCCGGCCCGGCTGCGCATGCGGCCGCCGAAGCCGCGCGGCGAGCAGATCTACTTCATCGGCGCGTGCAACGTCCCGATCGAGGTGCTCGACCCGGCGCTCACCCGTCCCGGCCGGATGGGCCGTCACATCTGGTTCCGGACGCCGACGAAGACCGACCGCGCCGACATCTTCGACCTGTACCTGAACAAGGTCGACCACGAACCCGATCTCGACACGCAGCGCCGGCGGGATGAGCTGGCGCGGATCACGAACGGCTACTCGCCGTCGATGATCGAGCAGTGCTGTTCGATGGCGTTGACGATCGCCCACGCCGAGGGCCGCCGGGTGTTCGGCTTTGAGGACATCGTCGAAGCGATGACGACGGTCGAATCCGGCACTGCCGTCGGCGTGCAGTACGTCGAGAGCGAGTCACGGGCGGTGGCGATCCACGAGGCGGGTCATGCCGCCGCGAGCCACATGTACGCCAAGGACGTGCTGTCCACGAGGTTGTCGATCCGGATGCGCGGCGGATCGCTCGGCCACCACCAGGCGATGGAACGCGAGGAGCGCTTCTCGAAATTCCGCAGCGAGGAGATCGGGAACCTGATCTGGACTCTTGGCGCGATGGCGGCCGAGCATGCGTTCTACAACGAGAACTCGGTCGGCGTGGGCGGTGACGTCCAGAGCGCCACCTCTCGCGCTGCGTGGATGGTCGGGATGTGCGGGATGGGCCCGGAGCCGATCCGGCTGAACGCCGAGTACGCGACAGCTGAAGATGAGGACGCCGAACGCGAGCGGATCGCCAAGCGGCTCGAGAAGATCGGCCGCACGATCATGAATCGCGGCCAGGGCGGCAACCCGATGATGTCGGACCCCCTCGGATCGGTGCTCAACGACCGCTACAAGAGCTCGGCCGCCGCGCAGCTGCTCGGTCACGCGTACATCACGGCCTACGTCCTGATGAACACGAATCGTCAAGCCATCGAGCGGATTGCCGACGAGCTTGTGCAGCGCAAGGAGATCTACGGCGACGACGTCGTCTCACTGCTGAACGAGGCCGGGCTGCAGCGCCCTGAGATCGACCTCGCGGACGAGCGCATCTGGCCGACGGTATGAGCAGCCCGGTTCCCGCCCACCGCTTCCGCGCGGCAATCGCGACGCTCGTCGGGATCGCCATCGGCGCGATCGCCGTCGCCGCCGTTGTGCTCGTCAGCGGCGACACGAAGGCCGCGACCCCGCAGTGGTCGACGTGGAAGCCGTCTGACAGCGGGACCGCCGGCGCGAGAGAGATCGCCGACCACCTCGCGCCGCTCTACCGGATCTCGCCGGTCAACCAGCTTGACGTCGTGACCGTCGTCAACCTTGCCAACGCGTCCGCCGCCGCGACCGGTGCCACCGGTAGCACCGCGGGCGCATCGAACGGCCTTCAGGTCGCCGTCCGGGCCAACCCTTCGTCGAGCCAGGTCTCACTCCTGAGCGGCAACACGATCGCCTACAACCTGTGCGGCATCGGCAGTTCGAACTGCACGATCGGCGTCGGCAAGGCGACCCCGGACCGGCTCCTGTTGCTGCGTCGCGAGGCGCTCGAGCTCGCGCTCTACACGTTCAAGTACATCGGCGGCGTGCAGAACGTGGTCGCGATCCTCCCGCCTGGACACACCGTTCAGGGATGCTCCGGCATCTGCCCGACGCCCCATCAGAAGACGTCGGTCAAGCCGGTCGACATCGCCCTGCTGTTCGTCAAGGCTGAGCTCAAGCCGTGGCTCGACCAGCCGATCAGCGCGACCTTCCCCGAGCGCTTCCCACCTGAGGTGCCGGAGCTGTCGCTGTGGAAGCAGACGCCGGAGGCGGGGCTCGTCGCGCAGATCACCGAGCGCGGCCTGTTCTCCGAGAAGCTCGTCCAGGCGCAGGACGGCTCGAACCTGATCCTGCTGGATCCACAGCCGCCTCAGTAGGGCCGCCCGGCCGGCCCCGCTCGCTCAGGCGAAGAGGTCGACGAGCGAGCGCTGGGCCTTGAGCTCCATCGCGAGCACGTCGACTGCGACCCCACGGGCCGCCGCGCCGCCAGCGCTCGATCCGGCATCGGTCGAGGTGGCCGCAGCCGCTTGCGCGGTTGCGCCGGTCATCATCTGCGCCGCAGCCAGATTGCCCAGCGACAGGTTTACGGAAGATACGTCCATGCGTTTCGCATCGGCTCGGCGACGGCCGGCGTGAGTGCCGCCGGTCGCAACTCGACGCATGGACACCGAAGAGCACCGGGCCTTCGACGTGGAGTGACTACTCTCAGAGACGATGAGCACAATCGGAACCGCTGAGAATCCGGTGCGCGTCGCGATCGTCGGCTCCGGGCCCGCGGGCTTCTACGCGGCCGGGCAACTGCTCGCGAGCACCGAGCCCGTGATCACCGTCGATCTGTTCGACCGGCTCGCCACCCCGTGGGGCCTCGTCCGCGCCGGCGTGGCGCCCGATCATCCAAAGATCAAGTCCGTGACGCGCGTGTTCGAGAAGACCGCGCGCAAGCCCGGCTTTTGCTTCCACGGCAACGTCGACGTCGGCACCGACGTGTCCCACGAGGAGCTCACGTCGGCTTACCACGCCGTCCTCTACGCGGTCGGGACGCCGAACGACCGACGGCTCGGGATACCCGGAGAGGATCTGGCGGGCAGCCATGCCGCCACCGAATTCGTCGCCTGGTACAACGGCCACCCGGATTACGCCGACCTGTCCTTTGATCTCAGCCCCAAGCGGGCCGTCGTCATCGGCAACGGCAACGTGGCGCTCGACGTCGCCCGGATGCTCGCGCTGGCGGTCGATGAGCTCGCGATCACCGACGTCGCCGACCACGCGCTCGATGCGCTCCGCGACAGCGACGTCGAGGAGATCGTCGTGCTCGGCCGTCGCGGGCCGGCGCAGGCCGCGTTCACGAACCCCGAGCTCCGCGAGCTCGCCGACCTCGAGCTCGCCGACGTGATCGTCGATCCCGGGGACGTCGCGCTCGACGAGTACAGCACCGCGGCGCTCGAGACCTCCGACGGGACAACGAAGCGCAACGTCGAGACACTCGGTCAGTACTCCGAGCAGCGACCCGCCGGCAAGCCACGGCGGATCGTGCTGCGGTTCCTCGTCTCGCCGGTCGCGATCGAGGGCACCGATCGCGTCGAGGCCGTCGTCGTCGAGCGCAACCACCTTGTCGTCACCGACGACGGGACGCTCCGGGCCAAGCCCACCGGTGAGCGCGAGCGGATCGAGACCGGACTCGTGCTGCGCTCGATCGGTTACGTCGGTGTGCCTCTGCCGAGCGTGCCCTTTGATGACCGCAAGAAGACCGTCCTCAACGACAACGGCCGGGTGCTCGACCCCGAGACGCACGCGCCGCTCCCGGGCGTGTACGCGGCTGGCTGGATCAAGCGCGGCCCGTCGGGTGTGATCGGGACGAACAAGAAGTGCGCGCAGGAGACGACCACCCTACTGCTCGAGGACTTCGCCGCCGGACGGCTGCTGACGCCGCCCGTCGAGCCCGCCGAGCTGATCGCGACGCTGAAGCGGCGCGGCACGGAGGTCGTCGACTACACCGGCTGGGAGGCGATCGACGCTCACGAGCGTGCGCTCGGCGAGCCAGCCGGGCGCCCGCGGGTCAAGATCGTGCGGCGCGAGGAGCTGTTGCGCCGGGCCACGGGCGACTGACCCGGGGCAAGTGGCGTGAGCCACTACGTGCGCGGCTCGTAGCCGGGGCAGGCGCTGACCGGGATCCGCGGGTAGCGCGGGAAGCGCTCGGGCTCGTCCCGAGAGCGCTGGCAGAGCGAGAACACAGACCCCCGGCTTGTGCGCACGAGCTGCTGATGAGCGCACGTGTTGCACAACCCGGCGTGCGGGAGCGGCGTCGGCCGTTCGGTCAGGAGAGCCCCGCCGCGTGGACGTCGCTGACGATCTGCGCACGCGAGCCGCGGGACGCGACCCCGACGAACGTGACCCGTCCGCCGTGCGTGCCCCAGAGGTAGCGCCAGCCGCCGCGGTGCGTCGCGCCGAGGTGGATGGCGCCGCGACGCAGGCGCTGACCGACGTGGTGCCCGCCGGCGCCGTAGCGCCGTGCGGTCGTCGCGATCAGTGATGCGCGACCGGAGCTGCGGAACACCACTGCCGCGGTCCCGCCGCCGGTTACGCAGTAGCGGAACGAGCGCCCCGGTCGGGAGACCGGCTGCCCGGCGGCGAACAGCGCCGACTGCGGCGTCGCGCCGAGCCGCAGCCCACCGGCGCCGCCCGAACCGAACGTGCCGGCGGCCGGACGGCAGTGCGCGAGCGGCACTCCGTCGGCGCGCTCCCACATCTCGAGGTATGCCTCGGCGCCATGGAACATGTCCGTGAGCAGCGGGCGGCCCCCGAGCGTCTGCAGCTCCTGCAGCCAGTCCGGGAACATGCCGTAGTTGGCGACGCCGTCCTTGTTGAGGTCGAACGTCCGCTGCCCCCACTGCTCGCGGTTGAACGTCACGCGGCCGTCGTAGGAGCGGAACCGGTAGCTGATCGGGTGAGCGGCGGTCGGTTGGCTCTCCTCGGCGAGCCCGTTCATGTCGGCGCCGTATCCGAACCCGGTGCCGGACAGGAAGCGCCGGTCGCGGATCCTGCGGCTCGCCTGCCACTGGGAGATGAACGACTGCGGCGACGCGCCGGCGATCGGCGTCATGAACCCGCCGAGCTTGTAGATCCGGGTGTTCTCCTGCGGCGAGTCCCACGAGTGGGCCGAGATGACGCCGGAGTAGTGGTTCTGCTCCAGGATCGAGAGCGTCGAATCGGCCGTCTTCGCGTCCATGTGGTCGAGTTCGACGATGAAGTGCTTGCGGATCATCTGATTGATGAGGTAGCCACCCAGCGGCGTCAGGTCACGGACGTTGCAGTGCGGTGGCGCCGGGTAGACCGGCAGTATCCCGCCGATCGGCAGCCCGATCGGCAGACCGAGCGCCCGCCCGACCTTCCCGTGCAGCAGAGTCGTCAACCCGCCTGTGGGCACGCTCGTGATCTGGGTCGAGTCGTGCTCGGGACCCGTGCAGGTCTGGACGTCCCAGAACTGGCCGGTCTCGACATGCTGGCCGAGGTTGACGAGCACGCCGAGCTCTCCACTGTCCATCTTTGTGCCGCCGAAGGCGTTGTCGAACTTGTGGATCGGGAAGAACGTCGAGACGCCGAGCTTCTTCACCTCGGCGAGGCCGGCGTCGATCTTCTGCGGCAAGCAGTCGGGAACGCCGAGCGTCTCGCCGCAGTTGAACAGATGCGAGACCTCGATCCCCTCGACCACCGCGAGCTTGCCTTCGTTGATCACCTGACGCGCCTGGAACGGGTTGGTGACGATCCGGAAGAAGCCCTTGCCGGGCCCTCCGGACTGAGCGTCGATGTAGTCCTGGAGCGCCCGCAGGTCGCGCGCCTGGAGCTCGACCGCCTGCATGTCGTTGCAGGGGTTGCGGCGCGAGGTCATCAGCGTGCAGAGCGCCTCGTTGTCGACGAGCTGGGTGACCATCACGCGCAGCCCCGCCATCCAAGCCCGCTTGATCCCGGTGTAGTAGTCGCCCTCCTCGGCGAGGTCGGTCGGCGACGGCCAGGCCGCGAACGTCGGCCAGCCGCGGGTGTCGTGTGGGTGCGCAGCCGCGCCGTAGTCGATGAAGCTCTCGACGAGACCGTTCGTCCCCTGCTCGTACGGAGCGCAGTCGGGCAGGGCGGCCGGGATCCCGAACGGATCCCAGGGCCGGCCGCAGTGCCAATCGCCGCCGAGGAACTCGAACGCGGTCACGTGGGTGTGGGCGTCGATCGTGCCGCTGACCTGGGCCTCGGGACTGGAGCCGCTGAACGTCGGGCCGGTCGCGTCGATGCCGGCCTCAGGATAGGTCGCGCAGCCGCTTGCCGGCGTGAACGTCACGGCGGCCGCCTCGTGCGTGGCGAGGTTCGTGATCGTGAAGTGTCCGTCCACCTGCCAGACGGTGCTGTTGCTCGGGCCAGCGGTGATCGTCAGGCCGGGGCCGAGGAACTGGTTCGGCCCGGCATAGAGGAGGTACTGGCCGAGCGCCGTCGCCTGGAAGCGGAACGGCCCGCGCTGCCCCGACGGCGTGCCAAGCGAGTAACAGCCGCCGGCAATCGAGTAACGAGATATCTGGGGGGCGGCCAGGGCCGGTTTCGGCCGCGTCGCCGCGAGAGCGGTGGCGACGAACACGCCTGTCGCCACGATCAACATCCCCCCTGCCAGCTTCTTCATCTTCGCGTGGCCTCCTCAAGCGCGATCACGAATGACTCATAGGCGCGGCCCGTCGCCTGCGTGAGGGCCGCCTCGCATGTCCGGTTACTCGAAACACATACCTCGAACACCTGCCCGTCAAGTTCCTCCACGACGTCGCGCAGCGCCGACGCGGGAAGCTCCGGATGCAGCCAGCCGCGGTCGCCCGCCATCCCGCAGCATCCGCTCGCCGCCGGCACCACGACGTCATCGGCGAGGGTTGCCACGATCGCGTTCAGCTTGGCCTGAAGCCCGAGGTGGACAACCGAGCACGTCGGATGGACGAGGGACCGCGCGCGCCGCTGGCGGACCTCGAGGTGCGGTAGCAAATGGTCGTGGACCCACGCGATCGAGTCGAGTATCTCGACGCCCTCGGGCGCGACCTCGGTGACCAAGCCGTGGCTACACGAGCTCGCGTCGACGACGACCGGAAGCGCGCCGCCGTTCGACCAGCGGAGGAGCGCGCTCCTGGTGCGCGCGGCCATGAGCTCCCGGCCGCTCGCAAAGCCCTTGGAGCTCCACGGGACGCCGCAGCAGTGGCCGCTGACGTCATCCGGGATCCACACCGGTCGCCCGGCCCGACGCGAGAGCGCGACGAGCGCCTCCGGAACCGTCGGGTGCGGATCGGCATTAGTCGCGTTGCCGAGAATCCGGTTGATGCACGCCGGCATGTACACCGCCGTCGCGCCCTCGCGGACGGTGAACGGAAGCTGACCCGGTGCGGCACCGGGGATGCTCGGCCGCAGACGCCGCGCGACGCCGCCGCCGACGCGCAGGCCGCCGCGCGCCGCGCGCTCAACGAGGCCGTAGCGCCTCGCGACCTCGCTACCGGCGCGTTCGATCCGCTCGCTGTGGTGCTCGTGCCGGAACTCCTTGATGAGCTTCCCCGTGTCGATCGCCACCGGACACGCCTCCATGCACGACCCGTCGACGGCACAGGTCTCGATCCCGTCGTACGCGAACTGCTGCTCGAGCGCGGTGAGTACCGGAGAGCCCGGAGCCTGCCGCGCCATCTCGCGCCGCAGCACGATCCGCTGACGCGGCGTCGTCGTGACGTTGCGCGACGGGCACACCGGCTCGCAGAACCCGCACTCGATGCACTTCGTCGCGACGTCCTCGATCTCCGGGGTGCCCTTGAGGTTGGCCAGGTGCACGCCCGGATCACGGTTGAGCACGACGCCGGGCGCGAGGATCCCGTCCGGGTCGGCGAGCTCCTTGATCCGCCACATCATCGCCGTCGCCTTCTCGCCCCACTCGCGCTCGACGAACGGCGCCATGTTGAGCCCGGTGCCGTGCTCGGCCTTCAATGAGCCGTCGTACGTGTCGATGATCAGCGACACGAGCTCGTGCATGAACGCGTCGTAGCGCTCGAGGTCGGCGGGCTCGCCGAAGTTCGGGGTGAGCAGGAAGTGGAGGTTGCCGGCCGACGCATGCCCGGCCATGCCGGGCAGGAAGCCGTGCTTGGTCAGCAGGGCCTGCAAGTCCTTCGCCGCCTCGGCGACCCGTGCCGGCGGCACGCACACGTCCTCGATGATGAGCTGCACACCGGGCGGGCGAAGCGCG
The DNA here is from genome assembly GCA_963750695.1 of uncultured Solirubrobacterales bacterium. Classification (GTDB taxonomy): domain Bacteria; phylum Actinomycetota; class Thermoleophilia; order Solirubrobacterales; family Solirubrobacteraceae; genus Palsa-465. Next base: position 98,009 of record CAVVSB010000021.1, read on the forward strand.
GCGAGCAGTCCCTGCATGCCCTCCCGCACGCGCCAGAGCATCTCGATCTCCTCGGCCTCGCGCGAGAACGCCGGCGGGTCGATCACCGGGCGGCCGTCGAAGATCTTCAGCGCCGCGCGCTCGGCGTCGTCGAGCGTGTCCGGCTCCTCCGCGCGGAACTCGACGAGCAACGCCGCCGAGGTCGGCGGGAGCGTCTGCCACCGCTCGGGCGTCCCGGGCATGTTGTACGCCGCCGCAATGAGCGTCGGCGCGACCATCAGCTCGGTCGCGGTTGCCCCGGCGGCGACGAGCTCGCCGACCGCCGCCGCGGCCGCGTCGAGGTCGTCGAAGAACACGAGCGCGATCGTCGTGTGTCGCCCGAGCGGGACGGTCTCGAACTCTGCGTCGGCGACGAACGCGAGCGTGCCCTCGGACCCGATCACGAGCCGGCGGAAGATCTCGAGCGGCGTGTCGGCGTCGAGGAAAGCGCACAGCCGGTAGCCGGTCGTGTTCTTGATCTCGAACTTCCGCCGCACGCGCTCGGCGAGCGAGGTGTCGCCGCGGAGCTCGTCCCGGATCTCGATGAGACCGGAGGCCAACTCCGGCGCCGCCGCGGCGAAGCGTTGTTCGGCATCGGCGGCAGCGGTATCGATCACCGCTCCGTTCGCGAGCACGAGCGTCAGCGCGCGGATAGTCTGGTAGGAGTCGGCGACGACGCCGCAGCGCATCCCGCCGGAGTTGTTGGCGATCACGCCGCCGACACACGCGATGTCGGTGCTCGCCGGATCGGGACCGAGCTTGCGGCCGTGACGGACGAGCAGCCGGTTGACGCGGCCGAGCACGACCCCGGGTTGGACTCTCACGGTCGCGCCGTTGTCGCGCACGCGAACACGATTGAAATGACGGCGGCAGTCGACGAGCACCGAGTCGGTCTGCGACTGGCCGTTGAGCGACGTCCCGCCGGCCCGGAACACGAGCGGAGTCCCGTTCTCGCGCGCGGTCGCGAGCAGCCCGACGACATCGTCGACGTGACGCGGCGTGACGACCGCCTGCGGGATCAACCGGTACGGGCTCGCGTCGGAGGCGTACCTGATCAGGTCGGTCGCTCGGGCGTGGACCTGCTCCTCGCCGAGGGCGGCCGCGAGCTGCGCCTTGAGCGGTGCCGGGGTGCCGTCGGCGACCCAGTCCGGGGCGCGGTCGGGCGCGGTTTGGCCGACTACTCCAGCCACATTCCCGACGCCACCCGCGCCTGGACGAGTCGCGGCCCGTCCTGCATTGCGATTTCCTGCCTGAGCACCGCTTCGAGCTCATCCGCGCTCGACACCTCCTGAGCGGGCATCCCGTACCCGCGCGCGACGGCCGCGACATCGAGCCCCGGCAACTCGAGTCCGGGGGCGCCCTGCACCTGCTCGAGCATCGCGAACCACTTGAGGATCATGTACTCCTCGTTGCGCAGCACGACGAACGTCACCGGCGCCTTGTACGCGACGGCGCTCCACAGCGCGGTGATGCCGTACTGCGCCGAGCCCTCGCCGAGGATCGCGACGACGGGCCGATCCGGCTGCGCGAGCTGCACGCCGACCGCGGCACTGATGCCGAAGCCGAGACCACCGCTCGCGCCGAAGTAGTAGCTGCCGGGCGTGCCGAGCCGCAGGCGGTTGCGCGCCGCAAGCGTGCTCGATGGCGCTTCGAGCACGGCGATCCCGTCCTCTGGCCAGACCGCGGCGAGTGCGGCGAGTGCCTGCGAGCCGCTCATCGGCTCTGCCTCGGGTGGATCGCCGGGCGCCGGGCGGGCCGGCGGCGTCGACCGGTCGGTCGAGCCGACGAGTTCGACGAGGGCGGCGAGGGCGCGGCCGACGTCGCCGACGATCGCGTCACCCATCGGCGCGCGGGCCGCCTCCCCCGGGTCGCTCGTCAGCGCGACGAGATCCGAGCCGTCGGCGAGGAACGGACCGGGGATGTACGGGTAGTACGGGAACACCGAGGAGCCGACGACGAGCACGAGGTCATGTTCCTTGAGCGTCTCGGCGATCGCGCCGATCGCGGGCGGCAACAGTCCGACGAACTGCGGGTGGTTCTCGGGAAACCCGAGGCGGCTCCCGCCCGTCGCCGGGCTCGCCCACACCGGCAGCTGCTGCTTCTCGGCGAGCGCGATCGCGGCGTCCCAGCCGCCGGACGTGTCGATGTCCGGGCCGGCGATGAGGACGGGGCTGCGCGCGTTGTTCAGCCGATCCGCGAGGGTCGTGAGCGCGCCGTGGTCGGCGGTGGTCGTGCCGGTCACGGTGCGTGCTGTCGCCTGGCGCGCGATCTCCGGGTCCGCCTCAGCGTTCCAGTCGTCCATCGGAATCGAGACGAACGCCGGACCGCGGGGCGGCAGCGACGCGTGATGGATCGCGCGGGCGATCGCGTACGGGACGTCCTGAGCACGGGTCGGCTCGTGGCTGTACTTGACGTAGGGCTGCGGCCCGACGACGGCGTCGCGGTTCGTCAGGTTCGCCTCGATCGAGACCTGGGCACGGACCTGCTGGCCGGCGGTGATGACGAGCGGCGACTTGTTCGCCTGGGCGTTGAAAATCCCGCCGACGGCGTTGCCGACGCCCGGCGCGGTGTGAAGGTTGACGTGCGTTGGACGGCCGGTCGCCTGGGCGTACCCGTCGGCCATGCCGACGACGACGAGCTCCTGGAGCCCGAGGACGTACGTGAAGTCCTCCGGGAAGTCGCGCAGCATCGGCAGCTCGGTCGAGCCCGGGTTGCCGAAGATCGTCGTCATTCCGTGCGCCCGGAACAGGTCGAACGTCGCCTCACGCACACTCGCCATCAGCCCGCTTCTCCTCCTTGGTGCCGGTTCCCTGGTCCGGGACCCTACAGCGCGGCGAGCACTTCGGACGCCGCCCGCTCGCCGGAGCGCACGGCGCCGTCCATGTAGCCGTTCCAGTAGTCGCTCGTCTCGGTGCCCGCCCAGTGGAGGTGACCAACCGGCTGCTTCAGGTGCGGCCCGAGTGCCGACAGCGTGCCGACGGTCGGAATCCCGACCGGGCAGCCACGGGTCCACTGCTCCTCGGTCCAGATCGTGTCGAAGAACGCTCGCGGCTTGAGCGCCTGCGGGCCGAAGAAGTCCTTGAACTGGTTGAGGACCGCAGCCTTGCGCCACGCGGGCGAGCTGGCGTTGTATTTGCGCGCCTCGTCGCCGCCGACGAAGCCGAAGACGATGCCCGGCTTGCCGCTCGGCGGCGAGTCGTCGAACGTCGCGGACACCGGGCCGGCGGTCGAGAGGACCTGGCCGGTCAGTCCGGCGTTACGCCAGAACGGTGTGTCGTAGACGGCCGCCACCTTCGTCAGCGTCCCTTGCGGGAAGCGGTCGGTCAGCTGGTGGCGACCCGAGGGCAACCCGGACGGATAGTGGATCCGCCCCGCGAGCACGGGCGGCATCGCGACGATCGCGTGCTTCGCCCGGACGACGAGTCTGTCCGAATGGACGGTGACCGTGCCCTTGTGCTGCTCGATCGTCCGTACGGGCGAGGACAGCACAACGCGCTTTCCGAGCGCGCGGGCTGCCATCAACGCGATCCGCTGCGAGCCGCCGATGAAGCGGTCCTGCTGGGCGCCGCCGCGGGTGTTGAAGTTGCGCTCGAACGTCCCCTGGTTCTGGGCGTTGCCCGAGGAGGCGACGTAGAAGAGGACGAACAGGAGCGAGAGCTCGCGTGGTTCGGCGCCGAAGATCGGGCGGGTGGCGACCGGGAGCAGGGCTTTGAACTGGGTCGTGACAGCGGGGTGCGAGTTGACCCAGCTCTCGAGCGTCTGACCGTCCCACGCGCGGGCCTTCGCCGCCGTCCACGGCGCGCTGACCGGGACGGACTTCGACATCTGGTCAAGCTCGGCCGTTATCGTGGCGAGGTTCGGCAGCGAGAGCGGGATCGGGCGGGGCGTTCCCGAGCAGCGGGTCCGTGTCGGTGTATGTGGATTCGGGTGCCGCCGTTGATGTACAGGTCGTTGCCCGTGTCGTACACCGGGAAGGTGCCGATCCCGAACTCCCTGGCGAGCGCGAGCACGCGGTCCTGGGTCGGCCCGACGAACGTCCCACCGCGCTCGGAGATGACGCCGTGACCCAGGTTGTGGTTCCACACCCGACCGCCGACGCGATCACGCGCCTCGAGCACGATCACCGACTTGTGCTTCTGGGCGAGGCGCCGCGCCGCGGTCAGGCCGGCGAAGCCGCCGCCGATGACGACGACATCGGCGGTGCGGGTCGGGATTGTGTGGTGCTTGGCCTTGTGCTTCTTCTTCTTGGCCTCAGCGGCGGCGGGTACCGCGGCCGCGGCTCCCGCCGCCAGGCCCCCGGCGATGAAGCGGCGTCGGCTGGTGGTGTTCGTATCACTGGGCATGGTCAGGCTCTCGGGTCGGTGTCTGGGTGATGAAGCTCCGCAGGTCCTCGAGGTCGAACGCTCCGTAGTCCGATCCGAGCCCCTGAGCGACGAACGCGGCCGCTGCGCACCCAAACACGGCAGCGTCACGAAGGTCGCGGCCGAGCGATCGGCCGCGGAGAAAGCCCGCGGAGAACGCGTCGCCGCATCCGGTCGTGTCGACGACGGGGATCTCGAACGCGGGCACGCGCTCGGTCGTCGTGGCGTCAACGACGAGCGCCCCGTCGGCGCCGCACGTCGCGGCGACACAGCCGACGCCTTGCGCGATGAGGCTGCGGGCGGCGGTCATGAGATCGCGTTCGCCGGTGAGCCCGAGCGCCTGCTCGTCGTTCGGGAGCAGGTAGTCGAGATGCGGCAGCGCGGGCGCGATCCAGTCGCGGATCGCCGCCGCCTGCTCACCGGGCGCGAGCAGATCAGCGCTCGTGACGACGCCGTTGTCTCGGGCGAAGTCAGGATCTTCGCCGCCTCCTCGCCGCCCATGAACTCGGGGGCGCCGAGGTGCAGGTGGGTCGCGGCGGCGATCGCGTCATACGGCGCGTCGGCCGCCGTGAGCGTGCCGTTGGCCCCGACGACGTGGAAGGCCGGGCGCGAGCCGTCGGGCCGGATCGGGAGCACGCTGGCGGAGGTCTGCGTCGCCGTTGCGGCGGAGCAGGAGACGTGTGTCAACGCCGGCGGCGTTCAGCAGCGCGATGAGCGTGTCGCCGAGTGCGTCCGTGCCGACCGCGCCCGCGCTCTGAACGTGCGCGCCGAGCTTGGCGAGCGTGATCGCCGTGCCGGCGGCGGTGCCCGCCGCGGTGATCCGGATCTCCTCGACGAGCTGGCCGCCCTGGCCCTCGGGGATCGCCTCGACCGGGCGCACGAGCACGTCGAGGACGTGGACGCCCAAGGCGATCGCCCGCATCTCGGTGCTCATTTCTCGACCTGGTGCGTCGTGCCGTACCGCTGCGATGCGACGGCGTCGAGCACCGCCTGCTGCGCGTTTTCGTCGAGCATCCGCGGTGTCCCGACTGTCGCTCGCGCGCCAGTAGACCTCGCAGGCCCACTCGAGCAGCAGCGCGTTGTCGAGGGCGCGTGTCAGGTCGGGGGCGAACGTGACCATCCCGTGGTTCGCCATCAGCGCGGCGTTGCGCTCTCGGAGCGCGGTAACGGTCTGCTCGGCGAGCTCGTCTGAGCCGAACGTCGCGTACGGGGCGACCCGCACGGTCCCCCCGAACGCGAGCATCCCGTAGTGGATGAGCGGCAGCTCGTCGATGACGCAGGCGAGCGCCGTGGCGATCGGCGGGTGGGCGTGGATCGACCGCGCCGGCGTCAAATGCCTCGTAGATGGCGAGGTGCAGCGCGAGCTCGGACGTCGCTTCAAGGTCGCCGTCGACATGGGCTCCGGCCCGGTCGACGATCGTGATGTCGGCCGCGGTCAGGTCGGCGAGCCGCCCTCCGGTCGGGGTGATCGCGATGTGGTCGCCGGCGCGCTCGGAGACGTTCCCCGAGGTCCCGAGCACGAGCCGCTCGTCGGCGAGGCGCCGGCTGGCGTCGGCGACGCGCTGGCGCTCTGTTGCCATCAGCACGCACTTGACGCTAACATGAGCGCTAGCTCACTTTCAAGTTGGAGGCGGGCGGGCCATGAGCGAAGAACCTTTCACTCCCCCGTTGCGGAACGTCCCGATCCAGGCACGGAGCCGCGAGCGGCTGCGCCGGGTCCTCGACGCGGCCGACGAGCTGCTCGTGAGCCGAGGGCGCCGAGACGTTCACGACGAACCGGATCGCGCGTCTGGCCGGGATCCCGGTCGGCTCGGTGTACCGCTACTTCCCGGACAAGGAGGTGATCATCCAGGCGCTCGCCGTCCGCTACTGGAGCGACTTCGAGGACCTCGTCGCGGCCGCCGCGGACGCCGACGAACTCGACCCGCTCCCCGACCCCGGCGCGGTCGTCCTCGACGCCCTCGCCGCCGGCTTCCGGGCGCGGCCGGGGTTCCTGGCGCTGTGGTACGGCGGCCTGCGCACCGAACAGGTCCGCGACGCGACCCGACCGACCCGGAGCGCGATCGCGCGCTCGATCGAACGCATCCTCTCCGTGCACTGGCCGGAGGCGTGTGACCGACGGACCGCGCAACCTGCGCCGCGATGGTCGTCCTCGCCGGCGACGGGCTGCTGCGCGAGGCCTTCCGAGTGGATGCCGCGGGTGACGAGCGGGTGCTCGCCGAGAGCAAGCTGATGCTCGACGCATACATCGTCGCGCGGTTGGGGCCGGCGGTGCGGTAGGGGCGCGCCGGCGCCGATCGCAGGCCAGATCGACAACAGAACCACGCAACCCGTCGTATCCTGAGGTGTTAACGAGAGCGATGGGCCGCGCCGCCCCGACAGACGATCAGCTCGTCCGGCAGCTTCTCGCCCCGCCGGAGCTCGACGACGGCGTCGAGTCGCTCGACTACTGGCACAGTCGCGGCCGGCGGTTGCCGTGGTACCGGTTCGCGGCGCGTCGCGAGGCGGTGCGGATGACGACACTCTGGGAGCGACGGGTCAGCGCGGCCGTCGTGTCGGCGGAGCACCACGCGCCGCTCGATGCGCGCCTTTCGGCCGGAGCGCTCGTCGCGCGCACACGCGTCGGCCGGTGGATGCGCCGGGCGAGGGCCGCCGTGCTGGCGACGATGACGACGGTCTGTCGTCGTCGCGACGGTCGTCACAGTGACGCTGCTCATCGCGCTCGCCAGCGCGCTCACCCACCTCCTCTAGGAAGCCCTACTTCTTCGGCACCTTCGCCTGCGTCAGGTGCGGGTAGTAGGACGTGAGGATGCCGTTGCCCCAGTTGAACGGCGGCTGGACCCGGCAGCGGACGTTGCTGTGCGCGAGCGGCACCTGGGAGACGTTGCCGGTGTTGTTGCAGTTGGCGGAGAGCAGGCCGCCCTTGCCGACGTTGGCGAGCTCGCCGGGTGAGAAGTAGGGGTTGCTGCGGCTGTTCGGCTCGCGGACGGTCTGGCCGTAGATCGACTCCGGACCGAGGACCGAGGCGGCGCGCAGATAGCTGGCGCTGCCGCTGCTCGTCGCGGCGACCGACTTCGCCTGGAGGTCGGCTGCGAGGTTGCCCATCGCGGCGACGAGCTCCGGCGGTACAGCGCGACGAACGTGATCACCGGCGCGAGCTGCTGTGCCGCGGGCAGGAGCACGTCCACGGCCGGCTTGAACGCCTCGCTGAAGCGGGTGATCGCAGGCAACGCGACGTTCGCCGCCGCGAACAGTGACGGCGCCTCGCGGAGCAGCGCCGTCGCTGGACCGGAGAGCTGGATGACCGCGCTCAGGGCCGGCGGCAGCAGCGGCGCGACGGGCCGCAGGACGGCGAGCGTCGGCTTCGCGATCCCGAGCGTCGTGTTGAGGGACAGGAGCGTCGTGCGCAGCTGGGCGTCGAACGGAACGAGCGCGTTGACCGTCGCCGTCAGCGAGGCGTTCTCGGCCGGCCGTCGCGGCGAACACCTGGTTGCCGGCCGTGATCAGGCTCTGGAGGTCGGCCGACCGACTCCCCAGCGTCGTGAGCACCACTCCGCCGTTGTTGATGAGCCTGCGGATGTTCGACTGCTGCTCGTTGAGCGCGCCGACGAGCGCGGACAGCTCCGTGACCGCGGGATCAAGGTTGCCGATCGCGTTGTTGAGGTTCTCGCCACGGCCGGCGAGCGCGACCGCCGTCCCCGACAGGAACGCCTGGAGGTTGCGCTGCGCGGTGCGTGTCAAAGGAGCCGAGCACCTGGTCGAGCGCCTGGGTCGGTTGGATCTGGGTGACCGGGATCGTCCCGCCGTCGTGGAACTTCGGTCCCGAGCCGGTGCCGGGTGAGAGCTCGATGTACGCCTCGCCGAGCAGCGTCTTCTGGCGGAGCACCGCGCGCGTGTCGATCGGGATTGGGGCATACGCCTGCTTGATGTCCATCGTCACGTAGCGAGTTGACGCCACGTGCTTGGACCGCCGCGACCTTGCCGACGTTGACGCCGGAGATCCGCACGTCGGCGTTGGGGACGAGCAGCCCGGTCTCCTTGAACAGGGCGTTGATCCGGTAGCCCTGCGGGCTGAACGGGATCGTCCCGCCGAACTGGACCCAGACGAAGATCATCAGCCCGACGCACGACAGCGTGAACGCGATCGCGGCGAACACGGCGGAGCGCTTGCGGTGCTTGTGTGACCATCTAGCCCAGGTCCTCCATCACGTGCACCCGAAATTCGTGCCGAGGAGCGTTTCGATCAGCGGCCCGAACGCAAACGCCTTGAGGCTCGGACAGGTCGCCAGGAGGAGTGCCCGCCACACCGGCCCGTTCGCGTCGGAGTGGGAGATGAACGAGTTGGCGTTGTGCGCGAACCACGCCAGCCAGTACAGGAAGCCCGGGTTCTTCCCGCCGGGCCGGTACGCGATTTCGTTGGTGACGTAGGCGAGCACCTTGAATGAACTGATGAGCAACGGGCTCGCCTGGGCGAGCGCGGACTGGAGCGGCGGGAGCTGGGTCGTGAGCGGCGTCACCGCATCGACGAACGGCTTGATCTGGCCGAGCGGGAGCAGCAACGCCGCTTGGAACAGCGTGTTCGTGTCGCGGAGGGTTTGCGGCAGGCGCCGGACGATCGGGACGAGCGCGTTCGCGGTCGGTGACAGTGCGTTCGCAAATGCCGCGGTGTCGACGAGCGTCGTCCGCGTCGTCGCGAGCGTGCTCGGGAACTGGGTGATCGACGTCTGCAGGGCGGCAGCCTGGCTGGCGAGCGCGCCGACGGTCGTGTTTCCGGCCTTGACCGCCTGCGCGATCTGGGCGTCCTTGGCGTTTGCCGCCTTGCTGAGCACGCCGAGGTTGTGGACGAGCGAGGCCAGCTCGCTGGCGGCGGTTCGGCGAGCAGGTCACCGACCTGGCGCAGCTGCTGCGGAGGTCGGGCCGAGGTTCCGGAGCAGAGCGCGGATGTCCGGGCCACGGCCGCCGGTTCCCACGTTCAGTGCGGTGACGAGGCTCGTGAACCATGTGCGGGTGTCGCCATCGAGCGCGCTCAGCAGCTCATCGTTGTTGATCGGCGAGAGCGTCTCGCCGACCGGGATCGTGCCGCCATGTGGGCAGCGTGCCCGCCGCCGGACTGCCCGGCCAGATGTTGACCTGCATGTCCATGAGCGGCGTGTTCGGGACGAGATTTGCGTGCGCGTTGCGACAGATCCGCGGCAGCTTCTTCGGATCGATCTCCATGTGGACGACCCCAGGCCAGCTCTGCAGGGACGTCCCGGAAATCGTGCCGACGTGCACGCCCGCGACGTTGACCGGCTCGCCGAGCCCGGGCACGACCGCCGCGGCGCTCGGGAACTCGGCGTTGACCGAATAGAAGGTCTGGAACGGGTTCGGCAGACGCTGCTGGCGCAGGATGTAGAACGCCGCCGCGCTGCCGACGACCATCAGCCCGAGGAGGATGACGAAGTAGCGCCCGTAGCGCCGGACCTGAACCGCGGTGCGTCCCTTCATCGCCCGCTCCGCCGGCGGAGGCGAGCCGCATGACGTCACGCCGCGTGAGGCCCGAGCCGGCGGTGTCGCTCGCATGCAGGTCGGCGGCCGCGGCGGCGCGCCGAGGCTCGGGCACGGGCTGGGTCGAGCACGGGACCTCAGGATGGAACGCCGAGGAGCTCAGATCCCCCACCCAGGAGGGACGGGCGCCGACCAGCGAGCCGCCACCGGAGGCGCCGAGCCGACGATCGGACCGAGGATCGGGAGACTGCCGAGGAGCCCGCCCGTGATCGAGTCCGTCCCCGCGTTAGCGAGCACACGCGTGTACGGCCCGTTCCCGTCGAAGCTTCCTGTCGCGCCGGCCACGCCGGGAAGGAAATGCGCAAAGTCCTGCCAGACGGGGCGGCCAGCTCGACAGCGACCCGTCGGGCACCTGCTGCTTGAGAATCGGGATGACGTGCGAATGCAGGCAGTCATTGACCTGCTTCGTGACCGGGAACACCGACGCGAGCAGGCGCTGGACCGTCGGGAACTGCACGAACGTCGTGTTCAGCGCCGCCAGAAAACGCTGGCGCTCGGGCTGGGCGACGATCGTCCCGAGCTGCTCAACCGAGTGCGTCACCTTCGTGATGAGCGGCGGCGAGACCTTCAGCACCGGCGTGAGCGCCTGCGACAGGTTGACAACCGCGGCAGCGAGCGGTCGATCGCCGCGAGCGTCGCCGGTGCCACCTGCAGCAGCTGATCCAGCCCGACAATCGTCTGACCGAGCGCGCCGTCGGTCGCGGCGAGCGCAGTCGAGGTCACGTTGAGGTTGTGGACGAGGTCGACGAGCTGCGGGGACACCCCCGCGAGCGTGCTCGTCACCCCTGATGCGGACGTCAGCAACGTGTGAATGTCCCCGGGCCGGGTGCCGCGAAGCGCCCGAGAGACCCACGCGATGTCCTTCAGCGTCGGCGTCAGCTGCGGCACCGCCTGCTTGAACCCGGCGGCGCCGCTCTCCGACAGCGGCTGGCCGGGTGGAGCGCTGAACGCCTCGTTCATCGTGTTCAGCAGGTTCTGGAGGTTCTGCCGGGTCGCGAGATCGAAGGTCGAGAGGACCTTGTAGAACTGGACCGGGGAGCTCGTCTGCGACAGCGCGATCTCGATACCCGGACTTGGCGAGCGGAGCGCTCGGGGTGCCCGGATTGAGCTCGAGGTAGTAGCCGCCCTCGAGGAACAGCCGGTCACGGATCCGCAGTGTGGCGTCACGGTGGACCGGAAGACCGTTGTCGTTCAGCGTGAACGTGATCTTCGACGTCTGGCCCGGCCCGGCATCGACGCCCGTCACCGCGCCGACGTCGATTCCGGCGATCCGGACCGGTGAGCCGGAGCGGACGTTCACGCTGTTGCTGACCAGGGCGCTCAGCGTGAAGTGCGACTCGAACGGAATCGGTGTGGCTGAACGCGTAGTACGTGATCGCGACGGTCACGAGGATCGCCCCGATCGCCACGGCCAGCGGGTGGATGCCGCCGGCGGCGGCGTTTGCGACGCGGGGGCGGCGCGCTCGGCCGGGTCGCGGTTGCGGTCACGGGACGAGTCCCGCCTTCCTGCCCCGCTCGAGCACGCCCGGAGGCGGAGTGGTGTTGTCGACGACCGTCGAGGTCGGACCGGGGTCTCCGATCAGCTGTCCCCCGCGGTAGACCTCGTTCCCCGCCTGGCAACCGTTCGTCAGGTCGGCCTTCGGGTAGTAGTTGAGATGCAGGTCGGGCGAGGGCGTTCCGGTCTGGAACAGCTGGGTTGTCGTGATGATCGGCGCGAACCGCAGCCACGAGCCCGTGCTGTCGCCCTCGCTGAGGGACGACTGGAAGTTCCGGACCCACAGCCCGGTGACGTTGCACGCGAGCTGCTCGTCGGCGACCGCGCGCAGGATGGCGCCAAGCCCGATGAAAGCGGACGAACCGAACGTCGCCAGGTCGCTGGAGCCAAGGACCTTGAAGGTCTGGATCGACGCCGGGTCCTTGGCGAGCGCATCGACCGCCCGGAAAGTGGTCCGCAGGTTCTCGGACAGCGCCGGCACCTGCTTGAACACCGGTGTCGCATCGCGAACGATCGTGTCGAGCCGCTGCGTCGCGATCGGTAGCAGCGCCGCGCCCGGCTTCAGGCTCTGGACGATCGACGCCGCGTCGGTCAGCACCGGCAGCGCGTTCGTCAACACGGTCGTTGCCACCTGCTCGGTCGGCGGGGCCTGGTCGATGGCGGCGCCGAGATTCGAGTTGGAGAGCGCATCGAACGTGGTCGCCGCGTTCACCAGCAGCGAGGACAGCGTCGGCATCACTGGCGCGAGCGCGCTCGTCGTCGCCGCCAGGCCGCTGATGAACTGGCTCAGCGTGCGTGTTCGGCGAGGCGAACAGCCTGAGCAGGCTCTCGAGCGGCACGATCAGGCCGCGCGTTGAATAGATCGCGTCGTTGAGCTGGCTGCCACGTCCGGCGACCGCGTCCCCGAGCTCGCCGATGACGAGGCGCAGGCCCCGCTGCGTCTTCGGACCGAACGTCGCGAACGCGGTGTCGAGGTCGACGAACGGCCGGTTGTGGTCTCGCCGCGGAATCGTCGAGATCGTGAGCGTGCCGCCGTCCGGCACGCCGGGCCCCCCGGACGTCCCGGGAACAGCTCGAGGTACTTGCCGCCGAGCACCGACGCGAGCCGCACCTGGTACTGGGTGTCGCGAGGGAGCGGCTCGAGGCTCTTCTGCAACGACAGCCCGAGCTGCGCATACGGATGCGGATAGCGCTTCGTGGCGGGCTCCGGCGTGATCGTCAGCACCTGCCCCACCCGTGCCCCACCGATCCGCACATCAGCGTTCTTGACGAGCTCGGCCGCGTTCGCGACCTGGACCTTGACGCTGTACGTCGGCACGAACGGCAGCCCGTTCTCGGCGATGTACGACAGGTATACGGCGACCACGACGACGAGGATCGTGATCGTCCCGACGAGGATCGGGTTGTCGAAGATCTCCCGGAACGCCTGTCGCCGCCCCCCTCTCATTTGAGCAGGTACTGGACGAGGCTTTGCAGAGACTGAGACGCCGACTGCGTCGAGCCGCCCGATGGTGGGCTGCCGCTGCCTGAGGTGGGCGCGGGTGTGGGCGTCGACTGCGTCGAGGTGGTTTGGGAGGGTGCGGTTGGGGTGGCGGTGGCTCCTTGCGGGCGCTGCTGCCGCTGAGGCGCGCCTCGCGTGCATGACGCGGTACCGGCGCAGGCTGCGCCGCGTGGCGTCGCCTTAGTGGTGGTGGCGCCCGCCCTCGCGCGCGGGGCGTTATCAGCGGATGCCTTCGGCTGCACGGGCGTGTACGCGGGCTGTGACCCGTAGTGCGCCGAGCACCCAGCGACAGGCTTCGTCGCAAACACCCCGCAAGCACCATTGTTGGGGCCGATGAGGAGGATCGAAAGCAGATGCGAATTCGTGTCGAACCGCGAGAGCGCGGCCGTGATGTAGTACGTCACCGAAAGGAAGTTCTCGACGAACCCGTGCTGCTGAAGGTTCGACGCCAGCTGCGCGAACAGTTTCGTGCTCGGCAGCGAGGCTTGCGTGTACTGCCGGACGGTCGTTACCAGCGGCGTCACATCCCGGAGCGCTGTCGTCCCGACCTTCAGGGTCGTCGACAGAGACGAGAGAGCCGGCTTGGCGGCCGCCGCAAACGGCACAAGGTCGTGCTGGAGCCGGCTCAGGGATGGCGCGGCAGCGCCGAGCTGCTGGACGAGCGGCGTCCCGTCCTTGGCGACGATGTCGAGCTGTTGCAGCGCCGGCTGAGCGGCGGCGAGCAGTCCGGGGAGGAGCTGAATCGAGCGGCTGATGCCCGAGCTATGGCTCGCTGTGATAGTGGTGAGCCTCGCGGCGCTGTCGAGGAATCGCTGCAAGTTGGCGGTGTGGCCGGCGCCGTCGGCCGCGATCACGCTCGTGGAGTCGATGATCGTCGCCAGCTCTTTCTTCTGCCGCGCCAGGATCCCGATCGCCTGCCGGGCGAGCGCGAGGGTCGGGTTGGCGCGGCGCAGGATCTCGTTGAGGTCCGAACCGCGGCCGGCGGTTGCGATCCCCAGCTCGTTGACGAGCAGCGTGAGGCGCTCGTGCGTCGGCGCATTGAAGATGTTGAACAGGTCGAGGAGGCTGACCGGCTCTGTCGTGTGGGTCACCGGGACGGTCGGCGGCCGGCCGGCCCGCGACGGAAGCACCGGCGTTTTGGCGGTCCCCGGATCGCAGTCGATGTAGTTCTCGGCGATGAGGCCTTCCGGGCGGATCGTGCACGTCGCGTCCTGATGGAAGGGCATGAAGCGGCTATCGATCGTCGCCTCGACGCGCGCCTTGAACTGCGGGGTGACGGTGACGTTCTCAATCGTTCCGGCGCGGGCGCCGGCAACCTTGACGAGCTGCCCGCCGACGAGCCCGCGCGCGTCGTCGAAGATCACATCGAAGCGAGACGACGAGTTGCCCTCGGCCCGACTCCCGGCGATTGCGGCTCCGACGGCGGCGAGCGCAACGACAAGCGTGATCAGGCCAAGGCGTCTCATGGCCGCTGGTTGTCCGCTGGGTTGCAGATATTGCCGGTCGTTGGCAGGACGTCCGGGTTGTTCCACGGGTTGGAGCGGTCGACGGCCGGCGGACCTCCGCCGCCGGGGCACGGGGCGAGCAGGCCGCCCCGCCCACCGTTGAGCGGGCCGAGCGAGCCGGTGAGCGGGCCGATGATGCTGAGCATGCCGCTGAGCGACGACCCGCCGGTCCCCTGAACCGCGAGTTCGGAGCGGAGGTAATGCCCATTCGCGTCGTAGGCCCCGCCGCTCGCGCCTCCCACCCCGTTGAAGAAGCCGGCGATGACGTCCGGCGTGTAGGGCCTGAGCCCGGCGAGAATCGGGGTGATCTCGCCGAGCGCCGTCGTCAGCGAGCGGACCGCCGGTGTCGCCTGGCGCTCGACGGGCGGGAACGCTCGCAGTGCCGCCTCGGAAGGCGCGACAAGCGCCTGTACCCCGGCGAGCGTCGGGATCGTGTTCTGGGCGACCGGCACAACCTTCTGCAGCAGCGTGGCCAGCCGCGGCGCGACCGGTTGGAGCGCGCGCAGCGCGGGGTTGAGGAAGCTGAGCGTGAAGTTGACGTCGGCGAGCACGGCGGTGCTCTGCCGCAGCACCCCGGGCGCGCGGACGAGCGTGTCCTGCAGGGCCCCGCGCTCCGAGGCAACCTCGCGCAGCACGGTCGCCGTGTTCGTCACCGCGCCGCCGAGGTCACCGTTGCGAGCGGCGAGGGCGGTGACGACGTCCGCCGTCGAGGAGATGAGCCGGTCGAGCGCGAACCGGTCGGCGACGACCTCGGCGCCGAGCTGGGTCAGCTGACTGAGCGCCGGGTTGAAGTAGATCGAGGCGCGGTTGAGCTGCGCCGCGGTCGGCCGGCTGACGAAGTAGGCCCCGGTCTTGAGGATCTTGTTGATGGAGGCGCGGACCCGCGGCGTCAACGCGTCCAGGAACACGTCGAGGTCGACGATTCCGCGGGACTGCGTCGATGGCAGGGTGCCGCCGCTGTCGATCGTCTTCCCGGAGCCGGAGAGCTCGAGGCCGACGAACCGGTTCGCGACGCCGGTGAGGCTGAGCTGCCCGATCCGGGCGATCGTGTCCTCGTGGATCGGAGTGATGCTGCGGTCCGAGATGTTGAGCTGGACGTCGGCGAGCCCGTTGTCCGACAGCTTGATCTGGCCGACCGAGCCAACCTGGTGGCCCGCCACCGTGACGATGTCGCCGCGGACGAGTTGCCCCGCGTCCGCGAACTGCACGTGCAGGACGTAGCTCGAGCCGCCGGTGAGGAGCAGCACGAGCACGACGACGACCGCGAGGCCGAGCGCCAACATCGAGGTGACGCGCGCGACGCGGTTCATCCCCCGATCGGTGCCCTCGCGTTCCCGCCCCAGAAGAGTGCCGTCCCGACCATCCCGATCAGATGGATCCCGATGATGTTCGCAACCATCGACTGCGCGGTGGCCTTGCCAACGCCGACGGGACCGCCGGTCACGTGGTAGCCGTAGTAGATGCACACGAGGACGATGAACGTCGACATCGCGATGCATTTGATGAACGCGAACACGAAGTCCTGCGGTGACTGGAACTGCCAGAACAGCTGTAAGTAGCCGCCCTGCGACACCTGGCCAAGCTGGATGACGTCGGCGAGGTAGGACGCGGCGAACCCGACGAGCACCGCGAGCGCGTAGAGGAACGGCAGCACGATCCACGAGCCGAGCAGGCGGGTTGAACCGAGGTAGAGGATGGAGTCAAACCCCATCACCTCGAGTGCGTCGATCTCGTCGGAGATCCGCATCGAGCCGATCTCGGCGACGAACCCGGTGCCGACCTTCGCCGCCATCATGTAGCCGAAGGCATACGGGATCACCTCGCGCAGGTCGCAGAGCGCTGTGATCGCGCCGGTCGACGACGTCGCACCGACCGTCCGGGCGGCGTACGCCCCCTCAATTCCGCACTGCAGCCCGAGAATGAACACGAGCCCGAGCACGATCACGGCGGAGCCGGTGATGAGGATCCCGGCCTGCCGGACCGTCTCCCCGATGAAACGGAGCACGCGGCCGTTGAAGACCTTGATGAGGATCTTCATGCAGAACTTCGTCGCCTCCCCGAAGGCTATGAGCGCGGCGTAGGGTCGAGAGAGCGCGTTCATCGCGGCGTGTTGAGGGCCGGGTGGGTGGCGAGCAGCGTCTGCGTGAACACGTAGTCGATCGCGCCGATGCCGAGGAACGCGATGACCACCGCCTGATTGACGGCGCGCCCCACTCCCTCCGCCCCGCCGGACGCGGCGAGGCCCTTGTAGCAGCAGACGATCGCGATCATCGCGCCGAAGATCGAGGACTTGACGAACATCGCGACGAACTCGGCCGTCGTCGCCTGCGCGAAGAAGGTCGAGAAGAACGGCCCGATCTGAGCGCCGTTGGAAATCGTCACGAGCACCCCGCCGAGCGTCCCGAACAGCAGCGCATAGATCGAGAACAGCGGTGTCAGCAGCATCAGCGAGAGGAACCGCGGGACGACGAGGCTCTTGATCGGGTCGACGCCGAGGACCATCAGGGCGTCGAGCTCCTCGCGGATCTTCCGGGCGCCGAGGTCTGCGGTCATCGCCGTGCCGGCGACACCGGCCATCACGATCGCGCACACGAGCGGAGCGAACTCGCGCATCACGATGATCACGAACAGCCCGCCGAGGCGGTCGAGCGCCCCGAGCAGGTTGAGGAAGTTCCCGACCTCGATCCCGGCCGGCCCGTACGTGAACGCGAGCGAGGCGAGGATCATCGGGAACCAGCCGAGCCGCAGCGCGAACAGGAACTGGTCGACGAGCTCCGGTCCATAGCTGTATGGGGGCGTCAGCGCGGCCACCACCGTGCGCCGGAACAGCAGCACCATCGCGCCGATCGTCGAGATGAAGCCTCGGAGCGGCGCATAGCCGAACCTCAGAACGACATCCAACTTTTGGTCGCCTCTCCTTCTCCGCTGCCATCAGGCGGCCAGCCTCCCCTGGCCGCGGAGCGGCGGATCATATGACGGATCTCAGGCGACCGACAACAGGGAACCGTCCACGCAGGCGACCGTGCAGCAGTGAGAGCGAGCGCGCAGCCGGCGTGCACACGGTCGGGTGTGCACGCCGGCCGGGCAGCGCGTCATGGACCGGTTAGGGCGCCACCCAGGGCTCGCTCTGCGTCCAGCAGCGTGATCAGCCGATCGCCGACCTTCGCGATCTCGTCGCCGAAGCCGCTTTCGGACACTGGCATCGGCTCAATCGCATCTGCTGGAACAAGCAGGACCTCATCGACCGAGTCGACAACCAACCCGATCGCCCCCGCCGACAGCTCGACGACGAGGATCTTCGTGCCGTCGTGGACCTCCAGCGCGCATCCGAGCCGGCTGCTCAGATCCGCCACGGGCAGCACGCGCCCGCGGAGGCTGATCATGCCGAGGATCATTCCACCCGCCGCCCCCTTCGCCTTCGGGGGGGTGTAGCGGATGATTTCCCGGACGGACGTGATCGGCAACGCGTAGTGCTCGTCATGGAGACCGAACACCACGAGCTGGCGCTCATCCCGTGCTTCGCGCACGGTGGTCGGCTCGACGCTGGTCGTGCTCATGTCGGTCCTCCTTAGACCTTGAACTTTGTCGCGAGCCCTTCGAGGTCCCGCGCGGTGTTCGCGAGCTCTTCGCTGGAGCTGGCGATGTGCTGCGTCGTCGCCGCCGATTCCTCGGCGGAGGCTGAGACCTGTTGGGTTGCCGCACTGGTGTCGTCCGCGACGGTGGCGACGTGCTCAACCGCCTCGTTGATCCGCGTGATGCAGTCGCCGACATTCTCGACGCTGTCGCTGAGTCCATTGAACGACTCACGCGTCTTGCCGGCGGCCTTCGATGCCGACTCGGCGAGCTTGCGCACCTCTTCGGCGACGACGGCGAAGCCGCGTCCCTGGTCGCCGGCGCGTGCCGCTTCGATCGCGGCGTTGAGCGCGAGCAGATTCGTCTGATCGGCGATCGCGCCGATCTCGCCGGTGAGCACAACGCCCTCGGCGGCGACCTCGCGGGCCTTGCCGGAGAGCTCGACGGCCTCCGTGGCGACCTCGCGAACGTCGTGCACCATGCCCATCTGCTTCTCCGCACCGGCGGCAACACTTCCGGTCGCCTGCGCGATCTGCTCGATCGCCGCGCCGGTCTGCTGGGAGGCGGCTGACATGTTCTGCGAGGAGCCGGCCACCTCGGACGCGGTCGACTGAATCTGGCGGATCATCGCCGCGAGGTCCCCGCGCATCACGTTGTAGGACTCGATGCTGCCTTGGGCCTGCGCGAGCATCCCGTTGAAGGTGTCGCCGAGTTCGCCGATGGCGGCGCCGGGGGCAGCGGTCACGGGGGTCGTCACCGGCACGGCCTCGACCGTGAGATCAGCGTGCGCGGCCGCGGACAGTCCTTCGTTGAGGCCGGCCAGGCAGTGATCGGAGAGGCTGTGCAGGCGCTCGGTGAGCGGCCCGAGGCAGGACTGGTCGCCCAGCGCGGCACGGAGCTGCTCGCGCAGAACGTTGTAGCCCTCGAGCGCGGCCTGTGCCTTGGCGAGCATCGAGTTGAAGACCTCGGAGAGCTCGGTGAGCCCGGGGTCGTCGGTCTTCAGGTCCATCGGCTTGGTGACCGGAACCGCCTCCCGGGTGAGATCGCCGTCGACGGAGGCCTTGAGTCCGTCGACAAGCGACTGTAGGCAGTTGTCGTCCATGCTGTGCAGCCGGATCGCCAGCTGCTTGCGGAACTCCAGCGCTTCATCGCTGGTGTCTGTGCGCGCGACCGACGCCGCGGCATCGTGCCGCCGGATCGAAATGGACACGGGAATGCCTCCTACCTTTGGGTTAGAACGGCGAACGACTCACTTGTGAGAACGGCACAAAGCCGCCGGATCTGCTCCGGAGTAAGCCGCACGTTCATGTGGGAACCTGCGGCAACCAAGGGTTTGCCCTGCTCGGACCTCGGGTTCAGTCGCCAATCCGCGCCGGGGACGGGGCGCTTCGTCGAAAATATGTTCCTATACTTTCTGAAGTATGTCGACGTTTCGTCGCCTCCTCTCATTCCTGCGGCCGTACAAGCGCGGCGTCGTCGTGTCGTTCGCGCTCGCCGCCGGCGCGATGGCGATGACCGTCCTGATCCCGTACCTCACCGGCCTCGCGATCGACGCCGTCCGCCTGCAGCACCGCCACGACCTCGTCATGTGGGCGATCGCGATCGCCGTCGCCGGCCTCGCCCGGCTCGTGCTCAGCGTCCTGCGCCGACTCGTCGCGGGCCAGGTCTCACTCGGTGTCGAACTCGATCTGCGAAACCGGCTGTACGGGCAACTCCAGCGCCTCGAACTAGCGTTCTTCGACCGCCAGCAGACCGGACAGCTGATGTCCCGGGCTACCGTCGACCTGCAAGCGGTGCGCTTCTTCCTCGGCTACGGGCTGATCTTCATCGGGCAGTCGCTGCTCACGATCCTGCTTGCGGGGGTGGCGATGTTTGCGCTGCAGCCATCGCTCGCGGCGCTCGCGCTCGCGCCGACCCCGTTCGTGATCGTCGTCGCGTTTCGGTACGGCAAGCGCTCGCGGCCGGCGGTGCAGGAGGCCCAGCAGCGGATCGCGGAACTGACCGCCGATACCGAGGAGAACGTCTCCGGGGTGCGAGTCGTCAAGGCGTTCGCCCAGGAGGATCGGCAGCTTGGACGGTTCCGTCACTCGGTCCAGCGGGTGTTCGATCAGCAGATGCTCGCCACGCGGATCCAGGCGCTGTTCGTCCCGATCATCAGCTTCTTGCCGAACCTGGGTCTCGCCGCGATCCTGCTCGTCGGCGGCCGCCAGGTGATCCACGGCTCGCTCACCGTCGGCCAGTTCACGGCCTTCTACGCCTACCTGCTGATGCTCATCTCACCGATGCGGACGCTCGGGTACATGCTCGGTGCCGCGCAGCGGGCGACGGCGTCCGGTGCGCGCATCTTCCAGATCCTCGACCGCGAGCCGACGATGGTCGTCCCCGACGGCGCGCCCGCGCTCCCGGACGGACCCGGCGCCGTCCGCTTCGACAACGTCAGCCTCACCTTCGACGGCTCTCCCCAGCCCGCGCTGCGGGACATCGATATCGAACTTGAGGCGGGGCACACGTACGCGCTCGTGGGCGCGATGGGCTCCGGCAAGACGGCGCTCGTCTCGCTGCTGCCCCGGCTGTACGACGTCAGCAACGGCTCGGTCTCGATCGACGGTGCCGACGTGCGCGACGTTGACATGGCGAGCCTGCGGCGGGCGATCGCGATCGTCAACGACGATCCGTTTCTGTTCTCCGCCACCGTGCACGACAACATCGCCTACGCACGCCCCGAGGCGACCCGCGAGGAAGTCGAGCGTGCCGCGCTCGCCGCTCAGGCTGCCGACTTCATCGAGCGGCTCCCGCAGGGCTACGACACGATGGTCGGTGAGCGTGGCCTGACGCTGTCCGGGGGACAACGCCAGCGGCTCGCGATCGCCCGCGCCGTTCTTGCGGATCCGCGGATTCTCATCCTCGACGACGCGACATCCTCGGTCGACGCGTCAACCGAGCAGGCGATCAAGCTCGCGTTGCGCGAGGTGATGGAGGGGCGCACGACGTTCGTCATCGCCCACCGCCTGTCGACGATCGCCCTCGCCGACGAGATCATCGTGCTCGAGCACGGACGGGTCGGGATCCAGGGAACGCACGAGGAACTGCTCGAGCGCTCCGATCTGTATCGCGAGATCGTGGAGAAGGGCATGCCCGATCAGGTGTTCATGACGCGCAAGCCGCTCGAGCGGGAGGTGGCCGGGCTATGAGCGTCGACGCCGTCTCCCGTCGCGACGAGGTCCGTCGCCGCCTCCGGGCGACCGGCGGCCGTGGCCGCAAGCTGCGGGGCCTCGCAAGCCTGCTCGCCCCCTACCGCTGGCGCGTCGCGGCGATGATCACGTCCGTTGTCGTGGCGACGGCGGCGGCACTGGCTCCGGCACCGCTGGCGAAGCTCGCCATCGACGACGGCATCAGGCGCCACGACGTCACCTCGCTCGACATGATCGTGGTCGCGTTCCTCATCAGCGCCGTCCTGTACGCGGTCGCCACATACCTGCAGACCTACCTCGTCGGGTGGGTCGGCCAGCGCGCTTTGCAGGACCTGCGCCTGCAGCTCTTCCGCCACCTCCAGCAGCTCTCGATCGGCTTCTACTCGCGCAACCGGGCGGGCGTGATCATCTCGCGGATGACGAACGACGTCGAGGCTCTCGACCAGCTCGTCGAGGACGGAATGGCGACGCTGTTGCAGTCCAGCCTGACGCTGATCGGCGTCGTCATCATCCTGCTCGTGATGGATGCCCACCTGGCACTGCTGACGTTCCTCGCGATCCCGCTGCTCCTCATCGGTGGGGTCATCTTCCGGATCGCGTCCGCCGACGCGTACCGGATCACACGGGAGAAGATCGCGTCGATCACGGGCTACCTCCAGGAGAGCCTTTCAGGCATCCGAGTCGTGCGCTCGTTCGGCCAGGAGAACCGGCACATCGCGCGGTTCGGCGAACTCAACGACGAGAACCGGCAGGCGAACCTCAAGACCGTCTACCTCAACGCCGCCTACTTCCCCGCGGTCGAGCTGCTCTCGGCGCTCGTCACGGTCGAGATTCTCATCATCGGCGGGATCGAGGCGATCAACGGCCACACCTCGACCGGAGTCGTGTTCGCGTTCATCGCGGCGCTCAACAACTTCTTTGATCCGATCCAGCAGCTCTCGCAGCTGTACACGACGTACCAGTCCGGGATGGCGGCGCTCGACAAGATCTTCAACCTGCTCGATGAGGAACCCGAGCTCGTTGACGCCCCAGACGCAGTCACACTCCCTGCGCTGCGCGGCGAACTGCGCTTTGAGGACGTCTCGTTCCGGTACGGCACCTCCGAGGACTCGCCCTACGCCCTGCGCGACATCGACCTCACGATCCCACCCGGCCAGACGGTGGCGCTCGTGGGAGAGACGGGCGCCGGGAAGTCGACGTTCGCCAAGCTCGTCGCGCGGTTCTACGATCCGTCATCCGGCCGCGTGCTCGTTGATGGACACGACCTGCGCACAGTCGCGGCGCAGTCGTTGCGCTCGCAGATGGGGATCGTGCCGCAGGAGGGCTTCCTGTTCAGCGGCACGGTGCGGGACAACATCAGCTTCGGCGCCCCGGACGCCACCGACGACGAGATCGCCGCCGCCGCCCGCGCGGTCGGCGCCGACGAGTTCATCGACGCGCTCGAACACGGATACGACACGGAGGTCGGCGAGCGCGGCGTGCAGCTGTCCGCCGGGCAACGTCAGCTCGTCGCGTTTGCGCGGGCACTCGTCGCCGACCCGCGCATCCTCGTGCTCGACGAGGCGACGTCGAACGTCGACGTCCACACCGAGAGTCTCATCGAGGACGGGCTGCGCCGCCTCGTCGCCGGCCGTACGGCGATCGTCATCGCCCACCGGCTCTCGACGATCCAGCGTGCGGGACGGATCGTCGTCCTCGAGCACGGCGCGATCGTCGAGCAGGGCACGCATGGGGAGCTGCTCGCGGCGGAGGGCCGCTACTGGCAGCTCTATCGCGACTGGGCCGACCAGGCGGCGGCGTAGCCGATGTCGAGCCCGGTCTCGACGGTCACCGCGTTGTCGGTGACACCGGTCAAGGCGACGCGGCTGCACAGCGTCGAGGCGATCGATCTCGAGGCGGACGGCGCCCGCGGCGACCGGCGCTTCTTCGTGGTCGACGATCGCTCGCGGATGGTGAACGCCAAGATGCTCGGCGAGCTTCAGACGGTCGTCGCCCGCTGCACGGACGGCGCGCTCGCCTTCACCTTCCCTGATGGGCGGACGGTCGAGTCGCCGATCGAATTCGGCCCGGCGCTCGACGTCACATTCCACTCGGTGCCGGTGACGGCGAGACCCCTGCTCGGAGCCCTGTCGGACGCCCTCTCCGAGAGCGTCGGTCGGCCGCTGCGCGTTGTCGAGAGCATGCGGGCGGTCGACCGCGGGCGCCGGGGCGGCGCCTCGCTCATCTCCCGCGGCTCGCTCGAGCGGCTCGCCGAAGCCG
Source organism: uncultured Solirubrobacterales bacterium (assembly GCA_963750695.1). Classification (GTDB taxonomy): domain Bacteria; phylum Actinomycetota; class Thermoleophilia; order Solirubrobacterales; family Solirubrobacteraceae; genus Palsa-465. The sequence goes on from CAVVSB010000021.1 coordinate 121,459, forward strand.
CCGACAAGGAGTCGGTCGACGCCCGCCGCTTCCGCATGCTGATCGAGATCGACGGCATCGATCCGCACGCCGAGGATCGCTGGGTCGGGCGCACCGTCCGAATCGGCGACGCAGCCGTGCGCTTCCATGGGCACGTCGGCCGCTGTCTCATCACGAGCCGCGACCCGGATACGGCGGTCGTCGACCTGCCGACGCTCGACGTGCTGCGCGACTACCGCGGTGGGGTGGCCTCGACCGAGCCACTGCCGTTCGGAATCTACGGCGAAGTCGTGCGACCGGGCACGGTGCGCATCGGCGATCCGGTCATCGCGGACTGAGCTGCCCGCACGCTGGCGAACGGCCGCCGCATGTGCTTAGCTTCCCGCAGGGCCGGTTGGTCTACAATTTGGAGGGTTGGGGCATGGACCGATCCAAGCTCGGACGCTTGGGCGCGGGGCGAGTGGCGGCTGCCGCGTGCGCGAGTGCGCTTTTGATCGGCGGGTGCGGCGACTCGAGTTCATCTTCATCGACGTCGACCCCGGCGCCTACGCCGACGGCGGCAGCGACCGGCTTTGAGCCGGTTCTACTCCGGCTCGACGTCTACGGAGACGCGTACACGTCGGCGGTGTACGGCGGGCAGGCCGATCTCACCGCCGAGCGGACGGCGATCGCCAAGGAGCGAGACACGGTCTACGCGACCGATCGCGCCGTGCGCAAGCTGAAGACGCCGCCAGCCGCGCAGCGCGCCCTCGTCGGCTACCTGACACAGAGCGGCTACGTCGTCGCCGCGCTTGACCGCCTGTACAAGCAGCCGAACATGCATGCGATCCAGACGCAGCTCGGGTCAACGCTCTCACCGAGCATCACGAAGTTCCTCGAGGCCGAGACGCCGCTCCGCGCGAGTCTTGGCCTGCCGAAGTACGACCCATGGCTGAGCGAGCGACCCGTCGGGGAGACGATCTACAGCGACACCTTGTCGGCGCCGAGCTCGAAGCTCCGGCGGCTGATGGGGTCCAACGTCCGGTTTGCGGGCGGTGGCCTCGAGGTCGCGGCGGCGGCGAACCTCAACGGGCTGACGGGCCCGTCGACTCCGTACAACTTCGACGGCCGGCACATCGCAGTTCAGGTCGACGCGACGGCGCTCAAGGGCAACCCGTACATCGGCATCGTTTGCCCGCCGGGTAGGAACGTGCCGGACTCACATCTCGTCGGGCAGATCGCCCCCGGCGCGCAGTGGTCGATTGGCGTCCTGCATCTGGAGCGCAACGGCTACCTGATGCACGCGCCCGAACGCTCGAAGGCGATCAAGGTCGGCAAGACGAACCACCTGCGAGTCGACTGCGATCAGTGGCGCCCCGGTTTGACCACGGTGCGCGTCTACGTCAACGGTCAGTTCCTCGGCGCCTCGTCGGGCGCCTTCTCGCTCGACCCGAGCAAGGAGGCGGGCGTGGCGATCGTCAGCCCCACGACGGCGGCGCTCGTGAAGTTCACGAACTGGCGGGTGTCCAAGCTCGGGAGCTGATCAATCCATTACGCTCCCGCGGGTCATGAGTGACGAGCGCGTTCGCATCGACATCGCCGACCACGTTGCGGTCGTGACCCTGACCCGGCCGGAGAAGCACAACGCGCTCGATCTGGCGATGTTTGAAGGGATCATCGGCGCGGCGACTCGGCTCCGGACCGAGCCGGGTGTCCGCGCCGTCGTCATCCACGGCGATGGCCCGAGCTTCTGCTCCGGCCTCGACATCGCGGGGATGATGGCCGACCAGGGCGCGAACGGGCTCACCGATCCACTGAAAGCGGAGCCACCGAACTGGTTCCAGCGCGCCGCCTACAACTGGATCGAAGTGCCGGTCCCGGTGGTCGCGGCGATCCACGGCAACTGCCTGGGGGGCGGTCTGCAGATCGCGCTCGCCGCCGACATCCGGATCGCCACGCCCGACGCCCGGCTGTCCGTGATGGAGATCAAGTGGGGGCTCGTCCCCGACATGTCGATCACGCGGACGCTCCCACGACTCGTCGGGATCGACGTCGCCAAGGATCTGACGTTCACCGGACGCGTGTTCAGCGGCGATGAGGCCAAGCAGCTCGGCGTCGTCACGCACATCTCTGAGGAGCCCCTCGCCGCTGCGCGCGGGCTGGCCACCGAGATCGCCGGCCGCTCGCCGCACGCAGTCCGCGCCGCGAAGCGGCTGTTCGACGAATCGTGGGTCGGCTCGCCCCGCGAGACGCTCGGGCTCGAGGCCTCGCTGCAGCGCGATTTGATCGGTTCGCCAAACCAGATCGCAGCGGTCACGGCCGGGCTCACCAAGCAGCCGGCCGAGTTCGCCGACCCGCATCTGTAGTCGCGCACATGGGCCTCGCCCGGGGGTACGGAACGTCATCCGGGGTTTTCCACAGAGTTGCTCCAATACTCTCGCAAACACCGTTTCGATCGACAACACTGCGCTGACAGGAAGAGGAGTGACGGGGTGATGCGCAGCCACAATCAGCCGCTGGAGCAGGACGTCGAGTCGCTCGTCGCCGGCACCGTCGGCGCCCAGATCCCACGGTCATCGGCATCGACCACCGAAGCAGGCCCGGCGCTCGGGATCCGCCCGCGGCTGACGATCAGCGTCGCCGCCGTCCTTGCGTTTGTCGCGATCGGGGCCGTGGTGGCGCTGACGTGGCACGCCAGCGGAGCCCGCGAGAACGATGAGCGCCTCGACGACGTCGTCGTCGGCGTGAACGAACTGCAAGGCACCCCCTGGCGCCTGCAGACCTCGCAAGTGAACGGCCGCCCCTTGAATGTCACCGCGCTGCGGGCGCGGATGGCCGCGTCCGAGCGCCACATCATGCAGCAACTCGATGCGCTCGACCGCAGCTCCCCGACCCCTGAGATCGCCAGCGCACGTGGGCCGCTCCAGGTCAACTTCGCGGCCCTGTCGGCCACGGTCTCCACCGTCGCGAGCGGCAATGGGACGGGCGCAGGCGTCGCGGGATCCGCTGTGTTTCGGACCCACGATGCCGTCCTGGCGGCGCTCGCTCGCGCCCGGAGTCGCTACAGCAACGTCGCGGACGGGACTCTATGGGAGGCGACGATCGGTTCGATCGTCGTCATGCTGCTCCTGCTCGGCGGCTTCGTCGTCTTCTTCTGGCGCTCGGTCAAGGCACGGACGAGCGCCGAGGCGCTCACCCGTGAGCTCGAGCTCAGCCGGCAACATCTCGAGCACGCCCAGAGCGTCGTCGGCGTCGGCAGCTGGGAGTGGGACGACCAGGACCGGATCCTGCGGTGGTCGCCCGAGCAGTCCCGGCTTCACGGCTGGTCCGGACCCGCTCCACCCCCCACCCCGCGTGAGTTTCTCAAGCTGATCGCACCGGATGACCGGCGGCGCGTGAGCACCGCGATGCAGGAGGCGTTCATGGAGAGCAAGGCGATCGAGCTCGAGTATCGCGTGGCGGAGTCTCGCGGCGGTCGCCTCATCCACATTCAGGCATCGACCGTGATCGAGGCCGACGGACGGCGCCGCGTGATCGGGACGAGCCAGGACATGACGGAACGGTTCCGGCGCGTCGAGGCGGAGCGCGCCAACCGGGCGAAGGACGAATTCATCTCTCGCATGAGCCACGAGCTGCGGACCCCGCTCAACGCAGTCCTCGGGTTCGGCCAGCTGATGAGCATGTCCGACCTCGACGAGCGCCAGCAGGGCAACGTCGAGCACATCCTGTCCGCCGGTCGCCACCTACTCGATCTCATCAACGAGATCCTCGACATCTCGCGGATCGAATCCGGTGATCTGCGGATGTCCCTTGAGCCGGTCATGGTTGACAGCGTCCTGATCGACGCGGTTGAGCTCGTCCGGCCGGTGGCCACCGACCACCACATCTCGCTTGACCTCAACGAGGAGGACGACCTGTGGGTCCGAGCCGATGTGCAGCGGCTGCGCCAGGTGCTCCTCAACCTGCTCTCGAACGCAGTCAAATACAACGCCGACGGCGGCCACGTGTGGGTGCGGGCATCGCGGGAACCGGCTGGCGGGCGCGTCCAGATCGACGTCCAGGACGACGGTACCGGCATCGCCCCCGAGATGATCGAGCGGCTGTTCAGCCCGTTCGAGCGCCTGGGTGCCGAGCAGACCGCGGTCGAGGGCACCGGCCTCGGGCTTGCGGTCTCCCGCGGGATGATCGAGGCGATGGGCGGACGGATCAGCGTCAACAGCGTGCAGGGCAAGGGCTCGACGTTCACGGTCGAGCTGCCCGAGGCGTCCGCGCCGAGCGCGATCGCCCCGCCTGTTTCGACGGAGCCGACCGACGTGCTGGCGCCCGCGAGCACCCGACACGGCTTGGCACGCGCCGCCGTCGCCGCCGCCGCCGCCGCCACGACTCCGCACAACGTGACGGTGCTTTGTGTCGAGGACAACGCTGCGAACGTTGAACTCGTCGAGCAGACCCTCTCCGAACGCCCGGCAGTTCGTTTGCTGAGGGCGCCCGACGGCGCCACCGGCCTGCGGCTCGCCCGCGAGGAGCGGGTCGACCTCGTCCTCCTCGACCTCGATCTGCCCGACGCCGATGGCGCCGCGGTGCTGAGCGAGCTCAAGGGTGATGCCGCCACCTCGGCGATTCCCGTCGTCATACTGTCGGCGGCGGCCGCCGCGGATCAGGCCGAACGGCTGCTTGCGCTCGGCGCCCGCTCGTACATCAGCAAGCCACCCGGCGTGACCGCCCTGCTCGAGGCGGTGGATGCCGTATCAATGTCGGAGACCGAGCCAAGCACGGTGTGATGGACCCGACGGACGACATGCGGCTGCTGATCGTCGATGACAACGCGGCGAACGTCGCGCTGCTCGAGCAGGTGCTCGCGCAGGGCGGCTACGGCGATGTGCTCAGCACCCGCGATGCGGCCGTCGCCCCGACGATGTGCCAAGTCCACAGGCCCGACCTCGTCCTGCTCGACCTCCATATGCCCGGTTTCTCCGGGTTCGACGTGCTTGCCGAGATCCGCGAGCTGCTCGACCCGCCGGAGAGCCTGCCGGTGCTCGTGCTCACCGCCGACGCCAGTCGCGACGCGCGCCACCGTGCACTCGCCGCGGGCGCCCGGGACTTCGTCAACAAGCCGATCGACCCGACCGAACTGCTCCTGCGGGTCAGCAACCTGCTCCGCACACGCCAGCTTCAGCAGCAACTCGAGAGCCGCAACGAACTCCTCGACGAGGCGGTCCGGATCCGCACCGTTCAGCTCGAGCAGGCCCGCCTGGAGAGCCTCGTCGTACTCGCGACGATGGCCGAGTACCACGATTACGCAACGGCGAACCACACGCAGCGCGTCGGCATGATGGCCGCGCTGATCGCCCAGTCGCTCGACCTCCCAGATCAGTTCGTCGCCACGATCCAGGACGCCGCGCTGCTGCACGACGTCGGCAAGGTCGGGATCTCTGACCGGGTGCTGCTCAAGCCCGGCCGGCTCACCCCGGACGAGCGCGCGACGATGATGACCCACGTCGAGATCGGCGCCCGGATCCTCGGCCAGACCCGCTCCCCCGTCCTGCGCGCCGCCGCCGAGATCGCCCGGACCCATCACGAGCACTGGAACGGCGCGGGCTACCTGCTCGGCCTCAGCGGCGAGGAGATCCCACTGGCGGGCCGGATCACGGCCGTCGCCGACGTGTTCGATGCGCTCACCCACGAGCGGCCGTACAAGTCCGCCTGGGATGTGGACCGCGCGATCGCGGAAATCGTCCGGCAGGCGGGCCGGCAGTTCGACCCGCGCGTCGTCGAGGCGTTCACCGCGATCGACCTCTCGGTGATCGTGAACGAGTTCGCTGGCGGAGCGGCAGGCGAAAATGGACCGCCACCCAAGGCGGACGATCACGAATCTGCGCCCGGCGAGGGCGCCGACAGCGGTCGCGCCAGCGGTCGCGCCGACAGCGAGCCCGATGCCGAGCCGGTGAGCCGCCCGGACACGCGCCACAGAGCGGCGTAGACGATCGGTGCGGTCATCCGGGTCATCCGGGTCATGCGGGTCATGCGCGTCATGCGGCTCGCGCGGGTCGTGCGCTGGCGAGACCGGGCTATACTCGCCCGCGTTGTGAGCCAGGTCCGTGCACCGGACTGTCATACGGCGATCAATCGATGCGGGGTGGAGTAATCGGCAACTCGCCAGGTTCTGGCCCTGGAATTCAAGGTTCGAGTCCTTGCCCCGCAGCTCCCGCCGTACCTTTCTGACGTGAATGTTCTCGGTCTCCCCCTCGCGTCACCGCAAGCCGTCGTCGGCCGCGTCCTGAACGACGTCGGCGCGATCGTGCGCGCCGCGCGCGAGGCGCCTGGACAGCTCGATCGGATCATGGCGCTCGGGCAGGAGATCGCGGAGATTGGACGCGAGGTACTGCTCGTGGCCCAGCGGCTCGACCAGCGGGCCGAGGCCATCATCGCGCTCGGTGAGCGGCTCGACGTGCGGGCGAGCGAGCTGCTCGAGCTCGGCGATGCGATGCGCGACCTCGGCGACCGGATCGACTCACGCGGAGGTGAGATCGCCGATCGCGCCGGTCAGGTCGTCGATACCGGGGCCGAGCTGATCGCGGTATTGCCGGCGTTTGAGCGAGCGCTCGAGATGGCGACGCCGCTCGAGGGCGCAATCGACCGGTTCGGCCGGCTCGTCGACAGGCTCCCCGGTGGGGCGCCTCGGCGGAGGACGCCGGGCGGTCCAGTAGCGCCGGGCGGTCCTGGGGCACCGGGCGGTCCAGGGCCGCCGGGCGGTCCAGGGGCGCCCGGCGAGCCGGAGCCCGCTGGTCCGGCGGGGGCGGCTGGTCCGATCGCTCCGACGGAGGCGGACCCCGAGCCCTGACCTCCCCTGGACAAACGCAGCGGCGCATCGACGGGGTGCCGCCGAACACACGGGTCTGCACCGCGAAAATGACCCGCCAGGCGCGGCTGACGGGGACCATCGTGCCGTTCTTGCTGTCTGAGCGCGGAAACGGTCCGATCCGCGCGCCGAGGGTCGAACGCCGGACCGTTTTGGTGGTCGACCGGGGAGCGTGAGCCGGACCGGTTCCACGACCGTTCGGCGACCGGGCGAATTCTGTATGCCCGCGCCGACTCTTTCGCGCCGGTCTGACCGGAAAAACACGCCACATCGGACCGCCGACGCCGATCCTGGCGAAGAATGCCGCCGGGAGCGGCATAACCCGCCCGGATCGCGACGTGGCGCCGGGTCTGGCGAGTTATGCCGCCACCACAGGGTCGTGCGTCGACCGTTTCCGCAACGCACAACCTTCCTGAGCGGGAATATTGCCCGACGGTGCCGCGCGCGGGCCTCTGGCGGACCGTTTTCGCGGTCACGGCCCCCGCCCCCACAACGTCACGAGTACTAGACCAACTAGTACCGCGAGTACTAGACCAACTAGTACCGCGAGTTTCGGGGCGGTGCAGGATTTCTGTCCGCTAGAGCGAGCCGAGGTCCGCGGACAGGTCGCCGAAGGTGGCGATGCGGTCGCCGATGTCAGTGCCGCCGGCGATCAGCCGCCGCGCGTGCTCGAGGTCGTCGGAGCGGCCGACGGACAGCGCGCCGGCGACGCGGCCGCCCTTCACGTACCAGACGCTGAACTCGCCGTCGTCGAACGAGCCGCGGACGACCTCCGCGTCCCAGTCATGGGCCGGACCGACGTACTCGAGCGAGGCCCAGTCGGCGAGGTCGGAGAAGAAATAGGGCACGACGTCATGCGGCTGGTCCTTGCCGAGCATGTTGAGCGCCGCCGTCTTGCCGTGATTGAAAGCGACGTCCCAGTGCTCGACGCGGATGCGCCGGCCGCCGTGGACGACGCTCTCGTACTCGGCGATGTCGCCGGCGGCGAAGATCCCTGGCACCGGTGTCTGGAGGCGGGAGTCGACGAGGACGCCGCCGGCCTCGCCGAGCTCGAGACCGGCCCCGCGCGCGAGCGTCACGTCCGGGGTCACGCCGGCGCCGACGACGACGGCGTCCGCCTCGAGCTCGAGACCGCGCTTGGTCACGACGTCGGTGACGCGTCCCTCGTGGCCCTTGAAGTGGTCAAGTTCGTCGTCCGGATGGATCGTGATGCCGTGCTCCTCCAGACGATCCTGGAAGAACCGGCCGGCGGCATCGCCGAACGTGCGGCTCAGCGGCCGCGACTCCATCATCACCATGGCGCAGCGAACTCCCAAGCACGGTGAGCGACGCCGCGACCTCGCTGGCGATGTACGAGCCGCCGATCAGCACCACGCGCTTGCCGGCCGCGTCGTCGCGGATCGTGTCGCTGTTGCCGAACGTGCGCAGGTAGTGGATGCCCTCGAGCTCGCAGCCCGGCACATTGAGACGGCGGACGTTGGCGCCGGTCGCCAGCAAAGCCTGGTTGAAGCTGATCGTCTGCTTGTTGGCGAGGGTGAGCGTCTTCTCGGCCGGGTCGAGCTTCGTCACCGACGTCCGAGTGAGCAGTTCGACGTGCTGCTCGTCGTACCACTCGGCCGGCCGGAAGAGGACGTCGTCGCGGCTCTCCTTGCCCTGGAGATATTCCTTCGAAAGGTTCGGCCGGTTGTACGGCGCGTCCGGCTCACGACCGAGGATCAGCACCGAGCCGTCGGCGCCGCTCTCCCTCAGCCAGCGGGCGCAGTTGCCGGCGGCGAGGCCACCGCCAATGAGCGCGTAGTCGACATGGCGATCCGCCATGACGGCCTATAGTACCCGTTCCGTTGGGGGCGAATTGCGGTGTGATCTGACCCTCGAGGCCAGGGTCGAGAATGAGCAGGACCTGATCGCCCGCTTCGATCACCGAATCGGCCTTCGGCACGAAGCCGGCCCCGCCGCGCAGGACGGAGATGATGAGACTTCCGTCCGGGAGCGGCACGTCCTGGACGCGGTGGCCGGCGGCGGGCGACCCGTCCCCCACCTCGAGCTCGATGATCTCGAGATGCTCCTCCTCGAGCGCGAGCAGCTGGACGAGCCCGTACTCCGGGACCTCGTGCTCGATCAGCCGGAGGATGAGATCGGTCGCGGACACGGCGGGCTGGATTCCGAGCAGCTTGAAGTGCTGAAGGTTGCGCGGGTTGTTGACGCGGGCGACGATGCGCTGGCAGCCGTACTTCTCCTTGGCGACCTGGCAGATGAGGATGTTGTCCTCGTCATCGCCGGTGACTGCGATCACGAGATCGGCGCGCTGGATCCCGGCGCGCTCGAGGATCCACAACTCGGTGGCATCGCCGTACTGGATCGCGTGCTCGAGCTCCTCCTCGACGACCCGGTAGCGGCTGTGGTCGGACTCGATCAGCGTGACCTCGCGGTCCTTGGCGATCAGCTCGCGCGCGAGGTTCCAGCCGACCTTGCCGGCTCCGGCGATGATCACGTACATGGGCCGAGGTCCCCCCTCATGGCGCGAGCACCAACTCTTCGGCCTGGTCGATGGCGATCTGCGTCGGACAGATCGTGAGCAGGCCCTGTTCGGCATACCAGGAGGCCCGGCCCGGGTCGGCGACCCGGACGACCACGCGGGGCACCTTGAACCGCCGCTGCGCGAGCTGGGCGATCACGAGGTTGGTGTTGTCGCCTCGGGTGGCGGCGAGGAACACGTCGGCCTCCTCGATACCGGCCTCGATCAGTCCGTCGATCTCAAGCGCCGCCCCGACAGTGAAGCGGCCGCCCGAGTCCTCCCACGTCGTCGTCTGATCCTTGTCCAAGCGTTCATGCGAGAGCGGGTCGCTGTCCATCACGGACACCTCGTGTCCGGCAGCCAGCGCGCGCTTGGCCACCGCGGACCCGACACGACCCGAACCGACGATGAGGATGAACATGGGGGATGCAATCTACTCGTTCTCGGCGGCGCGCGGAGCGGTGGCGGCGTGAGAGCTGCAGCAATGATCACAAGCGCGAACGCCAGCACCCGGACGATGAGCTCGAGCTTCCCGGCCGGGAGCGGCTCGCCGAACACGATCGGGCCCGCCGCGATCGTCGTCAGGTTTGCCGCTGCACTCGTCAGCGCGATCACCGGCACGGCGTCGCCCAGCTGAAGGCTGCGAGCCGAGATGAGCAGTCCGAGCAGCGATGCGACGAGGATCACGAACGCCAGCGGGTGCACGAGCACGCCGATCCCGAGCGACCCGAGATGACCGCTCAGCGCCTTGATCGAGGTGTCCGAGGCCGCCCACAGCAGCCCGGCGGACACCGCGAGCGCGCTCGCGTGCCGTGACCGGGCGGCGATCAGAGCCCGGCGGCAGCAGCGCGCCGAGACGTAGATCGCGAGCGTGCCGCCGTGGTAGTGCGAATGGGCGCTGTCGGCACCCTTGCCGAGCGTGGCTGCGAGGAACGCCAGCCCGGCCGCGGTGAGCGCAACCCCGATCCACTCGCGCCGGGTCACGGCGATGCCGAACAGCCGGTCGGCGACGACCGTGAGCAGCACGAGCCCGCCGGCGATCACCGACTGCACGAGCGAGATCGGGGCGAGCGCGAGCGCCCCGACGTGCAGGCCCCACGAGCCCATCGCGATCAGGATCCCGAGCACGTACAGCGGCGAGCGGAACAGCGCGATCGAGCTGCGCACCGGGCGCGACATGTCGACCGCCGGCGCGTCGCGGGCGCCGCGGAACTTGTACAGGAACCCGGCGATCGAGGTGAACGCGGTCAGCAATGCGAGCAGCAGCCCCAGCTGAACGGAGAGCGACATCGTGTGATGGCGAGCGTACCGAGCCGGTCGGTGGGCCTCAGTAGCGCCAGATAGCACCACTGCGGCCCAGAGACTCAGCCGGACGGGGCCGGACCTCTCGCCAACCCGGGGTCGTTTGCACCGAGGTAGAGCCGGGCGAGCGCCGTGGCCAGACCGCGACGCGCCGCCACGGCGATACCCGGCGCATGCACGTCGACCGTCACCAGCACGTGGCCGTCGGTCGTCAGTAGCTGATTGAGATCGGGCACCCACGACGCATCGAGCCCGAGGTGCGGCACCGTCTGGGGCGGCGAGAACGTCCGCTTGGTGCCGAACTGCTGCCCGTCCTCGACGATCGCCCGCTCGAGCCGCGCATACGGCTGCGGCGACGAGTCGACATTGACGACGACCCGCGTCCCCGGCGCCGTCAGCCGACATTCCGGAGCCCCGTTGTTCCCCGTTCCCGGCTTCGCCGTCACTGCCGCCGGCGCAACATGAGCTCCGAGCGCCACGAGCGTCTTCGCCGAGGGCTTGCACACCACGACGGCCTGGGGCGCGGTCGGGTTCACGGTTGCGGACGTACTGCTGCCCCCGCAAGCGCTGAGCGATCCGATCAGGCCGATCGCCAGCACCGCCGCGAAGGACCGCACCCCGCCGGGGGGACTCGCGCATCGCAAGCGGAGGTTCCGCACAACGATAAACGTAGCCCGTCCCCCGCGGCGGGGTGCGGCCGGAGCTCTCAGGTGATGATCGGGATCATGAGCAAGGCGACGATGTTTGCCACCTTGATCATCGGGTTGATCGCGGGACCGGCGGTGTCCTTGTAGGGGTCACCGACGGTGTCTCCGGTCACCGCGGCCGCGTGGGCCTCGGATCCCTTCCCGCCGTACGCACCGTCCTCGATCAGCTTCTTGGCGTTGTCCCACGCGCCACCGCCGGACGTCATCGAGATCGCCATGAACAGCCCGACGATGATCACGCCGATGAGCAGCCCGCCGAGCGCCTGGGTGTCGATGACGCCGACGACGAACGGTGAACACGATCGGGATGAGCGACGGGAGGATCATCTCGCGCTGAGCGGCGCGGGTGACGAGGCTGACCGCGGTGCCGTACTCCGGCTCCTCGGTGCCCTCCATGATCCCGGGCTTCTCACGGAACTGACGCCGAACCTCCTCGACGACGGCACCGCCGGCGCGACCGACCGCCTCCATCGCGAGCGAGACGAACAGGTAGACCATCAGGCCGCCGATGAGCAGGCCGATGAGCACCGGGGGATCGCCGATCGAGAACGCGAACACCTTCCCCTTATCCGCGAGTTCGCGTTGGAACGCGTCGAACAGGACGAGCGCGGCGAGTGCCGCCGAGCCGATCGCGTATCCCTTGGTGACCGCCTTCGTCGTGTTGCCGACCGCATCGAGCGGGTCGGTCACGTTGCGGACCTCCTCGGGCAGGTCGGCCATCTCGGCGATGCCGCCGGCGTTGTCGGTGATCGGTCCGAACGCGTCGAGCGCGACGATCAGGCCGGTGAGCGACAGCTGCGCCATCACAGCGACGCCGATGCCGTAGATGCCGTTCGCGCCGCCGCCAGCGAGCTTCCACGAGCCGAGGATGCCGAGCGCGATGACGATCGCGGGCGGCGCCGTCGACTGAAAGCCCTGGGCGAGGCCCTGGATGATGTTCGTCGCGTGGCCGGTCTGCGACGCCCGCGCCGTGCTCCGCACCGGGGCGAAGCGAGTGGAAGTGAAGTAGTCCGTGATGACGAACAGGCACGCGGTGATCCCGATGCCGATGAGCGCGCAGAGGTAGAACTTCCACCAGTGCGGTCCGTGGACGGCGCTGATCGACACGGCCTTGACCGAGCCCTGCGACCCGACGACCGAGGCCGAGTGCACCGCCGCGACACCCTTGAAGGTGAGGTCCTTCAGCATCCAGTAGGTGATCGGGAGGAACGCCAGCGCGGCGAGACCGCCCGAGACGATCAGACCCTGGTAGAGCGCCCGCTCGACGTTCCCGGCCTTCGACCGCACGGCGAACGTGCCGATGATCGAGGCGATGATCGACACGCCTCCGAGCACGAGCGGATACAGCGCCACAGTTGACTGCTCGCGGAACAGCAGGACGCCGAGCAGCATGACCGCGACCGCGGTCACGGCGTAGGTCTCGAACAGGTCGGCCGCCATGCCGGCGCAGTCGCCGACGTTGTCGCCGACGTTGTCCGCGATGACCGCGGGGTTGCGCGGGTCATCCTCCGGGATGCCGGCCTCGATCTTGCCGACGAGGTCGGCGCCAACATCGGCGGCCTTCGTGAAGATGCCGCCGCCGAGGCGGGCGAACACGGAGATGAGCGACCCGCCGAAGCCGAGCCCGATGAGGGCGTCCACGGCGTGTTTCTCGCTCTCACCGGCGATCGCGGTGAGGATGCCGTAGTAGGCGGCGACGCCGAGGAGGGCGAGGCCGACGACGAGCAGGCCCGTGACGGCGCCGCCACGGAACGCGACCGACAGTGCCGGTGACACGCCGCCGCGGGCCGATTCGGCGACGCGGGCGTTCGAACGCACGGACACGTTCATCCCGATGTAGCCGGCGGACGCCGACAGGATGCCGCCGATGGCGAAGCCGATCGCGACCCTGATGTTCTGGATCGGGATCAGGATGATGAACAGGACGACGCCGACGACCCCAATCGTGAGGTACTGCCGGTTCAGGTAGGCCTTGGCGCCCTCCTGGACCGCGGCGGAGATCGAGCGCATGCGCTCGTTTCCGGGCGACAGGGCCAGCAGGGAGCGTGCCGTCACCGCACCGTAGACGAGGGCGCACGCTGCACACACGAGCGCGACCACGACGCCGTGGTGCGTCAGGAAGCTAGTCAAGGAAGTTCCTCCGGGGGAGCTCTAAGGCGACGCGCGAAGCGCGCGGTCAGACATCGGGAAAAGGGCCACCACCCACCTGCGAGCGGAGGCCCGGAAGTTAAACGGCGCGTGAGTCTAGCGCGCCGTCCGGTCAGACGCCGTCCCGGCGCGCGGTCGGGTACTACGCCTGACAGGCGTTCCGAGGCCGGGCGCGGTCTACTGCCCGGGCACCCACAACCGCCCACTCCGCTGAGCGGGTCCGCCCTCGCCGGGCGTCGACGGGTCGGGCTCGGCCGGCGGCCGCGGTGGTGGCGCCCCAGTGGTCGACGTCGTCGACGAACCGGGCCGCGGCGGCGGAGGCGGCGGGGGTGGCCCGGCACCCTCGGGCGCGGCCTGACCGCCGATGCGAACGAAGGCCATCTGCAGCTGGGAGACGGCGTCGCGGATCGGTCCGACCTGCGCCGGCGCCACCTGCTCGACGAGCGGCAGCAGCTGCCGGACCGCCTCGATTGCGAGCTGCACCTGACCGGGGTCGCGCTCTGACTCGGTCCCGGGTGAGAGCCCGGTGCGTCGCATCCCGAGGTTGATCAGCGTGACCACGTTCTCGAGCAGGACGTGCTCGACGCGGATCTTCTTAACCTCGGCCTCGTAGGCCGCGCGCAGCTCCTCCTCGGTCGGCGGTGGTCCGCCCGTGGGATCTGTAGCCATCAACTCACCTCCGCTGTGCGAGTGGCGCCGGCGTACGTGTCGCGGGTCTCCGCCACCAGCGATTCGTAGATTTCCTTCATTCCCGCCCCGGCGTCGATCAGACGACGCTGGCGCTGCGCGCTGTTCATCCCCGGCAGTGCCAAGTCGATTCCGAGTTCGGCGCGGACCGGCGCCGTCCACTCGAGCAGTCGGTTGACGGTGTCGGCGGCTGGGTACGGCTCGCCGCGCTCGAGGTCGAGCAACTCGCCATCGAGCCCGTAGCGGATCGCTCGCCACATGTTCTCCTCGATCAGCCGTGGCGGCAGATCGACGAACGGCACCCCGGCATCGATGTCCCGGGCGGCCTGGGCGACGCATGCCACGATCAGAGCGGCGAGGCCCTCGGACTCCGGTGCCGTCGGCTGCGAATCGCAGATCCGGACCTCGACGGTGCCGAACGAGAAATGCGGGCGAACCGACCACCAGACCTGCGTGTACTCGACGATCGAGCGGGTCCGGATGAGGAAGCCGATGTAATCGGCGTAGGCGTCCCACGAGCCGAACGCGTCCGGCACGCCGCAGCGCGGGAAGTTGCGCGTGAAGATCTGCGTGCGGGCGCTGTGCAGGCCGGAGTCACGTCCGTCAAGGAACGGCGAGGACGCCGACACGGCGAGGAGCAGCGGCAGGACCGGGCGCAGCCGGTCGCAGACGAGCACGGCGCGATCGGCGCCGTGGACGCCGACGTGGACATGCTCCGAGAACGCGTTGTTGCGCCACGCGACCCATTTGAGCCCGTCCTCGACACGGCGGTAATGCTCGGTCTCGATGATGTGCTGCTCGCGGTAGTCCGACCATGGGTGGGTGCCCGTGGCGCCGAGCGCGACGTGGTGTTCGTCGGCGAGCGCGAACAGCCGGCGGCGCCGGTCACGCTGCGCCGCAATCGCCGCCGCCAGGTCCTCACCGCGCCCGGACCGAATCTCGATCTCCGAGGAGATGAGCTCGCCGGCGATTGACTCGGCGAGCACGGGGTCCGCGGCGGAGGCCGCGTTGAGGTCCTCGAAGCGGCCCGTCAGCCCGAGATCGCGCGGGTCGAGGATCGCGAATTCCTCCTCGATCCCGACGGTGAAGTCGGTCGACGCGTCAAAGGCCTCTCGGGCGCTTTCCAGGTTGATGTCCATGGCGGACGATTTAGGTCAGATAGAAGTACAGCGCGTAAAGCAGATCGACTGCCGGGCTCGACGTGTGCACGGTCACCTCGGGGGGGACCTGGAGCAGCGCATCGGAGTAATTGAAGATGATCTTCACCCCTGCCTCGACAAGCTCATCGGCGACGACCTGGGCGGCCGCGGTCGGAACCGCGAGCACCGCTACGACGATGTCCTCGTCCTCGATCATCTCGCGCAGCTCTGAGTTGTGGCGCACGGTGAGCGCACCAACGTGCGTCCCGACCTTCTCCTGATCGACGTCGAACATGGCGACGACCCGGAACCCGTGGTCGGCGAAGATGTCGGACGTCGCGATCGCCATCCCGAGGTGCCCGGCGCCGAACAGCGCGATGTTGTGCTGGCCGGAGGTCCGGAGAATCTTCCGGATCTGGGTGACGAGCGAATCGACGTTGTAGCCCACGCCGCGCTTGCCGAATTTGCCGAAGCCGGAGAGGTCGCGCCGGATCTGGGTCGAGTTGACGTGCGTGTAGTCCGCGAGCTCCTGCGAGGAGATCGTGTCCTTGCCCATCTTGCGGGCCTGCGTCAAGACTTGGAGGTAGCGCGACAGCCGTGCCGCCACGCCAAGGGACAACTTCTCCCCTGGCCGTTCGGCGCCCGGCTGAGCGTCTTCGGTACCACGGCCGACCGTATAGCTCATCCGCAACTCACTCTACTAACGCGGCTCGCGCGGCCGGGCCGACGTGAGCGTCTCCTCGAGGCGCGCCTCGTCGACGAAGAACTCGAACACCTCATCGCCGTCGATGGTCACGACCGGGATTCGCTCGAGGTAGGCGGCGAGAAGTCGGTCGTCCTGCTCGATGTCGAGCTCGCGCAGCGCAAAGCCGAGACGCTGCTGCGCGCGCACGAGCACGTCGCGCGCGTCGTCGCAGAGGCAGCAGCCCGGCCGCCCGTAGAGAACGACGTCGGCGCTCATGCCGCGAGCGCCCGCTCGCCGGACGCGTACACGTCGAGGTCGAGGTACTCCGGAAACGGAAGCGCGGGCACAAAGCGGGCCGCGCTGGCGATCATCGCGGCGTTGTCGGTGCACAGCTCGCGCGGCGGGACGTCGATCTCGACCCCGAGTGAGGAGAGGCGCTCGCGCAACGGACCGTTCGCCGCCACGCCACCGCCGATCGCGAGCCGCTCGAGGCCCGTCCCGCGCAGCGCGCGCCCCACCCGGAGCACGAGCGACTCGATGATCGCGTGCTGGTAGGAGGCCGCGAGATCGGCACGCCGGCGCTCCGCTTCCGCCTCGCCGAGATCGCGCACGCGGTAGAGCAGGGCTGTCTTGAGCCCGGCGAACGAGAAGTCGAGGCCCGGAAGCTTGCGGGCGATCGGAAACGCGAACGCCCCGGGGTCGCCTCCGCGTGCGAGGCGCTCGAGCGCGGCGCCACCCGGATAACCAAGACCGAGCAGGCGCGCGCCCTTGTCGAACGCCTCGCCGGCCGCGTCGTCGAGCGTCTGACCGAGCACCGTGTAGGCCGGACCGTGGTCCCGCACATCGGCGATCAAGGTGTGACCGCCGCTCGCGATCAGGCACAGGAACGGCGGCTCGAACGGCGCCGGCTCGAGAAAGCTCGCCGCGACGTGGCCGTGGAGATGGTCGACGCCGGCGAACGGCAACTCGCGGGCGGCGGCAAGCGCCTTCGCCGTCGATGCGCCGACGAGCAGCGCCGATACGAGCCCCGGACCTCGCGTCGCGGCGACGAGTGTGACGTCGTCGAGCGTGATCTCGGCCCGGTGCAGGGCGTCCTGCACGACGGCGCCGATCAGGTCGAGATGGTGTCGCGAGGCGATCTCGGGCACGACGCCGCCGTATAGGTCATGGACGCCCTGCGAGGAGATGACGTTCGAGCGGATCGTCCCGTCCGGGGTCACGACCGCGGCGCACGTGTCGTCGCAGCTCGTTTCCAGCGCCAGGATCACGTTCGCCTCACGGCCCGGCTAGCCGGGCGTGCCCGACGTCGAGGTCAGCTCGGCCGTCCGCCACATGATCATCGCGTCCTCGCCCGTGTCCTGGTAGTAGCGAGGCCGAGTTCCCGCCGAGCGGAAGCCGAACCGCTCGTAGAGCGCGATCGCGGGGGCATTCGAGGTGCGGACCTCGAGCGTGTACGACTCATCCGGCCCGGCACGCTCGATCAGCGCTTCGAGCATCCGATGACCGAGACCCTGCCGCCGGGCGGAGGGGTCGACCGCGACGTTCATCAAGTGGTAGACGCGGTCGTACTTTGAGCAGATCAGGTAACCGACGATGCCCGCGTCCTGCGTCGCGGCAAGGCACACGCCGGACGGCTTCGACAGTTCGAGCACGAACATCGCGAGCGACCACGGCGTCGGGAACGACCGCCGCTCGATCGCAATCACCTGCGGGAGATCGGAGTAGGTGAGCGGACGGATGCTGATCTGCGTGGCTGTCATGGGCTCTGGGCGGCTCGCCGGGCTATCTCTGCGTCTGGAAGGCGGATGTACTCCGGCTGGATCTGATCCGGAGGGCTCGGCGGCCTGCCCTCGGCCAAGCGACAGTGGTTGATCGCGGTGACCCGGTTGATGACCGAGAGTTCCGAGGTAACCAGCGCCCCAGACCGCTCCAAAACGCCCTTGAATTCTACCGCGCCGTCGCCGATCGCCAGCACCGTCCGGCCCAGCTCTCCGAGCCGTTCGCCGAGTGCCTCGGGCGCAATCGCGCACGCCTGGAGCAGCGGCCGCCGATCGGGCGACCAGGCGGCGGCGAACACCTCACCGCGGCGGGCGTCGATCACGGCGAGGACCGCGTCGAGACCGGCGAGATCAAGGCCGTCGACGCTGCCGCGGCCCGCCGCGTCGATGCCCCCGAGCGCGAGCGACTCGAGTGTCGAGACGCCAACGAGCGGAAGTCCGCGCGCGACGGCAAGGCCGCGGGCCGTCGCGACCCCGATGCGCAGCCCGGTGAACGTCCCGGGCCCGGTTCCGACGGCCAGCGCATCGAACTCGTCCCAGCCGAGCCCAGCCTCGTCGAGCAACCCGACGATCATCGGCATCAGGCGGCTTGTGTGCCGCGGCCGCGCGCCGCTCGGCGGGTCATCACGGGCCTCGAGCATCCGTCCGTCGGCCGAGACGACCGCCACCGCCGTCGCGCGGGTCGCTGTGTCGAACCCGAGGATCGTCACGTGATCTCCACCGTGCGGCGGTCGCCCCCCGCGTGCGCCAACCGAACCCGGTGGGCGATGCGCGCGAGCGCCGCGAGGTCCGCCTCGGCGCCCTGCGGCCATTCGACGAAGGTGATCGTGTCGGCTCGGACGTAGTCGTCGAGCAGGTCAGGGTCCTCGTCGCGGAGACTGCCGACCCGGTAGAGATCGACGTGGGAGACCGGGATCGGCGCGTCATAGCGCTGGCCGATCGTGAACGTCGGGCTCGTCACAACCGAGGTGACACCGAGCGCGCGGCTCGCGCCGCGGACGAACGTCGTCTTGCCCGCGCCGAGTTCGCCCGCGACGAGCACGACATCGCCCGGGCGCAGCGTGCGGGCCAGTTCCGCGCCGAGCCGTTCGGTGTCGGCGGGCGTCGTCGATTGTTCTCGGCGGGTCATCCGCCGAGCCAGATTAGCCGCGCACGCGGGAGGCGCGGACGCGCAGCATCGCGCCGGCGCCGATCAGCGCGACACCCGTCAGCACGAGCCGCGGCAGGTCATCGCCCGTGTGGGGCAGGGCCCCTGAGCCGGCGCTGGAGGGTCCCGGGCCCTCAACGAGCCATGGTGGCTTGCTAAGAGAGAGTCTGCCGGTCGCACCCACAGCGCTCGCAGGCCCCAGTGTCAGTGCGAGGCACACGAGCAGGATCATCCGGGCCCAGACACGCGTCATCGCTATCGACGACACTGTAGCCCGAGTCGCGGGATCCGCCGCGTCGGGTTTGCCGTGCCGGTGATCCGTGGATCACCCCGGTTCGGTACCGTCAGGACGTCAGAATGTCGCTGAGAAGCAAGTACGAACCGCAGATCCGCGGCCTGCTCAAGGGCTCGGACACTGCCAAGGCGGCCGGACTGGCCCTGGCGATGATCATCAACAATGTCATCGCGCTCGGGTCGACAGTCGTGTTCGCGCGGCTGCTGTCCGACTACGGATCGCTCGCGGCGCTCATCAGCTACTTCCTGATCCTGTCCGTCGTCGGCCAGGCGATGCAGGTGGCGACCGCGCGCGAGGGCGTGCTCGGGAATCTCGGCGTTGGCCATGACCTGCTCGCGACGCTGCGTCGCTGGACGCAGACGATGGCGATCTTCACGGTCGTGCTCACCGTCATCTCGGTCATCCTGCGCGACCCGATCGCGAGCGCCGTCGGCGTCAAGCACGACCCGTGGGCCGCCGCGATCGGCATCCCGGCCGGCTGCCTGTGGCTGGAGCTCTCGTTCTTGCGCGGCGCGCTTCAGGGCGTGGGCGACTACAAGACGGTCGGTCTGAGCCTCATCTACGAGCAGGCGAGCCGGCTTGTCACCGGCGCCGTGCTCGCCGCAGTCGGCCTCGGCGTCACCGGCGCATATCTCGGCACGCCGCTGTCGTTCATCGCGATGTGCGCCTACTGCGCGGTGCAGCTGCGCCGGCACGTCGAGCAGACGACCGGCACGAAGGTCGAGCCGGGGAAGGTCCACGCAGCGGCAATCGAGCTGTGGACCCACGTCCGGCGCGCCTGGGTCCCGATCTGTGGCCTGATCGTGATCGCGGTGCTCCAGAACATCGACATCATCGCCGCCAAGCACCGGCTGCCCGGCAAGGAACTGCAGAGCTCCTACGCAGCGACGGCAGTCGCCGCCAAGGTGCTCATCTGGGTGGCGATCGGGGCGAGCTTCTACCTCGTACCGGAGGTGTCGCGCCGCGGCGCGGAGGGCAAGGAGACACGCCCGGTCCTATTCCGCTCGCTCGCGATCGTCCTCGTCTGCGCAGTCCCGGTGCTGCTCATCTTCGCCGTCGCGGCGGAGCCGCTGCTCCGGATCGCGTTCGGCGCGAACCGCACCGCAGCATCGGACTCGCTGATCGTGCTCGGCGTCGCGTTCACGGTGCTCGCGTGCACGTATCTGGCGATTCAGTACATGCTCGCGCTCAAGCGGACCTGGTTCCTGGTCCCGATCGGCCTCGTCGCGATCGCCGAGCCGATCCTGCTGCTCAACGCGTCGACGCAGCCGGCGAGCTTCGCCGCGGTCGTGCTCGCGGTGCAGGCGGCCGCCGCGGTGGTCGCCTTCACGCTGGCGCTGCGCGGCTCAGGCGCTCACGCGCCGACGTTCGCGACGAACGCGGGTGACATCGCGCCTAACGGTGAGAAGCCAGATGCTCAGCAACCCGCTCCGCAGCCGCTCGCAAGCGCCGGAAGTACGCCGCGCGGCTGAGCGACAGGTCGATCGCGGCCTGCTCGTGGCTAGGGGCGGGGTCAATGTAGCCGCGGACGAGCACCCGCTGGAGCAGCTTCTCGTTCTCGTTGTCGCCGAACGCGCGCTCAGCGGCATCGCGTAGCAGCGCGCGGACCGACTCGGCGCGCTCGTCCGGGGTCTCGCCGCTGGCGAACGGGCTGCGGGCGAGCTCATGCGGGACTCGGAAGTTCCGCAGCGCCTCGCGAACCGCCTCGCTATCAAAGCCCGCGAGCGCGTCGGTCTCGGGAGTCGCCGGCGGCGCAAGGCCGAGCTCGGCGTAGACGACGCGCCGCTGGGCGGCGATCAGACCGCCCGGCCCGTAGTCGATCCGATGGCACTCGATCCGGCGGCGCCCGAACGCGAAGTCGAGCGCCGCGATGTGCGCGGCACCCAGCGCCCGGGCGAACGTCAGGGCGTCGGGGTTCGACGGATTGATCGGCATGTAGGCGAACCGCGGGTTGGGCGCGCCGGAGCGCAGGATCCCGGCCATTCCGAGCATCGCCTGAACCCGGCCACGACGGTCTCCCGTGAAGTCGATCGACGTATGCCAGAGCACGGAATCACCGAGACGGGCGTCGCTCCGGGCGTGTGCGAGCCACGGTCCGACGAGCGGGTCCCTATCTGCGAACTCGGGCGCTGTCGCGGGGCTCATGCAGATGAAATAGCCGCAGAGACGGTCCTCGCGATCCCGAGCGATCGCGACCCGTTCCGGCGACTCCTCGAAGTAGCGGCAAGATATCGCCCACCATTCGCCAAAGTCGCGCTCGGTGAGGAGCCTCACGATCTCCTCGGCGTCGCCCGAGGCGAGATCGTCGATGCGGTAGTCGACGCTGCCCTCCCATCCGAACCCCCACTTGATCGCGGCGTTCTCGATCAGGTGCGCCATCTCGATCGCGAGCAGCGGGTCGCCGCCCTGGGCCTGCTCGTACAGGTAGTCGACGATCCGCCGGCGCAGCTCCCGCTCGCGCTCCTGATCGCGACGACGCATGTCGGCGTGCAGGGCCTTGCGCACGAGCTCGTGGAGCGCGAGTCCATCGCCGAGCGGCTCGGTGAAGGTGAGCGCGCGCAGTTGCTCATACGCCTCCCGAGCGTTGACGTCCGGGAGCACGGCGCCGATCAGCTCGACGGTCGTCACGCGCGCGATTGATGCGACGCCGAGCGCCGACAGCCGCACGCCCTCGAGCTCGGACTCGACGAGACGGCGGATGAGCGACCGCACGATCTCCGGTCGCTCGCTGCCCTCCTCGGGTCGCCAGTCGCTGTCCGCGACGCCGGTCTCGGCGGCGAGCGCAAGTGCCAGCGGCGAGCCTTCAGCCCAGTCGATGACAACCGGCGCGCGGTCATCGGACAGTCCGTAGGCGGCGAGCAGGCGCATCGACTCAGCGACGTCGAGGGCGTCGAGCTCGAGCTCGGTCGCGATCCCCTCCCAGCCGCCCGAGAACCAGCTCGGATCAGGTGGGTTGCGCCCGGCGATGACAACGACCGTGCGGTCCGGGAGCGAGGGCAGCAGACCCCGGCGCAGATAGCCGTCAAGCGCGGTCATTCGCTCGTATGTATCGATCAGCACAAGTGGCGCGATGCTGTCCCGGGCACCCGCGAGAACCGCCTCGAGGGCGTCCGGCATCGGCGGCAGCTCACGCCCCTCGACGAAGAACGTTTCGAATCCGCGCGTCTCAGCGCGGCGGGCGAGTTCGCGCAGCAGCGTGCTCTTGCCGATCCCACCCGGGCCGTGGACGAGCACGACGCTCGCCGGCGGGTCTTCACCGAGGCAGCGCTCGAGCAGCCCCAGCTCGCAGGCACGACCGACGAAGCGGCTGCGGTCCCGTGCGGCAACGCGGGCAGCGAGCGTTCTCCCGCCCCCGCCGGTCTTCAACGAAGAGAGCCCCGTCTCTTCCATGGTGCCGGAAGGGTACTGCCCAGATCGGCCGCTGACGCCGATCTGGACAGTCGTTTCAGAAGAGCCCGAGCTGGGCGGCAACTGGCTCAGAAGCCGGCTCGTCGTCGGCCGTCGTGTCGTCGAGCTCGGGGACCTCCTCGATCTCCGCCTGCGGCTGGGGCGGCGGTCCGAGTGCGAGCAGGTCGGGGATCCGATGGAAGTCGGCCCGCAGGGCCTCGAGCGTCGACGGCGTGTAGAGCGCGGCGGCCGGGTGGTAGAGCGGCAGCAGACGAACGGTGCGGTGGCCGATCGTCAGCTCCTCGTCCTGCCCGTGCAGCCGCGAGATCCCGGTGTTATCGGCCCGCAAAAGCTTCGTCGCGAAGTTCCCGAGGGTGCAGATGACGGTCGGCTCGATCAGGTCGACCTGGCGCCGCAGGTAGTCGGAGCAGGCCTCGATCTCGTTGGGATGCGGGTCGCGGTTGTCGGGTGGGCGGCACTTGAGCGTGTTGGCGATGAACACGTCCGGACGCTCGAGCCCGATTTCGACGAGGAGCTTGTCGAGCAGCTTTCCCGCCTGGCCGACGAACGGGAGGCCGAGGCGATCCTCGTTCGCCCCCGGCGCCTCGCCGATGAACATCAACTCGGCATCGGCGTTCCCGGAGCCGAACACGACCGTCGTGCGGGTCTTGTGCAGCGGGCACCGAGTGCAGGTCCGGGCCTCGTCGTAGACGGCCTTCAGCAACTCGCGACGTTCGCTGGGGCTGCTCACCGATGCGATGGTAAAGCCCGGTATGGACGGCACCGCCGGGTTCGTCCGCGGCGATCCCGCACACTGCGGAAAACTCCGAGGCCCCCTCCGTGACGGATCGCACACGAGTGCGGCTCGGAACGGTGTGCACTTCCCCGGGTTCCGAGGTACCATGGTCCATGACGCGGCCGTCACCTTTTGTGGGACGGACCGCGACACCTGTACCTGAGCCACCTTCACTTCAGCCGACCGGTATCTCCCAATGCGGGAACTGGAACGGGATTCTTCCTCCGACCCCCCCTGTGCGCGCCTGACGATCGTCGGTCAGGGTCGCCTCGGCACGGCGCTCGCCCGCGCCGCGCGGGACGCCGTGATCGCGGTCGACGGTCCCCACGGACGTGGGGCGCTGGCTGACGCCGACGCACGCTCCCCGGTCCTGCTCTGTGTTCCAGATAACCAGATCGCGCTTGCGGCGGCACGGATCCCGGTCGGCCCGCTCGTCGGGCACTGCTCCGGGGCGACGTCACTCGACGTGGTCGCCGGCCACGAGGCCTTCTCGATGCACCCGCTCATGACCGTGACCCCGGAGGGGGCTGCCTTCGAGGGCGCCGGCGCCGCGATCGCCGGCTCCACCCCCCGCGCGTTGACATTCGCCCACGACCTCGCGACCCGGCTCGGGATGCTGCCCGTGGAGATCGCCCAGGTCGATCGGACGACCTATCACGCCGCTGCCTCGATCGCCTCGAACTTCCTGATCACGCTCGAGGCCGCCGCCGAGCGCCTCGCCGCCGGCGTCGGCGTCGAGCGCGACCTGCTCGTGCCGCTCGTCCGGGCCACGGTCGAGAACTGGGCGCGCCTCGGCCCCGAGCAGGCCCTCACCGGACCGGTCGCCCGCGGCGACACCGAGACGGTCGCGGCTCAGCGCGAGGCCGTCGCCGATGCCGCGCCCGACCTGCTCGAGCTGTTCGATGCGCTCGCTGCCGCAACGCGGGCGCAGGTGGCGCGCAGCAAGGCGGTGTCGGCATGAGGACGATCCGGACAGTCGCCGAGCTTCGACCGGTCGTGTTCGGGCAGCGGCGCGAGGGACGTTCGATCGGGCTCGTGCCGACGATGGGTGCGTTCCACGAAGGCCATCTCTCGCTCATGCGCCGCGCCCGGGCCCAGTGCGACGTCGTCGTCGTCTGGCTGTTCGTCAACCCGACGCAGTTCAACGACACGTCCGATCTCACCGCGTACCCGCGGGACGAGGCGCGCGACGGCGCGCTCGCGGAGGAGATCGGCGTCGATGTCCTGTTCGCGCCCGCGGTCGAGGAGGTATACCCGGACGGATTCACGACGACGGTGTCCGTCGGCGGTCTCACCGAGACGCTCGAGGGCGCGTTCCGCGGCCGCGGGCATTTCGACGGCGTCACGACGGTCGTCACCAAGATGTTCAACATGGTCGCGCCGGACGTCGCGTACTTCGGGCAGAAGGACGCGCAGCAGGCGGCCGTCGTCCAGCAGCTCGTGTGCGACCTCAACCTGCCGATCCGGATCGAGGTCTGCGAGACGGTCCGTGAACCGGACGGACTGGCGATGTCCAGCCGCAACGTCCACCTCAGCGCCCGCGACCGGGCGCGCGCGACCGCGCTGCACCGTGCGCTCGACGCGATCGACGCCGGGCTCGCCGACGGTGTCGATGACGCGGCTGCACTGCGCGCCCGCGGTGAGGCGGAGCTACACGCCGCCGGGATCGAGCCCGAGTACCTGGCGATTGTCGCCGCCGACACGCTCGCGCCGGTGGAGCGCGTCGAGGGCGAGGTGCTCGCGCTCGTCGCCGCGCGCGTCGGGACCACGAGATTGATCGACAACCACAGGCTCGTGCCCGCACGAGTGACGGCAGGTGCCACTGAAAACGGGAGGCAGTGAGTGCAGCGCACGATGCTGAAATCGAAGATCCACCGGGCGACCGTGACCGACTCCGACCTGCATTACGTCGGGTCGATCACGATCGACCCGGAGCTGCTCGAGGCAGCCGACATCCGCGAGTTCGAACAGGTCGCCGTCGTTGACGTGGACAACGGCGCCCGGTTCGAGACGTACACGATCGCCGGCGAGCCCCGCTCAGGCGACATGAAGGTCAACGGCGCCGCCGCACGCCTCGTGCACCGCGGCGACACGATCATCGTGATCTCCTACGCCGGCTATGACCCGGACGAACTGCAGAACTACGACCCGCGTGTCGTCCACGTCGGCGCGCACAACGAGATCATCACCGTCGATCGCGAGGTGGCGACCCTGCTCGGGGCGCCAACCACCGCGTAAGAGGAGACCAGATGTCTGCCACACCCCGTACCCCCGTTCCGCCCAGCCTCGATGCCCCGCTGCCGATGACACTGCCGCGGCTTGGCGAGAAGAAGCGCCTCGGCGAGGCGATCGTGATGGTCACCGCGTACGACTACCCCTCGGCGCAGGTCGCCCAAGAGGCGGGCGTCGACGTCGTGCTCGTCGGCGACTCCGGCGCGATGACCGTGCTCGGCTATCCCTCGACTGTGCCCGTCTCGACCGAGGAGATGCTGATGCTCGCCTCGGCCGTTCGTCGTGGTCTGTCGACGCCCTTGCTCGTTGGCGACCTCCCGTTTGGCTCCTACGAGGCATCGGACGAGCAGGCGATCGCGACCGCCCAGCGGTTCATCAAGGAGGCCGGGTGCGACGCCGTCAAGCTCGAGCGCGGCGGCACCAGCGTGCAGCGTGCCCGCGCGATCGTGGGCGCCGGCATTCCGGTCATGGGCCACGTGGGGCTGACCCCGCAGACGGCCACCGCCCTCGGCGGCTACAAAGCGCAGGGGCGCAGCGCGACCCAGGCCGTCGCCGTCGCGCGCGACGCGCTCGCGCTCGAGGAAGCGGGCTGCTTCTCGATCGTGTTCGAGGCGATCCCCGCAGCGGTTGCGGCCCACGTGGCGGCGCGCATCGAGGTCCCGGTGATCGGGATCGGCGCTGGTCCGGACGTCGACGGGCAGGTGCTCGTGTTCCACGACCTGCTCGGGATCTACGACGGCCATGCCCCGCGCTTTGCCAAGCGCTACGGCGAGGTCAAGGCCCAGATGGTCGCCGGCGTCGCCGAGTATGCCCACGAGGTGCGCCGGCGGACGTTCCCCGGGCCGGAGCACGTCTACTCGATCGACGAGTCCGAGCTCGCCGAGTTCCGCGCCGCGTTCGACTGACGCGTGATGGCTTGGTAGTGGCCCGGGCCTCTCGGGTCACTACCATCCCGCGTTGTGCCACGGCTGGGAAATGTCTTCGCGCCGCGCGACCGGATCTACTTCGAACTCTTCGAGGAGGCCGGTCAGAACGTGCTGAAGGCCTCCGACCTGCTCGACAACCTGCTGTCGACCTATCCGGACAGCAAGGGGCTGGAGGAGGACATCGTCGTGTGCGAGCACGAGGGTGACCGGATCACCCACGACATCATCAACCGGCTCAACCACACGTTCGTCACGCCGATCGATCGCGAGGACATTCTCGCTCTCGCCTCCGGACTCGACGACATCGTCGACTTCACCGAAGAGGTCGCCGTCTACCTCGGGCTGTACAAGATCGAGGCGCCGATGGACCAGTCGATCAAGCTCGCCCGGATCCTCAAGGCAGCGTGCCGGCAGATCTCCGAGGCGATCCCCCGCCTGCGGGGGTTCAGCGACATCTCGCACTACACGGTCGAGATCAACCGGCTCGAAAACGAAGGCGACCGCATCACCCGGGAAGCAATGGCCTCGCTCTTCGACGGCGGGATCGACCCGATGGTCGTGATCCGCTGGAAGGACCTGTTCGAGCGCCTCGAGGAGGCGATCGACGCTACCGAGCGCGTCGCGAACATCCTCGAGGGCATCGTCATCAAGAATTCGTGACGCGCGGCACGCCGAGCAGCGCGGCCTGTACGTCCCGCAGCCGTCGATAATCGCCCCTGATGTCGGACGATGCGTCGTTGTAGAGAAACGCCTCCGCGAGCCGAACCACCGCGTACGCGAGGGTGCCCGGATCGGCCGGAGGGTCGTATCGGCCGGCCTGCACCTCGTCGACGATCAGCTGCTCGACGCACGCCACCGCGCGCGGCTGGACGACCCCGCCGGTCGACGTCAACAGGCGCATGCCGCCGCTCGGCTCCTGCTCGAGCAGCCGGCGCAGCGGCTTCGACCGCGCCAGGTCCCGGTTGATCTGGTCGAACACCTCGAGCAGCCCCCGGGCGCCGTGCTCCCCCACCGCCGCCCGCCGACGGGCGACCAGTAGCTCCAACTGCCGCGCCACGACTTCGCCGAGCAGCGACTCGCGCGAGCCGAACCACCGGTAGATCGTCGCCCGGCTCATTCCCAGCCCCTTCGCGAGCTCGGTGAGATCGAGTCGCTGGCCGGCGAGGTACTGCGACGTCGCCGCGCGCAACACGTCATCCGGCGACGCTGTCGCCGGACGGCCCCTCCGGTTGTGAGTCGCCGTGCTCATGTGGTTCTCATCCCGATCCCTGATCCCTGCATCCCTGATTCGGGCGGACCAGCTCCCCGAGGGAACGTACCGGATACAGTCCCGCGCGTGTCCAGGCCCGATTCGGCTTTGCGCGCGGTCAACCGCGGGATGGTCGCGTTCGATCTCGCCCTCGGGAGCGGGGCGCTGCTCGCCCCGGACGCGACGCTGCGGATCCTCGGACACGACCCGCCGTCCGATGACGCCCGGGAGTTGTTCCGGCGGTCTGGCCCGATCTGGCTGACGTTCGCCGCAGCGCACCTGGTGGCGGCGACGTGCGACCGCCCGGAGGACTGGTGGGCGCTGGCATGGCTGCGGGGAACCGAGATCGCGACCGATGTCGTGTGGTCGCGGTCGGCGGCGGTGTCCCGGCCGGGGGCGCGCGGGGGGCTGTGGTTGGCGGGCGCGTTCAACCTGGGCGTTGCGATCGGGTTTGCCCGGCTCGCCCGGCGCCGGGGCTGACAGAGCCTCGGTGCGCCCAGCCGTCGTGGGCGACGAAGCGCAAACGGCGCATCGAAAAGGGAGTGGATCGGGCCGGGCCGGGTGCCGGTCGGGGCAGGTTTGGGGTCGCGGATCGGCCTGGCCTCTCAATGCTGGTGTTTTCGTCGCCCGGTGAGTGGCTACGCCGGAACCGTGTCGTCCGGCAGCGGGTCGGCCGTCCCCCCGGGGTAGGCGACCTCCCCGATCACCTTTGCCGGGACCCCGGCGGCGATCGAGAACGGCGGAATGTCCTTGGTGACGACGGAGTTGGCGCCGATCACCGAGCGCCGCCCGATCGTGACCCCGCTCGTGACGACAACGTGGGCGCCGCACCAGACGTTGTCGCCGATTCGGGTCGGGCCCTTGCTCGTGAAGCCCTGCCAGGGGACCGGGAGCGAGGGGTCGTCGAAGCGGTGGCTCGCGTCGGTGACGAAGCAGCCGTTGGCGAACATGCAGTGCTCGCCGATTTCGACGAGCTCCGAGGCGGCGATCATCACCCCGAGGTTGAGGAAACTGCCGCCGCCGATCCGGATCCGTGCCGGGTTCGGCATCGTGATCCAGACGCCCGGCTCGAACATCACCTGCGGGCCGATCTCGAGGCGTTCGGCCTGTAGTGCCTCGAGCACGTTCCCGTAGACCGGCCAGCGAACGAAGGCCTGGCGGCGCATGAACTCCCAGTGGATCCGAGCGCGGTTCCAGGGCAGGACGTTCGTCTCGTACCACAGCCACTTTTGGGCCCACAGCTTCAGCTGGGCCGACAATCCGGCGTCGCTCACGGTCGAGAATCTAGTACGCGTGGCCGGAAGTTCGGGTCTAGTACGCGTGGCTTGAAGTTCGGGTCGAAATCCCTCCGCGATCTGAGGCGCTTCAGCGCGCCGCGGGCGTCTTGCCGCGGCGACCCGCCGGCCGCGCGGCGCCGCCGTTCGACGAGCCGTTGGCCGTGGTGGAGGCACGAGACCGGGTCTTCGGCTTGGCCGGCGCCGGACGCGCTTTGAGGACCTCGCTGAGGAACCGTCCCGTGTAGGACGCCGGCGTCTCGGCGACCTTCTCCGGCGTGCCGGCAACGATGATCTGACCGCCCTCGTCCCCGCCCTCGGGGCCGAGGTCGATGATCCGGTCGGACACCTTGATCACGTCGAGGTTGTGCTCGATGACGACGATCGTGTTGCCAGCATCGACGAGCCGCTGGAGCACCTCGAGCAGTCGCTGGATGTCGGCGAAGTGCAGGCCGGTCGTCGGCTCGTCGAGGATGTAGATCGTCCGGCCGGTCGCAACCTTGGAAAGCTCGGCGGCGAGCTTGACCCGCTGGGCCTCGCCGCCCGAGAGCGTCGTCGCCGGCTGGCCGAGCCGCATGTACCCGAGCCCGACGTCGACGAGCGCCTGGACGCGGCGGCGGATCTTCGGGATGTGCTCGAAGAACTCGAGCGCCTCCGCGATCGGCATCTCGAGCACATCTGCGATCGTCTTGCCCTTGAAGCGGACCTCGAGCGTCTCCCGGTTGTACCGCTTCCCGTGGCATTGCTCGCACGGGACGTACACGTCGGGGAGGAAGTGCATCTCGATCTTGATCTGCCCGTCGCCACGGCACACCTCGCAGCGACCGCCCTTCACGTTGAAGGAGAACCGGCCGGGCCTGTAGCCGCGGGCGCGCGCCTCCTGCGTCCGGGAGAACAGGTCGCGGATCTGGTCGAACAGGCCGATGTACGTCGCCGGGTTCGATCGCGGCGTGCGCCCGATCGGCGACTGATCGACCGAGATGATCTTGTCGAGTTGTTCGATCCCGGTGATCCGGCGATGCGCCCCGGGACGCTGCTTGCTCCGGTGCAGCCGGTTGGAGAGCGTCTTGTAGAGAACCTCGTTGACAAGCGTTGACTTGCCCGAGCCGGACACCCCGGTGACCGTCGTCAGCACGCCGAGCGGCACCTTGACGTCGACCTTCTTGAGGTTGTTCTCGGCCGCCCCCTCGATCCCGACGTAACCGGACGGCTTGCGGCGCCTGGCGGGCGTCTCGATCACTCGCGTCCCGGCGAGGAACTGACCGGTCAGCGAGTCCGCGACCTTCTCGACCTCGGCGGCGGTGCCCTCCGCGACGACACGGCCGCCGTGCTCGCCGGCCGCAGGCCCCATGTCGACGAGATGGTCCGCCGCGCGCATCGTGCCCTCGTCGTGCTCGACGACGAGCACCGTGTTGCCGAGGTCACGGAGCCGCTCGAGCGTCGCGATCAGTTTCTCGTTATCGCGCTGGTGCAGCCCAATCGACGGCTCGTCAAGGATGTACAGGACCCCGACGAGCGATGAGCCGATCTGCGTCGCCAGCCGGATGCGCTGGGCCTCGCCGCCCGACAGGGTCGCGGCGGCGCGCTCCATCGAGAGATAGCCGACCCCGACGTTCTCCAGGAACTGAAGCCTCTCCTCGATCTCTCGCAGGATGAGGCGGGCGATCCGGCGATCGTGCTCGGTCAGCTCGAGCTCACGCACCCACTCAAGCGCCCGGCGCGCCGACAGCGCGGTGTAGTCGTGGATCGCGGTGTCGGCGACGAGCACCGCCCGCGACTCCGGGCGCAGCCGTGCCCCGGAGCACTCCGGGCACGGCCGCAGGGTCATGTACTCCTCGATCTTCTCGCGGGCGAACTCCGAGTCGGTCTCCTTGTAGCGCCGCTCGAGGTTGGGGACGATGCCCTCGAACTGGGTCGCGTACGAGCGACGCCGGCCGAAGCGGTTGCGGTAGGACACCTGGACCCGGTCGCCGTTCGTCCCGAACAGGAAGAAGTCCCGCTCGTCCGCGTCGAGGTCCTGCCACGGCGTCTCGAGATCGACGCCGTACCGTTCGGCGATCGCCTGCGCGAGCTGGTCGTAGTAGTCCGAGGCGCTCGCCGACCAGGGCGCGATCGCTCCCTCGCCGATCGACAGCGTCGGGTCCGGCACGACGAGCTCCGGGTCGATCTCCATCTGGGAGCCGAGTCCGGTGCACCGCGGGCACGCACCGTGGGGCGAGTTGAAGCTGAAGATGCGCGGCTCGAGCTCGACGAGGCTCGGACCATGGACCGGGCAGGCGAACTTCTCTGAGTAAGTCTGAATCTCGTTCGTGTCGACGAGCTCGATCTCGACGAGGCCGTCGGCGAGCGCGACCGCCGTCTCGATCGAATCGGCGAGCCGCTTGCGGAGCTCGCCCTTCATCACGAGCCGGTCGACGACCACTGCGATGTCGTGCTTGTACTTCTTGTCGAGCGTGATCTGCTCGTCGAGCCGGCGGAGCTCGCCGTCGACCTTCACGCGGCTGAAGCCCTCGGCCCGGAGCTCCTCGAGCTGCTTGCCGTACTCGCCCTTGCGGCCGCGGACGATCGGCGCGAGCACCATGAACCGCGTGCCCTCCTGGAGCTCCATCACCTGATCGATGATCTGCTCGGCCGATTGGCCGCTGATCGGCCGCCCGCAGACGTGGCAATGGGGATGCCCGATCCGCGCCCACAACAGCCGTAGGTAGTCGTAGATCTCGGTGACCGTGCCGACCGTCGAGCGGGGATTGCGCGAGGTCGTCTTCTGATCGATCGAGATCGCCGGTGACAGCCCCTCGATCGAGTCGACGTCCGGCTTGTCCATCTGCCCGAGGAACTGGCGCGCATACGCCGACAGCGACTCGACGTAGCGGCGCTGGCCCTCGGCGTAGATCGTGTCGAAGGCGAGCGACGACTTCCCCGACCCCGACAGGCCGGTGATCACCGTCAGCGACCCGCGGGGGATCTCGACGGTGATGTCCTTCAGGTTGTGCTCACGGGCTCCGGAGACGACGAGTTTGTCCACATAACGTAGGTTAGTGACCCGAACGGACGTTCGGGTGGCGCGAAACCCGCTATGTGGGGAAAACCGCGCGCGGCGCGGTCAGCCGTCGACGCTGGCGTACACCTCGTCGAGCAGCGCCCCTCGATCGGCAAGCGTGAAGTTCTCCGCGAGATAACGCTCCGTCTCCTCCCGGGGCGTCCCGTTGAGCGCCATGTTGAGCGCGATCAGCCGGGCGCCCTCGGTGTCGTCCGAGCCGCCGCCGGCGGCCGCCTGCTCGGCCGTCTCAGCGGCGCCGCCGGCATCGGCCGGAGCATGGCCCTCGACCGGCTGGCCGTACTCCTCGATCTCGGTCTCGGCGCCCGCGCTCGCATCGGCAGCGGCGGCCGGCTCGCCGGCGTCGGCTCCGTCGGCGGCCGCGACGGGCTCACCCTCGGCAGAGAGAGCCGGCGACTCCTCGGCCGTGAGGTCGGGGCTCGCCTCGTAGACCGGCGACTTGTCGACCGGAGCCTCCGGCTCAGCGACGGCGCTCGACGCCGACACCCCACCGCCCGCCTCGGGCTCAAAGCGCGGCGGCGAGACGGCGTCGCTGACGTCGGTGAGGTTGCCCTCGAGCAGCTGTAGATCGGCGTTCAGACGGTTCGCACCGGTGCGCAGCGCCTCCGTCAGGGCACCCAGCTCGTTCTCCATCGCGTCAAGGCGCTCGAGCATCGTCGAGGTCGACTCCGACACCTTGCCGACGTACTCGCGCGCCTGCGCGGTCGCCTGCTCGCGGGTCGAGCGGGCTTCGGCGTTCGCCTCCGCCCGGATCTCCTGTGCGTCCTCGTCGGCCTGGCGCTGTATGTCGGCGGCGCTTGACTCGGCGGCCTCGACGATCGCCCGCACCTGTTCGCTCGCGGACGACGCGAGCGTCTCAACCCGGCGCCGCGACGAGCGCTTGAGCTCGTCGACCTCATCGGCAAGCGCCGTCAGGTGCGCATCAACGGCCTCCGGGTCGTAGCCCCGGCGCCCAATCGGAAAGTCTCTCTTCTCAATGCTCTGTCGTTCCAGCGCCACAGCGACCTCTCAGGTGGTTTCGGGGATGACGGCGCCAATCTACCGCGTTGGCGGGACACCTGGGCGGTGACTGGCGCCGGCGCGGGCCCGAGCTCAGACCCCGGCGCGTCCCTCCGAGAGCGCGACGTCGAGCTCGCGCTTCAGGTCCCGGATCTCGTCCCGCAGCTTCGCCGCGTATTCGAATCGCAGGTCCTCGGCCGCGGCCAGCATCTCCTCCTCGAGCTCGACGATCGTCTTCTCGAGCTCGGCCGGTGACATCGATCCCTCGGGCCGCTGGCGCCGGCGCCGGGAGCGGGGAACCTTCGATTCGGACTGGAGGAACTCGGCGATGTCGGAGATCCCCTTGACGATCGTCTCCGGGGTGATGCCGTGCTCCTCGTTGTACGCCACCTGGATCGCGCGGCGGCGGTCGGTCTCGCCGAGCGCGGCGCGCATCGCCGCCGTCTGCTTGTCGGCGTACATGACGACGCGGCCGTCGATGTTGCGGGCGGCGCGGCCGATCGTCTGGATGAGCGAGGTCTCGCCGCGAAGGAAGCCCTCCTTGTCGGCGTCGAGGATGGCGACGAGCGAGACCTCCGGGAGGTCGAGCCCCTCCCGGAGGAGGTTGACGCCGACGAGCACGTCGAACTCCCCCAGACGGAGCTCACGGATGATCTGGATCCGCTCGAGCGTGTCGACCTCGGAGTGCAGGTAGCGCACGCGGAAGCCCATCTCGAGCAGATAGTCCGTCAGATCCTCGGCCATCTTCTTCGTCAGGGTCGTGACGAGCGTCCGCTCGTTGCGGTCGACCACAGTGCGGATCTCGTTCATCAGGTCGTCGATCTGGTTGCGGGTCTCGCGGACGTCGACGGCGGGGTCGATGATCCCGGTGGGCCGGACGATCTGCTCGACGATCCGCTGCGAGTGGGTCCGCTCGTACTCGCCCGGTGTCGCCGAGACGAACACGAGCTGCGGCGTGATCGAGAGGAACTCGTGGAAGGTCTGGGGCCGGTTGTCAAGCGCGCTCGGCAGCCGGAAGCCGTAGTCGACGAGCGTCTGCTTGCGGGAGCGGTCACCCTCGGACATGCCGCCGATCTGCGGAACCGTTTGGTGGGACTCGTCGATGAAGCAGACGAAGTCGTCCGGGAAATAGTCGAGCAGGCAGTACGGCCGATCGCCGGGCTGGCGGCCGTCGAGAATCCGCGAGTAGTTCTCGATGCCGGAGCAGAACCCCATCTCGCGGAGCATCTCCATGTCGTACTGGGTGCGCTGCCGCAGCCGGTGGGACTCGAGCAGCTTGCCCTCGGCCTCGAGCTCGGTGCAGCGCTCGTTCAGCTCCCGGCCGATCTCGGCGACAGCGTCCTCGATGTAGCCCTCGCGGACGTTGTAGTGCGACGCGGGCCAGATCCCCACGTGCTCGAGGTCGTCCTCGAGGATCTCGCCGGTGAGCGCGTCGAAGTGCTGCAGGTGCTCGACCTCGTCGCCGAAGAGCACGATCCGGTACGCGGTCTCGGCGTAGGCCGGAAAGATCTCGAGCGTGTCGCCGCGGACGCGGAAGGTGCCGCGAGAGAGCGCGGTGTCGTTGCGCGTGTACTGGATCGAGACGAGCTTCCGGAGCAGCTTCTCGCGGTCGATCATCTCCCCCTTCTTCAGCGTCTGGAGGTTCTCGTCGTACGTGTCCGGCGATCCGAGGCCGTAGATGCAGGAGACGCTCGCCACGATCAGGACATCACGCCGGGCGAACAGGGCCGCCGTCGCGGAGTGCCGGAGGCGGTCGATCTCCTGGTTGATCGCCGAGTCCTTCTCGATGTACAGGTCCCTGCTCGGGACGTAGGCCTCGGGCTGGTAGTAGTCGTAGTACGAGACGAAGTACTCGACCGCGTTGCGCGGGAAGTAGGTCCGGAACTCGTTGCAAAGCTGCGCGGCGAGCGTCTTGTTGTGGGCGATCACGAGCGCGGGCTTCTGCACCTCGGCGATCGTCGCCGCCATCGTCATCGTCTTGCCGGTGCCGGTCGCCCCGAGCAGCGTGTTGGCCCGTTCGCCCGCTCTGATCCCCTCGGCGAGCGACGTGATCGCGGCGGGTTGGTCAGCGGTTGGGCTGTAGGCGGCGTCGAGTTCGAACTTTGGCACCGGGAATCCAGCGTAGCGTCCGCCAGCGACGCTCTGCTTGGATTGCGGTCAACTGCCGTCCGCGTTCGCGCAGCAGCGCGACGAGCGCGAGCGTCGGATGGAACGGGTCCGCGATCACACGACCGTCGCCGAGCGACACGGCGGCACGGAGCTCACCGCAGACCTCGGCGACGAGGAGCGGGGCGGCCGGCACCTCCGCGCTATCCAGCGCGGCCAGGCGCGCCACGGCCGCCGAGTCGTCGGGGAACCCGTAGCGCAGGGTAATGCCATCATGCATAGACACGCCTCCAGTGCTCGACGGACCCAGGCACTTCGACCTCGCAGCGCTCATCGGAGATCGGCTCCCCGGGTTGCAGCACGAGCGGCAATTCGCCCGCCCACACCGGTAGCGCGTAATCCTTGGCGGAGTCGACCGGCGGACCCGTGCGGACCTTGGCAGACGCCTCGGAGATCGACACGGCGACGACCTCGGTCGCCTTCAGCTCGCCGTCGCTCGGGCCCCGGACCTCGTCCGAGCGCCCGCGGGCGACCTGGTCGACGATCAGCCGCAGCGCCTCGCCCTTCTCCTCACGGTCCTCGATCACGCGACCGGTGCCGAGGATGACCGCCGAGCGATAGTTGATCGAGTGGTGAAACGCCGCGCGCGCGAGGACAATGCCGTCGATCAACGTCACCGTGAAGCACACCGGGATCCCGGTCGCCACGCCACGAAGGAGCCGGCTGAGCGGCGAGCCGTGCAGATACAGCTCCCCCTCTCCGCGCGCGTACAGCATCGGGATCGCGTACGGCTGCCCATCGGCGGCGAATGCGAGGTGGCCGACGAAGCCCTCGTCGAGGATGGCGTCGATCGTCGCGCGCTCGTTTGTCCCGCGCTCGCGATGCCGGCGCACCGTCGCTCGCTCCGTTTTGTTATAGTACAAACTCATGCTTGATCTAGAACAATACAGGATCACCGGTTCGACCGCAAGAGAGATCGCGACGACCGCCGAGGCGGCGATCCGCGACGGTCGGCTCGCGGCCGGCGCCACCCTCCCCACGGTCCGCGCCCTCGCGGCCGGCCTCGGCGCGAGCCCCGCGACCGTCAACGCCGCCTACCGGATCCTGCGCGAGCGTGGGCTCGTCATCGCCGAGGGCCGCCGTGGCACGCGCGTCGTCCCTCGCCCCGCCGTCCGCACGCCTCCCCCACCGCGCCGCTATGTCCCCGAGCCGCCGCTGCCCGCCGGCGTCCGCGACCTCACGATCGGCCTCCCGGACCCGGAGCTGCTGCCCGACCTGCAAGCCGCGCTGCGCCGCGTCGACCTGTCCGAGAAGCTCGCCGTCAGCGGCCTTGAGGCGGCCGACCCCGACCTGCTCGCGCTCGCGAGCGCGATGTTCGAGGCCGATGGCATCCCTACTCGCGCGCTCGCCGTCGTCGCCGGGGCGTTCGACGGCGCCGAGCGTACGCTCCAAGCCCATCTGCGGCCGGGCGATCGCGTGATCGTCGAGGACCCGTCCTACATCGGGATCCTCGACCTGCTCATCCCACTCAGCCTCGTGCCGGTGCCGGTGGAGGTCGATGAGCTCGGGCTCGTCCCGGATGCGCTGCAGTCCGCGGTGGAGCGCGGCGCCGAGGCCGTGTTCGCAGTCCCGCGCGCGCAGAACCCGTTCGGCTCGGCGATGGATGCCGAGCGGGCGGCGACGCTCCGCGTGATCCTCGCGCGTGACGAGCACCTCCTGATCGTCGAGGACGATCATGCCGGGGGCGTCGCCGGAGCGGAGTTCGAGACGCTCGTCGCCCCCGAGCGCGAGCGCTGGGCGATTATCCGCTCGGTCTCAAAGACGCTCCATCCCGATCTGCGGCTCGCGATGGTCGCCGGCGATGAGACGACGATCGCGCGGGTCGAGGGACGGCAGATCCTGGGGCCGCGCTGGGTCAGCCACGTGATCCAGGCGCTCGTCGTCGAGGAGTGGACCGACCCAGCGTTCCCCGAACGCACGGCCTACGCGCGCGACACCTATGCGGCGCGCCGCCACGCCCTGCTCGACGCGCTCACCGAACGCGGCATCACGGCCCATGGGCGCTCCGGCCTCAATGTCTGGATCCCGGTCCGCGAGGAGTCGGTCATCGTCCGTCGGCTCGACGCCGCCGGCTGGCGCGTGCTCGCGGGTGAGCGTTTCCGGCTCAGCACCCCGCCCGGGATCCGCGTCACGACCTCGACGCTGCCCGTCGAGGAGGCACCGGCGGTGGCGGAGGCGATCGCCGCGATCGAGAACGCCGGCCGGTCGCGGCGTCTCTACTGATAGCCGAGCTGACTGGCGTAGGTGTGGCGGTAGTCCTTCTGGGCCTGGAGGACGCGCTCCACGTAGGCGCGGGTCTCCGGGAACGGGATGTCCGACACACGGAGCCCGTGGCCGTGGCCGCGCGCGCGCGCGAGCCACCGGCTGACATTCGCCTCGCCGCCGTTGTAGGCGGCGATCGCGGGCACGATCCGCCCGCCGTACTCGTCGAGCAGATAGCGCAGGTAATAGCTCCCGTAGGCGATGTTGACCTGGGGCGTCGCGAGGTCGGCGGTCGTGAACGTCGTCGCGCCCGACTTGTGCGCGAGGAACTTGGCCGTCTCCGGGAGGATCTGCATCAGGCCCTGGGCGCCGGCGGCCGAAGGCCGCGGATCGAACTTCGTCTCGGCGTAGATGACGCCCGCGATGAGCGCCGGATCAAGGTGCTTCTCGGCGGCCTGCTGGCGGATGATGTCCTGATGGTGGAGCGGCAGCGTGAACTCCTGGTAGGCCTTCTTCACCGTTGGCAGCGCGACGATCAGCCCGATGCCGACGAGCACGAGAACGCCGAGCACGAACACAGCCCGACGACGCCGCACAGCGCTCCGACGCTGGGCTGAGGCGCGCCGACTGCGCGCCGCCACACTCGCGGTCGGCGGTGTCATCGCCTCAGGATGTCAAGAACCTCGGCCAACTTCTCCTCCAACTCGCCGACGTCGCCGTCGTTGACAACGGTGAACGTCGCACGGTGGGACTTCTCCTCCTGCGTGAGCTGCCGGGCGAGCCGCTCGTCGAGCGCCTCGTGACCGCGGCCGCCGGCACGCTCGGCGCGGACGTCCTCGGGCGCGATGACGGCGATCGTCGCGTCGAAACCGGCCTCCATGCCGGCCTCGAACAGGAGCGGCACCTCGACGACGGCCGCTCGGGGCGGAGCGGCCCGCGCCTCGAGTTCCTCCCGCCACTGCACGATCCGCGCGCCGACGCGCGGCCACAGCAACCCCTCGAGCCACTGGCGTTCCTCTTCGGTCGCGAATGCCCGCTTGGCAAGGGCCGGCCGGTCCACTGACCCGGTCGGTGCGACGGAAGATCCAAACCTCTCGACGACCGCGCGAGTCACTTCTTTTTCTTCATACAACTCGTGCACGACGGCGTCGGTCGCGAGGACAGCCGCGCCGAGCCGCTCGAGCGCGGCCAGCGCGGTTGACTTCCCGGCCCCGATCCCGCCCGTCAGACCGACGAACGGGATGGGGTCAGGCAGATTCCTCGGGGGTCGCCTGCTCCTCGACCGGGGCGTCCTCTACGAGCGCCTCGTCTTGGGCCGCGAACACGTCCTCGGACAGGCCGAGCTCGGGCACATCGTCAAGGTCGCCGGCGTCACCCTCGGCCGGCGGAACGATCGGCCGCACCGGGAGGACCTGCCCCTCGACGCGCTTGATCGACAGCGACAAGCGGCGGCGCTCGGAGTCGATCTCGAGGATCTTGACGCGCACGGGATCGCCCGGCTGGATGATCTCGCGCGGGTTCTCGACGTGGTGCTGGGCGAGCTCGGAGATGTGCACGAGGCCCTCGACGCCGTCGAGGATCTCGACGAACGCGCCGAACGTCACGACCTTCGTCACATTGCCCTCGAGCTCATCGCCGATGTTGTACGTGTCGACGACGCGCTGCCACGGGTCCTCCTGGGTCTGCTTGAGGCCCAGCGAGATCCGCTGGCGGTCCCGGTCGATGTCGAGCACCTTGACGCTGACGGTGTCCCCGATCGAGAGGATTTCGCTCGGGTGATTGACGTGCGACCACGACAGCTCGGAGATGTGGATGAGCCCGTCAATGCCGTCGAGGTCGACGAACGCGCCGAAATCGACGATGTTCGAGATCTTGCCCTCGACGACCTGGCCCGGCTGGAGCCGGTCGAGAATCCGCTCGCGGTCCTCCTTGCGCTGCTCCTCGAGCACGGCGCGACGGGAGAGCACGACGTTGTTGCGAGAGCGGTTGAGCTCGATCACCTTGCACTCGATCTCCTGGCTCATGTACTCGTCGAGATTCGGCACGCGCCGGATATCGACCAGAGAGGCCGGCAGGAAACCGCGGACGCCAAGATCGATGATGAGACCGCCCTTGACGACCTCGATCACGGAACCGATGACGGGCTCGCCCGACTCGGCCGCAGCCTCGATGCGGCGCCACGCCTTCTCGAAGCGGGCGCGCTTCTTGGAGAGAATCAGGCGTCCGTCCTGATCCTCCTTGGTAAGAACGAGAGCGTCGACCTCTTCGCCGAGGGACACCTCGTCGCTCGGATCGACAGACTTGCGGATCGACAGCTCAGTCGAGGGGATGACGCCCTCGGACTTGTAGCCGATGTCGACCAGAACCTCGTCGTTGTCGATCCGGACGACGTGGCCGGTGACGACGTCACCCTCTGAGAACGGGTGAAGCGTGGCGTCGTAATTTGGAACAATCTGGCCGTCGATCTCGAGCAGAAGACCGTCGGAACCTTCGACGATCTTGGCGTTCGGTTGATCAGCGGCGGGTTGCGGAGTTGTAAGCGTGGACATTAGTCCTGCTCAGGATAGCCGGGTTCGGGCCGTGCGGGGGTGAGACACGCTCGCCTGCAAGCCCGCCCGTATCATCGGCCCAATGCCGGTGAGAGCGACCAAGCGCGGCGCGGAGCGCACACCCTTGGATCGGGACTGTGATGTTCTGATCTGCGGGGCGAGCTTCGCCGGGCTGGCGGTGGCCAGGGAGTTGGCCGGCTCGGGCGCGTCGGTGATGGTCGTTGACCGGTATGAGATCGGGGAGCGGCAGACGTCGGCCTGTGGAATTCCGACGGCATGGCTCGAGGCGATGGAGCTGACCGAGGCGCTGCAGCAGACGTTCGGTGAGCTCGTCATCCACACGCCGCACATCACGGCGCGACTCGATCTGCCGTGGACGTTCTCGACGTTCGACTACCGGACACTGTGCGCGGTGCTCGCGGCACAGGGCGGGGACTTTGAGTTCGAGACCGCGGCGGTCCAGGGCCGCGACGGTGATGTGGTGCGCACCGACCGCGGGCCGATCCGGGCCGGGCTCGTCGTCGACGCGCTCGGTTGGCGACGGGTGCTCTCGCACAGCTCCAACATTCAGCCGCCCGATGCGCTGCTCTCGCGCGGACTCGAGGTCCACCCGTTCGGCTCGGGGCAGGACCTCGAGGTGTGGATCGACCGCTCGTACGTGCCCGCCGGGTATGGCTGGCGGTTCCCGGCCGACGGAGAGCTGCGGATCGGGGTCGGGTCGTTCGATCCCCGTTACCACGTCCGCGAGCCCACGGTGCGGCTCGCGTCGGATCTGGACGCGGACACGGTTCGCTACCAGGGCAACTGGATCCCGCACGCGCTGCGGGAAGCGACCGAGGACGGCGTGTTCTTCGTCGGCGACTCCGCCGGCCACTGCCTACCGCTCACCGCCGAGGGGATCCGGACCGCTTTGTATTTCGGGCTCGCGTGCGGCCGCGAGCTGCGGGCCGTCGTCGACGGTGCGCAGTCGCGGGAGCAGGCGCTGACGCGCTACCACACGTTCTCGGCGTCCCATGCGTTCCCGTTTCGCTCGCTGCTCCGGGTGCAGCGGCTCGTGCCACAGGTCGCACCGCGGCTCCTCGCCGGCGGCCTGCGCGGGATGCAGGCGAAGCGGTTCGTCGACTGGTCGTTCGGCCACTACCTGAAGATCGCGGACCCGAATTTCGTCGGGCGCGGTCCGGTCGGCTCAGCGCCGGCGCTGGCCGCGGCTGCGGCTGCGGCGTGAGTGCTTGACCTGGGTGACCGCGACCGTGTGCGCGGCGTAGGCCCGGTTGCCCCAGCTGTCGGTGACCCGCAGCACGAGTCGGTAGGACCCCGGGCGTGAGAACGCGTGCCTGACGGTCCGTCCGTGGCCCTGGCCGCGGCGGCCGAAGAACCAGTCGTAGGCCTTGACGCGGGCGCGGCCGGTCCGCGCGGTCGCCGTCAGCTTGATCGTATGCCCGGTGCGGATTCGGTTCGGCGGGCGAAACGCGGCCGAGTCGGACCGGGCGGACGGCCGGCACCCTCGATCGGCGTTGCTCCATTCCTCCTGGAGCCAATAGTGGCCGCCAGCGATGACCTGGCTGTAGCGCGAGTCGCCGCTGCCGCCGAGCGTCGGTGGCGGGTGCTCGGTCATGTCGATGCACAGGTCACCGTTCTCGTTGGAGTTCGAGTCGATCCAGGCCGGCGCCTCGAGGTCCGGATCGGTCATCGCCTCGTTGTGCTCGTGGCTGATCGTCGAGAGCGCGGGATCGGCCGTACTTGCGTTGGGGCGCGGCATGCCGGACTGGCAGTGGCCAGAGACGGCGTTGTAGGGGATCACCGCATACAGCAGGGTGCCCTCGGAATCGCTGCTGTGGTACCCGCAGTAACCGCTGTTCTCCTCGCCGCCGAGCGCGCAACTCATGGAATCGACCCCCTCGCAGTTGCCGAAGCCGTACGGCAACACGAGGAAGTAGAGATCACGCGACGTGCGGGGAAGGTGATCGGTCGCGATGACCCTGGAGATCTCGCTCATGAGTTGGGCGTCGATGAGGCACACGCTCCAGCCAGGTCCGCCGATGCGCGGGACCGGAAGCGGCGACGGCTCCGTGCACTGACTCGACGGGAGTGGCGCCTCATCGAGGACGGCGCCGGCGTACGTCGAGGCGTACGCGGCTGGCCCTTTGGCGTCGCGGTACTGACCGCTGAGGCTGTAGACGTTCGTCGTCTTGCGGCTGTCGCGGGCGACCCGACGCAGGAACGTCTCGACCTGCGTGATGTAACCGGGGTCGTAGGTGAGCCCCGATCCCTGCGGCTGCCAGAAGATGACGTGCGTGCGGTTGGAATGCATCACCGGGCCGCCGGCGTAAGGGAGGTTCGCGATGCGCGCGAGCGGCGTCGTCCCCTTGACGTGGCCGCCGGTGGGGATGTCCGGGACAACTCCGCCGAACGTCTTCGCTCCGGCGCCGGAGGCGCAGACAAGGAGCAGCGCGATGACGACACCGGCCGCGGCGGCCCGCGCCCGGGAGGACGTGAGGATCACTTCGCCGAGAGCCAATCTGACCCGACGCCGGCGTCGACGGCGAGCGGCGGGTCCATCTCGAACGCGCCGGCCATCTGCTCGCAGGCGATCTGCTTGACCGCCTCCGCCTCGGCGGCGGGGCCCTCGAACAGCAGCTCGTCGTGGATCTGAAGGATGAGGCGGCTTTGCAGGTTGGCCTCGGCGAGCGCGTGGTCAGTGCGGACCATCGCGACCTTCATGATGTCGGCGGCGGTGCCCTGAATGACCATGTTGACGGCGAACCGCTCGCCCTGCTTGCGCATCTCCC
The DNA here is from genome assembly GCA_963750695.1 of uncultured Solirubrobacterales bacterium. GTDB lineage: Bacteria > Actinomycetota > Thermoleophilia > Solirubrobacterales > Solirubrobacteraceae > Palsa-465. Next base: position 164,306 of record CAVVSB010000021.1, read on the forward strand.
AGCGGCGGGCGCGGAGCTCAGGCACCTGACGGCGGCGCCCGAACAGCGTTGAGACGTAGCCGTGCTCGGTTCCCTGTTCGATCGTTTCCTCGATGAACCGCTTAACAGCTGGGAACCCCGACAAGTAGCGCTGGATGAACTCGTCGGCTTCGTCCTGCGGAATGTCGAGCCTGTCGGCCATCCCGTACGCCGACAGGCCGTAGACGATCCCGTAGTTGATCATCTTCGACTTCGAGCGCATCCCGGGATCGATCTCGTCGGCGGCGACGTTGAAGACGCGGATCGCGGTCGCCGTGTGGACGTCCTCGCCCCGGCGGAAGATCTCCTTCAGCACGTCCTCGCCGGCGATGTGCGCGAGCAGTCGCAGCTCAACCTGCGAGTAGTCGGCGCTGACGAGCAGGTTGCCGGGCTCGGCGATGAAGCAGGCGCGGATCTCGCGGCCGAGCTCGGTCCGGATCGGGATGTTCTGGAGGTTCGGGTTGTTCGAGCTCAGTCGGCCGGTCGTCGCGGCGGTCTGGTTGAACGTCGTGTGCAGCCGCCCGTCGGGCGCGATCAGCAGCGGGAGCGCGTCGAGGTAGGTCTGGGCCAGCTTCGTCAGCTCGCGCCAGCGCTCGATCTTCGGGACCACCTCGTGTTCGTGGCGGATCGCCTGGAGCACGCGGGCGTCGGTGCTGTAGCCCGTCTTGCCGCGGCGCTTGCGGCTGAGGCCGAGCTTGCCGAACAGGACCTCCTCGAGTTGCTTGGGCGAGCCGAGCGTGAACTCCTCCCCCGTGAGGTCGAAGATCTCGCGCTCGAGCTGGTCGGCCTCGGCCTTGACCCGCGCCGAGATGTCCTTGAGCCGCTCGGTGTCGAGCTTGAGTCCGGCCATTTCCATCTTGCGGAGGATCTTCACGAGCGGCAGCTCGACCTCGTTCATCAGGTCGGTGAGGCCGCGGGCGTTGATCTCCTGCCTCTGCCAGTGCGCGAGGGCGTGGGCGAGCAGCGCATCGGCGGCGGGAGCGTCCTGGCTCGGGATGTCCGTCGTGAAGCCACGCTCCTCGGTGAGCTCGCGGAACGGGTACGCGCGCCGGGCCGGCTCGAGCAGGTACGCCCCGATCTCTGTGTCGTGCACGAGGTTCTGCGGGACCTCACCGAGCGATTTTGCGTCGTGGGCGACCGCCGGCCTCGTGCCGATCGCTTCGACGAGGGCCTCGGGCGTCGGGGTGTCGCCGAGGAGGACGTCCTTGGCGCCGTCCGCGTAGGCACCGAAACGCCACGTGCCATCGGCGGCGAAGAGTTGGTCCTCCGGGGTTTCCGGAGGCTGGATCGCGATCGTGATCTCGGTGTGCGGGAGGTTCTTGACGGTGCCCGGCGACGCGTTGCGCTTGACGGTGGCGGTGATGGCCTCCTCGCCGGTGGGCGCCGGGGCGGCAGCATCGGCGCTGCCGAGCGCCTCCTCGAGGCGGCGCAGCGGCTCACGCAGCTCGAATTGGCGGAAGGTGTCGCGGAGCTTGGAGCGGTCGGGTTCCGTTGATGCGTACGTTTCGAGGTCGAAATCGATCGCGATGTCCCGCTTGGCGGTGGCGAGCTGCTTGGAGATGCGGGCGTCGTCGGCGTGCTCGGTGAGGTTCTGCTTGCGCTTGGCGCCGGAGATCTCGTCGATGCTCTGGAGGACGTTCTCGAGCGAGCCGAAGCGCTGTAGGAGGTCGGACGCGGTCTTGTCCCCGATGCCCGGGACGCCCGGGATGTTGTCGCTCGTGTCGCCCTTCAGGCCGATGAAGTCGGGGACGAGCTCCGGCGGGATCCCGTAGCGGTCGACCACGCCGTCGCGGTCGTAGACCTTCGTGTCGGTGATGCCGCGGGAGGTCGTCATGATCCGCACGCCGTCATCGACGAGCTGGTAGGCGTCACGGTCCCCGGTGACGATCATCACGGGGATCGGCGGGTCGGCGTGCTTGGCCTTTTCCGCGATCGAGGCGATCACATCATCAGCCTCGAAGCCCTCAGCGCGGAGGTTCTTGTAGCCGAACGCGTCGACGAGCGGCTCGAGATACGGCCACTGCTCCTTGAGCAGGTCCGGACGGCTGCTTCGCTGTGCCTTGTAATCGGCGTAGACGGTCTTGCGTCCGGTATCGCCCGCGTCCCAGATGACGACCGTCGCCTTCGGCCCGTAGTCGGTGAGGATCTTCACAAGCATCGAGGCGAACCCGAAGATCGCGTTCGTCGGCATGCCGGTCGAGGTGGCAATCGACTCGGGCAGGGCGAAGAACGCCCGGTAGGCAAGGCTGTTTCCGTCGATGAGGAAAAGTTCGTCGGGCATGGGCGCGGCAGTCGTCGAGGGTCGCTCGTATGTCAGGCTATCTGGCGAGATGGCGACAACACCCAGTGCCCAGTACAGCTTGACGATGCGGGTCGAGATCGATCACCTGCCGGGAATGCTCGGTAAGGTCGCCTCGGCGATCGGCGAGGCGGGCGGCACGATCGGCGCCGTCGACCTCGTGGCGGTCGAGGGCTCGCATACCGTCCGCGATATCACCGTCGAGACCGCCTCGGCCGATGACTGGCCGCGCCTCGCGGCTGCGGTCGACGGGATCGTCGGCGCCCGCGTGCTCGACGCCACCGACCGGACGTTCATGCTGCACGCCGGCGGCAAGATCGAGATGCACAACAAGAGCCCGCTGAAGACGCGGGACGACCTCTCGATGGCCTACACGCCGGGCGTGGCGCGGGTGTGTAACGCAATTGTTCGCGACCCGGACCGGGCGTACCAGTACACGATCAAGCGCAACACGGTCGCGGTCGTCTCCGACGGGACCGCGGTGCTCGGGCTCGGCGACATCGGGCCGCGAGCGGCGATGCCGGTTATGGAAGGCAAGGCGATGCTGTTCAAGGAGTTTGCGGGAGTTGATGCCATCCCGCTGTGCTTGGACACGCGAGATCCCGACGAGATCGTGGCCATCGTGCGGGCGATCGCGCCCGGCTTTGGCGGCATCAACCTGGAGGACATCTCGGCGCCGCGGTGCTTCGACATCGAGGACCGTTTGAACTCGGAGTTGGACATTCCGGTCTTTCACGACGATCAGCACGGAACCGCGGTCGTCGTGCTGGCGGCGCTGTACAACGCGCTGAAGCTGACCGGGCGCTCTCTCGGCGACCTTCGGATCGTCGTCTCAGGACTCGGCGCGGCGGGCGTCGCAGTCATCCGGATCCTGCAGGCGGCGGGCGCGCGGAACATCATCGGCTGCGACTCCAGGGGCGCGCTCTCGGCCGACCGCTTCGATTACGTCGATGGCACGATGACGGCAATCAAGCGATCAATCGCCGAGACGACGAACTTCGACCAGGCCGGCGGGTCGCTCGTGGAGGTACTGGAGGGCGCCGAGCTGTTCCTGGGGCTGTCAGGGGCCCGGCTCTTGGGACGCGACGATCTGCGCCGGATGGCGCCGAACCCGATCGTCTTTGCGATGGCCAACCCCGATCCCGAGGTCGCGCCGGAGGACGCGCTCGGCGTGGCGCGGATCATGGCCACCGGGCGATCCGACTACCCGAACCAGATCAACAACGTCCTGTGTTTCCCGGGCATGTTCCGTGGGGCGCTCGATGTTCGCGCCCCGGCGATCACCGAGCAGATGAAGATGGCGGCGGCACACGCGATCGCCTCGATTGTCACCGACGACGAACTGCGCGAGGACTACATCGTGCCGTCGGTGTTCAACCGCGATGTCGTCGGCGCGGTCGCTTCGGCGGTGGCGGCGTGTGCTCACGACGGCGGGCTGGCGCCGCATGCGGAGATCGGGTTCGGGTCCACCGAGGAGATGCGGATCCTGCAGAGCCGGTAGGGGTCGGTCCGGGGTGCTCCGGGGTGCTCCGGGCGGCTCCGGGGGGCTCCGGGGGGCTCCGGGGGCTCCGGGGGCTCCGGGGGCTCCGGGTGGCTCCCGGGGCTCCGGGTGGCTCCGGGGGGGCGAAAACGGGGTGCTCCTGCCTCTGTATAGGTATGGAGCGTTCAATCCGCGGCGAGAGTGTCCACGGGACCGTTGCTCGAAGGAAGATTGGACGATCGTCCCGGTCTCAGCGGGATAACGGTCCGTTCTACGTTCCGGTGCTCGGCCATCGGGAACTTCTCCCGGTGCGGGGCAGCCGGGATCAGCGTGTCGCGGCAATCGCCGGCGAACAGCGAGGGCGGGCGAAGCGTGCTCAGTTGTTGGCGGCCGCCATCACGGACCATCAGATCGCGACGATGGTCGGCAGCGGCTGGCTTGAGCCTCGCTTCCGGGGCGTGTACGTCGTCGGCTACGCGCCGGACGGCGAGTTGACACGAGAAACCGAGGCGCTGCTCGCCTGCCCTGACGCCGCACTGCTCGGCGACGTATCGGCGGCCGCGGGGTGGGCCCTCATCCCATGGCGGCTGGCAAAGGGTCCGGTTCACATCACGATCGCGGGCGAGCACCGCACGCATCAGGCCGGCATCCGCCTGCATAGGACCAGCACACTCGATTCCAAACTCGACATCCGGATCCGGAACGGACTCCCGATCGTCTCCCCGGCCCGCGCGCTTGTCGAAATCGCCGGGACCCTCACGCCGCGGGAGCTCGAGCGCGCGCTCGATGATGCGCTGCACGGCAACATCGTGCGGCTGGCGCAGGTGCGGGAAACGTTGATGAGGATTGGTTCTCGTCGTCCGGGATCGCCGATCCTCGATGCCTTGCTCACCGAGCGTGAAGAGGGGTCAGGGCTGAGCCGCTCGGATGGCGAACTCGCGATGTGGGACGCGATCATCTCGTCCGGCCTGCCGCGGCCGGAGCGCAACGCACGCGTGCACGGCTCCGAGGTCGACCTCCTCTGGCCGGGGCTCCGGGTGATCGTGGAGGTCGACAGCTATCAGTTTCATCTGCGCAAAGCGAGTTTCGATAGCGACCGATCCAAGGACGCAGCCCTGGAGGCGCTTGGCTTCACGGTGCTGCGATTCACCGCCAAGCAGATCGCCGAGGAGCCGTTAGCCGTGATCGCGCGGATCGCAGCCGTGCTGACCTGGGCGGAGAGCCGGGCGGCATGACCGCGAGACCGGGCAAAGCGTCCGCGGGGGCCGTCACTCCGACTCGCCCGGAACATCGTGCCGCTGAGAGCGTGGAAACAGTCCGATCTCGTTTCGAGCGCGCGACCGGCGGACCGTTTTCCCGGTTCTGGTGACCCCGGGAGCAGGCGGCCGGAGCAGGCGGCCGGAGCAGGCGGCCGGAGCGGGCGGCCGGCGGCCGGATCGGGCGGCCGGCGGCCGGAGCGGGCGGCCGGGCGGCCGGAGCGGGCGGCCGGCGGCCGGACGAGGTCGCCGACGGCCACGAGCACCCGCTACGTCCGGCGGCGGGTCCGCTTCGGGATCGGCCCCTCGATCTTCCAGGTCGATCCCGGCCTCGCCGGCAGGAGCAGCACGATCAGGAGCCCCACGGCGGTCAGCAGCAGGCCGAAGGTGAGCCCGACCTTCTCGCCGTAGCCCTTGCGGTCCGAGATGACGGACCCGAGCGCGGCTGAGATGAGCCAGATGAACAGCAGATAGAGGCCGTCGGCGCCGATCTGGGAGGCGAAAGCGATCATGCGCCGAGGTAGGCCCTCTGGACCTCAGGGTCGTCACGGAGGGCCGACGATTCGTTCGCGAGGACGACGCGGCCGGTCTCCAGCACGTACCCGCGTGAGGAGACGTCGAGGGCGTAGTTGGCGTTCTGCTCGACGAGGAGGATCGCGACGCCGGTGCGGTTGATCTCGCCGATCGTCTCGTAGATGCGCTGGACGAGGATCGGCGCGATGCCCATCGACGGCTCGTCGAGGAGCAGGAGGCGCGGCTTGGCCATCAGCGCGCGGCCGATCGCGAGCATCTGCTGCTCGCCGCCGGACATCGTTCCCGCCTTCTGGTTCTCCCGCTCCTGGAGGCGCGGGAACAGGGCGAAGACCTGCTCGAGGTCCTCGTGGATGTCGGCGGCCCGCCGCCGGTAGGCGCCCATGTCGAGGTTCTCGCGGACGGTCATCCGGGCGAAGCAGTGGCGGCCCTCCGGCGAGAGGGCGATCCCGCGTCCGACGACCTCCTGCGCCGGGACCCGGGTGATGTCCTCGCCCTCGAACGTGATCGTGCCGGCTGCGGCTGGGGTCAGGCCCGTGATCGAGCGCAGGGTCGTCGACTTGCCGGCGCCGTTGGACCCGATCAGCGTGACGACCTCGCCCTCCTCGACGGTGAGCGACACGCCGCGGAGCGCCTCGATGTTCCCGTAGCGGGTGTGGATGTCCTGGACCTCGAGCAGCGGGCTCATGTCTGCACCCCAAGGTAGGCCTCGATCACGCGCGGGTTGGCGCGGACCTCGGCGGGTGCTCCCTCGGCGATCTTCTCGCCGTGGTCGAGCACGGTGATCCGCTCGGAGACGTCCATGATCACCTTCATGTCGTGCTCGATCAGCAGGATCGTCAGCGACAGGTCCTTGCGCATCGTGCGCATGAAGGCGGTCAGGCGCGCCGACTCCTGCGGGTTCATGCCGGCGGTGGGCTCGTCGAGCAGGAGCAGCTTCGGCTCGGAGGCGAGCGCCCGGGCGATCTCGACGCGCCGCTGATCGCCATAGGAGAGGTTGATCGCGAGGTTGTCGAAGTGGCTTGACGCCAGGCCGACGTACTCGAGCATCTCGGCAGCGGACTCGCGGACGCTCCGCTCCTCCTTGCGGGTCCAGGGCGGCCGCGCGATCGCGCCGACGAGGCCGGTCCTCATCCGCGCGTGCCGGCCGACCATCACGTTCTCGAGCGCGGTCATCGCGCCGAACAGGCGGATGTTCTGGAACGTGCGGGCGACGCCGGCGGCGGTGATCTTGTCCGGCCGGGCCCGGGTCACGTCCCGGCCGTCGAAGAAGATCCGCCCGCGCGTCGGCCGGTACAGCCCGGTCAGCATGTTGAAGAACGTCGTCTTGCCCGCGCCGTTGGGGCCGATGATCGAGACGATCGACCCCGGCGCGATGTCGAACGAGACGTCGTTGACGGCGACGAGGCCGCCGAACTCCTTCGTGACGCTCGTCGCCTGCAGAAGCGGCTGGACCGGCGCCGCCGGGGGCTGCCCGGAGCCGCCGTCGGGATTGACCGAGGGGGCGTCGACGCTCATACGCCCATCGTCTCCAAATCGGCGGGCTCCTCCATCTCGACCTCGCCGATCCCGCGTTTGAGCTCGAGCTTGCGCCTTCGCTCGGGAATCAGGCCCTGCGGCCAGAGCACCATTACAAGCACGAGCAGGAAGCCGAAGATGCTCACCTGCAGGTCCGTGAGGCTGAAGGCCAGACCGAGCTTCGACGGCAGCGGGTTGAGCACGTCGGGGATGAGATAGAAGTTGATGTTTGCGAGCAGGAGCGCGCCGACGACGGCCCCCCAAATCGATCCGAGCCCACCGACGATGACCATTGACAGGACGAAGATCGAGAAGCCGAACTGGAACTCGGAGGCGTTGATCACCGTGCTGTAGGAGCCGAGGAACGCGCCGGCGACTCCGCCGAACGCGGCGCCGAGCGCATAGGCGAGCAGCTTCGTCTTGACCATCGGGATGCCCATCGACACCGCCGCGACCTCGTCCTCGCGCAGCGCGATCCAGGCGCGACCAAGGCGCGAGTCCCGCACCCGTAGGTTGACGAAAATTGTGATCAGCACGATCACGAAGATCGTCCAGTACCACGGTTTGAAGTGGAGCTGGTCAAACGGCTGGCCGCCGAAGTACGGCGGATCGGTGCCGCTGATGCCGATGTTGCCCGCGGTGAGCGGCATCCCGTCGATCTTGATGTCCGGGCCGTTGATCGCGAACACGCGGATGATCTCGCCGAAGGCGAGCGTCACGATCGCGATGTAGTCGCCGCGCAGGCGCAGCGTCGGCAGGCCGATGATGACCCCTGCGATCGCGGTCACGGCCACGGCCGCGACGAGCACGAGCACGAAGTTGAGGTGGATGCCCGGAAGGAGCTTTGCGTACGGCGATGCGAACACGTGGACATGCGCCTTGAAGAAGAAGCCGGAGCTGAACCAGCCGAGGCAGTAGGAGCCAAGCGCGAAGAACGCCAGATACCCGAGGTCGAGCAGGCCGGCGAACCCGACGACGACGTTGAGCCCGAGCGCGAAGACCACGTACGCCAGCGCGATGATCTCCTTGTTCATGAAGTTGCTGGCGTCGGAGAAGAAGAACGGCGCGATCGCCCCGATCAGGATCACGACACCGGCGAGCGCCTTCGTCCACCACGGCGGCAGGCGACGCTCGACGGCCACGCGCCACTCGCGGTACTGCGTGCGCAGCTCGCCCCAGCCGCCGCTGGCGGGTTCGCTCATCCGGCCTCCCGCGTCTCCTCGCCGAGCAGGCCGCGCGGGCGCAGGACCATAATCACGACGAGGTACCCGAAGACGATCGCGGGGGTCCACTGCGGACCGATCCGGGCATCACTGATGTTCTGGATACAACCGATGATGAGGCCGCCAAGGACGGCCCCACGGATGTTGCCGATCCCGCCCATGACGGCGGCGGTGAAGGCGATCAGGCCCGCCTGGAAGCCCTGGAAATACCAGATCGTCGTCTCGTAGAGGGCGTAGATGAGACCGGCGGCGCCGGCCAGCATTCCGCCGATGAGGAACACCAGGGAGATGGTCGTGTTGACGTTGATGCCCATCAGCCGGGCCGCCTCCGGATCCTGTGCGGTGGCCCGCATCGCCTTGCCCTGACGGGTGCGATTGATGAACCACGTGAGCGCGAGCACGAGCGGGATGGTCATCCCGACCGCAAACACGTCGGCACGCCGGATGACGATGCCGGAAATCTTGATGACGGTGTCGTTCTGGTGGATCAGGTCGTCGACGCTCGCAGGAGAGCCGCCGAGCCACAGCAGACCGACGTTCTGAAGGATGAACGAGAAGCCGACCGCGGTGATGAGCGGTGCCAGCTTCGGTGCGTTGCGCAGCGGCCGGTAGCCGACCCGCTCGATCAGGACGTTGAGCGACCCGCAGGTCACCATGCACACGATCAGCGCGACGAGCAGCCCGAGCACGAGCCCGAGCGGCCCGGTCGTCAGGCCGAGACCGATCGAGGACCAGAACGCCGCGCCCGTGAACGAGCCGATCATGAACACGTCGCCGTGCGCGAAGTTGATCAGCTCGATGATCCCGTAGACGAGCGTGTAGCCGATCGCGATGAGCGCCCAGATCGTCCCGTTCGAGACGCCCTGGACAAGGTTGTTACCGAGATAGGTGAGATCGTGACTCACCGTCGCATGCCCGCCACCGAACCCGGCGTAGCCGGAGACGAGGTCGTGAATCCCGTAGTAGACAGGGAGCGCCGCCAGCGCGATGATCAGGCCCCAGCGGCCGATCCACCGTCGCAGCCACGCGAGCGCAGGCGCGGCGGAGGAAAACGTCGAGGGCCTAGGCGCGAGGGAGTTGGCTTCCACGAGGCGCGAATAGTACGGATGTGGAGCGGAGCCGCCAAACGCCGGCCCCGCCCCACACCACGCTCCGCTTTAGGACGGCGTGACCGTACGCTCGAACAGCGGGTCGCCGTTCTTGCCGACCTTGTACAGGCCGTATGACTTCAGCGTCGTATCGCCATTGGAGTCGAACCCATAGGTCCCGAGCACCGAATGGCGGGCCTTGATGGCGAACAGCGCCTTTAGCACGGCGGCCTTGTCGTTGCCCTGGGCGCCGAGCGACGCGATCGTGTCGAGCCCGAGCTTCATCGCCTCGTAACCGTAGATCGCGTACGGGTCCGGGTTGGACGAGCCGTACGCCTTCTTGTACGCCGCGAGGAAGTCCTTGCCACCCGGATACGTCGCCAGGTCGAGCGTCGCAACCGTGCACTGGATCTTCGGGTCGATGCTCGCCGGGACGCCGTGCTGTGACGCCGCCGTGTACGAGCTCGTGCACACGCCGTCGCCGCCATAGATCTTCGCGTTCGGGATCGCGGCGTTGACGTCCTTGGTGAGCTGCACTGCGCCGTTGGAGACGATGCCGGCGAAGTAGAAGCAGTCCGCGCCCTGGCCCTTGATCGTGTTGGCGTAGGAGCGGAAGTTCGGCTGCGTCGGGTCGATGCCCGTGTTGGACACGATGTTGACGCCGTACTTGCCCTTCTGGAGCTCGAGCAGCGCCGCAAGGCCTGCGCCGTAGGCCTCCTTGTCGTTGGCGACCGCAACCTTCGTGCAGCCATCCTTCTTCATCGTCTCAAGGCCTGCCGCAGCCTGGATCGTGTCGCGCGGGACGATGCGCAGATACGTGCGGTCGCCCTTGGGGTAGTACTTCTGCGGCTCACCCGGGGCGCTTCCCGGCTCGTTTGTCGTCAGGCCGACATAGGTGTTGGCCGGGCTGACCTGAGGGACTCCCGCCTCGTTGAGGATCGGGATGGAAACCTCCGACGCACCGGAGTTGAACTCGCCCATGTAGTAGACGGTCTTCGGATCGGTCGCCGCCTTGCGGGCGTTCGCCGCCGTCTGGTTCGGATCCCACTTGCCCGCCTGCGCCGTCGAGCCATCGAGGGACTGGTAGTTGACGGTGAACTGACCCGCCTTGTTGTTGGCCTCTGAGAGGGCAAGCTTGATGCCCTTCACCATCGGGTCCGTCTGCGCGGTGGACGCGCCCTGGAGAGGCAGGCTCGAGTAGATGTCGACGGTGTTGCCACCGCTGCTGCTCGAACCACCCCCACCACTGCTGCTACTGCTGGAACTGCTGCTGCTCCCGCAGGCGCCGAGCGCCAGCACGGTCCCTGAGAGCAGGACGCCCGTCATAGCTCTGCCGAGAAAACGCATGCTCCTCCTAATTGTTCGATGCCCCAGTTCTCGGAAACCGGCAATCTAGTCCGGGGCGCGGACTGACCGCAAGACCCAGCGTCAGGCCTAACGCAGAGTCAACCAGCGGCGAACAATCACGCTGCGATCGCCGTCCAGAAGACGAGCCGGCCGTTGATGATGCGATAAACGCCGTAGCGCCGCAGGGTTGTGTCCCCGTGCGGGGTGATGCTGTAGGTGCCGAGCACGCTCCGGCGCCGCCGTGTGGCGAACAGTGCCGCGACAACCTTCGAGCGCCGGGCGGAGCGCTGGCCGTGGTCGGTGGCCTTCGAGATTGCGCTCAGCAGCAGGCTCATCGCCTCGTAGCCATAGATCGCGTACGGCTGTGGGATCCCATAGCGGTGCTCGTAGGCCGTGTAGAACGACCGGCCCGCCGGCGGGTAGGACCCGGGATCGAGCGTCGCGACGGTGATCAGCACTTGACCGTCAAGCGCTCGGGGGATGCCGCCCTCGGCGGCATCGGCGTACGTGGATTCCGCGACTCCTGCCGTCCCGAAGATCTTCGCGCTCGGAAGCGCCGCGGCGATCTGCTTCGTGAGCAGGACGGCGTGGCTCTCGGTGATCGCGCTGATGAGCACGCAGTCTGGCCCCGTCTGGGCGACCGATGTGGCGAGCGAGCGATAGTCGGTGGCATGCGGGTCGAACGGCTGGCTGCCGGCGAGCGGGAGGCCGCCCCGCTGCGCCGCGACGGCGAACGTCGTCGCCATGTCGACGCCGTCGACCTCGCCGTCGTCGAGCACGAACGTCTTGCGGCAGCCCTGGCGTAACTGGAGCTTGACCTGAGCCGCCGCCTGGACGGCGTCGCTGGGCACGATCCGAGCGAACGTACGCACGCCCGTGGGGTAGTACTTGTCCGGTTCGCCCGGCGTGGCGCCCGCGCCGCCCGAGGTGAGCCCGACGGTGGTGCTCGTCGGGCTGACCTGGGCGATGTCGAGGCGGTTGAGAACCGGAATCGACACCGCGCTCGCGCCCGAGTTGAACTCGCCGATGTACCCGATCGTCGTCGGATCCGTGGTCGCCGTGTGGGCGTTCGTGCTCGTCTGGCCGGGATCCCAGGCGCCGCGCGGGACCGTCGAGTCATCGAGCGACCGCAGGACGATGTGGTAGCGGCCGACCGTGCTGTGGCTCTCGGCAAGGGCCAGCCGCTCGCCGGCGAGGACGGCGTGCGCGGCCACGCTCGAGGCGCCATGCAGCGGCACACTCGAGTAGATCGTCAGCGTCGTGCCCTTGATCTGGTCGCCCGGCGGGGTCCTCGCGGCGCCGCCACCTCCGCAGCCTGCCAGGCCGAGGCCGGCCGCGAACGCGACACCGCCGGCGAACGCCAGGGCCCTGCCGCGGCCCATCAGCCCTGCGTGGTCACCGATTTGAACGGGATCAAGCTCCCGCCCTTGAGGCGCAGGATGACGAATGCCGACAGGCTCGTATCACCCGTGTCCGGGCTGATCGACCAGGCGGTCGGCACAGCAAACGCCTGGTTCTTCAGGTGCTGAAAGTCCGTGACGACCGTCGAGCGGTCGTTCGCCTTGGCCCCCGCCTGGCTGAGCGTGTGGAGCACGGCGGCCATCGCCTCGTAGCCGAGGATCGCCTCGGTCACTGGGGCGTGACCGTATGTCGAGGTGAAGTCGGCGACGAACTTCTGCCCGGTGCTCGTGAGCTCCGACTTCAGAAAGCCGGGTGTCGAGACATACACCTGCGTGCCGCCGGCCACCCCGAGTGCCGAGACCGCCGCTGAGCTTGCGAATGCCGACGGAGCGAACACCTTCAGCGACGGGTTTGCCCGCAGAACGCTCGTGAACGCGGCCGGATCACGGCCGGCCAGGAACACCGCATCGGCGCCGGACGCCGCGGTGGCCACGGTGATCCCCGCGCCGGAGGCGTCACCGCGCAGCGCAGCTGCGATCGCCTTGCCGTAGTCGCTGCCGTCGCTGGCGATGTAGAGCCGCTTGATCCCGAGCGCCTGCATCTCCGTCGCCTGCGCCTTCGCCTCCTTAGCGGAGTTCGGCACGACCCGGATGAATGTCCGGCCGTAGTTCTTCAAGGACTCGTAGTAGTTCCCGGGCGACCCTGGTACGGCGGACGACTGCTGGGTCAGCTCGACCGCGGTGTCGGTCGGCGTCACCTGGAGCAGGTCCTGAGCGTTCGTGATGCCGAGCGAGTCGGCCGAGTCGCCGGGGCGGATCTCGCCGAGATACGCGATCGCCTTCGTGTCGCTGATCGCGGTCCGCGCGTTGTCTGACAGCTTCGCGCCGTGGAGCATCTTCAGGTTGAGCGTGAACGCCGTGACCTCCGCGTGGTGCTGGGTATACGCGAGCTGCTCGGCGTCCAGGACGTCCTCGGCCACCGGGTCGCTCGCGGCCGCACCGACCGGCTCGGACACGTACAGGTTGAGCGTTTTCCCGCTGACGGTGACCGAACCGCCTCCCCGGGCCGCACATCCGGCGAGCAGTGCAACCGCCAGCACCGACACGAGGCCGGCGGCGAACTTCCGCATGGCCGGCCTCAGTCCCGCCGACCGGGCAGGAACGGAAGGATGTTCCGCACGCCGACCGCGACGAGGATCATCAGGACCGCGATCAGGATCGAGTCGAATCCTGAGATGTTCAGCGACCAGAGGATGATCCACAGGCAGAGTCCGGCTGTGGCGGTGACAATGATGCCCATCGCGCTCGAATCCTATCTGGTCAGCGCCGCGGAGAACTCCCGGACGAGCCGCCCGACCTCGGCCGCCGGATCCGAGCTCTCGCCGGCGGCCCGGACGAGGCGGCTCCCGATGATGATGCCGTCGGCGCCCGCGTCGGCCGCGGCAGTGACCGCGGACGCGCTCCCGATCCCGAACCCGACGGCGACCGGTACCCGCGTCGAGGCCGCTGCCCGGGCGACGACGTCGGCGAGCGCCGCGTCGATCGCGGTGCGCTCTCCCGTCGTTCCCGTGACCGACACCGCGTAGACGAACCCTCGTGCATTGGCGCCGATCGCTGCCATGCGCTCCGCCGGGGTCGTCGGCGCGACGAGCGGAACGAGCGCGAGGCCCCGCTCATCGCACACCTCGAGGACGCGCGCCGCCTCCTCGTGCGGGAGGTCGGGCACGATCAGCCCGCTCGCGCCGATCGAGACGAGCGCGTCGGCGAAGCGCTCGAGTCCCCTCGCGAGGATCGGATTGGCGTAACACATGACGATCACCGGGACGCGCTCGGCGAGCGTCCGGCCGACATCGAGCACGTCGTCGACGGTCACCCCGTGGCCGAGCGCGGTCGTCCCGGCGGCGTGGATGACCGGCCCGTCGGCGAGCGGATCGGAGAACGGCACGCCGAGTTCGATGAGGTCGGCGCCGGCATCGATGTAGGCGAGCCCGACCGCGCGCGAGGCCTCGAGGTCCGGGTAGCCGCCCATCATGTACGGCATCAGTGCCGCGCGGCGGCCGTTGGCGTGGGCCGCGGCGAACGCCTCGGCGATCCGATCGATCCCGGTCACGGTGCGCTCACCGGCACTCATCGCCGTCCGAGCATCTCGAGCGCCTCGGCCAGGTCCTTGTCGCCACGGCCGGAAAGACAGATGATGTCGAGTTCGCTCGGGCCGTTCGCCATCGACCAGGCGAGCGCGTGCGAGCTCTCGAGCGCGGGGATGATGCCCTCCAGCCGGGAGACGCGGCCGAATGCGTCGAGCGCCGCACCGTCGGTGACCGCGACGTACGTCGCCCGACCGCTGTCGCGGAGCCATGCGTGCTCGGGGCCGGTGCCCGGGTAGTCGAGGCCGGCCGAGATCGAATGCGCCTCGAGGATCTGACCGTCCTCGCTCTGCATGATCGCCGAGTAGGCGCCGTGCAGCACGCCGCCGCGGCCACCCGGGCCGCCGACGGTGAGCGGCGCCCCGTGACGCCCCGTGTCAAGACCCTCCCCCGCCGCCTCGACGCCGATCAGGGCGACGTCAGCGTCGTCGACGAACGGGATGAACATGCCGATCGAGTTCGAGCCGCCGCCGACGCACGCGATGACGCGCTCGGGCAGCCGGCCGGTGCGCTCGAGCAACTGGGCGCGGGCCTCGTCGCCGATCACGCGCTGCAGGTCCCGAACGATCACCGGATACGGCGCCGGTCCGACGCACGAGCCGATGATGTAGTGGGTCGTCTCGACATTCGCGACCCAATCGCGGATCGCGGCCGAGACCGCCTCCTTGAGCGTGCGGGCGCCGGCGTCGACCGGCGCGACCTTCGCCCCGAGCAGCCGCATCCGCTCGACGTTCGGCTTCTGGCGGCGCATGTCCTCGGTGCCCATGTAGACGATGCACTCGAGGTCGAGCAGGGCGCACGCGGTGGCGGAGGCGACGCCGTGCTGACCGGCACCGGTCTCGGCGATGATCCGGTGCTTGCCCATCCGCTTGGCGAGCAGCGCCTGGCCGAGCGCGTTGTTGATCTTGTGCGCACCCGTGTGGTTGAGATCCTCGCGCTTGAGCCAGATTTCGTGCCCGGCGGCGGCGGTCAGGCGGGACGCCCGGTAGAGCGGCGACGGGCGCCCGACGTAATCGCGCAGCAGGGCGTCAAGTTCGGTCCGGAACCCGGCGGTGTCCGCCCAGGCGTCAACCCAGGCGGCCTCGAGTTCGCTCAGAGCCGGCATCAGCGTCTCGGGGACGTACTGGCCGCCGTACGGGCCGAAGCGATGTTGCACGGCGCTCATGACGAGATGACCTCCGCAGCGTCCGCTCGGGCGGTGAGCGCGACAGCGTCGGCGAACGCGCGGAGCTTCGCCGGGTCCTTGCGCCCGGGGCTGAACTCGACGCCGCTCGCGACATCGACCGCGTAGGGCCGCACGGCGGCGATCGCGTCGCCGACGTTCTCCGGCGTGAGCCCGCCGGACAGGATCATTGGCACCGAGCGCCCATGGGCCTGCGCGAGATCCCAGGCGAACGTCTCCCCCGTCCCGCCCGGGCGGCCCGGCGCATAACTGTCGAGCAGGTGAAAGTCGGTGTGGAACGGCGCCAGCGCCTGAATGTCGGCGCGGCTCTGCACGCGCGCGGCCTTGATCACCTTGCACCCGGTCCGTCGGGCCGCCTCGCCGCAGTACACCGGTCCCTCGTCGCCATGGAGCTGGATCATCGTCAGCTCGAGCGCCTCCGCGGTCTGGGCGACATACTCGAGCGTCGCGTTCACGAACACGCCGACGATCTCCGCGCGGCGCTTGAGCGCGGCGGCGATCTCGGTCGCGGCGCCGAACTCGCAGCGGCGGGGGGACGCGGGATAGAAGATCAGCCCGACCGCCCAGGCGCCGGCGGCGAGCGCGCGCTCAGCGTCCGTCAGGCGGGTGATGCCGCAGAACTTGATGCGGGTCGTCGTGTCCGGGGTGTTCGCGGTGTGCGCCACCCCCACATCGTAGGGAGACTGGGGCTGCGCCACGTCCTCCGCGAACAGAACAGAACAGAACAGAACAGAACAGAACAGAACAGGACAGGACCGGAACCGGAATATCTCGCCAAATCGCCCCGGCGGACCGGATCGGGGCGAAAACTCCCCCTCAGGCGGACTTTCACGCCCGGATCGGACAGCCGCGGCCGATTTGGCGCAAAACTCCCCTCCACCACGCGCGGGCCGAGGCTAACCCGGGCGGGTGGCGGCGCCGGCGATCAGATCGTGGAGCGCCGCGCCCGGGTCGGGGGCGCGCATCAACGTCTCGCCGACGAGCACAGCGTCGAACCCCGCCGTGGCGAGCTCCGCGAGCTGATCGGGGCGGCTGTAGCCCGACTCGGCGACCGCGATCGTCCCCGACGGGAGCCCGGCGCGCATGTCGAGGGCGCGCGCGGTGTCGACCTCCAGCGTCCCCAGGTCACGATTGTTGATCCCGATGATCGGCGCCCCGACCTCGGCGGCCAATCCGAGCTCGACCCGATCATGGATCTCGACGAGCACGTCGAGACCGAGCTCGGTGGCGTCAAGGTGCAGCCGCCGCAGCTCGTTCGTCGTCAAAGCGGCGACGATCAACAGGATCGCGTCGGCCCCGCCCGCGTACGCCTCGAGCACCTGGTAGGTGTCGATGATGAAGTCCTTGCGGAGGATCGGGAGCGAGGACGCGGCCCGTGCCGCGGCCAGGTCGCCGAGGGCACCGCCGAAGCGAGATTCCTCGGTGAGGATCGAGAGCGCCGCCGCCCCGCCCCGCTGGTACGCGGCAACGACGTCCGCCAGCGCGAGGTCATCCCGGATGACCCCGGCCGAGGGGGAGCTGCGCTTGTGCTCGGCGATCACCGACAGCCCGGGGCGGCGCAGCGCGTCGCGGAACGAGCGGTCGTCGCCCGAGGTCCGGCGGGCCTCGCATTGCTGGAGCAGCACGTGAGCGGGGAATTGCTCAGAGCGCCGGGCCAGCGCCTGTCGGGTCGTCGCCACGATCCGGTCGAGCTCGCTCACGCGGGAACCAGCTCCCGCGTGCGGGCGATGAACCGCGACATCGCCGCCTCCGCCGCACCATCGTCGATCGCCCGCTGGGCGGCGGCGACGCCATCGGGGAGCGACGCCGCCCCGCCCGCCGCGTAGATCGCGGCACCGGCGTTCAACACAGCGAGGTCGCGGGCCGGGCCCGGGTGGCCGGCGAGGATCTGGCGCGTCGTCTCGGCGTTCTGCTGCGGGTCGCCGCCGGGGATCGCCTCAGCCGGGCTGCGCTCGAGGCCGACCTCCTCCGGGGTGATCGCGAACCGGCGGATCTCGCCGCCGACCACCTCGACGACGTTCGTCGCCGCGGAGGTCGAGAGTTCGTCGACACCATCCTGGCCGGAGACGAGCAGCGCGTGCTCGGTGCCGAGCCGCTCGAGCGCGCCCGCCATCGTGTCGAGGTACGCGGGATCGGAGACCCCGATGAGCTGACGCGTCGCGCCCGCCGGGTTGGTGAGCGGGCCGAGGAAGTTGAAGATCGTGCGAACCGCGAGCTCGCGGCGGACCGGGATCACGTACCGCGTCGCCTGATGGTGGGCCGGGGCGAACATGAACCCGAAGCCGACATCCCCAATGCACCGTGCGACGGCATCCGGCGGCAGATCGATCCGCGCGCCGAGCGCCTCGAGCAGGTCGGCCGAACCGGACAACCCGGTCGCCGAGCGGTTGCCGTGCTTGGCGACCGTGCATCCCGCGCCGGCGGCGATCAGCGCCGCCGTTGTCGAGACGTTGAACGTCCGTCGCCCGCCGCCGGTACCGGCGGTGTCGAGCAGGTCCACGCTCGGCACCGTCACCCGGGCGGAGCGCTCGCGCATCGTGCGCGCGAGGCCGGCGAGCTCGTCGACCGTCTCGCCCTTCGTGCGCAGCGCGATCAGGAACGCGGCGATCTGGATCTCCGAGGCGTTGCCGGACATGATCTCGGAGAGCACCGCGGCCGCGGCCTCGAGACTCAGGTCCTGGCCCGAGGCGAGCGTGTCGATCGACCGCGTGATGAGCTCGACGCCGCTCGTCATCGGGTGCGCGCCAGGAAGTTGCCGAGTAGCTCGCGGCCCTGCTCGGTGAGAATCGACTCAGGGTGGAACTGGACCCCCTCGGCAGGCAGCGAACGGTGCCTGACGGCCATCACCACGTCGCCGCCGAACGCGCTGCGCTCAAGCACATCGGGGAGCTCGGGGTCGGCAACGAGCGAGTGATAGCGGCCGACCTCGAGTGGGTCCCGGAGGCCCCGGAAGATCGTCTTGCCGTCATGCTCGATCGAGGTCGTCTTGCCGTGCACCGGCTCATGGGTGATGACGCGGCCGCCGAACGACTGCACGAGCGCCTGGTGGCCGAGGCACACGCCGAGCAGGGGCACGTGCGCCTCCGGGAAGCGCCGTACGGCCTCGAGGCTGATCCCGGCTTCGTTCGGAGTGCAGGGGCCGGGCGAGACGATCACCCGGTCATAGCCGCGGACGAGCAGATCCTCGACGGTCGCGTGGTCGTTGCGGACAACCTCGACCGCCGCGCCGAGCTCGCCGAGGTACTGGACGAGGTTGTAGGTGAAGCTGTCGTAGTTGTCGAGTACGAGCACGCGAGCGCCGCGCGCCGGGGCAGCATCGGTCACGGCCACTCCTCCTGGGCCACGGCCAGCTCGACGGCCTGGAGTACCGCCCGGGCCTTCGCCTCGGACTCTCGGAACTCGTACTCGGGCTTCGCGTCGGCCACGGTCCCGCCGCCGGCCTGGATGTGGGCGACGCCGTCCTTGATCACGACGGTGCGGATGTGGATGCACGTGTCGAGGTCGCCGGTGTAGCTCGCCCACCCGATGGCGCCGCCGTAGCCGCCGCGCTTGACCGGCTCGAGCTCGTCGATGATCTCCATCGCGCGGACCTTCGGCGCGCCCGAGAGGGTTCCCGCCGGCAGCACCGAGGCGAGTGCCCCGAGCGCGCCTATTTCGGGACGCAACGTGCCGCTGACGCTCGAGACGATATGCATCACATGGCTGTAGTTCTCGACCGCCATGAAGTCTTCGACCGCGACCGTGCCGTACTCGCATACCCGCCCGAGGTCGTTGCGCCCGAGGTCGACGAGCATCACGTGCTCCGCGCGCTCCTTCGGGTCGGCGAGCAGCTCATCGGCGATCCGCCGGTCCTCCTCGGCATTCGCGCCGCGGGGCCGGGTACCGGCGATCGGCCGGGTCGACACGTGGCGACCGCCGACGGTGATGAGCGGCTCCGGACTCGCCCCGGCGAGCTCGAAGTCGCCGAAGTCGAGGAAGTACATGTACGGGCTCGGGTTGACCGCGCGCAGCCCGCGGTAGATCGAGAACGCCTCGACCGGCACGGGCGCCGACCACCGCTGCGACGGGACGACCTGGAAGGCGTCGCCCGCGTAGACGTACTCGATGATCCGGGCGACGTTCGCCTTGAACTGCTCCGGCGTCATGTTCGAGGCGAACTCGGGGGCGACCCGGTCACGCTGCGGTGGCCTCGCGAGGCGGGGCACCGGACCGGCCAGGCGCCAGCGGGTCTCGGCGATTTTGTCGAGCGCGCGCCGGTATGACTCGTCAACGGTCATCTCATCGTTGACGTAGACGTTCGCAAGCACCGTCACCGTGTGCTTGAGGTGATCGAACACGACGAGCCCGTCGGTGAGCATCAGCGCCAGGTCGGGCAGCCCGAGCGGGTCCGGGTTGGGATCGCCGAGCGGCTCTCGCGTGCGGACGAGGTCGTAAGCGAACATGCCGACCGCCCCACCCGCGAACGGCGGCAGCTCGGGCAGCGGGGCGACGTCGTACGCCGCCAGCTCGGCCGCGGCGAGCGCGTACGGGTCGCCGGGATCGCCGAGCGACCAACGGAGCATCTTGCGCGGGCGGAACCCGATGAACGAATAGCGGCCGACGCGCCCCTGCTCGGCGGACTCGAGCAGGAAGCCGGGGCGGGCGGGGTCCGCATCCCGGAGCTTGAGGAACGCCGACACCGGCGTCTGGCAGTCGTCGATGAACGTCTCGCGCACGGGGATCAGGTTGTGGCGCGTCGCGAGCGACCGCACCTCCCCGAGCGACGGGACGGCACCGGCGCCGAGCGCCGGACGCGCGGTGCTAGCCCCGGCGACGGCCATCGAGCACCCGCTCGGCGTCCTGCAGCGACAGCCCGCGTCCGCGGAGGAGCACCGCGAGGTGGTAGAGCACGTCGGCCGCCTCCTCGGACACGCGCGCGTCCGACTCCTCGCGCGCCGCTCGAGCGACCTCCTCGGCCTCCTCTTCCACCTTCGCCCCGATCCGCTCGGGGTGGGCGAGCAGCGACGCGGTATATGACCCGTCGGGGCGGTCGGTGGCCCGCGCGGCGATCGTTCGCTCGAGCGTCGGCAGCACCTCGTAGGGCGCGGTCGGCTCGAACTCTCCTCGGTAGAAGCAGGTCCGCTCGCCGGTGTGGCACGCGGGCCCGGCCGGATCTACCAGCGCGAGCAGCGCGTCCCCGTCACAGTCGATGCGCAGCGACCGCAGCACCTGTGTGTTGCCCGACGTCGCTCCTTTGTGCCACAGCTCCTGGCGTGAGCGGCTGAAGAAATGCATCTCCCCCGTTTCCCGGGTGAGCCGGAGCGACTCGGCGTTCATGTACGCGAGCGTCAGCACCTCCCCAGAGCGTGCGTCCTGCACGATGCAGGGCACGAGGCCCCGCTCGTCGAAAGCGATCTCGGCGTCGTCCATTTGTGGCGTCGATTCTAGGGTTCGTTGGGGTTTCGGCCGCGCGTCGTCGCCCGCAAGCGCGGGCGCCACCGCCAGCAGCGGACCGCGTCCGGGGGCGTGGCGGCCGCGACCGCGGCGGCGGCACCGTCGCCCGGGTCGAGTTCAGTGACCCAGGGCCACGTCCCTGGTGCGAGCGTCGCCAGGTCGGTGCCACCGATCCCGGTGCCGAGGCATTTGACCGTCGCCTCGTGGCGCACCCATGCCCGAAGGAACGCCGCGTCGCGCTGCGCCGGCGCCATCGCTGCGATGCGGTCGGCCTCAGGGGCTGTGATGAATCGCCGCGCGAGCCGGACCGTGTCGAGGCCGGGCCGCGGTCGCTCGACGTCGACCCCGACGTCAGCGTCCCGAGCGAGCGCGTACAGGGCGAGGCCGCGTGTGTGCGACATGTTGAACTGCAGCGGCGGCGCGCCAGACGCAGCGAGGGCCGGCTTGCCGTGCGGGCCGATGACGAGCGCAATCGCGCGTGGCTTGATCCGCAGGTAGCGGCCGAGGAGGGCCCGGAGGATCTCACGGGCCTCCGCCCGCCCGGACACCGGCGCCCGCCAGACGTCGAGCGTCGCCGGCGGTAGATCGATGAGATCCGGGGGGTCGCGCCAGTCCGGGTGCGTCATCGCCGACAATCTTGCAGGTGCAGACGATCCCGGTCTTCGACGGGCACAACGACGCCCTCACCAACGACGACTATGCCGATCTCGCCGCCGGTCGGTCCCGTGGCCACCTCGATCTGCCACGGATGCGGGTGGGAGGGATCCGCGGCGCGATCTTCGCCGTGTTCGCCCACTCCGAGGGGGAGAACGATGTCCCGGTCCCGCGTTCGGACGGCGTGATCGAGTTCGAGATCGCGCCGGAGGTTCCGCACAGCGTCGCGGCGGCGAACGCGACCGCGGTCGCCGGGCGGCTGCTCGCGCTTGAGCGGGCGGGCGAGGTCGTCGTGGCGCGGGGCATCGCGGACGTTGACCGGGCACGGGATGGCAACGGGCCGCCGGCGGCGGTCCTGCACTTCGAGGGCGCGGAGGCGATCGACACGGCGCTCGAGGCACTCGACACGTGGTACGCCGCCGGTCTGCGCTCGCTCGGCCCAGTGTGGAGCCGGTCGAACGCCTTCGCGCACGGGGTCCCGTTCATCTTCCCGAGCTCCCCCGACACCGGTCCCGGATTGAGCGACGCCGGCCGCGGGCTCGTGCGTCGGTGCGCCGAACTGGGGATCCTCGTCGACCTCGCCCACATGAACGAGGCCGGGTTCTGGGACGTGGCGCGGCTGGAGCTCGGGCCGCTCGTGGCCAGCCACGCGGGTGCGCATGCCGTCGCGGCCGCGTCGCGGAACCTCACCGATGCCCAGCTCGACGCGATCGCCGCCACCGACGGGATCGTCGGGATCGTGTTCGCGGCGTCGTTCTTGCGCCCCGACTTCGCCGACACACCGGACACACCGATCAAGCTGATCGCGCGCCACGCCCGGTACGTCGCCGACCGGATCGGGGTCCAGCACGTGGCGTTCGGCTCTGACTTTGACGGCACGACGATCCCAGACGCCGTCGGCGGCGCCGACGGGATGCCGCGGGTGCTCGACGCGCTGCGCGAGGTCGGCTTCACCGAGGACGAGCTCGCGGCGATCGCCTGGGACAACTGGCGGCGCGTGCTTGACGCGTGGTGGAACGACCCGAGCTGATGGGCCAGTTCCACTGGGATCCCGGCTCCTACCTGGAGCTGATGCGCTCCGAGGTACCCGGCTATGAGCGGCTGCAGGACGAGGTTGCTCGCGCATGTGCGACCGTCGATGCCGCGGGTCCGGTGGCCGAGATGCTCGAGCTCGGTACCGGCACGGGCGAGACGGCGCGCCGGGTGCTCGCGGTGTTTCCGGAGGCACGACTGACCGGCATCGACGCCAGCGAGCGGATGCTGGCCGTCGCGCGGGAGGCGCTGGTGGGCGGACGGCAGACGGTCGATCTGTGGTGCGGGCGACTCGAGGACCCGCTGCCGGAGGGACGATTCGAGCTCGTCTTCTCCGCGCTCGCCGTGCACCACCTCGACGGTCCGGACAAGGCGGCACTGTTCAGGCGCGTCTCAGAGGCGCTCTTCGCGGGAGGCCGGTTCGTCCTCGGCGACGTCGTCATCCCGGTCGATCCCGCGGACGCGCTCACACCGATCGACGATGACGGCTACGACAAGCCGAGCACCATCGCCGACCAGCTCGCATGGCTCGACGCCGCCGGGTTCGACGCCCGCGTCGTCTGGTCACACCGCGACCTCGCGGTGCTCACCGGCGACCGAACACTAGACGAGGTCCGGCGCGGTGGACGGATGGAGCGGGAACGAATCGAGCGGGAGCAACGCCTCGGGTGCGGCGCTCGAGAGCAGGGTGCGGACGCCGCTTGGGTCGAGCGGCCGAGAGAACAGGTAGCCCTGACCGTAGGCGCAGCCGAGCGCCTGTAGCCGGCGCAGTTGCTCGGGCGTCTCGATCCCCTCGACGATGACCCCCATGCCGAAGCTGTGGGCGAGGCCGACGGCCGAGCGAACGAGGATCTCGTGACTCGGATCGCCGGTCGCGAGCCACCCGACAAAGCTGCGGTCGATCTTCAGCGCGTCGAACGGGAGCTGGTTGAGCGTCGCGAGCGATGAGTAGCCGGTCCCGAAGTCGTCGAGATGAAGGCCGATTCCATCGATGCAGATGTCCGAGACGATCCGGCGGGTGCCATCCGGATCCTCCATCAGCGTGCTCTCGGTGATCTCGAGTCGAAGGACGTGCGTCGGCAGATCGTGGGCGCGGATCGCCGCCCGGACCGCGTCGGGGAATCGCGGGTCCTCGATCTGACGGGAGGAGACGTTGACGCTCACGTACACGTCGGGCTCGAGCAGCCCGTCGCGTCGCCAGGCGGCGAGGTCGGCGAGCGCCCGGTCCATCACGTGCGAGCCGAGCGCGCTGATCATGCCGGTCTCCTCCGCGATCCGGACGAACTCGACCGGCGGGACATGGCCCCACCCTTCCGGCCACCGGGCGAGCGCCTCGAGCGCGCGGATCCGACCGGTGCGCAGGTCGACGATCGGCTGGTAGTGAACGTCGAGGAGCCCGTTCTCAACCGCGTGCCGCAGTTCGTTCTCGCGCACGAGCCGTTCGATCACGCGCCGGCGCATGCTCTCATCGAACACGCTGCAGCGTTCGCGATCGCGGC
The DNA here is from genome assembly GCA_963750695.1 of uncultured Solirubrobacterales bacterium. GTDB lineage: Bacteria > Actinomycetota > Thermoleophilia > Solirubrobacterales > Solirubrobacteraceae > Palsa-465. The sequence goes on from CAVVSB010000021.1 coordinate 188,411, forward strand.
CGCGCCGCTTCGCCTCGTACATCGCGATCTCGGCCTGCCGGAGAAGCTCGTCGGCGCTGCCGGCGTGCCAGCTGCACGCGACCCCGATGCTGACCGACGCAAACAGCTCATGGGCACCGAGCCGGAACGGCGTTGATAGGAGCGCCTGCAACCGGGCGGAGAGCGCCACGGCCTCGCGCGCTGGATCGGTGCTCTCGACGAGCAGCGCGAACTCGTCCCCGCCGATCCGGGCGATCAGCTCACCGGGATTGAGCGCGCGAGCGAGGCGCTCGGCCAGCGCCACGAGGAGCCGATCCCCGATCGCCGTGCCGAGGCTGTCATTGACGAGCTTGAAGCGGTCGAGGTCGAGCAGGATGAGCGCCGCGCCACCGGGGCGGCGGCCGGCCGACCGTGCCAGGGCATGATCGACCGCCTGCATCAGGCGCGCCCGATTCGGCAGGCCGGTCAGCTCGTCCTGGCGGGCACGGGGGTGCCAGCGCCACGCGGCACGCGCGATGCGTTCAAAGACGGCCGGCGCCCGAACGGTGGGTGCTAGGACCGCGCCGCGCCTGACGAGTGATCCCGCGCCTCGAACCCGCTCGTGCCGGCCGGGAGTCGTCCTGGCGTGCACGCTCACGGCTATCGGCGGCAGCGTACGTTCGGTTTACCGAAGTTCGGATCGTCAGCAAACCTCCGAGCGTTTCAGAGGCGAAAGCTCCACTAAATTGCTGCGTAACCCTTGAATTTTTTCAGAGGGTGCGGACGGAAATACGAAATCGCGTGTTTTGGCGGCGGCGGTCGGAACGAGCGGCGAGCCCGCGACCGGCGACCCCGCGACCGGCGACCGGCAACCAGCGCGTGACCGCGACCGAGCCAGTCGCAGCCTACTCGATTCCGAGGCGGTCGAGCAGGCGCTCGTCGCCGCGCCAGTGGCGGCGGACCCGGACCGAGAGGTCGAGGTGCACGCGGGTGCCGAGCTCGCGCTCGATCGCGCGTCGCGCCCCGGTCCCGATCGCCTTGACCATCCGGCCGCCGGCACCGATGAGGATCCCCTTCTGCGACTCGGTCTCGGCGAGGATCACGCCCTCGATGCGGATGAGCTCGGGTCGCTCTCGGTCGATCGACTCGACCTCCACCTCGACCGCGTGCGGCAGCTCCTCGCGAGTGCGGACGAGCACCTGCTCCCGGATCAGCTCGGCGAGCACCACGTGCTCGGACTGATCGGAGTGCTGGCGCGCCTCGAAGTAGAACGGTCCCGCGGGGAGCAGCGCGACGAGGTGCGCGACGAGCGACGGCACACCGCTCCCCGTCCGTGCCGACACGGGAAACAACTCATCGGCGACATCGAGGTCGGCGGCGGCCTGTAGCGTCGCGGCGGTCTGCGGGCTTTTGGTCCGGTCGACCTTGTTGACAGCCATCACGACCGGGACCGACGAGGCCCGCAGCAGCTCGGCGATGAACCGATCGCCGGGACCGATTCCCTGCTGGGCGTTGACGACAAACAGCGCACCGTCGGCGTCGGCGAGCTCACGCTCGACCCGGCTCTGCATCCGTTCGGTGAGCATGTCCCGGGGGCGCTGCACGCCCGGCAGGTCGACCAGCACGAGCTGCCAGTCGGGCCCGGTGGCGACGCCGCGGATCGCCCGGCGGGTCGTCTGGGGCTTGTCGGAGACGATTGCCACCTTGGCGCCGACGATCGCGTTGGCGAGCGTCGACTTGCCGACGTTTGGCCGGCCCGCAAGCGCGATGAACCCCGACCGGGTGGCGGGCGCGCCGGACCGGCTCATGTGATCCAGCGCATCAGCTCGGCCTGCAGCGCGAGCATCTCGCCGTCATCCTGCTCGTGATCCATGCCGCTGAGGTGGAGGCTGCCGTGGACGACCGCCTCCCGCAGATCGACGGTGTGCTCCGGGCATATGACGATGTCACCCAGCTCCCGGGGGCCTGCCGAGGCACCGTTCGCGTCGATCCCGAACGACAGCACGTCGGTCGGCTCATCCATCTGGCGGTACTCCAGGTTGAGCTCGCGGATGCGGTCCTCGTCGACGAACTCGATCGCGACGTGCCCATCGTCGATCCCGGCCGAGGACAGCGCGAGCGTGCACAGCTCCTCGACCTCGACGGCGGTCGGCCCGTCGGCGACGAGCGCGTCGATCCCGATCACCTCGATGTCCAGCATTACGCGCGCTTGCGCGGCCGGAGCTCGGGTGCCTGTCGCTGGGTGTGCTCGTTGTACGCAGCCACGATCCGGCGCACGAGCTTGTGCCGGACGACGTCCTCATCGCCGAAGCGGACGAAATCGATGCCCTCGACCCCGTCGAGGATCTCGTTGACGACGACGAGCCCGGAGTCCTGCTCGCGGGGCAGGTCGATCTGCGTGATGTCGCCGGTGACGACCATCTTCGAGTTGAAGCCGAGCCGGGTGAGGAACATCTTCATCTGCTCCGGGCTCGTGTTCTGGGCCTCGTCGAGGATGATGAAGGAGTCGTTCAATGTGCGGCCTCGCATGAACGCGAGCGGCGCCACCTCGATGACCCCCCGCTCCAGATGGGCGGACACCCGTTCGGGCTCGAGCATGTCGTGGAGCGCGTCGAACAACGGCCGCAGGTACGGATCGACCTTCGCCATCAGGTCGCCGGGAAGGAAGCCGAGGCGCTCGCCGGCCTCGACCGCCGGGCGCGTGAGGATGATCCGGTTGACCTCGCGCCGGCTGAGCGCAGCGGCGGCCAGGGCGACGGCGAGGAACGTCTTGCCGGTGCCCGCCGGGCCGATGCCGAACGTGATCGTGTTGTTACGGATCGAGTCGACGTAGCGCTTCTGGTTGACCGTCTTCGGTGCGACCTTCGTCGTGCGGTGGCGCCAGACGACGTCCTCGAGAATCCGAGCCGGCGACTCGTGCTCGTCGAGCGCGCGGGTCACCGCCTCGATCGTCCCCGGCGCGATCTCATGGCCCTGGCCGATGAGTTCGGAGAGCTCATGCACGACCGATGCCGCCGCCTCGACCGCCTCCGGCTCGCCCTCGAGGGTGAGTACGTTCCCGCGCAGGAACACGGCGCAATCGAGATGGCCCTCGAGTGACTTCAGGACCGCGTCGCGGCTACCGGCGAGCTCGGCCGCGACGGAGTTTTCGAGCTCGAGCTGTCTACGCACGCAGCGCCTCGCGCACCCGGGCGGAGGCGCGCTTCCCGTCGACTCGCCCGCCACCGCGTGCCATCACGGCTTTCATGACCTGGCCCATGTCCTTGACGTCGCTCACTCCGAGCTCCTTGATCACGGCATCGATGATCTCATCCAGACCGGCGTCGTCGAGCTCGGCCGGCAGGTAGGACTCGATCAGCCGCGCCTCGAATTCCTCGTGCTCGGCGAGCTCCGCTCGTGAGGCGGCGTGGTATTGCTCGGCCGCCTCGAGCCGACGCTTGCGCTCGCGGCGCAGCACGGTCAGCTCGTCGTCCTTGCCGTCCTTGACCGCCTTCTGCAGTTCAGACAGGACGAGCCTGAGCGCGCCCACGCGCTCCTTCTCGCCCGTCTTCATCGCGGTCGTCATATCTGTGCGTACCTGCTCGATGATCGCCACCCTTCTCAGGATAGCTTTGCGGTTCTACGGCCCCTGGGGTACACCGCAGCCCGTCGGCATGGAGGTCCTCGCATACGACGTCCACCAGTACGCCCCGGGGCGCAGCGCCCGCCGGCAGGTAACAGCGCGTGTAATCCGCCGTGTACCCCGAACACTGGGTGTCCGCGACCTTGTCGATGAGCACGCGTTCAAGGCCGCCGAGCTTCGTCGTCCGGTGATGGCGGGAGCGCACCTCGGCGTGGCCGCGCAATACGCGCGACCGGCGCTTCTTTTCCTGCGCCGCGACCCGGTCGCCGAGCTCGGAGGCGACCGTCCCGGGCCGCGGTGAGTACGAGAACGCGTGGACCCGGCTGATCCCGGCGGCGTCGACGGCGCGCAGCGTCCGCTCAAACGCCGCCTCGTCCTCGGTCGGGAACCCGACGATGACGTCGGCGGTGACGTTGATGGCGGGCGCCGCAGCGCGCACGGCGCGGATCCGCTCGACGTACTCCGCCGCCGTGTAGTGGCGGCCCATGCCGCGCAGCACGTCGTCGTCCCCGGACTGCAGCGGGACGTGGAGGTGCGGGCACACCTTCGGCTCGTGGGCGAGCGCCTCGAGCAGGCTGTCCTTGACGTGGATCACCTCGACGCTCGAGAGGCGGACGCGCTCAACGCCGGGGACCTGGGCGACCTCGACCATCAGCTCGCCGAGCTCGAGCCCCCGCTCGGGATCCCGGTAGTCGCCGACGCTGATGCCGGTCATCACCATCTCGGGCTGCCCCTGCTCGACGCGCCGGCGGACCTCGTTCAGAACGGCACTCGCCGGGCGTGACCGGGCGGGACCCCGGACGGACGGGATGATGCAGTAGGCACAGGCGCTGTCGCAGCCGTCCTGGACCTTGACGAAGCCGCGTGTCCGGGCGGCCGGTGTGATCGGGTGCCGCACGAGCACGTCATGCTCGACGTCGGCGCATGCGCCGAGCTCTGCGGCGACGTCATCGGCAGTGCCGATGAACGGCCGCACGCGTGGGTCGATGTCGGCGAACTGCGCGGCGTTGAGGTTGGTCGCGCATCCTGCGACGTACACCTCGCCGGCCGTGGCGAGCGAGCGGCGCACCGCCTGGCGCGATTTCGCCTCCGCCTCGTTCGTGATGCAGCACGTGTTGATGACGTGCAGCGCTGCATCTGCGTCGGGCACCTCGGTGTGTCCCGCGTCGAGGAGTGCATCGCGCGCCAGCATCGCGTCGGCCTGCGAGACCTTGCATCCGAGGAACTTGACCGCGAACGTCGTCACCGGAGCGCCACCGTAGCGCGCCCGCGGCGACGACGTTCTCAGCGGTGCAATCCGCTCGCGACCGGCGTCCCGTCGTACTTGTCGATCATCGGCCTCGGATGTGTCCTCGACCCGGTGCGCTCGGAGAGAGGAGAGAGCTCCATATGGGATCCGGATCGAGGCTTCGGACGAGGCGCGACAACGTCGAGAAGCAGGCCACCGAGGGTCACGCCGATCGCGAGCGGGTTAGGCAACTGGGAATCACCTCCTTGAGCTTTGGGCCAACCGCACGATGGGGAAAGGATGCGCTCCCGGGGCCGGCGCGTCACCGTCCCGGAGTCCAGGATTGGCTGGAGCGGGTTGTCCATTGGTCGAGCCGACACCGTCCCGCGCCGCGCGGGCCGCCTGACTCCCGCAACGGCGGCCGACGCCCCCTGACCGCGGCAAAGGTCCGCCAGATGCCCCCTCCGGCAGGTCGGACCGTTGTTGGGCTCAGACCGCGGGAAGTTGCCGACGCGTCGCGGCGTGCCGTTCTGGCGGACCATTTTCGTGATCGTGGCTGCGTCGGGCAGGCGGCGCTCAGGTTCGTGTGCCAGCGCTACGAGGGGATGCGACCGGCGCGGCATAACGCACCAAATCCCGTCCGCAGATGGGACATCGGCGTGTTCTGCCGCTCAAGTCGGCATTTCTCGCCCCAACGCGGAGCGCCGGTCCGGTTTGGCGAATTATGCCGGTCCAAACCGGGGGAACCCGCGCAGTGACGCGCCAAACCCGGCACCCGTACCGGTCAGCTCACCCCCGCCGACGGCTCCGTCCCGGGCGCGGTGTGATCTTCCAGCGACGGCGGGTGGCCGAGCGCGGCCGAGACATCTTGCCGCATCTCCACCGAACCTGTGGCCCGCGATCACCACGTGTTGGCTCACGGCCTGGAGCCTACCCGGCAAATCCGGTCTACTCGCGCGCCAGCAGCAGCGCGGCCCACTCACCGCCGACCCGCTCCGCGGCGACCGCCATGCCGGCATCAGCGAACGCGGCGGCAACGCTGTCCCGCTCGGAAGCGAGCAGCCCGCTCGCGATCACCCGCGACGCTCGCCCGGCGATGCGCGGCGCCCAGGCTCGCAGCAAAGGACCCAGGAGATTGGCGGCGACAACCCCGGCGACCGGCGGATCGGCGGCGTCGCGTACGTCATACCGCGCCACTGAGACATCCACCCCGTTCGCCTCGGCATTCGCTGCCGCTGCGGACACCGCAGCCGGGTCGAAATCGACCGCGAACACCGGCGCAAACCCGAGCCGCGCCGCCGCGATCGCCAGCACCCCCGACCCGCATCCGAGATCGAGAAACGACCCACCGACGGCCCAGGAACCGGACGACAACAGGAGCTCGAGGCACAGCCGAGTCGTCGCATGCGCGCCCGTCCCGAACGCCTGCCCGGGCTCGATCACGAGGTCGATCGGCTCCTCCCCCGCCGGCTCCCACGGCGGCCGGACCCGGAGCCGCCCGTCGAGCACGAGCGGGCGATGGAACTCGCGCCAGCGCTCTGACCAGTCGTCGGCGATCTCAGACGTCGAGACCTCGACGAGCGCGCCGCCCGCCGCCGCGCGGAGATCGGGCAGCGACGGGAGCTCGCCGGGAGGCCCGTACACCGCGTACTCGACGACGTCGTCGTCGAGCGCGACCTCCTCGACCCCGCCCGGCGCGAGCGAAAGCAACTCGGCGAGCACGAGCTCGGCCTGGGCGCGCTCGACGCGCACGGCGAGGCGCAGCATGCCCGTCAGCCGCCCGGAGCCCGACCGCCAGCCGCGGCCGCTAGCCGTGACCGCCGAACGCGCGCCGGAGCTTGCCGAACACGCCGTCGTCGGTCTTCAAGTTGTGGTCGGTCATCGACTCAGCGAGCTGCTGCAGCAGCTCGCGCTGATCGCGGCTCAGATGCCGCGGGATGACGACGTTGACGACCACCCGGAGATCGCCGCCGCGGCGACCGCGCAGGGACGGCATGCCCGCGCCGCGGACGACAAGCGTCTCGTGTGGCTGGGTCCCAGCCGGGATCTCGAGTTCGACGGGGCCGTCGACGGTTGGGACCTCAACCGTCGTCCCGAGCGCCGCGAGCGGCGCCGCGACGTCGATCGCGGTGACGAGATCATCGCCGTCACGCAGGAACCGGGAGTCCTCGCGGACGCGGATCTGGACGTACAGGTCGCCGGGCGGGCCGCCCCGCTCGCCGGCGTGCCCGCGCCCGCCGATCCGGATCCGCTGGCCGTCCGCGATGCCGGCGGGCACGTCGACGGACACCCGAGCATGATCGACGCGGCGGCCGCGGCCGTCGCACTTGTGGCACGGATCGCTGGCGACGCGTCCGTCGCCGCCGCAGACGTCGCACGCAGCCGTGCGCATCACCTGTCCGAACGGCGTCCGCGACACGGCGCGGAGCTGTCCGGTGCCGCCGCAGCGGTCGCACGTCTCGATCGGTGTGCCCGGTTCGGCGCCGTTGCCGCGGCAGTGATCGCACGTCGCCACGACCTCATAGCCGATCTCGACCTGAGTGCCGTGGGCAGCGTCGGCGAGATCGATCACCGTGCTGACGCCGACGTCGCCGCCCTGGACCGGGCCGCTCGGCGTGCCGCCGCCGAACGCGCCGCCGAAGCCACCGCCGCCGAAGAACGCCTCAAAGATGTCCGCGACCGAGCCGAAGCCCTCGAAGTTCGGCGCATACCCACCGGTGCGCAGGCCCTCGTGGCCGTAGCGGTCATAGGTCGCGCGGCGCTCGGGGTCGCCCAGCACCTCGTAGGCCTCGGCGGCCTCCTTGAACTTGTCCTCGGCGGCGGGGTCTGAGCGGTTGACGTCCGGATGCAGCTCTCGGGCGAGCCGCCGGAACGCCTTTTTGATCTCCGCCTCGTCGGCGTCGCGGGAGACGCCGAGGACGTCGTAGTAGTCGCGGGGAACCTGGCCGGCACTCATCGTTCGTCGTACACCTCGGCAATGAAGGTAGACAGCTGGGCCGCCGCGTCGCGGACGGACTTGATCGCGCGGCCGTAGTCCATCCGCAGCGGGCCGATCACTGAGACCGCGCCGAGGCGCCGCTGCGGCAGCCCGTACGCGGCGGCGACGAACGCCAGTGACTGCAGCGCCGGCGCGTCGTTCTCGGCTCCGATCCGCACGAGCACGTCGCGCTCGCCGAGCGCGCCCTGGAGGAGGCTGAGCAGGGTGACCCGCCGCTCGAGCATGTCCATCAACGAATTGAGATCCGAGAAGTCGGTGACGCGATCGAGCCGCAGCAGCCGCGATGCGCCCTCAACGTACAGCGTGTCCTGGGAGGACTCCTCGAGCTCGGTGAACACCGGCGAGAGCGCGTCCAGGAACGCCGACTCGGTCGCGCTCAGCGAGCTGTCGTGCAGCCGCTGGTGGAGCATCCGGGCGCCGAGGCCGATCCCGACGAGCCGCTCGTTGAGATAACTCGAGGCCCAGTCGGCGAGACCCGAGTCAACCGGGCGATCGAACGTGAACAGCCGCTTCGTGACCCCGCCGGTCGAGGTGATGACGACGACCATCAGCACCTGAGGCTGGAGCACGAGCACCTCGACGTGGCGGATCGTCGAGGTGTCGATCGGCGGCGCGGTGACGATCGCGAGCAGGTTCGTCACCTGCGAGAGCGTCTCGGTCGTGACCCGCATCGCCTCGTCGAGCTCGCGGCGGACGAGCGTCAGGGCGAGCTTCGGCTGGCCGTCGTCCTCGGGCAGCAGCCGATCGACGAAGTAGCGGTAACCCGCCTCGGTGGGGACCCGCCCGGCGGACGTGTGCGGGTGGGCGAGCAGCCCGAGCTCCTCGAGGTTGGCGAGCTCGTGCCGGATCGTCGACGGCCCCCATTCGACTCCAGCGGAGAGCGCCTTGGAGCCCACGGGCGTGCCGCCCTCGAGGTAGTCCTCGACGACCTTGCGCAGCACGAGTTCCTGACGTTGTGTCAGCACGATCCTGATTGTAGGTCGGCGCTCTGCGGCATCCGCCGCGAGTCCACGGATGTCCAAAACCGTCCAGCAACCCCTTCAGGCGCATCGGTTTGACGCCGAAATGTGAACAACGCGCCGGCATGGAGTCGGTGCAGAGCATGACAGGGCAGGCAGGGATGAGGGATTCAAACTGGTTGATCCGCGACGGCATGGATCGTGAGCGGATGCTGGACATGGACAGACGGATCCGTCCGGCACGGATCGCGTCGTTCATCGTGCTCGCGATCGCACTCGTCGCGTGCGGTCCATGGCTCGGGTGGTGGACGCTCGCGCCTCTGCTGCTGTCCGGCGTGCTGTTCAGCAGCGCCGAGAAGGCGCTACCCCGGCTTCGGCGGCCGGAGTACGTCATGTTCGCCGCCTGGGCGGGCGCCGAGATCATCACCGCGGTGAGCGTCGCCGTCTCCGGCGGGCCGAAGATCGCGACGATGTCGTGGCTGGCGATGCCGGTCGTCACGCTCGCCTCGCGCTTCTCGGACCGCGGTATCGCCGCCGGCGTCGCGCTCGCGCTCGCGCTCCTGCTGATCGTCGCCTTCGCGATCGACACCCAAGCCGTCATCCACGACCCGCCGATCGTGATCGCCCCGGCCGCGCTCATCATCGCGGTCACCCTGCTGTCGAGGGCGCTCATGCAGTCCGACGTCGAGTTCCGCAACCGGGCCGTGCTCGACGAGCTGACCGGCATGCTCAACCGCTCCGCGCTCGCGACCCGCGTCTCCGAGCTCACGCAGCAGTCACGCGTGACCGGTGAGTCGGTCGCGGTGATCATCGCCGACGTCGACCGCTTCAAGCGCATCAACGACGAGCACGGCCACGCGCATGGCGACGCGGTCCTCAAGGACGTGGCCTACGCGATGCGCAAGTCGCTGCGGGCGTACGACCTCGCGTACCGGCTCGGGGGCGAGGAGTTCCTCGTGCTCGTTCCAGGCGCCCAGCAGACGCAGGTCGAGGCCCTCGCCGAGGACCTCCGGGCCGCGGTCGAGGCCGAGCCGCTCGCGGGTGGCCTGCGAGTGACGATCAGTTGTGGCGTCGCGGCCTCACGGCCCGGCCACGCGCTCGACTATCCGGCCTTGTTCGCCGCTGCCGACGAGCGCCTCTACCGCGCCAAGCACGCGGGTCGCAACCAGGTGTGCTGCGCCGACATCGCCCTCGCGGCGTAAGCGGCTCATGTGAACACATCCGTTCGGTAGAGTCGCGGCCGCCGCGGCCGATCCACCCGCGGCACCTTTGCCGATCTCCAGACAGGGAGCAGGGAAATGAGTCGTGGTCTCACGCGTCGTCAGTTGCTGCGCGACGGAGGCGTCGCACTCGGCACCTCCGCGCTGCTCGGCAACCGGCTGATCGCGGACGCGCTCGCAAACGCGCCCGCGTGCGGCCGGCTGAGCGACATCGAGCACGTGATCATCCTCGTGCAGGAGAACCGCTCGTTCGATCACTACTTCGGTTCCTACCGCGGAGTCACCGGATTCGCCGATCCCAGCGCGCTCCCACTGGGCGACGGCAGCGGCCTGAGCGTGTTCGCGCAGCCCGGCTACAACGGCGGTCACCTCTATCCGTTCCACCTCGACTCGTACCACAATGGCGAGTGCACGAACGACATCAACCACAGCTGGGGCCCGCAGCACACCTACTGGGACGCCGGCAAGACGGACGGGTTCGTCACCGGGCATCTCGCCGCGGACGGCGCCGCCAACGGCCCGCTGACGATGGGCTACTACACCCGGGCGGACCTCGACTTCTACTACGCGCTCGCCGACGCGTTCACGATCTGCGATCACTACTTCTGCTCGGTGATCGGGCCGACGGACCCGAACCGGCTGTACACGTTCTCCGCGACGCTCGATCCTGCCGGGGCGCACGGCGGTCCGATCCTGTCGACGAGCGCCACCCGCGTCGAGCGCTTCGGCACGCTGAGCTGGACGACGATGCCCGAGCAGCTCCAGGCGCGTGGGATCAGCTGGAAGGTGTACGGCAACCCGGACGGCAACTTCGGAGACAACGTCCTCCCCTACTTCACGCAGTTCCAGACCAACCCGACGCTCGCCGCCCGCGCCCTCGGCCCGACGTACCCGGGCACGTTCCAGACCGACGTCGCGACCGGGCAGCTGCCGGCGGTGTCGTGGATCCTCGCACCGCTCATCGCCAGCGAGCATCCACCAGCCCCAGAGATCTACGGCGAGAGCGTTGCCGCCGACGCGCTCCGGACGCTCGTCGCCAACCCCGGCGTGTGGAAGAAGACGGCGCTGCTCATCACCTACGACGAGAACGGCGGCTTCTTCGACCACGTGCCGCCGCCGGTGCCGCCGCCGGGCACGCCCGGCGAGTCGCTGACGGTGAGTCCGCTGCCGTCCGACGCCGCCGGCGTCGCCGGGCCGATCGGGCTCGGGTTCCGGGTGCCGATGCTCGTCGTCTCGCCGTTCAGCCGAGGCGGCTTCGTCTGCCCCGACACGTTCGACCACACCTCGCTGCTGCGCCTCATCGAAACCCGGTTCGGCGCCGAGGTCCCGAACCTGACCGCGTGGCGTCGCTCGGCCGTCGGCGACCTGACGAGCGCGTTCAACTTCACCAAGGTCGACACGTCGGTGCCGTCGCTGCCGACGCCGAACCCGGCGGACTCCCGGATCGTCCTCTCGAGCTGCGCCGCGAGCGCCCCGCTCGATCTCGCGACCGACTCGACGAACAGCCTCAAGGTCATCGAGGAGACGCTCGTCGCGCCCTACCCGGTCACGGTCAACTCGGCGCGACCGCCGCAGGAGCCGGGCACGGCGCCGAAGCCGAGTGGGCCCGTGGCGTGCTGACATGGAGCCAGCGGCGCATGCGCCGCTGGCCCGCCGGCGCATGCGCCGGCGGCCCGTGGGTGCATGCACCCACGGGGTCCTACGACTGAGTGACCTCCGCGACAGCGTTGCGGATGATCCGGCTGCCGTTCTGCTCCGCCTCGGAGTTGACGGTGACGAGTCCGTCGTGCGCCTCGCCGACCGTGCCGGTGACGGTGATCTCGGCGCCCATAACGCCCATTCCACGGAACTGGACCGAGAGTGACTTCAGCGCCTCGGGGCGGCCGGCGGCCTCGGTGTGGGCCCGCGCGACCTGGGCCATCGTCCACAGCCCGTGCAGGATCCGGCCGGGCAGCCCGACGTTCTTGGCGAACTCCTCGTCGATGTGGATCGGGTTGAAGTCCCCCGACGCGCCGGCGTAGCGGACCGTGACGAACGGGTCCGGGGTCACCTTCAGCTCGATCGGCTCTCCGGTCTGCAGACTCATGACACCCCCCTGACGATGTTCGTCCACGTGCCGGTGCATACCGTCTCACCGCGCTCGTTCTTGGATACGGATTCGAAGACGTAGAAGCCCATCCCACCGCGGTCGGCGATGTCCTTGACCTCGGCCGTCGTTGTGATCTCGTCGCCGGCGACGACCAGCGGGCCCCAGCGGAACTCCTGACCGCCGTGGACCATCATCGCGAAGTTGAGGCCGACGTCCGGGTCGAAAATCGCCGGCGCGAGCGCCCGGGCGGCGTACACGACGACGAACATCGGCGGGGCGACGACGTCGGCGTAGCCCGCCGCGCGCGCGGCGTCGACCTCGAAATACAGCGGGTTCGTCTCGCCGACGGCGGCGGCGTACTCGCGGATCTTCTCGCGTCCGACCGCGTAGACATGCGGTTGGTACGTCTTGCCAATGGCTTGCGTGTTGAGCGGCATCGCCGCGGGAGGTTACCCCGGCGGATTAGATGATGCTTGGCACGGTGCCGCCGTCGACCGACCACGCAGCCCCGACGACGTTCGATGCCGCCTCGGAGGCAAGAAACGTGATCACCGACGCGATCTCCTGCTCCGTGCCGAAACGCCCGATCGGCACGCGGCCGGCGGCGTTCTCGAGCGCCTGCTCGGGCGTGATCCCCTGCGCCTCGGCAAGCTGCGCGGCGAGCCCGCCGGGTCCCGCCCACAGTTCGCCGGCGATCGGACCGGGCGTGATCGCGTTGACGAGCACGCCGCGGTCGGCGTACAGATCGGCGAACGAACGCGACAGCGACAGCTGAGCGGCCTTCGTGACGTTATAGGCCATGTTCGTCCGGCCGGGGCGCTTGCCGGACGAGGAGCAGACGTTGACGATCCTCCCCCACCCGCGCAGCGCCATCACCGGCGCCGCGGCGCGCATCAGCCGCATCGGCCCCATGACGTGGAGCTCCCACTGCGCCTGCCACTCCTCGTCGGTGAGCTGCTCGAGCGTGCGCAGCGCACTCATCCCGGCGTTGTTGACGAGCACGTCGATCCGCTCGAGCCGGCCGAGGCAGATGTCGAGCATCCGCTCACCCGCGAGCGGATGGGTGACGTCGAGCACGAGCGTCGCCGCACGACCGCCCGCTTCCTCGCACGCCTGAGCGGTGTCGGCGAGCCCTTCCTCGCGGCGGCCGACGAGCACGACCGTGGCGCCCTCCGCAGCGAGCGACGTCGCGGTCGCCCGCCCGATCCCGCCGGAGGCGCCGGTCACGACGCAGACGCGATCACGTAGCCCGAGTTCCATGCTGAGCTGAGACGCTAGCGGTCGCAGTGGACACGGCCTCGGCAAGGAGTTGGGCGACACGTCCGATCGCGGCGTCCGGGATGTTGCCGAACCCGAGCACCAGCCCCGGCGGCTGCGGCCTGGTCGCGTGGTCGGCGAGGCCGTCGAGGCCGATCCCGTGGCCGGCGGCCGCGCTGAGCGTCGCCGCCTCGTCAGCGTCCGGCGGGAGCGTGATGAGGACGTGGAGCCCGGCGTCGATCCCATGGGCGGTGGCCTCGGGGACGGCGTCGAGCACGGCCTCGATCAGCCGCGCGCGACGACGCCCGTAACGCAGCCGCATCCGGCGTAGGTGACGGTCGAACTCCCCGCGCGCCAGCAAGTCGGTGAACGCGAGCTGATCGAGCGCCGGGACGCCGCTGCCCGTCAGCGCCTGCTCGAACGTGAGCGGACCGGTGAGCCAGGACGGGGAGAGCACCCAGCCGATGCCGATCGCCGGCGCCAGGCGGGTGCTCGTGGAGCCGATGAAGGCGACCCGCTCGGGCGCGAGCCCCTGCAGCGCGCCGACCGCGAGCCGGTCGTAGCGCAGCTCCGAGTCGTGGTCGTCCTCGATGATGAGCCCGTCGCACTCGTCCGCCCACGCGAGCAGCTCGGCTCGGCGATCCGCCCCGAGCACGACGCCGGTCGGGAACTGGTGCGCGGGCGTGACGACGACCGCCTCGCAGCCGCTCGCCTCGAGCGCCGCGACGTCGATGCCGTCGCCGTCGACAGTGATCGGCTCAGGCGCGAGACCGGCGCGCTCGGCGATCTGGCGGTGCGCCGGTCGGCCGGGATCCTCGACCGCGATCCGCTCGACGCCACGGTCGGTGAGGGTGCGGCACAGCAGCGCGTAGCCCTGCGTGAAACCGGCCGTGACCAGCGTGTGCTCGGGCTCGGGCGCGGCGTGCCGCGCGCGGCCCAGGTATGTCATCAACGCGTCGCGCAGCTCCGCGAGTCCGCGCGGGTCGCCGCGCCCGAGCACGCGATCCGGCGCGGCGCTCGCCGCGGCGCGCAGGGAGCGGACCCAGCCGGCACGCGGGAACGCAGCGAGGTCCGGGACGGCAGGCCGGAGGTCATAGCGCAGGCCGGCGTCGAGCGAGCTCGCGGGGAGCGGCGGCCGCTCGGCGCTCGGAGCCGCCGCGACGCGGGTCGGCGCACCCTGCGACGCCGTCAGGTACCCCTCGGCAGCAAGCTGGGCGTACGCCTCGAGCACGATCCCGCGGGAGACCTCGAGCCGCCGGGCGAGCGACCGACTCGACGGAAGGCGGGTGCCGGGGGCGAGCTGGCCGGTGCGGATCTGACCGCGCAGACGGTGCTCGAGCTGCTCGTGAAGCGCGCCGGCGCCCGGTTCGAGGGTAAGCAGGAGCTCCGGGCCAACTGGCTCTGTCTGGTGGGCCACAACTGGACCTTATCGCCGAGCCAGTTGCCACATAGGGTGTCGGCGACGATGATCACGGTGATTGGAGGCGGGATCGCGGGCCTGACCGCGGCGATCTCGGCGGCCGAACACGGCGCGTCGGTGCGGCTGGTCGAGGCGCACGACGAGCTCGGTGGCCGGGCCCGAAGCACGGGCGGCGCCTACAAGGCGAACCTGGGGCCACACGCGCTGCTCTCGGTCAGCCCGCTGTGGGGCTGGCTCGGCGAGCGCGGGCTGCTCCCGCCGCACGCCCGCCCGCCGCTGTCCGGGATCCGGTTTCGCTGGCGGGACGAGATCCGGCGGGTCCCGGCGGTCGGCGCCGCCGTCGCCGCGCTGCGGTTGCGAGGGCGCAGGGCGCCGGTCGAGCAGTCCTTCCGGGCGTGGGCGAGCGATCTCGTCGGCGGCGAGGCGGCCGAGATCCTCTCGCGCAGCGGCGGCGTGCTCACCTACCACCACGATCCCGGCGAACTGTCGGCGGCGTTCCTGTGGGAGCCGCTCGTCCGGGGTCTTCTGTCGGCGCCGCCCACCGCGCGGTACCCGATCGGCGGCTGGGGCACGATCATCGGGTTGATGCGCGACCGAGCGGTTGCGTTGGGGGTCGGGATCTCGACGGGGTCCCGCGTCAGCGAGGTGCCGTCGGCGCCCCGTCATCGTGGCCACAGAACTCGCCGACGCGTCCGCGCTGCTGGGCGATTCGTCACTTTCGTGGACGAGCGGCAACGCGTTGTGCCTCGATCTCGCACTGCGGCGCCGGCGCGGCGATCCGTTCGTCGTCGTCGACCTTCAGGAGTGTGGCTGGATCGAACGCTTCAGCGCCGCCGATCACTCGCTCGCGCCCGACGACGAGGAGCTGATCCAGGCGCAGATGCCGATCCGTCCCGGCGAGACCGCCGACGGTGCGTCGCGGCGCCTGGAAGGCCTGCTCGACGCCGCGTTCTCTGACTGGCGCGACCGCGAGACGTGGCGGCGGCGGCAGGTGATGAGCGGCCGCACGGGCGCGATCGACATGCCGGGGACGACGTGGCGGGACCGGCCCGCGATCGACCGCGGCGACGGCGTGTTCCTCGCCGGCGACATGGTCGCGGCACCCGGCTGTCTGTCCGAGGTCGCGTGGGCGAGCGCGATCGAGGCGAGCCGGCTGGCGGTCGCGTACGCGGCGCGCGGGCGCTCGAGCGCGGCGGTGGCGACGTGAGCGCGGTCGCTTCATCGGTCCAGGTCTCCGGGCGCTCAGCACTCGCCGCGACGATCGGGCTGGTGCTCGTCGGGCTGGCGCAGCTCGAGGTCGCGGTGTGGGGCCTCGTTGCGCCGCACGCGTTCTTCGTCGGCTTCCCGGGCGCGGGCCATCGCTGGGTCGCGGCGCTCGGGCCGTTCAACGAGCACCTGCTGCGTGACTACGCGGCGAGCGAACTCGGGCTGGCGGTGCTGATGATCGGCGCGGCGGTGTCGTTCTCGCGGCGGGTGGTGGTCGTGGCGGGACTGGCGTTTCTCGCCGCCACGGTCCCCCATTTCGTCTACCACCTGACGACGACCGGGAGCCTGTCGACCGCCGACAACCTCGGGAGCCTTGGCGGCTTCGTGCTCGAGCTGGCGCTCGTCGGCGCCGCGATGGTGATCGCATGAGCCGCTTGGCTGCCTACCGGCCGCGCCGGCTCGACCTGCTGCGCCGGGCCATCTACCGCTCGGCGGCGACGCTCTACGGGAGCTCGCTGGAGCCGACGCGGGTCGTCGCCCACCATAAGCCGCTGCTGGTTGGCTACAGCGCGGTCGCGCTGTCGCACGAGCGGTATGCCCGGTCGGTGCCGGCGCGGTACAAGTCGCTCGCGATGCTCCGGGCGGCCCAGCTGATGGGCTGCGAGTGGTGCCTTGACTTCGGCTCGCGGCTGGCGGCCGAAGGCGGTGTGCCCGAGGACGATTTACGGGGGTTGTCCGGATGGCGCTCGTCCGATCGGTTTAGCGATCTCGACCGGCTCGTGTTGGAGTACGCCGAGGCGATGACACGGACCCCGGTGTCGGTGCCGGACTCGCTCGTCGCAGCTTTGCGGGAGCGCTTTGATTCGCGCCAGCTCGTCGAGCTGACGATGAGCGTGGCGCTCGAGAACCTGTACTCGCGGTTCAACTGGGCGCTCGGGATCGAGAGCGAGGGGTTCTCGGAGGGCATGTACTGCGTCCGGCCCGACGTGGCTGATGCGTCCAGCGGGCTGGAGGCCGTGCCGGGGGCGCGGTAGCATTTGGTGTGTGTCACGGCGTGCGACTCTGAGGGCCTCCGATAACGACCGGGAAGTGGTCGCGGAGCGCCTGCGCGCCGCCGCGGCTGAGGGCCGGATCGTCGCCGAGGAGCTCGAGGAGCGCCTTGGGTTGGCGCTACGCGCTCGCACGTACGGCGAACTCGATGCGCTCGTGGCGGATCTGCCGCGGCCGCACGATCAGGTCGCCCGGCGAGGCGGCGGCGTCTCTCGGGCCGGCGGTTGGTCGCTGTCGCGGCTCGGGCCGCTGCCGGCACTCGCGCTGCTCGTGTTCGTGATGCCGATCGCCGTCGCGGCCGTCGTCGCGGTCATGACGATCGTGTTCGCGATGGTGACGATGTGGGCGGTGTTCGCCGCGCTCATCTGGCTCGCCTTGGGCCACAGCCGCCGCTGGTACGGCCCGCGCTGGGCCTACGCGCGGCGCCGGTTCGGCCCCCCGCCGCACGGCGTGTATCGCCCGCGGCCGGGTTACTGGCACTAGCCGACGTAACGTTTCGTCCGCTATCCGGACGAAACGTTACGTTGCTCAGCCCTTCTCGCCGAGCTCGAGCACGGCGAGGAACGCCTCCTGCGGCACCTCGATCCGCCCGACCTGCTTCATCCGCTGCTTGCCCTTCTTCTGCTGCTCGAGCAGCTTGCGCTTGCGGCTGATGTCGCCGCCGTAGCACTTTGCGATCACGTCCTTGCGGTACGCCTTGATCGTCTCCCGGGCGACGACCCGGGAGCCGATCGCGGCCTGGATCGGGACGTCGTACTGCTGACGGGGGATCGTCTTGCGGAGCTTCTCGGTGAGGGTTCGCCCGGCGTCGTACGCCTTGCTCTTGTGGACGAGCATGCTCAGTGCGTCGACGGGATCGCCGGCGAGCAGGATGTCGAGCTTGACGAGGTCGGACTCGCGCATCCCGATCAGCTCGTAGTCGAGCGACGCGTAGCCGCGGGTGCGCGACTTCAGCTGATCGAAGAAGTCGAGCACGATCTCGGCGAGCGGCAGGTCATAGGTGAGCTGGACGCGCTCCTGACTGAGAAAGTGCATCCCCGAGTGATCGCCGCGGCGCTCCTGGCACAGCTCCATGATCTGCCCGACGAACTCCTTCGGAGTGAGGATCGACGCGCGGATGTACGGCTCCTTGACCGTCTCGATCTGACCCGGATCGGGCATGTCGGTAGGGCTGTGGACCTCGACTGTCGTGCCATCGGTGAGCCGCACCTCGTACTCGACGCTCGGCATCGTTGCCAGCAGCTCGAGGTCGTACTCGCGCTCGAGCCGCTCGCGGACGATGTCCATGTGGAGCAGGCCGAGGAAGCCGCAGCGGAATCCGAACCCGAGCGCGTCACTCGTCTCGGGCTCCCAGGAGAGCGCGGCGTCGTTCAACGACAGCTTTTCCAGGGCGTCTCTGAGGTCCGGATAGGCGTCGGATTCGATCGGGAACAGGCCGCAGAAGACCATCGGCTTGACCTCGCGGTAGCCGGGCAGCGGTTCAGTCGCGGTGTTCGCCTTCGTCGTGAGCGTGTCGCCGACGCGGAGCTTGGTGACGTCCTTGATCCCGGTGATGAGGAACCCGACCTCGCCCGCGGTCAGCGCCTTCGCCGAGGTCATCTGCGGCGTGAAGAAGCCGATGTCGTCGATGTCGGCCTCGGTGCCGGCCTGCATCGCCTTGATCGCCTCGCCCTTCGTGAAGGTGCCGTCGACGACACGGATGTACGCGATCACGCCGCGATACTGGTCGAACTCGGAGTCGAAGATGAGCGCCCGGGGAGCCGCGTCGGGATCGCCATGCGGGGGCGGGACTCGCTGGATCAGCTCGTCGAGCACGTCCGTGATGCCCTCTCCGGTCTTGGCACTGATGCGCCGCACATCGTCGGCGGGCTCGCCGATCAGGTCGGCGATCTCCTCCGCCACCCGCTCCGGTTCGGCACCCGGGAGGTCGACCTTGTTGAGGCATGGGATCAGCTCGAGCCCCGACTCGATCGCGAGATACGTGTTGGCGACCGTCTGCGCCTCGACGCCCTGCGAGGCGTCGACGACGAGCAGCGCCCCCTCGCACGCCGCGAGGCTCCGCGACACCTCATAGGTGAAGTCGACGTGTCCGGGCGTGTCGATCAGGTGCAGCTGGTAGGTCTGCCCGTCCTTCTGGCTCGTGTAGAAGACGCGGACCGCCTGGGCCTTGATCGTGATCCCGCGCTCGCGCTCGAGGTCCATCGAGTCGAGCAGCTGGGCGCGCATCGCGCGCGGGTCGACGGTGTGGGTCAGCTCGAGGATCCGGTCGGCGAGCGTCGACTTCCCGTGGTCGATGTGGGCGATGATCGAGAAGTTGCGGATGTGGGGCTGGTCGGCCATGGGTCTTTCCCAAGGGTATTCGGCGCGGTAGTCTGCGGCCGTGCTGACGAAGGGGGCTGCGCGCTCTTGGGGCTGATCGTCGCGCTGGTGTGCGCGGCGACCGCGTCGGCGAACACGTACTGCGTGCCGACCGGGGGCGCCGGATGAGCGAACGTGGCAGACCTGCAGACCGCGCTCGACGATGCGGCCGCGAACCCGGGGCCCGACACGGTGAGCGTGGCGTCCGGGACGTTCGTGCCCGCCGCGAACCGCAGTGCGAGCGGGTTCACGTACAACAGCCCGGGTCCTCTCACCCTGATCGGGGCGGGATTCCCAACCGAGCTGACCTGCCCGGCGGACTACAACAGCTCGCCCCCGTTCAACTCAATTCTCGACCTCACCGGCCCGGTCACCGTCTCGGACGTCTCCGTCCACATCCCGTCCGGGATCAACGGGAAAGGCGTCTCCCTCGCTGGTGGCGCCTCGGCGAGCGGCCTCACCGTGACCTCCGATCTCGCCGCGACGAACGTGATCGGGGTAAAGATGGCCGGTGGCAGCCTTCAGGACAGTGTCGCTGGCGGCTTGCGCCGCCACCCCTGAGGAATGAGAATCTCGCTGCCGCTGGGCTGACGCCGGCGAGGCTTGGTCCCGACGAGGCCGAAGGACAGTGTGGCGCTGGAGCCTGTGGAGCCGTTGATTGCTGCCATGAGCGCGAAAGCCAGACTCATCCCTGGGAGGCTCCTACCGGCGGCGCACACCGCCCCTTCGACGAAGGGGTTCGCCGGCCGGAGCTGACAACGAGCACGCTCACGCGGCCTGCCGGTCGGCAGGCCCGTTTTCGCATGCTCGAACCGCTCCTCAGCATGACGGGGATTCACAAGCCAGCCTGATCGGGACACCCCTGTCCGACAACTTCGAGGGCGTGTTCGCCACTGGCGGCGCCTCGCTTACCAACGTGTCCGTCACCAGCGGCGGGACCGGCGTCGCGGCGGAGGGCAACCCCGATGTCACGATCGTCCACTCCAAGATCTCGGCGCGACGAGGGGTCGTCACGGACAGCTTCGGAGTCGGCCTTGCTGACACGATGATCGACGTGCTGACCGGTTCCGGCTTCGGGGCCGCCGGCGGCCTGCTGACGAACAACACGAGCGCCGCTCTTCCACTCACGATCACCGCTCGTCACGTGTCGATCGTGGGAACCGCGGCCGGATCGATCGGCGTGGATGTCGAGGCCCTCGTCGCCGGTCAGACAGCCTCGGCGTCCATCACGGACACAGTCATCCACGGACCGGCGACGGCGCTGAAGCGAAGCGCGGTCGCGAACTCAACCGCGAACCTCACGACGAGCTACGACGCGTACGCGGCCGGGAATTACACTGGGATCGGGACGGGCGCGACAACGCAGCTGACCCCGCCGGTGACCGGCGATCCCGGGTTTGACGCGCCCGCCGATCCGCATGTCGGCGAGGGCTCTCCGCTCATCGACGCCGAAAGCCCGGGCGGTCTCTCAGCCGGCGAGCCGACGACCGACCTCGACGGCAACCCGCGGATTCTCGACGGCAACCACGACTGCGTGTTCCGGCGCGACATCGGCGCGTATGAGTTCGTCAACTCGCCGACCGTCCACGCGAGCGCCGGCGCCACCACGGCTCAGCCGGGCCAGCGGGTCACGTTCCGCGCCAGCGGATGCAGCATCGACCCAGCGTCGAGCGTGACGTTCTCCTGGCGCTTCGATGATGGTGTGTCGGCGACGGGCGTCAGCGTGTCCCACGCGTTCGCCCGCACCGGCGTGCATCGCGCCACCGTCACGATCCGCGATGCCGCGGGACGCATCAGCGCGACGTCGGTCGGCGTGACGATCGCGGTCCCCCCCGACTCCCAAGCTGACACGCCTGAAGGTCAAGCCGGCGCGCTTTCACGTCGTCAAGCACCGCCACAAGCACTTCAAGCTCGGGACGACGATCGGCTACACGGACTCGCTCGCCGCGACAACGACGTTCACCGTGACCCAGAAGGCGCGCGGCGTGGTCAAGGGCAAGCACTGCGTCGCGCCACCGCCCCACCCCGCCAAGCACGCAAAGAAGCCCAAGCGGTGCACGCGCACCCTCATGCTCGGGACGTTCACCCATCGCGACAAGGCCGGGGTCAACACTGTGAAGTGGAGCGGCACGTTCAAGCGACGGGCGCTCAAGGCAGGGAAATACACGCTTGGCGCGGTGCCGACGCTCGCCGGCAGAAAGAGCCGCGCAGTGAGCGCCGGCTTCACGATCCTCGCCTGAGGCCGGCGAGTTACAGCTCGCGCCGCGCGCGCTGCTCGAGTCCGAGCAGGTCGCGCAGCGCGTCCTGACCGAGCAGCCCCATCGTCAACAGCCCGCCAAAGATGGCGACGGCGTCGATCGACTTGCGACCTTGCTTGTCCCAGTAGTCGTCGTGGAGATCGAGCCACAGCGCGAACTCGTCGAGCGTGAGCGCCGAGCACACGCCGTAGGCGGTCGAGGACATCCGCGATGCCCACGCCGGCTGATCGGGATCGCCGATCCCGCGGCGGTACGTCCAGATGTAGCCGACGCCGAGCAGCCCGAAGATGCCGAACGTGCTGTGGTGGATATGCGTGCCACCGGCCGAGATGTTGTGAAACGGCCCGACCCCGTCCCTGATCGAGTGCGTGATCGCGCGGGCGGTCGCAAACGCGGTGGTGAACCCGACGGCGCTGAGGAACCCGCGCTCGCGTCGCGGATCGTCAGCGAAGTGGCGCCGGTAGACGTCGCGGACGTCCTTCATGCGGGAGCCCGCCGGCGCAAGCGGCCCAGGATAAGCGCCTCGATCTGTCGAGCCTCCGGTATGCGCATCGTCAGCACCGCCTTGGCGTAGAACACGCCGGCGATCGTGATGCCGAGGCCAACGGACACGATCTGCGCCGGCAGGCTGCGTCCGAGCAGCGAATCGAGGCCCATCCACACGACCCAGGCGATACCCGACATGAGCACCGAGGCCAGCAACACTCGGACCGTGATCATCAGGTTCTGGGCGTCGTCGAGCCGGCCGTTGAAGCCGATCCTCAGGCGGCGGTACTGCAGCGCCGTCATGACGGCGTTTGCGGCGGCGGTGCCGATCACGAGGCCGGCGATGCCGAGCGGCTTGTAGAGCGCGATGCTGACAATGATGTCGACGATCATGTTGATCGCCGCAAGCCCGGTCGGGATCCACGGCCGCTGGACGGCGAAGAACGACCGTGTGAGCAGGAGGTTGACGCCACCGAACGGGAGGCTGACGGCGAACCACAGAAGCGCCACGGAGACCAGGTGGGTCGAGTAGGCGGTGAAGTGTCCACGCTGGAAGATGAGCCGCGTGATCGGTGTTGCGAGCACCATCATCATGCCGGCCGCGGGGATCAGCAGCAGGTTGATCTGACGGATCCCGTTCGCGACCGCCCGGCGCATCCCGCCGACGTCTCGGCGGGCGGCCTGGCGGCTCAGCGTCGGGAACAGGACGGTCGCGACCGCGACGCTGAAGACGCCCTGGGGGAGCATGTAGATCCGGAACGCGTTGTCGATCGCGCGTGGCGCCTGAGCCGAAACGAGCGTCCCGAAGACCGAGTTGAGCAGCTGGTCGAGATTGACGATCCCGAGCCCGATCGTCACCGGGAGCATGAGCGTGAAGACCAGCTTGACCCGCGGGTCGTGCCAGTCGATCGAGAACTGCAGGCGGAAGTCGATCCGCCGCATCGCCCAGGCGATCATCAAGAGCTGGACGACGGTGGCGATCAGCCACGCGATCGCGTACGCGTAGATCTGCTTGCCGGGCTTGAACTGATCGTGAAGCGCGACGAGCCCGACGACGATCACGAGGTTCCACACCGCCGGCGCGATCGCCGGGATCGAGAACTCGTCGTAGGACTGGAGGATCCCGACGAGCAGTCCGGTGAGCCCGAGCAGCAGCACGACCGGGAACAGGACCTGTGCGAGTCCGGCGGTCAGGTTGTCGAGCGTCTGGTTGAACTCGGTGCCCGTGAACAGCGGCATGATCAGGTTCGCCGCGAGGATCCCGACGATCGTGAGCGACCCGAGCGCGATGAGAATGATCCAGAACAGCGTCGAGGCGAGCTTGAACGCCTCGCGCTTGCGACCCTGCTGGAGCAGATCGGTGAACACGGGCACGAACGCCGCGGACAGCGCCGACTGCGCGAACAGGTTTGACATCAGATTCGGGATCTGCGACGCGATCGTGAACGCCGACGCCGCACCGCTCGTGCCGAAGTAGCTGGCAGCGACGATTTCCCGCGCCAGACCGGCTACCCGGGACAGCGCGGTGGCGATGGCGAAGATCGCGGTGTTGACGCTCAGGCGGCGTCGCGGTCGTTCTGTGCTCACCGGGGTCGCTTCGCTCGTCACCGGGGCGCTATAGTACGGGCGTGCCGCGGCAAGAGACCGCGGCTGTTTCGTGCCATGGCAAACATTCCCTCACAGAAGAAGCGGATCCTGCGTTCCGAGCGCGAGCGCCTCGAGAACCGCCGCTACACATCGAAGATCAAGACGTACTTCCGCCGGCTCGAGAGCGCGGTCGCCGAGGGCGACGACGCCGCAGCCGAGGTTGAGCACCGCACGCTCGTGCAGACGATCGACAAGGCCGTCAAGCGCGGGGCGCTGCATCGCAACAACGGTGCCCGCAAGAAGTCGCGTGCAGCGCGGCTCCGCCGGTCGACGCCCGCCGCTTAACGCGGCTGCGTGAAGAATCCGCCGTTTCGGGGTAACCAAGTCCCCTGATGGCCCGTGCGCCAGAATCGACCGCGGGTGCCGAGCAGGTCGTGTTCGAGCCCGATGAGCTGACGTTCGCCGACAACCGGGTCACGGTCACCGGACGGTGGTTCGGTGTCCGTGGTCGCCGGTTTGTCCGCCCCACGCTCACGCTCGGCCGGGAAGGCGCCGGGTCGCGCGTGCACGCCGACCTCGAGCAGAAGCCGTGGGCCGCCGAGGACGGCGAGCCGTGGACAGCGGAGTTCGTCGTGCCGCGAAGCAGCGGCGGCGCCGAGGAGGTCGAGCTCGCGGTCGCCCCGGACATCGCGGTCGTGCTGCGCGCCCCCGACGCCATCCGTGCCCGCCCCAAGCGGCGCCCGCAGTCGCGCCGCCGGGCCTCCGCTCCCCGCGCCGGCGAGGGCAATGGACGAGGAACCACGACGATGACCGCCTCGCAGGCGAAGGTCGAGGTGCAGCAGGCCGAGATTGCTCGGCTCGAGCAGCAACTCCGGCGCAGCGAGATCACACGCGCGGAGTTCAACGCCGCTGTGTCGCGCCGCGACGCTGCGGTCGCGAAGCTCGACACCGTCCTCAAGGAGCGTGACGCCGCAGTGGCCGAACGCGACGCCGCCGCGGCCGATCGCGATGCCGCCGTGGAGGCGCGCGAGGCCGCCCTCGACGAACGCGACGCCATCCGCGACGAGCATCGGCGGGTCACCCGGGACCGCGACTCCCTTGAACAGGAGCGTGATGGGCTCGGTCGTCGTCGCCGTGAGCTCGAGCGGGCCGTGGCGGAGCTCGAGAGCGAGCGCGACGAACTACGGACCAGGCTCGCGGATGCGATTGCTGCCCCGCAGGGCACGCCGATCGAGCCGGCCCAACCGGTTCCGCCGCCTCCACTCCCGGTCGCCCGGCCAACCCCGGCACCGGCGTCGGCGCGGGCGGCTTCCCGGCTCCGGGCCTCGGACATCCCGCTGGCCTCGGTCTCGACAGCGGCCGTGCGAGAGCCGCGCAGCGCGAGGATGATCTGGGTGACGCGCGGCATCGCGCTCGCGGTGCTGCTCGCGGCGATCGTCGCGCTGCTGCTCATCCTCCAGTCCGTCTAGTGGCCGCGCGGGTTCTAGGCGGCGATCCGGCCGATCGCGATCAGCGCCGACGTGTCCTCGCCGGCGCCGCCGGCTCCGCCGCCCCGGGATGCGAGTTCGAGGTCGGCGATCTCCACGATCGCCGCCCGCAGCTTCTCGGCACCCGTACGGCGAGCGTCGGCGATCAGACGGTCGGCGGCTCGGGACGGCATCCGTAGCCGACGCTTGACCTGCGCCACCGGCTCACCGGACTCGATCGCCTGGGCCACCTCGTGAGCGACCCGGACCCGCTGGCCCATCCAGTAGAGCAGCCCGGGCAGGCGCTCGCCCTGGGCGCGCAGCTCGACGTAAAGGCGCGTCGCGCCCTCTGCGTCATGTCCGACGAGCGCGTCGGCGAGTGACCAGGCCCGCCGCTCGGCCGAGGCGGCGGTCAATTCCTCGATCTTGGCTGCGTCGAGGCTGACCGGGTCGGCGCTGCTGGTCTCGAGCGCCAGCTTCTCGAGCTCACGCAGCAGCCGCTGCTGACGGTCGCCGACGTGGGCAATGAGCGCGCGCGCGGCGTCCGGTTCAAGCGTGATCCCGAGCTGCTTGGCCTGCCCGATGACCCACTTGGGAAGCTCCCACGGCTTGACGGTCTCCTCCGAGTCGATCTGGCCCTTCGCCTTCGTGACCGCGTCATGGAGTCCCTTTGGCGCTTTCGTTCGGCTGTCCTCACGGGCGAAGAAGACGACGGTCGTGTCCGGCGGGATGTCACCGAGCGCGACGGTCAGCGGCTCGAGTTCCTTCTCTTTCCATCGCTCCGCTCCCTCGACGATGATGAATCGCCGTCCAAGGGCGAACGTCATCGCGTTCAATGCGTTCGCGACGGCGTCGGGCGTCGCCGCCTCGTTCTCGAACACCTCGATGCCCTGGGCTCCGCTCCCTGCCTCGGCCAGTGCGCGCAGCCGCGCGCGCCGTTCCGCGAGGCGGCCGTGGTCGTCGCCGTGGATGAGGTATGCGGGCTTGAACGTCGGCATCGGGTCGTGTGCTCGGCTGCTCGCCTGCGAGTGTAGGCCTCGGTCAGGCGGCGTTCGCCCGGGCGCGCTCGAGAGCACGCTCGGCCGCCATAGCCGCCGTGGGCACCTGCTCGATCCCCTCGATCGCCCACGTGTCGACGCCGACGACCGGGATCCGCGCCCGTAGGGCGAGCGCGACCTCGGACAGCGTCCCGTACGCGCCGCCGACGGCGACGACCGCGTCCGCTGCACGGATGATGAGGCCGTTGCGGAGCTCACCGAGCCCCGTCGGGATCGCAACCGTCACGTACGGGTTCGCCTCGCGGCGATCGCCGCCGGGGAGCAGCCCGATCGTCGTCGCGCCGGCACCGGCGGCCCCACGCGAGGCGGCCTCCATGACGCCGGTGCGCCCGCCGGTGATGACGGTCGCGCCCGCCGCGCCGAGGATGCGGCCGACGGTCTCCGCCGCGGCGAGCTCCGCGGCGCCTGCTTGTGACGCCCCGACGACCGCGATGTAGAGCGGCCGCTCCGTCGGCTGCGTCGGCACGGCCTATCGAACGACGACGTTGACGAGCTTGTCCGGCACGACGACCACCTTGACGATCTCGTGGCCGTCAACGTGCGACTGGACGCCGCGTGTCTGGAGCGCGAGCTGCTCGAGCTGCTCACGCGGGGCCCCGCTCGGCGCGGGCACGCGGTCGCGCACCTTGCCGTTGACCTGGCAGACGAGCTCGAACGTGTCCGCGATCAGCATGTTCGGATCGGTGTCCGGCCACGGCTCCTCCCAGACCCGCCGGCCGGTGAGCCGCTCGTACACCTCTGACCCGAGGTGCGGCGCGAACGGGAACAACAGGCTCGCGGCCGTCGCGGTCGCGAACCGCCGGGACGCTCCGTCGGCGTCGAGGCTCGGGTCGTAGAGCATGTTGACGAGCTCCATGATCGCCGCGATCGCCGTATTGAAGGCAAAGCGGTCGGTCATGTCGCGCGTGACCTTGTCGATCGCCCAGTGGGCCTTCCGGACGAGGAGGAGCGAGTCGCGCTCCGGGGCGTTCGGCTGCTCCACCGCGGCCGGACCGCCGGCTTGCTGTGCAAGCTCGTCCCCGAGCCGCCAGACGCGCGAGAGGAACCTGTGCACGCCGGCGAGCGACGCCTCCGACCACGCCGCGTCCTGATCGGGCGGGCCGATGAACAGGATGTAGCACCGGGCCGCGTCGGCGCCGTAGCGGTCGACGATCGGCATCGGGCTGATCACGTTACCGCGGGACTTCGACATCTTCGCGCCGTCCGGGCCGAGGATCATGCCCTGCGTGAACAGGGCCTGGAACGGCTCCTGGAACCCGACCAGCTCCATGTCGGCGAGCGCCTTCACGAAGAAGCGCGCGTACATGAGGTGCAGGATCGCGTGCTCGATGCCGCCGATGTACTGGTCGACCGGCATCCAGCCGTCGACGACCGACTTCTCCCACGCGGCCTCGTCGTTGCGGGCGTCGCAGTAGCGCAGGAAGTACCAGCTCGAGTCGACGAACGTGTCCATCGTGTCCGTTTCCCGCCGGGCGGGGCCGCCGCATCGGGGACACGTCGTGTTGACCCAGTCCTCGGCCGCGGCAAGCGGCGAGCGTCCCTTCGGCTGGTATTCCTCGATGTCCGGCAGTCTGATCGGCAGGTCGGCCTCCGGAACCGGCACGAGCCCTTCGGTGTCGCAGTAGACGACCGGGATCGGGCAGCCCCAGTACCGCTGGCGCGAGAGGAGCCAGTCGCGCAGCCGGAAGCTGACCGATGAGTGACCGCGACCCTCGCGATCGAGCCAGTCGACGATCGCCTGGTAGGCCTCGCGGTTGTGCAGCCCGTCGAACTCGCCGGAGTTGACCATCGGGCCGTCGCCGGTGTACGGGAGGGCGTCAACTGCGGTGGGGTCGTCGCCCGGGTCCGGGTCGTCATCCGGGTTCGCGATGACGCGTCGGATCGGGAGGCCGAATGCTTGTGCGAACGCGTAGTCGCGCTCGTCGTGGGCGGGGACGGCCATGATCGCGCCGGTGCCGTACTCCATGAGGACGTAGTCGGCGACGAACATCGGGAGCTGCTCGCCGTTGACCGGGTTCGTCACCGTCCGGCCGAGCGGCACGCCGGTCTTCGGCTTGTCCGTGGCGCCGCGATCCTCGACCGACTCTGCGAGCGAGCGGTTGACGTACTCGTGGACCTGGCGTTCGTTCTCCGTTCCGGCGGCGAGTCGGAACACGTCCGGGTGCTCGGGGGCCATTACAAAGAACGTGGCGCCGAACAGCGTGTCCGGTCGCGTCGTGAACACCGGGTAGTCGATCGGGTGGGCGGGATCGACATCCTCACAGCGGAACGTCACCTCGGCACCCGTGCTCCGCCCGATCCAGTTGCGCTGCATCGCCTTGACATGCTCGGGCCAGGCGATCGAGTCGAGGTCGTCGAGGAGCCGGTCGGCGTAGTCGGTGATGCGAAAGAACCACTGTTCGAGCTGGCGCAGCTCGACCTCGTGGCCGCAGCGCTCGCAGCGGCCGTCGATGACCTGCTCGTTGGCGAGCACGGTCTGGTCATGCGGACACCACTTGACGGCGGCCTCCTTGCGATAGGCGAGGTCGCGCTCGAGCAGCTTCAGGAAGATCCACTGCGTCCAGCGGTAGTAGGTCGGCTCGTGCGTGGCGAACTCGCGTGACCAGTCGATGGAGATCCCCCACGACCGAAACGCCTTCTGGAACGCCGCGATCGAGGAGTCCGTCGACCGGCGCGGATGGATTCCGGTGTTGATCGCGTGGTTCTCGGCCGGGAGGCCGAACGCGTCGTAGCCCATCGGGTGCAGCACGCACTGACCGATCCGGCGGCGGAAGTGCGCGATCGCGTCGCCGAGCGCGTAGTTCTTCAGGTGGCCGATGTGCGGCTCGCCGCTCGGGTACGGGAGCATCTCGAGCACGTAGGACTTCTCGGCGCCATCGACGTCGTTCGACACCTCCCACGTGTGCTCGCGCGCCCAAAGCTCCTGCCACTTGGGCTCGATCTCATTCGGTTCGTAGCGCCGGTCTGCCATTTCCTACCTGAGGTTACTTACGGTTGCCACGTCGGATCCCTCCGGGTGGGAGGTCCTCTCCGTCCGCATGGCTCGCGGATCCTCCCGAATCCCCGAGCCCAATCGGTGGCGAAGTTGCGGAAATTGCGGGAAAAGGGCTTTACCATCAGGATGTGGTGGAGAACGGATCCTCCTCAACGTCGTCCGTGGCTGCCGCGGACCGGGTGGCATCGATCGTCGCTGCGGCCGAGGCGGCCGCCGATCGCATGCGCCGCGAGGCGGAGGAGCGGATGCGCGCCCGTATCGCCGAGGGCGACCGAGCGGCGGATAACCGCGTCAACGCTGCCGAGGAAGAAGCCGACGAGATCGTCCGCCTCGCCCAGGCCGAGGCGACTCGGCTACGAGACACCGTCCGGACCGAGACCGAGCAGCAGAAGTCGACAGCGGCAACCGAGGCCCTGACGATCGTCGCCAAAGCACAGGAGGAGGCGGCCAAGCTCCTCGCCGACGCCCAGGCGGCCGCCGCTAAGACCCGTGAGGAGGCCGAGCACAGCTCGCGCGACATGCTCCGCGAGGCCCGCACGACAAGCAGCGACGTCCGCACCGAGGGCCTCGAGATCGTCGGCAACCTGCGCGAGATGGGCGACTCCCTGCGCTCCAACGCCGAACGCCTCTTGCGCGACGTCCAGATCGTCCACTCGCGGATGGTGGCTCAGATCGACCGGACCGACGGCGGCCTACCGCCGGGCGCCCGGTCGGGCACGCCGATCAGCGCGCGCCGCGGCACGGGGGCCCGGTCGAGTACCCGGCCCTCGCCGCGCGGCGGGCCGGACGACCTCGACGTGCCCGAGTTCATCCCGCCGGGCTGAGCCCGCCCCGGGGTGGACAGCGGGGCGGCGCTCTGACGCCGCCCCGCCGAAGTCACTGCGTTCCTGCGCCGCCGCCGGCGGGCCTTAGCCCTGTGACCATCGGCGGACAGCGGGCGATCGTAATTCGTCAGTCAGACCGGGATCGCGGGCTTGTCGTCCGTGCGTCAGATCAGGGGCGGATGCGCTGCAACAGCGGAAGGCAATTGCGCTCCGGAGCGACCCGACCGGGAGTCATGTATTAACCTTGGTGATGTCTTCGACTTCGTCGGGGCTATAGCTCAGCTGGGAGAGCGCCGCCATGGCATGGCGGAGGTCGTCGGTTCGAGCCCGACTAGCTCCACTTCTTCCTCGCCGGATCCCATCACGACTGGCTCTTGGGACTGGCTCACCGCGCCGCGGACGACACCGTGCCCGGCTCGAAGCCCGACTGCCACCGGCTGAGGCCGGCGATGAACACGATCTGAACGGTGAGCGCCCCGGGGGCCGCGACCGTGAAGCTGGGCGCGGTCCCGAGCGACGGGAGCAGCACCGCAACGAGAAAACAGAAGGTCGCAAACCCGAACGCGCCGCGGAGGAAGCCCCGGAGCAGGACGGTGGCCTGTGGGGAGCCCTCCACATGTTGCCCGACGCGTCCCGGAAGCCGAGCACGAGCGCCCCGGCGACGCGGCGGCGGCGATCAGGAGGCCGATGCCCGGAGCCGTCTGGAGGCCGGACTGGGCGGCGTCGCAGAGGATGCAGCCGATCGTGCCCGCGCTCACGGCTGTGACCCAGCCGCGCGATCGGCCGGCCCGGACGAACACGACGGCGAACAGCGCGAGGCCGACGAGGCCGAGGAGCGAGGCCGCCGCGGCCCGGGAGGCGAAGCGATGCCCGTGGTCGAGGTCGGTGATGAGCAGGATCGGGCCGGCGACGACCGGGAACGCCACCAGAGCGCCAGGCCATCGACGGGCCCCAGCGACGGCGTCACACCTCAATCATGCCCTCAACGGCGGACTTCTTTCCACCCGAAGTCAGCACATCCGCGTCGCCGGTCAGTACATCTGTGGCACGAACGTCTGCTCGTCGATCGGCGGCCGGACGTAGGGGAGCTCGGCCCGCGGCGGCAGCTGGAGCGGCGGCGGGGTGAGGTCCTCGTACTCGACCGTCGAGAGCAGGTGCGCGATGCAGTTCAGTCGGGCCCGGCGCTTGTCGTCGGCCTCGACGACCCACCACGGGGCATGCTTGATGTCGGTGTAGCGGAACATCTCGTCCTTGGCGCGGGAGTACTCGACGTATTTGGCGCGGGACTCGAGGTCCATCGGGCTGAGCTTCCAGCGGCGCATCGGGTCGTGGACACGAGCCTGGAAGCGACGTTCCTGCTCCTCGTCGGAGACCGAGAACCAGTACTTGACGAGCTGGATGCCGGAACGCACGAGCATGCGCTCGAACTCGGGGCACGAGCGCATGAACTCTTCGTACTCGAGCTCGTTGCAGAACCCCATGACCCGCTCGACGCCGGCGCGGTTGTACCAGGAGCGGTCGAACAGGACGATCTCGCCTGCCGCCGGGAGATGCGGCACGTAGCGCTGGAAGTACCACTGGGTCTTCTCGCGCTCGGTCGGCGCCGGCAGGGCGACGACGCGGCATACGCGCGGGTTCGTTCGTTCGGTGATGCGCTTGATCACGCCGCCCTTCCCCGCCGCATCCCGGCCCTCGAAGATCACCACGATCTTGAGGCCCTGGGACTTGACGAACTCCTGCATGATCACGAGCTCTCGCTGAAGCTTGCGGAGTTCCTTGTCGAACGTCGAACGCGACATGTGCGACGCGGGCTTTTCGTTGCCGTTGTGGTCGTGACGCTCGTCGTGACCTGACTTGTGCTTGCCGTCGTGTCCGTGATCGGCCGACTTGGGATGTTCTGTTTTGTGTGCCATCACTCACCGTGATCGGTCCGCCCGGGGGCAGCCTTGATTGTTATCCCGCCCGATACTGCCTACGAACCCGCTTTGTCCTCCTTCGCCGCCTCGAGGGCCACCGGCGGATCGAGCGCACCCTCGCCCGAGACGAGCGCCAAAGCGCGATCGGCCACCTCGGCGGCCTCGACCCCGCTCAGCGACTCGTCACGCAAGGCCAGCGCCAGCAGCACCTCCCGCATCAGCTCCGGATTGCTCGTATCCGGAGGCGGCCCGGCGGGCGGCAGCGCGCCGACCGTCGCCACGAGCTTCGTCACGCTCATGCCGCCGCCGAACAGCCGCCCCGGCATCTTGTCCGGGATCGTCGCGACAACCCCGCCCGTCGCCGGGTTGACGAGGTCGATCTTGCTCCTCAGCCCGTGGCGATCGAGCGCGAGCCGGTAGCCCGAGAGGCGCAGGTATCCGAGCTGCGCAGCGAGGCGCGTAAACGCGATCGCCTCGGTCTCGTCCTTAAGGCGCGGCTGGTGCAGCGCGATCTGCGTCCCCGCGTCCGGGAGCGTCGGATCCGGATCCGGCGCCACGAGCAGGAACGCCTGCGGGCCGAGCCGGCCGGCGCCGACGCCGGCGACGTCGGCGAGCAACTGGTAGCCGCCGAGGCTGAGCGCCCCGACGATCCCGCTCGGCAGCGGATGCTTGGCGAGGTGACCTGGTTCGAACGCCATGATCATTTGTCGAGGATTCCGCGGGCGATCCCGCCGAGCAGGCCCCCACCCGTGTCGCTCCCCGCGTTGCCGCCGGAGTCCGATCCGCCGGCCGGGCTGAAGTAGGCGCTCTGGAGACAGACGCGCCCGGGACCGGTGAACCGGTTGAAGACGAGGTTGCCCGCGCCGGCGCCGAGGAGGCCGGTCTTGAAGCCGTACACCTCCTGCGCCATCTGCACCGTGTGGTCGCGGTACACCCAGCCGCCGGGCTCGATGTCGATCGTCTCGCCTGGCTCGAGATCCTTTTCGAACAGGTTCCCGTAGCCGTGGATCCAAACGACACCCTCGTGGTCGGATGCGAAGAAGTGATCGACGAACAGGCCGCCGCCGTAGAGCATGTTCGAGAAGCCCTTGATCCGGCTGTAGTCGTACTGGACTCCACCGGTCGCGGCGAGGAACTGATGCTCGCGGACCATGATCCCCTCGCCGGCCTGGAGGTGGATCGCGGCGACGTGACCCGGGGCGTCACGGCTGAACGCGATCTCGCCCGCCGACTGCGCCTCGATCAGCAGCAGCGGCATACCCCCGAACACGCGCCGCTTGAGACCCTTCTTGAGCGGATGCAGTCCGACCTGCATCTGCGGGTACTTCCACAAAAGCACGTGGTGCTCGAAATAGACCGGGATCTGCCCGTCGAGCGCCATGTGGAGCACCGGCACGAGCTCTCCCTCGAGCCGGTACTTCACCCCCGGCGCGGCGCCTTCGGTGATCTGGGTCGGAAGGATTCTTGGTGCGGACGGCATGCCCTCTCCGGTTCGTGGTGACAACGGAATCCGAGGCGCCGGCTCCCCCGCACCTCGCTGCATCTACGGCGAGACCGTATCGCGCTGTGGACCCTCTCGCCAGAGCCGGGACATCACGGTCACGCGGCGAACCCTTTACGCGCATGGAACGATACGGGCGTGCGTCCCATCTACGTCAGCGGGCACCGGAACCCGGACACGGACTCGATCGCGTCGGCGCTCGGGTACGCGGAGCTGAAGTCGCGCCTCGACACCCGGCATGAGTACGTCCCGGTTCGGCTTGGCGAGTGCAACCCGCAGACCCGGTGGCTGCTCGAGCGCAGCGGCGCCGGGGAACCGCGACTGCTACCGCACGTCCTGCTCCGCGCCCGCGACGTGATGCGCACCGAGTTCCCGTCGGCGCGGGAGGATGACCCGATCCGAGCCGCCGGGTTCGCGATGACGCGCGCCGAACTCGAGCTCACGCCGATCGTCGACGAGAACGGGGCCCTGACCGGCGTCGTGACCGAGCGCACGCTCGCCCGCCGGTTCGTCCGCGAGACACGGGAGACCTCGAGCCTCAAGGAGGCCCCGACGCTCGTCAGCGCGATCGTCGACGTGCTCGATGGCGAATTGCTGGCCGGCGAGGACAGGCTGCTGGACCGCCGCGTGTGGGTGCAGTCCATGGACGTGAGTAGCCGAAGTGGCATCTCTGAAGGCGACGTCGTCGTCGTCGGCGACCGGCCCGACGCGCAGCGGCTCGCGCTCGATCGCGGCGCCGCCCTGCTCGTGGTGTCGAACGGCGCGACGCCGGACTCCGAGACGCTCGCGCGCGCCAAGGCCAAGGGCGCAGCGGTGATCGCGTCTCCGCTCGACTCCTACGTCTCGGGACGAATGATCACGCTCGCGGCGCCGTGCAGCACGTACATGGAGCCCGATCCGCTGACGGTCACCACCGAGTACCTGCTCGCCGACGTCTCGGAGCAGATCAAGGAGATCCATTACGGCGCGGCGATCGTGATCGACGGCGAGCGGCGCCCGGTCGGCCTGATCACCCGCTCGGACCTCGTTGCGCCCGACCCTCGCCGCGTGCTGCTCGTCGACCACGCCGAGCAGGCGCAGAGCGTGCCGGGCATCGACCAGGCCGAGATCGTCGAGATCCTCGACCACCACCACATCGGGTCGATCGAGACCCACGTGCCGGTCACGGCGATCTTCGATCCGGTCGGCTCGACGGCGACGCTCGTGATCGAGCGTTTCCGTCAGAACGGGATGGAGCCGAGCCGGAGCACCGCGATGATGCTGCTCGGAGCGATCCTGTCCGACACCGTGATCCTCAACTCGCCGACGACGACCGAGCGTGACCACGCCGTCGTCGAATACCTCCAGCGGGTGCTTGCGCTCGACGCGCGCGAGCTCGGACGGGACATGTTCGAGGCGACGGCCGACGTGTCCCAGGTCAGCGCCGAGGAGATCATCACGCGGGACGCCAAGGCGTATCAGCTGAGCGGTGGTCAGGAGATCTGCATCGCTCAGATCGAGGTCGTCGGCAAGAGCCTGCTCGAGCGCCGCCCCGAACTGCTGAAGGCGCTGCGCAGCGAACGCGACCGCCGGGACCTCCAGGTCTACGCGCTGATGGTCACCGACGTGCTCAGCAAGGGCACCGACCTGCTCGTGGCCGGAGACACCGCCGCGGTAGCGCGGAGCTTCGACGTCGAGGCGACCGACTCGACGATCGAGCTGCCCGGCGTGATGAGCCGCAAGAAGGAAGTCGCGCCGCGGCTCCTCGCGAACCTCTGAGGACCTCTCAGGCGGCGCTGGCGGCGGGCTCAGACCGCGCCGGCGCCGACGGCCTCGGCCGGCGCCTCGCCCCACAACTGCTCGAGGCGGTAGTACTCCCGCGTCTCCGGCGTGAACACATGCACGACGACGTCGAGGTAGTCCATCAGGATCCAGTGCGCCTGCGTCAGACCCTCGACGCGGCGCGGCAGGATCCCGTGCTCGTCCTTCATCCCCTTGTGGATCGCGTCGTGGATCGCCTTCGCCTGCCGGTCTGAACGACCCGTGCAGATCACGAAGTAGTCGGTGTAGCCGATGATCCCGCGGAGATCGAGCTGCACGATGTCGACCGCCTTGCGGTCGGCGGCGTATTCGGCGATGGCTCCTGCGATCTCTTCCGGCGTCATGTTCGTGTTCTACCTCCGTAGAGCTCGTGTTCGTTGA
Source organism: uncultured Solirubrobacterales bacterium (assembly GCA_963750695.1). Taxonomy (GTDB): domain Bacteria; phylum Actinomycetota; class Thermoleophilia; order Solirubrobacterales; family Solirubrobacteraceae; genus Palsa-465. The sequence continues at coordinate 224,048 of CAVVSB010000021.1, forward strand.
TGTAGGTGGCGACCCTGTCGGGGACGATGTATCTGATCGGTTGTCCGCTGCGCACTCGATCTCGCACCATCGTCGAGGAGAACGCGACCCCTGGCATCCGGAAGTAGCGCGCGCGCTCGCCTCCTCGCAACGTCCCGAGCGCCTCCTCGATCTCCGCTTTCGGCGTCCCGCGCCGCTTCGCGATCGCCAGCGTCGCGAGCGACAGAACCCGCTCGGGCTCGTGCCAGCGGGGCAAGCCCGCCGCCACATCGCCGCCGACGATCAGGAACAACTCGGTATCGGGATCCTGAGAGTGCAGCTCTTCAAGGGTATCGACCGTGTACGACGGTCCGTCTCGCCGCATCTCGAGGTCGGAGACGGCGAAGCGCGGATCGTCGTCAACCGCCCGGCGGCACAGTTCGAGACGGTGCCCGGGACCGGGTTCGTCGTCGACGGCCTTGTGCGGCGGCATCCGCGCCGGCATCAAGATCACGCGGTCGAGTTCGAGCTGCACGTGCGCCTCCTGCGCGCAGACGAGATGACCAAGATGTGGCGGGTTGAACGTCCCGCCGAGAATCCCCAGCCGCACCGCGTCTCAGGGTCGGACGTGTCCGTCGCCCTCGACCAGGTACTTGAACGAGCACAGCTCGCGCAGGCCGATCGGTCCGCGCGCATGGAGCTTCTGAGTCGAGTTGCCGATTTCGGCGCCCATTCCGAACTCCCCGCCATCGGTAAAGCGGGTCGACGCGTTGACGTACACGCAGGCGGCGTCGACCCCGAGTCCGAACGCGCGCGCCGAATCGGTCGACCCGGTGACGATCGCCTCGGAGTGGCCGCTACCGTGGCGGTTGATGTGCTCGATCGCCTCGGCCGTCGAATCGACGACGCCCACGGCAAGCTCGAGGGCAAGGTATTCCGTGTCCCAATCCTCGTCGGTCGCGGCCTCGACCGGTACCCCGACCCCGGCGGCGGCGGCGCACGCACGCTCGTCACCGTGCAGTGTCACGCCGGCCTCAGCCAGCGCGCGGAGCGCGCCCGGCAGGAACGCCTCGGCGACGTCGGCGTGGACGAGCAGCTTCTCGGCGGCGTTGCACACGCCCGGGCGCTGCAGCTTGGCGTTGAGCGCGATCGCCTTTGCCGCCTCGAGGTCTCCGGTGGCGTCGACGTAGATGTGGCAGTTGCCCGACGCGGCGTAGATGACCGGGACGGTGGCGACGCCCTTCAGCGCCGCCTTCAGGCCCTCGCCGCCGCGCGGGATGATGAGGTCAACGACGCCGGTCTGGGTGGCGAGCTCGGCGAGCTCCTCGCGTCCGCCGCCGGTGACGAGCGACAGCGCGCCCGGCGGGAGGCCGGCCTCGGTCGCGGCCGCGGAGGCAACCGAGGCGAGCACGGCGTTCGAATGCATGGCCGTGCTCGAGCCCCGCAGCACGATCGCGTTGCCCGACTTCAGACACAGGGCGGCCGCGTCGATCGTGACGTTCGGGCGCGCCTCGTAGACGACCGCGACGACGCCGAGCGGGACGCGGACCTTGCGCACGTCGAGCCCGTTCGGGAGACGGAAGCCGTCGATCACCTCGCCGACGGGGTCGGGCAGCCGCGCGATCGTTCGCGCGCCCGCGGCGATCACCGCGATGCGCTGCGCGTCGAGCCGGAGCCGGTCCATCAGCGCGTCGCTGAGGCCGGACTCGCGGCCGGGCTCGAGGTCGCGAGCGTTTGCCTCGAGGATCTCCGAGGTGTGATCGATGAGCGCGTCGGCGATGTCCTCGAGCGCGCGGTTCTTGATGTCGGAACCGAGCGTCGCCAGCGTGCGTGACGCCCGCTTGGCGTCGGCGCAGATCTCAGTGACAGATGTGAGCGTGCTCGCCATGGTCCCTACAGGTTACGCGAGCACGAAATAGTCCCGGTGAACCGCCTCTGCGCTCGCGCGCGGAAGCAGCGCGCGGACGTCGGCGGATTGCTTTCCGAGGACCTGCCGCAGCTCCTCGGCCGAGTAGTTGCAGATGCCCTTGCCGACCGTTTCGGCTTCGTACGCGATCTCAACGGCGTCCCCGGCGGCAAATTCCCCGTTGACGCCGATGACGCCGACCGGCAGCAGGCTCGTCCCGCCCTCCCGCAGCGCCCGCGCAGCGCCCGAGTCGACGAGCACCCGCCCGCGGGTCGGCTTGGCGTACTTCAGCCAGAGCTTGAAGCTGGAGTACCGGCCCTCCTGGGCGGGGAAGCGCGTGCCGATCGGTTCGGCGGCGACCGCCTCCCGGATCGTGCCGGCGACAAGTCCACTTGCGATCACAGTCGGGATGCCGGCCGCCGTCGCCATCTCAGCCGCCACGACCTTCGACCGCATGCCCCCGGACCCGAGCGGCGAGGTGGCATGGCCGATGTCGAGCTCTTCGAGCGCCTCGAAGCTGCGGACCTCACCGACGAGCTCGGCATCGGGGCGCTCGCGCGGGTCGGCGGTGAACACGCCATCGGCGTCGGTGAGCAGGAGCAGCTGGTCGGCCCCGAGCAGGATCGCGACCTGGGCGGCGAGGAAGTCGTTGTTGCCGAACGAGATCTCGTCGGTCGTCGTCGTGTCGTTCTCGTTGATGACCGGGACGACACACCAGTCGAGCAGCTTGCGGAGCGTCTGGCGGGCATTGAGATAGTGGGTGCGCGCGCTCATGTCGAAAAACGTGAGCAACACCTGGGCGGTGGGGACGCCGCGGGCGCGCAACAGCTCGTCGTAGACCTGGTAGAGCTTGCCCTGGCCGACGGCGCTCGCCGCCTGCAGCTCGTCAATCGTGCGAGGGCGCATCGGGATCTCCATCAGGCCCATGCCGCGGGCGATCGCGCCGCTCGTGACGACGATCACCGAGCGTCCGGCCCGGTGCAGCTCGGCAAGCTCGTCGCAGATGCGGCCGAGCACGTCGTCGCGCACGAGACCGCGCTCGTCGACGACGATGCTCGATCCGAGTTTGATGACCAGCGGTCCCATCGCCGCTGGACGATACGGCCCCGGCGCGAACGCCGGGGCCGTCGCCTCACATCAGACGGGGGTTACCCGAGGCCGTTCGGGACATGCCCGCGACCGCTTCGGCGATGAATCTGGCACCACGGGTTCCTCGGAACTCCGGCGCACGGATTCGCCATCGACTTCAGCTGCCTGGTCGGCAGCGGGTGCATGACCGTCTTCGTCTTCCGCGGGTAGCCACCGGTCGGGCAGGACGGCGGCTGACCGCCGAGATGCACCTGCGAGTCGCACAGGACCTCGTTGAGGAAGTTGTCGTTGGAGGTGACCGTTCCAACGCTCACGTTGCACTTCGGATACTTCGTCTGGAACGCCGCGGCGTCGGCAGTCAGCGGGCCGCCGCCAACCGCAGTGTTCCCACTCGCACAGTTGTTCGGGCTGTTCTCCAGGTTGAGCGAGGCGAAGTCGCCGTTGCTCGGATGCCCGAACGAGCCGTTGTGCTGGAACTTGTTGTTGACGATCGCGTTGCCCCAATCGTCGAACAGGCAGCCGAACACCGACTTCGGGTCGCCACCGGTGCACGGCGGGCCGCTGTCGGTGTAGGGCACGAGAATGATGCCCCAAGCGTTGTTGTTCTTGAACGTGTTGTTCATCACGGTGTCGTTCCGGCCGCCCGAGATCGACATGCCGGTCCCATTCGGGCCCGCAGCGGCAGAACCGGCGGCGGGGACGTTCGGGTTGTTGTTGTCGTGGACGTTGTTGTTCATGAACACCCAGCACGAATGCGTGTGCGTAATCGGGCTGATCTTGTTGCCCGGGCACGCGCCGTTCTGCGGCGGCGGGTTGTCGCCGTTCTGGCTGTTGGTGTCGAACCCGTCCTGGTTGTGGTCGAACTCGGAGTTCTTCGTGATCAGCGAACCGCCCGAGTTCGAGCCCGAGTACCCGAGCACGCTGTACTGCGCCCAGGCGTGGTCGATGACCTGGTTGCACTGCTGCTGGCAGGCGCCGATGTAGTAGCCCGAGTCGTTGAAGTTGCTCGCGTACGTGTTGGCCCAGGTGCCGCCGTTCCAGTTGCTCGAGAAGATCCCGTACTGGGCGGCGGTGTCCTCACCGCCGTAGTACGTGCTCGTGGCGTTCAGGTATGAACCGAGGAAGCCATACCCCCCGACCTTGCCGGAACCGTCGCCGCCGTTCCACCAGATCTCGTTGCCGGTGTCGCCGGCGCCATGCAGGTAGTTGCAGGCGGTCAGGTTCTGGACCGAGACGTTGGCCGCCTTCCAGACCATGATGCCGTTGAGGCCGAGCGCCTTACCGCCAAGCTTGGGACCAAACTCCTGCGCCGAAGCCTTGGTCGAGCATTTCGCCGAACCGGGCTTCGTGCCGTCGACGATGACCGTGTTGCGGTTCATGCCGCGCAGCTTGATCCGGTTCTTGGTGATGAGCACGCCGGCGGGGCGATCCTTGTATGCCGCGCCCCTCGGGACTTTGCCCGAGTGTTCCTTGTAATCGCCCGGTCCGACAAGGATCCAGTCGCCGGGCTTGGCGGCGTCAACGGCCCTCTGGATCGACGTGAACTGGCCGCGAATGCCCTTGTACTTCCCGACTCGCAGCACCCTTGCATTTGCTGTCGCCGCACCCACGACGACGAGCGAAAACACGATTGCCGTGCTTACAACACGACGCATCCGTTCTCCTCTCTCTCACACTTTGGCTATCCGGCCAGCGGGCGCGATCCTACAGATTTGGATCGAGTTCGAACGCCACGCCCGCGATCTCGACGTCGTCCCCGGGTTCGAACCCCTCGGCCTCGAGCGCCCTGATGACGCCGATCCCGCGCAGCCGCCGCTCAAGGTGGGCGAGCGCGTCGTCGTTCTCGAGGTCGTACCGCGCGAGCAGGCGCTCGATCCCCGCGCCGCTGACCCGGAACGAGCCCTTGCCCACCTGTTCGACCCTGTACGAGCGGTCGGCCGCGGGGCGAAACACGCGATGCTCGGCGAGCTCGCTCGGTGCCGGTGCACGGTCCGCCTCGACCGTGACTTCGTCGTCCTCCTGGACCGGGATCCGGTAACTCACCTGCCGGGCGAGCTCGTCGAGCCCGGCGCGAGTCGCCGATGAGGTGAGGATCACCGGAACGTCATCGCCGACCCGGGCGCGCCAGCGCTCCTGGGCGCGTGCCGCCATGTCGGCGTCGACGAGATCGACCTTCGACAACGCCAGGATCCGCGGCAGTGCCGCGAGGCGTGGATCGTGGAGCTGCAGCTCCCGTTCGACGGTCTCAAAGTTGACGTCCGGATCGGTGCCGTCGAGCGGCGCGACGTCGAGGACGTGGACGAGGAGCCGGGTGCGCTCGATGTGGGCGAGGAACTCGTGCCCGAGCCCGGCGCCCGCGCTTGCGCCCTCGATCAGGCCGGGAATGTCGGCGATCACGAGCTGGCGGTCGTCGAGCTCCAGCGTCCCGAGCACCGGCTCGAGTGTCGTGAACGGGTAGTTGGCGACCTTTGGCTGTGCCCGCGTGAGCCGAGCCAGCAGAGACGACTTCCCGGCGTTGGGCAGCCCGACGAGCCCCGCGTCGGCGAGGAGCTTGAGCTGGAGCGTCAGCCACGACTCGCCGCCGGGCAGACCGCGCTCGGCAAAACGTGGCGTCTGGTGGGTCGGTCCGGCGAAGCGCTTGTTCCCGCGCCCGCCGCTGCCGCCGCGAGCGACGACAGCGAGCTGTCCGGGTCGCACGAGGTCATGCTGGGTGCTGTCGGCCTCGACGAGCACCTCAGTGCCCGGCGGCACGCCGATCGTCAACGTCTCCCCCTCGGCCCCGTGACGGAGCGAGCCCTGGCCGTGGCCGCCCCGCTTCGCCTTGAAGTGCGCGCTGCGCCGAAAGCGCTCGAGGTCGCGCAGGTTGTCGTCGCACACGAGTACGACATCGCCACCGCGACCGCCGTCGCCGCCGTCGGGGCCGCCTTTGGGTACGTGAGCCTCGCGGCGGAAGCTGAGGCAGCCGTTTCCGCCGGCCCCGGCCTTCACGTGAATGCGGGCGCGATCGTGCATGACATGATCCTGACATGCCAGACCCCGTCTTCCTCATCACGGGCGCGTCGAGCGGCATCGGCGCCGCGACCGCCCGCCATGCCGCCGAGGCGGGCTACCGCCTCGTGCTCGCCGCACGTTCGGCCGATCGTCTGCACGAGCTCGCCGAGTCCATCGGCGGGTCTGAGCGTGCGCTCGCCGTCGGCTGCGACGTGACCGAGTCCGATCAGCAGCAGGCGATGGTCCAGCAGGCGCTCGCGCACTTCGGCCGGCTTGACGTCGCGTGGGCCAACGCCGGGTTCGGCGCGGCGCGCGGCTTTCTCAAGGAATCACCCGAGCACTGGCGCTCGATGGTTCTGACGAACGTGTACGGCGCCGCCCTGACGATTAGGGCCTGCCTGCCGTCGATCATCGAGTCGCGGGGCCATTTCCTGCTCACCGGCTCGGTCGCGGGTCGTCGTGCCCTCCCGGGCTCGCTCTACTCGGCGACGAAGTGGTCGGTCACCGGGATGGGCGAGAGCCTCCGCCAGGAGCTGAACGGCACCGGCGCGCGAGTCACCGTGATCGAACCCGGGATGGTCGACACGCCGTTCTTCGACAACCCGGTGACGAATGCGCTGTCGCCAGATGACGTCGCGCGGGCGGTCATGTTCGCGGTCTCCCAGCCGGCCCACGTCGACGTCAACGAGATCCTCGTACGCCCGACGGCCCAGGAGGGCTGACCCCTCACCCGAAGAGGATGATGCCAGTGCTCCGAGGCCGCGCGACAGTGTGATCCGTGGGTGCTGCCTCCACCGGCGCGCAGGCCGCCGCTGGCACGGCGCGCGGGGCCGCGCTCGGTCGCGTGCTGGTTCCGCTGGCGCTGACGCAGTTCGTTGCGAGCTTCGCGGGCTCGAACATGAACGTCGCGATCAGCAGCATCGCGAAGGATCTCGGCACGACGGTCCACGGCGTCCAGACCGCGATCACGCTGTTTCTTCTGTGCATGGCGGCGTTGATGATCCCGGGGAGCAAGCTGACCGACATCCTCGGACGCAAGCGGTGCCTGATCGCCGGGCTCGTCATCTACGGCGCCGGTGCCGTCATCGCTGCGCTGGCGCATGGCCTACCGCTCCTGATCATCGGCTACTCGGGATTTGAGGGCGTGGGGTCGGCCCTGATGATCCCGCCGATCTACATCCTGGCGACGATGTTCTTCGCCGACGTCGAGTCGCGTGCGCGGGCGTTTGGCGTGATCAGTGGCATGGGCGGGATCGGGGCAGCGGCCGGCCCGCTCGTCGGCGGCCTGATCACGACCACGATCAGTTGGCGGGCGTCCTTCCTGCTGCAGGCGGCGATCGTGGCGGCCATTGTCCTGCTCAGCCGGCGGCTCACCGATCCGCTCCCGCCGGACCCGAAGCGGCGCTTCGACACGGTCGGGGCAGTGCTGTCGGCCGCTGGGATGCTGTTCATCGTCCTGGGCATCCTCCAAGCCGGGAACAACTGGGCGCTGTTCGTGGTGTTTCTGGCGCTCGGCGCCGCCCTCCAACTCTGGTTCTTCCTCCACGTCCGGTCGTACGAGCGCGACCGCCGGGAGCCGCTGCTGTCGACGAGCCTCTTCAACAACCGCACGTCGAACCTGGCGATGGTCACCCAGAACATCCAATGGCTGCTGCTGATGGGAACGACGTTCGTGGTCACGGTGTATCTGCAGGTCGTCCATGGCTACAGCGCGATCCAGACGGGCGTCGTGTTCACCGCCGCCACCGCGGGAATCCTGCTCTCGTCGCTCGCGGCCAAGCGCCTCGCGGAGCGGTTCGCGCAGCGCACCCTGATCATTGCCGGTTTCGTCGTGACGCTCGCAGGGATCGGGCTGCTCATCGGTCTCTACAAGGCGTTCTCGAGCGTGTGGACGATGAGCCCCGGACTGTTCCTGCTCGGCCTCGGGCTCGGCGGCATGCTCACACCGTCGGTCAACGTTGTGCAATCGGCGTTCCCGGAGAACAAGCAGGGCGAGATCTCCGGGCTCTCGCGCGCGGTGTCGAACCTCGGCTCGTCGCTCGGCACCGCGATCGCCGGCACGATCGTCATCGCGGATGCCTCAGCGGGAAACCGTTCCTACGTGGCCGCCGTCGTTGTGCTCGCCGTGATCGCCCTGCTCGGGCTTGGGGCGGCGGTTCTCATTCCGCGTGAGCCCATGCCGGGCTGACGCCTCGCAGTTCGTTCACCCGGTTCGGATGATGCGTCGCGGGCCGCATGCACCGAGCATCGCCTGACCGCCGCTCAGCCACCCAGTGAAAGGACAGGGACATGAGTGCGACCTCGAAGAAGCGAGGGTCGAAGAAGTCCTCCGACGGCGACCGTCCGCCGGCGCCCGCGCCGGCGCCCGCGCCGGAGCGCACCCAAGCGCCGCGGAGCGCCGCCGCGCCGTCTCCGTTCACACCGATCGCCAACTACGGCTTTCTGTCTGACTGCCACACGGGCGCGCTCGTCGCCCCGGACGGCTCGATCGACTGGATGTGCGTCCCGTGCTTCGACTCGCCCAGTGTGTTCGGCACGCTGCTCGATCGGGGCGCCGGCAGCTTCCGGCTTGGCCCGTTCGGGATCAATGTCCCGAGCGACCGGATCTACGAGCCCGGCACGAACTCGCTCGTCACCTCATGGAAGACGCCAACGGGCTGGGGAATCGTGCGCGACGCGCTCACGATGGGCCCGCGGCGCGGCGAGGATACGGTCACGCCCCATACCCGCCCGCCGGCTGATGAGGATGCCGACCACATGCTTGTCCGGACCGCTCGGTGCATTGACGGCGCCGTCGAGCTCGACCTCGTGTGCGAGCCCGGCTTCGACTACGGCCGCGTGCCCGCCGAGTGGACGTTGAGCGACGACCGGCACCGCGCCGTCGCGACCGGGGCGGGTCAGACGATTGAGTTGCAGACCGACATGTTGCTCGGGATCGAGGCCGGACGCGTCCGGGCCCGGCACCTGCTCCACAAGGGCGAGGCGGTCTATTGCTCGCTCTCCTGGAGCGAGACGGCAGCCGTTCCGTCAACTCTCGACGAAGCGTTCGAGCGGCTCGACGCGACGACGCGATACTGGCGCAACTGGCTCGGGCGCGCCCGGATCCCCGATCACGAGCTCGGGCCGTTGATCCAGCGTTCGGCGCTCACGATCAAGGGTCTGACGTATATGCCGACCGGAGCGGCCGTGGCGGCACTGACGACCTCGCTACCGGAGACGCCGGGCGGGGAACGCAATTGGGACTACCGGTACACCTGGATCCGCGACTCGACCTTCCTGCTCCGGGCGCTGCACTACCTGCTGCTCGACTGGGAGGCGGACGAGTTCATGCAGTACCTGGCGGATATCGACCGCAACGACGACGGCTCGCTGCAGATCATGTACGGGATCGACGGTCGCCGGGACCTGACCGAGTCCGTGCGCGAGGAGCTCTCAGGCTACGGCGGCGCGCATCCGGTGCGGATCGGCAATGGCGCGTTCGACCAGCGGCAGAACGACGTGTTTGGGGCCGCGCTTGACTCGGTGCTGCTGCATTCGCGCCGCAGCCAGCGGTTGCCCCGGCGAATGTGGCCGCTCGTCCAGGCGCAGGCCGAGTGCGCGATCGCCGTATGGCGCAAGCCGGACCAGGGCATCTGGGAGGCGCGCGGAAAGCCACAGCACTACGTCTCGTCAAAGCTCATGTGTTGGGTCGCGCTCGATCGCGCAGCTCAGCTCGCGATCATTCGTGGCGAGGACGATCTCGCCGCCAAGTGGGCAGACGTGGCATCCACGATCAAGGCGGACATCCTCGAGCACGGGGCCGACAAGCGCGGCGTGCTGTGCCAGCACTACGAGACGACGTCGCTGGATGCATCGACGCTGCTCGCAGCGATCCTCGGCTTCCTCCCAGGCGACGATCCGCGGCTCCGGGCGACGGTGCTCGCGATCGCCGATGAGTTGACCGAGCAAGGGTTCGTCCTCCGATACCGCACGGACGAGACGGACGACGGTCTCTCCGGCAAGGAGGGGACGTTCGTGATCTGCTCGTTCTGGCTCGTGTCGGCGCTGTCGATCATCGGCGAGACGCAGCGGGCACGCGACCTGATGGAGCGCCTCGTGCGGGTCGCGTCACCGCTGGGACTCTACGCGGAGGAATTCGACGTCGACACCGGCAGACACCTCGGCAACTTCCCGCAGGCGTTCTCGCACCTCGCGCTTGTGGAGGCTGCCTCACGGATCGTGCTGGCTGAGCGCCTGGCCGAGCTCGCCGGCTGAGCTCGCCGGCTGAGCGACGGCGTCAGTTCGCCGTCGCCGTCGGCACGTACGTCCGGCAGGGCTCACCGCGCAGTCCCGGGCATGGCGGCAGGCCTTTCGTCACCGACACACCCGGCACGAGCGGGAGCACGAGGCGCGAGGGCATCGCCGGCGAGTGGGCGATGAAGATCTTGTCGGTACCGCTGGTCGGGACCGTGTTGCGGAACGCCCAGATCGGATTGTCCCCGGACGGCGCCGCGAGGATGACCCGCACCCGCGATCCCTTGCGGTACACGTGGCCCTCGTAGTAGAGCGGGATGGTGACGAGCGCAAACTTGCCCTTCGGCAGCGGTTGCACGTCCGCCCGGCGGAACGTCGGCGAGGGCGCGAGGATCGAGCTTCCCGGCGTCAGCTTGCGCCGGCTCGCGCGCAGCCAGCCGCTCTGCACGAACGTCTCCTTGCCGTCCGGCCGGACCTCGGTGACGGTCGCCTGGAGATCGACATCGGTGGTCGCTGACTTGATCCACTCCTGCACGGCTCCCCCACCGAAGATCGTCGTGTTGGCGGCGAGTGGGGCGCTCACATACGAGACCGCGGTGCCGGGCGGGTTCTGGGTCCAGTTGTACGGCGGGATCGCGTTCCACAGGCCGTTCGGGCCGCCGCCAGTGTCGCCGGTGAAATCGGTCGGCGGCCGGGCCTTCTTGTTCCAGGTGAAGCTGTCGCCGGTCGCGCTCACGGTCGGCTTTGCGTCGGTCAGCGCACCGCCGGCTCCGAAGTACCAGGAACGCGCCCGCGTGCCGCGGACCGGGAAGGACGAGAACGAGTGCTCAAACCCGGGGAGGGGGTTTCCGGCCGTCGCGGAGCCGGCGCCGTTGTCGAACAGCACGCGGACGCGCGGCACCCGCTGGTAGGCGGCGAGCGCGGCTGCGTAGCTCGGCTCAGACTGGAGCGGGTCGTTCGGGAGTGTCACGCCGTTGACACCGAGCACCGCCTTGTACAGCGTCGGCGCGGCCGCCTTGGCGCTCGCCGGCAGCGTCGGGTTCTGCTGGGCGACGTACAGCTTGAGGAAGTCGTACCAGCGGTTGAACGTCGCCGGGTCGAGCGAGTCGGTGTGCACGCCATTCGTGAACGTGAACCACTTGTGCGTCGTGCCGGTGAAGTGCGGCACGAGGTCGGGGCAGTGGCCGCCGGTCTGCTCGTCGGTGAACTGGCAGGCGAGGAACACCGGCACCCGGATCTTGTTGACGAACTTGATCGGGCTGACCGGGTCGGCCGTCTTCGGGACGTAGAACGGGTTGGCGTGGACCTTCCTCACGAGGTTGACCGCTTCGGCGTGAAGGGCCTGATTGGCCTTGCAGACCTTGTCGCCCTTGGCGATCTCCTGACGCACCCACGCCTGGCCGCCGCTGGCCGACGAGGGGAGCGCGTCGTGGTCGCGGTCCTGCGCCCACGGCAACGTGAAGCCGGTGTTGAGAATCCCGCCTGGGTACAGCGTCGACGCGCTGTCGTCGATCACCGACAGCGGCGCGATCGCAGCGAGGTGCGGCGGGTCGGTCGCGGCGACAAACAACTGGCTGATGCCGCCGTAAGAGATCCCGAGCGTTCCCGCCCGGTGGTGCAGCACCCACGGCTGACGGGCGACGGTCTCGACGATGTCGTAGCCGTCGAGGCTCTGGAGCCGTTCGAAGTAGTCAAACGCGCCGCCCGAGCAGCCGGTGCCGCGCATATTGACGTCGACCACGGCGAACCCGAGGAGGTTCGCGACCTGGGCGATGCCGCTGTCCGGACCGTGGAACGGGTCCGCGTAGCCGTAGCCGGCGTATTCGACGAGCGTCGGATACGGGGCCTTCCCGGTGCCCGGCGTGTGGACGTCGATCGCGAGCTTCGTGCCGTCTCGGGTCGTCAGGTAGCCGTAGCCGCTCGTCGGGAGCTTCTGGCCGTAGCTCTTCGTGCTCGGCGGCGCGCTCCGGTTGGTGAACACCGTGACCGCGTTCGACCGCCTGCGGCCGCTGCGGACCCGGTAACCCTGGCCCGGCGCCACGTTGCGGAAGATGAGGGCGCCCAGGCGATCGACGCGCTTGGTCTGCACGACACGACCGCGGCGGTTGATGAGGATGAGCTTGGCGCGCGGGGTGGCGCCGGTCAGATAGACCTGCTCGGCGCTGCCGCCGACGCTGCCGAGCTTTGCGGCAGCGGCCGCCGACGACGCGAACGCGAGCACGCACGCGCATGCGAACACGGCGGCGACGGCCGTCGCCACAGGCGCACGCCTTGCGCCCCTCTCTCTCCTCTGCTGCACGGCGGCGCAGCATAGTGGAGCCGCGGCCTCGGCGCGAATGGAGCGTCGTCCTCGGGGGTGGATGGGGGCTGGTGTACAACAGTTGTACACACGGCCCCAAGGGCTCCCTTGACGCCCGACCCGGGTTTCCGACCAGTGCCTCTCATAGGGTCCCGGCCGGACGTGAGGTTGCTCGTCGAGTTCAAGAAGTTCCTGTTCCGCGGCAACGTCGTCGATCTGGCGGTCGCGGTCGTCGTCGGCACCGCATTCACGGCGGTCGTGACGGCCCTCGTCGCCGACCTGCTGACGCCGCTCATCGCCGCGATCTTCGGCAAGCACGACTTCTCGAACCTCACGTTCACGATCAACGGGAGCCAGTTCAAGTACGGCGCGCTCATCAACGCCGTGATCGCGTTCCTGACCGCGGCCGCCGCGGTGTTCTTCTTCGTCGTCGTTCCGCTCAACCGGCTGATGGCGGACCGCAAGCGTGAGGACCCGACGACGAAGGAATGCCCGGAGTGCACGAGCGCGATCCCGGTGAGGGCACGCCGGTGTCCGATGTGCACGGCCGTGCTCGCGTCGGCGGGCGAGAGCTAGAGACCGGACGCGAGGGCGCCGGCCCTCGCCGCTCGTAGAAGCAGGCCGCGTCCCCTTCGCAAAGGCCTGGCTAAGGCCGAGCAAAGCAGCCCGGCCTACAACTGCCGACCCGACACTCGCTCTCGGCAAGGAGATCTCACCGATGCACCTCACCACCACGCTCGCGCCCTCACCCACGCTGCATCGGCTCGGCATCGCGCTGGTCGCGTCTGGCGTCCTGCTGGCGGCACCGTTGCACGCGCAGGCTTCGAGCATTGACCTGACCGGCCCCGCCGGGACGATGAAGATCGTCGGCCCGTCGGCCGGCGCACTGACCGGGCTGAGCGTCGCCGGGGCGGGTGACGTCAACGGCGACGGGCGGCCCGACGTCATCATCGCCGCAAAGTTCGCCAGCCCCCGCGGTCGCACGAACGCCGGTGCGGCCTACGTGGTCTACGGTGGGCAGAACCTCGGGAGCGTCAAGCTTGGCCATCTCGGAACCTCCGGCTTCGAGATAGACGGAGCCGCAGCGAACAACGAAGCCGGAGACAGCGTCGCCGGTGGCGGCGATGTCAACGGCGACGGGATCGCCGACGTGATCATCGGTGCGAGCGACGCCGCGAACAACGGCCGCATCAACTCGGGCTCGGCGTACGTCATCTACGGGCAGCGCGTCGCCGATCCGGCCGACGTCGACCTCGCAAACATCACGACCACCGAGGGTGGGCGCGGGTTCCGGATCGACGGCGCCAGCATGACCGACCAGGCCGGCCGTTCCGTCGCCCTCACCGATGTGACTGGCGACGGCCTCGCGGACGCGATCGTCGGCGCGATCGGTGCTGCGCCCGGCGGTCACGTGTTCGCCGGCTCGGCGTACGTCGTCTACGGGCAGGCGACGCCGGACCTGGCCGACCTCGATCTCGCATCGGTGGGCGGCGTGACGACGACCAAGACGGTGCGCGGCTTCCGGATCGACGGGGCGATCCAGAATGACGAGCTCGGAGCGACCGTCGGCGGTGCCGGCGACGTGAACGGCGACGGGATCGGCGACGTGCTGATCGGCGCCCCGGGCGCCGGGAACGAGATGCGGACCGATTCGGGTTCGGCGTATGTCGTCTACGGGTCCAATGTCCTCGACCGATCCGCCATCGCCGTCGGCAGCATCTCGCCGAGCGACACATCGCTGTGGTTCCGGATCGACGGTGCCACCGCGAATGACGACCTCGGCTACTCCGTGGCCGGGGCCGGCGACGTCAACGGAGACGGCGTCGCCGACGTAGTCGTCGGAGCCGTGGGTGCGCACAACAACGCCCGCCCCAGTTCCGGCTCGGCGTATGTGCTCTACGGTCAGCGGACCGCCGACCCGGCTGACGTCGACCTTGCCGCCATCACGACGACGCAGGCCACGCGCGGGATGAGGATCGACGGAGCGGCCCCGGGCGACGACGCCGGCTACTCGGTTGCCGGCGTGGGCGACCTCAACGGAGACGGCGTCGATGACCTCGCGATCAGCTCCCCGACGGCTGCCAACAACGGCCGGCCGCGGTCCGGGTCCGTGAACGTCATCTATGGCCAGCGGACCGCGGACCCCGGCGATGTCGACCTCGCGGACCTCACCGGCGCACAGACGTCACGCGGTGTCCGGATCGACGGCGCGTCGACCGGCGAGCTCGCCGGTGCCGGGGTTGGGCGAGGCGGCGATCTCAACGGAGACGGCCATCCCGACCTCGTGATCGGTGCCCCCGTTGCGACGACCACGAGTCCGGCCGACGGCGCCGTCTACACCGTCGATCTCGCGGCCCCCGAGACGACGCTCAACCCCGGGCCGCCCCTCACCCGGGACGCCACGCCGACATTCACGTTCCACGGTTCTGAGCCTGGCAGCTTCCGGTGCTCAGTCGATCGCGGAAGCGCGTCGTTCGTCCCGTGCTCAGGACCGAGCGGCACGCACACGCCGAGAGGTCCCCTCGCCGACGGCACGTACACGTCCCGCGTGGCCGCGGTCGACGGATCGGGCAACGTCGATCCCACGCCCGCGACACGGACGTTCAAGATCGACGCGACGGCCCCGAACACCACCATCACCGCGCATCCGCGAGCGAAGCTCACACTGCGCCGTCATCGCCACCAGGTGACGGTCGCGTTCCGGTTCGCCGCCTCCGAGCCCGGTTCAGCGTTCCGGTGCAAGCTCGACCGGGGAACCTACCGCGCCTGCCATTCGCCGCTGCGCGTTGCGGTGAAGGCCGGCCGGCACACCCTCTCGGTCGTTGCCACAGACGCCGTCGGCAACACCGACCCGAGCGCTGCCGCGTTCACGTTCGTGGCCAAGCCGAGCCCCCCGCCGCGGGCGAGCAGAAGGCGGCGCTAGGAGTCGTCGCCGGGGACGACGGAGATCACGCGCCCGCGACGACCGCGGGTGAACGCCACCGTGCCGGCGGCGCGTGCGTAGATCGTGTCGTCCTTGCCGATCCCGACGCCGTCGCCCGGATGGAAGCGGGTGCCGCGCTGGCGGACGATGATCTCGCCGCCCGTGACGGCCTGACCGGCGAAGACCTTGACGCCGAGCCGCTTGGCGTTGGAGTCGCGGCCGTTGCGGGAGGACCCGAGGCCCTTCTTATGCGCCATTGTCGGTCGCCTCCTCGGAGGTTGAGCTTGACGGTGCGGCCACCGGCGCAGGGGTCTCGGACTTGGCGGCGCTCTTTTTCGCCGACGATCCACCGGACAGCTTGATGCCGGTGACCTCAAGCCGGGTGAGCTCCTGGCGGTGGCCGGTGCGCCGCTTGTAGCCGCGCTTGGGCTTGAACTTGACGACGCGGAGCTTGGGCCCGCGCTCGTGGCCGACGACGCGCGCCTCCACGCTCACCTCCCCGAGCTCGTCGGCCGCGTCCAGCACCGTCGAGCCATCGACGTACAGCAGCGGCCGCAGGGACACCGAGGCCCCTTCCTCGGCGGGCAGGCGCTCGACGAGCAGGGACTGGCCTTGCTCGACGCGGTACTGCTTTCCACCTGTCTTGACGATTGCGTACATGTTGCTATTGCTCAGTCGGACGAGGGCGTGGCCGCTGATTCAGCCTTGGCGCCGGAACGGCGCCGTCCGCCTCTGCGGCCGCGGCGCCGAGGCTTCGATTCTAGGACATCGTCGGAATCATCTGCACCTGAGCCTCCGGAGCCCTCCCCAGTCGGCCCGGGCTCGGCGTCGACGAGCGAGGCCCGAGCCGCGGTCCGCCCCACCTCCTCGATTCGCACGAGGTGCTTCTCGCCGACGTACGGCGTGCCCCCGGTCACCGAAATGATGTAGCCGTCGATCTTGGCGACCGCGTCTCCCGGGTTGAACATGTGCGGCTCGACGATCTCGACGTGGACTTCCTCGCCCTCGCGGAACGGGAGCGCGCGTTCGAGCACCTTCTCGCGGTCGGCCTCCATCAGCACGGCGAAGTGATCGAGCGGCAGGCCTTCCGAGCCCTCGAAGTGGAACCACTTGCCGGTGTCCTCTTCGATTTGGTGGAGCACCCGGGCCTCGTTGCCCGTGAACTCGGCGCTGACGCGCGGGTTCATCTGGATGAGCAGCGCCTCGGCCTTCGAGTCCTTCGCCACGTCGCGCATCCGGCGCTCGACCTCGATCGCGATCGTCTCTTCGGACTTGATCACGCCCTCGCCGTGGCACGTCGGGCAGGGGCGGGTCATGATCTCCCGGACGCCGTCGGTGACGTTCTGCCGCGTCATCTCCACGAGACCAAGCGGCGAGATCTCGACGACGAACGTCTTCGTCCGATCCTCGTCCAATGCCTTGCGAAGCGTCTTGAGCACGGCGTCGCGATTGCGCGCCCGCGCCATGTCGATGAAGTCGATGACGATGATCCCGCCGATGTCGCGCAGCCGGAGCTGGCGGACGACCTCATCGGCCGCCTCGAGGTTCGTCTTCGTGATCGTGTCCTCGAGCCGGGCACCCTTGCCCCGCCCGATGAACGACCCCGAGTTGACGTCGATGACGGTCAGCGCCTCGGCGTAGTCGATCATCAGATAGCCGCCGCTCGGGAGATCGACGCGGCGCGAGAGCGTCGAGTCGAGCACCTTCTCGACCCCGAACGCATCAAACAGCGGGCGCTCGTCATCCCACAGCTCGACGTGCTCGACGAGCTCGGGCGCGGTCCGGGAAAAGAACGAGACGAGACGGTGGTGCTGCTTCTCGTCATCGACGATCGCTCGCTCAAACTCGGCGGAGTAGATGTCCCGCACGACCCGGACCGAGAGGTCGGCCTCCTGGAAGACGAGCGCCGGGGCCGGCGTCTCCTCGACGCGCTTCTGGAGCACCTCGTTGAGCTTGAACAGATACAGCAGCTCGCGCTCGAGATCGGCGCGCTTGGCGCCCTGGGCGGCGGTGCGGACGATCGCGCCCGAGCCCTTCAGGTCGAGCTTTGCGGCCTCCTTGCGCAGGCGGTCGCGCTCCTTGTCGTCGAGCCGGCGGGAAACGCCGACGCCCTCGCCGAACGGCGCGAGCACCATGTAGCGGCCGGCGATCGTCAGGTCCATCGACAGGCGGGCGCCCTTGGTCTTGAGCGGGTCCTTGACGACCTGCACGACGATCTCCTGCCCCGGCTTGAGCATGTCGGTGATCTGCCGGCTGTCCCGGCCGCTGCCGCCCCGCCCGCGGCGGGGGGCCTCAACTCCTGGGAGCACGATCTCGTCGACGTGCAGAAAGCCGTTCTTTTCCAGCCCGATGTCGACGAACGCCGCCTCGAGCCCGGCGAGCACATTGTCGACGCGGCCCTTGTAGATATTGCCAACGATCGACCGGGCGCCGCGGCGCTCGAGGTAGAGCTCGGCGACGCGATACCCGGCGGCCGGATTGGCGGTCTTACGCCGACGGCGGTTACCGGATCCGGGCTTGCGCTCGGCGAGCGTCCCGGTGGCCTCGAGCATCGCGACCCGGGTTTCCCCACGGTCGACGCTGACCAGTACTTGCTTCTTCAATTGTCGTTCAGTCCTTTGATGTGTGCGCGGCCCGTGCCAGCGGCACGGGGCGCGGTTTCACCGGCTGCGCACGTGGTGGCGCCGGCATTACGAAATGAGTGCCCTTCCCTTGCCGGCAGACGCGATCCTGGCTTGGATATGGATCGACTGCAGCAGCCCGAGGGCGATAAAGGTGATGAGCACGGATGAGCCGCCGTAGCTCATGAGCGGCAGCGGGACTCCCGTGATGGGCATGATTCCGATCGTCATACCCACGTTCACAAACACCTGGAACATCAGCATCGCGAGGATCCCTGCCGCGATCAAAGTCCCGTACAGGTTCTTGGCCAACGTGAGGATCCTCAGCGTGCGCCATATCAACAGCGCGTACAGCGATAAGACGAGCGCGGCCCCGACGAACCCGTAGGTTTCGCCGACGGCCGCGAAGATGAAGTCTGTTTGATGCTCGGGGAGATAGTTGAGGCTCGTCTGGGTGGCATGCGCCACGCCCCGGCCGGTCTTCTGTCCTGAGCCGATCGCGATCTCGGACTGCAGGATGTTGTAGGTCTGGTTGCGCGGATCCCGCGACGGGTTGACGAACCCGGTGAGCCGCTGGACCTGGTAGGGCTTGAGCACGTGCACGCCGAGCGCGGGCGCGCCCGCGATCACGAACGCGACGACCGCCACGAACATCGCGACGAGCAGGCCGAGCTGACGGCCGGGCGTGCCGGCGAAGACGAGCATCATGAACCCGACGACGACGTACACGAGTCCGGTGCCGAGGTCAGGCTGGGGAATCACAATCAGTGCCGGCAGCAGCGTGAACATCATGATCCGGGCCGTCGTGCGCAGTTCGTGCAGGCGGCGCATGCGGTCGACGGCGAACGCCGCGAGCGACACGATCAGCAGGATCTTCCCGAACTCCGAGGACTGGACCTGGAGGAACGGCAACGGGATCCAGCGGTGCGAGCCGCGGATCGCCGGCATCCCGTACACGACGACGTTGAGCGCGACGAGCAGCCCGTAGAAGCCGTAGCGGTACTCACGCAGCCGCGAGTAGTCAATCCGGCTGATGAGCAGTGCGAGCGCGACCCCGATTGCGACGTAGATCGCCTGCCGCTCGACGTAGAACAGCGGGTGGCCCTTGACGGCGTTGCGCGTCGCGCCCTTCAGCGTGATCAGCGAGCACGCGACGAGCCCGGCCGCGGCGAGCAGCAGCAGCGGGTCGAAGCGGGGCAGCGACGGCGCCCGGGGAGCAGCGGCCTCCTCCGGCATCTGGATCGGCGTGCTCACGCTCACAGCGTCTTCGAGCTCCCCGCGATGAACTGGCCGCGCTTGCCGTAGTACCACTGCGAGAGGATCTCGCGGGCGGCCGGCGCGGCCGCCTGGGCGCCGAAGCCGCCCTGCTCAACCGTCACCACGACGAGGATCGGGCGGACGGGGTCGGGCACGTAGCACACATACCACGACTGGTCCTGCTGACCGAAGTGCTGCGCGGTTCCCGTCTTGCCAAATACCGGGAAGCGATTCTGATCCCAGCCGGCGAACACGTCCGCCGAGGTGCCGCCGGACTGCGATGCCGCCGCGTGCAGACCGGCACGGATCGCGTCGAGGTTCTGGGAGTCGATGTTCAGCCGTCGTGACGGCGGCGGGTCGATCCGCTGGAGCACGGTCCCGTCCGGGGCGTCGACCTCGAGGCCGACATGGGGGCGCACTACGTTGCCGCCGTTCTCGAGCGCCGAGTACGCGACCGCGAGCTGGAGCGGCGTCGCCTCGAGGTCGCCCTGTCCGACGGCGAGGTTCTCGTTGTCGCCGACCGACCAGGGACGTCCGTCGGCGATCCCGCAGCTCGGGATCTTGCGCTTGTGCTCACACTTCACCTCGAGCCGGTCCCGCGCCGCCCGCCACGCCGGCGAGGGCAGGATTCCGGCGTTCTCGCCGCCGAGGTCGACCCCCGTCGGGTGACCCATGCCGAACTTCCGCGCCCACTGCTGGAGCGCGCCGCCCTTCGGGTGGGTCGTCGGATCGGCGTTGAGCAGCCGGCCGAGGTTGTAGAAGAAGTTGTCCGACGACACCTGAATCGCCTGCGTCAGGTTGATCGAGCCGTAGGAGGCGTGACCGGCGTTGTGCCGTTGGTCGCCGGGGCCGTTCTGGTAGACGCCGGTGTCGTCGTAGATGCTCCCGAGGTTCCACGCGCCGCTCTGGAGCGCAGCCGTCGCCGTGATGCCCTTGAACGTCGAGCCGGTCGGATACGAGCTCTGGATCGCCCGGTTGAACAGCGGATAGCCGCTCGAGGCGTTGTTGAGCTTCTGATAGGCGGACTGCGTGAGCGGCTTGGTGAAGATGTTGGGGTCGAACGTTGGGGATGAGCCCATCGCGTAGACCTCGCCGTTGACGGGGTTGAGCGCGACGAACGCGCCCGCCGGGGCCGGTGGGTTGTTCCCGATCGCCTCGGTGAGCGCCTGCTGGCCGGCCTTCTGGAGGCCAAGGTTGAGCGACAGCTTGAGCGAGTGCCCGGCGACGGGCTTCTGTTCGGACAGGTAGCCCTTGAAACGGCCGAGCGCGTCGACCTGCACCTTCTCGGCGCCGTCCTTACCGCGCAGGTACTGGTCGTAGTACCACTCGAGGCCGGACTGGCCGACGATCGACTGCTGCGAGACGCCCCGGTAGCGCGTCTCCTTGAGTTCGCCCTGGCTGATCGGGCCCACGGTGCCGAACAGCTGCGCGGCGAGGTCATGGAGCGGGTAGCGGCGCAGCCACACCTGCTCGACGCTCACACCCGGGAACTGATCCTGGCGCTCGGCGAGGTAGTAGTGGACGTTGTCGGAGACGTCGGTCTTGATCGTGACGTTCGCGTATGGCAGCAGCGCGTGCTGCTGGTCGACTGCGCATGGAATCGGCGCGAGCCGAGCGTGCACGACGTGCGGGCCGCCGACGATCGTGCACTTCTCACGTTTCGTCGAGATGTCGAGGATCTGCGCTAGGCGGGCGTACAGGTGGTTGCGCTTGACCCGGTTGCGCGGGAGGTCGGGCGGCGAAAGCTGGACCGCGATCGACGGCTTGGAGTCGACGAGCACGTGGCCGTCGCGGTCGAGAATCTGCCCTCGTTCCGCCGGAACTGCGATCTGGCGCACGCGGTTCGTCGTCGCCGCCTTCGCGTACTTGTCACCGGAGAGCACCTGGAGGAACCACAGCCGGAAGAAGATGATCGCGAACATCGCGAGCGCGACGCTGCCGACGATCGCCACACGCAGCGCGAGCTGCGGCGTCAGCGGCGGACGTCGTTCTTCGGGGGTCTGCATCATCGGGACGCGGAGCGGGGAATCTGGCCGAGGCGTTCGGACGGGCGCTGCAGCGGGCTGAGCCCGCCGGTCGTGTACGCGCGACGCCGCCGGCGGCGCGGATCGTCCGGGAGCGCCGGCTGGATGATCCGACGCACGAGCGCGTACACCGGCAACGCGATCAGCGTGTTGACGAGGATCGTGATGCAGAGCTGCTGGATGAGCAGCCAGCTCACGGGCGCATCGACGCCGAGCAGGAACTGGATGAGCGCCATGCCGATGCCGGCGACCGCGGTGGCGGCGGCGCCCAGCGCGAGCGGCACGAGGCTGTGGGACGGGTCGCGCAGCTCCCGCAGGCGGCCGCATCCGTACCCGATCGCGATGTACAGCAGCGAGGTGACGCCGAGCGTCTGCACGAGCACGAGGTCGACGAACAGCCCGATCCCGAAGCCTGCAACCGCACCGAGCAGTGAGCCGGTCAGCAGGCCGATCGACATCACGACGAGCGGCGTGAGGTCGGCGCTGACACCGAAGATCGAGATCTGCGAGACCGCTGCCGCCTGGATGACGACGGTCAGGAACCCGAGCACGACGAGCCGCACTGGCAGCTGGAGCGACACGCGTGTGGACTCGGTCATGGGTGCGTCGTCGGCAGCTGGACCCGGCGGGTGCCCGCCTGTGGCTGGGTCAGGATCTGCACGAAGTCGAGGTGGCGCAGGTCGGCGGCCGGGGCGACCTTGACCTGCCGGTTGTTGATCAGGTCGTTCTGGTTCGCGTCCGAGACCTGACCGATCGGGATCCCCGGCGGAAACAGCGACTCGAGCGCTCCGGACTTGAACCCGGCGGTCACGACCATGTCGCGGCCGGCCTGGATGTTCGCGTTCTGCGGCAGGTACTGGAGCAGCAGCTGGTTGGGATCGCCGACCGCGGGCACGAGCACGCCGGAGTCGCCGGTGCTGTTCTGGACTTCAGCCGACACGGCGAACGAGTGGTCGGTGATGAGCGTGACGACCGACACGTTCGGCGCGACCGTTGAGACCTTGCCGACGAGGGCGCCGTCGCCGATCACCGGGTCCTCCTTGCGAACGCCGTCGGCGGAGCCCTTGTCGACCTCGACCGTCGCGTACCACAGGGTCGGGTCCCGGCCGATCACGTGCGCGGCGACCGGCGCATAGTTGCTCACCCCGATGCTGTTGTCGAGGCCGACCTGCTTGACGAGCTGGTTGTAGAGGATCGCCTTCTGGTTGGCGACCGCGAGCTGCGCCTGAAGCTTGGCGACCTGCTTGCGCAGGGCGTCGCGTTGCGACTTGGCGTGGAACGTCGAGGAGACCGACGAGGCGATGTCCCGGAGGGGCTTGAGCGCCTTGCTCGCGCCCTCCTGGATCGGCGAGAGCACCTGGACGATTCCGCGCTGGACGCTGTGCAGCGGGCTGCTCGGCGACTCGCCGAAGTATGCGGTTAAAAGGATCAGGGAGACGACGACGAGCAGCGCGAGAATCGCGCGACGGCGCCGAATGGTCTTCTTGTCAGGCACGTGGTGCGTGTCTCCAAAGCGGTTGCTCCTGCGCGCTCGGCTACCAGGGCCAACCTAGTAGCGCCGACGCCGGTTGCGTGAATTCTTGCTCGAACGGTGGATCGCCTCGAATTCCTCCAACGATCTCCCCGAGCCCACCGCGACACATGTCAATGGCGACTCGGCCAGGTGCGCGGGCATTTGTGTCTCGTGACGCAAACGCTCTTCGAGCCCCTGGAGCAGCGACCCACCTCCTGCGAGCATGATGCCACGATCCATGATGTCGGAGGCGAGTTCCGGCGGCGTCCGGTCGAGCGTCTCCTTGACGGCGTCGATGATCTGCGAGACCGGCTCCTCGAGCGCCCCCCGGATTTCCTCGCTGGTGAGCACCACCGTCTTCGGTAGTCCGGAGACCATGTCCCGGCCGCGGATCTCGGCCTGGACCTCCTCTGGCATCGGGTAGGCGGAGCCGATCTCGAGCTTGACCTCCTCGGCGGTCTGCTGACCGATGAGCAGCTTGTACTCCCGCTTGACGTAGTTGATGATCGCCTCGTCAAGCTCGTCGCCGCCGACCCGGATCGACTGGGAGACGACGATCCCGCCGAGCGAGATCACCGCGACCTCGCTCGTGCCGCCGCCGATGTCGACGACCATCGAGCCGGTCGGTTCACCGACGGGGAGCCCGGCGCCGATCGCGGCTGCCATGGGCTCCTCGATCAAATAGGCCTGGCGGGCACCGGCGCTCAGGCACGCCTCCTCGACGGCGCGCTTCTCAACGCCGGTCACGCCGGAAGGAACGCAGACGACGACCCGCGGATGCGCCCAGCGGTTCTGGTGAACCTTCTGGATGAAGTGCCGCAGCATCTCCTCCGTGACCTCGAAGTCGGCGATGACACCGTCCTTGAGTGGCCGAATCGCGGAGATCGTGCCCGGCGTCCGGCCGAGCATCCGTTTCGCCTCGATCCCGACCGCGTGGACCTCACCGGTCCGTGAATCGACCGCGACGACGCTCGGTTCGGACAGCACGATGCCGCGCCCGCGCACGTAGACGAGGGTGTTTGCGGTTCCAAGATCGACCGCCATGTCGCGGCCACCGAAGCCGGTCAGGTACGTGAAGAAGCCCAAGTGATTAGAGGAGGTGATGGGGGCGCGAACAGGCGGTTCCGTGAGCACGGGCCGTGCCCGGCTTGCCCGCTCCGTCCGCAGACGAGTTTAGCCGAACCGTCGGGGCCCCCGAAGTTCGGCCAGCGCGCATGCAAGAGCTAAAAAAACCTGCAAAAGCCTAACTGGATCCTAAAGCCGTCCGTTTGTGCCGGCGCGGGCATCGAACGGCCGCCTCGGCAGGGCCGGGCACCGGGGTCGCCGGACCCCCGGTCGGGACCGGATCCACCCAGGATCGGACGCGGCATCAGACCCGCAACCCCGCGGAGGCTGGCCGAGCGGCTCGATTGCCCACGCGGAGCGGACTCCCGGGCCGGATCGTCGATCGGGCCGCTCGCAGCGGCCTGATCGACGAATCAGCGCTCTCGCAAGCGGCTCGCGCGGTCATTCGGGCCGAAGTCCCGACCCGGCCGGCCCCACGCAGGCCTCAGGCCCAGACGAACGGCGGGTACGCCTCTTCCATGAAGTAGAGGTAGGCGCCGGTGCGCAGCGACCAGCGGTGGCCGATGAGCACGACGTTGAACATCCCCTCGGGGAAGCGAGCGGTGATGAGGATCGCGAACCAGGCGAGGAACACGCACACCTCGGCGGCGATCAGGATGAGCCAGGCGAGGAACGCCGCCGGGATCACGAGCAGCCACTGCACGAGCGGGCGCCAGCGGGCCATCTGCGGCGGGTAGTCGAACTCGACCCGGACCGGGTAGTTGGGGTCGTCTTCGAGCGAGAACGGCGGATACGCGTCCGTCATCAGGAAGACGTATGCCTGCACGCGGGCCGCCCAGCGCAGGACGCCGGCCATGTAGTTGAACATCCCCTCGGGGTACTTGCCGGTGATCAGCACCGCGAAGAACGAGAGGATCGCCACGACAAAGGCGCCGATCCCGAGGAAGAACAGGACGATGAAATGCGGGATCGCGAGCAGCCACTTGACGAAGATCAGCAGGCGGCTGAGGCGATCCGGGTACTCGATGTCCAGACGGACGGGGTACGGCGGATTCGGTGGATACATGTCGGTAGCGCCCCTCCAGCGCGAATGGTCCGTATGTGCGTCCGCGACACTAAACCGGCGGGCGGACGCCAGCCTCCTTTATCGGAGCGTTAGCTTGCGTCCTTGAGGAGCGCGGGTACGAGTTCGAGCACCGTGATCACCGGAAGCCCGACGACGTTCGTGTAATCGCCGTCGATTCGCTCGACGAGGGCCGCGCCGCGGCCCTGGATCGCGTAGCCGCCGGCACGCTCGCGCCATTCCTCGGAGGTCACATACCACCCGATCAGGTACTCATCGAGCGTCCGGAACGTCACCGTTGTCTCGGCCGCCGCGGTGCGCGCCCGGCCGTCCTCGTCGATCAGGCAGACGCCGCTGATCACCGTGTGGGTGCGGCCGGACAGCGCCCAGAGCGTGTCCTCGGCGTCACCGGGCTCGATCGGCTTGCCGTACATCCGAGGCCCGAGCGCGACGACCGTGTCGACCCCGAGCACGAGCCGGCGCTCGGATCCCTCCCAGGCGCCGGCCACAGCCGCCGCCTTGCGGTACGCGTTCTCGACCGCGACCTCGTGCGGCGGACCCTCCTCGAGCTCGTCGACGCCCTCCGGGACAACGACGTCAAAGGCGACGCCGAGCTGCTCCAGGATCGCCCGCCGCTGCGGCGAGCGGGAGGCGAGGACGAACCCGGAGCTCACGGCCTCAGAGCTCGGGGAAGAACAAGCCCACTTCGCGTGCCGCCGACTCCGGCGCGTCGGAGCCGTGGACCATGTTCTGCCCGACCTCGAGCGCGTAGTCGCCGCGGATCGAGCCGGTGTTCGCCTGCAGCGGGTTCGTCGCGCCGATCACCTGGCGGGCGGCCTCGATCGCATGGTCGCCTTCGAGCACCATCGCGACGAGCGGACCCGACGTGATGAACTCGACGAGCTCGCCGAAGAACGGCTTGCCGTCGTGCTCGGCGTAGTGCTCCTGCGCGAGCTCGCGCGTCATCGTCATCTGCTTCAGGGCGGCGAGCCGCAGGCCCTTGCGCTCGAAGCGGGCGATGATCTCGCCGGTCAAGTTGCGGGCAAAGGCGTCAGGTTTGACAAGGATGAGCGTGCGCTCCATCGGACTGCGGTCTCCTTCTGAGCTGTCAGGGTCAGGCGGAGGAGACTACGAGACCGGCTGTGTGCCCGGCTCCGTGGCCGGCGGCGCGACCGATTCCTCGCCGCTCGTCGTCCGGCGACGGCGCGTACGCCGCGGTGCCGGCGGCGCGACGCCGATTTCGGCCTCACAGTACGGGCAGATCTTCCACGCCGGATCGAGCGGCTTGCCGCAGTTGGCGCATGGATCCTTGAGCTTGCGCATGCAACTCGGGCAGCGGAGGAAGTCCTTCTCCACCTCGAAGTCGCAGTGCGGGCAGAGGTGATAGCCGACCTCGGCGAGGCGGGCCTCGGCGGCCTGCATCTCGAGATCGCGCTCGCGCACGTCGTCGAGATACTCGGGCGGGCGCACGATCATGTAGACCATCGTCCCGATGAACGGGAACAGCGACGCGGCCGTCGCGCAGCCGATCAGCATGGGGTCGGCGATCCGTCGCCGGGCGTCGGCATACGTCCAGTAGACGAGCGACAGCCAGATCACAACGAGGAACAGGATCACCAGTTCCACGACCAGGTTGATCGTGTTGTTCTTGATCCCGAAGATGCCTTGAACGAGGAGCATTAGCGATCCGAGTGTAGTGGTCAGGAGCCTCGGCGGACCCTGGTCGGATGTCGCACCGACGTAAGCGCGCTCACAAAAAGACGCGCCCGAACAGGTAGCCGATACCGAAGAAGACGAGGATTACGACCGCCACGATCAGCGCCACGAGGCCGATCATGGTCAGGAAGTTCGGCTGGTCGTCGCGGTCGTTCACAGCATCGAGGCGCGCCGCCCATCGGCGGGCGCGAGTAGGTCGGCCACGAGGTAAATCGACCCCGTGGCAATGACGATTCCACCCTCACCGGCGAGCTCCCGCGCGCGCGTCACTGCGGCACGTGGGTCGCGCACGATCTCCGACGGAGGCCCGTGCAGCTGACGCGACAGCGATTGGAGGGTCGGCGGTGGCAAAGCGCGAGGATTCTGACTGCTCGTGAAGATCAGCGCATCGCACGTTGGGAGTAGTTTCGCCAACATCCCCGCTGCATCCTTGTCGTCGAGGATGGAAATCACGCCGATCGCGGGATCGTGCGCCGCCGTGATCGCAGGTAGCGACTCGGCGAGGGCGGCCATTCCATCGGGGTTGTGGGCACCATCGAGCAGCGTCAGTGGCCGCTCGCCGACGACTTGGAGCCGGCCGGGGACGAGCACCTCGGCCGCTGCCGCGCGGACGGCATCGTCATCGAGCGCCCCAAGGTACGCCTCCGCCGCCGCGCGAGCCGCCGCAAAGTTGCGCCGCTGGAACGCGCCGAGCGCGGCGAGTTCGACGCCGGGATCGGTGCCCGCCTGCACGACCTGCCCGCCGCGCGCCCTCGCCACCTCGCGCGCCCGCACGAGCGCGTCCGGATGAAGCCCGGCGCCGAGCACGAGCGTCCCGCCCGGCTGGACGACGTCGAGCTTCTCCTGGGCGATGTCGTCGATCGTCGGCCCGAGCCAGCGCGTGTGCTCGAGCCCGACGCTCGTCAGCACCTGGACCTTCGACGGGATCACGTTCGTCGCGTCGTAGCGTCCGCCGAGGCCGGCTTCGATCACCGCGACCTCGACGCCCTCGCGTGCGAGCTCGTCGTATGCGGCCGCGGTCAGCGCCTCGAACTGCGTGACGCGGTCGTCGTCGCTGAGGGAGCGGTCGACGAGCTCCGCCGCGTGCTTCGCCCGGGCGACGGCGGCTGCAAACGCGCGGGGCGAGAGGTCCTGATCATCGATCCGGATCCGCTCGCTGAACGACACGAGATGCGGCGACAGGTACGCGCCGACCCGCAGCCCGTGGCGGCGGAGGATCGCCGCTGTCATCCGCACCGTCGAGGACTTGCCGTTCGTGCCGACGACGTGAATCGAGTCGAACTTCCGCTCCGGATGGTCGAGCGTCGTCATCAACCGCCGCATGCGGTCGAGCCCGAAGCGCATGCCGAACAGCTCAAGTGAGAGCAGGTAGCGCTCGGCATCCTCCTGGGTCACCTCAGAGTGCCTCCCGCTCGCGGCGCAGCCGCTCGAGCTTGTCCCGCTCGGCCTGCACGATCTCCGGCTTCGCCTTCGTGACAAAGCCCTCGTTGACGAGCTTGCGCTCAGACCGCTCAATCTCGGCGTCGAGCTCCGCGGCCTTCGCCTCGCGCTTGCGCTCAGCGGCGTCGAGGTCGACGTCCTCGCTCGGCAGGATCTCGATCGTCCCGCCCGGCACCGGGACCGCGGTGATCGAAGCGGCGCCGTTCGCCGACACCGACAACCGGGCGAGCCGGATCAGGTGCTCGGCGGTGTGCGCGTAGCCGTTGGCCGCCACCCGTGCCGGCACGACCGCGCCCGCCCGCACGCCGGCCGAGTCACGCCACGCGCGCACGGCCTGGACGGCGTCGATCAATCGCGCCAGCTCGGCTTCGGCCTCGGCATCGCGTCCGTCGGCGCCGTCACCGTGCGGGCTCACCCGGCCAGCGAGGAGCCCGGACGCACCCGGCACGAACGAGTAGATCTCCTCGGTGACGAACGGGATGATCGGATGCGCGAGGGTAAGCGTCTCGGTGAGCACATGCAGGAGCGTCGCGCCCAGGTCCGGATCGCCCGCCCGCAGCCGCGGCTTGACGAGCTCGAGGTACCAGTCGCACAGCTCGCCGTAGACGAAGTCGTAGAGCCCGAGCGCCGCCCGGGAGAAGTCAAACGCGGCAAACCTCGCAGCGAACTCGGACCGGGCACGCGCCAACCGCGAGAGGATCCAGCGGTCCTCGATCGCGCCCGGGCGCACGGCCGCGCGCGCGTCCTCTCCCACCCCGAGGAGGATCAGCCGCGACGCGTTCCACAGCTTGTTCGTCAGCTGCTGGCCCTGGGCGACCTTGTCCTCGGAGAAGCGCACGTCCTGTCCGCTCGACATCGCGAGCAGCCCCCAGCGCACGGCATCGGCCCCGTACGCTGGGAACTCGCCTCCGGCCTCGAACACCGGCGGGCGCGGGCCCCCGTTGATGAGGTCCATCGGGTCGATCCCGGTGCCAAGGCTCTTCGACATCCGGCGGCCGTCGGGCGCCTGGATGATCGAGTGGACGTAGACGTCGGAGAACGGCTCACGCTCGGTGAACTCGAGCCCCATCATCACCATCCGCGCGACCCACAGGAAGATGATGTCGCGCGCTGTCGAGAGCACGTCGGTCGGGTAGAAGGCGCGCAGCTGCTCGGTGGCCTTTGGCCAGCCGAGGGTCGCGAACGGCCACAGCGCGCTCGAGAACCACGTGTCGAGCACGTCGGGATCGCGCTCCCAGCCCTCGCCCACAGGCGGCTCGGTGCCGACGTACGTCTCGTCGCCGCGGTACCAGACCGGGATCTGGTGGCCCCACCACAGCTGGCGGGAGATGCACCACGGGCGGATGTTCTCGAGCCAGTCGAGGTAGCGGCGGCGCTCCGAGTCGGGGTGGATGTGGACCCGGCCCTCGCGGACGGCATCGATCGCGGGTTTGGCGAGCTCGTCCATCCGCATGAACCACTGCAACGACATGAGCGGCTCGATCCGCTCGCCAGAGCGGTGGGAGTAGGGGACGGTATGCGTGTACGGCTCGGTGCGGGCGATCAGTCCCTGCTCGCGCAGCTCGGCGACGACCGCATCCTGGGCCTCCTGGATCGTGAGATCGCGGAACCGCTCTGGTGCCGCGTCGGTCATTCGCCCGTCCTCGCCGATCACGCTCAGGACCGCCAAGCCATGGCGCTGGGCGATCTCGAAGTCGTTGGGGTCGGAGCCGGGCGTGATCTTCAGGGCGCCGGTGCCGAACTCGGGCTTGACGTAGTCGTCGGCGATGATTCTCAGCTTGCGTCCGACGAGAGGCAGGATCGCCTTCTCGCCGACGAGCCGGCGGTAGCGCTCATCCTCCGGGTGCACGGCGATCGCGACGTCGCCGAGCATCGTCTCCGGACGCACGGTCGCGACCGTGATCGCGCCGCTGCCCGAAGCGAGCGGGTAATCGATGTAGAAGAGGGTGTCGGTCTCCTCGCGGTCCTCGACCTCGAGGTCGGAGATCGCCGAACGGGTCCACGGATCCCAGTTGACCATGTACCGGTCGCGATAGATGTAGCCCTTGCGATACAGCGCGCCGAACACGTGGAGCACCGCCTGGGCGTACGCCTCGTCAAGCGTGAAGCGCTCCTCGTCGTAATCACACGAGGCGCCGAGCCGCTTGAGCTGCTCGATGATCGTGCCGCCGTACTCCTCGCGCCACTCCCACACGCGGCGGATGAATTCATCCCGGCCGACCGCCTCGCGGCTCGTCCCCTCGCGCTGGAGCTGGCGCTCGACCTGCGTCTGGGTCGCGATCCCGGCGTGATCGGTGCCGAGGATCCACTTCGTCCGCTTCCCCTGCATCCGCGCGTAACGGATGAGTGCGTCCTGCACCGAGTTGTTGAGCGCATGACCCATGTGCAGCGCACCGGTGACATTCGGCGGCGGGATCGCGATCGAGTAGTTCTCGTCGCCGACGCCGTCGGGCTCGGGATGGAACAGGCCGGACTCGAGCCAGCGCGCGACGATCCGAGGCTCTACTTCGGACGGGACGTAGCGGGTCTTGTCTTGAAGGTCACTCACCTTGAGCCGAGGGTAACCGCATCCGGCTTCGGCCGGGCTTCGCTCCGCTCCACGAGTCCAGGAGAACGCTTCGCTCGCCCGGCAGTTTGCACGGCCCAGCATCCAGCTGGGCCAGCGCTACGCCGCTTCCTCCTCGGGCGCGGCGACGGTGACGAGCGTCGGCGGGGTCCCGCTGGCGATCGTCTCGCGGGTGACGACGCACTTGCGTACGTCGCGTCGCGAGGGCAGCTCAAACTGCACCTCGAGCAGGACCTCCTCGATGATCGAGCGCAGGCCGCGGGCGCCGGTCTCTCGCTCGAGCGCCCTGTCGGCGATCGAATGCAGGGCCTCGTCGGCGAACACGAGCTCGATGCCGTCGAATTGGAAGAAGCGCTGGAACTGCTTGACGAGCGCGTTGCGCGGCTCGGTGAGGATCTGCATCAGCTCGTCGCGGGAGAGCTGATGGATCGCCGACATCACCGGCAGGCGGCCGATGAACTCGGGGATCAGGCCGTACTGGATGAGGTCCTCGGGCAGGCAGTGCTCGAAGATCTCGCCGGTGTCGCGCTGATCCTTGGACTGGATCACGGAGCCGAAGCCGACGCCCTGGTGGCCGATCCGCCGCTCGATCACGCGGTCGAGGTTCGCGAACGCGCCGCCGCAGATGAACAGGACGTTCGTCGTGTCGATCGAGAGGAACTCCTGGTGAGGATGCTTGCGGCCACCCTGGGGCGGCACGCTCGCGGTCGTCCCCTCGAGGATCTTCAGCAGCGCCTGCTGGACGCCCTCGCCGGACACGTCGCGCGTGATCGACGGGTTGTCCGCCTTGCGGGCGATCTTGTCGACCTCGTCGATGTAGATGATCCCCGTCTCGGCCTTCTTGACGTCGTAATCGGCGGCCTGGATGAGCTTCAGCAGGATGTTCTCGACATCCTCGCCGACGTAGCCGGCCTCGGTGAGCGCGGTCGCGTCGGCGATCGCGAACGGGACGTTGAGGATCTTGGCGAGCGTCTGCGCGAGCAGCGTCTTGCCGCAGCCGGTCGGCCCGAGGAGCAGGATGTTCGACTTTTGCAGCTCGATGTCGTTCTCGTCGGACTGCATCATCTGGACGCGCTTGTAGTGGTTGTAGACGGCGACGCTCAGCGAGCGCTTCGCCTGCTCCTGGCCCACCACGTACTCGTTGAGGACGTCGTAGATCTCCCGCGGCTTGGGGAGGTTCTCGATATCGAACGACGGCGGAGCGGTCAGCTCCTCGTCGATGATCTCGTTACAGAGATCGATGCACTCATCGCAGATGTAGACGCCCGGTCCTGCGATCAGCTTCTTGACTTGCCGCTGCGATTTGCCGCAGAAGCTGCAGAGAAGCTGTTCGTTGGAGTCCGTGGGACGTGCCATCAGGTTCCTCTCTCGGGATACGGCCTATCGCCCGATCACGAAGCCTAGAGGCTAACGCCTCAGTGCTGTGAGATCACGCGATCGATGATTCCGTATTCCTTGGCCTCCTCGGAGCTCATGAAGTAGTCACGCTCGGTGTCGGTGCGCACCTTGTCGAGTTCCTGCCCCGTGTGGTGGGCAATGATCTCATCGAGTCGTCGACGGACATCGATGATCTCTTTAGCGTGAATCTCAATATCTGTCGCTTGCCCCTGGAAACTGGACGAAACCTGATGGATGAGGATCTTTGCGTTCGGGAGCGCCATCCGCTTGCCGTGGGCTCCGCCGGCGAGCAGCAGTGCGCCCATCGACATCGCGATGCCGACGCAGATCGTCTGCACATCGGGCTTGATGAACTGCATGGTGTCGTAGATCGCGAGGCCCGCGTACACCGAGCCGCCGGGCGAGTTGACGTAGATCGAGATGTCCTTGTCGGGGTCCTCTGACTCGAGGTGCAGCAGCTGCGCCACGATCAGGTTCGCGATCTGATCATCCACGGGAGTGCCGAGGAAGATGATCCGCTCGTTGAGCAGACGGCTGTAGATGTCGAAAGCGCGCTCCCCGCGGGAGGTCTGCTCCACCACCATGGGTACGAGTGGACTCATGTTCCTCGCTTCTTTTGCTTGCACCGGCCGATTCCTGCCGAATGTAGCAATGAGGCTATCCGGCCCCCACCGGGTGAACTACCTAGGGTCTGGACCGGAGAGCCGCGGTGGATTGCGGGGCGTTACTGGCCCGGTGTCCAGATTTGGCCGCCGGATGCCTCGCCACCCTCGCGGCCGGGCGTCCACAGCTTCTCGCGGGCCTGAGCCTGCTCGACGCTGATCGGCTTCGCCTCGCGGACGAGCAGCTCGAGCGCCTGGCCGGTGGCGACGTCCTCGCCGACGCGGTCCATGCGGCCGCTCGACTCGAGCCCGGCGAGCACCTCCTCGAGCTTCTGCCCGGTGCGCTCGGCGGACGGGCCGAGCGCCTCGCGGATCTGCTCGTCTGTCGGCTCGATGCTCTCGGCCTCGACGACGGCAGCGAGGACGGCCTCGCGGCGCAGCGCCTGGGCGGCCTCGCCCTCGGCCTCGTGAGCGAGCTCCTCCTCGTCCTTGCCGGCGATCTGCAGATAGGCCTCCTTGGAGATGCCCTGGCGGGCGAGACGGGCCATCGTGTCCTCGACGAGCTCGTGCGCGCGCGCGTGGACGAGCTTGTCGGGCAGCTCGATCTGGGCATCCTGGACGGCGGCGTCGAGGACGGCCGCCTCAAACTCGTGTTCGATCGCGTGCTCGTCGGACTCGCGCAGGCGCTTCTCGATGTCCTCGCGTAGCTCCCCGAGCGTGTCGAAACCGGCCGATTCGGCGGCGAACTCGTCGTCGAGCTCGGGCAGGCGCTTGGCCTTGACCTCCTTGACCGTGACCTCGAAGGTCGCGTCCTTGCCGGCAAGCTCGCCCGGGTACTCGTCCGGGAAGGTGACCTCGACGTTGCGGCTGTCCCCCGCCGATGCGCCCGTCAGCTGCTCCTCAAATCCGGGGATGAGCCGGCCCGAGCCGAGCTCGAGCATCTGGTCGCGGCCCTCGCCGCCCTCGAACGCCTCGCCGTCGATGCGGCCGAGATAGTCCATGACGACGTGATCGCCATGCTCGGCCGGGCGCTCGACCGTGTCGAGCGTCGCGACCCGCTCACGCAGGCGCTCGAGCTCGGTCTGCACCGCGGCCTCATCGATCTGCGGCTCGCGGCGGCCGACCTCGAGGCCCTTGTACTCGCCGAGCGTCGCCTTGGGGCGGACGCCGATCTCGATTGAGAACGACAGCGGTTGGCCGGCCTCGGGAAGGTCGCCGACGTTGAGATCGGGCTCCCCGACCGGGGTGATGCCGGCGTGGTCGATCGCGTCGACGTACCAGCTGCCGAGCGCTGAGCGGAGCGCCTCGTCGAGGACGGTCTCGCGGCCGAGACGGCGGATGACGACGGGCGGCGGCACCTTGCCCTTGCGGAATCCGGGGATGCGCAGCTGGCGCCCGAGCTGGCGAGCGGCCTGCTGGACGCGGCGCTCGACCTCCTCCGCGGGGACCTCGGCCTCGACGCGGACGCGGGATTCGGGCAGCTCGGTGACGCTGGTCTTGACTGCTGTTGATCCGGCCATGGGTCAAGACGATAGCTTCACACGGTGCTTTGGCGGATTGCGGCGCGGTTTGTGACCGGTCCTGTGGCGTTCTTCGTCGCCGGCGTGATCGACTTTGGGGCGTTCGGATACGCCACCTGGCGCGCCCGGCGCCGCGACCAGCGTGATCTTTCGCGGGTCTCTGGGCCTCATAGTCGCTATAGCGACCATTAGGCCCATCGATGCCGTTTAGCCGGGCGCGGCCGCGGCGGCCGCGGCGGACGCGGCGGCCGCGGCGGACGCCGGGGCGACGGCCAGGGCACCGATCACGAGGGCGAGACGAGCGAGCGCTCGGGGCGTCCTCTCGACAGACTAGTCACGCGGGACTCGCCGCTGTCACGCGTACGGGCTCCCAGGCGAATCCGTCCGGGTCGGTGAAGGCCTCGCCGTCGCAGCCAACCGCCAGGCGGTGCGATCCGGTGCCCTCAGGTGGGACGCCGGCATCCTTGGCGAGGGCGCGGTGTCGGTAGAGCGCGAGCTTGACGGGACTCGAAGGCGTGTCGAACTCGACGTACTTGCCGAAGAAGCTCTTCCCCACCTCGAGCCCGTGCTCGACGTAGAACCGCTTGCTCTCGGTCACGTCCGCGACGCCGAGCAGGAGCACGAGCTGGTCGATCTCCCGCGTGGCCGGACCGGTGTCCTTCTTCGATGAGGTTGCGACCTTCCAGATCGCCCCGTCCGGCGCCTGGACGACGCCGCCGTAACCCCAGAACGACTTCGTGGCCGGTTTGAGCGAGGTCGCGCCGGCATCGAGGGCGGCATCGATGAACGCGCCGACGGTCGCCCGCTGCGAGACGATCAGCGACACGGTGAACCCGCGGAAGCCGGTCGTCGGGGTCTCGCCGGCACGCAGCTGCAACTCGGAGTCAAGTCCGAACGCGGTGGCGTAGAAGCGGCGGGCGCCCGGCACGTCGGCCACTTCGAGGATGAGGGAGTCGATGGATGTCATGCCGGCCACGTTACGTCCGCCACCCCGCCACCGCTTCTCGATTCCTGATCAGTTCCGCAGCTCGATCACGTGATAGGGGCTGGCGGCGCGGAACGCGGACGGGTCCTCGTTGTGCTCACGGAGCGCGTCGAGCATGCGGTCATACATCGGTGCCGGGTCGACGCCCCGGACGGCGAGCAGTTGATTGCCCCAGTGCAACGTCGGGTGATCCCGTTCCCGCCCGGCGAAGAACGCCTCCGGAGAGTCGGCCGTGAACGGGAGGCCGCCGCGAGCGGCGCGCAGCGCGGCGTTACCCGTGCCGCAGGCCACGTCGAGCAGCGAGTCGCCCGCCGCCGGCCCTGCGAGCGTGATCACCTCGGCGGCCACGGGATCGAGGTCCTCGGCGATCGACGTGTAGCGCCCGACGTCCCAGTCGATCGGGGGCGGCGGTCCGTTCATCGGCTCATCCTGCCATCGTGAACGACTCGGCGCCGGCCACGCCGCTGCCGCTGATCCCGCCGCGGATGAGGCTGCGTACCTCCCGCAGCGCGACCGGGAGCGTCGTCGTGTCGTAGCTCCGCGACGCCTTGATGTCGGCGAGCATGCTGAGACACCGCTCGAGCGCGGCGCCGTTGCGCTGCGACCACTGTTCGATCGCCCTCTCGGCGCCAGACCGGGCCGCCCCCTCGCTCAGCACCTCGTGGGTGAGAGCGCGGTGCAGGCTGTAGAGGTCGTCGCGGAGCGCGGCGCGGGCGAGCGTCTGCCAGCGGTTGTCGCGCGGGAGGTCGAGGATCCGGTCGCGCAGCCACGTCAGCTCGAGCTGGGCACCGAGTCGGAAGTACGTCTCCATCACGAGGTCGAGCTGATGCCCAGTGCTGTCGGACACCTCGACGACATCGAACGTGTAGAGCAGCGACGGGAACCCGGCGACGCGACGGGCGAGCTCTCCCGGCACGCCGGCCTCGGTCAGCTCGGCGGCGTGGGCGTCGAAGTTCTCCCGCTCGGCGTCGCCGAGGATGTCCGGGAGCGCCTCGCCGAGCAACCGCGCGCCGTCGGCGAAGTACCGCGCCCGCCGGGCGATGTTGATCGAGCTCGGGGTCGAACGGACGAGCCACCGCGATGCCCGCTCGACGAGCCGGCGAGCTTCGATCAGCATCGCGGTCTGAGTCTGGGCGTCGACCTTGTTGTCAAGCGCCTCGACCGCCTCCCAGAACGACATCATGTCGAACACCTCGCGAGCCACGGCGTAACCGCGGGCAATGATCGACACGCGCGCGCCGGTTTCCTCCTGCAGGCGGAATGCGAACGTCGAGCCCGCCCGATCGAGCAGCTGGTTGGCGACGACCGTGGAGATGATCTCGCGGCGCAGGCGATGGCGTCTCATCTGCTGGCCGAAACGCTCGGGCAGCGGTGGCGGGAAGTAGCGCTCGAGGTCGTGGGCGAGATACGGATCCTCCGGCAGATCGGTCTCGAGCAGCTGCGAGTAGAGGTGGATCTTGCAGTACGCCATCACGACCGCGAGCTCGGGTGCGACGAGGCCCTGGTGGTTGGAGCGACGCTCGGCGAACGTGTCGTCGTCTGGGAGCGCCTCGAGCTCGCGGTTGAGCCCAGTCTCCTGCTCGAGGTTGCGGATGAGCCGGGCGTGGACGTCGATCATCGGCGGCGCCTGCGCCTCGGCGAGGCTCATCGCCTGCGTCTGGGTGTAGCTGCCGTGGAGCACCTGGCTCGCGACCGCGTCGGTCATCTCGACGAGCAGCTCGTTGCGCTGCTTCTCGGTCAGGTCGCCCGCGTCGACGAGCGCGTCGAGCAGGATCTTGATGTTGACCTCGTGATCGGAGCAGTTGACGCCCGCGACGTTGTCGATCGCGTCAGTGTTGATCCGCCCGCCCGCGAGCGCGTACTCGATCCGGCCGCGCTGGGTGAATCCGAGGTTGCCCCCCTCGCCGACGACCCGGCAGCGCAGATCCGAGCCGTCAAGCCGAACGATGTCGTTCGTCTTGTCACCGGCGTCCGCATGCGACTCGCTCGACGCCTTCACGTACGTTCCAATCCCTCCGTTCCACAGCAGGTCGACGGGCGCGCGGAGGATCTCGCGGATGAGCTCCACCGGCGAGAGCTCATGTGCGCCGATGTCGAACGCCGCGCGGACCTCCTCGGAGATCGGGATCGACTTGGCGGTACGCTCCCACACACCGCCGCCCGGGGAAATGAGATCGCGGTTGTAGTCGTTCCACGACGCGCGTGGCAGCTCGAACAAGCGCTGTCGCTCGTTGAAGCTCGCCTCCGGATCCGGATCGGGGTCGAGGAAGATGTGGGCGTGGTTGAAGGCGCCGACCAATTGGATGTGGCGGGAGAGCAGCATCCCG
The DNA here is from genome assembly GCA_963750695.1 of uncultured Solirubrobacterales bacterium. Lineage (GTDB taxonomy): Bacteria > Actinomycetota > Thermoleophilia > Solirubrobacterales > Solirubrobacteraceae > Palsa-465. The sequence goes on from CAVVSB010000021.1 coordinate 261,544, forward strand.
TTGCCGAACACGTCGCCTGACATGTCGCCGATTCCGACGACGGTGAAGTCGTCGCGTTGGATGTCGGCTCCGAGCTCGCGGAAATGGCGCTTGACCGACTCCCATGCGCCGCGCGCGGTGATCCCCATCGCCTTGTGGTCGTAGCCACGGGACCCGCCGGATGCGAACGCGTCGCCGAGCCAGAAGCCGTACTGCGCCGAGACCTCGTTGGCGATGTCGGAGAACGTCGCGGTGCCCTTGTCGGCTGCAACGACGAGATACGGGTCGTCCTCGTCATAGCGCACGACCCGCGGCGGCCCGACGACATCCCCGCCGACGATGTTGTCGGTGACGTCGAGAAGACCGCTCAGGAAGGTTCGGTAGCAGGCGATCGCCTCGGCCTGCAGCGCCTCGCGTCCGCCAGAGGTCGGCGGACGCTTGATGACGAAGCCGCCCTTCGAGCCGACGGGGACGATGAGCGCGTTCTTCACCATCTGGGCCTTCATCAGCCCGAGGATCTCGGTGCGGAAGTCCTCGCGGCGGTCCGACCAGCGCAGGCCGCCGCGCGCCACCTTGCCGCCGCGCAGGTGGACGCCCTCGACGCGCGGCGAGTACACGAAGATCTCGAACTTCGGCTTCGGCAGCGGGAGCACGCCGATGAGCGACGGGTCGAGCTTGAACGACACGTGCGCGCTGGGGCGGCCGTCGGCGCCGCTCTGGAAGAAGTTCGTCCGCAGGATCGCGCGGATGACGCTGAGGAACGCCCGCAGGATCCGGTCCTCGTCGAGGCTGACGACGGCGTCGATCCGCTGCTCGATCTCGCGGACGAGCGCGTCGACGCCGCTGCGATCCTCTCGGTCGGGGTCGAGTCGGAGCAGGAACAGGCGGACGAGCAGCTTCGTGATCCGTGCCTGGCCGAGCAGCGTCCGCTCCATGTAGGCGTCGGAGAACGGAATCCCCGCCTGGCGCAGGTACTTCGCGACCGCGCGGATGACGACGATCTCGCGCCCGCGCAGGCCGGCCCGGAGGACCAGTCCGCCGAGGCTGTCGTCCTCGTAATCCCCGCGCCACACACCCAGGAACGTCTCCTGGAAGATGTCGCGGACCCGATCGACGTCCTCCGCGACACCCTGGAGGCCGAAGTCATAGAGGTACACCGGAGCGCGGTCGGACGGGGCGATCTCGTACGGCCGTTCGTCGACGACCTTCGCCCCCATGTGCTCGAACGTCGGCAGCACGTCCGAGAGCGACACTCCGTGGGTGCTGAACAGCTTGCAGCGGACGAGTCCCTCCGGCGCCTCGAGCGGGCGGTACAGACTCATGATCGGCTCGTTGGTGGCGCCGAGCTCCTGGATCCGCGCGATGTCGGCGACGGCCGAGCGCGCGACGCGCTCGTCCCGGTAGGCCGGCGGGAACGCGCGCTCGTAACGGCGGAAGATCTTGCCGCCCCTGTCCTCGCCGTGCTCCTCGATCAGCACCACGCGCAGGTCGTCGGTCCACGCCCGCGTCGCCTTGATCAGGCGCGCCTCGATATCCGCGACGTCGATGTCGACGGGCGCGCCGTCGGGACAGTGGACGATGTAGTGCACCCGCACGAGCAGCGACTCCGAGAACTGCAGCGACCAGTCGACGTGCGAGCCACCGCACGCCTCGACGAGGATCCGGGCGATCCGCTCGCGGTTCTCGGTGTTGAACCGGTCACGCGGGATGCACACGATCGCCTCGACGAACCGGTCGAGCCGATCCCGGCGGACGAACAGGCGCAGACGCTGGCGCTCGCCGAGCGTGAGGATCCCGACCGCGATCTCAAACAGCTTGGGGGACTCCGTCTGGAACAGCGAGTCGCGCGGATAGGACTCGATGATCTCGAGTAGAGCCTTGTAGTCGTGGCTGTCCGGAGGGAAGCCGGCCTGGTCAAGGACGTCCTGGACTTTGCCGCGAACGATCGGGATGTCGCGGGCACTCGCCTTGTACGCGGCGGACGTGTAGAGGCCGAGGAACCGGCGCTCGCCGATCACGGTCCCGTCCTCGGCGAAGCGCTTGACGCCGATGTAGTCGAGGTACGCGGGGCGATGCACCGTGGCCCGGGAGTTCGCCTTGGTGATCACGAGCGCGTGAGGTGAGCGCGCCATCGCGGTCGCGCCCGACGTGAGCTTCGTATACGGCGTCACCGGGGCGCCCCGGAGGATCCCGAGCCCCGTGTCGGGAACCGCCTTGAGCCCGGTGTTCTCGCCCTCGCCGACGAGCTCGTACTCGCGGTAGCCGAGGAACGTGAAATGGTCGTGGCTGAGCCAGTGCAGGAACGCCTTCGCCTCCTCGAGCCCCGCCGGATCGAGCGACGGCGGCTCGTGCTCGTCGAACTCGCCGATGAGCGACTCGGCGCGCCCGCGCATCGCGTGCCAGTCGGCGACGGCCGCGTACACCTCGCCGAGAACGCGTTCGACGCTGCGACCGAGTTCGTCCTGGCGCGCCTGGTCGGACTCGCGGTCGACTTCGGCGTGAATGACGGACTCGGGGATCGTGTCGCCGAGCTCTCCGTTCGGATCGGGAACGTCGAGCAGGTTCCCGTCCGTGTCACGACGGACCCGGATGACGGGATGAATGACGAGATGAATCGGATAGCCCTGCCGGGCGAGCTCCATCGTCACCGAGTCGACGAGGAACGGCATGTCGTCGGTGACGATCTCGACGATCGTGTGGGGAGACTGCCAGCCGTGATGTTCGAAGGTTGGGTTGTAGACCTCGACCTTGATCTGCCCAGGGGTGCGGCGCTGCATCTCGGTGTAGTGCTGGAGCGCGGCGCCGTAGAGATCGAGCGGATCGCGCTCCTCGAGGTCCTCAGCCGGGACCCACTGGTAGTACTGGCGGACGAACGACTCGCACCGCTGCGTCTGCGCCGCCGGTACCCGTTCGCGGACACGAGCGCAGACGGCGTCGATCAGCTCCGTGTCGAGCGCCGCCGCCTTCACTGCCATCTCAGCGTCCCTCGGCTGGCATCAGACTTTCGGCTCGGGGCACTCGCACTCCCTCTCCTCGTGGCCCACATGGTTCCGGCGCCCTGAGCGTACTGCGGCGCCCCGCGCATTGCAGCCGTCTCGCCCGTGGTCTCAGGTCTGCCGGACCACGGCCGATGACCTTGAGAGGGTCGGCTCGGCCGCCGCCGCATGCCGGTCCCTGCATTCCGCTCGTACAAATGTCCGGAGCCCCATGACGGGTGTCCACCCGCGGCCTGGACATGTCGAGATCACTCAGCAGCGAGTTCACGCACTGTCCTGCGCCGAAGGACGTCGGCGTAGGGGGACCAAGGAAGGATCGCATGAGACGTGCCTTCATCAGCCTGCTGGCGGTGTTACCGCTGGCATGCGCACCAGCCGCCGCTTCAGCAGCGGACACCGGACCTTGCGTCGTCGTTACCGGGACCGTCGTCTCGGTCGATGGCGCGAACAACCAGTTCGTCGCCAACGCGTCTGTCGTTGCGCAGTCGCCCGGCAACTTCTGCCCGGCTGTGCCGACCGGCCCAATCCTGACCGCACCTGAGCGCTTCCACGCACCGGCGGCGGTCACATCGACGACGCAGGTGACGATTGCCACCGACCCGAACACGAAGATCCGCGTCAACGGTCGTACCGGCACCGTCAGCAACCTCAAGCCAAATGATCACTTCAACGCGATGTTCAGCGGCACCCCGAACGATCAGATCCAGACGATCGTCTCGCGTCACACGCTCACGCTCGAGGCGACCACACCGCCGCGTCGGCACGAGTTGTTCGCGTTCGTTGGCACCGTGACCGGAGTCAGCGTCCGTGGCCGGTCCGTGACGGTGAGCATCACGCAGTCGTTCCCGAGCGACCTCGTGCCATCGGGGTCGGACCCGGTGTCGTTCACGGTCGACCGCCACACGCTCGTGCTCGGCGGGAACGCCCGGTACGGGCTCGACGGCGGATCGCTCGCCGGCGTGAACGTCGGTGACGTCGTCGCCGGTGCGGTCGTCGGGTGGTCGGACATGACGCTGCCTGCCGTGCAGAAGCTGCCGTTGCAGTTGCTGCTCGACATTCCCGTCGTGACGAGCACGGGAGGCGCCGGCCTCAACACCGGCATCCAGACTCAGGCGTTGCGGCATGCGCTGCAGCTGTTCGGGGTCAAGCCCGCAGCCTCACACCACAAGGCGAAGCACCACAAGCGCGCGCACAGCAAGAAGACCTCACACGCAAAGCACGCGTAATCAAGCGTCTGGACGCGGCCCTCGCCGAGCGGTTCGGCCCTTGGCGATGAGGCCGCGTCCGGCGGTTTCACCCGGCGGGAGTCCGGGTCGAGAGGGCCCAGTGCCCCGGTCCTTTGGATCGGGGCACTGGTCGTCGCACGAGCATTACGCTTGTGGGCGCGATGCCTACGCCCGAGCTGAGTGGTGCCGCTTCCGCTCCGGCGGCTGATGCTGCCGATGCGGCCGGTGCCGGTGACGAGCTGACCGCGCCGGTGAGCGCGGTCCCCCGCCGCGACCCGAGCGTGCTGACGCTCGGCGACTGCTGGCGCAACTTCTTCCGCCGGCGCACGCCGCCGCTGCTGGCGGGCTCGATCGTCGCGGCGGTCGTGCTCCGGGTGGCGCTCGGCAGCTGGGACTGGCGCGATCTCGTCGTCGCCGGTGGTGTGATCGCGTTCACGCCGCTCGCGGAATGGCTGATCCACGTGTATCTCCTCCATGCGAAGCCGCTCTCGATCGCCGGCCATCGGCACGACCTGCTGGCAGCCCGCGAGCACCGGGCCCACCACATGGCCCCGGCCGAGCTCGACGGGGTGCTCGTCCCCCGCTACGCGATGTTCATCTTCCTGCCGCTCATTGCCGTGACCGTGTGGGCGCTGTCGTTTCCGATCCATCTCGTGCTCGGCGGCGACCGGATCGCGCACGCCGCAACCGGGCTGCTCGTCAGCTACTGCGTGCTGAGCGCGTACGAGTGGTGCCACTTCCTCATCCACACGCCGTACCGGCCGCGCGGGCGCTACTACCGCTCGATCTGGCGCGGGCACCGGCTGCACCATTACAAGAACGAGCACTACTGGTTCGGCGTCACCTCGACGGTCGGCGACCACCTGCTGCGGACGGCGCCGGATCAGGCGACCGTGCCGAAGTCGAACACCGCCCGGACGCTCGGTCAGTCCTCGCTCGGCTGACCATTCGCTGCGCGCCGGCGGCCGGCGTTCGTCCGTCGCTCATGCGAACATATGTTCGATGACGAGCGACGGCAATCCCTACGCGCGCTTTCGCCGCGCGCTGGCCACCGGGAACGAGGCGCTCGTCACCGCCGCCGCGCTCGAGCTGCCACGGATCGCGCTCGATGACGCGCTGCGGATCTGCCTCGTGCTCCGCGGCGGCGACCCGGATCGCTACGAGCGGGCGGCCGTGCGGTGGCTCGGACGGTTCGCGCTCGAGGGGCGGCGGGTGTCGATCGATGATCTCCGTAGCGCAGCGAACGCGCTCGACGCGCTGCCGGACCGGCCGGCCGACTCGATGGAGCGCCTTCAGCGCCTGTGCGTCGAGCGGGGCGTGGCGTGAGGCGGGGCGTGGCGTGAGGCGCGACATTGGCCTGAGGCGGGGCGTGGCGTGAGGCGCGACATTGGCCTGAGGCGGGGCGTGGCGTGATGCCAGCAGTCGGAGTGAGGAGGTCCCAGGGCGAGGAGCGGATCTTCCCGCGGCACCGCACCGTCGTGCTCGAGGGGGCCGGTCACTACATCCAGGAGGACGCACCGGCCGAGATCGTCGCGGCGATCAGGAACTGGTCGGACGCCCGACCCTGCAAGACGCCGCCCACAAGGGGGTCACGTGGGCGGCGTCCGCTGGGGGTCTATACGTCGAACGAACGCGACAGTCGTGGGAGGTCGACGCGCCCGATGACTATATGTGGCTCCCTCTTGATCGGCACCCCGACGCCCGGGCGAAGGGCAGAATCCATGGCGCAGCGGAAACCACAGGTTTCCTCCAAGCATAAGACGGGTCTTAGTCAGCTACGATTCCGATGCCGTGGCGGACCGGGATCCAATACGGGCACCAGAACTGTCCGAACTCGAAACGTTTGTCCTCGCCGTGGACTACGGGAGCATCGCCCGTGCCGCGGAGGTGCTCCACATCAGCAGCGCGGCGGCGGCGAAGCGGATCCGCCAGCTCGAGGCGATCGCGGACGCCAAGCTGCTGTCCCGCAGCGGCCGCGGGGTCCGGCCCACCGAGCTCGGCGTCCGGTTGTACCCGCAGTGCCGCGAGCTGCTCGGGCATCGCGACCGGGTGATGGACACCATGGGTCGCTCACCGGCTCGGGACGAGTCGCGCATCCCGGGGATGCGCCGCGTGCTGCGACGGATCGAGGCGCCCCAGCCCGAATACGTCGTCCAGCAGACCGAGTCGCTGCTGTCGGCGATCTTCCACGCGAGCGGCGAGCCGATCGTCCTCACGCGCGAGAAGGATGGCGTGATCTGCGAGCTCAACGACGCGAGTGCGGAACTGACCGGCTACCAGCACGACGAGCTGCGCGGGCGCCGCATCTCGGAGCTGCCGCTGTGGCGCGACATCGAGCAGCGCAACGCGATCGTGGAGCGCACCTCCACGACGGGTCAGCCGCAGATGGGCGAGCTCGTCCTCGTGCCGAAGGCCGGACGCGAGGTGAAGGTGCGCGGCCGCTTTCAGTCGATCCAGCTCCACGGCGAGCGCTACATCCTGCTGACGATCCACGACGTGATGTCGCCGGACCGGTGCCCGGCCGCGGCGTAAGCGGCCGCGCGGGTTATCTGACGAACGCGCGCAGGTCGGCGAAGTTACCGGCGGCCAGATCCGCGTCGCGGATCCAGAGGTAGGCACGACGGAACGCACCTACGCTGAGTTGGGCAAGCAACCGCCAGTCAGCGGCGTCGGATTCCTCTCCCGCGCACTCCGCCGGCATGCTCCCCGTCGTGTCGTCCGGATAGCCGAGCAGGCGGTGGTAGGCGATGAGTGGTCCGCCGTCGTCGTCGCGCTCGACGCCCTGCGCGTCCTGGACGCGCGCGCGGACGCGCGTGTAGGCATCGGTTTCGGCCTCGTCGAGGTCGAGTGACTGCACGGCGTCGTTCCAGACCCGGGGCAGCGCGAGTTCCGCGCCCAGCGCCACCGGCTCATTACTGGGCAGCACGGCGGCGGGGTGCTCGAGCAGGACGCCGTGGGCGTGGAACCCCTCCCCTCCCGACGGCTCATCGTCGGTGCCGGCAAATAGGACGAGCCAGCCCTCGGTCGGCAGTTCGGCATCGGAACCACTGGTCGCCGCGAGGTCGATCTGGGCCAGCACGACCTCGGAGCCGGCGACGTCGACCCACTCATCGGTCGGATGAATCCAGCCCTCGGCGCAGCGCGGCACGACCGAGGTCATGCGCAGCGAGGACCGCGCGAGCGCGCGGAGCGCGTCGTCACGCCCCGTCAGGCCCTCCTCGCTCGCGAGCGCCAGCAGTTCCTGCGCTGACAGCACGCGGCCGGGAGCGCGGGCGGGACGGCGGGCGCTGTCCCACCCGGTCGCAGAAAGGTCCTCGACCTCCGACCCGGGGACGACCGAACCAGGAGCGGCGCCGTCGCCGAACGGGTCGAGCTGCGCCAGCAGCCCCGGGAGGCCCTGAGGACCGACCGCCTCCGCGCCCTCCTGCACGCGGCGGCGGGCGTTGCGCGCGAGCGCGCTCAGCCACCCGCGACGCGTGGTCGGCTCGAGGGCGTCGCTCGACTCGAGGGGGTCGCTCGACGGAAGGGGGTCGCTCGGCTCGTCCATACGACACATTCTGCACCCGCCGCGGGGCCGTGCACCACATGCCTCGCGGGTGCGCTCGCGGTTCAGCGGACGGCGGAGCTGCAACCAACGGGCTGGTGGGCCGCCGTCTGTACCGTTACGGGCGTGATGCTTCGACGGCAGGTGGCGGCCGCGCTGATCGCGATCACCGCCATCGTGATCGTCGCCGCGTGCGGATCCTCGACGCCGTCCGGCGCCGCCACCGTCGCGGACGCGGCCCGAGCGCAGCGGATCGGCCTGCAGCGCGTCGGCACCTTCGATCAGCCGGTCTCTCTGGCCGCCGCGCCCGGCGACGCGCGTCGGCTGTTCGTCGCCTCTCTCGGTCGCGCGCTCACCCGTCAGCACCGCCGGTACAGCTTCGCGGCAGCAGTGTTAACCAGGCGCAAACGCCGGTCGGGCCGGGGTTGAAACGTCGTCGCGAGGCTCTTCAAATGCCTCGGAGTACGGATGCACACACCGTCTGGCAAGGCGAGCGTCATACGCCGCAAGATCACGGTTCTGCCGGCGCCCGAGCGGCTGATCGTCCGCGAGCGGCTCGAGCGGCTCGAGGCCGAGCTCGTGGAGGGCCACCCGAGCGTGTCGGTGTACGCGACCGCCGGAGCCGGGAAGACAACGGCCGTGTCGCAGGCGCTCGCGCGGACGGGCCGACCGGTCGCGTGGTTAACGCTCGATGACACCGACGCCGCCGCCGGGCGACTGCTGACGTACCTCGAAGCGGCGCTTGGGGTCCAAGTGCCCGCAGCGCAGGGGGGTCGCGAGGCCGGCGCTCACGGTCGTCGCCGCCGTCATGCGTTGCGCCCCGCCGACGATGCGGGTCGTGCTGATCAGCCGCCACGAGGTGGCGATCGAGCTCGGATCGGCCGCGGCGCTCGGCCACAGCGCTGCGATCACCGATGCCGAACTCGCGTTCCGCAGCGACGAGGCGGCGGATGCGCTGGCCCTCGCCGACCGCGGCGACATCGACGCCGGCCTGGTGATCGACCGGCTGGACTATGCCGTCGCCGAACGCTGGCTCGCGGCACTGCGCGACGTCGCGGGCAACGGAACATCGCGCCGTCCGGGGCGCGAGGACTGGCCGTGCGGAGATGATGCTCGCCCTCGAGATGCCCGGCCGCGGCGACTACCTTCCGGCGATCAACTCCCCATGGGTCGAGAGCCGGCGTGAGCGACTGCGGCGCCTGATCGTGGACGCCCGCCACGACGCAGCCGAACTGGCCTTCGCCGATGGCCGCTACCGCGACGCGTCGCGGCTCGTCGAGGCAATCCTGGAGGGCGATCAGCTCCGGGAGGGGGCCCACCGTCTGGAGATGCGGATCGCGCAGGCGATCGGCGATGAGGACCGGGTGATCGCGGCCTACCGCCGCTGCGAGCTGAGCCTCAGTGAGCTCGGAATCGCCCCCGCTGACGTGCGCTCGAACGAAAACGGAGGGACACCATGAGCATCGAGCAGACGAGGAACCTAAGCGAGGCGGCGCTGACCCGGGCGGCCGTGGAAAGCTTCGCCGGCACCGGTTCTGACCGCCTCCGCGTGATCGCCCAAAGCCTCGTGCGGCACCTGCACGACCTCGTGGAGGAGGTTCAGTTGACCGAGGAGGAGTGGTTGGCCGCCATCGACTTTCTCACGCGGACCGGCCACACGACGACCGACAAGCGGCAGGAGTTCATCCTGCTTTCCGACGTGCTCGGCGTCTCGATGCTCGTCGTCGGCATCAACAACCGCAAGCCACCGGAGGCGACGCAGGCGACCGTGTTCGGCCCGTTCTTCGTCGAGGGCTCGCCCCGATTTGAGAACGGCGAGGATCTCGGGCGTGGCGCCCCGGGCCAGCCGTGCTTGATGCAGGGTCACGTGCTGTCGGTCGACGGCGTGCCGATCTCTGGCGCGCGGATCGAGGTGTGGCAGGCTGACGAGGCCGGGTTCTACGACGTCCAGTACGACGAGCTCGATGAGCCCCGGGGACGCGGGCACCTGTTCTCCGCGGACGACGGCCGGTGGTGGTTCTGGTCGGTCCGGCCCGAGGCGTACCCGATCCCGACCGACGGCCCCGTCGGGGACCTTCTCGGCGCGGCGAACCGCAGTCCGATGCGTCCGGCCCACGTCCACTTCAAAGTGACCGCAGACGGCTATGAGCCACTCATCACGCACGTGTTCGTCGCCGGCGATCCGTATCTCGATTCCGACGCCGTGTTCGGCGTCAAGAATGAGCTGATCACTGAGTTTGCACGGTGCGAGCCGGGCATCGCCCCCGATGGAACCCCGCGAGACGCGCCGTACGACACCATGAGCTACAACCTCGTGCTGGCGCAGGCCGCGCCACGCTGAGCCGTCCCCGCACGGCGGCGGCCGGCGAAGCCCTCTGTAACGCTCGCCGGGGTGGCGGGACTGGAGCGCTGATGATGAACTCTTCTCGGGGAAGGCGATGCTAACCCGGAGCGTGCAGTAACGACCGCACCCCCGGCGGGCGGGGGCGCGGAGACGTCCGGTTGAGCAGGGATCCTGGGCTTGTCGAAGGTCCTTGATCCCGAGCTTGGAGGTTCACCTTGAGGGTGATGCGTGATGGACGCCCAGTAACCGTAGAAGTCACGGCGGACGGAGCGGGTTTGGTGTCGCACGCGGGCTCCGCGCTGGTCGCGCAGGTCGCTGACCAGGTGGGGCTGACGGCGGCGTTGTCGTCTGGGCTGGCTGCGATCAAGCGGCGGCGTCGCGGTCATGACCCGGGCCGGGTGATCCGCGATCTCGCGGTGATGCTGGTCGATGGCGGCGAGTGCGTGTCTGACCTCGGTGCGGTCCGCGAGCAGGACGCGTTGTTCGGGGCGGTGGCGTCTGACTCGACGGCGTTTCGGATGATCGACCGGATCGCCTCTGAGCCGCGGTTGGTTGACGCCCTCCGTGTCGCGCACGCCCGTGCCCGCGCCCGGTTCTGGGAGCTGCATGGCGCGCCGCAACGGTTGACGCTGGATGTCGACGCGACGCTGATCACCGCGCATTCGGAGAAGGAGAACGCGGCCGGGAACTACAAAGGCGGCTACGGGTTTCACCCGTTGCAGGTCTACCTCGACGAGACGCGCGAAGCGCTCGGCGGCCTTTTGCGAGCGGGGAACGCCGGCTCGAACACCGCCGATGATCACAAGACGGTGATCGACCGGGCGCTGGCGCAGATCCCGGCCGAGTACGTCGAGACTGTAGAGATCCTGGTGCGCGCCGACTCGGCCGGCGCGACGCACGGGCTGATCGACTACTGCCGGGAGGGGAACATGCGCTTCTCGGTCGGCTACGAGCTGACCGAGCAAGTCCGCACCGCGATCCTCGAAATCCCCGAGGACGCCTGGATCCCGGCATTGGATCAGGACGGCTCCGAGCGCACCAACGGCGAGGTCTGCGAGATCACAGACATGGTGGATCTGTCCGCCTGGCCGGAGGGCTGCCGGTTGATCGTGCGGCGTGAGCGTCCGCACCCCGGCGCACAGCTGTCGTTCACCGACCACGACGGCTACCGCTTCCAAGCGATCCTCACCGACCAGCCCGACGAGGACATCGCCGTCCTGGAGTGCTGTCACCGCCAGCACGCGCACGTCGAGGACCGGATCCGTGACGACAAGGACACCGGCCTCGCAAAGTTTCCATTCAAGGAGTTCGCGCTCAACGAGGTGTGGCTGGACATCGTGATGCTCGCGCACGACCTGATCATCTGGACCCAAGCGCTCGCCCTCGACGGCGAGCTCGCGAAGGCCGAGCCCAAGCGGCTGCGATACAGGCTGCTGCACGTCGCCGCCCGGCTCGCGTTCTCCGGCCGTCGCGCGAAGCTCCACCTGCAGGACACGTGGCCCTGGGTCACAGAGCTCAAGGCAGCGTTCGAGCGACTCGAAGCGCTCCCAGCCGCAAGCGGCTGAACCAACCACCGGCCGACTCACACCACCAAGCAACCCTCCGGCCACGGCCACGATCACCGCTGCCCGCAAACCAGCACGACAACCGTCCGCGCGTCGGCAGACTCGCCCCAAACGCCACCACGTCCCCCAACAACACCACCATCACCGCCCCCGACCACCGAACACATGCCCGCGAGTACCCCTCAGGCGCTTACTGAAAGTTCGAGGCTAAGCGCACTCTCGGACCCGCCGAGTGACCAGTACACTCGCGCCGTGGGAGTGACCGCGCGCGGCGAAGACGTGCTCGTTGCCCGCCTGCGGGCGGGAGATGAAACCGCCTTCCGTGAGCTGGTCACGGAGCACCACCGCGCCATGCGACGGGTGGCCATGTCCTACGTGCAGACGGTCACGGCCGCCGATGAGGTTGTGCAGGAGACCTGGCTGGCCGTGATCCGAGGACTGGCGAAGTTCGAGGGGCGCTCGTCACTGAAGACGTGGGTCTTTCGCATCCTTGTCAATCGCGCCCAAACGCGCGGCGCCCGCGAGCGCCGCATGGTCCCGTTCTCCGCGCTCGCTGGTGACGAGGACGACGACGGACCGACCGTTGATCCCGACCGGTTCCTGCCCAAAGGGCACCCGGTGGCCGGCTATTGGAGCATGACTCCGAACCGCTTCTTCGAGCTGCCCGAGGAGCGCCTGCTCGCCCGGGAGGCGACAACGGCAATCGTCTCGGCGATCTCACGTCTGCCCGATCGTCAACGGCGCGTGATCGAGCTACGCGATGTTGAAGGCTGGGACGCCGACGAGGTATGCGCGAGTCTCGATCTCTCCGCCGCCAACCAGCGGGTGCTCCTGCACCGCGCCCGCTCGGCGGTGCGTGCCTCATTGGAGGAGTACTTTGCTGCCAAGGAGGTGGAAGCATGAGCTATGAAGATCTGCCCTGCGTCGACTTCGTCGAATTGGCGACCGACTACCTGGAGGGCGCGCTGCCCACAGATCAGCGACTGATCGTCGAGCGTCACCTCGCGTTCTGCCTGCCGTGTGTGGATTACCTCGACCAGATGCGCGCGACCGTGCGTGCGACGGGCGCGTTGCGCGAGGAGGATGTGCCCGAGCCGGTGATGCAGTCGCTGCTGCACGCCTTCCGCGAATTCACCCCCGACGGAGGCTGAATTCAGCTTGTGAGCGCGAGCTCGCGAGCCAGCCACTCAGACTGCAATCGCCGCTCGGCCAGGAACGCTTCGTCGTAGTCTGAACCGGCGTGGCATCCGGCACGCGCCTCGCCCGCGAGCATGGCGGTGAAGTAGCCGGCCGGCGCGGCGCCGCCCCACCAGATCGTGTGCGACACCTTGTCAGCGAGTCCCGCGCCCGCCGGGTAGGCCCGCGCGAGCTCTTGCGCGCGTTCCAAGCACCAACGGGCGAACCGCTGGCGCATCGGCTCATCCCATGCCGGCACTCGCGCGGTCAGGCGCGCCGACGAGGCGAGCAGCGCCGCTTCCTCGTGGCGGATCTCGCCGGCAAGCTCGATTTCCCACAGCTCCATGCCCAGCCAATGCGGGAGCTGCTCAATCGTCGCTGCGTGGATGCCGTTGTGGCACAGCGCGAGCTCCCCTTCGGCGGTGACCCACGCGCCCGGTTTCCCGGCATCCGGCAACGGCCAGTGAAAGCCGGTGAAGTCCGAACGTCCCTCGTTGAGCACCTTGTACGCGAGCATGTGATGTCAGTTGTAACGCATCGGCGAGTGGGCGCGTGTGGGGTGAGAATCACCCACGGGAGCGCGCAAGCTCACACGTGAACGTCGGGCAGCCTGTAGAAATCGCCCATGCAGATGTCGGGCGCGGGGCAGCCGAGGTCGCACCAGCGATGAGCGACGTGGTTCGATCCGGCGAGCTGTTCGCGGCGTTGTCGCTGGCGACGGACCTGGGCACGGGCCAGGCCGTGGACCACGGCCTGCGGACGTGCCTGCTGGCGATCGCCCTCGCCGAACGGGCCGGCCTCGAGGGTGAGGCGCTGGATGATGCGTTCTATCTCGGCCTCCTGCACTCGATCGGCTGTACTGCGGACGCCCCGGTGACGGCCCAAGCGTTCGGCGACGACCGGGCGCACAAAGCGGCGTACACGCTGATCGACGCCGGACGGCCGGTCGCGATCGTGTCGTACCTGTGGCACAACGTGTACCCAGCGGCGCCGACACCTCAGCGGCTGCGTGCGTTCGCCGCCGCGATGGCGGCAGGTCCCGGGTTTGCGCGGGTCAATCTGCGCAGCCACTGCGAGGTCGGAGAGCGGCTCGGTCAGCGGCTCCGGCTCCCTCCCCGCGTGTGCGACGGCCTCTGGTTCGTGTTCGAGCGCTGGGACGGCAAGGGGATGCCGGCGGGAGTCGGCGGCGAGCAGATCCCGATCGCGGCCCGCGTCCTGCACGCCGCCCGGGATGCGTCGGCATTCGCCGCCGCCGGCGGCGCGGAGATGGTGCTCGCGATGGCGGATCGCTCGGCGGGCACAAGCCTTGACCCGAGTCTCGCCGCGCTCCTGCGCGCGCATGCCGACGAACTCATCGCGCTCATCGACGCCTCCGACGCATGGGAAAGCGTCGTCGAGGCGGAGCGGCGACCGCGGATGTTCGCCGGCAGCGACCTGGACGATGCCTGCGCGGTATCGCCGACTATGCCGACCTGAGGTCGTACGGGACGCTCGGTCACTCGCGCGCCGTCGCCGAACTGGCGGAAGCCGCCGGTTGGCGTCTCGGCCTCGACGCCTCGGCGATCGACGACCTGCGGCGCGCCGCGTGGCTGCACGATCTGGGGCGCGTCGGCGTGTCGGCAGCGGTCTGGGAGAAGCCGGGGGCGCTGACGACCGGCGAGTGGGAGCAGGTCCGGCTGCACAGCTACCACACCGAGCGTCTGCTCGCGCGGATCCCGGCGCTGGCGGACGTGGCCCGGACGGCGGCCTCCGATCACGAGCGCCTCGACGGGTCGGGCTACCACCGAGGTGTGACAGGGCCGCAGTTGCCCGTCGCTGCTCGCCTGCTCGCGGCCGCCGACATGTGGTGCGCGATGACCGAGCCGCGCGCGTACCGGCCGGCCCGGACGCCCGCCGATGCGGCGGGGGTGCTGAGTGAGCACGCTCGCGCGGGCAAGCTCGGTGTCGAGGCGGTGGATGCCGTGCTGGCCGCCGCCGGTGAGCAAACGCAACCGCAGCGCTTCGCGGCGCCGCCCGCCGGGCTCACCGCCCGCGAGATCGACGTGCTGCGGCGGCTCGCAAGGGGCATGACGAACAAGCAGGCAGCGCTCGAGCTTGAGATCTCGCCCAAGACGGTCGGCCGCCACATCGAGTCGATCTACACCAAGATCGGCGCCTCAACACGCGCTGCAGCCGCGCTGTTCGCGGTCGAGCACGACCTCCTCCGTCGCTGAGTCCATGGGGCGTTCGCCCCATGGGCGGCGCCTCGTCGCGCGCTTATCGTCGCCGCATGGCAACCGAGGAGGAAGACATGCAGGCCACGACAGCCGAGCGCGCCGCCCAGCAGCAGCGCGGAGCCGCCGACGAGGATCTCGCGTTCGCCGGGCTCGACCGGCTGGGCGAGCTGTTGAGCGCGGGCCAGGTGACGCCCCGAGAGCTGACCGAGTTCTATCTCGCCCGGATCGATCGGCTCGACCCGGCGCTCGGCGCGTTCATCTCCGTGCGCGCGGAGCGTGCGCTCGCCGAAGCCGACGCCGCGCAGCAGCGCCTCAACGCCGGCGAGCGCGGACCGTTGCTCGGGATCCCGATCGCGGTCAAGGACAACCTCGACCTTGCCGGAGAGCTCGCCACCCACGGGACATCCGAGCGCTCGCGCATTGCCGATACCGACAGCGAGGTCGTTCGTCGCCTGCGCGCGGCCGGGGCGATCGTCCTCGGCAAGACGGCGCTGTGCGAGCTCGCGGCCTGGGGGCACTTCGCCAGCTCTGAGGCGCATGGCGTGACCCGCAACCCGTGGAAGCTCGACCGCTCCCCGGGCGGGTCCTCCGGCGGCAGCGCCGCCGCGGTTGCCGCCGGGCTCGTGCCGGTGGCAATCGGATCGGACGGCGGCGGGTCGATCCGGATCCCGTCCGCGTTGTGCGGCCTGTTCGGCCTCAAGCCCCAGCGCGCCCGGATCACGCTCGCACCGCTCACCGATCACTGGCACGGATGCACCGTGCTCGGCGCGCTCGGGCGCAGCGTGCGCGACGTCGCGATCGTCGACGACGTGATGGCGGCGGCAGGCGACGAGGAGTCGTTCACGGCCGCCGTCGGCCGTGATCCCGGACGGCTGCGGATCGCCGTCTCGGTCAAGCCGGCGATCCCCGGCGTGAAGCCGTCCGCCGAAGCGATCGGCGCGGTCGAGCAAACGGCCGAACTGCTCCGTGCCCTCGGCCACGAAGTGGACGAGCACGAGCTCGCGCATCCCCAGCTGCTGACGACGTACACGCCGCGCTGGGCGGCCGGCATCCGCGAGGACGCGCTGTCCCGAGCTGACACGCTCGAGCGTCGCACCCAGCGGATGGCAGGCGTCGGCCGCCGGCTGGGAGGCCGAGCGCTGCGGCGCAGTCTCCGGCGTGAGGCGGCTGTCGCCGAGCGGCTCAACCGCGTCTTCAGCCAGTTCGACCTCGTGATCACGCCGACGACCGCCGCCCCGGCGCCTGCCGCCGAAGTCTCTCGTGGTGCCGGCGCGTTTCGCACATTCAACCAGGGCAGTCCCTATGTCTGTTACACGCCGACGTGGAACTACGTCGGCCAGCCCGCCGCGTCGATGCCGGCCGGCTTTGACGACAATGGGCTCCCCACTGCCGTCCAGCTCGCCGGTCCGGCCGACAGCGAACCGCTGGTCATCGCGCTCGCTTCGCAGCTCGAGGCGGCGCGACCCTGGCGCAACGACCGGCCCGCTGACCTCGCGAGCTTGCCCCGCCTCGACGAACCCACCACGACGAAGGAGAACCCACGATGACCAGGCAGCACATCGAGACGATCCGGCAGATCTACGACGCCGTCGGGCGCGGGGACATCGACGCGACCCTCGACCGTGTCACCGACCACGTCGACTGGGCCGCCGAAGCCACCGGCGTCGCGGCTCCCTGGCACGGCCCGCGGTCGGGCAAGGACGGCGTCGCGAGTTTCTTCGGCGACATCGCCGGCAGCGTCGAGATCACGGACTTCACACCCCACAGCTTCGCCGCCGGAGATGATGACGTGCACCTGCTCGTCGACTGGACCTTCCGCCCGCTCGCCAATGGTCGCCAGACATCGATGACGATGCACCACTACTGGCGCATGCGCGACGGCAAGGTCGACTACTTCCGCGGCAGCGAGGACACCGCCCTGACCGCACGGGCGTTCAACGCCTAGCGTCCCGCAGGGTCCCGCATCCGGCGCCGGTCACGCGACCGGCGCCGGAACCTTCGCCTCCAGGGCGGAGAGGGCGAAGTGGAACGCTTCCGAGAAGGTCGGGAACGGCTGGATCGTGTCGTACAGGATCCCGAGCGGCACCTGGGCCCGGATCGCGAGGGTCGCCTGCTGCATCCACTCGCCGGCCTCCGGGCCGACGCCGCAGGCGCCGGTCAGGACCTCGCCGTCGGAGACGAGCGTGAGGAATCCCGGCGATTCGTCGCACGCCCGTCTGTACGTCGAGGTCTTCGGTACGGACGACAGCGAGATCGTCGCCTCGACCGCGCCGTCCGCCGCACCCACGGCGGCGGCCTGGGGATGCGTGAACACGACGCGGGGCACGGCGTCGAAGTTCGCCTCCCGCGGCTCGCCCAGGATGTTGGCGCGACACTTCGGAGGCCCGCTGCCCGAGATGGATCCGCAGCCCGTCAGTGGCGATCGACTCGGCCAGCGCCTCGCCGAGCGCGCGCGGCTCGTGCGGGAGGATATGAGGCTCTCCCTCCACGAGACGGTCGACGTCGATTTCGAGCCCGCCAGGAACAGCGGCAAGGCGAGGCCGATCAGCGCCAGGATCGGGACCGGGAGATCCGCCTTGACCCAGCCGAGGCCCGACGGGCCTATGACGATCCCGAGCACGATCTCGAGCACGATCGCGGGCAGGCGGAGCCGAGGGAAGAAACCGAGCGCGAGGGGAGCGGCGAGGGCGACGACGGTGACGGTGAGCAGATTCGTGAAGTGAACGGGTGGCGTGTGCGGTAGTCGCCGCCCCCGCCCGGGCGTTACACCGCCAGCAACTCCGCGACCTCTCGCTCGGCGCGTGCGCGCCAGACCCTGCAACCGAGCGCCTCGTTGACCCGGATCGCGTCTTCGAGGTGAGCGATCGCGACGTCGCGACGGCCGAGGAGCGCGGCAAGCCCGCCGAGGGCGCGGTCCACCGCTCCATAGCTGTTGACCGCCCGCCCGGCAGTGACTGGCCGCCCTGCGTACGGCCGCAGCCGCTCGTACAACGTCGCGGCGTGCGTCGGATCCGCCGTCAGCACGCTCGCCTCCGCGCATTCTGCCTGGAGTGACAGCCAGTTCGCGTCGAAGGAATGCGAGGCCGCCATCGTCGCTGCAAGCTCGCACCGGGCGCGCTCGGTCTCCCCCCGGCCGGCGAGGATCCACGAGTACGACCCCCGGTAGGCGATGCCGGCCGGTGAGTTGGCGACCTTGTCCTGGACGAAGTCGATGTCGATCTCGTCGAACGCCTCGCGCTCGATCTGGGCGCAGAAGCGCACCATGTCGGCGAACAGCTTGGCGTTGCGATCACCGGCCCGCACCCCGGCCTCCTCAGCCTCGGCACTCAGGCGCTCGGCGTCGTCATAGCGACCGTCGATCATCGCCTCGACCGACTTCCAGAGCGGCGTGTACCACTGGAACACCGGTAACGCCAGCTCCGCGGCGAGCCGCGCGTGCCCGATCGTCTCCGCGCGCCACGCCGCCATGTCGCCGAGCTCGAACAGATCCGTGACGCGCCAGTTGTGCCCCTGCAGCTCGGCGTGTCGATCGCCTCCCTCACGAGCGGCTCGGATCATCTCGTCCGCCGTTGCCAGCCGCTCCTCGACACGGTCCGGGCGCCAGAGGGCGACGTGCCGCGCCCCGAGCGACCAGGCGAGTGCTCTCGCGTCGCCGGACGCCTCGGCGGTTGCGACCGCCTCGGCGCTCAGCACCTCGGACCGTGTTCGATCCGGGGCGTAGTACAGCTCGACCGCGAGGCGCGCCTGCAGACGCGAGCGCAGCACCGAATCGTTCACCCGGTCGAGTGCCTCCTCCAGGCGGGCGATCGTGTCGCTGTCGAGGTCGACGATCGCGATGCCAAGCCCGGCAAAGCCGAGCGCGGCCTCCGCGAGCAGGACGTCGTCGCCGTACCGCCGGGCCAACTCACGCGCGGACGTGAATGCGCCGCGGGCGGCGCCGGTCTCTCCGGCGCGCAGCAGTGCGTCGCCGCGCGCGAGCAGGATCGGTCCGGATTCATCAGCGACGTTCGCGAGCTCCATCGCCTCCAGCGCCCGATCGAAGCGTTCGGCGGCGTCCTCGTAGGCGAGCCGGTCAATCGCCCGGCGACCGGCCCGCACGAGCATCTCGGCCGCGCGGCGAGCGTCAGCGGTGGATGCCGCCTCGAACAGGTGCATCGCGATCTCCTCGAGGTGACGATCCTCGCCGAGCTCGGTGAGAGCCTCGGCGGCGCGGCGATGAAGCCGGCCGCGCCGCAGGACGTTGCACTCGTCGTACACGGCCTCGCGCACAAGGGCGTGGGTGAACTCGAAGCGATGTGGGTCGGCGGCCCGCCGCAACAGCTGAGCCCGCAGGATCTCGTCGAGCGCCTCCTCGGCGGCGTCCACATCCAGTGCCGAGGTCGCCTGCAGGGCACGGGCGTCGTGCTCGAGCCCGAGGATCGCGGAGGCGGCGATCAGCTCGTTCGCGGCGACGCTCATCCGCGAGAGCCGGACGCTGACGGCATGCCGCACGCTCTCCGGGACATCGTCCGCTCCGGACTCTGCGAGTTCCCTGAGGATCTCCTCGGTGAAGAACGCGTTGCCGTTGGCGCGCGCGTGCACGCGGGCCGCCAGCTCGTCGCTACCCAAGGCCGCGCGCGTGAGCTCGGCGACGTCGTCAACGGCCAGCCCGCGCAGGTCGATGCGGTCGAGCACGCCGTCGCGCTTCAGCTCGGCCAAAGCGCCGGTCAGCGGCGTCAGGCGGCTGAGCTCGGTGCCGCGATACGTGCCGAGGAGCAGCAGCGGCGCGCGACGCTTCGACCGCAGCAGGAACGTCGTCAGCAGCAGCGTGGCGTGGTCCGCCCAATGGAAATCATCGATCACGAGCAGCAGGGGAGCGCTCGCGGCGAGACTCGTGAGGGCAGAATCGACGGCGTCGAACAGACGGTGTCGCGCTCCGGCGTCGTCGCTGCCGCCCGGCTCGAGGACATCGCCGAGTCCCGCCCACGCCAACGCGTCGGCGTACGGCTCGTACGGAGCGAGCGGTTCCTCCGAGCAGCGGCCAATCAACACGATCGCGCCGTGCCCGAGAACCGTCGAGGCGAATTCGCCAGCGAGGCGGGTCTTGCCGATTCCCGGCTCGCCCGCGACGAGCACGATCCGCCGGTCGCTGTGCATCTGCACGCCGGCCCATGATGCGTGCAGCCGCTCGAGCTCGGTGCGACGGCCGACGAACGCGGTCTCGGGCGTCCGGCCGATGCTCGGGGGCGGCGGGATGACCGCGCGATCGGCGGACCGCAGCTCGTTCAACAACGCCCGCGTATGTGGCGAGGGCGCGACGCCCAGCTGCTTGCGCAGGCGCTCTGTCAGTTGACGGCCGACGGTGAGGGCCGCGGCGCGATCGCCCGCCGCCGCAAGTCGCTCGATCAGTCGGCGGCTCGGCGCTTCCGCGAGAGGATCGAGCGCCGCCTGGAGGCGGGTCAGCCGGATCGCTTCCGCCGCATCTCCGGTCCGTGCGGCGGCCTGCTCGAGTGCCTCGGCGAGCAGGTGGGCGTGCTGATCACGGGCTTCAAGCGCCCAATCCTCATCGAAGCCGTCGAGGATCGGTTCGCTGCAGGCGGCGAGCGCCGCCAGCGGGTCGCCCCCGTCCAGCGCCTGCCGGAACGTCCGCGTGTCGACCCGCAGATCAGAGCCGTCCAGGGCAACGGTGTCACGCGTCGCGTGGACGTAGCTCGCCGCTGGCCCGAGCGCCTGGCGCAACTCAGTCAGTGCCACCCGCAGGCTCGCGCGGGCCGACTCGTCGAGCACATCAGGCCAGAACCTGGCGGCAAGATGGGCTCGCGAGTGCGGACCCGGGTTGAGCGCGAGGTACGCAATCAACCCGCGGGCACGCCTCGAGGCCGGGGGCGGGAGTTCGCACTCACCGCACCGCAACTCCATTCCAGCTGCGAGTCGGACCTCGAGCATCGAGGGCAACTGTCGTGCATCTCGTGGCGCTCGCGCAAGCCGATCGAGCACGGTTGACGCTGGCCGAACGGTGCGCGAACGGTCGGTGACGACGATGGGCCCATGTCGATTCCACGAAGCCGCGACCTCCGTCTCCTCGCCACGGCCGCCGGCGTCTCGGCGCTCGGTGACTTCATGGCGATCTTCCCGCTCATCCTGCATGTTCAGCAGCGCACGGGCTCCGCCTTCGCCGTCTCTGCGCTGATCTTCGCGCTGTGGGGGCCGGTGGTTCTCGGCGCCGGCGCCGCCGGTGCGATCGTCGACCGGTTCGAGAACCGGCGCCTGCTCATCGTCACCTCGCTCGTGCAAGCCGCGGCGGTGGCCGGCATGCTCGTCGGTCGCGACAGCCTCGTGGCGCTGTTGGCACTCATGGTCGTGCTCGGTTGCGGCGTGGCGGTGAGCCAGCCGGCCGAGTTCGCCCTGATCCCGGCTGCTGCCGGCCCCGACGTCGACGCGGCGTCGGCCAACGGGCTGATGGAGACCACACGATCGGTCGGGTTCACCGCCGGTCCGCTCATCGGCGGTGCGCTCGGGGGAGGCGGACTCCTCTGGCTGGCCCTCGCGTTCAACGCCGTATCGTTTCTGGCGGTAGCCGTCGCGGGGGCACGGCTCCAGGCGCGGCGTCAACCGGCAACCAGCGAGGGAACCGAGGGCGCCGTGCGCGGACGCGACGGCGTCACATTCATTGTTCGAGACCGCGACCTGGCGATCACGCTTGCCGGCGCGGTCCTCGCGCTCGTGGTGTTCTCGATGTCAGGCACCGCCGAACCCTTCTTCGTCACCCGGACGCTCGGAGCGGGGAGCTTCGCTTACGGGCTGCTCCTGACCTCGTGGACGCTTGGCATGGCCGTCGGCTCCGCAGGCCTCGCTCCCCGAGTCGGGCGCACGCAGCTCGCGGCCGGTGCGCTCGTCGCCGTCGTCGCGCAGGGTCTTGGCATCGCCGGCGGGGCCGTCTCCACGGTCGTGTGGATGGCACTCATCGGGTTCACGTTGGGTGGTGTGGCCCACGGCATCAAGAACGTGCTGCTACGCACGCTCATTCACGAGCGCACGCCTGACGCCCTCCGCGGCCGCGTCTTCGCCGCTTACAACGGCGCGCGCAACGGAGCTGAACTCGGCGCCTTGGCGCTCGGAGGCCTCCTCGTCGCCGCGCTCGGCGCCCGCGTCGCGCTACTGGCCGCCGGGCTCGGTCCGGCTGCCATCGGCGCCGCCTGCCTGCTGCTTCTTCTCACGCGCCGCCGCGCCGCGGTGGCCCCCACCACAACCGAAGGGAGAGCCGTACATGCACACCTCCAAGGATGAGCTCGAGCCGATGGTCATCGGGGAGTACGTGGGCCGGCAGATCGACGCCGGCGGGATCCGGATCGCGTTCGAGTCGATGCCGGCGCACTTCCCGCCCGACGAGTCCCCGTTCAAGGGGCTGCCGGACGACCGCTGCCAGTGTGATCACTGGGGCTATCTGTTCAAGGGGTCGTTCCGCGTCACCTACAAGGACGGACCCGAGGAGATCGTCCGCGCCGGAGAGGCCTATCACCTCCGTCCGGGCCACTTCGTCCAGACGCTCGAGCCGGTCGAGATCCTCGAACTGAGCCCCGTCGAGGAGCACGACCGCACGATGGCGACACTGGCGCAGAACATGGGTCTCGTGGCATCATGAGTGGCGTGACTGCGACCGGGGCGTCCGTGAAGGCGATCGACGAGCTCCCGACCCTGTGGGACGGATTTGCGAAGCTCGTCCGCGCCGGGCTTGAGATCACCGCGTTCGGCGCGAACATCATGGACCTGCCGCCCGACTACACAACGGGCCCCCACGACGAGTCCGGATCGGGCCAGCAGGAGCTGTATGTGGCGCTGCGCGGGTCGGGATCCGTCGATGTCGATGGGGTCGGCCTGACACTCGACAGCGGACACCTCGTGCGAGTGGACCCCGGAACCGCGAGAACCCTCTCGTCAGGACCGGACGGCCTGCGCGTGCTCTGTATCGGTGGGGTGCCAGGGGGCGTATACGAGCCGCCCGAGTGGAGCTCTCGCGGCGACTGAGCGACGCGGACCGGCGCGGGGCCGCCCGCCTCGCGCCGGAGAGCCCCTCGTCGGGTTACGCGGCGGTGGCGTCGAGGGAGCGATTGAAGACGTGTGCGAGCCGGTCGAACTCAATCCGCAGATCGGCGACGAGTGAAGAGTCAGGCAACTGCCGCTCCAGAAGCTTCAGGCACTGCTCGTAGTGTCTGAAGCGCTGTCGGGGAGACGCCGTCGCCTGCGCGGTCCGCCCCGAGTCGCGGTCCGCAGTCTCAACTTGGAGTTCTCGGACCTTGGAGATCTTGTCAGCGGCGAGGATCATCAGCGCCTGGTCTCCACCGCCGGCGGCTCGCTCCCGGGCGGCCGCCTTGCGCTCGTCGTAGTCGACGATGCGCCCGTTCTCGGTCATGGCCAGCACCAGGTTCGTGATCCGCGACCCGAAGCGCCGGCGGAGATCCTTCGCTCGAGTCGTCGTCTTCTCGATCGCGTCGTGCAGGGCTCCGGCGGCAATCACGTGGTCGGGCGCGCCGGCGTGATAGAGGAGTGCCGCAACCTCGAGCGGGTGCTCCACGAAAGGGGCCCCGTCGAAACCTCGCCGCTGGCCGGCGTGGACGAGCTTGGCGTAGTCGAGAGCCAGCTCGGTCTGCGGCAGCCCCGCAACCGAATCGGGAATGCGTCGTCGAGACAACACGAGCCGGGGCAGTCTATCGACCCTGCAATTTGCGCAAAAAAACTCGAGGTGCAAGCTCCGGGCGACCCACACGCTTCACATCTCATTGACATCACGGCAACGTGTGTGTCCTTCCTAACAGTCGGCCGCCGAACGGTCTACGGGTTTCTGCGGATGCGCCGCTCCGCGCCGGTCAGCAGGATCACTGACAGCCCATCTCTTTCGAGTTGCAGGAGCCCGGCTGTGGGTCGATCCTGACTTCCACGCCCGCCAGGCCCCACCCGGCTGGGTCCAGGCCCGAACCGCCGGTGAGACGATCGCACTGCTTGGCGAGTACCCAGTTGAGGTCCTTTCCTTCTACACCACCGCGGACGCCTCGGCCGTCGTCCACTGGCTCACCGGACAGGACGCGAGCGGAAGCTACCGCTGGCCGCGGGAGCAGATCACCTTCCACGGCGAGCGCTCCTCGCGCGATCTGTGATCTCACCCGCGGCCGGACACTCGCGGCACGCTCCCGCGATAGTGTGCCGCCACGATGCCTATTACCCATATCGCCGCCGGCGCTGACGGCTCGGATGAGGGCCGCGACGCGGTCGCAGTCGCCGCCTGGCTGGCGTCGGTGACGGGTGCGGCCGTGTCACTGGTCAACGTGTTCCCGACCGTCCTGTTCCCGTCGGCTGGGACGACCGACCGCGCAACGCTTCGCATGCAGGCCGACGAGAGCCTCCGCCGCGACCGCGATGAACTGGCGCCGGACGCGATCACCCACTCGATCGCTGACCTCTCGGTCTCCCGCGCGCTGCTGCACTTTGCGCAGCAGCACCATGTGGGGATGGTCGTCATCGGCTCCTCGCCCGACGCCCCGACGGGACGCGCACGCATCGGCCGCCGTGGGCGACAGCTGCTCCACGACATGCCGTTCACGCTGGCGCTCGCACCCCGCGGCTCACGCACAGTCCCGTTCAAGCCCGATCGGATCGGGATCGGCGACGACGGCGGCCGCGAGGCCGCGGTGGCGAGAGACACCGCGATCGAGCTCTGCCGCGCCACCGGAGCCACGCTGGTGATCAAACGCGTCATCGACAACCGGTACCCGTTCATCGTCGGTGCGGCACCGGCCGCGCTGCCCGAGTTTGAGGCTGGATGGGAACGGGAGCGCGAGGACGCACAGCGCGAGCTCTCAGAGCTGGCCGCACAACTTGACATTCAAACCGAGGTGAGCAGCGTGCTCGGCGACCCCGGGCACGAGCTCCGTCGCCTGTCCGACGACGTTGACCTGATCGTCGTCGGGTCGCGCCGCTGGGGCCCGATCGCGCGAGTCGTCATGGGTGGCGTCGGTGAGACGCTGGTCTCCGATGCCGGCTGCGCGACCCTGATCGTGCCTCGCCCGGACGAGGAGCCCTAAGCGCCGTAGGACCCGGCCTCGTTGTACAGCCTGATGACGAGATTCGCCGTGCCGTGCAAATGGTGAAGGGTGTCTCGGACCTCGGGCAGCTGCTCGAGACGCTGGCGGTCTTCAACGCTGCCCATCTCGACGATCACCGCGATCGAGGTGCGGTCGGCGCTCTGTAGAACCCGCGCCGACGTGAATCCGGGATCCTTGACCATCTCACCGAACATCTCATTGAGATGCTGGACAGCGGCAGCTTCCTGGTCGGGATCTACCTCCCACACGTGTACCAGGACTGGGCTCTCGTTCATCGACACACCTCGCATTTCGGGCTTCGTCAGCGGCCAAACGGTGGTTCAAGGCAGATGCGTGCCCGATCATACGGCGCGTCAGCACTCGCTCGGGGATATCAGCGAGTCGGTTCTGCGGATTGCCTGGAGCAACACATCGCCCGCCAGCGCGATGTCCTCGGCGCTCGCTTGTTCACGCGGAGAATGGCTGACGCCGTCCACGCACGGGATGAAGACGATCGCCGAGGGGGCGCGCCGGGCGACCACGGCGGCATCATGTCCGGCGCCGCTCGCCAGTACGCGGTAGGCGAGCGACCGCGCTCGGCATTCCTCGTAGAGGATCGCCCGCGGCCACGCGGCCAGCACGATCGGCGGCTGCTCTGACAGGACCTCGTGGACGATTCGCAGGCGCCGACGTTCGGCGATCTCAGCACATCTGGCGAGCACGCGACGCGCCGCGCGGCGCTGCTGATCGGGATCGACGTCGCGGAGGTCCACCCACAGCGAGACCGTCCCCGGGATCGTCGTGACGCTGTTCGGAACGACCTGAAGCCGACCGACGGTTGCCACGGTCGACCGCAGCCGGCGGCCCGTCTCCTCAACCGCGAGGACCAACTCCGCGGCTGCGGCCAGCGCATCGGCACGCATCCGCATCGGCGTTGCCCCTGAATGATCGGCGCGACCCGTGATCTCGATTCGGATCCGGACGCTCCCGGCGATCGCGTCAACGAGCCCGAGACGCGCGGCGCCGGCCTCGAGCTGCCTGCCCTGTTCGATGTGCAGCTCCCAGAAGCACGCGACGTCATCGCCCAGCCAGACGGGGCAGCGACCCGGATCGAGCCCGAGATCGTCGGCGGCGGCCCGCAGCGATGTCCCGTCGGCGTCGCGCAGTCGGTCGAGATCCGTTTGGCTGAGGAGCCCGGCAGCGAGCGAGCTGCCGAGCGTCGGCCGGCCGAACCGCGCACCTTCCTCGCCGGCGAACGCGACCGCGCGGATCCCGTGGCTGAGGTCCTGCGACCGGCACGCGACCTCGAGCGCGGCGACGACGCCTGCCGCACCGTCGTAGCGGCCACCATGCGGGACCGAGTCGAGGTGTGAGCCGATCAGGAGGTAAGGGGTTCCCTCGCGGTAGACCGCGATGCTGTTGCCCGCAGGATCGACGTCGACCCTCGCCCCATCGATACGCGCCCACTCGGCAAATCGCGCATGCGCCTCGCGCTCGGGCTCGGTGTACGCGAGCCGCGTGACCCCGCCGCCGCCTTCGCCGCCAATCGATCCGAGTTCCGCCAGCCGGCTGCGGATTCGTGCCGAGCCGGCGCGGCGCTCAGAAGCGTCGGCCGCCGTCACCGGGGCGCCTGGCCCGGGTGCTCGAGCAGATCGGCCTCGGTGAACAGGGCTCGCAGCGGCACACCCGCGGTTGCGAGATGCTGGGCGGCGCCGAACTGGCGATCAAGCAGGCACACGACTTCGACCGGCTCGGCGCCCATCGCTCGCAATGCCGTCAGATCGTCGACCGCGCGCCCCCCGGTGAAGACGACGTCCTCGACGAGCGTGACCCGCGTCCCCGCGGACAGCTCTCCACCGAACCTGCCGGGCTCCTCGTCGTCGGACAGCAACAGGGCCATTCCCAGCTCCTGGGCGAGCGCAGTCGCGAGCGCCGTTGAGGGCGCGCCGGTGGCCGCCAGGCGCTCACACTCGTCGGACACCATGTCGGCGAGGAGCCGCGCTGCACGCGTGAGCAGACCCGGACGGCAGAGCACGAGGAACTTGTCGAAGAAGCGGTGCTCGCGGGTCCGCTCCTCGCCGGCCCGCAACACGTATCCGCCGCGACTGAGGTCGCCGGCGAGCTCCGCCCGGACGATGTCCCGGGTCGCTGTGAACGGCTCAGCGTCCAGCGCTGTTCGCCTTCTCCGCCGCGCGCGCCGCCTCCGGCAGATCGACACGGGGCGGCGGGCGCCACGGCTCGCCGAACCGGCGGGCATCGGCCGGCCAACCGCTGGCGGTCATCTTGAACGTCCGCATCGCCTTCTGCTTGGTCGACCATGGCACCCGCCGGAACAGCGGCACGAAGACAAAGCGCCAGAACAGCCCGACCCGAGGGAGCGCCGGCTTTGTCACGCTGCCCGCATACCGGCGTCCGACCTCGTCCATCGCCGCCAGCCGGAGCGCGTACTCGGAGCGTGCACGCAGCCGGTGCTGGAGCTCTCGGAATGTCATGCCGGCACCGGAACCTTGATGCGCTGCGGCGCGTGCTCGGCGAGTCCGTTCTGCGCCGCAATCTGGATCGGCTCGAACAGCGCGCCGATCGGCGGCGAGTAGATGTTCTCCATCCACGCGAGATCATCGAGTGTGGCGCCTCGCTTGGCGACGAACGCGAGGAAGTCGCAACGCTCCTTGATCCCTTCGCCACCGTGGAGCTGCCCCCCGATGATCCGCAGCGTCCCGGGTTCGGCGAGCAGCTTCACGTGGGTCCGAGCGGCACCGGGGAAATACCGGGCGCGAGAGACACCAACGCCCTTCGCGACGACGTAGGGAATCGCCATCGCCTCGGCCAGCGTCTCTCCGATCGAGAAACCGCCGATCGTGTAGTCGCCGGACATGAACCCCCACGGGATCCAGACCGGGTCATAGGCCATGTCCTTGCCGGCGGCGTTGGCGCCCGCCGTCCGCCCCTGCGCGTACGCGTGCGAGCCGGTCAGCCCCGCGATCGGGAGCATCGACAGCCCGTGAGGAACCTCGATCAGGTCGCCGGCCGCCCACACGCCCGGCGCCGACGTGCGCATGTGATCATCGACGGCGACAGCGCCGATCGTCCCGAGCTTGAGCCCGATCACCTCGGCCAGCTTCGTGTTCGGAAGCTTGTGCAGACAGATCACGGCGACATCGCACTCGAGCTCTCCCGCCGACGTCGAGACCGCGCGCACACGGCCGCCGGCGCCTTCGAAGCCGAGCAGTTTCGTCCCGGTTCGGACGGTGACGCCGAGCTTCTCGAGCGCCTCCTGCGCCGGCTCGGCCACGTCGGGATCAACCAGCTCGGAGAGCAGCCACGGGCCATCGTCGATGAAGTCGACCTGGAGCCCGCGCCGAGCGAGCGCGCCGGACATCTCGACCCCGAGCCACATCCCGCCGATCACGACCGCCCGCTTCATCGAGTCGAGTTCCTTGTCGAACTCCATCGCGCGCCGGATGTCCTTGACGTAATGGAGCCCCTCGAGGTTCGCCCCGGGCACGTTGGGCTGCTCCCAGACGAACCCCGTGCACAGGATCAGCTTGTCGAAGCCCTCGTGGGCGTTGCGCGCCGTAACCGTCCCGCGGTCGAGGTCGATGTCGGTGACCGTCGTCTCCATCCGCATGTCAAGTCCATCGTCGACATAGCGCTGGATCGTGGACAGGAACAGGTCCTTGAACTCCGGGATCTCACGCCCATGCGCGTACGGGATCCCGCACGGTGAGTAGGCGATGTCCGGAAACTCGCTGAATACGGTGACGTGCAGATCCGGGTTGATGCGGTTGGCGATCGTTGCCGCCGCCGTCCCGGCACCCCCACCGCCGATCACGATCAATCGCTCGCTCATCTCGCTCCTCTCTCAAACCACATGACGGGTTCTCTGGATGCTCCCTGCGTGCTCCTGCGCACACCAGCGGCCGTTCTCCCTCACGACCACCGCCGGCGGCGCTTCGCCGAAATTGGTCTCGGCAACCTGCTGGTAGGCGCCGACCGCCTCGGCCAGCAGCGCTGATCCCGGCACCAAATCTCCCAGCAGCGCGCGCGGATGGATCACGTCCACGTTCAGACACAGCGGGCCGGTGACAAGCGCCGGTGCCGGGCTGCCGACGGCGTCGAGTGCCCGCAGCCGAGGCGGGTTCGTGAGCGCCCCGGGCAGGATGTTCGTCCCCGCATCACAGACGAGGCATCGCGACCCGTCCCTCAGCGCCTTGACCGCGACGACGCGGAACGCGAGGTCGACGGCCTCGGCGACGATCGCTCGCCCCGGCTCGAGCACGAGGGTCCCCTCAAAGCCGCCGCGCCGCAGCGCCCCGACCACCTCGCGTACGTGTCCAGCGACGCCGGACGCCGGCGGAAAGCCGCCGCCGAGGTCGAGCAACGCGATCTCGTGGCCGTCGCGGCGAAGCTCGGTGGCGAGCCCGGTCAGAATCGCCGCCGCGCGGGCATGCTCGTCGGCTGCTCGCGGCCAGGAGACGACGACCCGACCGCTCGCCGGGTCGTAGTCGGTCGAGACGAGGTGGGTTGAGAGCGCGTGCACCCAGACCCCGCAGCGTGCCGCCTCGCGCGCGGCCGCAGGCACCGCATCAGGCGCGATCCCGAATCGCGTCGGCGCCCCGGTGAAGCTGTCGAGCGCCACCCGCAGCCCGATCCGAGACACCCCGGCCGCGGCTGCGCGCGTGAGCTCGGCGACCGAGTCGACGAGCACCAACGCGCCCCCGGCGCCTGCCCGCCTCAGCAGCGAGTCGCGCTTGGCCGGCCCGTCGACAACGACGCGCGCCGGATCGATCTCGACGAGGGCGGTAGCGAGTCCGTACTCGGCCTCGCTGGCGACCTCGGCCCAGCCCCCCTCCTGCTCGACTGCCTGCAACAGCGCGCGCGTGCG
Source organism: uncultured Solirubrobacterales bacterium (assembly GCA_963750695.1). GTDB lineage: Bacteria > Actinomycetota > Thermoleophilia > Solirubrobacterales > Solirubrobacteraceae > Palsa-465. The sequence goes on from CAVVSB010000021.1 coordinate 291,530, forward strand.
GTTGGTCTTGTACGAGTAGGCGATGTGCAGCTCCGGCCAGACGCCGCGCCATGCCGCGTCGAACTCCCGCAGATTCGTGCGGAAGCGATCGACGTCAACGAGCCAGAGCGGTGAGCCGTACTCGGCGAGCAGTTCATCCACGCTCATCCGAGCCTCCGGATCTCCTCAGCGAGCGCGGCGGCGCGAGCCGTCCCCTTGCGCTCGAGCAACGACAGCACCGCGCCGCGCCAACGGCCCGACGCGGCCTCGTCCACTGCATCTGGCAGAACCTCCCGGAGGTGGTCCATGGCCCACGCATCGGGCCGAGACAGGTTGAGGCGAACCGTGGTCGCGGCCCCGGTCTCCCCCAGCCCATCGGCCGGGTACACGGCGACGCGGCGAGCAAGGAGCGCGACCATCAACTCCTGCGCGCTCGCGCCCGTCCCCGACACGTCGACGGCGCACGCCAATCCGCGTTGCGGCCTCACCACGAGCCGCGCCCCCGGCACCGACTCGAGCGTGTGCTCCAGATGGGCGAGGTTCGAGACGATCGTCTGCTCCGCCGCGGCGAGATACGCCGTGTCGCCGAGCGCCGCGAGCGCGCCGTGTTGCGCGATCAGATTAGTGTTCAACCGCGTCAGCGCGGCCTTCAGCTGCAGGCACCCCCGGACGAACGCCGGAGCGCCTCCGAGAAATCCGATCCGCGCCCCTGCCATTCCGTAGCAGTGCGAGACCGACATGACGGCTACCGACCGATCGGTGACGCCGAGTGAGGGAAGGCTTCGGAACGTGGCAGCCGAATCGAGGGCCAATGGTGCGTGTGTCACATCGTGCACGAGCAGCAGTTCGTGTCGCTCTGCGAGATCGGCGAGCGCCACCAGCTCATCCCGGGTCTGAATCGTCCCGTACGGGTTGACCGGATCGACGATGCAGACGGCGCGTGTTCGCGGTGTGATCGCATGCTCGACGGCGTCCGGATCAAGCCGGAAGCTCGTGCTCTCGGTGATCGCGACCGGGACGGGCACGCCGCCCGCGACGATGACCGCCGAGGGAATGTGGAAGTAGCCCGGATCGCTGACGATCACCTCGTCGCCGGGATCGACGCACGCCATCAGCGCAAGCGCGAGCGCGGCCTGTGCACCCTCCGCGCCGACCACCTCGAAGGCGTCGCCCCGAGTGCAGCCGAACTGCAACGCCGCCGCCACACGGAGCGGTTCGATCAGATCGGGGGTGTACTGATTGAGCGCCTCCGCCGTGACGGCCTCGCGCATCGCTTGCACCGCACCTGCCGGGGGCCCGCAGAAGCACGTCAACCACCCGAGGTCGGCCCACTGCTGCGGATCGAGCCGGGTGCTTCCGCCCGGATAGATCTCGGCCGGATCGAGCCCGAGCACCGTAATCGCGTCGCGGTAGGTGACGTAGTTCCACATCGCGTGATGGCTCTCGCGCAGCCGGCGCAGGCGCTCGGAGGCGATCAGCGGAGGCCGCCGCTCCTCCGTCCACGTGAGAACGCTGCTCATGCCGACCCCGGCCGACGCCGCCGCAGACGTCCGACGCGGTAGATCCCGTGGCTGTCGGCACTGATCGAGGCGGGCTCATAACCGGCCGCCCCTGCCCACTCGAAGATGAGCTCGAGCGGTCGCAGCCGCCAGACGCAACGCTCGCCGCGATGATCACGCCAGACCCGGGCGATGTACTCGATCTCGGGATTCTGCGTCTGGACGTTGAAGACGATCTGCTCGGGGTTGATCGTCTCGGCGAGGTCACGGAAATGCTGCTCGATGAGAGCATCGTCGTGGTAGATGCCGTACAGGCCGAGCTCGATGACGATGCTCGGACGGGGCTCGAGGGCGGCCAGGGCGTCGCGATCGAACGCGCTCGCCTGGACGAAGACCGTCCGCTCGCGCAGGCCGAGACGACCGGCGTCCGCGCGCGCGATCTCGAGCGCGGAGGCGTCGATGTCGCAGAGCAGGGCTCGGGCGCCGGGGCGCGCGAGCATCGCCTCGAACAGGTACGGCGCGGGCCCGGCGGCCAGGTCGGCGACGACCGGCGCCGGCCTGGGGTCGGCGGCGATTGCGTCATCGACCGCCTGCCGCGCCAGCTCACGGATCTCACGGAACGCCTGGCAGGTGCGCCGTGCGAGGAGCCGCCGATCGATGAGGACTCCGGCCGGTGTCCGTCCCCGCGGCTCGTTCGCGTACACATGGGACATGAACGGACCCGAGTCGAAGCCGTGCCCGTATCCGATCCGGAGCCCGTCGCTCAGCAGCGCGCCCGCACGCGAGGCGGCGGCGAGTGCGCCGAAACGCCACGCGCGTGGCGACAGTGCGGGAAGCTCGCGCTGGAGCTCGGGGAAGGTTGGAGCGGATGACCTCTCAGTGGCCGTCGGCATAAAGCGGAGCCTCAGCGAGCTCGCGCAGCCGGTAGAGCTCATGCGCGTCGGCCGCCGCGGTTGCCGCCGGGTCGGGCACGACCGCCCGGAGGCGAGCGACGGCGCGGTCGTTGTCGGCTCGCACGACAGCCAGCACGTCGGCGTCGGCTCTGTCCTCCGCGGCGTCGGCGTAGACACCGAGAAGATCGGAGAAGTGCTCGAGCGACCCGAGCGCATAGGCAAGCGTGGCCTGCTCGTCGAGCGGTGCCATCCGCTCGTAGATCAGCTCACCCTCCGGTGGGCACACGTACCGGTCCGGATCAACGCTGTGGGCGATCGCTCGCTCGCGGAAGAGCACCATGTGGCGTGCGTTCTGGCTGACGATATCGGCGACCAACTCCACCAGATACGGATCCTCGACCTCGGGGATGCGGACCGCAAACAGCTCTACCCACCGGCGCATCCCGTAGGCATGGCGAGCGAATACGGCGCCAAGAACAGCGGATTTGCCCAACACGTGCTGGAGCTCCGACCGGTTTTCAAGCACCCGTGACTCCTTCTACCTTCGTGTACGACCGTCTACCGTAGTGTAACGGTACTCAAGCTCCACGCCGTGAACAAGCGTGTTCGAGACCCAGCACACCCGGCGGGCGGGCTCCATCAGGCGCGCGAGCTCGTCGTCGCTGACGTCGGCACGAGCCTCGATGTCAAACCGCTCGTAGCGCAGCTCTCGGCCTGCCCGGAACGCTCGAACGACGACCTCCAGCCCGGGAAGCGTCCGATCTCGTTTTCCCGCGACGTGAGCCAGTGCCAAACAGAAGCAGCTTGCGATCGCCGCGCAGAACGCCTCGGTCGGCATCATCCCGCGGTCCGTGGCGGAGGGCTCGTCGATCGTCAGCTCATGGCCGCGCGCCTGCACCCGTGACTCGTAGCCACCGATCCACGTCGCCGTCACCTCGAGCGATTCGGCCATGGTCAGCTGCGACCGGCGGTCTGTTCGGAGATGACCCGCTCGCCCAGGCCGTCTCGTAACAGCTCGTGGTAGATGCGCTCGTGGGCGGCCGCGGCGGCGTCCCAGCTGTACGCCTGCGCGACCTCGAAGCCGCCGGCCCGCAGACGCTCGCGCGCCAGCACGTCCAGGGCCAGGCGGCACAGTGCCCCGGCGAGCGCCGTGCTGTCGCCGACCGGGACGAGCATGGCGCTGCGGTCGTGCTCGAGGAACGTCCTGAACGCGTCGAGATCGGAGGCGACGACCGGTAAGCCGGAGGCGAGCGCTTCGAGCGCGGCTAGTCCAAACCCTTCCGCTGTCGACGGGAACGCGAACAGGTCGGCCGCCCGGTACAGGCGCTCGAGCTCCGCGCAGCCAACGCTGCCGAGCAACCGCACATCCCGCCCGAGGCCGAGCTCGGTCAGGCGGTCGTGGAAACGATCGATCTCGTCGCGGTAGTCGAATAGCGTCGCGCCGCCCGCGATCACGAGCAGCGGATCGAGCTCGGCGGCGCGCTCGCGCAACTGCGCGAACGCTTCGAGCAGGGTCAACGATCCTTTGCGCGGCTCGATCCCACCGACGGAGAGCACCGTCAGTCGGCGACCGAGGTCGGCTGCGACTCGGTCCCGCGCGCGCTCGGCGGCGCTGGCCGACGGCCGATAGCGATTGCCGTCGACGCCGTTGCGCACGAGCCCGGCACGGACGCCGAACTCCTCAGCCAGCTGCACAACCCACGGCTCGGACACGCACAGCACCGCGTCCGGCTCGAGGATCGAACGATCCTGGCAATCGATCAAGCTCTGCGACCTGAACCGGTCGACGTGGTGCACGGTCCGGACCACATGACGGATCACACCGAGGTCGCGGAGTTCAAGCGCGGCGTTCGCGGAGAGGCAGTCCTGCGAGTGAACCACGTCGAACGTCCCCTGCCGGAGAGGCTCAACGAGCCCGTCTCGGTAACTCGCGCACATCCCGAGGATCCGCTCATCGAACGGGCCATCGAGCGGCTCGTAGCGGACGATCTCGCAGTCCACGGCGGGATGGCGGAAGAATCGCTCCCCTTCTCGTCCGAGGGCCATCAGCCGCACGTCGTGACCGCGCCGGGCGAGCGCCTCGGCCACCTCGAGCGCGTGGACGACACCGCCCCGAGGACGCAGGGAGTAGGTCAGCATCGCGATCCGAAGCGGCGTCATGCCTCGCCCCGTCCGAGTGCGCAGAGTGCCAACCGCGCCGCGGCAGCGTTCGACGGCGCAACGATCGCGCCCGCGGCACGCAGCGTCTCTTCCTGACGGGTCGCGTGCTGCGGGTCATCGTCCGTGCCGCAGAGGCGGGCAATGACCGGCGCGCGCTCGGTGACGTGGCCGATGCTGCGGGCGAGCCCACCGGCGGGATCGGGATGACCGCCGTAGCCGAGGACGACATCGACGAGCACACAACCGACGTGCTCGGTGACAGCTGCCCGCTCGAGCATGCCGACCCTGACCTCGAGATCGACCATCGGATGCGGCCGGCCCTGCGTGTACTCCGCCTCACCGAGGTCGAACAGCGCATGGCCGCGCGCAGGCTCGGTCGGCCCGTGCCCAACGTTCCCGGCGAGCGGTCCAAGTTCCGGCTCGAGGATCGTCGCCGCCTCATACGCGAGCGAACCTCCGGAGAACAGGCCGAGCAGCGACCGCCCGGACGAGTCCGCGAGCCGCCGCTGCCGCAGCTCACGCTCGAGCGCATCGATCTTCGGAGGCTCCGCTCCTGCAGCCGCCGCCGCGCCCGCCTCGAGCGTCGGGTGCACTTCGAACGGCGCGTCGTCCCCACCCCAGCCGACGAACGCCCCGACGACCCGGATGCCGTCTGGAACCGCATCGCCGAGGGCGCGGACCGCCTCGGGGGACGGCGGCTTTGAGACGAGAAGCAGCGTGTCGGTCGCTCCGTCCTCAGCGAGCAGCCGCATCCCCTGCTTGAACATGATGCCGCCGACCCGCGCCGAGAGATCCCGGCCCCCGACCCCGACGATGTGAGACACGCCAACGCCCGCCGCGTCGAGCAGGCATGAAGTCTCCTGGGCGCCCGTGCCCGCCGCGGCAACGATCCCGACAGAGCCAGACCGCACGACGTTGGCGAACCCGAGACCGATGCCGCCGAGCATCGCCGTGCCGCACTCAGGTCCCATCACGAGCAGGCCGAGGTCGGCGCCGCGGCGCTTGAGTTCGATCTCGGCTTCCAGCGGGACGTGGTCAGAGAACAGAAAGACGTGCATGCCGCCGGACAGGGCCTGATGGGCCTCGAGCGCGGCATATTCGCCCGGGACCGAAATGACTGCGACGTTCGCACCGCTCAATTCGCTCGCGGCATGCACAAGCGACCGTGGTTGCGCACGCACCGCCCCGCCGTTGTCGGACTCGGAGCCGGCGAGCGATCGGAGCTCCTCCTCGGCACGGGCGAGCGCCTGCTCCGCCGCGCCGGCGGATGCGTTGATCGCGATGACGAGGTCTGCCGGCGACGCCTCTGCAACCGCACCGACCTCCGCGAGCGCCTCGAGGTTCGCCGGCGTGCCCATCGTCAGCTCGCAGCGGTCCACGCCCTCGGCGCCCCGGACCGAGCGGGCGATGCTCATCAGCCGGACGCTGTCTGCGTAGCGATTGCGGATGACCCGAACGTGCCAGCTCACGCGGCCACCGTCGTCGCGCCCGCCCAGACGGTCGCGGACGGACCCTCGGCGTCGGGCACGATGCGTGTCCCGGCCCGTCCCTGCACCGCCGCGACGAGCTGCGCAGCGCACGTCACGATTGCCGCTCGCCCACCGCCACCGACGAACCGCACGGCAGATTCGATCTTCGGCGCCATGCTGCCGGCGGGAAACTCGCCGGACGCGAGCAGCCGAGTGGCATCCGCGACTATGAGCCGAGCCATGTCCCGCTGCCACCTCGTGCCGAAATCGAGCGCGACCCGCTCGACGCCGGTCAGCAAGACGAGCAGATCGGCCTCGACGGCGAGCGCGAGCACCGCTGACGCTCGGTCCTTGTCGATCACGGCGGCAACGCCCTCGAGCTGGCCGTCGGTCCGCGTCACCGGGATCCCCCCACCACCCGCGGCGATGACGAGCACACCGCGCTCGGCGAGCGTCTTGATCTGCTCGAACTCGATGATCTCTTGGGGGTCCGGGCTGGCCACGACGGTCCGCCACCCGCGTCCCGCATCCTCGCTCACCTCGCCCCAGTGTGCGGCCGCAAGCTGCGCCGCGCGCTCGTCTCGGTAGAAGCGGCCGATCGGTTTGGTCGGCTCCCCGAACGCCGGGTCGTCGCTCTCGACGACGACACGGGTCAGCACGGTCGATGTGCGCAGGCCCGCATCGGCGTCCTCGATCGCGTTCTGGAGCAGGTAGCCGAGCTGCCCCTGCGTCATCGCCACCAGTGCGTCGAGGGGCAATGCCGGGATCTCGGGCACACCGCCGAGGTGCTGGAGCAAGGCGGCTCCGACCTGCGGACCGTTCCCATGGGTGAGAACGAGCTCGTGTCCCGCGCGCTTGAGCGCGACGAGCTCACGCGCAATCGCCCTCGCATTGGCGCGCTGCTCTGCCCAGGTGCCGCGCTCTCGCTCGGCGATGATCGCGTTCCCGCCGATGGCGATGACGGTCCGCACCTGGCGCGCTCTCAGGAACCGCGGATCGCCAGCCAGATCGCGCGGGCGGGCTTGTCGTCCGGATTCGCCCATGAGTGTGGACGCACGGTCCGGAAGTGGATCGAGTCGCCGGCGTCGAGCTCGTAGGGCTCCCCGTCGATCGTGAACGTCATCCGGCCCTCAAGCAGAACGACGAGCTCTTCGCCGGGATGTTTCATCGGCTCCTCACCGCTGTCGGCGTGCGGCTCGACATGCGCCTCCGCACCCGCGACCCAGAAGGGGCCGTACCGACCGGAGATGTTCTGGAGCTCGAGCCCTTGCTTCGACGTGTAGAGCCGCGAGCGCTCGTCCGCGCGTATGACCGTTACCGGCCGGGTCGCTTCGACCTCGTCGACAAAGAAACCGACGCTCTTGCCCAGGGCGGCCGCGACCTTCATCAAGCTCGCGATCGTGGGCGTCATTCCGCTCTTCTCGATCTTGTGCACCGCCGCCGTCGACAGCCCCGCACGCTCCGCGAGCTGCGCAAGCGACCAGCCGCGCTCCGCCCGCGCCTTGGCCACCTTGGCGCCGATCTCGGACACCGTCCGCTCGATCTCGGGCATCGCCTTCGGCGACGTCGCTGCTGTCACAGGTTGCTCGGCGGTTGCCGCGCGCGGGCTCATTCAGGCAGGGTCTCCAGGTCGTGGGCGTTCACCATAGTACATGAGCCTGTCACCGCCATGGAACGCGTCATTTTCAGGATTTCACTGAGTTTTCGCGCCTGGCTTGACCCCGGCGAGCCATAGCGCTATGAATGTCTGTCTACGATCCGATACGCGGTTGTCGGGCCTCAATACGTCGTGCGGTAGAGCCGGCCCCGCCGCCTCATGTCTTCCCCAAGGAGGAAGTACGTGGCTGTCAACAGCAATCTCGCGGATGTCAGGTCAGAGGGGACCGAGCTCTTCAACACTTCGGAGAAGGTGTTCGAGGACATCAAGGCAAATCCGGGCGAGAAGGCCTTCACGTTCATGCACACCGTTCCGTACGAGGGCTCCGTCGGCCTCGTCAACCTGCTGACGACGACCCGCGTCCAGCGGAAGGGGTTCGATACCACGCTTGTCCTCTACGGACCCGGGGTGCTGATGGCGTCGGGGACGCGCGGATTCCCCAAGGTCGGCGATGAAGCGTTCCCCGGTCATATGGCGATCAACAAGCAACTCGGCACGTTCCTCGAGGAAGGCGGGACGGTGTATGCGTGCCGGTTCGCGTCGGGCGCGCTGTACGGATTCCCCGAGGACCTGCTGATGGAGGGTGTCAAGCCATTTCACCCGCTCGACGTCCTCGACGCGGCGTTGACCGCGTGGCGCGCAGGTGCCTTCCAGCTCAACACCTGGACCGTGTGATCATCGAGACCGCGCCCGATCGCGACGCGGCGGTCGCCGCATGGCGACACGCTGAATCAATCGTCTACCCGTCCGTGATGGTCAATGCTGAGCTGTATCAGCAGTACATCCAGGTCGTACGGGCGATCGGCGAGGAACTACGCGACATCCGCACCGAGGAGGACCTCGTCCGCACGTGGCGCGAGCAGCGCGGTCTCGGCGCGGAGACCATCAACCGGCTCTCGCCGTCGATGGCGATGCTGATGAACGTCGATGCGGTGCGCGACGCGGCGTTCTGCAATCGCCACCGGGAGGTGATGCGCGAGCACGGCAAGGAGATCGCCCGTCAGCGCCTACTCGACGCGCGCCGGACTGGAGCCGAGTGGGTCGTGCTGTTCGAGGATGTGACCCCGTTTGGGTCGCACCGGCTCGAGATGCACGTCCGCTCGGGACGGGCGGTCCATGCCTCTGCCAAGACCGAGCCCTCCGGTCCGGCCAGCTACGAGCTCGAGGTCGTGCAGCTCGACCCGAACAACGGTGCATGGCTGCTCGACAAGGCGCCGCTCGTGCCGACGCAGCAATTCGATCGCCACGACGAGTGGGAGGCGCGCATTGCCCAGGCGCGCGAGCACTTCGGAAAGGACTGACTGTGACAACCCATCCCAAGAAGGTCATCGACGCCCACTGTCACATTGGCGAGATCCCTCCGTGGAAGTTCTACGACCTCGAGCACCCGGTCAAGCCGACGGTGTATGACTACCGCAACACGAACGAGTTCATCAAGAACCATCTCGACCAGTTCAACATCGAGCGGGCGCTGACGATGTCGAACTACGGCGTTCCCGTCCACGAGATCTCCTTCGACCTCAACGACGTCGTGTTGGATGCGGCGACGAACAACGATCGTGTGCTCGCCGCGATCTGGGTGTCGTTCCTGCCGCGCAACGCCGAGATGACGCGGAAGGCGTTGAAGCTCGCCACTGAGTCGCGGGTCGTGGCGCTGAAGACGACGTTCCTCCTTGGCGGCAACCCGGACCCGGGAACCTGGGACGAGGAGACCCTCGCGCTCGCCGACGAGTGCTTCGACGTCTGCGAGGAGCATGATCTGATCTTCCACTTCCACACGAGCCCCGGTGGTAACTCCGACATCAACAATTTCATTCCGCTGGTGGAGAGGTACGGCAAGCGCTGCAAGATCTACCTCGTGCATTTCGGAGGAGGTGTGTCGGGACACATCAAGCTCGTGCCGAAGTTCCTGCAATGGGTCCAGGACGGCTACAAGGTGTATACGGACACGTCCTGGGCGGTCGGGTTTGGCGCCCGGTGGCTGCTGACGGAGATCGAGAAGACGGGCGTCGGTGGCGATCGGGTGTTCTTCGGGTCCGACGAGCCGTGGTCCGACTTTGACAGCGAGTACTGGAAGATCAACGGTATTCGCAACATCTCGCAGGAGCTGAAGGACCGGGTGTTCTGGCAGAACTATGAAGAGCTCTTCGCGGGTCGTGGCTGACACCGTCCTCAGACAGCCGGACCTCGACGAGCGGCGTCTGCTCGTCGAGCTCCAGTCGCTCGGAGTCCACGTCCGCGACGAACGTGACAACGACCCGGGTGGCGGTGCGTGGTCCGGCCGCCGGGGTGGCGCCGGGCCGTCCGATGCGCTGTTTCTGTGGGTGCGCGGCCTGCCACTGACGGTGCCATGGAAGGCATCGTTCGTGGACCGCTCGCCGTACACCGTCCACGTCACCGACGCTGGCGCGATGCTCTATCGCGGCGAGGAGGTCGTCGCCCCGGTCAAGCTGCCGCGGCGGCCGCGGATCTACGACATGGAGACCGCGGACGGTGTCCCGTACTGGAAGATCGCCCTGCTGCACCTCGACTCGATCGCCTCGACGGTCGTGCAGAAGTGCATCTATTGGGGCACGCCGGAGCAGTGCGGGTTCTGCGGGATCGAGCTCACGCGCGGCGAGCAGACGATCCCGGTGAAGACGCCGGCTCAGCTCGCCGAGGTGTGCACGGCTGCGCGGGACTACGACGGCGCGGTCGATGTCACGCTCACGACCGGCTCGATCAATCGCCGCGATCGCGGCGCGATCTACATCAGTCGCTGTGCCGCCGCGATCAAGGACGCCTGCGGGCTGCCGGTCCAGGTGCAGTTCGAGCCGCCCGACGACCTCGCGGTCCTCGACCAGGTTCGGGACGCAGGGGTGGACGCGGTCGGCATCCATATCGAGACGTTCGATCCCGAGGTCCTCGCCAGGGTCGCCCCCGGCAAAGCGCATTGCGGCGTCGAGGGGTACTTCCGCTGCTGGGAGCGTGCCGTCTCAGCGTTCGGCCGCGGACATGTCACGACGTATGTGATCCTCGGCATGGGCGAGCGTCCCGAGCTGATCGAGGATGGCTGTCGGCGCGCGATCGAGCTCGGCGTCTACCCGTTCGTCGTACCGCTGCGTCCGGTTCCCGGAACGCTGATGGCGGACGCCGAGGCACCGCCCGCCGATTACGTTGCGTCCATCTATCGGTCGGTGTCGGAGATGCTCGCCGAGTCCGGCCTCGATCACGTCGAGGCAAAAGCCGGATGCGCACGCTGCCAGGCGTGCTCTGGTCTCTCCGCGTGGGAGCGCGTGTTCAAGCGAGAGGAGGCCCGTGAGCGGGGCGAGCTCCCGATCTACGGTCGCGCCTGAGCAGCTCGGCACGACGTGCCGCGTCGCCGCGTCCGACGACGAGCTGGAGGCGCATTTCTGGCTGCGTCGGACCGTGTTCGTCGACGAGCAGGGACTGTTCGCCGACGACGACCGCGACGAGCACGATCACGCTGCCGGGACGCTCCACGCGGTCGGACTCATCGACGGTGATCCGTGCGGGGCGGTGCGCCTGTACCCGCTCGATATCGACGGTCTGGAATGGAAGGGAGACCGCCTCGCCGTCCGCGCCGACCATCGCACGCATCATCTCGGCGCGGAGCTGGTGCGCTTTGCCGTGGCCACGGGCGGCTGGCTCGGCGGCCGTCGGATGATCGCGCACGTGCAGCTCGCAAACGTTCGGTTCTTCATACATTTGGGCTGGCGCGCAGAGGGCGACCCCGTCGAGTTTCACGGTGTCCGGCACCAGCTCATGTCGATTGGGCTCGGTCCCCCTGAAGCTGCGTGAACGGCTCCTCGCCGAGGTCCCACACCGGTGCGGCTTCGCCTGACGCCGTCAGGGCGAGCACGCCTGAGCCGTTCAGCCGGCCACACGATGTGCAGGCGAGGCCGCGCCTGAGAAACGGCTCAGCGACGCCCTCGGCGGACCCCGGCGACGCCGTGATGAGGAAGCCGAAGCTCGGGAACGTCAGCAGCCATTGTTCGAGCGGCACTCCGTCGGGCCGCGGGATGCGATCAACGTCGAGCGTCGCCCCGCATCCTGCCGTCTCCAGCATCTGGAGCAGCGAACCGGCCACGCCGGGCATCGAGACATCGCGAGCGGCGTGCGCGGCGCCCGATTCGGCCACCTCGACGAGTGCCTCGCCGTCGTCTCTGAGCGCCTCGGCCGGACGGTCACGCAGCGAGCTGAAGAACGGTGTGCCTTCTCGGTACCGGCCGTCGAGGCAGAACGCAGCGAACAACTCATCACCGGGACGAGCGTTGCCAGACCGCAGCGGACGGGAGGCAACACCCGTACACGAGGCTGACAGCGCCGGCGCATCGCCGAGCGTCAGATGTCCGCCGACGACGTCGACGCCAAGCAGGTCTGCCGCCCACGCGATCCCGTCGAGCACGGTCTCCGCATGGGCGCGATCCGGGCTGACGAGCATGTCGACGAGCCCCACCGGTCGGCCGCCCATCGCGCGGACGTCCGAAACGTTGGTGACGACCGCGGCTGCGCCGGCGGCGTGCGGATCACCCCGGACAAATGCCGGGGCGATCGCCTCGCCGCACAAGATCAGGAACCCCTCCCCATTCGCGATCGCGGCTCCGTCGTCGCCGTCGACGTGCGTCCCGATCCGCCGCACGAGGGCGAGCTCACGCTTCGCCCGCACGCTCGGGGCCCGGCGAATCGTGGCGGCGAGTTGTTCCAGTGCGCTCATCGGCGGATCAGTGGGATAGCAGACGGAGGACGCGATGCGCAGCGACGTACTCAGTCGGGTGGCGGTCGTCAACGTCGGTCTCGCCAGCTTCGGCGAGGCGGTCAGAGCCCAAGGCGCGCCGGCGGTCGATGTCGACTGGCGCCCGCCCGCTGACGGCGATCCCGAGACGGTCCGCGCGCTCGAGCGCCTGTGGGGGTCGCACGGCGACCTCGTCGCCGCCGCGAACGAGACGGCGCTGCAGCGGATCGAGGCCGCGGTGCCCCAGGCGGTCACGGTCGCGAGCGCCCGCGACGTCATCCCGGCGCTCACCGAGCGCACGCTGCTGCACTCCGGAACCGCGATTGAGTGGGATCGGGTGTGCGACCCCCAGCGGCGCGCGCTCGTCGCGGCGTGCATCTTCGAGGGATGGGCCCGCAGTCACGACGAGGCGGCCGCGCTGCTCGCCGGCGACGAGGTGAGGCTGTCGCCCGGGCATGCGCACAACCATGTCGGTCCGATGACCGGCGTGTGCTCACCGTCCATGCCCGTGTGGGTCGTAGAGGACGACGTATCCGGCACCCGGGCGTACGCGACGCTCAACGAGGGTCCCGGCCGGACGCTCTGGTTCGGAGTCGGCGACGCGGAGTCGATCGAGCGTCTCCGCTTCTTCCGCGACGAACTTGGGCCGACGCTGGCGACGCTGCTCGCGCGCGAAGGGCCCATCGACATTTTCTCGCTCGCCGCGCAGGGCCTGCAGATGGGCGACGAACTGCACATGCGCAGCCAGGCGAGCGGGAACCTGCTGATCCGCAAGTTGCTGCCGGGCTTCGCTGCCGTCGGCGGAGAGCGGTCCGCCCGCTTCATCGCGGGGAACCACCACTTCTTCCTGACCTTGACGATGGCGGCCGCGAGGTGCGCCTCTCTCGCCACCGTTGGTGTCGGCGGTTCGACCCTCGTCAACGTGATCACCCGCAACGGGACCGACGTGGCAATTCAGGTCGCGGGCCTTCCCGATGATTGGTTCTCGGCGCCCGCCGCGCCCGTCCAGGACGCGCTCCTGCGAGATGGATATGGCGACGGTGACGCGGCCCTCGACATCGGCGATTCGGCGGTGATCGAGTGCATCGGCCTCGGCGGCATGGCGGTCGCCGCCTCGCCCGCGGTCGCGGCCTTCTTCGGCGGAGGGGCGGCCGATGCGATCGCACGCACTGAGCTGATGGGGCAGATCACGGCCGGACGCTCGCGACGGTTCACGATCCCCGCACTCGACTTCGCCGGGAGCCCGGTCGGCATCGACGCCCGCCTTGCCGTCGCGCTCGGCATCACTCCGCAGATCACGACCGGCGTTCTCCACGCCCACAGCGGCGCCGGGCAAATCGGCGCCGGCGTCGCCCACCAGCCGATCGAGCCGTTCCGGCAGGCCGTCCTTGCCCTTGCCGACGTGCTCGACCGAGCGGCGGCGGACGGTCGAGTCGAGCTGACGAGCCCGTGATGGCACCGAGGGCGCTGTTCGCCGGGCCGGGCGCCGCGCGCACGATGATCGCCGGGCGCAGCGGCGTCGTCGAGCTTGCCCTGTCTCGGGGCGCGTACCTCCGGTTCGAGCGCGACTGGGTGCTGCTCGCGGATCCTTCGGCGCCGTTCGGCCCGCTGTCGGTGGCAGCGACTGGCCTGCACTTCGGTGATCTCGCGGGCGCGCCCGTGGACATCACCACCAGCCGGCTTGTGATCGGCCCCACCGAGATCTCGCTCGAGCGCTTGCGCCTGCGCGGCCCGCCCCGATGTGGCGGCACGGCTCGGGGCGTGACCGAGGTGGGCGCGACGGGGACGGCGACGGCGGCTGCGACTGCGGCTGCAGCTGCGGCGGCGCTGGCGGCGGCGCTTGCCGCGCTGCCCGAGCCACCGCGGAGGCTTCGACCCGGCATCGACATGCTCGCCGCCGGCCGGATCCGCGACAGCGTCCGGGCGCTCGCCGGGCTGGGCGAAGGACTCACGCCGGAGGGCGACGATGTCCTCGCCGGCGCGGCAGCGACGCTGTTCCGGTCGCGCTCGGGAGCGGATGGCTCCCTCTCGACGCTCGCGGACGGCCGGGCGTCCCCGATCGGTCTCGCTTACCTCCGCTGCGCCGAACGTGGTGAGCTGCCGGACGGTGCCGCGCAACTCCTGTGCGCGATCCGGCGAGGATCTCCCGCCGATGTCGCCGCTGCGCTGACGAGTGTTCGCAGCTGGGGCGCGTCATCTGGCACGGCGCTCGCGTGGGGTATCTGTGCCGCTGTCCTCGCCACATCCACACCCGCCCGAAGGAGCACCTGAGACATGACCGAGCGACCACCCCTGCCGCCGTTCACGGCCGAGACCGCGGCTCAGAAAGTCCAAGCCGCCGAGGACGCGTGGAACACGAGAGATCCGCAGCGCGTCGCGCTCGCCTACAGCGAGGACTCCGTCTGGCGCAACCGCGACACGTTCATCCAGGGCCGCGACGAGATCGTGTCCTTCCTGACCCTGAAGTGGGAACGGGAGCTCGAGTATGCGCTGCGCAAGAACCTCTGGTGCTTCGAGGGGAACCGGATCGCGGTTCGCTTCCAGTACGAATGCCACGATCAATCGGGACAGTGGTGGCGCAGCTACGGCAACGAGCTGTGGGAGTTCAACGACCACGGACTGATGGTCCGCCGCGAGGCCAGCATCAACGACGTAGGGATCGCGGCGAGCGAGCGCCGGATCCACGGCCCCCGTCCCGCTGACGACCCGCGCCGGGACCTACCGGTGCGCTGACCCGTTGCGCACCGCCGCGGGCGCGCTGCGGATCCGCTTGGCCCGATGCGCAAGCGAGCGGCACTCGGCGAACGATGGCGTTTGACAGGCGGGGGGTGCCTGTAGAACGCCAGAGTTCGCTCCCGCGGCGCCGCGTCTGTCCAAAGATGGCCTTCCAGTTCAGACGGAGAAGACCGCGCTCTCATAGTGCTGCGCGCGCTCGTCATGGCGCGTTAGGAGCGCCCGCGCCTCCGGCTCGAGAACTGGGATCTCGTAGTCGTCACCGGCGAACGCGCGGATCGCGTCGACGGAGTCGAAGCGTGTGAGCGTCACGAAAGCCATTTCGTCGCCATCCGTGCGACGTAACACATCGGCTCCCAGGAACCCGTTGATCTGGCGCATGGACGGAAACAGCTGGGTCATGAGAAACCGTTCGTAGGCGTCGGCGTTCTCCGCCGACGTCCAACCGCGCCATAACCGCGTGATCACTCAGCAGTTGTAGCGGGATGGAAGCGCATGAGTGCGTCTCGCCGTCGTCAGTAGAGGCGTGCGGCGCTGTCTACGTGGAGTCCCCGGATGTGCGTGGTCTTGTATGGGTCAGACGACAGATTCCACGAGGGGTCGGCCGGCGATCGCGTCCGGCTCTGACGGGAGCGCGCAGCGATCGATGCGCGACGCGGTGATCGAGGCGGCGGTGCGGGTCATCGAGGAGCGCGGGCTGGCGCAGACGCGTACGAGCCACATTGCTCGTGGCGCGGGGTGCGCGGAGGGGAGCATCTACCGCTACTTCTCCGGCAAGTCGGAGCAGATACACGAGGTGATCCACTCGCGGCTCGTGGGTTTGATTGGCATGCTCGCCGATCTGCCATCGTGAGCGGGTACGGCGACGGTCGGGGCGAATCTGCTCCAGGCCGCGCGGACCGCCCTGGCTTCCTACGGCGAGGCCAGAATGCTGCTGGGCGGTCTGTTCGCCGACACGGAGCTGTTGGCGGCCGAGCGCGACGTTCTCGCCGGTTACGGCGTCGGCCCGCTCGCGGTGGCTGGCAATCTGGCGGCGTGTCTGAAGGCCGAACAGGACCTGGGCCGAGTGCGGCCTGGGGCTGACGTCGAGTTCGCGGCGCGGGTGCTGCTCGCAAGCTGTCTTGGCGAGAGCCGGATCCGCGCGATCGACCCGGCCCTCGACGACGGCGATCAAGAGCTGTACGCGCGTGGGTTGGTCGAGACCGTGCTGGCCGGTCTGACCACCCCAGGTCACCGAGGGCGGCAGCGGCAAGGCGCGTCGCAAGCAAAGGAATGATGAGTGATGAACTAAGCAAAGACCACAGCCACCAACGAGTCGTCTCGCCGATGGCTAGCGCTCGCGGTGTTGTCGCCGCCTCGGCGATGGTCTCGCTCCCCGAGGAGCACACCGGCGTCGGTGCCGGCACGAACGGCGCGTTCCTGCAGGCCGGCGGTTCGCTCGGCGTCGCCGTGATCGGCAGCCTGCTCGCCACCCGTTACCAGACCGAGGTGGTGACCGCCCTGGCCGTGCACCCGATCCGGCATCCGATCGAGCAAACGATCTTCGGCTCGATCGGTGGCGCTCTCGGCGTCGCCGGGCATCTCGGCGGCGTCGCCGGTACGTTCATCGCGGACGCTGCCCGCAGTGCGTTCATGAGCGGCATGGACGTCGGCCTGCGGACCGCCGCGATCGGCTCGCTCGCCGGCGCCGCACTCGCGCTCGCCATCCTCCCGGGAAGAAAGCCCCATCGCCGCACACAGAGCCGAACGACCGCGACTGGTCATACCGAGCGACCGCGTTCGCTGCGACCATCCGGACACACGAGGTGAGCACTTCGCGCCGGCCGGGCCTTGTCTGCTAGGACGGTTCGCCCGGCGGGCACGCGACTCAAGATCGACCGCATCCCGCCGTCCCTCCAGTGTATGGGCATCGAAGCGGTGACGTCGAGCGTGGAGCAGCTGCTCGCTACGCCGGGGTCACTCGATCCGACCGCGATGCTCGCGGCCACCCAGGCTCTCGCGGAGCTGTCGAGCGCCGCTGTGTCCGAGTCCTCGACGGCCGACGGATCAACTGGCGCGACATTCGCCGACATGCTCGCAACCGCTCAGTCGGCACGCGCGGGGACGGCCGGCACCGGCGGAGCATCGGCGATCGCGCCGGCCTCGGCGGCCACGGGAGCCACGGCGATCGGCGGCGCGCCGCTGACCGGCGGGGCCTCGCTGACCGGCGGCGCGGCGGTGACGGGCGGCGCACCCTTTGCCGGCGGTGCCTCGGTGATCAGCCCCGCCTCGGCGACCGGAGAGTCCGAGACGGGTGAGACAGCCGCGGTCGGTGAGTCCGAGGCCAACGAGGCGTCGGGCGGCGCCGAGTCCGAGACCAACGAGACATCTGCGGCCGGCGAGTCTGAGACCAATGAGGCATCGGCCACCGCCGGTGCGCTGGCCGCGAGCCAGACACCCGCTACCGCCGGGACAATGACCATCGGCGGGACTTCAGGCATCAACGCAACCACGGTCACAGGTGGAGTGTCAGTCACCGGCGGCGCAGCGGCCACGACCCTCGCACCATTCGTTCCCCACGGCGGACAGTACGGCTTCTTCCCAACCGCGACGACGAACTACACCCACGGTAAGGAATCCGAGATCGCGGCGCGGCTGGATGCCCTTGGCAGGGCGCTCCACCTTCATCTCGTCGGGCTTTCCGGCTACCGGACCCCGCAACACTCGGTGGCGGTGGGCGGTTACGCCGATGACCCGCACACCCACGGCGAGGCGATGGACACCCCCGGCGTCGAGGGCGTGCCCGAGTCGACGCTGCGACAGTTCGGCCTCACTCGCCCGTTCCCCGGCGCGAGCGAGGCGGATCACATCCAGCTCGCTTGACGCCCCGAGTTCCCCACGATCCGTGGGTTCACTCATGGGCGGCAGACATTGTTCGCGATGAACCAGACGATGAACTACACAACGGTCATCGCTCAGCCCTCCCGAGCCCGTCGCGACGCCGTCAGGTGGTCGATCTCTCGCTGGAGCTCGTCCTCGGTAATCGGTTTGCGGACGTAGACATCCCAGGCGTTCATCACGAGCCCGATGCCCCAGCCAAGGGTGATGAAGACCGGCCACGGCCACCAGCTATGTGAACTCAAACCGACGACGGTCCAGATGGCCCAAACGACGGCGTTGACCAGCACGTAGATGAACACGTGGGCCTTGAAATCTCGTCGCTGCTTCAAACGTCGCAGCGCTTGGTCGCGGAGCGCCTCCGGCGTGGCACCGACGACCTCCTCGCGATCCTCAGTCACCGCTGTTGTCATGGTGATCACTTCCCCGGGTGAGAACGGTCAGTCACCTATCATCGTCCCACGCGGCGCGCCGGTTCGGAATCGGAAATCACACTCGTGCACAGGGGCGGAGAACTACGGAAAGCGCTGCACGTCAGGCGCGCCGCTCGCGCCGTGCGATGCTCCGCTCACCCCGACTCTGGTGTGAGGACCCCCGGCGCCAGCGGAGAGAGCTTGTAGGCCCGATCCAAGACGTTCAGCATGAGCCGATTGGCCGTGAGGCCGTCCAGGGGCGAGATGGTGAGGTTTGCCCACACGACGAGCGTGAGCCTGTGCGCCGGATCGTAGGCCGCCTCCGAGTTGTAGCCAATCGTCTCGCCTCCATGGAGGTAGAGGGAGTTGGGACCCCAATGGAGCCGGTTGATGCCGAAGCCGTAGTCCATGCCGGGCTGGCCGGTCGGCAGCGGGCTGGCGCGCCACAGGCGTTGATAGGAGCGGTTGAGCACTCGGCCGGGGACGAGCGCGCGGATCCAGGATTGGAGATCGCCGGCGGTCGAGATGGCGCCCCCGGCGGCCGTGGCGAACCAGTGGTTCACGTCGGTGTAGTCCTTGGGCTGAACAGTGCCGGCCTTGACCGCAGCCTGGAACGCCGGTGTGTACGCCGGGTCCGGAACGCCGGTTGTGATGGCGGAGGAGCTGCCGTAGAGGTAGCCGTGGGCGAATGGCTTCGGGATCCTGTTCGAGCTGATGGCCGGGAGCACCGTGTGCTTCAGGCCGAGGGGGCCGAATAACCGTTTCCGCATGGCCGTGGCCAGTGGCCTGCGGTCCACCTTCTCGACGACCAGGCCGAGCAGCGCGTAGTTGGTGTTGCTGTACTCGTACCGGGGAAGGTGAAGCTCCCGTTCCCCGACACCGGCAGCTACGCGCCCAGATTCGAGAGCACGAGCCCGGACCCCTGCAGGCCATCGATCGTGCCGCCGATCGTGAACGCGGGCGGCGGCGGAGGGGGCGGCTGGTCATCGTCGAGGATCGTCACGCTCGCGGAGCGCCGCGCGCCGAGGCTGGCGCAACGCGGATGCGAGACCGACACCGTGAACTTCTCCGGGGGCTCGGTGATCTTGTCCTCGCGGATCGGGATCTCGACGAGGCGCGGCGTCCGGTCGCCACTGCCGAATCGGACGGTCGCGCGCGTGGGGCGAAAGTCCCGCCCGGCGCTGGCTGTGCCCGCCTGGGTCGTGAGCGTCGCGCTGGCGCTGCCGCGCGCACCCGCGGTACGGGTGACGAGGACGAGCGGGTCACGGGAGGACTCGCTCGTCGAGAACGACGGCTCGCTCAGCTGGATTTTGCCGGCGTTCCGTGGCGTCCCGCCCGGGCAGCGCGCCGGCTTCGGCGAGGAGACCGCCGGCTCTTTGAACTTCGGCTTGCCGCGAGGCCTCAGGCCATGCGCTGTCAGCAGTGCCGGGCCGCGACCCTGCGGATCGCGGATGTAGGCCTGGACGGCCGACTCGGCGCCACGGTCATTGACCGCCTCGGCGTCGAGGCTGACGTGGACGGCGAACAGCTCCCCGGTGCGAACCGACGCGAGCGGGACCTTGATGACGGCCGGGCGGTCGATGACCATTCGCGCGTCCGAGAACGTGTTGCTGTCGTCGACGTCAGGGTCGAAGATGAAGTTTTCGCTCGTCCACACCGGCGCCTGAGAATCAGACGCGGTCGCGACCCAGTGATCCCATAGGGCGTGGCGCCCCTTGACGAAGGCGACGCCCCCGACGTTGAAGAAGTCACCGCCGGCCGACGTCGCGTAGGCATGCGCGTGGAAGCGCACGATGCTGCGGATCGGCCAGCAGCGCACGACGGTCGGCGGGCACTGGGACTCGTCCACCCGCGCGTTGGCGTCGATCGCCTCAAGGACCGCGCCCGTGATCGCGATCCGCAGCGACGCGTCACCCGAGCGCCTCAGATACGCCTGACACTCGTCCAGATGCGTCACGGCGCCCTTGGGTGAGTTCGCCTGGTGCGGGTTCAGCAACCGGACCCGTCGCGCCGACGGAGTAATGCGTGCCGTCGGCACTCGAGAAAACGTCCCCGCTCGCATGATTAAACAACGGGGTGCCACGGAAGTTGAACGCGATGTTCCCGAGGTCGACCACCTTCTCGAGCACGCCGCCCAGCTGCGCGCCCCACGTCACCGGGACCTCGCCCCCACCCTGCTCGACCTTACTCACCGACCAGAACCGAACCGGCCCCGCTCGGCGCCGGAGCAGCCGAAGCCGGCGGCGCCAATGCGAGCAGCACGGCGACGGCCAGCGCCGCGCCGAGCACGCCGGACGCGGAAGTGCCGACGCGCCTCGTGTGGCGTGCGGCGAAGCTAAGTTCCACGTGATCCCCCTCGGTCGCTTGTCTGGAGTACGCGCCGAATGGCTGCCCGGTTCGCACGACAGGGCGCCCCCTTCAAGCTGGTCATCAAGGCGTTAGCCGCCGCCAGGCGACGGTACGGCCACGCGACGCGGCTTGCACCGGGTGAATCCCTAGCCGTTAAGGAGCGGCGCCCCCTGACGTCGATGGCGTTTTACCTCGGACAGGTCGAGGTCCGGTGCCAATCTTCACCCCCGCTGATCCTTCGGGCTACTCCCGACAGTCTGCGTGCCCGCTCCGAGACGATAGGAGGACGCTACCCGCGCCTCCGCCGGGGCTTCGTATTCGCCAGGTGCAGCCTCTCGACCGTCCGCAGGAGCCTCCCATCGCAGAGGCGACGGCCGAGAGGTTTCGCGCCCTCAAGTGGTACAGCGAACTGGTACAACGGCCACCGCTATCGGCTCGGCCTCGGCGCTGTGGCCGAGGCAAAAGCCCCGCTATTCGAGACATTTTACGAAGGGTGAGCGATGGGACTCGAACCCACGACCGCCTGGACCACAACCAGGAGCTCTACCAGCTGAGCTACGCCCACCGTGCAGGGGTCTGAATCTAGCAGTGGACCGGTGCGCCTTGAAGTGCCCACGTGACGCGCTACCCGCGCGCGGTCACGGCGGCCTCGCCCGGCCGGTGGCCACCATGGGCGAAGACCCATGTCTTCAGTGCGACGTAGCGCGTGATCATTGCCAGCAGGCTCGCGGATACGAGCACCGCGACCTCGACGGCTCGGGCGGGGTGGGGATTCAGTGCGATCAGCAGATCGAGCGCGCCCGCCGTCATCCCGAGCGCCAGCAGATACACGAGTCCCCCGGCCGCGTGCTGGCGGAGCAGTCCGTCGCGTCCGCGCAGACGGAACGTGAAGTAGCGGTTCGCCTGTGTATTCGCGACCGCGGTGAGTGCGAGTGCGGTGGCGTTCGCTCCGTCCGGGCCCAGCAGGTTGCGAAGCAGCAGATACAGCAGCGCGTAGGCGACCGTCGAGAGCACGCCGATGATGGCGAAGCGCACGACGGGCAGCTCGAGCGCGAGCCGGGCGACGCCGCGCAGGTCATCACGCGCGGTGCTGACGATGTCGACGCGGCTGTCCGAATCATCGATCCAGTCGACGGGGACCTCGTGGATCCGGAGTGGCGACGTTGGGCGAGGATGAGGAGTTCGGTGTCGAAGAACCAGCCGTCGTCACGGACATCGGGCAGCAGCTCGCGGGCGACATCGGCGCGGACGGCCTTGAACGCGCATTGGGCGTCTGAGAAGCGCGCGGCGAGCGTGAGCCGGAGCAGACGGTTGTCGGTGCGCGAGATGAATTCCCGCCTCCGGCCGCGGACCACGCGCGAGCCCCGGGCGAGCCGCGTGCCGATCGCAACGTCGCTGTGCCCCGAGACGAGAGGCGCGACCAGCGGCAGCAGGGCGTTGAGGCCGGTCGAGAGATCGACGTCCATGTAGCAGACGACGTCAGCACCGCTACGGGACCACGCCTGCCGCAGTGCGCGCCCTCTCCCCTTCTCCGTCAGGTGCAGGACCTCAACGCCGGCGAGTTCGTCCGCGAGCCGCCGGGCGATGTCGAGCGTCGCGTCGGTGCTCGCGTTGTCGGCGATCACGATCCGCCAGACGAACGGCATGTTCGAGCGCAGGAACCGGTGCAGCCGACGCCCCGACCGCTCGAGCGAGGCCTCCTCGTTATAGACGGGAACGACGATGTCGACCGCCGGCCGGAGGGACACCGGGCGCTCGGCTGAGCCGGTCGTATGAAGTGGTGTCGTGATGGCCATGACGGTCGATCATCGTCTGTGGGCGGGGATGCGCTGTGAAGCTTGCGCTCGATCTCGAAGGCGAGGGTGTGAGCCGCGTAAGACGCGCGTCGGAGTGCGGGATCACGCCGACAGGCGACGGCCGAGCACGACGATATCGTCGGGCGCGTATCCGAGTGACTCGTCGAAGGCGAGGACGCCGTCGTTGGTCCCGGAGCGGACCATCAGGTTGAGGTTGGGGATCCCGCGCTCGGGTCAGACCGACGTCGTGCCACAGCGCGACGGCAGCCTCATAGTGGGCAGGCTGCAACGGCCTGATCTTCAAGGCGCTACGCGCCCGTGACGTTAGCGATCGCGCCCGGCTCGGCTCGCAGGTAACTCGCGAGCGAGACCGGGTCGCGACCGCTCAGCGTCCGGACGTCCGAGCTGACCGCGGCGAGGTCGCCAGCCCGGATCGCCCAGTACGAGCTGATCCACCCGCGAACCTCAAACTCGGGGGCGCCAAAGCCGGCGCGGGAGGCGAACGCCTCACGGTCGGTCTCGTTGTGAAACCGGATCGCGCGGTCGCTGATCTGGCCCATGAGTTCGGCCGCTTCCGTGAGCGTGAACGCGTCCGGACCGGTCAGGTCGTACGTCCGCCCGTCGTGACCATCCGAGGTGAGGACGGCCGCCCCGGCGGCGGCGACGTCGTCACGCAGGACGGCCGCGAGCCGCCCGTCACCGGCGGGGCCGCGGATGACGCCATCAGATCCGACCATCGATGGGATGAAGTCCATGTACAGGTTCATCCGCAGAAACGTCCACGGCAGTCCTGTCGTGCGGATGTGCTGCTCGGTGTGCCAGTGGTCGCGCCCGAGCGTGAACGTGTTGTCGGCCGACGCGCCGACAAAGGACAGGTACACGATTCTTCCGACGCCGGCCGCGACCGCGGCATCCACTGCGGTGATGTGCTGCTCGACCCGGTCCGGCGCCTCGGCGGCCGGGATCAGGAACACGGTCGTGCATCCCTCGAGCGCCGCGCGCATCTCGGATCCGGCCCCGTAGCCCGACGCCTGGCGGACCTCGACCTTCGCCCGCGGCCCAAGCTCGGGCGCCCGGGCTGGGTCACGGACGATGAGCCGCAGCGGCACGTCCCGATCCGCGACCCGCGCCGCCAGCCGGGACCCGACCGCGCCGGTGGCGCCGGTCACCGCGATGAGCTGGGTGTCGCTCCTCATGGAATCAGACTAACGGCCGCGGATACGATCACCGTGATGGCCACGCGACTGAGCGACATCAGCGATGCGATCCGGCGCGCCTGGCCGAACGCGTGGACCCAGTCCGGGTTCAACGAGCGGCTCGATGCACCAGCGGGCACGCCGGGCGCCTGGCGGCCATGGTGGTCCTCGATACGGCGCGGTGTCGGCCTCGCCAGCGCGCGCCGTTGGAGCGGCCAGTCCTACAACGAGCGCCTCGCGGACCGTCAACGACGACGGCGCTAGTACCCGCGCTACTAGTGGTGCGTCTAGATTGCCCAATCAGCCGAGGAGGTGGTCGATCACCATCTGGTCGAGCGCCTGGTAGTCGCGGTCCGCGATGAGCGCGTCGGCGGCCGCGCCGTCGAACGACCGGGCCTTCTCGACGAGCCGCTCGAACGTGCGGCGACTGTTCGTCAGGTGGTCGAGCGCATGCTCCATCGTCGTCGTGCGGAACGAGTGAACGTCGATCCCTACGCACCCGCGTGCGGCGTACTGGTGGCGCTCGAGGACGCGCACCTGGTCGAACGCACTGCGGAGGTTCACGCTGCCGAATGGCTTGTCTTGATCGAACTTCAAGCCGTTCTGGTCGTTGATGTGGACCGACCACAGCTTGTCCTGGGCGAGCGCGAACTCCATCTCGTCGGCGGGGTCGAGCCCGACGAGCACGGCGTGGGCGGTCTCGACGAGGCCACCGACGCGGGCCGGGTCGCGCGTGAGATGCGAAAACGCGAGCGCGTGACCGATCGTGGGTAGGTACGCGACGTCGGCCGGCTCGTTCGGTTTGGGCTCGATCGCGAGGCGAATCTCAGGGTCGTGCACGAGCACCGCGTCGACGGCCTCGGTGAGCTGCTCGAGCGCGCGCGCCGCTGACTTTGACTCCCTCAGGTAGGTGCCCTCGCGGGCGAGCCACCAGACGTTGAGGTCGGCTCCGAGTACCCGCGCGATGTCCGCCACCTGCTTGGCGCGCTCGATCGAGTAGGCGCGGGCCTTCGGATCGTGGCTGGTGAACCCGCCGTCGACGAGCAGCGGGTGAAACCACAGCCGGGGTGCGACGAACTCGGCGACCATGCCGGCGTCGTCCAGCGCCGCGCGCACGCGCTGGGCCTCCGCGATCACCTGCTCGTGGGTCTTCTCCTCGAGGCCGGGGACCACGTCGTCGTCGTGAAACATGACGGCTTCAAAGCCCGCCTCGCGGAACCGCTCGAGCTTCCACGAGAGGTCCTTCGTCGGCCTGGTCTCCGGTCCGTACGGGTCGCGCCCCTCGCTGACGTTCCAGGGGCCGATCGAGAATCTGTAGTCGGACATGGGATTCCTTTCGGTGTGTGTGGGGCCGCCCATCACGAGCCTGCGGTAGCGTCGCGCGGACAGCATCAAGGAGGTCTCAAGACATGCGGGATAAGGTCAACCTTGCGGAGAAGTTTGCTCTTCTCGAGCGGCACTATGCGCCCGGGATCGTCGGACACATCAACGACTACAAGCTCCAGGTCGTGAAGCTCAAGGGTCCGTTCGTCTGGCACAAGCACGACGACACCGACGACTTCTTCCTCGTCATCCGCGGACACCTGACGATCCACCTGCGCGACCGGGACGTCGAGTTGGACGCCGGCGAACTGTTCGTCGTGCCTCGCGGCGTCGAGCACTGCCCGGACGCCGAGGAGGAGACCGAGGTGCTGCTGATCGAGCCAGATGGCACCGTCAACACCGGTGACGCCGGCGGCGCGATGACGGCCGAGCCCCGGATGATCTGACCGTCGGACTCAGGTTCCGCGGGACCCGGCCGATCTTCTCAGCTTTGACTGCGCTCGGCCGATGTCTCAGTACATGGTGAGCGGAATGCGCGCTGGCTGGAAACGCGTGGGTTGGGCCTGGGGTCAGGCCCTGACGGTGCTCGCCGCGGTCGCCGTGATCGTCGCGATGGTGCTCGTAGCAGAGAGCGCACGGCAAGACGAGAAGCACCACCAGACCGTTCAGGTGCTCGTCGAGCGTGTCCGGGCGAGCGCCCTGGAGCTTGAGAACTTCGTCTGGCGCGGTCTCGCCGAGTCGTTGGATCGCCACGAGCGCGTGATTCATGCGGGACCGTTCGTCACGCAGGCGCTGCGCCGCTGGAACGATCTCGCGGCGCTCGTCGCCGCCCTCCGGGCCGCCGATGACAGTCCGGCGACACAGGCGCTGCTCAACGACGCCGGACGACTCTACGGCGCCGGGATGAGCCTCGTCTCAAGCGCCAACGGCTTCAGCAACGTCCACCAGGGCATGACATCGACCCAAGCGCTGTTCGCACCGCTGATCGAGGCGCTTGACCGCGATGCGAGCACGGCGGCCGCCGCGCAGCGACGCGTCGCCGATCAAGCCCGAAACCGAGGGGGGTTGCGTTCTTCGGCTCGCTCGCCGCCGGACTGCTCGTGCTCGTGCTGCTCGGATTCCGGCTCGACCGGCTGCGGCGCCGAAGCCTGCTCGACCGAGAGCGACGGCTCCTGGAGCAGCGCACGGAGCGCCGGATCCGCGCACTGGTCGAGCATTCGAGCGACATCATCATGGTGATCGGGCCGGAGCTGAAGGTGCGCTGGCAATCGACCTCGGTCCAGACCGGCCTCGGGTACGCCCCGAGCGATGTGCTCGGCCGACGCGTCAGCGGCCTCGTGCATCCTGACGACGCTCAGCTGCTCGAAAGTCACCTCGCAGCGGTGATGCGCCAGCCGGGGCCGGTCACGGTCACGGCGCGGTTCGCTCACGCCCGCGACGGATGGCGGGACCTCGAGGTGATCGCGGAGAATCGTCTCACCGACCCGGAGATCGAGGGGGTCGTGCTCAGCATGCGGGATGTCAGTGACCGCAAAGCGCTCGAGGACGAACTCCGCCACCAGGCATTTCACGACTCGCTCACCGGCCTGGCGAACCGTGTCCTGTTCGAGGACCGACTCGCGCACTGCCTCGCCGGGGCGCGCCGCCACATGCAGACCGCGGCCATCCTGTTTCTCGATCTCGATGACTTCAAGACGATCAACGACAGCCTCGGTCACGCCAGCGGCGACGAGTTGCTCCAAGCGGTCGCGCGGCGGATCGCCCGTGTCGTCCGTGTCACCGACACCGCAGCCCGCCTCGGTGGTGATGAGTTCGCGATCCTGCTCGAGAGCCTCGATGACCCGTTCGTAGCGCAGCGCACATCGACCCGGCTGCTCGAAGAGCTGACGCCGCCGTTCGACATCGCCGAGCGCGAACTGCGGGTCGGAGCCTCGATCGGGATCGCGTTGAGCGATGGCTCGACCGGCGCCGAGAACCTCCTGCGCAACGCGGACACCGCGATGTACGCCGCCAAGGAGGCCGGCAAGGGCACCGTGCAGACGTTCGAGGACGGAATGCATAAGCGCGTGCTCGCCCGGCTCGAACTGACGGGCGAGCTGCAGAACGCGCTCGACGAGGGCGAGTTCGAGCTCGACTACCAGCCGATCGTCGACCTTCAACGGGGCGATGTCGTGGGATGCGAGGCGCTCGTTCGGTGGGCGCATCCCGCACGCGGCCGGCTGCTTCCCGGCGAGTTCATCAGCATTGCGGAGGAGACGGGCTTGATCGTGCCGCTGGGGGCGTGGATCCTGCGCACCGCGTGTGCGCAGGCCGCAAGGTGGCAGCTCAGCTTTCCCGAGCGGCAGCTCGAGATCAACGTCAACGTCTCGACCCGGCAGCTGCGCGACCCGTCGTTTGAGACCATGGTCGGCCAGGCCCTGAGCACGAGCGGACTGACTCCGAGGAGGCTCGTGCTCGAGATCACCGAGAGCCTGCTCCCCGACGACGACGAGCAGACGATCGAGCGACTGAGGGTACTGAAGGGGCTCGGCGTGCAGGTCGCGGTCGACGACTTTGGCACGGGCTATTCCGCCCTCTCTCGGCTTCAGGACTATCCCGTCGACATCCTCAAGATCGACCGGTCGTTCATCAACGGCATCGAGCATGACTCCGGCAAAGCCCAGCTCGTGCGCGGCATCGTCGACCTTGGTAAGAGCCTCGAGATGACCGTCGTCGCGGAGGGCATCGAGCAACCCGGCCAGGCCGATCATCTGCGCCGCCTCAAATCGCCACTCGGTCAGGGCTACCTGTTCTCACGCCCGGTCGCCGCGGATCGGGTCGAGGCGTTGCTGCAGGGACCTCGCGGCACAACCCTGCGGGAAATCCCTGATCAGGGTTTTCGCTCAGCTGCCGATACAGACCCGCGGAGTGATTCCACGATGGAGACGACCCTGTGACTGCAGCGATTAACCCACACGTTCACACCCACCCACAGCACATCGCAGCCGGCGCCACGCCGGCCGACGCACAGCGCACCACGCGCGACGGAGCCGGCTCAGTAGACGCCGACGACGGCAGCCAGTCCGGAAGCTCCGGGGCGGTCTCGGTCGACGTTCGGAGCGCTGTCGGCGCCGAGAACCAGGCCGCGGCGACAAGCACTCCCGAGCACCTCGAAGCGGCGGCGCAACTCGTGGCGACGCTCGGCGCCCAGATCACGGCCGACCCAAACCGCGCCCAAGCTGCCCACCCCGACCTGAACGGTCAGGCAGTGCTCAGCCTGCTCGTGTAGCACGCTCACAGCCTTTCGCCACAGGACAGCGTTCCGCCGCCCGGGACCGGCGCTGTCCTTGCCAGTCCTGCAGAGCCCATCTAGCATCGGGCCGCGCGATGGACGACCTTCGTCTCGGACCGGGGACGGACCTGAGCTTGCGGGGGCGAGCCGCCGAATGCAGCGCGCTCGACGATTTGCTCGCCGCGATCCGCCGAGGCGAGAGCCGGTCGCTTGTGCTCCGGGGTGAGGCGGGGATCGGCAAGACCGCGCTGCTCGATTATCTCGTCGCGTCCGCGCCGGAGGTCACCGTGCTCCGCGCCGTCGGGGTCGAGTCCGAGATGGAGCTCGCGTATGCCAGCCTCCATCAGCTGTGCGCACCGCTGCTCGGTCGACTGGAATCGTTGCCCCTCCCGCAGCGCCAGGCGCTCGAGATCGTGTTCGGCGTCAGCGCCGGCCAACCGCCGGACCGATTCCTCGTCGGCCTCGCCGTTCTCAGCCTGCTCGCCGAAGCGGCCGAGGAGCGGCCGCTGCTGTGCGTGATCGACGATGCTCAATGGCTTGACCGCGCCTCCGCCCTCACGCTCGCGTTCGTCGCTCGGCGCCTGCTGGCGGAGCCCGTCGGCCTCCTGTTCGGGGCGCGCACGGCGGGTGCGGAGTTGCAGCATCTGCCCGACCTCGAGCTGCGCGGGCTTGGTAACGGCGATGCCCGCGCGCTGCTCGGCTCGGCGGTGAGGTTCATCCTCGACGAGCGCGTCCGCGACCGGATCATCGCGGAGACGCGCGGCAATCCCCTTGCGCTGCTCGAACTGCCCCGTGGCCTGACCGCGACGCAGCTCGCGGGCGGTTTCGGACTGCTCACCGGCCACACGCTGTCCGGCCGAATCGAGGACAGCTACATCCGCCGCCTCGCGGCCCTTCCCGAGGATGCCCGGCAGCTGCTGCTGATCGCGGCGGCCGAACCGCTCGGCGACACGCTCCTGTTGCTGCGCGCATCCGAGCAGCTCGGGATTGCGATCCCGAGCTTCGACGCGGCCACCGACGGGATGCTCACAGTTGGCGAGCGGGTGACCTTTCACCACCCGCTCGTTCGATCTGCCGTGTACCGGTCGGCGACGCCGGCCAGCCGTCGCGCCGCGCATCTCGCGCTGGCCGAAGCGACGGATGCCGAGCTCGATCCCGATCGCCGAGCCTGGCATCTGGCCGCGGCGACGACGGGCGTCGACGATGATGTCGCGGCCGAGCTCGAACGCTCCGCGGGACGGGCACAGGCGCGCGGCGGCCTTGCCGCGGCGGCAGCCTTCCTGCAACGGGCGGTCGCGCTGACGTCCGACCCGGCGCGACGCGCGGACCGAGCCCTCGCGGCGGCCGAGGCCGGTCTGGGGGCCGGATCGTTCGACGTCGCCCGGAGCCTGCTCGCGGCGGCCGAGATCGGACCGCTCGACGAGCTCCAGCGCGCCCGGCTCGCTCTCCTGCGCGCCGAGCTCGCGTTTGCCGAGCGCCGCGGCAACGACGCCCCAGCGCTCCTGCTGCGAGCTGCCCACACGCTCGAGTCCCTGGATCCGCGGCTCGCCCGCGCGACCTACCTCGACACGTGGAGTGCAGCGCTGTTTGCGGGCGCGCTGGCGGGCGCCGGAAGCCTGCACGAGGTCTCGCGGGCCGCGCGCGCGGCGCCGGTGACGAGCGAGCGGCCGCGTCCCTCTGACCTGCTGCTCAACGGATTTGCGCTCGCGTTCACCGACGGCCGATCGGAGGCGGCCCCCGTCCTCGGGCGTGCGGCGGCCGCGTTCGCCGGGACTGACGCCGAACCCGAGGAGGTCCTGCGGTGGGGTTGGCTCGCTACCGCAGCGGCGGTGATGGTGTGGGACTACGACACCTGTCTGGCGGTGTCCATACGTGGCGTCCAGGTCGCTCGCGACACGGGCGCCCTCACCGTCTTGACGGTGAGCGTCAACGTGCTCGCCCAGGCCGTCGCCCTCGGCGGCGAGTTCGGGGCCGCGGCCGCACTTGTCGCCGAGGCGGACAGCGTGATCGAGGCAACGGGTGCGCTGGTCGCGCCCTATGGGGCCCTCGTTCTCGCCGGGATGCGCGGCCGGGTTGCCGATGCGTCGCCGCTGATCGAAGACACGATCGCCGAAGCGACCGCGGGTGGTCAGGGCACCGCGGTCCAGTACGCACGGTGGACGAACGCCGTCCTGCTCAACGGGCTCGGTCGCTATCGGGAGGCCCTGGTGGCCGCGCAAGAGGCGAGCGCCGACACTCCGGAGCTGTTCGTGTCCCCGTGGGCCGCAATCGAACTGATCGAGGCGGCAACGCGATGTGATGAGCCCGAGGCCGCCCAGGCCGCGCTCGAACACCTCACCTCAGCGACCGCCGTGGCCCCAACAGACTGGGCCCTGGGCGTCCTCGCCAGATCCCGGGCCCTGCTGAGCCAGGACGCGGAGGCCGAACCCCTGTATGAGGAGGCGATCGTGCGGTTGTCGCGCACGCGGCTGCGGCCGGAGCTGGCCCGAGCACATCTGCTGTTCGGCGAGTGGCTGCGCCGCGCGCAGCGCCGGGTCGACGCGCGGCGCCACCTGCGCGTCGCCCACGATCAGTTCACGACGCTCGGCATGGACGCGTTCGCCGAGCGGGCTCGCGGCGAGCTGGTCGCCACGGGTGAGAAGGTGCGCCGGCGAGCGGTCGAAACGCGTGATGAGCTGACGGCACAGGAGTGGCAAATCGCGCGGCTCGCCCGCGACGGGTTGTCGAACCCGGAGATCGGCGCACGGCTGTTTCTCAGCCCGCGCACCGTGGAGTGGCACCTGCGCAAGGTGTTCTCCAAGCTTGGGATCCGGTCCCGGCGCGAGCTCGCCGGCGTGCTGCCGTCGTCGGACGCGGAGCTCGTCCCGGTCTGACGTTAGGTCCGACCCGGCAGCCGCTCCTTGATCTCCTGGAGCTGCCAGCCGTTGCCGTCCGGGTCCGAGAAGGAGGCCCAGCTCCCGTACGACGCCCCTTGCGGGTCCGGACCGGCAACTCGGCCGGTCGTGCCGGCGTGGTGGAAGATGCCGGTCTCGTCATGCCAGGGCTCGCTGACGTCGACGCCGCGGCTGATCAGTTCCTCACGGGCGGCGTCCATGTCCTCGACGATCAGCATCAGATCCTGGACCGATCCGGGCGCCATCGCCGTCAATCCCTCGCCGAAGATGACCGACGCCGGGGAGCCGGGCGGCGTCACCTGGATGACGCGGTAGTGCTCCTCGACCGACACATCCGCATCGAGGCGCCAGCCGAGGCCCGTGTAGAACGCCTTCGCCCGGTCGACGTCAGCGACCGGAAGCACCGTGACCTCGAAGCGCATTGTCACGGTGGCGGGGGCCGGCGCCGCCGTGTCACTGCTCGTCTGTGTACTGCTCAAGGGGAACCTCCTCGGTTGCAGGGTGCCGATCACGGTTCGCACTGTGACCGACGCGAGCCGCGGTCGCGCCCGGGAGCCCACTGGTGCGCACGCGGGCCGACGCGCAGACCAGGGACCTGACCCGGGGGGTCACCGGGCGCGATTTGGAGCCGGACGCGGGACGCTCGTATCGTTCGCACGACCGTTCATCGCCACGACAGGAGCAGGCATGGGACTCGACTACGACGTGATCGTCCTCGGCGGCGGAGCACCGGGGGAACACTGCGCCGCGGCCTTGGCGGAGGGCGGCCTGCGGGTGGCGATCGTCGAGCGCGATCTCGTCGGCGGTGAGTGCTCCTACTGGGCGTGCATCCCGTCGAAGACGCTGCTGCGGCCGGGCGAGGCGGTCGCCGGCGCGCGGAACGCCGGTTCACGCGCCGAGCTCGACGTCGAGGCAGCGCTCGCCTGGCGAGACTTCATGGTGTCGAACTGGTCCGATGACAGCGCCGCGAAGTGGGTGGACGACCGGGGGATCACGCTGTTGCGCGGGCGCGGGCGCCTCGACGGCACCGGTGTCGTCGTCGTCGATGGGACCCGCCACACCGCCGAGCACGTCGTCCTCGCCAACGGCGCGGATCCGGTCATCCCGCCCGTGCCCGGCCTGCAGGAGCTCGACGGAGTCTGGGGCACCCGCGAGGCGACGAGCATGCGCTCGGTGCCGCGTCGGCTGATCGTGCTCGGCGGCGGGCCGGCCGGAATCGAGCTCGCGCAGGTCGTGCGCCGCTTCGGCGGCGAGGTGGTCGTCGTCGAGGCCGCGCCGCACCTGCTGGCGCGCGAGCCGGCCGCGCTCGGCGAAGCGCTCGGCGAGGAGCTCGGCCGTGAGGGCATCGAGCTCGCGCTCAGCGTCCAGGCGACCGCGGCGCGGCGGGACGGCGACGAGTTCGTGCTCGAGCTCGCCGACGGACGGGAGTTGCGGGGAGATCATCTGCTCGTCGCCACCGGCCGGCGGCCCCGCGTCGAGGGGATCGGGCTTGAGACGGTCGGCGTCGCCGTCGACCCGTCGGGGGTCGCCGTCGACGCGCGGCTGCAGGCGGGCGAGCGCCTGTGGGCGATTGGCGACGTCAATGGCGTCTGGCCGCTCACCCACGTCGGTGAGTACGAGGGCGAGGTCGTCGCCTCGAACATCCTCGGCGAGCCGCGCGAGGCTCACTACGAGGCAGTCCCGCGGGTCACCTACACGGACCCACAAGCGGGAGCCGTCGGGGCGGGTGAGGCGCCGTTCAGCGGCACCGCGTTGCTCTCAGAGGTCGCGAAGACAGCGACGTACACCCACGCCTACGCCGAGACGCGCGGGTTCCTCACGCTCATGTCGGACGGCGAGGTCGTGACCGGTGCCTACGGGCTCGGCCCCGAGGCCGGCGAATGGCTCCAGCAGGCAACGCTCGCGATCCGCGCCAAGGTGCCGCTCGACGTCCTGCGAGACACGATCCAACCGTTCCCGAGCTTCTCGGAGATCCACGCCGCTGCGGTCAAGGCGCTACGCCGCGCCATCGCGGAGGACCGTCAGACGGTTGAGGCGGGGTCGCGATGAGTACCCCGCAGCTCGCCGGGGAGACGGTCGTCGTCATCGGCGGCAGCGCGGGCATCGGGCTCGAGACGGCGCGGCGTGCCCGCGAGGAGGGCGCCGAGGTCGTGCTCACCGGCCGCAACGCCGAGCGCCTGGCACAGGCCGCGGCAGACGTGGGCGCCAAGCAGGCGACGGCGTTCGACGCGACCGATCCGGCGGCGCTCGAGCGGTTCTTCGCCTCGCTTGCCGAGCCGATCGACCACATCATGATCACCGCCGGCGGTCCCCGCTACGGGCCGCTGCTCGAGATGACCGCCGACGACGTGCGCGAGGCGCTCGGCGATCACGTGGTGATGGGGCTCGACGTGGCCCGCCACGCGGCCGGCAAGATGCGGCCGGGCGGCACCCTGCTGCTGATGGGCGGGACCGGCGGACGGCGAATCGGGCATGGGCTCGGCATCGCGTCCGCCGCCACCGCGGTGCTCCCGCCCTTCGTGGCCGCGCTCGCGCTCGAGCTGGCGCCGGTGCGCGTGAACTTGATCGCGGCCGGCTTCGTCGACACGCCGCTGTCGGCGTCTCTGCTTGGCGACGGGCTCGACGCGCGGCGTGACGAGCTGCGAGCGTCGCTGCCGATCGGCCGCGTCGTCGGGCCCGGTGACGTCGGCGCGCTCGCCGTTCACATCATGGCCAACACGGCGTTGACCGGCGCGACGTACGACATCGACGGCGGCCAGCAGTTCGTCTGATGGAGTTCATCCTGCAGCCACCGCGGCTCGAGCCGGTGTACAGGCTCGAGGCGAGCGTCGGCGCACCGATCGACCTCGGTGACACCGCAGCCGGTCGACGGCGCGTGGTGCCGCTCACCGGAGGTGCGTTCGTCGGCCCCGAGTTGCGCGGAACGCTGGTGCCGGGGGCGAGCGCGGACTGGCAGTCCGTGCGCCCCGATGGGACCTCGTTCGGCGAGATCCGCTACACGCTTCGCACCGACGACGGCGTGCTCCTGCTCGTCCGATCCCGAGGCGTGCGCCACGGTAGCCCTGAGGTGCTCGCCCGGCTCGGTCGCGGCGAGGACGTCGACCCGAGCGAGTACACATTCCGCGCGAGTACGGAGATCGAGACGGCAGCGCCCGCCCTCGATTGGCTGAACAAGGGCGTGTTTATCGCGACGGGGGCACGCAGTCCCGGCGGCGTCGTGTACGAGACGTACCTGGTCACATGACCGGGGACGCGGCTGCCCCGAGAGTGGCGGTGATCACCGGCGCCTCCCAGGGCATCGGCGCGGGCCTGGTCGCCCGCTACCGTCGTGCGGGGTACGCGGTCGTGGGCGCGGCGTTGTCGATGCCGGCATCGGACGACACCGGGATCGCCGCGGTCGAGGGAGACATCGCCGACGCAGGCACGGCCGAGCGCGTGGTGCGAGTGGCGATCGAGCGCTTCGGCCGCCTGGACACCCTCGTCAATAACGCGGGGATCTACATCGGCAAGCCGTTCACCGACTACACCGTCGATGACTGGAACGCGATCACGGCCGTCAACCTCACCGGGTTCTTCCACATCACCCAGCTGGCAATCCGCCGGATGGCCGAGCAGGGCAGCGGCCACATCGTCAACATCTCGACGAGCCTTGCGGAGCACGCCGACAGCACGCGTCCATCCGTGCTGCCGGCACTCACGAAGGGAGGACTCGTCGCCGCGACGCGGTCGCTGGCGATCGAATTCGCCGCGCGCGGCGTGCGCGTGAATGCAGTCTCACTCGGGGTCGTGCGGACACCCGCCCATGACGCGGCGTCCTACGGTGGGCTCCAGGACGTCCATCCGATCGGGCGTCTCGGCGAGGTCGCGGATGTCGTCGACGCGATCCTCTACCTCGAGCAGGCGACGTTCGTCACCGGGGAGACGCTCCACGTCGACGGCGGCCAGGCGGCCGGTCATTAACGGGGTGTGCAATCCCACGGCGGCGGCGCGGCGGTTTAGTGTCGTCTCGTCACCGAAACGAGGAGGTCCTCGACGTGTACGTGCGGGTCGTTAGGTTCACCGATACAAGCGCTGAGCAGATCGACAGCGTCATCTCCCGGATCACGGACTCGGGCGGCCCCCCGCCCGGTGTCACGAGCACTCGGCTGCAGCTCGCGCACGACGCCGCCCAGGGAACCGCCGTCGTCCTGCAGTACTTCGACACCGCCGAGGACATGGAGGCGTCCGCCCGCGTCCTCGCGGCGATGGACACATCTGAGACCCCAGGCATGCGGGCCTCGGTCGACACGTGTGAGGTGAAGCTCGACGCGACGCCGTCGTAGCCGCGGACGGACGTCGACCGACGGGGACGTTGGCTGCTGCGGTCATCCCGCGAACCTGACGACCGCACCCCGGAGGGTGTCCGGCGCCTCGGCGCCGATGAAGTGGCCGCACTCAGGGACGATGACGAGCCCGGCGTTCGGGACGGCATCGGCGACGAGGCGTCCCTGCGTGGGGCCGCAGATGAGATCGAGTGCACCGGTCAGGACGAGCGTCGGGCAGCGGATGTCCGCGAGCAGCGGTCGTACGTCGATGCGTTGCCAGAGTCCGGATTCCCAGTGCTTGATCGCCGCGAGGTCAGAGTGGAGATCCTGGCGCCACTCCTCGATCATCTCGGCCACTCGCGGGCTGTCCGGGTTGGCGGTGTAGAGCGGCAGGACCTCGGCCATCATCACGTCGACCTCGCGCGCGTCCGTGGCCTCGAGCACGCGCTTGGTCCACTCGTCCCAGGTGCGGCGCGCGGCCGGGTACCACGGCTGGCCTGCGTGGCGGGTGAGGAACGCCTCCATCTCGGCGGCCCCCTCGTCGCCCGCGAGCTCCTCGCCGACCACCCGTGCGGCGACCGAGACGCACGACGTCGCGACCTCGGGGTAGAGCGCCGCGTATGTCAGCGCAACCGTCGCGCCGAACGAGATGCCCATGATCGCCGCCTGCTCGACCCCGAGAGCACGCCGAACCTCGTCGTAGAAACGGGCGTGGCCGATGTGGTCATACGCGGACGGGTCCGCCGGCGGAGTCGAGCCGGCCGAGCCGGCCGGATCGACGAGATGCACGGCGAACCGATCGGCAAGGAGCTCGGCGTCGCGTCGTAACAGCGCAGCACTGAATCCCGGGCCGCCCTGGAAGTAGAACAGCGGCGGCCCGCTCCCGATCACTTCGTACGCGGCGAGCCGCCCCTC
The DNA here is from genome assembly GCA_963750695.1 of uncultured Solirubrobacterales bacterium. Lineage (GTDB taxonomy): Bacteria > Actinomycetota > Thermoleophilia > Solirubrobacterales > Solirubrobacteraceae > Palsa-465. The sequence goes on from CAVVSB010000021.1 coordinate 327,993, forward strand.
ACCGAGATCGGTCCTGTCGCTAAGGGCGGTCACGCTGACGCGAGTCTATGCGGATGCTCGGTGGAAGCGCGAACACCTGAACGCACTAACATATGTTGAAGTGAGTCATGGAGTCGGTGGCAAGACGAAAGCCGGGCCCGTCGACGCGGACACGGCCCGCATGGTTGCCGAGCGCATGCAGGTGCTCTCAGCTCCCAGCCGCGTGCAGATCCTGAGCCGGCTGCGAGAGGGCGCGTGCTCCGTTGGGGAGCTGGCGCAGTCGGTCGGGATGGAGGCGTCGGCGGTGTCGCATCAGCTGCGCGCGCTCCGACATCTGGGGTTCGTCGTCGGCGAGCGACACGGCAAGCGCGTGATCTACGGGCTGCACGACTCGCACGTCGCCGAGCTTCTCGATCAGGCCGTGTTCCACGTGCAGCATCTCCGGATGGGGGCGCGTGATCCGCTGCTCTCCGCCCGGGAGGCTGGGTGAACGTCGGTCACGGTCACTCGCACGCGCACGGACACGGACACAGCCACGGCCTCGTTGCCCGGTCGATCGTGTCCTCGCGAGCCGGGCTGCGCGCCGTGTCCTGGAGCCTGCTCGTGCTCCTCGCGACAGCGGCAGCCCAGGCGGCCGTGTTCGTGCTCACCGGGTCGGTCGCCCTGCTGGCGGATCTCGTCCACAACGTCGGCGACGCGCTGACGGCGATTCCCCTCGGCGTCGCGTTTCTCATGCGCTCGTTCGTGGCGGAGAAGCGGGCGGGCTACTTCGTCGTCGCGACGATCTTCTTCAGTGCATGCGTCGCGCTGTGGCAGTCGATCGAGCGTCTGATCCACCCGCAGCACCTCACACACCTCTGGCCGCTGGCGGCCGCCGGCTTCGTCGGCTTCGCCGGCAACGAGCTCGCGGCGCTCATCCGCAGTCGGGCGGGGAGGCGCCTCGACAGCCCGGCGCTGATCGCCGACGGCGCGCACGCCCGCACCGACGGCTACGTCAGCCTGTCGGTCGTCGCGAGCGCGATCGTCGTCGGCCTGGGCCTCACGATCGGCGACCCGATCATTGGCCTGATCATCACGGTCGTCATCCTCCGGATCACCTGGCAGTCGTTCATCACGGTCCAGCGCGACCCGGGAGTCCACGCGCGTGACGACAGCCCCGTGCTCACCGAGGATCCCACGGCGGTATGACGGGGTCGCGGTGCGCGACGGCCAACGCGCGGCGCAACGCCGAGGCCATGTGGTGGCGGTGGTGGCGGTGGCGACACGCGCGCGACGAGCTCTGGCGCGTCCTCGATCGACACGTGCGTCCGGGTGCCACTGTCGCGGTCGTCGGCGCCGGCGCAGCACATGACGTTCCCCTCCACCGGCTCGCCTGCCGGGCCCGCAGAGTCGACCTTGTCGACGTCGACGATCGAGCGCTCCGTCGTGGCCGGCGGCGCGTGACCGCCCGCCGCGGCCGTGTCACGATCGACGTGCTCGACGTCACGTTCGGCGCCGCCGACGCGGCGATCGACCACGCGTGCGGATTGGCCTCCGACCGGCAGGCGAGCACGCCGGGCGCGCTCAGCGGCGCTCCGTACGACGTCGTCATCGGTGATCTGTTCTACACACAACTGCTCTACCCGGCCCTGGTCGACGCCGGCCTCTCCGATCCCGCGATCGACGCCGCGCTCCGTCGCGACGGCCAGGTCGTGACCGACGCCGTCGTGTCGTCGCTACACGCCAGCGCACCGAACGGCGCCGTGGTCCATCTCCATGACCTGATCGGCTGGTGGGCCGGTCACGAGCAGCCGTTCTTGCCCGAGGAGATCGTCGATCTCGCGCGGGGGAACGTGGACAGCGCGCTCGTCCTTGCCGAACAGGGTCACCGGCCGCTTGGCTGTGACGTTCGCCGTGCCGTCAGCGCCGCGGGCGCTCAGATTGTTGACACGGAGATGTGGCTGTGGCCCTTCTCCCCCGGCGTCGACTATCTCGTCTGCGCGACCGTCGCCAGCCGTCCCTGACCGACGCCGGGCCGCAGGCCGTCGAGCGCCGCCTGCAGAATCGGCTCGAGGTAGCTGACATCTCCAGGGATCTTGGCGATGGCGACGACCATGTCGAGGATCTGTTCCAGAGTGAGATCGTCCCGGACCTCGTGTGCATCCCGCGCCGCCGAGAGGAGTGGTTCGCCCGCCGCAAGCACGCGCGGGCGCCCGGCACCGAACACCGCGATCGCGTTCGTCACCCGCACCCCGGCGTCACCTCCGCGATCATCGGCCCCCGCATCAGGGCGCATCTCGACTCCTATCTCGCCGCCGACGGAGTGCAGCTGTCGGACGATCTGCTCGACCGCATCGACGAGATCGTCCCGCCCGCCGCCACGCTCAACATCACCGACGTCCGTCACACCTCAGCGGTCAGTCTCCCCTCGGCTGAGCCGCCGGCCTGATCCCCGGTCGCAGGGTCGGACGCCTCGGATGGGACATCCCCGTCGTGAAGCACCGCGACACCGGACATCGCCAACGGCTTGAGCGCCGGGACGACGACCGTGGGGATCAGCAGCGGCAAAAGCATCAACCGCATCCAGTCCCACACCGTGTTGTGGCGAAAACCGGTCCATTTCCAGTCACCGAGGTAGCCACCGACGACGACGGCGGCGAACGCCCCGCATCCCGCCAGCAAGATCAGCGTGTGCCTCGGGTTCCACCTTTTCCGCAAATCGTCGACCACCGGAGCAAGCGCGACGGCGACCGGAAGCGCGATCAGGCCGAGCCAATCCCACAGCGTGTTGCCCCGGAAGCCCGTCCAGACCCACGGAACCATGTAGCCGAGGAGGACCACGAGCGCGAACCCGGCACACGTGATCACGCCAATCCGCTTGCGGCGGGCCGAGACGCGGGTCGTCCGGCTCAGCCAGATCGGCAGGAACGCGAGGACGAACGGGAGCAGCAGCAGATGCAGCCAGTCCCAGAGCCTGGCGGTGTGCCCGTTGATCCCCGCCCACGACCAGTGATTGACGTAGCTGCCGTAGACCAGGACGGCGAACACGACCGCGCCGAGTGCGCCGAGTCGAATGCGTGAAACCCGGGTCTTCGCCTTGTATCGCGTGTACGGTGCTGCACGTTCGTCGTCCATTCGCCCGACGCACAGTTCATCAGATCCGAGGTCGAAGCTTTTAGCCCGCCGGGCCGCGCCCCCGTCTGGCCGCGCGCTCGTGGACGCGACGTAGCGAACGGTCATCGTCCCGCCCGAGGTGGTTTCGTTGCTCGGTGTCGTGCAGCCGCAGACCCCATCGGGATAGGCCCCGCCGATCGCCAGGTCGAAATCCTCGAGGATGTCGATCTCGCCCGTGCCGGGCCAGTCACCCGGGCCGAGCATCCAGAACGCGGGCCAGTAACCGAGCCCGCTCGACGGAGCGAGCTGCCGGATCGACGCCGTCACCGCCAGCTCGCCACCGGCGGGAGCGCCGAACTCGCTGCTGATGGTTTGGATCCGACCCGACGTCCACGACTGGCCGTGGCCCAACGCGGTGATGTCGAGATTGCCGTGACCGTCGAGATGCACGTTGTCGGTCGAGCTCGTCATCGTCTCGATCTCGCCGGTTCCGAAGACCCCCGGCCGAGGTTGTAGTTCCAGATCGACGGGTTCACGCCGATCCCGGCGCGGCCGTTGAGGCTGTCCGACCCGACGCGCGCCCACGCACGTGTTCCGTGCACGCCCGGCGATCCTGGGACGCCGCTCGCGGATGTCGCCCGGGCCGCGGCGGCCGATGGTATGCACGTGAGAACCACGGCGATGGAGGCCAGGACCACTGACACCGCACGGACCGCTTCACGACATCTCCTCTCACACCGATTCAGGTGCCGACGTGCGACATCTGCATACGGCCTTCCCCCACGGGTGCAGTCCCGAACGCCTTTGTCGACGATCGGGACGCTAGGAGCCCTCGATGAACCCCGGGCGCTGAAAGGCAGGATCGGGGTACGTGTAGAAACCGTGGCCGCTCTTGAGTCCGACGTGGCCGCGGTCGACGTAGGCCTTGAGAAAACGAGCGTTACGGCGTACCTGACGCTGCCAGAACAGCTTGCGCGCCCAATAGTCCGTGATCTTCCAGGCGGTGTCGATGCCGACGGCGTCGAGCATGCCGAATGGGCCGATCGGGTACTTCATGACGCCCATCCACGCGCGGTCGATGTCCTCGATCGAGGCCACGCGTCGCTCCGCCATCGTGATCGCCTCACGGTTGACGGCGGTGTACATAGCGTTGAAGACATAGCCGTGGTGCTCGCGGTGCAGTGCGATCGGGATCTGGCCGATGCGTCGGGCGAACTCGCGCACGACCCAGCTGACCTCCGGCGACGTGCCCCGATGCGGCATCACGTCGACGACGTTGTTGACCCACACCGGGAGGTGAAAGTGCAGGGCGAGCAGACGATCCGGACGACCGCTCGCCTCGGCGAACTGCGATGGAAGCAAGGTCGATGTGTTGGTGGCAAAGATCGTGCGGTCCGGGCATACAGCATTGAACTCGGCCAGTACCCGTCCCTTCAGCTTGGGGTCCTCGGGGATGGCTTCGCACAGGACGTCCGCCTCGGTCGCCGCTTTGACTTGGTCGCTTTCCGTGGTGATGCGAGCCAAGGCGGTCTCCCTGACATCGGCGCCGATCGTCCCCGCCTGCACGAGCCAGTCCGCGTATGCCGAGATCGCGTCCGTCGCGTTCCCGAGTGCTTCGGACGCGACGTCGTAGAGCACGACATCGAATCCGTGGCCGGCGCACTGGAGGGCGATCTGCTGGCCCATCGTGCCGGCGCCGACGACCACAACCCGGCGAATGTCCTCATTGCGCACCGCTGCTCCTCCTCGTTCTCGGGGTGTCAGTCATATCGAAGCCCCGTCGGCGGGTCCAGTTACGGGCGGCGAGCGCCGCCGTCGCGGATGCCCTTCCTACGTTGATCTTCGCGAACCTCTGCGGCGGTTCTTCGACGCGACCACGGTTCTGTTACGGGGCCGGCGAATCCTGAGTTCACCAAGCAACCGCACGAGCAAGCCAGGACCGAATGGTCATCAAACGCAACTTCCTGCGCCCGCGTGAAATCGCAGCCGTCGCAGCACCGCTCTCGGCCCCGGCGGTGGGGGTCCGCAGGGCTACGGCTACGGATATTCCGCCTACGGCTACGCGCATCCCGGCTACGGCTACGCAGGCGACAGCCAGGCCAGCTACGGGTACTGAGCGCCGGTTCGCTCCCGGCCGCACGGATGACTAAGGGGACGCAAAGAGCGAGCAAAGGTGGGCCGCCTAGAACTTCGCGACGTGAGAAACGAAGGGATAGGCACCGTGACACACTCCGTCTCGCAGGTGCTCGGGTGGCGCAACGCCGCCCAGCGCCTGCCGGTACTGCTGCTCGCGCTCGCGGGCGTGCTGCTCGCCTTTTGGGGCGCCGCCGCGGGCGCCCGGGCCGATCAGCTCAGCGTCGACTTCGAGTCTGGGCCGCCCGACCTGCGCGTGCCCGTGACCGACCAGTATCGCGACAGCGCGTTCGTCCGCTTCTCAAACGAGTTCGGCGCGTTCCGCCCGTACCGCACTGAAGTCGGGCCAACGCTCGCCCACTCCGGGACGGTCGTGGCCGACGTCGGCGGCGACCTGTGCCAACTGGAGGGCGGCGGCGGGGCCGACTGCGAATTCGTCAAGGGCGGTACGACCGGCCAGCTCACCAGGACGGCGAGCACAGTCACGATGTTCGTGGGCACGCTCCAGCAGCAGCCGAACCCCGTGACGTTCACGCTGACTGGGCATCGGACGAACGGAACGACCGTCTCGAGCGGGCCGGTGACGGTCGACCACGCCGGCGTCACGAACCAGATCTCCGTCACCAGTGCGGCCGGCGACATCGACAGCTTCGACCTGAGCTCCGACAGCGGTGACGTCGCCTTCGACGATCTCACGCTGAGCTTCCCCGCGAACTCGCTGCCGGACATGCGGCCGATCACGACGCCACAGGTCGTGCCGGTGCTCGCGGGTGACCAAACGCTCCTCGACGTCAGCCTTGCCCGCGTCAACAACTCACGGGGCGCGGTCCGCCTCTCGCTCAGTGGCCTGCCGACCGGGGTGAGCGCTGCCAACCTCACAGCCACGGGCGACAACGCGACGTTCGTGCTGAAGGCCGCCCCCGATGCCCCGTCGACCGACTTCCGTCCCGTGACCGCGACGATCACCGCCGACCCGCTCGGCAACGCTGACGTCGCGCCCGGCACCCGGACAACGACCGTGGACGTGCGCGTCGGAAAGCAGTTCGACATGGCGCTCGCGCCGAACGCGAGTTCCGACGTGACGCTGCCGGCGTGCGCGCCGGTCGACGTCCCAATCGAGTTGCCCCGCGATCCGGCGCTTGAGGACCCCGTCCACATCAGCGTGGGTGGCCTCCCTGCCGGTGTCTCGGCAGACGTGCTGCCGAGTCCCGACGTTCCGGTCGGCGGTGGCCTCACGGCCCAACGCACGATCCGCCTCACGCGGACGAGCGCGGCCGTCTTGCCGTCATCGGTCACCGTCACCGCCCGCACGTTCACCGAGCAGCGTCAGGTGACGCTCGCGCTGAGTCGTGCGACGCCGACAGCAACCGCCACGCCGGGGTTCGGACTGACCCCGCGCCAGGTCGCGCTCGTCGGCACCGAGATCCGGCTGGCGGGCAATGGCTTCTGCCCCGGCACGCGCGTCGACGTCGGCAACGACCACGCCGGCACCGACACGACGCGGATCGACGATCATACGCTCAGCTTCCACATCCCACGCTTGGCGACATCTGGGCCGGTGACCATCGTCACCCCGCCCGGCGACAGTTCGTTCCGGACGACGAACACGCTCGAGGTCGACAACTTCCGCAACCGAGAGGCGTTCCAGTTCCGGAACTTCAGCTTCGGCGCGCTGTCGATCGACGAGCTCGCGGACGCGTTCGGCGCCGACGACCTGTTCGTCTCGGTGAACCCATGCGGCGTGTGGGGCGGGCACTGCAAGGTGCAAACCGGGATCCTCGATCCGATCGCCGCGATCGATTGGGGCGTGCTCAACATCGCGCTCCGGCACACCGGTGGGCACTGCTTCGGTATCAGCCGTGCGATCCAGCAGATGGTGAGCGGCCGCAAGTCGCTGCGGACGTTCACGACCGGGAGCTCGATCTTCGAGATTCCCTCCGCATCGGGCCCGGGCGACCTGCTGACGAGTTATCTCGACGGCCAGCACGCACTGCAGGCCTCTGATGAATTCCTCCACGCCTGGTTCGATCGCCAGAAGTCCGTGCGCGATCAGGCGGCACGGCTCACGTTCGCGCTCGGCGACGGCGAGCTTCCGATCATCACGCTCCAGCATGGCGGCGAGGGCCACGCCGTGGTCGCCTATCACGAGACGCTCAATGGCGATGGCAGCATCGACGTCGATACCTACGACAACAACCGTCCGTTCGACCCGGGCGAGAACACGCGCTCGGACTCGCACCTGTCGCTGGTTGAGCAGAGCGTGCTCCACCTCGACCCAGACAACGGCTCGTGGTCGTACCTGATGTCCGGCGGCGAGCGCTGGAGCGGCGGCAACGGCGGCACGCTGTACGTCGTCCCGCAGAACACGATCCCGCAGGACCCATCGCTGCCCGGCATCCAGAACGTGGGCGATGCGCTCGCCTACGTCATCTTCGGTTCCGCGAACGGCGCCGTCAGTACCGGTACGCCGCCCGCCGGGGCGCAGTATCTGCCCGCACTCGATTCCCACGCCCTCCCCGGAGCCGCCGGGACGGTCGTCACCAAGAACCCGGTACGCGGGCTGACGACGACATTCACGGGCGTCAAGTCCGGCCGCTACAGCGGCGCGTTCATCGGTCGCGGGTTCGCCGCGTCGGTCAGCAATGTCAGCACCGCTCCGGGGGTGCACGACGCACTGCATGGACAGGCCGACAGCGTGACCTTCGCCGGTGGACGCAGCCGCCCGCTGACGATCGACCTCGCCCGGCAGCATTCGGACCGAGGGGGAGCGATCTGGTCCGCGACCGTCCATACGACCGGCTCCGCTCATGGGTCCGATCGCACAGGGCTCACCCGTTCCGGGACACTCGCCTACGGGCACTCCGGCGCGCCGGCCACGCTCTCGTTCACGCTCAGCAGCCTGAGCCGAGGCAACGGACCCGTGCGCTTCGACTCCGGTCCGCTGCATGTTGCCGGCGGGGATCAGCTCAGAGTCAAGCCGCAGCGTGGGCTCGGAGCCGTCGAGGCGACGATCCGCAGCGCCAGCGGTCATGAGCGGCGAGTGACCCTGCGCAACCATGCCAGCGCGCCGGCCACGCTCGCGGTCCGCACGCCTGTTGTCCGCAGACACCGCGTCGTCGTCCGGGTCAAGATCGGCCGACTGAGGACACCGGCAGTGATGGGTGTCGTGCTGCGCGTGCTCCGCGGACACCGGGTGAGGGTCATCCGCTCGGTTGCGGTCAAGCACGTGCGCAGCGGCCAACGACGATTCGTCTTCCGGCTCCCGGCGCGCCTGTCCCGCGGTGACCGGGTCCGCGCCGACGTCCGCCTGCTCGCCACCGCGACGCGCGGCGAGCCGACCGCCGGCAGCGTCACAGCAGGCGCGGCAATGATCGTTCGAGGGCCAAGATGATCTCCTCGCAGCTCAGCCAAGCGCTCGCACGAGCGAACGTCGAGAGCCTCCGCCGAACCGCGCGGAGGTCGTGGCAGCGTCGCTCGACCCGATCAGCCCGGATAGTTCCCCGCCCCGAGGTCATCGAGCAGGCTGGGGTGGATCGGCTCCCAGCCGAACCGCTTCTGGGTCAGCGCGCTCGAGGCCGGCTGGTCAACAGCGAATAGCGCGCCGAGCACGCCAAAGTTCTCGGCCGGGACCTGTCTGGTCGGCAGCCCGAGTTCGTGGCCGATCGTCTCCGCGATCCTCCGCATCGCGTCCCCTTCGTCGCCGACGGCGTGGGCGATGGTGCCCGGCTCATCCTGCTCGAGTGCGAGTCGGAACAGACGCGCGGCGTCGAGTCGGTGGACGGCGGGCCAGCGCTGAGTGCCGTCGCCGACGTAGCCGGACACCCCGGTCCGTTGGGCCGCGCCGACGAGCACCGAGGCGAACCCGTAGGGCCCACCCGCGGCATGGACCGAGCGCGGCAGGCGGACGAGTGCAACGCGGACGCCTCGCTCGGCGTAGGCGAGGGCAGCCAGCGAGGCGCGGCCACGACCGCCCACGGGCCCCTCGGTCATCGTCGGGTCGCGTTCGGTGGAGGCTCGCCCGGGCACGACCGGCGTGCCGGAGGCGAGCACCAGCGGCTTGTCGCTCCCCTCCAGGGCAGCGCAGAGAATCTCAATCGCGCGGGTCTCCTGTGCGATGCCTTCTTGCAGGTCCGTGAAGTCGTTGGAGAAGGCGAGGTGGATGACCCCGTCGGACTGGGTGGCGGCGACGCGCAGGCTCTCGACGTCGGCGAGTTCACCGCGCTGGACCCCGGCGCCCGAGGCGGCGAGCGCCTGGGCCGAGTCGTCCGAGCGGGCAAGGCCGACGACCTCGTGGCCCGCGCCAAGCAACTCGGGCACGACGGCGGAGCCGATGCCACCCGTCGCGCCGGTCACGAAGACACGCATTGATTTCTCTCCTCTCGAACGGTGGATAGGGGGTCGGCGGAGTGATGCGACCATTGTCCCGTCAGGCTAGCAAGCCGATGGGACAAAGGTCTCGTCGTAGGATTGGGGCCATGCCGCGATGGCAACCCGACGGACGCGAGCGCCTCGTCGCCGCAGCGCTACAGCTCTTCGCCGAGCAGGGCTATGACGAGACGACCGTCGCTGAGATCGCCGAGCGCGCAGGACTGACCAAGAGCACCTTCTTCCGCCACTTCCCCGACAAGCGCGACGTGCTGTCCGCCGGTCAGGAGACCTTGTCGCGCCTCCTCGTTGAAGGTATCGCGTCAGCCCCGCCGGACGCCACCCCCCTCGGCGCAGTCCGCGCAGGGCTGGAGCGCGCCGCGTCGGCGATGGGACCCTTCAACCGGGAGCTCGCCCCCCGCCTGCAGGCGGCCATCGCCACGAGCACCGAGCTTCAAGAGCGTTACGCACTCAAGCAGGTCGGGTTCGTCGCGGCGATGACAGCGGCCCTGCGCGACCGCGGCGTACCCGACTCGGCCGCAAGCGTCGCCGCGGAACTCGGCGGGCTTGCCTTCAAACAGGCCTACGCAGCATGGGTCGAGACCGACGAGGACCAGGATCTGGCTGAGCTGTGCCGCGCCGCCCTCGACCGCTTGCGCGCCACGGTCGCCGAGCTCGGCTGACCGGCCTGCCCGTCGCGCCCCGGGCCTATTGGCGCGCCATCGCGATGCGCAGGCGCTCCTCGGGGCTGATCAGGTGGTCCTCGTCGGCGGCCGCAGCGTCGATGTCGATCTGCACCCACCTGATCGTGCCGGTGAACCGGCTGCCCTCGGATGTGTAGTCCTCGCCGACGGGAGTGCCGGTGTCCTCGCCCACGTCGGCGGTCTCGTCGACTGAGTAGATCATCGGGATCGTGGCGTCGACGCGCCCGGAGGCGACCTGCATGCCGTCGAGGTGCAGAGCGACGTCACCCCCTTCCCGAACCCGCCACCGTCATACGTGAACTCCATGCGGACCTGGTGCTCACCCGCCGGCACCGGGTCCGGGCCCTCGACCTGGAACCGGGTCATCCCGAACAGGTTGTAGGCGTACTTCGGCCGGCCGTCATGCAGGTACAGCACCCAGCCGCCGAACGATCCTCCCTCGGCGAGCGGACGCCGCTCGCGCCACCCTCTGGGACCGTGAATTCAGCGGTCACGGCGTGCGACTTGTTCTTCACGTTGAGCAGCGAACTCTCGGTGAGGCGTCCCATACCGGGGAACAGCAGCTGGCTCGAGCCGCGGATGAGCGTGGGACGACCGGCGAGGTCCGGATTCCGAATCGCTCGACCCGCCGGTCGTCGAGCGGCAGCACGCCGTACTTGACCGCCTCGATCAGGAACAGCCGCTTGAGCTCCTCCAGCTTCTCGGGGTACTCCGCGGCGACCTCATGGCATTTGCCGAATTGCGCCGTCGTGTACCCGTTGAGCCTCAGCGTCTGCGCCAGCGGCGCGCAATCGTCTGGTCGCACGGAGCTGTACCCGGGTGCCGCGGTGGCGAGGTCGGGCACGGATCCCATCCCGACCGTGTGATGGTTCCGGCCGGTCAACAATGCCGCCCGCGTCGGCGCGCACATTGCGGTCGTGTGAAACCGGTTGAAGCTCAGGCCGTCTTCCGCAAGCCGCTCCGCGGTCGGCGTCCTCACTGGCCCTCCGAAGGCGCTCGAAAGACCCGAATCCGACATCGTCGAGCAGCACGATCAGCACGTTCGGCGCTCCGTCGGGCGGGCGCAACGGCTCGATGGCAGCGAACCGCGCGTCGGGATCCTTCGCGTCAAATGTGATGAGACCGACGTGCTTGCGATCGGGGATCGGCAGCACGCTGCGCTGATCGGACTTCTGTGGCATCGCTCTTCCTCAGGATTGCGTGTGTCGCAGGCGCCCCGCTCAAGCGCGACCTTATGCGCGCCCCATCCCGCGGCATCACGCCAATCAGGTGAGCCAGATGTGCGGTCGGTCGCCGTCGTGTGCGCTCAAACGTTGATCGCTCCTGGAGCCCCGCGTCGCCTTAGGATGCGCCTATCCATGCAGCTAGCCTGGCGCCTCTCAACTGCGGCAACCGCACTCCTCCTGTCCGCCTTCGCGGTGACGACTGCGCCGGCAGCGGGGGCCGCCACATTCGAAGTAAAGGTCAACCGCGACCCTGGCCTCGCCGGGAACCACAGGTGCTCGCTGCGCCAAGCGATCGCGGCGGTGAACTCTCCGGGACTGCGGACGCCGTGTGGGCGGGCGGGCCGATCCTCGAACACGATCGTTCTGTCTGCCGGTCGCTACAGGTTGTCGATCAGGCCGTCGGACACCGATGACAATCGCTCCGGAGACCTCAACATCACCCGCGCGCGCAACCTCACCGTCGTCGGTGCGGGCAGCGCGAGGACCGTGATCGATGCGTCCGGACTGGGCGATCGGGTGCTATCGATCGCGAGCGGGGCGCGGGTCACGCTGACCAACCTCGCGCTCCGCGGCGGTCACGCTCCGAACGGGATTCCCGGAGCGCCGGGAGCCGGCGGCGTCGTTTGCGCGGCCGGTGGCGGAGCGACAGAGGGGGCCGGCGGCGGCGGAATTCTCAACGCGGGAACGTTGACGCTTCGGACCACGCTCGTGAGCGGCAACACGGCTGGCAGCGGCGGCGCAGGTGGAACAGGCGGCGCTCAGACGGGGCTGGCCGGCTGCCCAGGTGGGAGCGGCGGCGCCGGTGGCAGCGGCGGCGGCATCTACAACGCCGGCACGCTCACGGTGGATCGCTCGACCTTCCGGGCAGATGTTGCCGGTGCCGGCGGACCCGGCGGTGTCGGCGGCGTTTCCTCCGGGGCGCCCGGCGCCGGTGGCCCCGGCGGCCTCGGCGGCCTCGGCGGCGCGATCTACAACCAGGGGTCGCTCACGGTCGGTCGCTCGTTCGTCTCAGGGAACCGAGCGGGGTCCGGCGGATCCGGCGGACGCGGCGGGACGGGCGCGGTCGCGCCCCCGGGGGAGGGCGGTCCCGGCGGCTCTGGAGGCGGACTGTTCAGCAGGTTCAGGGCGATGACCCTGATGAACAGCACGCTGGTCAGCAACCTCGCCGGCGATGGCGGCCCGGGCGGCCAGCGTGGCACGGGCGGTAGCGGCGGCGCGGTGGCGGTGAACCGCGGCGCGAGCACGATCGTCAACGCCACCATCGCGCACAACGCCGCGGGGATCGGCGGGTCTGGTCAAGCCGCGCGTGCCGGCGGCGGCGGGATCTTCGTGTTCTCGGCGCGCACCAGCGAGAGCTTGCGGCTCGAGAACACGATCGTGGCCGCAAATGGTGGGGAGCAGTGCGCCGCCAATGTTCGGGGGGCCATCACGAGCGGCGGTCACAACCTCAGCTTTGGAGATCAGACGTGCCCGGGAACGCACGCCAACCCCAAGCTCGGAAGCGCCCGAGACAACGGCGGCCCGACGGAGACGCTGGCGCTCCGGCGCGGGAGCCCTGCCATTAACCGTGTCCCGAAGAAGAACGCACACTGCCCGGCAACCGATCAGCGGGGCGTTGCGCGGCCGCAGCGCGGGGCCTGCGATATCGGCGCATTCGAGGACGCCGTCCCGGAGATCACGATTCTTCAGCCGAGCAACCGCGGCGCCTACGAGCACCTCTCGCACGTCCGAGCCCGATTCCGCTGTAGCGAGGGCGGAGTCACGAGTGCGATCGCGACCTGCAAGGCGACTGTCCGGGCCGGTCACGGCATCGACACCCGCTCCGTGGGCGCGAAGTCCTTCCGCGTGGTCGCCGTCGACAAGACGGGCCACCGATCGAGCAGAACGGTCCACTATGACGTCTGGGCCTACGTGAATCCGCTCAGCCGGGTCAGCGGTCTCGGTCCGTTCCGCATCGACATGGGCGTCGACTATTCCGGAGCAGGTCCGCTCCTGGCCCTCGGAGACGCCAAGATCACGTTTGCGAGCAACCACGACGACGGCCCGCCGAGCTGCTGGGGGATCACGTGTTGGCCCGGCGGGGGTGCCGTCGTGTACCGGCTCCTCAACGGACCGTTCGCCGGCAAATACGTCTACTACGCGGAGCGCGTCACGGTCACGGTCCGCGCGGGCCAAACGGTCAAGGCCGGCCAGCAGATCGCCATCGAGCACCTCGGCAGCCCGAACATCGAAATCGGCTGGGGCTCTGGCCGAGGACCGGAGACGCTCGCGATCGCCTACGGCCATCAGTCCGGCGGCGACCCCGGTGGCTGGTCGGCAATCGAGGGCAGGAACTTCAACAGCCTGCTCGTGCTCCTCGGCGCGCCGTCGGGATTTCTGCAGCCGGGGGTGCCCAGCCAGAGCATGCCGCGGGGCTGGCCGGCGCTGCCTGGTCGGGTCAACTCGGTCCTCATCCCGAGAGCACCGGTGCGGATCGCCGAGGGTGCGCCGCCCGGCCCGCGTTGACGCGTGGTTCCTGGAGGCCTCCCGAGCGCGACCGGCACGCGACCGGCACGCGATCGCCCGACGGGAGCGAAACCGACCCTCGCTGACCGGATCACCGCCAAAAGATCCCAATGCAACTACGGAGGCGGGTGGAGGGCCCATTGAGCCGAGCTGGATGCAGATACGCACGGCTCGAGTCGAACCAGCGCCCTCGGCCTTCACGGGGCAGCGCTCTGATCCACTGAGCTACGGGCGTGAGGAAGGAGCCTCCGGCAGGAATCGAACCCGCACCTCGGCCTTACAAGGGGCGCGTGCTTGCCGTTGAACACCGCGGAGGCGAGAAGGAGGGGAACATGGAGGTTCGCGGGCGGAAGCCGAACCCAGGTCGGCGCGAATCCGCCCACACGACCGAATGGATGCTGGAATGCGTCCCATGACCGACGACGCGGATGCAACCCCTGCCACGCCAGAACCCGACGACCACGTCGCTCGCCTGCAGGCGGAGATCGACGCCGCCAAGGCCCGGCGCGCGGGCTATCGCTCGAAGGCCGGCGAGACGGTCGCGCGCGGGGGTCCCACGCGCGCGACGAACGAGGACCTGGGGATTATCACGACCGACGACACGGTCGGGAAGATCGCCGCTGACGCGAGCCATAAGGTCGGGAGCAGCCTGAGCCGTGTGATGTCGCGCTTCCGGCGGGGCAGGAAGAAGTAGTAGGTCTGGTGGCCGGCCGGACTTGAACCGGCGCCGCGGGGATCACAACCCCTAATGCTGTCCGCTACACCACGGCCACAGGCAGGACGGCCGGGATCGAACCGACGGCCTCCGGGTAAGAACCGGGTGCTCCGCCAACGATTGAGGTGCAGGGCCGTTGAGGCCGATGTGACCGGCAGGGGTCGAACCTGCGACACCCGCGTTCCAAGCGAGCGCTCTACCAGCTGAGCTACGGTCACGTGGCGGCATCGGCGGAGCCGGAATCGAACCGGCGACCTCCTCTTCATGAGGGAGGCGCCCTACCGACTGAGCCATCCGCCTACCGCGAGCGAGGTAGCCGACCACGAGCACGAAGCGCCCGAGGCCGGCGCCGCTCAATCGAGGAACGCCACGTGGCGCATCGCACGCGCCTCCTGCTCGGTGTTCATCGCCACCCTATGCCAGCCACGCAGGACCACCGTGGCGTGATCCGGGTGCCGGATCGCGCCGTCTGCAAATACCTGCGCGTCGCGGACCATCCGCGACCAGCCGCCGCGCTGGCGCTCGTCATGAGCGAGCTGGCGATACTGCTCGTCCGTGATCCCACGGGGGTAGCGACGGCTGACCCATACCGGCTGCCCGCCGCGCTGATGCGCGAACTGCATCACATGCGGCTTACCGCGCCCGCGGGACAGCGGCTCCTCGAACAGCACGAGCGTCACCGGCGGATCAACCTCCGGCGCCGGACTGAAGAACCACTCGCCCTGGCGGACATATGCCGGGCTCCGCCGGCGGAACGCGTCCTTCGGCCACACCCGCTCGATCGCCTCACGGACGAGTGGCGGCTGAAGGGCCGCCTTTGCGGCACGGACACCGGTGACGCCGCGAGCGCTCTCTGGGATCGCGGCAACGAACCAGTGCCGCTCGTCATAGCCGCAGGGAACTTGCTCTTGTCCGCACCGTCCCGCCCGAGCAGCAGCAAATGCCTCTCGACGCGCGCGACGTCAACGATCTCGAGATCGACGCTGTTGCCGCGGCCAGCAAACCGCAGCTCGAAGAACTCGCCGCGGCGGTCCGAGCGAACATCGATCCGCGGCTTGCCGTGTCCGTCGCCGGTGACCTTGACCCGAGCGCCGATCGTGGCGAACCGCCGCGCGAGCATCTCGGTGCACGTCCTTCCTTCCTTTCTAGCTCCCGATAATGACGTCGGAGGGGCCGGCCGGCAGAACCGTCCCTCTCCGTCGCTCCTCCGTCCCCGGGGGATCGACGCACAGGCGAGCGCCTCGGTCAACGCAGCTCGGCAGCGCGCACTAATGACGTTCGTATCTACTCGAACGTTTTTGTCTAAGCCTCTCGCCTACCCTTCGACCCTGGAGCACCGTCGCGTTGTCATTCAATGCGACGATGTCCTACGTGGGGGAGCCTTGGAGCCCGGTGATCGCAGTGACCATTAGGCAAAACTGCAGGTGTCACCACACACCTGAAGTATGAGGTGCCGTTGTACCGAATGTCACCGGAGGACCTTTCTCTCTCAGTCGGGGCCTCAATTACAGTCAGAGCTTCCTTCAAGCTGAGCATCACTTTGTTCGTTCTATACGTTTCTGGTTGTCTTCGGACACAAAAATGGCGACCCACCCGGGTCGCCCTCGCTGCGCTTGTATGGACGCCGGGATTACTAGCGTGCGTACCTCACTGCAAGGGCTGAGACATATCCGAGCCGACGCGCCGCGGCAAAGTCATGCGGACATGGCATCGCGGGCGCCATCGGCACCGCTTCGGACAGTCTTGGTTGGTGTGGCTGGTTTTGAGCATTCGCCGGCAATGTAGCTGCGGCAGATCGGGGTAACTCACATAGCGGCGGTTTGCAAGTAGTTACTTCCAAGAAATGTCAGCAGGCACTGCTCACCCCGCATCACGGCGCCGGAGCGCCACCGCGCCACGCGCGAGTAGCCCGGCTAGGAAGACCCGGGTCCGGGCAGTCCGCTTCGGCGCGTGCTCACGACGTCCAACACAAGCGCGGGCCCCGGCGGGCCTGAATCGTTTTCGTCTCCTGACGGGTCAGACCAGGCAGAAACGGAAAACGGAAAGGACGGCAGTTGCTGAACCTGACAGGAAACCGAAATATCCTGGCGGCCACGAGACCGCCCCGTGAAGGCGGCGCCCACTCCGAGAGGCTCGAGCGTGCAACGTTCGCGGCGGGCTGCTTCTGGGGCGTTGAGGCGGCCTTTCGCGAGATCGAGGGGGTCGTGAGGACGAGCGTCGGCTACACCGGCGGCAGCGTCGCGGGCGCCAGCTATGAGCAGGTCTGCGCGGGCACGACCGGCCATGCCGAGTCGGCCGAGGTGTGGTTTGACCCGAGCCTCGTCAGCTACGACGAACTGCTCCAGGCGTTCTGGTCGATCCACGATCCGACGACGCAGGACCGGCAGGGCTGGGACTTCGGCAGCCAGTACCGCTCCGCGGTCTTTGTCCACGATGCAGAACAGGAGCGGGCGGCAATCGCATCACGCGACCGGCATCAGCCCATGCTGAGGCGCCCGATCGTGACCGAAATCGTTCCGGCGTCGACGTTCTACGACGCCGAGGACTACCACCAGCGCTACTTCGAGAAGCACGGCGGTGCCGCGTGCGCGACCACCCTGCGCGACAAGTAGATGACACCGGAAAGGAACGACATGACCAATGTGCTGACCCTGACTGAGACCAACTTCGACGAGGAGGTGCTCGCCTCGGAGACCCCCGTGATCGTCGACTACTGGGCGCCGTGGTGCGGACCGTGCCGGATGCTCGGACCGGTGATCGAGCAGATCGCCGAGGAGCGCTCCGCGACGATCAAGGTCGGGAAGGTGAACGTCGACGAGGAGCCTGCACTGGCCGATCGGGCCGGCGTCCGCGGGATCCCGTACGTGGTGCTCTACCGCGACGGCAAGCCGACTTCGCATGCGGTCGGCGCGCAGCCGAAGGGTGCGCTCGAGCGAAAGCTCGACCTCGACTCGGCGGTCGCCGCTGCCTAGGCGCTGAGCGGTTTCAGCCCTCCTCGAGCTTCAGGTACGGCTCGAGGAGGGCTCGCATTTGCATACGTCCGCGGTGAAGCCGGCTCTTGAATGCCGGCTGACGGACGCCGGCGATCTCTGCCGCAGCCTCGGTCGAGAGCCCCTCGACGTCGCGCAGGACGACAGCGTCGCGCCACTCCGCCGGCAGTTGACCCAGCGCTTGGTCAAGGACCTGCTCGAACTCGTTTGAAAGCGTCCGGGCCTCTGGACCAGCATCGGGTGAATCGGGCAGCGCGGCGACTGGATCCTCGCCGTCCGGATCGACCTCCACGCGCGGGAGCGCACGCCGTGAGCGTCGGCGCTGTGCCTCGTTGAACGCAATTCGGTACAGCCACGTCGAGAATTGCGCCCGGTCTTCGAACCGGGCAAGGCCGCGCCAAGCGCGCAGGAACACCTCCTGCGCGACTTCGTCGGCCTCAGTTTCGTCGAGCCCGAAGCGTCGCAACGCCCCATACACGCGGCCGGCATGGAGCGTGACGAGCTCCTCAAAGGCATCCTCATCGCCGGCGCGCGCCCTCCGCACCAGCTCGTAGTCGGAGGGCGGCATCGTGCTCACCGCGCCGTTATACCGGCTCCGCGGACGGGCGCCACGCAAACGCGGCGCCCGCTGAACGGACCGGGCTACTTGTGCTCGTCGTTCTCGTCGAGCGCAAGCGAGCAGGAGTTGATGCAGTAGCGCTCCCCGGTCGCGCTCGGCCCGTCGCCGAACACGTGACCGAGGTGCCCGCCACACGCTGCGCAGTTCACTTCGGTCCGACGCATGCCCCAGCTGCGATCCTCGAGCAGCTCGACGTTGGCTCGGTCCGCCGGCTCGGTGAAGCTCGGCCAGCCGGTTCCTGAGTCGAACTTCGTCTCGGATGAAAAGAGCTCGGCGCCGCACCCGGCGCAACGGTAGGTTCCCGAGCGCTTCTCGTGCACGTAGCGTCCTGTGAACGGCGGCTCGGTTCCCTTGCGTCGAAGCACGTCGTACTGCGCTGGACTGAGCTGCTCACGCCACTCGCGCTCCGTCTTCCCGTCCCGGGGACGGTCGGTCTGATTCTGGGAATGAATGTGCATGTTCATGCCACGTTTGACCCGGCACGAACGAAAAACGGTTCAGTCGCGAGCGGGCGGCTCCCGGAGCCGGACCCGCACGGCGGCCGCAAGGGCGTCCGGCTCGCACGTCCCTGAGGGCGTCGGCAGACGGTGCAGCGCATCCAGCATCTCGCGCAGTCCCGCCAGCATCCGCCGGCATTCCTCGCACTCCCCCACGTGCCGCTCCAGACGCAGTCGTCCACGCGCCCCAAGCTCCAGATCGAGGTAGGCGGACATGTGCCCCGGCGTCCACCGGTGCTCCCAGCTGAAACGCGCGCGATAGATGAGGCGGTCCATACGAAGTCTGACCCGACGAAGCCGCCAAGAGGTTCGCACACTCGCGCGTTACCCGGACGTGAACGCGTAGGCCTCGGCGCCCGGCTCGCTGAAGGTGATCTCGATCGTTCGCTCGCTGGCCCCGTCGCACTGGCGCCCCAGCTGATAGAGGCGGCCCTCCCGCAGCACGCCGTTTCCGACCTCGTCGACGTCGTCGCCTGCCACAGCGCCCGGAGCCTCGCCATCCAGGACGACACGGAACGGGATCAGCTCGTGCGCTCCTGCGGACAGCACAAGGTGGACGTCGCGCGCGTCGAACCGGAAGGCGACGCTCCCGCCGGCCTGGTTGACCACGACGTTCTCTCGCTCGATGACCCAACCGCCGGCCAGGCCCCAGCGGTTAAGCGGCAAGGCCCCGGGAATCTCGTAGCCTCGGGACTTGGCCGCCGCGCCGTCCGGTGACGCAAGACGCTCGCCTCGTGCGGTTCCGAGGTACGTCTCCGGGGTCCGCAGGTGGTCCCCGTCGGCCGCCGCCTCGACGCCAGGCTGTTGACCGCCACGAGTTCGCGGTCGACGCCGAGCATCCGCTGGATGACGCGCTCGGATCGTTCGTAGCGTCCTTCACCGAAGTGCTGGTCGCGGATGACGCCCTCCCTGTCGATGAAGTGGACGTGGCCGCTCAGCTCGGCGGGGCCGAGTGGCTGTGAGCCGAGCCACTCGGCCGCCCCCGGTGAACGGAGGCATGTGCACCCGCTCGATCATGGTCGCGTTACCGCAGCGACCGGAACGCCGCGCGAACCTCTTCGATGAAGCGTTCTCGTGGTAGAGACGAGTAATCGGCGACGGCGGGCCGCGGGCGGTACACCATGCGCTATCCGGCGTAGTCGAAGTCTGAGCCGTATCCGCAGACGCCTTGATAGCTGAACGCGAGCGCGCTGTCCTCGACGAGCAGCTCGTCGGCCACGAGCTCCTCGCCCGTGCGCTCATGGCCGGGAATCACACAGGTGACCGTCTCCCGGCCCTGGTAGCGATCACGGATCCGGACGCTGACGTGCTCGCGGATCCGGAGGCGTTGGCGACGCCGTGTGTGGTCGACATCGATCTCGACGGGTCGCACGGCCAGCAGCTCGCTCGCTTTCCACGCCCAGGGAAAGTGGCGCTCGGCGTCGCCACCGAGACGACCGCTGAAGATCGCCTCGAGCGCAACGCGTTGTTGGTCAGAGCCGCGACGATCCAGGTAGAGCACCCAGGTCCACGGCGATCCTGGCTCATCGTCGCTGTATCGGGAAACGATCGCCACGGGTTGCCCGGAGAGATCGACCCCGTCATTCGTGCCGTCGCGGATCAGCCAGGAGAGAACGCCGAGACACACACCGTGCGTGGAACGCCCACCCGGAGCACCGTCGATGCGCCGGCAGGGACAGATCGCCTCGCAGTTGCATGACTCGAAGTAGCTGCCGCTGATCCGCCACATGACGGCGCGCCTACATGCCCATCTGGCCCATCATCGACGGCGTCCCGTGAGACGGCACCGTCAGCGCCGGGATCCCGTCTGGAGCGATCAGAAGTGCGAGCCCGAGCATGAGCAGGATCAGCGCAGTGCCATAGGTCGCTATTCGGCGCCACGGAAGGATCTTCTCGGCCGCGATCAGCCCGGCCACGAACGCCATCCAGGCCACGCTCATGATCCCGAGCGCGAACAGCGACGCCATCAACGCCCAGCAGCATCCCACGCACCAGGCACCGTTCTGCGCCCCCATCCGCAGCGCGCCCCGCTGGCCGTCGCGCCACGAGCCGAGTAGGAACCCGAGCGGGCTTCGGCACTTACCGAGGCACACGTCCTTCAACGGGGTGAGCTCGTACGCGGCAGCAAGAATCAACGTGCCGCCGGCCACCCACCGTCCGGCGCGATCCCATGCCAGCACGTCCCCGGCAATCTGGTTGCCGGCAGCGGCGAGCGCGAACGCGACCAGCCCGGCGCCCGCCCACGTAACGAGGTAGCCGGCGACGAAGAACAGCGGTGCCAGCGCCACCCTGTCGCGGCTCATTCGCGCGTACAGAGCCACCGTCGGCGCGATCGACGGCAGCATCATCGCGGCCATCATCACCACCCACACGCCGACGAACCAGCCGAAGCCCCCGAGGTCACTCCACGGACCGGCGTCCATTCCGCGCATCTGGTCGGCCGTCCACAACCAGCCTGCCGCGGCCGCCGCGAACAACAGCACCGTCAGTCCGACCTGCGTACGGACGGCCGAGAACGCCGGCGCCAGTCCGCCGGCACGGGGCGCGGACGCGCTCATCGCCTTACGCCGCCCAGGAGAACTCCGAGGTCGAGAGCCCGGTCTTGCCCTCGTACTGGATGCCGAAGGCATTGATCTGCGAACGCTTCGCCTCGGCCATGGTCAGGTCCGAAGCAACCGGATGGAACATCCCGGCAAACCGCACCGGCTCGCCGGTCGTGGCGCCGAACGGCACGATGTCCTCGACCTCGAAGTCGATCGCGTCGCCGATGCGCACCGAATGGCGCACGCCGTCGTTCTCGACCTCGATCGGGACGCGTTCGACGCCGAGCATCTCACCCACCAGCGGCGCGAGGCCGGCCATCGGTCCTCCGAGCTGCCCACTGAACACCTGAACGAGCTTCTCAGTCTGCTCGTCCGTGGCCTGGTCGTCGACGAACAGGCCGAGGCGCCAGTTGCCATCCGTCATCACCTTCGGCGTGTCGATGATCGTCGCCACCTTCCGTCCGCCGATGTCCGTCCCCTCGACCTCCCCCACGTGGATCTGGAACACGAGCGTCGCGCGACAGAAGTCGTACGTGGCCCCGTGGTCGAACGACAGGTTGCACGGGCACATCAACTCGCACGAGCACGTCTCGACGTAGCTGCCCTTGAGGTTCCACGACATCGAGCACCACCTCCGCTCAAAAGGAAAGTGATTCTCTTGCCTGCGGCTTGGCCAGTCAACCCCAGCTGCGGCGCGCTGCACGTCGGCCGCGCGAACTCGCCATTCCGACCAGCGACTCGTCGGGCGTCTGCGGCTGATCGCGACGAGCGTGGCGCCGGGCTCCCGGATGTCCGCGAGCGCCGGCGCGCCGCGTTGCCAGCGTCTGGCGACTGGTCGAGACGCCTCTGCTGGCAATCCGACTGCGGACAATAACGAACCCGGTTTGACAATGTCGACCTCTCGTCGTAGCGTTCATGCCGTCCACCGTCGGAGGAATCGGGCGCTTGCAGGAGCGCCCGCGAGGAAGGAGGGGACATGAAGCGTGTTCGTGCGAGCGTTGCGCTCTCGTGCGCGTTGGCGCTCTCCCTGCCGGCCGCGGCCGGTGCGACGCGGGTCCCGAAGGTGACGGGGCCGTTACCGGTCAGCGCCACCTCGTATCCGTTCGGCGCCGCCGACCACCAGCAGGTCCCCCAGGACCTGCACAAGATCGGCTACGTCGAGGACGAGTACCTGGCCAGCGGCAAGGCCAACGTCTACAGCTGGCCCGCGCCGGGCCCCGCCGTCGTGCGCACGCCGGACGCGCCGTACACCACGCGTGTGCTCGTGCGCCGCCCTGCGAAAGCCTCGCGCTTCAGCGGCCGGGTGATCGTCGAGATCCTCAACCCCTCCAACGCATTCGACCTCAACATCGGCTGGGCCCTCGCCCAGCGCCAGATCGTCGCGGACGGCGACGCATGGGTCGGCGTGACTGGCAAGCCGATCTCGATCGACGCGCTGAAGAACTTCGACCCGGTCCGGTACGGCTCGCTGTCGATGGCGAACCCGCTCCCGCTCAACGATCCGAGCAACTGCAACACGCCGGTCTCGTTCATCACGCCCGCCTCGCGCACCACCGAGGACGGGCTGGTCTACGACATCACCAGCCAGATCGGCGCATGGGTGCGAAGCCGCAACCGCTCAAACCCGCTGACCTACGGCAAGCGTCACGGCTCGCCGGTCCATCGCGTCTACGACTTCGGCTATTCGCAGACCGGCAGCTTCGAGTACGACTACATCAACGCGATCCAACCGCTCGTGGAGCAGTCCGACGGTCGGCCGATGTTCGACGGCTACATCGTCGCGGTCGCGGGCGGTGCCTTCATCGGCGCAGCCCCGATCAACCAGTGCGAGCCGGCGCCGCCGAACGGCGACCCGCGCAAGCAGTTCAAAGACGCAGGCACGCCGATCATCCACCTGATGTCCCAGTCGGACTACCTGAGAGGGATCGACGCGCGGCGGCCGGACAGCGACGCACGCCAGGACCGCTACCGGGGGTACGAGATGGCCGGCGCCGCGCACGCGACGCCCGACGAGCTGTTCTACTCGGCCGCGCCCGCGGACATCATCAAGGCCGGCCGCGCCGTCCCGCCGGCGTCGTGCAACGAGGGTCCGCGCAGCCGTTTCCCCAGCAGCATCTTCTTCGACGCCGCTCTGCGCAACCTCGACTGGTGGGTGCGCCTCGGCATTCCCCCGCCCCACGCCGACCCGATCCTCGTCTCCGGGAGCCCGCCCGCACCGGTTCTCGACGAGTTCGGCAACGTGCAGGGCGGCCTGCGCTCGCCATACCTCGACGTGCCGACGAGCACGTGGTTCGGGAGCTCGACGGGCCCCTCGTTCTGCAGCATCGCTGGGCACGAGGTCCCGTTCGGCAAAGCGCAGCTGGCCGAGCTCTACCCCACCCACCGCGACTACGTGAGCAAGGTCACGCGCGACACCGTCAAGCTCGTGGTCCACCGGTTCCTGACCGTGTCGGACGGCATCCGGCTGATCCAGGAGGCCGCCCGGGCGAACGTTCCCTAGACGGTTGCTACCGCGCGGCTAACAGACCATCGCGGAACATCGTGGAGTGCGTCGGCGTGGGAGGAGACGATCTCGGCTTGAGGTCCCTTTGCGCGATCCCGCTCGCGTAGGAGCACGGAGTGACGACGAGAGATGTGCTCGGGGTGCTAGCAGGTTCCGTCGGGTGGCTGTGTGCAGTCGGCGGCGATGTGGTCCAGTCAGCGGTCCCGACGCAGCGCCTACCGAGAGTGCTGGAAGTAGCCCGATCCGTTGGCGAGGCGGTCGTCGCGAACGACGGCGTTTGACAGGCGAGGGGTGCTGGTAAATCGCCAAAGTTCGCACGCCGGCTCCGGTCACAGCCGGTTTGCTCACGACGTTTGGCGTTTGGTTTGACTTCCGCGCGGCCCGAGGTGGGACGCCATCGTTTCGTTCGCGGGCGCCGATCACGGACGAGGATTGGCGTCCGAGTTGTCATGCGGCGGCGGAAGCTCCTCGTAGCCGCGTTCGCGCAGATCGTCAGCGTAAGCGCC
Source organism: uncultured Solirubrobacterales bacterium (assembly GCA_963750695.1). Lineage (GTDB taxonomy): Bacteria > Actinomycetota > Thermoleophilia > Solirubrobacterales > Solirubrobacteraceae > Palsa-465. The sequence continues at coordinate 352,371 of CAVVSB010000021.1, forward strand.
GAGAGCCTCGCGGATGCGCTCGGACGCTTTGTCGCGCGTCGTGCCGAGCGCGGCGACGCCGGGCAGGTCGGGGATGTAGGCGCCCCATCGACCGTCATGGTCCTGCTCGTAGATCACAACGTATTCGCTCATCGCCCACACCTCGTGAGATCCGCTCTGCCGCACACCGCCAGCCAGCCGGATCAACGCACTCCTGACCTCGCGGCACTTCTTCGCCATGAGCGCCAACGTAGGCACCCTGGCGGACAGGTAGCGGCACCCATGTGGCGGGCATCATCGCGGCCCGCGGCAACAACGGCCTCGGCACGACCGGGCGTCGCGTGGCGCGGGCCACCGACTCGCGCGATCAGCTCGCGGACTTCTCCAAACACGGGGCCAGCAGCGTTGACCTGGCGGCCCCTGGGGCCAGCGTCCTCAGCACGTACGTGAACTGGGGCCCGGTCCAGGAGGTCTTCAGCGACGACTTCGAGACGCCGCTCACAGGCCGGTGGATCACCGGCGGAAGCCCCGACACGTGGACCCGTACGCCGTTCGCGGCGACCCGAAGCGGGAGGTGCAGCCTCTCGAACTCCCTCGTCGGCGGCTACCAGAACAACACGGAGAACTGGGCCGAGCTTGTCCAGGGACTCGACCTCAGCGGCCGGCGCGACTGCGCGGCGACGATCTGGACCAGCCGATCGGGCTGCCGCTCAGATCGATTTCCGATTGCTGCCTGCATGGGTAACGTCGTCGCTATGGAGCTCGCCGAGTATCACGCGTGGTGGTGGAAGCATCAGGGCGGTCGAGAATTGCGGCGCCTCCTCGTGGAGGATTGGGACCCGATCCACGTCAAGGACTCGCCCGAGGCTGCTGACGAGTACGACGGGTATCGCAGTGCTGTGGTCGGCCTCCTTCGCGATGGCGCCTCTACTGCGGACATCGCCGCGCATCTATCGAAGGTGGAGCAAACGCGGATGGATTTCACCACGACACCAGACCAGCTAATGCCCTTAGCTGAGCGGCTTGTCCGGTGGTATCCGGACTCCCTCACCCGATGGGAAGCCTCTCGTCCTGGTCGGCGTCGCCTCCCGGATTGATCGAGGACGAGCAGCGCGGCGGGAAAGCGTAAGCAGCACCAGAATGGTCGTGCGAGACTAACCGGCGTGAGTCTTGGTGATCCTGCGGGAGCACGGATGCCGTGGGCACTCTATCCCGGGGCGAGGGGCGAGATCGACGATGGCATCAGGGCTGTTGTCGGCCAGCGAATTCGGCGGGTCCGGTGCGCCGAGTTGCTGGGCGACAACACGCACTGGGCGAATCGCCACATCGATGCGCTCTAGATCACGGAGTTGAATTTGACTTCCAGCCTGGCGGAACCTGGCATGCGTGTTGGGAGGTGTTCGGCGGCCTTGAGGGGCTCATGCTTCGGCCGGGATCTCTGGTTGCGCGCCTCGGCACGGACACGGCGTTCGTTCAGGACGTAACGAACGATCACAGGTGGGTACGGCTCGTCGGTGATCGACTAACACGAGTTGATGTCAACGATCATCGGAATTCCCCAGTTGTGATTATCGGAATTCCCCAGGTCGAGTGAGCGCTCGCGGTGTAGTCGCCGGCGCGGCGGGTGTGGGCGCTCTCAGCGGTAGGAGAGCGCGAGGATCGGCGGGTCGCCGAGCTCGATGCGGCGCCAGTTGACGAACGCGGCGGAGTCGATGAGCGTTTCGTAGATTTCGGGGCAGCGGGCACGGAACTCGCGGCACTCGAGGAGCTGGAGCGTGAGCACTTCGCCGGGCTGGACGGGGTAGGCAGTCATGCCGTCGTCCTCGTAGGTCAGGCAGTCGATCCAGGCGTTCATGTTGCGGCCGTAGAAGTCGGGGAACCCGAGCGCGTGCGCGAATGTATCGTGGAAGCTGTCCCAGTCGGCGATGTGGGACATCGGGACCTCGACGATCGGCACGCCGCGGACGTTATCTGTCCGGCTTGCTGTTGGTCCCGAGGCCGGCTCGGAGCTGCTGCAGCTTGGCGCGGTGGCCGCGCATGCGGTAGCTATCGCCGTCGATCTGAAGCACGCTCGCGTGATGCAGCAGTCGGTCGAGGATCGCGACCGCGACGGTCGTGTCCTCGAAGATCGTGCCCCACTCCGCGATCCCTCGGTTGGTCGTCAGGATCACTGTGCCGTGGAGGTAGCGGCGCGAGATCACCTGGAAGAGGTGGCTGCCGGCTTCGCCGACCATCGGCAGATAGCCGAGTTCGTCAACGATGAGGACCTGTGGTCCGGCCCAGAACCGCATTGTGTTCTCCCAGCGTCCCTGGTCGGCGGCGCGGCTGGTGCGGGCGACGAGGTCAGCGGCGGTCGTGTAGTGCACGCGGTAGCCGGCCTCGACTGCTTTGAGCCCGAGCGCGATCGCGAGCATTGTCTTGCCAACGCCCGGCGGGCCGATCAGCAAGAGATTGGCCTTCTCCTCGACGAACCGCAGCGTCGCGAGCTCGTTGACGATGGCACGGTCGATGCCGGGCTGGGCGGTGAAGTCGAACTCCTCCAGCGTCTTGGTCGACGGGAACCCGGCGAACCGCATCCGCCCGGCGAGCCGTCGTTGCTCGGTCGCGTCGACCTCGACCCCGAGCAGGTCGTGCAGGAACTGCGTGTAGCCCGGCTTGTCCTTCTCCGCCTGTTCGAGCGCGGCGGGGAGGTGCTCGGCGAGCGCGGCGAGCTTGAGGTAGGCCAGGTGGGCGCGGAGGTCTTGGTAGCTGGCGTGCTTGTTCATCGCTGGCCTGCGACTTTCGCGATCCGGGCGTACTGATCGAGATCGACGAGCACCCCGCCGGGGTTCTGACCGCGCAGGCGGGCGGCTTCGGCGAGCGCGCGTTCGCCGGGCGGCCGGTTCGGTTTGCGCGGGCACGCCTTCTTCGTGGTGAACGCGTCGAGGACGGCGCGTTCGAGCAGCTTCGCGTGCTCGGGTGAGCGCACGATCTGCCCGGCGCCGTTCGGGGCGCGGCGGTGGCGGGCGATCCGCCGACCAACTTGGGAGTAGATCTCCAGATGCATCTCGCCCAGCCGGGCGCGGACGGTGACGGTCTGCGCGGCATAGCTGGGCGGAACGCTGTAGCGGTTTGACTCAAACGCGACCAGCGCGTCATCGGCGACGACCCGCTCCGCCTGATGCTCAGCCGGGAACGCCAGCTCCGGCAGACCCAGCAGCGGCTCCGTGGCGGCGAGCTGACCGACCGTGCTGGCAGCGCGCCGGCGGCGGTCCGAGACCGCGACGCACCAGCGGTCCAGGTCGGCCTGCGCCTCCGCCGGCGTCGACACCGGCGCCGCTCGCCACCACGACTGCGTCACATAGTCGATCGCCTTCTCGACCACGCCCTTGCGCTGCGGCCGGTTCGCCGGGCACACCGCGACGGTGACGCCGTAGTGCTTCGCCGCGGCCGCGGCCTCCGGGCGCAGCCGGTCCGTGCCCGGGTAGACGACGGTCGCCATCCGGTCGGTCCGCCACGACTTCGCGGTACCGCCGAGCCGGCGCAGGACACCATCGAGCGCCTCGATCAGATGCGCGAACGTCATCCCATCCGCGAACACACCGCGCACCCGGCCGGAGTGCGACAACGCGCCGACCAGCACATACGCCTTCTCGCCCCACGGCGTCTCTGAGAGCTCGAGCCAGTCCAGCTGCAGCTCCTCGCCCGGCACATGGTCAAGCCCGACAGTGACCTTCACGCCGCCGGCCTGGCAGCAGTCACACACCGGCCGCAGCCCGAGCTCCCGGATCTCACGCACCAGCGTCGGGTAGGAGCGATCGAACCCGAGCGGCACCAGCTCGCCGAACAGCACGCTGGCGCGCACATGCGGGTCATCGACGAACCGCGCCTCCAGATAGGCGCGATAGGCCTCAAGACAGCTCGGCTGCCGCTCCCTCGCGGGCCCGTTACCGGCCAAGTACTTCGCGACCGTCTTGCGATCCCGGCCCGTATGCCGCGCGATCGCCGACTTCGACCAACCCCTACGCGCGAGCGCGTGTATCTCCACGTCGTCCTCCTGGGTCAACATCCCCCACGGTCCTCCTCACATCGTCAATGGCCTCAAGAACCGCTGACAGTGAGGGGGACCCCCGACAGAACCGCGCACGCGCGCGGGGATCGACTACGGCTCGGCCCTACGGGCCTCACCTCCGTCGAACCCCGCGCGCGTAGATCTCTACGCGCTACCGCCCTGGGGAATTCTCGTGATCAACCCTGGGGAGAAAACCGTGATCGCGGGCAGTTGATGTTGGATGGTTCGAGTGCGAGCTCGTATCGCAGCCTGGTCGACGTGTCCCCCTGCATCGAAACCGTCGCTATGTCATTTGCAGCTGCTCCGTTCGTTCCCGTACCGGCAGTCTTAGTGTGGCCGGATCGGGTCGAGGACACTGCTGCAAGGTGGGCCCTGAGCGAAGTCGCGGCTACGCCCTGCGTGTGGGGCGACGTGCAGGTCTCGGGGCGTTCGCTCCCGGCGTGCCGGGAGGAGCGCCCCGAGCTGTGTTGCGGCTTATGCCGGTGCGCCAGCCGTTTCAGGCAAGACGCCCAGCTGCTGCCACAAGGCGGCGGCGTTCCAGTAGTTACCAGCGCGCTGGATCAACCCGTCCTCGCCGAATTCGGCCGTCGCGCAACCGTAGGTGGTCGCGCCCTTGCCGGTCGGTGGGATACCAAACAGCTGGCCGTCGTTTGTCCCTGTGACCTTCCACTCTTGAGCCGCTCGGTGGCCCGAGACAACCGGCTCGTCCATGCTGACATGGAGGTCCGAGAACGCGGCGAGGTAGCCCGCTACTGAGTCGCGGATCGCCGCACGGCCGCGCAGTGGCTCAGGCAGCCCGACGTCGTAGCGCACGGCGTCATCGGCGTAGCAGGCAGCGACGCCATCAGCGTCGTGCGCGTTCCAGGCTTCGGTCTCGCGTTTTAGTGCCTGAGTGATCTCAGGAATTCCCATTGGCTTGCTCCTATCTGTAGACACGTAATTCTAGCATGAATATTCATGAAATCTGTGTCATGTCTCGCGATCACCCAGGACGAGAGCGTCCCCACGCCCCCGGCAGGATTCGAACCTGCGACCATCGGATTAGAAGTCCGGCGCTCTGTCCACTGAGCTACGGGGGCCGTCTAAGGAGGAGACTGTAGAGGTGTTGAGGCGATGGAATGGATGGGCGGCGCGGGTGATGGCGGCGGCCGGATTGATTGGTCTGCTCGGCGCAGTGGGCGCGGGCACGGCCGGGGCGTCGACGTGCACCGTGCCCGGATATGGGGAGCGGCTCAACTACCTGTGGAAGCCGGACATGCGCGCTGCGATCGACTACGCGCGGACGCGGCAGGGTGACATTGCGTTCGCGGTGCGGACCGACCACCGCTTCTATGGCTACCGGCCGGAGCACGTCGAGTGGTCGGCGAGCGTCGTCAAGGCGATGTTGCTCGTCGCGTACCTCGATCGGCCCTCGGTGGCGAACCGGCCGTTGAACGGGTACGACGGGTCGCTGTTACGGCCGATGATCGAGTTTTCGGACAACAACGCGGCGTCGACAGTCGTCGGGATCGTCGGGGACAGCGGCCTGTGGGCGCTCGCGCACCGGGTCGGGATGAAGCACTTCGGCACCGACCCGGTCTGGGGCAAGACCCGGATCACGGCTGATGACCAGTCGAAGTTCCTCTACAGCATCGACCGGTACGTCGTTCCTCGTCACCGGGCGTTCGCGATGCACCTGCTCGCGTCGGTGACGCCGTCGCAGCGGTGGGGCATCGGCGAGATTCCGCCAGCCCACTGGAACCTCTACTTCAAGGGCGGCTGGGGCTCCGGCACCGGACTGCTCGACCATCAGGTCGTCATGCTCACGCGCGGCTGTGCTCGGGTCTCGCTCGCCGTGCTGAGCATGTACGACGGGTCGCACACATACGGGAAGGACACGCTGCGCGGGATCTTCGCCCGGCTGCTGCGTGGCTTCCCGACCGCCAAGGCGATCAGCTGGCGCGGCTCTCACCGAGGAGATCCGCGCCGCAAGGCGACTGCTGTAAATCGGGGCGCCCGGATTCGAACCGGGGACCTCCGCCACCCAAAGGCGGCGCGCTAACCAGGCTGCGCCACGCCCCGAACTGGCCGCCGAGTCTAGCTCCCGTCGCCGTGCACGCGGTCCATCCCACCGGGCCGGAGCGCCACCGCCCACCAACGACTCGCCCACCCACCGGGTCGAGTAGCCTCAGCCACCGCGATGGCGAAGATCGAGCCCCTCACAGCCCTCCACTACAACCTGTCGAAGACCGGCGGGCTCCAGCCGGTTGTCGCGCCGCCTTACGACGTGATCGACGCCGCGCAGCGTGCCGAGCTCGAGCAGCGCTCGCGGTACAACGTCGTCCGGATCGACCTTCCTCAGGCCGCCGACGGCGGTGACCCCTACGCCCACGCGGCAGAGCTCGTGGGCGACTGGCGGCACGAGGGCGTCCTCACGATCGACGACAGGCCGGCGCTGTGGCCGATCGAGCAGGACTACACCGGCCCGGATGGCGCCGCCCGGACGCGGCGCGGCTTCCTCGCGCGCGTGCGCGTGGAACCGTACGGCGCCGGCCGTATCCGGCCGCACGAGCGCACGCACCCGGGCCCGCGCGAGGATCGGCTTCGTCTCACGCGCGCGACCATGACCAACCTGTCCCCCATCTTCTCCCTGTTCTCCGACCCGGACGGCGCGGCGCAGACCTCACTTCAGGCGGCGATCGGCGACGAGGCCCCGTGGGGGCAGTCGACCGACGACGACGGCACGGTCAACCGCCTCTGGCGGGTCACGGATCCAGCGGCGATCCAGGCGGCCACCGACGCGTTGAGTCACGCGGAGTTGCTCATCGCCGACGGTCACCACCGATACGAGACCGCGCGGGTCTATGCCGAGGAGATCGGCGGCGAGGGCCCGCACCGGTACGTGCTCATGTGCCTCGTCGCACTCGAGGATCCCGGGCTGACGGTATTCCCGACGCATCGGCTCGTCCGCGGTCTGCGCCCGGATCAACACGAGACGCTGGCCGACGCGCTGAAGCACGACTTCGAGATCGAGCGGCTCGAGGACCCGGCGCAGCTGACGCCGGACCCCACAGCCGCGGACACGGTCCAGTTTGGGTACATCGACGCTCACTTCAAACAGCCGTTCCGACTCACGCTGAAGGACCAGTCGATCGCGGACCGGGCGTTGCCCGATCACGCGGAGCCGTATCGTCGGCTCGACACGGCGGTGCTCGAGGCGCTCATCCTCAAGGGGCCGCTCAAGATGACCGACGAGCGGATCGACCACCTCGACGGCCTCGGCTACGCGCGGGACGATGCGCAGGCGCTCGAGCTCGTCAACTCAGGGGAATTCGACGCCGCGTTCTTCATGGCGCCGACGCCTGTTGAGCGGATTCAGGACGTCGCGGCGGCTGGCGAGAACATGCCGCCGAAGTCGACCTACTTCTACCCAAAGGTGCCTACTGGGTTGCTATTCAATCCGTTGCGCTGAACGGCCGCTGACCGGCGCTACGATGCGAGTAGGCACCGTGCAATTCCAACCCCTAAGGACCCGCCAATGAAGGCTACCGCCCGCCGCACGTCGGCCACAGGATTCGCGCACCGCCTCGACATCCGCAACCATCAGCTGACCGCTGATGAGCCCGTCGAGCAAGGCGGGGACGACGACGGACCGAGTCCGCAGGAATTGCTCGCCGCCAGCCTCGCCTCGTGCACGGCGGTGACGGTTGAGATGTACGCCAAGCGCAAGGGCTGGGACATCGGCCCGCTTGAAGTGATGTGCGACTACACGCCAGCGGAGCGCGGATGCCCGACGAAGTTCAAGGTTGAGCTCCGCGTCGCCAACGGGTGCACCGAGGAGCAGCTCGAGAAGCTCCGCATCATCGCCGCGAAGTGTCCGGTCCACCGGACGCTCGAGGGCGAAGTGATGTTCGAGGACGACATCAAGGTCGTAACGCCCGCCTGAACGCAGGCGACAGACAGTCGGTTCAGTCGCGCGTGGTCGTCGTGTGACCGTCCGACCCGCCGCCGTCGCTCGAGCCCGAACCGGAGCCTGATCCGGCCGTCGACCCGCTGCCGGAACCGGACGCCTTGGCGTCGCCCGAGCCATCACCTGACTCGGCCGACGCCGAGGTCGCGGTCGTCGTCGTGGTGGAACCGCTGTGCTCCTGGGACCCGGAGCCGGACCCATCGCCCGAGCCGGAACCGGAGCCGGAGCCGGAACGAGAACCTGAGCCGTCCGACCCGGACGACCCTCCGGACTCGTGATGAGACCCGGAGCCGAACCCGTCCGAACCACCCGAGCGCTTCGACCCGCCCGAGCCCGACCCGGAGCCGCCATCACCATGACCACCGTCGTGGCGTGACCCAGAACCCGAACCTGAGCCAGAGCCGGACCCGCCCGGGCCGGAGTTGCTCCCGGAGAAACGACTGAGACCCGGACCGCCGCCGACGGCCGCCGGACCGCCGCTCGACCCGCTCCCCCGGGACGCGCCGCGCCCAGAGCCGCCCGGAGAAGATCCGGATCGACCCGCCGAACCCGACGCCGACGCCACCGCCAACGACGACGCCGAGGTCCTCGTGAAGGCCGCCGTCACGACTGATTCGCTCGCCGCTCCGCGGTGCGGTCCGAGCCGCGCCGCCTTGCGGGCTTCCATGCGCTGCGCTTGACGCTGCGCGCCGTGGTCCGCGATGCCGGCCGCAGTGGCGATCGCGCCTGCGGCGGCGACGACAGCGCCGCCCTTGACGATCAGACCGCCGATCCCGACCGAGCCACCGCCTGCGAGTGCCTCAACGACGGCGGCAGAGCGGCCGGTGCCAGGGCCCTGGCGGGCGGCCCAGTGGACGAGCGGCGACGGGATGAGAGCGGCCGCAGCGGCCCGCAGGGTCGCCCGAGCCCGGTAGATGAGCCCGCGCACGGCGCCGTGGCTGAGGCCGAGCGCATCCGCGACCTCGTCATGGCTGCGGCCCTCGAGCGCGGTGCTGAGCATCACCTCGCGCTGGAGATCCGGCAGCGACGCGAGCCCGGCAAGCGCGGCGCGCGCGTCGAGCCGGCGGTCGAGCTCGTCCTCGGCGCCGCGGGCCAGGCCGGTGTGCGACGCCTCGAGCGAGTCGTGCACCGGGCGGCGCAGCTGGCTGATCGCGGCGTTATGAACGATCCGGTAGAGCCACGCACGAGCGTCCCGGACCTCGACATCCTGGTTGCCCAACGCCACCCAGGCCTGCATCAGGGCCTGCTGCAGGACGTCTTCGGCGGTCGCCTCCGACGGCGTCATCCGGCGGCAGTAGCGCAGCAGTGCCCGCCGGTAGCGCTGGACGAGGGCCTCGAACGCCCGCTCATGGCCGGCGCGAGCCAGCTCAATAAGGCGGCGGTCCGGCTGGGTCTGCAGAAAGCGAACCGATAGCGCGAGCGGACTCATATGTCGAGGGACCCTCCTGGTCGGAGCTTAGGGGACAGGCCTATCACCAAGAATGACGCTGGACGACCGGTGGACCTTCCCCGATTAAGAGCAAGCTCACCGGCTGCCACAACGCAGCAGACCGGCGGCCCCCAGGGGGAGCCGCCGGTCGTGCCGCAACCAGATCACCCTTGGGCGCTAGGAGATCAGGTCAACCTTCTCCCACACCGCGCCGGCGGAGGAGATCTTCAGCTCGGCGCCGCTGACCGATGCACCGGCCGTCAGGGCGCTGGTCCCGCAGGACTGCTGCTGACCCTCGTCATCACCCTGGCCGTTGTCGTCGTCGCCGCCACCGGTGTTGTCGCCGTGCTCACCGGATCCGCCGGAGTCACCGCCACCGCCGTCACGGCGCACGTCCAACGTCATCGACGCGCTCGAGCACTCGGTCTCGGTGTCGTTCGTGACCGCGCCGCTCACGGTCGAGCCGTTGTTCAGCTTGATGACGAGCGTGGTGCCGTCGAACGAATCGACGGTGCCGACGGCAGACGACGTCGTCGACGGAGTCGTCGGAGTCGTCGGGCCGTTCACGTCGCCGAAGCGCCGGTGCCTGATCGTCACGCGATGCGCGCGCGCGTGGTGCTTCGCGTGGTGGCGCTTGTGGTGATGGCTGTTGTGCCGGGCGAGCGCGCTCGCCGGGGCCAGCGCCATCACGAGCGAACTCGCTACCGCGACCAGAATGGTCCGTCTCATCAACTACCTCCCGAAAATGCCTCCGTCGTGCGGACGGTGCCTCGTTGTTGCAGAACACGACCTAAGACGCGGGCCGTCGGAAAAGTTCACGCGCGCACACGAAATTGCATCTGCCCGCGGAACGTCTGCGTACGACCAAGACGGCCGCCGGAGCGGTTCAGCGCGGGTGCGTCCCGCCGTCGGCGCTGAACACGTGGTTCGTGAGGTAGCCGTTGCCCAGCACGGCGAGGGTCAGGTCGGCGATCTCCTCGGGTCGTCCGACGCGGCCCACGGGGACCCGAGCCCCGAGCTCCGCCGGATCTCCCGGAAGCATCGCGGTCTCGACAAAGCCGGGCGCGATCGCGTTGACGGTGACGCCGTCGGCAGCGACCCTCCCCGCGAGGAAGAACGTGAGTCCATGTAACGCCGACTTCGACGCCGCGTAGTCCGGCCCGACGACGCCTCCCCGGAACGCCGCGGCGGAGGACATGAACACGATCCGGCCGAACCCGCGCGAGCGCATCCCCGCGAGCACGGCCTGCGCGAGGAGGAACGGCGCCCGCAGGTTGACGGCGAGCGTCAAATCAAACGCCGCGGCGTCGACGTCCTCGTAAGATGCGACGCGCGCCAGGCCGTGGTTCGCGACGAGGATTTCGATCGGTCCGAGCGCCTCCACGGCGGCCGCCACGAGCCGCGCCGGGGCGTCCGGATCGGACAGGTCGGCGCCAAGCGCGACGGCACGGACCCCAGCCGAGGCTGAGATCTCGGTGGCGAGCGCCCGGGCCGCATCGCCCCCACGCCCAAACGCGACCGCGACGTCCACGCCGGCCCCGGCGAGATCCCGACATATCGCAGCGCCGATCCCGCCGCTCCCGCCGGTGACGAGCGCGACCCGCCCGCGCAAGGAATCAGTCGACAACCGTCACCCCGGCCGCGCGCAACTCCTCGACGGCCCGCTCGCCGTCGCCCGGCTCCACCTCGACTGGGCGGGTCGCGTCGAGGTGGACGATCACGTTGAACCCGGCGCGCTTGGCGTCGAGCGCCGTCGCCTTCACGCAGTAGTCGAGTGCGAGGCCACCGACGTGCACCGTGTCGATGTCATGCGCACGCAGCAGCTGCTCGAGGTCGGTGTCCTCGAACCCGGAGTAGCCCTCGGCGTCCCGCGTGCGGCCGGCGTCGACGATGTCGGCGATCCGGTCACGGTCAAGCGCGGCGTGCAGCTGGGCGCCGGCGGTGTCGCGGACGCAGTGCACCGGCCAGGTCCCGCCCTCCTTCGCAAACGAAGCGTGATCCGGCGGGTGCCAGTCGCGCGTGGCGACGACATAGCTCGCCTCGCGGGCGAGCCGGTTGACCGGCTCGATCACCGCGTCGCCGTCGGAAACGGCGAGCGCGCCGCCAAAGCAGAAGTCGTTCTGAACGTCGACGATGATCAGGCCTTCCATCACCCCGAATATAGTCAGAAGATGGCCATCCGCCTGAGCACGCTCCGCGACGAACTCGCTCGCGTGCTGCTGAGCCCGGAGCAGGCGATCGCGCTCGACGTCAGTGGCCAGAAGGACGCCGCCGTGCTCGTCCCGCTGTACGTCGAGAACGACGAGCTCCATGCCGTCTTCACGCGCCGGCGCGAGGATCTGCGCCGGCACCCCGGTGAGATCTCGTTCCCGGGCGGCCGGTTCGATGAGGGCGAGACCGATCTCCGGGCGACAGCGCTGCGCGAGGCGGACGAGGAAATCGGGCTCGCGCCCGACGCGGTCGACATCGTCGGGGCGCTGCAGCCGACGCCCACGATCGCGACCGGGTACGCCGTGTACCCGTTCGTTGGGCTGATCGAGGCCGGCTCACAGTGGACCCCGAGCGAGTCGGAGGTCGCCGAGGTGCTGGAGTTCTCACTCAGAGACCTGCTTCGCGGTTACGGCCGTCGGCGGCTCATCCGGCGCGGGCTGCCGATTCGCACCGACACCTACGTCGTCGGCGATAACCTGATCTGGGGCGCGACGGCACGGATCCTCGCCGACCTGTTCGACAGGATCGAGCCACTGCTCGGCCTACGGCCCGACGCCGGCTGAGGACTCGACGGACAGGACGCGATCGATCGCGCCGAGGGCCGCCATCGCCCACTTGTTTGCTCGCGCCGGATCGGCGTCGAGCAGCGCGTATGGGATGACCGAGTCCTCGGCGACGGCGCGCACGTGGGCGGCGCCGGCGGCGAGCGCGTCCGCCGGCACGCTTCCGCGGGCCTCGTAGATGATCGCCCGCACCGTCGTGTCGACGAGCTTCGTGAGCAGCATCTCGAGTCGTGTCCCGTGGAGCGCCCGTATGTGCTCCTCGCTGCCCTGTGCCGAGCCGAGCAGGATGCACGCGACGGTCACGTGCTCAAACGTCGGCGTGATCGTCATCACCCGATCGGGGTCCGCGAGCACCGCCTCGATGCCCGCCGCCTCGAGTGACGCGAGCCGCCCCTCATTGCGCGTCGTCCCCCGCACGGCGTGTCCGCGGTCCTGAAGGCCCCTCGCGAGGGCCAGCCCACGGCAGCCGCAACCGATGATCAGAACGCGCGCCACGATGCGATCTAGGACTCGGCGGACGGGCCGCGGCCGAATTCCTTTTCGGCCTCAGCGCGCGTGCGCTCGGGCTCACCGCGCGCCCGACGACGTGCGTTCGTCGCCTCGAGCAGCTCGTCGAGCTCGCGGTCGGCGAGGTACGCCTCGCGGCGGCGCCGCTGCTCGGCGAGGTCGTCCATCACCTGGTGCTCGAGGTCGTGGACCGTGACCTCGCGCTCGCCGCGCGCACGCCGGCGAGCGTTGTGGGCAGCGAGCATCTGCTCGAGGTCCTCGGCGTCGAGCGCCTCCCGGTTCTCGGTGATCTCCCGCGCCGACTTGAGCCCGAGCTGCTCGAGCCCGTTGCCGGGGTAGTACTTGCCGAGCAGCCAGACCCACAGGATCAAGGCCGCCAGCCCGCCCAGAAGCACGAGAGCGAACGGGTCCACCGCCGGTCAGTCTACCCGTGCGGGGACGTACTACTTAACTGCAACCGGTGGCTGCTCAATCTGAGCGCAACTTTCCAATTCGCACCGGGTTTGTGGGGTCGTCAAGCAGCCCACGACCGGACGGGAGCCGGAATCCGGCGGTGGGACCACTAACGAATAGCTGGGAAGGAGGGCCCATGCGCCCACGCTTTGCCATGCTTGCGTCGCTGGTGGCCGCGCTGGCGGTCGCAGTGGCGCCAGGTGTCGCCGGTGCTGCACCACACCACAACCATGGCCTGACGATCAATGCCACCCCGAACCCGATCGTGTCGGGTTCAGGCGTGCTGATCTACGGTCAGATCAAGGGCAGTCCGGTTGCGGGACAGCCGATTGTGCTCCATCACCGCGTCGGATTGCAGCGTCACTTCACGGTGATCGGTCGCACCACGACCGACGCCTTCGGGTTTTACAAGTTCACGCGTGAGGAAGGCATCGTCACGACGAACCGCAGCTGGTTCGTGCGCGGGCCGAGCGGCTCGCACAGCCGCACCGTCCACGAGCGAGTCTCGGCGCTCGTCAGCATCGCCGCTGACAAGACCGCCGCTGACACCCGCCAGCCGATCACGTTCTCCGGCTCGGTCAGCCCGAGCCACGCGTTCCAGCGCGTCGTGCTCCAGGCCCAGACGGGCTCGAGCGACAACTGGCACACGCTCAAGAGCGGGCGTCTCGACGCCACCTCGCATTACTCGATCGCGTACCGCTGGGCGGTGCCGGGCGACCGTGACGTGCGAGTCGTCCTGCCGGGCGATCCCCGGAACATCCGCTCGGAGTCCGACGCCGTGACCGTGACGATCCAGCAGGCCCAGGTCGCTGACTTCACGATCAACACGTCGCAGCCGATCATCCCGATCGGTTCGACGGCGGCCATCTCCGGCGTGCTCGATCAGCCGAACACGACGACGCCGGAGCCGAACACCAGCGTGTCGCTGTGGTCGCGTGGACCAGGTCAGAACAAGTTCCACAAGCTGACCGACACCATGACGGCGACCGACGGCAGCTACAGCTTCACCGAGCAGCCCTCGACGAACGAGGTCTACCAGGTGCGGACCACGCTGCCGGCGAATCGCCACACCGCACCGCTGTTCGAGGGCGTCCGCGACGTGCTCGCCATGCAGGCGACCCCGACCACGACGCCCGTCGGCGCCAAGGTCGTGTTCACCGGCTCGGTGACGCCGGACAAGGCGGGTCATCTCGTCTACCTCCAGCGGCTCGGCGCTGATGGCGACTGGCACACGGTCGAGGTCCGCGTCGTGCGGACGAGCTCGACGTTCCAGTTCGGCTTGACGTTCGGCAAGACCGGCACGGACAAGTTCCGCGCACGGATCTTCAGCGACAACCGCAACGTCGGTGGCGCGTCCGCTCCCGTGAAGATCACGGTAAGCGGCTTCGCTCCCGTCTCCACGTTGCCGCCGGGCTCCTAGGAGACCGACCGACGACGAACCAGTCTGCCCGGCCCTCGCCGCCATGCGCGGCGGGGGCCGGTGGTTTCTACGCGGCGACGGCCCAGAGCCGCCACGTGCCCGGCACGCCCCGCAGCTCTGCCTCACCCCGGTCCTCGAACACGATCCCGGAGCCGACGACGAGGTCCTTCACGGTCCCCGAGACGAGGACCTCACCCGGTCCGGCCTGCGACCCGACGCGGGCGCCGATGTGAACCGCGATCCCACCGACGTCGTTACCGATCACCTCGACCTCGCCGGTGTGCAGGCCGCTGCGGACCTCGAGCCCGAACTGCGCCCTGGCGGTGTCGCGGATCGCGGTCGCGCAGCGGATCGCGCGGGCAGGACCGTCGAAGGTCGCCAGGAACCCGTCCCCGAGCGTCTTCACCGCGCGGCCGCGGAAGCGGTCGAGCTCGCGGCCGACGGTCGCCGTGATCGACTCGAGCAGATCGCGCCAGCGCCGGTCGCCAAGCGCCGCCGCCTTCCGGGTCGAGTCGACGATGTCGGCGAACAGGACCGTCGCCAGGATCCGCTCGGGGTCTGGAGCGCTCCGGGCGCCGGTCAGGAACTCCTCGATCTCGTCGAGCAGTCGCGAGCTCTCGCCGCCGAATGCGAGTGCCTCGTCGCCGGGCAGCGCGACAAACCGGGCGTCCGGGATGTGATCGGCGAGATAGCGCGAGTGGCGGATGTCGACGAACTTGTCGTCGCGACGATGGAGCACGAGCGTCGGCACGCGGATTGTCGGCAGCACCGCCCGCACGTCGACCTGCGCAGTCATCGCCATGAACTTCGCGGCCGTCCCCGGGCTCGCGGCGAGCCGCTCGAGCTTGGCGAACCAGCGGCGAAAGCGCGGATCGCGCGAGGACGACGGCGCGAGGCCCTCGATCCGCCCGCCGTCGCCCCACGGCCGGGCGATCGCCTCCGCGCGTTCCTCGTCGCGCATCGCCCACTCGTAGTCGGGCGCCCACGACATCCGCGGCATGCCCTCGTAGATGACGAGCGCGGTGGTCCGCTCGGGATGGGTCGCCGCGAACAGGGTCGCCATCGCGCCGCCCTCGAGCTGCGCGTACACCGCCGCCTGCTCGGACCCGGCGGCGTCCATGACCGCAACGACGTCGTCCATCTGCTCCTCGAGCGTTGGCACGCCTGCGACCGGATCCGAGAGACCGGCGCCGCGTCGATCGAACAGGATCAGCCGGCTGAACGACGCGAGCCGCCGGAAGTACCGCGCGATCGTCGGCTCCTCCCACAGGTGCTCGACCTGGGAGATCCATGTCGGGACGTACACGAGGTCGCGCGGCCCGTCGCCGACGACCTGGTAGGCGATGTGGACGTCGCCGCTGCGCACGTATCGCGTCTCTGGAGTCATGCCGCGTCCAGCCTAAGGGTCAGCAGGAGAATGAGTTGTGGGAATTGACGAGTGGCAGGGCGTGACTGGCGCCGCCGGCTCCCGCGAGAATACCGGGCGTATTTGACGGCGAGCCGGCGGCGCCAGGCGCGTCCAGACGTCGTCAAAACCGCAACTCATACTCCTGCGGGCCCTCAAGCCCGCGCTGCGGTAGCGTCCCGCGCATGGACTTCGAACTAAGCGACGAGCAGCGCCTCATCCGAGAGACGGCGCGTGCGTTCACCGACAACGAGATCATCGAGCAGGCGCGCGAAAACGACCGCAATGAGCACTTCGACCTCGACCTCGTGCGCAAGATCGCCGACCAGGGGTACCTGGGCGCGATCGTCCCCCGCGAGTACGGCGGCGCCGGGCTCGACTACCTCACCTACGGCCTGATCGTCGAGGAGGTCGGCCGCGGCGACTCCGCGATGCGGACTGTGGTGTCAGTGCAGACCTCGCTCGTGTGCTCGGCGATCCTGCGCTGGGGCACCGAGGAGCAGAAGCAGCGCTACCTGCCAAAGCTGTGCACCGGCGAGTGGCTCGGCTGCTTCGGCCTGACCGAGCCGGACACCGGCTCGGACGCCGCCAACCAGCGGACGCGCGCGCGTAAGACCGACTCGGGATGGGTCATCAACGGCGCCAAGATGTGGATCTCGATGGGCAACCATGCAAAGGTCGCGCTCATCTTCGCCCAGACCGATCCCGAGAAACTGCACCGCGGGCTCGCGTGCTTCCTCGTCGACACCGATCAGCCCGGTTTCCAGCCGCAGCCGATCCATCACAAGATGGGGCTGCGCGGCTCCGACACGGCCTCGATCTCACTCGACGACGTCGAGGTCTCCGATGAGCAGATGCTCGGTGCGGTCGGCGACGGGTTCAAGGTCGCGATGAGCTCGCTCGACTCGGGTCGCTACAGCGTCGCGGCCGGGTGCGTCGGGATCTGCCAGGGCTGCGTCGAGGCCTCCGTCGATTACGCCAAGGAGCGCATCCAGTTCGGCAAGCCGATCGCGACCTTCCAGCTCGTCCAGGGGATGCTCGCCGACATGAAGGTGCAGACCGACGCGGCACGGATGCTCGTGTGGCGGGCCGGCTATCTCAAGGACTCCGGGCAGCCGAACACGACCGAGACCTCGATCGCGAAGCTGTACGCGACCGAGGCCGCGGTGCACTGCGCGAACACGGCCATCCAGGTCCACGGCGGTTCGGGCTACGTCGACGATCACCCGGTCGAGCGGTACTTCCGCGACGTCCGCGTGACGACCCTGTACGAGGGCACGTCGCAGATCCAGAAGCTGATCATCGGCCGCGCGCTCACTGGCATCAACGCGCTCGTCCCGTCGTAACGCGTCGGGCGCGGCCGTGAGAGCCCCCCAGACCATCGGTGTACTCGGCGCCGGGACGATGGGTGCCGGGATCGCCCAGCTCGCGTGCGTCAGCGGCGCGCGGACGTTGCTGCACGATCCGATCCCGGAGGCGCTCGGCCGCGGGCAGGAGTCGGTCGTCAAGCGCCTGCGGCGCGAGGCCGAGCGCGGACGCATGAGTGACGGCGACGCCGACGCCGCGATCGAGCGGCTGAGCACCGCATCAGAGCTGACCGACCTCGCCGGCTGTGAGCTCGTGATCGAGGCCGCCCCGGAATCATTGACGCTCAAGCACGAACTGTTCGGGACCCTCTCCCGCGAGGTCCTGACCGAGGACGCCGTCATCGCGACGAACACCTCATCCCTGCTCGTCACCGCGATCGCGTCCGGCGCGCACCGGCCCGAGCGCGTCGTCGGCATGCACTTCTTCAACCCTGCGCCGGTGATGCGGCTCGTCGAGATCGTCGCCGGCGAGCAGTCGGAATCGTGGGCGCTCGACGTCGCGCGCGCCGCCGGGGAGGCGATGGGCAAGGTCGTCATCGACGCCGTCGACGGTCCGGGCTTTCTCGTGAACCGCTGCAACCGGCCGTTCGGGCTCGAGGCACTCAAGCTGCTCGCCGAGCGTGTCGCGCCGCTCGAGCAGATCGACCGCATCGCCCGGACCGGCGGCGGCTTTCGGATGGGTCCGTTCGAGCTGATGGACCTCGTCGGCGTCGACGTCGGGCTCGACGTGTCTCGCTCGTTCTACGAGCAGAGCTTCGGCGAACCGCGCTGGCGTCCGTCGCCGATCACGGTCAAGACGGTCGCCGCCGGCCGCCACGGGCGCAAGGCCGGCCGCGGCTACTACGACTACTCGGGCGGCGAGCACCGCCCGCCCGATCCCGACCCACCCCGGCCGGACACCGGCGAGCACGGCGCGGTCGTGATCGCCGGCGACTCGGCGCTCGCCGCCGAACTTGCGGAGTCGGCGGACGCCGCCGGCTGGGAGGTGCTCGAGCCGGCCGAGGCGGTTGGTCAAGAGCCACCGGTCCTGATCCTCGACCTGACGCTCGACGGGGAGGTGCCGGACGCGCCACTGCAGGGCGCCCCGCAGGCGATCTGCTGCGCCGGCGGCTCACTCGGCGCGCTTGATCCCGGGGGCAGCGCGGTCGGCTTCCACGCGCTGCCGCCGCTGCACGAGTCTTCCGTCGTCGAGCTCACGCGCGGGCCGGACACGAGCGGCTCAGCCGCGATCGCCACCGAACGGTTCTTCACCTCGCTCGGCAAGCTCATCGAGTGGGTGCAGGACGCACCCGGGCTCGTGCTCGGCCGGATCGTCTGCCAGGTGATCAACGAGGCGGCATTCGCGCTGGGCGAGGGGATCGGCAGCGCGGCCGACATCGACGCCGGGCTGGTGCACGGCCTCAACTATCCGCGGGGAATCCTCGGCTGGGCGGACACGATCGGACTCGACCACGTGCTCTCGGTCCTGCTCGCCCTCGTCGACGAGCGGCGTGAGGAGCGCTACCGGCCGGCGCCGACGCTGACGCGCCTCGTCTGGTCGGGCCGCCTCGGCCGCCAGACCGGCGCCGGGTTCTTCGAGTACGAGGAGTGAGCCCGGAGACGTCGGGCGACGGGCGCAGCCGCCGGTCCGCCAGCGCGCTGCTGCGACACATCGCGCTCGACTTCTCGCCCCTGCGCGCCTCCCGGGACTTCCGGCTGCTCGAGGCCGGCCAGGTCGTCTCGGGGATCGGCAGCCAGATCGCCCTCGTCGCGCTCCCGACCCAGATCTACCTGCTCTCCCACTCCCCCGCGCTCGTCGGCCTGCTCGGCCTGTTCGAACTCGGGCCGATGGTCGTCGCCTCGCTGTTCGGCGGCGCGATCGTCGACCGGCTCGACCGCCGGACCGTCCTGATCGCCGCCCAGTTCTTCGCGATCGCCGCCGCGGGGACGCTCGGCGCCGTGTCGCTCGCCACCCGCCCGCCCGCGATCGTGATCCTCATCCTCGGAGGCCTACTCGCCGGCACCTCCGCGCTCGACAACGTCACCCGCTCGGCGATCGTGCCGCGGGTCGTCCCCGCCGACCGGCTGCGCTCCGCGCTCGCCTTCAACTACGGCGCCTACCAGCTCACCGGCATCGTCGGACCGGCGATCGGCGGGATCCTGATCGCCTCGATCGGGCTCGGCGAGAGCTACCTGATCGACGCGGCGAGCTGCCTCGCGATGCTCGGCTCGGCGATCGCGCTCTCCGCTCAGCCACCGCTCCACGTCGAGGGGTCTCCGGAACATCCGCCGATCCGGAAGTCGATCGCCGAGGGCCTGCGCTTCGTGCGCCACAACCAGGCGCTGTCCGGCAGCTTTGCGATCGACCTCGTGGCGATGACCTTCGGCTGGCCGCGCTCGATGCTCGCCGTGCTGTCGCTGAGCGTGTACGGCACTGGCAGCCGCGGGACCGGGCTGCTGTTCGCGGCGCTGGCCGTCGGCGGCACGCTGTCGGTGCTCACCGCGGGCTGGATCGAGCACGCGCGCCGTCTCGGGCGGATCGTCATCGTCGTCGTGATCGTGTGGGGGGTGGCGATCGCCGGAGTCGGTCTCGTCCGCTCGCTCGCCCCGGCGATGGTCCTGCTCGCGATCGCCGGATTTGCCGACGGCGTGAGCGCCGTGTGCCGCTCGACGATCAACCAGACGGTCACCCCGGACGGGCTGCGCGGGCGGATGAGCGCCGTCTACACGCTCGTCGTCACCGGCGGTCCACGGCTCGGTGACATCGAGTCGGGCGTCGTCGCGGGCGCCACGTCGGCGGTGACGTCCGTGCTCACCGGAGGGTTGGCGTGCATCGTCGGGGCGTTCGCGGTGGCGGCGGCGTTCCCGGCGCTCGTCCGCTACGGCGAGGAGCCCCCGGAGGGCAGCCTCGAGCCGGCCACGGAGTGAGAGTCTCTGGGCCTCAGTCGTGCTATGGCCCCCACGTAGGCCCGGAGACCCACACCAACCGACGGGGCATCCGACAGGCGAGTTCGCCATCATGCGGCCCGCATGCGCGCCGTCACCTTCCAAGCCCCCGGCGAGGTCCGGGTCGAGGAGCGCCCCGATCCGGAGCTCGAGTCGCGCACCGACGCGATCGTGCGAATCGAGGCGAGCGGGATCTGCGGATCGGACCTCCACATCTACCACGGCCGGGTGAAGATCGAGCCGGGCTTCACGATCGGCCACGAGTTCGTCGGCACGGTCGTCGCGGCCGGCGAGGACGTCACTCGCGTCAAGCCCGGGGACCGCGTGCTCGGCTGCTACCACTCGGCCTGCGGCACCTGCTTCTTCTGCCTGCGCGGCATCTACCATAAGTGCGACCAGATGCGGGTGTTCGGCCACGGGGCGCTGCTCGGCGGCCTGCAGGGCACGCAGGCGGAGCTCGCGCTCGTGCCGATGGCGAACATGACCCTTCGTCCGGTGCCCGAGGGGGTCTCCGACGAGGTCGCGCTGTTCGCCGGCGACGTGATGGGCACCGGCTACCACGCGGTCGCCGAGGCGAACATCGCCCCGGGCGACAGCGTCGCCGTGCTCGGACTCGGGCCCGTCGGGCTGTGCGCGGCTCAGGTCGCCCTCGCCGCCGGGGCGTCACCGGTGCTGGCGATCGACTCCGTCCCCCAACGGCTCGAGACGGCAAAAGGATTTGGCGCGACGCCCGTCCACCTGACCGAGGAGAAGCCGCGCGATGTCGTCCGCGAGCTCACCGACGGCCGAGGCGTCGACGCTGCGATCGACGCCGTCGGCCATCCGGACGCGTTCGACCTCGCGATCCGCCTCGCCCGCAAGGCGGGGACGGTCGTCGCGATCGGCGTCTACGCCGAGCCGGCCCAGGTCCACATGGGCCTCATCTGGATCAAGGCGCTGACGATCAAGAGCGGACACGCTAACGTGATCGGCCACGTCGACCGGGTGCTCTCGATGCTTCAGGCTGGATCCGTTGATCCGACGCCGCTCGTCACGCATCACATGCCGCTCGACGACGCCCCCGAGGCGTACGCCGTCTATGACCGGCGCGAAGCATTGAAGATCGTCCTTCAGCCGTAACCGTCCACCGTGTCCATCGCCACGCTCCCCGACCAGCTTTCCGACCCTGCCCGCGCGTTCGCCGCTCGTGAGCAGCGGCTGCTGATCGGGGGCGAGCGCGTCCCCGCCGCCGACGGCGCGACGTTCGAGACACTCGATCCCGCGACCGCCCGCCCGATCACGACCGTTGCCCAGGCGGGCGCCGCCGACGTCGACCGCGCAGTCGCCGCCGCCCGGGCCGCGTTCGCCGACGGCCCCTGGGCGAGCGCCGCTGCCGCTGACCGCGCGCGGCTGATGAGCCGCTTCGCCGACCTCGTCGAGGCCCACGGGGACGAGCTCGCCGAGCTCGAGTCGCTCGACAACGGCAAGCCGCTCAAGCTCGCGAAGATCGTCGACGTGAGCGGCACGGTCGCGCACCTGCGCCACTTCGCCGGTTGGCCGGAGCGGCTGTTCGGCACGACGATCCCGGTCCGCCACCCCGACATGCACGTTTACACGCGCAAGGAGCCGGTCGGCGTGTGCTCCCAGATCATCCCGTGGAACTTCCCGATGCTGATGGCGGCCTGGAAGCTCGGACCGGCGCTCGCCGCCGGCTGCACGGTCGTGCTCAAGCCCGCCGAGCAGACGCCGCTCACGGCGCTACGGCTCGGCGAGCTCGCGCTCGAGGCCGGCCTTCCCGAGGGCGTCCTCAACGTCATCACCGGCGACGGGTCGACCGGCGCCGCGCTCGTCGATCATCCGGACGTCGACAAGATCGCGTTCACCGGCTCGACCGAGGTCGGGCGCGAGATCGGCGCCAAGGCGGGCCGCGCGCTCAAGCGGGTGACGCTCGAGCTCGGCGGCAAGTCGCCGAACATCATCCTCCCGGACGCCGACCTCGACGCCGCCATCGCAGGCTCCTTCCAGGCGATCTACTTCAACTCCGGCCAGGCGTGCAACGCCGGCAGCCGGCTGTTCATCCAGCGCGAGCAGTTCGACGCGGTCGTCGCCGGACTCGCCGAGCGGGCAGAAAAGACCCGCATCGGTCCCGGTCTCGAGAAGGGCACCCAGCTCGGTCCGGTCGTCTCCCAGGAGCAGCATGAGCGCGTGATGGCGTACATCGCGTCCGGCCGCGACGAGGGCGCAGAACTTGTCACGGGCGGCGAAATCCCAGATTCTGGTGAAGGGTATTTCATCGCCCCGACACTATTTACGGCCAAGAATGATGATTTGAAAATCGTCCGCGAGGAAATCTTTGGGCCCGTGCTCGTCGCAATGCCCTACGAGTCCCTCGAGGAGGTGGCCGCCCGCGCCAACGACTCGGACTACGGCCTCGCCGCCGGGGTGTGGACGCGGGATGTGGGCAACGCGCACAAGCTTGCTGGTTTGCTGCGCGCCGGGTCGGTGTACGTGAACACTTGGGGCGACAGCGATCCCGGTGCACCGTTCGGTGGCTACAAAACCTCCGGTATCGGCCGAGAACATGGTCGAGAGGGCCTTGAGGCCTACCTGGAAACCAAGACCGTCTGGACCAAACTCACGTAGGAAAATCCCTGTCAACCGGCTGACGCTGGACGCGTGTCCAGGATCAGCCACGGATGCTCGGCGCCGGGAGCGGGTGCTTCGATGCTTCGATCATGGAACTTCGTCGACTCGTCAAATATTTCCCCGTCCTCGTCGCCGCCGCGGTGCTTGCGTCACCGACGGTCCCGGCCACGGCTCGCCTCACGCCGAAGTGCGTGAATCGCAACACCCCGGCGACCCGCATCTCCGCCCGGGCGATGCGCACTGCCGTCCTCTGCCTCGTCAATAAGCAGCGCGCCCACCATGGCCTGCCGCCGCTGCACGAGAGCCGCCGGCTCGACCGCTCCGCCCAGGGGTGGTCGAACTGGATGGTCCGCGCAGCAAGCTTCACCCACGGCTCGAACTTCGCCGGGCGCCTGTCCGCCGTCGGCTACAACTGGTCGGCCGCGGGCGAGAACATCGCCTCCGGCTTCTCGACGCCGTGGAGCGTCGTCCGCGGCTGGATGGGCAGTGCCGACCACTGCCACAACATCCTCAGCCCGCAGTTCCACGACCTCGGTGTCGGCGTCAACACGCACCGCCTCGGGATCTACGGTCCGTCGACCTGGACCCAGGACTTCGGCCTGTGGATGGGCCATCACGCGCCATCCCACAACACCGGGCCGCAGAACGGCTGCCCGTATCGCATCTAAGGACGCAGTCCGCGCATGCGCGGACTGCCCGGCGGGCGCATGCGCCCGCCGGCGCCGGGGCGCATGCGCCCCGGCGGACCATGTGATCAGGCCGAGGCGGCCGCCTCGGCGCTCTCTACGGGAAATGGCGTGTCCCGGAGGTACCACTCGGCGTCGAGCGCGGCCTGGCAGCCGGACCCGGCGGCGGTGATCGCCTGGCGGTAGGTGTGGTCGACGAGGTCACCCGCGGCGAACACGCCCGGGAGGTTCGTCAGCGTCGAGCGGCCCTGGGTGACGACGTAGCCGTTCGCGTCCGTGTCGACCTGCTCGGTGACGAGCTGGGACTGCGGCTCATGGCCGACGGCGATGAACGCGCCTGCGATCTCGATCGACTTCGTGCTGTCGTCGCTCGTGTTACGCAGGTGGGCGACGGTCAGGCTGCCGTTCTCGCCGGCCGCGAACTCGTCGATCACGTACGGGGTGAGCCACTCGATGTTCGGGATCTCCTTCGCCCGGTCGAGCATGATCTTCGAGGCGCGGAATTCGTCCCGGCGGTTGACGATGATCACCTTTGAGGCGAACTTGGAGAGGAACATCGCCTCCTCCATCGCCGAGTCGCCGCCGCCGACGATGATCGTCGGCACATCCCGGAAGAACGCCGCGTCGCAGGTGGCGCAGTAGCTCACGCCACGGCCGGACAGCTCGAGCTCACCCGTGACGCCGAGCTTGCGGTGCTGGGCGCCCATCGCGAGAACGACCGCGCGGGCGCGGTGAACGTCGTCTCCGACGTAGACCTTGTGCAGGCCGCCGTCCTTGGAGAGCTCGACGCGCGTGACGTCATCGGTCTCCAGGCGGGCGCCGAAGCGCTCTGCCTGATCGCGGAAGCGCTGCATCATCTCCGGGCCCATGACGCCCTCGGGGAAGCCCGGGTAGTTCTCGACGTCGGTGGTTTGCTGGAGCAAGCCACCCCAGGCGAAGCCCTCGATGACGAGCGGCTCGAGGTTGGCGCGGGCGGTGTACAGCGCGGCCGTGTAGCCGGCGGGCCCGCTTCCGATGATGATGACGTTCTCGACTCGTTCCATTACTTCACTAAGTGTAGCTTGGCGCTTCGCTCGGCGTCTCGGTCTCTCGCCAGCGCTGAACGGTCTTCCGCAGCTGCAAGTACGCGATCCCGCCCGGAATCGTAGGCAACCAGAACGCGATCGCGCGGTACGCCAGCACCGACACGACCGAGATCTCGACGGGGACGCCGAACGCGCTGAACGCGCCGATCATGCCGCCGTCCACACCGCCGATCCCTCCCGGAAGCGGCAGCGTGTTTCCGACCATCCCGACGAAATACGCCATCACGATCACCGCTTGGGGCGGGGCAGAGCCGAACGCGTGGAAGCACGCCCACAGCACCGCGATATCGAAGCCCCACCATGCGATCGCTCCAAACAGGTACGGGTCGCGCGTGCGCACGAGAGACAGTGCGGTGCGGACACCGGTCGCGGCGGTCGCCGGAATCGCGGCCACGCGGCGTGCCGTCCGCCCAGCCCACCCCTGGCCCGTGACCCAGCGGGCAACAAGCCGCTCGAAGTCGCCCGGCACGAGCGACACGGAGAGGAACAGGACGATCACGACGCCGCCGAAGATCGCCGGGACGACCGTGATCGCGAACGGCGCCGGACCTGGGAACAGCCCGAGGTAGAGACCGAGGCCGACGATCACAAGCGTCGCCATGTACACGCCGTAGAGCAGCGCCATGAACGCGATCATCCGGCTCGCGACGATCCGCGGCTCCATCCCCGAGCGGCGCAGCGCCCACGCCGTCAGCGCGATGCCCCCGGCCCCGGCGGCGGCGAACAGGCGTGTCGCCGCCAGTCCCGCCATCGTGATCTGGTAGCTCTCGCGCCACCCGATCCGCGACTGGCGCCGGACGAACACGGCGCGGAACAGCGCGACGTAGCCGAGGAATGAGCAGACCTCGAGCACGACGCCGAGCGCGAGCCACCAGACGTTCCCCGAACGGATGCGGTTCCACGTCTCCTGCAGACCAAGCAACTTGGGCAGCACGAAGTACAGAAATGCAACCGTCGAGACGACGAACAGAATCGAGACGAGCAGGCGCCGGCGCGTGAAGACGACACGCGGCATCTCCTCACGGGTCTCGTCTCCGAGCGTGTCCGGCGCTGGCGGCACCGGCGTTCGCTGCTCGGTGGGGACCCTTTCGGCCATGGTTAGCCGGCCGACGCGCGTGCCTCGAGCAACTGAACCGCCTTTGAGATCCCCCGCGCCAGCGGCGCCATCCGCGGCGCTTTGAGGCGTATCGTCTCGGCGAGCGCGGCGCCCGCGATCAGATCGGCGACGTAATGCTCGCCCAAGTACACGAGCGCGAGGCCGAGCAGTGCCGCATAGGAAAACCCGATCGCGCCGGCGATCGGCCCCGTTTCGGCCAACACGTGGGCCGCCATCAGGGACGTAGCGAAGTGAAGCGACGGCATGGCAGCAAGCGGATTTCCTCCAAGAACATCGTAAAGGTCGCCCCAGCGGTCCCCCCAGAACTGTTCTCCGTACTCGATCATCATCCTGCGCATCTGGACGGCGTCGCCGTCCCCGAGGTCCCCGTGCAGGGCGGCCCACCACGGCGGCGCCGTCGGAATCGCCCAGTAGAAGACCGCGCCGAGATCGAACACGGTGTAGATGCGGACGGCCGAGCGGGTGAACTGCTCGGGGTGGCGTAGGAACACGTAGACGGCGGTCCCGTGCGGGACGAAGAACCACATCCAGTGGCACCAGGCGAGCACGCGTTCGAAGCGGTTGACCGAGCCGGGGTTCGAGAACGCGCGCTGGAGTCGCAGTGTCGGGGGCACGCCGAGTCCGATCGCCCGGTCGACCGCGAGCGGGTAGCGGTAACGCACGCGGCCCACGAGGCGCTCGGGGTCGTCGTTCGGCATCTCGTATGCGGCGAGGTAGGCCCACATGTTGAGCCCGCACACCGCGGCGTCCCGAAAGCGATTGCGGGGCATCGCGACGCACAGGGCGATTGGCGCAAGTCCGGCGGTGCCGAGCACGGCCGCCGGCGGCAGCTTTCGGCGCTTGCGCAGGGCAGGCGCAGCAACCCCCACAGCGACGAGGGCCCAGGCTGCCGCTCGGATGCCCCTCGACATGCGCAAGAAGGGCCAGTATAAGAACGAAGGACAGACGAAGCCCGTGGGGACCGCGGGGCTGTCGTCGGCCCTCCGTGGGTAGAATGCCGCCGCCTTGCGACCTGCACGCTCAGAGTCTCGATCTCGCCGCCGGAGACTGGTCCCGCGGATCGCCGCGACTGCCGTGGCAGCGCTGCTGGTGTCGCTCGTGTTCGCCCCGGGCGCGTTCGCCAATTTCCTCACGCCGAAGTCCGGCGGTTCGCCGAACGCGGACTCGATCGCGAGCCTCTACAAGATCATCCTGTACCTCGCGATCGTGGTGTTCATCATCGTCGAGGGCGCGCTCGTGTACTCGATCTACAGGTTCCGCGCCAAGAAGAGCCGTGTGGCCGCGCAGATCCACGGCAACACGCGCCTCGAGATCGGCTGGACGGTCGCGGCGGCGCTCATCCTCGTCGTGATCACGGTGGTGACGTTCGTGAAGCTGCCGAGCATCATCAATCCGCCGAACACCAGCGCGAACGGCCTGCTGTCGGCGACGCTCAGCCGGCCGAGCCCGCCGAACGGCAAGAAGGTGACGATCTGCGTCCAGGGCCGCCAGTTCATCTGGCGTTACGTGTACGGCGCACAGTGCGCGAACAACGCGTTCAATTCGAAGCTGCCGTACTCCTACCAGGAGATGTATGCACCGTCGAACACGACCGTCGTGCTCGTGATCCAGTCGACCGACGTCATCCACTCGTGGTGGGTCCCGTCGCTCGGCGGGAAGGTCGACGCGGTGCCGGGCTACACGACCTTCACGTGGTTCAAGTCGCCGAAGAACGCGCTCTACCACGGCCAATGCGCCCAGCTCTGTGGCCGTAACCACGCCGCGATGACCGCCCTCGTCAACGTGATGGACCCCGCCGACTATCAGGCGAGGCTCCAGCAGCTGAGCTCCCAGATCTCTCAGCAGAACGCGCAGGTCACGCAGCTGCGACGAATCCTTCAGCAAAGC
Source organism: uncultured Solirubrobacterales bacterium (assembly GCA_963750695.1). Taxonomy (GTDB): domain Bacteria; phylum Actinomycetota; class Thermoleophilia; order Solirubrobacterales; family Solirubrobacteraceae; genus Palsa-465. The sequence continues at coordinate 380,030 of CAVVSB010000021.1, forward strand.
GGAAACCTCGTCCCGTCAGCAAATCCCTAGGAGATTCAGGCACTGATGTCGACCAGCGAATACGCCGTCCGCCCGGTACCGCAGGTGATCGCCCATGAGGTGACGGTGCCGCGCACGACCAAGCGCTGGCTGGACTGGCTGACGACGACCGATCACAAGAAGATCGGGATCATGTACCTCGTCGCCACGATGGTGTTCTTCATGCTCGGGGGCGTCGAGGCGCTGCTCATGCGCTCCCAGCTCAGCGTTCCGAACAACACGCTGATCTCGAGCGAGCACTACAACCAGCTGCTCACGATGCACGGGACGACGATGATCTTCCTGTTCGTCGTGCCGATCATGGCCGGCTTCGGCAACTACTTCGTGCCGCTGATGATCGGCGCGCGGGACATGGCGTTCCCGCGGCTGAACGCGTTGTCGTTCTGGCTACTGCTGCTCGGTGGCATCGTCTTCTACATGACGCTCTTCTTCCATCCGCCGGAGGCCGGCTGGTGGAGCTACCCGCCGCTATCGAGCATCGTCTACTCCCCAAGCGGCGGTCAGGACGCGTGGATCTTCCTCATCCACATCACCGGCATCTCCTCGCTCGTCGGCGCGATCAACTTCTACGCGACGATCGTCAACATGCGGGCTCCGGGCATGAGCTGGGGGCGGCTGCCGCTGTTCGTGTGGTCGATCCTCGTCTACGCGATCCTGCTCATCATCGCGCTGCCGGCGGTCGCCGCAGCCGTGACGATGCTGCTGACCGACCGCCACTTCGGCACCCACTTCTTCGACCCGACCAACCACGGCTCGCCGGTGCTCTGGCAGCACCTGTTCTGGTTCTTCGGGCACCCCGAGGTCTACATCATGATCCTGCCCGGGTTCGGGATGATCTCGGAGATCATCCCGGTCTTCTCCCGGAAGCCGGTGTTCGGCTACAAGGCGATCGCGGCCTCGACGGCGGTCATCGCGTTCCTGGCGACGCTCGTGTGGGCCCACCACATGTTCGCCTCCCCCGTCCCGCTCGTCGTGCTCGGCTTCTTCATGCTGAGTTCGTTCCTGATCGGCGTGCCGACGGGCGTGAAGATCTTCAACTGGATAGCGACGCTGTGGCGAGGATCGATCGTGATGACCGCCTCGCTCTACTTCGCGGTCGGGTTCATCGCGATCTTCATCGTCGGCGGGATCACCGGCATATTCCTGGCCACCTTCCCGGTCGACTGGCAGCTCAACGACACCTACTTCGTCGTCGCTCACTTCCACTACGTGCTCATGGGTGGCGCAGTGTTCTCGATCTTCGCCGGGCTCTACTACTGGTATCCGAAGATGACCGGCCGGTTGATGAGCGAGGGGCTCGGCAAGGCCTCCTTCTGGGTCATGTTCATCGGTTTCAACCTGACCTTCTTCGTCCAGCACGCCCTCGGCCTCTCCGGGATGCCGCGCCGTGTGTACACGTACGCACCGGATCTCGGATGGTCGACGTACAACTTGATCTCGACGATCGGCTCGTTCATCCTTGGCGTGGGCATCCTGATGACGGTCGTCAACCTGGTGCGGAGCTACAAACACGGTGCCGCTGCCGGGCCCGACCCGTGGAAGGGAAACACGCTCGAGTGGTTCACCCCGTCGCCGCCCCCGGTCAACAACTTCGACACCATTCCGCGCGTGCGGTCGGTCGAGCCGATGCGGGACATCCGACGGCAGATCGAACGCGAGACCGGCGTCACGCAGAAGACCGGCGGCAGCGAACGCTACGCACGGGTGTGAGCTCGTGAGCGGGCCCGTCCCTGGCTCCGCGGCCGCGGCTGCGGCTGCTTCGGCCGCCTCCGCTGAGCGCGTCTCGGTTCTCTCGGGCGGGCGTCAGCTCGTCGCCGACTACGTCGAGCTGACGAAGCCGAAGGTCCAGTCGCTGCTGCTGCTGACGACGGTCACCTCGATGGAGATCGCAGGCAGCCCGTCGGTCTCGAAGATCGCGCTCACCTGCGTCGGCGGGTACCTCTCGGCGGGCGGCGCCGGCGCGGTGAATCACGTGTACGACCGCGACATCGACGCGTTGATGGCGCGGACCGCGTCGCGGCCGATCCCGGCGGGGCGGGTGTCGCCGCGGGCCGGGCTCGTGTTCGGGTTTGCCCTGGCCGGGCTGTCGTTCTTGCTCCTGTCGCTGTGCGTGAACGTCCTGGCGGCGTGTCTCGCCTTGTCCGGGTTCGTCGGTTACGTCGGGGTCTACACGGTGTGGCTCAAGCGCCGCACGCCGCAGAACATCGTCATCGGAGGCGCCGCGGGTGCGGTTCCGCCATTGGTCGGCTGGGCGGCGACGCGGGGATCGCTGTCCTGGACGGCGGTCTATCTGTTCGCGATCGTCTTCTACTGGACCCCGCCCCACTTCTGGGCCCTCAGCCTGCTGATGAAGGGCGAGTACGAGAAGGTCGGGGTGCCGATGATGCCGGTCGTCCGCGGCGAACGGGAGACGCGCCGGCAGATCCTCTTGTACACGCTGCTCCTGTACGCGATCACGCAGCTGCCGTTCTGCGCCGGGGAGTTCGGGGGCATCTATCTCGTCGCCTCGATGGTGCTGGGGCTGGCGTTCATCTTCGGCGCGGTGTCGCTCTACCGACGCGCGGATCGGCGGACGGCCCTGCGCCTGTATCTGTTCTCGCTGCTCTATCTCGCGCTGCTGTTCGGCGCGATGGTGCTCGACGTAAAGCTGTAGCCTCTATCCCGTCATGGATCGGAAGCTCGCCCGCAAGAACATCCGCTCCGGCCTGATCGCCGGTGCCATCTGCATCTTCCTGTTCGGCATCACGTTCGTGGCTGCCGCGATCTACGTCCATTCGTGAGCGACATCGAACAGCAGGCGCCGCCCGTCGGCGAGGAGATCCACCTTCCGGGCCCGTCCCTGCTCCCGCTGCTGTGCGCCGTCGGGATCACGCTCGCCGTGATTGGCACGACGATCGACTGGCTGTTCTCGATCATCGGCGTGATCATCTTCGTCCTGACCACCATCAAGTGGGTCCGGGACACGCGCCGGGACGTCTCCGAGCTGCCGGAGGAGCACCTGACGCACTAGCCGGTCGGGTCCGGGCGTGCGGTCGCGCGTCCCGGCGTCCGATCGGCACGCTGCGCAGACTGCGGCCGTATCCCGCACCCGTCCATGCCGAGGAGGCTGCCCCTGATCGCGACAAGAGTCCGCCCCTCGACGTCCGCCAGCCGGATCGGACCTTTGTGTCAGTCAAATCGCGACAACGGTACGACCCGCCGAGACCGCCGCGTCTGCGGGACCATTCTCGCTGTCGGGCACGGGTTCGATCCCGCACACAACACCAACCGACGCACCGGCCGAGGCTCAGGCCTGCGACTCCACCGTCGGGATCTCGCTCGTGGCGCCATCCTGGGTCCAGCAGCGGACGATGTCGCGCATCGAAAGGATTCCGACGAGCTCCCCGCCCTCGACGACGATGAGGTGGCGGAACCCGCCCCGGGTCATCGCCTCGGCGGCGTGCTCGAGCGACCAGGAGGGTGAGGCGAACGTCAGTCGGGAGGTGAGGTGGTCCGCGACGCGTTCGGTGTCCGGATCCTCGCCGGCGGCGACAGAGTTGAGGATGTCGCGCTCGGTGATCACGCCGGGGCCTTGGGCGTCCGGATCGAGCACGACCGCGGCGCCGACGCGCCGGCGGACCATGGATGCGGCCGCGTCACGCAACGTGTGGCCGGGTCCGACTGTGAGGACGACCTCCGACATCCCTTCTCGAACCTGCATGGCACCTCCAAATGTCGTCAAACCCGGCCGGAAACCGGGGGAGTTTGCAACGATTGGCGCAATCATAGACAAGCTGATTGCACCGTCACCGGCGAAACCCTGACCTTCTCTACGCGGCGGGCGCGTCTGTCGCGCAGAACGCATAGGATGCGCTCCGGTATGAGAGAGGTGGTCGAAACGGTGCTGCACGAGGCGCGGGTCGATGCGTAGGCATCCCATCCTTCAGATGGTCATTTTCGGCGTGATCGCGTCCGTCGTCGGAATCGCGATTGCGCTCGTGATCCCATGGTTCCCGGATAAGGGATCGCATCAGGCGGACAACATCCACACGCTCTACGACGTCCTGCTGATCGCATCGGTGCCGATGTTCGTGCTGGTGCTGACCGTCGTGCTGTTCTCGGTCTTCAAGTTCCGGATGAAGCCGGGCGAGGAGCAGAAGGACGGCCCGCCGGTCCACGGCAACACCCGCCTCGAGGTCGTGTGGACCGCCGTGCCGGCGGTGCTGATCGTCGCGCTCTGCAGCTACGCCTACGCCGTGCTCCGCAACAACGAGTCGCACAAGGCGGGCGCGATGACCGTCAACGTGACCGAGCGGCAGTTCGCGTTCGCGTTCTCCTACAACGCGGGCGGCAAGACCATCGTCTCGCCCGAGCTCTACCTCCCCAAGGGCCAGCCGGTCGTGTTCAAGCTCCATTCGCTGGACGTGATCCACAGCTTCTTCGTGCCCGAGTTCTCCGTGAAGCTCGACGCCGTCCCGGGGATCACGACGACCCTGCGCGTGACGCCGACCCGGACGGGCAACTACCCGGCCGAGTGCACCGAGCTGTGCGGCGCCGGCCACGCGCTGATGCGCGCGCCAGTCCACGTCGTCACTCCGACGGCGTTCCAGAGCTGGATCCAGACGCAGCGCGCCAACGCGCCGTCGCCGGTCGGCACTCCGCCGCCCAACGCCAGCGCGCCGGGCATCCCCGGCGCCGGCTCGGGTCCGGCGCCGAGCGCGGGCGGCTCGTCCTCGTCCGGCACCACCGGCAACAGCGGCAGTGGCGGCGGGTCGACCGCGACCCTGTCGCCGAGCGCCCAGGCCGGCAAGGCGGTGTTCCTCGGCGCCTCGGGCTGCGGCACCTGCCACACGCTCGCGGCGGCCGGCACGACGGGCACGGTCGGCCCCAACCTCGGCACGAAGGTCGTTCCGGATTCGAAGAAGGCGGGGCAGCCGTTGAAGACCTTCATCCGGGAATCGATCGTCGATCCGAACAAATTCATTTCGCCCGGATTCCAGCCGAATGTCATGCCTCAGACATTTGGCAAGTCGCTGTCCTCGACGCAGATCAACAACCTCGTCGATTTCATTGCGAGCGTGACCAAGTGAGGGGTAGCCTGAGGAGACAGGAGATGGATGTGACCAGCGGTTCAGAGGGGAAGGAGGTCTGCTGATGCCGCTTCCGGCGAAGCTGCGCAAGCCCGGCTGGTATCGAGCTGCCCTGTTCGACGTGCTCGGACTCGGGTTCGCGTTCGGCATGACGGTGCTCGTGCGTGCCCTGATGCACTACCACCCCGTCGTCGACGGCCAGGCGATCACGATCGTCGCGCTCGTCGCCGTGCCGCTGTTCTTCCTCGTCGGGATCGGGACCTGCGACTACTGGCTCTACTGGGCGAGCGGCCGCAAGACGCGGCCAGACGATCACTCCGACCACGGCGCCAAGACGTGGCGCGACTACTTCCGGGTCAACACCGACCACAAGGTGATCGGGATCCAGTACACGGTCACGTCGTTCTTCTTCCTGTTCGTCGGTGGCCTGCTGGCGATGCTGATGCGCGCCGAGCTCGCTCAGCCGGGGATGCAGTTCGTGACGCCCGAGGAGTTCAACGGGCTCTTCTCGATGCACGCGACGCTGCTCATCTTCCTGTTCACCGTCCCGGTGTTCGCCGGTCTCGCCAACTACGTGCTGCCGCTGATGATCGGCGCGCCGGACATGGCGTTCCCGCGGCTCAACGCGCTCTCGTTCTGGCTGCTGCCGCTCGGCGGGTTGATGATGCTGATGAGCCTGCTCGCGCCCGGTGGGTCGTTCGCGGCGGGCTGGACGGCGTACGCGCCGCTATCGACGACGATGCCGCCGGGGCAGATGTTCTTCAGCCTCGGGGTGCAGTTCGCCGGGTTCTCGTCGATCTTCACCGCGCTCAACTTCCTCGTCACGATCATCACGATGCGCGCGCCCGGGATGAGCTTCTTCCGGATGCCGCTGCTCGTGTGGGCGAACTTCTCGACGTCTCTGCTCGTCGTGATCGCAACGCCGTTCATCGCCGCCTCGCAGTTCTTCGTGCTGCTTGACCGGACGCTCGGCTTCCACTTCTTCGACGCGTTCGTCGGCGCCGGCAAGAACGGCAACGTGATCATGTACCAGCACGTCTTCTGGTTCTACTCGCACCCCGCGGTCTACATCATGATGCTGCCCGGGTTCGGGATCGTCAGCGAGGTCCTCGCGGTCAAGGCGAGAAAACCGATCTTTGGTTACCGGATGATGGCGTTCTCGCTGCTCGCGATCGTCGTGCTCGGGTTCACCGTGTGGGCGCACCACATGTTCGTCTCCGGCATGCAGCCGTGGATCCGAATACCGATGATGATTACGACCGCGATCATCGCGATCCCGACCGGCATCAAGATCTTCAGCTGGCTCGCGACGCTGTGGCGAGGTGTGCTCCATCTCGACACGCCGATGCTGTTCGCGCTCGGCTTTCTGACGATGTTCACGCTCGGCGGGATCAGTGGCGTGATGCTGTCGATGATCCCGTTCGACATCCACGTCTCGCAGACGTATTTCATCGTCGCCCACATCCACTACGTGCTGTTTGGCGGGTCGCTGTTCACCGTGTTCGCGGGGGTCTACTACTGGTTCCCGAAGATGACCGGTCGGATGTTCGATGACCGCCTCGGCAAGTGGCACTTCTGGATGACGTTCATCTTCTTCAACATCACGTTCGCGCCGATGCACCTGATCGGGATCCAGGGCATGCCGCGCCGCGTCGCCGACTACTCCTCGCAGTTCGCGACGTGGAACCTGATCATCTCGCTCGCGAGCTTCGGGCTCGGCCTCAGCACGATGATCTTCATCTACAACATCGTCGCGAGCTGGCGTGGCGGCCCACGGGCCGCGGCGAACCCGTGGCGGGCGCTGACGCTCGAGTGGCAGGTCTCCTCGCCCCCGCCGATCTTCAACTTCGATGCGGTCCCGACGGTCGTCGGTGGGCCGTACGAGTACGGCGTTCCCGGGGCGGTGCACGGCATCTTCAAATCCCCGGCTGAGGCGGCCCAAACGGTCGCTGCAGGGACGGCCACGACGCCTCCAGGCCAGCAGGAGACACATACATGAGGGCACCGGACCCCGATACGAAGACGATCCTCGTCATCGCCAACGAGACGATTGGCGGCGAGAAGCTGCTCGATGCGGTCCGCGAACGAGCAGCCGACGATGTCCGCTTCGTGCTCTGCGTGCCGCAGAGCCGGCCGCGGGCCGGTCTCGTCGTCTACGCCGATGCAGTGTTCGACGCCGCCCAGGTGCGCGTCGACCTCGCCCTCGAGGTCATCCGCGACCTCGGTATCCGGGCGATCGGCGAGGTCGGCGACCCCGACCCTTACACGGCGGCGCTTGACGCGGTGCTCGAGTACCGCCCCCAGGAGATCATCATCTCCACCTTCCCGGAGACCCGCTCCGGCTGGTTGCGGCGCGACCTCATCGACCGCGTCAAGGACGCGACCGGGCTCGAGGTCACCCACGTCGTCAACGACATCGACGACATCGGCCTCCCCTACCACGTGACGCTCGCGGTCGCGAACCGGACCGCGTCCGGCGACGAGCTGCTCGAGGCGCTCCGCCACCGTGCCGAGCAGTACAGCGACGAGTCCCGACGGCAGCTGTTCGTGGTCGTCGTGCCCCAGGAGGGTGGCGACGGTCACGCCGCGCGCCGAGCCCGCACCCGGCTCAAGCTCGTGCTCGACCGCCTGCGCGTCCGCGGCCTGTACGCCGCCGGCCTGATCGGCGACCCGGACCCGTACACGGCCGTCATCAACGCGCTCCAGTACTTCCGGGTCGACGACATCGTCATCTCGACCTTCCCGGAGACGAAGTCGGGGTGGCTGCGGGCCGATCTGATCGATCGGGTCCGCCGCACGACCGGTAAGGACGTCGAGCACGTCGTCCACAGCGACACCGAGGCCAGCGCCGCCTAGCGGCAGGGAAGGAGCCATGGAAGCCGCATCGATCGCGCACGCCGACCACCATCACGGTCCCCCCATCGCGAACCGCTCCTCGCGGGTGGATCCGCCGACCTTGGGGATGCTGCTTTTCATCATCTCCGAGGTGATGATCTTCGGGGCGTTCTTCACGGCCTACTTCTTCATCCGCGTCGTCACGAACGACCCGTGGCCGACGCCCGGAACGACGCTGCCCGAGGCGGTGGCCGGCGTCAACACGGCGATCCTGCTCTCGTCCTCCGTCACGCTGCACTGGGCGCTCGTGTCGGTGCGCCGCGGCAACCGGTTCGGGATGAAGGCCGGGATGCTCTCGACCTTCCTCCTCGGCCTGACGTTCCTCACCGTCCAGATCAACGAGTACATCCACATCGGCTTCGCCCCGCACGAGTCCGCGCAGGCGACAGTGTTCTACTCGCTCACGGGCCTGCACGGCCTGCACGTGCTGATCGGGCTGTGCGCGCTGCTGATCGTGACGATCCGCGTGTGGCGCGGGCACTACTCCGCAGAGCACCACATCGGACTCGAGGTGCCGGGGATCTACTGGCACTTCGTCGACATCATGTGGGTCATCGTCTACACGACGGTGTACGTCCTCTAAGGCGACCCGCCGCCTCCCGATGCTGAACCCGCTGCGCTCCGAGGGGGATGCGTTCCGCCTTCTTTGGTACGTCGTGGCCGTGTTTGCGGCGATCGTGATCGTTGTGCTCGTGATCCGGGCGCTTTCGTAGCGCCCATGCCACCATGAGGGGGCGGTGTCTGTGAGCTCCCTGCCTCTCCCCCTCGCGACGGTCGGGCCGCTCGGCAGCATTGGCCTGCCGATCCTGATCCTGCTCTACTGGCTTCCGTACTACGCACGCGTGCGCACGCTCGCGCGCGAGCGTCGTCCGGTTCCCGGCTGGCGGCAGGCGTGCTACGCCGCCGGCCTGATCGTGCTCGCGATCGCGCTCAGCCCGCCGGTCGACAAGCTCGCGGACGAGCTGCTCATCGCACACATGGTCGAGCACCTCCTGATCGGGGACTTCGCCGCGCTCCTGATCGTGCTCGGGCTCACCGGTCCGCTGCTCGCGCCCCTTCTGCGGATCAGAGCGATCGGGTGGCTGCGCGTGTTCACCCACCCGGTCGTCGCCGTCGTCTGCTGGGCGGCCAACTTCTACGTCTGGCACCTGCCGGCGCTCTACCAGGCGGCCCTGCGCCACGACGGGATCCACGCGCTCGAGCACGCGACGTTCCTCGGCTTCGGCATCGCCGTCTGGATGGGGCTGCTCGGGCCGTTGCCGAAGCCGCAGTGGTTCGGCAATGGCGCCCGCCTCGGCTACATCATCGTCGTGCGGCTGTTCGGCACCGTGCTCGCGAACGCCATGATCTTCTCCGGAACGATGTTCTATCCGTACTACCACCCCGGCGACGCGCACTGGCACATCAGCCCGATGGCCGACCAGATCAGCGCCGCCGGAGTGATGATGGTCGAGGAGAGCCTGCTCACGATCGGCCTGTTCTGCTGGCTGTTTCTCAAGGTCGCGCGGGAGGCCGACGAGCGCCAGCAACTGCTCGACGACGCAGCCGCCGCCGGGATCGAACTCGACGAGCGGCGGGCCGCGCGTGCCGTCGCCGCGGGGCGTGGGGACGAACTGCTCGAGCGGGTGCGGGCGCGCGCCGCCGCTGGGGCCGGCGCTGCGGGCGCGGCGGGCGCGGGGACTACTTGACCGTCAGCGTGCCCTTCATGCCGGCGGCCTCGTGGCCGTCGACGGAGCAGTAGAACGTGTATGTCCCCGGCTTCAGGTCGATCGTGACCGTTGACGTGCCGCCATTCTGAACGATCGCCCCGACCTTATTGACGCCGCCGCCCTTGACGCCGATGTCGTGCGGAACCGATGACTTGTTGAGCATGTTGAGCGTGACGCTGCCCGACTTGGCGCTTGCGCTCGAGGCAAGGAACTTCAGCTGGCCGTTCGGATCGGCGTCGATCTGGAGCTTGCCGTTCTGCTCGGTCACGGGCTTCTGTGAGACGCTCTGGACCGCGCTGGCGAGCGCGCCCGAGTCCTGGCCGGGCCGGGCCGCAACCGTGGCGACGTAGCCGGCGACATCGGCGGCCTGCTTGCCCTTGAACAGCTTCGCCGGCATCGCACCGCCGACGCTCGGGTACTGGATCCAGTAGTCCACGAGGCCGCGGATGTCAGACGTGCGCAGCCCGTTGGCCCGGTCCTGATGGAACGCCTCATCGAGGTTCGGCCCGACGACGCCCTGCGTGCCCGCATGCGAGAGCGTGTGGCACGAGCCGCACTTCTGGACGAACAGCTTCTTGCCGCTGACGAGATTGGGAGTCTCGTGCTTGAGCGAGCAGCCGGCCGCAGTCAGCGCGACGAGAGCGCCGGCGGCCAGCACCTTCAGGCTCCGTGTGTTGACGAAGTGGGGTCTCTCCATACCTGCGGGGCGGCACTCTATCCAAGCGGACGGCGTTGGGTCACGGTGGGCCCCCATTTGTCAGCGGACGACCCCTATGACGACGCGTGCGCCGCCCGTTAGCGAACCGTGTGGCCGAGCCGTGCCGACGCGCCACCGCCTGATCCGCTGATAGCATCGATGCCAATGAGGCTGCGCCAGAAGTACCGGATGCGGACGCCATCGACCGGCAGGGAAGTCATCATTGAGGTCGAACCAGACCAGGAGTACGTAGACCGTGAGACGGGCGAGGAGCTCGAGCCGGTAGCAATGCTGCTGCCGCTGGCCCCGACCGTTTCCGAGCTGCCCTGGTCGGTAGAGAACCTGCGGTTTTGCAACTGGTGCGACCAACTGACCCAGAAGGATCTCAACGACTGTCCGCACTGCGGCAGGCGTATGGACCCGCTCGGCGTCTGAGCATTTTCGTCATGCCCCGTCGGTCCCGCTCGCTCGCCGTTGTCCTGACGGCCTTCCTGCTCGGCCTCGCCGTGGCCGCTTGTGGTAGCAGTAGCTCGGCGACGACCGATACCGCCGGCGCCCCGACGCTGACCGTGCCCACCGGCGCACTCGCAAGCGGCACTCCCACGACGACGAGCACGTCCTCGACGACGTCCTCAACGACCTCGACCCCGGCCGCCTCTTCGTCGGGCAGCACGGGCAACACGGGCGCCAGCAACACCGGCAGCACCGGCAACACCGGCAACACCGGCAACACCGGCTCATCATCCTCCGGCGGCTCCTCAGCCTCCTCCGGCAACACCGGAACGAGCGCAAGCGGCGGCTCGAGCAGCTCCGGCGGGTCCGGGACCAGCTCGGGCTCCGGCGGCGGATCGAGCGCCAGCGGCGGCTCGGGCCTCGGCTCGGCGTTCTGCCAGCAGAACCCCGGCGCCTGCTAGATCCAACCCCCCGGGAGGCCCTCGGCGGCGCTGGGCCGTGGGCTGGAGGTCGCCGTTGCCGGTGGGCTGGAGGTCGTTGCCGCTGCCTGCCGAGCACCGGATTGTCGTCGGCCGTCCCTCCGGTCGGGCAAACCGGGACAACAGTCCGCTGGCCGGGACGCCCTGAGCGGGCGCCCCGGCTGTCCGCTCCTCCTGCGGCCGGCGAGGGCTCCGGTCAGCTCGCCGGCGATGTGCCACCGGTCGGCCGGAGGCCGAGCACGGCGGCGGCGGCGCGCGCGACGATGTCCGGCGCGTGCACGTAATTCTTGGGGAACGGCGTCGACGTCACCTCGGTGGCGCTGTACTCGACGCGCGTGCCGGGGTAGTTGCAGGTGTAGGCCGCCGTCGAATTGATCGTCAGCTGGGCCTGGTTGCTCGCGGGCGCGGACGCGCAGTTGGCGCTGCGGCTCTGGCGGTACGCGAATGTCTTCGACGCGTGGCCGATCGACAGGATCGGCGCCCACGTCGGGGTTGTCAGCGCGACGACGTCGCCCCGCCGCACGCCGAGGGACGTCGTCAGCGGCAACTGCACGACGAGCCCGAGGTACGGCTGTACGTGGAATGACGGGCTCTCGGCCACGACCTTCCACTTGCGCGCCCTGGCCGCACCGACACGCCGCAACACGGTGATCGCCACCTGAGCCGTGCCGCCATGGTTGACGTCGGCCTGGTGGATCTCGGTCTTACGGGTCTTGGTGTTCGTGTCGAGGGCCGAGAGACCGACCGTGAACGCGACGATCCGGCCCGCCTGCTTGACCGTCGTCGGATAGGCGGTGCCGTCGGCGATCGTCTCGAGCGCCGTCACCGTGGTGAGCAGAATGGCGTAGTTCGCAGCGGAAATGCCGTTTGGGCAGACCGGAAGTGCGGAGCCCTTGGTCGTGCACGGCGGCGGTGCGACAAGCTTGGTCGACGTCTGCCCGAGTTCGACAATCTTTGCCGACGCGGCCGAGGGCGCGAGCAGAGCCAGAAGGCCGACCGCAGCCGCCGCGGCGGCCTTCATAGAAGGTTTCATATGTCCCATTGAACACGACAGCGCGGCTGCAGTTGCGCTGCTGCTTGCAGACAGTCATGCTCGAACCGGCCGCAAACCGGGCGCAAACGCATCGACAAAAGAGAGCGGGCGCCCTTTCAGAGCGCCCGCGAAACCGGTCCCAACAGAAACGTGCCCTGTGTCAGAGCTTCGTAACGTTGACCGCCTTCGGACCCTTGGGCCCGGCCTCCTCTTCGTAGGAAACCTTGGATCCCTCGGCCAGCGAGCGATATCCGTCTCCGGAAATGCCGCTGAAATGGACGAACAGGTCGCGGCCGCCGTCATCCGGCGTGATGAACCCGAAACCCTTGTCGTCGCTGAACCACTTGACGGTACCCGTTGCCATCTACTCCCAACTTCGCATCTCGACACGTCTGGGCTACGCCCCGACCGAACGCGGGAAACGTAGCAAGGGTGAGCGCCGCGCGCTTGGCTGACGCGGGACGGCGCCCGCCCAGCGGGCACCCGGCAGGCCCTCAGCGCAGCTGATCAGCGACCGCGGCGATCTCGTCCGCGTCGCCCGGAGCCGGGGTCCACGGCAGCCGCAGGGGGTCGTCCACCCACCGCGGGATGACGTGAACGTGGAAGTGAAAGACGGTCTGCCAGGCCGCCGCACCACACGAGTTGAGCAGGCTCACGCCGTCCGCTCCGAGCCGCTCCTTGACCCGGGCGGCAAGCCGTTTGGCGGCGATGATCGTTGCGGCCAGATCGTCATCGTCGATCTCGAGCAGGTCCCGCGCGTGGCGGCGAGGGACGACGAGCGCGTGCTCCCGAGTGGCAGGGTTGATGTCCATGAACGCCACCGTGTGCTCGTCCTCGGCGATGATGTGTCCCGGAATCTCCCCGGCAAGGATCGTGCAGAAGATGCAATTAGGATCGTTCACGGGCTCGAGTCCCAACCCTATCGCTCTGGTGAGGACGCCGAGCCGCGCCGGCCTCGCAGCATCTCCCGGGCGCGTGTGATCGCCTCTTCACGCCCGCTGATCTCGCCTGCGTAGCTCGCCTCCTCGAGCATCTCGAGCAGGCGCCCGAGCTCCGGCCCGGGCCGGACCCCCAGCGCGCGCGCGAGCTGATCGCCGCGTACGGGTGGCCGCGGGCGCGCCTGCCGCCAGGCCAGCGCCTCAGGCAAGATCTCCTCGGCGAGCGCCACGTGACGGGCGATCGCCTCCTCGGACCCGCGGCCTCGCGTCGCGAGCCGATCGGCGACGCTGAGGAGCGTGACATCCACCTCGACCGGCTCGCAGGCACGCATGTAGCGGTAGATCGTCCGCCGGCTCAGCGGCGCCTCATGCACGAGGAACCCGAGCCGCAGGTGATGACGGGCGAGCGCCGCGACATAGTCGATCAGCCGCTCGGAGGCGCGCAGCCGCGAGAGCACTTCGCGCACGACCTCCGCGCCGGCGTGGTCGTGACCCATGAACGTGACCCGCCCCTCCGGGGTGACGTCCCGCGTCTGCGGTTTGGCGATGTCGTGCAGGAGCGCGCCGAAGCGCAGCGCCTGTCCACGAGTCAGCTCGTTGGCGAGCGGCTCGTCGAGCAGCGCCCGCACCGCGTCGGCGTGCGTGCCGAACCAGGGCGGCGTCGTCCGCGTCAGCTCAACCGTCTCGCTGAGCACGGCACGGGTGTGGTCGTAGACGTCGAGGTGGTGATACGCGCTCTGCTCGACGCCCTCGAGACGAGTGAGCTCAGGGAGAACGGTCTCGGTCACCCCGAGCGTATCCATCAGCGCGAGCCCGTCGAGCACGCCGTCGGCGACGATGATGCGCTTGAGCTCGCTGAAGACTCGCTCCGGTGCGACGCCGTCAAGCGCGGGAGCCGCCGCCTTCGCCGCCGCCGCCGTCGCTGACTCGACGGCGAAGTCGAGCTCGCAGGCGAGCCGCGCGACCCTGATCGTGCGCAGCGGATCTGCCGCGAACGCCCCGGCCGAGACCATCACGAGCCGCCGCGCGGCGAGATCGTCAATCCCGCCGAAAGGGTCGAGCCGATCGCCACCGGCGAGGGGCTCGGCGATCGCGTTGACCGTCAGGTCCCGCTGCGCGAGGTCAGCCTCGATCGAGTCCGCGCCGAGTGGCAGCAGGTCGACCTGCCAGCTGCGGTCATGCGCGACGACGCGCCACCCTCCGAACGTCTCCGAGAGCGAGAACGGATGGCCGCCGGCCGCGCGGCCGAGGGCCCGGGCGGCGGCGCGCTGGTCGCCGACGAGCGCCACGTCGAGGTCCGGGGTGTCGCGTCCGAGCAGCCGATCACGGACGGCACCGCCAACGAGCCAGGCAGGGCCTTCGACGACCTCGCGCAGCGCCGCGAGCGGCGCGCTCACGCCGGGTCACCGTCGCGGTGGTACTCCCGAGGCACACGGCCGGAGATCGCGCACACGACCTCGTAGTTGATCGTGCCCAGGCGCCGGGCGAGGTCCTCGGCGGTCTGCCGTTGCGCCCCGTCGCGGCCGATGATCGTCGCCACCTCACACGTCTGCGCCGCCGAATCGGGCCCGAGGTCGACCGTTACGTTGTCCATGCTCACGGTCCCGACGAGCGGGTAGCGGTGCCCGCCGATGAGAACCTCGCAGTTGTTGGAGAGCCCGCGGCGGATCCCGTCCGCATAGCCGATCGGTACCGTCCCGATCCACGTCTCGCGATCGGCGATGAACGTCCGTCCGTAGCCGGTGCTATCTCCCACCGCGGCCCGCTTGACGGCGGCGACGTACGAGGTGAGCTCGAGCGCGGGCTCGAGCTCACGCAGCGCCGGATCCTCGTTCATCGGGTCACATCCGTAGATCGCGATACCACACCGCACCATGTCGAAGTGGCTCTCCGGGCACCGCAGCATCGCCGCGCTGTTCGCTGCGTGAACGGTGAGCTCAGCCCCGCCGAGCTCACGCATCGCGGCGATGAACGGCGCGAACTCGCGCAGCTGGGCATGGAGGAACTCGAGGTCGCCGTCGGCGGTGGCGAAGTGGGTCATGGCGCCGGCGAGCGTCAGTCGCGGGGCGCTCTCGAGCACCCGGGTGGCGACCCCGTAGGCCTCGTCGAGGATGCGAGTGCCGAGCCGGCCCATCCCGCTGTCGAGCTTCACGTGGACGCGGACGGGCATCGCTGGCGGTCGGTGGGCCGCCGCGGCCGCGACGAGCGTCCCGACGAATGCCTCGCTCCAGGCGACGACCTCGGCCCGCGCGGCGAGCGCCACCGGCAGTTCGTCGGAGCTGATCGCGCCGAGCACGAGCACCGGCGCCGTGATCCCGGCCGCCCTCAGCTCAGCCGCCTCGTCGACGGTCGCGACGGCGAGCGACGTGGCGCCCCCGGCCAGCGCCGCCCGCGCCGCCGGCACGGCACCGTGGCCGTAGCCGTCGCCCTTGACGACGGCGCACAAGCGAGTTGCGGCGGTTAGATCGCGGCGCAGGCGCACGACGTTGCGCTCGATCGCTGCCAGGTTGACGCGAGCGAGCGCACGCAACGGCATCGGGTCCGCCGCCTACCGCGTCAGCGCCTCGAGCACGTCGACGCGCGTGACCATGCCCACGAGCTCACCCTCGGGATCGACGACCGGAAGCCGGTTGTGCTTGTGTTCAGCGATCAGCTTGGCGGCGTGGCGGACGCTGTCGTCCGGCCGGACGGTGAGCGGATCGCGGGTCATCATGTCCGCGACCGTGGACGCGAACGCCCGGCGCAACCGCTCCTCGAAGTGCTTAGTCGACTCGAGATAGATGACGCCGCCCCACAGGTCGATGTGGTGGGGCAGGTGCAGGTCCGCGTCCTCCTCGCGGATCACGAGATCGGCCTCGGTGACGATCCCGATGACCTGGTTCGAGTGGTCGATGACCGGTACGCCCGGCAGCTCGTGCTCGCGCATGAGCTTCAGCAGCGTCTCGATGTCCGTCTCCGGATACACGCTGACGGTGTCCTTCTTCATGATGTCGGCGACGGTCTCGATCGCGTCAGCGTACCGAGGCGTCGCCTCCGACGGCCGCAGGTGGCGTGAGTCGCAAATTCGTGAGTAGCGTCGCGAGTGGCTGGGCGTGTCTGGCGGGAGGGGATGAACCAAGACGTACTGGTGGTACGGCGGGTTCATCCCCTCCCGTCAGGCGCGTCCAGACGCCGCGAGGCCGCCACCGGATTTGCGACTCAGGACACGAGAGCACCGGGCAGCCGGGCGATGACGTCGCTCGCCACGACGCCCTCGTGCCCGATCTCGGCCGCGGCGAGGCGTCCGGCGGTCGCGTGGAGGAACACGCCGGCGCAGGCGGCATGGAATGGATCCATCTGTTTTGCGAGGTACGCCCCGATCACGCCCGAGAGGACGTCGCCGGTGCCTGCAGTGGCGAGTGCCGGCGCGCCGCCGCGGCTGACGCCCACGCGTCCGTCACGATCGGCGACGAGCGTGTCGTCGCCCTTGAGCACGACGACCGCCTGGGCCTCGCGCGCCGCGCGGCGGACCGTCGCGAGGCGGTGGGCTTCGACATCGGCGCTGTCGAGCTCGAGCAGACGCCCGAGCTCGCCGGCGTGAGGGGTGATCACGGTGGGCGCGCGGCGCCCCGCGAGCGCGTGGAGGTTGCCGGCGTGGGCGTTCAGGCCGTCGGCGTCAAGGAGGAGCGGAACCTCGGCGGCGGCGGCGAGCTCACGTGCGAACGTCTGCGTGTCGGCCGCCCGCCCGAGGCCGGGACCGAGGACGAGCGCTTGGACGCGGCCCGTCAGCTCGCGGACCTCGGGGCCGGCCGCGGCGAGGATCGCGCCATCGCCATCGGCAACGGGCACGGTCATCACCTCGAGCAGGCGAGACTCAAAGATGAGGTTCAGCGACGCCGGGACACACGCCGTCACATACCCCGCGCCGGCCCGCATCGCTGCCTCAGAGGCGAGACACGGCGCGCCGGTGAGCCCGGTCGAGCCACCGCACACGAGCACGCTGCCGGCCACGAATTTCGTCGAATCGCGCCCGCGGCGGGGCACGCCGTCGGTGACGACGTCGGCGATCATGCCGATCGCAGGCTCGCCCGGCCCGCCGGGCGGAATCCCGATGTCGACGACTCGCACGTCACCGGCGTGGGCCTTGCCGGGGGCGATCCACAGCCCCGGCTTCGCCGCATGGAAGGTCGCGGTCGCGTCTGCCCGGACGGCGATGCCGGCGACATCCCCGGTGGACGCGTTGACACCACTCGGCACGTCGCAGGCGACGATCGTGGCCCCGTTGCCGTCGGCCCCCGCCTCGCTGATTGCGGCGATCGCACCGGCCGCCGGCTCCCGCGGCTCACCCTCGAAGCCGGTGCCGAGCATCGCATCGACGATCCCGGCAGCGCCCTCGAGTTGATACGGGCTGAACGGCTGCGGCGGCGCGCCCGGCAGGCGCTCGAAGTTCGCGCGCGCGTCACCCTGCAGCTCGTCGCCCGGGCCGAGCAGCAGCACGGTGACCTCGCGGCCCTGCTCGCGGAGCATCCGGGCGGTGACGAAGCCATCGCCGCCGTTGTTGCCCTTGCCGCACACGACGACGATCCGCCCCTCCGGGACGCGCTCGAGCACGAGTTCGGTGAGCCCGCGGCCCGCCCGCTCCATCAGCTCGAGCCCAGGCGTGCCGAGGTCGTTGATCGCCCAGTTGTCGAGGGCGCGCTGCTCGGCGGCGTCCGGCAGCGGCTCGAGCCAGCCCGGAAGCGAACTCACTCCACCGTCACCGTCTTGGCGAGGTTGCGCGGCTGGTCGACGTTGAGCCCGCGGTTGCGGGCGATGTGGTACGCGAGCAGCTGCAGCGGGATGACCGCGAGCAGCGGCGCGAGCATCCACTCGGTCCGCGGCACCCGAATGACCTGGTCGACGTGCTGGACGATCGCCTCGTCGCCCTCGCTCGCGACCGCGATCACGCTCGCGCCACGGGCCCGGACCTCCTGAATGTTCGAGATGACCTTCTCGAGCACCGGAGAGTCGGTGGCGACGGCGACGACCGGCGTCGAGGTGTCGAGCAGGGCGATCGGGCCGTGCTTCATCTCGCCGGCGGCGTATGCGTCGGTCGCGATGTAGGAGATCTCCTTGAGCTTCAGCGCGCCCTCGAGCGCGACCGGGAGGCCGACGTGACGCCCGATGTAGAGGAAGAAGTCGGCGGCGGCGTTCGCGTCGGCGATCGCCGCGAGGTCGCCGAGGCCGTGGTCGAGCATCTCCGCGATCAGGTGGGGCAGCTGCTTGATCTCGGCGACGAGCGCCTGCAGGCGCGGTGGCTCGAGGCCACCGCGGAGTTCGGCGAGGCGTAGCGCGAGCAGGTACATGACGACGACCTGGCTGACGAACGTCTTCGTCGCCGCGACGCCGATCTCGAGTCCGGCGCGCGTGTAGAGGACGCCATCGGCGTCCCGAGTCGCCTGACTGCCCATGATGTTCGTGATCGCGAGCACGGTGGCCCCGCGCGTACGCGCGGTGCGCATCGCGGCAAGTGTGTCGGCCGTCTCCCCGGACTGTGAGATGCCGACGACGAGATCGCCCGGGCCGACCACGGGATTGCGGTAGCGGTACTCGGAGGCGATGTCGACCTCGACCGACACCCGGGCCCACTCCTCGATCGCGTAGCGACCGATCAACCCGGCGTGGTACGAGGTCCCGCAAGCGACGATCACGACCCGCCGCAGGCCGCGCAGCAGCTCGTCGTCGATCGCCCCGAGATCCCCGAGGTCGATCCCGTCCTCGCGGGCGGCGCGCTCCCCGATCGTCTCGGCGACGGCGTCCGCCTGCTCGTGGATCTCCTTGAGCATGAACGTCTCATAGCCCTGTTTCTCGGCGGTGTCGGCGTCCCAGTCGATCTCCACGATCTCCCGATCGAGCGACACGCCGTCGGCGGTCTCGAACTCGACGCCGTCCGGGCGGAGGATCACGAGCTCGTCGTCGCCGATGTACTGGACGTTGCGCGTCTCCTTGAGGAAGGCAGGGATCGCGGAGGCGATGAACTGCTCGCCGTCGCCGCGGCCGACGATCAGCGGGCATTCCTTGCGCGCCCCGACGAGCAGCCCGGGCTCGTCGGCGCTCATGGCGACGAACGCGTAGTGGCCGCGGAGGTCGGCGTACGCCCTGCGTACGGCATCGACGAGCCCGTCGGTGTTGTAGCGGGCGACGAGGTGTGCGATCACCTCGGCATCGGTCTCGGACGTGAACCGAGCACCTTCGGCGACGAGATCGTCCTTCAGCGCAACGTAGTTCTCGACGATCCCGTTGACGACGATGTGCACGCGGTCGGTGTTGTCGAAGTGGGGGTGCGCGTTCTCCTCGGTCACGCGTCCGTGCGTCGCCCAGCGGGTGTGGCCAATCCCGGTGCCGGGGTCAGGCGCTTCGGCGACCGCGACCGCGCCACCGCCGGTCGCCTCCGGCATGCCGGCGGCCTCCGGCACCCCTCGGGCGTCGAGCGCACGGCGCAGGGCGCTGAGGTTGCCGACAGCGCGGACGGCGTCGATCCGGCCGTGGTCGAGGACGGAGATGCCCGCGCTGTCATAACCCCGGTACTCGAGCTTCTCGAGTCCCGCGAACAACAACGGGCGGGCTGCACGCGGTCCCACATAGCCGACGATTCCGCACATAGGCTTACGGATGCTCCTGAGTTTCGGGGCCTCGGGTCGGACCGCAACGGCGGCCCGCGCTCCCAGCATCCTCTGCCGGAGAGCGAATTCCTGATGTTAGTCACTAGTCTGCGGGAAACCGCAATGGGGGTGTCGTGACTCGGCTGAACGGACATCGCTGGTGGGCTGCGAGTGGCGCCGCCGCGGTGCTGCTGTTTGCGCTCGGCCTGCTGTTCGGCGACGTCGTCGGGTCCGCCTCGTACCCCCGACTCGACACCCCCACGATCCGCGCCCAGGCGTACTTCCTGCACAACAACTCCGAGGTCCGGGCGCTGGCGTTCTTTCACGCCCTCGCCGCGCTGTCGCTGCTGACGTTCATCACCTACCTGCAGATGTGGCTGCGCCGTCTCGATCAGCGCTCGGCCCGGCTCGCGCCGGTCACGCTCGCGGGCGGAGGCACGGCCGGCACGTTCCTGCTCCTTTCGGCGCTTGTCTACCGCGTGCTCGCCGAGCCGGCGGTTGCCCGTGACCCGTCGCTCACACACGCACTGCTCGTCCTCTCATACCTCGCCGGGGGCCCCGGGATCGCCCTCCCGCTCGCGCTCCCGATCGCCGCCGGCAGCCTCACATCGTTCCGCCGCGAGCTCCTGCCGGCGTGGGTCGGCTGGCTCGGCACGTGCGCCGTGATCGCCTGCGTCGCCTCATCAGTGATGCTGCTCGGCCCGATGGACAACGGCTCGGTCGGGTACGGCATCCTCCTCGTCGCGGCCGTCCTATCGCTCGTCTGGATGTTCGGCACCAGCCTGCTCCTCACCCGCCGCACCTAACGCCTTGGCACAACTCCGCCTCCCTGACATCCCCCGCCTCCCCCTCGTCCCAGATCCGCTGCGACGGATCCATGTGCCGCGGGACCTCGAGGCCGTCACCTCAGTGGCCGACGAGCAGCCCGCCTCCGGGGACCTCGGCGAGCGGACGGTCGAGCGGATCTGGGACGCTGCGCGTCACCTGTACCGCAGCGGCGTCCACCCCGCCGTCCAGCTGTGCCTGCGCCGACACGGCCGGGTCGTGCTCAACCGCGCGATCGGCCATGCCCACGGCAACGGCCCGTCCGATGGTCGCGATGTCCCAAAGGTGCTGGCCACGCCGGAGACGCCGTACTGCGTGTTCTCGACCTCCAAGGGCATCACCGCGATGGTCGTACACCGGCTGCAGGAGCAGGGCCTGCTCGACATCTCCGATCGGGTCGCCGAGTACATCCCGGAGTACGCCCAGCACGGCAAGGGCGCGACGACGATCGCGCACGTGCTCGCGCACCGCGCCGGGGTGCCGACGCTTCCGCGACGCATGCTCGAGCTCGACCTGATCAGCGATCGCGAGTTCCTCTGCCACGAGATTTGCCAGCAAAGGCCGCTAACCCGGCCCGGCACGATGCTCGCGTACCACGCGATCTCCGGCGGCTTCATCCTCGGGGAGATCGTCTATCGGGTGACCGGCAAGTCGATCCGCGAGGTGCTCGCCGAGCAGTTCCTCGATCCGCTCGGGTTTCGCTGGGGCAATTACGGCGTCGCCCCGGACGACGTCAACCAGCTTGGGACGAACTACGCGACTGGTCCCAAGCTCCTCCCGCCCCTCTCGAGCCTTGCCGCCCGCGTGCTCTCCCGGCCGCCGGATGAAATCGTGGAGCTGTCCAACGACCCGCGCTTCAACACCACGATCATCCCCGCGGGCAACCTCATCACGACCTCAGACGAGCTCTCGCGGTTCTTCGAGATCTTCCGAGCCGGCGGGGAGCTCGACGGCGTCCGGGTGATGCAGCCGGAGACGATCCGCCGGGCGCTGACCGAGCAGTCCCGGCTCGAAATCGACCTGTCGCTCGGCTTCCCGACGCGGTTCAGCTACGGCCTGATGCTCGGAGCCAAGGTGCTGAGCCTCTACGGGCGGGACACCGACCTCGCGTTCGGTCACCTGGGGTTCATCAACATCATGGGCTGGGCCGACCCGGAGCGCGGAATCTCGGGCGGCCTGATCACGAGCGGCAAGGCGATCGTGTACCCGGAGCTGTCCCGCTTCTACGCGGTGATGCAGCGGATCGCGTCAGAGGTTCCGAAGATCCCGGAGTCAGACCGGCCGTTCTAAGACGGTCTGGACGGTGTCCGCGAGACGCGCGCAGACCGCGTCGGTCTCGTCCTCGCTCGGTGCCTCGACCATCACGCGGATCAGCGGCTCGGTGCCCGATGCGCGGACGAGCACACGTCCACGTCCGGCGAGCTGTGACTGCTCGCGATCGATCGCCTCGGTCACATCGCTGCTGTCCATCGCCGCGCTCAGCGCGGGCCGGTCGGTGGCGCGGATATTGACCAGCCGCTGCGGGAGCTTCTGCATCGCGTCGCGGTCGTGCAGATCGCGGTCGCCGAGCGCCTCGAGTGTCAGCAGCGCGCTCGCGATCCCGTCCCCCGACGGGCCGAAGCCAAGGTCGATGATGTGACCGGACTGCTCGCCGCCGAGGGCCCAGCCGCGCTTGCGCAGCTCGTCGAGCACATAGCGGTCGCCGACCGCGGTCGTGGCGACAGTGACGCCGGCGTCGGCCATCGCGGTGTGGAAGCCGTAGTTGGTCATCACCGTCACGGCGACGCCGCCGCCGGGCAGCGCGCCGCGCTCACGGAGGTGGACCGCGGCGAGCGCGACGAGCTCGTCGCCGTCGACAACGGCCCCGTCGCGATCGATCGCGAGCACGCGGTCACCATCGCCGTCGAATGCGAACGCGGCGTCGTGGTCGCCAGTGCGCATCTTCTCGCTGACGGCTTCGACGTGGGTCGAGCCGCAGCCGTCGTTGATGTTCCGGCCGTCCGGCTCGGCGGCCATCACCTGGACCTCGGCGCCGAGGCGGCGGAAGATCTCGGGGGCGGCGCGGAACGTGGCGCCGTTGGCGCAGTCGAGCAGGATCTTGCGCCCTGTGAGGTCGAGCTCGGCGAAGCGAACGTGGATCTCGCGGAGGTAGTCCTCGAGCGCACCGTGGAAGCGGCGGACCCGGCCGATCTGCTCGGGATGCGGTGGTGGCTTCTCGAGCTCCGCCTCGATCGCGTGCTCGTCGTCGTCGTGCAGCTTGAAGCCGTCGGAGGCGAACAGCTTGATCCCGTTGTCCTCGTACGGATTATGAGACGCGGAGATGACGGCGGCCATGCTCAGCCCGTGCCGCCTGATCAGCAGGGGCGCGGCCGGGGTCGGAAGCACGCCCGCGAGCAGCGCGTCGCCGCCGGCCGCGGTCACGCCGGCCGCGATCGCGGCCTCGAGCATCTCGCCCGATTCACGGGTGTCACGGACGATGACGACCTGCGGTCGCTCCTGCGCGGCGTGGTTGACCGCCGCCCGCGCGAGCGCCAGCGCGAGATCGGCAGTGACGAACTCACCGGCGCGACCACGCACGCCGTCCGTACCGAAGAGCTGACGAGCCATCGGGGTCGGAGCGAGGGCGCTAGCGCTTCGAGAACTGCGGGCGCTTGCGGGCCTTCTTGAGGCCGGCCTTCTTGCGCTCCTTGACACGCGGATCGCGTGTCAGGAAGCCCCGTCGCTTGAGCTCGCCGCGCAGATTCGGATCGGCGACGATCAGCGCGCGGGAGATTCCGTGCCGCAGTGCTCCGGCCTGGGCGGACACGCCACCACCGTGCATCCGCGCGACGACGTCCATCCGTGCCTCGTAGCCGACCGTCTCGAGCGGCTGGCGGATCATCCGCTGCAGCGTCTCGCGGGGGAAGAAATCGTTCAGCGGCTTGTCGTTGATCGAGTACGTGCCGGTGCCCGGCTTGAGGATCACGCGGGCGACGGCCGTCTTGCGCTTACCGGTCGAGGTGTACCGGGCGCCGGCGGCAAGATCGATCGCCGCGTCGGCGATCGGCTTGGCCTCCTCTTCGGCCTCCTGGGCCCGCGCGGCGGCTGCCTCGGCTTCCGCCTCGGCCGCGGCCTGCGCCTCGGCGTCGAGGAACTCCTCGCCCTCGGGGACGATGTCCGGGATGAGGTCGGCGCCGGGGATCTCCGGCTTCACGCGGGGCGTGACCTCCTGTTCCTCGTCATCCTCGTCGGCGGATTCCTCGGCGGCCTGCGGGGCCTGGGCGGCGGGGACCGGGGTGACTGGCTCGGCTGGTGCCGGAGCAGCGGTCTCCTCGGCGACGGGGGCCGGGGCCGGCGGGGCCGCGGGCTCCTCGGCGACGGGGGCCGGGGCCTCCTTGGCTCCGGGGGCCGGAGCTGCCGGCTCAGCCGGGGCCGGAGCCGCCGGAGCCGGGGTCTCCTCGGCGACGGGGGCCGGGGCCTCCTCGGCGGCGGGAGTCTCGTCGGGGGCAGCCGCAGCCGGATCCTGCAGGACGCTCGCGTCCTCTGCCTCGCTGCGCTGCTCGTCCTCGGGGTGCTCGACCTCAGTCACTGCTCAGTCTCCATCGGTTGCGGCTGCTGGGCGGCGTGCGGATGGTCGGGGCCGGCGTAGATCTTCAGCTTCGTCAGCTGCTTGCGGGCGAGGCGGTTGCGCGGAAGCATGCCCTTGACGGCGAGGCGGAGGACTTCCTCCGGCCGACGCTCCAGCATGTCGTTCAGGCTCCGCGACTTCAGCCCGCCGGGATACCCGGAGTGCCGGTAATACATCTTGTCCTCAAGCTTCTTACCGGTGACCGAGATCTTCTCGGCGTTGACCACGACCACGAAGTCGCCGGTGTCCACATGCGGGGTGTACGTCGGCTTGCGCTTGCCGCGCAGGGCATCCGCGATCTGCGTCGCGAGACGGCCGAGCGTCTGCCCGGTGGCATCGACCAAGAGCCATTGCCGGTCTCTGTCTGCTGGTGTGGCGGTGTAAGTCTTCATGGCACGCATAAACCGCGCCGGTAGGGCGCGGCCTGCACCCATGATAGGCGATGCGCGGGCATTCAGTGCCTACGCTTGTCGTGTGAGGTTATTCGAGGCGCTTCCGGTCGAAGTCAGGCGGGTCTGCTACCGCATCGCCCATCGCATCCTGCGCGTCTACTGGTTCGTGCTGCGCCCGACCACCGACGGCGCAAAATGCCTGCTCACGCTCGGCGACCAAGTGCTGCTCGTCCGCCACACGTATGGCCGGTCGGAGTGGGATCTCCCCGGCGGAACGGTCCGCCGCAGCGAACCGCCGGCCGAGACCGCCCGCCGCGAGATGCACGAGGAACTCGGCATCGTGATCGATGACTGGACGACCCTCGGCCGGATCGACGGGCGCGTCCACCACCACCCGAACCGCCTCTACTGCTTCCACGCCGAGCTCGACCACGACCAACTCGTGTTCGACACGGGCGAGATCGCGGCCGCCGGCTGGTTCGCACGGGACCGGCTCCCAGCCGACACCGGGGGCTACGCGCGGCAGATCATCGGACTGCACGGCCAGTGAAGCCCGGGCCGTCTCGGTGACGCGTGGGCCGCCTGGGGCCTTCGCCACGCCGCGGTACCGCAGGCCCCACGCGCTCCCGGCCGCCCACCTGGGGCCAGGGGAGTTTCGCGCCACACCCGGCACGGGTGATGGATCTGGGCGTGACATGCCGCGTGAGCCGGCATTTGACGCCACGATCCGGTCCGCCGCAACGATCTGGCGGAATATTCCGGTCATCGCGCCCGCTGCCGGGGGCGTCAGAAACCCGCACGCCGGCCGACCGTTGGCGCATCCCTTGCGCTGATCAGCCGGAGTTTTGCAACAACGTCCGCGCGGCGGTGACGATCTGCGACGTTACTCGCATCCGGCCCTTGGCGATCGCCGCTACTCCCACTCGATCGTGCCGGGCGGCTTGCTCGTGATGTCGAGCACAACCCGGCCGACCGGCCGGATCTCGTTGATCATCCGCGACGCGATCTGTTCGAGCAGGTCATAGGGCAGGCGCGCCCAGTCGGCGGTCATCGCGTCGTCGCTCGTGACGGCGCGGATCACGATCACGTTGCCGTAGGTCCGCTCGTCGCCCTGGACGCCGACCGTGCGGATGTCCGGGAGGACGCAGAAGGACTGCCACAGCTCGCGGTACAGGCCCGCCTTCCGAATCTCGTCCTGGAGGATCGCGTCGGCCTCGCGCAGGACGTCGAGGCGTTCCCGGGTCGCCTCGCCCCCGACGACGCGGATGGCGAGACCCGGACCGGGGAACGGCTGGCGCCAGACGAGGCGCTCCGGCAGGCCAAGCTCGGCGCCGACGGCGCGCACCTCGTCCTTGAACAGCGTCCGGAGCGGCTCGACGAGCTTGAACTCGAGGTCCTCCGGTAGCCCGCCGACGTTGTGGTGCGACTTGATCGTCGCCGCGCCGGTGCCACCACCGGACTCGATCACGTCGGAGTAGAGCGTGCCCTGGACGAGGTAGCTCACGTCCTCGAGCTTCGCCGCCTCCTCTTCGAAGACCCGGATGAACTCGGCGCCGATCCGCTTGCGCTTCTCCTCGGGATCGGTGGTCCCCTTGAGGCGAGCAAGGAATCGATCCTCGGCGTCGACGGCGACGAGCGGCACGTGGAAGTGGTCTCGGAAGGCGGAGATGACCTGGGCGCCTTCGTTCTTGCGCATCAGTCCGTGATCGACGAACACGCACGTCAGCCGATCGCCGATCGCCCGGTGCACGAGGAGCGCAGCGACACTCGAGTCGACGCCCCCGGACAAGCCGCAGATCGCGCGGCCGTCGCCGACCTGGGTTCGGATCCGCTCGATCTGCTCGTCGATCACGGAAGCAGCGCTCCAGGTGCGCTCACAGCCACAGACGTCTTCGAGGAAGTTCGTCAGTACCTGCTGCCCATACGGCGTGTGCACGACCTCCGGGTGGAACTGGATGCCGTACACGCCCCGGTCGACCGACTCAAAGGCAGCGACCGGCGACGCCGTCGACGACGCGAGCGGCGTGAACCCGGGCGGCGGCGAGGAGACGGTGTCGCGGTGCGACATCCAGCAGCTCTGCTCGGCCGGCGTTCCGGCGAGCAACCGGCCGGTCTCCGCCACCGTGAGCTGGGAGCGGCCGAACTCGCCGACCTCGGCGCCCTCGACACTGCCCCCGAGCTCGAGCGCGATCAGCTGCATCCCGTAACAGATGCCGAGAACCGGAATTCCGAGCTCGAGCAGACGGCGATCGAGCGCGGGCGCACCGTCGGCATACACCGATGCAGGGCCGCCGGACAGGATCACGCCCTTCGGCTGGCGCCGTGCGACCTCCTCAGGTCCCACGTGATACGGCAACAGCTCGGAGAAAACCCCGCATTCGCGGACGCGGCGGGCGATCAGCTGCGAGTACTGACCCCCGTAATCGAGGACGACAACCTCCTCGTGCGACTGAGCGTCGCTTGGCTGTGTCCTCGGTCGCTCGTGTGCGAAGCACACGTCGTTCCCCGCGTCCGTGCCAGGCTCGCTCCTCGCACGAGTAATGTCGACGTCGTGCGTCGCTGGGGCCGGGGCGTTAGTCGGAGACGCCAACGGTCGCCGCTTTGCCGCTCGCACCCATGCCGACACCCTGCTCGCGCTGGAGATGCTTGCCCTCCGTCTGCAGCGCCGGGGCGACGAGCAGCTCCGCACGGTTGAACTCGGCGATGTCTCGGTAGCCGCATGTCGCCATCGAGGTTCGCAGCGCGCCCATCAGGTTGAACGTGCCGTCGTTCTCACGCGCCGGGCCGGAGATGATCTCCTCCATCGTGCCGTTCGGCGTCGTCGCGACCCGCGTGCCGCGGGGCAGCGTGGGATGGAACGTCGCCATCCCCCAGTTGTAGCCGCGCCCGGGCGCCTCGTACGCCCGCGCAAGGGCGGAACCGAGCATCACGGCGTCCGCACCGCAGGCGATCGCCTTGGCGATGTCACCGCCGTTGCGCATGCCGCCGTCGGCGATCACCTTGACGTAGTCGCCGGTCTCGAGCATGTGCTGCGAGCGCGCGGCCGCCACGTCGGCGATCGCCGTCGCCTGGGGCACGCCGATCCCGAGCACGCCGCGGGTCGTGCAGATCGCGCCGGGGCCAACGCCGACGAGGACGCCGGCGGCGCCGGTGCGCATCAGGTGCAAGCCGGTGTGGTAGGAGGCGCACCCGCCGACGACGATCGGTGTCGGGGCGAGCTCGCGGATGAATTCCTTGAGGTTGAGCGGTGGGCGTGACTCGTCCTGCGAGACGTGCTCAGCGGACACGACCGTCCCCTGGATAACGAGGATGTCGAGCCCCGCCTCGAGCGCGACCTCGTAGTACTTGCGCACCTTCTGCGGGGTAAGCGAGGCCGCGGCGACGACGCCCGGCTCCTTCTTGATCTCGGCGATCCGCTGGGCGATCAGCTCGGGCTTGATCGGCTCCCGGTACATGTCCTGCATCTCCCGGGTCGCGATGTCACGCGAGAACGACGCGATCCGCTCGAGTTGCTCGTCGGCATCCTCGTAGCGCGTGTAGATGCCCTCGAGATTGAGGACCGCGAGGCCGCCGAGCTTGCCCATGAGCCGGGCAGATTCCGGTGAGACGACGCCGTCGAGAGCCGCCGCCAACAGGGGAAGTTCGAACCGATACGGGCCGAGTGTCCACGAGATGTCGACATCGTCCGGATCGCGCGTCCGCCGGGAGGGCACGATCGCGATGTCATCGAATCCGTAGGCCCGACGGGCCTTCTTTCCGCGTCCGATTTCTACTTCCATTTCGCCAGAGTAGTCGCCGTTGCGGACGGGATCCGCAGCGTGGTGGATGAGGGCCGTGGGCGGTGCCCAACGGACTCTCGATGCTAGCAGTGGTTATGTCGCCTTCCGGACACGAAACGTCCGCTCCGAGCGGGCATCCCGCTCGATCCGTGACGGCCGTCACGCAGCGGGCAGTTCAGCCGATCTGGGTGACCTGGAGGCGCTCGGCCTCGACCTCGGGGAGCAGCCGCTCGACCTTCGCCGGATCGACGATCCCGGCCCCGAAGTGCTGGGTCGACTCGGCGCCACAAGCGACCCCGTAGCGCAGGCACTCGAGCGTCGAGCGCCCGGCATAGCGCGACGCGACGTAGCCGGCGAGGAACGCGTCGCCGGAGCCGATCGCCGAGCGGGCCTCCTGCTCTTCGATCCGCACCCTGTAGAGAACCGAGGCGCCGGCTTCAAGGACGTTGGCGTAGCAACCGTCGGGGACCGTCATGATCGCCTCGACGGCGCCGAGCCGGGTGATCTCGGACACGGCCTGGGCGCGATCGGACACGTCGTTGAACTCGTGTCCCACGAGCTCCTCGGCCTCGAGCTCGTTCGGAGACACGACGTCGGGCTCGGCGCGGATCGCCAGCCGCAGCGGCTCACCCTCCGTGTCGAGCATCGTCGTCACCCCGAGTTTGCGGACGTCGCGGATCAGCCCCGCGTACACGTCCGGCTCGATCCCCCTCGGGAGCGAACCGGAGAACACGCAGATGCTCGCTCCCTTCGCGAGGTAGAGGAGCTTCTCGTGGAACAGCTCTAGCTCGTGGGCGGACACGGCGGGTCCGCGCTCGTTGATCTCGGTGTGCAGGCCGGTCGTCGGATCGAGCACCGCCGTGTTCGTCCGCGACTCCTCACGGATCCGGATGAAGCCGTTGAGGATCGACTCGCCGTTCAGCGCGTCGACGATCCGGTTGCCGGTGGAGCCGCCCGTGAGGCCGGTCGCGATGACCGGCTGGCCGAGCCGTTTGATGGCGCGCGCGACGTTGACGCCCTTGCCTCCGGCCATCGTCGTCTGGTCGACGGTGCGATGACGCCGTCCCGGGGTGAAGTTGGGGACCTCGAGCGTCTTGTCGAGCGCTGCGTTGAGCGTGACGGTGATGATCATGCTGCCTTCGGTCCAGCCACTCCTCTTTCCCGTGCCCGCGACCGCCAAACCGCTACGAATGCAATCGCAGCACCCAGGAAGACGACGAGCAACACAAGCGTAAACGGTCGCGTGAGGAACCTCGCTGCCTTCGTGAGCGGACTCACTGCCGGCAGCCGTTGCGCAAGCAGCAACCGGACCTGCGCAACGATCCGATTGCCCTGCAAGACCGTGAGTTGCCCGACGTCGGCGTGGCGCTTCAACGGGCCCGCGACTTGCTTCGGAACTTGGACCTGCCAGTGCAGTCCAGGCGAGCGCGGGACGATCCTCACGACGCTCCTCGCGGCGATCACCTCAGCGTGGACGCCGGGCCGGTCCTTGACCGTCGGCCGGGCGATGACCTCACCGGCGGTGACCGGCGTCGCAATCCGGAACGTGGACAGCCCGTAGCGCAGCAGGCGGAGTGTGTCGAGGTCTCGCTCGTACTCGCTCGAGGTTCCCAGCACGACGCTGAGCACTTCCATGCCGCGGCTCTTTCCGGCGCCGACGAGCACGTAGCCCGCACCGCTCGTGTGCCCGGTCTTGACACCACGCACCCACGAGTAGCGGCCAACGAGGTCGTTGCGATTTGCGACGTAGCGCGGGTGGTTGCCGGTATGGAGCACCGCGTGGGGCAGCGCGACCGCCCGCGCGAACCAGGGCTGATGCAGAAGCAGGTAGCGCGCGAGCGTCAGCAGATCGGTCGCGGTCGAATAATTGCCCGGCGTGTCGAGCCCGCTCGGCGTCGAATAGTGGGTGCGTTTCAGACCCAACTGGCGCGCACGCGCGTTCATCATCCCGACGAAGCGCGCCACCGACCTGTGGCCGACGTTGTATGCGAGGTCCTCGGCGGCATCATCGGCGCTCGGGAGCAGCAGCGCGAGCAGCAGGTCGTGAACGCTCATCCGTTCACCCGGGACAAGCCCGATCTGCGAATCCGCGGCAGACGCGTAGAAGTTGTTCTGCGTGAAGATCCTGCCGAGGTGCTTCACGTGCTCGAGAGTGATGAGCGCGGTCATCAACTTGGTCGTAGAGGCGATCGGCAGCCGGCTGAACGCACGGTCCTTATAGAGCAGCTGACCGGTGCTGAGCTCGGTCAGCGCCGCAGCGCTCACCGCCAGCGACGGCGGGCTGCCAGCGGCCGCTCCCGCAGGGATGGACAGCGCGACCGCGAGCACGGCGGCCACGACAGCGGCTGTGAGGCGAAACCGAGCGGTCAACGCCGCAGCCTCAGCCGCTGACCGGTCTGGAGGCTGTTCGGATCGATATGCGGGTTCATTGCCTCGAGGTTCGTCACCGCGATGCCGGTCTTCGTCGCGATGCCCGTCAGGCTGTCGCCCGCCTGGACGACATAGAACTTCACGTGCGCGTATTTGCTGCGAGCCCGGTGACGCTTCGGCGTGTGCGCGTGGGCCGCAGGCTTGTTCGCCAAGCCGGCGTGAACAACGAAGTAGGTGCCGGCTATCACTGCGGCGAGCGCGATCGGCGCCAGGTAGCGCGCTCGACTCCGACCCACCATCGCGGGGCGATGATACAGCGCACCCCCTGTCAGGGCGTCAGCGGCCAAAGCCGGCAGGAAGGGGCGACGGCGCGGCGCGCGCGATCGGCGGGCGGTCCAAGCTGGAGCTCGTCCCGCCCACAAGCTCGATCGCACGCGGCCGTTGTCGCGCCGGATCCCGATTAGTCCCAGCACGAGGTGAGACGTACCTTCAGCGACGTCGCGATGAAGCCGATCGCCGAACCCGGACTGCTGCACTCCGTCGATGGGCGTGAGCTCGCTGTCCGCGCCAAGACTCATCACGGGTCCCCCGGGAGCTGTGGGCTCTGTAGGAGGGGGACGGGCAGTCGTGTTAGTTGACTGCCTTCTTCAATGCGGCGCCAGCCGTGAACTTCGGAACGTTGGAGGCCGCGATTTGGATCTTCTCGCCAGTGGCCGGGTTGCGACCCTCACGGGCGCCTCGCGCGGACACACTGAACTTGCCGAAGCCGGAGAACGTGACTTCGCTGCCGCGCTTGAGAGCGTCCTCAATTGTCTCCAGCACCGCGTCGACCGCGTCTCCGGCGTCCTTCTTGCTCAACCCGGCGCGGTCAGCGACCTGGTCGACAAATTCGGATTTCGTCACTTGCTCCCTCCTTCGAGGTGGTAGGAATGCCCGACGTTAACAGCCCCTGCGGACGGTCCTG
The DNA here is from genome assembly GCA_963750695.1 of uncultured Solirubrobacterales bacterium. GTDB lineage: Bacteria > Actinomycetota > Thermoleophilia > Solirubrobacterales > Solirubrobacteraceae > Palsa-465. Next base: position 411,899 of record CAVVSB010000021.1, read on the forward strand.
ACGCCGGACAAACGTCAGAAACCCCATTCTTTCCGGTCATTCGGACCGCTCGAAACACTGCACAGGGCGAAAGTTCGGAATTTGCGGATGATCGAGCACTGCAACTCGGGCCCGCGCAGGTGCATCTGGCGCTCACACCCGATCCCGTCGTGCAGAGCGGTCACATCGCGGTCGTCCTTAACAGCTATGAGGCGACGGTCGCGCGACTCCGCAACGCCGGCCACACGGTCGAGCCGCGGACCGAGCATTGGGGCGCGCCGCGTGCGTACGTGCGCGACCCAGCGGGCAACTTCGTCGAGGCCATGGCTTGGCCCCCGGAGGCACACTCGGACCGATGAGCGCGAACGACGTGACGATGGCCGTCCCCGCCGAGGGCGAGAATACGGCCGTGGACCTCGCTCGAATCGGCTGGCTCGCGACCGTCGTCGCCTGCCTGATCGCCGTCGTCATTCTTGCCTTGCAGGGGTATTACGGCTACGCCGGGGTCACGCTCGCGGTCGCGATCTCCGCCGCGATCAACCTCACCTGACTCAGCGCACGTACCACTCGGCGAACGCCCGGACCGCGTGGCCGCGGTGGCTGATCGCGTCCTTCTCGGGCTCGGTCAGCTCCGCCATCGTTCTGGTGTCGCGCTCTTCGGCTTCGTCGGGCAGGAACGCCGGGTCGTAGCCGAAGCCACGCGTCCCCCGCCGCTCGGGGGCGAGCCGCCCGCGGCATTCGCCGACGAACACCCGCTCCTCCTCCGTCGCCGGGTCGACGAACGCGAGCGCGCACACGTAGCGCACCGCGCTGTCGACCGGAGCCTCGTGCATCAGCTTCAGCAGGTTCGCCTCGTCGCTCGCGCCGACCCCGGCGTACCGAGCCGAGCGAACGCCCGGCCGCCCGCCGAGCGCCTCGGCCTCGATCCCGGAATCGTCGGCGATCGCCGGTCGGCCGGTTGCGGCGGCCGCGGCCCGCGCCTTCGGCAACGCATTGTCCGCAAACGTGTCACCGTCCTCCGGCGGCAGTTCGACGCCGTCCGGCAGCGGTTCGACGGACAGGCCGAGTGGCGCAAACAGGCGTGTGACCTCGGCGACCTTGTGCCGGTTGCGCGTGGCGAGCACGAGCGGCGGACGAGCCGCGGTCGACGGGCTCATCGTCGCTCAGCCGGCGGCGACAGCGTCGTCCTGGGCGGTGCGCAGGCGATCGATGCCGATCGCGGCGAGCGCCAGCAACTCGTCGAGATGCGCGCGTGAGAGCGGCGTCCGCTCGGCCGTCGCCTGGACCTCGACGAGCCCGCCGTCCCCGGTCATGACGACGTTGGCGTCGACCTCAGCGGTCGAGTCCTCTGAGTAGTCGAGGTCGAGCAGCGGGATCCCGCCGACGATGCCGCTCGACACGGCGGCGACCGTGCCGGTGAGCGGCGAGCGGTCGAGCGAGCCCTTGGCGATCAGGGCGTTGCAGGCGAGCCGTAGCGCAACGAGGCCGCCGGTGATCGAGGCGCATCGGGTCCCGCCGTCGGCCTGGAGGACGTCGCAGTCGATGTAGATCGTGCGTTCGCCAAGCGCGTTGAAGTCGATCACGCCTCGCAACGAGCGGCCGATAAGACGTTGGATTTCGATCGAGCGTCCGTCGGCACGGCCCTTCGTGACGTCGCGCTGCTTGCGATCACCGGTCGACGCCGGGAGCATCCCGTACTCCGCGGTGACCCATCCCCGGCCGGAGCCGAGCAGCCAGCGCGGGACGCTCTCCTGGACCGAGGCGGTACATATCACGCGAGTCTCGCCCATCGAGATGAGCGCAGAGCCGGTGGCGGTGCGGACGAAACCCGGCTCGATCGTCACCGGGCGAAGCTGATCAGTCGCGCGGTCGTAGCTGCGCTGGGGCGTGGTCGTTGTCATACAGGGACCTTAGGGACATTCGGCGCGAGCTCGACGTGCGTGACCTCCTCAAGCGGCATCTGCAGGAACCGCGTGCCGAGCGTCTTGAACGATTCGATGTCCGCGGTGCAGCGGAACCGATAGCTGCCCTCGTCCGTGCGTGGATTGAGCAGATGATGGGCGGCGAGCGCGCGCTCGACACTCCGGGCGACGCCCGTGCCGGAACTCACGAGCGTCACGCCGCGCCCGAGGGTGCGCTGGAGCATCGGCGCGACGAGCGGGTAGTGAGTACACCCGAGGATCACGGTGTCGACCTCGGCGGCGCGCAACGGCGCGCAGTACTGGCGCACCGTTTCGACAACGTGGTTGTCGAACGGAAACCCGCCCTGGATGATCGGGGCGAGGTCGGGACAGGGGACGCTCTCGAGGTGCACGTGCGCGTCTGCCGCGCGCACCGCCTGCTCGTAGGCACCGCTGGCGACGGTCGCCGGCGTCGCCAGCAGCCCGATGCGGCCCGTCCGGCTGCCGGCGACGGCGAGCTGCGTGGCAGGTGCGACGACGCCGATGACGTCGATCTGTCGCTCGCCGGCCGCGAGGTAGTGCTCGAGCGTTCCGAGCGCTGCCGAACTCGCCGCGTTGCAGGCGACGACGATCAGCTTGGCGCCCTCCTGCAGGAGGTGATCGGTGATCTCGATCGCGAACCGCTGGAGCTCGGCCTGCGTCCGCTCGCCGTACGGGAACCGGGCCGTGTCACCGAGGTAGAGGTAGTCCTCGGTCGGCAGCGACACGAGCAATTCGTGCAGCACGGTGAGCCCGCCGACGCCGGAATCGAACACGGCGACGGGCTGCTCAGGGGATCGACGCATCGGCGTCCATGGTGCCAGAGGCACGGGCGGCGGCACGGCCCTCGGTAGCCTCGGCCGCCGGATGCGCGCCCTGATCGTCACCAACATGTATCCCTCGCGGGCCGCGCCCGCCCGCGGCAGCTTCGTCCGCGATCAGGTGCGCGCGCTCGAGCGGATCGACGATGTGTCGCTCGAGCTGTTCACGTTCGAGCCGGGCGGCGGGCGCCAGTACGCGCAGGCGATCGCCGAGACGCGCCGCCGCTATCGAGGGCGACGGTTCGACGTCGTGCACTCGCACTTCGGCCTGACCGCCTGGCCGGCGTTTGCGGTCCACGCCGACGTCCACGCACTGACGATGCACGGCAACGACCTCGTGCACCCGCGCTCCCGCGCGATCACGCTCGCGGCGCTCCCATTCCTCGATATTCCCGCGGTCGTCTCCGAACAGTTCAGCGATCAGGTGCCCCGATGGGCTCTGCGACGGCCGCTGGCCGTGCTTCCATGCGGCGTCGCCACCGATCGATTCCGGCCGATCCCGCGGGCCGAAGCGCGGGCGCGGCTCGGGCTCGACCCGGACGGTCGGTACCTGCTGTTCCCGCATGACCCGGCGCGGCCGGTGAAGCGCTTCGCGGACGCCCAGGCGGTCGCCGGTGACATGCCGCTGCTGACGATGGGCCGGGTCGACCCTGACGAGGTTCCGTACTACGTCAATGCGGTCAACGCCGTGCTCGTGACCTCCGAATGGGAAAGCCTCGGCCTCGCCGTACTCGAGGCGCTCGCGTGCGACGTACCCGTGCTCGCCACGCCGGCGGGGGTCCACGCCGAGGTGTTGGCGGGCGTCTCCGGCACGTACTGCGGGCCGTTCGATGCAGCGCGCTGGCGAGCCGAACTGGGACCCGCCGTCGCCGCCTCCGATCCGCGGATCGAGGGCCGCGCGCGCGTCGAGCCGTTCTCGTCGGACCGTACCGCGGCGGCCGTCGTCACCGCCTGGCGCGCGGCGCTCGGACGCCGCTGAGGACGGGGTCGGGCCGGCCTCGCGGCCGGCGGGCCGCATCTCAAGCGAGACATGCCAGCCACTGCGGAACCTATACTCGTGGCGACCGGAAAACGGCATCATGAGCGGCACAAAAGAACGCATCGCCGGCCGCCGGGGGGCACCGCAGGATCCGGCGCCGGAAGCCAACGGCGTCGCCGAGCCGGGCGCACCGTCAACGGCGGACGAGCCGGCCCCCGTCAAACCGCCCGCGCCCAGACGCCCCAGGGCCAAGGCGACGACGGCCAAACCGCGCGCGACCAAGCCGCGCACGACGGCACCGCGGACGGCTAAGCCGCGTCCGGTCAAACCGCGCGCGGCTCGAGCAGCGACGACGAGAGCGCCCACCGCCAAGCCGCCCACGGACGCACCGGCGCCGGTTGAGCCGGAGACGGCCGCGACCGCTGCGGCACCGGAGCCTGTGGGCGCAGCGCCCGAGCCCACCGCGCCCGCGCCCCTCATCTCGCCCGCTGCTCCCACCGAGCCCGCCGCCCAGGAGATCCCCGCCGAGCCCGGCTTCCTCGCCCGCGGCCGCATCCGCCGCCGGCTGCGCTACCTGCGGCGGCTGCGAGAGGTCCAGCTGCGGGACATCGGCGGCTTCGCGCTCGAGCTTCACCGTCACGACCGTGAGCGGCCCGACCTGCTCGCGGCGAAGGTCGCGGCGGCGGCCCAGACCGACGCCGAACTGCGCGCGCTCGAGCACGCGCTCGACGAGGGCCACCCGATGCGTGAGATCCGCGAGCCCGGGATCGGCGGCGCGTGCGGGACCTGCGGCGCTGTCCACGGCAGCCAGGACCGCTACTGCGCCACCTGCGGCGAGCCGCTCGAAGACGCCGACAGCGGCGAGGACGTCCCGCCGACATGAGCTCCGGGGTCGTCGCGGAGATGCCGGCGCTGAGCGCGTCCGCCCTCGACGACGACGACCCGTTCTGCGCCCAGTGCGGCACTGAGCTCGGGGAGGACCAGGAGTGGTGCCTGGAGTGCGGGGCGGCGCGCACGCTCATCCACCGGTCGCCGGACTGGCGGATCCCGGTGGCGATCGTCGCCGCCGTCGTGCTGCTCGTCCTCGGCGGCGTCGCGATCGCGCTCGTCAACGTGTCTCGCAGTGCCAACGCCGCGGCGGCCCAGGCGGGCACGCCCACCACGGCCACCGCCGTTGCGACACCCGCACCTGCAAACGCGGCCGTCACCCAACCTCGCCTCGGCAGCTGGCCGGTCGGGCTCAGCGGCTGGACCGTCGTGCTGTTCACGAGCCGCCGCCAGGCAACGGCGCGCGCGACCGCGACCCGGCTGGCCACGCACGGCCTCGGCGTCGGCCTCCTTAACTCCGACCAGCACCCCAACCTCGCCCGCGGCAACTGGATCGTGTTCACCGGCCGCTATCCACACGGCACCGAGGCCGCCGCCGCGGCCGCACGCCTCCGGGCGTCCGGCCACCCAGCTGCCCGGGTCCGTCAGGTCGCCCGCCCGGGCGGGCTCTAGCGTTCCGCGTCGAAACACTCGCGGCCCCAGCAGCCCGGATCAGAGCTGAGGCCAGTACTCCGTGAGCCGTTGGAGCGCGGCCTGCGATTCGATCGCGATCGGGACGTCGCCCGCGAGGGAACCCGCCGCACCGTCGCCCGCACCCGAGAGCGCCTCGAGCGTCACCGCCACGCCGCGCGCCAGCGCGCCGAGCGCGTAGCCGCCCTCGAGCACCGCTCCGACCGGCACCTGGAGCTCATCGGAGCACACCGAGCGCATCAACGATGCGACGGTGGCAAACCCGTCATCGGTCATGTGGCACTCCGCGAGCGGGTCCTCGATGTGCGCGTCGTAGCCGGCCGAGAGCAGGACGAGCTCGGGCTTGTATGCCCGCGCCAACGGTAAGGCGACATCGCGCACAAGCGAGGCGTACGTGGAATCGCCGGACCCCGGCGGCACCGGCAGGTTGACCGTATATCCGAGCCCGGCCCCCGCCCCCGCCTCGTTCGTCCTCCCCGTCCCCGGATACAGCGGGTACTGGTGGATCGAGATGAAGAGGACGTCGTCGTCCTCATAGAAGATGTCGTTCGTCCCGTTGCCGTGGTGCACGTCCCAGTCGAGGATCATCACCCGCCGGACGCCGAGCCCGTCGATCGCGTGCCGGGCCGCGACCGCGACGTTGTTGAACAGGCAGAAGCCCATTGCACGCGCAGCTGACGCATGGTGCCCAGGGGGCCGGTGCGAGCTGAAGCCGGTCGGCACCGCACCGGAGACGAGCATCTCGACGAGCCGCACGGCGCCGCCGGCAGCGTGCAGGGCCGCATCGAACGACGCTTCGCTCATCACGGTGTCGAGATCGAGATGCCCTCCGCCGCGTGCCGAGACCGCCTCGATCGACGCGATGTAGGACTCGGGGTGCACGCGGAGCAGCACGTCACGGTCGACGGCCGGCGATTCGAGCCGCTCGTAGCCGAGCCAGTCCCGCTCGTCCAGCTCTCGCTGGATCGCCGTGATCCGGGCCGGTTGCTCCGGGTGAGGTCCGGTGTCGTGCTGCAGCGAGGAGGGGTGCTCGAGGAAGACCGGTGCGGCGGCCATCGCAGTACCGTACCTCTCCTTGGCGGACAACCCCCGTGCAGATGTCGTGGTCGTGGGCGCCGGCGCCGGCGGGCTCTACACCGCACTCACCGCCGCCCGAGAGGGCGCGCGCGTGACGCTCGTCTCGGCCACCCCGCTCGCAGGCTCCTCGAGCTACTGGGCTCAGGGCGGGCTCGCCGCGGCGATGGCGGCCGGTGATAGCCCGGACCTGCACTTCGCGGACACGATGAAGGCCGGCCGTGGCACCACCCGGGAGTCCGCTGCCCGAGTGCTGTGCACCGAGGCGCCGCACGCGGTCGAGGAACTCGAGCGACTCGGCGTCCGGTTCGACGCCGACCGTCACGGCCAGCTCGCGCTCGGGCTCGAGGGCGGTCACAGCGCGCGGCGCATCGTCCACGCCGGCGGTGCCGCCACAGGTCGGCGGCTGATCCGGGCGCTCAGCGCGCTCGTCGCCGAGCACGCGAGCATCGAGGTGCTCGAGGGCCGCCGGGTGACCGCGATCCTCACCGAGGCCGATCGCGCCGTCGGCGTTCAGGTGCTCGACGGCTCGCAGCTCATCGCGCCCGCGATCGTGCTCGCGACGGGCGGCGCGGCGGCGCTGTGGTCGCGGACGACAAACCCGGCCGGGGCGACCGGCGGCGGTCTGCTGCTCGCGCACAACGCCGGCGCGGCGCTCGCTGACCTCGAACTGATGCAGTTTCACCCGACGGCGGTCGTCGCGCCGAATGGAACGGACGGCTTCCTCGTCACCGAGGCGGTCCGCGGCGAGGGCGCCACGCTGCACGACGCCGCCGGGGAACGCTTCGTCAACGAATTGCTGCCCCGCGACGAGGTCGCCCGCGCCGTCCAACGACAGATGATTGCGACCGGCGCGCGTTCGGTTGATCTCGACATGCGGGCCGTCGACCCGGCGCTGTTCCCGAACGTTGTCAGCGCGCTCAAAGCGGCCGGGATCGATCCCGAGCACGAGCTCGTGCCGGTCGCGCCGGCGGCGCACTACATGATGGGCGGCATCGCCACCGACCTCGATGGCCGCGCGACCCTGCCCGGGCTGTACGCGGTCGGCGAGTGCTCGTGCACCGGGCTGCACGGTGCGAACCGGCTCGCGTCGAACTCGCTCACCGAATGCTTCGTGTTCGGCGCGCGCGCCGCACGCACCGCGCTCACCGAACCGCCCCCGGAGGTCACCAGTGTCCCCGCGCGATCCGAGAAGCCGCCACCCCTCACCGACGCGAGCCGCGAGGCTCTGTGGCGCTACGCCGGGCTCGAGCGCGACGCCGATGGCCTGTCACGCCTGGGGGACGATCCCTATCCGCTCGTCAGGCTGATCACCGAGTCGGCGCTGCTGCGCACTGAGAGCCGCGGCGCGCACCAGCGGCGCGATTACCCGCAAACCGACCCGGCGTTCGAACACCGGCACGTGACGGTGCGACGCGACGCGCCCGCCGAAGCGGCGATCTGGAGCTAGTGCGTCCGAGCGGCTAGTTCGGTCACAAACACACTGCCTTCCGGCTTAACACGCGGTTAATGCGCACAGCCGCACGGACTTCACGGATCCGGGGAATACTCGCGCCGCAAGGGAGGCTCCGGCAGGGGCCAACAGGAGACAAGGAGTCTGCATGTACCGGTTCAGTCGAGCGATCTACAGAGAGCTCGCGGGCGAGATCATCGAAGATCCGCATTCTGCCTGCCCCCACGCCAATCACGAGCGCGTGCTGCGGGCATGTGAGGCCGCCGTCGAACGATTGGCGACCGACCGTCACTACTTCGCGCGGCCGGCGCGGAGTCTGTTCACCGACATCCGGGCGTACTTCCCACTGGGAGCGCAGCCCCGGGTTCTCCACGTGATCGAGCGCTATCTCACGTTCGCGGACGAGTTCCTGCGCAACCAGCCGCAGAACGGCTTTGACGTGTACGGCAACCCGCTGCAGTGCCGGGCGAGCACCCGCAAGGGGACGCCGTGTCAGCGGATGCCGCTCCCGCACAACGGCTACTGCCCGTCGCACCAGCACCTGGCGGAGACCGAAGAGCTCGCGGCAGCCCTCGCCGCCTGACCGCGGCCCGGCGGGTACCTTGCCCGCAATGCTGCTCGGCGTCGATGTCGGAGGAACGTTCACGGACGCCGTGCTCGCGCTCGGCGATCGGATCGTCACCGCCAAGGCGCCGAGCACGCCGCACGATCAGTCCGAGGGCGTGCTCGCGGCCGTCGAGGCGGCACTCGCCCAGGCCGGCTGTGCGCCGTCCGACGTGCGGACGTTCTCGCACGGAATGACGGTTGCGACGAACGCGCTGCTGGAAGGCACCGCGGCGCGGACGGCGCTGATCGCCACCGACGGCTTCACCGATGTCATCGCGCTCGGGCGCCAGAACCGGCCTGAGCTCTACCGGCTCTGCGTCGCGCGGGCGGCGCCGCTCGTGCCGGAGGAGCTCCGGTTCGGGGCGCCGGAGCGGATGACGCCCGACGGGCCGCTCACTGCGCTCTCCCCTGACGATGCGGGCTGGCTAGCCAGCCGGGTAGGAGAGGCCGGCGGTGTGGAGGCGGTCGCGGTGGTTCTGCTGCACGCCTATCGGCAGCCCGAGCACGAGCGGCTCCTCGGCGACGTGCTCGGCCGCGAGCTGCCTGACGTCCACGTCTCCCTTTCGCACGAGGTCGTGGGGACGTTCCGGGAGTACGAACGGGCCGCGACCACCGAGATCGATGCCGCCCTCTCCCCGCTACTCGCGCGGTACCTGACGCGCCTCGCCTCGCGGGCTGAGGACTCGGGGCTGCCGGAGCCCGCGATCATGCAGTCCAACGGCGGCCTCATCGACCTCAGCGCCGCCGCCGACCACGCCGCCTGGACGGTGCTCTCCGGCCCGGCGGGCGGCGCCGCCGGAGCCGCCTTCATCGCCCGGGCGGCCGACGAGCCAAACGCGCTGTGCTTCGACATGGGTGGCACGTCGTGCGACGTCTGCGTGGTTGACGATGGCACCGTGCAGGAGCGCAGCGCCGGCGAGATCGCCGACCGGCCGCTCGCGCTGCCGATGCTCGCGGTCCACACCGTCGGCGCCGGCGGCGGGTCGATCGCGTGGCGTGACCCTGGGGGTGCTCTGCGTGTCGGGCCGCGCTCGTCCGGGGCCGACCCCGGCCCCGCATGCTACGGGCGTGGCGGGACCGAGCCGACGGTGACCGACGCGAACCTCCTACTCGGGTACCTCGGTGCCGACGAGCCGCTCGCCGGCGGGGTGCAGCTCGATCGCGACGCATCCGAGCGCGCGATCGCCGGCCTCGCCGACTCGCTCGACCTCGACCTCGTCCCGTGCGCCGAGGGCATCATCCGGGTCGCCAACGCCGAGATGGTCGGGGCGCTGCGCGTCGTCACCGTCCAGCGCGGCGTCGATCCACGTGACTACGCGCTGCTCGCGTTCGGCGGAGCCGGCCCGCTGCACGCCGCGGCCATCGCCGACGAGCTCGGGATCACGACGATCCTGTGTCCTCGTGCGTCCGGCGTCCTTGCGGCGCTCGGGCTCGTCGTCTCGCCCCGGCGGCGCGATGTCCAACGCAGCGTCTTCCTCACGGGCGACGCGCTGAACGCCGAGGCGATCGCCGAGCTCACGCGCGAGCTCGGGAGGCAAGCGCAAGCGGCGCTCGGAGAGGCCGGCGAGGACGCCGAGCTGCACGCGACGTACGAGCTTCGCTACCGCGGTCAGGCATTCGAGCTCCCGATTCGCGCGGGGGTCGATGCCCGCCCCGACGCTCTGCGGGAGGCGTTCGAGGCCGAGCACCGCGATCGCTACGGCTACAGCGACGCCGATCAGGAACTCGAGCTCGTGACCGTACGGGTGACCGCGACGACCCCCGGCGTCGAGGTGCCGCTCACGGCCCGAGGCGCCGACGCCTACCCTCGACGTACGCGCCGCATCGCGGTCCTTCGCGGCGAGCAACACGAGATCGATGTCGTCTGCGGTGTGCCCGAACTAGGCGCGTCGCTGGCCGGGCCCGCCGTCGTCGAGCTGCCCGAATCGACGCTGCTCGTCCCCGGCGGCTGGAGCGGGGCGGTACTGGACACCGGGACGATCCGCCTGGAACGCGCGCGATGATCGATCCGGTCGAGCTCCAGGTCCTGAGCGGCGCGCTGCGGGCGATCTGTGACGAGATGGGCGCGGTCCTCATCCGCGCCGCACACTCGGCGAACATCAAGGAGCGCCGGGACGCGTCAACCGCGTTGTTCGACCCCGCGGGGGCGATGGTCATGCAGGCCGAGCACATCCCGGTTCACCTCGGGGCGATGCCGGCGGCCGTCCGGGCAGTCCTCGACGAGGACCAGGCACCGGGCCGGTCGTGGGTGCTGAATGACCCGTACCGGGGCGGCACCCACCTGCCGGACGTCACCGTCATCACACCCGTGTTCGCGGGCGACGAGCTGATCGCGTTCGCCGCCAACCGCGCGCACCACGCCGATGTCGGCGGCCCGACGCCCGGGTCGATGCCCGCGGACAGCCGCACGCTCGAGGATGAAGGCGTCGTCATCGCGCCGCAGGTGCTCGACGATGACGCGCTCGCCCGGCTCGCGGAACAGATGCGCCAGCCCGCGCAGCGGCGTGCCGACCTGCGGGCCCAGCTCGCGGCCGGCAGGGTCGGGGCCCGCCGCCTCGGCGAGCTGCACGACCGGGTCGGGGCCGGCACCCTGCGGGAGGCGTTCGCGGCCGTGCTCGACTACGCCGAGCGCCGAACGCGCGCCTGCCTCGCCGGCCTGAAGGACGGCACGTACGCCGCCGAGGACGTGCTCGAGGCGCGGGAGGGCGACCTGCGGATCGCGCTGCTTGCGACCGTGCACGGCGACGAGCTGACGCTCGACTTCGACGGCACCGCCGCGCAGCACGAGGGCAATCTCAACTGCCCGCTCGCGGTCACGCACTCGGCGTGCTACTTCGCGGTTCGCGTCCTCACCGACCCGGACATCCCGCCGAGCGCAGGGGCATATCGTCCGATCTCGGTGCGCGTACCGGAGGGAAGCCTGCTCCACGCCCGCTCGCCGGCGGCGGTCGCCGGCGGCAACGTCGAGACCTCCTCGCGCATCGCCGACGTCGTGCTTCGGGCATTCGGGCACGCGCTCGGCCAGGGAACGATGAACAACGTCACCTTCGGCACCGAGCGCGTCGTCTATTACGAGACGATCGGAGGCGGCCAGGGGGCGTGCGCCGACGCCGATGGGCCAAGCGGCGTCCACGTCGCGATGAGCAACACCCTCAACACGCCGATCGAGGCGCTCGAGCTCGAGTTCCCGCTGCGGATGGTCCGCTACGCGCTGCGCCGCGGGTCCGGTGGCGCGGGCGCGCACCGCGGCGGTGACGGCGTGATCCGCGAGTTCGAGGCGCTCGAGCCGCTGCACTACTCACTCATCACCGAACGCCGGCGCCACGCGCCGCCGGGCGCCGACGGCGGCGAGGCGGGCGCCGCGGGACGGAACCTGCTCGACGGTGAGGAGCTGCCGCCGAAGGCGATCGGCGAGCTGACCGCTGGCCAGCGGCTGCGGATCGAGACCCCAGGAGGCGGCGGGCGCGGCAAGTCGCCATCATCTAAAGCATGAGCGAGCGGGTCGCGTTTCTCGGGCTGGGCATCATGGGGTCCCGAATGGCGAACCGGCTCGTCGAGCGCGGCTTCGACCTGACCGTGTGGAACCGCACGCAGAGCACCGCCGAGGAGTTCTGCACCGCTCACCCCGGCGTTCGTCTCGCGCACACACCGGGCGAGGCGGGTGCGCAGGCCGACCTCATCGTGACGATGGTCGTCGACGGTCCGCAGGTCGAGCAGGTATTGCTCGGGCCGGACGGCGTGGCCGCTGCCGCCCAGCCGGGCGCGCTGTGCGTCGATTGCTCGACGATCGGCCCACGCTGGACCCGAGAGATCGCCAGCCGTCTCACCGAGCACGACATCGGGCTGGTCGACGCGCCCGTCACGGGATCCTCGCCCCGCGCGGAGGACGGGACGCTGACGATCATGGTCGGCGGCAGCGACGAGGACGTCGCGCGGGCTCGACCCGCGCTCGACGCGATGGGGACGACGATCGTTCACGCGGGCGCCCTCGGCCACGGTCAGATGGTGAAGCTCATCAACAACGCCGTCGCGGCGACGAACGCGGCCGTGCTCGGCGAGGCGCTGGTCGTCGGGGCGAAGGCGGGCCTCAACCTCGACGCGCTCGTCGAGGTGATGGGCGCGGGCTCGGGCAACTCGACGATGCTGGGCCTCAAGGCCGGCCCGATGCGCGAGCACGACTACACAACGCTGTTCAAGCTCGACCACATGCTCAAGGACGTGCGGCTCTGCCTCGAGGAAGGGGCCGAGCTCGGCGCGCCGTTCATGTTCGCCGCGCTCACTCGCGAGGTGCTCATCGGGGCGAGCGGACGCGGTCATGGTGATGACGACTTCGCCGCGATGATCGAGGCGCTCGAGGCGTTCGCTGACATAAAGCTATAGCGGTGTAGCCACCGCAAAACTGCATATTTGCAGGAACATTTGGGATTTCGGAAGTTCTCCCCTAGAATCCTTGTTCCCCGTTGTCGCCGCCGGTCAAGATGCGCGCGCGGGGATTCGTTACGTAAGCCCCCCATCTCCCCACTGAATACATGCCGATTGCTTTCAAAGAATGGGCCGTGACCGTGCGGGCGCTCGCTGAAGGTGAGCAGCTCCTGACCCTCCGTAAGGGCGGGATCCGCGAACCAGGCAAGCACTTCAAGCTCGACTACGACCGGTTCTTCCTATATCCCACGTTTGACCACCAGTGCACTGATCTCGTGCGCGAGTCGCATCGCCCCGAATTGGCGCGCGCTCTCGAAGAAGGCGTCTGGAGTGACGGCGAGCCGCCTCCAGCCGCCCTGCTGCGCACGGGCGAACTTCCCCAGCCGGACCGTGTCCGCATTCGTGCGTGGGCCGAGGTTGCGGCCCATTTCACGGTCACCGACCGCCGCGCGGTCGACGCCCTGTCGCCGTTCTACGTATGGACGACGGACTACGCCGAGAAGCGCTTGGCGTGGAAGCGGCGTCACCCGCTTCACGTGATCCTGCTGCGGACCTACCGGATCCCACGTCCGGTCACGGTCAAGGTTCGCGACGAATACGGCGGCTGCCGCTCGTGGCTCGAGCTGACCCGGGACCTCCCGTTCGAGGGAACGCCCGTGCTCTCCGACGACGAGTTCGAGCGGGCATCCGAGGAGATCGCTGCGATCGCCTCGGACCGCCAGCCGGTTCTCGTCTGATCAAGTCTCAGCGGGCGGCCGCCACCGCGGCCGCCCGCGTTTCCTTCCATGGCCTGGGTCGAGTCCGTCTCGCCATCTTTCCGCGCGCGTCACGACTCCGCGCAAGCGGATGACGCCGCGTGGGTGCTCGAGTCACTCGAGCGCACGCGTGACGAGTTGGCCGGGATCTTCGCCCGTGAGGTCCCTGACGTCACCGTCGTCCTGCACAAGGACACGTTCTCGCTCACGCTCTCGAACCCGACATTGCCGCTGCGGTGGCTGCTGACGGCGCCCGCCAACCGGCGCTACGTCGCCGGCTGGGCCGGTGGCGAGGAACTGCATGTGCTGACGCCCTCGGCGCTCGATGCGCGCGCCTCAAACGTGCCGGGGTCCCGTGAGATGCTCTCGCTCACCGCGCCGGCGTTGTATGCCCGACGGGTGATCGCCGAGAACAACCACGACCTTCCCTCCGGGCTGACTCCGGGCCGGGTGCGCGCGGAACTGCGCTGGGCGTGGCTGCTCGAGGGCGCTGGACGCTGGTTCTCAGGCCAGAGTGACCACGCTCGCCCGGCCATCGCCCGTCGCCTGCGTGAGGGCGGCCGTCCAAGCTTCCCTCCCGGCCTCCGCGACGCGCCGCTGCTCGGCGCCAGCGTGATCGACCTGCTCGCCAAGCAGGAGGGGGAGCGCGCCGCCGCGCAGTTCGTCACCCGCCTGCATCCCCAGGGGGCTCGGGCGGCCATCCAGAAGGCGTTCCACGACAAGCCGTTCGTCCACATCGAGGGCGATTGGCGCTCGCACCTCGCCCGGCTGGCGAACGTGTCCTAGCGGATCGCATGTGTCACGCGTCTTAGTGGATCAGGGCGCCGACGCCCCAGATGACGAGCGCGCCGATGGCCAGCGCGACAATCAGGCCGACGAGCAGGTGCCTTGGATCGACGGCGGCGCCGACGGGGCGCTCGGGTCCGATGAGCTCGGCCTGAAGCAGGACCTCGCGGGCGGTGCTGAGACCGGTCTGCGGGACGAGCACGTCACGGGGGCCCGCGGCGAGGAAGTCCGGGACGTCGAATCCGGCGGTGCGGCGTAAGAGGCTGGGGACGCCCTCCTCGAGCAGCAGGCCTTGGATGAACTCGGCCTCCGCCTGGTTGCGGGCGCCGGCGACGCGGACGAGCGAGCCCTCGGCGAGCTGCGGCTTGATCTTGCGGATCCGCTGCTGTTGCTCGGTCGGAGCCGTGAGAGGAGCGTCATCGGGGGCCGCCTCCCGGACGAGCGGCATCCCGCAGCCGCCACAGAATCGCTCGTCGGCCGGATGGCGCCGACCACAGCTCGGGCACACGAGGGCGCCCCGTGCGTCGGACGCGCCCGGGCCGGCGGACATCAGTCCACAACCAGTTCGGCCTCGCTCACCTGACCGTCCTCAATGTGCCAGGTGCGAACGTCGGCATCGTCGCCCGTCAGACCGACGATGATCCACAGCACGCCCGGCCAGGCGCGGCTGAAGTTGATGTCGGTCTGCGATGGGCGCGGTTCCGTCCGCGTATGGGAGTGATAGATCGCGCCGAGCTCGAGCCCGCCCGACTCAATCTCGTTGTAGACGCGCAGCTGCTCGGCGCCGTCGATCACGAACCGGAACGGGCTCGCCTCGACGTTCGTCGTCCGATACACGCGCACGACCTCGCCGTTGCGGGTGGCCACCATCCCGCAGCACTCGTTTGGCGCGTCTTCGCGGGCGTGGGCGACCATGTCGTCGTACATCTCGCGTGCGATTCGCATCGCGCTCGAGGCTACCAGGGGCGGCTGAGGCTCCCCCGTCGGTTGCAGGTCGGTTGCCTTGGCGTTGACGGATTCTGCGCCCGCTTAAGTGCCGCCCGGCGGGTCCCGATATCGACCTCGTGACAAGACGGGCAAGGGTACTCCAGGAACTGATCGCCGACTCGCTGTACGTCGTCGACGAGCGAATGGTGGCTGACGCGGTCATCGCCCGTGCGATGGTCCGCTACTCGGTCGCTGAGCCGTCCTTTCGTAGCGAGTTTCGCGGGCCCTCGGCGAGGTCGTTTCGCCGGGATCCGCTGGCGCGGTCGTTCCGTCTCACGCATACGCCGACTGCTCGGCGGTTGAATCACTGAGCGCAGGTCGCTCACGGAGGTTGGGCGGCGCCTGGAGAGCCGCCGGCAGGTGCGTCAGGGGCTCTTGCCCTTGACGAACGACGTCGGCACAGCTTGTGAGGCGTCGCCCGGCCGCCGGGCCTCGCTGACCGCGGTCTGATGCTGGGCCTCGCTCGCCAGGATCTGGACCGCGAGTTGCGTCAACTCGATCGACGTGAACTGCGAGATCGCCTGGTAGTACGCGCCCTCGGCGACCATCTCGAGGTCGAGCAGCAGGTGGACGCAATCGTGCTCGTCGCGCAGGCCCGACACGCGCCCGGACACCTTGAGGTCGTGGAGCGCCTTGTCGATGGCATCGGTCGTGTGCAGCGGTCGTGGCGCAGTGCCGCCAACGGTTCGAAGCTGACGGGCGATCGCCTGCGCGTGGGCCTGCTCCTGCTGCTCGACGCGCCGCGCGACGCGATCCACCCGGGAGGACAGCAGCCCGCTGTCGATCACCTGACGGTAGACGACGATCAGCAGCTGTTCGATGGCGAGCAGCTCACGGAGCAGTTCCGGCTCGCTCTTCGGCGGAGCATCGGCGGCGAGCGCCGCGGGCGCGCCGGCGGCGGAGGTCGCGGTCGCCGCTGTTGCCGCCGCCGCTGCCGCGGCCGCTGCCGTGAGCACTCCCCGTCGCGTGATCCTCGACGTCTCCACCAGCGGTCCTACTCGGTGCCTGTGACAAAGGCTGTCGGAAGCGGGTCGAGGTGCAGCGCGAGCCGAAGCACGGTGGCGTGCTGGGCATCGCTCGCGAGGGTCGAGGCGATTGCCGCCCGCACCGAGCCGGGGGAGAGCTGCGGGATCGCCGCGCTGTAACGCGCGACCATCGCAGACTCGAGCCGACGCAGCAGCTCGATCAGATCCTTGCGGCCCTTCGGCCGGCCGAGGTTGTAGCTCGGCTGCGGCTTGTTGGCATCGCCGCCCGCCTGCTTGATGAGCCGGTAGAGCTCGCCGGCGTGATCGAGATCCTGGTCGAGGAACTGCTTCATCGAGGCGTGCAGATGTCCTCCGAACAACGGGATCGTCGCCGTATAGGCGGCGATCGTTCGCTGACATTGATCGAGCAATCCGTTGAGGATCATCACGTCGGCATCCCGCGCGGAGGGCGGAATCTTGTGGACGTCGGGTCGGCGTGAGCTGTGCCCGCAGCCCGCGAGGGCGATCAGTGCGCCGGCCGCGACCCCGCCGGTCGAGGTGGTCAGGAGCGCCCGCCGCGTGTTCGGCGCGGCGCTCTCGTCTTCGCTTACCACCAGACGGTGGCGTCCAGGTTCTCGATCTCCTCGACAGGACGCGTATAGATCCCCGAGGACAAGTATTTCCAACCGTCATCGGCGACGATGAAGACGACGTTGCCCTCGTCGAGCTCGCCCGCGATCCGGACCGCGACGCGGGCGATCGCGCCGGACGAGACGCCGGCGAACACCCGCTCCTCGTCGAGCAGCTTACGCGTGAACACGATCGCGTCGGTGTTCGTGACGAAGATCTTCCGGTCGAGCAGCGAGAGATCGATGATCGGCGGGATGAAGCCGTCCTCAAGCGAGCGCAGGCCCTGTACCGGCTCGCCCTGCATCGGCTCGGCGGCGACGATCTTGACGTCGTCGCCCAGCTCTTCCTTGAGGCGCCGCGCGTTGCCCATCAGCGTCCCGCCGGTCCCGAGTCCGGCCACGAACGCGGTCACCTCGTCGAGCTCCTCGAGGATCTCGAGTGCGGTCCCGTTGTAGTGCGCGAGCGGATTCGCCAGGTTCCCGTACTGGTAGGGCATGTAGTACGACGCGTCCTTCTCGGCCATGTCAAGCGCCATCTCGACGGCACCGTTGGACCCCTTCGAGCCTTCGGAGTAAACGATGTCGGCGCCGTACATCTGGAGCAGCTGAGTCCGTTCCGGCGTGACGTTCTCCGGCATCACGACCTTGAGCTTGTAGCCCTTGCGACCGCAGATCATCGCGAGCGAGATCCCGGTGTTTCCGGACGTCGGCTCGAGGATCGTCTGGCCCGGACGGATCAAGCCCTTGTCTTCGGCATCCTCGATCAGCGAGCGAGCGACGCGGTCCTTGACGGAGCCGGTGGGGTTGTGTGACTCAAGCTTCGCCCAGATCCGGACGCCCGGCCTCGGGCTGAGGCGCTTGAGCTCGACGAGCGGCGTGTGGCCAATGGCCTGGACGATGTCCCCGTACCGTCCGCCGCATGGCTTGTTTTGAAGGCGCTCTGCGGCCATAGCTATACGAAGTGTAGCGAGGTGACGGCCCCCGCACGGGCCGTCGTGTCGCCTCCCATACGGCCGAGGGGCCTAGTCTAAGTCTAGGGGTACGTCGGGTACTGGTACGGCGATGAGCTTGTCGACGTCGATGTCGTCGTCGTGGTCGTGTGGGTGCTCTTGCGGGAGCTCGACTCCTTGACGACATGCCAGGTCCCGCCGAAGGCCACGATCCCCTGGCCGTTGGTCGAGCCCTTGCTCGTGTCGCCCGAGTAGCGGTACAGCGGACGGCCGCCGAGCGTCAGCTGATCAAAACCGCTGCGGTGAAGTCGCCCAAGCGTGCCCTTGACGCCGGTGCCCTTGGCGAGCTTCGTGTGCTTGCCAACCTTGGCCGGGGGCCAGAACTGGAAACACGGACTCGTCTTACAGAGCAGGTGCTTACTCGTCTCCGGCTTGAGCTCGTACAGCGTGCGCCCGCTCGAGTCGACGAGGATGGTCGCCTTCTGGGCCGTGCTGTGCGCCGTCTTGACGAGCGGTTTGGGCTTCGCCGTCTTTGCGATCGCGAGCGTCGCCAGGCCGGCGAGCGCGATCAACGCTGCCGCGGCGGTCAGCAGCCACAGCGAGCGCCTGCCGCGCAGAGGGCTTTTCGATGACATCAGGCTCCTTTGGGCGTGGGGGCGGGTCGCCCTATAGGACGCCGCCGGAGCCCCCAGCCTTCCCCGGCGGCCGAAACTAAAGTCGGCCGCCGGCCATCGCCGGCAGGATCACGAGCGTGTCGCTCTCGCCGACCGCTGTGTCAAGCCCGTCGAGCACGCGGACGTCCTCGTCGTTGAGGTAGACGTTGACGTAGCGGTTGAGGCCGCCGTCCGAGGAGAACAGCTGCGACTGCGTGTCCGGGTGGGTCTCCACGACCGAACGCAGGATGTCGCCGACGTTCGAGCCCTCGGCGGTGAGCTCCTTCTCGCCCCCGACAGACGGGCGCAGCACAGGTGGAATGCGAATGGTGGCCATGCTCATACCCTAGATGATCGCTTTGCGACCGAACGGCTGGTGCCCGCGTCCGGAAATTCGGGTCGGAATCGGCGAGTGGCTGGGCGTGGCTGGCGCCGCACGTGGGATGAGGCGATGCGAGCATCGTCGATTCCCACGGGTGGCGACCAGGCGCGTCCAGACGCCGCCGAAACGATCCGAATTGATGGACGGGGGTACTAGTGAGCGCCCGCGCAGAACGCCTCGTAGTCGGGGAAGACGCCCATCTCCTCGTCGGAGATCGCGTCCGGCTCGCGTGAGCAGATCGGGCACTGCGGGTCCCGCCGCACCTTGACCTCGGTGACCTTTGCCGCGAGCGCGTCGTACATGAGCAGCCGCCCGACGAGCGTGTCACCCTCGTCGAGGATCAGCTTGATGACCTCGGTCGCCTGGAGCAGGCCCATCGTGCCGGGCAGCACGCCGAGCACGCCGTTGGCGCCGCACGAGGGCGCGAGCTCAGCCGGCGGCGGCACCGGGAACAGGCAGCGGTAGCACGGACCGTCATGCGGCTTGAACACGGACAGCTGGCCCTCGAAGCCGAGGATCGCGGCCGAAACGACCGGAATGCCAAGCCGCACGGAGGCGTCGTTGAGCAGATAACGCGTCGGGAAGTTGTCGAGCCCGTCGACGACGATGTCGTAGCCCGGGAGGATGTCCATGATGTTCTCAGGACCGAGCCGGAGCGCGTGTTTGACGACCTTGACGTCCGGGTTGAGCGCGTTGATCGTCTCGGCCGCTGAGTCGACCTTCGGCATGCCGATGCGCTCGCTCGAGTGGATCACCTGGCGCTGCAGGTTCGACAGATCGACCTCGTCGTTGTCGACGATGCCCAGCGTCCCGACCCCGGCCGCTGCGAGATACAGCGCGGTCGGCGAGCCGAGTCCGCCGGCGCCGAGCAGCAGGACCTTGGCGTCGAGCAGCTTGTGCTGGCCCTCGATGCCGACCTCGGGCAAGAGCAGGTGCCGCGAGTAGCGCTCGCGCTGCTCGACGGTGAGCGTGCGCGGCTGCACGACCTCGTAGCCCCGGTCCTTCCACAGCGTGAAGCCGCCGGTCATCGACTCGACGTTCTCGTAGCCGAGATCCTCGATCAGGGTCCGGGCCGCCCATGCCGAGCGGTTGCCCGACGCGCAGTACAGGATCACGTGCTGCGAGCGATCCGGCGCCGCGCCCTCGATCCGTGACTCCAGGTGGCTCTTGGGGACGTGCCTGGCGCCCGGGATGTGCCCGTTGCCCCACTCGTCCGTTTCGCGCACATCGACGACGACCGCGCCGTTGGAGACCTGCTCGCGCACGGCCGCGGGATCGACCTCTTCGATCTGACTTTTGATCTGGCGGAGGACCTCAGCTCCGGAGGGACTCATTCGGCGAAACTCCTTAAATGCACTCAGGATTCAATACTTCACAGAGTGTAGCGCGTAGATCTTGACATCTTCAGGCGCAATCGGACAGCCTCCCGCGAGGCCGAGGCGGGACCGCCAGAGGGTTGGTCGGCGGACGCGGATCTGGACGCTGACAAACGCGGTGGTCGCAGGATTGCCCCTCCGTTTGCGAGCGCACGAATCGGCCGAGGTCGACAAACGCCATGGTCGTTGGGGCGGCGCCACGGCAGGTTGCCCCAAGGAGCGTGTCAAAGAAGGGGTGCGCCGCCGCCGGACGCGTGCCAGCTTCTTTGACAGGCTCCTAGCCTAGACAGGCCAAGGGCGCCCCGAAAGGCGCCCTAGAGCCAGACCCAATCGCCATCCACTGCCCGTCGTAAGTCTGTGGAGGTCTCGCAGGATCTGTATCGGTCGCCGGGCGCCCGGCCGATATCGGGTCCTGACCCGATCTTGACGTACGGGGAACTACCGATCTTCTTGGTTGTCGGCGTATGCGGTCCCGTCCTCTCATCTTGCAAGTACTCGCGGTCAACCTGCTGGTCGTGGCAGGCACGGTGGTCATCGTCACGTTCGGGGTCGACGCGCACGTCACCGACGTGACCCGGGGTCGGGAACTGCTCGTCTTCGGGCTCGCGATCATCGCGACGCTGCTCGCCAACTGGCTGCTGCTCCGCCGCCGGTTCCGACCGCTCGATGAGCTGATCTCCTTGATGGAGCGGATCGACCTCGCCAGCCCGGACCCGAGCCTGCTTGGCGGCCATCCCGGCAGCAGCGCCGAGGTGCGCCGGCTCGAGGCGGCGTTTCGCCGGATGATCGGCCGGCTCGAGGCCGAGCGACGCGACGCCGGCCGAGCGGCGATCGCCGCCCAGGAACGCGAGCGTCACCGGATCGCCCAGGACCTCCACGACGAGGTCAACCAGGCACTCACGGCGGTGTCACTGCGCCTCCAGGCCTCGATCGAACGGGCGCCCGTCGGACTCCGTCGCGAGCTGACCGAGACGAAGCGGCTCTCCAGCCAGGCGATGGAGGAACTGCTCGCGCTCGCCCGTCAACTGAGGCCGGCGGTCCTCGACGATCATGGGCTGATCCCGGCACTCAGCAGCCAGGTCCGGCACTTCGGGGAGCAGTCGGGAGTGCGAGCGACGTTCAGCGCGCGCGGGACACCGCCGAAGCTCACCCACGAGCGTCAGCTCGTCATCTACCGCGTGACCCAGGAGAGCCTGTCGAACATCGCCCAGCATGCCGGGGCGCGCAAGGTCGTCGTCGAGCTGTCGTTCATCGGGCGCACCGTGCTGCGGATCAGCGATGACGGGTGCGGGTTTGCGTCCGGGCGGGCCGGAGGCCTCGGGCTGTCCGGGATGCGCGAGCGAGCGCTCCTCGTCGGGGGCAATTTGTCGATCTGGTCCGCGGCGGGGCAGGGAACCCGCGTCGAGCTGACGATGTCGTGAGTGATGCGCATCCTCGTCGCTGATGATCACGGCATCGTCCGTTCCGGGATCAAGCTCCTGCTGGAGCGCCAGCCGGATCTCGAGGTCGTCGCGGAGGCGGCGGACGGCATCGAGGCGGTCGCCGCGGCGCTCGGATCGCACCCGGACCTGTGCATCCTCGATGTCGGAATGCCGCGCATGACGGGCCTCCAGGCGGCGCGGGAGATCCGCTCCCACCTGCCTGACGCGCGCGTTCTCATGCTCTCGATGCACGACGACGAGCACTATCTGTTCGAGGCGCTCAAGGCGGGCGCGTCGGGCTACGTGCTCAAGCGCGAGGCCGACCAGGATCTGGTCGGCGCGATCCGTGCCGTCGGCCGCGGCGAGGCATTCCTCACCAATGCCGCCGAGCGATCGATCATCCGCCAGTGGATGGAGGACGGCGCCGAGGGCCCGGTGATCCCACTCACGCCGCGTGAGGAGGAGGTCGTCAAGCTGATCGCCGAGGCCTACACCAACGCCCAGATCGCGGGGATCCTGTTCGTCTCGGAGAAGACCATCGAGTCGCACCGTGCGAACGTGCTCCGCAAGCTCGGCATGCGCGACCGCGTCGAGCTCGTCCGTTACGCGATCCGCCGCGGTCTCGTCGAGGCGTAGCGGACCAGGGGCGCGGCGGGCCCCACCGGACGCGTCTACCATCGCCGGCCGTGCGCGCACCGGTCGACCACATCTACGCCCCACCCTTCCCCGGCGAGCTTCCGTGGGTGGGCGTCGCCACGCTGCGGATGGACCAGCAGCGCGGGCGGCCGGTGCTGATCGAGTTCTGGGACTTCTGCCGGCCGAACTCGCTGCACACGCTCCCGTACATGACGGCGTGGCACGAGCGCTACAGCGAGGCGGGCCTGCGGGTGATCGGCGTCCACACCTCGGGCTTCCCGCCGTCAGGGGATCCTGATGCGGTCGCCGCCGCAGTCCCGCGGCTCGGCATCCCCTACCCCGTCGTCGTCGACGCCGAGTACGAGATCTGGAAGCTCTACGGGAACATGGGCTGGCCCGCGCGCTACCTGTTCAACCAGGACGGCGTCCTCTTCGAATTCCACTACGGCGAGGGCGGTTACGACGAGACCGAGCGGGCGATCCAGGAGCTGCTTGGCATCTCCGGACCGACGATCTCGGCGCGCCGACCGGAGGATGTCCCCGGGGCGCTCCTCACTCCTCAGAGCGAGGACGTCGAGGGTCCGTACAGCGGCCCGTACGAGGCCGGTGCAGTGTGGGCGGTACTCGACGGAGAGGGCGAGGTCATCGCCAACGGCCGTCGGGTCGCGGTCACCCACCCGGGCGCGTACGAACTCGTCTCCCACCCGCGGAGCACGGCGGGCACGCTCGAGCTCACCATCGGCGACAGCGTGACGTGCCACGCGGTGTGCTTTACGCCGGGGCTGGCATCCTGACGCCGTCGAGCAGGTTGAGCAGACGCGGCGGCGCGTCGTCGTCCAGCGCGACCACGAACCCGGCCCGGTAGGGGCTCTCCTCGGGACGTGCTCCGAGGAAGCTGGGCTCGTGCACCCAGCATCCGGTGTTGACCAGCCGAGAGCCGCTCGCGGTCACCCATTCCTCCCGAGCATCGCCCGAGAGCGGGCCGGCCCGGTGGGTGTGCCCGAAGATGACGTCCGCGGCGTCGAGCTCGAGGCGGCCGACCGCCTCGCCGCACGCCCGCAGCGCCGCCCGTCGTAGTTCCGGGCCCGAGAGGTCGGCGCGGAGCGGCCCAAGCTGCGCGCGGTTGAGCAACGCCAGCAGGACTGGGAACGCAAGCAGCACGCCGCGGCGGCGCAACCGGTCCGTGCGCGTCCGGCGCCGACGCGGGTTGCCCTCGAGCGTGCGCCACGCTTGGGCCGAGGCGCCATGTGAGCTGCGTCCGAGGCTCGGACCACCGTGCTGAGCCAGCGTGTACAGCCACGCATAGATCGGCGCGAGGATCGCCTCATAGTCATCGACGGTGCGGGGCCCGCGATCGGTCAGCCCGGTCAGCCGGCGCATCACGCCGGCCCCGAGCCGCTCGAACATCGGCACCGTCGTGTGCGGATCGCAGTAGTGCCCGTGCATCGCGTAGACGTCGTCGCGCAGCCACACCCCGGGGTATGCCGAGCGGACCGACGCCGGGGCGAGAGCATCCGCGATCTCGGCCAGCAGCTCGCCGGCACGCCAGTCGACCGGCTGCTCGAGCCCGAGCGGTTGCGGGATGCTGGCGCGGCCGCGCCGGTCGACCCAGCCGGTCAGCACGTGATGGTCGTGATTGCCGGCAACGACGACGACCTCGGAGGCCGCGCCCAATGTGGCGCCGAGTTCCCGGAGGATCGGCTGCGCGACCGCGAGGGCGTCGCGTGCCGGGCCCTGACGCAGCTCGACGATGTCGCCGAGCAGCACGAGCCGATCGACATCGCGTACCGCATCGACCAGTCGCGCCCGGGCGGTCTCGTCACGCAGGACGTCGCGACCGCTTTGCGCGCCGAGGTGCAGGTCCGAAACGACCAGCGTGCGCAGGGCGGTGCCCTCAGGTCAGCTCGAGGCCGCGGCGACCGCTTGGCGGATCACCTTCGGGAGCATGAAGCGGACGTCCTCCTGCACCACTTCGAGCTCCCGGACATCCTCGGTCCCGCGGTCGCGGAAGAATCGGACGAGCCGCTGCACAAGCTCCTCGGGCGCGCTCGCGCCCGACGTGATCCCGACGACCCGCTTGCCTTCGAGCCACTCCTCGCGCACCTCGGACTCGTTGTCGATCAGATAGGAGTCCGAGCCGTGCTCGCGAGCGACCTCGACGAGCCGGTTCGAATTCGACGAGTTGCGCGAGCCGATGACGAGCACGAGATCGCACTCGCGGGCAAGCTGCTTCACCGCCGCTTGACGGTTCGTCGTGGCGTAACAGATGTCGTCGGTGCGCGGGCCGACAATCGCCGGGAAGCGTTCGCGCAGGCGGTCGATGATCGCGCGGGTCTCGTCGACCGATAGCGTCGTCTGCGAGATGTACGCGACCTTCTCCGGATCGCTCACCTCGAGCCGGTCGACGTCCACTTCGTTCTCGATCAGGACGATGTGCTCAGGCGCCTCGCCCATGGTGCCCTCGACCTCCTCGTGCCCGGCATGGCCGACGAGCACGATCGTGTAGCCATCGGCGGCGAACTTCTTCGCCTCGACGTGAACCTTGGTGACGAGCGGGCACGTCGCGTCGATCGTCCGCAGGCCGCGCGTCGTCGCGTTCGCGTGGACGCTCGGGGCGACCCCATGAGCGGAGAACACGGCGACCGCGCCCTCCGGGATCTCGGTCTCGGACTCGACGAAGACCGCACCCCGCTCGCGCAACTGCTCGACGACGTGCTTGTTGTGGACGATTTCCTTGCGGACGTAGACAGGGGCGCCGTGCAGCTCAAGCGCCCGTTCGACGGTCTGCACGGCCCGGTCCACGCCCGCGCAGTACCCCCGGGGGGCGGCGAGCAGCAGTGTTGCTGGCGCGTCGGCCATGGTCGACAGTGTAGGAGGCCCGCTGCGATCAGTGCTTCGGCAGCTTGGCGACGCGCCGGCAGGTGGCGGACATCGTCTTCGAGCGCCCGACCGAGCCGTGGGCGCTGCCGCTGAAGCCGAACTGCTCGACCTTGATGCCGGTCAGCGTGGTCTGCTTGAACGACGCGCTCCCGGACCATTTCGCCGCGGCGCCTGTGCCGCCGAGCGTCTTCAGCGTGCCCGTCGTCGGCAGGAAGCTCTGGCCGATCACGAACTTCCCGTGCTTGGCGCTGTAGCTCAAACACAGCGTGCCGATGCCGCGCGCCTTGAAGCTGACCACCGCGACGCCGCTCGTGTCGCTGTGCTCGACGGTGTACGACCCGCCCTGGGCGATCTTGGTGAACGGAATCCCGGTCGCCGCCGCGAGCACGGCGGCCTCGAGCGCGGCCCGCTTCGTCAGCTTGGCCGAGAACGAGCCATGGCCCTGGATCCCGACGGTCGAGGATCCCTGGAGGTGGCCGTGATTGGTCTCGGTGTACGCGATCTTGGTCGCGACGCCGGTGCCGGCCTTCGCCACGCGCGCCGTCGAGCCGAGGGCCGGGATCACGAGCGCTGCGACGACGACCACCGCCAGCACCCCCACGATCCCTGCCCGCCGTCGCATCAGTCGTTCGCGGTCGCGGTCTCGAGGAGATGGGCGAACTGCCGGCGCGCCGCTTCGCGCCGGGTCGGGACGTGCTCGGTCGGGGTCTCGTCCGGCGGCGCGTCGTAGCGCCGCAGGACCTGCCGCGCCACGGAGGCGCGGTGGACCTCATCAGGGCCGTCGTAGATCCGGGCGGCACGGGCAAAGCGATACATCGCCTCGAGCGGCAGGTCGGTCGAGTAGCCGAGTGACCCGTGCGCCTGCAGCGCCCGGTCGACGACGTCGTGGAGGACCTTCGCTCCGTAGTACTTGATCATCGCGATGTCCTGCCGCGCCGCGAGCACACCCTCGGTGTCCATCTTCCAGGCGGCGTGAAGGGTCATCAAGCGGGCGGCCTGCATCTCGGCGGCGGAATCGGCGATCCAGTTCTGCACCGACTGGTGCTGAGAGAGCGTCGACCCGTGGGCGTAGCGGTACAGAGAGCGCTCGCACAGCATGTCGAACGCGCGGCGTGCGACCCCGAGCCATCGCATGCAGTGGTGGATCCGGCCCGGATACAGCCGCTGCTGGGCGATGAGGAAACCGGCGCCCTCGGCGCCGAGCAGCGCCTGGGCGGGGACGCGGACGTTCTCATAGCGGATCTCCGCGTGGTTGCCGTAACGCCCGAAGCTCTCCCACGGGTGCTCCATCGTCGCGACGTCCCGGACGATGTTGACCCCCGGCGTGTCGGTGTCGACGAGCAGCATCGAGGCCCGCTGATGGGGCCGAGCATCGGGGTTGGTGACCGCCATCACGATCAGGAAGTCGGCGATCGACGCGTTCGAGGAGAACCACTTGTGACCATTGATCACCCAGTGATCGCCGTCGCGCACGGCGGTCGTCTTCAGCAGCGTCGGGTCAGAGCCGGCGTTGTTCGGCTCGGTCATGCTGAAGGCGGACTTGAGGTCGCCGGCGAGGAGCGGGTGCAGATACCGGTCCTTCTGCTCGGGCGTTCCCGCGAGCGCCAGGATCTCCGAGTTCCCGGAGTCGGGCGCGGCATTACCGAACGCGAGCGGAGCGATCGGGCTCGTGCCGAGGATCTCGTGCATCAGCCCAAGCCTGACCTGGCCGTAGCCCTGGCCGCCGAGTTCGGGATCAAGGTGCGCGGCCCACAGGCCCTGCTCCTTGACCTCCTGCTGGAGCGGTCGCATCGCGGCGGTCATTCCGTCCCAGCCGAGCTCGTACATCAGCGTCTCGAGCGGCCAGATGTTCGCCCGGACGAAGTCATTCATCCAATCGAGCTTGGCTTGGAATTCCGGCTCGGTCGCGAAGTCCCAGGTCATCGGTGAGCGAAGCCTATCGTCAGCGCTCCGACCCGCGTGCAAACCACCGTTAACCAGGGTCGGCGGACGGGGGTTCTCGGGTAGGCTGGGGACATGGCGCAGCAGCACCTCGACCGCCTGACCTCGATCGATGCGTCCTTCCTGCACCAGGAGGGGCCGGCATCGCACATGCACATCGGCGGGGTGCTCATCTTCGACGGCCCGCCCCCGGAGTTCGAGGACTACCTCAATCACGTCCGCGGGCGGCTCCACCTCGTCCCGCGCTACCGACAGCGGTTGAGCACGCCCCCCCTCGAGTCCGGCCGACCGCTGTGGACGGACGATCCGTCGTTCAATCTCGACTACCACGTGCGCCACTCGGCACTGCCCGCGCCCGGCACCGAGGAGCAGCTGTTTCAGCTCACGAGCCGAATCGTCTCCCAGCAGCTGGATCGCTCCAAGCCACTCTGGGAGAGCTGGCTCATCGAGGGACTCGAGGACGACCGCTTCGCGCTGATCTTCAAGACCCACCACGCGCTCGTCGACGGCGTCTCGGGCGTGGACCTCGCGACGGTGCTGCTCGACCTGCAGCCGACCCCGGCGCCCCCGGCGACCGACCTTGAGCCATGGCAGCCGCGACCCCAGCCGTCACCCGCCGAGCTCGTGCTCGCCGGCGTTCGCGGTGCGATCGGCACGACCGCCGGACTCGTGCAGAAGGCGATCAACGCCGCGGCTCGGCCCGCGACCTCGCTGCGCATCGTGCGCGACGCCGCCGAAGGGCTCGGCGAGATCGTCTGGGCCGGCCTCAACCCGGCCCCGGAGACGCCGCTCAACGTCGAGATCGGCCCGCATCGCCGCTTCGCCGTCGTGCGCCAGGAGCTCGCTGATTACAAAGAGGTCAAGAACGCGCTCGGCGGCACCGTCAACGACGTCGTGCTGACGGTCGTGTCCGGGTCGCTTGCTGCGTGGCTGCGCTCACGCGGGATCCGCACCGAGGGACTCGAAATGCGCGCGCTCGTCCCGGTGTCGGTGCGCACGGCGGATGACCGCGGCTCGCTCGGCAACCGGCTGACGGCGATGCGCGGGCCGCTGCCGGTGTACATCCGCGACCCGGTTGCGCGGCTGCGGTTCGTCAAGCAGGCGATGGATGGGCTCAAGGAGTCAAAGCAGGCGGTCGGCGCGGCGACGCTGGCGGCGGTCAACAATCTGGCGCCACCGACAATCCTCGCGCAGGCAAGCCGGCTCAACTTCTCGACCCGCCTGTTCAACCTGCTCGTGACGAACATCCCGGGACCTCAGCTGCCGCTCTTTGTGCTCGGCCGCGAGCTGCGAGACCTACTGCCGATCGCGTTCCTCCCTCAGCACCATGCGCTTGCCATCGCGATCATGTCCTACAACGGCCGGATCGAGTACGGGCTCCTCGGCGACTACGACGCACTGCCCGACATCGACTTGATCGCGGAGGGCATCGACGCCGCGCTGAAGGAGCTGCTCACCGCCGCCCGCACGAAACCGAGCCGCGGGCGCACGCCGATCGTGTCGGCGGCGGCCCCCTCCGGCGGGCCTGAGGACGGTGAGAGCGCCAATGGCGGTCCCGCCTCGATCATCCCCTCCGCGCGCTCGCGCCCGACCCACGGCCCGGCGGCCGACATGCGGGCGAAGCGCTCTCGTGGCGACCGCCAGCCGCGCAAGCGTCCCGAGCGGTAATTACCGGGCGTGCCGTGTGACCCGTGTCGTGTGGTTGACGGCGCCCCGCTGACGGTTACCGGCCCGGTCCACCGCGACGCAGAAGAACACGTACCGCGCCGCCCGCCGCCCGTGGAACGTGAGGCTATGACGCGTCGTCTTCGCGATCAGCCGCGGCCGCGACCCGTTCATCTTCACGTAGATCTCGTAGCGCGCGATACCGGACGGAATCAGCTCCGGCCGCGTCTGATCGTGGCCGGTCCAGCGCACGACGAACCGGCGTCGGTTTGCGACCGTCGGCGCGGAGAGCGTCGAGACCGGCGCGAGGCGGTCGACGCGACGTATCGCCTCGAGCGCGGCGTCGGCATCGAGCAGTCCCCAGCCGACATCGCTCGTCCAGCCGACGCCCACGGGACGGGTGGCCGTCCCCTTGAGCGCGGTCAGCACGTCGGCGAGTGTCGCATCGGGGTTGAGCTTTCGCATCATCGCCCCGACCGCAGCGACCTGCGGAGCGGCCATCGACGTCCCCTGGAGGTAGGCCCAGTGGCTGCTCGAGCCGAACGTCGTCCGGCAGCCGCACGGCGACGGCAGACCCTCGAAGTCGGTCGAGTTCGCCGGGAATGCGCCGAAGATGCCGGGCTCCGGGGCCCCGATGCCGAGCAGGCCGGTCTGATCCGGCCTCAGCGCGCCGTAGGCGGCGAGCGAGATCTCGTTGCCGTACCCCGCGAAGCTCGCGCGGTGGCCGCTGTAATCGGCGGCAGTCACGTCGAGCCCGATGCCGGTCGTCAGGCTCGGTCCGGTGCCCGCCGGCTGCAGGACATTGGCGGGGTCGCCCTGCTCGGTCGTGACCGAATCGGCGGCGGCCGCCACGAGCACGACCTTCCGGGCCGCCGCGTAGTCGAGCGCCCGGACCTCGGAATCCGGCGCGGGCGTGGGCGGCGTATCGCCGGCGGGCCCGAAGCTCATGTTGAGGGCGTCGACCCCACGGTTGGCGGCGTCGACGATCGCCGCCGCAATGCTCGAGTCCGAGAAATCGCTCTTCTCGATCAGCAGCCGGCAGTTGTAACCCGCGCCGGCCATCCCGATGCCATTCCCGGTCGCAGCACACGCAAGCGAGGCGACGTGTGTCCCGTGCCCGACCTCGTCGGTGAGCGCGGTGCCGCGGGCGTCCGAGGGGTCCTGCTGGTCAATCGCCGCAGCGATCTTCGAGCTCAGATCGGGGTGCGAGCCGTCGATCCCGCTGTCGATCACGCCGACGACGGCGCCGTCCCCGCGCGAGATATTCCAGGCCGCGTAGAAGCCCGCCTTGGCGAGCGTCCACTGGACCGTGCCGGAATTCTGGTTCGCCGTCGTGAGCGCGGGATCGTTGGGGACGATCCGGGGCACGTAGCGCCGCTCGGGCTGGACCGAGGCAACGTCCGGGAGCGCTCGCAGGCGCCGGGCGAGCGTTGCCAGCGGTATTCCCGCCGACGGGCGGACGGTGACAAGCCCGATCTCCGGCACCGAGCGGCCGGCCCGTCGTGCCCCCGCGCGGGCGATCGCAGCGTGCACGGTGGCCGCGGCCGCCGAGGCGTGACCGCGGTCAAGGAGCACGAGCAGGTTGCCGGTCGTGGTCCCCGCCGCTGGGCTGACGGCCGCGGTGGCCACGCCCGTGCCGGACAGCGCAGCCGCGGTCAGCGCCAGGACGAGCGGGCTCAGGAATCGGCGCACCGCGCCCAGAATAGGTAACCGACCAACCTTTCGGGCCGGCGCGCGCTTCAACCTCTAGCGGGGACCTCTGTGAGATCGGGTCCCCACCGGACCGCCCTCGTCTCGGCCAGCGAAGCCGTCACCCCCTGAGCGGCAGTTGGCGGGCGGAATGTACTTGGGCGGGTTCGATGGATTCGGACCCGCCCAAGGCTTTTTCGGAAAGCGTTCCCTGGGCCGGGCTCAGAAGCCGAGCGCGAACTTGGCGTCCTCGCTCATCCGCTCGGGCGTCCATGGTGGCGAGAACGTCATCGTCGATTGCACGTCGCTCACCCCGTCGAGCTCGCCGACGAACTCCGCGATCTGCTCCGACACCTGGGGCCCGATCGGGCAGCCGGGGCTTGTCAGCGTGTAGGTGACCGTAACGGCGCCGCTGTCGTCCAGCGCGACGTCGTAGATCAGACCGAGCTCCACGAAGTCGAGCCCGAGTTCGGGATCGATCACGTCCCGCAGTGCTTCGGTGACATCGTCAACAGTGACCATTGCGGCAAGTGTAGAGAGAGCCCGGAGGTTGCCACGGGGTGCCAGGTTTCGCTAGGTTTGCCCGCATCGTCGACTTCGATGACAAACCGTCCGTACTCCGGTGCCGTGGGGACGAGGACCGGACGACTCAGGGCTCCCGCCGTCAGGCGCTCGTCCGCGCGATCGGGGCTAAGAACGACGTCATCGTCGACCTCTCCGAACTCGTATTCGCCGACACATCGATGATGCTCGACCTCGCGATGGTCGCACGGCGGCTGCGAGCCGGGGGCAGCGCGCTGCGGTTGCGCGGTGCGCAGCCCCAGATCCTCAAGCTGATTGAGCTGATGGGCCTCCATCGGCTGCCCGGCGTCCGGCTCGAGGGTCCCTGGCCGGCGATCGCGTAGGGCCGGCCACGAGCCGCGCCGGTTATTAAGACGACCGCAGTAGCCTTCAGTACATGGTCGCTTTCCTGCTGATCCTGTGGCCGATCGCTGAACTCTTCGTCGCGATCGAGGTCGCCCGCGCGATCGGCGTCCTCGAAACGATCGTGCTGCTCATCATCGGGTGGCCGCTCGGGCTGTGGGCGCTCCGGACCCAGGGTGCCGCAGCGTGGCGCCGACTGAACGCAGCAGTGACGGAACGGCGCGCGCCGACCCGTGAGGTGCTCGACGGCGCGCTGGTCCTGTTCGGCGGAATCCTCCTGATGATCCCCGGCTTCATCACCGACGTCATCGGGATCGCGCTGCTGCTGCCGCCGACACGGATCCTGATGCGCCCGCTGCTCCTGCCCCTGTTGGTGCGCAACTTCAGCAGTCGCGTGGTGCTGCGGGCGACCCAATTCGGTGGTCGCCGGACCCACTACGACGTCGATTCGACTGCGCGGGACATCGACCAGCCCCACCTGCGCTCGTGAGCCCAGTCGCCCCAGGGACACTCCGAACGCTCGCGTTCGGCGAACCCGGCGCGGCCCTGTGGGGATGTGCCTGGGCCGACGGCGAGGCGTGCGTCGCGGTCGCGGCAGCGGCGGCCGCCGACGATGCCCCGTTGGCGCTCGCCGACGTCGCCATCACCGGCAGCCGCGAGGACGAGCCGTGGCGCGTTGCTGCAGACGGCCTCGATCTGACGGCGACGGCGCTGGGCACCGCCGCGTCCGTCGAGGCGCTCAGCGGGTTCGATCAGCTCTGCCGTGTGACGGGCACCGTTCGCCTCGGCGGCGCCGATCGCCAGGTCGACGCGCTGGGCCGGCGCGCCGTGCGCGCGGGGCTCGACTTCTCCCGACTTGACTCGCTGCGCGACCTGAGCGCGTGGTTCGCACCCGACGAGGGGCTCGCGCTCACGTCGCTGCGCCCCCGGGGAGCGAAGGGCCATGACCGCGATGCGCTCGCGGCCACCGTGTTCGGCGAGGACGGGCCGCGGCCCGTCGCCGATTCGCGACTATCGAGCACCTACGGGCACGACGGACGCCTGCTCCACACCGGACTCGAGCTCTGGCTCGATGCCGAGAACGATCAGCAGTACCCCCGCCGGGCGGCGGCGGATGCGGTCGGCGAGGCAGTTCGCGTCGAACGGGACGGCATTACGGTGGCGGCATGGCCGCTGCTGTGGTGCAGTCGCGGTGAGGAGGGCAGCGGCGTCTACGTTCTCGTGCGGCCGGGCACACCCGCGTGAGCCCGATCACGGCGGTGATCAGCGATTTCGGCGGGGTGCTGACCTCGCCGCTGCTCGGCTCGTTCGTGGCCTTTCAGGAGAGCTCGGGGATCTCGCTTGAGCAGCTCGGCGCCGCGATGGCGGCAGTTGGCGCCCAGGAGGGCGCGAACCCGCTGCACGAACTCGAGACCGGCCGGATGACGGAGGCCCGGTTCCTGCAACTCGTCTCTCAGCAGCTATCGGCAGCGATCGAGCGGGAGGTCAGCCTCGACGGCTTCGGCGAGCGTTACTTCGCCAACCTCCACGCGAACGAGCCGATGATCGGATTGATGCGTCACCTCCGCGAGCGCGGCTACCGGCTTGCGATCTGCACGAACAACGTGCGCGAGTGGGAGGGCCACTGGCGCGCGAAGCTGCCCGTGGACGAGATTTTCCACGAGGTCGTCGACTCGGCGTTCGTGGGGACGCGTAAGCCCGAGCCGAAGATCTACGAACTGACGCTCGAGCGGCTCGGGGTCGCGGCGGAGCAGGCGCTGTTCGTCGACGACATCGAGCTCAACTGCACGGCAGCCCGGGAACTCGGGCTCCCCGCCGTCTGGTTCCAGAACACCGACCAGGCGATCGCCGAGATCGAGGCCGCGCTCGGTACTGCCTAACATCGCCGCGGGTCAGTTGTCGCTGCCGAGACGGTCCCAGCAGTACAGCTGCAGGCACTCGGCGGCGAGCTCGAGGCAGCGGTCCGCCGACAGCCACGGGAGCACGGTGTCAAACGCCTGCTCCTCCCCCACGCCGGCCTCAAACGCCTCCTCGCCCCGGAAGCCAGCGGCGATCTTCAACGCCTCCCGCCGGTTCTCACCGAGCGAGGGGAACACATTGACGAGGAATTCCTTGTTCGGCAGCGGGTGACCCACCTCGAGCGACGCGTGCCAGGCCGCGAGCATCGACAGGTCATGCTCGTCGAGGTCGGCGACTGCCTTGGCGTAGTGGGATTCGAGCTCAGAGTCGGGGATTTCGTCGACCCAGGCACGGACGACCTCGCCGAGGATCTGACGCCGCGCTTCACGGCCGACCGAGTCGGCGATGACGCGGATGGCGTTCTGCGGTTCGATGAAGCACAGGGACATTGCGGCTCCGGCTCGGAGGTGCGGACGCCGCAGAAGGTAGGCGGTGCTCCGGACGGACCGCCCGTCAGAGGCCGAGGGCGCGGGTGACCGCGTCGAGCACTTCCTCGTCCGGCTGGATGTCCGCCGCCAGACCGAGTCTCACGCGGTCGGCTCGCTCCCAGTTTCCGAACGCGAGATCGAGCGCTGCGAGGTCGACTCCGGTCGCCCCAGCAAGGTTCGTCGCGCGGCGCTCGAGGAGCATCGAATCGCCGATGCCCAGCACCCGTTTCGCAGCCACGGTGACGTTGTTGTTGGCACCGAGCTCCAGTGCGGCCGGGTGCAGCTCCACGACGCCCAGACGACCGAGTGTGACGAGCAGGTCATAGCGCGCGGCGCGGTGCAGGCCCGGAAGCGCCATCCGCTCGAATACCCGCGCGAACCGGCGCTCCGGCGTCCACGCAGACTCGCCCGTGAACGCGGCGGCCTGCGAGCCGGACCGCTCAGCCCACGCCCGGTAAGCCTCGAGCGTCCGCGTCCCTCGGTCGGTTTCGTGAGCGGTGCGGGGACCCAGTGCCGCGCCGTCGAGGTCGGGAAGCTCGCCGGAGGCCCATGACGTGCGCGCGGCCTGGATCCCGGCGAACGGATCGTCGTCGTTGAGCGGACCGAGATACGCGATCAGAAACGCGAGCCACAGCCGCTCCTCGAGATCGCCGGCTGGGTCCGCGACCTCGGCGTACAGGCCGGGCGGATCGGACCCGAGGACCCGCAGCCGGGTCTGGCCGAACGACATCTCCTCGGCGAGACGGTGCGCGTCAGCGCTGGAGTGCAACCCCGGGACGAGGCCCGAGTGGTAGCCGTCGTCGTCTCCGCGTGCCAGCCGGCGGACCCGGACGCCGGTCGCGCTCGACGAGGCGTTGGCGCGCGCACGTGATCCCGAGCCACCCGTCGACGAGGAGGGCGTTCTCGGCAGACTCGAGCGAGGGGCGCTCGAGGACACGATCGGGCGTAGCTCGATCTCCTGCTCACGAGAGCAGATCGGACAGTTCTGAATGAGGCGGTTGTGGCGGCAAAAGGTCGGCATATCGGCCCCAATCCTGACATGCCGCGACAGCTTTGTAGCTGCCGTCGTGTTAAGAGGCGGCCTCGCGTCTGGAGTGATGTTCATCTTCCTTAGTCACACCTCCGCATCGGCCCGGGTCATGCGCAGTAGAGACAGACGTTCGACCCGAGGGGATTGGAGGTTGCCCGATGGCACGGATTCAGGGAGTAACACCGGAACAGGCAGGCCCGGTCGTCAGAATTGTGTACCGCTTCATGCGCAAGGGCACGACGCAGCTGACCGGACGCGAAGCCGCCCATGGCGACGGGCTCGAGCCGCTCGAGATCTGGGCGCGACGGCCGAAGATGATGAACGGCATGGGCAAGTTCCAACAGGCGGTGAGGAAGGGCAACGCGGTCGACGAGCGGCTCAAGAACCTCATCGAGCTGAAGGGCGCGCAAATGATTGGCTGCGAGTTCTGTGTGGATCTCGGCTCGCAGATCTGCCGCAATTCCGGCTTCACCGACGATGAGCTGCTCGCGCTGCCGCGTTATCGCGAGAGCGAGCTGTTCACCGAGCGTGAGAAGCTGGCGCTCGACTACACGGCGGCGGTGATGCGCACGCCCGTCGAGGTGACGGATGAGCTGTTCGCCCGCGTCAAGGAGCACTTCAGCGACGATCAGCTCGTTGAGATCACCGCGCTGCTGACCCTGGTCAACCTCGATCGATTCAACGCGGCGTTCGCTGTCGGGTCGGCAGGGTTCTCGGAGGGCATGGTCTGCGTACGGCCCGACCGTCCCGCGACGACGCCGGCGACGCTGAGCAGGCTGTCGCTATGAAGTCTGCCGGCTTCGGTAGGCGCGTGCCTTCGCCCGGTTGCCACAGCTCTGCATGTCACACCACGTCCGCGAGTGGTTGCGGGTTGCGTCGTAGAACGCCCATGCGCACCCGTGGTCCCGGCACGCCTTGAGCCGCTCCCATGTGCGGTCGGCGATCGCCTCGTGGACGATGACGAGCAGTCGGCCCAGGGCACCGTCGACGCCGCCGGCGTCCGACGCGAGGCGTGAGCCCGCATCTGCGTCGAAGTGCAGCCGGACACGTGATCGCGTCGCGGTCGCCTCGAGCGTGTCGACGGCGTGCGGGATGTCGGCCGTCTCGCCGTTGTGGCTGAGGAGGGTCGCCCGGAGCGCCTCGCGCAGTGCGAGCGTCCGGCGCAGGTCGCTCGGGCGCACCTGCACGCCGGCGTCCGCGAGCTTGACCTCCACTAACCACGCCTGAAGTGCCTGTGCGTCGGCCAGCTGCTCCTGCTCGGCCTCGAGGTCGAGCGTGTTCACGAACGTCCGTACGAGCTCGAGCCTGCCGGGTGCCTGTTGCCGTTCGCCCATACCGCAGATCATAGGCCGATAACCAGTCATCATGGGATGACGGTTACGTACGGCTGATAACCAGCTAAAATCGTTAGTCGGTTATACACCGTTTCAGGAGGCTGAACATGCTGTCACTGAACCTGCTCGCCGCCCACGAGCACAGTCGGGAACTGCACGCCGCGGCGGACGCCGCGCGGGTCGACGCGGGCACCAGCCCGGTGACCCGCGTGACTCTCCGCTACGCCGCGGCCAAGGACGCCGCCGGTCTGCGGTGGCTTGCCGAACTTGACAGCGCCGAGGTGCTGTCGGGCCCAGTGCTCGTCGCGGAGGTCGACGGCCGGCTGCGCGCCGCGCTGCCCCTCGACGGCGGATCACCGATCGCCGACCCCTTCCACAAGGGCACCGAACTGATCGAGCTACTGCGGCTGCGCGCCGGTCAGCTGGCGGCGGGCGCTGTCGGCGCTGTTGGCGGCGCCTGAGCGCCGAGCCGCTCGATTCCGCCGAGGAACAGTTCCGTCGCGAACCGGGCCGCGCCATCCGCGTCCGGCGGATCGCGGTCGGCCATCCGAACGCCGAGTTCGAGCGCCACGCCCGCCATCGCCCCGGCCATGTACTCGGCGTCAAACGGCGGCAGGTCGCCGCGGTCGATCGCGGCGCGCAGATCGTCAAACAGGTCCGCGACACCGGCACCGAGCACGGACTCGCCAAACAGCGCCCGGATCGGTCCGGCATTGCGCTGGAGCAACTGGAACAGCAGCCGGTCCTCGACGAGGAAACGGAACAGCACCCGGTAGGCGTCACCGACGAACTCCTCGAGCGCGCGGGCACCCGCGCGGACGGCCCGCAGCCGGGTGCGGATCTCCTGCGCGCTCTCGTCGACGACCGCCCGGAATACGGCCTCCTTGTCGTCAAAGTAGTTGTAGAACGTGCCGGAGGCGAGGTCCGTGCGGCGCACGATGTCCCGCACACCGGCCGCGTCGTAGCCGAGCTCGGCGAACACGACCCGGGCGGCAGCTATGATCGCTGCGCGGTTGTGCGCTTTCGTCTGCGCGCGCTTGCCCGGCGTGCTGAGCTCGGCGGCCGGCACGGTGCTCCCCGCCGGGCTCAGGCCGTCGCCGTCGCCGTCGCCGTCGCCGTCGCTTCCGCTGCCGCCCGTGCCGCTCGGGGCGTGATCGGCAGCGTGAAGCCCGCTTCCCGCGCTCGCCGGGCCCCGGCCTTCAGCTCCTTCGCCAGGTCGTAGAGGTAGTTGTCGAAGTCGACCTGCATCGTGTGGCGCTTGGAGGCGACGTAGCGCTTGAACATCGCCGCGCGCTCGCGCTCGATGTCCGCCTCCATCGCCGTGCGTGACGGCAGCCGGTATTCACCGCGCAGGTACGCCGCGATCCACCGGCCCTGGGCCTCGGCCAGCGGCATGATCGCGCCGAGCGGCTGGAGCAGCGCGATGAACGCCAGGTTCTCGATGCCGGGCTTGAACACCCGCCGGTAGAGCGGCAGGTCGTTGTCCGGGGCGGAGATGAAGTCGTCGTCGAAGAACGGGAACGTCACCTTGTAGCCCGTGCACCACACGATGATGTCGATGTCCTCGACGCTCCCGTCCTCGAAGCGGACCTGGCCGCCCTCGAGCGCCGAGATGTTCGGCCTGTGCTGGAGTTCG
The DNA here is from genome assembly GCA_963750695.1 of uncultured Solirubrobacterales bacterium. Classification (GTDB taxonomy): domain Bacteria; phylum Actinomycetota; class Thermoleophilia; order Solirubrobacterales; family Solirubrobacteraceae; genus Palsa-465. The sequence continues at coordinate 449,717 of CAVVSB010000021.1, forward strand.
CCGTGGGCGACCCGGTTGAGGAAGTCGGCGGAGATCGTTGGGTGTGCCTCCCCGATGCGGTGGTCGGGCTTTGGCAGGCCATAGTCGGTGACGTCGCCGACGCCGATCTTGTACAGCGTCTGAAGGAACCCGCGGCGGAACGCGAACGGGACGGCGCCGGTGAACTTGTTGACGCCGATCTGATCGAGCGGGCGCCCGAAAAGATACTTGGGGAGGATGTAGGCGCCGCGGCGGGAGGAGATGATCGTCTTCTTGGCGACGAAGCTCGACTCGACGGCGATGTCCATCGCGCTGTTGCCCATCCCGACGACGAGCACGTTCTTGTCGGCGAAGTCCGTGTTGTCGACGTAGTGGTGGGCGTGCATCTCGGTGCCGTCGAACGTCCCCGGGAACGGCGGCTCGGGCCAGCGGGGGTCCCAGTGGTGGCCGTTGGCGACGAGCAGCATGTCGTAGCGGCGGCTCTCACCTGTGTCGGTCGTCACCGTCCAGGTGCCGTCCTCGGCGCGCTCGGCGTGCTCGACGCCGGTCTCGAACGTGATCCGATCCCGGAAGCCGAAATGGTCGACGTAGTCATCGAAGTAGGCCGAGATCTGGGTGTGATGCGGGAAGTCGGGATAGGACTTCGGCATCGGGTAATCCGAGTACTCCATCCGCTCCCGCGACGTGTTGATGTGCAGCGAGCGGTACGCCGAGGACATCCCGTTCTTGTTGCCGAACACCCAGTTGCCGCCGACGCGATCCGACTTCTCGAAGCAGTCGACCGGGATCCCGCGCTCGTGCAGCGTCTTGACGGCGGCGATACCGGACGAGCCTGCACCGATCACGCAGGCGGACGGGAGATGGGTCATTCAAGTGCTCCTTCGAAGGCAGGGACGGCGACGACGGAGCGGGCAGCGTAGAGAAAGATGACGGGGGCGTCAAGTTTGCCCGTGCCGGGGGGAGGAACGTCGCAAACCTCAGCGCTCGCGCTCAGGGCTGTGGCGAGGCCTCGGCCCTCGATGGCCACGCCCCTGCCCCACCCCCGGGGTCGGCGGGATCCTCCGCGCCGGCCTGCTCGCGCCGGCGGTGTTCGCGCCCGTGGGCCATCACCTCACGGAATGACCGGAAGCGGAAGATGAGGACGAGCGAGGAGAACCCGAGGATCCCGGTCAGCACCGCCGTCGCGACCTGCTGGCCGACGGAGAACGCCGCGACGTCGGGGCTGTGGGCGAAGATCGTCAACAGCAGCGCCTGCTGGACGCCGGCGCCGCCGGGCGTGAACGGGAACACCGAGGCGACGACCTGGACGCCGAGGACGAGCAGGGCGTTGCGGACAGAGCCGCCGATGTGGAAGGCGTCGAGCAGCGCCCAGTAGGCGCCGAAGCGGAACACCCAGCTCGCGGCCTGCCAGGTGAGCATCTCGCGCCGGAAGCGGCGGCGGTCGCGGAGGATCGTGTACCCCTGACGCACGCGTTGCCAGAACGCCCGCACCTTCGCCGACAGCAGCGCGAACCCAACGAGGAACGCGAAGCCCATGAACGTGATGAAGAACAGGGTGAAGCGCATGTGCGAGGCGAAGAAGCTGATGTCGAACGCCGGCAGCTTCGAGAAGTCCGGCGGCTTCGGGAACACGCCCTGCGTGAACGCGTAGGCCATGACGAGCAGCCCGATCAGCCAGTCGCAGATGACGCCGGTCGAGAGCGCGGCGGCGACCGTCGGATAGCTCGCGCGCTCGATCGATGTGCGGGTCAGGAACAGCTGGGCGATGTTGCCGCCGCCGAGCGGGAACACGTTGTTGATCGCGTAGCCGACCATGTAGCCGCCCCACACGTCGCGCCAGCGGACACGCTCGTCCGGATAGGCCGCCCGCACCGCGTTGAACAGCGCGCGCGAGCGGAGCAGCAGGTAGATCGCGTACAGCGCCATCCCGATCAGCAGCGAGATCCAGCTCAGGTTCGCGAGTTGCGAGAAGAACTGGCCCGCGTTCGACAGGATGCTGCTGACCGTGCCGCCGATGGACTGGGAGTGCTCCGCGGGATGGGCGAGCAGGCCTGGACTGGTGAAGTCGACCATGCCTCTCACACGGTAGAGAGGTTCTCGGGTGGACCCTCCAGTACGGCCGGCGGTCGCATGCGACACTGTGCCGCATCGAGGAACGAAGCGCAGATCGTGGATTGTCTCGCCTGGCCACGAGAGATCATGCGATCGCTTCGCTTGACGCCCTCAAGCGTCGCGCTGACGCCCTTTCGCGCGCGACCGGTCAGAGCCAGGATGAGGCCGCCGAGGTCGTCGTCGAGGACCTCGAGCAGGCGGCTGCCGCATTGACGACACGGACGGCACCATTGGTGCCCGGCTGTGGGGTGCTCGTCGCCATCAGCGGCCTGGCGGCGAAGGCCGAGACCCCGGACCCAGTCGCCGATGTCTTCGTCAGCCTCGCCGTCTTTTTCGCCATCGGCGGACTCGCGTTCCTCGCCCGAGCGCTGTTCCTCTACGCCGGTCGTCGCACCGTCGGCCTTGCGCCGACCGTCGATGACATCGCGTTCGCACGAGACCGTCTCGTCCGCAAGCACACCAGCTCCAGCCGCGGCGGGTGGCTGGCGGCGATCGGCCTGACGTGCCTGATCATCGGGATCCTTTCCGGCGTCCACATCTCGATCAGCTGAGCACAAACGCAAACCGGGCAGAAAAGGGACCGGGGGGCCCAGATCCATCTGGGCCCCCCGGAGAGTCAGGGAAGTGGGGGCGCAGTTCCCTGACCGACAGGGGCAAGTTTCCCCGCCCCACGCGTCGCTAAACAAAACCTGTTGACCGTGCGCGTCACTTGCTCCGTTGTGCGGCTGGCCAGGCCATTTAACGTAGCAGGCGGCTATCGGGGCCTGGAAAACTCTTCAGTTTCTGTCAGGAACGTTGCCGGCCCGCCGTCAGGGGCCCGCAGGCTCACGCTTTGCGGGTTCCCGGGCCGCTGAAGAACTCCTCGCCCGGACGCACCGTTCCGGCCGCCTCGGCCTCGTGGCGCAGCGTGCGATCGACCTCGCCGCTCCAAGCGCCGATCGAGAGCATCTCGCGATCCTGGTCCATCGGCGTCCAGCCGAGGTCCTTATTGACGATGCGGGCGCACTTGCGACCCTCGGCGATCGCCGTGACGATCAGCGACTGCCCGATGCGGGCGTCGCCACAGGCATAGACCTTGCGCACGTTGGTCCGGTACGTCTGCTGCGTGCGGATGTTGCCGCGGTGATCGATGTCGAGGCCGAGGTCGTCGACGAGTCCCTCATGCTCGGGATGCTCGAAGCCGATCGCGATCAGGACGAGATCGGCATCGAGCACGAATTCCGTGCCCGGCACCGGCGTCAGGTCGCGGGACGACGTGCCCGTCACCTGACGTGCCCACACCTTGCTTACGTGTCCGTCGACGCCCAGAAAACCGGTCACCTCCGTGCCCCAGCGGCGCTTGCCGCCCTCCTCGAGTGCATATGTCGTCAGCGTCCGCTTCGGGGGCAAAGGCCACGGGTGGCGAGCGTCCCGCCCGGTGTCCGGCAGCGCGGCGTAGACGTCGAGCATGATCACGCTACGCGCGCCCTCTCGGTGCGAGTTGGAGATGCAGTCCATCCCGGTGTCACCGCCGCCGATCACGATCACCCGCTTGCCTCGCGCTGAGATCTCGGTCCCGGGCTCGGGCGTCCGCGTCGGGCGGCCCTCCTGCGCGGCGACGAACCGGTTGCGCTGGTAGAGGTAATCCATAGCGAAGTGAATCCCGCCGAGCTCCCGACCGGGCGCCTCGAGATCGCGGGAGACACGCGAGCCGATCGAGACGACAACCGCATCGAACCGCTCCTGCAGCTCGCGCGCGCTGACCTCACGGCCGACGTCGGCGTTGTAGACGAACTTGATCCCCTCCTGGGCGAGGATGTCGACGCGGCGGTCGATGATCCGCTTCTCCAGCTTCGCGTCCGGGACGCCGAAGCGCATCAGCCCGCCGGGGCCCTCGTCGCGCTCATACACCGTCACCTCGTGGCCGCAGCGGTTGAGCTCGGCGGCGACGGCAAGGCCGGCCGGGCCAGCGCCGACGACCGCGATCGTCTTGCCGCTGCGCCGCGGCGGCGGCTCCGGGACGACCCAGCCCTCCTCGAACGCCCGCTCGGCGATCGCCATCTCGATCTGCTCGATCGTCACTGGGTCGTCGTTGATCGCGAGCACACAGGCGGATTCGCATGGCGCCGGGCAGATCCGGCCCGTGAACTCGGGGAAGTTGTTTGTCATGTGGAGCTGGTCGATCGCCTCGCGCCACTTGCCGCGATAGATCAGGTCGTTCCAGTCCGGAATGAGGTTTCCGAGCGGACAGCCCTCGTGGCAGAACGGGATCCCGCAGTCCATGCAACGGGCGCCCTGGCGGGCGAGCTCCTCCTCGGGCTGAAGCGCGAAGTACTGCTTGTAGTCGTGCACCCGCTCCCCGGGTTCACGTTTGTCAAAGCCGACCCGGTGAATTTTGAGAAATGCGCCTAGCTCACCCATGGGGCCGGGGAGGCTAGCAATGCAGCGGGGCCGCCCGATCCCATACAGTTCACGTGTGGGCTATCTGGGGAGAGTCGTCACCGGGGGCATGGTGGCAATGGCTTCGCTACTGGCCGGTCTGGCACCGGCTTCGGCGCTTGCCGACGGCACGGCGACGACGGTCACGAGCGTGACGACGTCGACGTCGTCAACGACGACGAGCACGCCGCCGCCGCCCGCGACGATCACGCTCCATGCCTCGCGCACGTCCTTCACCGGCTCGCGGGCGACCCAGCTCTCCGGGCGGGTCACACCCGCGCCGACGGCTGCTGTCGTCAACCTGATCAAGATTGCCTACCCCTACAAGACCGCGGAGCTGGTGCGCTCGGCGCACCCGTCGGCGACAGGGACGTTCTCGTTCTCCGTTCACCCGGATCGCAACACCCGCTACCGCGCGCTCATCCCCGGCACGAGCCTGCAGGCGAGCGTCGCGATCAGCGTCTACGCGCGCACAAAGATCTCGGTGAAGGCGCTTCCGCTCGCGCAGGGCAGGATCTCAATCGTCATCTTCCACCCCCGTGATCTGCGCTGGAACGGTGCCCACGCGAGCTGGTGGTTCGGGAACGGATATCACGGCCGTTTGCAGCAGATTCCCGGCACCCGGACGAAGCGGCTGAGTCCGTATGCGACGCTGGTGAGCGCGGTCGTGACCGGGCCGGCGGGGCACTTTCACTGGCGCGTGTGCTTCCGAGCCCAGAACGACCGGGCATTGTCGAACGCCCACCGCCCGCTCGCCTGTGGCGGGAACGGCTTCTATGGCGGCGGCTACCTCCCCTTCGGCTATCCGGGACCGGGTGCGATCAACCGCGCCGCCGGTTACCTGCGCAGCCGGGCCGGCCGCACCGCGTTCGCTGTGGTTGACAGCGAGGGGCGCCTCTCCGGCGTGCACGAGCACTGGACATTCGTGTCGGCGAGCGTCGTCAAGGCGATGCTGCTCGTCGCCTACCTGCGCCGCCTGAACGGGATGGGCCGCCAGCACGTCGACTCGTTCAGCAACTCGTTCCTGTACCCGATGATCAACGTCTCCGACAACTCCGCGGCGACGCAGACCTGGTCGATCGTCGGCGATGGCGCGCTGTACCGCCTCGCCCACGAGGCCGGTATGACCGACTTCTCGATCGTCGGCATCTGGGCGAACGCGCAGATCAGCGCGGCCGACCAGGCGAAGTTCTTCTTCCGCATGGACTCACTGATCCCGCGCCAGTTCGTCGGCTATGCCCGCTTCCTGCTCTCCACGATCGCCGGATACGAGAGCTGGGGAATCCCGGCGGTCGCGCGCCCGCGTGGCTATACGGTCTTCTTCAAGGGCGGCTGGCGCGGCACTGGCCTCGGTCAGCTCGTCCACCAGGTGGGCCGGCTCGAGGGTCACCATCTGCGCTTCTCGATGGCGGTCATGACGGACGGCGACCCGTCGATGGGCTACGGGATCGGGACGATCCAGGGCGTCACCGGATCGCTGTTGTAGTGCCCCGCTAATCGGCCATGGACACCATTACCCCCCGCGGACCGTTCAGCCTCGCTGCCGCCGCTCAGTTCGGGTTCGGCCCCACCGAAGGCCGGACGCCGGCGTTCGACGGGGTCATGCGGCTCGCCTTCGCCGTCGACGGCGGCGCCGGCTATGCGGCGGCAACGCTCCGCCAGCCCGAGCCGGACGGGCCGGTCCAGGTCGAGCTCGCGACGAGTCAGGGCGCCGACCCCCGGGTCGCGGTCCGGCAGGTCGCGCGGGTCCTGTCCCTCGACCATGACGGCGAAGCATTCCTGACCGTCGGCGAGCGCGATCCCGTGATCGGAGCTCTGCAGCACGCCCACCCGGGGCAGCGCCCAGTACTCTTCCACTCGCCATACGAGGCCGCTGCCTGGGCGATCATTTCGACCCGGCGGCCGTCGGCCCAGGCGGCCCAGGCGCGCCAGGGGATCGCTGAGCGGCACGGCGCTCGCTTCGCGATCGCCGGCCAGGTGCTCGCCGCCTTTCCCCAGCCCGACCGGCTGATCGCGCTGCCGCTCGACACGCCTGGGCTCACCACCGAGCAGGTGGAGCGGCTGCATCTCCTCGCCGACGCCGCGCTGGGCGGCAAGCTCGACCTCGCCCGGCTGCACCACCTCGGCCCCGAGCAGGCGTACGAGGCCGTCCAGGCACTCAAGGGCATCGGTCCGTTCTACGCCGGACTCGTCGTCCTCCGCGCGACGGGGTTTGCCGACGCCCCGCTCCTGATGACCGAGCCGAAGGTGCTCGAGCGCGCCGGTGAGCTGTACGGACTCGGCGGGCCGCCGACCGACGAGCAGTTCCGCGAGCTCTCGGAGCGCTGGCGGCCATTCCGGACGTGGGCGCTCGTGCTCGTCCGGCTTGGCGGCGACCGCGCTGCCCGGGCCCGCGCCGCCGCCACACCCCCGTCGAGATCGGGGTCGTGAGCACAGCCGCGCCGTCGTCGCGCTCCGCGCGCGCGCGCCGTGCGCTGAGCATCCTGCTGGTCGTTCTCGCCGGGCCGGTGGCCCTCGTCGGAGGCGTGCTGCTGTACGTCCGCGAGGAGATCGTCGACAGCAGGGCCTTCGCCGACAGGGCGGCCGACATCCTGCGGATGCCGGCCGTCAGCCACGTCGCCGCGAAGGAGTTCAGCGTCCAGGTCGTGGAGCCGGCCGTCCCCGACGCGATTGCGGCCCGGCCGCTGGTCATCGACGGGATGGACCGGCTCATCCGCACGGACACATTCCGTCCGGTGCTCCGGACCGCCGCCGAGCACGGACACCGACTGCTGTTCGAGCGCGGCTCCAACGCCGTGTTCGACGTCGCTGACGCGGGCGCGGTCGTGACCTCCGCGCTACAGACGCTCGCGCCGCAGCTCGCCAAGCAACTGCCCAAGCACGCAGAGACGATTCTGCTCACGATCCGACGGCGGAGTTTTGCCGGCGAGACGCTCTACTACGCCGACCACGTGCGCTGGTTGGGAATCGTGCTCCCACTGGTCGCGATCGCGGTGCTCGCCGCCGGCATCGCGATCGCGCCGGACCGGCGCCGCGCGATCACGTGCGCCGGGGTTGTCGTCGGCGTGTGCGCAGCGGTACTCGCCCTCGCGCTGGTCGTCGTCCGCCACTACGTCGTCACGCACGTGTACGGCTCGCAGGAACTCACGAACGCCGACGTCCGCGGGGCGATAGGCGGGATCTGGACCGGAATGTTCGGCGACCTGATGACCTGGGCCCTGTGGGTCGGCGGCTTGGCCTGGCTGATCGCCGCAGCATCGGCCGCGTTGCTCTCACCGTACTCGGGCCGCGCCGAGTTCGAGCAGTTGCGCACGCTCGCGCGCAGGCCCCTGTCTCCGCGCGGGCGCGGCGCGCGCGCCGCGGTCATGCTGGCGATTGGACTCTTCGCGGTTCTGAAACCGCGGACGTTGCTCAGCATTGTGGTCGTGCTCGCGGGCGCCGCGCTCATTTACACCGCGATAGGAGAACTGCTCTCGGTCACCGCACCGGCTCAGCCTCGCCCCCGCCCCTCACGGCGGCGGGTCCTGCGCCGCGCCGCTACGGTCGCCGGAGCGTTCGCCACCGCGGTGATCGCGTTCGTCCTCGCGCTGCTGGTGACCGGAGGCGCGCGGCCCTCTCAGGCGAGCACGATCATGGCCTGCAATGGCTATCCAGTGCTCTGTGATCGGCGGCTTGACGAGGTCGTGTTCGCGGGAACCCACAACTCGATGTCGGCCGCCGACTCACACGGCTGGCTGATCGCCAACCAGGACCACGACATCAACCAGCAGCTGAATGACGGCATTCGCCTGTTCAAGATCTCGACCCACTACGCAACAGCGGATGCCGACGGCGGGGTCCACACCGACATTGCCGCGGAGGGCACCAACCTCAATCGCGTCGCCAAGAAGCTCGACCCCAGTGCACGGCTCGCCCTCCAGCGTCTGAGCGTCAGACTCGGCGCGGGGTCGCTGAGGGGACGCAAGCGCGACATCTGGCTCTGTCACACGTTGTGCGAACTCGGTGCGACACGGATGGTCGACTTCCTCGGCGCTATCCGGACGTTTCTCAAGCGCAGGCCGAACAACGTCATGATTCTGTTCGACGAGGACTACGTGAGCGAGCGCGATCTCCGTGACGCATTCGTCCGTGCCAAGCTCTTCAACCGGCTCGCGGTGCTCAACCGCAACCAGCCGCTCCCGACGCTCGCCGAGCTCATCAAATCGCGCCACAACGTCCTCGTGTTCGCCCAGAAGGAGACGAGCGGGCACTACCCCTGGAACCACGACGCGTTCCAAGGGTGGATCCAGGACACGTTGCTCGGAGTCACGAAGCCGGCCGAGTTCTCCTGCGCGTACTCGCGCACCGATCGCGGCAAATTGGCCGAGGCGCGCGGGGCCGCCGCCAGCCCGCTGCTGATGATGAACAACTGGGCCGACATCTTCCCGCCGCGGCCGCGGCCGAACGTCCCGCTCCAACAGCGCGCGTTCATCCTCCACCGGGCGCGACAGTGCATCGCCGAGCGCGGGCGGATCCCGAACCTCATCCTCACCGACTACTACAACCGCGGCGATGTGATCGGCGCGGTCGACCAGCTCAACGGGGTGAGCGGCCCACCGTCGGGATGACGGGTTACGCGGCGGCGGTCTCGCGTGCGGCCTGCTCGGCGAGGGCGCGCTTGTAGTCGCGCGGCATGACCTTGACGAACCGCTCGCGGGCGACGCGGTCCCACGACGCGAGAACGTTGCGAGCCACGAGCGACCCGGTCCGGGCGGCGTGCTCGGAGATGAGGCCCTTGACCGTGTCGACATCATCGTCCTCGAGCGGCTCCAGGTCGACGAGCTCTTGGTTGCAGCGCTCGGCGAAGCGGCGGTCGACGTCGTACACGTATGCGATGCCGCCGCTCATGCCGGCGGCGAAGTTCCGCCCGGTCGGCCCGAGAACGACGACCCGACCGCCGGTCATGTACTCGCACCCGTGGTCGCCGACGCCCTCGACGACCGCCTGGGCGCCAGAGTTGCGCACGGCGAAGCGCTCCCCGGCGAGGCCGCGGAAGAACGCACGGCCGGCGGTGGCGCCGTACAGGACGGTGTTGCCGACGATCATGTTCTCCTCGGCGCGGAACAGCGCTGCCTCCGGCGGTCGGACGGAGACGACGCCGCCGGACAGGCCCTTGCCGGTGTAGTCGTTCGTCTCACCGCGTAGCGAGAACGTGACCCCCGGGGCGAGCCAGGCGGCGAAGCTCTGGCCGGCCGAGCCGGAGAACGAGATCTCGATCGTCCCTTCCGCCAGGCCACCGACGCCCTGGCGGCGGGCGATCTCACCGGACAGGATTCCGCCGACGGCGCGGTTGACGTTGCGGACCGGGATCGGCCCGAGCTTGACGTTCTCGCAGCGCTCGATCGCGGGCGCGCACCGGCGGACGAGCTCCCAGTCGAGCGCGTCGTCGAGCACTGGGACCTGCGGCCGCGTCCGGTGCCGCGGCGTGCCGGGCGGCAGGTCGGGCTGAGCGAGCACCATCGAGAGGTCGACGTGGCGCGCCTTCCAGTGGTCGATCGCCTCGTCCATGTCGAGCAGGTCGGCGCGCCCGATCATGTCCTCGATCCGGCGGATGCCGAGTGTCGCCATGATGCTGCGCACCTCTTCGGCGACGAGCATCAGGTAGTTGACGACGTGGTCGGGCGTGCCCTGGAAGCGACGACGGAGCTCCGGGTCCTGGGTCGCGATGCCGACCGGGCACGTGTTGAGGTGGCAGACGCGCATCATGATGCAGCCCATCGCGATCAGCGGCGCGGTCGAGAAGCCGAACTCGTCGGCGCCGAGCAGCGCGCCGATGACGACGTCGCGGCCGGTCTTCATCTGGCCGTCGACCTCGACCGTGATCCGCGAGCGGAGATCGTTGAGCAACAGCGTCTGCTGGGTTTCGGCGAGGCCAATCTCCCACGGCACGCCGGCGCCCTGGACCGAGGACTGCGGCGAGGCGCCGGTGCCTCCGTCGTGCCCGGAGATCGTGACGTGGTCGGCGTTCGCCTTCGCCACCCCCGCGGCGACCGTGCCGACGCCGACCTCGCTGACGAGCTTGACCGACACCGACGCCGTCGGGTTGGCGCAGCGAAGGTCGTAGATGAGCTGCTTGAGGTCCTCGATCGAGTAGATGTCGTGGTGCGGCGGCGGCGAGATCAGCCCGACGCCCGGCGTCGAGTTGCGGATCTTGGCGATGTAGTCGTCGACCTTGTGGCCGGGCAGCTGACCGCCCTCGCCGGGCTTCGCGCCCTGGGCCATCTTGATCTGCAGCTGGTCGGCGTTGACGAGATAGTGGATATGGACGCCGAAGCGGCCGGAGGCGACCTGCTTGATCGCCGAGCGGCGCAGATCGCCGTTGGCGTCCGGCGAGTAGCGCGACGGGTCCTCCCCGCCCTCGCCGGTGTTCGACCGCGAACCCAGCCGGTTCATCGCAATGGCGAGCGTCTCGTGGGCCTCGCGGGACAGGGCCCCGAGGCTCATCGCGCCGCTCGTGAAGCGCTTGACGATCTCCGACGCCGGCTCGATCTGCTCGAGCGGGATCGGCTCCGGCAGCGTGCGCAGCCTCATCAGCCCGCGCAGTGCCGCCTTGCGGGTCGCGTCCTCGTTCGCCATCCGGGCGAACTCCTTGTAGGTGACATGGCGATCGCCGTTCTGTCCGCGCACCGCGTGCTGAAGCTTGGCGACGGTGTCCGGGTTCCAGATGTGGACCTCGCCGTCGCGCCGCCACTGCAACACGCCGCCGACCGGGAGCAGGTCGCGCTCGGTCCGCGGGTAGGCACGGAAGTGACGCTCCATCGCCTCGGTCGAGAGCTGGTCAAGCCCTACGCCGCCAATCCGCGACGCGGTGCCGGTGAAGTACTTGTCGATCAGCTCCGGCTCGAGCCCGACGGCCTCGAACACCTGCGCGCCGCCGTAGGACTGGATCGTCGAGATCCCCATCTTCGAGATCGTCTTGAGCAGGCCCTTGCCGATCGCCTTGACGATCTGCTTCTCGGCCTCCTCGCGATCGAGGTCGACGGGCAGCAGCGAGCGGTCGGCCAGCTCGTCGAGCGACTCGAACATCAGGTACGGGTTGATCGCGGCCGCGCCGTAGCCGATCAGCGTCGCCATGTCATGGATCGAACGAGGCTCCCCGGACTCGATCACGAGCCCGGTGCGCAGGCGGGTACCGCGGCGCACGAGGTGGTGGTGGACGGCGGCGACGGCCAGCAGCGACGGCATCGCGACGCGCTCCGGCCCGAGGTTGCGATCGGACAGGATGAGGATGTTGGCGCCGTTGTCGACGTACCCGGCGGCCTCCTCGCACAGCGCCTCGAGCCGGGCCTCCATCCCGTCGGGCCCCTGCTCGATCGGCCACGTGATGTCGAGCGTCGCCGCGTCGAACACGTCGTGGGATACCTGGCGGAGTTTCTCGAGCTCGTGGTTGCGCAGGATCGGCTGCTGCATGACGAGCTGGTGGGCCTGCTCGGAGACCTCCGCGAGCAGGTTGACCTCGGCGCCGACGCCTGCCTGAAGGCTCATGACGACGGCCTCACGGATCGGGTCGATCGGCGGGTTGGTCACCTGCGCGAACAGCTGCTTGAAGTACGAGAACAGCGGGGGCTGGCGGTCGGAGAGAACGGCAAGTGACGAGTCGTTGCCCATGCTCGCCACCGGCTCCTCGCCCTTCGCCGCCATCGGCGCGATGACGAGCTTGAGATCCTCCTGCGAGTAACCGAACGCCAGCTGCTTGGAGCGCAGCGGCTCGATCCGGGGCGCGCGCGGCTCACGGTCGGGCAGGTCGGAGATGTGGACGACCGAACGCTCGTACCACTCGGCGTACGGCTTCTGGCGGGCGACCCGGCGCTTGACCTCCTCGTCCTCGACGATCCGTCCCTCCTCGAGGTCGAGCAGGAACAGCTTGCCCGGGGCGAGCCGGCCCTTGCGCTGGATGTGCTCCGGCGCGACCGTCATCACGCCGGTCTCGGATGCGAGCACGACGTACCCGTCGGTGTCCTGGATCCAGCGTCCGGGGCGCAGGCCGTTGCGGTCGAGCACCGCGCCGGCGACCCGACCGTCGGTGAAGACGACCGCGGCCGGACCGTCCCACGGCTCGATCAGACACGAGTGGAAGTCGTAGAAGCCCTTGACGTCGGGATCGAGGTTCTTGCGGGTCCGGTAGGCCTCGGGGATCATCATCATCACCGCGTGCGGAATCGAGCGGCCGCCGAGCACGAGCAGCTCGAGCACGTTGTCGAACACCGCCGAGTCCGATCCGCCCTCGCGCACGACCGGCACGACCTTCCGCAGGTCGTCGCCGAACAGCTCGGAGGCGAGCTGCGACTCGCGCGCCCGCATCCAGTTGATGTTCCCGCGCAGCGTGTTGACCTCGCCGTTGTGGGCGATCATCCGGTACGGGTGGGCGAGCTCCCAGCTCGGAAACGTGTTCGTGGAGAAGCGCGAGTGCACGAGCGCGAGCCGCGAGGCGACCCGCGGGTCCCGAAGATCGGTGAAGTAGCGCGGGAGCTGGGGCGCCGTCAGCATGCCCTTATAGACCATCGTGCGGCTCGAGAAGCTCGGGATCGCGAGCTGAGGACCGGCCTCGCGCTCGATCACGCGGCGGATCACATACAGCTTGCGCTCGAACGCGTCCTGGTCGGTGAGCTCCTCGGACGCCTCGATCACCACCTGGCGGATCCGTGGGGCCGACAAGCGGGCGGTGTCGCCGACGTGGCGCTCATCGATCGGGACATCACGCCACCAGATCGCCCGTTGACCCTCGGCCTCGATCGTCCTCTCGATCATCTGCTCGAGCGCGGCGCGACGCTCCGGATCGGTCGGTAGGTACAGGACCCCGACCCCGTAGCGGCCCGGCGCGGGCAGTTCGACACCGACGGTGGCGCGGATGAACGCGTCGGGGATCTGGATGAGGATGCCGGCGCCGTCGCCCGTGTTCGGGTCGGCGCCCTCGGCACCCCGGTGCTCGAGGTTTTCCAGCGCATCCAGGGCCTTTTCGACGACGGCATGGGTCGCCTCGCCCCAGAGCTTGGCGACGAGCGCGATCCCGCACGCATCATGCTCGTTGGCGGGGTCGTAGAGGCCAGTGGCCCCCGGAGGCTTTCGGAACGTGTTCATAAGGGTGGAAGCGGTGGCGCTCCGCAGGACGGAGGAGCGCCAGGGCGGCGGCGCGAGAGTTCGCCAAGATTATCAATGTGTTAGCGCGGTGGGCGGGAGCCGGCCGGCGTCTGGTTGCCCGGCGCGCACCTGCGCCGTGTGTCATGGCGTGCTGGTGCGGTTGTTCCGCGACTGGCAACCAGCCGCAGCCGCCTGGTCGGCCGCCTGCGCTGATCTGCGCGGAGCGTCGCTCAGGACTTGGCTTTCGCCGTCCGCTTCGCTTTGGGCTTGGAGGCCGAATCGCCGTTTGACCCGACAGAAGCCCGTTTGCGCGGCTTTGATGGCTTCTTCTCAGGCGGGGGTCCGGCCTCGTCGGAGTCGCCGGAGCTGACGGCGGCGAGACTGGCCTCGAGTGCGGCCATGAGGTCCGGCGCGGCGGCGGGCTCCTCGGCCTCAGGCTGGACGGCGATCTCCTCGCCGGCGGCCTTCTTCTCGATCAGCTCGAGCACCTTCTCGCGGTACTCGTCCTTGAACTTGCTCGGATCGAAGTCGGCCGACAGCGAGCTGATCAGCTGCTGGGCCATCGCGAGCTCACGGTCGCTCGCCTCTGCCTCGGAGATGGCATCGAGTTCGTCGATCCGGTCGGGCGTGAGCACTTCGTCGCCGAACAACATCGTCGTCAGCGTCAGCACATCGGATGCGGTCCCGCCCGCCCGGAGCGCGCACAGCTGCTGCTTGGAGCGCAGCACGACCCGGCCGATCCCGACCTTGCCCGCCTCCCGCATGGCGTCGAGCAGCAGTCGGTAGGCCTTGGCCCCACCAGAGGTCGGGGCGAGGTAGTAGTTGTGGTCGTAGTAGATCGGGTCGATGTCCGCCAGATCGGCGAACTCCTCGATGTCGATCGTGCGCGTCGCCTTCGGATCGAACGCTTCGAGCTCCTCGGGCGCGATCATCACGTAGCGATCGGGCGTGATCTCGTAGCCCTTGACGATGTCCTCGTAGGCGACCTCATCGCCCGTCGAGGCGTCGACGCGCTTCTGGCGGATGCGGGCGCCGGTCTTCGAGGAGAGCTGATGGAAGCGCACAGTTTTCGGCGATGTGGCGCTGTACAGCTTCACCGGGACGTTGACCAGCCCGAAGCTGATCGCACCAGACCAAATTGCACGGGCCATATCAGGTTTGTATAGCGAACACGGGATCTCGGCAAGCTATGACCGCCGGATTGCTGGAAACTCATCGGCGTCGGCGGTGGTTCTCGTCTCACCGTGTGGGCGCGCCGGCGAGCTCACAGCCGAAAATGCCCGATGGACGACGCGTCGCCGCTACCGGTTGACGAACGACATGTCCGGATACCGCTCCCCTGCGGCGACGCCGACCGGCGCGAGCTCATCGATCCGGCGCAGATCCTCGGCCGACAGCGAGATCTCGGTCGCCGCCACGTTCTCCTCGACGTACGCGCGGCGCTTTGTCCCCGGAATCGGGACGACGTCGTCACCGCGCGCCAGGACCCACGCGAGCGCGAGCTGGCCCGGCGTGCAGCCGTGTTCGCCCGCGAGCTCACGGACGCGGTCGACGAGCGACAGGTTCCGCGTGAAGTTCTCGCCCTGGAAGCGCGGGTTGAGGCGGCGGAAGTCCCCCTCGTCGAAGTCGTCCGGGCTGGCGAACCGCCCGGTGAGAAAGCCCCGGCCAAGCGGGCTGTAGGCGACGAGGCCGATCCCCAGCTCGCGGATCGCCGAGATCACCTCATCCTCGATATCGCGACTCCAGATCGAGTACTCGCTCTGCAGCGCGCTGATCGGGTGGACGGCGTGCGCCCGCTGGATCGTGTCCGCTGACGCCTCGGACAGGCCGAGGAAGCGAACCTTGCCGGCGTCGATCAGCGATGCCATCGCGCCGATGGTCTCTTCGATCGGCACATCGTGGTCGACTCGGTGCTGGTAGTAGAGGTCGATGTGATCGACCTTGAGGCGCCGCAGCGAGGCGTCGCAGCATGCGATCACGTAGTCGGGGCGGCCGTTGATCCCCCGCCGGGTCGGGTCGGCCGGGTCGCGGACGATCCCGAACTTCGTCGCCAGCACGACGTCGTCTCGCCGGTCGGCGATCGCGCGGCCGACGAGCTCCTCGTTCGTGAACGGGCCGTAGGCATCGGCCGTGTCGAGCAGCGTCACGCCGAGATCGAGCGCGTGATGGATGGTGGCGATCGCCTCGGCCTCGTCGGCGGCGCCATAGAACTCGGACATGCCCATGCAGCCGAGCCCCTCGATCGAGGCTACGAGACCCTCCGAGCCGATTGCGCGTTGCTCCATGGCGGGTGGAAGCCTATCGCCCCGCCCGCGGTCAGAATCGAGAGCGCAACCTCACGTCATGCCCCGCCACCGCGTTTCATCCTCAGTGACCCTGCCGCCGTTCCAGCAGCTGCTCGATGCCCATGCCCGCGATGTCCACCGTCTCCTCGTCGCGACGGTCGGCCGGAGCGACGCCGACGACTGCTACCAGGAGACATGGTTGGCCGCGCTGCGTGCGTACCCACGGCTGCGCGACGCCTCGAACCTCCGCAGCTGGATCCTCACGGTGGCTCACCGCAAGGCGATCGACCACATCCGAGCGCGCGGCCGGCGAGCCGTGCCGGTCCCAGATGTCCCCGAGGCGAGCGCAGCACCCGAGCCGCTACCGGGCACGGACACCGACCCCGAGCTGTGGGCGCTCGTCCGCGGGCTGCCGGACAAGCAGCGGATGGCGGTCGCGCTGCGCTACGTCGCCGACGCCCCGTACGGCGAGATATCGACCGTAATGGAGACGAGCGAGGAGGCCGCCCGACGGAACGTCCACGAGGGCCTGAAGCGACTGCGAACGGAGTACCAGCCATGAACGACTTCGACACCCTCGAGCGGGCGCTGCGGGGCGGGCGGCCGGCGGATGCGCCGCTCCCGGAACTCACGGAGGTGGTGGAGACGGCCGGACTGCTTGACGTCGCCTACGCGACGCTCGATTCGCCGGTCGGCCCCCTGCTCCTCGCCACGAGCGACCGCGGGCTCCTGCGCGTTGCCTATCTCGACGGCGGGCCCGAAGCGGCTCTCGACGAGCTGGCGGCCCAGGTCTCCCCGCGCATCCTCGAGGCGCCGCGGCGGCTCGACGAGCCGCGCCGCGAACTCGATGAGTACTTCGCTGGGCGACGCGATCACTTCGAGCTTGCGATCGACTGGGCGCTCGTACGGGGATTTGCGCGTCGGGTCCTGCAGGCGACCGCGCACATCCCCTACGGCTCGGTCTCGACGTACAAGCAGATCGCCACCGACGCGGGGAGCCCGCGCGCGTTCCGCGCCGCCGGTAACGCGCTGGGGACCAACCCTGTCCCCATCGTCGTACCGTGCCACCGGGTCCTGCATTCTGGCGGCGGGCTCGGCGGCTACACCGGCGGCCTCGAGCGCAAGCGGCTGCTGCTCACCGTCGAGGGGGTGCTCGGTGCCGCGCCGGCGGACGGATCGTGAAGCGGACGGTCACGGTCTTCCCGGCCCCCCGCCGTGCTTGGCATCATCGCCAGCCGATGGCTACCGGCTTCGAGCAATCGCCGATTCACGCGACCGCTGAAGTGCACGCGGTTCTTGTCGGCCCGGTCGTGATGCCGGAACGACCCGACGCGCTTGCCTTGCGGGAGCCGCGGAGCACGACGAACGTCGCGGTCCATACCAGCCGATCACGGTCCGAACGCTGACTCCCTGCAAATCCTGGGTTCAGCTTGGCGGCTGGCGGTCGATCAGCGCGGTGTGGGACGTTTGCAAGCAGGGCAACGGGTCACGATCGACGTCGACGGCGAAGAGGAGGTCGTCGATGCGATCGCTGCAGCAGACGACGAGTCACGGCTGCTCGTGTACGTGCGGCGCGCGTCACCGGTCGTCCTCGGCCGGCTGATCAGTGGGTCGCTCGGCTATCTGCTGTACACCCACAAGGGCGCGCTGATGGGTCTCCGTGGCCTCGCCCGGATCACCCCGGCGACGCGACCGCTGACCGAGTTCGTCGTCGACGACGGCAGTAACCGCGCCGAGCGACGAGCCAGCGAGCGCATCCCGATCGTCACCCGCGCTCGGATCGCCGGGATCGACAGCGGCGGCCCGGGGGTGCCGCTGACGACGTTCACCACGAACATCAGCTCGAGCGGCGTCCTGCTGCGACGCCCGGCGCATTCAGTACCGAGCGACGAGGTCAGCCTGGAGCTGTTCTTCGGCGTCGACCCGACACCCGTCACCGCGCGCGGCCAGATCGTGCGCAGCACCGACGAGCACCTCGGGATTCACTTCGCCGAGATCGCGCATGCCGAGCGGACGCGACTGACTGGACTGCTCGCCGGTCACCAGCGCAGCCACCGCTTCGCCACCTGAGCCGGTTCGATGTGACTAATCTCACACACGCGGTTCGGGAAATCGATCTCAATCCGCGTGGAGGAGAGCGTGAGAACCAGGCAGGAATTCAGGCAGGCGCTACCGCCCGGACCGACGGTCCCCGGCCCGATCCAGTTGCTGGCGACGTGGAAGCGTCCCGCCGCGTCGCTCGCGCGGCTGCGCCAGCGCTACGGCTCGCGCGTCACGGTCCAGCTTCCATTCCAGCCGCCGCTCGTGATCCTGTCCGATCCGGATGAGATCAAAGCGCTGTTCACGGCCCCGCCCGACGTACTGCACCCCGGCGAGGGCGCGCGCGTGCTCGAGCCGCTGGTCGGCCGCAACTCCGTGATCCTGCTCGACGAGGCGCCGCACCTCGAGCAACGCAAGCTGCTGCTCCCTGCGTTCCACGGCGAGAAGATGCAACGACTCGTTGGCCTGATGAGCGAGCTGACTCGCCGTGAGGTCGGCACGTGGCCCACCGGTGAGCCGGTCGCGCTGCACGAGCCGCTGCAGCGGCTGACGCTCGAGATCATCCTGCGCACCGTCTTCGGCCTTGATCGCGGCAGCCGACTCGATGACCTCCGCAACCTGCTCACCGAGGTGCTCCGCTTCAGCGAGAGCCCGCTCTCGGTGCTGCCCGCGGTCCGCCGCTGGGCGGGCTGGATTCCGGCGATGCGCCGATTCGAGAAGGTGAGCGCCGCGACCGACCGCATCCTGCACGAGCTGATCGAGGAGCGTCGAGCCGAGACCGACACCGGGCGCGACGATGTGCTCGCGATGCTTCTGGCCGCGCGTCACGAGGACGGCTCGCCGATGTCCGAGCAGGAGCTGCGTGACGAGCTGCTGACCTCGCTCGTCGCCGGACATGAGACGACCGCCTCACAGCTCGCGTGGGCATTCGAGCAGCTCGCGCGCGAGCCCGGCGTGGTCAGCAAGCTGGCCGTCGAGACCGACGCCGGCCAGGGCGACGAGTACCTGACGGCGACCGTCAACGAGATCCTGCGCCGCCGGCCGGTTCTGCCCAACGCCGAACCGCGGCTGACGAAGCGTGAGGTGACGATCGGCGGCTTCACCTACCCTGCGGGAGTCGCCTTGCTCGCAAGCGCCTTCCTCGTCCACCACGACCCGAACATCTACCCCGAGCCGTACGCGTTCCGGCCCGAGCGCTTCCTCGGCACGGCGCCCGGCACCTACACGTGGATCCCGTTCGGCGGCGGGCGCCGGCGATGCCTGGGGGCGAGCTTCGCCGTCCAGGAGATGAAGATCGTGCTCCGGGAGGTCAGCCGGCGCTACACGATCACCTCCGCTGCCGAGCGCCGCGAGCAGACCGGCCGCCGCGGCATCACGTTCAGTCCGACCGGCGGCGCGACCGTCGTGCTCCACCCCCGCCCGCCGGCCGACCGCGTCGCCGGCCCACCTGCCGAACTCACCGCCGCGGCGTAAACGCATCTTCGTCGGCGTCGTCGGGTATTCCTTTGCCCGTGGACTTCCTCCGACCGGTGCGAGCCTTCGACGCCGCCCAGCAGCGGCGCACGTGGCTGGCCATCCCGATGGCGGTGGTCAAGAAGTTCGGTGAGGACCAGGGCGGCAACCTGGCGGCGCTCGTCGCGTACTACTCGTTCTTCTCGTTGTTCCCGCTGATGCTCGTGCTCGTGACGATCCTCGGCTATGTCCTCCAGGGGGATCCGAGCACTCAGCAATCGATCAAGGACTCGGTGCTCGCCCAGTTCCCGATCATCGGCAGCGACATCAGCAAGAACGTGCACGAACTCCACGGGCACGTCGTCGCGCTCGTCATCGGACTCGTCACCTCGTTGCTCGCCGGTCTCGGCGTGACCCGGGCGGCGCAGAACGCGATGGACCGGATCTGGGCCGTCCCGTTCAAACACCGACCGAGCTTCGTGAAGGCGCGGCTGCGCGGGCTTGCCCTGCTCGTGTCCCTCGGCGTCATGTTCCTGCTCGCGACGCTCGCCTCGGGGCTCGTAACCGGCGGTCTCGGCGGCCCGCTCGCCAAGGTCGGCGGCATCGTCCTCTCGCTCGTGCTCAACGTCGGTCTGTTCCTCGCCGCGTTCCGCTTCATGACCTCCCCCTCGGTGCCGACGCGGTGCCTGCTCATCGGGGTCGGCCTTGCGGCGTTTGCGTGGACGATCCTGCAGGTCATCGGCGGCATCTACATCGGCCACGTGTTCAAGCATTCGACGAGCACCTATGGCTTCTTCGGCATCGTCATTGCGCTGCTCGTCTGGCTGCACCTCGGCGCCCAGATCACGCTGTACTGCGCGGAGGTCAACGTCGTCGTCGCTCGGCGACTGTGGCCGCGGAGCCTGATGGGGCCGCCGTCGCGCCGGGCCGACGAGCGGGCGCTCACCGCACTGGCCAAGGTCGAGGAGCGCCACGAGAACGAGACGGTCGACGTCGAGTTCCGCTGAGCAGATCCGTCAGAACAGCCGGTCGGCGGCCTCGCGCCGGGTCATCTCGAGCGGCCACGAGCACAGTCCGCCCTCGGCCGGGCACCCTGCGCAGATCGTCCGCTGGGGGACATCGGTCACGGCGAACACGCCGCCGATCACCCCGGCGCTCAGCAGCGCGAGCTCCTGCTCGAGTCGCTCGCGGTCGGCAGCGGTGTAGCTCGCCACCACCGGATCGCCTGCCGCCTCGAGGAACACGTGGGCGACGTCGACCGCGGCCGCCCCGGCACGTAGCGCTGCGAGCGCGTACACGAGCCGCTGGGTCATGTACCCGGCGGCGACCCGCGCGTCCGGGTCGTCTCCGACCAACCGGTCTGTCTTGTAATCGACGACGAGCATCCCGCCGTCGCGCTCGCGGGCGAGCACGTCGAACGCGCCGACCATCAGCATGTCCCCGAGTCCGAAGGCGAAGCGCTCCTCTCTGCGCACCTCGTCGGCCCGCCCGAGCCGAGCACACAGTTCGCTCTCGGCGAACGCGGCGATGAGGGCATCGAGCTCGGCCGACTCGTCTGCGGTCGGCGCGCGCATCCCGGGCCCGACGATCGCGGTGACCGTCGGCGGCACCGGGCGGCGGAAGTCAAGGCGCTCGAGCGCCGCGTGAACGAGCGTGCCGCGCTCGGTCCCGGCAAGACCGAGACCGAACCCGTCGCCCGCCCCGAGAGCCTCGACCGCCGGGGCCGCCAGCGCCGGCAGTCCGAGCACGCGCTCGGCGTAGAACCGGTAGCCGCAGCGCGCGTATTCCCCGAGTGCCGAGTACGAGAGCCGGGAGACGGACGGTCCCGGGCTCGCGACCGCGGGCTCGGACTCGGGCTCGGGCTGAAACGCGGGCACCGGACCGAGCGCTCCGTCAGTCGCCGCGCCCGGCGGCCCCGACTCCTCCGGCCGCACGAGGGTCAGCCGGACTCCGCTGTCGGTCACGCCCGAGCCTTCGTTCACCCGCTCGGCGATGTCGGGCACGAACGCGGGCCCGATCCACCCGATCGGACCCCCGCCGCCAGTTGCTGGCCACCCCGCGAACTTCGCTGCGCCGCTGAGCACGAGCCGCTCCTGGGCGCGCGTCATCGCGACGTAGAACAGCCGCCGCTCCTCTTCGCTCTCCCGCGCCCGCGACTCCTCGCCGAGCTGCTCGAAGGCGAGCGCCGGCTCCTTGCGGGCGGTGCCCGGCTCGGCGAGCCGCACACCGAGGCGCCCATCGCGCCCGACGCGCACGAGATCCCCCCGGTAGATCGGGCCGCGGCCGAGATCCGCAACGCACACGATCGGGAACTCGAGTCCCTTCGCCCGGTGGATCGTCATCAGACGGACCGCGTCCAGCGCCTCCCCCTCGACCGGCGCCTCGCTCTCCCGGCTCTCCCCGATCCCGTCGAGCCCGCCACTCCGCACCAAAACGAGCTCGAGGAACCCACGGAGGTCGGGTCCGGCAGCGGTCTCGTGCTCGCGTCCGAGCCGCATCAGCTTGCGGACGTTGGCGAGCCGGCGCGGCCCACCCGGCATCGCCAGCATCGCCAGGTCATAGCCGGTCCGCTCGATCGCCCGCTCGATCAGCTCGGCGACGCCCACCCCGCTTGCGAGGAGCCGCTCGGGGGCAAACCAGGTGGCGAACTGTGCCAGCCGCTCTTGGTCATCAGCCGGCAGCTCGTGCATGCGGCCCTCCGGCTCACGGATGACCCACCACGGGTCCCGCCCGGCACCGTGGGCGGCGGCCATCAGCGCGACGAGTCCGTCGAGCGAGATGCCGACGAGCGGCGAGACGAGCACCGTGATCAGCGCCTCCTCCTCACGCGGGTTGGCGAGCGCCCGCAGGTAGGCGACAAGGTCGATCACCTGCGGATGGGCCCAGTATCCGCGGCCGCCGATCACGTACGTCGGGATCCCGACCGACTCGAGTGCCCTCTCGTAAGCGCGCAGATCGGTCGTCGCCCGCGTGAGCACGACGACGTCCCGTGGCGCCGCGCCGGCGGCGATCAGCTCTCGCACGCGAGCCGCGAGCGCGCCGGCCTCGGCGAGGCGCCACGGCGCCGCGAGCCCGTCCGACGACGCATACTCGGCTCCCTTGTCGGCGAGCAGCAGCTCGACGACGGGCTCGGATGCGGGTGGATCGCTGCGACCCGCCCGCAGGGGACGAAACCGCTCGCCGAGCGCGGTTGAGAATGCGGCGTTGAACGCGTCGATCAGCTCGGGGCGCGAGCGGAAGTTGACGTCGAGCGTGGCCCGTGCCCCGACCGCTGCGAGGCGTTCCCCGAGCCGCTCGAACAGCTCGACGTCGGCATGGCGGAATCCGTAGATCGACTGCTGCGCGTCACCGACGGTGAACAGGTTGCCTGCGGCGACCGACTCGATCAGCTCGAGCTGAACGAGGTTCGTGTCCTGGAGCTCGTCGACCATCACGTGGGCGAAGCGCGCGCGGTAGCGCTCGCGCAGTTCCGAGTCGCGGGCGAGCAGCTCCCGGGCGCGCAGTTCGAGGTCCTCAAAGTCGAGCCCCGACACCGCCTGCTTGCGCTCTTCCATGTCCTCGCTGAATGTCCGCAGCAGCCGATCGAGCAGCGCCCGTACCCCGATCGCCCGCCGGTGCCGGCATGCGTCGCGGAAACGGCCGAGCGACTCCACGTACGCCTGGCAGGTCTCGGTCGTGAGCGCCGCGCCGTTGCCTCCGGGCAGCGCGATCGCGTCGAGATCGCCCGGCCACGGCTCGGAAGGAGCGAGCACGTCGTCGCACCGCTCGAGGCGCTCGAGCGCGAGCATCACGCGCGACGACGGCGAGGTGATCGCACCGAGCTCCCGCGCCACCGCCGCGGCCGCCACCGCGAGCTCCTCACGCAGCGGCTCGAGCTCCGGAGCCGGCGGGATCGGCGGCAGCGACGGCAGCCGCTCGCCCCGGGCGCGCAGCTCGGCGTAGACCCGGAGGATGCCCTCGCGCAGCCCTGTGCGGTGCGACGCGATCAGCTCGAGCCCCCCCGGAGCGTTCTGGGCGAGATCCTCGAGCGCGAACTCGAACGCGGCGTCGGCGAGGGCGTTGCTCTCGGTCTCGTCGAGCACGCCGAACTCCGGGTCGATCCCGGCGGCGAGCGCGTGGGTGCGCAGGACCCGAGCGCAGAATCCGTGGATCGTCGAGATGTACGCGCCCTCGGTCCGGCGGGCCGCCTCGTCGGCGTCGAGTTCGCGCAGCCGCCGGCGGATCCGGTCGCGGAGCTCTGCGGCGGCCTTCTCGGTGAACGTGATTGTCAGGACCGCCGTCGGGTCGACGCCGTCCTCGAGCACGGCACGTGCGAAGCGCTCGACGAGCACCGACGTCTTTCCGCTGCCTGCGCTCGCGTCGAGCAGAAGCTCACCGTGGCGCCGCTCGATTGCCTCGCGCTGCTGGGGGGTGAAGTCGGTCATGTCACTCGGCAGATCCCGGGGTACCGGCAGCCGTCCCGGCCGCACGTCTCCGGACACGGCTCCAGTTCCCCGCGGCGCAACCGGCCGGCGATGTCGATCGCTCGGCGCGCGGCATCGGCGAGCACCTCGTCGAGCTCCTCCGGGTCACGTGCGTCATTGCTGAGGACGCGACTGCCGAGCTCGACGTCTCGGCGGAACACCCCACGCGGACGCAGGTTCTGCCCGCTCAGCGGTTGATAGAGACCGGCGACCGGATCCAGCCGGAGCAGCTCTCGGACCGCGAGCATGTAGAGCGCGACCTGAAGCCGGCGGTCGAGCGCCCAGCGGGCGCCGGCCTGCTCGGGCCGCGCGGTGCCGCTCTTGTAGTCGCGGACGATCGCGCGCCCGGTCCCGCCCGGCTCGACATCGACGCGGTCGATCACGCCGCGCACGACGACGCGCTCGTCACCGTCCCCGAGGACGAGCGGCGGCACCGACCCCTCGTCGCCGTCGAACCCAAAGCGGAGCTCGAGGAGCGACGGCTCCCAGCCGCACCGGTCGTGCGCCTCGGTCGCGAGATACCGGCGCAGATCGGCGACGATCGTCTCGAGCACGGCGGTGCGCACTGCCTCGCCGCGGCCCGGGGCAATCGTCGGCGGTACCTCGGCGACGATGTCGGCGAGGATCCGCAGCGCGTCGGGGAGCGTCTCGGGGGTCAGCGGCTCCCCGAGCCGCCCAAACAGGGTCTCGAGCGTCTCGTGCATGTAGCTGCCGCGGACCATCGGCTCGGGGTCGGGGTCGAGCGGCGCCGGGGAGAGCTGGCGCTCGATGAGCCAGCGCACCGGGCAGTCGGCGTACATCTCGAGCGCGCCCCCGGAGACGACGTCACGGTGGCGGACATGGGTCAGCGCGGCGGCGCTGAGCGGCACCACGACGCCCTCCGGGGACACGGTCGGCGGGCTCGCCGCCGCGTGCGCGCGGGCGCGCTCCCGGGCCGTTGGGGCGTCCTGCGTCGACCACGTGACGTCGGCGAGGAGCCGCTGCCTGCGCCGCTCGTTCCATTCCGGGACGAACAGGTCCGCCACATCCGCGATGAAGGGCGACGGGAGCGCCAGGTTGCCCTCCTCATCCGAGCTGCGGTAGCTGAACGCAACGCGCTCGGTGGCCCGCGAGACGCAGGCGTAGAACAGGTAGCGCTCGCGTGCGAGGGCGTCCTCGGTGGCGGGGAGCCGCAGCCCGCTCGCAACCGCGATCTCCCGGCGGTGCTCGTCGGAGAGAAACGGTTCGCTCGTGCCCGGCAGCGGGAACTCGCCTTCGTTGCATCCGCACACGAGCACGACACGGAACCGGCGGGCCCGGACGGCGAGCGGCTCAGCGAGCAGCACCGCACCGGGCCGCGGCGGTTCCCCGGTCGTGACCTCGAGCTCGTCGATCAGCGCGAGCAGGTCGTCGCCCGACGGACGCTCCCCCAGCTCCTCGAGCTCGCTGATCGCGTTCGTGAGCGCGGCGAGGGCCACGGCGTCGAGCCGACCGACGGCATCGAGTGCGTCGGCGCGGCCGCGGTAGGGCGCGGCGAGGAATCGGCGCGCCTGGCGGACGAGCTCGGCGGCCGGGTCCTCCGCGCCACAGAGACTGTCGATCTCCCCGAGCTCCCAGTCGAGCCGGGCCCGCGCCTGCCCGGCGGTGCTCAGCGCCTCGCGACGAACCTCGGCCTCGAGCGCGTCGGCGATCTCGGGACGCTCGAGCCGACCGGGCGCGCGCAGGACGTCGAGCAGGTCGGCGGCGCTGGCCTGCGCGTCCCCGAGCAGCGCGCACCGGGCGAGAGCCCGCACCGAGTGCCCGAGACGGGTATGCGCGAGCGGGACGCGGCCGGACCCAGCGAGGGCGACCCCGTAGCGCCGGAAGACGCTCTGCAGCAGCGCCTGGACGCGCGGCAGCGACCGGGCGATGACGACGATCTCCTCCGGCGGGACCCCGTCCCGTACGAGCCGCACGACCTCCCCCGCGATGAGTTCGGCCTCGGCGCGCTCGCCGCCGGCCTCGAGCAGCGTCACGGCCGGGCCCGGGTCGATGCGCTCGGCGACGGGCTCGAACAGCCCACGCTCGAGGTGGTGCAGCGTCTCGCGGGCCGCCGGCGCATAGTGCTCCTGGAGCGGCGGCAGCTGCTCGACCCGCGTCGCGAACGTGCGCAGTTCCTGAACAACCTCCGCCCGGGCGCTGAGCGCGGCCCGCTCGGGCTCGTAGGTGAGCGAAACGGTGACCTCGACGCCGACGATCCGGGCGAGCGTCTCGATCGCGTCGCGTTCGATCGCCGTCAGGTCGTCGAACCCATAGACGAACACAGAGGTCTGCCCCCACCGGCCGGGCTCGGCCCGCAGCGCGTCGATCGCCCGCCACGCGAACAGCTCGGCGTCGACCCGTCCGCGACGGTCGAGCTCGCGGGTGTAGCTCTGGTAGAGCAAGGCGACATCGTGCGCGTAGGCGGCCCGCCGCTCGTCTTGCGCCGCCCAGACGGTCAGCGCCTGGGCGAACCGCTGAGGCGTGATCAACGAGCGCTGGAGCTCCGCAATCAGCTCGCCGGCGGCGGCGGCGAAACCGGGTGCCGCGGCACTGGCACCGAGGACGGGCAGCTCGAGCCGGCCGACGACGTTCCCCAGCACGTGCTCGCGCTGGAGCGTCGACAGCCGCCGCCCGCCGTAGCCGGAGCACCGGGCGATCTCGGCGGCGAGCCCGGAGAACGTCTGCACCGACCCGAGCATCGCGCCGTCGCCGGCGAGCTCGCGGGTGTAGTGCTCGGCGTCCTGCGCCGTCGGGACGACAAGCACGGCGCCCCGCCGGGCGGCGACGGAGAACGCCCCGAGGACCTCGCCGGCCTTCGCCGAGTTGGCCGGTCCAAGGACGAGGGTCAGTGACATCGGCCTATGGTGGCGTTCGGCGGGGACGTGATCAGAGCGGGCATAACGTCACAAATCGGACCCGCGACCGGGATCCTGCGACGAAACTCCCTCTCAGCGGGCAAAACGCAACCCGGTCGGCTGACGTCCGACGATTTGTGACGGTTCTCCGGGTCGGCGCGTGCGCCCGGGCGCCGGGCGCCGGGCGCCGGGGCCGCATGCGCCCCGCGCGAACCGGCATAACGCGCCAAACCTCGACCGCCGCGGGGATCCGGGCGTCTTATGCCGCCTCAACCGGCATTTCCCGCCGAGATCCGAATCGCCACCGCGTCAGGCGAGTTATGCCGGTGGTCGCCCGAGCACCCCAGGCGGCACGACAGCCCATCCCCCTTTCAATACCGCCTTCACCCCGGTCCCGGGCGAGCCGGGATGCACTTATGCGGCGGCGGGGGCCTGCTCGCTGCCGGCCGCGGCCTCGGCCCCGTCGGCGGCGTCGGCGCCGTCGGCGCCCTCGTCGGCCTCAGGTGGCTTGGCGCCCTCCTTGGCCCACGGCTCATCGAACTCGACGCGCCACTTGCCGTCGTCGGTCTGCATCAGCGCGAGCCGCGCCCGGAAGCTCTTGCCAGATCGGCCCTTGAACCCGGTGACCGGCTTCTCGGTCCGCCCGGTCTTGATCAGTTCCTTGGCGACGGCGACGGCCAGCTGCTTGCCGGCCTTCGCCTTCCAGATGACGAAGCCGCAGCCGGGGTCCTCGCGGGACCAGCACGAGTAGCCCTTGCGGTTCTCGACGATGTCGTGGCCGCACACCGGGCACGGCCCGAGGTTTGCCCGTGGGATCCGGACGTCCTTGAGCTTCGTGTCGAGCTCGCCGACGGTGTCCGAGGTGAACTTGACGATGTCCTTCATGAACGCCTCGCGCGAGTCCTCGCTCGTCTCGATCTTCGCCAGGCGGTGCTCCCAATCGCCGGTCAGGCCCGGCGAGGTCAACGGGTGCTCGCCGAGCAGGCGGATGACGTTGAGGCCCTTCTCGGTGACGACGAGCGCGCGTCCGTCCCGCTCGACGTAACCGACCTGAATCAGCCGCTCGATGATCGCCGCCCGGGTCGCGGGGGTGCCGATCCCGGAGTCCTTCATCGCCTCGCGCAGCTCCTCGTCGTCGACGAGCTTGCCGGCGGTCTCCATCACGGTCACGAGCGAGCCGTCGGTGTAGCGCCGGGGCGGTTGGGTCATCTTCTTGTCGGAGTCGATCTTGGTGACCGCGGCGCGCTCGCCCCGCTCGAGCTTCGGCAGTCGCTGCTCGCGACCCTCGTCGTCGTCGGAGCGCTCCTCGACATCGGCCGTCTCGCCGTACACACCGCGCCAGCCGGGGACCAGGATCCGCTTGCCCCGCGTGCGGAACACATGCGTGGCGACGGTCGTCTCGACCCGCGTGTTCTCGATCACGGCGTCCGGGTGAAAGACCGCGAGGAAGCGGCGGACGACAAGGTCGTAGATCTTGCGGTCGTCGTCGTTCATCTTGTCGACCGGGTGACGCTCGGCGCGGGTCGGGATGATCGCGTGGTGGTCGGTGACGCGCTCGTTGTTGACGACGCGGCCAAGCGGCAGCACGTCGAGCCCGAGCACATACTTGGAGGCGTCGGCGTAGTCGCGCTGTTGCCCGACAAGCCGGGCGATCGGCTTGATCTCTCCGATCATGTCGCTCGGCAGGAACCGCGAACTCGTCCGCGGATAGGTGAGCGCCTTGTGCTCCTCATAGAGCCGCTGGGCGGCCGCGAGCGTCCGTCGCAGCGTGAACCCGAAACGCGAGCTCGCGTCGCTCTGCAGCCGGGTGAGGTCGTAGAGCAGCGGCGCGCGCTCCTTGCGCTCGGTCTTTTCGAGCTTCGTGATCTCGCCGGTCTGGCCCTGGGCGGCGGCGACGATCGCGGCGGCCTCCTCGCCGGTCTTGATGCGTGGGTTGGCGCCGGCATGGAAGCGGCCCTCGTAGATGCGCGGCCGCGGGTCGGCGACCGGGTCGAAGGTCGCATCGACCACCCAGTACGGCTCCGGGACGAACTCCCGGATCTCGACCTCGCGGCGGGCGAGAATCGCGAGCGTCGGGGTCTGGACGCGGCCGAGCGACACGGCGCCGTCAAACGACGAGCGCAGGCGGATCGTCGCCGCGCGGGTGGCGTTCATGCCGACGATCCAGTCGGCCTCGCTCCGGGAGCGCGCGGCCGCCTCGAGCGTCGCCAGCTCGCCCGCGTCGCGCAGTGCGCCGAACGCCTCCTTGATCGCCTCGGTCGTCATCGAGTTGAGCCACAGCCGCTTGACCGGCTTGCGGGAGCCCGCCTTCTCGTACAGGTAGGCGAAGATCAGCTCGCCCTCTCGCCCGGCGTCGCAGGCGTTCACGACGAGCTCTGCGTCATCCCGGCCGAGCTGGCGCTTGACGACATTCATCTGTTTCTTGGAGCGCTCGTCTCGGACGACGAGCTTGAACTGGTCCGGGACGATCGGCAGGTCGGCCATCCGCCACTTCTTGAACTTGGCGTCGTACTCGTCGGGGTCGGCGAGCTGCACGAGGTGCCCCACGGCCCAGGTGATGATGTGCTCGGGGCCCTCGAGGTATCCCTCGTCCTTTGTGAACGACCCTGGCAGCACCCTGGCAAGGTCGCGCCCGACGGACGGCTTCTCGGCGATGATCAGCGTTTTCGACATCTGAGTCGCAGGAGGGTAGCGCCGGATGCGAACGGCGTCGGCACGACGGTGTCAGGACATCGACGCTGCACGGCGGGCGACGGCCGGCAGGCCGAGCCGCTCGGCGGCCTCGGCAGCGGACGCGATCAGCCGCCGCGCCTCGGGATCCTCGGGTCCAAGGAGCTCGGCGAAATCGAGCTGCGTGTGGGCGAGGTAGACGGGCGCCCCGAGGCCGGCATTGCCGTCCAGAGCGCGCCCAAAATGGGTGACCGCCTCCTCACGGCGGCCCATGGCCCCGGCGAGGCGACCGAGGAACCGGGCAGCCGAACCGAGGCACACCGCGGCGAGCCCGATGACGACGTTGAGGTCGCGGTAAGGCAAGAGCATCTCGTAGAGGATCTCTGACTGGCGGGCGTCGCCGAGAGAGGCACTCAGGTCGGCGAGCAGCGTGACCGCGATCAGCCAGTCGCCGTCGTTTGGGATGTCGGCGAAGTCGCGGGCGGCGAGCGCCTCGAACTCCGCCCGCGCCGCGTCCTGGCGGCCGCTCTCGAGCAGCAGCGTCGCGAGCGCCGCGCCCCAGGCGACGATCCCGGGCGAGCGGCGGATCATCTCGCGGGCGGGCGCTTCGAGCTCGCCGATCCGGCCCTGCTCGCGACGGAGCGCGAGCAGCTGCATCGCGTAGTACTGCGGGGCGGTCACCGCCTCCCCTCGCGATCCGGCGTTGAGGGCGGCCGCGGCGAGTTCGTCGGCGAGCGCGAGCTGCCCGGAGAGCAGCGCCCGCATCGCGCGCCAGACCGCCGATTGCCACAGGAACAGCGGCTGTCGCAGCAGGTTCGCGCCCTCGGAGAACGCGTCGATCTGGGCATCCACCGCCTCCGGATTGCCCTGCTCGAGCAGGTCGACGACAAGCCAGGCGTGCCCTTGCAGCGTGAGCTCGAGGTCGCCCGCCTCCCGCCCGCGGGTGAGCAGCTCGGTCGCATCTGCGAGACGCTGCTCGAGGTGTGAGGGATCCCAGAACGCGCGCCGCCGTCCGGAGGCGGCGAGCGCCCGCGCCTCGGGGTCGTCGAGCTCCTCGGCGAGGGCCGTCGCCTCATCGGCCAGCTCCATCATCCGCTCCCGCATAGCGGAGTAGTAGAGGGCGCCACACAGGCGCGTGAGGAGCGCGACGCGGACGACCGTCCGATCGGTCTCGGTCAGCTCGAGCGCCCGCTCGAGCAGCGCGATCAGCTCGTGGTCGATGACTCCGGGGGCCTGGATGTAGCGCCGCGAGGCACCGATCGCGGCCCGTGCCAGCTGCACGCTGTCGCCGAGCCGCACTGCGATGCCGGCCGCCTCGCGGAACGTCTCCCACGCGAGCGGCCGCTCGCCCCCACGGACGTGCGACTCGCCGACGCGGATGAGCAGCTCGCAGCGCAGCTCTTTGGCGCCGGGGTCGAAGCGCTCGAGCACCTCAAGGGCCCGCGAGTAGTGCTCGGCCGCTTCCTCGTGCGCGAGCATGCCGGTCGCCTGCTCGCCGGCCCGCATCGCGTACTCGATCGCTTTACCGGCGTCGTCGGCGTTCGCGGCGCGGGTGAAGTGCAGGGCGAGCGCGTTGAGGGAGCGCTCGGCGCCCTCCGGCTCGAGCGCCTCCCCGACCCGACGGTGGATGCGCGCGCGGCGCGGCGCCGACATCCCGTCGTACAGCGTCTCTCGGATGAGCGCGTGGGAGAAGCTGTAGCGCCCGGGGTGCGCCGGGGAGTCAACGACGAGCCCCGCCTCGATCGCCGCGTCAAGCGCGTTGAGGAACCCGTCCTCGTCGAGGGAGACGACGCGCTCGAGCAGCTCGGCGTCGAAGTCGCGCCCGATCACCGCCGCGACGCGCAGCCATTCGGTCTCCTGCGTGTCGAGCCGGGCGAGGCGGCGGGCAATCACATCCTTGACGCCCTCCGGCAGCCCGAAGTGCCTGAGTACCCGCGCCCCGGCGTGATCTGGCTGCACCCCGGCCTCGGCGAGGTGGCGGACGATCTCCTCGACAAAGAACGGGTTTCCCTCGGTCTCGTCGTACAGAGCGTGGCTGAACGACGCCGACGGCGTGACGCCCGAGCGCAGCTCGACGAGCTCCGCGGTCTCCGCTTCGGTCAAGCCGAGCAGCTCGATCTGGGTGATGAGCCGCTCGCGCCGGAGCTCGGCGAGCGCCGCGGTGAAGCCGGCCGAGTGGGCTTCGGTCGTCCGGTAGGCCCCGAGCACGAGCACCCGCCCGTGACCCGGAACGCGGGCGATGTGGCGCAGGAGCAGCAGCGTCGGGCGGTCAGCCCACTGCAGGTCGTCGAGGACGAGCAGCACCGGCGCCGTCGCCGAGATCTCGGTGAGCAGGCCGGCAACCGCCTCGAACAGCCGGTAACGCTCGGTCTCCGGCTCGGAGTCGATCGGGGCCGGAAGCTCGGGCGCGCGACGGCGAAGCTCGGGCACGAGCCGGATGAGCTCGGAGCCGTAGTCACGGGCGCTCGAGCGCAGCTCACGGGCGGACACGCTGAGGAAGTAGTGACGGAGCGCCTCGACGAACGGCTGGTAGGGAACGAGCGCTTCCTCCGGTGAGCGGCCCGCGAGCACGAAGGCGCCCGCCTCGTGGGCACGCTTGGCAATCTCAGCGACGAGCCGGGTCTTGCCGATGCCGGGATCGCCGGTGAGCAGCACGACGCGCCCGCTCTCGCGGCCGCCGGCCTGCATCCACAGCCGCTCGAGCTCCTCGAGCTCGGTGACGCGGCCGACGAGCGTGCCGGACCCCCGCGCCTCGAGCTCGGGCGGTAGCGGCACCCGAGCCCGTCCGCCCGG
The DNA here is from genome assembly GCA_963750695.1 of uncultured Solirubrobacterales bacterium. Taxonomy (GTDB): domain Bacteria; phylum Actinomycetota; class Thermoleophilia; order Solirubrobacterales; family Solirubrobacteraceae; genus Palsa-465. Next base: position 481,901 of record CAVVSB010000021.1, read on the forward strand.
CTCGCCGAGCGGGTCGGTCACCTCGGTGCTCGGCCGCGGTCGGCCACCGGGGTGCAGCAAGCGCTCGTAGGTCTCGATCGTCTCCGGGGACGGGCTCGTCCCGAGCTCGTCGCGCACGAGCGTGCGCAGGCGATCGAACACCCGCAGTCCCTCGGCGACGTTGCCCTCGGCGGCGAGCGCCTCCATCAGCAGGACATAGCCGGACTCGCGGTACGGCTCGGCCTCGATCAGCGCCCGCGCGTGGCGCTCGACCGAGGAGAGCTGCGCACCCCCGAGGTGCAGGCCGGCGCGCGCGATCAGCTCGAGCGCCTGGAGGCGGACATCCTCGAGCTCCCGGCGCCGGGCCTCGAGCCACGTCGCCTGGGATCCGGGGAGCAGGCCGCGGTTGGCGATGTTGAGCGGAACCTGGGCGAGCGCCCAGGCGGTCCGGGCGTCGCCGCGGTCGAGTGCGAGCCGCGCCCGCTCGACTTCCGAGGAGGCGGCCTCGAGATCGATCCACACCGGTTCCGGAAGGTTGAGCACGAGCTCATCGCGGCCCTGGAGCGAACCGTTGCCAAGCGAGGAGCGCAGCCGGCTGAGCAGCGTCCGCAGCGCCGCATCCTGGGAGACGGGCGCCTGGTGCGGCCACAGCGCCCCGATCAGCTCTTCCCGGCCGACCGGGCGAGTCCGGTTGAGCAGCAGGTAGGCCAGCAGCAACGGCACCTGCTTGCCCCGCAGCGCGCCCGCCAACTGGGTGCCGTCGATCTCGACGGACAACCGTCCGCATAGCTGGATGCGGGTTCTCTCAGTTGCTGGGCCTGCCACCGGCAACGATTTGGAAACGTATCGACAACGGACTCAATGGAATCTTCTCGCCGTGGACACCGGGGTGTCACAGTCCGACCGACTCGGTGGGGCGCACGAGGAGAAGCCAGACCGCAACGATCCAGGCCATTTGAGCAGAATCGCGAACAGTCACCGGCGGAGCGTCGTCTGCGAATGCGGGGCGCAAATCGCAGGCGGATCCGAGCAGGAGCTGTTCGACGCGGTCCAGCGACACCTCGCACATCATCACCCCCAGCTCCTCGGGGCATTGGAGCTGGAGACGGTGCATCAGATGGCCGAGGACGTCGGGGGGCACTAACGCTGTGGGGGCGGACGGTGTTGCAGACCACCGTCCGCCCTCAGCGTCTTCTTGGCTCGGTACGCCGTGGGGGCCGGCCGAGGAGCAGCCGGCGGCCGGACGTCGTACGCGGAGAGAGAGCAGAGAGGCGTACGAGGTCCGGTTCGTCGGCGATCCGGTGAGCCTTCGCGGGTGGATCGAGCCATATTGACGGTCCGGAGGTCGTTGCGTAAACCGTTGGCGCACTACTTGGTTGCCCGGCATAGTCGCCAGATCACGCGCCGCGTCGGGATCCGATCGGGTTGTGCCGCTCTCAGGATGGACCGCTGTGGGGGTCGACGACAGATTCTCAGCCCGAGCAGTTCCCCGTGCTGACAGGGGCCGACCGGCTCCTGGCGAGCGCCAGCTGCTCGCGGACGAGTGAGTTCGGCACGGCGAAGCCACCGTGACCGCCGCGCCCTTCCCCGGTACCGCCCGTGATCGCGGCGAACACGGTCGCGACGACGCGGCCGGCCGCGTCGACCATCGGGCCGCCTGAGTTGCCCGGGCGGACCCGGCCGAGGAGCGAGACGATCTCGCGGATCACGGGTCCGTTGCCGTACGCGTCTTCGGTGCTCACGCGCTGTGTCTGACCGAGCCGGCCGGGCTCCTCGTCGAATGGGCCGTCGAGCGGATAGCCGAGGATGGCCGCGGCGGTCCCGGTACGTGGGTTCGCCTCGGTCGCGAGCGCCGGCAGACCGAGGCCTTGGACCTGCAGGACCGCGATGTCGTCGTGGGGGTCGAACGCGAGCACCGCGGCGTGCAGTCCCGGGGGGCGACCTTCCGGCTCGACGACCGTGTCGGACTCACCCGCCACGACGTGCGCGTTCGTCACGACGAGGCCGTGCCCAGCGACCCAGCCGCTGCCCTCGATCCCGAGCCCGCAGGCGGAGCCGAGGACGCGCACGACGCTGGAGCGTGCCTGGCGCACGCCGGCCGTTGCGAGGATTCCCCGGGTCGGAGCCGGCACGTCGGCCGCCGGTCCCCGGACCGAGGGGAGCGGATCGAAGCGAGCCAGCGCGTGGAGGATCGGGCCCGAGGGCGGTAGCAACTGGTTGAGCTCGCGGAGGATCGCCGAGCGCTGGATGTCGCGTCGCAGCGGCGTCGCGCCGACTGACTGCAGCGCGACAGCCCCGACGATCCACGCAATCCCGAGGCCGACGCACGCGGTGAAGACGGCGCCCAGGAGACCGTCGACCGTCCGCAGGCCCGGCAGCCGCAGCGCCGCCCGAGCGTGGACGCCGAGACCCTCGAAGCCGCTCGCGAGCACGCCGCCGGCGAGCAGCGCGCCGACGAGGCCGAAGATCGGGGCGTACTGCGAGCGGGATCCGCCGGGGAGCAGCAGGGGCCCGATTCGTGTCCCCACGAACGCGCCGAGCGCGAACCCGAGGAGCGACAGCACGCCGACGATGAACCCCTGCAGATAGCCGTAGAAGGCGAACAGGATGGTGAAGGCGACGATCAGCCAGTCGACCGTGGTCACGGCTGTGAGGTTACGGACCCGTTAGCAGATCCCTGCTCGGCGCGCCATGCCGCTGCGCCATCTTCTACCGTTCCGTGGTGAGGTGGCACATGGGGCTCATGGAGGTGTACTGGTGGGTGAGCGACCTCGCCCCCGGAGACGTGCGACGCGACGGCGCCGGCTGCTGACCCGTGGCGCGCCGATCGTCGCGCTCGCCGTGGCGGCGTTCGTGGTCGGCTTGATCGTCGCCGGGGGCCCCGGCCGTGCCGAGCGCAAGCTCGTCCGGGACTACGTCACCGCGTGGGCGCATGGCGACTTCCAGAAGATGTACGGGCTGCTGGACAAGCAGTCCCAGGCGACCATGTCGGAGTCGGCGTTCGTCGCCGCGTACCGCAACACGGCGACGATCGCGACGCTCAATTCAGTCCGAATCGGCCACATCGCCTCGCGGTCGGGCGACGCGATCGCCGTCCGGGTGCGGATGCGCACGCGAGTGTTCGGGAACCTGTCGGAGATCCTCCAGGTGCCGCTGGCGGGGAGCGGCTCGAGCGCGCACGTGCGCTACGCGGGCACCCTCCTGTTCCCAGGGTTGCGCCGCGGTGAGACGCTGAGTCGCAACGTCGCGCTGGCACCCCGGGCCGACATCCTCGCAAGCGACGGCACGCCGCTCGCCCAGGGACCGGCGCGCACGTCGCCGATCTCCGACGTCGCCTCGCAGATCGTTGGCACGCTCGGGCCGATTGCGGCTGCGTCGGCGCCGGTGTTCGCTGCCCAGGGCTATCCACCGGACGCGAAGGTCGGCCAGGATGGCCTCGAGCGGATCTTCCAGGACCGCGTCGCCGGCCGGCCCGGTGGCACCTTGCTGGCGGGCACGCGCCGGCTCGCCCACACGGAGCCGGTTGCCGGGAGGTCGGTGACGACGACGATCACCCCGTCGGTTGAACGGGCGATGGTCACGGCGATCGCCGGCCGTTCGGCCGGGATGGCGGCGATGGACCCGCGGACCGGCGCGGTGCTGGGGCTCGCGGGCTTCGCGTTCTCCGAGCTACAGCCCCCGGGTTCGACGATGAAGATCATCACGGCGACCGCGGCGCTCGATGCCGGGCTCGTCAAGCTGACGGACACGTTCCCGGAGCAGAGCGCCGCGTACGTTGGCGGGTTCCTGCTCCACAACGCGAACGGCGAGGTCTGCGGCGGGACGTTCTACAACGCGTTCGCCGTGTCCTGCAACTCGGTATTCGCGCCGCTCGGCGTCAAGATCGGGGCGAAACGGTTTGTGGCGATGGCCGAGAAGTTCGGCTTCAACCAGCCGACCTCGATCCTCGGCGCCGCCGAGAGCACGATCCCCTCCGCGGCGACAATCGGTAACGACACGAATGTCGGGTCAGCCGCGATCGGCCAGGATAAGGTGCTGGCGACGGCCCTCGAGATGACCGACGCCGGGGCGACGATCGCAATGGGCGGGAAGCGGCCGATCCCTACCGTCCAGGCGCACAAGCGGCCGAACTTCGTGCGCGTCACGAGTGGCCGCGTCGCCCGGCTCGTTCAGAAGATGATGGTCGCGGTGGTGTCGTTCGGGACCGGCACGTCCGCGTCGATCCCGGGCGTCACGATCGCCGGTAAGACCGGGACCGCAGAGATCGGCGACACGAACGGTCCGAACGGCAACACCCCGCAGAACACCGACGCGTGGTTCGTCGGCTACGGCCCGGTGCCGTCGCCGCGGATCGTCGTCGGGGCGCTGTTCCCCGGCCAGGGTGCCGGGGGGCAGACCGCAGCGCCGGCCGTGCACGATGTGCTCGCAGCGGCGCTGCAGTCGCACTGAGCGCGCATCGGGTCAGCGTCCGAAGTAGACCGCGCCCATGACGGCCTGGGCGAGCGTGCCCTGTGTCCACGTAGCGAGCGCGGCGCGCGTCGGGCCGAACGCGATCCCGAGGTCGGTCGCGAAGGTCGTGTCCGAGACCGTGTGCCCGCGGCTCAGCCGCTTGGCCCCAGGCGCGGCATTGGCGGCGAAGACGTGTCCGTTCTGGATCCAGCCGAGGAGCGACTCTCCACTCGGCGACACCGCGACCGCCGGCGACTCGGAGGCATCGATCCCGGACAGGTTCTCGACCGAGCCGAACCGCTGGCCGGCGACACGGAACGTTCCCCGCAGCGCACACGTGCCGGCGCTGTTGCACCGCTTCCAGGCGAGTGCCTGCTCGCCTTTGGCGTCCCCGGCAAACGCGAGTCCGGAGGCGAGTTCACGACCCGAGGAGAGCTGACGGGTGCGCGGCGTACGCGTGAGGTCGGCGGCCATCACGACGGAGTGAAAGCCCGCATGGCTGTCGCTCCAGCTCTCGACCCAGACCGCGGTCGCCCCACCAGCCCGGGCGGGCACCGGCGCGAGCGCCAATTCGTCGACTTGGTGGCCAGAGGGCACCGTGATCACCCGCCGGGACGAGCGCGGACCCGCCTTCGAGGATCCGCGCGCGATGGAGATGGCGGCAGGAGCGTCCGTCGCCCAGCCGACGACGGTGTTGTTCTGCGGCGCCGCAACGGCGTCGATCGTGTCGAGGACGACCGAACCGGTGAGCTTGTGGGTCGCGCCGAACCGTCCCCGGCCGTCAGACTGGGCCGCCCACACGCCGTTCTCGGTCCCGACGACCGCGAGCAGCCTGCCGCCAAACGCGATGAGGCGCCCGTCGGTCGCGCCGACAAGGCCGGTGACGATCGTGTGCGCGCCGCGCCCGCTGGCGAGGCTCGTCCGCGCGGAGCTGCAGCACGTCTCGGTGGACTTCGCCGCTCCGGTGAGCACCGTTTCGGTGCGGTCTCGCCACGCGAGCGCGAGCACCTGCTTCTCGCCCGAGATGCGCCGGGGGCCGCTCAGCTTGCCGGACGCCGAGCGTGTCAGGCTGAACGCGTTCGAGGCTGCCGGACTATCAACGTCCATCACCCCGTACCCGACGGCGCTCGCCCCCTGGGCCGACAGCGCCGCCTGGACGCCGAACACGTCGAGCGGGACCGGCGCTGCTAGGCGGACCGGTGGTTGCCACCCGAGCTTGGCTCGGGCCACGGCGTCGCCGGGCCGCGCCGCGACGAGAACCGCGGCCGAGAGCAGCGCGAGAGCTACAGCCGCGGCCCGCGCCACACGCGTCCGTCGCGGTGCGCCACCCAGATCCCGGCGATGATGCCGGCGAGCAGGCCGACCGCGACGCCGATCAGGATGATCGTGCTGTTCGGTCCGGCGCTCCGCGTGTAGCCGACGACGACGATCGGGATCGCCACCGCAAAGAACACACCGATGCCTGTCGCCAACGGGTCGAAGCGAAGATCGGGTGGCGCCGAGGGCCCGCGCAGCGGCGGCTCGGAACGACCCGAACGATCGTCGTCCGTCAAAGATCGAGCGACACCGTCGATGGCTTGTCTTGCTGGCCCGGTGCGAAGATCTGAAGTGTCAGCGGGCGGTTTGAATACACCGAGGTGTTGAGCTTGAACAGAAGCTCGCCACCCTGGGTGGGTCCGAACGACGCGATGCTGTCCGACGTCGGCTGGGTCCCGTTGGGCCGAAGGGTCTGCGCGGTCCAGGCGAACGGATTGATCGCCGGGTTGATCGCCACCGGGTAGTACTTGTTGCCCTGGGTGTCGACAATGTCGAACGAGTTCGTCGTCGTCTCATTCTGGTGGGTCTCGTTCTTCGCCCACATGAACACCGCGAACCACATCTCATTCGGCTTCGGCGCCGGCGAGGCGACGCCCGTCAGGTAGGTCCGGTCCTCGACGGCGGAGGGATTGAGCTGCCGCGAAATTTGCACCTGATAGGTGAGCGGGCCCGCGTCCACGTACGGGCCTTCGTTGTCCGCGCTCGTCGGATGGGCCTCCTTGTGACCGCACGCGGTCAGTCCGGCGGCGAGCACCAACGCCGCGGCGAACGCGGCGGGGCGGCGTGGGATGCGAGGACGGGTTCTCACGGCGGCGGAAGTTTACCCCGACCGGCCTCAGCGAGACGCAACGGAGGCGCGGCGGCCCCGATCGCGGTCTTCTTCGAGGATCGTCCGTAGTCGGCGAAGCGCTCGGGCCGCCTGGCGACGCGTCCAGGCGCGCCCGCCGATCGCCTCCAGGACACGGTCCGACGCGAGCGCCGGCAGGGTCTCGAGCGCGTACTCGACCTTCGTCGTCCCGGCTGGTCCGTCGGACAGGGTGTAGGTGCCGAGCATCTTGATCCGGTTGTACTTCCCGCCGCGGCCACGCTCCACGATCCGGAACGGCGGCTGGAACTCGGCGACCGTGAAGTCCGCCCACGCGAACCGCCGCAGCGGCGCCTTGATCCGGTACCGCGCGCCCGCGCCCGCACCGTAGGAGTCCTCCCGGGTCAGATGCCAGTCGACCTTGTAGTGGTCGGTGAACTCCGGGTGGTTTGCGACGTCCGCGAGGTACTGGAAGACCTCCTCGCGGGGCTTATCGATCGTCGTCGTGACCGTGAACGGCTGCACGGCGGAGATTCTATGAGGTGCGAGCGGAGCTACCCCGCCGCGCGGTGGTCGGTGATGCGCATCGTGTGGCCGAACTCCGGACCGTGGACGATGTGATCATCGGTCGGCGCTCGGCGCTCGAACGCCCGGCACAGCTCGCAGAGCATCGTGCCGCCCTCGTACAGGTAGACGCGCTCGCCGATCAGCGGCGTGCGGCGGCAGTGCCGGCAGCGCTCCTCGCCGGCGGCGAGCTCATCGACCCCCCGCCGGAGCAGCGCGAGCTCGAGCGCGGGCATGTCACGAACGGTTGTCTCCATGGCGAGCCTGTTTCGCCTTGGAGAACCTGGATCCTTCCGCCACAGCCGCCCTCGAAAAGGTGTTGAGTCTTAACGCAATCTTTGACTTTGGGTCTATGATCCATCGGCCGAGTTAGACAGCTCGGCTCTCTGCGCCCGTACACAAGGAGATTCGCGCCCATGAAAGCTTGGACGACGGGCAACGTCGCCGGGACCGGAACATTTCGCTGCACGGATTGTGACTACCCGGTGTCGCTCGAGGCCGTCGACGAGCTTCCGACCTGCCCCAACTGTGGTGGCAAGGAATTCGTCAGAGCGTCGCTGTTCACAACCGCTCAGAACAGCCTCGTTGATGTCTCACCCGAAGTTGAAGACCGGGCATGGCTCGAGGAACTGCGTAACAGCCTCGACGAGCCCGGCCAGTACCTCGCCTATCGCACCAGCGACGACGAGGCAATCGTGTTCGCGCTCCAGCGCGAGTGGACCCGGATCGGCCGCAGCCTCGCCGCTGACGTCCGGTTCGACGATCCGACGGTATCCCGCCGTCACGCGCTGATCGTCCGCCAGCCGGACGGACTGCGCGTACTCGACGATCGGAGTCTCAACGGCGTGTTCGTCAACGGCGAGCGCGTCGAGTGGAGCACGCTCGCGGATGATGACGAGATCGTGATCGGCCGTCATCACCTGCACTTTGTCGACGTTCCGATGATCTCGGGCATGCGCTTCTCAAGCGCGACCGAGAGCAGCACGAGCGCCGGCTCGCTGTAACACACAAGAACAGAGCGGAAAACCCACACGCGCACGCGGCACACAGGATTCCGCGGCGCGTGTTTTTTTGTGACCTTGTGAACGTTCACACCCGTGCATAGGCGGTCACTGCCACCGCGCACGCAGGCGCTGACCCGGTGGGCCGCCCACGGGCTATAGTGGCCCGGCGATGGCCACGCTCGCCGTCCTCTCCCAAAAAGGTGGCACCGGCAAGACGACAGCGGTGAGGACGCTGACGGACATCTTCCGGCGCATCGACCTTCGGGTGCTCGCGGTCGATCTCGATCCCCAGGGCAACCTCTCCGACTATCTCGACGTCGATCCCGAGGCGGAGCCGACGATCGGCGATGTGCTCTCCGACCGCGCCGAGCCCGCCGCCGCGGTGCACGCTGGGATCATCCCGGCGAACCTCGGGCTCGCCGAGGCCGAGCTGATGCTCGGCGGCAAGATGGGCCGCGAGCTGTCGCTGAAGAAGGCATTGCGCATGGTGAAGCCCGACTACGACGTGATCCTGATCGACTGCCCGCCGGCCCTCGGTCTCCTGACCGTCAACGCGCTCGTCGCCGCCGACTATGCGCTGCTCTCCGCCGAGGCCCAGTACTTTGCGTTGCAGGGGGTGGAGCAGGCGCTCGAGGTGATCGAGCTCGCGCGAGAGACGCTCAACCCCGACCTCGAGTGGCTCGGGGTGATGCTCAACATCGCCGACATGCGTACCCGCCACTCCCGGGAGGCGTTCGACTCGCTGCGCGAGCACTTCGGCGCCAAGCTGTTCGACACGACGATCCGCGCCTCGATCGCGTACGCCGAGTCAGCCGAGCGGGCGATCTCGATCCTCGACTACCGGCCCGATCTCGCGGCCGACTACCTCAACGTCGCCGACGAGGTCCTACGCCGCCTCCACATGGAGCCGGCTCGCGAGCGGCTCGGCGCACTCGTCCGCGCGGCGGCCTAGAGGCCCCGGACGTCGGCGCCCTGGGACTCGAACGGCGCCCGGATGACGTCCGCCCAGCCGTCGGCACGCTCGAGCAGCCGCCCGAGCACCACGCCCGTCTGCTCGTAGTGGGTCCAGACGAGCACCGTCGGGCCGGCGCCGGAGATGGTCGCGCCGAGGGCTCCGAGATCCCGTGCCGTGCGCATCAGCTCGGCCGAGCGCGGGTACAGGTGAGCCCGGTACGGCTGGTGCAGGCGGTCGTCCAGCGCCGAGGAGATCAGGTCCCAGTCCGCTTGCTGGAGCCCGAGGACGAGCTTCGCCGCCTGGGCGACATTGAACGCCGCGTCAGCGATCGGCACCTCGCCGGGGAGAGCCCGGCGGGCCTCGGCGGTCCGCACGGCTTGGTGCGGCACGACGAGCACGCCTTCGAGTCCGGTCGGTGGCTCGAACCGGTGAATCCGGTCGCCATCGCAGATGACGAAGCCACCGGAGAGCGCCGCCCCGACGTTGTCCGGATGCCCCTCGAGCTCGCGGGCAAGCGCTGGCACGTCGGCGTCGAGCTCAAACAGGTGATCGGCGGCGAGCAGCCCGGCGATGATCGCGGCGGCGCTCGAGCCGAGTCCGCCGCTGAGAGGGATCCGCGAGGTGATGCGGAACTCGAACCCGTCCGCGGGGTGCAGCCGCTCGAACGACCGGACGAGGAGGTTGGTCCGGTCGGTCGGGATGTCGAGGTCGGTGCTGACCGCGAAGTTGCCCGTTTCGACGACCTCGAGCTCGAGGTGGAGGGAGAGTGCGACCGCGAGCACATCGAATCCCGGCCCGAGGTTGGCACTCGACGCCGGCACGCGCACGACCCGCCGGCGTGAGAGGCTCACTGCAGCACGGCGCGCTCGATCGCGCCGATCTCCGGCTCGCACGGGACCACGGCTCCGGCCTGGCCGAGCGCGGTCTGGGGATCTTTCAGCCCGTGGCCGGTGAGGACGCACACGATCCGCCGGGCACCGTCGCCGCCGTAGGTCAATAGTCCAGCGACGCTCGCCGCCGAGGCCGGCTCGCAGAACACGCCCTCGTTGCGGGCAAGGAAGTTGTAGGCGGCGAGGATCTGCTCGTCGGTGACCGCCTTGACGGCGCCCCCGGAGGACGTCATCGCGTCCATCGCCTCCTCCCACCGGGCCGGGTTGCCGATGCGGATCGCGCTCGCGATCGTCTCCGGGTTCTCGACCGGTTTGCCGAGCACCAGCGGTGCCGCGCCGGCTGCCTGAAAGCCACGCATGCGGGGACGGTGTCCGGCCTCCTTGAAACCGCGCCAATAGGCCGTGATGTTGCCGGCATTGCCCACCGGGATGCACAGCGTGTCGAGCTCGCCGAGATCTTCGACGATCTCGTACGCGGCGGTCTTCTGACCCGCGATGCGGAACTCGTTGACCGAGTTCACGAGCGAGATCGGGTGGCGGTTGGCGAGCTCGCGGACGAGCTTGAGCGCCTCGTCGAAGTTGCCGCGCAGCGCGACCACGCGGGCACCGTGCATGAGCGCCTGGGCGAGCTTGCCCGTCGCGATCTTGCCCTCCGGCACGATCACCGCGCCGCGGATCCCTGCGCGCGCCGCATACGCCGCCGTGGAGGCGGCGGTGTTCCCCGTCGATGCGCAGATGACGGCCTTCGACCCCTCGCGCACGGCGGCGGACACCGCACAGGTCATGCCACGGTCCTTGAACGAGCCGGTCGGGTTCGCGCCCTCGATCTTCAGCCACACCTCGGCGCCCACCTGCTCCGACAGGCGCGGCGCGAGCACGAGGGGCGTCGAACCCTCGTTCAGCGAAACGATCGGATCCTCAGGCGCGAATGGCAGCCGCTCGCGATATCGCTCAATCAGCCCTGGCATCTGGCGCTCAGCATGTCAGAGCACCGACAGGTCGGGTGTCTCAGGTGGCGGCGCGGCGTCCGTTGACGAGCCGGACCGCCGCCTCGCCATTGGCGACGAACAGCTCGGTGCAGTCGTCGATGAGCTGCTCGCGGGTGATGCGGAGGGTGCCGTCGAGCCAAGCCAGGATGGCCTCGGCGAGCCCCCCGGCGAGCATCAACGCCGTCAGCTCGACGAGAGGATCGGGTTCGTTCGGGACGTTGTAGAACGCGCGGGCCTCCTCGGCGACGAGCCGAGCGAACATGCGGACGGTTTCGAACCTCCTCCTTGCGAGCGATTCGGAACCCATCGCCTCGATGAAGAGGACGCGAGCCTTGCGCGGATCGTCCGTGATGAGCTCGATGAACGCACCGATCGCGGCACGAGATTTGGCCCGGGCGTCGGCGGGCGCGGCGACGACGGCTTCCAGCACCGCACGAGCGGCGTCGGCCGCAATCTCGTCGAATACGGCGAGCACGATCGCGTCTCGGTCCTCGAAGCTCTCGTAGAAGTAGCGCGGCGTCAGCCTGGCGTGGGCGCAGATGCCTCGGACCGTCGTCGCCGGCCAGCCGTCGGTGCCGAGCAGCTCGAGCGCGGCGTCGGTCAGCTTCGCCCGGCGCGTGGCGACGCGTTCGGTGGCGTCGACTCCGCCGTATCGCCCGCGGATTGCCGGCATCGTGGCATCCAGTGTAATATCTGGAAACACGCGTTTGCAGATGATGTCCAGGTCTCGGCAAACAGATTCCGGCTACTTCCCTCGCGGCAGCTCGATGCTTCGGCAGGTTCAGGACGAGCACCTCGTCGGCCTGCTCTATGGGCAGCGCGCGTTGTGCATCGGCGCGCTGGCTCCGTTGAACTACGTCGGCACGAGCGAGCACTCGTACGCCAAGCTCACCCCGTTCAGGCGGCTCGTCCACACCGGCAACGCGTTCGAGACAATCTACTTCGGGACGCGGGCGGAGGCCGATCGCGTGCTCGCGTACGTGCGCAAGCTGCATGAGCGGGTGGTCGGTTCGCTGTCGGAAGATGCCGGCGCGACGCCTGCGGGCACGCCGTACGCGGCGCTCGACCCAGCGTTGATGCTGTGGACCGTCGCCCTGATCGCCGACTCCGCCCAGTGCTTCTACGAGATGCTCGTCAGGCGGCTGACGGGCAGCGAGCGCGAGGCGCTGTGGCAGGACTACATCCGCTTCGCCGAGCTGTTCGGGATGCCGCGCTCGGCCGCACCGCCGACGTACGAGGCGTTCCGCGCCTACTACCGCGGGCGGCTGGCCAGCGACGAGATGTTCCTGACCGACGAGGCACGGCACATCGGGTACGCGACCGCATTCGAGATCCCCCTCCCGCGCGTCCATCAGCCGGCCAAGCGCGTTCATGATCTGCTGATGCTCGGCAGCATGCCGCCACGTGTCCGAGAGCTTTATGGGCTGGGGTTCGGTGCGCGGGAGCGGATGGCGTTCGACGGAGTAGCCCGTGCGGTGCGGGGCGCGCGGCGGCTGACGCCCGGGCCGCTTGCCCGCGGCTACAACACGCGCTCGTTTGAGCGGGTCGCGCGGACCGAGCGCTGGCGGATCGAGCACGGTCGCCCGACGCCGCAGGTGCGAGACGGGGAGCCGGTCGGGATCGAATCGCGGTTTGTGGCTTCCGGTCAGGGTCAGGCCGAGGCGGCCGTTCCGTAAGCCGGTGTGAGCGGCACAACGGTCCGATCGGGCTCGGGACGGTCGGCCGGCGGACCCGTATTGCGGGCCCGGTCGCGCGCCGCGCGCCGCGGGCCGCCGGCTCACGCCGCGATCGGGCCAATCTCCCACCGCTCGAGACCCCGGCGAGACAGTGCCGAATCGAGGCGGCCCGGTCGCATCAGCACGCCAACGTCCTCGGTGAGCTCCGAGCATTGGTGATCTCGTGCGACGGACGCCCGACCGTGAGCACGGACGATCGATCATCATGATCGAACGGAATATTCCGTTCTGATACGGTTGACACACTCGATGCCACCATCTGCCGCCACCCGCCTGGCCGAGCTGCCGTTCCTGACCCGCCGCGCGCAGAACCGGGCGTTGCTCGCGCGACAGTTGCTGCTCCAGCGGAGCGCCGAGCAGACCGCGGCCGGTGCGATCGGGCACCTCGTCGGCCTCCAGGCGCAGTCGCCGAAGGATCCGTACTACGCGCTGTGGTCACGGCTCGACGGGTTCGACCCGGCCGCTCTCGGCACGCTCCTGATCGAACGCCTGGCCGTCCGGATGACGCTCATGCGGGCGACCGTCCATGTCGTGATGGCGGACGACGCGATCGCGCTGCGGCCGCTGGTCCAGCCCTTAGTTGAACGTTCATTCAAGGGGGCATGGGGAAAGCGACTCGCCGGCGTTGACCTCGATGTGGTCGCGGTTGCCGCCCGCGCGGTGCTCGCCGCCTCGCCCGAACCGCAGACCGGCCGAGAGCTTGCGGCCCGCGTCATCGAGGAGCACGGCATCGTCGGAGACCTCGACGCGATCCGCCATGCGATCAACACCTATCTCGCACTCGTGCAGGTCCCACCACGCGGCCTCTGGGGCCGGTCCGGGCAGCCGAAGTACGTTCCGCTCGACGCCTGGATCGGCCGCAACGGACAGCCACCGCCGCCCGTCGACGACGTCGTCATCAGGTATCTGCGCGCATTCGGCCCCGCCACCCCGGGCGACTTCCAGAAGTGGTCCGGGCTGACACGCTCCGCGCCGGCATTCGATCGCCTCCGGCCACGGCTCGTCACCTTCAGAGGTGAATCCGGTCGTGAGCTCTTCGACGTACCCGACGCGCCCCGGCCCGATCCGCACACGCCGGCCCCCGTTCGCTTCCTCCCCGAGTTCGACAACCTGCTGCTCAGCCACGCCGACCGAGCGCATGTGATCCCAGACGGCGAGACGCCGTGGCTGGACTCAGTCGCCGCCGGCCGGCACGTGGGCAACGTGCTCATCGACGGGATGCTCCGCGCGACCTGGTGGCTCGAGCGAGCAGACACGCGCACGACGGCGCTCATCACGCGCCCGCTCGGCGTTCTCACGCGCTCCGAGCGGGCCGAGGTATCGGCCGAGGCGAAGCGGCTCGCGGAGCTCGCCGGGGCGAGCGCTACGCGGGTCGCCAGCCGCTAAAGCTCGAGCACGACCTTGCCGGTCGCGCCGCGCTCGTCGATCAGCTTGAGCGCGTCGGCTGCCTGCTCAAATCCGAACCGGGCGCCGACGATCGGACGCACGTGCCCGGAATCGATCAGGCCCTGGATGCTGCGACCGATCTCACGCGTGACGTCGGGCTTGCTCATCACGTACGCACCCCAACCGGCGCCGATGACCTCGGTGTTGCCGAGCAGCAGCCGATTGACGCGGACCTCGGGAATCGAGCCGCCGGTGAACCCGACGACGATCACACGGCCCTCCTCGCGGAGCGAGCGGATGCTGTCGGTGAATCGGTCCCCGCCGACCGGGTCAAGCACGACGTCGACGCCGCCGCCGGAGATCTCCTTCACCTCGTCCTTCCAGGCGCCGTCGGAGCGGACGACGTGCTCGGCGCCCGCGTCACGCGCCACCGCGTCCTTCTCGTCGCTGGAGACGACCGCGATCGTGTGAGCGCCGAGCCCGGCCGCGACCTGCAGCGACGCCGTGCCGACGCCACCGGCGGCGCCGTGGACGAGCACCCACTCGCCGGCCGCGAGGCGCCCGCGCAGCTTCAGCGCGAACCAGGCCGTGTGGTAGTTGAGGACGAGCGCGGCGCCCTGCGCGTAGTCGAAGGCATCCGGTAGCGGGAACGTGAAGAACTCCGGCGCGACCGCGGCGGACGCAAACCCGCCCAGCATGCAGAACGCCGCGACCCGGTCGCCGGCCTTGACGACGGCGCCGTCCGGCGCGCTGCGGACGATGCCGCCCACCTCGCTGCCCGGGACGAACGGCAGCGGCGGCTTGAACTGATACTCGCCGCGGGTCTGGAGCACCTCGGGGAACGAGACGCCGATGGCGTGGACGTCGACGATGACGCCGCTGCCCGGGGTCATCATGTGGGACGGTTCGGGATCCGGCAACTCGACGAACCGCAGAGCGGACTCGGGGCCGGTCAAATCAGCAATCTGGATCGCGCGCATGGCGCGGAAGAGTATTCCTCCGCGGCACGTCCGGTGCCGCGGTCGGATTGGCTCGTTCGGCCTCCGGCCTCACTGAACCGTTCGGCTGCGCCTCACTATCCGAACTCTTCCTCCAACACCCAGATCGCCCGCGGCGGCCGGCGCATGACATCGAGCTCGCCGATGTCCGCCATCGCCGCGACGAACTTGGACTCGAGCACGGGGTGCACGACCATCACGAGCCGCGCCTGCTCACCGAGCCCCTTTTGCACGACGGATTTGACCGACACCTCGTGACGCGCAAGCTCCTGCGCGACCTGGGCGAGCACGCCGGGCTGGTCAGCGACCTCGAGGTGCAGGTAGAACGACGAGACGACGTCCTGGACGATCTCGAGCTGTTGAGTCGCCGGCGGCGTCGAGGCCGGCGGGATCATCGCGCTGACGACATCGCCGAGCACCGCGCTTGCCGTCTGGGGGCCGCCGGCGCCGGGGCCGGACATCGTGATCTCGGTGATCTGAGGTGATTCGACGGTGACGGCGTTGAACGGCCCGCCGACGGACGCGAGTGGGTGGCCCGGGTACAGGAACGCCGGGTGCACCCGCACCGAGAGACCACCGCCGATGCGCTCCGCGGTGCCGATCAGCTTCAGGCCGAGGCCGAGGTCGCGGGCGTACTCCAGATCGTCGGGCTGGATCTGCTCGATCCCCTCGTAGCGCACCTGATCAAGGTGGACAGGCGTGTCGAACGCCAGCCGGGCGAGGATCGCCATCTTCGCCGCTGCGTCGCGGCCATCGACGTCCTCGGACGGATCAGCCTCGGCATAGCCGAGCCGCTGCGCCTCGGCGAGCGCCTCGTCGAACGTCATCCCGGTCCGGGCCATCTCGGTGAGGATGAAGTTCGTCGTGCCGTTGACGATCCCGTGGATGCGATCAATCGTCGCGCCGGACAGCGCTTCCTGGACGACCCGGACGACCGGGACGACACCGGCGACCGCTCCCTCAAAACGCAGCTGCACGCCATTGACGCGAGCGGCCTCCCAGAGCTCCTCACCGTGCTGGGAGAGCAGCTGCTTGTTGGCGGTGACGACGTGCTTGCCCGACTGCATCGCGCTCAGCACGTACTCGCGCGTCGGATCGATCCCGCCGATCAGCTCGACAATCAGATCGGCCTCGTCGAGGATCTCCTCGAACGAGCCCGTCGAGCGCGTAAGTACGCCGCAGATCGATGGCCGTAGCCCGGTGATCAGCTCGATGCGATCGGCCCGCTGGGGCAGCAGTTCAGCGAACGCGCCACCGACCGTGCCGCGTCCGAGCAGCCCGATCCGAAAGCCCCCGTCAGCGCCACTCACCGCCATCCCGGCTCCTCGTGCTCGACATCGCGCGCCATCAGATCCTCGTATCGCTCACGGCGAACGACCTCGCGCGCCTCGCCGCCGCGGCAGAAGATGACGGGCGGCCGCGGCACGCCGTTGTAGTTGTTCGCGAGCGAATAGCCGTACGCGCCGGTCGTGGGGGTGACGAGCACATCGCCGGGCACCGGATCGGGGAGGGCGACGTCGCGGACGATCACGTCACCGGACTCGCAGTGCTTGCCGGCCACATGGCAACGCTCGGTGCCAGGCGCCAGCGGGCGATCCGCCATGATCGCCTCGTACGGTGCGTCGTAGAGCATCGGCCGCAGGTTGTCGGACATGCCGCCGTCGACCGCGACCCAGGTCGAGACATTGCGCTTGACGCTGAGGACCGAGTACGCCGTGACCGTCGAGTTGGCGACGAGCGCCCGGCCCGGCTCGAGCAGAAGCCGCTTGTCGGCCCCGAGCTCGTCGTGCACCGCGCCGACGAGCGCTTCGACGTATTCCGGGATCGACGGCGGGTTCTGATCGATCGTGTACGCGGCGCCCAGTCCGCCGCCGAGGTTGTAAACCGGGAAGTCGCCGAGCGAGGCGATCGCGCGGATCGCGTGCCGGAACGGTTCGAGCTCGAAGAGCTGCGAGCCGATGTGGAAGTGCAACCCGACGAGGCGCAGGTGCGGAACGCTCGACAGCCGGGCGATCGCCTCACGGGCGTCGTCGATCGAGAAGCCGAACTTCGAATCCGCCTGCCCGGTCGAGATCGCGTCGTGCGTGTCCCCGGCGACGTCCGGAGTCACCCGGATGAGGACCTCCTGCGTCCGGTTCAGGGCGGCCGCCACGCGCTCCAGCCGCGCGAACTCGTCGAACGAATCGAGCACGATGTGGCCGACGCGGGCGTCGATGGCCTCGGTCAGCTCGGCGTCTGACTTCGCGTTCCCGTGAAAGTAGATGCGGTCCGGATCGAAGCCGCCGCGGAGCGCCAGCGCGAGCTCGCCGCCGGAGGCGACGTCGCATGCCAGCCCCTCCTGCGCGAGCACCCGGTAGACGGCGGTGCACGGAAACGCCTTCGATGCGAACAGCACGTCGAAGTCGCGATGGCGCGCAGCCAGCTCGTCGACGAACGCCCGCGCTCGCTTGCGGAGATCCTCCTCGGCGACGATGTACGCCGGCGTGCCGAACTCGCGGGCGAGATCGAGCACGTCACACCCGCCGATCTCGAGGTGGCCCCGCTCATTGAGGCGCGTCCCGAGCGGATAGACATGGGAAAGCTGGGCGGCCGTGCTCGTCATCAGGCCCCGATCATGCCATGCAGACTGGCATGATCGCTTTATGCGACGGATGCGCACGGCGAGCGAAGCGCGGCCTACGGAGATGGCGGTTCACGACGGGCTCGCGTACTCGCTGTGGCTCCCCGACGGTCGCCCGGCCCGCGGCGGCGTCGTCATCCTGCACGGCGCCAGCTCATGCAAGGAGAGCCATCACGACTATGCGCGGGTCGTGCTCGGGGCCAGGCTCGGAGCGATCGTGTTCGATCAGCGCGGCCACGGCGCGAGCCCGGGACCGATGGACGCCCGGGCGCTGAACGACATCACCGCGATGGCCGGGCTCCTGCGCGAGCGATCGGGCAACCCCGAGCTGCCGATCGCGCTGCGCGGGTCGAGCATGGGCGGCTATTTCGCCATCACGGCGGCGCCGCCCGCCCGCGCGGCCGCCGTCGTCGCGATCTGCCCGGCGAGTGCCGCGGGGATGCGGCGCAGCCTGAGCGCGAAGCGGTTCGAGTTCGAGGCCGACACGCCGGCGCTCGATGCACTGTTCGCCGAGCATGACGAGACCGAGACCATCGAGGCGCTCGAGGTGCCCGTCCTGATCATGCACGCCGAGGGCGACGAGGTCGTGCCTGTCGGGCTGTCCCGCGAGCTCGCGACGCATCTTCAACACGCGCGCAGCCGGCTGATCACGCTGCCCGGGGGCCACCACCGCTCGATCCAGCACGACCACGAACTGCAGGCCGTCAGCCTGCGGTTCATCGAGCAGGCGATCGACGGCCGCGGCGCGTGATGCGCGCCGGGGCGGCGCCGGGGCGGCCTACTGACCGCCGCCGCCGAGGAGCCCGCCCAGGGTCTTCCCGGCCGCGTTGAGCGTCGATGCCGCGGCGTTCGTCGCGCCGCTGACGGTGCCACCGACCGCCTGGCCGGCGCTGCGCACGGTGCTGCCAAGGGTCGAGTTGACGCTCGAGACACCGTTGGCGAGCGTGCCGGTCACGGTCGTGACCGTCGAGGAGACGCCGGAGCCGGCGCTCGCGACGGTGTTCGCTGCCGCCCCGGTCGCTGACTGGACCGCGCCGCCGAGCCCGCCGGAGCCGCCTCCACCGTCGGAGCCGCCGCCCGAGCCACCACCGCCGGAGCCACCGGAGCCAGCGCCGCCACCGGAGCCCGAGCCGCCGCCAGAGCCGGAGCCGGAACCGGATCCACCGGGCGCACAACCGGCCGCGCACGCGCTGACCGGCGATCCCGCGCCGGAACCGGAGCCGCCACCCGTGATTCGCGTGCCGGCCGCGCCGCCCCGCCCGGTCGTCGCGAACGACGCTCCCGGCCCCGCTGCGCCACCAACCGTCCCAGCCGCACCGCTCCCGGCCGCACCGCCGCCGGCCCCCAGGCCGCCGGCCGCGGCGATCACCGCGACCCGTCGGACGGACGGGGAACCCGCCGGAGCGGCGTGGCGTTTCGCGAGAACAATGGTCGAGTCGGACGGCTGCGCACCGATCGTCGGCCAGCCGCGGAACGAGACGACCGCACTCGCGAGCACGAAGAGAATGGCCGCCCCTGCCAAGAGCGAACCTGCCGTACCGAAACCTGCGATGTATGCCCGTGTGGCACGCACCTGCGTCATCTGCTCGGCACCTCCTGCCGCGGGCCCCAGCCTACAGGCCGTTCACGCCGCTGCCAACGCGGAACCCGACGGTTGGTCGTTCGCACGCAAACCACCGCGGCGGTTGAGCCACCACAGCCACAGCGCTCCGACGAGCATCAGCGCGATGCTCTCGAGCTGCGGGGTCGTCAGCCCGGCGACGACGCGATGGTTGCGGCGCAGGAACTCGATCAGCAGGCGCTCGAGGCCACTGAGCAGCAGATAGAGCGCGAACAGCGCGCCAGGCCGGAAGCGGTCGCGCATCCGCCACAGCCACCACGCGATCAGTCCCATCGCGAGCGTCTCGTAGACCGGAGTCGGCTGGACGCGGACGCCCGGCGGGGTCGGCACGGTGCCGTGTGGATAGCCCATCGCCCACGGCAGGTGCGAGGGCTTGCCGTAGTCGCCGTCGCCGGACACCTGGCAGCCGATCCGGCCGATCGCATAACCCATCGCGAGCGGCACCGACGCGAGGTCGAGCAGCCCGAGGTTCAGCATTCCGCGCCACCAGGCCCACGCGATCACGGCGATCGCGCCACCGATGACGCCTCCGTACCAGACGAGTCCGGACCCGGAGAACAGGCTGCCGATCAGGTCGTGCTTGACCTGGCTGTAGTTCTGCACGACGAAATAGACGCGGGAGCCGACGAGCCCACCGACGAGCGCCGCGAACGCCATCTCATAGGCGTAGTCGATCGGCTTGCCGAGTTCACGCAGACGGCGCATGAGGATCGCGCCGGCGGCGATGAACCCGAACGCGAAGACGATCCCGAACGTCTTCAACGTGATGCCGAACACATGGATCTCTGGCTGCATCCCGACAGTAGGTTAGGGGCAGGCGCGACGACATCACCCCGGCTCGAGCCTGATAATCCGCGCCGGTGCTGCCGCTCGTCGCGATCCTGTGTGGCGGCCGCGGAACGCGGCTGCAGGAGCACACACAATCCATCCCCAAGCCGCTCGTCGAAATCGGCGGGCGCCCGATCCTGTGGCATGTGATGCAGATCTACCTCGCCCAGGGATTCCGTCGCTTCGTGCTCCTGACGGGGTATAAGGCGGAGCTGATCGAGGCGTTCGCAGCCGGCCAACCGTGGCCGGAGGGCACCGACGTGCGCTGTGTGGACACGGGGCTCGAGACGCCGACGGGCGGTCGTCTCGCGCGCGCCTCCGAGTTGCTCGGCGATGAGCGGATCTGCGTTACGTACGCCGACGGCGTCGCGGACATCGACCTCCATGCGCTGCTCGCCGAGCACGACTCCCATCGCGCGCGGGCGACGATGACGGTCGTCCGGCCGGAGCTTCAGTTCGGCGTCGCCGAGCTAAACGGTGGCGGCGTCGTCCGGGACTTCGTCGAGAAGCCCCGCAGCGAGCACTGGGTCAATGGCGGCTTTTTCTGCTTTGAGCCGGCGGTTTTCGCGCTGCTGGAGCCCGACTCCGTGCTCGAGCGCGACCCTTTGGCGCAGCTCGCACGCCAGGGGGAGCTCCGCGCGTTCCGCCACGACGGCTTCTGGGACTGCATGGACACCTACAAGGACGCGGTCCTGCTCAACGATCTCTGGAGCGAGGGTCGCGCGCCGTGGAAGCTGTGGGACTGAGCGACAGCTCCGTGCTCGTCACCGGCGCCTACGGGCTGCTCGGGAGCTGGCTCGTGAAGGCATTGGTCGAGGACGGGGCACGGGTCGCCGTCATCCGCCGCGACGACGCGACGGGTTCGGCGCTCGCCGAGATGGACCTCGAGCGGCGCGTCCACGTCGTCCATGGGGACATCTGCGCCGAAGGTCTCGTGGCCCGGGCGGTCGGCGAGTACGAGGTCGACACCGTCTTTCACCTGGCGGCGCAGACGATCGTCCCGACGGCGAACCGGGGCCCGACCTCGACGTTCGAAACGAACATTCGCGGCACGTGGACGGTGCTCGAGGCGTGCCGCATCCACGGTGCCGAGCGGGTCGTCGTCGCCTCCTCGGACAAGGCGTACGGACCGCACCCCGATCTGCCCTACCGAGAGGACTACGCGCTCCAGCCAGTCTTCCCGTACGACGTCTCCAAGGCCGCGACGGACCTGCTCGCCCGGTCCTACTGGCACACCTGGCAGCTCCCGGTCGCGGTGACTCGCTTCGCCAACCTCTACGGCGGCGGCGACACGAATCGGTCGCGGCTCGTCCCGGAGACGGTGAGCGCCGCGCTCGCCTGCCGGGCTCCGGTCGTCCGCTCGGACGGCTCGCCGGAGCGTGACTTCCTCTACGTGGAGGACGCCGTGGCCGCCTACCTCGCGATCGCCGGGGCGCTCGGGCGCGGGGAGGGCCGCGGCGAGGCGTTCAACGCCGGCGGCGGACGCGCCCACCGCGTGCTCGACGTCGTCGAGCTCATCTGCCGCCTCGCCGGCACCGGCGTCACGCCCGACGTGCGGGGTGGCGGGACCCCGCGGGGCGAAATCGATCGCCAGTGGGTCGACTACACGAAGCTGAACGCCCTCACGGGCTGGGAACCGTCGGTCACGCTCGAGCAGGGGCTGCGACGCACCCTCGACTGGTACCGCGCCCGCGTCTGAGGTCGCCGCAGCGGGCCTTCCATTACGAACCCTTCGGAAACCCTTCAGCGGCGGCTTATTCCGTCTGCCACCATACGTAGCAAACCATGGCCACACCCAAATCATTCGGTCGCGATACCGGGCTCCAGGCCCGGATGATCCTCACCCTGTTCCTGCTCGGCCTCGTCTACGTCGTGCTGATCGGCGTGCTGTTCGCCGCCGGTGTCGGCGCCGTCACGATTGCCGTCATTGCAGGTGCTTTGTTCCTCGTCCAGTACTTCACGTCGGACAAGATCGCGCTCGCGTCGATGGGCGCGCACGAGGTGACGCCGCAGCAGGCGCCGGAGTTCCACGCGCTCATCGAGCGCCTGTGCCTCCAGGCGAACATGCCCAAGCCGCGCGTCGCGATCGCGGACACGGCGATGCCGAACGCGTTCGCGGTCGGCCGCTCGCCCAAGACTGCAACGGTCTGCGCGACGACCGGGATCCTGTCGCTGCTCACGCCCGCCGAACTCGAGGGCGTGATGGCCCACGAGCTCACGCACGTACAGAACCGCGACGTGATGGTGATGACGATCGCCAGCTTCTTCGCCTCGATCGCGTCGTTCATCGTCCAGATGGGCTTCTGGTTCGGCGGCTGGGGCGGCGGCGACGATGACGACAACGGCGTGAGCTGGATCGTCGTGATCCTCGTGTCGGCGGTCGTCTACATGGTCTCGTTCGTGTTGCTCCAGGCGCTCTCGCGCTATCGCGAGTTCGCGGCTGACCGCGGGTCGGCGATCATCACCGGCCGGCCGAGTGCGCTCGTCTCGGCGCTGATGAAGATCGACGGCAACATGCAGCAGATCCCCCAGAAGGACCTGCGGGCGGCCAACGGCGAGCTCGCCGCGTTCTACATCTTCCCGCCGAAGACGAAGCAGACGGTCGCCAACCTGTTCTCGACGCACCCGCCGCTCGAGAAGCGGATCGCGGCGCTGCAGCGGCTCGAGTCACAGCTCCAGGGCACCGCGTAGCGGCCACAGACAGCGCAGAAGTACGCGACAATCACCGCTGATGGGGTTCCTCGACGTGCTCATGGGCAAGCGGAAGCTGGCGGGACCGGCGCCCGACCGGCTGTTCGCGATCAGCACCGCCAACGTGAGGTTCGAGACCGAGCTCGGGCTCGAGCCCCGCGGGAGCGCGGCAATCGTGTTTCAGCCGCTGTCGACGGCCGACTTCGACTCGATCGTCCGCGACACCGAGGAGATCGTGAAGGCGACCGCCAAGGACAGCGGCACAACGGTCGACCGGTCCGACGACACGTTCGGCTTCCGGTGGCTCGTGCTGAAGGGCTCGGACTTCGACGAGCTCGTCGTCGGCATCAACGCCGTGAGCGGGTCACTCGAGACCGGCGGCTATGGGGATCGCGTGCTCTGCGCGGTGTTCGCGTTCACCGATCGAGACAACCGACCGCTCTACTGGATCTACAACTACAAGCGCGGGATGTTCTACCCGTTTGTCCCCGCCGGGGGCGAGCAGCAACGGGACAACGAACGCGAGCTGGTGCTCAAGGCGCAGGTGGGATCCGAGCTTCCGATTGAACCGGAGCTCGAGCGTTGGTTCCCCCTGTGGGGCATGCAGATCTGACGAGGACACCGCCGTCGAATGTCCGCGCCGATGTCGCTGCCGCAGCTGATCGCCGCCGGCGACGAGGATGCCATCGCCGGATTCCGCGATGCCCACATCGAGAAGGTGCGGGCGTACTGCGCGACCGTGTGCGAGCCCGACCGCGTCGACGACGCCTGCGAGGCCGCCTTCGTCGACTTTCTGGGCCGCACCCTCACCGTCACAGACGATGAGCGTCAGCTCGACGATCTGCTCCTGAGGGCCACCCGATCCGCGGCGGCCCCGCGCGTCCGGACCCCGGAGGTGGCGCCCGGCCCCCGCCCCGAGCTGTGCGCCGCGGTGCCGGAATTGCTCGCCGCCAAGGCGAACGGGGAGCTCGCCGATGAGCACGCGCTCCTCACCCACATCAAGCATTGCGATCGTTGTCAGGCGAGCGCGGTGTTGCTCGGGCGGGCGGACGTGGCGTTCCGCAGTGCGTCCGGATGGGTCGAGCCACCCGCCGCGGAACCCGACGAGGAGACCCACGCGCCCGCGTCAGACCGTGCAGAGCAGCCGGCACCGACGAGCGTCCGTGTCCGTCGCGGCGGACTGGTCGGCGCTGCCAAGCGGTTCGGTAAGCAGCTCGGCGGTCGGTAGGGCACCCGCGAGCCGGCGCACGCGGGCGGTCGCGGCCCTACGATGCACCTAAATGAGGTGCATGTGGTGTCGTCTGCGGCTGGCGAGTGCGATTGGCGTGCTCGCGGTCGTGCTCGCGGTCACCCTCGCGCCCGGAGCGTCGCGCGCGATCCCGGGTCCGACGGCGTTCGGAACCGGAGTCGTCGACGAGACGATGTTCCATAGCCCTGACCCCGCGACTCGCACGACGTGGCTGGTCCGCGCTCGATCGCTCGGCTCAAGCTGGATCCGGCTGCGGGCGAACTGGGACCTGATCGCCCCGGCGCGCCGGCCTCGCGGGTTCCGGGCGTCCGACCCGCACGCGTCCGGATACAGCTGGACAAGCCTCGACGCGTCGATCCGGAGCGCTGATGGCGCGCATCAGCACGTCCTGCTGCAGCTGATCGCGCCGCCGGCGTGGGCGCTCGGTGCTCACGCGCCGCGCTCGGCGTGGCCCGGGACGTGGAAGCCACAACCCGCCGCCGTCGGCGCCTTCGCCCGGGCATTGGCCGTGCGCTACTCCGGGCACTTCACCGACCCGCTACAACCAGGTCGCCGGCTCCCACACGTCAGCGCGTTTCAGATCTGGAACGAGCCGAATCTCCGCCGCTACCTATCGCCGCAGTGGACACGCAGGCGTCACGGAGGCTGGGTCGCGGCCAGCCCGGTGACCTACCGCTCAATGCTCAACGCGGCGTACGCGAACATCAAGGCGATTCAGCATCACGCGATTGTGCTCGCCGCCGGAACGGCTCCGTACGGTGACCCGCCCGGCGTGGAGCGGATGACGCCGGTGACGTTCTGGCGCGAGCTGCTGTGCCTGCACGGCCCGGCGATGACACCCGAGCGGTGCCCGCATCCCGCGCATCTCGACGGCCTCGACCATCATCCATACGGCCTGACGCCGACCCGGCACGCGGCTAATCCGGAGGACGTCGGCGTGCCGGACCTCGGCCGCCTGACCCGGATCCTGCGCACCGCGCGGCGGCGTCACCGGATCCGGCCCGCGGGGCCAAAGTCGGTGTGGGTGACCGAGCTCGATTGGGACGCCAATCCGCCCGACCGCAACGCCCAGATCTCGCAGTCGACGCAGGCGCGCTACCTCGCCCTTGCGTTCTACGAACTGTGGCGCCAGGGCGTCGGCCACGTGCTCTGGTTCCTCATCCGCGATGTCCCCTCAGGGGTGCTGACGGGCGCAGGCCTGTACCTGATGAGCGGCGCGGCGAAGCCCGTCACCGGGGCATTCCGGTTTCCGTTCGTCGCCGTCCCGGCGGGCCGGTCGCGCCTCGTCCTCTGGGG
This sequence comes from uncultured Solirubrobacterales bacterium, assembly GCA_963750695.1. Classification (GTDB taxonomy): domain Bacteria; phylum Actinomycetota; class Thermoleophilia; order Solirubrobacterales; family Solirubrobacteraceae; genus Palsa-465. Next base: position 507,278 of record CAVVSB010000021.1, read on the forward strand.
GCGGGCGCCGCATCGCGGGACGGTGACGATCAGCGAACGCATGCACCGGCGCTGGCACTCGGTGCGGCGCGTCACAGCGAACCGTGGCGGCGTCTTCTTCGTCCGCGTCAGCAGGTCGCGACCGGCACTGATGCGTGCTCAGCAAGGACCGATCACGAGCCCGGGCTTCGGCGCCCGCTGAACGCGGTCAGCGCGTCGCGAAGTACGGCGCGTAGACGAACGCCACCGACAGCGGCCGTAGCGCGTGCGCCCGGTGGTAGTCCGCGAGCGCGGCGGCGAAGTTCCCCTGCTCGGTGTGGACCCGGGCGAGGAGCAGCCACGGCGCGTAGTTGGTCGGCTCGTCGCGGGAGGCACTTTGGAGATCGCGCGCCGCGAGCCCGAGGTCGCCGGCGGACTCGCGGACGAGCGCCCGCTGCTCGAGCGCGCTCGCTGACCACGGTTCGGAGCTGACGGCGTCGTTTGCCCATCCGAGGGCCAGCGACGTGTTGCCGCTCCGCACCGCCGCCTGGCTGCGGCGGATCTGAAGCGTGCTCAGCAGGCTGGGCAGCTGCACTCCGACAGCGGCGACCGCGATCAGCGTCACGCCTGCCCGGATCGGCCAGCGGACCGTGCCGCGGGCACCGCCGAGGCGCGCAGCGATCGCACCGACCCCCGCGACGGCGAGCACGGTGACGGCGGTCGATTCCCACATCCAGTCGACAGTCGCGTCCAGGAGGTAGACGATGAACACAGCGACGAACGCCGTCGCCGCGCCGGCGCTCGCGCGGCGGCGGGCGCGGCGACGGACCAGGCCAGCGAGCGCGAGTGCGGAGATGGCGACGGCGACGATCACGAGCGTTCCCGGCACACCGAGTTCGGCGAGGTTCTGCAGCCAGATGTTGTGGGTGTCGTGGAGGAACTCGTAGTCGGTCGCGTGACGGTTCCACCAGAGCGCAAACGTCCCCGCCCCGGTTCCGGTCGTCGGGTTGTGCGAAAACGCCTGCAGCGCGCTCTTCCACACGAGATAGCGGCTTCCGCTGAGGTTCACCAGCCGGGCGGCGGGATCGGCGCTCCGTGTGACCACGGGATGGCTGAACGAGTGCCACGCCCTCGAGATCTCCCGCGGTCCGAACGCAACCGCAGGCAGCACGACGACGAGCAGTCCGACGGTGGCGAGCGCTCGGGTCACCGGGCGCGGTAGCGATCGCCGGTCAACGCTGAGCAGCGCCGTCGTGACGGCGACCACGGCACAGATGCCGGTCGCAAACAGGAGGGTCGCGATCACTCCGCGGGCGCCGCCGGAGCCGGTGGCGTGCGCGATCGCGGGGGCGCTGCGAATCGCCAGGATCACGGCGCCCGAGGCAGCAGCCGCGACGACGGCGTGTAGAGCGACCGTGAGTCGGCTGCGGCTGACCGCGAGCACGGTGAGCGTTCCGAGGGCGGTCCCGGCCACGCCTGCCCGGGAGTACGTGAGGTAGGTGGCGGCGACGGCAAGCGGGACGAGCCCGAGCGCAACCGCCCGGACGGCCCGGGACGTGGCATGGCCACTCCACGCGAGCCCAAAGGTCGCCGACATCGCGCCCCACGCGGCGAGCGCGTTCCAGTAGCCGAGCGGATAGCTCAGGCGGTCGAAGTGCAGGGCCCCCGCCACCGCGTCGGCCGGGAACGCCGCCGGGACGAGGCGACTACCGAGCGCGAGGGCCGAGACGAGCAGCGCGCCAAAGCCCAGCCCGGCGGCCGCCGGGCGCCACGTGCCGGCGTCGAGGACGGTGCCGAGCAGCACAACCAGCCCGAGGTCGTCGACCACGCGAGCGACCTCGAGCATCGTGCGTTCCGAGCTCGACGACCAGGTGAGGCTCGCGGCGGTCCAGATCGCGTACACGAGGAGCAGTGACGCGAACACCACCATCGCCCGCGAGGGACGGCTGCGCGGAAGCCACCCGATGGCGAAGCCGATTCCGATGATCGACCAGATGACGATGCCGTACTCCGTGAACGCGACGAGGTCGTAGGCCCCGCCGCGCAGTGCATAGAGCACAACGAGCGCTGCCGTCGAGAGGAACGCCGCGACCAGCGGCCCGCGGGCCTCGAAGGCCGCGCGACGACGTTGCGACGTTGTGCCCCGGGCGAGCGGGACGGACTTGGTGAGCGCGGCGAACCGACTCTCTACCGGTTTCTGGTCCGTTAGCATCACCGACCGTCGATGTCTCGCAGGGTCTGGATCACCGTGGTCGTTGTGACGGCAGCACTGGCGCCTCCGGCGGTCGCTGCGCAAGCGGGAGCGGAATGCGCCGGGCCGCCGACGGTGAGCGCGCTCAACCAGTACTGCGAGAACCTTCCGTCAGCAGGCGGCGGGCACAACACCCCCGGACCCGGCACGCCGGCGCTCTCCACGACGCTGCCGCCGGGCACGGCCCGCGCTGCCGCACGCGCGTTGTCGTCGGCGCAGCGGACTCGGCTGCTGCGACTTCCGGCGCCACATCGGCTGGCAGCCGATCGGCACGTTCCGGCCACGGCGGCGCGCACCGATGCCGTCTCCGTGTCCTTTCCCCTGCTGCTTGCGCTCGTCATCGTGGCAGTCGTCCTAGCGTCTGGCGCCGTGGCGATCCGTCGCCGGCATCCGCGCCCCGCATAGACAGCCCGATCACCGACGCCGACCGGCACCGGCAATGCTTGCACCAGTTCGCGCCCGATGCACCGGTTATCAGTGCAATGACGAGAGTGCGGCCCGGCGAGCGGCGACCGCCGACTCGATCGCCGCGGCGATGAGCCGGTCTCCGGCCGCCGTCGGGTGAAGCCCGTCCGCCTGGAAGTAGCGCGGCTGCCCGCCGATCACGCGATCGGTATCGACGGTGATGACGTGGTCATCGAACTCCGCGGCCACCGCGGCAATCGTGCGATTGAGCGCGAGCACGCTGTGGTCGGATGGAGTGAACGGTGCGTGGAGGAGCTGGTAGGCGGCGTAGCTCGGCAGCCGGGGCTGTTCGACGAGCACGACGAGCCCGGTGCGAGGCGACTCACGCTCCCATCCGACGAGGTTCGCGCCCCTCTGCACGTCATCGATCCGGCACCGGACGACGTGCGGACCGGCCGGCACGGCGACGCGGTACGCGACGGGCGTGCTGACATCCGGGGACGGGGCGCCCGGGGCGAGCCCACGGGTATCGAACGTGCCGGCGCCTCGGCCGTCGACGGTGAACCTGTAACGGGCACCGAAGCCCTGTCGCGCCATGACGATGAACGCGACGTCGCCGTCGCGGGACGACGCGGGACTGCGCCACGTGAACGCGCCGGGCGCGATCGTCACTTTCTCCCCGGGCGCATCCACCCAGTGGCCCGTGAATTTCACGCTCGGGTCTTGGTAGCTGTGGATGTCGTCGGCGGCGGTCCGCAGACGGCTCACCAACAGCCGGAGCGCCGCGCGGTAGCCGCCGAGCGATGGCCCGAACGCGGCGAGATCGTTGATTCCCCACATCACGATCGACAGCTGGGTCCGGGCCGAGGATGGCACCGTGCCGAGGGTCGCGAGCAACCGGCTCTGAATGCTCGAGCCTCCGATACCTTGATTCGCAGCAGGGAGGCCATAGCTGCGGCAGACGAGTGCGAGGAAGGTGTCATCCGGCGCCAGCCCCGTGCCGGCCATGTAGCTGTGGCCATAACCGGTGCACCCGGACACGGCGCCGATCCCGGAGACGGTGAGACGTGACGAGGAGCGATGGAATCGGTCGCCACAGCCAGTCAGGCAGATCAGTCCGCACAGCCACACAGCAGACATCCGCCAGGCCCGCCCGCGCCGCATGCGAACACGATAACCAGCCCAGGCTGGAGCCGATGAACCGTCATGCAATGAACCAGAAGCCGGTAAAATGCCTACCGGACCCGGGCTGGATGAAATCCCAGCATCATGACCACCGAACGCAACGAGACGACGCTCGCCGACTATGTCGGCGTGATCTCACACCGCAAATGGTTCATCGGCGCGGTCGCGCTCGTGTGCGCAGCGGCGGCACTTGGCGTCTCGCTGCTCGCGAAGCCGACCTATGAGGCGACGGCCTCGCTGAACGTCCGTGACCCCAATCAGGACCTGACGCTGCTCGGCACCGCCTTTGTCAGCGGCCAGACACCGCTGCAGCTCGCGACGGCCCACGCCTCACAGGTGGAACGTCCCGCCGTCATGCGCGCGGCGGGCCGGCAGCTCGCCCCCCCGCTCAGCGCCGTGGCGATGAAGCGGTCGGTGGCGATCGGTGTCGACCCGAATTCCGACCTGGTGGAGATCACCGCCCAGGCGCGGCACGCTGATCGGGCGGCGGCGATCGCCAATGCGGTCGCGCAGCACGACGCCGCGCTGGCGACCGCTCAGGCGCGCGTCAGCTACACGCAGGCGGCCAAGAAGCTCTCACAACGCGTGCGACATCTGAACACCGCGCAGGAAGCCGGCACGCGCGCGATCTACATCGAACAATTGTCGCGCCTGCAGGATCTCGGGAGCGTCGCCACGCCGGTGACCGTCAACACCGCGGCGGCCGTTCCGAGCTCTCCGAGCTCGCCGAAGCCGGTGCGCAATACCGCGGCGGCGCTCGTCTTCGGCCTGCTGCTCGGGATCGCGCTCGCGTTCGGACGCCACCGCCTCGATCGCCGGCTGCGCAGCCTTCCCGACGTCGAAGGCGAGCTGCCGTATCCGATCGTCGGGCAGATCCGGGCCTCCGCGCTCGGCCGCGCCGGTGTACCGGTGACCGGGTCGGCCAGCGCGAGCAACGGCTCGAGCAACGGCTCGAGCAACGGATCAAGCAACGGGTCACGCAACGGGTCGGCATCGCTCGAGGAGCTCGACGCCGAGTCGTTCCGGATCCTCCGCCAGAACGTCCGGTACCTGGCGGCGGGCGAGGCAAGCCGCACGCTGCTGGTCACGAGCTCGGTGGCCGCCGAGGGCAAGTCGACCGTGGCCGCCTGCCTCGCGATGGCCAGCGCCGCCGCCGGGCAGCGCACGCTGCTCGTCGAGTGTGACCTCCGCCGACCGGTGCTCGCCAGCCGTTTTGGTCTCAGCACCTCGCCGGGATTGACCGACTACCTCACCGGACACGCATCGCCGCAGGAGATCATCCAGACGGTGCCGACCGTCGGCCACGCGGCGGTCAGCCACAACGGCAACGGCAACGGCAACAGCGCCGCCCCGGGCGAGCCGCTCGTGTGCATCGTCGCCGGGACGCTTCCGCCCCACCCCGCCGAGCTGCTCGGCTCGCAGAAGTTCGAGACCTTCCTCTCCGAGGTGAAGAACGTGTACGACCTCGTCGTGATCGACAGCCCGCCGCTGCTCGCTGTGGCCGACCCACTCGAGTTGATCCGACACGTCGGCAGCGTCCTGATGTGCGTGCGCCTCGACCAGACCACGCGCGAGCAGATCCACGGCGCCGCGGCGGCCATGCAGCGACTTCCGGATCGGCCGACGGCAGTCGTCCTGACGAGCGTCACGGACCGCGCCGGCGGCTACTACGCCTACTACGATCGCACGCCCGTCCCAGCGTAGGACGGCCGGACGACCGCGGTCCTCATGGCTTGACCCAGATCGCGGTGTCGGTCACACCGTCCGTCGTCCACACGCACCGCCAGTCGGCGACGAGGTCTGAGAACTGACGCCAGTCGGCGTCCGCAGGACCCTGCCCGACACGAGCGTGGGGTGAGTGGGTCGGGTGATCGAGGAACCAATGGGCGTCGTCGACGACGATGATCCCGCCCGCTCTGACCTTGGACACGGCGGCGAGCGCGCACTTGCCACGATGCTCGCCGTCGACGATGAAGACGCTGATCTCGCCGTCATCGAAGCGATCCACGACTCTCACGTACGGCGAGTCCTCGGCTCCGTTCTCGGAGGCCGTCGAGAGCAGTTCGACCGCCTCGGCGTCGAGGCGCCGGGACCGGAGCAGATCACGGACGCGGTCGAACCACTCCTCGTCGTGCTCGACGCTGTGAACCGTTCCGGTGCGGGCGCTCAACCAGATCGTGCTCCGACCTGATCCCCATTCGAGGCATGTGTCGCCGCGGCGGAGCAGGCCGTCGAGATGGCGCGCTGCCTCACGGGGCCACCACGGCGCGTCGGGATGCAGCTTCTGATCAAGCGCGAGTCGCAACCGGTCGGTCACGTAGCGCGGGGTCCAGAAGGACTTCGGGCGGAACTGCACGATACGTCTCCTTCAGTGGGTCGATGGAGCGAGTGGCGGGTCGGCGGATGCCCACGCCGGGCCTCGCAGACGCCCGCGCGCCGGCGTGGGTTCCGCGCTCCGGGACAGGGCGATGAGAATCCCGGGGACGACAAACAGGTACTTGTCGGCCACCTGGTTATCGAAGAAGCCGTTGACGAGCCAGACGACGACGGTCACCGAGGCGGCGGCGACGGCATCGTGCCAGGGCGTCGCCCACGCCCGCCGAGCGGCGCCAGCGAGGCCGCCAAGGAACACGGCGAATGACGCCATCGCGATGGCACCACCGGCAGCGAGCACCTGCAGATAGATCACGTGCGCGTCGGTGATGACGGAGAACCCGACGCCCTCGATCGGGCGCTCGGTGATCTGCGAGAGGGCGAGTTGCGCGTCCGCGCCTCGCTGGAAGTCGCTTCCCGCGGCCGACGTGTCACCGGCGCCGAGGCGGAGTTGGTGGATGACCTCGCGCCCGAGCTTGGTGAAGAGCGCGACGGCGACCAGCCCGATGCCGACAAGCGGGAGCAGCATCATCCCGACCCGCCGCAGCCGCGGGATCGCGACCACGGTCGCGACGATCGCGAGCACGCTCGCAACGCTCCCGGCCCGCGACCCGGACGCGTACACACCGCCGATTAAGAGCGCGACGCTGAGCGCACCGGCGACAGTCCACCGTCGCGATCGACCCAGCCACAGCATCGCCGCCGGAACCGCGAGCACGGAACTGAGCGCGAGGTAGTTCGGATGAATCGTCAACCCCGAGGAGCGGCGCGCCTCGATCGCGTACGGCGCGAGGTGGACCCCGGCGTAGTCGAGCACGCCGACGGCGGCGTTGACGGTGGCCCCAAGTGCCCAGGCGTCGAGTAGGCGCCGGGAGCGCCCCGCCGTCGTGGCGACGACGGCGATCAGCAGCGGGACGATCAGCAGCGAGATCTCGAGCTTCGCGAGATTGCCGATGTCAGAGCGCGACGGCAGGAACGGCGGGTACGGTCCGAGCAGCGCCTCCTGCTGGACGATCGCTCGGTTGGCGAGTTCGAGGTTGGGCGGGAACATCAGCGTCAGCAGGGCCGCGAGGACGAAGCCGCCCGCCGCCAGCAGCAACCACGGTGGCGCGGGCAGTGACCCGCGGTTGAGCGCGACGTGGAGCAGGACGGCGATGACGGCGATCGCCATCAGCGCATTTCCGACCCCTCCCCCACCGACCCGCAACCCGTTCCACGTGATCGTCAGCACGAACACCGCGGCTGAGACGAACGCGAGCCGGTCGCTCGAGACGCCGAGCAGCCGGGCGACGATGAGCAGCGTGACCCCAAGGATCACAACGGCGTAGGAACTCAGCGACGAAGCGCCGATGAGCAGGCCGCACAGCCCCGCAGCGACGAGGCCTCCGGCGAGGGGCGGGACGTTGCGCATCGTCGCCGTTCTCATGATTCGCCGCCGATGGTTGCCGCCTCACGCGCGAGCATCGCGGCCGCATCCGAACGCGGACGGGGTCGAGCCGCGAGCATCCCGATGATGACCGTCGCCGTACCCGCCGCGGCAGCGAGGCACAGCGCCACCGCGACGCCACGGACGCCGGAGGCGGACAGCAGCAGGACGAACGGGAACATCGATCCGAGCGCGACGATTTCGCCGAGCGAGCCGAGCGACGGCCGCCCCGCCCCGCGCGCGCAATCGCTGAGCACCCGGGTCAGGCAGAGCAGGAAGGCGCTGATGAGCAGGATCCGCGCCACGTCAACGGCCGGCCCGAACTGACGGCCGAACAGGTGGCGCACGAGGAACGGCAGCGCGAGCTCGGTCGCCGCCACCACGACGCCACACAGCACGACGGTGATCGCCGCAAACCGCACCGTCGCCGCGTCGCGCTCGCGACGGTCGCGGGCCGCGGCGACGTGCGGATAGGCGACCAGGCCGATGCTCTGGGCGATGAAGCGAGGCAGGTTGGTGAACGCGACCGCGACCACGTAAATGCCGAGCGCTGCCTGCGAGATGAATAGACCGACGATCGTCTGGTCGAGCTGGAACTGCGTCAGCGGCGATGCCGACCCCAGCAGTGCCTTGGCGCCGAACCCGGCCAACTGACGAGTCGACGGGAGCTCTTCCGGCTCGGCATCGGCAAGCCGCGCGATCCGGCGCCGAGCGACGGCAGCGGTGAGGGCGGCCGAGAGCAGATAGAGCGACACCCAGACAGCCGTCACGAGCACGAGATCGCCGACGCCGCTGATCCACAGCCCGATGAGAAGCAGCGCGTTGAGGGGCGGGAACACGAGCCGGCACAGGTTGAGCGCGCGGAAGTCCTGAAGTCCCTGCAGCACCGCGAGGCCGTAGATCCACAGCAGGATCGCGGGCGAAGCGAGCAGGCTGATCAGCGCGGCCGCCCGGACGTCGCCGGGGGCGCGCCAGAAGACCGCCAGCAGCACGATCGCGTGGACGGCGGTCAGCCCCACGAGCTGCCCGAGGACGGGTCGGCGCACTCGGCGCAGGAGGTTGCGCGTCTGTGCGGGCCGGCGCGCCACCCAGTAGGTCACGGCGAGCGACATCCCGAGCGTGGCCAGCAGAGGGAGCACCGAGGCGAACAGGAGCAGCAGAGCCGAGCGGCCGCGGTCGAGCACCCCCAGGATCCGGGCCCCGGCGACGCCGCTGATCAGCAGCCCGCCCTGGGTGACCAGGCTGACCGCGATGCTGCCGGCGACGCTGCGCTGCCACCGAGAGCCGAGGAGATCGCGCATCCGGCTCGTGGGCGGTCCCGCTTCTGTCCGCGACCTGCGGCGCATCGCCGGCAACTCGACGAAGCGGTAGGAGACCGCCGCGAGCCCGACCGTGAGGAGCGCGACGCTCGCGAGGTTGACGAACACGCCCAGCCACCCGTGCGCGACGAGACCGTGGGCGCGCAGCCACAGCACCACCGGCCAGTGCAGCAGGTAGATGCTGTAGGACGCGAGGCCGATGAACACGACCGGGCGCGCCTCGAGGCACCGCGCCGCCCGTGGCGGTCGCCGGCTGCTGAACGAGACGGTGACCCACAGGAGCAACAGCCCGCATCCGAGCGCGGCGAGCGGACTCTGGTCGCCGAGGTCGGCGAGGACGATCAGCGCGCAGCCGGCTGCGGCGAGCGCGCGGCGCAGCGCCGGGCGAACCCGGGATACCTCGACCGCGCTCGTCACGACGGCCGCGACCATCCCCCAGCTGAACAGATCGGCCTTGGCGAGGAAGCTGTTCTGAAAGACGTAGCCCCAGGTCGCCTGGTTCGTGCTGAAGCCGAGCAGTCGGTGGTCGACCACCTTCCCCGCGAGACCGAGCAGCAGCAACGCAGTCGCCGGGCCGCACAAGGCGACGAGCCGGAGCCGTCGCGACCGCACGCCCCGGCCGACGACGACAGCGGCGAGGACGGCGAGGACCGGCAGCACGAGATAGAACACGACCTCGACGCTCAGCGACCACGCGGGTGGGATCCCGGTGAGGTTCGTGTGCGGCGTGTAGCTCTGCAACAGCAATGCGCCCAGCAGGCCCGTGCTCGCCCTGTCGAAGCCGCCCGCGAGGTTCTGGTTGCCCGGCTGCGCAAGCGTCGACGTGAGCAACGCGAGCAGCAACACGCACCAATACGCCGGCGCGATGCGCAGCGCCCGGTTGCGCAGGTAACGACCGACGCTGGGCAGCGGGCGCCCGTCGATGATCGCCGCTGCGAATGGTCGGTAGAGGAGAAAGCCCGAGAGCGTGAAGAACAGGATCAGCCCGATCGTCGCGACGGGCTCGAGATAGCGCCACGCCGCGCCGTACTGCGACCGGCCCGCCGGGCCGATCTGCCAGACATGGACCGTCATCACGCTGAGGCACGCCAGCGCTCGCAGACCGTCCATCCCTGCCAGGCGTCGGCCCGATGACGGCTTTCCCTCCGAAAGCCTCATACGCGGGTGATCACGATACTTCGACTTTCTGTTTATTGCGCCGATACGATCGCCCGCTATGTCCGGCGTGCTTCAGGAGAACCGCTTCTACATCTGGCGGGCGGCCGACCCGGCCCCGACCCGGTTCGACCCCGCCGTCCTCGAGCGGGACGAGCGCACGAGCGACGTCCGCTATTTCGCCGCCGTCGCGCGAGAGCTCGATGAGCGGCTCGGCCCGATCGGGCTGTCGCTGCTGCTCACGTGGAGGCTCGATGCGTTTGACGCCGACCTGGCCGACGCGATCGTCGTCCTGGTGGGTGACGAGAAGTACCAGACGCCGTCATACGCTCCGTCCGTGCGAGCGATCTTCAAGACCGGTGGCACGCGCCGCAATCCGCTGCGCGACACGCTGGCGACCTCCCGATCGGTGCGTTGGCGACTGCTGCTCCGGGAGCTGCGCAACGTGCTGCTCGCGGTACGCCGACGGGGGCTCGCGCCACCGCACGGGGCGGCGATGTTCGAAGTGCCGATGGGGTACTTCGGCTTGACCGACGTGCCGTGGATCGCATACGCGGACCGGCCGATCGACGTGTTCTTCGCCGGATCAATAGAGGCCGGTGACGGTTTCACCATCCGTCCCCGGCTCGCCGCGCGGCGCGAGATGTCCCAGGCGCTCGAGCAGGCAGCCCGGTGCCTGCCGGCGCTGCGTGTCGACTGCCGGACCTCCGGGCCCTTTCATAACCCCGCGGAGACGCTTGACCCGGAGACGTATTCACGTCGGCTGATGAACGCCAAGGTCGCGCTCTGCCCCCGTGGGAACTTCGACGAGACGTTTCGGCTCGCCGAAACGGCGCGGTCAGGTTGCGTCGCGATCACCGAGCGCCTGCCCGCCCGCTGGTATCACCGCGACTGTCCCGCCGTGCAGCTGGGCGCCTGGCGGCAGCTCCCGGATGTCCTCACGCGACTTCTCTCGGATCCCGAGGCCCTAGCCGAGCGGGCAACCGCCATGCGGACATGGTGGGACGAGCGGCTCTCCGAGCCGGCCGTCGCCGAGTACATCGCCGCGACGCTCGACCTGCGGCCCCGGCCGCTCGCGGCGACGGCGTGAACGCGCCGGGAGAAACGCAGTCGCGCTCGCCCGCGCGGTGGATCGCTCGTGCCCTGCTCGTCCTGTTCGGGCTGCCCAAGACGGTGGCGTTCAACTTCCGCTACCTCCCGCTCCGCCAGGCCATCCGTCTGCCGGTGCTCGTTAGCCACCGTGTCGCGATCTTCAACTTTGGGGGCACCGTGACGCTCCGCGGGCGTGCACACCCCGCGACCGTGCTGCTCGGGTTCGGCGCCAACGGCGCGTTCGACTTCCGCCGCGAACGCAGCGTCTGGCAGGTCGCGGGTGACGTGTGGTTCGACGGGCCGGCACGGCTCGGCAACGGCTTCAAGCTGTCGCTCGCAAGCGGCGCGCGTGTGCGGTTCGGCGAGGGATTCGTGCTGTCCGCGGAGAGCCAGATCGTCTCCCGGCGGTCGATCACGTTTGGTCGTGACTGCCTGGTGTCCTGGGATGTGCTCATCCTCGATTCGGACTTCCATCCGGTCATCGAGGCCGACGGGCGCGAGTCGGTCCCGGAGGCGCCGATCGCGTTTGGCGATCGGGTCTGGCTCGGCGCGCGATCGATGGTGCTCAAGGGAGTCACGCTCGGAGATGACGTGATTGTGGCCGCCGGCGCCGTCGTCACCCGCGGCGAGGACCGGGACGGGGTCCTCCTCCGCGGCAACCCCGCCGAGGTGACCCGGACCGGCGTGCGCTGGCGGCACGCTTAGGGGCGCGGGCCCCGGCCGGGGAGCGCGATCCCGATGCCGTCAATCTGCCATCCCCGCCGGGTCAGCCGCGCGAGTGCCCGCTGGGGATCGCGGGTGGCGAGATAGCTCGGGCCGGGCCACCCGCGGAGCGGCCCACGATGCTCCGGATCGAGCAGCCGCAAGCCGAAGAGATCGTTCGATAACCCGATCAGGTGGTAGCCGGCGGCCTCGAGGAGGTCCGTCGACGGGTCGGGATACGGCTCGTGGTCCTCGAACACGATGTCGCGGATCCGGCCGGTCGCGAGCAGACGCTCGGCACCCCGCAGCACCTCGGGCTCGTGCCCCTCGACGTCGATCTTCAGCACGCCGATGTCGCGGTCGCCGGCGGCGTCATCAAGGCGCTCAACCGGAACGGGAAGCAGGTCGGTGTCGCCGATCGCCTCGCCGTTCGTGTGCAGCGCGGCGAGACCCATGTTGTCGTCGAAGTGCGGGCCGAAGGCGAGTCGCGCGGTTCCCGCGTGATCGGAGACCGCGGCCGCCCTGACTTCGATATGGCCGGTTGACGGCGTGTCGCCCGCCGCCCACCGCGCCGCGTTCGCGCGGAGGCGGTCGAACACGCGCGGATGCGGCTCATAGGCGACGACCGTCCCGATCGTGCCGACGCGGGTCGCGGCGAGGCCGGTGAGGTAGCCGACGTTGGCGCCGACGTCGACGACGAGATCGCCGGGGTCGATCAGGCGATGGAGCGTCTCGCTCACCGCAGGGTCGAACATTCCGGTGGTGAGGATGCTGTAGCCGATCGCGTCGCGCGGATGGACCTCGAGCTCGAGCCCCCACGGAACCCGCGCAACGGCGACCTCGGGGAGCGTCGCCGAGCGAACGCGGGCGCGGTGAAATGCACGCCGGACGAGCCGGGTCGGATGCAGCACATAGTGCGGCTTGTCCGCGACACGGGCGGGCACGAGCTTCATCGCGCCGCCCCCAGCCGGAACCATTGACTGCGCGGCGGCCACTCGCCGAGCGTCGGCATCAGCGCCACGAGGTCCCACGAGCCGACGAGCCGCTTGAGCGGTCCTCGGACGGCACGCACCGGGATGTCGTTGACCCGGCCGGCGAGGGAGGACGGGTCATACGCCCGTCCCTGAAAGCGACAGTGCGCCATCTCCGCCATCGCACCCCAGCGCGAGGACGGTTCGTAGCGATGCTCGATCAGCCCGAACCCGTGCCGCTCGGCGATGCTCTGAAGGGCGGACGGCGTCCAGCGGCTGACGTGGTTCGGAGGCATCTCCCAGAATCCCGTCCGCTCCTCCTGCATCGTCACGCTCGCCTCGTTCGGCACACCGATGAACAGCTCGCCGTCCTCGGCCGTGAGCCTCCGTAGTGCGGCGAACACGTCGTCGACGCGGTCCATGTGCTCGAGCACCTGGAACATGCAGACGGCGTCGAAGCGCTCGTCGCGCTGCTCGGCGAGCTCGATCGGAGAGAGCGCCAGCGCCTCGACGCCCGGGAGGCGCGCGATCGCCGCGAGCGAACCGTGGTCGTATTCGGTCGCGACCGCCCTGCCGATGACGCCGGCCGACCGGGCTCGGCGCAGAAAGGCCCCGCGTCCGGCACCGATCTCCAGCAGCGACAGCGGCCGGGACGGGAGCGCCGCGAGCGTGAGCTCGAACTCGAAGCGGGTCGACGGGTAGTGCTCGTGCCCCGCGGCGATCAGGTTGTAGATGTCGGCCGTCCCGGCGATGAACGGATCGGCGAACCACAGGCCGCAGTCGCCGCACCGACACACGTCGACGCGGTCGCTGTCGAACAGCTCGCGGAGCTTGACGCGGAGGCGGTCGTTGCGCTGGGGGTCACGACGCGGCGGCACGTGGTGATGTGCGGCTGCATCGACGGAGTGGGTGCGCACGACGGACGTGTGCGGCGAGGTGCAGGCGGGACAAACCATGGATCGGCGGGCGACGGTACTGAACCCTCCCGGCTGTCCGCGCCGGTTTGACTGGTCATACACGCGTCCACGCCGCCCGCCATCCCGGGGGCGCCGGTTCCCAATGCGCCGAGTTATCGAGTAATGGGCCCGTACCGCTGTCGCCATACGCTCGCCATCCTCGCCGCGGCCATGCTCGCCAGCGCCGTCCTCGTTGCGGGCGCGAGCGGCCAGCAGGCGAGGTCGACGGCCCGACCGGCGAGCGCGGCCCCGGTGGCACGGCTCACCCGCCTCGGCTACCGCCACGTGCGGATGACGTGCACGCACCGCGGTGCCCGGCTCGCCTGCCGGTGGCAGGCCGACCGCGGGCGGGCCCGCTGCACCGGCGTCGCGACAGCCGTCCGCCGGCGTGGCCGGCCGGCCCAGGTCGCGATCGGACGGACGGCCTGCCGGACCGTCGCCAGGCGGAGCGTGCCGCCGCGCGTGACTCCGGTCGCGACGTCGCCTGTGTCGAAGCCGCCTGTGTCGAAGCCGCCGGCGCAGGAGCCGCCGGCGACCGGGTCGTCCGGGGGGACGATTCCGCTCAGCAATCCAAAGCTCGGCTTCAACACCTACACGACGGCGCGCACGGTGACCGAGCAGCGTCAGCTCGGCGCCACCGTCAGCCGTCTGTTCGTCGACTGGGCGCTCATCGAGCCCTCGCCTGGTCAGTGGGACTGGCGCCAGACCGACGCCGCCTATGCGGCGATGGCGGCCGGCGGACTGAAGCCGCTCGTCGTCGTCTACACCGCGCCGTGCTGGGCGCGGCCGAGCACCGATTGCAGCAATCCTGCGTTCACCGGCCCGCCGGATCCGGCGTATGACGCGGAGTGGTCCGCGTTCGTACGTGCCGCCGCCCAGCGGTACCCGGCTGCCGCCGGGATCGAAGTGTGGAACGAGCCGAACCTCGACCAGTCGTTCCTCCCCCGCGCGAACCCCGCCCGCTATGCGGCGCTGCTCGCCGCCGCGTACCACGCGGTCAGGGCGACCGATGCCGCAATGCCGGTGATCAGCGGCGGGCTGCTGCTCACGCCGCCGGTGGCCGGGAGCGGACAGGTGCCCGGCGGCTACGCGGCACCACAGTTCCTCGCCGCGATGTACGCCGCCGGCGCCCGAACGACGATGGACGGCCTCGGCGTCCACGTCTACCCGTCCGACTACGTCGCGGGCGTTCCGAGCCGGTGGGATCCCGCCGCGATGCAGACCTGGCTGGGGCTGCTCGATCCGGTGCGAGCGGCCGCCGGCGCGACGGCCCAGCGCACGTGGATCACGGAGATGGGCGTCTCGACCTCGACCCAGGCAGGCTGGCCCGCGGCCGCGACCCCGAGTGCGCAGGCCTCCGACCTCGGGGCGATGATCGCGATCGCGCGCGGGACGGCCAACGTGCCGTACGTGATCATCCACTCGCTCGAGGATCAGACGCCGGGCTATGACGACCCGTACAACGCGATCAACACCGGCTGGGGCGCGTTCACGGACACGGGCGTCGCCAAGCCGGCGGCGTGCGTCGTCAGCGGCGCGTTCCACGGGTCGCTCAGCTGTTCGTAGGTAACGCGCCGCTTCACAACCCGGAACCGGGGCATCACACCGGAATCCTGAGCTACAGTTTCGGCGCATGCGGGAGCTGACGCCGAACACCGGGTGGCGATGACGCGTGCGCGTCCTGTCGCTCTTCCCCAGCCTCGACCCGGCGGCCGGTGGCATCCAGTCCGGAGGCATGAGCATGGTGCTCGCCAGCAGCAAGGCGGGCATCGAGCACATCGTCGGATGCACCGAGCAGCCCTCGGCCCGAGCGCGATCCCAGCAGCTGATCGGCCGGCTCGAGCAGGCGGGGGTGCCGGTCTTCACCTTCGCTCCGCTCCGGCATCCCGCCGGGCTCGCTGACCGCTGGAGCATCAACCTCGATCAGGTTCCGTGGATCTTCTCCGAGGCGGCGCGCTGTGACGCGATCCACGTCCACGGAGTCTGGAACATCGCCGCCCTCAGCGGCCTCGCGGCGGCGCGGGCCCGGGACGTCCCGCTCATCGTCACCTCGCACGAATCGCTGACGGCCACCGACATCGACACATCGCGGAGCGCCGCCCGCCGTCGTCAGAAGCTCGCTCTCAAGTCGCTGTATCTCCGCTGGACGGACCTGTTCGTCTTGACGTCCGAGCTCGAGACCCGCGAGTCGTTGCCGCCCTCCGCTCCGGCGATGACGATCCCGTATGCGCTCCCCGAGGACTGCGGCGCGTCGCACGAGCCGTCGCCGAGAGGTCGTGCCCCGGATCTTACGATCGGCTATCTCGGCCGTGTCGCACCGAAGAAGAACGTCCCCGTCCTCATCGATGCCCTGGCCCAGCTGCCCTCGCACGTGCGCCTGCGAATCGCCGGTGACGGACCCGAGCACGTCGTCGCTGCGGCGCGACGCCGCGCCGCCGAGCTCGGGGTGGCGGACCGGATTGCATGGCTCGGGTTCGTCCCACCGCGATCGCGGGCCGAGTTCCTCGCCGGGATCGACGTCCTCGCGATGCCGTCGTCGTACGAGAGCTTCGGCATGTCGGCGGCCGAGGCGATGCTCGCCGGCGTCCCGCTCGTCGTCTCCCGCCGGACCGGGATTGCCGAGCTGATCGAGCGTCGCGGCGGGGGCCTGCTCATCAGCCCGACCGCCGAGTCGCTTGCGGATGCGGTCAGCCGGCTCGATCGCGACCGCTCATGCCTCGCCGAGCTCGGTCGCGACGCGCGGGCGGCCGTCCGCCATGAGCTCAACCCGGCGCACATCGGCAAGCGGCTCCGCCGTGCCTACGCGATCGCCCACGCGAGCAGCGCCCGATGAGCCCGGGGCCGATCCGCCTTGCCCACCTCGCGGCGCAGCCGGCGCCGTCAGCGATCCCGCTGTACCGGCGCCTCGCCGCCGACGACCGCGTGCAGTTCACCGTCATGTACGGCTCGACCGATGGAGTCCGCCCGTACGACGACGGCTATGGCAGCCCGATCGCCTGGGACGCCGACCTGCTCGAGGGCTACGACTCGATCTTCCTCGACGCCGCCGACAGCACGCCCGGATTGGGGACACACTTCTGGGCGGCCCGCAACTGGGACGTGGTCCCCCTCCTGATGCGTCGCCGGTGGGATGTCCTCTCGATGGCCGGTTACTACTCGGCCACGTACGTGATGGCCGCGCTCGCCCAGCGGGCGACCGGCGGGGCGCTGCTGTTCCGTGAGGAGCAGACCACGCTCGATCCCCGATCGCTCGTCAACGTCATCGCCAAGCAGATCGCGCTGCGCCCGTACCTCGGGCTCGGGCATGGCCTCTACATCAGCACCGAGAACCGCCGGTGGCTCGAGCGTCACGGGATGCCGAAAGCCCGGTTGTTCGCCGCCCCGTACACCGTCGACAACGCGTTCTTCCAGGGCCAGGCCCGGGAGCTGGCACCGGCGCGCGACGAGCTGCGTGCATCGTTCGGCATCGATCCCCGCAGCGGGCCCGTGATCGCGACGGTCTCGCGACTGATCGCCAAGAAGCAGCCGCTGCTGCTGCTCGAGGCGTTCCGGCGGGCGCGCGAGCGGGTTCCGTGCGTGCTTCTGATTGTCGGGTCCGGCCCGCTCGAGGCCGAGATGCGCGACTTCGCTGCGCGCTGGCGTGTACCCGACGTCATCTTCGCCGGGTTCCTCAACCGCTCCGAGGTGTCCCGTGCCTACGCCGTGGCCGACGCCTTCGCACTGCTGTCGGGCGAGCAGGAGACGTTCGGGCTCGTCGTCCCCGAGGCATTGAACTTCGGACTGCCGGTCGTCGTCTCGGACCGCGTGGGCTGCGCCACCGATCTCGTTGGGCCCGGCCACAACGGGTTCATCGTCTCCGCGCGTGGCCCGGGTCCCGCCGCCGACGCGTTCGCCGCGCTCGCGGCCAATCAGGCGCTCCGGGCGCGCATGGGCGCCGCCTCGCGGCGGCGGATCGACGACTGGGACGTCACCCACTCAGCCGAGGGCGTCATCGCGGCGGCGATGGCGGCGACGACGGCATGACGGTGTCGCGTCACACCGCGCGGCTGCGACGCCAACTGAGCCGCCTCCGCGACGATTTCCCGACCGAGGCCGAGGCACTGCGCCGGCGCGCGTTCTGGCGGCTCGCGACGCGGTTCACGCCGACGGTCGCGGTCGAGCGGCAGGGGATGCGGCTGTTCGTGAGCACGCAGGATCAGATCCTCGGGAGACGGTTGTTCGTGTACCACCGGACGCCAGAACTCGACATCGTCGCGGCGTTCGACGCGCTGCGGCTCATTCCCGGGGGCGCCGCCGGTCTGGCGGGTCGGTCGGTGCTCGAGATCGGCGCGAACATTGGCAGCCACACCGTGGAGCTGATCAAGCACTACGAGGTCGCCAGCGTGGTCGCGATCGAGCCCCATCCGGGGAATTGCGGCCTGCTTCGCCAGAACGTCATGGTCAACGGCGTTGCCGACCGCGTGCACCTGCTCGAGCTCGCGCTGTCCGATCGCGACGGCAGCGTGTCACTTGAGGTCTCGCCTGAGAACAGCGGTGATCACCGGGTGCGGGTCGACGGCACCGGGCAGGACGGCGCCCGGCGGAGCGGCGCCGGCCGGAACGGCGCCGGCCGGAACGGCGCCGGCCGGAACGGCTCCGCACGGAACGGCGCCGCTCGGGAGGCCGGGCGCGCCACGATTTCGGTGCGCGCCGCGCGCTTCGATACGCTCGTCGAAACCGGCGAGATCGATCTCGCCGGCCTCGGGCTCACGTGGATGGACGCGCAGGGCCACGAGGCGCACATCCTGCTCGGCGCCCGTTCACTCCTCGATTCGGGCGTCCCGATCATGATGGAGTACTGGCCGTACGGACTGCGGCGCGCGGGCGGGCTCGAGCAGCTACATGCGCTCGTCGCCGAGCACTACTCGCATGTCATTGACATCGGTGCGCCGAACGGTCCGCGCGTGCTCCCCGCCGGCGATCTGCCTTCACTCGAGGCAGCCCACGGGTGGGGCGAGGTGGCCGACGAGATGCTCGCCGGCACCGATCTGATCCTGTCCCACGAGGTCCGGTGATCGCCCTGCGCTCGCGCCGTGCCATGGGGCCCGATGCGGACCTCTCGAGCGAACCGACGCAAACACACCAAAATCTGGTCTATCCTGCCGCGCGGCTGGTGGCGCACTCGCCGGTGGACGCGAAAACGAACGCGAAGGGTCACGAATGTCGGAGAACATCGTTGTTGCAGGTGGCGGTGGCTTCATCGGCGGGCACCTCGTACGCCGGCTGCTCGAGGAGGGCCATACCGTACGGGCGGTCGATCAGCACCCGCTCGAGCAATGGCACCTGGTTGCCCACGACGCCGAGAACGTCGTGCTCGATCTCCGCATGGCGGACGCGTGCGATGAGGCGCTCGCCGGTTCCGACGCGGTGTACAACCTCGCCGCCGACATGGGCGGGATGGGCTTCATCGAGGCGAACAAGGCGCGCTGCATGCTGTCCGTGCTCATCAACACCCACCTGCTGCAGTCCGCGGTCAAGCACGATCTCGGCCGCTTCTTCTTCTCCTCCTCGGCGTGCGTCTACGCCGCCGAGAAGCAGCTGACGCCGAACATCACGCCGCTGTCCGAGAGCGATGCATATCCCGCCGAGCCCGAGGACGGGTACGGCTGGGAGAAGTTGTTCAGCGAGCGGATGTGCCGCCATTTCCGCGAGGACTTCGGGCTGACGACGCGCGCCGCCCGTTACCACAACGTCTACGGCCCGCACGGCACTTGGACCGGCGGCCGGGAGAAGGCTCCCGCGGCCATCTGCCGAAAGGTCGCCGAGGCCCAGCTCTTCGGTCGCCACGAGATCGAGATCTGGGGCGATGGCGAGCAGACCCGCAGCTTCATGTACATCGATGACTGCATCGATGGCACGCGGTCGATCATGGACAGCACGATCGAAGCGCCGATCAACCTCGGCTCCAGCGAGATGGTGTCGATCAACGAGCTGGTCGACATTGTCGAGGCGATTGCCGGCATCACCGTCGCACGCCGTTACGACCTCGATGCTCCCAAGGGCGTCCGAGGGCGCAACAGTGACAACACGATGATCCTCGACCGGCTCGGCTGGGAGCCGAGCACGTCGCTTGGGTCCGGGCTCGAGCGGACGTATCGCTGGGTCTACGACCAGGTCTCGGCGCTCGCCCCGATCGGCTGACGCCGAGGCGGGCCAGCCGCACTTTCCTGCAGGGGAGGCAGCAATGGACGCACACGCACCGCTGAAGATTCAGCTGTGGAGCTACAACTACGACCCGGAGCCGACCGGCATCGGCATCGTCAGCACGGTGTGGGCGCACGGGCTGCGGGATCGCGGACACCAGGTCGAGGTCGTCGCCGCCCATCCGCATTACCCCGAGCCTCGGTGGGGCACGCGCGTCCTGCCCTACCGTGAGGTGAGGGACGGGATCCCGGTCCTCCGATTGCCTCTGTGGATCGGCCGCGCCAGCGCCGCCGAGCGCTACCGCCAGGAGCTGACGTTCATGGCGGCGCAGAGTGCCGCCACTCCGTTCCTCTCCCGTCCGGACGTCATGGTGTCGGCCTCGCCGTCGTTTCCGGCGCTCCTCCCGGCCGTCTGCAACGTGCGTACTCGACGGATCCCCTGGGTGCTGTGGCTGCACGACCTGCTGCCCGACGGCGCGACGGCGACCGGACTCGTCGACGAGGGCGGAACGGTCATCAACCTCGCCCGTCGCCTTGAGCGCAGCGCATACGGCGCGGCGGACCGCATCGTCGTCCTGTCGCGTGCATTCACCGACAACCTGCTCGGCAAGAGCGTCCCGCGCGAGAAGATCGAGCTGATCTTCGATCCGGCGACCCGGGTCCCCTCGACGCTCGCCAGGCCGGGCGCCGCCGCAGGACCGCTGCGGATTCTCTCGATGGGGAACATCGGCCACTCTCAGGGGTTGACGGCGCTCGTGCAGGCGTTTGAGCGCCGCCCGGACGTCGATGCGCGGCTCCTCATCACCGGGACCGGGGTTGCAGCCGACGAGGCCCGTGCCGAGATCCGCACCGGTCGCGTAGAGATGCTCGGCATGGTCGACGACGCCCGGCTCGAGAAGGAGCTGCAACGGGCGGACGTCGCGTTCGTCAGCCAGCGGTACGACGGCTCGGAGTTCAACATCCCGTCGAAGCTCATGAACTTCATGGCGTACCGCCTGCCGGTTCTCGCCGCCGTCAATCCGGGCGGCGAGGTGGCGCGCATCGTCACGGAGTCGGGGGGCGGCTGGATCGTCGATGCGAGCGACCCGGACGCCTTCCCGCGTCAGGTGGCGCGGCTGCTCCACAACCGCGGCGAGCTCGCCGCGCGGGCAGCATCCGCACGCACGTACGCGGAAGCTCACTTCACCCAGGCCGGCTTTGCGGCTCGGTTTGAGCAGACGCTCGCCGCCGTCGTGCACGAGGCTGCGCGCCGGCATGCGCCACGTGCCGCGCGCCCGCGGCCGGCGCCCCCAGTGACGCCGCTACCGGTCACACCGCCGTCGACCAGCGGGCGGCCGCTGCGCCGCTCACGGTTCGACGCTCCGCCGCCGAGACGTGTGGGCGTCGCGTCCGAGGCGGAGTCAGCGAGCGAACCGGCGACGGTCGGAGCCTACGCGGCCCGTCGCGCCGGGGCGTAAGCTCTGGCCCAGCCGATGCAGGGGGATGGCAGCTCGCGATGAAACCACCATCGGTGCCAGCCGAGGAGAAATGGACTGTCCGGGCTCCCGCCGAGGAGCCGGAGCTGGTCGCGCCGACGGGCGAGGAGGGGACCGGCCGGGCTGCCACCGGCGGCGCCGGGGCGGGTGCCCCGCGAGCTTGGGTGCCGAACGGTCACGGCCGCCGTCCGGCCCCGGTCGAGCCATCTGACCGCCAACGCCTCGCGGTTGAGGCGTACTGCCGCGAGCTGTGCCCGTCGGACGAGGTACCGGCGGCGACCGCGGAGGCGCTCGCCACGTTCGGTGTCACCGCCGTCCGGCTCGGTCAGAAAGCGACTTCAGCCGATCATGAGCGCGTTCTCTCGCGCGCAACCCGGAACTCTGCGGCATCGCACGCCCTGGTGGGAGCGAGCGGATCCGGCTGGCGCTCCCGCGTCGTCGATGCACTCACCGCGGAGCGGGACGTCGGCTGCCGTGTCGTGCCGGCGCTGCTCGCGCGGCGCGGTAATGGCGAACTCGCCGCCGGCGAGGCGGCCGCGCTCGATGACCACCTGCACGATTGCCTGCGCTGCCGGGCCACCGAGCTTCGGATGGCCCGAGCCGAGCGGATGTTCACAGCGGCGTCGCGGCTGGGGGTGGCGCCGCCCGGGTTGACGGGCGCGGTGGTGCCGGAGGGTCCGGTCGCCGACGCTGCGGTCGCCGACGCGGCGGTCGCCTGGGCTTCGGCCGGTGAGGCTGCGGTCGGTGAGGCTGCGGTTGGTGAGGCTGCGGTTCGTGAGGTCTCGGACGCCGATGTGCCCGCTCCGTTCGCCGACGCACCGGCAGCCGCGGCCGACTCGACCTGGATCCCGCCCGAGCTCACGCCCAAACCAACGCCCCCCGTCACTGAGCCGGCGCCGACATCCGACTGGGAAGCCGTGCCGGTGGCCGCCACCGCATCCCTCGCGGGTGGCCCTCCCCCGCCCACTGATCATCCTCCCGCGCATCACCCGCCCGGCAGGGCTCGCCGCCGCGTCGGGCCGATCCCGGTCGCTGCCGCCGTCGGGCTCCTCGCGGCCGGTGGCGTCGCGACCGCCGCCGTCCTCGGCAGCGGTTCCGCTCACCATGCCAAGACGCCCGCGGCATCGATTCCGTCGACGCCATCGGTTTCGGCGCCTGTCGCGTCGGCGCCGGTGCGCCAGCTCCACAGTCGTCACGTCGTCCACCGCCGCGTCCACCGGAAACCGAACCCAAAGCCCAAGCCCAAGCCGGTGACCAGCACGATCACCTCGACAAGCGCCACCACGACCGGCAACACCGGCAATACGGGGTCGGTCGGGAGCACCGGCAACACCGGCGCGGTCACGCCGGCGCCGACGGTCAGCTCGAGCCCACCGGTCGCCTCCTCGCCGCCCGCCTCCTCAGGCGGTGGCGGATCATCGGGCGGCAGCTCAGGCTCCTCGGCGACGATTCAGCAGCCGAGCCTCGGCGCGACGAACGCGCCGACGCAGGGCATAGGCAACAAGCACTGACCGCCAGCTGACAGGAAAATCCCCTCCAGGGTGACAGGAAAATCCCCTCCAGGGTGACAGGAAAATCCCCTCCAGGGTGGGGTGCATGTGGGTCAGGCGGCCTGGGATAGCTCTTCGAGGATGACCTGATGTCCGAGGGCTTCGAGTTGCGCGACGAGTCGTTTGGTGAGCGGTTCTGGATCGCGTTTGCGGAAGTAGTCGCCGCCGAGATCGACGTACAGCTCGCCGGTTGAGAGCATGTGCCAGCAGGCGATCAGGATTGAGTGCTTGACCGCGCCGAGTGCTTTCTTGTGACCGCGGCGGGGTCTGAGGCGGGCATATTGGGCGGCGAGGTACACGTCTTTGGTGCGGATCGCGGCCATCGCGGCTTCCTCCAGCGCCCAGTCGAGCCACTTGCTGCCTTTGCGGGTCTTCCCGGAGCGGCGTTTCCCCGCGGACTGATCGTTGCCGGGGCACATCCCGGCCCAGGACGCGAGGTGCTTGTCGGTCGGGAACACGCTCATGTCGACGCCGATCTCGGCGATGATCACCTCGGCCGTGCGCCGTTGAACGCCGGGGATCGTGCACAACAGCTCAACGGCCTTCTCGAAAGGGGCGATCTGCTCCCCGATCGCCTCGGTCAGGCTGGAGATCTGCTCATCCAGGAAATCGAGATGCGCGAGGATCGCGCCGATCCACACGGAGTGCAGATGGTCGAAGCGGCCCTCCAGGGCGTCTTTGAGCGCAGGGATCTTCGCGCGCAACCGGCCTTTGGCGAGCTCGGCGAGGATCTCCGGGTCGGTCGTGCCGGACACGAGCGCGTCGAGCATCGCCCGCCCCGACTTCCCGAGAATGTCGGTCGCGACGCAATCGAGCTTGATCCCGGTGTCCTCCAGCGCTTTGTGCAGCCGGTTCGCCTCCCGCGCGCGTTCCTGGATCTGCGTCTTGCGATACCGCGTCAGGTTCCGCAGCGCACGAATCGGCTTGGGCGGCACGAAGCTCGCGCGCAGCAGGCCGGCCTCCGCGAGTTGGCACAGCCACTCGGCGTCCTTGACATCGCTCTTGCGACCGGGAACCTGCTTAACGTGACGAGCATTGACCAGCAGGCAATCGAACTCGTCCTCCAGGATCGCCCAGACCGGCTTCCAGTACACGCCGGTGGCCTCCATCACGACCTGCTGCACACCGAACGCCGCCAGCCAGTCACGCAGCGTCAAGAGCCCCGCGACGGTGGTCGGGAACTCCGCCACGTGCTGCTCGCGCGAGCGGCCCTCGCCGGGGACCCGCACGCACGCGGTGACCTGCTCTTTGTGCACATCCAGCGTCGACGGGCGCTCGACTACCGTTTCCATCCGGCCTCCATAAACGCGATCGACAGGATCGTCGCCCAGGGGCCTCTGAGAACTAACGAGTCTGACAAGCGTGCTCTTGGCAACAGTCCGGATCACCGGGGAGACCCACACGCCAAACTAGCCTCGGGCTCACAAGCACCAAGCAGTGATCGGCGTTGAGGGCGACCCCGGAATCAAACCATTTTCATCCGCCCGCGACCGGCCGCCAGCCCAGCCCAACTAGCCGGGAATCAAACCCTCGCCCGAGAACTCCGCGGCCGCCTCTGCCAGTGAGACGTCCGGCGGCGGCAGGATCACGTCCGAACCTTCGAGCTCGTCCTCGTCGAGGGCTCGTCCGCGGGAGCGGACGAAGTCCAGCAGCTTGTCGTAGGTCGACTGGAACTGACCCTCGTCGCCGGCGTCGCACGCCTCGACGCCAGCGTTGTCGAGCTCGTTGAGTTCGGAAACGTCGTCGTCACCGATCTCGTATTGGCCCTCGGTCGCGATGCGGACGATCACTGGGCCTGCTCCTGGCTGGGGCTCGCGCTCTCGTCAGCGGCAGGCGCGGCACCGCCGGCGCTGCCCGCGCTTGATGAGCCGGAACCGAGCTCGCCGGCCGGTGCCGGGGAGCCTGTTCCCAGCTCGGCCTTCATCTTCGCGAGCTCGGAGTCGACCTCGCTCGTGCTGGAGAGCTCGCGCAGCTGGCGATCGATGTCGTCCTCGCCCGGTCCGATCTGCGTCAGATCCTCGAAGGTGCCGGCGGCCTCGAGCTCCTGCACGGCGTCGGCCCGCGCCTTCATGTTCTCGGTCTTGTCGAGTGCCCGCTGCATCGCGAGGCCGACATCCGCCATCTCCTCGCCGACGCCGGTCGCTGCCTCGGAGATCCGCACCTGGGCCTCGGCGGCCGAGTACTGGGCCTTGATGACCTCCTTCTTGGAGCGGAACTGCTCGAGCTTCGTGCGCAGCTTCGCCTCCGACGCGGTCATCTGCTCCTGCTGCTGCTCGAGCTGGCCGATCTGCGTGTCGAGCGACTGCAGCTCGGTCTGCACGACGTTCTTGCGCTCGAGCGCGGTCCGCGCGAGCTCCTCGTTGCCGGCCGCCAGCGCCTGGCGGGCCTGCGTATCGAGCTTGACGACCTGCTGCTTGAGCTTCTCTTCCTGGAGCTGCAGACGCTTCTTGGAGGTGACGACGTCCGCGATCCCCTTCTTCACATTCTGGAGCAGCTCAATCTGCTTCTGATAGCTGTAGTCGAGCGTCTCGGATGGATCCTCGGCGCGGTCGAGCAGTTTTGAGATCTTGGCTTTGACGACTGTCGACATGCGCCCGGAAAGGCCCGGCATCGCATCCTCCTTGGCGTGTGACTGGACGAGCCTACGTAGCGTAGCCGAGCGAAAGCCATAGGGTTCAGGTGCGATGGACGCAAAGTCGCCTTCTGACTCAACGACGGTGCTCGCGCGGCTGATGGGCATCGCCGACGCGAACAACGCCGGCAACGTCCACGGCGGCACGGTCATGAAGCTCTGCGACGAGGCCGCCGGACTTGCGGCGATCAAGCACTGCGGACGGCGCGTCGTTACCGCAGCGATGGACCGCATGGCATTCCTTGTCCCGGTCAACGTCGGCGACGTCGTCACGTTCTCCGCCACCGTCAACGCTGCCTGGCGGAGCTCGATGGAGGTCGGCGTCCATGTCACGGCCGAGAATCCGCGCACCGGCGATGTGCGCCATACGAACACCGCCTACCTGACGATGGTCGCGCTCGACGATCACGGGCAGCCGGCGCCGGTGCCCCCGGTCCTGGCGGCCACCCCCGACGAGATCCGCCGCCAGCGCGAGGCGGGGCTCCGCCGGGCCCACCGGCTCGCCGAGCGCGACGAGATCGTCGCGCACCGGGAGCAGGAGCAGGCCGCGGCCGACGGCAGCGGATCGTAACCGAATCGACCGCTCTAATGCTCCAGGTTCCGCCGTATTGCGGATCTGGTGCGGCGGCCGGCCGGGGCCGCGCGGGCAAGTCCGGCGACCTGGCTCAGTACCCCGTCGGGTGCCTCGCGTCGAACCCCGCAGGGTGCTTGTACAGCGGCCGCCAACGCGGGCCGGAGCCCGGCGCGGGATGCGGGTCAGCCTCACGCGAGGTGTCGAGCCGGATCCCGGCGATCTGGACGAACGCGTGACCCGGGTTCGTGTAGACCGTGATCCAGTGCCCGAGGCCCTTCTTGCCGTAGCCCTCAAAGTCGCTGGAGTCGTACGGGGTCTTGAGCAGACCGGCCGCGTGCAGGACGTAGGACACCGAGCCGGAGCAGTCGTAGCCGCGGGCGATGAACGCCGCGTGGCCGCCGCCCCAGATGTAGGGCTTGGTCCGAATCTGATTGCCGGCCCAGATCGCCTTCTGGACCTGAATCGGTGCGTCTGCCGGGGCGTACGCGACGCCCTTGATGATCTTCGCGGTCGAGCCCTGGACGATCGGGTGCGACGGGGTGCTGACCGGGGCCGGTCCGGCACCGACGCCGGCGCCGCCACTGGCTGCGGGCTTGGCTGATGAGGAGGATGTCGCCGTGAGACCGCTTCCGCCGCCCGCGGCCAGCGCCGTCGGCGCCGCCGCCAGCGAGAAGGCTGCCAGCGTAGGAATAACTGTTCGGATGATCCGCAAGTCGTTTCTCTTTCTTCGGCCTGCGGGGTTAGCTGTCGGGCTGGCGCGGAAAGAGCCGCGCCTCCCGCGGATTCACCGCGAGATTCGCCCCGGGAAGTTGGTTCCCCCGCTCCACGGTTTTCTGGGCGCCGTGGACTAGGCGTCGGGGAATATACAAAAAGACCTCCCGGAAAGAGCCGAGAGTTCGCCGCGGACCTGGGCGGCACTATTCCGCACACCGCCCGAGGGGAAACCCGCAAACCTGCGCCCAGCACGAAACTCACCGGTAACGTCCGCCCCACTCATGCGACGCCCAACGCGCCTCCCCGCGGCCGCCATCGCAGCCACACTCGTGCTCGCCGGATGCGGCGGAACGACCGAGCTGATCAGCGGCCCGGGCCCCGACATCGGTGTCAAGTCCAAGACGCCACAGGCGGGTCAGAAGCTCGGCTTCCCCGCCATCGCAACGAAGAACACAACCCGGGTCGCGGGCGGCGACCCAGTGGCCGACGCGGCCGGTGTCGCGCTCGCGGTGTTCCCGTCCGCCGCGGCGAACACGCACCCGACCGCCGTCACCCTCGCCCCCACAGACAACTGGCAGGCGGCGATCGCCGCGTCGGCGCTGATGGCGCCGCCGATCCGCGCTCCGATCCTGTTGTCCGGCTCCGCGGCGCTGCCGAGCGCGACCCGGGACGCGCTGAAGACGCTGGCGCCGACCGGCTCCGGCCCTGTGGGCGGCGTCCAGGTGATCCGTGTCGGTGACGTCCCCGCGCCCAAGGGCCTGCGCGCCGCTGCGATCAAGGGCACCGACCCCTACGCGCTCGCCGCCGAACTTGACCGCTTCGCCAGCGCCGCACGCGGCAAGACCAGCTCAAACGTCATCATCGCGTCCGCGGACGACCCGGCGTACGCAATGCCGGCCGCGGGCTATTCCGCAGAGAGCGGCGAACCCATTCTGTACGTCAACAAGTCCCGCGTGCCGGACGCGACCAAGCAGGCCCTGCTCTCCCACCAGAGCCCGCACATCTACGTGCTCGGGCCGACGAGCGTGATTCCGGACTCGGTCCTCACCCAACTGAAGAAGTACGGAACGGTCAAGCGCGTCGGCGACACGAACCCGGCCTCAAACTCGGTCGCGTTTGCCGCGTACCGGGACCCGGCGTGCGCGTACGGCCAGCCCTGTGCCCACGTCCCGGGGAGCTTCGGCTGGGCGATGCGCAGCCCCGGCCACGGCTACATCCTTCTCAACCAGCACCGGCCGCTCGACGCCGCCGCGGCGGCGCCGCTGGCCTCGAGCGGCTCCTACGGTCCGGAACTGCTGATCGACAACCCGTCGAGCCTGCCGTCGTCTGTGCTGAACTTCTTCCTCAACTACGCAACCCCTGGATACACGCAGCAGGGTCCAACGGCGGCCGTGTACAACCACGGCTGGGTGATCGGGGACAGCTCCGCGATCTCCGTGCCGGTGCAGGCACAGATGGACAACCTGCTGGAGGTGGTACCGCAGAAATGAGCCAAGCTGAGCATCCAGATCGTCTGAAGCCGGGCCGCGAGGTCACGGTCGACGACGTCAGGCAACTGATGGGGGCGTCCACCCCGCACTTCGCGCTCCAGCTCCGTGAGCGGATTCGGACGCTGATCAAGGGCCTGCCGGCCGGCCACCCGGCCCGTCTCGAGGGCGAACGAGAGATCGCCCGGCTCGACCGGCTCGCGGTTGCCGGTGAGGTCCGCGGACACCCGGCCGAACCGGGACTTGAGCCGCTCAAGAGCGTGAGCGAGCCGCTCGTCGGCGACTAGCCGTCGCCCTCACCGCCGTAACTCGGCAACACCCATCTACGTTTAAACCCTCACGTGAGCGACGACCGCATCATCTCCGTCATCGGCCTCGGCCGCGTCGGCCTCCCCCTCGCCCTGTCGTTTGCCGACCGCGGCGTCACCGTGCTCGGGATCGACCATGACACCGCCGTACTCGGCGCGATCCGCGCCGGACGGATGCCGTTCGTCGAGGCCGGCACGCAGGAGTTGCTCGAGCGCGTCCGCGCGTCCGGACGGCTCGAGCTCAGTGAGCGCGCCGCCGACGCCGCGCGTGCCCAGGACATCGTGATCACGATCGGGACGCCATCGTTCTCGCACGTCGAGAGCGATCTCAGCCAGGTCCGCGCCGCGGTCGACGACCTGCTGCCGCTGCTGCGGCCCGGCCACGCGCTGATCCTCCGCTCGACAATCGCCCCGGGCACAACCGATTTCGTCGCCGGCTACATCGAGAAGCGCCGCGACCTGCGAGTCGGCGAGGACGTGTTCGTCGCCCAC
Organism: uncultured Solirubrobacterales bacterium; assembly: GCA_963750695.1. Lineage (GTDB taxonomy): Bacteria > Actinomycetota > Thermoleophilia > Solirubrobacterales > Solirubrobacteraceae > Palsa-465. The sequence continues at coordinate 536,485 of CAVVSB010000021.1, forward strand.
GCCCCGGAGCGGATCGCGGCCGGCCGTTTCCTGGAGGAGATCACGACGCTGCCGTGCATCGTCGGCGGCGTCGGCGAGTTGTCAACCGATCGCGCGGCGGAGACGTTCGGCTTGTTCGGCGCCCCGATCGTGAAGACGACCCCGGTCCAGGCGGAGCTCGCCAAGATCTGGACGAACATCCTCCGCTACGCGACATTCGCCCTCCCCAACCTCCTGATGATGGACTGCGAGCGTTACGGCGCGAACGTGTTCGACGTGATCGAGCTCATCAACCGCGACTATCCGCGCGGCGGAATCGCGATGCCCGGGATGACCGCCGGGACGTGCCTGCGCAAGGACTTTGCGTTCTCCGAAGAGCGCTCCAACGCACCGGGGATGCTGCTCGCGGTCTCCCGCGTCAACGAGGCGGTACCGCTGTTCCTCGTCGAGGGGATCAAGCGGCGCTGCACGACGCTCTCTTCGAAGAGGGTCGCCGTGCTCGGACTCACCTTCAAGCGCAACACCGACGACGAGCGGGATTCGCTCTCGCCGAAGCTCATCCGCCTGCTCGAGCGCGAGCTCGCCGACGTCGCGGTGTCTGACCCCCACGCGCCATCCCCGACGCAACCGCTCAAAGACGCTGTCCTGGACGCCGACGTCGTGATCGTCGCCACGAACCACACCGAGTTCGAGCGGCCGGAGACGTTCGCCGAGATCGCGGCGAACGCCTCGCCCGATTGCCTGCTCGTCGACCCGTGGAACGCCCTCGGCACGAGCCAGGTGTTCGCGTACGTCACCGAGCACGCGGCACTCCGCTCCGAACCTGAACCACAAGCCGCCCCGTGATCGATCGCGTACTCGTCACCGGCGGCGCCGGCGTGATCGGCTCGGCCGTCGTGCGGCGTCTGTTGCGCGACCCGGCCTGGGAGGTTCGCGTCTCGGACCACCGCGAGCCTCCACCATGGATCCGCGAGGGCTGCGAGATCCATACCGGCGATCTGCGCGACCACGACACGGCGGCGGCCGCGGCACAGGGGTGCTCGCACATCATCCACCTCGCGGCGATCGTCGGCGGCATCGCGAACTTCCACAAGCTCCCGCACACGCTGACCGAGGTGAACAACGCGCTGAGTGCCGCCGTCGTCAGCGCCGCGCTCAGCACCGGCGTCGAGCGGTACCTGTACGTGTCGTCGTCGATGGTGTTCGAGCGCGCGACCGAGTTTCCGACGACCGAGGGCCACATCCACAACTGTCCGGCACCATGGTCGGCGTACGGGTTCTCGAAGCTCGCCGGCGAGGTGTATGCCCGCGCGGCGCACGATCAACACGGGCTCCCGTACACGATCTGCCGCCCGTTCAACGCGTACGGGCCCGGCGAGGTGCCGGACGCCGACGAACCCGGCATCGCCCACGCCGTCCCCGATCTCATCAGCAAGGCGCTGAGCGGCCGCCGACCGCTGCAGATCTTCGGCGACGGCACGCAGACGCGCACGCTCACCCACGTTGACGACATCGCCGACGGCATCGTCACCGCGCTCGCTTCGCCGCGCGCCGAGAACGAGGACTTCAACATCTCTGCGTCGGAAGAACTCTCGGTCGCCGACATTGCCCGCCTGATTTGGGACGCATGCGGAAATGATCCTGCGGCGTTCGAGCTCGAGCATCTGGACAGCTTCGACGTCGACGTACAGCGGCGCTGGCCCTCAGTGGCGAAGGCAAAGGACATGCTCGGCTGGGAGGCGCGGGTCGATCTGCGGGAGGGGATCGACGGGACGGTCGCGTGGCTGCGGGAACGCAGCGCGGCTTCCGCACATCAATCACAAGCACCAACGGAGGCACCTGCATGAGCGGTCGCACCGCGCTAATAACGGGCGTGACGGGCCAGGACGGCTCCTATCTCGCTGAATTCCTGCTCGATCAGGGTTACGACGTCCACGGCATGGTGCGTCGCTCATCAACGGAGAAGTTCGATCGGATCGAACACATCCGGGATCGGGTCACCCTGCACCAGGGCGATCTGCTCGACCCGCGCTCGCTCACCGACACGCTGCGGGCGTGCAAACCCGACGAGATCTACAACCTGGCCGCGATGTCGTTCGTCGCCGCATCCTGGGTCCAGCCGACCTTGACCGCCGAGTTCAGCGGGACCGGCGTGACGCGTCTGCTCGAGGCGATGCGCGAAGTGTGTCCCGAGGCCCGCTTCTATCAGGCGTCCTCCTCGGAGATGTTCGGCAAGGTCCGCGAGGTCCCGCAAAGTGAGAAGACGCCCTTCTATCCCCGATCACCCTACGGCGTCGCCAAGGCATACGGTCACTTCATCACGGTCAACTACCGCGAGTCCTACGGATTGCACGCGACAAGCGGCATCCTCTTCAACCACGAGAGCCCGCGGCGAGGCCTCGAGTTCGTGACGCGCAAGATCACTTGGCACGCGGCCGCGATCAAGCTCGGTCTCGCCAAGGAGCTGAAGCTCGGGAACCTGGATGCCGAGCGCGACTGGGGCTACGCGGGTGACTATGTCCGAGCGATGTGGCTGATGCTTCAGCAGGATGAGCCAGACGATTACGTCGTCGCGACCGGCGAGGCCAACTCCGTCAAGGCGGCGCTCGATGTCGCATTCGACCACGCCGGCCTCGTGGCCGACGACTACGTCGTGACCGATCCGGGGCTGCTCCGCCCGGCAGAGGTCGAGCATTTGATCGGCGACGCATCAAAGGCGCGGACGGTGCTCGGCTGGGAGCCCGAGGTGAGCTTCGAGCAGCTCATCCAGATGATGGTTGACGCCGACATCGATCTGCTCAAGCACGAGATCGCGAGCAGCGGCGTGCCCGCCGACGTGACCGGATCGGCCCCGGGGCTCAACCCGAGCCAGCCGCGGTAGGAGGCGGCCGGCCTACCCCGGGCCGGTGACTGAGAACGAACAGCCACGCGACTCGAGCTCGGTGAACATTTCGCCGGGCTCGATGCACTGCTCGGGCGGGAGCGCGCCAACCGCGTCAAGCGAGCCGCGGGCGAACAGCCGGACGGCCGCAGCGGCCGGCGCCGCGGTCGACACGATCGACCCTCCGAGACCGGACCACGGGTCGGTCCGGGCGCGCACCGTCACCGACACGCCGGACTCCGCCGTCACCTTGACGAGATGGACCGAAGCCGTCTCGTTCGACGGCAGCGCCGCGTCCCGAGCCGCGGCGGCGACGTCATCCGCCGGCACCCCGACCAGCTCGCGCAGCCTCGCGAGCAGCGTCGGGGCCAGCGACAGCCGGAAGCTCGCCGAGCGGCAGCCGAAGCTGTCGGCGAACGTCCGCAGCTCGGAGTGAAGGGTGTAAATCGTGTCCGCCCGGCCAATCGGCTCGCCGAAGTCGACGACGCCGCCGGCGTACAGCGGATCGAGCTCGATCGGGCGGCCCTCACGGAGCACGATCGGTGACAGCGTCAGCTCATCGATCAGCGTCTGCAGCGCGTAGGGTGGCCGCAGCCGCCCGTCGTCGTCTGCGCCGAGGTCCCGTCCCCCGGCGACGATCTCGATCTTCTCGACCTGCCCCGGCTCGACCTCGAGCAGCTCGACGGCACGCTGGGCCATGAGGTTCGTCTTGCCGGGACTCGAGCCGATGCCCAGCAGCGCGAGCAGGCCGGCCCGGCCGAATTCGTCGCCCAGCTCGAGCTGGCGCCCGGTCATCCAGTACAGGCCACCGAGGTCGAGGTACGCGCATCCGGCCGCCAGGCAGGCCCGCATCGCGTGCAGATTGACCCGGTAGGAGGCGGTGTTGACGAGCACGTCGACGTTGTCGAGCGTCCGCGCGAGGGCGTCCTCGTCCTGAGCATCGGCGAAGGCGCTCGTCGCCTTGCCGCCGCCATGGGCCTCGGCGACCGCCGCCGCGCGGCCGCCGTCAAGATCGAGCAGCGCCAGGCGCTCGACCTCGTCTGAGATAGCGAGGTCATGAACGATCGCCGGCGCGATCGTGCCGGCGGCGCCGAGCACGGCAACGGAGACGTTTGGGCTCATGCGGGCGGTGACCGTAGCGACGAGCGACCACAACGCGCCTTATCCCTCTCGTATAAACCGAATAGTGCAGTTGGGCCATCGGACCCTTGCGCAATCGCCCGCAGGGACGGAGAATGCCGCCCTGCGCGCGGTCGTGGCCACCGTACCTGCGCTAGGACCCGTATCGACCCGTGCAAGGAGAAGGGACCCTCGTGGAAAGCGCGACGTTGGCATCGCCGACCGGCGGCGGCGGCGTTCAGGTCGAGGACAAGGGCCTCAAGAAGAACGCCATCTCGTTCGTCTCAAACATCGTCATCAGCGTGGCGTCGGTGGCGCCCGGCTACAGCCTCGCGGCGACGCTCGGCTTCATCGCAGCGGTTCCCGCGCTGGGATTCCAGTCCCCGGCGGTCATCATCGTCGCCTTCTTCCCGATGGCGTTCATCGCTGCCGCGTACTACTGGATGAACCGGGCCGATCCGCGACCCGCTGACCGACAACGACGCCGGGCCGTTCGGCGGCTTCAAGCAGTCGGGCCTCGGCCGTGAACTCGGCCGCGAGGGCCTCGAGGCGTTCCAGGAGACGAAACACGTCCACGTGGAGACCGCGATCGAGGTCAAGGCCTGGTGGTATCCCTACGGCGCAGACACCGAGGCGTGACCCGGTCAGTGCAGCGGCGCCTCACAACTCAACCTAATGTGACAATAGCTAGACGAACCGTACAAAAACGTCGTACCTTTGTGATGAAATCGGGCCTTGCGGCCCGTCAGTCCCACCCCCTAACTTTGCGCCGCACGTGGACTCTGCGGAAATCCCCCGACCAGATCAGCGCTCCATCGTGACCGCTCCCGAGCCGGAGCCAAATCACGCCCCCGACGTCCGTATCGAACGCCTCACGAAGCGCTTCGACGACGTCGTCGCGGTGGACGACATCTCGCTCGAGATCGAGCGAGGACAATTCTTCGCCCTGCTCGGGCCCTCTGGGTGCGGCAAGACGACCACGCTGAGGATGATCGGGGGCTTCGAGGACCCCACCGCCGGACGCATCTATCTCGGCGACCGTGACGTGGGGCGGCTGCCGTCGTACAAGCGCGACGTCAACACCGTGTTTCAGTCCTATGCCCTATTCCCCCACCTCTCGATCTACGAGAACGTCGCGTTCGGGCTGCGCCGGCGCGGGATGAAGGGCGAAGAACTCATGAGCCAAACGCTCGAGGCGCTCGAGCTCGTTGGACTGACCGGGCTGGAGAAGCGCCGGCCGCGGCAGCTTTCGGGTGGGCAGCAGCAGCGCATCGCGCTCGCCCGGGCGCTCGTGAACCGTCCTCGGGTTCTGCTGCTCGACGAGCCGCTCGGCGCGCTCGATCTGAAGCTGCGCAAGCAGATGCAGCTCGAGCTCAAGCGCATCCAACACGAGGTAGGGATCACCTTCATCCACGTCACGCATGACCAGGAGGAGGCAATGACCATGGCGGACCAGATCGTCGTCATGAGTCGCGGCCGGATCGAGCAAGTGGGCTCGCCGGAGGAGCTGTACGAGCATCCAGCCACGGCGTTCGTCGCCGGGTTCTTGGGCGTGTCGAACCTTCTGTCCGGCAGGGTCGCCGGGCGCGAGCGGGTGGTGCTGGAGGGCGGCATCGAGATCTCTGTTCCGCAGGGTGCGCTCGGCGGTCGAACCGGGCACGTATCTGTTGGGATCCGACCGGAGAAGATCCGCGTCGGATCAGCTGAGCCGAACCATCTCACCGGGACGGTGAGCGAAAGCGCCTACATCGGCGTCTCGACGCAGTACATCGTCGAGACCTCAGCGGGGGCGGTCAGCATCTATGTCCAGAACGAACGATCCGGCTCGAGCGGTCTTGCCGTCGGCGAGGAACTGACCCTCAGCTGGAGTCCGGAGTCAACGTTCGTCGTCGATTCGCCGGAGGCGTCTGCATGAGTGAGCACCTTACCCGCAAGCAGTTCATCCGCCGTGCCGCTGCCGGCGGCAGCATCCTGACCGTCCCCGGACTGCTGGAAGCGTGCGGCGGGGGCATCAAGAGCGGGGCAAAGACGCAGACGACCGAGACGGTCCAGAAGACGCTCGCCCACACCCTGAACTTCTCGAACTGGCCGCTGTACATCGATGTCGGCAAGCACAAGAGCCATCCGTCGCTCAACCAGTTCACGAAGCAGACCGGCGTCCAGGTGAACTACGTCGAGGACATCAACGACAACGAGTCCTTCTTCGGGAAGATCGAGGGCCCGCTGTCACGCGGTCAGGCTGTTGGCCGCGACATCATCGTGATGACCGACTCCTCCGGTCTTCCGCAGCGGATGGTCAAGCTCGGATGGGTGCAGAAGCTCTACAAGCCGGCCATCCCGAACATCAAGAACCTGATCCCGACCCAGCAGCATCCGAGCTGGGATCCCAACCGTGACTACAGCCTCCCATGGCAGTCAGGGATGACGGGGATCGGCTACGACCCGAACAAGGTGGGCGGCGAGATCACGTCCGTCACCGAGCTGCTCGAGAGCCCGAAGCTGAAGGGCAAGGTCACACTGCTCACCGAGCTCGCCGACACGATGGGTCTCGTGATGCTCGCCAACGGCGACGATCCGACCAAGGTGACCCAGGCAAGCTGGAACAAGGCGTTCATGCGCATACAGAAGGCCGTCAAGTCCGGTCAAATCCGCCAGTTCACCGGAAACGACTACGCGCCGCTGCTGGCCAAGGGCGACATCTGGGCCTGCTTCGCCTGGTCCGGAGACATGGTCCAGCTACATGCCGACCACCCCGGGCTGAAGTGGAACCTCCCGGACACCGGCGGGATGGTCTGGACCGACAACATGCTGATCCCGCTCGGCGGCAATGTCTACACGGCCTCCGTTTACATGAACTTCTACTACGAGCCGAAGATCGCGGCCGAGGTCGAGGACTACGTCAACTACATCTGCCCGGTCGCCGGTGCGAACACGGTGCTCGAGAGGACTGACCCGGCGGTCGCCCACAACACGCTGATCTTCCCGACCCAGAAGATGCTGAGCAACGCCCACCAGTTTGACCCTGTCGCGCTGAACAACCAGAGCTACAAGCAGCAGTTCCAGAACCTCGTCGGGGCGTGAGCGCAGTTGCTCACATGAGCGGCGGGGTCGGTCCCGCCGCCGGGGCTGGACCGAGTCGGCGCCGGCGCCTGGCGCCGTATCTGCTGATGGCGCCGGGATTGGCGTGGCTGATCCTGTTCTTCCTGGTGCCGATGTACTACCTGGCGACGACGTCGCTGCAGAAGGGGTCGCTCGAGATCGGCTACACGTTCTCGTGGGCGTGGTCGAACTACAGCGACGCGATCACGACGTACCAGACGCAGTTCCTGCGGTCGCTCGAGTACGCCGGCATCGCGACGCTGCTGGCGCTGCTGATCAGCTACCCGCTCGCGTACTGGATTGCCTTCCGCGGCGGCCGTTGGAAGAACCTGTTCCTGCTGTTGGTGATCGCACCGTTCTTCATCACCTACCTGATCCGGACCCTGGCGTGGGAGACGATCCTGTCCGACAACGGGATCGTGGTGAAGATCCTTCGCGACGTCCACGTGCTCGGTCCAAATGGGCGCCTGCTGGCCACGTCGGCGGCCGTGATCTGCGGCATCACCTACAACTTCCTCCCGTTCATGGTGCTGCCGCTGTATGTGAGCCTCGAGCAGATCGACGTGCGCCTGCTCGACGCGGCCCACGACCTCTACGCGACCCGTTTGTCGTCGTTCCTGCGCGTCACGCTGCCGCTTTCCCTGCCGGGGGTGTTCGCCGGCTCGATGCTCGTCTTCATCCCTGCGGTCGGCGACTTCGTCAACGCCCAGCTGCTCGGGACGCCCCAGCAGTACATGATCGGCAACGTGATCCAGTCGAAGTTCCTGCAGCTGACCGACTACCCGCAGGCGGCAGCGTTGTCCTTCACCCTGATGGCCGCGATCATGATCCTCGTGGTCTTGTACTCCCGGCTGCTCGGGACCGAAAGGCTGACCGGATGAGCGCCACAGCCGAGGCGCTTCCGCTTCCGGCGCCGCGAGAGCCGTGGCTCTCGCGCGCGTGGCGGTGGGTGCGCGGTCACCTGCTGTCGGCCTACGCGGGGCTGGCGCTGCTCTACCTGTTCCTGCCGATCGGCGTTGTCGTCGCGTTCTCGTTCAACAACCCCAAGGGCCGCTTCAACTACACGTGGGACGGCTTCACGTGGAGCAACTGGACTCATCCGTTTGCCGTTCCCGGCATCGGCAGCGCCATCCGGATCAGCATCGAGATCGCGCTGCTCTCGAGCCTCTTCTCGACGGCGCTCGGCACGCTGATGGCGATCGGCGTCGCGCGGTACAAGTTCCGCGGCCGGGGTCTCATCAATGTCCTCATTTTCATCCCGCTGACGACCCCCGAGATCGTGATGGGGTCGTCGCTGCTCACGCTCTTCCTCAACCAGAACATCGCGACCGGTTTCACGACGATCCTGATCGCCCACATCATGTTCAACATCAGCTACGTCGTGGTCACCGTGAAGGCCCGTCTCGCCGGCTTCGATCGTCACCTCGAGGAAGCGGCGATGGACCTCGGTGCGACCGAGTGGACGACGTTCTGGAAGGTCACCCTGCCGCTGATCGCGCCCGGAGTGCTGGCAGCCGGGTTGCTGGCGTTCGCGCTGTCCATCGACGACTTCGTGATCACCTACTTCAACTCGGGCTCGACGGTGACGTTCCCGCTCTTCGTGTGGGGTTCAGCACGTGTGTCGACACCGCCGCAGATCAACGTAATCGGAACGATGATCTTCGTCATCGCGGTCAGCGGCATGCTCGCGAACGTGCTGATCCAGAACGTCCGGGCCAAGCGAGGCTACGCCTAGTGGGCCCCACCCGAACGTTTCGCCAGGAATGGCGATGCGCGCAAGTCGCCAGACGAGGACGCAGGGTCCGACGTGCAGTAGCGCTGCACGAGGATCCGCGAACATAGCCCGACGCTGTCCGAGACCGCCACATCGATGGCACGTCTGGGTCGGGTCCACTAGACACCGCAGCCAGACCAGCGCGGACTGGGCGACAAACAGCTGCGGGGTGACGCCGGTCCCCGGCACCCAGCACCGACGCGACGACGACCGCGATCGGGATCCACACGTTGACGAGCTCGTGCAGCGGTCCAGGGCTCCGCCGGCGCCGTGGCGGGCTCCCCAGTCGGCCGCAGTGGCGGTGTACCGCTCATCGTTCGGGAAGGGGTCCGGTCGCCGCCATAACATCGGCAGCCCCGTGTCACAGACTCAAGGACTCAGCGCCGACCCCGCCACGCAACCGGACACCACCCTCCCTGGCCCGTTTGAGGTCGGGGGCTACGCCGCGCGATTGAAGGCGCGCCTCCAGGAATTCGCCCGGGTGCAGCTCGTCGGCGAAGTGTGGGGATTCAAGGCCGGCCGGGCGCGGGTGTACTTCGAGTTGCGTGATGCGCGCGGCGCGCTGCCGTGCTCGATGTGGCTCAGCGACTACGAGCAGACGGGGATCCGGCTCGTCGACGGGATGCGGGTCGTCGTCGGCGGCGGTTGCGACTACTACCCGGGGAGCGCGACGTCCTCTCCCTCGTTCAGCTTTGCGGTGGTCGAGCTGCGGATCGAGGGCGAGGGTGACCTGCTCATCCAGCTCGAGCGGCTCCGCCGCCGGCTCGCCGCCGACGGGCTGTTCGAGCATCAGAAGCGCCTGCCCCGCCCGCTGCTGCCGCGGACGATCGGCGTCGTCACGGGCGAGGGCGGCAAGGCGCGCGACGACGTCCTCGCCGGCCTGCATCGCCGCGGCTGGGCGGGCCGCGTCGTGTGGGCGTTCGCGCCCGTGCAGGACCGGCGCGCCGCCCCGGCGATCACCGCCGCGCTCCGCGAACTCGCGGCGACGCCAGAGGTCGAGGTCGTGATCGTGGCCCGCGGCGGCGGCTCGCTCGCCGACCTGTTCGCTTTCTGCGACGAGGCACTGTGCCGGACGGTCGCGATGCTGCGAGTACCCGTGATCGCGTCGGTCGGCCATCACGCCGACCGCACGCTGATCGATGACGTCGCGGCCGTCTGCTGCTCGACGCCGACCCACGCGGCCGAGGTCGCCGTGCCGATCGACTGCCGGGCCGCCCGAGCCGAGCTCGCCGCCGACGCGCGGCGACTGCACGGCCACGGGCGCAACGCCGTCCTCACCCGCGCGCGGACCTTGGCTCACTTGTCCCGGGCGCCAGCCCATCACGTCGCGCGTCACCGCCGCCAGCTGCACCAGCTTCTGCGCGAGCTGCGAGCGAGCGCGCGCCGGGTGTTCGACGGTGGTCGCTCGCTCACCGGCACCCAGCTGCGCGTGCTCGAACGCAGCCAGACACGCGCCCGGACCTCGGAGACGGCGCAGCGCCGACGTGAGCTCGAGCGGCTCGCGCTCGCCCTGGCTGCCCATGACCCGGCTCGCACGCTCGCACGCGGATACGCGCTCGTCGAGGACCGCGCCGGCGAGCCACTCACCTCCGCCGCGGCCGCCCGCGACGCCGGGTCGGTGACGCTGCGCTTCCACGACGATGCGGTCCCGGCCCACGTCGAGGAACCGAAGTGACCGAGCGCACCTACGAGTCCGCCGTGGCGCGTGTCGAGGAGATCATCCGCCGGCTCGACTCCGGCGACGCCGGGCTGCGGGAGACGCTCGACCTCGTCAAGGAGGGCCGAGAACTCGTCGAGTACTGCGCGGCCGAACTCGACGCCGTCAGCCAGGGCCTTGAGGAGCTCCGGCTCGAGGAACTCGTCGCCCGGCTCGAGAGCTCGACACGCTGAGCGCCCCGTATTGTGTGCGGTCGTGAGCACGTTCGACCGCCTCGCCGACCTCCCGATCTCGGTCGACGACTATTCGCTCGAAGGGCTCCGCGCCGAGGTCTCAAGCGGCTTTGAGCGGCTGTCGACCGTCGTGCACCTGCACGGCGACGGCGAGACCGGGATCGGCGAGGACGTCGTCTATGACGGGGTCGATCAGGAGGCGCTCCAGGAGGCAGGCGCGGTCCACGACCTCTCCGGGACAACGACCCTCGGCGAGCTGTGCGAGCGGATCGACGCGCTCGACCTGTTCCCGGTCGCGCCGCAACGGGACGTGTCGCGGCTCTACCGCCGCTGGACGTTTCACAGCGCGGCGCTCGATCTCGCGCTCCGGCAGGCGCGCCGGCCGCTGCACGATGTGCTCGGGCGCGAGGCGCGGCCGCTGACGTTCGTCGTCTCGCTGCGGCTTGGGGAGCCGCCGAGCCTTGACCCCGTGACCCGGCGACTCGCCCATTACCCGACGCTCCGCTTCAAGCTCGACCCGACGACCTCGTGGACGCCTGAGGTGATCGAGGCGCTCGTCGACACGGGCGCCGTCGACTCGGTCGACTTCAAGGCGCTCTACCGCGGCACGGTCGTCGACCAGCCGCCGGACCCGGTGCTCTACGGGCGCGTCGTCACCGCGTTCCCGGACGCGTGGCTCGAGGACCCGGACGTCGTCACGCCGGAGACGGCAGCCGTGCTCGAGCCCTACCACGACCGGATCACCTGGGACGCGCCGATCCACTCGATCGCCGACATCGAGGCGCTCCCGTTCCCGCCGCGGATGGTCAACATCAAGCCGTCGCGGATCGGCGGCCTGAAGAAGCTCTGCGACACGTATGACTACTGCGCCGAGCATGGAATCGGCGCATACGGTGGCGGTCAGTTCGAGCTCGGGCCTGGCCGCGGCCAGGCGCAGTATCTCGCCTCGCTGTTTCACCCCGACACGCCGAACGACCTCGCACCGGTCGGCTTCAACGAGAACGAACCGCCCGCCGGTCTGCCCTCGAGCCCGCTGACGCCGACGCCGACGCCTGTAGGGTTCCGCTGGGATGACTGATCTGTCAGGGACCGTCGCGCTCGTCACGGGCGCCTCGAGCGGCATCGGCGAGGCAACCGCGGTCGCGCTCTCGCAGCAGGGCGCACTCGTCGCGCTCGTCGCGCGTCGTGGTGACCGCCTGCGCGAGGTCGCCGGACGGATCGGTAACGGCGCGCTCGTGATCGAAGCCGACGTCACCCATCAGAATTCGGCGGAGCGCGCCGTTGAGCAGACCGTCGAGGAGTTCGGCCGGCTCGACACGCTTGTCAACAACGCAGGCATGATGCTGCTCGGTCCGGCCGTCGGCGCCCCGCTCGATGAGTGGCAACGGATGGTGAACATCAACGTCTACGGCGTCCTCTACTGCGCCCACGCGGCAATTCCGCACCTGCTCAAGGCGGCTGAGGACTCGCCGCGCGGTGTCGCGGACATGGTCAACATCAGCTCCGTCGCCGGTCGGCGCCCCCGTGCCGGCTCAGCCGTCTACAACCTGACGAAGTTCGGCGTCGGCGCGTTCAGCGAGGCACTCCGCCAGGAGGTCACCGGCCGCCACGTGCGGATCTCGCTCGTCGAACCGGGCGCTGTGTCGACCGAACTCTCCTCGCACAACCGCCCGGAGATCCTCGAGAACATCCGCAGCCGCTTCGCCGACATGGAGCGCATGCAGGCGCCGGACATCGCCGACGCCATCACCTACATCGTCACGCGGCCGCGGCACATGGCGATCAACGAGATCCTCATCCGCCCGACCGAGCAGGCGGACTAGGCCGGGGGGCGCGCATGCGCGCCCCCGCACAGCAATTAGACCCGCTGGATCAGCGTGCCCGTCCCGAGCCCGCCGCCGCAGCACATCGTCACGAGCCCGACCTCCTTGTCGGAGCGCTCGAGCTCGTGCAGCAGCGTCGTGATCAGGCGCGCACCCGTCGAGCCGAGCGGGTGGCCGAGCGCCATCGCCCCGCCGTTGACGTTGACGCGATCCATGTCGGGCCGGTGGACGCGATACCAGGCGGCGACGACCGGGGCGAACGCCTCGTTGATCTCGACGAGGTCGATGTCGTCCATCGACATCGAGTTGCGCTCGAGCAGCTTCTTGGTCGCCGGGATCGGTCCCTCGAGCATCTTCACCGGGTCACAGCCGACGGTCGTCTGGTCCATGATCCGGGCGCGCGGCTTCAGACCGAGCGCGGCCGCCTTGTCGGCGCTCATCAGCAGCACCGCGGCAGCGCCGTCGGAGATCTGCGAGGAGTTGCCGGCGGTGATGACGCCGTCCTCCTTGAACACCGTCTTCAGCTTGCTGAGCGTCTCGAGGTTCGTGTCCGGGCGGATCCCTTGGTCGGACACGTAGGTGTCGCCGTTCACCTGCATCGGGATGATCTCGCGCTCGAAGCGACCCTCCTCGGTCGCGCGGTGCGCGAGCTGGTGGGAGCGCAGCGCGAGCTCGTCGAGCTCGGGACGCGGGATCTCGTACTCCTGCGCGATCAGCTCCGCGCCGAGACCCTGGCCGACGATGTTGTGCTTGGCCATCAGCTCAGGCGTGAAGGCGAAGCCGTACTCCTGCTGGACCTTCATCGTCGCCGCGAACGGGAGCTTGCCCATGTGCTCGACGCCGCCACCGATGACGACGTCATGGACGCCGCTGGCGATCTGCGAGGCGGCGAGGTTGACCGCCTGCTGGGCAGAGCCGCACTGGAGATCGATCGTCGTCGCAGAGGTCTCGATCGGGAAGCCCTGCTGGAGCCAGGCGTTGCGGCCGACGTGCAGACCCTGAGGACCGAACTGGGCGACGCAGCCCGCGATCACGTTCTCGACCTCGCCAGCGTCGATCCCGGCGCGCTCGATCACCGCGCGGTACGCCGCACCGAGGAGCTCATTCGGATGGGTGTCCTTGTAATAGCCCTTCTCGAGGTGCCCGCGCCCGATCGGCGTCCGGGCGGCTTCAACAATGACGACCTCACGGCCGTGGCCATTGCCATTCGACGGCATCTGCGGCTCCTTCTCTCTCTGTCAAGTCACGTGTGGACCAGCACCAAGGCTCATCTAAATGAACGGTCCCGTACTGTACCCGCCCGTGACTGAACGACTCGGCATCGCCGGGGCCGGCACGATCGCGTGTGGCCTCGCCGCAACAGCCTCCGCGGGGTTCGACGTGCTGCTGTGGGCGCGCTCGGACGAATCTGCCGAGCGCGCGCTGGCCGCGGTCGCGAAGGCGGCCGGGAAGCTCGAGGGCGGCGATGCCGGCCGCGTCGAAGTCGTGACCGACCTTGGCCGTCTCCACGAGGCGACGTTCCTGGTGGAGGCGATCATCGAGCACCACGGCCGCAAGGCGGAGATGCTCGCCGACCTCGGGGAGATGGCCCGTGCCGCCGACCACGACGCCGTGCTCGCGACGACGACCTCGTCGCTGTCGGTCGCCGAGCTGTCGCAGGCGAGCGGACACCCGCAGAGCTTCGTCGCGCTCCACGTGTTCAATCCCGTCCCGCGGATGCAGCTCGTCGAGTTGTCATTCCCGCCCGAGGCGAGCGGCGACACCCGTGCCCGCGCCCGCGCACTATGCGAGGCCCTCGGCAAGACCCCGGTCGAGGTCCCGGACATCCCCGGCTTCGTCGTCAACCGGCTGCTGTTCCCGTACCTGTTCAGCGCCGCTGCGCTGCTCGCCGAGACGGGGATGGATCCCGAGGACATCGACTGCTGCATGACGCTCGGCGCTGGGATGCCGATGGGACCGATCGCGCTGCTCGATTTCGTCGGCCTCGACGTCGCCGAGGCGATCGGCAACGCGATCGACCTGCCGGTCCCGGACAACCTCCGCGCGCTCGTCCGCGAGGGGTCGCTCGGCCGCAAGACCGGACGCGGCTTCTACGCGTACTGACGCACCCCTGGCCCCCACTCGAAGGGTTCTGACGGAGCCACTAAACATTTTTTAGGACGCGTTCAAGTTGCGAGCGCAAACTACGCATCGCGACGTACCTCATAGCAGCACCTCCTCCCCAGAAGCACGAAGCCGGCCCGTCCCCAGCGGGCCGGCTTCTTTTTTGCCCGCGCGCGGTGTGCGGACGCCACGTCTGACCGAACTCTGGCGTTCGACAGGCGAGGGGTGCCGGTCAACTGCCAGAGTTCGCTCGCGGACGCGCGCGCCGGAATGGCGAGGGCTGCCGATGGGCGAAGGCTCCCGATGGCGAAGCGTGCCGAAATGGCGAAGCCGGCCCGGGAAGGGCCGGCTTCTCTCTCCTCTCAACCACCGGGAAGGTCTTGCGCGCTTGCCCGGGTGTTGCGCGAGGTTTGAAATGTAACGAATGTCGCGAGCGGGTGCGAGGATTTTTTCCCGGGTAGCAGTCAGCCAGGGCGATCTCGTCGGAGAAAGCCGCCGGCGAACGCGTCGAGATGGAATACAACTTCGACGAGTTGCTGACTCAGCCGGTCCCAGACGACGCGGTGGCCTCCGAACTCGACTGGCGGCGCTGCCGGATTCTGACCGCCTCGACCCGGTTCTCCCGGACGGACTCGACCCGGATCGAGAACCCGTTGGCGGCGATCTGGTCGCCCCGCTTCGGCAGTCGCCCGAGCTCGGCGAACACGAACCCCCCGACCGAGTTGTAGGCGTCGGTGTCGACGGGCAGCTCGAGCCCGTAATCCTCGAGATCGGCCACCGCGACATGGCCGCGCACGAACCAGTCACCGTTCGCCAGCCGCCGCACGGCGCCGCCCGCGGGATCGGTCTCATCCGAGATCTCGCCCACGACCTCCTCGATGATGTCCTCGATCGTGACGATCCCCGCCGTGCGCCCGTACTCGTCGATGACGATCGCGAGCTCGGTGCGCTCCCGCTGGAGGTCGGCGAGCAGGTCGTCAAGCGGCTTGGTCTCCGGGACGAGCGGTGCCTGGCGGACGACACCGTCGAAGTGGGAGCTCTCGCCCTTCGTCATCAGGAGCTTGACGAGCTGGTTGACGTGGACGATTCCCTTGACACGATCCTGGTTGTCGTCCTCGGTCACGACGAGACGCGAGTGTCCGGTCTTGACGCATCGGCGCAGCGCTTCCTCGACCGACTCGGACACGTCGACGGTGACGACCGCCGGGATCGGCGTCATCACCTGGCGGGCCTCCTGTTCGTGAAGGTGGAAGACCCCGGTGAGCATGTTCGCCTCGCCGACGTCGAGAACGCCGCCCGTCTGCGACTCGGCGATGATCCGCTTGAGCTCATCCGGAGTTCCGCCCTCGGGCTCCTCATCGGGATCGACCCCGAGCCGCCGCAGGGTCCACCGCGACGAGGCATTGAGCGCGAGGATGAACGGATGGAACATCATCCGGAAGAACTGCAGTGGCCGGGCGATCCGCCGCGCGACGCCCTCGGGGTGCTGGATCACGTAGAGCTTCGGCACCATCTCGCCGAACACCGTTTGGGCAATCGTGATCAGCAGGTAGGTGAGGATCACCGACAGGACGACCGCGACCCCGTGCGCCACCGCGTGACCGAGCAACGGCTCGAGGACGTGGGCGATCGCCGGCTCGCCGATCGCGCCGATCGCGATCGAGGCCATCGTGATCCCGACCTGGCACGCCGAGATGTAGTCGCTGATGTTGTCGATCTGGTTGAGCGCGAGGCGAGCACCGCGCGCGCCCCCCTCGGCGAGCGTCTCAAGGCGGACCCGCCGGGAACGCACGAGTGCGTATTCGGCCATGACGAAGAACGCATTCGCCAGGACGAGCAGCCCCGTGAGAATGATGAGCACCGCTTTCAAGCGCGCGCCCGAGTGCGGACGCCGTCGTTCCGCGTGCTGCTACTTCGAGGTTGGTCGTCGTTCATGCCAGCGACTGAGCGAACGGTAGCAGCCACCGGTGTCGCCCCGGGAGGGCCCCGTCAGAGGTCACGCGGGGTGACGACACCGCTTTTCAGGGCGAGCTCCACGAGCCGGATCCGCTTCTGATTCTGCGGCAGATCCTCGACTCCGAACTTCGCAAACAGCGCCCGCAGATGGGTCTTCACCGCATCGACGCTGAGGAACAGCTCGTCGGCGACCTGCTGGTTGGTCGCGGGCGTCACATAGCCCCGGCTCTCCTTGAACGGACGGCACAGCGCGATCAGCACGCGGCGCTGCGCCTCCGACAAGCTCGCGCGGTCAAACGCATCCGACGCGACCTCTGTCTCGGTGAGATCAGCCGCCACCGGCCGACGGAAGACCGCTGTCGTCCGCCCAAAGCGGATCACATCGTGGTCCTGGAGCCGTCGCCGGCCGACGATCTTCTCGCCGTTGACATGCGTCCCATTGCGTGACAGGCCGTCGTCGGCGACCGTCCAATCGCCGCCGATCCGCTCGAGCTCGGCGTGCAGCCGCGAGACCTCCGTGTCCCAATCGATGCAGATGTCGGTCGGCGCGCTGCGACCGACCGTCAGCCGATCGGTGTCCGGGAGCGTGTAGATCTGCTGCGTGCCGCCGCCGTCCCGGTAGACGAGAAACGGCATCCCGAGTCGCTCTGCCTCAATTTGCGCCTTGAGCTCGGCCGGCGTTTGCAGCTGACCGGCTGGACTGACCTCTGCCATGCAACACCGATCGTACATCTGCGGCCTGTCGCGATATAAACGGATGATCATGCCGGAGTTCGGCGTAGGGTCAGAAATCGCCGGCTGCCGGCTCGAATCCATCGCCGGACGCGGCGGCATGGGCGTCGTCTGGCGGGCGACGCAGATCGCCCTCAACCGTCCGGTCGCACTGAAGGCGATCGCGCCGCAACTCGCCCAGGATCAGGCGTTCCGGGACCGCTTCCAGCGCGAGTCACTGCTCGCCGCCTCGATCGATCATCCGAACGTGATCCCCGTCTACGAGGCGGGCGAGCTCAACGGCACCCTGTTCCTGATCATGCGCTGGGTCGACGGCACGGACCTGCGCGGGCGGGTGATGGCCGAGGGGCGGATGCCGCCGGCGACGGCGATCCGCCTGCTCCGCCCGGTCGCCTCGGCGCTCGCGGCGGCGCATCGACGCGGCCTCATCCACCGCGACGTCAAGCCGGCGAACGTGCTGATCACGGCCGCCGACGAGGAATCAGATGAGCACGTCTACCTGACGGACTTCGGGATCGCGCGGCGCAACGACAGCCGCGGCATGACTCGGACCGGAGTGCTCGTCGGGACGATCGACTACATCGCGCCGGAGATGATCCAGGGCGGGCGGGGCACACAGCTCTCGGACATCTACGGGTTCGGATGCATGCTGTATGAGACGCTCACCGGGCGGGTGCCGTTCGACCGGCCGACCGAGCTCGCGAAGATGCACGCGCACATCAGCGACCCGGTGCCGGTCGACGACCTGCCGCCGGCGCTGGTGCCGGTGGTCACCCGGGCGATGGCGAAGAATCCGGAGGATCGCTTCGGCTCAGCGGGTGAGCTCGTCGCGGCGCTCGATGCGCTCAGCGGCACGGGCACCGGCGCGGGAGCGCGCACGGCAGCGGCCGACCCGGAGCCAGGAGCGACCGTGCTGAGCAGCGAGGTCGCGGAGGAGGACGGCGCGACCGACCTGGAGGAGGATGGCGCGACCGTCCTGGCGCAGCCGACGCCGCCGCCCGCACAGCCGGTGACGCCCGCGACGACGCCGCCCGCCACGCCGCCGCCGCCCGCGCAACCGGTGAGGCCCGCCACGCCACCCGCGCCCGCGGCGCCCCCGACCCCCGTGATGCCGTCGGCGCCGCCGTCGGCACCGCCCCAGCGCCGCCGTCTCCTCCTGCCGCTCGTGCTGCTCGGGGTCGTGCTGATCGTCGTCGTCGTGCTCGTGGCCACCAGCGGCGGCGGCAGCAGCGGCGGTGGCGGCGCGACTGTCACGGCGCGCGTCGTGTCCGGGTCCGGAGTGACCGCCGGCTCGCCGAAGGCGATCGGCGACACACCGCTCGCGCTCGCGCCCGACACCGGCGATGCCTGGGCGGCGACCCGCGGTCAGCTCGTTCAGCTCGCGGCCGGCGACGGCACCCAGATCGTCGATCAGCAGAGCTATTCCGGTCCGGCGGCCGCGCTTGCCGTCGATCCACGCAGCCGGCTATGGGTCACCGGCGTCGGTCGCCCCGACGGTGTGCACCTCGCGAAGGGCAACGTCATCGAGGCCGGACAGGGCACGAACCTGATCGCGATCGATTCGCAAGCTGCGTGGATCGCGACCCGCGGCTCGAGCACGATCGTCCGCGCCGATCTCGGATCGCTCAGCGCCGCGCCCCACCCCGTGACCGGACCACTGTCGGCGTTCGGAGTCGCCTTTGCCCGGGTCTGGGCCGTCGCCTCCGACGGGCGGGTCACCGTGCTCGACGCCGACGGCAACCGCGACGCGGTGCCGGCCCCGAACGTCACGCCCGGAACGGTCGGCGTGGTGCCCAGCAACGGCGTGTGGTTCGTGAGCAGCGACGGGACGCTCAACCGCATGGATCCCCGCACAAACCTGGCGGAGGTCAAGTCGAGCGGCCACTACGTGCTGCATCCGGTCCCGCTGCGGGTCGAAGGCGCCACCGCGGTCGGTGCGTGGCGGGACACGAACGCGATCTGGATCCTCAGCCGGGCGAGCCGCTCACTCGTGCGTGTCGGGACCCGTGGCGCCGACGACGGCAAGATCACCGCCCGGGTGACGTTCGGCGGGACTCCTGGCCACCTCGCGGTCGGCGATCACGTCGTCTGGGTCGACATCCCAAGCGCCCACGAGGTCATCCCGATCACGTACCGCTGAGCGCCGCCAGCTCCGCAAAGTCGTCGAACGTCCAGCCCCGGACGATGTGTTCGCCCTCGCGTTTCCATTCGAGCCCCTGAAGGTGTGCCGCAACCTGCTGGTCGGGCACGTCAGCCGTATCTATCCTCCTCGCATATGCGAATCGTCAGCCTCGTCCCATCCGCGACCGAGATGCTGTTCGCGCTCGGGCTCGGCTCCGACCTTATCGCCGTCACTCACGAGTGCGACTACCCGCCCGCGGCGCAGGAGCTACCGAAGATCACTCGCGACGTGCTGCCAGCTGGGCTCAGCACGGCCCAGATCGACGCCGCCGTGAAGGAGCGCACGCTCGCCGGCGAGTCCATCTACGAGCTCGATGCCGCCATGCTGCGAGACCTGCGGCCGGACCTGATCGTCACGCAGGAGCTGTGCACCGTGTGCGCTGTTGCGTATGACGACGTGCGAGCGATCGCCAAGGAGATCGACGGTCCGCCGCGGGTGATCGCGCTTGACCCGCATACGGTCGGGGAGGTGCTCGGAGACGCGCGGACGCTCGCGCAGGCGACCGACCGCAAGGACGCCGGCGTCGACCTCGTACGCGAAGCGTCAGACCGGATCGACCGGGTCCGACTCGCGGTGCGGGGCGCCAAGCATCGCCCGCGGGTCGCCGCGCTCGAGTGGCTCGACCCACCGTTCGTGGCCGGGCACTGGACACCCCAGCTGATCGAATACGCCGGCGGCGTGGACGTGCTCGGGTTCGCCGGCGAACACTCCGCGGAGCGCACATGGCAGGACGTGGAGGCCACCCAGCCGGACATCGTGATCGTCATGCCATGCGGATTCGACGCCGAGATCGCCTTTCGCGAGGCGGAGATGCACCGCGAGCAGCTCTCCCGGCTCGGAGCCGGCGACGTCGTCGCCGTCAATGCCGCGGCGTACTTCTCACGGCCGGGGCCGCGGATTGTCGACGGACTCGAGCTGCTCGCGCACATCCTTCACCCGGAGCTCGTGCCCGAGGCGCCGGGCGAGGCGCTCACGGTCGAGGTCTGACCCGGCGGTCTCCCGGGTCGACCACGAGACCGCGTGCCACTTCGCTTCTACGGTCGGCCGCAGCGGCATCTTTTCTGGTGTGGCTTGGCAGGCGCCGTACCTTGCCCGCTCAGACGTGGAAGCCGATGCCGGTCGGCGTCAGGCCGTGGTAGCCGGCGACGGCGATCGCCCCCGCAAAGCAGACCGCCGCGACGACGAGACAGCCGATCAGCGCAACCGCCTCATTACGGCGCCGCTCGGCGAATTCGACGATCAGCCAGCCGGTGATGAGGCCGCCGATGAACCCGCCGAGGTGCCCGCCAATCGAGATTCCGCGGACGCTCAGCGAGAACACGACGTTGATCAGGAGCACGACGCCGAGACCGGACTGCCAGATCGGGATCCCGCGGTCGCGGGCGACGACCATCAGCGCGCCGAGCACGCCGAAACACGCGCCGGAGGCACCGACGGTGAGCGCTGCCGGCTCGAAGATGAGCGCACCGAACGATCCGGCGATCAGCGATACCAGGTAGACGGCGAGGAAGTTGAGCCGGCCGATCGCGGGCTCGAGCATCGCCCCCATCACCCACAGAAAGAACATGTTGAAGGCGAGATGGAGGATCCCGTAGTGGAGAAAGCCGCTCGTCACGATGCGCCAGTACTCGTGCTGGTGGGCGATCGACGGGCCGAACAGCGCGCCGTTGTTGAAAACGTCCCCGCCACCGCCGCCGTTGAGCGTCGCGCCGCCCGCCGACTCGACGATGAATGCGATGATGTTGATTGCAACAAGCGCTTGGGTGACGACCGGTGTCGCCCGGTCGCCGGCCCGGATCGTCTTGACCTTCGTCCGCTCTCGTGAGCACTCGGGGCAGCGCATCCCGACCGGGGTCGGCGTCATGCAGTCAGGACAGATCGGCCGTCCGCAGGACGAGCACGCGACGCCGGTCTCGCGGTTGGGGTGTCGGTAACAGACGGCCATGTGTCCGGACGCTAGCAGCGGAGATGAAGCGCCCGATCAGTCGCTTCGGCGGACCGCTACCGGTCGGGGAGAACCCGCCGGGCTTCCTCCGCGAGGTCCTTCACCGTCCGCTCGGCAAGCTCGAGCAGATTCGCGGATTCCTGCTTGCGGTGGCGGTGACGGCTACGCACCCGGAGCAGGACGAGCGCTGTGCCGGCGCTCGCGCCGACGACCGCGGCGGCGGCCGGCCGGACCCAGTTGCGCGGATCCCGCATCGCCCGGAGCTCCCATGATTCAAGCTCGTCCTGGGCGAGCTCGGTGAGATTGACGAGCGTCGTTTCGAGTCGCTGCGCGAGATCCTCGGGCGGGTCGACGGGCGCCAGCGCCTCCCGTAGCAGGGCCTCGAAGTCGGTGGCGCCGGTGCTCACGTCTTTGCCTCCTCTCCCTGCTGCAACGCCGGCTCGGTGACGATCCCCTCGAGCTGACGGATCGCGCGGTGCAGGAGCACCTTCGTCGCTCCGTCCGTCCGGCCGAGCGCGCGGGCGATCTCACGATTGTCCATGCCGAGTGCGAAGCGCATGATCAGTGCCTCGCGGCGGTCATCCGGCAGCTGCTGCACACCGGCGAGGATCGACTTGAGCTCCTCGCGGCCCTCGACGAGTGACTCGGTCGTGTGCGGCGCCGAGATCATGCCGGCGTCCTCGATCGCCGATTCCGGCTTGCGCGAACGGTCCCGGTAGAAGTTCGCCGCCAGGTTATGCGCGATCCGGATGAGCCACGGCCGCAGCGGGCGCCCGTTCGACTCGCGCAGGGCGCGTTCGTAATGGCGGTAGGCCTGCAGGAACGTCTGCTCGGTGAGGTCCTCGGCGTCGTGATGATTGCCGACGCGGTAGTAGCTGTACGAGTAGACGTCGCGCAGATGTGCGCGGTACAGGTCAGTGAAGCGAGCGTCCAGCTCCGCTTTGCTCTTGGGTACGACGTCGGCCACCGCATGGGAGCGTACCCGTGGCTAGGCTGCGCGGACAACACGGTCTCGACTCCTGCATGTCGGCTCGGTCACGGTGGCTTTCCAGCGGTCAGGATCGATCCGGCCTTCGATGAGTGCCGCGAGGCCGTCGAGCGCGGGGGTCTCGAGCTGTGCCGTGCGCGCCACACCTCTCAGCAGCGGAACGCAGTCGACCGCCTCTGCGACGTGCCCGAGCATTGCGTCGATCTCGTGCGGCGGGACGCCTTGGGAGAGGAGTTCGCCCGCGCGGCGATCGCGCGAACCGGACGCGACGACGGTCGCTACGAGGTCCCCGGCACCGGCGAGCCCGGCGAACGTCTCCGGCTTGCCCCCATGGGAACGAGCGATCGCGTCGACCTCGGCAAACACTTTGCCGGCCGCCGCGCCGGCGACGCCCGGACCCGCGGTGGACGCTGCGGCGGCGGCGAGAGCGGCGACGTTCTTGGCGCAGCCGGCAAGTTCGACCCCGGTGACATCGGTCGTCGTGGCGACGTCGATCCCGGCGGACACGAGTGTGTCGGCGAGCTGACGGGCGAAGCCGCGGTCGAGGGAGCCGACGATGACCGAGGCCCCGTGCTCGAGGACGTCGATCGCATGGGCGGGACCGCCGAGCGTCGCGACCGCCCGGGCGGCGCAGCGTTCGGAGGCGAACGCCGACGGGAGCGTCCCGAGCGGCGGCACGAGGCCCTTGGACATGACGAGGAGTCCGGCGCGACGCGGGATCCGTTCGCCGTGAGCGGCCAGCACCGCGGGGAGCTCACGGGCGGGCACGGCGAGGCACACAAGATCGTGGCCGCCGAGGCCCAGGTCGGCGGCGCGACCCACCGTGATCCTGTCGGGAAGCGTGACCCCGGGCAGATATGCGGCGTTCTCAGAAACTTCCTGGAGGCGTGCGGCCTGCTCATGGGTGCGACAGCCCAGGTCGACCTCAAACCCGGCGCGGCTGAGCGCGACCGCGAGGCTCGTCCCCCAGCCGCCGGCGCCGATGATCGCGGCACGGCGGATCGGCGGCAGCCCGCCGAGCCATTCCCACTGGAGCATCACGCAGGGCCAGATCCGGTCGGTGACCGCGGTCGCCAGTGCCGGTGAGGCGTCGGTGACCTGCGGGAAGTTCAGGGCGCGGCCAGCGCGAATGCGGACCTTGCGGGGGCGAATTCGGAAGCCGCGGCGGACGTCCTCGGTGCCGATCACGGCAACGGGGACGACCGGCGCGCCGCTTTCCAGCGCGAGCCGGCCGACGCCGCGCTTGGGCCGCCCGAGCGAACCGGGGCGGGTGCGCGTGCCCTCGGGGAACATGAGGACGATCTCACCGCGGGCGAGGAGCGTCTTGGCGGTCTCGATCATGTCCTGATCGCCGCCGAAGCGGTCGACCGGAAAGGCCCCGAGGGCGTTGAGGATCCAGGACCGTACGCGGCTCGTGAACATCTCCTTCTTGGCGACGTAGTACATCGGCCGGCGCGCCATCGTGCCGATCACGAACGGGTCAAGGAAGCTGCGGTGATTGGCGGCGATGATCACCGGCCCCTCCTCCGGGATGTGCTCCCGGCCGATGCGGCTCATGCGGAAGTAGAGGTGGAAGAACGGCTGGAAGATCGCGCGGATGATCCAGTAGACGAACGGGTTCACGCCCTTGTCGCGGGAGCGGCGGTGCAGGACCTCGTGATCCATCGCACATTGCCGTACCCTCGCTGCGCGCGCCCGTTACAGTTGCGAGGGTTGAGCCTGCCGATCGATCGCACCCGCACGCTGAGAGGAGCCGTCTGTGGCGCTGTCGCCGCCGCCGTGTGGGCTCTGCAGCAGCCGCTCGATAAGATGGTCTTCGGCAGCCGCTTCGACGATGTCGAGCTGCTTGGGAAGGCCGTCACCCGCGGCGACGGCTGGTATCCGGCGGGCCTCGCGCTGCACATGCAGAACGGTGCCGTGTTCGGGGCGATCTACGCCAACCTCGCTCCGGTCGTTCCGCTCCCGCCGGCCGTTCGGGGACCCGCCTTCGCGATGGTGGAGCACCTCGCGATGTGGCCGCTCGGCGCGGTTTCGGACCGGCTGCACCCTGCCCGCAAGGATCTGCCCACGCTTGCGGGGAACCGGCGAGCGTTCGCCCAGGAGACATGGCGTCATCTGCTGTTCGGAGTCGTGCTCGGGGAGCTTGAGCGACGTGTCAATGCCGCTCCCGAGCCCGCCCCGCCGGAGCCCGAGGCCGACTACTCGAGCAACGGCCACGGGACGCTCGAGCACGCTGTGACCGTCACCGACGCCGGCCAGACCAACTAGCTCCCTTACGCCTTGCGCGTCCTCGTCACCGGAGCATCTGGGTTTGCCGGCGGATATCTCGCGCGCGCCTGTGCGAACGCGGGCGATGAGGTCATCGGCGTCTCGCGCCGCGGCGAGCTGCCCGACGATTGCGGCGAGGGCGTGGCCGTCGACCTGCGCGACCTCGACGACGTGCGAGCGCTGCTCAGCACGCGCGCGCCGGACGTCGTCTATCACCTCGCCGCGCTGTCGTCGGTCGGCCGCTCATGGGAGGACCCAGCCGCGACGGTGCAGGACAACGTCGCGACCGCGGTGAGCGTGCTCGAGGCGGTGCGGCTCGGACTCCCGGACGCCCGGCTCATCTGGGTCGGCACGTGCGAGTCATACGGACCGCCGAGCACGCTTCCGGTCACC
The DNA here is from genome assembly GCA_963750695.1 of uncultured Solirubrobacterales bacterium. GTDB lineage: Bacteria > Actinomycetota > Thermoleophilia > Solirubrobacterales > Solirubrobacteraceae > Palsa-465. The sequence goes on from CAVVSB010000021.1 coordinate 561,617, forward strand.
GAGGACGCACCGATGAACCCGGCCAATCCCTACGCGGTGTCAAAGACCACCGGCGACCTGCTCGCCGCGGTGTACGCCGAAGCCCACGGCCTCGACATCGTCCGGGCGCGACCTTTCAATCACGCCGGCCCGGGTCAGAGGCCGATTTTCATCGTTTCCTCGCTCGCCCAGCAGGCCGCGCAGGGCCGTGTCGCGGGCGAGTCGTCGATCCAGATCGTCACCGGCAACCCTGACACACGTCGCGACTTCACCGACGTACGCGACGTCGTGCGCGCCTACCGCCTGCTCGCCGAGCGGGGCCGGGCGGGCGCCGTCTACAACGTCTCGTCAGCCCGCTCGGTCTCGGCCGCCGACCAGATCGCGCTCCTGAGCGAGCTCGTGGCGCCGACGGTGATCGACCACGTCGTCGATCCGGCCCGCGTCCGCGCCCACGAGGTCATGGACCTGTGCGGCTCGAACGATCGGATCCGCGCCGACACCGGCTGGTCGCCCGAGATCCCGTTCCGCCAGACGATGCTCGACACGCTGCAGTGGTGGGAGCACGAGCTCCGGCAGAGCGCCACCGGCGTGCGAAACTGAGGCTCGCGCCCGGTGTGACTGACACCGAGGGCACGCGCCCGCCTAGCTCAATTGGCAGAGCACTTGATTTGTAATCAAGGGGTTGGGGGTTCAAGTCCCCCGGCGGGCTTGGGGATTTGGGGAAGCGGGAAAGGTCTTCGTGCTGCGGATGCGGCTGCGGCTGCCTGCCCATCGTGGCGAGCCCGAGATGCCCGACGAGCACATCGAGACCAGCAGCAGAGGAGCCCGGGCTCCGCGGCGACGTACATGACGGGTCAGAGTCCGCGCGTCACAGCGCGACCCGGCCGCGCGGTACCCTCGGCCCGTGCCGTCCCAGGGGCGAACGCTACGCGCGCTCGGCGTACGCGAGCAAGCAGTCGCCAACGTTTTCCGACGCCCCCGGGTTATGAATGCGTGCATGCTCGTCGTTGCAGCGATGCTCGGGCTGACCGCGCGCGGGCTTGGTCAGGCGTACTGTCACGGTGCGCCGTCAGGCCCCGAGGCGGGCACGGCAGGCTGGAGATACTGCACCAAAGTCGCGCCTGCATACAGCTGGCCTGCGTATGCCACGGCTGGCGTGATGCTGGCGTTCGTCGTGATGGTGATCGCCCGCCGGCGTCAACGTCAGCGACGACTCGCTCTGCTCGTCTTCGGCATCGCGGTCATCGGGTCAACGGCATGGGTGAGCGGGTTGGCGAGCACCGGCTGATGAACCCGACCCGCCCCTGACCCTTCCGTCCCAGTTCTCACCGACGCTACGTGACCCCGTCCGGCCGTTTCAGCGAGGAAGTCAACGGATTGCGAGCCGACGGAGTTAAGTGCAGGTATGGGAGATGCCGAGCAGAGCTGAACCTGCGGTGGAGCTCGATCAGGCCTTCGATGAATTCGTCGCCAGTGGCTCGGCGCAGCTGCTGCGCAGTGCCTGCCTCCTGACAGGTGATCGAGGGGATTCCGAGGACCTGCTGCAGATCGCGCTTGTGAGAACCGCCCGCCGCTGGGACGTAGCGCACCGCTCGCCGCATGCCTATGCCCACCGAGTGCTCGTCAATCTGCTGCATGATCGTCGGCGGCATCTCAGCCGGCGGGTCAGCGAACGACCGCTCGGCGAGTTCGATGACCGGCGGAGTCCAGTCTCGGATGCCTTCGAAGGACTGCTGGATCGAGCCGCGATCATCGGCGCTTTGCGCCGGCTGCCGGCGCGGCAGCGTGAGGTCGTCGTCTTGAGGTTTTTCGCTGATCTGTCGGTCGCTGAGACCTCGGCCGCGATCGGCTCATCAGAAGGAACGGTCAAGACCCATACCAGCCGGGCCCTCTTTGCGTTGCGCGCGGCTCTGACCGACGACGAAACCCAATCGATCACTGCGAAGGGCCCGTGATGCCGTGCTGAGCGACGACCAGCTCATCGACGAACTCCGGCGCGCCTTCAAGGTCGAGACCGACGGGCTCGATCCACCGCCCGGCCTGCTCGACCGCGTCCGCCGAGAACTCCAAGCCGGCGTCGTCGGTCGGCGGGGGCGGCGTCGACTCGCTCCAGCAGGAGAACTCCTCTGGCTGGTGCTGTCCATTACCGCCACCGTCAGCATCGTCGCGATCGCGCTCGTCCTCGTGCGCCACGGAAACAGCCCAAATCAAGGTTCAGTGACGGGCCCCCCAATCGTCGGCACGGCGCAGATCGCCGCACAGGCTCCCGACCCGCACGGGGGTGCGCCGTGGGCGTTGCGAACCACCCAGACCCAGCGCCTGCAGGCATGCCTACAGGTCGGCAGGCTCCAGTCAGGCACGATCGGAGCGCTCGGGCAACACGGCGCCCTCGGCAATGACCATGGCTTTCATGCCATACCGCGTCGCGTCAATTTTCCGTGCGGGCAGACCGATGCGCGCGGCTACCTCTTCCTCAATGTTTTCGAGCGAGAGGTTCCGGCGAGTGCGAGTCTCGGACGTACGGCCGGATGCCGCGCCGGCCAAGGCCCACGCCGGCTGCCGGCGTGCCCCATCGGCGATCTGCGCAACGTCGCCTACGGCGTTCTCGGGCCTGACGCCGTCAGCATCACGTACGAGATCAACGAGCATGATGTAACCGAGCGCAGCGGGCCCGACGGCGCCTACTTGGTCGTGGTGCCGGCCACGCGGCAGTCATGCACGTTCCAGGCCAACGGCGGTACGGGCTGTGTCGGTGGCAGCGGAGAGATCACCACGCCGACACTCCAATCAGGGGTCGTCACCGCCGTCACCTACCGCGACGGACACGTCTGCCACCTCCCGACCCCCACGCCCACAGGGGTCAAAGCCGCCAGCTGCCCGAACGTCGGCTACACGCACTATCCGCCATTCCGCCCGCCCCACATCACGGCGGCTCAGGCGACCACGCCAGTGACCGTGCATGCATATGTCGCCAACCGCCTCTGCTATCGCCCGCAGAAGCACGGCTTTGATCCGATCGCGGTTCGCTGCGATCACCGCGTGCCGCGCGGCTACAAGGTTGGGAGCGCCGGGCCGGGGCGGAGCCTACTGATCAAGATTAGCTTCACGGCCCCTCTCGCCGCCACCAATCAGCACAGCGTCTACGAGTGGTCGCTCGGACGCTCAGCCGGCCCAAGCTGTGCTGTCGGCGGCGGCGGCACGTCCGCCACAACCATGACCCCGATCCGCGCCGGCCAGCACGTGATGCTCCAGGACACCGAATCGCCCTGCCCCGGCACGTACAACGGGCTGGTCACCTACCAGCCGAACGGCTGGCCCGGGCACGACACACTCTTCTGGCGTGCGCCGATCCACGACGGCTCCGTTCTCGTCGGGCGATTCACGTTTGTCGTGCGATAGCCCCAGCTCGACGCCCGCTTGGTCCGGAAGCAGCACCGCCCCCAAAGGATGGCGTTGTAGCTCAACCCCTCTGAGCTGGAACGCCAACCTTCGACACGAGCCGTCGCAGGCAGCGAAGTCTGGCGTTCTACAGGCACCCCCCGCCGGTCAAACGCCATCGTTCGTGTGAGGTCCGCCGCTAACTCAAAGGGCTGAGTCGGGTGGCCCGGCGGCCGCCCCTTCGCGCGCTGTCGTGCCCGTTTAGCCGTGGACGAGCACCGGTTCCCGCTCGACCTGCTCGCCGTTCGCGGAATCGCTCTCCAGCACGATCGCCCGATACCAGGCCGGAAGCCCGGCGAGAAGCCGATCGTTCAACGACGGCGTAGCCGAATACGCCCACGCCGAAACGGCTCGGGCTCGCAGGGTGGCGACGAGATGGCCAACCTGCGGCGAGGAGTCCGCGATGACACGGCCATCGGCGAGCGACAGTGCGGCCACGGCACCGTCGATCTCGCCGATGAGCGCCTGCCCTTGAGGTGGCCGATCCGAGGTCCGCTCGGCGAGACGACGGAGTGTGTCGGCGTCGTGCTCAGTGGCGAGGCGGATGCGATAGGTGTTGGCTGCGAGCATTTTCTGTCTCCTTGTTCTCTGTTCTTGCTGTGCTCACAGCGTCGCGCGGGACCGTCGGCCGCGCCATCGGTCATCCGGTCGTTTGGCAGGGGGACCGCGTCATCGGCCGATCGGCCGAGGCCGCGATCCTCCGATCAGCCCGCGCACCAGCCGGGGACGCGACGGACAGACGACGCTCGGTGGTCGCAGCAGCAGCCCACGCCGCCGAAGATGGGAAGGATTCCCGTTGACGAGCGTCAGTAGAAAGTAGTTGCCGACGCTCGGTCGGCTCGACCGCGCGCGAGCTCGGTCGCGCGCATGGGAGGTAGCATGTTGGGTTCCCCAGCATCACGCGTGGGCTTCGCTTCAGGGGGGTTAGGCCGCAGGAGGCGCGTCTGGTGGGGCGGCGCATTGTGCGCTGCCATAGCTGTCACAGCGGTAGGGATTCCGGTCGCGACGGCAGCCGATCCGTCCCAGTACCAACAAACCAATCTGATCTCGGACATTCCCGGGGTCGCGCGGATCACTGACCCGAACCTGGTCAACCCGTGGGGGCAGGCGGCGAGTCCCAGTTCGCCGCTGTGGGTGGCCGATAACGGCGCTGACGTTTCGACCCTGTACCGGGGCGGCGTGGACGGAAGCATTCCGGCGATCGTCCCGCTCGTTGTCAGCATCCCGCAAGGAGCCCCGACAGGGGCGGTGTTCAACTCGACCAGCGATTTCACAGTGCATACGTCTGCTGGGAGCGGGCCGGCGCTCTTCATCTTCGATTCGGAGTCGGGCGTGCTCAGCGCCTGGGCAGGGCAGACCGTTTCCGGTGAGATGGCGCAGGTCGAGTTCGCCAACAAGCGCTCGGTGTACAAGGGCCTCGCGCTGGCGTCGATCGGCAAGCACGTGTTCCTGTACGCCGCCAATTTCAGCAAGGCGAGAATCGACGTGTTCAACGGCCGCTTCAACCGCGTCAAGTTCCCGGGAGGCTTTAAGGACAGGCAGATCCCGGCGGGCTTTGCGCCGTTCGACATACAGCTGCTCGATGGCAAGTTGTATGTCTCATACGCAAAGCAGGACAGTGCGAAGCACGACGACGTTGCCGGCCCCGGTAACGGGTTTGTCGACGTGTATGACACCAGCGGACGCCTGCTCAACCGCCTCATCTCTCACGGCGATCTCAACTCCCCGTGGGGTCTGGTGATCGCACCGCCGTCGGGCTTCGGCGCATTCAGCGGCGACCTGCTCGTCGGCAACTTCGGGGACGGTGCGATCCACGCGTATGACCCGGTCACGGGCGCCGCGAAGGGGCAGCTGATGAACACGGATGGCAACCCGATCCAGATCAACGGGCTGTGGGCCCTGCGGTTCGGAAACGGCACGTTCGGCGCCACCGACACCCTGGTGTTCACGGCTGGCATCGGCGACGAGAGCCACGGACTCTTGGGCGAGATCGCAGCAGCGTCCTAGCTGATCTTGGTCCGGTGGGTCCACGTTCACTCGTGGGCCCACCCCGCCGGGCTGCACAACGTGCTCAGGGACGACACCTCAGGTCGGCTCGCCCCACTGACCGTCTCCGTGGTCCCGCGCGTTTTGATCAGCGACAGCCGGGGAGCCCTCCGGCGCGTAGCCCGCTTGCTTGAGCATGCGCCGCAGATCCACGAGGATCTGGGTGTCGACATCCTTACCATGAGGAGCCGGGAGTGTCTCCGTCTCCGGGCCGAGCGCAACCTTGAGCTTGCCGTTGTGCTCCTGCGTCACTGTGCCAATCGTCTCCAGCAGCGACACGACCTGCCGCCACTCAATGTTCCGGCTCGGCGGATGGCTGAAGATTCGCTCGATCGTGTGGCGATGATGGCTGCTGAGGTGCGCTTCCATCGGGATCCCTTCGTTGACGTTGCTTTCTCCCCGTGATGTCCGGGAAGTGATGATCCCACCGCCGCCCGACGCCCTCGAGCACGGAACTCAAGGCGGTGCCGCTCGGCCCGCGTCGGTCAGAACTGAATAACGAGCGGCGCATTGTCAGATTCGTTGACGCCGACGGCGACGCATCTGTCCCGCATCGGCCAGGCGACGCCGGCGAGCAAGCCATCCTCGATCTTCCCGGGCGACTCTCGCAGCCGGTTCCACGAACGCCCATTCCAGCGTGCCGCGGCCGTATCGTCGTTCACGAAGCTGTCGGTCGACGGGTTTCGCCCACCGCGACGCACCCGGCGGCGCTCCAGCATGAAACGCCCCCGACATCCGCCATGCTGGGTCCGCCGCCGGCCGCGACCCACGCCCCACCATTCCAGCGCCAGGTCTTCGATGCGCCCAGCGCGATGCAAGCGCGCGCCCTATTTCGCTGCTGACCGCGACTCGCGGTCTGTCCTCGCCGGCGACGGTCTGCTGGACGAGATCGAGAAGACCGACCCCGGCGGACTCACTTTGGCGTTCTACCGCCGCCCCCCGGCGGTAGAACGCCAGAGTTCGCAGCGCGCACCGAGCACCGCCTGACGTACCGTGTTGTCCTATGACTATCTCGGCGTCGGGTGAGACAGGTGGTGAGGGCGGCGCGCTGCGCCCCGAGACCGTCGTGATCAATCTGGGCCGGCCGGCCGCGGTCGCGGACGGTCCGCTGAACGTGCCGATCACCCCCGCTTCCGCGCTGCAGGCGGGCGGTGCGTTGGGATACGCGCGTGAGGGGCACGCCCCGTGGGCGGCGCTCGAGGAGGTCATCGGCGCCCTTGAGGGAGGGCGAGCCGTCGCGTTCTCCTCTGGGATGGCGGCGGCGAGGGCAGCAACCGCCCTGTTTCCCGCCGATGCGGTGATCGTCGCCCCGACCGTGGCCTACATGGACGTTCGCCGCATTCTGCTGGGGCTCCACGATGCCGGACGCGCCGAGGTGCGACTCGTCGACATCACGAACACCGACGCGGTCATTGCCGCATGCGACGACGCCACCGTTCTGTGGCTGGAGTCGCCGACCAATCCGCTGCTCGGCATCGCCGACCTGCCGCGGCTCTGCGCCTTGGCCCACGACCGGAAGATCCTGTGCGTGGTCGACAACACATTCGCCACGCCGCTGCTGCAGCAGCCACTCAGGCTCGGCGCGGACATCGTCGTGCACAGCGCGACCAAGGCGATGGGCGGCCACGCCGACCTGCTGCTCGGAGCCGCCGTCGCCGACGACGACGCGCACCTCGAGACCCTCCGCGAGGCGCGCAAGTTGGGCGGCGCGACGCCCGGCGCGCTTGAGGCGTACCTCTGCCTGCGCGGTCTGCGCACGCTCCCGCTCCGGCTCGAGCGCGCCCAACACAACGCCGGCGTGCTCGCCCGCCGGCTCGCCGACCACCCCGACGTCCTTGAGGTCCGCCACCCCGGCCTGGAGTCCCATCCGCAGCACCAACGCAGCCGCGACACCCTCGCCGGCCCTGGGTTCATGCTGACCTTCCGCGTGCGCGGCGGCGCCGCGCGCGCCGACGCGCTCCTCGACGCCCTCACCGTCCTCGTGCACGCCACCAGCCTCGGCGGCGTCGAGACGACCCTCGAGCGCCGCGCCCGCTACCCCGCCGAGCAGGGCATCGTCCCCGACGACCTCCTGCGCGTCAGCGTCGGGTGCGAGCACGTCGAAGACCTCTGGGCAGACCTCCAACAGGCTCTCCTGCACACCGCTTCGACCGGAAGCTGATCGCCGCCAGAAAGCGCCCCCACATGTCAAAGATGCGCGAAACGATGCTGTCGCAGCCGCACGAACTTGCGCGGCTGCTCGCCAACGACGGTCCGGCCGAGCTTGCAGCCAAGCGTCTGACTGGGCGGCGCATTTCGCTGATCGGGATCGGCACAAGCTGGCACGCAGCGCACCACGGCGCCTGGATGCTGCGGGAAGCCGGGATCGACGCCGAGGCACTGCACGCTGCCGACGTCGCGCCGTACGGGCGAGCGATCCACCCCTCCCACGGCGTGATCGTTCTCAGTCACACGGGCGGTACCGGCTATTCGATGACGATGCTCGAGCGAGCCCGACGTGCCGGCGCCGAGACCGTGTACATCTCCGGAATCGGCAACGGCGGTGACATCGAAACCGTCGCGGCCGAACCCTCCTACGCCTACACGGCCAGCCACACCGCCGCGCTGCTCATCCTCGCGCAGATCGCCACCCACCTCGGCGCACCACTCGGTCCGCTCCTGGACATCCCCGAGTCGACGGCCGCGGTGCTCGACTTTCCCGGCCCGCTGATCCAGATCCCAGACCGGCTCGTCGAGCTCATCGGCGCCGGCCCGAACGGCTGGACCGCGCAGGAGGGCGCACTCAAGATCCGCGAGGCGTCCTACATCGCCGCCGAGGGACTCGGCGCCGAGCAGTTCTTCCACGGCCCCAGCGTCGCGCTCGATGCTCAAGACACACTCGTGGTTCTCGACGGCGGCGGGCCGATGGCCGATCGCACGGAGGCGATCGCCGCTGCGGTCGAGGTCACAGGGGCGACAGTCGTCCGCTTCCGGCAGCGCGGGCTCGGCGAGGCTCTGTCGGTATTCCCGCTCACCGTCATCGTCCAGCGGATCGCACTCGAGCTCTCCGAAGCCCGCGGCGTCAGCCCCGATCGGTTCCGCTACGAGGAAGACAAGCGCCGTGAAGCGGCGTTTGAAGCACTCGGGTTCTGAGCGGAGACCGCCGCCGTTCCGGCTGCCCGTTATAGCCGGCCTCGCCGCCGTTGATGAGTTGGCGCTTACTGGCCGAGCGCGGTGCGGAGTGCGTCGAGGTCCGGCGAGCCGAACACGACTCGGTTGCGGGTCGCGACGTAGACGATGTCGAGGTTGACGCCGGCCTTCGCCACCTTGCGCGCGAGGTCGGCGAGCACGCCAGGGCAATCGTCGACCTCGACGACGACGACCTCACGTTCGCGGGTCACCGCGAGGTGGGAGATGGCGAGCAGATGCTTGGCCGCCTCGGCGTGGGGCACGAGGATGTGCAGCTCGGCGCGGTCCCCCGGGCCGATGCAGGTCGCGGCGGCGATGTTGACGCCGGCGTCGCTGATGGCGGCGGCGACTTCGGCGAGCGCTCCGGGGGTGTTCTCGACGTCGATGACCAGGTCGACAGACACGTCTGCCCTTACATGAGCCGTGTACGGACGGCGGGAGCTGATCCTAACCGGCGCGGTGGACGGTCGTCAGACCTTTTCGAACACGAGCCGGTAGTGGTCCATGAGCTCGCGCTTGAAGCACTCCTGGTTGGAGCTCTCACCGGTCGTGTAGGCGAAGCGGAAGTTCGGATCGGTGAGCCACTTCGGCAGCAGCTGGAGCTTTACCATCGCGAGCCGCGGCGTCCACGCCTTGGTGCGCTTGTCCCATTGGTTAATCGTCTCGATGTAGTCGAGGCGGCCGCTGATGCTCGAGATGAGCTTGAAGTGGGGCTCGGCGCAGCGAATCACCTGCTCTTGTCCGAAGGGCAAGAACGAGCCCGGGAACGCCGCCTGCATCATCGCCAGGTACCAGGCGTCGGATTCCCGCGGCGCGTCGCGTGAGACCTGCTCGATCGGGATCATGTTGCGGCCGAACACCATCGTCTGCAGGAAGAACCGGCCCTTGTCCGGCAGCAGCCCGGCGACGTTCTCGAACAGGCCGCGGTAGACGTCGTCCTGGCGCCCGGCGTCGTAGTCCTCGCGGGAGGCGAAGTGCTCAAACGCACCGAGGCTCACGACCGCGTCGAACGCCCCGAACGTATCGACGGTCACCGTCCGCGCGTCGTACAGGCGGACGTCGAGGCCGTGCTTCTGGCAGGCCCGCTGCTGGGCGTCCGAGAGCGTCACGCCGAGCCCGGTCGCGCCGCGTGAGCGGATGAAGTTGAGGACCCCGCCCCATCCGCAACCGAGATCGAGGACCCGCCGGCCGGGATCGATCCCGATCTGCTCGGCGATGTACTCGTGCTTGCGCCGCTGAGCCTGCTCGAGCGTCAGCGAGAAGTCGCCGTCGTACTTGGCTCCGCTGAAGTCGGTGAGCTCGCCGAGGGCCGCGCGCACGACGCGGTCGGTCACCGTGTAGCTGAAGTCAATGTCCTTGCGATCGGCCATGAACCCCTGTGCGGCAGCCTACCCGTTACGACCATTTTCTGGCTGTACGCGGTTCATCGGGGATGGATACATGTCGGCGAGGACGGCATCGACCATCCCGAACCGGACCCCGGCCCGGAGCATCCGCTCGGCGAGGAACCAGTCGCCCGGGACCCCGTAGTCCGCGGCGTACAGCTCGCGGCCGAGGAACCGCAGCCCGGCGTGATGCATCCCGGCCGCCCACGTGAAGGCACCGAGCGCTGGCGGGAACGATCCGATCGTGAACTCCGCCTCTCCCGGCCGGTGCACCGCGGCCCGTCCGTAGACCGCCTCGAGCCGATCCTCGCGGGCCCGCCCGAGCAACCGCTCCACGTGGTCCGGTCGCATCGCGTCGTCGTCGTCAAAGCACACGAGCCAGCGGCCGCGCGCGACCCGGTCAGCCTCGTTGCGCGCCATCGTCGCCGCGACGAGCCACCGCCGCCACGGATCGTCGCTGGAGACGAGATGTTGCGTCAGGTTGCGGTAGACGATGCGCGGATCGCTCACGTGGCGGACAGCTTCGGCAGTTGCCTCATCGGCCGCGTCACCGACGACGACCACCTCGATCGCGCCGTACGTCTGAGCGAGGATCGAGGGGAGAGTGCGCTCGGCCAGCAGCTCGGGGCGCGAACGGGTGGCGATGGTGACAGTGACAAGCGGGCGCGATTCCGTCCATGCAGCGTCGTAGTCGGGGGCCGCCCGGAGCTCATACAGCCGCTCCCGGTTCACCGTTTCACGCCAGGCGAGGGCGCGGAGCGCGGCGCGCATCTCGCCGCTGAGCAGCTCATGAGTCGCCTCGGTGCGGCCGTTGATCGCCGCCAGCGCACCGTCGACGTTGTCGAGGCGGATCTGCAGGTCGTCGAGGGCGGACTGGCCCTCCCGCACCCGTTGAGCGAGGTCATGCAGGCGGGCGTCGAGGCGACCGAGCGATTGATACGGCCCCCGGATCCGCCGCGCGAGCGCGGCTGCGTATCGCAGCCGGCGCCTCATGCGACCTCGACCGGCCGCGCCGGCAGGCCTTGGACGCGGACGCCGGCCGGGACGTCTCGGAGCACAACCGCCCCCGCCCCCACGATTGCTCCGGCGCCCACGCGCGTGCCGTTGACAACGGTGGCTCCCATCCCGATGAACGCTCCGGCCTCGATCGTCGAGTTGCCACCGATGTTGACTCCTGGGTTGAGCGTTGCGAACTCGTCGACCGTCACGTGGTGCCCGACGAGCGCTCCGCGGGAGACGATTGCGTGCGAGCGAAGCTCCGTGGCGGCGCCGATCACGGCGCGCGGACCGACGGTCACGCCGGGGGCGCAGCGGACGTCGCCGGCGAGCGTCGCCGCAGGGTGCACGACCGCCGCCGCCGTCCAGCCGGAATCGGCGAGCCGCGCCCACGCCGCCACCCGGTCACCGCCGAGCCCGAGGACCGCCTCACGCTCGACGGCGACGTCGTCCTCAGGCGCGATGATCGGCAGACCGTGGGCCTCGCCGCCGATGCGAGTCTCATCGCGCATCTCGATCAGGCCGACGACGCTTGCGCCGGACGCACGCGCCCAGTCGACAATCTCGGCGGCAAAGCTCCCGGTCCCGGCGACGTGCAGATGCGTCACTCCTCTCAAAATCGTTCCCAAGCGTAGACTGCGCCGCCGTGCCACGCGTCCTCTTCGTCACCGGCTTTCCCGGCTTCATCGGGCGCCGTCTCGTACGCGCTCTGCTTGAGACCGACCGCGAAGCACAGGTCGTAGCGCTCGTCGAGGAGAAGCAGCTCCCCCGGGCGCAGGAGTGCGCGCAGACGATCGCGCCCGAGCGAATCGAGCTGCTCACGGGCGACATCTCGCAGCAAGGCCTCGCGCTCGACGCGCCAACGCGCGAGCGGCTGCAGAGCACCGCGGTCCAGGTGTTCCACCTCGCGGCGATCTACAACCTCGCGGTGCCCGCCGACATCGCCCAGCGGGTCAACGTCGACGGGACCGGCAACATCCTCGACCTGTGCGCCGCGTGCACCCAGCTCGAGCGGCTCAACTATGTGAGCACGGCCTACGTCGCCGGCGACCGGACCGGCGTCGTCTACGAGCACGAGCTTGCGCTCGGGCAGCGCTTCAGGAACCACTACGAGTCGACGAAGTTCCAGGCCGAGGTTTGGGTGCAGATCCGGATGCGGGACATTCCGACGACGATCTACCGACCGGCGATCGTCGTCGGCGACTCGCGGACAGGCGAGACCGAAAAGTTCGACGGCCCCTACTACATCCTGCGTACCATCGCCCGGGCCGCTGAGCGCCGTGGACCGATCCCCCAGCTCGGCAGCGACGTCTCACCGTTCAACGTCGTCCCCGTGGACTTCATCGTGGCGTCGATCGTCGCGGCGAGCACCGACGTGGCGGCGGCCGGGGAGACGCTGCACCTCGTCGACCCCGCGCCGATCAGCGCCGCCGAGCTCTCGCGTGTGCTGAGCCGTGAATACGCCGGGCGTGCGCCGTCATTCAAGATCCCAGGTCCGGTGCTCGAGCGCTCACTTCGCTTCAAAGCGATGCGGGACTACTTCTCCGGCGCCCCGCCCGAGTCGATCGTCTACCTCAACCACCCGGTCCGCTTCGACACCCGCAAGGCGAACGAGCTTTTGGCCCGGCACGGGATGCGCTGTCCCAACTTTGAGGAGTACGTCGCCAACGTCGTGCGGTTCTTCCGGGAGCACGAGCACGACCCGGCGTACGTGCCCCCGCCCGCCGCGTAACTCCGCTGCTCACTCCTCTCTGAGCCGGTAGCGTTCGCCCCGTGCCCAGGGACCAGCACGCTGCGGAGCGGTGGCCGTACTGGATTGCCACGGGGAGTGTCATCCTCGGGCTGCTCGTCACCGGCGCATTGACGCTGTTGTCGGATTCGATCTACACCCGCAACGAAAAGCGGCTGCTCGAGCTGCGTGGCCGGGAGGTAGCGTCGGTGATCTCGTCGGCGCAGCCGGCGATTCAAACGACGTTCGCCTCGGCGGCAGCCTTCGCCGACGCGACGAACGGCAACCCGCGGGAGTTCCGCCGGTTCATCGCTCCATACGTCGGCACGATGCGCACCCAGCAGTTCGTATCGGTGTCGCTCTGGCGCCTGCACGCTCCGGGCCCGCCGACCGATCGTGACGATCGGCACGAAGCCCGACCCGCGGCCCGGGGCGGCGCAGCGCGCGGTGCTGGCCCGCGGCGCGGCCAGTACGAAGCTGAGCGTGATCGGCTTGCGCGATGGGGCCTTGCTGTCCGGCCTCGGCTACGCCTTCAGCACGCCCATTACGGGGCGCTACCTCGTGTACGGCGAGCGCCCACTTCCACCGGACCGGCAATCACGCTTCCGCAAGAACCAGGCGTTCTCCGAGCTCAACTACGCGTTCTACCTCGGCCGGGGACAGAACCCGAACAACCTGCTCGTGACGAGCGTGAGCAATCCCCCACTGCGTGGCAGCACCCAGCGCCTCGCCGTGCCGTTCGGCGACACCGTGTTGACGCTCGTGGTCGGACCCCGCCAGTCGCTCGCCGGCACCCTGCCGCAGCGGTTGCCGTGGATCATCGCGATCGGCGGGGTGATCCTTACCCTCGGCGCCGGCTGGCTCGTGGCCCGGCTCACCCGCCGGCGCTTGGCGGCCGAGCACCTCGCCGATGAGCTCGAGAACGCCGTCGCCGAGAACCAGCGGCTGTACGCCGAGCAGCGGACGATCGCGCAGACGCTCCAGCACGCGCTGCTCCCGGCCGAACTGCCGGCCCTCGACGGAGCCGAGGCGAGCGCTCGATACGCGCCGGGTGAGGAGGGTGTCGACATCGGTGGCGACTGGTACGACGTGATCCCGCAGTCGGACCGCCGGCTGCTCGTCGTCGTCGGTGACGTGTCGGGCCGCGGACTCGAGGCGGGCACCACAATGGCCGCGCTGCGTTACGCGATCCACGCCTACGCCGCGCAGCACGACGCTCCGGAGGAGATCCTCCGCAAACTCTCGCGGATCATCAGCGTCAGCGACGGCGGTCAGTTCGCAACCGTCCTGTGCGCGCTGATCGACATCAAGGCGCACACGATCCGGCTCGCGAGCGCCGGACATCTGCCGCCGCTGCTGGTGAACGGTGGCGATGCCGCATACCTCGACACCGAGGTCGGCGTGCCGATCGGAGTCGAGAGCGACGTGCGCTACACGGCGCGGACGACGACGGCCCCGCCACGAGCGACGTTCCTGGCGTTCACCGACGGGCTGGTCGAGCGCCGCGGCGAGCATCTCGATCAAGGGCTCGAGCGTCTCCGCGACACGGCCACGGCCGAGCGCGGTGATTTGCATGCCCTGCTCGACCGGCTCCTCGGGGAGCTGCGGTCCGGGTCGGAGACCGACGACACCGCGATCGTCGGGCTCCGCTGGAACGGCTAGGTCGGCGTCTCACGCCGGCTGCAGGCGCTCTGCCTCCCACGCCGGCAGGCCGCCGACAAGGTCGAATACCTGCGTGAAACCCGCGCGCTGGAGCACGCTCGCCGCGATCGCGGAGCGGTACCCGCTCATGCAGTAGACGACCGTCGGCCGATCGGCGCCGAGCTCGTCAAGCTCATCCGTCAGCCGGGAGAGCGGGACATTGACCGAGCTTTCGATGTGCGCGCCCTCCCATTCCCCGGTGGTGCGGACGTCGATGACGAGCGGCGGCTCGCTCCCCGCGAGTTGCGCCGCGATGTTGCCGGCCGTGATCCGCTCGGTCCGCTCGATCAATTCGGGCGCGCTGTCGAGCTGCGCCATTCCGCGATCGAGATATCCGGCGACGTTGTCGAAGCCGATCCGACCGAGTCGCACCGCCGCCTCGGTCTCGGTGCCGGGCTCCGAGACGAGCACGATCGGCCGCCCGGGATCGAGCAGGGTTCCGCACCAGGTCGCGTACGTCCCACCGAGGCTGATGTTGAGCGCACCCACGAGATGGCCGCCCTCGAAGTGCATCGGCTCACGGGTGTCGAGCACCTGCGCGCCGTCGTTGACCAGGGCCCGGGCGTCGCTGAGCGTCAGGGGGCGCAGCTCGCGCTCGAGCGCGCTCTCAAGCGTCGGGCGCTCCTGCGTGTTGAGGACGGCGTCGAACGTGAAATACGCCGGCGCGTCGGGTTGATCGGCGGTCACGATCTCGATGAACCTCTCGCGGCTCATCGGCGCGAGCGCGTAGTTGTAGCGGCGCTGGGCGCCGATCGTGGAGACCGTGTCCGTCGAGAGGTTCTTGCCGCACAGTGAGCCGGCGCCGTGCGCCGGGTAGACGAGCGTCTCGTCCGGCAACGTCGCGAGCTTGTGGTGCAGCGAGTCGTAGAGCAGGCTGCCGAGATCCTCCGCCTTCCATCCGAGCGAGGCACGGAGGTCCGGGCGACCGACATCGCCGATGAACAGCGTGTCCCCGGTGAGAACGGCATACGGCGCCGTATCGCTGCGATGCCCGTCGTAGACGAGGATCGAAATCGACTCCGGCGAGTGCCCGGGTGTCTCGAGGACGACGAGGCGAACATCGCCGAGGTTGACATCGGACCCGTCTGCCATCGGGACGAACGGATAGGCAGCCTCGCCGCGCGCGCCGAGATGGATCGCGGCGCCGGTGCGGTCACGCAGCTCGAGGTGACCCGCAACGAAGTCGGCGTGAAAGTGGGTGAGGAACACATGCGTGATCTCACAGCCCGCCTCCGCGGCATCCTCGAGGTACTGCTCGATGTCTCGCTGGGGGTCGACGACCGCGGCGCTGCCGTGTGACTCATCGGCGATCAGATAGGAGGCGTGCGCAAGGCAGCCAAGGTAGTACTGCTTGAGAATCACGCCACGACCCCGCGGTTCCCGTGTCGGTCCATGCCGCCAAGTATGACGCCCGCCGCACCCGGTGGGTGGCCGGCGATGAGTTTCGCGGCCGCAGGCTGTCTTACCGTCGAGACCAACGTAACCGGCAGGGAAAGGACGGGACGGAGATGACAACGGCAGGCCTCAGCGACCGCTCGAAATGGATCGCGCTCATCGTTCTGTGCCTCGGTTCGCTGATGATCGTGCTCGACACGACGATCGTGAACGTGGCCCTGCCGTCGATCCGCCAGGACCTCGGCTTCTCCCAGACGTCGCTCGCCTGGGTCGTCAACGCCTACATGCTCACATTCGGCGGGTTCCTGCTCCTCGGCGGCCGCCTCGGCGACCACTTCGGGCACCGGCGCATGTTCATCGGCGGGATCGCGCTGTTCACGGTGGTCCTCGCTCGTCTGTGGGCTGTCCGACTCGCAGGGTCTGCTCGTCGCCGCGCGAGCGATTCAGGGCTTCGGCGGCGCGGTCGTGTCCGCGGTCGCGCTGTCGCTGATCGTGGCGCTGTTCGTCGAGCCCGCCGAGCGTGCCAAGGCGATGGGCGTCTTCGGATTCGTCGCGGCCGGCGGCGGCAGTATCGGCGTCCTCCTCGGCGGTGTCCTCACAGACGTGCTCAACTGGCACTGGATCTTCCTTGTCAACGTCCCGATCGGGATCGCCGTCAGCGTGCTGGCGCGGCGCGTCCTTCCGGGCGGGCCGGGGCTCGCGGACCGTGGCCGGCTCGACGTCGCGGGCGCGGTGATCGTCACCAGCGCGCTGATCCTCGCGACATACGCGGTCGTCGGCGGCAATCAGGCGGGGTGGCTGTCGGCCAAGACGCTCGGCCTGCTCGGCGGCTCGGCCGTCCTGTTCGCCGCATTCATTGCCCTCGAGGCCCGCGTCGACGCCCCGCTCGTGCCACTCGGCCTGTTCCGCCTGCGCAACCTCGCCACCGCCAACGGCGTCGGGGTTCTCTGGGCGGCCGCGATGTTCGCCTGGTTCTTCCTCTCGGCCCTGTATCTGCAGCTGGTGCTCGGCTACAGCCCGCTCGAGGTTGGCCTCGCGTTCCTGCCCGCGAACATCATCATGGGCGCGTTCTCACTTGGCCTGTCGGCGAAGCTCGTGATGCGTTTCGGGATCCGGCTGCCGCTCGCCGTCGGCCTCGGCCTCGCCGCCTGTGGGCTGCTCCTGTTCGCCCGCGCGCCGGTGGACGGCCACTTCGTCAGCGACGTGCTGCCGAGCATGACGTTGCTCGGGTTCGGCGCCGGGATGGCCTTCAACCCCGTGCTCCTCGCCGCGATGGGAGACGTCGAGCAGCAGGACGCAGGGCTCGCCTCGGGCATCGTCAACACGTCGTTCATGATGGGTGGCGCCCTCGGCCTCGCCGTGCTCGCCAGTGTTGCGGCGTCGCGGACCTCGCACCTCGCGGCTACGGGCCTCGATCACCGCAGCGCCCTCGTCGGCGGCTACCACACGGCATTCCTGATCGGCGCGGGGTTCGCGATCCTCGCGGCGACGCTCGGCGCGGTGTTCCTGCGGTCGTCCTCAGCGCGGGAAGCCGAGCACGCTGACGACGCCACCGTGGTCGGAGGGGCGTCGGCCGGCGGCCGTCGTCTCGCTCCCGGTCACGAATGAGCGGATCAGCTTCAGGGCCGGCTTGGCCATGACGTGATCGACGATGTGATCCCACTTGCCAGAGCGCAGATCGTCGTTCAGGCAGCAGTTGAATTTCGGCGTGCGCTCGTCACGGAAGCCGGCCGCCCGGATCGCCGGAACGGCGGGCGGTCCTCGGCCTTCGGGAGGTTCGGCCCGGAGTTCAGGTCCCCGACGAGCACCGTCTGCAGGCGTGAACGGAGCGGACCGGCGGCGAGTTCCTTCGCCTGGTCGAGCCGCGTCGCCGCGGAGTACGCCTCCAGGTGCGTGTCGACGAAGTGCAGATGCGCACCCCGGACGGTGGCGTCGAGCGACGCCCAGCTGCGAGACACGACGACGGTGTCGATGCCCTTTGTCGGAATCCGCAGCAGGCTGCGGAAGTCGGCGGCGCGGGCGTTGCGCACGGTCACGCCACAGCGAACGAGGATCGCGTTGCCGTCGGTGAAGTCGACCATCACGCCGCGTGAGCTGGGGGCGTGCAGATGCAGGCTGAGATGCTGCACCGCGACCCGGTAGGGCGCGTGCAGGCGGCGCAGCTCGGCCATCATCACGCCGAGGTAGTCGACGACGACGTGGCTCGGCTTCGTCGTGGAGTTCAGCGGGCCGGTGCTCCAGCGCGAGACCTCCTGTAGGCCGACGAGGTCGGGCTTGGCGCCTGCGATCTCACGTGCGATCAGCTTCATCCGCGCCCCGGGCGTCGTCGACTGGACCGACGCGAGCGCGGTGGCGACCGCCTGCTCAAACGGCGTCCCCTTCTCGGCGGCGGCGAGCGGAAGCAGGTCCGCGCCAAGGAACAGGTTGCGCGTCATGACCGTCACCCGGGGGGCGGTGCGCTGCGCCGGCGCGGCCGCGGCCCCGGCGATCGCGCCGGCGGCGGCGAGCGCGGCGGCGGTGGTGAGGATGAGTCTGGTTCGCATCGTCCCACCGTAGGACGACCGTGACGGCGGCACTTCCGTAATTCCCCGCGCTCATTTCCCCCTCGAACTACGACTCTCGATTAGGTTTGATCGATGGCACGCCGGAGCCGACGGGTAAGGACTGCGACCGCCGTCCGGGCGCTCGTCGCCGAGGTCAAGCCGCATCGAGGCTTCGACCCGCGGCGGGTCGGCAACCTGGAGACCATCGCGTGGGCGACGTACTACCGGCGGGAGTGGGTGCCGTTCCTGCGGGCCGCGGTGGGTCTGACCCGGCACACGTTCGGTCTGCCGTGGCCGGCGACGCTGCGTGGAGCGTGGCTCGTGTTGCGCGCCAACCAACTGTGGGCGCCGTTCCCGGACAACGACCCGGAGGGCGCCCGACAGGCGATGGAGCGCTTCTACCGGCTCGTCGCCGAGGTCCACGGCGAGCGGTTCGACCCGCGGCACGCGTCTGAGCTCGAGGTCGAGTGGTGGCGCGTCCATCGTGAGCACCAGCACAGCGACGAGCTCGACGAGTCCTCGCTGATCGCGGCGCTGACGGCGCTGTGGGCGTACACGTACGGAGTCGAGCCGGACGCGGTAAGGCTCGCCGCCGAGCAGCGCGCGCTGGCGATGCGGTACTCCGATCAGTGGGTGAACGACGGCCGCCGGCTCGATGACCCGCTGCTCGAACAGGAGCGAGCTGCGCTGGTACGCTCGTACGCGGCGCTGCTTGCCGCCGTGCACCGCTGATGAAGCTCCGTCCTCGTCATCTGGTCTTGATCGCCGCATTGGCACTCGCGGCGTGGCTCGTGCCGCCTGTGGCCAGCGCGAAGACGCTGTGGCTGTGCCGTCCGGGCGTCTCACCGAACCCGTGCGCGCCCGGGCTCTCGACGACCGTTTACTCGCCGTCGCTCGCGCCGCTCCGGGTGGTCCACCCGACCGCGGTGCGTCACCCCGCGATCGACTGCTTCTACGTCTATCCGACGGTGAGCGACCAGAAGACGACGTTTGCAAACTTTCACATCGATCCCGAGGAGCGCTCGATCGCGCTCTACCAGGCGGCGCGGTATTCCCAGTACTGCCGGGTATTCGCACCGATGTACCGCCAGCTCACGCTGAGCCAGCTTGGCAAGACGAACATCAAAGCGTCGCGGCCGCTGAACGACGTCCGCGCCGCGTTTGCCGCCTACCTGCGCCAGTTCAACCACGGGCGCGGATTCGTCCTCATCGGCCATTCCCAGGGCTCGTTCGTGCTCCGGCAGCTGATCGCCAAGGACGTCGACCCCAAGCCGGCCCTTCGCGCGCGCATGCTCTCGGCGATCCTGCTCGGCGGCAACGTGCTCGTCCAGCGCGGGCGCGGCATCGGCGGTGACTTCAAGCACGTCCCGGCATGCCGGTCGGCGTCGCAGCTCGGCTGCGTGATCGCGTTCTCGACCTACGATCAGATCCCGCCGGCCGACAGCCTGTTCGGCCGCACGACGACCAAGGGCGACCAGGTCCTGTGCACGAACCCGGCGGCGCTCGCCGGCGGCAGCGCAGTGCTCGATCCGCTCTTCCCGAGCAAACCATTCTTCCCCGGCTCGACGCTCGCCGCCGGCATCAGGCTGCTCGGCCTGACGCAGCCGACGCCGAAGACGGTGTGGAGCGAGGAGCCGAGCTCCTACAGCGGCCGCTGCTCGACCGCGGGCGGCGCGAGCGTGCTTGAGATCACCGCGCTGCACGGCGCCCAGACCGCGCGTCCGAGTCCCGACGCGACCTGGGGTCTGCACCTGCTCGATGCGAACATCGCGCTCGGCAACCTCGTCGCGATCGTGCACCGTGAAGCGTCAGCCTTCGCACGGCACCGCGGCCGCTAGCACCCGCGTACTGATCCGAAGGACCGACTAGGCTCAGCCGCTTGACGGCGCCGCCCACGTTTGACCTCCAGAGCCACTCGCTGCATTCCGACGGCGCGCTGCCGGCGCACGAGGTGGTGCGGACCGCCGCGGCGGCCGGCGTCGAGCTGCTCTCCCTCACCGACCACGACTCGGTCGATGGCGTCTCCGAGGCGCAGGATGCGGCGCGAGCCGTGGGCATCGAGCTCGTCACCGGCGTTGAGATCTCCGCGCTCGACGCCGATGGGCGCGATTTGCACATCCTCGGATATCGGATCGACCATGAGCAGCCGCAGCTGCGCGAGGCGCTCGAATACTTTCGCGGCGATCGCCGGCGCCGTGCCGCACGGATGGCGGAGGCGCTGCGCGACCTCGGGTTCGACCTCGACGACGGCGTGCTGGCGCGGCGTGCCGATTCCGGCCAGTCGATTGGACGGCCGCACCTCGCCGAGGCGGTGGTCAGCCATCCGGCGAACGCCGAGCGCCTGCGGGAGGAGGACGTCGGCGAGCCGTCGGCCTTCCTCGAGGCGTATCTGATCGAGGGCCGGCCGGCGTACCGCGCGAGGGAGTCGCCGACGATCCCCGAGGCGATCAGCACGATCCACGCCGCCGGCGGCGTCGCCGTCTGGGCGCACCCGTTCTGGGACCTGGCCGACGTCGATCAGGTCCGCGGAGCGATCAGCCGCTTTGTGGCCGCTGGAATCGATGGTGTGGAGTGCTTCTACGCGACGCACACGCGCGAGCAGACCGACGTCGCGGTCGCATGCTGCACGTCTCTGAAGCTCCTGATGACCGGCTCATCGGACTTCCATGGGCCCGCGCACCGCGAGTTCTCGCGGTTTCGTGCGTTCAGCACGTATGGACACGAGCCCGTGCTCGGTGTGATCGCCGGGTGAAGGGCGCCTGCGGCTAGGCAGCGACCGCCCGGTCGGCGAGGTGCGCCCCGACCTTGCGCTTGACGCGCTGGAGCGCGTTATCGACGGTCTTGCAGTCGCACGACAGCCGTCGCCCGACCTCCTCGTAGGAATGGCCGTCGAGGTAGAGCGCGAGCACGCGTGACTCGAGTTCGGACAGCGCGGTCGAGATACAGGCGACGAGAGCGCGCAGTTCCTCGGAGGAGATGACCTGATTGACGGGATCATGAACCGTCGAGCCGGGGAGCATCTCGTCGAGCGTCGGCTCGCTCTCGCCGGTCGATCCCGAGGGCGTGCTCGAGAACGACACGTACTGGTTGAGCGGCGAATGCTTGTTCCGCGTGGCGGTCTTGACCGCGGTGATGATCTGACGAGTGATGCACAGCTCCGCAAAGTTGCGGAAGCTCGACTCCCGGTCGCTGCGGTAGTCGCGGATCGCCTTGTAGAGACCGACGAGCCCCTCCTGAATGAGGTCGTCAGAGTCGCCGCCGGCGAGAAAGTACGACGAGGCCTTCAGTCGGACGAATCCGTAATACCGACGCACGATGCGGTCATACGCATCGGGATACCCCTGCTTTGCGAGCGCGATCAGATACCCATCCTCAACCTGAGGTTGAGACTGAGAGTTCGCAGAAAGTCGGGCCACGACACTATCCCTTCCCAGCCGTCGCGTCCGCGATCGGCTGCATGGAGTTCGTGGCGCGTTACCTCCCCTGGCGCCGCACCTATTGGACCATCAGGGTCACGGCTGTCATGTTCCGCACCCTCGGATCGCGTCAAGCCTCAAGCTCGAGTTGATCGTTATCTCCCGGCGCGAGCTTGACATAGCACTGCACCCCTGTCAAGCAGATTTCCTGTTTCTTATGGCTGCTGCAAGCCGTCGTGCATTTCGGTCGCCGTGAGCGGTCTGTGGCCGCCACTAGCGACCGCGAGTGGCGGACCCTAGCCACCGCGAGCGGCCGCGAACAGCAGGACCGCCGCGGCAGTCCCGACGCTCAGGGAGTCGATCTGCCCGTGCAGCGGAATCGAGATGAGCCCGTCACACGCCGCCGCGACCCGGGGGCGCAGACCGCGCCCCTCCGAGCCCAGTACGAGCACGACGCCGCCCGCGTAATCGACAGCGTCGTAAGCGATCGTGCCGGCGCGGTCGGCGCCGTAGCACCAGGTGCCGGCCCCCTTCGCCTCGGCGAGGAAATCGGCGAGGTTGCGGACCCGGGCGATCGGCAAATGCTCAACCGCTCCCGCCGACGCCTTGCATACCGCCGGCGTCACCTCGACGGCGCGGCGGTCCGGGATCACGACGCCCGTCGCGCCGGCGCACTCGGCGCTGCGGCAGATCGACCCGAGATTCTGCGGGTCCTGCACCTGGTCAAGCGCGACGATCAGCGGGTCGGGACTGCGCAGGAGCTCGCCCGCATCGGCGTAGCGGTAGCGCTCGACGTCGGCGCAGATGCCCTGGTGGGCGCTCGACTCCGCACGCGCCTCGATCTCCTCCGCGCTCGCCGTGACCGTCGGGATCTTCGACTCGGCGAGCCACGGCTCCCGAGCGGCGTTCTTCGTCGCCCACACCCGCGCCACGCGGCGCGGCCCCCGCAGCGCCTCTCGCACGGGGTTGCGGCCGTAGATGATCATGGCAACGGGAGCAGCTCGGGGCCATCCGGCCCGTCCCGGACCTCCCAACCGAGATCGCGCAGCTGATCCCGGAGCCGGTCGGCCTCGGCGTAGTCGCGCGCACCGCGCGCGCGATCACGTGCCTGCGCGAGCGAGAGCGCCTCCTCCGGGGGCTGTGGCTGCTCGGCCTCGAGCAGGTTCTGGAGGCCGAACACGTCGAGCATCTCGCGCAGGTCGGCGTCCCCCACCGGCGTGTCGGAGGCATTCGCGGCGCGCACCCACTCGAACACGGCCGCGAGCGCGCCCGGCGTGTTGAAGTCATCGGCGAGCGAGCCGAAGAACCGCTCCTTGAGCGGAGTGGAGAACGCGGGAGAGGGTCCGGGGCTGAGCTTGCGGGCCGCCTCCCGGACGCGCCGCACATTGGCTGCCGCCTGCTCCAGGCGCGACTCGTCGAATTCGATCGGCTGACGGTAGTGGCCGGAGACGAAGTACATGATGAGCGCGTCCCGACCGTATGCGGCAAGCGCCTCGTGGAGAACGAAGATGTTGCCAACGGATTTCGACATCTTCTCTTTGTCGAGCCGGACCATGCCGTTGTGCATCCACAGCCGGGCCAGCGGCGCGTCGTGCGCCGCGGCAGTCTGCGCCGCCTCGTTCTCGTGGTGGGGGAAGATCAGGTCCGAGCCGCCGCCGTGGACGTCGAAGCCGACCCCGAGCAACTTCTCGGCCATCGCCGAGCATTCGATGTGCCATCCCGGCCGGCCGCGGCCCCAGGGCGAGTCCCAGGCCGTGTCCTCGTCAGCCTTTTGTCCTTTCCACAGCGCGAAATCGAGGGCGTCGCGCTTTCGATCGGCCCCCTCGACGCCCTCGCCCTGGTCCATCTCGTCCACCCGGCGATGGGACAGCGCACCATATTCCGGGTAAGAGCGCACGGAGAAGTAGACGTCCCCATCCGCCGCGTACGCGTGACCCCGCTCGATCAACCGCTCAATCAAGCCGACGATCTCGCCGATCGTCTCACTCGCGAGCGGCTCATGATCCGGTCGGCCGAGCCCGAGTCCGTCAGTGTCGGTCCGATACCCCGCCGCCATCTCCCGGGCGAGGTCGTCGCTCGGGACCCCGCGGGCAGCCGCGGCGGCATAGATCTTGTCGTTGATGTCGGTGATGTTCTCGACGAGCGTGACGTCGTAGCCCTCGTGGCGCAGGAACCGGCTCAGCAGGGCGAACACGACGAACGGACGGGCGTTGCCGACGTGGATCGGTCCATACACGGTCGGTCCGCAGGCGTAGATCCCGACCCGACCCGGGTCGCGCGGGTCGAGCGGGCGCAGCTGCCCGCTCTGGGTGTCATGAAGCTCAATTGCGCGCAATATGCGGCAACCCTAGATGATCGTGAAATCGATCATCCCGCCCGCGCCGCTCGATCCGCCGGTCGGGACCGGTAGGCTGATGGCGGTGCCGAAAGCACGCGCCCACGCCGAGCGACTCGCCGCCGTCGACGAGGCATTTCGTTCGCTGCCCGATCGCTACCTCGGCGCGAGCCAAGATTTCGACGCCACCTACCACATCCGCCTGTGTGATCTCGGGCATACGTGGGAGATCCGCTGCACGTCCCATGGCGCGCGGGTGCGCAAGGGCGCCTCGCGGCGCCCCGCAGACGTGACGCTCGAGACGAATGCCGACACGTGGCTGCATCTGCGGCAGGGTGACTTCTCGGGTGTCGAGGCGTTCCAGCGCCGGCTGCTCTCGGCAAGCGGGAACCTCGACTACGCGGTCGCGTTCGAGGGGATGTTCAGGCTCCCGGGCGGCCGCCCGCCCCTGCTGCAGATCTACGACGTCCCCGTTGGGCGACATCGGATCTCGACGATGACGATGGGCGCGGGCCCGGACGTGCTCCTGCTGCATGGGCTCGGCGGAACCCGCGCCTCGTTCTTCGAGGCGGCGGCGACCCTCAGCCGTCGCTACCGGGTCCACGCCCCCGACCTTCCCGGCTTCGGCTCCTCGAGCAAGCCGGCACTCGGCGCCTACAACGCGGACTGGTTCGCCGAGATCGTGCTCGGCCTGATGGACAGGCTCGGCGTCCGCCAGGCGCACGTCATCGGCAACTCGATGGGCGGTCGGATCGCGATCGAGATCGGCCTCAAGGCGCCCGAGCGAGTCCAGTCGCTCGGTCTCCTGTGCCCCGCCGTCGCCTGGATTCGGCGCGGGTTTCACCCAATCGTCCGGCTCCTGCGCCCCGAGTTCGGGCTGCTGCCCCACGGCTTCCGGCGTAAGACCGTCGCCGGGCAGTTCTGGAGCATGTTCCACGACCGAGACGTGATCGACCCCGCCGTCGGCGATCTCATGGTCGACGAGTTCCGCCGCATCTACGGCTCCGCCGGAGCACGCTATGCGTTCCTGGCTTCGGCCCGGAACATCTACCTCGAGGCGCCGTTCGGCCGCAACGGGTTCTACCCCCGGCTCGCGGACCTCCAGCCTCCGGCCCTGTTCATCTGGGGCACGCACGACCCGCTCGTGCCGGCAGCGTTCGGCCGCCATGTGCGCCGGTGGCTTCCCCGGGCGCAGCAGGTGACGATCGATGGCTGCGGTCATGTCCCTCAGGTCGAGCGCCCCGACGAGACAAGTGACCTGCTGCTCGAGTTCTTTGCCAGCGCCGAGCAGCGCGGCCCGGCCCCGGTGGTCGTTCCCGCCGCAGG
The DNA here is from genome assembly GCA_963750695.1 of uncultured Solirubrobacterales bacterium. Taxonomy (GTDB): domain Bacteria; phylum Actinomycetota; class Thermoleophilia; order Solirubrobacterales; family Solirubrobacteraceae; genus Palsa-465. Next base: position 587,074 of record CAVVSB010000021.1, read on the forward strand.
GTCCGAAGCGGCCTGACCGGCACCGCCACGATGTCCTCCCCCCGCATCGCCGAGCGACCGACGAACGGTCACGTGACGCTCCCGGAGCCGGACGTCCGGCCGGACGAATCGAAGCCGTCGCTGATGGGCCGCCTGCTGCGGGGCGTCGCCGAGCAGGCGACGCGCCGGATCCCGCGCGCTGACCTCGACGAACGTGACCCTGACTTCATCCGGGAGCGGCTGCCGATGTTGTGGCTCGCGGCGAGTCTCTGGTACCGCGGAGAGGTCCGCGGCCTCGGCAACATCCCGGAGACCGGCCCCGTCCTCCTCGTCGGCAACCACTCGGGCGGCAACATGACGCCGGACACGGTCGTGTTCACGCTCGCGTTCAACACGTACTTTGGCGTCGAGCGGGCGTTCTACCAGCTCGCCCACAACCTCGTGCTGACGATGCCCGGCCTCGGCCAGCTGCGGAAGTTCGGGACCGTCGCCGCGTCGCCGGGGAACGCCCGCAAGGCGCTCGAGTCGGATGCCGCCCTGCTCGTCTATCCCGGCGGCGACTACGAGGTCCACCGCCCGTCGTGGCTGGGTAACCGAATCGACTTCGGTGGTCGTGACGGGTTCATCCGCCTCGCGATTGAGGAGAACGTCCCGATCGTGCCGGTCGTGTCGATCGGCGGCCAGGAGACCGCGCTGTTCCTGTCACGCGGCGAGGCCCTCGCGCGGGCCCTCCGGCTTGACCGCATGTTCCGCCTCAAGGTGCTCCCGGTCTCGCTCGCGCTGCCGTGGGGCCTCAACGTCGGCGACATGCTCGGTCACCTCCCGCTGCCGGCGAAGATCACGATCGAGACGCTGCCGCCAATCGATCTGCGCGCCGAGTTCGGTGAGAATCCCGATGTCGGTGAGGTCTACGACCACCTCGTGCGGCTGATGCAGGACACGCTCGACGCGCTCGCCGCCGAGCGGCGGTTCCCGGTCCTCGGATGAGATCGACCGCCCGCGTTCAGATTGCCGCCCCGATCGACGCCGTATGGGCGATCGTTGTCGACCCCACGCGTGCGCTCTCGTATATGTCGGGTGTGACCCGCTGGGAGGTCGTGAGCGACGAGCCGACCGGGCTGGGCGCCCGCTACCGGATGCTCCTGCGGGTGGGCTCGGCCGAGGTCGGCGGCCTGATCGAGGTCGTCGAGTTCGATGCACCGAGCGACCTCGCCTGGACGTCAGTCACCGGCGTCGACCAGCGCGGCCGGTTCCGTCTGCGCGAGGAACGCAACGGGCGCACTCGGGTGGAGCTGCGACTCGCCTACGGCGTGGCGGGGTCAGGCGTGTTCGGCGTGATCGCCGAACGGATCGCGGCGCCGATCGTCCGGGCGCACCTGAAGCGGAGCCTCCAACAGCTCAAGCGGCTCGTCGAGTACGAGCAGCTGCGGGCGCGGGCGGCGCAGCGGCGGGCGGCGCGGGCGGCCTGACTCCCGCTGCGACTCGTCCGGCGGGACGCTGGGGACTCACCCCGCGCCGACGACCACCCCACCGAGCACCAGCCCAACCACGCCCGCCCGGGCCCGGGCGGGGTCCCACCGATGATCGGCGCGCAGATGCGCGTATGTGTGCCCGATCACGTTGAACAGCACCGTGGCCGTCTCGGTCGCGTCGACGTCGGCGCGGAGCGTCCCGTCGGCCGCCCCGTCGAGCAACAGCCGCTCCAAGGGCTCGATGAACACGTCGCGCGTCAGGGCCCCGTCACCGGAGGGCTCGTGGTAGATCGCATCCCGGGCCGCCGCCGATAGGGCGCCGAGCAGCGCCAGGTTGCGCTCGGTGACATCGCACAGCCCGGCGAGCGCGAGCTCGAGCCGCTCCCGGCCGGTCCCGCGCGCGACGAGCGCTGGCCACATCGCCTCGCGGTAGTCGCGCTCGAGTTCGGTGGCGATCGCGCGGATGATGTCGGCCTTGGAGACGCCCCGGCGGTGGAGCGTCATCCGGGAGACGCCGGCGGCGCTCGAGATCCGCTCGAGCGTCGCCGCCCCGAGCCCGTCCTGGGCGAGCACGTGCCGGGCGGCGTCGACGATATGCGGCGGGACGTCGGTCACGCGGGGGCCGCGGCGCGGAACCGGAACGCGCGCTTGCCCCGGCTGACCCGCGGCTCGGCGAGACCGGCGGCGCTCAGGCGCGCCGGGAGCCCGTCGGGATCAATCGGCCGCAGGATGTCGCCGACGTGAATCGTCTTGAACAGCCAGCCGGTGCCGATGCTGTCGGTGCCCGCGAACGTGCCGCCGGGCCGCAGCACGCGCGCGACCTCCGTGAACACCTGATCCTGAAGCTGGGACTCCGGGATGTGATGGAGCATCGTGAAGCACACGACCGCCGAGAACCGGTCGCTGTCGAACGGGAGCGCCGTGGCATCCCCCTGGACGACCTCCACCCGTCCGCCGAGGTCACGCCGGAGCCGCTCGCAGTAGCCCGGCTCGAGCTCCAGCGCGGTCAGCCGCGGGACGCGGTCGACGATCAGCCGCGTGGTCTTGCCGAATCCCGGACCGATCTCGAGCACGTCATCGCCGAGATCGAGCGAGCCGATCCCCCACGGGAGCAGCTCGCGCTCAACGCGCCTCGCCCACCATCCGGACGAGCACAGGACATTGTGGATCCGGTTCATGCGACGGCAGTGTACCGCACATGTTACGTTGCCGTATCAGGACTGCTGCACCGTTGCCACGGCGAGCGCCGCGGCGCCCTCCTCGCGGCCGACGAAGCCCATCCCCTCCCCGCGCGTCGCTTTGACGCTGACCGCGTCGACCCCGACCCCCAGCGCGCCGGCGAGCGTCGCGCGGATCTGCTCGCGGACCGGAGCGAGCTTCGGCCGCTCGATCACCACCGTCGCGTCGACGTTGACGATCGAGAAGCCGGCCTCGTCGAGCAGCGTCACTGCGGCCCGCAGCAGCTCGATCGAGTCCGCACCGCGGTAGCGCTCGTCGGTGTCCGGGAAGTGCTGGCCGATGTCGCCGACCGCTGCCGCACCGAGGAGCGCGTCGATGATCGCGTGGGTGAGGACATCGGCATCGGAGTGGCCGAGGAGTCCCCGCTCAGATGGAACTTCCACCCCGCCGAGCACGAGCCGCCGCCCTGCAGCGAACTGGTGGCAGTCGTAGCCGAGCCCGGTCCGCACGGTCATGGCCGTGCCTCCGCGTGACGCTCGGCCAACAGCAGTTCGGCGACGTGCAGGTCGCCGGGCGTCGTCACCTTCAGGTTTTCCGGCGCCGCCCTCACGACCCGGACGACGCCGCCGCTGCGCTCGACGAGCGACGCCTCGTCGGTCGCGCCCGCGAGCATCTCCGCCGAGGCACCGCCGAGCACCCGCTCAAGGGCGACACGGCGAAACACCTGCGGCGTCTGCACAGCCCAGAGGCGACCGCGATCGAGCGTCCGAACGACGGTGTGCCCGTCACCGCCGACCTCTTTGATCGTGTCGGACACCGGTGCTGCCGCGACGACGGCGTCAGCGTCCGACTCCACGAGCTCGGCGAGTGCCCGCCGGAACAATTCGGCGTCGGCGAGCGGGCGAGCCGCGTCGTGGACGATGACCGGATCGCCGTCACCGGCCGCGGCGAGGGCATTGCGTACCGATTCCGAGCGGACCCCGCCGCCCGCGACGCCAACCGTGCCTGCCGGCGCGGCGTCGAGCGCGTCGGACGGCAGCGCCACGACGATCCGAGTGACCGCGTCCACCGCCCGCAGCGCCTCGACGCTCCAGTCGAGCATCGGACGCCCCGCAAGCGCGACGAGCGCCTTGGGCCGGCCGGACCCAAGGCGCTCGCCACGTCCTGCGGCCACGATCAACGCGACCGCCATTGCGACTTTTCTGTCGACCTACTCCGCGACGACGGCGACCGTGACCTTGCCGTTGCCGTTGCCGTTCGACTCAACGAGCAGCTCGTACAGATGCGCTTCGACCTCTTCCTCATTCATCTCAAGCGCGTACATCAGTTCCGACGCGAGAATCTTCTTCGCGCGCGTGAACATCTGCTTCTCCCCCGTCGAGAGCCCCTTCTCCGACTCGCGGATCGCAAGGTTCCGCACGACCTCAGCCAGCTCGTAGATATCGCCCGTCTTGATCTTGTCGCGGTTGTGCTTGAACCGGCGATTCCAGTTCTTGGGCATCTCCGAGCATTCGTCTTGAAGCACTGCGAGCACCTTCTTGACCGTCTCCTCGTCGATCACCCGGCGCAGACCGGCAAGCGCCGCGTTCTCACTCGGGACCATCACGGTCATGTCGTTGTGCAGGATCTTGATCGTCAGATACTCGCGCTTCTCCCCAAGGATGTCCTTCACTTCCTTGCGGATGACCTTTCCAGCCCCGTGATGCGGGTACACGACGTTGTCGCCAATCTCGAACTCGATGTGCGGGAGCGGCTCGGCGGGATCGAGATCCTCGTCCAGGTGCTCTTCCATTAGCTCTGTGATGATGTCCTCCTGTTTCCTGGCCGGGCGGGGCGAGGGACCCGCACGCGATGACTACGTCTGCAGGTAGCGATCAACGAGGTTGATCTCCTGCTGACGGCGAAGACCCTCGCGGATGTCCTTCGCCCGGATCTCGCCGACTCCATCGACGGTCTCCAGCTCGCCGTCCGTGGCGGCGAGCAACTCCTCGAGTCCCCCAAACTCCTCAACGATCCGCTGCACGACAAGCTTGGGCAGCCGTGGTATGCGCCCCAGGATGCGGATTCCGCGCGGAGACACGGGGTAATCGAGTGTGTTCAGCTTACGGTCGTAGCCGAGTAGTTCGGCGAGGCGACCAAAGTCAAGTAGGTCCTGATGCGGGAGGCGAACGAGGTGGTCGAACGCCGTCGCGAACGTCTCGTCCGACTCCTCGACGAGATAGTCGTGGACAAGCGCGGCCTTATCGGCGGAGACTCCAACCATCGTCTCGTCCAACTGCATCTCGATCAAGCGCCCCTCTGTTCCGAGCTCCACAATGTAGCGCTCGATCTCAACCGCCATACGGGTCACGAGCTCGGCGCGCTGCAGCACCGTGAGCACGTCGTGGAGCGTCGCGCCGCCCTCGAACTCGAGCGCCGTCAGACGCGTCGAGACTTGGTCGAGTCGGCTGCGGTACTTGTCGAGCGTTGCGAGTGCCTGGTTGGCCTTGGCGAGCACGACTGGAATCTCCTCGAGGATGTACTTGACGCCATCGACGTAGAGCGAGACGACCTCGCGCCGCTCGGAGACGGCGACGACGAGCGCATCGGTCTGCTTGGAGACGCGTTCCGCCGTGCGGTGGCGGGTTCCGGTCTCGAGCGTGAGGATCGTCGGGTCTGGCGTCAGCTGCACATTTGCGTGCACGATCTTGGTCGCGTTCGCGTTGAGCACGATCGCGCCGTCCATCTTCGCGAGCTGGTACAGAAACGCCGGCGTGTAATCGAGGTCGACCTTGATCCCACCGGAGAACAGGAACGCCAGCTCGTCGGCATCTCCGATCGCGATGAGACCGCCGGTGCGGGCGTGCAAGATGTTGTCGATCCCCTCGCGGAGCGCCGTTCCTGGCGCGACCATCTCGAGCGCCCTCACCATCCGGGACTCCTGTCGAGACTCGAGCTCGTCTTTGAGCTCTTCCCCGGATCGCGAGGCCATGAGGTCTGATTCTACCGGGCCTTGGGTGTTGGCCGTCCCCTGGGCGCGGGCGCGCTTTGTGGCCAAAGTGCAGGATGAAGGTGAGGCGGTGACGCGCGACCGCGCCCCGCGGGCGGCCAACGACCCAAGACCCACCAGGATGCGACGCCTCATTTGATGAACAGGAGTCCCAGCGCGTCGTTCAGGCTGCGCGGGAGACCGACCGCTCTCCCTGTCCGAGGGCGGTGGACAGCGCCGCGCGCAAGGTCCGATGCGACTCCGGGTGCAGGACGGTTTTCAGGCCGAACTTCTCGGCTTCGGTGAGGCGGCGGTCGGCGTGGGCGACGGTGCGCAGCTCGCCGGTGAGGCCGAGCTCGCCGAAGCAGGCGAGAGGTTGGTCGGGGCCGGGTGCCGCGCCCCCACCCGCGCCAATCAGCGCGACGCGGCGGGCGGCGCTGGCGACCGCAAGCGCGACGGCGAGATCGGCGCCGGGTTCGTCGACGCGGACGCCGCCGACGACGTTGACGAACACGTCGGCGGTGCCGAGGCCGATGCCGCCGTGGCGGCCGAGGACGGCGAGCACGAGGGCGACCCGGTTGCGATCGAGACCGCTCACCACCCGCCGCGGCGGGACGAGCTCGGAGGCGGACACGAGGGCTTGCACCTCGACGAGCAGCGGGCGGGAGCCCTCCATCGCGCACAGCACGACCGAGCCGGCGGCGCGCGTTGCCTCGCTGACGAAGCGGGCGGACGCGTCGAGCACTTCGACGAGGCCGTGGTCGTGCATCTCGAACACGCCGGCCTCGTTCGTCGAGCCGAAACGGTTCTTGATCGCGCGGACGGTCCGGTACGTGCGCTCACGCTCGCCCTCGAACTGGAGCACGCAGTCGACGAGGTGCTCGAGCACGCGTGGGCCGGCGAGCGCTCCATCCTTAGTGACGTGGCCGACGAGCAGCACCGCGATCCGCAGCGCTTTGGCGACGCGCATGATCTCGCCCGCGACCTCGCGGACCTGGCCGACCGAGCCGGGCGCGCTTGTCAGCTCGGTCGAGGACAGCGTCTGCACGGAGTCGATCACGCACACCTCGGGGCGTTCGGCCTCGAGCGTCGCGAGTACCGCGCCGAGATCCGTTTCCGCGATCACCGGAATCGCCAGCGCCTCGCCACCGCTCAGCCGCTCGGCCCGCATCCGAATCTGCGCTGCGGACTCCTCCGCGGAGACATAGAGAGTGCGCCGCCCGGCGGAGACGAGATTGGCGAGCGCCATCGTCGTCAGCGTCGACTTGCCGATCCCGGGCGCTCCGCCGATCAAGACCAGCGAGCCGGGCACGATGCCGCCCCCGAGGACGTTGTCGAGCTCGCCGATCCCGGTCCGCAGACGCTGCTGCTCCTCGGCGACGACCTCGCCGAGCGCGACCGGCCGGACCGCGCCGGCCCGGGCTCCGCCCGCAGCGCGTGGGCCGCGCCCCGCCGATGGGCGGGCCGCGGGCGCCCGGACCTCCTCGACAAGCGTGTTCCACTCGCCGCAGCCGGGACACTGCCCGGCCCAGCGCGGCGTCTCGTGCCCGCACGCGGAGCACACGTGGACCGTCGTCGACCGTGCCATACCGCGAGGCTACGACCGCGGGCAGACGTCACGACCGCGCGGGCGTCAAACCGGCACAGAGACGGCACACGCCGTCACGATCTCGTGACATTGGAGTCTTGAGTCCCCACCGCGAGAATGGTCCGCCGGTCGAGCCGTGGCGGGTGGATATGTTCGCGGTCTGGAGGTCGTTGCGGAAAGGTTGACGCACGACCTTTGTGGTGGCGGCATAACTCGCCGGTCCCGGCGCCACGTCGCGATCCGGGCGGGTTATGCCGCTCCCGGCGGCATTCTTCACCAGGATCCGCCCCGGCGGCCCGATGGGGCGCATTTTGCCGGTCAGACCGGCGCGAAAGTGTCGGCGCGTGCCGGCCCGAAGAGGGCGGGGGTCACGCGCGTCCCGCCGGCCAACGCCGGCCTCGCCGGCCAACGCCGGCCTCGCCGGTCACGCCGGTCACGCCGGTCACGCCGGTCCCGCCGGTCCCGCCGGTCCGCTGCTACGCGGCGAACGCCTTCTCCAGCCGGAGCGCCTCGAGCGCATACGACAGCCCGAAGATGAGCTCGCCCCCGTTGCACCAGCAGCCGTGGTGGCGCGCGTTTAGGACCTGGGAGCCGAGGAAGCCGAGCGGCGGACGCGGCGAGGCGTACGCGAGCGACCCCGTGAGCATCGTCCGGCCGAGCGACACGTACTGACCCGGATCCGAGCACACGCCGTGCAGGCGCCGGCACGCGAGCGCCAGCCGGAACATCCCGGCGGCCGTGATCGTCCCCGCCGAAACGTCGACTCGCGCGCGGGGCCCGGCGGCGTAGTCCCATCGCGGCACGCCGGCGTCCGGGAGGTGCTGCGAGATGTACCCCGCGATCCGCTGGGCAATCGCGAGCAGCGAGCGATCGTGGAGGTCCATCGCCGTCTGCGCGAACCCATACAGGCCCCAGCCCTCGCCCCGTGCCCACGTGCTCGTGTCCGACAGGCCCTGATGGGTTCCGATGAACAGGATCCTGCCGGTACTACGGTCGAAATGGACCGCCTGATAGGTCGAGCCGTCCGGGCGGACGAGCAGCGATCCGATCACGTGCGCCTGATGGGCGGCGAGGCGCGCGTAGGCGCGGCGATGGGTATACCGCGAGGCCCACGTCAGGATCTCGAGGTTCATCATGCTGTCGATGATCGTCTCGCCGTTCGGGCTCGTTGCGTTCGTGGGGATCGTGCCGGCGCCGGGGTTCGTCCGGGCGAGCGTGACGAGTGTGTCGGCAGCGGTGAGCACGCTGGCGGCGAGCCGGCCGCAGATCGGCGGCTGCGACGCCGGAGCGCGAAAGCGGCAGCGTGCCCGCCAGGCTGCGAGCGACGACTGGCCGTACATGAACCCCTGATCGTGCGTGAGCGCCCGCTCGAGGCCGAAGTGGGCGACGGTCGCCGAGAGCGCCCACCGCGCGAACAGGCCTCCCTGCGGCTGGAGCGCCGCGGCCTGCCACAGCGCCCCGGCCCAGAAGCCCGAGGTCCAGTCGGTGCCGAGATGCAGCCGGTCGGCGCGGTCGGCCCCGATCAGGCGCTCGCCGGGAGCGAGCCGGGCGTGCAGCTCGGTGAGCCTATGCAGGAGCAGCGCCGCCCGGTCGCCCGCCGCGCTGATGACGACGTCGCGGGCCCCCGCGGTCCTCGGGCTCGCCTGGAGCGACACGCGTCCGTCACCGGCCGCGAGACTCGCGGGCAGCGCGACTGGCCGGCCATCGATGCGCAGGCGCACCGCCGTCTCGAGGACAGCCTCGATGTGGCGCGTGCCGTCGGCGTGGAGACCCCAACCGCGGACCGTAGGCAGCGACCGTGTCACACCGCCCGCGGAGTATGACCACGCGCCGGCTGCAGACCGGCTGAAGCTGACGCTCGCCGCAGGGTCCCCGAGTCCGACCGACGCCCGCGCGCCGGGTGCGAGCGCGAGGTCGAACGACATGACCGCTCCCGGGCCGGGGATGGGCCGGGAGCGCCAACGCCCCCGGGCGGCCTGCGGATAGAACTGCACCGGTCCGGTCGCGGTCGGCGTGACGCCGGCCGCGGTCCGGGTCGACCGCGTGCCGCCGCCCTGCGTGAGGAGGACGGCAACGACTGCGACGGCCGCTAACACGACCGCCGCAACCGTCAACCGTAAGGATCGGCTCAGTGCCTCAATTCGCCTGACGCGGCGCTCAGCCGGGAGTTACTCGTCCTCGGCCGGAGCGTCCGGCTCGGGCTGCTCCGCCGCTGGCTCCTCGCCACCGTCCGACGCTCCGACCCCGACCGGCGTCGGCTTCGGCGCCGGCTCGATCACCGTCAGCTTGACCTCGTCGCTCGCCTCCTCGTCCTCACCCGGCTTCTCGACCATCACGGTCGAGCCGGACGGGACCTGCGAGCGCAGGACGAAGTCCGCGAGCGGATCCTCGATATAGCGCTGGATCGCACGCCGAAGCGGACGGGCGCCCATGGCGGGATCCCAGCCCTTCTCGACGAGTAGATCACGCGCGTCGTCGGAGAGCTCGAGCTGAAGCTCACGCTCGGCCATCGACTGGCGGATCCGCCGCAGCAGCAGCTCGACGATCTCCTTGATCTCGTCCTTGGTGAGCTTGTGGAAGACGATCACCTCGTCGATCCGGTTGAGGAACTCAGGCCGGAAGACCTTCTTGAGCTCACCCATGATCCGGGTCTTCATGTCGTCGTAGGTGATGCCGGTCTCGTCCTCGGAGACGGCGAACCCGAGCGGGGTGTTCCGCGCGATCTCCGACGCCCCAATGTTCGAGGTCATAATCACGATGCAGTGGCGGAAGTCGACGGTCCGGCCCTGGGCGTCGGTCAACCGGCCGTCCTCCAGGATCTGGAGGAGGATGTTGAACACGTCCGGGTGGGCCTTCTCGATCTCGTCGAGCAGGAGCACGCTGTAGGGCTTGCGCCGCACAGCCTCGGTCAGCTGACCGCCCTCGTCGTAGCCGATGTAGCCCGGAGGCGAACCGACGAGACGCGACACCGCGTGCTTCTCCATGTACTCGGACATGTCGATGCGGATCATCGTGTCCTCGTCGCCGAACAGGAACTCGGCGAGCGTCCGCGCGAGCTCGGTCTTCCCGACGCCCGAGGGGCCGAGGAAGATGAACGAGCCGGTCGGCCGCTTGGGGTCCTTGAGACCGGCCCGCGAGCGGCGGATCGCCTTGGAGACGACCTCGATCGCGGGGTGCTGGCCGATGACGCGCTTGTGGAGCTCTTCCTCCATGCGCATCAGCTTCTGCGTCTCGGCCTCGGTCAGCTTGAACACCGGGATCCCGGTCCACATCGAGACGATATCGGCGATCTCCTCCTCGCCGATCGACGGGCGCTCGGTGGACTCGCCGGCCTCCCACTGGTCGGCCAGCTCGCGCTTCTTCTGCGTGAGCCGGCGCTCCTGATCGCGGAGGTTGGCGGCCTTCTCGAACTCCTGGGACTCGATCGCCTCTTCCTTCGCCCGACGGGTCTCCTCGATCTCGTCCTCGAGCTCGCGGTACACCGGCGGGGAGGTCATCGACTTGATCCGCATCCGGGATGCTGCCTCGTCGATCAGGTCGATCGCCTTGTCCGGCAGGAACCTGTCCGAGATGTAGCGGTCGGCGAGGTCGGCGGCTGCCGTCAGCGCCTCGTCGGTGATGTTGACCTTGTGGTGCTGCTCGTAGCGGTCGCGCAGGCCCTTGAGGATCTGGACCGTCTCGTCCGTCGTCGGCTGGTCGACAGTGATCTTCTGGAAGCGGCGCTCCAGGGCGGAATCCCGCTCGAGGTACTTACGGTACTCCTCGAGCGTCGTCGCGCCGATCGTCTGCAGCTCACCGCGGGCGAGCGCAGGCTTGAGGATCGAGGCGGCGTCGATCGCGCCTTCGGCGGCACCGGCGCCGACGAGGTTATGCAGCTCGTCGATGAACAGGATGATGTCGCCGCGCTGGGTGATCTCCTTCATCACCTTCTTCAGGCGCTCCTCAAATTCGCCGCGGTACTTGGAGCCGGCGACGAGGGCGGCGAGATCCAGCGTGTAGATCTGCTTGCCCTTCAGCAGCTCGGGAACGTCGGCATTCGTGATCCGCTGGGCGAGCCCCTCGACGACGGCCGTCTTGCCGACGCCGGGCTCGCCGACGAGCACCGGGTTGTTCTTCGTGCGGCGGCTGAGGATCTGCATGATCCGCTCGATCTCGGTCTCGCGACCGACAACCGGATCGAGCTTGCCCTCGGCGGCGAGCTTCGTGAGGTTGCGACCGAACTGGTCGAGCAGCTTCGAGGACTTCTTCCCGCCCTCGCCGCTCGCCCCGGCCTGACCGGCGGCACCGGCCGCGCCGGCACCGCGCTGGCGGCTGCCGGGCCCGGACAGCATCCGGATGACCTCGTTGCGAATCTTCTCCGAATCGGCGTCGAAGTCGAGCAGGATCCGGGCGGCGACGCCCTCGTTTTCCCGCACGAGGCCGAGCAGAATGTGCTCGGTGCCGATGTAGTTGTGGCCGAGGCTGAGAGCCTCGCGCAAGGCCAGCTCCAGCACCTTCTTCGCACGCGGCGTGAAGGGAATCTGACCGGAGGTCACCTCCTCGCCGGAGCCGACGATCCGGACGACCTGCGCGCGGACGCGCTCGACCGTGATGTCAAGGGATTCGAGAACACGCGCCGCCAGACCCTCTTCTTCGCGAAGCAGGCCGAGCAGGATGTGCTCGGTGCCGATGTAGTTGTGCTTGAGCGTTCGCGCCTCTTCCTGCGCCAGGACGACGACCTGGCGGGCTCGCTCTGTAAATCGCTCGAACATGGTGTGTCTCGTACGTCTCTTTCGGGCGGGGTACTAGGGCTGGTCGGTCGCGGTTTGGTCCTGGATCTAGGGGACGCCGTGATCCCGTTCAACCCACGTTAGTCGGCAATGCGGCGACGTCCGTGAATCAAAACGGTCTCGGTTCTGGCCATGGCTCAGTCTACCAGCCGCTCTCGGGCTTTCTTGACAGTCATGCATGGGTCGGCGCATGCGCCCCCGGCTCCCAGTTAGTCACGCATAGCGGGGAACAGCACGACCTCGCGGATCGAGTGCCGTCCGGTCAGCGTCATGACGAGCCGGTCGATCCCAATGCCGATCCCGCCGGTCGGCGGCATCCCGTACTCGAGCGCCTGGATGAAGGACTCGTCGTACGGCTGGGCCTCCTCGTCGCCAGCGCCGGCGAGCACGCGTTGCTCCTCAAAGCGGCGCCGTTGCTCGTCGGGGTCGTTGAGCTCGGTGAAAGCGTTGGCGATCTCCATCCCGCCGACGTAGGCCTCGAAGCGCTCGACGAGGCTCGGATCCGTGCGGTGGCGCTTGGCGAACGGGGAGAGCTCGACCGGGTAATCGAGCAGGAATGTCGGCGCGATCAGGGTCGGCTCGACGTGCTTTGAGAGCAGCTCGTCGACGAGTTGCGGCCACGTGTCGTCCGGCGGCGCGACGAGGCCGCGGGACGCCATCTCGGCCGCGAGCGCATCGCGTTCGCGGAACCGCAGGATGTCGATACCGGTCCGCTCGAGGATCGCTCCGGCAAGGGTCTCCCGGCGCCACGGGGGCGTGAAGTCGACATCGCCCCCGTAGCCGACCTCGGCGGCGACATACGACACGAGCTGCTCGCAGCGGGCCGCGACGTCCTCGTAGTCGGCGTATGCCTCGTAGAACTCGAGCATCGTGAACTCGGGGTTGTGCTTGTGTGAGAGCCCCTCGTTGCGGAAATCCTTGCCGAGCTCGTAGACCCGCTCCAGACCTCCCACGATCAGCCGCTTGAGGTAGAGCTCGGTCGCGATCCTCAGATACAGCTCGCGATCGAGCGCGTGGTGGTGGGTCGTGAACGGCCTAGCCGCCGCCCCGCCGTAGAGCGGCTGCAAAACGGGGGTTTCCACCTCGACGAACCCCTCGGCGTCGAGGAACCGCCGGACGGCCGAGACGACTCGCGCCCGCGTGATGAACAGCTCGCGAGCGTCCTCGCTGGCAATGAGGTCGAGCTCGCGGTGACGAAACCGCGTCTCGACGTCGGTCAGGCCGTGGTGCTTCTCGGGCGGCGGGCGCAGCGACTTGGCGAGCAGCTCGAACGCGGTCACGCGCAGTGTCAGCTCGCCCCGGCGGGACACGAACGCGACTCCGTCGACGCCGATCAGGTCGCCGAGGTCGAGGCTGAGAAGCCGTTCCATTCCGTCCGGCCCGAGCTCGTCGACGCGCGCCTGGAGCTGGATCCGACCGGAGCGGTCGACGACGTCGAGGAACGCCATCTTCCCCTGTCCCCGGCGGGCGGCGAGGCGGCCCGCGACGCGGTGCGAGATGTCGGTCTCGTCGCCGGCGCTCAGGCCCTCGTGGGCGGCGCGGATCGCGGCGATCGGCTCAACGCCGTCGTACTCGTGAGGGAACGGCTCGATTCCGGCCGCTCGCAGCGATTCAAGCTTCTGCCGACGCGCCGCAAAGACATCGGTCGGCTCCTCCCCGCCGGGCACGCCGGGATCCCTACTTGGCGACGTCGATCTTGGTGATCTTCAGCTTTCGCTCGCCCTTCGGCGTTGCGAACACGACCTCCTCGCCGCGCTTGTGGCCGAGAAGCGCCTTGCCGACCGGTGACTCGTTGGAGAGCCGCAGCTCGGACGGGTTCGCTTCGGCCGACCCGACGATTGTGTACTTGGTCGACTTGCCGGCCTCGTCCTTGACGTGGACGATCGAGCCGACGCGGACCATGTCCGTGCTGAGATCGGACTGGTCGATGACGGTGGCGGAGCGCAGCTTCTCCTCAAGCGTGGCGATCCGCGCTTCGAGCATCGCCTGCTCGTTCTTGGCGTCGTCGTACTCCGCGTTCTCGGAGATGTCGCCGAACTCGCGAGCCTCCTTGATCCGCGCGGCCACCTCCCGTCGCCGGATGGTGGAAAGCTGCTCGAGCTCGCCTTTGAGATTGGCCAGCCCTTCAGGTGTGAGGATGACGTCCTTAGGCATTGGGTGAGACCTGTCTTGAAAGAAACTTGTTTGGACGAGAAAAAACCCGCTCAGGGGCGGGAACCAGCACGCGGTCCGGTTCGCGTGGGCGGGAGAGTATAGACGCCCTACTACCCGATCTTGAGGCGGATCGGGCGCCCGATGTTTCCGGCGGCGTCAACTGCGCGCAGCGCCACGAATTTGAGCAGTCCACGGGGCAGGACGAGCCGCTGGATCGCGCCTGCCCGCGCGGGGCGCAGCGAGACCGAAACGTGGCGCGCGCGGGCGAACGTGGAGGGATTCAGCGGCCGCGACGAGGTCGCGAGCTCGTAGCGCGCGGCGGCACCGCACTCGAGGTCGCCACCCGGCGCGCGGAACGTGAGATCGCGACCGCGGAGCCGAACCGGCGATGGCACGCCCGGCGGTACCGCGTCGCGCGTGTAATCGCCGGAGTTGGCGATGTCGTGGTGGAATCGCGGTGAGGAGCTCGGTGAGCACGCCGGCGCCGGCGTCCGGTACACCGAGAGCACGCCTGAGCGGGTGATCGAGACGACGTCCTTGCGGGCGCCGTGGGCGGTGTCGAGCGTGCCGAACGAACCGAGGGTCGGGGTCGCGGCGATCCAGTCGCCGGTCAGCTTGGGCCAGGCGGCGCTCGCCGCCGCGCCGCCGGCGCGGAACGCCGCCAGATCCTGGGACGAGGTCCCCTCGATCACCGACTGACCTCCACCGGCGGTGATCTGCCCGATCGCCGGGCCGGTGAGGAACTGCAGGTCGTTGACGGGAGCCGGGAAGCCGGGGCGGAACTGGTTCGAGGCGAGCGTCGGATCCCAGGCGCCGAGGAAGTCCTGACCGCCCTGATACTCCGGCGCGGCGACGTCGAGGGCCCGGATGAGCCCTGTCGTGGGGGCGAAGAAGGAGATCGTGCGCCCGTCGAGCGTTCCGAATGCCGGGTAGCCGACCGCGGCGTACGTCGGGGTGTCGTACCGGGTCGGGCTCGTCGGGAAATCGGTGCCGAGCGTGTTGTCACGGCCGGCGGTCGTGCCGTAGCAGGAGCTCCCGTTGGGGTTCAGGATGTAGGCCGGTCCGGCGTCGGGGGTGACGCCGATCTTCATGCCGGTGCCGCCCGTCGGGCAGCGCAGCGGCGCGACGACGGGCGACCCGTTGATCCCCTCGCCCACGTCCGGGAGCAGCCCCGCGTCGATGATCCCGATCTTGACCGGCCAGCCGGGGAGGAACGGGCTCTGACCATGCCGCGCCCCGTCGGCCCGGATCGCATACACCCGGCCGTTGGCGAACGACAGCGCACCCGCCTTCGCGAGTGGCGAGGTGAGTAGCGAGCTTGCCGGGCTGATGTTGACCGCGCCCTCGTCGCCGGTGCCCGCGCCGTACTCCTCATTCGTCCCGACGATGATCACCGGATGCGGCGATCCCGGGAGCTGCGCGACCGCCGGGGTGTCGATGATCTTCCCCTGGTCCTCGGAGAGGCCCGGACTCGGGTCGACGTTGCGGAACGTGAGGTGGCCCGTCCGCGGGTCGGCCGCCGCGACCTTGTCCGGATCCGCGACGAGCACCGGGAAGCCCGCGACCGGCCGGCCGTTGGCGTGCCACGCGTAGAGGTGGCGGTCCTCGCCCGCGGCGATGATGTCGAGTCCGTGACCGTCGAGCGAGGCGAGCACCGGCGCGCCGGCGAACCCGCGCTCGGTGCGGTCACGGACGCCCTGGCGGACGGTGTGGAACGCTGATAGCGGCGCGCCCGAGAAGCGCGGATCGGACTGCTGGTGGAACACGACGTGCCCGGCCTGATCCCACGCGTAGACGTTGCCCTGGTTGTCGTCCGCGACGACCTCCAGGCGACCATCGCCAAACAGGTCACCGGCAGCGAGCGCGCCGATCACCGCCGCGTTGTGATCGCTGCCGACGCCGTCGGTGGCGTGGTACGCGCGCTCGCCGAGGTGCAGAGCCAGCCGGGCGCTTCGGACCGGCCACCCCGGGAGCTCGGCGCCGTCGGGGCGCAGCGCGTGCACGAACCCGTCCGAGGTCGCGACGATCAGCTCGTTGCGGTTATCGCCGTCGAGGTCGACGAGCAGCGGCGAGGACGCCCCGTCGGAGTTCATCTCGAGCGGGAAGCCGGGCAGCATCTCGCGGTCGCGATGCAGGAACAGCTGGCGACGGTCCTCGCCGCTCATCGCCCTTCCAGTCGCCGTGCGCACGAGGATCCGGACGGTGAACGCGTACGGCATCGTGTTCGGGCGGCCGCTTGCGTCCTGGGCGCCCGCGTTGCCGGCGAAGTCCCGCCGCGGCATCAGCGCCTTGATCCGGGCCGTGCTGACGAGCGCGAGAATCCCGCGGAACGACCCGCTGTGAACGGTCCGACCGTTGCACCACGTCGACGTCAGGCGGTGGAAATCGACGCCGTTGTTCGGCTGCCCGCCGGCCGCGACATCGACCTCGCAGCGGTACTTGGTCCGGGCCGAGACGGCTCCGCGCAGCGCGAACGTCGGCGCGCCCGGGTCGACCTGCGTGGACCACGCCGGGCCGACGATCTCCGCCTCAGGCGGGATCGTGCCGTTCGCCGCGGCACTCACCGAGCGGTCGGCGTTGAGCCGGCCGTAGCCATAGAACTCGTCATAGCCCTTCCGGGCGGGATAGCGCTGACTGTGCGGAAGCGGCCCGACAGCCCCAGCGTGCTGATCAGGGGCGAATGTGATCTGACGGTTCGGGTCTGTGCACGAGGACGCGCGGGACCTGCACGACGATTCGGGCTGCGCGGCGAAGTTGACGTCGTCGGCCTGACCGCGTCCGCGGTCGGCGGCGGCGAGACTGCCGATGTCCCCCGAGGCCATCAGCTGGCGCACCTCGTTCGCGGTGATGACGCAGCGTGAGCCGTCGACACGGCGGCAGTCGGCGCTCGGCTTAAGGCGGTGCTGAGCGACGGCGTTCTCGGCGGCGCTGATGATGAGCCCCGCGACGCCGGCGCTCTTGCCGGTCGCCTCCGAGGAGCACGAGCTGCTGGGGACGGCGAGGACGATCCGCGTCCCAAAGTTTGTGCAGCCGTTCAGCTGGAGGTAGGACGGCGGCGAGCTCGTCAGGCTCGCGTACTTGGTCACCGAGTTGACAACGATCGCGTCCGCGAGGGCGCCGGGCTCGTTGTGGTGCTCGGCGGCCTCGTCGGCGGCCGAGGCGATCACGGGTACGCCGTGGTTGTAGGCGTACTCGATCGCCTGCTGGGCGAACTGGGGCCCGTTGATCGTGCCGAGCGCCTCCTGGATGACGTCGGCGCCGCGGTCGGTCGCGTACAGCGCCGCCTGGGCGAACCGGTTCGCATCGGTGACGAACGACTCGCCGACGCGCAGCGGTAGGACCGTGCAGTTCGGGCATGTGCCGAGGTCGCCGCCGTTGCCCGCCTCGGCCGTCGAGTCGAGCGCCTCGCCGGTGCCGTGGCCGTAGTGGACGTCGTCGAACGGATCGTTGTTGTTATCGACGAAGTTCCAGCCGGCGATGTCGTTGGCGAAGCCATTGTGGTCGTGGTCCCGTCCGTCGGTGAACGCGAGGATGAGATCCTCCGGGGTGAGCAGGCCACGCGGTCCGTGACGCCGGGCGTGGCGCGCGGAGCCGCCGTTCAGAACCTTCCCGACCCGCGAGTCGCAGGCGTAGTCAAGGACGTTGACCACGCCGTCCCGGTTGACGTCGTAGTTGCCGCGCCTGTTGTCATCGCCCCCGGTCGCGGATCTGAACGACGGGCACCGGACGCCCGCGACGAGCGCCGTCGACAGATCGTGGCGCGGCGCCGGCAGTTCGCCCTGGTTGAGGCGCACCTTTGCGCGCAGGTCAGTCATCGCGCTCGCGTCGTTCCACTCGATCCCGGAGTCGAGCACGGCGATCGTCACGTCGGGCCGGCCGGTCGTCACCTCCCATGCCGTGTGGATCTGACCATGGGCACAGCTCCCGGCGGGCTGGGTCGTCTGCCGGTCGACGAGGCTCAGTCCGCGGATCCCGCACAGCTCGTCGCGCTGATTGCGCAGCGCGGTCGCGGCTGCGCTGGCGTTTGCCGGGTCCGGCGTCGCTGCGAACTTCCAGTCGCCCGTCTCGGAAAACTCGCTCGGGGCGGCGCCGGGAGCGAGCTTCGATGTGTATGGGAACGTTGCGCGCGCTGTCGCGGCGCCCATGAGGAGGACGAGCGCTCCGAGGAGCGCCGCCCGCCTCACTGAAAGACGTCCAGCCACACCCGGCGACCGCGCGCGTCGAAATACCCGCGTGTGTCCCGGTCAGGCACGCGTTGCGGCAGTCCGCTCAGCGACATCCACAGTTTCGGCGTGACCCACCGCCCGCTTGCCAGACGAACGCTCCGGGCTGGGTGCGTCGCGGCGGTGAACAGCGTCTGTGTCGAGCAGTTGATGACGGGGCCGCCCAGCGGGTCGCGAGAGAGCGTGCCGTTCGGTAGCACGTAGCGGCCGCGGGCGATCGTCTCGGCGTGACCGTGCTTGCCGAGCAGTTGTGCGAGCGCCCGGCCGGCGATGTCGGCGGTGTCGGCGGACGCGGCCTCGGAGTCGTCGGAGTGCCCGCAGCCGAACCGGTCCTTGTCGGGTGGATCGAGGTTCGACGCGGTCGGGATCCCGACCGCGTTACCACGCGGGAAGATGTAGCCGAGCATGTCCTCGCCGAGACCGTCGAGGAAGCGGAACGGGGCCTGCATGCGGGGGATGAGCCACGGCGGGAGTGCGGCGCTCGGATCGGGCATGTCCTGTGGACCGAGGAAGCCCCGCAGATACGTGAATGGGAACACCTCGCCGGGGACGGAGATGAACTGCCCGTCGCCGATGCGGAATGCGGCCACGCTCGAGCGCTCAGCCTCGCCCGCGCTCGAGCCGTTCGCCGCCACTGGATTCGCCTTCGTGCAGTCAGCGTTGTAGCCCGGCTTGACCGCGAACACGCCGAGCGTGGCGCCGAGGCCGAACAGCGCGTTGCCGAGCGGCACACAAATCGTCGCCCGCGCGCCCCACAGCATGTTCGAGGCCGAGTAGTGATAGGCGCCGCGCCGGAGAGCGGCTGTGATCGGGGCGGCGAGCGTCTCGCCGAACGCCTTCGTCTCGCCCGTGTAGCCGACCGGGATGTGGCCGGCGCCGGAAGCGTCGGTGCCTGCACCAACGCGGAACAGCGTCCGACAGCCCGCCGGATGGCTCGCGTCGACGAACTGCTGGGGCGTCCGGCTGATCGCCTGCTTGTAGACCTCCGGGCTTTCGACCGAGCCGACCGAGCCGGCCATCTCGATCGCGACGCCGCCGAGGCGCTGCTCGACCGAGGAGCGGAAGAAGTGGACCCAGTCGGAGGACACCCATCGCCGCTGCTCCTGCAGGGCCGGGGTGCCGCCGTTGAAGCCGAGCGTCTCGACGTGCTGGCTGACGTTTGCGAGCGTGGCGATCGCCCGGTTGTGCACGTCGACCGCTTCGAGCACTGGGATCCGCTGGTCGTCGACGTAGGGGTACGAGGACCAGCACTGGCGCAGATTGCGCGGCTCGAGCACTTCGGTGTAGCGGATGCGGGCCGACTTCATCGACCGGTACGCCCGCTCGATCGCCTTCGCGCTCTGGGTGACCATGTACGCGGCCCAGTACGCATTGACGCCGGAGGTCGTCTGACTCACGCCGCCGAGGCCGAGGCTGTCAGGGGCGGACTCGTCGTGATTGGCGGAGATGAACACGCCGTCGAGATGAACGCCATCCTTTTGCACGCGTGCCCGGATCCTGTCCTGGTAGATGTTGAACAGGCCCTCCTGGTCCAGCACCTCGACGGCGAGCGTGCGCTTGCCGACCTTGACAACCATCGCGCGGGCTCCGACGTTGTCCGCGACGCGATCGTAGAAGCGCGGCGTGTCGGAGCCGCCACCGAGCAGGTTGCCGTCCCAGCGCCCATTGCCATTGCAGTCATTGTATGGGTCGCCGTCGTCGAAGTGGCCGGAGTGCTTGGCGTCGACGTACGGCTCCTCGTAGGCGAACTGCCGCGGCCCGCTGTAGGTGCCGGTGTGGTCGCAGTCGCTCGCGTCGCCGCCGGGCGCTTGGCCGCGCAGCGGCGGACTGAAGCTGACGTTGCCAGCGCCGACCCGGAAGCCGGCGGCGATGCCAGGCTTGATCTTGGCGTTGAAGCCGCCGGACGGGGTGATGAGCTGGTTCAGCGCGAGAGCGGAGGCCGCGGCTGGGACGGCGACGCAGAGTGCCGCGACCATCAGGAGCCCGGCGAGGACCACGCGAATGCGCACGCGGGGACCCTACAGATCTGGCGGGCGCCGCGTGCCCGTTCTCAGGCTGCGGCGCCGACGGGCGCCGCCACGCCGGCGATCAGCGCGCGGACGTCGTCAATCGTCGCGGCCTGCTGGACGGCCGCCTGGAGCGCCCGGGTCCCGCCGAGACGCTCGATGTACCACGGATAGAACTTGCGCAGGTATCGCGTCGCGCGGTCGGTGCCCATGTGCTCGCACGCGCGGTCGATGATCCAGTCGAGCTCGGTGAGGATCTCGTTCCGGGTCGGTGGCGTGCCGTCGGAGAGGCCGAGCAGCTCGGCAAACAGCCACGGGTTGCCGAGCGATCCGCGCGCGAGCAGGATCGCCGCGGCGCCGGTCTCCTCAAATGCGGCGCGGGCTTTCTCGGCCGTGTGCAGGCCGCCCGAGACAAGGATCGGAACCGGAAGCTCCTCGACGAGCTCGCGAACGAGCTCGTACCGGGGCGCCCCCGTGTGGCGCTGGGTCGCGTGACGTGGATGGAGGCACAGGCCGGCGGCGCCGCCGTCGTGGACGAGGCGCTTGCCGACGTCGACGCCGCGGATGTCCCCCGGCCTCAGTCCGGAGCGAAGCTTGACGGTCACCGGGAGCCCGCTGCCGCGACGGGCGGCCTGGACGAGCGCCACGGCGCGGTCGGGGTCCTCGAGCAGCGCCGCGCCGGCGCCGGTCTTGCACACCTTGGGCACCGGACACCCCATGTTGATGTCGATCAGATCCGCGCCGGCAGCGGCGACCTGCTCGGCCGCGGAGGCCATCACATCCGGATCGTGACCGAACAGCTGCACTGAGACCGGCCCACCCACACCGCCCACCCCGCCCGCCCGCTCGTCCGGGTGGATCCGCAGCAGCTCGCGGCCCGTGCGCTCGTTGCGGTAGTGGATCGCGAACGAGGACACCATCTCCGAGACGGCGAGGCCCGCGCCGTAGCGCTTCGCCTGCAGGCGGACGAACCAATTGCCGATTCCGGCAAGCGGCGCGAGCCCCACGCGGTTCGGAATCGGGACCCCGCCGAGCGTCCAGTTGTCGGTCAGTGCGCGAGTCATCGTCCGTTTCATGGTACGAATCTAGGTATGGAGCTTGAGCCGCTGCTGGCACCGTGGACGCGGATCGTGCGCGAGCAGGTGCCTGGCGTCGAGCTGTTTGACGTCCACACGCACATCGGTCAGAACGATCCCGACGGCATGAGCCAGAGCGCGGAGCAGCTGCTGGGCGTGCTGCGGTTTGCGGCCGCCCGCGGAGCGTTCGTGTTCCCGATGCACGAGCCCGACGGCTACCAGCCGGCGAACGACATGGTGATCGAGGCGGCCGCCTCGAGTGACGGTCTGCTCGTTCCGTTCTGCCGGATCAACCCGCACGATGACGGAGCGGTTGCCGAGGCGTTGCGCGCCCTCGACGCGGGAGCACGGGGGATCAAGTTCCATCCCCGGGCCGAGAGCTTCACTCTCGACCATCCGGTCGTCCGTGAGATCGTCGCGATCGCCGACGAGCGCACCCTGCCGGTGCTCGTCCACGCCGGCCGGGGAATCCCGGCGCTGGGGCTCCACGCCGTCGAACTCGCGGGGGACTTCCCGGGCGCGCGGCTGATCCTCGCCCACGCCGGCATCTGTGACCTGTCCTGGATCTGGCGGGCGGCGCCGGACCTTCCCAACCTCCTGTTTGACACCGCGTGGTGGATGCCCGCGGACCTCTCGACGCTGTTCTCGCTCGTGCCGCCCGGGCAGATCCTGTTCGCGAGCGACGCACCGTACGGCCAGACCGCGATGAGCGCGTCGTTCATGCTCCGCACCGCTCTGCAGGCCGGCCTTTCGGCCGACCAGGTGCGGTTGATCGCGTCCGGTCAGGCGCTGCGGATCGCGGATGGCCAGCCGCTCGCCACCGCTGGGCCGGCGATCGGTGAGCGCGAGCGTGCGCCCCACAATCTGCTCGACCGAGTGGCCGAGTTCCTCCTGATCGGGACGATCGCGTCGATGCGCGGCCTCGACGCCGGGGTCGAGATGCTCGCATTGGCCCGACTGGCGTGCGACGTCCCGGACGAGGTCGACGACGCCCCCGTGTTCGCGGCAGTCCGGCAGTTGATGGACATCCATGACGCGCTCAAGACCGAGGACGCGACCGATCGGCGGCGGCTGGCGTTCCTGATCCTCGCGCTGACGGTGGCGCGGACGCCGGATGTGCCGGTGCCGGCGGTCTAGCTGGCTGAAGCGGCGCTTCGGGAGGGAGCGGAGTTTCTCGCCAAATCCCGCCCGGGCGATGGATCTGGAGGTGAAATGCACCCTGAGCGGGCATTTTTCGCCCCAATCCGGCGTGCCGAGACGATTTGGCGCAATATGCCGGCCCTGTGCCGACCTGCGCGCTCCGGGCCTCGAGGCCGGATGCCCCGGGGTCGGCCGCTTGGGGCTTTCTGTACGACAGTTGTACACAACGCCCACACCCCGCCCCATCCCGCCCCCGTCACTGCCGCCTTTCACGCCCGGCCGAGACCCCGGCCCCGGACGCACCCCAGGCCCCCTACTGAGCGTTGCGCATCCAGATCAGCCGCAGCCCGATCAGCGTGAGCAGGTCGTCGACCTCGTCGATCGTCTCCCGCACGAACGGGACGAGCGCGCGGGCGAGCCCGCCGGTGGCGAT
The DNA here is from genome assembly GCA_963750695.1 of uncultured Solirubrobacterales bacterium. Classification (GTDB taxonomy): domain Bacteria; phylum Actinomycetota; class Thermoleophilia; order Solirubrobacterales; family Solirubrobacteraceae; genus Palsa-465. The sequence goes on from CAVVSB010000021.1 coordinate 610,061, forward strand.
CACGTGCGTTGACTCGCCGAGCTCCGCCCGCAGTCGCCGGACGATCCCCTCGACCTGCCCGGCGAACCCGTAGACGATCCCGGATCGGATCGCATCGACCGTCGACTTGCCGATCAACGAGCGCGGCTCGGCGAGCTCGACCTTCGGCAGCTTCGCCGCCCGCTCGTACAGCGCGTCGATCGAGATCTCGGCGCCCGGGCTGATGATGCCGCCGAGGTATTCGCCCGCGGCGGACACGGCGTCGTACGTGATCGCGGTACCGAAGTCGACGACGACGCACGCGGCCTGCACCCGGTCATACGCTGCGACGGCGTTGACGAGCCGGTCGGCGCCGACCTCGCGCGGGTTGTCGATGCGGATCGGCATGCCGGTGCGGATCGACGGCCCGACGACGAGCATCTCGTGACCGAGGTACCGCTGCGACATCGCCGTCCACTGCTCGGAAAGCTGAGGGACGGTCGAGGACACGATCGACGACGCGATCTGCTCAAAGCCGAGCCCGCGGAGCGCGAGCAGGTTGGCGAGCGCGGCGCCCAGCTCGTCGCTCGTCGATTCGCGCACTGTCGCGAAGCGCCAGTGCTCGGACACCTGGTCGGAGTCCCGGGGGAACAGTCCGAAGTGAGTCTGGGTGTTTCCGACGTCGACGACGAGCAGCATGGCGGGGCATTATCCTCTCCGCGCGATGCGGCTGAAGCTCTACGTCGTGCACGGCTCGCACCCGTGCGCCGCGGTCGAGAAGGCGCTCGATCTCAAAGGGCTCGACTACCGCGTGTTCGAATGGCCGCCGCCGGCCCACGCCGTCGGTCAGCGACTCCTGTTCGGCGCCCGCACGGTGCCGGGCCTCAGACTCGATGGCGAGAAGGTGCAGGGCTCCCGCGCGATCATGCGCCGGCTCGACTCGCTCGTCCCCGAGCCGCCGTTGTTTCCAAGCGACCCGGAGGCGAGAGCCCGCGTCGAGGAGGCTGAGCGCTGGGGCGACGAGGTGTTCCAACCGCTCGCCCGCAAGCTCATCTGGGCGGGCTTCCTGAGCACCCCGGGGGCGATGGTCAGCTACAGCGCCCGGTCCAAGCTGCCCCTCCCTGCTCCGGCGATCCGAGCGGTGGGCCCGGTGATCGCGAAGGTCCAATCCCACCTCAACGACACCGACACGGCGACCGGCGCCCGCGTGCTGGCAGCGCTTCCGGCCCAGCTTGACCAGGTCGACGGCTACATCGCCGACGGCACGATCGGCGACGCCGCGCGGCCGAACGCCGCCGACCTTCAGATCCTGTCGACGGTCGGCCTGATGGCGACGATCGCCGACGTCCGGCCGCTGCTGAGCTCGCGTCCGTGCGGTGCGGCGGCGCAGGCCCTGTTCGGCGGCGCCTTCGACGGCGACATGCCGGCGGGCGCGGTGGCGAGCGCCGGCGCCGCTTAGTTAGTTAGGAGCCTTGTCAAAGAAGTTGGGCACGCGTCTGGCGGCGGCGGACCGGCGCGGATGCGCCACGGTCAGGAGCCTTGTGTAGCGCTGCGACACGGCGGCTCCTGCCCGCGACGCCCCGGCTTGGTCCGGCGCTCGCCAGCCACGGACCCCTTCTTCGACACGCTCCCTAGTCAGTATGGACGCGAGGAGGCTGGCGCTCGCGTGTTGCAGGTTCGCGGGTTAGCGTCCGGCGGTGATAGGGCCACCTTGGCCAGAGCCGGATACAACCGGAGGACCAGCGATGCCTGACGTTATCTCGACGGCGCTTGCTGATGTGCGTCTGTGGGTCGTGCTTGATGTGCACAGGTTCTCGATCGTCGCCGCGGTCTTGCTGGCGGCGGGCGGGCAGCCGGAGGTGCATCGAATCGAGACCACACGCGTCGCGATCCGCCGGTTCATCGACCGGTTGGGCGGACCGGAGGGTCTGGCGGTCTGCTATGAGGCCGGGGCGGGCGGGTTCGATCTGCTGCGCGTGCTGAGCGAGCTGGGCGTGGCGTGTGATGTGGTCGCGCCGTCGCTGATCCCGGTCCGCGCGGGCGACCGGGTCAAGACCGACCGGCGCGACGCGAAGAAGCTCGTGCGGCTCTACCGCGGCGGGCAGCTCTCCTATGTCCAGCCACCGTCCCCGGAGACCGAAGGGCTCAGAGATCTGATGCGCTGCCGTGATGATCTGCGCCGCGCACGCACCGCGGCCCGGCACCGGGTCAGCAAGCAGCTGTTGCGCCACGGACGGAGCTACCGCGATGGCAAGAGCCAGTGGACGAAGATGCACAGGGCGTGGATCGCTCGCCAGCGACTCGATGACGAGCTCGCGCACAAGGCGCTGACAGAGATGCTCGTGCACCTCGACGGCCTTGACCGCCAGCTCGACGCCTTGGACCGCGAGCTGGAGCAGATCGCGCGCGGCCCACGATGGGCCGAGACGGTGGAGATCCTCACCCGATTCCGCGGGATCGCGACCCGAACCGCGCTGGGGCTGATCTCAGAGATCGGCGACTTTCACCGCTTCTCGCATCCGCGCGAGCTGTGCGCCTGGCTCGGGATCGTCCCCTGCGAGTACTCCTCGGGCGATCAGCGCCATCGCGGGCACATCACCAAGACCGGTAACCATCACGCCCGCCGGCTGCTGATCGAGGCCGCCTGGTCCTATCAGCACCGCCCCCGCCGCCCCGACCGCGGCCCCGAGCCCGACGCTCGCGCCTGGCAAGCGCAAATCCGGCTGCATCGCCGCTACCGACATCTCACCCTCGAGCGCGGCAAGCGCTCGACCGTCGCGACGGTCGCCGTCGCCCGCGAGCTCGCCGGCTTCCTGGGGGCCGCCGCCACACACCAGCCCTTCACCGTGCAGGCCGCCGCCTGACAAACCCTCAGATCTGCTGGGGTCCGGCGACCGCCGCGGCCTCCCGGAGGACCCTCGACTGCTCTATGCGATCCCGACTCGCGACCCTAGAAGACCCCTGAAATAGTCGCGGGTCTGTCCGGCGGGTTTAAGACCCTGTGGGCATGCTCGCGACTCAGTCTGCTCAGGTCGGGATGTTCGACGCGGCGGTGCTGGCCAGGCCGTTGCCGGAGGGCTCGTTCTTTGCGTTGTTGGCCGAGCACGGTGATCGGATCGTGCGTGATGAGGACTTCGCGGAGTGTTATTCGTCGCGGTTGGGTCGTCCGTCGATCCCACCGTCGCTGCTGGCGAAGGTGTTGTTGTTGCAGCACCGGACCGGCGCGAGTGATGAGCAGGCGATGGAGTGCGTGGCGTGGGATCTGCGGTGGAAGGTCGCGCTGGGTCTGCCGGTCGATCATCAGGGGTGGCATCCGACGTCGTTGACGAAGTTCCGCGCCCGGTTGTTGTTGCACGAGAAGGAGGGGTTGGCGCTTCAGAACACGTTGCGGCTCGCTGGGGAGCTCGGGATGTTGGACGGGACGGCGGAGCAGATCATCGATTCCACGCCGATGCTCGGCGCGGCCGCGACCCAGGACACCGTCAGGCTTGTGCGCCACGCGGTCCGCAAGCTGCTTGACGCGGTTAAGGCCGCGGACGAGGAGGCGGGCGAGAAGCTGGACGACGGGCTTGAGTTCGACTACGAGACGCCGGGCGAGAAGCCGGATTGTCGTTGGCGGGAGAAGGCAGAGCGGGAGCGGATGCTGACCCGGGTGGCGCAGGACGCCGAGCGGGCGCTGGAGGCGGTCGAGCAGGCTGAGGGGCTGCTGGACGACGAGGCGGTGCAGGCCGCGCACAAGCTGTTGCGGGATCTGATCGGCCAGGACTTCGACATCGATCAGGACGGCGTGCCACGGCTGCACCGCGGCACCCGGAGTGACCGGATCATCTCGACCGTCGACCCGGAGATGCGCCACGGCCGCAAGAGCAGCCAGCAGCGCTTCGATGGCTACAAGCTTCATGCCGCCGCCACGAACGGCTCAGAGCCGCTGATCACCGCGGTGCACGTGAGCTCGGCCGGTGAGCAGGACGGGCCGCACGCCAAACATCTGATCGACGCCCAGCCCTCAGAACAGCGGCCAGAGCGGATCCTGGGCGACACCGCCTACGGCAACGGGCCGGTGCGGGCGGAGTTGGCTGAACGTGACGTGGAGGTGCTCGCCCCGGTTCCGGAGGGCAAGGTCGAAGAGGACGTGCTCGGCAAGCAGGACTTCGCGATCGACCTGACCGCCGAGACGGTCACCTGTCCCGGTGACCACGTCGTGCCGATCTGGACCACCCCGAAGGGATATCGCGGCGCGAGCTTCACCGTGGCGATGTGCGGCGCCTGCCCTTTGAAGGAACGCTGCTGTCCTGGGCGAGCCCGCCGTCAGATCAGGATCATGGAGCACGAGCACCTGCTGCAAGCCGGACGAGCCGCGCTCCGTGACCCCGACGACAGCGAACATCTGCGTCGCACCCGACCACGGATCGAGCGGCTGCTAGGACTGCTCGCTCACCGCTACGGCGCGCGCAAGAGCCGCTACATCGGCAGCGCCAAGGCGCGATTGCAGGCCGCGTGGGCCGCTGCCTTGGTCAACCTCAACCCCATCGGACACCGACTGGCAGGCCAACACGCATGAGAGCCAACGATCCCCGACCGACGCGAACTCGTCCAGCATCGATCCGAACCACAAACCACCAGCTCACCGCACCGGACCGGCATATCCCACACCCCACTTCTTCAGGCGTCTTCTAGTGCGAGGCAGCTCACGACCGGACACTGTCCTGCGCTCCCGACCCGCGCATCTCAGAGTGACAGTCGTCGTTGCCGCCGCGACGGTCGCCCGACCCCAGCAACCACACCCACCACCATGAACAACACAAATCACGACATCCCCCTTGACACGCGCGTCCATCTCAGAGGAGCGGCGGTCCCGCCCGGCGCACGTCCTGACCCTCAGCCCCGAACGCAGCCAACGCATCCGTCAGCCGCTGTCCGCCCGGCAGCGTCAGCTCCAAGTCGAGCTCGAGCAGCGGCACGAGCACGAAACGTCGCGAGCTCACCTCTGGGTGGGGCAGCGTGAGGCGTTCTGAGACGAACTCCAGGTCGCCGAGCACCAGCACGTCGACGTCGATCACCCGCGGCCCGTGACGGACGCCGCCCGCCGCCCGGCCGACGACCCGCTCGACCTCCTTGCAGACGTCGAGCAACTCGAGCGGCTCGAGCGCCGTCCGAATCTGCAGGCACGCATTGAGGAACACCGGCTGATCGAAGACGAGCCCGACCGGCTCGGTGTCGTACACCGACGAGGACGCCAGGACCTCGACGCCGCGGCCCGCCAGCTCATCAACCGCGGAACGCAGATGAGCGCGCCTGTCACCGATGTTCGAGCCAAGGCCGAGATATCCGACTCGCAGCGCCACCGGCCCCGCCGCCGTCAGTCCTCGGCCTCGCGCCACACCTCGACGGACACCTCGCTGACGTTGAACGGCAGCGGCGGCTCGGGCTTGGCCGCCTTCACCCACACGATCCTGGCGCCGTAGCGGTCGATGAGCCGATCGGCGATCGCCGCACACAACCGCTCCAGCGTCTTGTACGTGCGCTGCTGGGCGACGAGGTTGGCGGTATCGCACACCTCGCCGTAGTCGATCGTGTCCTCGATCCGGTCGGTCACGGTGGCGTCACAATCGAGCACCTCGAGGCGGAGGTCGAGGAGCAGCCGTTGGCCGACCTCACGTTCCGCCGCCGTCACCCCAACGTGGGTGAAAAGGGACAGGCCCGTGATCTCAATCGTGACCTCAGGCTCGGGGTGGGCCTCCCCGTCCTCCTCGTCGTCGGCGTCTACGTCGTCGAATTCGTCGTCGTCGGCGTCCATCGCGGGCTGACCGTAGCAGCCGTCACACGAAGCGCGTCCACGACCGGCGCGACGTCGTGCACGCGGAATACACGCGCACCACGCTCATACGCGAGCACATTCGTCGCGATCGTCCCGGGCAGGCGGGTGCCGGGGTCCTCACGTCCGGTCAACTTCCCCAGAAACGATTTGCGCGAGGTTCCGATCACGACGGGACGACCAATCGCGACGATCTCGTCGAGGCGGCGCAGCAACTCGAGATTGTGCTCGACCGTCTTGCCGAATCCGATCCCCGGATCGAGCAGGATCCGCTCCTCGGCGACCCCGGCTCGCACGGCAAACGCCATCCGCTCCTCGAGGAACGCCTTCACCTCGCTGACCACGTCGTCGTACTGGGGATCGACCTGCATCGTCCGCGGTTCGCCGAGCATGTGCATGAGGCAGCAGTCGACGCCGCGAGCGGCGACAAGCCCCACCATGGCGGGGTCACCCCGCATTGCCGTGACGTCGTTGACGAGCGTTGCCCCTGCGTCAAGTGCGGCCGCCGCGACCGACGCCTTCGACGTATCGATCGAGACCTGCGCCACCCGGCCGCCGGCCGTGAGCGCCGCGACCACGGGCACGACACGCCGCTGCTCCTCCTCGGCGCCGACCGGCTCGGCGCCCGGCCTGGTCGATTCGCCGCCGACATCGATGATCGTCGCCCCGGCATCGATCAACTCGACGCCGTGGGCGATGGCGGCGTCGGTCTCGACGTATCGACCGCCATCCGAGAACGAGTCGGGCGTCACGTTGAGCACGCCCATCACGCGGAACGACATCAACCGCTCACCCTTCCTCGTCCGGCCAGCGACCGTGCTCGTCGAAGTACTCCCTGGCCTCCTCCTCGCGCTCGCGGTCGCGATTGCTCTCGACGCTCATGCGGAACATCCAGTTCACCATCCACACGATGATCGCGATGATCAGCAGGCCGACGCCGGTGGCGCCGAGCGGCGAGTCCCCGCCGAGCGCGATCAGGACGATGCCGGCGACGACGAACGCGACTGGCAGCCAGATGCGCGTCAGCGAGAGGAGCACGTCAACCTGCGGATAATGGGCGGCAGCAGCATGTTCGCTCCCGCACGTTACCTCGCTGACTTCGCTCGGTTCGCCGCGACGAAGGGTTCCCAGGAGCAGCACGACCGCCAGGCGCTTGCCGAGCTCGAGCGTCGCCCGCTCGCGCTGCCCGCCGACCTGTCCGTCCGCTGGCTCGGCGTCTCGGGCTACCGGTTCGACTACGACGGCCACACGCTGCTGGTCGACCCGTACGTGTCGCGCGTGCCGCTCGCCAGCGTCATCGCGCGCCGCGCCGCCCTGCCCGATCCGGCGCGGATCGTTCGCCATATCGGCACGCGCGCGAACTGCGTCGGGATCCTCGTCGGTCACACGCATTTCGATCACGCCGTCGACGCGCCCGTGATCGCCCGGCGGCTCGGGTGCCCGGCGTACGGGTCGGCATCGCTCACGCGGCTCATGCGACTGCACGGCTGCCCGGAGCTCGGCGTTCACGTGACCCCATACGAGACGTACGAGCTCGGTCCGTTCACGGTCACCTTCACGCCGAGTGCGCATTCCAAGCTCTTGCTGGGGCTCGCGGTCCCGTTCGACGGTGAATTGACGTGCGATCACCTCGATGCTCTGTCGCCCGGGGCGTACCGCTGCGGCGAGATCTACGGGATCGAGATCACGGTGGCCGGGATGTCCTTCTACCATCAGGGCAGCGCGAACCTGATCGACGATGCGGTCCGCAGCTGGAACGTGGACGTATTCCTCGCGGGCGTCGCGGGGCGGGGGTTCACGCGTGACTACTGGCGGCGCATCCTCAGCCGGTTGCAACCTCACACGATCGTGCCCACCCATTACGACGATTTCTTCCGGCCGATCGACGCCGACATGGGTTTCACGACAAACGTCAACCTGGCGCACGTCCCGGACGAGGTGCACGCGATCAGCCAGGACTTCGCCGTCGCCGCACTGCCGCTCGCCCCGGAGCCGACGCCGTGATCCGTCGCGTCGCCATGCTCCTGGGGATGCTCGTGATCCTCCCGGCCACCCCGGCAATGGCGGCAACCGCCCAGCAGACCCTCGCCCGCCTCAACGGCCAGCGCGTCGCGAACGGGATCCCGGGTGCGATCACCGAGAACGTCACGCTCTCCGACGCATGCCGCAAGCACGACCAGTACATGTCGCTGAACGACATGCTCACGCACACGGAGGACCCGAACAACCCGGGATACACCGCCGAGGGAGCAAACGCCGGCCAGAACGCGGTCCTCACCCAGGGGACCAACTGGGACACGGGCAATCCGTATGAGTACGCGCCGCTGCACCTCGACCAGCTGCTCGCGCCGCGGCTGCTGACGGTCGGAACCGCGGATGCCTTCGGGTACAGCTGCACGACAACGTTCCCGGGCTGGTCGCGGCCCGGCCCGGCGGCGATGACGGTCTACACGTACCCGGGCAACGGCGCGAGCATCTACCCAAGCGAGGTCGCACGCGAGCTGCCGTGGACGCCCGGCGACCTCGTGGGACTGACCCAGCCGAGCCGCACCGGCCCAACGCTGCTCATCCTCGTCGACGCGCCGAGCGAGCGCCCGGAGAACAACCCCGCGACCCTGAGCAACGCCACGGTCAGCGGTCCGTCCGGCCCCGTCGCGGTCCGCACGGTCGACGGGAACACGGCGCTCCCCAGCGGCTCGCCGTACCCGACGCTCGCCCCCTACATCTCGCCCGGCGGGTTCGTCATTCCGGTGCGGCCGCTCATTCCGGGCACGGCCTACCACGCACATGTCGTCGTCACCCTCGATCACCTGCAGAAGGCGTACGACTGGTCGTTCATGACCCGCGCCGCGGACCCGCATTCGAGCCTCACACCGAAGGAGAGTCGGCTCCTGTTCAGCTCTGCCTCCCGTCAGCCGATCCGCGTCACGTTCACGCGCGCCGGCGGCGGGCGGCATGCGCCCGTGCTCATCCGCCCGGGCCGCAGCGTGCGGCTGACGCTCGCTCCCGGAACCTGGCAGGCGTGCGGCCATCAGCCCGCCGGCAATGGCTACGCCGCGTTCACGCAGTGCGTCACGATCACCGTCACCGGCGTCCCGGCGCTCAAGCTGGGTCGGCCCAAGGTCGTGCAGGGCAAGGTGATGCTCAGCGTCCGCTTCAGCGCGATCCTGCGCGGCCGGAGCGCCACCGAGGCGATTACGCCGCTCAGCCAGCAGTGCCAGGGCGGCACGTGCGTGCCCATCAGCGGGCGGGTCCGGACGCGCACCGTCGCGCTGCGCGGGCGCTCGGTGACGCTCAGCCTGCCGATGCCTCTCGTCGGCCACGGCTACCAGGTTGAACTGCGGACCAACGCCTTCCAGTCTCGCGGCGCCCAGTGGAGCGCCGCCCACGCGATCGTCACCTTCACTCGTCACTGAGTTCTCAACCCGGGAGGAGGGATTCGCTTGACGCCGATCACACAGACCCAGGCAGGACATGCAGAGCTCACCCGCCGCACCGTGTTGCGCGCCGGTGCCGGCGCCGCCGGGGCGCTGGCCGCCGCCGGTCTGCCCGCGTGGGCGCGCCCCGTCGCGCGCGATGCAACGCACGTGCGCCGGCCGGACAGCCGTCCCTTCCCGCACCTGCCCGCCGGTCACGTGTCGATGCCGGAGATCCGTCACATCGTCGTCGTGATGATGGAGAACCACTCGTTCGACAACCTGCTCGGGATGGTGCCCCACCAGGTGAAGGGCCGGGCGGGCGTCGACGGCTTCCGGCGGCACCGCGGCAAGCTGCTCGACTTCAACCGGGACGTGCATGGCAAGAAGGTCTTTGCCCAGCACGCCGACACGCCGTGCCAGCTTCCGCACGTACCCACCCAGGCATGGAACGCGAGCCACCAGTCCTTCGACGGCGGTCGCAACGACGGCTTCGTCCGGGCCAGCGGCCCAATCGCCATGCGCTTCTGGGATAAGCGCGATCTCCCGTTCACGTACTCGCTCGTGGAGCGCTTCCCGATGGGCGAGCGGTTCTTCGGCTCAACGCTGTGTCAGACGTATCCCAACCGGCGCTTCCTGTTCGCCGGAACGGCCTCCGGTCTCGTCTCGACGGACATCACGCAGTCGCTCCACATCACGTCGGCCAACGGCACGGTCTTCGACCGGCTCGACGCCCATAAGATCGACTACGGGATCTACTACCAGCAGGTGCCGAGCTGGGTGATCATCCCGGGCATCCTGGCCCCGCCCGGCCGCACCGCACGCCAGCACAAGTTCGACCAGTTCCTCACCGATGCCGCCGCCGGCACACTGCCCGCGTTCTCGTTCATCGATCCGAACTACGACACGACGTCCGAGGAGAACCCGCAGGACATCCAGGTCGGCGAGCGCTTCATCGCCCAGATCACGAACGCGGTGCTGCACTCCCCGGCGTGGAAGCACACCGCCCTGTTCATCACCTACGACGAGCACGGCGGCTACTACGACCACGTGCCCCCGCCGCGCGCGATCAAGCCGGACAACATCAAGCCGATCCTCCAGCCGGGCGACCGTCCCGGCGGGTTTGACCGCTACGGCTTCCGGGTCCCGCTGATCGTCGTCTCTCCCTGGGCGAAGAAGGGGTACGTGTCACGGGTCACGCAGGACTTCACGTCGATCACCGCGTTCATCGAGCGCAAGTGGAACCTTCCCGCGATGACGTTCCGGGACGCCAATGCCGATCCGATGACTGACTACTTCGACTTCCGCAAGCCGGCGTTCGCCAAGCCGCCGCGGCTCGCCGCCGCCCCGCCGCTCGCGCCCGGCCTGGCGAAGTGCCACGCCGCCGGGCTCAACCCGCCGCTCGCCCCCGACGGCGCCGGAGCGCACACCGACGTGGCCCGAGGCCTGCTGCGCCGCTGAGACAAGAGGCTCGGCTGGGAGGGGTGATGCCGCTTCGGCCGCCGCTCGCGCGAACAACCGCAACAGTCCGTCTACACCCGCCTTTCACGGCGCGCGCGGCGCCGCAGTGGTGCAACCCCGGACTTACTCGGCCGTGCCGCCCGCCAACCCAGGCCGCGGCAGCGGGCGCGGGGTCTCGCGTCCCGGCGCACGCTCGGCACCGGACGCGGGCGGCGGGACCGGAACCTCCGGCGGAGGCGGTGCCTCGGCGCCGAACACGTCCTCCTCGCTCGATCCGCCGAGGAGCGCCTCGAACTGCTCCTTCTCGATCGTCTCACGCTTGATGAGGATCTCGGAGAGCTTCGCGAGCGACTCCTTGTGGGTCGTGAGGATGTCCTTCGCCTGTAGGTGCGCGGACTCGACGATCCGGCGGATCTCGTCGTCGATCTCGCGCGCGATCTCGTCGGAGTAGTCCGGCTCTGCGGAGAACTCGCGGCCGAGGAACGGCTGACCGTGATCGTGGCCGAACACACGCGGTCCGAGCTTCTCGGACATGCCGAAGCGCATGACCATCTGCTTCGCGGTCGCGGTCACCTTTTCAAGATCATTGGAGGCGCCGGTCGTGATTTCCCCAAAGATGATCTCCTCGGCGGCGCGGCCACCGAGCGTCATCGCCATCGTGTCCTGGAGCTCAGCGCGCGTGGTGAGGAACTTGTCCTCACCCGGCAGCGAGATCGTGTACCCGAGCGCCTGGCCACGGGAGATGACGCTGATCTTGTGAATCGGATCGGAGTTCGGCAGGTAGTGGCCGACGATCGCGTGACCCATCTCGTGGTACGCGGTGATCTTGCGCTCCTTGCCGCTCATCACCCGGGTCTTCTTCTCCGGGCCGGCGATGACGCGCATGATCCCCTCTTCGAGCTCGATCTGGGTGATCTCGCGCTTACCGTTGCGGGCCGCGAGCAGTGCGGCCTCGTTGACCAGATTGCTCAGGTCGGCACCGGTGAATCCGGGGGTCTGTCCGGCGAGCGCGTCGACGTCGATCTCCCGCGCGAGCGGCTTGCCGCGCGTGTGAACCTCGAGAATCTTCTTGCGGCCGAGGCGGTCGGGGCGGTCGACGACGATCTGGCGGTCGAAGCGGCCGGGGCGCAGCAGCGCCGGGTCAAGGATGTCCGGGCGGTTCGTGGCCGCGATCAAGATGATGTTGTCCTTCATCTCGAAGCCGTCCATCTCGACGAGCAGCTGGTTGAGCGTCTGCTCGCGCTCGTCGTGACCGCCGCCGAGTCCGGCACCCCGGTGGCGCCCGACGGCGTCGATCTCGTCCATGAAGATGATGCAGGGGGAGTTCTGCTTGGCCTGCTCGAACAGGTCACGCACACGCGACGCGCCGACGCCGACGAACATCTCGACGAAGTCAGAGCCGGAGATCGAGAAGAACGGCACGCCCGCCTCGCCGGCGACCGCGCGCGCGAGGAGCGTCTTGCCGGTGCCCGGCGGTCCGTACAGGAGCACACCCTTCGGGATCCGTGCGCCGAGCGCCTGGAATTTCTTGGGGTTCTCGAGGAACTCCTTGATCTCGTGCAACTCCTCGACGGCTTCGTCGACCCCGGCGACGTCACGGAACGTGATCTTGGGTGAGTCGACCGACATGCGCTTGGCCCGCGATTTGCCAAACGACATCACCTTCGATCCGCCGCCTTGCACCTGGTTCATGAGGAAGATCCAGAACCCGATGAAGATGACAAACGGGAGGATGTAGGTGAGCAGCGAGAGCCAGCCGTTCGACGCCCGGCCCTGGATGTCGAACTGAGTCTGATCCGCGATGTTCTTGTGCGCCGAGGTGATGATCTGCGGCGTGTACTGCTCCGGATAGCCGACCGAGTACTTGCGCCCGTCGGTGAGCGTGACGTTCGCCGTCTGGTCCTTCTCCTTGAGCGTCAGGCTCTTGACCTGACCCCCCTGAAGCTGCGTCAGCAGGTTGCCGAACGACTGCTTCTGCGTGTGGCTCGAGCTGCCGATCAGCTTCTGGGCGAAGAACGCCAGCACGACCACGATCAGGATCGGGAAGGCGGCGCTCTTGAAAAACCTGCTCATAAAGGAAATCCCCGCGTCCTACGGTCGGGAAGGAAGATCAAGCGTAGCATCTGGGCTTTGGCCCCCGGAACACGTGCATGGACGCCGTCACTCCTTCAACGCGGCGACAAACGGCAAGTTGCGGTAGCGCTCGTCGAGGTCGAGACCGTATCCGATCGCGAACCGGTTCGGGATCTCGAACCCGACGTAGCGAGTCTCCAGCTCGACCTTCCGCCGTTCGGGCTTGATCAGGAGGGCGCACACCTCGAGTGAGCGGGGATTGCGGCCCGCGAGGTTGCGCAGCAGATACTGGAGCGTCAGGCCGGAGTCGACGATGTCCTCGACGATCAGCACGTCACGTCCCTCGATCACGGCGTCCAGGTCCTTGAGGATCCGCACGACGCCCGAGGACTTCGTCGCCGAGCCGTAGGAGGCGACGGCCATGAAGTCGACCTCGACCGGCACTTCGAGGGCGCGCATGAGGTCGGAGAGAAAGAACACCGCCCCCTTCAGAACGCCAATCAGCAGCAGATCCTTACCTGCGTAGTCGCGGGAGATCTCGGCGCCCAACTCGCGCACCCGCCGCTCGAGGTCCTCGGCAGGGACGAGGATGTCCCCGATCGCGTCGTCGTCTGGCACGAAGATCCAGTCTATTTAGAGTTGGTGACTCGGGGCGGACGACCAACCGCCGCGATCCGTCGGATGAACCGCAGCCGGCCGCTTTCAGCGATCGCCCGGACTCCGTGAGGTAGATCGAGCGCCGCCGTGCCTTTGTCCGGGAGGGCCGCGATCTCCTCGGCGCGGCGGGCCGCTCCCGGTGCCGGGCGGCCGACCGCGCCGTCCGCGAGCCGCTGCACGAGAAGCCTTTGCAGCGCCCGCGGGAGCGCCCGCAAGCGCCGGATTTCGATCTCGGCGCCTCCCTCGAGGATCTCGTCCACGAGCCCGTCGAGCACGTCCGCCTCGTCGCGGAGCAGCTCGGCGAGCGCGAGGACGTTCTCCTCGGCCGCCGGATGGATGGCGCGCAGGGCCGGGACAAGGTCGGCCCGGATCCTCCCGCGCGCGTACGCGTCAGACACATTGCTCTCGTCCTCACGCCACTCGAGCCCCCGTGAGGTGCAGTGGGCGGCCGTCTGCGCCCGCGTAAAGGAGAGCAGCGGACGCACGAGGAGCCCATCGCGGGGTCGCATGCCGAGCAGTGCGCGGCGGCTCGGGGAGGACGCGAGCCGGTAGAGGATCGTCTCCACCTGGTCGGTCGCAGTGTGGCCGGCGGCGATGTCGGCACCTTGCTCGCCGGCGAGCGCTGTCGCCGCGGCATAGCGGACGTCACGGGCCCACGCCTGGAGGTTGCCGGCGTCCGGGCGCTCTGCTCGCACCACCTCGATCGGCACCTCGAGCCGGGCCGTCAGCTCTCGGCAGTAGCGCTCGTCCTCCGGGGCAGCGCCCCGGAGCCCATAGTTGACGTGCAGCGCGCTGACGGCGTCCGGCCCGACAATGCGCACCGCGAGGTCGATCAGGCACGTCGAGTCCCGACCGCCGGACAGCAGCACGACGACCGGGCGGCCGGCGGATAGGAGGCCCTCGGCGCGCACCGCCTCGAGCATCATTCCTCCCTCAGCTGCGCGACGAAGATCTCCGTCGACTCGGTGAATCCCTTGAGCCGGACCTCGCCGATCCGCTGGAAGTCGAGGTGCGATCCGGCGGCATCGACGACCTGCCGGGTGACAAGCACCTCGCCGCCGGCGCTGCGGGCCGCGACCCGGGAGGCGATGTTGACGTCGCGCCCGAAATAGTCTCCGTCCCGGTAGAGGGCACCGCCGTAGTGGATCCCGATCCGGGGCAGGGGCCGCTCTGATTGCAGGCGCTGGAAGCCGACCGCCCAATCGGTAAGGGCGGCGGGGTCCGAGCCGACGACCATCACCTCGTCGCCGATCGTCTTGATGACGCGGGCGTCGTCCGGGAGCGTGATCTCGACCGCCTCGACGAACCGCTCGACGGCGTCGACCGCCTGGAGCTCGCCCTCCTCCTCGGTCAGCCGGGTGTAGCCGGCGAGGTCGGCGAACGCGATCGCCACCCGCAGCCGCCCAAGCTCGACCGCGGCGCCGTCGAGATCGGTCTCCATGTGACCGACGACGTCCTGCTCGACGAAGTGCTGCAGATAGCGCTGATGGACGTGATCCATCACCGGCGAGGAGAGCGGCAAGAGCTCTCGGGTGAGCGTCTGCATCTCCTCGGCCATCTCGAGCCCGTCCGAGCCGGAGCGCATCAGCGGCTCGTGGACGTAGAGGTGAAACAACCGCACCTCGGCGTCCGCGACCTGGGCCATCGCCTGGCCGTACACGCGCACGAGCTGGAGCATCGCGACGAGCGGGAGACCCGCGGCGAGCACCGCCGAGACGTAGCGGAGCAGCTGGATCTCGTCCTCGGACAGCATCTGGGCCTGGGACGGGCTCCAGCCGAGCGTCGTCACAATCCTCTCGATCAGCGCCGGCTCGAGCCCGGTCTCCTCCGCCGCCTGGCCGAGCGAGTAGACCCGGCCGTCGCGCGGGAAGAGCTCCTCGACGTAGCCGAACGCGAGTCGGCCGTCGTCGGTGGCAGCGCGGATGTCCTTGAGTGAATGCCCCCGGTCACGAAGCCGGGCGACCAGCCTCGCATGCCCGACCGCAGCCGGCGTCCATGCGCCGTCAAACCGTGGGATCAGCCCGCTCCGAGCCCAGCGCCGAAGCGTGGCGGTCGACACTCCGGCGCGCTGCGCCGCCTCGTCAACGGTGAGTTCGCCGTCCTCGCTCGACATCGCACATAAGTGTTCCCGCCAGGATGCGTGCGGGCACGGGCAATTAAACACGCCCACTTGAGAGATCAGCAGTCGGCGGCGGGACCTCGGTGAGTTCGAAGCCCCGTCGCCCGCGGGCGAGACGGCCCGCTGCGTCGGCCGTAGGCGCTCGTCACGTTTCCGGCGGCGCCTCGCGGATCGTGCCCGGACGGGCCGGCACGGCATCCACGATCCGGCCTATTGCCTGTTGCTGAGCTACTAGGTCTACTCGCCTGGCCTGCTTATGTCAATGGCGCTCGTCAGAAAACCGAATCTCGCCACAGGAACTTGAGTTGCGGCGCGGTGCGGCCGAGCGCGCCCTAGCGTCGACTCACGACGCTAGATCTCGAGGTGCGGGTAGTCCTCGGCGATCATCTCGCGGTAGCGCACGAACAGCGGCTTCGTGATTGGGATGATCGCGAGCGCGGCCTTGACGTCGCCGCCGGCCTTGATCCGCCGGCGGGCGATCGCAATCGCCACGTTCTCCCTGCCCTGGAAGTAGCGGTTGGCGGTCTCGGAGCTCATCGCCATCTTCACCTTCGGCTCCCACGGGACCTCATCGCTCCACTCCCATGTGAGGTTCGGCTCCCCCGGACCCCCGGCGCGGATGTTGACGACCATCTCGAGGTCGGTGAACTCGAATCGCTGCGGGGTGTCGGCGTCGCGGAGCTGCGGCCCCATGTCGGGGTCGTCACTCATCAGCGCGAACGTCTTGTCCATCACCTCGCGGAACTCCTCGGGCGAGTGGAAGGTGCTCATCGCGGCGTGAGTCTAAGTGGCCGCTGTCCAAAACTGCGCAGCGAGCGCCAGTAACCTCGCCATCGTGTCCGGGACGATCCACATCCATCCGACCGCCCCGCTCGCCCCGCGGGTGCTCCTGCCCGGGGACCCGGGTCGCGCGCTGCTGCTCGCGCAGGCGTTGCTCGACGCCCCAAAGATGTTCAACCACCATCGCGGGCTGTGGGGCTACAGCGGCACCGCCGCCGACGGCCGGCCGCTGACCATCCAGAGCACGGGCATGGGAGGGCCGAGCGCGGCGATCGTCATCTCCGAGCTGGTCGAGCTCGGGGCGCGCCGACTGCTTCGGGTCGGCACGTGTGGAGCGATCGACGGGTCGCTGTCGCTCGGAGAGCTGCTGATCGTGACCGCGGCGATCCCGGCCGACGGGACGAGCCAGGCCCTCGGAGCGCCGAGCCCGGTGGCCGCCGGGGAGCGGCTCCTCGCGAGCCTGCGCGCGGCAGCGGGGCGGGCGGGATCGGATCCCCCGGCGGGCGTCGTCGCGTCGACCGATCTGTTCTACGACCCCCGGCCGGAGATGGAGCTCCGATGGCGCTCCGACGGCGCGGTCGCAGTCGAGATGGAGACCGCCACCCTGTTCGCCCTCGCCGGTCGGCACGAGATCGAGGCGGCCTCCCTACTCATCGTCTCCGACGTGATCCTCCCCGCGCGGCGTCGGATCGGTGCCGACGAGCTCCACGACGCGGAGCACCGGCTCGGGGAACTTGCCGCCCGAGCGGTCGCCCATGCCGACGAGGCTGAGCCGGCTACGCGCTCGGCTTCGCTTCGCTGAGCGCCGCCTCAATCCGAGCGAGCTGGTCCTCGATGGCGTTCAGGCGCTTGTCGATCTGCGTGTCCGAACCCGCGTCCTCGATCCGCTGCTCCACCCGGTCGAGCGCATCCTCGATGCCCTCGAGCCGTTGCGAGACCCCCCGGAGCCGGCGGGTGAGCCGCTCGAGGTCGCTCGCCGAGGGCAGGTTGAGCGCCCCCATCGCCGCTTCCTGGGCGCGCATCGCGCGCTCGCGGGTCTCAAACGCCCGTGAAAGGGCGCCGCTGACGACCGGGTTCTCCAACAGCTCTTGCGCGAGCTTGCCGATCGCCTCTTCTCCCTGACGTGTCATGCGCTCTCGTAGTCCCTTCTCATCGCTCATCGTCCTCGCGGCCTCCTGGTTCTCGTCGGCGGACCGCACCGTAGCGCGGAGGCTCCGAAATCGCCGACTCTAACCCTCAAGTTGAGGGTTAATCGGGTCCATCATGCAGCTCATTGCTACAGCATGCCTCGCCTCCGGCCGATTTCACAGTTGTGAACGCCGATTCGGCTGCTTCGATACGTAACGAATCAGGTCATTTTTCGCACTATTTCAGGCATGAACGGTTCCCCGTTGCAAAGCCCAACACCGATCAGTAGCTTCCCCCCTGGCCGCCGCGTGGATGCGGCCATTAGTGTTGTGCACGCCAGCGCGGCGGGAGGAGCCAGGCCACAGTCATGAGACGACGCAAGTTGAGGGTCGCCGTTGCTACTGCGAGCACCGTGCTCGCGGTTCAGGCCCTAGCGTTGATTCCAGTGGCCCAGGCCGCCGGGACGTGCACGATCACGGTGAAGCTCATCACCGGCCAGGTGCTGACGTTCCCGAACCAGGCCCCCGGAACTCCGCTCTCCGCCCTCAACCTGCCGGCGGGCGTGGTCTCCAGCTCAGAGTCCTGCGCCCCGCCGCCGACGACGACCACGACGGGCGGCGGTTCCTCATCGTCGTCGTCGTCCTCATCCTCAACCTCGACTTCAACCTCGTCGAGCTCGACGTCGACCACGACCACGAGCAGCCACACGCAGACGCCGCCGCGCCAGACCGGTCGACCGCACCAGCAGCACAAGAGCTCACACGGCTCTACCGGGAACAAGGGCAAGGGTGGATCGAAGACGACGACCACGACCACGACGACGAGCAAGAGCACGAGTTCGAAGACGAAGGGCAAGGGCAAGGGCAAGGGCAAGGGCAAGGGCAAGAAGTCGGGTAAGGGCGCGTCGGCCTCGAACCCGACGTTCTCCTTCGCGCTCCCCGGCGCTGCCCCGATCGGCGTTCCGAACTTCTTCATCGACAGCTTCCGGATCCCGCCGTTCCTGCTCCCGATCTACCAGGCCGCCGGCATCCAGTACGACGTCCCGTGGCAGGTGCTCGCCGGGATCAACGAGATCGAGACCGACTACGGCCGCAACCTCTCGGTGTCGAGCGCCGGCGCGGTCGGCTGGATGCAGTTCCTCCCCGAGACGTGGAAGACCTGGGGCCTGGACGCGAACGGTGACGGCGTCGCCGACCCGTACAACCCGGTCGACGCGATCTTCTCCGCCGCGCGTTATCTCCACGCGGCCGGCGCGTCCAAGAACATCAACACGGCGATCTTCGCCTACAACCACGCCTCGTGGTACGTCCAGTCGGTGCTGCTCCGCGCGAAGCTGATCGGCGGCATGCCCGACCAGCTGATCGGCGCGCTGTCCGGTCTCGTCGAGGGTCACTTCCCCGTCGCGGCGCCGGCCAAGTACCAGGACAACGCGGTGACGACACTCGCCAAGAAGCACGTCAAGTCTCAGAACGTCGCGATCCCGATCAGCTCGGATCCGTCGAGCAAGGCGGTTTCGATCTTCGCCAAGGAGAACGCGCCGGCGATCGCGGTCAATGACGGCAAGATCGTCAAGGTCGGCGAGAACGCCAGCTGGGGCAAGTTCGTCCAGCTCCAGGATCAGACCGGGAACATCTACACATACGCGCACCTTGGCTCGGTGCCGAAGACCTACCCCGTCCCCAAGCCGGTCAAGATCTCCGCGGCCGAGCTGACGAAGCAGCTCTCGACCCCGACGCTCCCCTCGCCGAAGGCTCCGGCGAGCGCGGGTCAGCAGGCCGGCGCGCCGACGGTCTCGACCAAGGCCGCCACCAAGGTCACCAAGAGCCAGCAGAAGATCACGCTGCCGACGACGAGCACGACCGCCAACGTGCCCTCGCCGACGATGACGACCGACGCGCCGAAGCTGTCCGCCACGTTCTCGCAGTCCTCGCACAACAGCGCCCCGGCCGCCCACAAGGCCGCCGCCAAGCCGGTCGCGACCAAGCCGGCCGCCACGAAGCAGACCGCGGCACAGGAGTCAGGCGCCCAGACGACCCAGGCGCCGATGGTCAAGGAGCGACTGTTCGCCCATCCATCGCGCCCGGCCTCTTACGCCGCCGGCGGCCAGCTCCAGCTCCACGCGGGCTCGGCGAAGATCTCGAGCTTTACGAACTACTTCTCCTCCGTCCTGCACCTCGGCAAGAACCAGTACACGCTGGAGCCGCTCAAGGCCGGCGCGGTCGTCGTCGCAGGCACGATCCTCGGCCGGATCGCTTCCGGCGATCAGAAGACCGCCTCGCATCTCGTGTTCATGATCCAGCCGGCCGGCAAGAACGCCCCGCAGATCGACCCGAAGCCGATCCTCGACGGCTGGAAGCTGCTCGAGGCGACCGCCGTCTACCGGGCCGCCGGCGTGAACCCGTTCTTCGGCCCGGGCGCGAAGAACCCGACGATCGGCCAGATCCTGCTGATGAGCAAGGAACAGCTCCAGAACCGGATCCTCCAGGACCCGCACGTCGCTGTCTACGCCTGCGGGCGGCGCGACATCCAGGCCGGCCTCGTCGATCGCCGCGTGCTCGCCACGCTCGAGTTCCTCGCCGCCTCCGGCCTTGACCCGACCGTCTCGGGCCTCATCTGCGGGCACAGCACCGTCCCGGTGAGCACGAACGCGACGGGCCAGCGCCAGAGCGCCGCCAGTCAGGCGGCCGGCAGCTCCGTCGACATCGCCAAGATCAACAACATCCCGGTCAAGGGCCATCAGGGCTCCGGCTCGATCACCGACATCACGATCCGCCGCCTGCTCACCCTTCAGGGCGCGATGAAGCCCGACCAGATCATCTCGACGATGAGCTACAAGGGCCAGGCGAACACGCTCTCCCTCCCCGACCACGCCGACCGCATCTCGGTCACGTTCGCGCCGCTGTTCGGGGCGAACAACAAGCTCTCGGGCCAGATCAAGTCGATCCTCCAGCCCGGCCAGTGGGACAAGCTGATCAACCGCATCAGCCAGATCCCCGAGCCGATCGTCCCGATCGCCCCGAGCAAGTACGCGATCAAGACGGCCGCCCACGGCGCCCACTGAGCATCGCGTCGCCGGCGACCGGGGCATCGGGGCATCGACCACGCGGAGCGACGACACTTAGCCGGTGAGCGCCGCCGCCTCGCTGTTCCGCTTCAGCCAGTTCGAGTTCCCGTGGCTGCTCGGCCCGCCGGACGGCCGCTATCTGCTGCGCGCTGAGGGCGCTGACCCGGATTCACCCCCCACGCACGTGCTCGTCGTCGCCATGCTCGGCGCGCCGGAGCGCCGCAAACGCCTCCAGCGGTCTCAACGTCAGGCTCAACCTGAGCCTGAGCCTACGCCTGTTTCGACCGGTCGGGCAACGGTTATTGACCTCTCCGCCTCGTTCGAGGACGAGCGCGCCGCTCGTGACTGGTTGAGCGGCGCCGGCGAGTCAGAGCTGGCCGGGCACCTCGCCGTGCTCAACCGAGCGCTCCGCGGATTCCGGCTCGTGACAGCGGATCCGTATCTCAACCCCGTCCGCCGTGAACAGGCGCTCGTGGCCCGCATCGGATGGGGCGCCGGCGAGCAGGTCGCCGACGGCCAGTGGAGCGAGGCGGTCGAACTCGAAGCCCGCGCCGGGCGAGAGCGTCGGCTCAAGGTGCTCCAGCCGCAGGCCCGGTTGGCGGCGATGATGAACGGCCGCGAGCGTGCGCTCGTGTGCGAGGAGCTGACCCTCCGAGCGCGCCTCGACCTCGACCACGGCCATGACCGCCAGGCGGCGCTGCAACTGCTCGTCGCGCTCGATGCCGCCCTCGCCGAACTGCCCGGCGACACCGTGGCCGACACGCTCGCCGATCGCCTCAGCGAGCTGCGCGGGTTGCGTGACACCGTCACCGCCGCTGCCCAGGCGGCCCTCGCCGGCCCGCTGTCAGCCGATCAGCACGAGACGGTCGCCCACGGTCTCGGGCGCGTCGAGGCTGTCCTCCGCGCCCGCGCCGTCGCGTATGCCTGAGCGCTGCGCTCCTCGACCATCACGCGAACGCAAGATTTCCGCCGCGATGCGACGGAAACCTTGCTTGGTTAAGCCCGCTGGCTACGCGGTGGCCGCGTCGAGCCAGCGCGTGAGCGCGTGCCGGCCCGCGACCGTCAGCGTCCCGTCGACCCCGATCCAGTCGCGCACCCGGAGCTCGCGGACAAGCCCGAGCGCATCCTCGGGGCCGGGTCCGTCACCCTGCGCGGTGAGCCGGCTCGTGCCCGCCTCCACCGCCCAGCGACCGGAGTCGAGCGCCGCGAGCGCCACACCCTGCTCCTCGCTCGGCTGATCAAGCGGGTGCGGCTGAGCACTGCTCAGCGGGTCCTGACCGGACCGCTTTGCGGGCTCGCCGGACCGCTTCGCGGCCTCGGAGGTCGGCTCGGGCCGAGGCTCGGGAGCCGGTGACCCGGGTGCCCGGCTCGCGACCTCGTCGCCGAGATTCTCGGCCTGGGCCCGCAGCCACCCGCCGATGTTGTCCGCCCACTCGCGGGCGCTGGTCGGATCGACGCCGATCGAGTCGGCGACTTCGTCAATGTCGACGCGCTCCATCGCGCGCTCGACCGAGCGTCCGAGCTCACGGGCGATCGATCGCACCGTCTCCTCGAAGCTCTCGTTACTGCCGTCGTTCTCAAACATGCCATCAATGATGGCACGGCGCGACTGTCGCTCAGCGAAGCTTGAGCGCGGAGAGCACGCTCTCGAGCTCCTCAACGACGTCGCCGGAGCACCGGACGGCCGCCCGGGCGTCGAACCGGGTGGGCCCCTGAGTGAGAATCGCGATCCGCCCACCGGCGGCCAGCGTCACCGCCGGGAGCTCAGCGACCGGATACACCTCGAGCGAAGAGCCGATGCACAGCATGAGGTCGGCCTGGGCGGCGAGCCGCTCGGCGCGGGCGAGCGCATCGACCGGCAGGTACTCGCCGAACAGCACGACGTCGGGCTTGAGCGGGTCGCCACAGTCGCAGCGCGGCACCCGACCATCGTCGGCCACCTGGCGGCTGCGCACGTCGTCGAGCTCGTAGCGGCTGCCGCACCGCAGGCACGAGGAGTGGGCGATCGTCCCGTGGACCTCGATCAGCTCTCGCGAGCCCGCGCGGGCGTGGAGACGATCGATGTTCTGGGTGATGACGGCGTCGAGCAGACCCGCGTGCTCGAGCACCGCGAGCGCGTCATGGGCCCGGTTCGGCCGCTTGTTCTCGAGCGACTGGAAGCGCTCGCCGTAGAAGCGCCAGAACCGCTCCGGATCGCGGCGGAACACGTCGATGTGCGCCACCTCCATCGGGTTGACGTTCTCCCACAGGCCCGTGCCCGGCGAGCGGAAGTCCGGGATCCCCGAGGGCACCGAGATACCGGCGCCGGTGAGCGCGACGACGGAGTCCGCCTCGCGGATCAGCTCCGCGAGGCGTTCCGTCTCCTCGAGCGTGATGCTCACTTGCCTTCGAACTTCGGCGTGCGCTTCTGGAGGAACGCGCCGATGCCCTCACGCGCGTCCTCGGACGCGAACACCGTGGCGAAGCCCTGCTTCTCAGCCTCGATCCCGGCGTCGAGGTCGGCGGTGGCCGAGACCTGCTTGATCTGCTCGATCGCGAGTGGCGCCTGGCCGGCGAGCTTGCGCGCCCAGCTGAGCGCGCTGTCGAGCAGCTCGTGGTCGGGCACGACCCGGTTCGCGAGCCCGAGCTCGTACGCCTCCTCGGCGGAGATCGGATCGCCGGTCAGGTTGAGCTCGAGCGCCTTCGCCTCGCCGACGAGCCGCGGCAGGCGCTGCGTGCCGCCGAACCCGGGGATGATCCCGAGATTGATCTCGGGCTGACCGAACGTCGCCGAGTCGGCGGCGATCCGGAAATCGCACGCCATCGCGAGCTCGCAGCCGCCGCCGAACGCGAGCGCGTTGACCGCCGCGATCGTGACGATCCGGGAGCGCTCCATCTCGCGGAGCAGACCGTGCATGCCGTCGAGCAGCACCTTGCCGCCGGCCGCATCCATCTTCGTGAACGCCTTGATGTCGGCGCCGGCGCAGAACAGCATCGGGTTGGCGGAGGCGAACACGAGCGCCCGGACGTCGCTGCCCCTGACGGCGTCCCACACCTTCTGGAGCGCCTGGACGACTCCGGGAGCGATCGAGTTGGCGGGCGGGTTGTCGAGCCACACGATCGCAATCTCGCCACGCGTCTCGAGCTTGACCGGGCTCTCGTCCCAGCCGGCGTCGGGCCGCGCATACGGGAAGAACCCCTGGCCGGACTTGACGCCGAGCCGCCCCTGCGACACGAGCCGCCGGAGGATCGTCGGGGGCTCGTAGTTCTCGCCCCACTCCTCGGAGGCCCGCTCGAGCTTCGTGAGCACCTCGTCGAGCCCGATCTGGTCGGCGCGGGCGAACGGCGGCGGGATGATCCCCGCCCCGGCCATCATCCCGAGGTCGATGTCCTTCAGCGAGGCGAGCCCCTCCTCGAGCACGAGGCAGCTCTCGACGAACGCCTTCAGCGTGAAGCGGTCGACCAGTGCCTGGGTGTCGATATCAGTTCCCGTGCTCATAAAAGCCCTTTCCGGTCTTGGCGCCGAGGTTCCCCGCGGCGACGAGCTCCTGCATCCCGCTGTGCACGACGAAGCGGTCTCCATATGACTCTCTGAGGTATTCGGCGACGTGCAGCACCGTGTCGAGCCCGAGCAGATCGCCGAGGAAGAACGGGCCCATCGGCACCGCCTTGGACTCGGCGATGACCTTGTCGAGCTCCTTGACGTCGATCCCGCTCTCCTCCTGATAGCGCCAGATCTCGGACGCGGCAGAGTTGAGGATCCGGTTGACGACGAAGCCTGGCGCCTCGCCGCAGCGGATCGGCATCTTGCGGATCGCCTGCGCGAAGCTGACCGCCGCTTGGGCGGTCTCCGCCGAGGTGTCCTCGCCCTCGATCACCTCTATCAGCCGCATTACCGACGCGGGGAAGAAGAAGTGGAAGCCGACGACCTGCTCCGGGCGGCTCGTCGCCTCCCCCATCTCGGTGATCGACAGCGATGACGTGTTCGAGGACAGGATCGCGTGGCCCGGGGTCACCTCGTCGAGCTCTGAGAACACGGCCTGCTTGATCTCCATCCGCTCCGGGACGGCCTCGATCACGAAGTCGACGTCGCCGAAGCCGTCGTAGCTCGTGGTACCAGTGATCAGCGCGAGCTTGCGATCAAGCTCCGCCGCCTCCATCTTCCCGGCATCGACGCGGGCCTGCCACAGCGAGCGGGCCTTCTCGAGCCCGAGATCGACGAATTGCTGGTCGACGTCCTTGAGCAGGACGGGGATGTCGGAGTTCGCGACGACATGCGCGATCTCTCCGCCCATCGTGCCCGCGCCGACCACGGCGGCTTTGAAGACAAACATGAGCCTCTTTGGGGGGTAGTTGGCGTGTGAAGCACCGCGCGCAGGCGCGGCGTGAGCCAGTGTACGGACCTTTCAGTATCGAATCGGGTCTCGTCCGAGATCAGCCGCTCGACCGCGCTCGCGCGGCGGACAGCTGGGTGCCGAAGTGGCTGAGAGTCGAGCGCAGCGACATCGACATCGCGCGGCGGATGAACAGCAGATCGACGATGGGGGTCACGAATGACCTCCGCCGGAGCGTGTAGTCGAGCGCGAACTCGACCGTGACCGCGTCGGAATCACCTTCGCTGTCGGGGCTGAACGCGACCGTCTGGCGGCCGATGATCGCGTCGTCGAGAACCTCCGTCGTCTGCCCGGCGAGCGGCTCATATGCGACGACCTTCTCGGACACGTGCCCGCGTCCAGCCGGCCCGGATTCCCAGCGGACGACCGCGCCGACCTCCGGCCACTCCCCGTCCACGGCCTGCACGTGAGCGAGGCCATCGACCCATGCCGGCCACGCGGCCGTGTCGTACCAACAGCGCTCGGCGTCGTGAACGGTCCCGGCGAACGTCTGCGCGACGCGAACGGTGCTCACTGCGGGCGGAGTTCGTGGCGGATGACGTCGATCGTGTCGGCGATGGCGGCGAGGCTCGGCTCCAGTCGCTGGTTGAGCCGGCGTCGTTCGATCGCCCCCTCCGGGGTGATGCGATAGAAGCGCCGGCTGCGCCGCCCCGGGTGCTCCCACGCCGAGGTGACGAGTCCCTGCTCCTCAAGCGAGCGCAGCAGCGGATACATCGTGTTTGGGTTGACGGCGAGCGCGCCCCCGGTCAATGTCGCGATCCGGGTGATCAGTTGGTTGCCGTAGCACGGCTCGCTCGCGACGTAGTGGAGCACGAGCAGGCTGACGAGCCCGGAGCGCCGCAGCTCGCCGACGAGCGGATCCGCAGAGCCAGGTCCTGCAAGCGCCGTCATCGGATGGGATTATCCCCATCAGGACGGATGGGCTAGCGATCCGTCGGGACCCAGCAGTCAGAGAAGAGAGGGCACATGTTCGGGACCGCAGCTGCGTACGCGCATCGCCACGGCGTCGCGTTCCTCGCCTTATTCGTCGGCGGCGATCTCACCGGCCGCTACCCGAACCCGACTATCGCGGCCGGAATGGTGACCAGCGCCGACTTCGCATCGGAGGCGCGCTCGCCTGACGCGGCCAAGCTCGGTGGCGTCGCCCCGGCCGGGTATCCGCAGATGAACGCGCACGCGTACGCCGGGCTGCTGAAGGGCTCCGTGCCGCTCGAGCTCGCGTCGCTGTCGGGCGTCGGCACCCTGTCGCTGTCGTGCGAAGCCGACGGCAACGCCGACTACCAGTACGTGAACGGCGGCGCCGGTGAGCAGACGATCGCGGTCGACAACGGCGGCACGATCACGCGCGCCGATCTCATGTCCCCGGCCAGCGGCATGACGAAGTCCGTGCCCGCGGATCATCCGACGTGCGGCTCACATTCACCGTGACCGGCCCGGCCGGGCAACCATCGGGGGAGTTCGACCTCATCACGGACCGCGTCGGCGGCGATTGCCACGAGCAGATGACAACCGTCCTGATCCCGACGACCACCCAGTAGAGCGGGTGTAGGGTTCGGTGCGATGACCGAGATGCTGCCGGAGGAACTGAAGCCGTACCCGAACATCTCGCCGAAGGCATACGAGCACCCCGCCGACCGCGCCGCGACGGCGGCGCTGAAGTCGGTGCCGATGCTCGACACGGTCGTCCGCAAGCTGATCGAGTGGCAGTACGAGCGCGCGCTCCGCCAGATGTACCTGAGCAACTCGGTGCGCGTCGATGAGCGCCAGCTCCCCGACCTGTGGTCCAACCACGTGGCGGTGTGCAAGATCCTCGACATGCCGAGGACGTACGACCTGTACGTCACGGACACGGTGATCGCGAATGCCATGGCAATCGGGTCGACGAACCCGATGGTCGTCGTCGGCACACCGCTGCTCGGGCGGCTGGGGTCCGGCGAGCAGCGCGCGGTGCTCGCCCACGAGGTCGCGCACATCCTCTCCGACCACGTGCTCTACAACACGGCGCTCGCGATCCTGCTCCGCCTGGGCGGGAGCGTTCCGTTCCCGCTGGCGATCCCCGCCGCGGCGGCACGCACGGTGCTGCTCGAGTGGTCCCGCGCGGCGGAGCTGAGCTGTGACCGCGCCGAGGCGCTCGTGGTCCGCGACCCGCGGATCGTCTGCCGGGGGCTGATGGTGCTCGCCGGCGGGATGCGGGCGGACCAGCTCAACCTCGACGCGTTCCTCGCCCAAGCGCGCGAGTACGAGGACTGGGACGACCCCAGCGACCGCGTCCGGCGCTTCTTCTACGAGATCAACAGCACGCACCCGTACGCGGTGCGGCGGGTGTCGGAGATCATGCGCTGGGTCCAGAGTGGCGAGTACGACCGCATCCAGCGCGGCGACTACATCCGTCGCGGCCAGGAGCCGCCGGCCGGCGAGGAGGCGAGCGCGGCCTTCACCTTCTACGCCGAACGGTTCCGCGCGATCTTCAAGGACGTCGGCGACAACATCGCAAAGGTCGGCAACCAGGTCGGCGGCATGGCCGAGCAGGTCTCCGACTGGCTCAAGACGCGGCGCACCGGGCCGGGCGGCGGCGGCAGCGGCGGCAGCCGCAGCGGCGGCAGCGGCAGCGGCGGCAGCGGCGGTAGCGGCAGCTCCGAGCCGAGCGCGCGCGACGAGCCCAGCCCGGACAACGGCGGCAGCGAGAGCACCGACGACGACAGCACGTGAATGGCGATTCACCGCCGGGGGGCGGCGGTGAATCGCCAAAGGTTGGCAGCGGACCTCACACAGGTCGAGGTGAAGCGACATTCACCGCTCCGTACGAGGCGCGGGCGCCTCTTGACGCGCGTGTACGTAGCGATATATCGTTACGTATCGTGATACCTCACCATGACCTACACTTCGGCGGGCGCCCGGGCATGGGCCCGCACGGCTTCGGCGGCGGATTCGGCGGTGGCCGCGGACGGCGCCGGCGCGGCGAGATCCGGGGCGCGCTCCTGGTGCTGCTCGCCGACGAGCCCCGCAACGGCTACCAGCTCATGCAGGCGATCGAGGAGCGCTCCGGCGGCCGCTGGCGGCCGAGTCCGGGCTCCGTCTACCCCACGCTCGCCCAGCTCGAGGACGAGGGCCTGATCCGCGCGATCGAGCGCGACACGAACAAGCTGTTCGAGCTCACCGACGCGGGTCGCGACCATATCGCCGAGCACCACCCGGAGGCGCCCCCGTGGTGCGCCTCGGACGACCCGATGTCGAACGCGTTCGTCGAGATCCGCACGCTCATCGCCCAGACCGCCCAGGCGGCGATCCAGGTCACGCAGGTCGGGAGCGAGCAGCAAGTCCAGCGGGCCCAGGAGCTGCTCGGCCAGACGCGTCGTTCCCTGTACGGGATCCTTGCAGAGACCGAGGATGAGTGAGCGCGCTACGTTGAACGACAGGATGCCCTCGCTCGATCACAACGGTCGCGGGCCAGGAGAGGTCCCGGCGATCCAGGTCCAACAGCTCGTCAAGAACTTCGGTGAGCTCGAGGCGGTGCGCGGCGTCAACTTCGACGTCGCCTCGGGCGAGGTGTTCGGCTTCCTCGGCCCGAACGGCGCGGGCAAGACGACGACGATCAACATGCTGTGCACGCTCGCCAAGCCGACGGCCGGCGAGGCGAAGGTGGCCGGCCACGACGTCGTCCACGAGCGCGACGACGTCCGGCGCAATATCGGGCTCGTGTTCCAGGATCCGACGCTCGACAACTACCTGACGGGCGCGCAGAACCTCAAACTCCACGCCGAGCTGTACGGGCTGCAATCCGACCTCGTCAAGCCCCGGATGCAGCAGGTACTCGAGATGGTTGGGCTCTGGGAGCGGCGTGACACGGTCGTCGGCACGTACTCGGGCGGGATGCGTCGCCGGCTCGAGATCGCGCGCGGCATGATGCACTCGCCCCGCGTGCTGTTCCTCGACGAGCCGACGATCGGGCTCGACCCGCAGACGCGCCGCTCGATCTGGACCTACATCCGTGAGCTCAAGGAGCGGGAGGAGATCACGATCTTCATGACGACGCACTACATGGACGAGGCTGAGTGGTGTGACCGGATCGCGATCATGGACCATGGCGAGATCGTCGCGCTCGACACTCCGGAGAGCCTCAAGGCCCAGATCGGCAAGGACCGGGTGGCGATCCACACCGACAACAACGACGCCGCGATCGCGGCGCTCGAGGAGCAGTTCGGGATCGCGGCAACCGTCGCCGAGGGGGCCGTGATCTTCGGCGTGCCATCCGGCGAGGAGTTCGTGCCCCGCCTGTTCTCCGACCTCGGAGTGCCGATCAAGAGCGTCAGCGTCTCGCGGCCGACACTCGACGACGTGTTCATGTCGCATACCGGCACGACGATCCGAGACGCCGAGGAGGACGCCGGCAAGAACCGCAACCGGATGATGATGCGGATGGTGCACGGAGGCGGCCGATGAGCACGACGACCGACGCCACCCCGAGCGCCGGCGGCGCCGCCGCGCCGCGCGCCCCCACCGTCCGCGTCTACGTCCCCAAGCACAGCGTCGCGTCCGAGCTGCGGGCGATCCGGATCGTCTGGCGCCGCGACCTCATCCGGTTCGTCAACGACCGAATCCGCATCGTCTCATCGCTGATTCAGCCGCTCCTGTTCCTGTTCGTGATGGGCTCGGGCCTACAGCAGCTCTCGAGCGCGAGCACGCACGGCGTCGACCTCAAGACCTTCATCTACCCCGGCATCCTCTGCATCGCGGTGATGTTCACTGCGATGTTCTCGGCGGCGTCGATCGTGTGGGACCGGGAATTCGGCTTCCTGCGCGAGATGATGGTCGCCCCGGTCCGCCGGAGCTCGATCGTGATCGGCAAGTGCTTCGGCGGCGCCACCGTTGCCAGCACCCAGGGCGTGATCATGATCCTCCTCGCGCCGCTCGTGCACGTGCCGCTCAGCCTGGAGTTGGTGCTCGGCATCTTCGGGCTGCAGCTGCTGCTCGCGTTCTCGATCACGGCGTTCGGCGTCATGGTCGCCGCGCGGATCAAGCAGATGCAGGCGTTCTTCGGCGTCATGCAG
Organism: uncultured Solirubrobacterales bacterium; assembly: GCA_963750695.1. Lineage (GTDB taxonomy): Bacteria > Actinomycetota > Thermoleophilia > Solirubrobacterales > Solirubrobacteraceae > Palsa-465. Next base: position 639,953 of record CAVVSB010000021.1, read on the forward strand.
ATGATCGTGATGCCGATGTTCTTCATCTCCGGCGCGCTGTTCCCGGTGCAGAACCTGCCGCGCTGGCTCGAGATCCTCAACCGCCTCGATCCCCTCACCTACGCGGTCGACCCGATGCGTCGCCTCGTGTTCAGCCATCTCGACATTTCGGCCGAAGCGCAGAAGGCGCTCAACCCGGGCGTCACATGGTTCGGCTGGCCGGTCCCGGCCTGGCTCGAGGTCTTGGTCGTGCTCGGGCTCGGCCTGATCATGCTCGGGATCGCGATTTGGGAGTTCAGCACGTCAGAGTGACCTGGGCGCGCTCTACCCGAGCGTGCGGCTCAGCTTATCGAGCGCCTGGTCCCAGCCAAACCGGATCCCGGCGATCGCCGGCGCTGCCTCTACCCGCGCGTCGGTGATCCGGATGTGCAGCGTGAGCCACGTCCGCCGCGTGCGTTCGGCGAGCGTTACCTCATAGCGAGCCGAGAACAGCGGACGGCCGTCCGGGAGCAACGGCGCCAGGTCGAACGCCAGCCGCTCCGGCTCACGCACGTCGGTGAACCGGCCGGCGGAGTCGTAGCGGGCGCCATCGCCCTCCTCGAGGACGATCCGCAACCGCCCGCCCTGGACCGGGTCGACCTCCGCCGCGGCGACCGTGAAGTGCTCGGGCGCCCACCACTCGGCGACCCGCGACGCCGCCGTCCACGACGACCACACCTCACTCGCCGTCCCCGGGAGCTCGCGTACGAACCGCAGCGTCCGCCCCACCGCCCATCCGGCATCTCGCTGCGCGAGCGCGGTTTCCCGTTGCACCGCCGCCTCGTAATCAGCGAGCACGGCGGCCGATCGGTCTGTCGCCGTCAGCGCATCGAGCCAGTCGCGCAGGGGCACGAGCGGCTCGCGCCGCAGCGAGTAGATGCGACGCTGACCCAGGGGATGCATGGTCACGAGCCCCGCCCGCTCGAGTGTCTGGAGGTGCTTGGTCGCCTGTGGCTGGCGCAGCCCGAGCTCCGCCGCTACCTCGCCGACCGAGCGCGGCGCGGCATCGAGCAGCTCGACGACGCGGAGCCGGTTCGGTTCAGCCAGCGCGGTGAGGAGCGCAACATTCACAGCGTAAGTATCCCGCTTCGTGTATATTCCTGAGTGAGAATATTTTACGGACGAGGAGGGAGAGTCATCGCATGTCAACGCCGAATCGCCTTGAGCGCACCTACGACGCGCCCGCCGAGACGATCTGGGAGCTGTGGACGACGGCGGCCGGAATCGAGTCGTGGTGGGCGCCCGACGGCTTCACGACCGAGGTTCAGACGCTCGAGCTCGAGCCTGGAGGCGCGCTCGTTTACACGATGACCGCGACCGCGCCCGAGCAGATCGAGTTCATGCGGAACGCCGGGATGCCGCTGAGCACCGAATCCCGCAAGCGGTTCACCGAGATCGAGCAGGCCGCGCGGCTCGCCTACGCATCGCTGGCCGACTTCATCCCCGGCGTCGACCCATACGAGTTCATGACCGTGGTCGCGCTCGAGCCGGTCGGCGAGCAGACGCGGGTGGTGATGATTGTCGACGCCCTGCACGACGAGACATGGACCGAGCGGCTCGTGATGGGGCGTCAGAACGAGCTTGACAATCTCGCCGGCGTCCTCGCAGGTCGGTAGTCCACCCCAACGCGCGATGCGGGGGCTTTCCCGATGGCCGATCGCCTCGACGGGCGTACCGTCGAGGAGCTATGCAAAAGATCAAGGCAGCGGCGAGTGAGTTCCTCGCCCACAAGCGGATCGCGGTCACCGGCGTCTCCCGGGACCCCAAGAACCACGGGAGCAATGTCGTCTACCAGCGGCTGCGCGACCGAGGCTACGACGTCGTGCCGGTCAATCCGAACGCCGATGAGATCGAGGGTGAGCACTGCTACCCAGACCTCCACTCGATCCCGGACGGAGTCGAGGCGGTCGTGATCGGGACGAAGCCCGAACGCGCGGAGGCGACGATGCACGAGTGCGCTGAGCTCGGCATCAAGCACGTGTGGATGCACCGAGGCCCAGGATCGGGCAGCGTCTCCACGGCGGCAACCGACTACGGCCGGGCCCACGGGATCGCTGTCATCGACGGCGGCTGCCCGTGCATGTTCGGACCGACGGCCGACCGCGGGCACAAGGCGATGCGTTCGTTCCTCACGATCACCGGGAACGTCCCGCGACGCGTGTAGAGCAGACCGTGCACCGGGTGCCCGCCGCATCGCGGGCTCCCGGCGCACGCGTCCCGTCAGTCGACGAGGGTGCAGTTATCGGTCAGCTGCTGGTCGTAGCCGACGGCTCGGTGGTGGTGCAACCACCCGAGGATGCCGCGCCCGGCTCCTTTGACTACCTGTCCTGCGATTCCCAGTACGCCTCGGCGTCTGCCTCCATCACGGCCAGCCGTGAGTAGTAGTCGGGGAACTCGTTCAGATGGGCGCGGGCGATCTTCGCGGTGACGTCCACGTCATCGTCGGTCACGTTCGTCTCGGCATCGTGAGTCCCATGTTCGAGTTCGACGTCCATCCCCATGCGGAACTGCTCGACATCGAACCTCGAGGTGCCCCAATCGATCCCGATGCGCTCGCCGGCAGCGCGCGCCTCGTCTGCGGTGAATTGTTGCTTGGCAGCCATGACCGAACGGTATCTCCACCTCGCCTTGTACATCGGCCACAGCCGCAGGGCGTAAGGTTCACGCCCATGTTCTTCGCCGTCCGTCTGCAGCGGGGCGGTCCCTGGGATTTCTCACGAGATCTCCGTGAGCAGGAGGGGTGGGACGAGCACGCGCGCTTCATGGACGCCCTCGTCGATGATGGGTTCATCGTCCTCGGCGGACCGCTGGCCGGCGACCGGGAGATCCTCCACGTTGTCTCCGCATCGTCCGAGGCCGCGGTCCGCGCACGACTCGCCGACGACAACTGGGCGCAGAACGGGATGCTCACGGTCACTTCGATCGAGCCGTGGACGATCCTCCTCGACGGCCGCTCGCAGCCGCCATCGGCCTGACACCCGGACCACGGCCGCCGAAGAACTTTCCCACGATGGTCACCCGCGGCGCGTCCGCGGCGCCCAGACAGTGGATTTCACGACACGCCAACGCGATGGCGACGTCGATCGCGATCGGCGCGCTGGAGCTGCAGTCCGCGATCACCCCGGCGATCCTCGCGCCCATCATCTGCGGGATCGCGGCCTTGACCGCCACGTTCATCGCATACAAGCTGATCCGCCGGCTCGGCAAGCTGGAGGCGATCAGCGGCTACCGGCTCGGCCAGATTGGCTCCGCGTCGCTCGTCTCTCTCGCCCACGGCACGAACGACGCGCAGAAAGACGATGGGTGTGATCTCGCTGGTGCTGATCGCCGCTTCCTCCTACTACGGGTATCGGCTGTCGACGACGCAGGTCGTCTCGGGCGGTGTCATGGGCGCCGCTCTGGGGAAGAAGCTCGCGAGCGTGCACTGGGGCGTCGCCGGACAGATGGCGGCTGCCTACGATTCCGGCCGCGGCCGCCCTCGGCGGGATCGCCTGGGAGATCTCGAACCTATTCGGCTCGCACAGCAACGCGGGATCGGTCGTGATCGCGATCCTCGCCGCGCTCGGCGCGTTCGGGTTGTTCGGACTCACGCAGCGCAACAAGATCTCCGCGCACGACCTCGACCGGACCAACGTCTCGCCCGAGCTCGAGGCCGAGCGGCCGGAGGCTCTCGCTGAGCCGGCGGTCGCCCGGGGTCCACGGTGTCGCTCCTCGCATCGCAGCTCATCAACTGGAGCGCGCTGTGGAAGATCTGCGTCGCTGCGCTGATCGGTGGCGCGGGCCTCGTTACCGCCTTCGTCCTGCTGCTGCTCGGCCTCAAGTCGCTGGCGAACGGCAAGTCGGGCAGCCAGCGGACCGCTGGCATCGTGCTCAGCGGTGTCTGCGCGGTGTTCGTGGCCGGCGCCGTCGTCGTCGGGATCTATGCCATGACGCAGAAGCCGTCCTCGAAGAAGCCGACGAAGCACGGACAGAAAGGGCCGCCCCCGAAAGGGCGGCCCTCATAGACCTTCTCGTGGGGAGCGAGGCGGCGCGCTCAGGCGTGCGCTGCCGCGGGCTCCTCGACGCGGCGTGGAAGCAGCGTCTCACGCGCGATCACCAGCCGCTGGATCTGGGCGGTGCCCTCGTAGAGCTGGAGGATCTTTGCGTCGCGCATCAGCTTCTCGACCGGGTACTCCTTGATGAAGCCGTAACCGCCGTAGACCTGAACGGCGTCGGTCGTGACCTCCATCGCGATGTCGGCCGCGAAGCGCTTCGCATGGGATGACTCGAGCGTGTTGCGCCGGCCCTGGTCGAGCAGCACTGCGGAGTTCCATGTCGCGAGCCGAGCGAGGTGCACCTTCGTCGCCATGTCGGCGATGATGAACTGGATGCCCTGGTGCATCGCGATCGGAACGCCGAACTGGACGCGCTCCTTGGAGTAGTTGATCGCGAACTCCATCGCCGCGCGGGCGACACCGACGCCCATGGCCGCCACGCCGGGGCGCGTGCGGTCAAGAGTCATCATCGCGATCTTGAAGCCCTTGTTCTCCTCACCGACGAGGTGGTTGAGGGGAATCTCGACCTCGGGGAACGTGATCGTCGCCGTATTCGACGCGCGCTGACCCATCTTGTCCTCGTGCTTGTCGACCACGACGCCGGCATCACGCGGGACGATGAAGCAGGAGATGCCGCGGTGGCCGGCCTCCTTGTCGGTCTTGGCGTAGACGGTGTAGTAGTTGGCGTATTCGCCATTGGTGATGAAGCACTTGGAGCCGTTGATGACCCACTTGTCACCCTTCTTGGTGGCGGTGGTCTTCATCCCGGAGACGTCGGAGCCGGCATCCGGCTCGGTTAGGCAGAAAGAGGCGAGCAGGGGTCCTTCGGACAGGCGACCGAGGTACTCCTTCTTGAGCTCCTCGGAGGCGGCGAGCGCGATCGGCGCCGTCGCGAGACCATTGCAGGAGAGCGAGGTCCCGATGCCCGAGCAGCCCCAGGCGATCTCCTCTTCGATGAGCGCGCCGTCGAGGTAACCCAGGCCCGGGCCGCCGTACTCGGCCGGCAGATGGCTGTTCATCAGGCCGAGTTCCCAGGCCTTGTCGATGATGTCCTGCGGCCAGGTGGCGTCCTTGTCGTATTCCCAGGCGACCGGCCGAATCTCCTTCTCGGCGAAGTCGTGCGCCATCTCGCGCATGCTCTTCTGCTCATCAGTGAGCGTGAAATCAACCACGGTGGCTTTCTCCTTCAGTGCGGGCGGCCGGTCGGCGTGGAAGCTCCGGGCGCAAACCTAGATTGACTAGTCAGTCAACCCTGAAGGGTACTCAAAAAACCACCGCTCGCAACGGGGTTCCCCCGCGCCCGGGCCACGGTTCGTTACGGACGGCACACGGGCCACCGTGCTGCCCTGGTGCCGTGCGCAACACTTAACCCTGCGTGCACGCAGCGTTTGCCACCGTCATCTGGGTCGTGTGCGGCCTCGGCCTCGTGGCCGCCTTCGCCGGGCTCGTCTTCAGCGGTAAGACCTGGGAGGACTACGGCAAGGATCACCTGCTGATGGAGGGCGACGTCGCGCGCGGGCCGAAGCCCGGCTCGACGGCGGCGCTGCTCGAGCGCGACAGCGAGATCCGGCAGATGCTCGAGGCCCGCAACGCTCGTCGGCTGCGCCGGGGCGAGGAGCCGATCGACATCGACCGTGAGCTCGCGCGGCTCACGGCGCCGCAGATCGACCCCGAGTTGCGCGGTGAGATCCGAGACCTCGTGCTCGCTCGCAATCACCGCCGAGCGCGCGCCGGCAAGCCCCCGCTCGACGTCGAGGCCGAGATCGAGCGTCAGATCGCGAGCCTCAGCGACCTGTGAGCAGGGAACGTGACCCGCGCCGTCGCGAGGACTCGATAGGCTGCGCGCGAAATGGCTGCCAACGCACGTAAATTCGAACTCGAGGACCTCGTCAACCGTCCCGGGACGTACTTCAACCCGCAGACCGAGGTGCTCGTCGTCGTCGATGACTCACCCGAGCTCGACGCCGAGATTTTCAACATGGAGGAGTACGAGGGCGCCGACTGGGTGCTGATCTCCGACGAGGTTCCTGTCGACGAGAACCGTCGAGACGAGCTGCTCGAGGCCTTCCAGGTCGATCAGGAGCCCGACGTCCTCAGCAGCGACGACGAGGACGTCGACGAAGTCGACGAACTCGAGCCCGACGAGGAATAGCTACTTCGTCTTCAGCAGCCCGGCGCACTTCTGCATCTTCGTGACGTCCTGGTTCGCGGCCTGGAGGCACTTGATGTAGTTCGCGTTCGCAGCGGGCGCCAGCGATGACGAGCCGGACGCGCCCGATCCGGACGAGCTCGATCCGGAGCCACCCGTTGCGCCAAGCCCGCCCTGCGCTGCCGCAAGGAACGACTGCAGCTGGGTGGAGAACTCGCTGAACGGACGCACGACGCTCGGGGCGCCGATCGTCTGCGGCTGATTGAGATCGGCATACGCGATCGTGAGCGCGATCCGGGCCGAGCTGCCCCCGCCGAGAAGCGTCGAGAGCTGGCCGGACACCGGCACGGTCAGATTGACCGTCAGCTTGCGGACCATCTTGTCGTCAGCGCCGGTCCAGACGTCGACGCTCGGGTTCTTGACCGCCGTGGCGATCTTGTCCCGCGTCGCCGAGGAAAGCTGGCTGGGCAGCTTCGAGGCGCCGGTGATGCCGGTGGTCGAAGCCTTGGCAAGGAACGTGTTGACGTCGCCGAGCATCGCCGGAACGTTGACGTCAGCCTTGATGTGCTTCGTCGACGTGCCGCCAACCGTCTCGGTGCCCACCACTGACGGGTTCTCGAGCCAGTGCAAGGGGTTGATCCCGAGCTTGGACAGCGAAGGCTGGCCGTTCCCGCCACCGGGGGAGGCTGTGATCGACGAGAAGCTCGACTCGAGACGCTGGAACGTCGCCGCCGGCAGCTGGTAGCTCGTGCCGCCAAACGTGATGTAACCGTTCGTCCCCGTCGAGAGGATGCCGAGCGAGCCGCTGCGGCCGAGCGCGTTGATGCTGATGTTGAAGTTCGAGGCCGGCAGCTTGCCGGAGCCGCGACTTTGGAATGGACCACCGAAACTGAGGCTGATCGGATGGGTTGAAGCGTTTGATCCCGATGTCGCGACGCTCAGGCTGAGATTGAGATTGCCGCTGGTCACCGTGTGCGACTGCCCGAAGGTCTGCTTGAGCAGCCTGGTGGCGTCGCCGCTCGACGATCCGCCACCGCAGGCGCCGACGCCGACCGCCACCGCAACGAGCATGCCGCCAACCCGCGCTCCCCTGATCAACTGGTGCATCTGAAACTTCCTCCTCAGCGGTGGCATCCGAACCGCAGCGAATCTAGCATCGGCACTCATGCGTAGGGGTCGGTTCGGCATAGCCCTCGTCGTCGCCGTGTGCGCGCTGTCCGCCGGAGCGGGCAACGCGAGTGCTGCGCGGGTCATCGTGCTCGGCGCGAATGGCCACGCGACGGTCCGCGACGACCCGTACGTGACGGGTCCGGCGGTCACGCCGGTCCCCGGTGCACGGGCGGCGGCTGCGGCGACCGCCTCCGGTCCGCGAGCCCACGCCGCCTCGGGCGCGGCCCATGACACGCTCGCACACCTGCGACGCACGCGAGCGATCTCCGCGCGCGCTTACCGCCGCTACCTCACGACGCTCGACCAGGCCGGCAGAGCCGCCGCCCACCTGGCACGGGCGCGCGCCCACGAGCTCGAGGCCGTCCTCCTCAACATTCACGACATCGCTGCCGCCGGCGCGCTCACCGCGTCGCGGCTCCCGGCCCTGTTCTTGACGCTCGACCGCAACCTGCGCTGGTGGACGCGCGGGCCCTTGCTGGACGCGAGCCAGCGGGTCGAGTTCGCCGGCTCCGAGATCGTGTGGCAGTACTACCCGGGCCAGGGGCTCGAGCTCCAGGAGCTCGGCAGCTTCGGCAAGGCGGACGGGCTGTACACGGGCGGTCCGAAGCTGTATCCGCGGATGAAGCACCTCCTGAGCGAACTCATTCCGCTGGCGGCCCGCCGGGGCGGAGCGCTCGTCTGGGAGTACTACTTCGGGTTCGACGGCGGCGTCCCGCCGTGGACGAGCGCGATGTCGCAGGGCACCGCCCTCGAGGCACTGAGCCGGGCGTACAAGGCGTTCCACCAGCGCCACTATCTCGACGTCGCGCACCAAGCCCTGCCGATCTTCGGCGAGCGGCCACCGACCGGCGTCTCGGTCCGAACGCGGCACGGGCTGCGCTACCTGCTCTACTCGTTCGCCTGGGCCTCGGATGTCGCGGTCATCAACGGGTTCCTACAGAGCCTGATCGGGCTCGATGAGTACGCCGAGACGAGCCACAACGCGCGCGCGGCCCGCCTGTTCGCGGCGGGCGACGCGGAGGCCCGGCTCGAGGTGCCGCACTATGACACCGGCCACTGGTCGCTCTATCAGCCGGGCGAGCTGTCGAGCTACGACTACCACGTGCTCGTCACGGGCTTCCTCCGCGAACTGTGCACGCGCACCCACGCGAAGGTCTACTGCGACACGGCGGCCCGGTTCGAGCGCTACCTGAAGCACCCTCCGGTCTAGCAACATCCGCAGGTCGCGAAGCCTAGACTCGGCGGATTAGATGCGGCCGAGAACGATCCTGTACACGGGCAAGGGCGGGGTTGGCAAGACCTCGGTGGCGGCGTGCACGGGCCGGCGCCTGGCGGCCGACGGCCTGCGGACGCTCGTGATCTCGACGGATCCGGCCCACAGCCTTGCCGAGGCGCTCGAGACCGAGCTGTCCTCAGCGCCGGTCCAGGTTGACACCCGGCTGTGGGGGCAGGAGGTCAAGGCCCAAGAGGAGATGGAGTACCACTGGTCCGGCGTCCAGGACTGGCTCGGCGAGCTGCTGCTCGAGCGCGGGGTCGACCGGATCTCGGCCGAGGAGCTGACCGTGCCGCCGGGGATGGACGAGCTGTTCTCGCTGCTGCGCCTGCAGGCCCATCACCGCACCGACGACTGGGACGCGATCGTCGTCGACTGCGCGCCGACGGGCGAGACGCTGCGCCTGCTCTCGTTCCCGGACGTCGCCCGGTGGTGGATCGAGAAGGTGTTCCCGATGGAGCGGCAGATCCTTGCCGCAGCCCGGCCGTTCGCCAAGTCGCTGCTCGACATCCCGCTGCCGAGCCAGGCGGTGTTCGCCGACATCCATCGCCTCTCTCAGAACCTGATCGAGATGAACGAGATCCTCCGCGACCACACCCGCTCGACGGTGAGGCTCGTGATGAACCCGGACAAGATGGTGATCGGCGAGGCGATGCGAACGTTCACGTACCTCAACCTTTACGGCTACGTGACCGACGCCGTCATCGTCAACCGGGTGTTTCCCACCGAGGTCGGCGACTACTTCTCGGGTTGGCGCCGTCGTCAGGAGGAACACCTCGAGCTCGTCCACTCGGCGTTCTCGCCGGTCCCCGTGCTGCGCGCGCCGTACTTTGAGCAGGAGGTGATCGGCCCGCAGATGCTCGATCGCCTCGCCGAGGAACTGTTCACATCCGCCGAGGTCGACCCGGCCGCCGTGCTTCACGACACGGTGACGCAGGAGATCGTCGCCTCCGAACACGGCGCCCGCCTGCGCCTGCGGCTCCCGTTTGCGAGCAAGGCCGACATCTCGCTCAAGAAGCTCGGGCTCGAGCTGATCGTCGGCGTGGACGGACACAAACGGACCGTGATGCTGCCCTCGGCGCTCGCGTCCTTCTCCCCGACCGGCGCGACCTTCGAAGACGGAGCGCTCGAGGTGACCTTCAATGGATCCGCAGGAACACCACGGGACTGATCCCGAGCCCTCGCGGCCGACGGGAGAGGACGTCCTGCGCAACCTCGAGGCCCGGCTTGACCGCGCGTCGCAGGCGGCCGAGCGGCTGCTCGCGGAGGCGACGGCGCGCGCGGCGGCGGCGGCGGCGGCGGGAAACGTGACACCGCAGGCAGAGGACACGCCATCGGATCTCGCCGACGGCGCGCCACGCCCAGGCGATGCGCCCCCGGCCGCCGGCTGGCAGGCCCGCGAGAGCGACACCCCGAGCTCAGGCCATGAGCTCGAGCTGCTGCTCGGGCTCCTCACCTCCGCTCGCGACCTCGTGCCGCCCGAGCTCCAGCGGCGCCTGGCCGAGGCCTTGCGCGAGCTGTTGCTGGCGATTCGCGCCCTGATCGACTGGTATCTGGAGCGGGTCGAGCGCCGCCGCGCCGAGCCGAGCGAGGTCGAGGACATTCCGATCCAGTAGGGCGAGTGCCGGGGTCGCGCGCGGCACCGGCGCCGCCCGCCGGGCCCCTACAATCGGGACGTGGCCCGAACATGGATCCTGACCGGATCGCCCGAGAACTACGCGGCGACCGCGGATCACGGCTTCGCCGTCATTGGGTTGAAGGAACGCAACCGCAACCGGGCGCTCGAGATCGAGCCCGGCGACCGGATCGTCCTCTACCTGACCACCGTCAGGGCGTTCGCCGCCAGCATCCGCATCGAGGGCGAGCTCTATGAGGATCGCGAGCGCATCTGGCCCGGCAAACCGGGGAAGCCTGATCCGTATCCCTGGCGATTTCCGACATCCCCCGAGGTTGTGCTCGACGAGCCCGAGTGGCTCGCGGCCGAGACCCTCGCTCCCGCGCTCGAGCACGTGCGCAAATGGCCGCCCGAGCACTGGACGCTCGCGTTTCAGGGGCAGATCCGACCTGTCTCCGACCACGACGCGCAACTGCTGACAGACCGAATGAGCGAGCGCGCCACCGCACGCACATGAGCGACGGACGCACGGCGACAGCCTCGGCCGCGACGCGCGTCGGCTCCGGCGCCGGCCGGTTGGTCCGCGCCTGGCGGACGCTCCCGCACGAGCGCCGACTCGCCGCCTACGCCGCTATCGGCCTGTTCCTATCCCTGTTTCTCCCGTGGTATCAGCGCCAGTTCTTCGTCGTGATCGGCGGCAAGATCCAGCCGGCGTCCGACAGTCAGACGGCCTGGGGGGCGTTCTCGCTCGTCGAGGCGGCGATCCTGCTCGTCGCGGCCGGGGTGCTCGTCCTCCTCTTCCAGCGCGCCGAGGGCAGGGCCTTCCATCTCCCGGGCGGCGACGGAGGTGTCATCACCGCCGCCGGCGTGTGGAGCGCCGTGCTCATCATCTGGCGGATCTTCGACAAGCAGGGCGGTGCAGCGCACGGCCAGAATGTCACGACGTACGGGATCGAGTGGGGCATCTTCGTGGCGCTCGCGATTGCGATCGGGCTGATCCTCGCCGGGTCACGGATCAGGGCCGCGCACCGGCCGGAACCGCCACTCCCGGGTGACGAAGACCCGCAACCGTCATCCGGCGCCCCGAGCGCGCCGCCCGCGCCGGAGATGCCGATCCTCGAGGCACGGATCGTGCCTCCAGAGCGGAGCGAGGATGCGACCGTGAAGCGGACGCCGGCGACGCGTGCCCCAATGCCCGAGCCCGCTGACCGAGGCCGGGCGCTCGACGCCGGACCGGTTGAGTTCGTTCCCGCTGAGCCGGCCGAGTTCGTTCCCCGCCGCCGGAAGCCTGAGCGACCGCCCGAGCCGCACGCAGATGAGCGGCCTCGCGGGTGGCTGACCGCCCGGCCGACCCACCTCGATGAGAAGCCGCCGGCTCCGGCACCCGCCAACGATCCGGACGCGACGCTGCCGACGCCGCGACGCAGGCGGCCGCCCGGCGACGATCAACTGACGATCCCGATCGATCACGACAGCTGACTTCGGCCACGCATCCGGCCGGGGTCGGAACAGTCCCCTGCGCGACCGAGCGTCCCGAAGCATCCGAGCGTCCAATCCGGGAAAACCACGGTCACGTTCCCGGCGATCGGGCCGATAGGGAACGTGGAACCGCGGACCGGGCGTTTCCGCGGGTGTCGATCGGACAAGGAGTCCGGTTGGTCGAACAGCAGCGCACAGCACGGACGATCAGATATCTACCGCAGGTGGCGGCGGCGACGCTGATCGTTGCCATCGGGCCGATCGTCGCGATCTGGGCTCTCCGCCGAGGAGGCATCGTCCAGTCCCCAGCCGTGGCCATCGTGCTCGGGACGGCGCTCGCGTTCGGCGCCTCCTTCCTGGGCGCGACGGTGTGGAAGTCACGTCGGGCCTCCGGCGACCTGTTGTTCAGCGAGTTGATGCTCTGGGGCTGGCTGCGCCGGCTGTGGATCGAGCGGCGGATCCGCAATACGGTCACGCTGCTCGACGGCGTCGACGGCGAGACCGAGCTCAGCCCTGAGCGCCGCGCGCAACTATTGCTCGGACTCGCGAACGCACTCGAGGCCGGCGACCCATACACGTCGGGGCACTCGCGCCGCGTCGCCCGACACGCCGAGATGATCGCCCGCCGGCTCGGACTCCCCGCACACGAGGTCGCGAAGGTGCGGACAGCCGCCGCGCTGCATGACGTTGGCAAGCTCGACACCCCACGCCACATCCTCCACAAGCGCGGCCGACTCGACGACGCCGAGTTCGAAACGATCAAGCAGCACCCGGGCCGAGGCGGGGAGATCGTCGCCACGCTTGGCGATCCCGAGCTCACCGCGATCATCCGCCACCACCACGAGCGCATCGACGGTACGGGATACCCCGACGGCCTCGCCGGCGACGCAATCCCGCTCCCCGCGCGGCTGATCGCCGTCGCCGACACGTTCGACGCGATCATCTCGACCCGGCCCTACCGACCCGGTGCCCCGCACCGCAAAGCGCTCGCCGTACTCACCGCCGAGGCCGGCACCCAGCTCGACCCCGCCGCCGTGCGCGCATTCACAAGCGTCTACTCCGGTCGCCGGCCGCTCAGCCTGTGGATGGTGCTCACGAGCGCGCCGGAACGACTCGCCTCGTGGTTCGGAGGCGGCCTCAACAGCGCCGCCGCCGCATCGGTCGCCCGCGTGATGACGGCGACCGCCGTCACGACGGCCGCCGCGGCGGGCGTCGTGACCGCAGCGACCCTGAGCAAGTCAGCTCCCGGCCTGGCGAGCTCCCAAGGGACGCTCATGGCGATGGCCCGCTCTGCTGGTCACGGAACGGGAGTACTGACGGTCGCTCCGCCTGCGACGAGCGCCCACCTGATGAGCAGCGGGTCGACCGCGCCGACGGCGACCAGCCGGCTCGGGAGCGGTCCCATGGTCATCGCCGGACGGGTCTCGCCGCTCACGACGAGCCCGGGCACCGGAGGACGCACCGCGGTCGCGCCCGCCCGGATCGTCAGCTCTCCGGCCATCCCAGGCGGCGGAGCCGGCATCACGGTCTCGCCGTCGGGGTCTCCAGCGGCCACAACCACGACGGCGGGGGCGGCCCCGACGGCAACGGTCCCGCCCGGGCAATCGACGACACCGTCGTCGGGCGGGAGCAACGGCCAGGGCAACGGCGCCACCGGCAAGAGCAGCCACGGCAACGGGCACGCCAAGCAGAGTGGCGGGACGAGTCCGGGCTCGGGCGGGTCCGCCGGCGCCGGCGGGATGACATCGCACGGCAACGGGAACGGGAGTGCGAATGCCGGTGGCAACGGGAACGGGAGTGCGAATGCCGGTGGCAACGGGAACGGGAACAGCGGCCATGCGTCCGGTAGCAGCGGCGGCGGCAGCAGCAGCGGCAGCCAGAGCTCGGGCAGTAGTGGCCAGAGTTCAGGCAGTCAGGGCTCGGGCGGCACGACGACGAGCGGCAGCGCCAGCGGCAACAGCAACGCCGGCGGGAATGGCAACGCCGGCGGGAACGGCAACGGCCTGGCCAAGGGCCACACCAAGTAGGCCGCTCCGCCCCGCCCCGCCCCGCCCCGCCCCGCCCCGCGCAGCGGAGCGGAGAAACGTCACAGTCTCCGTCCCGGACACGAATCCGTCGACGAAATACCCGCTGAGCGGGAGGAACGTCGACCGATCGCCACCCCGCTCACATCCTGCGACGTTTCTCCGACCCGGCCGCGGGGCCCACCACTACTTCGACCCCGGCTGGGCGACAAACGAGAAGTACGCGCTGACGAGGCCGATCACCGCGATCCCGGTGATGATGAGGGTCCGCGAGTTGATGATGTGGCCGAAAACCCCGATCGCCAGACCCACGACGAGGATGGCGATGATCGCCCCGACCGGGGCCGGCGCGGCGGCGAGCAGGAGACTGATCACGCGCGAACCCTATCCTTGAGGGCGATGACATCCGCCGGTACACACACGCCCACGTCCGTCGCCGAGGTCCTGAGCGGCCTCACCGAGGTCGGATATCTTCCCGGTGAGTCGACCGCGCTCGTGTCGTACCTCGCTACGAAACTCGGTAAGCCGGTGCTCGTCGAGGGGCCGGCCGGAGTCGGCAAGACCGAGCTCGCCAAGGCGCTGTCGAAGTACCTCGGCCGTCGGCTCGTGCGCCTGCAGTGCTACGAGGGACTCGACGAGGCGAAGGCGCTGTACGAGTGGAATTACCGCAAGCAACTGCTCCGGATCCAGACCGAGGCCGACGACGCCGGCTGGCGGCACGTCCAGGACGACATCTTCGGCGAAGAGTTCCTCCTGCAGCGGCCGCTGATGACCGCGATCGCCTCCGAGGATCCCGTCGTCCTCCTGATCGACGAGATCGACAAGACCGACCAGGAGTTCGAGGCGATGCTGCTCGAGCTGCTCTCCGACTTCCAGATCAGCATCCCGGAACTCGGCCGGATCGAGGCGAAGACGCACCCCGTCGTGCTGCTGACCTCGAACAACACCCGCGAGCTCACCGAGGCGCTCAAGCGCCGCTGCCTGTACCTGTGGCTTGACTATCCCGAACTCGAGCACGAGCTCAAGATCGTGCGGCTGCACTCGCCGGAGCTTGACGCGACGGTCGCGCGCAAGCTCGTGGAGATCGTCGGGCAGATCCGCGAGCTCGACCTCAAGAAGCCGCCGAGCATCGCGGAGTCGATCGACTGGGCCCGGGCGCTCGTGCTGCTCGGCGCTGAGGAGATCGACGCTCAGACGTTCAAGGAGACGATGAGCGTGATCGTCAAGCACCGCACGGATCTCGACACCGTGGCCGCGCGCGTCGGGGTCAAGCTCGAGCCCGCCGCCGATGCCCGCTCCAACGTCGCGTAGCGGCTACTCCGCGATCGACGCCGAGCCTCCGCCCGGAGGGTTCGGTGCCCACCTACTCGAGCTCGCCGAGGAGCTCCGCACCGAGGGCGTCGCCATTGGCACGAGCGAGATGCTCGACGCATTCGAAGCGATCGCACACGTCCCGTGGACGAACCAGGTCGACTTCAAGGAGGCGCTCGCGGCGACGCTCGCCAAGTCGCCCGATGACCGACGCATCTTCGAGCTCGTCTTCGAACGGTTCTTCTTCCGTGCCGCCGAGGCCCAGGCGGCCCGGCAGGAGGTTGGCGAGGGCGGCGAGGTGGGCGGCGAGCCAGGCGACCTCGACGCGGGCGACATCAACCTCGACACGCTCCGCCAACAGATCGCCCAGGCGCTCCAGGAGGGATCGGACGCAGCCATGCGCGATCTCGCGCGGCTCGCCATCGCCGCGTTCGGCCGCGGCGAAGGGTCCGGCGTCCTCGGCGTCGATGTCCAGCGGATCCGGCGAGCGCTCGGGCTGCGGACCGAGCCCCAGCCCGAGCTGCCCGAGGACGATCCGAGGCGCTCCGGGGTGCCCAGGGATCAGCTGCGCCGATTCGAGCAGCACCTGCGCCGCGAGCTCGAGCGCGATCTGATCGAGCGCACGAAGAGCCTTCCGCCGAAGCGCCCCCTGTCAGAGCTCGACCGTGCGCTCCCGAGCGGCCCGATCCAGGACCTCGCCCAGGTCCATCGCGTCGTCTCCCAGCTCAAGCGTCGCCTCGCGACCCAGGGCCACGAGCTGAAGGGGCGCAAGCGCCACGCCCATGTCGACGTGCGCAGGACGATGCGCGCCTCGCTGCAGACCGGCGGCGTCCCGATCGACCTGAAGTATCGCCCGCGCCGCCCGCGCCGGCCCGAGATCTACGTTCTGTGCGACGTCTCGACAAGCGTCACGAGCGCGAGCACGTTCTTCCTGTCGGTGCTCCACGCGCTCCACGACGCGTTCCGCAAGCTCCGCTCGTTCGTGTTCATCGAGCGGATCAGCGAGGTGACCGAGGTGTTCGAACGCGAGCGCGACTTCCGGGCGGCGAGCGAGGCCGTGTCCCGCGACGCCGGCGTCGCCGACATCTCCGGCTACACCGACTACGGGCGCGTATGGACCGAGTTCCTGGCGATGATCGAGGATGAGCTCCACCCACGGGCCACGGTGATCGTGCTCGGCGATGCCCGGACGAACGGCCGTCCGCCGCGCGACGACGTGTTCGCCGCGATCACCGCCAAGGCCGGCCGCACGTTCTGGCTCAACCCCGAGCCGCGGCTGTACTGGAACTACGGCGACAGCGTGATCGCCGCCTACGAGCGCCACTGCATCGCATTCGAGTGCTGGCGGACCGACCAGCTCGAGGAGTTCGTCAAGGCGTTGACGCAACCGATCGTCGCGTAGGACCGGTCAGGCGGGCGGAGCGACGAGCGGCGCGAGGATCTGACCCACGGTCCCGTTCGCGAGCGCTGCTCGCCCGCTGCGCGTCGTGACGGGTCCCGTCAGCCGCTGGCTGCGCCTGTGGTCCTGGTTGACCTTGTAGCTCCGCTCCATGAGCAGACCGGCGGTCCGCAGCAACTGCAACGCCTCGGTGACAACGTCCTGCAAGGTGAAGAAGGCGTCGGGAATCGGCTCGCCGGCACGTTCGCCGGAGTTGTCGGGCACGAGGTCCCAGCAGATCGTGTCGACCGCGACCATGTCGGTGATCTGGGAAGCGATGAGCCAGTCAGTCGTGAAGTACTGCGTCATCAGCTCCACCGCTAACTGTTTCGACCGGTTGCGCTGCCGCTTTCTGAACGACCTCGTCCAGCTGCGGGCCGAGCTCCGCCAGCGATGGAAGATGGTCGTTGCCGATGGAACAGCGGCGGCATGGCGGCGCGATCGTATCCGCGCGAGGACCGGATGGCTAGGTCGTGCCGGCGACGCCGACGAGGTTGCCCTCGGGGTCGGTGAAGCGGCCCACCACGAGCGTCCCGCGCACTCCGTCGGGGCCAAGGACACGCCGGCCGCCGAGCTCCTCGGCGCGGCTGAGCGCGGCCTCGACGTCGTCGACCCCGACGTAGAAGAGGACGCGGGGCTCATACCCCTGTCCCCCACCGACGCCGCCGTTGAGGCCGGTCGCCCCGGCGAGCAGGCGGGCATCGATGAAGCCGTAGTTGCCGGCGGCGGACACCGCCGCGCTGACGGTGTCCCCGAGTTCGAACTCCCAGCCGAACAGCTCGGCGTAGAACCGGCGCAACCGGTCGGCATCTGCGCCGATGATCTCGAAGTGCACGACGGGCTGGCCCATGCGACGCGCCCCTAGTCCGCCGCGGCGTCGAGCGTCGCGAGCTCCTCGTCGGTGAGCTCGAGCTCCGCGGCAGCGACGTTCTCCTCGAGGTGCGAGACCGACCCCGTGCCCGGAATCGGCAGCATCACCGGCGACTTCGCGAGCAGCCAGGCGAGCGCAACCTGGCCCGCCGAGGCGTCGTGGGCCGTGGCGATGGTGTCGACCGCGCCGCCCGGCCTGGCGAGGCTCCCGGCGGCCAGCGGGAACCACGGAATGAAGCCGATGCCCTGCTCCTCGCAGTAGCGCAGCACGTCCTCCGACGCGCGATCGGTGAGGTTGTAGCGGTTCTGGACGGTCGCGACCTCGAACACCTCCTGGGCCGCCTTGATCTCCTCGACCGACACCTCGCTCAACCCGATATGGCGCACGAGGCCCTCGTCCTGAAGCGCCCCCAGCTCGCCGAACTGCTCGTCACGGTCGGTCCGCGGATCGATGCGGTGAAGCTGGTAGAGGTCGATCGCGTCAACCTCCAGCCGCCGCAGCGACATGAGCGCGCACTGCCGGAGGTACTCGCGGCGGCCGACCTCCTTCCAGATGCCGGGACCATGGCGGGTGAACCCGCCCTTGGTCGCGACGATCGTGCCGCGATCGTAGGGTGCGAGCGCCTCGGCGATGTAGTCCTCGCTGTAGAACGGTCCGTAGGAGTCGGCCGTGTCGATGAAGTCAACGCCGAGGTCGGGCAGGCGCCGCAGCACGTCGAGCACCTCGTCATGGTCCTTCGCCGGTCCCCAGACGCCGTCGCCGACGATCCGCATCGCGCCGTAGCCGAGCCGCGTCACCTCGAGGTCGCCGCCGATCGTGAAGGTGCCGGCGGCCGTTGCAGAAATTGATGTCATGCCACTGACTGTAGGACGGGACAGCGCTACGCCCAGCGGGCCACCGATCGCTGCCGGAGGATGTCGCGGTACGATCCTGAGCCGCGTGACCGCCGGACGCCCGGAACGGAGCACTCGCTACGCCGAGCTGCTGGCGCTGGGGGACGGGTGAGTTGTTACCGCGCATCACCGAGGCCCCGGGAATCGTCATCCTCGGCCCCGGCGACGAGGTCGAGATGATCAGCCCGCCCGCCCGCGCGATGTTCGCGGCGATGGACAGCGGCCGCTCGGGCTCGGAGGAGCGTCCTCCGTCCTCGGTGCTGGCGCTCGCCGGATTCGCGCGCAGCCGCGCCGGCGCCGCTGGGCACCCGGACGCGGTTGCGGTCCCGACCCCGTTCGGGTGGGTCACGCTGCACGCGTCACTACCGGCCGGTGGTCTCGACGGGCGGGTGGCGATCGTGCTCGAGCGCACGGCCAGCCCGCAGACGACCGCCGTCCGGCTCGAGGCCGACGGCGTCACTCCGCGTGAGCGGGAAACCGCCGTCCTGCTCGCCCGGGGACTTACCAACGCGGAGATCGCTGAGGCGCTCGTGCTCTCGCCCTACACCGTCCAGGACCACATCAAGAGCCTGTTTGAGAAGACAGGCGTCTCCTCGCGACAGGAGCTCGTGGCCCGGATCTTTCTCGAGGACTATCTGCCACGCACGGGAGGCGTCAACGCGCCTCGACGAACTGCGTGACGATCGTCCGCGTGTCGCCGTTCGGGTCGCTGAGCACCCACCTCGCCTGGTAGCTCCCGGTCGGCAACTCCGGGACCCGGACGCCCCGGGCGGTGCCGACGTTCGCGGCGCGGAATGCCGCTCGGCGGCGCCCGGCCGGCGTGATCGTCAGCGCGACGCGTGAATGAGTCGCGATCGACGAGCCGTGGGGCCCGGGAATCCCCGTCTGGGCGAGGGCGATGAAGTTCCCGTACAGGGTCGCGTTCTGCACCGGCGCGGTGCCGAGGAAGCGGGGCACCTGCGTGCGTGTCTGACCGCCGCTGCGATCGTCGACCTGGCCGATGAGGCTCGTCGGCAGATTCTTCGCTCGCCCGCTAAGCGGACAGATCGCGCCCGTGCCGGTCGCGCCCGGCACCCCGATCGCGGCGCTCACGGGCACGTCGCCCAACGGCTGGCCGTAGTAGTCGCCGGCCTCGCACGCCCCGGAGCGGATCGCGGTCTGGTTGCCTGCGATGTCGACCCGGAGGTGCGCGACGTGCAACCGCGTCAGGACGCGGCGGGACACATTGGCGAGCGTCAGCACGTCACCGCCCCGGATCGCCGGAGTCCCCCGGAAGCCGGAGAAGCGCGCGGATCCGTCGGTGTCGCCGCGGGCCGTGCGCACCGCGTGTCCGCGTCCCCGGGTGAGCGTGTACCGCGCCCGCTGAACGAGCCCGGAGCAGCGCACCACTTGGGCGCGGAGGTCGGCGGTGCAGACCGGGAAGCCCGTGGTGCGCAGCGCGAGCTGAGAGTTCGTCAGCGACGGGATCGCGTTCGGCTCGCCCAGCGAGATCCCGAGTGAGACAAGCGCGCCGGGCGGGTTGGCGAGCGCCACCGCGCGATTGTCCTGGCTCGTCATCGTCAACGACGTCCCCGCGCGCACCGTCGTCGTCATCAGTCTGGCGACGTCGTCGGCGTTGCCGCACTGCTCGATCGGGGGCGGTGTCGCCCGCCCGTCGACGCGAACCGTGAGCACCCCGGTCTGGCCGCACGGACCGATCGCAAGGGTCGAGCGACCGACCGCGAAGCCCGCGTCGAGCGCGTAGAAACCGGTCCACCCCGATTCCGTGAACGGGTTGCCGCCGGCCCCGGTCGCGATCTCGTCGGGCCGTGGTCCGCCGCGTCCGTATTCGATGAGGATCAGGTCGCGGTCATCGCCGACCGCGCGCAGCGACCCGTCGCTCCGCGATCGCAGCGTGACGCGCCAGCCGCCGCGCCCGTTCGTGACGCCGCGCCCTCCGGCGACGAGTTCTCCAGCCCTGACGAGCACCACCGTCGCCGAGATGCCGGTGGCCGGCTTGCCGATGTTGCCCGTCACCGTCGGGCTGAACTGGGTGAGGTTGACGGTCGCGAGCGGCAGCGCCGACGTCGTCGACGAGGATGCCAGCTCGCACCCTTGGGTCACATTCGACCACATGCCTTGGAGGAGGTACTCGTTGCCGTTGATCACCTGGTTGTACGGCGAATCGTGGAGCCCGTACCCGAGCGGCGTCCCGATCTGCGGTCCGTTCTCGCACTTGTCGGCGACCTCGAAGCCGTTCGGGTCCATCCAGCCGACGCCCTCCGGGTCGGTGATCGCTTCGACCGCCTCGTGGGCGACGACGTCGATCGCGGACTCGGCCTCCGGGTTGCCCTGCGGGTCGTTGCCCGGGGGAGGACTGAACTCGATCAGCGGGTCGGGGATCGGCGAGTAGATGACGGGGCCGTGCCCGAGGTTCGAGAGGCTGTGGTAGCCGGCAAAGGCGTTCGTCCCGCACGCTCCCGTGGAGATGCACTCGTCGACGTTCGGCGGCAGGAACACGAACCACAGGTCGTGGAGTCCGCGGCCGGAGGGGTCGCGGGCGGTGATCACGCGGTCGAGTTCCTGCTGGAGCTGAAGGTCGGTGATGCACGTCCCGACGCCTGAGGGCGATGCGCATTGCTTGCTCTTCGGCGGAAATGGGGTCGTGTCGTCGATCGAGTCGGTCGCGAGGTTGTACGACATCTTGTAGAGGCCCGGCCCGTGGCCGTCCGGGTACTGAAGCTGGATCGAGAACGCGTTACTCGTGGTGTGACCGGAGTCAAGAGCGACGTCGAGGAGGAACTGCTTCTGTAGCCGCTCGTAGCCAGGGATGAATCCGTCGGGGCTGCCGGTGAACGCGTAGCCGGGAGGGGCCCAGAAGATCGTGTGGATGGTGACCCCGCGCATCACCGATCCGCCGTGGTAGACGACCGGGATCGGAGTGCCACTCGTCGGGTCAGCCTGCCCGTGGGCGGGGATCAGTCCCATGGCCCGGCCGATCCGCGGTCGAAACGCTGGGTGCGAGGCCGCGGACGCCACGGGCGCACTGACCGCAAGCAGCATGAGCGCAGCCACGACGCACCGTTTGAGAACTCTCCCCACGCGCTGGACCCTACCGTCTCCGGGACCTGGGTAGCATGCGTGCAGAGAAGTTGACAAACCCAGGGGGGCTGGCGGGAAGGCCGGCTGAGATAGCGCCCAATCACCACCCGGCGCTGACCCTTCGAACCTGTGGGGTAATGCCCGCGGAGGGAGCAGAGCACATGATCGAGGCTCCCGTCGAGGAGCCTCGCGACCTTGACCAGCCGGACGGCGTCACAGTCGAGGTCGTGAGTCGACAGTTTGGAGAGACGCTCGCGCTGGACGGCGTGTCGTTGCGTGCCGGCCACGACGAGGTCGTTGCGGTCGTCGGCCCGAGTGGCTGCGGCAAGACGACACTGCTCGAGCTCGTCTGCGGTCTCCAGCAACCCGACGCAGGCCGCGTGCGCGCCGCCCCGGCCGCGCTGATGCCGCAGCGTGACCTGCTGCTGCCATGGAGCACGGCGCTTGACAACGCCGGGCTCGCGCTGCGCGCCCGCGGCGTGTCCCGGGCCGAGGCGCGCGCGATCGCTCGCCCATGGCTCGAGCGGTTCGGTCTCGCCGGCTTTGAGCAGACGCGGCCGGCGCACCTGTCCGGCGGCATGCGCCAGCGTGTGTCGTTCCTGCGGACGCTGCTCGCCGGCAAGCCAGTGCTCGCCCTCGACGAGCCGTTTGCCGCCCTCGACGCGATCACCCGCTCCGAGATGCAGGGATGGCTCTCTCAGGTGCTCGCCAGTGAGCCGCGCACGGTCGTGCTCGTCACCCACGACGTCGAAGAGGCGGTCGTGCTCGCCGATCGCGTCGTCGTGATGTCGGCCCGCCCCGGCCGGGTCATCGCCGAGATCGCGGTCGACGTGCCCCGGCCGCGGCGGCGTGTGGACCCGGCGGTGGTCGAACTGCGCGAGCGGGCGCTCGAGGTGCTGGGGGTCCGGTCGTGAAACGCGTCGTGCTGCCCTTGCTGCTGCTGCTCGTGCTGTTCGGGATCTGGGAGCTCTACGTCGACCTCGGCGGCGTCGACTCCGACATCCTGCCCGCGCCGCACGCCGTCGCGAGCGCGCTGTGGAACGACCGTGGGCTGCTGTGGAGCAATTTCCTGGTGACCGCGCGAGAGGTGCTGCTCGGCCTGATCGTGACCGCCGTCCTCGGTCTCGGCCTCGCGATCGCCCTGCATTTCTCGCCGACGCTGCGGCGCGCGTTCTACCCGCTCCTCGTCGCCTCCCAGGCGATCCCGTTCCCGGTCCTCGCTCCGATCCTGCTCGTGTGGCTCGGGTTCGGCATCCTGCCGAAGGTCATCGTGGTCGCACTCGTCTCGTTCTTCTCCATCGTCGTGGCGACGCTCGCCGGGTTCGCCGCCGTCGATCCGCAACTGCTCAAGCTGATGCGCACCTTCGATGCGTCGCGCATGCGGATCTTCCGCCACGTGGAGTTGCCTGCCGCCCTGCCGGGACTGTTCACCGGTGCCAAGATCGCCGTCGCGGTGTCGGTCATCGGCGCGGTGTTCGCCGAGTACAACGGCTCGAACTCCGGACTCGGGTATCTGATCCTCGTCTCGATCCCCCAGCTTCTGTCGGCCCGCGCGGTCGCCGCAACGGTCGTCCTTGCCCTGTTCGCAATCGCCCTGTTCGGGCTGCTCAGCGTCGCCGAGCGGCGCGCGCTGCCGTGGGCGTATGAACCCAGAGGAGATTTCCCTACATGAAACGACGTTGTCTGATCGCCGCGCTCACGACGATCTCCGCCCTCGTGCTCGCCGCCTGTGGCGAGAAGCAGGAGGTCGTCTCGGGCTCGAACTCCGCCGTTCCCTTGACCCTGATGCTCGATTGGGTGCCGAACGCCGATCACGTCGGCATCTACGAGGCGATGCACGACGGCGCGTTCGCGCAGGCCGGCCTGAACGTGCACGTCCAGGTCCCGACCGACCCGGCAACGCCGCTGCAGCTGCTCGCCCAGGGCAAGGTCGATGCGGCGATCTCCTACGAGCCGGAGTTGATGCTGGCCCGCAACAAGGGGCTGGCGCTCGTGTCCGTCGCGGCGATCGTGCAGAAGCCGCTGACCTCGATCATCTCCCTGCCGCGCAAGCACGTCAGCATCACGTCCCCGAGCGCACTCCGCGGCAAGACCGTCGGGTACGCCGGCATCGCGTACCAGCAGGCGTATCTGCAGACGATCCTCGCGCACGCCGGGGTGCCGAGTGGCAAGGTCAAGCAGATCAACGTCGGCGCCAACCTCGTGCCGGCGATGCTCTCCGGCCGGGTCGATGCCACGCTCGGCGGCTACTGGAACTACGAGGCGATCCAGCTGCGCCAGCGCGGCAAGCACCCCAACGTCATCCGCGTCGACCAGGTCGGCGTCCCGACGTACAACGAGCTCGTGCTCGTGATGCGCCGGAGCACGATCGAGAAGCAGCCCGACGTCGTGCGCCGCCTCGTCCAGGCGATCGGTCGCGGGTACGAGGCGGTCAAGCGCAACCCAGCCGCCGGGATCGACGCGCTCGTGCAGGCCAACCCCGGGCTCGACCAGAAGCTGCAGACCGCGAGCGTCCACGCGACCCTGCCGGTGTTCTTCCCCAGCCAGAGCGGACGGCCGTGGGGCTGGCAGGACCCGACCGAGTGGAACACCTACGGCCAGTGGATGCTTTCGCAGCACCTCATCTCGCAACCCAGCGCCTTTGCCGGCGCGTCGACGAACGAGCTGCTCGCCGGTCAGGGCGCGTAGGCGACGGCCGGTCGCGCGCCCGCGCGGTCGAGCAGGCGATCCGCGAGGCGGGTGGCGAGCGCCATGATCGTCAGCTGCGGGTTGACGCCGAGCGCGCTCGGCACCGCCGACCCGTCGGCGACGTAGACGCCTGGCGCGTCGTGCAGCTCGAGGTCGCCGTCGACGACGCCGTGGCTCGCGCGGGCGTCGGCGCGGGCGGTGCCGAGCGGATGAAACGCCATCAACCTGAGATCCCGGCGACGCGCGTCTTCCGGACGGACGCCTGGCGGCAGTGGGAGTACGACCTCCCAAGCGCCCGCCGCTGTGAAGAGTTGCTCCAGACGCCGAAGGCCGATGCGGAATCTGTTCAGGTCCTCCCGGTCCAGGTCATAGCGGATGACGGGACGCCCGGCGACGATGTGCACGCGTCCGCGTGAGCTGTCGGAGACCATCAGACCGAATTCGGCGAGCCGGCGGTAGTCGGCCATCACTGCGGTGTGCTCCTCACCGGACAGGGGCAGCGACATGGCCACGTAGGCCGGTGGGCCGGCGATCCCCTCGAGCATGATCCCCTGGGAGGTGAACTCGTCGACGAAGAAGCTCTGCGGGACGCCGTGGGCCATATCGACGATGTGATCCATGCGGCCCGCGGCGGCCGTGGCGGGATGGAGTGAGAGGTTGGCGCCGAGCTGGCCGGAGGCCGCCCCGAGCCGGCTGCGGTGCAGCAGCGCCGGGGTGTGGATCGCTCCCACGGCGACGATCACACGCGGGGCGGCGATTCGCAGTGGACCGCGCCCCGTCCGCGCCTCGACGGCCTCAGCCCGGCCGCGCTCGACGATGATCCGCCGCACGTCCGTCCCGGTCAGGACGGTCGCCCCCGCCGCCCTCGCGCGCGGCACGTACGTGAGGCCGGTGTGTTGCTTGGCGCCGGCCGGACAGCCGAACACGCACACGCCGGATCCGACGCACCCGACGGCGTTCCGGCGCAGGTAGCCGTGTGACCAACCGAGCCGCTCCGCACCGCGCCGGGCGACCGCCGCGTTCTCCCCGGCCAGTTCGGGCGTGACCTCGGCGACCGACAGTGCCCGCTCGACCCGCTCAAAGTACGGTCGCATCGACGCCTCGTCGTACCCCTCGAGCCCGTACTCGCGCCGCCATCGCTCGAGGACGGCCGGCGGCGTCCGAAAACACGTGCCGGAGTTGATCAGCGTCGTCCCGCCGATGCCGCGACCGAGTGGCAGGGCGATCGGCGGGCTGCCGACCGTCAGCGTCTGGCCGCCGTCGCGATACAGCCGGGCGAGCATCTCGGGCGGCCGGGCGGTGAACTCGTCGGTGGCGTGCTCGCGGCCCTGCTCGACGAGCACCACCCGCATTCCGCCCTCGGCGAGTTCCGCCGCGGCGACGGCGCCGCCCGCCCCGGCGCCGATCACGCACGCATCGGCGATGAGGGTGCGCGCTGCGCTCATCGTTGCCGGGCCTCGTGGCCACGGGCGACAACGGCCTCGGCATCCCAGCCGAGCGAGCGGGCGACCGCGGGATCGTCGTAGTGGATGAGCGCGAGCATGCCGGCCGCGGCCTGGTCGGCCGGGGCCAGCCGGCGCAGCAGCGCCAGCCCGCGGGGCCGGGCCGCGAGCGCGAACATCACTCGCATCCCCGGACGCCGCCAGGCGGGCGCGGCGGCGATCAGCCTCCCGAGAGGCTCGCTCACCGCACCGATCCCATGTGGCGCTCCTGTGCAGTGGCCAGCTCGCTGATCGTTTCGGCGGCGGCGTCGCCGTCTCGTGCGCTGACCGCCTCGGCGGCGCGCTCGTAGAGCGGCGCGAGCGCCGGGCGATCCGCGACGACCGGCGTGAACAGCTCGATCCGCGGGAGGTACAGCTCGCGGACCGAGTTCATGATCAGCTGAAACACGAGATTGCCGGCCGCCTCGACGATCGTCGACATGTACGCCCAGTCGGCGAGCAGCGCGGCGTGATCGTCGACCGCGGTGCACAGTGACGCCGCCAGCTCGCGGAGCTGCTCAGCCTGCTCGCCGGTGCGCCGCTCGGCCGCGAGCCGTGCCGCCTCCGTGAGGAGGAGGCGGCGCGCCTCAAACAGCGCCGCGACCGTCGCGGGATCGACGCCGCCGAGCACCGCGAGTGCCTCGAGTCCGCCCGACCGGCGCCAGTCGAGCACGCGCATCGCGTCGCCGTGGCGGACCTCGACGAGCCTCAGCTGCTCCAGCCGGCCGAGCGCCGAACGGACCGACGCCATGTTGACGCCGAGCTCGGCAGCGAGGGTCCGTTGGGTCGGGAGGCGCTCACCCGGGGCATACCGGCCGGTGAGGATCGCGTCGCAGAGCGCAGCGAACACGAGATCCGGCACGGAAGCCCGGGAGATCGGTGCAACCATCGCACCGACACTGTATCAGTGTTCGGAACAATTCATGCAGCAGCGGTTGCGGCGGTTGCGGCCTGGACCGCTGGCGCCGCGGCGAGCTCGCGGACAAGCTCCGCGACACGCTCCGGCGCGTCGAGCTGGACGAACGTGCGGGCCGCCGGGACGGTCTCGAGCCGAGCCTGGGGCAACGTCTGCACGAGCCGCTCCCCGTCGTCGACCTTGAAGAACACGTCGCGCAGGCCCCAGAGGATGATCGCCGGACGGTCGAAGCGGCGCAGGCCGTCGACCGCGCCGAGTGTGTGCTCGGGCGCGATCCCGCGCATCACGGCGAGCGCGTCGCGGCGGATCCCACGCCGGCGCAGTGGCGCGACCCAGGACTGCACGAGCTCATCCCGGATCGGGGAGGCCGTCAGGGGGGCGAGCTTCATCGCCAGCCGCCGCCCCGTTCGGGTGCGGCCGAGGTCGGCGACCAGCGCCAGCAGACCCGGAACACGCCGCAGCATCGTCAGGGCAGGCGCGAACGACCGCGGCGGGAAGTTCTCGAACGCGTCGCAGTTGATGAGCAGCAGCTTCCCGATGCGATCCGGGTGATGGGCGACGACGAGCTGGCACAGCGCCCCACCGGTGTCGTTGCCGACGAGGGTGACGTCGGTGAGGCCGAGCCGCTCGATCAACTCGGCGATCATCGCCGCGAGGGCCGGCGGGTCGAGCGCCGTCCCGGGCCGCATCGGGATCGTGTGCGACCCGAGCGGCAGGTCCGGGATGATGCGGCGTACTCCAGTTCCAAGGTAGGGCGTGACGTCGTCCCAGACGCGGCCGTTGACGAGCAGTCCGTGGATGAAGACGACGGCGGGTCCCTCACCCTCGTCCCGATAGTTCAGTGTTCCCTGCGTGAGCTGAATCTCGGGCATCGTGTCGACCTCGCGATAGGGTTACATACAGCGTGTATGCATCTTCACATACAGACAGTATGCATGTCAATTGACCGGCGCTGATCCTGTCATTCCGCGGACCAAAGCCGCCCAGCGCGAGGCGACCGTCGCGGCGCTCACCGCCGCCGCCCGCGAGCTGTTCGCCGAGCGCGGCTATGCCGGTGTGGGCACGGAGGAGATCGTGCAGCGCGCCGGCGTCACCCGTGGCGCCCTCTACCACCACTTCAAGGGCGGCAAAGAGGACCTGTTCCGCGCCGTGCTCATCCAGGTAAGCGCCGACACGACGGCGCGCGTGCTCGCCGCCGCGGGAAGCGCCAAGGACCCATGGGAGGAGCTCGTGCACGGGATCGAGGCGTTCCTCGACGCGTCAGCCATTCCGGAGGTGCAGCGGATCGTGCTCGTCGACGGGCCGTCGGTGCTCGGCTGGGATGTCTGGCGGGAGAGCGGCGAGGTGTCGATCGGGCTCACCGAGCGGGTGCTGCAGGCGGCGATGGACGCCGGCTTGATCGCCCCGGCGCCCGCGCGGCCGCTCGCACACGTCCTGATCGGCGCCGTCGATGAAGCCGCGATGGTCGTCGCGCGGGCGGACGACCCGGCGACGGCACGCGAGGAGATGGGACGGACGATCCGGCGACTGCTCGACGGACTGCGGGCGCCGACGGCGTAGGTGCTCGCGTCATGCTCGTTCGCGCCGATGACTCCGGGACCCTGCTGATCGGGCAGCCGTCCCACGGGTGGGTGTCCGGGCAACTCGCGCGGGCATGGGGCAATGCCGCGTTCGGCGCGGTCGCTCCGTCTGAAGAGGTCTGCCTCGCCGCCGAGCAGCACGACATCGGGATGGCCGAGTGGGACCTCGCGCCGACGTTCAACCCGCAGACCGGCCTCCCCTACGCGTTCGACGAGATGCCGCTCGACGTGCATCTGCCGCTGTGGCGGGCGGCACCCCGCCGGCTGCTGCGCCAGAGCCGGTACGCGGCGCTACTCACCTCCATGCACGGCGTACGGCTCTACGGGCTCCGGAACCTGGCACGGTTGCCGGCCGAGGACGCCGCCGAGATCCGCGCGTACTTCGATGCCGAGCGACGCTGGCAGGCGGAGATCGTTGCGTCGCTGGAGCTCGGCTCCGAGGAGCTCGCGCGCAACAGCCAGCTCATTTGGACGTGGGACTACATGTCGCTCGCAGTGTTGCTCGGGTGGCCGCCGTGCACCGTGGCAGACGTCCCCACGGCGGGCGACCCGGTGGCGATCACGCTGCGCCCCGGGAACCACCCGCGGTCGGTCGTGGTGGAGCCCTGGCCGTTCCGCACCGACGGCGGCTCGGTCAGCGTCCGCTGCGAGGGCCAGCGGCTCACGCAGCCGGTCGAGTCGCCGGAGGCTTTAACGGCAGCACTCGCCGAGGCCCCCTGGGAGCCGCTCGAGGTCGAGCTGACGTCGGGTCGATGGGCCTCATAGTCGCTATAGCGACCATACGGCCCATCGAGATCGATCGATCACGCCGCGATCCGGAGCGCCGCCCCGCTCGCGGCACCCCGAAGCGCGTACGCACCCGCCAGCGCGCTCCACGGGGCATACGGCACAAAGAACGCCTCGACGTCGCCCTCCGTCGCACGGGCGTGCGGGACGCCGGTGAGCAGCCGCCCGACGAGCTTCAGATAGGCGAGGTCGCCCGCGGGCAGCTGGTCGACGCGTCCCTGCCCGGAGCACGCGAGTGTCTGGATCGTCCACGTGCCGATCCCCGGGATCGCGCGCAGCCGGCGCCAGCCGGGCGTGGGATCGATCGCGTGCAGGTCGACGCGCCCGGAAGCGACCTCGCGGGCGCAGCGGATCAAAGCGATCGCCCGACCGGGCGAGAGGTCGAGTGCGGCGAGTTCGGCCGGGGCGCGGGCGGCCAGCACGGCCGCGGTGGGCGCGTCGCGCAGACCGGAGCGGGGGCAGCGGCGGCCGTAGCGGGCGGCCAGGCGGCGCTGGATCGCCGCTGCCCGCTCGTACTCGATCAGCTGCTCGCAGATCGCCCACGTCAGCGCCTCGAACGGATCGGGCCGTGCCGCCAGGCGCAGCCCCGGGTCGGCCCGGACGGCGGCGCCGATCAACGGGTCATGCCGGAAGCGCTCATGGAAGCGCCGCAGGTCCTGGTCGACCCCGAGCGCGCACCGCATCCGCTCGATCCCATGCCCGGCCGCCGTGCGCGACCGCGCCTGTGCTCCGAACAGGACGCTGTCGGGCGCCGTCTGGGCGACGCGCACATGCACCGGTTCGCCCTCGAAATGGACGAGCCGGTGCAGCACCGCGCCCCGCTGGCGCATCAACCGATCGAGGCCGAGTCTTGCCGGCAGGCGAAAGTGCCAGCGCGGCCGGACCTCGACCCGCACTTCGACGGGCGATCGGCTGTTCACTCGCCGGGTCGGCCGACGAGGTGAACGTCGACGAGGAACGTCCGGCTGCCGAGGATCGGCAGCCCGTCCGTCGAGCGACGGCGTGTGCGCGCCACCTTGCGCGCACTGCGACGCTTGACGAGGGCGAGCGTGGCGGCACCGGCCACGAACCCGGTGGCGGCCGCGGCAGCGGCCTGAACCGCCGGGAGGGCAACCGGTGCCACCCGGTCAATCGTGCGGACTTCGGCGAGAACGGGCAGTCCGTCGACTGTCTCCTCCTCTACCTCGATCGCCGCCTCTGGGACGACGTGCGCTTGGTCGCTCATCGGCATCGCATGTTGACAGCGCAGGCGGTCGACTTCAAAGGGTCTTCTCGTACACGCGGTACGTACGAACGATCCGGCCGCCCATTCCTTCCATGGCGCGGTTCATCGACTTGTTCGACTCGAGGATCCAGCCCATCTCCCCGCCCGTCTGCGGGGTCCGGGCGGCGGAATCGAAGTGCAGTTCGTAGAACTTGGCGGCGATTCCGGTGTGCTGCCACTCGCGCTTGACGCCGAGGGCGAACACCCGGACCCGGTTGATCTTCCGCCGGTACCACAGCGCCTTGGCCCATCCGAACGGCAACAGTCGGCCGTTCAGGTGGATGAGCACCTGGTTGTAGTCAGGCAGCGAGAGCGCGGCACCGACGGTCTCCCCGTCCTTCTCGGCGACGAACGCCCAGTTCTCGTCGAGGATCGGCTTGAGGTCCTTGGCGTACGCCCGGACCTCCTCCTCGGTGAGCGGCACGAACCCCCAATTGCGCTCCCAGGCCGCGTTGTAGACCTCGAGGAACCGGTTGATCTCGGCCTCCATGTCCTTCTTGCGCATCGGGCGCACCGTGATCCCGTGCTTGGCCTCAACGTCGCTCGCGACCTTCCAGATCGCCTCGTGGACCTTGGAACGATCGGAGACCTCGAGGTTCCACATGTAGAGGTCCATCGCCTTGGTGAGCCCGGCTCCCTCGATCAGCGCGGGGTAGTACGGGTGCTGCCAGTTGGTGAGGATCGTCGGGAATTGGTCGTAACCGTCGATCAGGACGCCGCATTCGTCGTTCGTCGTGAAGTCCATCGGGCCTACCATGCGGTCGCGGCCGCGGGCCCGCAGCCACGCCTCGGCGGCGTCGAGCAGCGCCTGGGCGGCCTCAGGATCGTTCTCGCAATCGAAGAAGCCGAACATCCCCCACTCGTGATGCTGGAACTCGTTGAAGTGACGGTCGATGTGGGCCGTGATCCGGCCGACGACGCGACCGTCACGCCGGGCGAGGAAATACTCGGCCTCGGCATGCTTGAAGAACGGGTTGCGTGCGCGGTCAAAGAAGCGCTTGCGCTCGAACAGCAACGGAGGGACCCAGTTCGGCTCGTTACGATAGAGCCGCCACGGCAGCTTGATGAACGTATTCAGATCGCGTTTCGATGCGACGGGACGGACTTCCAGCGCCATGAAGGCCGAAAGCTACATGCCCACCTCGATCGACGTCTTCGCCAAGGTCAGAGAGTTCGACCGACTCGAACTGCTCAAGGCAGCCCGGGAGCACGACATGCTCCCCTACTTCCGCGTGCTCGAGGGCCCGACGCTGCCCGTCGTCGAGATGGAGGGCAAGTCCCGGATCATGCTCGGCTCCAACAACTATCTCGGCCTCACCGGGGACGAGCGGGTAAAGCAGGGCGCGCTGAACGCGCTCAACCAGTACGGCACCGGACTGACCGGCTCTCGATTCCTCAACGGCACGATCGATCTCCATCTGACGCTTGAGGACGAGCTCGCGCAGTGGCTCGGGACGGAGTCGGCGCTCGTGTTCACGACCGGTCACCAGGCGAACCTCGGCGCGATCGGGACGATCCTCGGACCGTCGGACACCGTGATCGCCGACTCAGGCGACCATGCCTCGATCCTCGACGGCTGCATCCTCTCCCGCGCCAAGCTGCGGGCCTTCCGCCACAATCGGATGGACCTTCTCGAGCGACGCCTGGAACAGGCCCAGACAGACGGTGGCGGGATTCTCGTCGTCGTCGACGGCGTGTTCTCGATGGAGGGCGACGTCGCGCCCCTGCCCGAGATCGTCGAGCTGTGCGAGCGCTTCGGCGCCCGGCTGATGGTCGATGAGGCCCATGCGCTCGGCGTGCTCGGGGCGCGCGGCGCCGGCAGCTGCGAGCTGCTCGGCGTCGAGGATCGCGTCGACCTGCGGATGGCCACATTCTCGAAGTCGCTTGCGTCATGTGGTGGCGTGATCGCCGGACCCGCCGAGGTCATCGACTACCTGCGGATTCAGTCGCGGCCGTTCATGTTCACCGCCGCCGCGGTTCCAGCGGCGGTCGGGGCTGCGCTCGCCGCCGTGCGGATCTGCCGCTCCGATGAGGGGCGCGAGTTGTTCGCGCAGGTCCTCGACAACGCACGGTACCTGCACCGGGGATTGAGCGAACTCGGGTTCCGGGTCGTGGCCCCGACGCGGCTCGCCGACGGCACCGAGGTCGTCACCCCGGTAATCCCCGTCGTCGTCGGCGACGACTGGAACGCCGGCCTGCTGTGGAAGGCGCTGTACGACCGCGGCGTGTTCGTCAACACCGCGCTTCACCCGGCCGTGCCGCCCGGCGGCGCGCTTCTGCGGACGAGCGTGATGGCGACGCACGACCACGCGACGCTCGATCGCGCGGTCGAGATCTTCGCGGACGCAAAGCGCGATTTCGAGGCCGAGCACGGGCTGCTGCCCGGGCCCGCCTAGTCGCCCTGGACGCCTGTCCGCAAGCGCGCTGGACGCGTGTTCGAGACCGGCCGAAGAGGGCAGCGTGCCCGCTGGCGTTGTCCAATTTTGCACAAATGACGCGGCGCAGAAAAAACCCGCTCCTAGCTGATGAGCTTGCAGTTGTGACCTTGCTGTGACCGAGTCGTTCGCGTAGGTTCCACGGAGTCGAACGGTGGTCGGACCGAGCGGCGCAGGTCACTGGGGTGGGCATGTGGCCGGGGCGTGCGCAGGGACCATAGGCCGGTTTGGCTACGAGAGAGAGCAGCAGCACTGAGCGCGGCATGCCAGATGCCGGCGTTCGGTGAACAACGTCAACGGGAGCCCGCTCTGCGTGGGGTGGGCGCGACTGCAGGGAGAGAGATAGTCACATGACGCAAACCGCCACGGTGACGGTGACGTCAGGGCCACAGCGACTGCGGGCGCTGGAGCGGGCCAATGAGGTGAGGCTCGCGCGGGCGGAGTTGAAGCGGCGGATCGCCGAGCGAGAGATCTCGGCCGCGGAGATCATCCTTACCCGCCCGTGGGAGGCGGACACGTGGGCAGTCAGCGACCTGCTGGTGAGTCAGCGACGGTGGGGACGGACTCGCTGCCAGAAGTTCCTCGCACGCAATCAGATCAGCGAGGTGAAGACGATCGGCGCGCTCACCGACCGTCAGCGCAAGGTCCTGGCCGACCAGCTCGAGTGCGCGGCGGCGATCGCCGCAATCGAGGCAAGGATGGCCGCGGAACGCGAGCCGGTGGAGGATCGCGACGAGACCGCCGAGGTGGAGGTCTCGGCCTCAGCGGGCTACGTGCTCGTCGGAGTCGCCTGAGGAGTTGCCGTCCGGCGCCGGGCCCCCGTGCCCGGCGCCGTGGCATCGGAATCGGCTAGGGATAGCTAGGCGACGCCGGCCTTGCGCCAGCTCGTGTCGCCGTAGGAGGACCGCACGGCCTCGACGTAGGGCACCGGGCTGACGATCGCGCGGATCTCCATCTGCACGTGAGGCTCGACCGTCGGCTTAGAGGTGCCGCCGTCGGGCTCGCCCCAGAGGAGGGTGACCTCGGTCCCGGGCTCGGTGTGGCCGTCTTCGAGGATCGCCAGCGACAGCATCTTGCGCTCGCCCGGGCTGTA
The DNA here is from genome assembly GCA_963750695.1 of uncultured Solirubrobacterales bacterium. Lineage (GTDB taxonomy): Bacteria > Actinomycetota > Thermoleophilia > Solirubrobacterales > Solirubrobacteraceae > Palsa-465. The sequence continues at coordinate 673,552 of CAVVSB010000021.1, forward strand.
GCCGATCCAGGTCGAGACCCCGACCGCCTCATCGTCCACCGTGACCGTGTCGTACGGGTGCATCGAGTAGACCGCGTTCGGGAACTCGATGCCCTTGCCGCGGTCGCCCTTGCCGAACTGGCTCGCCAGGACCTTGACGACATCGTCGTCCTCGAGCGCCAAAGTGACCTTGTGCCGGTGGCTCTGCTCCGCCTTCGCCTCGAGCGCCTCGCGGCCGATGAACTCGTGGTCGAACTTGACCATGTGCCCGTACCCGAGGTCCCACGGGGTCAGGTAGTAGTCCTCGATGTCCTCCGAGACGAAGCTGCCGCCGAGCGAAGCCATCCCCTCGTAGCCGTCGGCCGGCAGCCACTCGCGGTAGGCCCGCAGCGACTCGCCGGTGTAGACCGCCGGCAGCGGTGAGGGGATCCAGCCGGACTCGAGCGCGTTTGACCCGTACGCGCGTCCACCGACGGCGCGGATCCCGAACTCCTGGCCCGCGGTCATGATCGCCTCACGCACGGCCTCGCCGTCCTCCCAGGGGCCGAACAGCTCCCAGCCCGGCTGGCCGGCCATGCCATGGCGGAGCGCGCGCACCGGCTTGCCGGCGATCTCGACCGTCCGCATGTTGAAGAACTTCAGCTCCGGCGGCGCCTGGCCGAGCAGCTTCTCGATCGTGGCCATCGCGTTTGGGCCCTGCACCTGGAAGCGGTAGTTCCGCCGTTTCCCATCGGTGCGCAGCGCTGTCCGCTCGTCGTACTCGAGCTCGACGTCGTAGTCGCCCGTCTCGGCGTGGTACGTGATCCAAGTGAGCGCCGGGGAGCGTCCGACGAGGTTGTAGTGGTCCTCGTCGAGATGGAAGAGGATCACGTCCCCGATGACGTACCCCTCGGGCGTGCAGGGCACGAACTGCTTCGCCTTGTCGACGGCGAAGTTGGTGAACGTGTTGATGGCGAGATGGGACAGGAGCCGCTCCGCGTCTGGCCCCCGGACCGCGAGTTCCGCCATGTGGTAGGTCTGGTTGAACAGGACGCAGGTCTGCTGCCAGGCCTCCATCTCGTCACGCCAGTTGCTGTACTCGGCCGGGACACCCGGGTACACGTTCGGTCCCCGCTGGGCGTTGCGCAGCAGCTCGACCGGGCTCCGCGTTTCGCTGAGCAGGTCCTCGAGGCTTCGCTTCGTCATTTCTCCCCTCCTGTTGTTGGATCTCGGCCAACCGTGGTGGTCACGGCCGAGGAAGTTGTTCAGCCACGCGCTCGTACCCTGGAGCGCGTTGTCCTTGATCACCACCGGGCCTGCGAGCATCGCGTCGGCTTCGCCGTAGGCCTTCAGGCGCTCGTAGGCCTGCGACCAGATGCACTCCGTGTCGTACACCTCGCAGAGCCCGTCGCGGGTGCCGCCACACGGACCGTTGCGCTGGTTCTTCGCGCACATCGACTCGGGGCAGACGTAGGCGATCTCGGGCAGCGAACAGTCGCCGCAGTCCTCGCACTTGAACATCGGGACCTTGGTCATCTGCTCGAGCGCGTGCGCGGCTCGCCTCACTGGCTTGGGCGCCCGATCGATCTTCTCGTACAGGTGGCGCGCGGAATCGAACAACGGCGCCTGCCGATCGAACACGAGGCGGTGGGCGCGCCGGCTGAACCGGTAACTCGTCGGGACGGGGAGATCGGTGCGGCGCTTGCGCGTGGACTCCACGTAGTCCTGGTTGAGCGTGTCGGACGACAAGCCGGAGTGTGGATCTGGCTCGAACAGGTAGAACTCGTCCGGGCGGCCGTAATGGAGATCGCGGGCAAGCTCGCGCACGTCGGCGCCCGCGTATTGCTCGGAGGACGCGACGATCTCGCCGAACGTCGCGGCATCGGCGTGGCCCCCGAGGTAGGCACCGTGAAAACCGATCGCCTTGGCGAGGGCGAGGTGGCGCGCGGCGTGATCAACGAAGAAGGCGCGACCACGATCCGGGCTCGATCCGTGGCGCTCGGCCAGCTCGCGCAGTTCGTCGGTGACGACCACGCCGGGGATGCGGCCGGCGGCGAACGCCCGCGCAGACGCGGCCGAGAGAAGGAAGACGTTGGCGAGCGCGCGCAGGTCGAGTCCGGCGTACCGGATGTAGCGGAGGAGCTCATCGTCCTTGCGCGCGTTCCAGCCGATCTGGTTGATGACGAAGCGGGCGCCGGCCCGCACCTTCTTGGCCAGCTTCTGGTACTGCGGCACCACCTCGCGCTCGTGGCGCTTGTGATTGGTGACGACGCATCCGAGAAAGAAGTCCGTCCGCTCGAGCCGCTGCCCCGCCGCGCGCGGATCCGGAAGTCCGTCGTTCATCTCGGAGTACAGCCCGAGAAGACCGACCGAGTCGAGGTCGAACACCGGCGCGGCCGTGCCCCGATAGCCGGTATCCGCCGGATAGTCGCCCGAGAGGGCGAGCACGTTGCAGAACCCCTCGGAGGCGAGCTTCCAGCCCCGGCTCTCGAGGGCTGCACGGTTCCAGTCCTTGCAGGAGAGGTGAATGATCACCTCCTGCCCGCGCGAGAGCAGGTCGGTGCCAAGCGTGTCGGGGGCGAGCATCGCGTGGCCCCCCGGGTTGTCGGTGATCGAGAGGACGTCGATCCGGGGGTCGGCGGCGAGTGTGCGCGCGGTCTCGATCAGCGCCCGGCTGGTCGCGGCGGTGACCACCCCGCGGCTGGTGACCAGCTCAGTCGCGATCACAAACCGGTTCGGCTGGCCGAGGCAGTCGCGGAGGGCATCCCGCTCGCGCATCTTGCGAACAGCGTACCGCAGGTTGCGCGGATTGTTGACGATCCTGTCGCCGAAATTGTGCGGGACACTAGATCTGGATCCCGATCGGCACGGGGCTCGCACCGGCGAACAGGAAGAACCAGATGACGAACGCCACGATCGTGAAGCCGGCACTCACGACCAACACGCCTTCGAGCACGAAGTGCCCGGGATCGTTCAGTCCCCGGGCGCGGCAGTTCGCGCGGTAGACGTTGCTGAGCTTCGCCAGGACGCTCGCGATCACGGCGATCGTCGCGATCACGCCGACGAACATCGCCCCGAGCGCCGCGCCGATCGAGGACGTCGCGCCCTGGATCTGTGATCCGACCCACAGCCACAGCAGCGGCGTGCCGATCCACAGCACGAGGCTGCCGATGAACATGATGAGCACGACGAGGGCCGCGCCCGCTCCCGTCCGCAAGAGGTCGCGCATGTGACCGCTCAGGATAAATGCGGGGTCACCGGGTCGCGGCCGATTCGCCGCGACCCCCGGCTAACGGACAGCCAGAGGACAGCTTGACTTCCCACCACCCCATCAGCATCCCGACCAGGCCGAGACGAGGACGGACCTGGTACACGCCGCAGCCTGATTCGCCGACGTCGGCGCGCGCGATCCGGTGGAAGCGATACTTGCCGGGCTCGAGCAGCATGCACTCGAGATGGATGCGATTGGCCTCCTGCTCTTCGGCGCGCGCGGCGATCGAGGCGCGCGCAGCGCGGAGGCGCTCGGTCAGCTCGTCGCGGATACGCTCGAGCTCACCGAGTCCGAGCAGGCGGGGCTCGCCCCGTGGCGCATCAGGACGGTCCAGGCCTCCCATCGGCCAGGCGGTCACGAACGCGTCGGCGAGCTCACGCTCGAGCCGAGCGATCTGACGGCGCAAGGTACGCCGAGCCGCGCGCTCGTCGACATCCGGGGATGTGACGGGTGCTGTGGGCGACGTGACCTTCAGAGCGCTGATGTCCTGCTCCAGAAGCGCCATACTTCTCCTTTCCCTAGCCCGCGGAGCTTACCACCGGTTTATCCGCGACAAACCGCCTACTCCGCGGCGAGCATCTCGGCGCACATCCACAGCGCCTCCTCGATGTGAATGGCGGGAACACCGGCGACGCCAACGGTGAACAGGACGACCCGCTGCGTCCGGGACGTCACTTCATGGCCGGGCGCGAGCTCGCCGAACAGCAGCCCGTGGATCCGCTGCGGATCGGCGACGACAAGCCGATCCGGCGGCAGATGTCCACCGCGTTCTGGGTCCCCAAGACGTTCGCCCTCGAGGCTCGTGCGGATGCCCAGTCCACCGGCATCGACCGTGGCGGCATCGAGCGCCCACACCGGCACGCCCGTCTCGATCAGGCTGATGAGCAGCGCATCTGCGACCAGATCCTCGGAGCGGAAGCCGCCGTGGAGCAGGCGGGCGACGACGGCATCCTCGCTCGGGATCCGCTCGACGTCCGGGTCAAGCCCGATCTGTCGGAAGAACGCGCGATACGCGTGCGGCACGGGTTGGGTGCGAAGCGCCACCGCGTTGGCGCCCCGGTAGCGGTTCGAGAGGTCGCTCAGGCGGCGGCGCACGTCGCGGGGGCTCTGCCGGCGCCGGGCGACGACGCTCACCCAGTCGAGCCGGAGGCCCGGCAGCTCATCGCGGACAGCCTTGCTGACCAAGCCCTCAGCGGGCGCCAGGTCGAGTTCCTCGTTCATCTCACGAGGAGGGCTTGGATCCGCTCGGTCAGTGCCGCCCGGTCGATCCAGTGCTCGCCGATCAGCCGCTGCGCGACGACGCCGCCAGGACGGGCGAGCTCGACGATCGGGCAGATCTCGACGCCGTAAAGCGCGCCGACCGACCCCTCGCTGTCGAAGGCCACCGGGATCGTCCAGTGGTGTTCTCGGACGAGCTTCTCGGTCTGCTGCTTGGAGGCGTTGATCGCGACGGCCGCAAACTGGATGCCGCGCGGCGTGAACTCGTGTGAGAGCGCCTGCAGCGTGTCGACCTGGCGCTTGCACGGTCCCGATCCGGTGGCGAAGAGCGCGAGCACGAGCGGCGTGCGACCGCAGACGTTGAGGGCGAGCGGGTTCGGGTGCGCGGGGTCGCACCGGGGCCGCGGGTTTGCCGGCTTGTCCGGGCCGATCGTCGCCAGCGGCGCGACGAAGTTGTGCAACCGCTCGCCGGCCGGCACGCCCGGGCTCACGACGCCGTGCTTGTTGAATTCGTAGATCGAGAACGCGATCACCAGGATGAGGCCGAAGATCCCGATCGTCCACCGGTACTTCCGCGTGTCGATGACCGCAGGTGGCGGCTTCGCAACCGGCGCGTCGGGGCGGGGGTCGCGCGCCCCCCGCGCGCTGGCGGCAGCGAGATCGGGATCGAGCCGATGCTGCGGCCGGCCCGGTCCTTCGTCCTCGGGAGCGGGTGTCGGTCCCTGTTCGCTCACGCGACCTTGGCCGGCCGCCGCAGGCGCGGCAACGCCGGCGCCGCCCGGGCACTGCGGACGGGGTGGCCGCGCTCGGCGACGACGAGCACGGCCGGCAAGACGAGCAGCACGCCGGCGAGTGAGACGGTCAGGTCGACGAGCGTGACGAGACCGAAGTCGCGGAGCATCGTGATGTTCGAGAACGCGAGCACGCCGAAGCCGGCGATCGCGGTGATGCCGGACGCGAGCACGGCGGTTCCGGTCGAGCGGTACGTCCGAGCCATCGCGGTCGCCGAGTCGTGGCCGGCGCCGCGCTCCTGCCGGAAGCGCTCGGACAGCAGCACGCTGAACTCGGTCGAGATCGCGATCACGAGAGCGCCGAGGGTTGCCGACATCGGATTGAGCGGGATCTGCAGTGCGAACAGGATCAACGCCGACCAGCCGGTCGCAAGCGCAATCGGCACCAGCGGCACGATCGCCCGGGATGGCCGACGGAATACGGCGAGGAGGACAAGCCCGACCGCGACGATTCCGGCGAGGAGCGTCAGCAACCGGCGCGCCGACGAGGACAGCCCCGCGTTGGCCTGCGCCGCGAGCACCGGCAACCCGGCGAGCCGCGCGGTGACGCCGGCCGGCGGATGCAACTGCGATGTCATGTAATCGATCACCGCCTGCTGCTTGGCGAGCGGCATCAGACGGATACCGAAGGCGAGCGTCGCGTCCTGCCGGTTGCCCGTGATGACGGCCTGGCGGAAGTAGGCCGGAACCGCCGCGAGCAGGCTCGCGATCTGTCCCTGGGCGAGAGCCGGAGTGCCGGTCCCGGCGGAGAAGAGGTCGGGTAGCGAAAGCGCCGGGCACAGCGTCGAGTGGGCGCAGCCCTTCGTCTCGAGGTAGCCGTAGTGGGACATCAGCCGATTCTCGTAAGAGGTCATCCAGCCGACCACCGCGGGCGTGGCGACATTCTTTGCATGCACGACGACGTCGATCTCGCCGGACACACCGGTGACCTTTTCAAGCGTGCGGAGGTCCTTCAATGCCGGCATGCTCGACGGCACGAGCCTGGTCACGTCCGACTGCACGGAGGTCTGTGTGTCGGCCACCCAGCCGAGCACGGCGAGCACGGCGCCGATCGCGAGCACGCGACCGGGTCGTCGGGTCACCGCGGCGATCACGCGACTCGGGTCGACTCGCCCCGGGCGGGCCTGCGGCAGCCGTTTGCCGACGCCGGCGCCCGCGTCAGCGAGAATCGCCCCGGCGCCGCGCAGGGCCGCGCCCAGGGTGCCGCCGGCCCGGGGCGCCCGGGCCTGCTCCCGGGCCTGCTCGCGGGCTGCCGCCCGGCGTTCGCCGAGCACGAGCGCGGCTGAGCCGGCGGTGAGAGCGCATGCCAGCGCGACGCCAATCCCGACGACGAGCAGCAGGCCAAAGCCGCGGACCATCGGCACCGGCGAGAGGAGCAGGACAAGGAATCCGGTAGCCGTCGCCAGCGCGGCGGCGGCGATCGTCGGCGCGCCCGCGGCCGCCGCCTGCGCAATCGCCTCGAGCCCGCTCCCCTTCTGCGTTCGCGCCTCCTGCACGCGCGACTGGAACTGGATGGCGTAGTCGACGGCAAGGCCGATGAGGATCGGCAGTACCGCGATCGACGCCATCGTCAGGGAGCCGCCGACGAGCGACAGTGCCCCGAACGTGATCCCGGCCGCCGCAAGCGCGATCGCGAGCGGTAGCAGCCTCATGCGACTGCGGAAGACGATCAGCAGCGCCAGCGCCATCACGACAAGCGCCGCGATCAGCAGGCCGAGGATCGATCCCGAGATCTGCGAGCTGAGGTCGTTCAGCACGACCGGCGCGCCGGTCACGGTGTAGATACCGCCGTAGCTCGAGCGAAACATCGGCATGCGCACGGCCTGCCGGATCCAGCTGATCGCCTGCGCCTGCTGGGTGTCGGACAGGCTCGCCTTCAGGCGCACCTGGATGAGCGCTGAGTTGGGGGTCGGGAACAGGTAGGCGAAGCGCGATTTCGGCTGGTTCACGCCGCGCGTCTGGTCGAACACGATCTGGGGGATGAACTGCGGATCATCGATCCGCGGCGTCCCGTTGATCCCGGAGTTCAGGTACAGCCGCTCGAGGTTCTGAAGCTGGCGCTGCTGCTCGAGCGAGGACGCCGCCTTGCACGCGTTCGTCGCCTGCGCCTTCGTCAGCCCGCGACCGATCGCGAGCCTGTACGCAGCGTTGCACGAGTTCTGCACCGCCTGCTGGGCGCCCTGCAGAAGCGCACGCGTCTCGGTGTTGACGGCGGCGACCGCCCGGTTGAGGAACGTCCCCGGCCCGTAGACGACCTGGACCGGCTTCGTCCTCATCAGCTTGCCGCACGGACTCTTCCACCCGCCGTACGGAGCGTGCGCACCGGGCGGCGCCGGCTGGAAGGACTGCAGCTGCTGGCTGGGCACGACGTACTGGCCCGCGAGGCATGCCTCGAGGAACGTCACATTGGCGAGGTCCTTCGTCTCAACCAGGCTCGTCAGCGGCTCCTTGATGAGGATGATCACAGCGTCACCGCCGAAGTCGCGATGGTCGCGAGCAGTGGCCGTGTAGGTGCTCGACGACTTCGAGACGTACGTGTCAATCCCGGTCGACGGCTTCAGCCCGAGCGACAGCAGCGCTCCGGCGAGCGCCAAGGTGAGCACGACCCCGATCGTGATGATGGGGCGGCGCGCGGAGATCCGCGCCAGCCCCTCGAGCCTCTCCTTGACCTGCATGGTCGCCTCAGGCTACCGGCGTCGGCTCGCGGGACGCTTCAGTCGCCGGCGGCGGTCAGTCCATCGTGAGCGGACCCTGCGACTCCCCGGCGAGGAACTGGCGGATGAACGGGTTGTCGGAGTTGAGCATGTCCTCGGCGGGCCCGGCCTCGACGATCCGGCCGCGCCACAGGACGTTGATGTAGTCGGCCACGCGGCGGGCGCTCATGATGTCGTGCGTGATGACGGCGAACGTCGGCAGGCGCTCCTTCTGCTTGGCCTTCGCCTCGTCCATCATGTCGCGGTGAATCTCGAGGATCAGCTCACCCAGGAGCGCCGTCCGTACGGGGTCAAGCCCCGAGTCGGGCTCGTCGAACAAGAGGATGTCCGGCTCGAGCACCAGCGCGCGGGCGAACCCGGCGCGCTTTCGCATCCCGCCCGAGAGCTCATTTGGCATCAGGTCGCGCGCGCTTCCCAGGCCGACCTCTGTCAGTCGGCGCATGACGATGTCCTCGATCTCGTCTTCGCTCTTCTCGGTGTGCTGGCGGAGCGGGAACGCGGTGTTGTCGAAGATGTTCATCGAGCCGAACAGCGCCCCGTCCTGGAACAGGAGACCGAACTTCTTGCGCATCTCGAACAGCTCGTCGTCCGGCATGTTCGGCACGGACTCGCCGTGGACGAGGACGTCGCCCTGGTCGGGGTAGAGCAGGCCGACCATGTGCTTGATGCAGACCGACTTCCCGGTGCCGGACGGTCCGAGGATCATTGACACCATGCCCTCGGGCAGGCCCATGTTGAGACCGCGCAGGATCCGCGCCCGGCCGAACGCCTTGTAGGTGTCGATGAACTCGACGGCGTCCGGGCGACCCGACGGATAGACCTTGTAGGTGTGCCACTTGTACTCGTCCTCGGAGGCGCCGTCCGGCGGAGCGGGACGGGGCGGCTGCTCGTCGACGACCGACACGCGCGAGCCCGACCCGGCGTCCGCGGCGCCATCGCTCTCGTGCCGGTCGGCGACGGGCGACTCGCGCGTCTCGGCGGCGGTGTCGCCGTGCTCGTACGGGTGCTCGTCCTCGTCCTCGTGCTGGGAGCTCATCGGCGCCGGCTCATCGCCGCCGCGCGCGTCGCGGACGTCGTCGTCGTCGCTGTCGTTTTCGTCCCCGAATCCGAACCGAGCCATATTCAGCCTCCGATTGGTGCCCTCGGGTTGGCGCCCCAGAAGAGCTGCGTACCGAGCATGCCGATGAGATGTACCGAGACCACGTTGACGACCATCGACTTCGCGGTCGCGGTGCCGACACCGACCGGACCACCACTCGCGTTGTAGCCGTAATAGCAGCCGACGAGAACGATGACCGTGGCCATCGCCATCGCCTTTATCAAGCTATATAAGAGATCCGGTGGGTTCTGGAACTGCCAGAAGATGAGGAAGAACCCCCCGGAGGAGACGTCTCCGATCTGCTGCACGACGACGAGGTAGCTCGCGAGGAAGCCGGCCCCGATCGAGCAGATGTAGACGAACGGAAGCACGAGCCACGCGGCGAGCAGACGGGTCGCGCACAGGAACGTCATCCCGGAGATGCCCATGACCTCGAGGGCGTCGATCTCGTCGGAGATCCGCATCGACCCGAGCTCGGCGACGATGCCCGTGCCGACCTTGGCGGACATCATGTAGCCGAAGCCGTAGGGCACGAGCTCACGCAGGTCGCACCACGCGGAGAACACGCCGGCGTACGCGGGTACGCCGTTGGCTCGGTCGAAGTACGCGCCCTCGACCCCGCATTCGAGGCCGATGATGAACACGAGACCCCAGATGACGAGCGTCGATGAGACGATCAAGATCCCGGACTGGCGGAGCGCCTCGCCGAAGAACCGGAGCACGCGCAGCCCGAGGACCTCGCGGACGATCCGAGAGGTGAACTTGACGAGATCGCCGAACGACTCGATCCACCCGCGCGGTGTGGCGAGGAGGCCTTCCATCAGCGCTTACTTCGCAACGGTCGTGATCTCGGGATGCGTCGCCAGCAGCGTCTGCGTGAACGCGTAGTTGAACGCGAACACGCCGAGGAAGGCGATCACCACCGCCTGATTGACGGCGCGCCCCACCCCCTCGGCGCCACCGGACGCAGTCATCCCCTTGTAACAGCAGACGATCGCGATGATCGCGCCGAAGATCGTCGTCTTCACCACCGAGCCCCAGAGGTCGGTGGTGGACGCGTTGTTGAAGAACGTGGCCCAAAACGGCCCGAGTGGCGCGTTGTTGACGAGCGTCGCGACGATCCCGCCGAAGATGCCGAACAGCAGCGCGTAGATGTCGAACAGCCCGGTGACGAGCATCAGCGCGAGGAAGCGCGGGACGACGAGGTTCTTGACCGGGTCGACGCCGAGGACCTGGAGGGCGTCGAGTTCCTCGCGGATCTTGCGGGCGCCGAGGTCCGCCGTGATCGCCGTGCCCGCGACGCCGGCGAGCACGATCGCGTCGACGAACGGGGCGAACTCGCGGATCGACGCGAGCACGAAGAAGCCCCCGAGGCGGTCGAGCGCGCCGAACAGCACGAGGAAGTTCGCCGCCTGCAGTCCCGGGGCGGCGTAGCCGAACGCGACCGTCGAGATGAGCAGCGGGAACCAGCACAGCTTCATCGCGAACAGGAACTGCCCGACGAACTCGCTGCCGTACGGGTACGGGGGCCGGATCGCCGATGCCATGGTCTTGCCGGTCAGGATCATCATGTTCCCGACCTCTTCGAGGACGTTCTTGGTCGGCAGGAACGCTCGATCGGCGACAGCTCGAATCAACGGGTCTCTTTCCTCCCAGAGTGTGCGCCGCCAGACACGCGGCGCTGTGTGCGGACAAGCCTACGCGAACGTAGCGACGAGAACCAAGTGGGAACCGTGCACGCGGGCGGCGCAACCGGCGTTCCCCGCGCACCCGGATGGTATGTTCCGCTCGCCGTGAGCCGGAGGAGCGTGAGCGCCAGCGGAACCCTCGTCGCCGTCGCGGCGATCGTTGCGCTGGCCGGGTGCGGCGGACAGGCTCGCCAGGATGCAAACGAGCCGACCGGGCGGTTCCCCGTCGACGTGACGACGGCGACGTTCCCGACGTCGCAGCGCCTCGCCGAGCACACCCACATGGTGATCGAGGTCCGCAACGACGGGACGAAGCTGATCCCGGACATCGCGGTGACGATCGTCGACCCGACGCTGAAGGAGCCGACCTCCGCGCAGGCGTTCGGCGCGGTCCTCAGCGCCGGTGCTCCGTCGGCAAACCTCGCGAGCCTCTCGCGCCCGGTGTGGATCATCGACTCACCCCCGGGTCCGTGCCGTTATAGCTGCCGCTCCGGAGGACCCGGTGGCGCCGTCACCGCGTACGCGAACACGTGGGCGCTCGGCCCGCTCAAGCCGGGCGCGACCGCGCGGTTCGTGTGGGGCGTCACGCCCGTCAAGCCGGGCAAGCACGTCGTGCAATATCAGGTCGCAGCCGGGTTGAACGGCAAGGCCCGAGCGGTGCTCGCTGGCGGCGGAGGCAAGCCGTGGGGGACGTTCACCGTCCACGTCTCCAGCAAGCCGCAGCAGTCCTACGTCAACGACGCCGGCCAGGTCGTGACGACCGGGGGCGGCTAGTGTCCCGCTAGCGGGGCTCCGTGGCCCCGGCGCGCCGCCGGGCCCGGCCGCTATGACCCCTCAGGAGGCTCCCAGAGGTTGATCCCGCCCTCGACCGCGAACCGGTCGATCGCCGCGAGCTCGTCCGGATCGAACTCGAGGTGGTCGAGGGCGGCGACGTTCTGCTGAAGCTGCTCGACGCTGCTCGCGCCGAGCAAGGCTGAGGTGACTCGCTCGTCGCGGAGGACCCAGGCGATCGCCATCTGGGCGAGGCTCTGGCCGCGGTTCTGCGCGAGCTCGTTCAGGCGGCGGACCCGATCGAGGTTCTCCTGGGTGAGCAGCTCCTCGGAGAAGTAGTTTCCGGCACGGACGCGCGAACCCTCGGGGATGCCGTCGAGGTAGCGGTTCGTGAGCAGGCCCTGGGCGAGCGGCGAGAACACGATCGCGCCGACGCCCTCGCGCCCGAGCACGTCGAGCAGTTCCTCCTCGATCCAGCGGTTGAGCATCGAGTAGGACGGCTGATGGATGAGCATCGGCGTCCCGAGCTCACGGAGGATCTCGGCGGCCTCCTCGGTCTTGCGCGGCCCGTAGCTCGAGATCCCGACGTAGCGCGCCTTGCCTTGGCGCACGACGGTGTCGAGCGCGCCCATGGTCTCCTCGAGCGGCGTCTGCGGGTCGAGTCGGTGCGAGTAGAAGATGTCGACGTAGTCGAGGCGCATCCGCCCCAGGCTCTGCTCGAGGCTGGCGAGGACGTACTTGCGGGACCCCCACTCGCCGTATGGCCCGTCCCACATGTCATAGCCGGCCTTCGTCGAGATCACGATCTCGTCTCGGTAGGCAGCGAGGTCCTCGGAGAAGATCCGGCCGAAGTTGATCTCGGCGCTCCCGTACGGCGGCCCGTAGTTGTTGGCGAGATCGAAGTGTGTGATCCCGAGGTCAAACGCCCGGCGGAGCATCGCCCGGCTGTTCATCAGCGGGCGGTCGTCACCAAAGTTCTGCCAGAGCCCGAGCGTGATCGCCGGGAGCTTCAGCCCGCTGCGGCCACAGCGGCGATACGGCATCCTCTCGTAGCGATCCGCGTCGGGGACATAGAGCGTGGAAGCGAGCGCGCGATTGAAGGGCATCGACCGAGTATTCCATCGCGCGGAAAACCCCGCTGTTTGCGCGCGACACACCTCGGGGTTTGGACATTTGGATAGTGACCCGATTTCGCCAAGCGCCTACATTTGGCCTTCACGCCTCGCAAGAGGCCGGGTCAACGTGCGCCTCAGCCGCCGAGGCGCGCAGCATAGGAAGGAACTTGAACGAAAGCATGCCTCGCATTCGCCAGCAGAACGTACTCGCAGCCCAGTGGACGCCGAACGGCGGGGCCCTGGGGGCACCAGACCTCACGGTCGCCGACAACCAGGTCTTCGGCGCCAACGTCTTCAGCACCGCAGTCCAGCGCCAGCGCCTTCCGAAGGACGTCTTCCGTCGCCTTCAGCAGACGCTCGCGCGGGGCGAGGCGCTCGACACGTCGCTTGCTGACGCGGTCGCCCTCGCGATGAAGGAGTGGGCGCTCGAGCGCGGCGCCACGCACTACACCCACTGGTTCCAGCCGCTGACCGGCTCGACCGCAGAGAAGCACGACAGCTTCTACGGGCCGACCGGCGAGGGCACGGCGCTCGCCGAGTTCTCCGGTAAGGAGCTGATCCAGGGCGAGCCTGACGCGTCCTCGTTCCCGACGGGTGGGATCCGGGCGACGTTCGAGGCGCGCGGCTACACCGCGTGGGACCCGACGAGCCCCGCCTTCATCCTCGAGAACCCCAACGGTGCCCTCCTCTGTATCCCGACCGCATTCGCGTCGTGGACCGGCGAGGCGCTTGACCACAAGATCCCGCTGCTGCGCTCCATGGACGCGCTCTCGAAGTCCGCGATGCGCGCCCTGAAGCTGTTCGGCAACACGTCGGCCGGGCGCGTGTTCACGACGGTCGGCCCCGAGCAGGAGTACTTCCTGATCGATCAGCAGTACTACTTCGAGCGTCCCGACCTGATCACGACCGGCCGCACGCTGTTCGGTGCCAAGCCGCCGAAGGGCCACGAGCTCGACGACCACTACTTCGGGTCGATCCCGGAGCGGATCCTTGCCTGCATGCTCGAGACCGAGCGTGAGCTCGCGAAGCTGGGCGTGCCGGTGAAGACGCGGCACAACGAGGTCGCGCCGAACCAGTACGAGATCGCGCCGATCTTCGAGAACTCAAACGTCGGCTCCGATCACCAGCAGCTGACCATGCAGATCATGCAGAACGTCGCCCGACGTTACGGGCTCGTCTGCCTGCTGCACGAGAAGCCGTTCGCCGGCGTCAACGGCTCGGGCAAGCACAACAACTGGTCGATGGGGACCGACACCGGCGAGAACCTGCTCGAGCCGGGCGACACCCCGCACGACAACCTCCAGTTCCTGTTCTTCTGCGCGGCCGTCATCCAGGCCGTCAACAAGTACCAGGGACTGCTACGGGCGTCGATCGCCTCGCCCGGACAGGATCATCGCCTGGGCGCGAACGAGGCGCCGCCGGCGATCATCTCGATCTTCCTCGGCGCCGAGCTCGAGAAGGTGTTCGGCGCGATCGAGCGTGGCGAGGCCGGCGAGTCAACGCCGGAGTCGTTCCTCGGTCTCGGGACGCCGGTACTGCCGCCGCTGCCGATGCACGGCGGCGACCGCAACCGTACGAGCCCGTTCGCGTTCACCGGCAACAAGTTCGAGTTCCGTGCGCTCGGCTCGAGCCAGTCCCTGTCGCTCCCGAACACGGTGCTGAACACGATCGTCGCGGAGTCGATCGACAGTCTCGCCGAGGAACTCGAGGACGCCCTCGGTGCCGGTACCGAGCTCGAGGCGGCCCTGCGGCCGATCCTCCAGCGCAGCTACACGGCGAACAAGCGGATTGTTTTCGGCGGCGACAACTACTCCGAGGAGTGGCACGCCGAGGCCGAGCGGCGTGGTCTGCTCAACCTCCGCCAGACGCCGGACGCCCTGCCGTACCTGGTCGCCGATGAGACGATCACGGTGTTCGACAACTACGGCGTCCTGTCCCAGCGCGAGATCCAGTCACGGCACGAGGTGTCCCTCGAGCAGTACGTGACGAAGCTCAACATCGAGGCCGAGACCGCGGCGTCGATCGCCCGGACGATGCTGCTTCCGGCGGCGGCGCGGCACCTCGCGATCCTGCTCGAGGCGCAGCTGTCCGAGCTGGCGAGCGAGACCTCGGACCTGATCGCGCAGTTCACGACGGCGATCAAGGCCCTCGAGGACGCGAACCTCGAGGAGAACCAGCCGCACGATGATCTGCTCGAGCACGCCAAGTACATGCAGAACGCGGTCCTCCCCGCGATGAGCGAAGCGCGGGCCGCGGCGGACAGGCTCGAAAAGGTCGTCGCGGACGATCTCTGGCCGCTTCCGAAGTACGCGGAGATTCTGTTCATCAAATAGAGTCTCCAACGGACAAGCAGGCGTTCGGGAAGCCCCGCATATGCGGGGCTTCCTGTATTGGACGGAACGTCCAAGCGGTCGTTTGGCCGCGCATCGACGCCGACGAGCTCCTGGTCAGAGCGGGAGCCGCCCAGACCGTCGGTTGTTGAGCCCACAGGAAGCGAGACCGCAGACGTATGTCGGTTTTCTGGCTCAGAAACAGCCGCGGCGATGACCTCGGCCGGCCGCGACAGGTCCGCGTCCGCGGGCTGCCTGACGCGACAATGACCGCCCGCGGCAGGCGTGCGGCGCGAGCCGGTCGGCGCCGCCCCGAATGGTGTGTCGTCGTCCGGCCCTCACCAAACTCTGGTGGTCGACGGTAATGACGCCGCGGTCGTCCGGGCAGACAATCACACGCCGGTAAGCCAGCACGCAAAAAGGGGGACGACGTGAGACGGGTGCAGTCTGCCGGCCGGTTGAGTGTGGCGGTCGCGGCAGTCGCGGCGATGGTCCTCGTGGCCGCGCCGTCGGCGTTCGCCGGGACGCCGCCGAACCTGCTTGACCGGAACCTTGGATTTGTGCTTTCCCATCCCAGGATTCACAACGTGTACTGGGACTCGAACTGGAACGCACACAATCCGCAGTTCCCTACCGGGACGTTGAACACGTTCACGAGTCGGCTGACGACGAACGGGTATTTTGCCGGGGCCGCTCAGTACGGCGTCGGGACCCCGACGTTCGCCGACTCCACGCTCGCCAATGCGGCGTGTCTGTCCGGCCGCGCGCCTAACACCGTCAACGAGGCGACGATTGCCGCCTGGCTGCTGTGCGAGGTCACGAATCCGTTCTCCGGCGTCCCCGCTCCGTCTCCGCGCCTTCCCGTCAGCAACGACTTGTACGTCGTCTACCTCCCGACGAACACGCGGATCAGCGGCGTTGTGTCATTCCCCGCGTTCAGCGTGCTGGGCCACACGTTCGGACGTTCACGGTCGGCCCGCCGTTCTGCGTCCAGAGCCCGTCCGGCATCGTTGAAGGCGATCACTGGATCCTGCCGACGGCAGCCGGGCTGATCCAGTTCGCGATGGTGCCGACGCGATGCGGCATCACGGTCGGCGGACTCCCGACGATCACGGGCACGGCATCACACGAGATCGTCGAAGCCGCAACCGATTCGGTTCCGGGCGCCGGATTCATCGATAATACGTTCCCGCTCGCCGGGTCCTCTTCGCTCTCGTCTCGTTTCTCGGGCGGAGAGATCGGCGACCTGTGCGAGACGGGCGGTGGACTGACGCAGTTGCCGGCGCAGCACCCTCCGCTGCTCGCTCAGCCGGCGAGCGTCACGCTCTCCGGGATCAGGTTCTCCACCTACTAGTCCAACGCGGCGAACGCATGCGTTCCGGCGGTCGGCGAGTTCGAGTTGCGCTCCCGGCGCATCTCCACGCGCCCCAGCACTCCGGCCTCGATCGCGCTCAGCTGGATCGCACCCCATCGCTGGCGTGATCTCGACACCGTCGAGATGCGGCTCACTGACGGGCGCCGCACCGTCGGTCTCCTGCGCTTCCACAACGACGGCTCGAAGACGGGCACACTCGGACTGGGGCGAGCTCGCGGCAAGCCGGGTAAGAACCGGATCCTCCGGAGCGGGGCGATCAGCCTGCTACTTGCTCAGAGCCGGCTGCAGGGCTCGGGCGCGACTGGCCGGGCGGTCGCAATGTCTTTCGCGCTGCGCTTCGGCCGCTCGCTCGCGGGACACGTTCTGAAGCTCGAGCTCAGCGCCAGTGACAAGCACGGCCTGAGACAAGCGTTCCTGCCAGCGGGCACGGTCTCGATCCGCCGGAGCCGATGATGCCCCGCAATCTGACGGGCAAGCCAGTACGCCGATTCGCACCGATCGGGCCGAGGGCGCGGTAGTCTTGACGGATGCTTCGCCGGTGGGTGCTCGTCGAAGCGCTCGTTTCGCTCGCGTTTCCCGCGTTGGCGCGCGCGTCGGACCCTTCCCCTGTTGCACTTCCGGCAACGAACGTCACCCAGACTTCGGCGACGCTACACGGAACCGTCGACGCGCACGGGGCGCCGACCAGATACCGGTTCCGCTACGACAACGGGTCGATTCTTCACCAGTTCGACACGATCACCCGCGATGCGGGGTCGGGCACCGGCCCGGTGGCGGTCCAGGTCCAGCTTGGCGGCCTGGATCCCGGCACCACCTACAACGTGTCGGTCGTCGCCGTGCGCGGCGACGACGAGGAGTTCGTGAGCAACGCGATCACATTCACGACGCCCGGCTTTCGCGACAGCCGCTCGTGCCGGGTCCCGAACCTCCGCGGCGTGCGTGCGGACAACGTCTTCGGCAAACTGCTGCCGCTCGGCTGTGCGATCGGCAAGGCGCATAAGCGCCGAGGCACGCACTGCGTCACACGCCTGTTCCTCACGAGCTGCTCTCATGCGTGGGTCGTCGCCCAGTCACCGAAGCCGGGCAGTCACATCCCCACGGGCGGCAAGATCGCGGTCACCCTCGGGCCCAAACCCCCACGGAAGCACAAACGTCGGCAGCAGCGACATCGCCGATGAAGCACTGCGCTGTCATCACTGTCCTGGCGTGCCTGACGATCGTGACCGGACCGACCTCTTTCGCCCACGCCGACCAGCCAGTGACATTGATCGTATGGAGCGGAGGGCTGTCCGCCGGCAGCGGCCTGCGCGGAATCGAGATCAAACCGGACGGAAGCGGACGGATCCTGCGAGCCAGCGCCACGCAACGCCACGCGAACGCGTTCAGCGTGGCAGCGACGTTCACGCTCGGACCCGCCGCCATGTCGGTGCTGCGCTCAACGGCGGCGGCCGCGCTGAGCGCACCGACAATCACCACCCGCCCCGGAGCGATTGGTGGCGGTTATACCTCGGCGGTGATCGATGTCGGCGGCAAGCGCCATGCCGTGGTCGCTGTCAATCAGGCTCCGGAGCAGCTGACGGCTCTGCTCGCGGCGCTCGACGCGCTGCTTCCCCCATCGGCGCACACGACGATGGCCGGGGTGAAGACACCGAGATTCGTCCCCTCGGGTCCCCCTGGGGCGGCCTGCACGGGCGGGCAGCCGGCCACCCAGATCGAACGCGATCTGACGCTCAAGCAGGCCGCCCAGAGCGGCGTGGCGACGATCTTCTCCAAGGGGGCGTTTCAGGGCGACTCGGTCGGTCTGAAGGCCGCCTGGAAGCGCGTCAAAATGCCGATCACGATCCATATTAATGCCGAGTTCATCCCCCCGCCGGGGGACTCGACCGACTATGGCGACCTCATCAAGACGGAGGTGGCGAGCCACCTGAAGAACATCAAGTTGAACGGGGGGCCGGAGAGTGGCACGCCAATCAACTTCGATCTCAACTTCTACACGCGCGCGCCCGGGTCGCGGCCGCGTAACTGTTTCCACGAGATCCAGGTCTCGGACATCGCCCGCGAATACAGCCCGCTCGGGCCTGACCCCGGTGGCGGCGTGTGGGGCTCCTCGCCGGACAATGTTCGCGCCTGGACGCATGAGGTTGGCCACCTGATGGGGCTTGATGACAGCTACCACGACGTGTTCGTCGTCAAGCACGGGACGAAGGCGGGGACGGCTTACCCGCTGCCCGAGAACGGGCTCGAGGGTGGTGCGCTTGACAAGGCACTGAGCAAGTTCTCGTTGAAGGCGACCGATGGCTACCTGCGCGGCGACCTCAACAAGGGAGCCTCCCCAAAGGATCTGATGTACGACGACGACTTCAAGACGCACACGCTGACGGTCAACAAAGAGTTCCGCAACCTGATCGAGCATGCCGACATCGTGATCAACGACCCAGGCGGCACCGTGCTCGTTAACAAGCGCGACGGCAATGGGGGCGCCGGACCGGGAGATCCGCTCGACCACCAGCAGAACCTGATCACCGGCGGCGGCGTCGTCCCGATTTACAACCCCGACTTCACGCTGCGAGTCAAGTACCACAGCGAGGCGACCGTCAACGGCCTGGTCGCCTATTGCATCGATCTCAATCGAGAGGTGCCCAGGGCGAAGACCCGCTTCGACGTGCTGGGACCAGCCGCCGGCCTCCCTAACCCCGCGATGCAGGCGCTTGCGCATTTGATGGCTGTCAGCCGGGGAGTCCCCTTCATCGACGGCACCCAAGCTGGAGTCCAGTCGGCGATCTGGCGGATCACGGACAGCAGCGACCCCAATGACGCCGCCAAGCTGCTGCTCGCCGCGGTCGGCGTGTCACCCAATGTTGACTTCACGCCTGTCCATTTTTCCAACCCGAACGCACGCTCGGCGGAAACTGGGGCAGTGACCACGACACGGCGCCTCCGGCGCCTCCCGCTTCGGCGTTCTGGAGCGCCGGCGCGGCCACGACTGGCGGGCGTCGCCGTCATCCCGGCGGTGCTTCCGCACGGGTCACCCTGGGCCGTCGCTGTCACAGTCGTGCTCACCGGGAGGCCGTCACGGGTGACGCTCACGCTCGAGCGGCGCGCCGGGCGCCGTTGGCAGGCAGTGCGCAGGCTTGGTCGGCCGGGCCTCGATGTCGGCTCGCCGACCGTCACAGTTGCGCTTCCCGGTCTGGAGCGTGGCCGCTACCGAGTCAGGGCCGCGATCGGCCGGCGGGTTTCCATCGGTTCGCTGCGAGTACGCTGAGCCGGTCGGTTCCTTCGACCCCGTCGCAGGCCCATCGAGAACGCGCGCGACCGGCCCTCCGGTTGAGATGCTCGGCGACCTCTCGGCACTGCGACGGTTCATCGGCTCTGGCCACTTGACCTTACGATCGGCAGCCTCGAACACCGGCTTGCGGCCGCGACCGTGATGTCGTCCAGCACGTCCTCGACGAGCACGTCCTGTCGCCGCCGCGCTCGAAGCCGGTGCGCGTTTCGTTCCTACTGCGCAGCTAGAACTCCGCGGGTGCCGTCGACGACGTGGCCTGGGATTGAGACCGCGTTAGCTCCAAGCGCCAGCGCTCAAGAGAACGCGTGTTCCGACGTCTAACGGGCGGTGAGGCTCCCGCGTTGTCAGGAGACGGTCATTCGAGCTTGCACCGGACCGCAACTTGCAGGGATTCTGCGGGTTCCGGATTACGGTGACAGACAGATGACGGAGGGCCGCGCAGGGCGCGGTCGCCGTTTGCCGGGGGGTCGGCGGTTGTGCATTGGTTTGGTGAGCGCGTTGGTGGCGGCGCTCGGGATGACCGCTGCGCTGTCGCCCGCCGCCGCGCTCGCGAGCAACCCGCTCGGCGGCCGCGGGATGTGGATCTGGGAGATGTCGAGCTCGAACGGCGGAAGCCTTTCGTCGATCATCGCCCGCGCGCATCGCAACGGCATCACCACCCTACTGATCAAGAGCGGCGACGGCACGCACTACTGGTCGCAGTTCTCGCGCTCGATGGTGTCGAGAATGCACCGCAACCGGCTGAAGGTCTGTGCCTGGCAGTACGTCTACGGCAACAGTCCGGCGAGCGAGGCCCGCGTCGGCGCGCAGGCGGTTCGTAACGGCGCCGACTGCCTGATGATCGACGCCGAGAGCGAGTACGAGGGCAAGTACGTCTCGGCGCAGACGTACATCACCACGCTGCGTAGCCTCGTCGGATCCCGGTACCCGGTCGCGCTCGCCGGCTTTCCGTACATCGACTACCACCCGGCATTCCCGTACTCGGTGTTCCTCGGGCCCGGCGGCGCGCAGTACAACGCGCCACAGATGTACTGGGTCGACATCGGCACCACGGTCGACAAGGTGTTCGCCCATACGTACGTGTTCAACCGGATCTACCGCCGCACGATCTTCCCGCTAGGCCAGATCTACAACTCCCCTCCGCCCGCGGACATCCGCCGCTTCCGCCAGCTGTGCCGCGCGTATCACGCGCCGAACGCCAGCTGGTGGGACTGGCAGGAGAGCTCGGGCAGCGGCTGGCACGCGCTCTCGCAGCGGCTCGCCGGCCTCAGCAGCTTCCAGGCTGACACCTCCTACGCCAAGATCGGCAAGGGCGCCCAGAGCGACGCCGTCGTCTGGGCCCAGGAGCATCTCGTCAGTGCCGGCCAGCGGATCTCGATCGACGGTGGCTTCGGCGCGCAGACGCTGGCGGCGGTCAAGCGCTTCCAGAGCGCCCACGGGCTGACCGCCGACGGGCTCATCGGGACCACCACATGGACCGCGCTGCTGCGCTACTCCCCCGCCGCGGTCCGCTGGGCCAAGGGCGGCGCTCGCATCGCCCTCGCCGCGTCCAGCGGCACGCAGCCGGTGCCGAAGTCGGCGAGGCTGCCCGCCAAGGGCAACGAACTGCGCGGCGCGCCCGGCCGCGGCCGCCCCCGCTGAGGAGCCTGCCGGGCGAGCGCAAGAACGTCCCAGCGCTCGGGCGGCGTCAGGCGCATTGGGAGATCGTGGCGGTCTGACCGACACGATCGCCCAATCCGTCTGGACCGGTGCCGGCATTGGGCATTTGTTGCGGCCCGGCGCGGGTGGTGGGGGCGGGCCAGGGCAGACACTCGCCACGAAGCCCGCCCGCCAACCGCCGAGCGCGCGGACGTGTCTACAGCAGACCGTGATCGCGTGCGTAGGAGACGAGCTCCGCGCGCGTCGTTCGGCGGGTCTTCTGCTGGATGTGGGCGCGGTGGGACTCGACCGTGCGCACGCTGAGATACAGGTTCGACGCGATCTCGCCGTTCGTGTGGCCGAGCGCGATCAGCCGCAGCACCTCCACCTCACGCGCGCTCAGGTCATCCGGCGGCCCGGCGGCGGTCGGCGGTTCGGCGGCGAGCCGCGCGCCGAGTTCGGGGTTGAGGTACGTGCGGCCCTCGGCGGCCAGCTTGACCGCCTGCACGAGCTCGGAGTCGGCCGCCTCTTTGAGGACGTAGCCGGTCGCGCCGGCGCGCAACGCCTCGCGGGCGAAGGCCGGGTCGTTCTGCATCGTGAGCACGACGATCTCGGTATCCGGGGCGTTCTCGCGCATCCGCGGGATCGCGGGCAGGCTCGATTCCCCTGGCATGTTGAGGTCGAGGATGAGCACGCGGGGGTGGTACGCGCTCAGCCGGCGTTCCGTCGTCGGGACGTCGCCCGCCTCAGCGAGGACCTGGAAGCCGTCCTCCGCCTCCAGCAGCAGTCGGAGGCCCGCACGCACGACCTGATGGTCGTCCGCGATCACGATCGTGATCGGCGCGTTGGGCCCGTTCTCCGTTGGCATTGGGTGCACGATAACGGCCTCACCGTTGTCACCGCGCATTGTCGTCTGTGGTTCGGCCGTCTCGTTCACTGCCGTCCTCCTACGGCCCGCGCGAGCGCGAGCTCGGAATCAATCGTCTCGACAATCTCGATCGCCCGCGACGCGGTCGGCGGGGTCTGGACCCGATCCCCAAGGTACGACCCGAGGTACCGGCCAGCGACCTTCGCCGGCGGCCACCACAACGGCCGGGTGCTTGCCACACCACCGTCACCTGAGCCCTCCAGATAGCGCGGCTCGCGTCCGGTCAGCAGCATCCCTCGGAGCACCGGTCGGAACGGGGCGGGCGTCATGTCGACACCGACCCGCGCAGCGAGCGCTTCGGCGACCGCATCCGCCTGCTGCGAGGCGAGCCCGCCGTGCTTGATCGGGAAGCTCACTGCGTCGCCCGCCGCGTAGACGTCGGTCAACCCGCGCACGAGCCCGTGCCGATCGATCGGGATGAACCCCCGAGGGTCGGCCGGCAGCCCCGGAAGAGAGGGGCCACGCAGGCGCGGCAGCGTGATGACGACGTCGGCGTTGATCCGGATCTTGCCCGGGCGGAGGTGGAGCTCACCCCACCGAATCTCCTCCGGGAGCAGCCCGGCGATGAAGTGGACGTCGCGGTCCTCGAGCTCCTCGAGCACGGCACCGCTGGCACGGCCGCCGAACACGGCGAGCGGCGCCGGCTCGGGCGTGATCAGCGTCACCTCTGCCGTCGCGTGGCTCGTGCGCACGCGCTCCGCGGTGAGCAGCGCAAGTTCGTACAGTGCCATCGGCCAGCCCGCGTGCGCCGGAATAGCGAAGACAAGCTCGGAGATCTCGCCGGCCTCAACGAGCTGGAGCGTCTTCCGAAAGCGACTCGTCCCCGCCGGGGTGCCGAACGTGAGCGCACCGATGATCGCCTCCTCCGGAACGGCCCCGACCGCAACGACGAGCGCGTCATAGCGCTCCGCCCCGCCGGCGGCGAGGAGCACGCGTCGCTCCCGGGTGTCGACCCGGAGGACCGCGTCACGCAGATACGTGATCCCGAACGTTTCGGCGAAGTCGCTGAGCTCGATGCTCGAACCGCAGCTGCCGCCGAACGCCGCCGCCACCATCAGTGACCGCCATGCGAACGCCTGCTCGGGCGCGATCAGCACGATCTCGATGCGCTCGCCGGCTAGCGAGCGGAGCGCGATGACGGTCTCGAGGGCAGCGACGCCCCCGCCGGCGATGATGACTCGCGGGCGCGCTCCCGAACCTGGCTTCAGCGAGTGCGACATATGCCGTCGCACGTTAGGAATGGCGCACGGCTCACGAATCGTGCTCCGCTACGTCACGAGGTCCGTATGGAGTACGGATTGTGCGAACGTGCGGCGAAATACTGAGCCGGTTTCAGCGGGGCGCCTGATGGAATGCGGCAGGCCCGATTTTACGATCGCAGCCCCATGAAACACACCGCACTCACGACCTCGACGGGCCGGATCCCGAGGGTGCTGATTGCGGGCGGAGGGATTGCCGCGCTGGAGACCGCGCTCGCCCTGCGCAAGCTTGCGAGCGAGCGGGTCGAGTTGGTGCTGCTCAGCTCCGCCGAGCACTTCGTGTACCGGCCCCATCAGATCCTCGAGCCGTTCCGGCTCGCGCCCGCGGAACGGATCCCATGGCCCGACATCGCCGCGGAGATCGGGCTTCAGCGCGTTCCCCAGGACCTTCAGATGGTCGACTCCGAGGCGAGCGCCGTGTGCACCACGGCGCGCCTCTGGCAGCCTTACGACGCGCTCGTCATCGCGGTTGGCGCGGTCGCGCACCAGGCGCTGCCCGGCTCGGTCACGATCGGCGCTCCTGGCGCCTCGTATGCTCTTCGTCGGCTCCTCTCCCGCGTGCGGGTCGGCGCGACCCGCGACCTCGTGTTCGTGGCGCCGCCGGATTGCTCGTGGACGATCGCGCTGTACGAGCTCGCGCTGCTCAGTGCCGATGCGGCTGCCCAGGCCGGTGCTCATCCGGAGTTCAAGCTCGTGACGGCCGAGACCGAGCCGCTCGCCGTGCTCGGCTCCGAAGCGACGACGATGATTCGAGACCTGCTCGACCGCGCCGGGATCGAGCTGCTGACCGGCTGCGCGGCCCACCGCTTCGAGCACCGCCGGCTCTTCACCGACTCGCCGGAGGAGATCGTCGCCGAGGCGGCGATTGCCCTGCCCCATCTCAGCGGTCCCTCGCTCGCCGGGCTGGCGGCCAGGAAGGGCGGCTTCCTGGCAACCGGCTTTGACGGACTCGTTCGGGGCGAGGACAACATCTACGCCGTCGGTGACGCCACCGACCACGCGATCAAGCAAGGGGGCCTCGCCGCGCAGCAGGCAGATGTCGTGGCCCAGGCGATCGCCGAGCGTGCCGGAGCGACGGTCCCGCCCGATCATGCCGCGCCCGTCCTCCGCGCAACGTTGATCACAGGGGGAGCGCCGCGCTACCTCCGTCGTGAACTCGGCGCGGATACGGACGTCGCGACCGTGACCGAGATCGCCGAGGACGCGCCGTGGTGGCCGGCCACGAAGGTCGTGGGCCGCTATCTGGCGCCCTACCTGGCGACGCGCGTCGCGTCGAGCCCATCGAGGTACTTCGACAGGTAGCGCCCGACGAGCTTGCTCGACTCGGGCCACAGTGGGGAGCTCGACACCTCGGAGGAGGCGTCGACCTCGTCGCCGAGCTGCGCGCGCAGATAACGGCGCTCGGGACCCCCGTAGAGCACGGCCTGCAGCAGGAGGGCAGGCGGCTCGGGCGTCGGCGCCGCGGTCAGCTCCGCCACGATCAGCTCGGCGATCCCATCGGCCTGCTGGGTGGCGAGGCCGCCCTGTTTGATCGGGAAATCAGTCGCGTCGCCGGCGGCGAACACGTGTGCAACGTCGCTCACCCGTCCGTGAGCGTCGACGGGCAGGAAGCCGTCGGCGTCCTGCGGCAGCCCATGAAGCCCCGGACCGGCGAGTCGCGGCAGGGCGATCGCCAGGTCGACGTCGAGCCGATGACCGCCCGCGAGGAGCAGCGCGCCCCGCTCATGCCGGACCGCGTGGCCGGTCACGAACTGGACCCCGTGCGCATCGAGCAGGGCCGCGATCTCGCCACTCACCCGTTCGCCGAACGCTGACAGCGGTCCGGTCTCGGGGCTGACGACGAGCACCGGCACGCCGAACACCTCGCGCTCCTTCAGCCACGCGGATGTGTGCAGCGCGAGCTCGTAGAGCGGGAGTTCGTAGGTGTGCCCACCGGGAACGATGAACGCGACGCTGCGATGGTGGCCCGCTCGGGACTCGCTGAGCAGCTCCCGCAGCCGGGCGGCGTCACGGGCACCCTGGAACTGGATCGCTCCGGCGATCGTCCCGACGGCGCGGGCTCCAATCGCGATCACCAACTCGTCGTAGCGCTCGCTCGCCCCGGACCTCAGAGTGATCAGGCGCTCCTCCGTGTTGACCGACGCGAGTGCGTCACGGAGCAGCGTCGCGCCGGCATCGGCCGCGACCTGCGCCAGCGGGTAGCTGCGCGCCCGTCCCTCCTGGAACGGCGAGAGCACCTCGTATGCCCGGACGACGAGATCAGGATCCGGGGAGATGAGGGTCAGGGCGGCGCGCTCACCGGCACCGGCCTGCAGCGCGAGCAGCGCCTCCACTGCCGCCGGGCCGCCCCCGGCGACGACCACGCGCGCGCTCGATGCCATGCGCTGATGCTAGATCAGAGGGCGCTACGCGGTCTGCCGCACGGGGCGACCGGACGGCAGACCGGCGGCAATCGTGGTGCCGGCGGTGGAACTCGTGATCTCGAGATGACCGCCGGTGAGCGCGACCCGCTCTCGCATGCCCGTGAGTCCGAAACCGGACGATGGCGCGTCGGTGTCGAAGCCGCCGCCGTCGTCGCGGACGAGGACCCGCACCTCCTCGTCGTGCTCGATCACCTGAACGTCGACGTGGTCGGCATGCGCGTGCCGGGCGGCGTTGCTGAGTGACTCCTGGACGAGGCGATACAGGGCGGTCTCGATGTCCGGATCGAGCCGGCCCCGCAGGCCGCCCCGCTCATAGGCGAGATCGATATGGGTCTCCAGCTCGAGGCCGTGGAGCGTGCGCACGCGCTCGAACAGCGCCTCGAGCGCGGGGGCGAGCCCGAGCTCATCGAGCGCCGCCGGACGGAGTTCAGTGATGAGCGCCCGCAGGTTGGCGATCTCCTGGGCGATCTGGTCGACCGCGGCCGCGAGCGTGTTGTGCAACTGTTCGACGTCGCTGTTGCGACGCGCCGAGGACAGCAGGACGCGCAGGCCTCCGAGTCCCTGGAGGGTCTCATCGTGGAGCTCGCGCGCCCACCGGCGCCGCTCCTCCTCGGCCGCGCGCAGTGACCGCCGCAGCCGATCCTGCTCGACCGACTGGGCCGTGGCGACGGCAGTAGCGGCGCTCGCCGCGGCCGCGAGCAGCAGCCGCTCATCCTCGGGCCGGAACTCCGGCCCGCCGTTGCGGTCGAACGCCTCGATCACGCCGAGGCTCGTGCCCCTGAACAGGAGCGGGACGAACATCCCGGATTGAGCCTTGACGCCGAGATCTCCGAGGGCAAAGCGCAGCGAGCTCGTCACGTCGTTTACGCGCTCCGAGCGCCCGGAGCCGACGACGCGTCCCGCGACCGAGCCTGACCTCGTCACCCGGTTCCCGGTGACCCGCCGCGGAATCTCCCCGGCTGTCGCCGCGACGACGAACTCGTCTCCTTCGACGAGCAGGATCGCGACCCCGGCCGCTTCGACGAGCGCCCGGGAGCGTTTGGCGATCAGCTCGAGCACGCGCTCGAGCTGGGTCTCGCCGCCGACGGCTCGGGCGATCTCAGACGTCGCCTCGAGCGCCCGCACGGACCGCTCTAGTTCGGCTCGGCGCTGGTCGGTCTCCTTGTAGAGACGCGCGTTCTCGACGGCAATCGCCGCCCAGGACGCGAGCACGACCGCTGCCTCCTCGTCGGCATCGTCGAATCCGGGAGCCGGCCTATCGGTGAGGTAGAGGTTGCCCCAGGCCTCCCCGCGGATCAGGATCGGGACTCCGAGGAAGCTCGTCATCGCTGGGTGCCCGGGCGGGAAGCCGTACGACCGGACGTGGCCGCCGACGTCGGCGAGGCGGAGCGGGACCGGATTGGAGATCAGCAGGCCGAGGACGCCCCGACCCCGGGGCAGGTCGCCGATGATGCTGTGCGCGTGGGGGTCGATCCCGGCGGTGATGAAGTCGGCGAGGTTCTCGCGCGCGTCATCGAGCACGCCGATCGCGGCGAACTGTGCGCCTGTTAGCTCCCGCGCCACGTCGAGCAACCGGGAGAAAACCCCTTCAAGTTCGCGCTCCGCAACGACCGATCGCCCTGCCTCAATCAGCCTACGAAGTCGATCTTGATCGAGGTTCGATGTCACGTCACGTGGTGGTGGCATCGCGAAACTCAATTTGATGTTACCCCGAGCGCTTCCTGCACCCGTTCGTTGAGAGACATCTTAACGCTCGGCCCCCCGGTCAAGGGCTTCTTTGGCCCCGCTCGTCAGATGTACGAATTCCCATCAACCATTTATGGACGCTTTGACGCGCCCGGCAATCGTGCAGAAGGCGAGATCCGTGATCTACGGGACCGAGATACGCAAGATTTCCGTGCTGCTGGTCGAGGACGAGCGGTCGATCGCTGAACCCTTTGCGAGCGCACTCGACCGCAGCGGGTTTGCGACTTCGGTGGCGCACACTGGCGCCGATGCGCTGGCGCAACTCGCGAATGACGAGCCCGATGTCGTGCTCCTCGACCTATCCCTGCCCGACGCCGACGGACGCGACATCTGCCGGCAGGTACGCAGCGATTCAAGCGTCCCGATCATCATGGTCACGGCGAGCGGCAGCGTCACCGATCGCGTCGTCGGGCTCGAACTCGGCGCCGATGACTACATCGTCAAGCCGTTCGCGATCGGCGAGGTCGTCGCGCGGATCCGCGCGGTGCTCCGGCGCGGCCGGGCGCAGGAGGAGGCCGAGACGGACGTTTGGCTGGGCGAACTGCACATCGACGCGGGCGCCCGGCGCGTGTGGCTTGCCGACCAGGAGATCGAGCTGACCCGGAAGGAGTTTGATCTGCTCGCGCGGCTCGCGCGGGACGCCGGACGGGTGGTAACGCGGGAGTCGTTGATGTCCGACGTCTGGGACCTCAACTGGTTCGGCTCGACGAAGACGCTTGACGTCCACATCGCGTGGCTCCGTCGCAAACTCGGCGATGACCCCGCCCGACCGACGTTCATTCACACGGTGCGGGGCGTCGGCTTCCGCCTTGCCGCCGATCCTGAAAGGGAGCCGGCCGAAGCGTGACGAGTCTGCGGCTCCGCTTGCTGGCGGCGCTGACCTACGTGCTCGTGCTGGCGATCATCGCCCTCGGCGTGCCGCTGGCGGTCAATCTGAGCGCGCGCGTCAACGCCGAGGTGCGAACCCAGGCTCAGGGCCAGGCGGATCTCGTCGCCGCCACCGCGGCGGACCTCATACGACCGGTCGATGCGGCCAGCCTGCAGCGCCTCGCCAACACCGCGGCCCGCACCATCCGCGGGCGCATCCTGATCGTCGGCGCCGGCGGAAACGTGCTCGTCGACAGTGCGGGCCCAGCCGAGGTCGGCACGAGCTACGAAAGCCGTCCCGAGATCCACCGGGCGCTGTCCGGCCATCAGATCCAGGTCCAGCGCAACTCCAAGACGCTCGGCCAGGAGATCCTCGCCACCGCGGTCCCGATCATCCACGACGGGCGCGCCATCGGAGCGGTCCGGATCACCCAGAGCGTCGCCGCGCTGCACGGCGCCGTGCACCGCGTCGAGCTCGGTCTCGGCCTGATTGCGGCCATCGTGCTCGCGCTCGGACTCCTCGCCGGGACGTTCATCGCCGCGGGCGTCGGTCGCCCGATCCGCCGACTCGAGGCGGTCGCCCGTCGGGTCGCCCGCGGCGACCTGACCGCCCGGGCACAGCTCGAGGGCAGCCGTGAGCAGCGCTCGCTCGCCGACTCGTTCAACGAAATGACCGACCGGATCTCCCGCCTCCTGCGCGCCCAGCGCGATTTCGTCGCCGACGCGTCGCACCAGCTCCGCACGCCGCTCACCGGACTGCGTCTTCGCCTCGAGGAGGCGCGAGCCCTGTCACCCGGTTCCGCCGCCGACGAGATCGACGGTGCGATCGCCGAGGTCGACCGGCTCTCGCACACGGTCGATGAGCTGCTGCTGCTCAGCCGCGGCGGCGAGCGGCAGAGCACCGGGGCGACGCTCGACCTCAGCGAGATCGCTCAGACCACCGCGGCGCGGTGGCAACCAGGCGCGAGCGAGCACGACCTACGGCTTCGCTACGTTGCGAGCGCCGTGCCCGAGGTGGCCTGGGGTGCCCGCACGGACGTCGAGAGGGCGCTCGACGCCCTGATCGAGAATGCCGTGCGCTACGCACCGGCGGGGTCTGCCGTGGAGGTCGCGGCTCGGCCAGGCAGCATCGAGGTCCGCGACCACGGCCCGGGCGTCGCCGACGATGAGCGCGAGCTCGTGTTCGAGCGCTTTCACCGTGGGCGGACCGGCCGTGCCGGACCATCCGGGAGCGGCCTCGGTCTGTCGATTGCCCGGGAGCTGATCCGCGGCTGGGGCGGTGAGGTGTCACTGCGCCCACGGATCGGAGGCGGCACGGTGGCGACGATCTCACTTCCCGACCACGCGCCGGCGGATGGACATCCAGTGGCGTCGCCGAGTTTGCCGGCGCTTAACCCACCCACGGCTAGCGTCCGATGATGATGCGGAGTCGAACGGCGCTGTGGGGACTCGCGGCCCTCCTCGGGATCGCCGTGACCGCGACGCTCGCGTGGACCGCGAGCCAGATCGCGGGGCAGCGGATCGGCATGGCCTCGGAGCCGCTGTCGGTGTCATCGGGACTCGCGCCGGCGGCCGGAAGCACTCACCGGGCGCGTCCGACCCACAACGCGCACCGCCGGCGGCCGACGGCGTCGGCGCCGGCCACGAGGACCGTCACGATCATGAGCATGCCGCCGAGGACCACCGGGTCGTCCGCGTCGTCCGCGTCGTCGGCCCCGTCCGCTTCGTCCGCCGCGCCCGCGGCGCCGTCGGCTCCGGCGGCCCCCCAAACAGCGACCGCCGCCCAGGCGAGCCCCACCCCCACCCAGACAAAGTCCACGGCGAGCGGCGGGCACGACGACAACGGCGGCCACTCAGCCTCGAGCCAGGGCAGTGGGTCGTCCGGCTCTCACCGCGACGACTGACACTGCCGGGCCCTCGGCACGGATCACCGTCTACGGGTAGACCTGGGCTGACGAGTCGGCGTCGAGCACCCGGATGGCGGTGCTGGGACATGCCTCGGCGGCCGCCAGCAGCTCCTCGTCGGTGCCTGTCCCGATGATCTCGGCGACGTCGCCGAGCACGAAGACGTTGGGTGCGACGTCGACGCAGTCACCGTGCGCCGCGCAGGCGCCCTCATCGATCTCGACCAGATATGTCATTGCTGTCCTCCGTGTTCGATCAGCTTGCGTGCCGCGGGTAGGGAACGTGGCCGATCGACGAGCAGCGCGGCGACTGGTCGTCCGGCCCGGGAAAAGGTGGCGGTGAAGTTGCGCGTTGTCGGATCGCCGTCGAGCTCGACGTGATCGGCAAGCCGCGCGCGGCCGAGGTACTGGATCCGGATCCCGTACTGGTCGGTCCAGAAGCTCGTCACGGGAGCGTCCCCCGGGTTGAGCCCGAGCATCGCTTTCGCTGCACGCGCCGCCTGACGGCCGGCCGCCTCCCAGTGGGAGCCGGGGATGTGCGAGCCCTCGTCGGGGTCGTAGGTGGCGGCGGCGTCGCCGGCGGCGAAGACATCGGGAGCCGCCGTGCGCCCGTGTGGATCGACGTGCACGCCGCCACCGGAGGCGAGGCCGCTGTCCCCCAGCCACTCGATCTCGGCCACCGCCCCGACGCCGACGACGATGTGATCGGGCTCGATCCGTCGGCCGTCACTCAGGATGAGTCCGTTGACGCGTCCATTCACCTCGACCTCGGTGACGCTCGTGTCGGTGAGCACGGTCACCCCCTCCTCGATGTGCAGCTGCGAGAACCATCGCCCCAACTGCTCGCCGAGGATCCCGTAGAGCGGCGTCGGGGCCGCCTCGATCATCGTCACCTCGGCGCCGAGCCGACGCGCCGTGGCGGCGACCTCCTGTCCGATGAACCCCGCACCGATGATCGCGAGGTGCGGGCGCTGCTCGAGGACGCCGCGGAGCCGCGTGGCGTCGTCAAGCGTTCGCAGGACAGAGACGTTGGCGCCGCCGTCGAGCATTGGCAGCGTCCGAGGGCGGCTCCCGGTGGCGATCAGCAGACGGTCGTAGCGAACTGTCTCGCCCGTGCTCAGGCCGACCCGACGCTCGGCGAGAGACAACGACGTCGCCTCCGTGCCGAGCGACAGCTCGATGTCCTGCTCGTCGTACCAATCGCCCGCGCGGAAGCCGAGCGCGTCGCCCGTGCACGTGCCCTGCAGCAGCTCCTTGGAAAGAGGTGGCCGGTCATACGGCCGGTGCGCCTCGGCGCACAGCATCTTGATCGGACCGTCGTAGCCGCTGCGCCGCAGCGTCTCGGCGCAGCGTTGCGCGGCGAGGCCGCCTCCTGCGATGACGATCCCATTGGGTGTCGGGGTGCTCATGAGGCGAGCGTGGACCCCGAGCGTAAGGAGATCGTTGGCTCAGCGTGAGAACGCCCTCAGCTTTACCAAACCTTTGCCCGCGCTTGGGATGTCGCTCACCGCGCCCGCGCCACAGTGCAGGCCGTCAAACGACTTGGAGGATTTGCATGCGCAGGAGATACACCCGCAGCGCCGCAGCCATCACCGCGCTCGCGGCAGGCGGTTTTGCTGTGTACACGCTGCAGCCAGCCGACAAACCGGTGGCGACGGCTTCGGCCCACACACCGGCCGTTGAGTACCGCACGCAGGTCATCCGGCGGACGGTCCACGTCGTGCGTCACGAGCGTGCCGCGCACGGTCCCAAGCCGCGCGGTGCAGTGGCGACCGGAGGTCGCGGTGGCCACGGCAAGAGCGGCGCGGCGGCACGGACCGGCGCCAGCGGCAGCCACTCCGCGAGCGGGAGCTACAGCGGCTCCGCCGGCGCCGTCAGCACCCGCTCGAGCGGGAGCGGCTCCTCGAGCTCCGGTGGCGGCGCTGGCGCCGGTGCCGCGAGCGCTCCCGTGACGACTCGCACGAGCGCGTCGCACTCGTCCTCCTCGGGCGGCGGCTCGAGCAGCTCGGCCAGCAAGCCCGTCACGACCCGCACGAGCGGGACGCACTCGTCCTCCTCGGGCGGCGGCTCGAGCAGCTCGGCCAGCAAGCCCGTCACGACCCGCTCGAGCAGCGGTGGCGGAAGCGGCGGCAGCAGTGGCGGCGGCGACCACGGAGATCATGGCGATGGCGGCGATCACAGCGGCGACTGAGGCGGTGCGCCCGCGGCCCGGAGGACGGCGTAAAGCCTCCGGGCCGGACCGGGTGACCGTCCTGCTCCTTACCGTGGCGGTGTTCCTCGGCGTGCTCGCGTTCCTCGCGCAGGAGCTCGAGGCGAGCGAGCCGACGAAGGTCGGGCGGCCCGTCGTCGTCATCCGCCGCGTGTACGAGACACGGGTGATCACGACGATCCGCGGCCGTTCGAACGCTGGCGGCGGAACGTCGGTGTCCCAG
Source organism: uncultured Solirubrobacterales bacterium (assembly GCA_963750695.1). Taxonomy (GTDB): domain Bacteria; phylum Actinomycetota; class Thermoleophilia; order Solirubrobacterales; family Solirubrobacteraceae; genus Palsa-465. The sequence continues at coordinate 706,365 of CAVVSB010000021.1, forward strand.
TCGAGCTCGAGTTCTGGCCCCGTGTCCGCCGCACCCGCGGTGAGCACTCGATCGTCATAGCCCATGCACGACGAACTCGATTACACGTTCCACTCGATGGGCAGCGACATCCGGTTCCTGATCGGGCCACGACTCGCTCCCAGCGCCCCGGAACCCCTCGCCGCGGCCGATCGCGAGAAGTCGTTCGTGCTCGACTTCGCGTATCGGCTATCGCGGTTCATCCCCGAGAGCGAGCTTTCAGCGCTCAACCGGGACCCGCGGCCGGAGGTCCCGGCGTCACCGCTGCTGCGCGCAGCGGTGGCGGCCGGCCTCTGGGCCGCGCAGCGCAGCGATGGACTGCTTGACCCAACCCTCGTGCGGGCGCTCGAGCGCACCGGCTACAGCGCCTCGCTCGACGGCACCGCGCCGGCGTCACTCGCCGAGGCGCTCGCCGGCGCCCCGCCTCGGAGCGCTGCGCGTCCGGACCCGGGCTCGTACTGGCGCGAGATCGAGATCGATGACGCCGCGGGGGTGATCAAGCGGCCACCGGGCGTGATGCTCGATACTGGGGGAACGGGGAAGGGACTGTGCGCTGACGCCGTCGCCCACCGCCTCGGAGGGTTCACCCGATTCGTCGTCGATTGCGGCGGCGATATCGCGGTCGGCGGCGTCGGCGCGCAACTTTCCCCCTATGAGGTCGAGGTCGAGCATCCGCTCACCCGCCGATCAATCGGCACGATCCGCGTACCCCGCGGCGGGATCGCCACGTCCGGGCTCAACATCCGGATCTGGCGCGACCGCGACGGCCAGTACGCGCATCACTTGCTCGACCCGAGCACCGGGCGGCCGGCCTGGACCGGCCTGATCGGCGTCACCGCCCTCGGAGAGACGGCGCTCGAAGCCGAGACGCTGTCGAAGATCGCCCTATTGAGCGGACCGTCAGGCGCGCGCCGGGCGCTCAGCGACCGCGGCGGCGTCGTCATCCATGACAGCGGCGAAGTCGAGGTGATCGGCCCAGTCAACGGGTCGATCTCTGAGAACGGCGCGGCACTGGCGGTCGTGTGATGAGTCAGAAGGCACCTTTGCATCTCATCTGGTGGCTTGTCAGCCGAGCGTCCGGGATCGTCGCGCTTGTTCTCATCTCCCTCTCCGTGCTGATGGGGCTCGCAATGGCGGCCCGCGCCATCCGCAGGCCCGCGATCAAGCGGGCAGTCGCTCGCCTGCACGAGCACATCGCCCTCATCTCGATCGTCGCGATCGCGATCCACGGGGCGGCGCTGCTCGGCGATCACTGGCTGAACCCCGGATGGCGTGGCATCACGATCCCGTTTGCGCTGTCGTACCGCCCGGCGTTCACCGGGCTCGGGATCATCGCTGGGTACCTCACGGTGCTGCTCGGGCCGAGCTTCTACCTGCGGCGGCGGATCGGTGCCCGTAGGTGGCGGACGCTCCATCGCGGCACGCTGGTCATCTGGGTGCTCGCGGTCGTGCACACGCTCGGCGCCGGCTCGGACCGATCGAAGCTCTGGATGCAGTGGATCGTCGTCGCGCCGGTCATCCCGGTCGTGTACCTGCTCGTGCTCCGCCTGCTGCCGGGCGAGCCTCGCGGCCGTGGCGTCGTGGGGTCTCGACCCGCCCGCGTCCCACACGCGGGGCGCACGCATCACATCGCGACGCCGCGGCCCGCAGCCGCGGGCCGACACCTCGATTCACCCTCGCAGCGCGCGCAGCGCGTTGAGAATCACTCCAAGATCGATCCCCTCTTGGAGTAGCGCGCCGGCGACGGGTGGCAGGTGGCCCGCCGCCGCCACCCCCATCGCGATCAGGCTCAGCCCCATCCCGATGAGGACGCTCTGACGTGCGATGCCAAGCGCGCGACGACCGACATGCAGTGCGTCGGCGACGCGATCGATCCGGTCGACGGTGATCACCGCATCCGCGGTCTCCGACGACACGGTCGCGCCGGCGGCGCCGAGCGCGACGCCGACGTCGGCGAGGGCAAGCGCCGGTGCGTCGTTGATGCCGTCCCCGACCATGATCACCGGTGAGAGCTCGCGGTCGTCACGGATGCGACGGACGACCTCGAGCTTGTCGCCGGGGGACTGCTCGGCATACACGCGGTCGACGCCGAGTTCTCGGCCGACCCGGTTCGCCACCGACCGGCGGTCGCCCGAGAGCATCGCCACGTGCCGGACGCCCTCGGCGCGTAAGCGCTCGACGATCCGCTCCGCGTCCGGACGGAGTTCATCCGCCATCACCATCAGCCCCACGACGTGGCCGTCGACAGCGACCAGCACGTGGGCCTCACCTGAGCCGCGTGTGCCCATCAGTGACGTCGACACGATCTTCTCCTGCGCAACCCCAGACTCGCGCAACAGCGTGCGGCTCCCGACGAGGACGGCGCGGCCGTCAACGGTGCCGGCGATGCCGAGCCCCGGGCGACTCGTGCACGCCGGTCGGATGCGACAGCGTGAGGCCCGCCTCCTCGGCGGCGCCGACGAGCGCCTTTGCGAGTACGTGCGCGGACAGCTGATCGAGCGAGGCGGCAAGCCGCAGCAGCTCCCCTGTCTCGGTTCCGCTGCGCGCCAGCACCTGGCGGACCTCCGGGGTGCCGACGGTCAACGTGCCGGTCTTGTCGAACAGCACGGTGCGCGCCCGACCCAGCGTTTCGATCGCCCCCGCCCCCTTGACGATGACGCCGGCGCGGGCGGCTCGTGAGAGCCCGGCGACGAGCGCGATCGGCGCAGCAAGAATGAGCGGACACGGCGTCGCGACAACGACGACGGCGAGCGCGCGTACCGGGTCACCGCTCGCCACCCACGCGGCCCCGGCCACGATCAGCGTCGCGGGCAGGAAGAACCCGGCGTAGCGATCCGCCATCCGCACGAACGGGGCCCGGTCCGACGCTGCCTCGGAGACGAGCCGGACGAGCGCGGCGTACGCGCTCTCGGACGCGGGGCGATCGGCGCGGAGCTCGAACGGCGCTCCCGCGTTCGCCGAGCCGCTCAGCACCGACATCCCGCGCGAACACGTCTCCGGCAGCGGCTCGCCGCTCAGCGTGCTCGTGTCGATGACCGCCTCGGCGCTGACGATCGTGCCGTCGACGGGAACGACGTCTCCGGTCCGGACGACGACCACGTCGTCCGCCTGCACCGTCTCCACCGCGACCTCGCGGATGCCATCGGCGACCCGCAGCTGGGCCACCTTCGGCGCGCGCTGCACGAGGGACGTGAGCTCGCGCCGCGCCTTGCGGGAGGCGAGCGTCTCGAGCGCTGAGCCGCCGGTGAACATGAGGCCGATCACCGCCCCGGCGAGTTCTTCCCCGAGCGCGAGTGCGCCGATCATTGCGACGAGCGCGATCGTGTCGACGCCGAGGCTGTGATCGACGACGACGCTGCGGATGACCTCGCCGGTGAGCTCGGCGGCGAGCACGCCGACCGTGATCCGCCACACCCAATGCCCCGCGGCCCCCGCGCCGACAGCATGGAGCACAAAGCCGACGAGGATCGCGACGATCGCTCCCACGGCGAGGATCGGTGCACGTCGCTCGATGAGCCACATGAGGCATTGCCGCGCTCGGCTCAGGTACGACGGCCCCACCGGAACCACAGTGCGATCGATCGGCGTGGTCGCGTCCACACTCGCGACGCCAGCCAGGCCCGGTCACCCAAACATCGGTGAAAACTCCGCCTGCGGGTCCGCAGTTCCTCACGCGAGTCCGCACCGTCACTGTCACTGCGCACGTGCATGTGATCTTGCGTCGTGCGATACACCGCGCGCGTGTCGGCGGTTATGCGTAAGCTAGCCGCCGGAATTCCGAAGCTTCGACCAGGAGGAGTCCTCACTCATGCCACCCGCCAAGAAGCCGGCGACCCGCCGAAGTGCGAGCGCGGCCAAGCCGAAGACGTCAAACGGTCCGATCAGCCGCAAGGAAGTTGAAGCGGCGACCGCGCGGTTCGAGAAGGCGCTTGACGAGGCAGCGAGTGCGCTGCAGGCAATGCGCACCGACCTCGGGAAGGGCGCCAACGCTGCGTACAAGGACGTCGCCGCCGCACTGCGCGCGCTGCGTTCCAACGCCAAGAAGAGCAACCGCGCTCTCATCAAGGATCTTGAGAAGCTGGCCAGCTCTGTCACGTCGGCGGCGAAGGCTCCGGCCGCGGCGAGCCGCCGCCGCGCCGGTGCCGCCAAGAAGACAACCACGCGGAGCTCGGCGGCCAAGAAGACGAGCGCCAAATCCTCGACCGCTCGGAGCGCGACCAAGACCTCGCGCGCGAGCACCGCCCGGAAGACGACGGCCGCGAAGAGCACGTCGGCGAAGCGCTCGACGTCCCGCAGTCCTCGGGCCGCCGCCAAGTAGGGACCAGGATTCGGTCGCCCAGTGGACGCGACCGACACCGTACCGATTCGCCGCTTGCTCGAGGTCGGGCGCGCACTTGTGTCCGACCTCGACATGCCGGCGATCCTTCGGCGCGTGCTGAGCTCGGCCCGTGAGATCACGGGCGCCCGGTACGCGGCGCTCGGTGTGCTCGGAGAGGACCGGGAGCGCTTGGAGCAGTTCATCGTCGAGGGGGTCGACGATCGCGAACGCGCCGCGATCGGCGAGGAGCCGCACGGGCGCGGCGTCCTCGGCGTCCTCATCTCTGATCCGCGCGCGCTGCGCCTCGACGACGTCAGTGCGCATCCGCGCAGCTACGGCTTCCCGGAAGGGCATCCCCCGATGCGGAGCTTCCTGGGAGTTCCGGTCGTCATCAGAGGCCGCGCGTGGGGCAACCTGTACCTCGCCGAGAAGGAGGGAGCGCGGTCGTTCACGGCGACCGACGAGGAGGCCGCCGTGATCCTTGCCGACCTCGCCGGCGTGGCCATCGACAACGCGCGGCTGTACGCGCACAGTGAGGAGCGCCGCCGGCAACTCGAGCGTGCGATCCGCGGACTCGAGGCAACGCGCGACGTGTCGGTCGCGATCGGCGGCGACACCGGATCTGAGCGGGTGCTCGAGCTGATCGCCAAGCGCAGCCGCGATCTCGTCAACGCGCGCGCGGTCCTGATCATGCTGTGCGATGGTCCGGATCTCGTCGTCGTCGCGAGTGCCGGCTACGCCGAGGACGTGCGCGGCCATCGACTGCCGATCGCGGAGTCGAGCTCCGGTCAGGTGCTGAAGCGAGGTGTCCCGGAGCGGATTGCCCAGGTCGGGTCGCGACTGCGGATCGCCCCCGCGGAGCTCGGTATTCCCGACGCACACACGGCGCTGCTCGTGCCGATGCTCCACCGTGGTGCCCCCCTCGGCGTGCTCGCCGCGTTCGACCGGGGCGAGGCGGGCGAACCGTTCTCCGGCCCGGATGAGGATCTTCTCCACACGTTCGGCGCGTCGGCTGCGAACGCGATCGCCATCTCTCGCAGCGTCGAGAGCGAGCGTCTGCGCGCGTCGCTCGCCGCAGCGGACGCCGAACGCAGCCGCTGGGCGCGCGAGTTGCACGACGACACGCTGCAGATCTTCGGAGGACTGCGCGTGCTGCTCGCCGGGACGCTGCGCCGCGGTGATCCGGCGCGTTACGAGCCCGCGATCAGCGAGGCGATCGCCGGGATCTCCCAGGGGATCGAGGGACTCCGCGCGATCATCTCCGACCTCCGACCGGCCGCACTCGACGAGATCGGTCTGCGCCCGGCACTCGATGCCCTGCTCGATCGCCGGACCACGAACACGCTCAAGATCATCTCCAAACTCGAGCTGCCGACCGGGGCGCACGGCGGTCCGGTGCTCGACCCGGAACTCGAGACGACGGTGTACCGCATCGTCCAGGAGTCACTCACGAACGTCGCCAAGCACTCCGGCGCCCGGACCGCATGGGTCACGATCGCCTCGAGCGCGAAGGAGCTGGCGATCGAGGTGCGCGATGACGGAGCCGGGTTCGACACGTCGGCGTCGACGAGCGGGTACGGGTTGGCCGGCATGGGTGAGCGCGTGTACCTCGTCGGCGGGACGCTCACGGTCAGTTCGGATTCGGCCGCCGGCACGACGATCCGCGCCGTGCTCCCGGTGCGCCCGACCGATCAGCCACTCAGGACAGGCTCAGAGGCATCGCCCGCGGCGTGATCCGCGGGCTCGTGTACACCTCGCCCCGTGCGGCGCGCCGCACCGCTTCCGGCAGCTCGGCGTCAGCGGTGTCCTTCAGCACGTAGCCGAGTGCGCCGGCCTCGTGAGCGTGGCTCGCGTAGGCCCGACCGTCATGCATCGTCATCACGACGACCTTCGTCTCGGGCGCCTGCACCCGGATCCGCCGGATGATCTCGATGCTCGACCCGGTCGGCATCCGCAGGTCGAGCACGAGCACGTCCGGATGATGCCCGTACACATGGGTGATCGCCATGCTGAGGTCCGGGGCCTCGGCGACAACCTTGATGTCCGGCTCGCTGTCGAGCAGGAGCCGTAGGCTGCGACGCATCGACGCGTGGTCCTCAGCGAGGACGACCTGGACGGGGGCCCCGTCCAGCACGTCGCTGGGCGCGGGAGTCTGAAGAGCGACAAGATGCGAGCTACTCGGCATGGATGCCACGGTAACCCCTGGTCGGGGCTGCGGCCACCGGGCAAACTTGCCAATCGCGTGCGGACAAATACGCGACGTCAGGCAGCAGCAGCCACGCGCCGCGGTGGGCTGGAAGCCCGGAGTGGCAGGCGGACGAGGAACGTCGTGCCCTCGCCTGGGGAGGTCTCAAACGTCAGGCTGCCGTTGTGGCGCTCGACGACAAGGCTCCGGGATACGGTGAGCCCCTGGCCGGTGCCGCGGCCGATCTCCTTGGTCGTGAAGAACGGATCGAAGACCCGGTCGGCGATCTCGTCGGGAATGCCAGATCCGGTATCGGAGATGCTGATCAGGGCGCTCTCGCCCTCACTGCGGGTGCGCACGACGATCCGACCGCGCTCCCCCGAGTCGCCGACGACCTCGGCGATCGCGTCAGCAGCATTGATGATCAGGTTGAGCAGCACCTGGTTGAGATCACTGCCGTTGCACTCGACGAGTGGCACCTCGCCCAGCTGGGTCAGGACGTCGGCGACATAGCGATACTCGTTCGTGGCGACGATCAGCGTGTTCTGCACGGCGTCATTGATGTCGATCAGGCTGCGCTCCGGCACCGGCGGGTGGGCAAACGCGCGCATCGCCCCGACGATCTTCGCCACCCGCTGGATCCCGTCGAAGCTGCGTACGAACGCATCCGGGATCCGCGCGCGGAGATACGCGATGTCGGCGATCTCCTCGGCCTCCTCGACCCGCCGGATGAGTTCGGTGGTCACCGAGCCCTGCTGTTCGGCGAGGAGCAGGTCGGCGTACGCGTCAAGCACCACCTGGAGGTCGGCGAACGCGTTGTCGAGGAACCGGTTCGTGTCGCTGACGAACTGGATCGGCGTGTTGATTTCGTGCGCGATGCCGGCCGACAGCTGTCCGACGGCCTCGAGCTTCTGCGCGATCCGCAGCTCTCGCTCGAGCTCTTTGCGGTCGCTGACGTCCCAGATGTGCAGCACAACCGCCCGCCACCCCGGATGGTTGCGGAGGCTCGTCGCGCGCACGACACAGCTGCGGAGCTCACCGTCGCCCCGACGCAGGCGCACCTCGCCCTCTTCCTGCGTCCGGGTCTGGCAGAGACTGACGAGCTGCTCGTGATCAGCGGGCTCCACCCAGTCGGAGAGGCGGCGTCCGCGCAGTTGTCCCGGTCTCGCGCCGAGCACCGCCTCGACCGAACCGGCCTCGTAGGTGACGGTGCCGTCGTCGGCGATCACGACGATCAGATCCGAGCTGTGCTCGACGAGTGCCTGCAGCCGCTCCTCGGCCTCACGCAGCATCCGCTGCTCGCGCTCGACGAATTCACGGCGGCGGGCGGATCGACCGAGGGCGAACGCGAGCCCAGCGATCAGTGTGCCCGTCCCAGCCGTGCGAAGCCAGGGGCCGAGATGCTCGCCTGCCGCGGGCCCGGAGTGCGATTGTGCGGTTGACGTTCGGTGCATGCGCAGGCTCCGGAGCGTGTCCGCTCCACCCAGATAGATCGACCGGGGCGCAGGGCGGCTTGAGCGAGCGCGGGGCGGAGTGGCCGCGAGTGGGTCTCTAGTGTCCCGCGCCGGGCTGGCCGCCCGCCGGCAGCGACCAAACGTCATCCCCGTCAGCGACAGCTGACGGGTTGTTCGGTAGGCCGATGCCGACGAGCACGCACAACCGCCTGATCTCAGACGGTCGCCTGGGTGCCGCGAGAGACGCTGGCAGGGAGGCTGACAACCCAGATGACTCCGAGACCATGTCGACACGGTAGGGACGGGCGGGAAATCCGCCATCCGCAGAGTTTCCGGCCGCACGTGTGGCGAACTACTGAACCCGTCTCGCGTTGTGGTTTTCTCCCGATGCGCCGCCGAGCAACGCCGTGCAGCGTGTCGGTTGTGGACGAGCCTCGCGTCGCGATTCTGGGCCCTGATCCGCTGCTGAGCATCACCGTCGAGGTCCGAGCGGGCGGCGACGATATCCATCTGCACGCTGCCGGCCAGGGCGTGTGGGTCGCGCGGATGGCCGCCGAGCTCGGCGCCTGGCCGATCCTCTGCGGCATGCTTGGCGGCGAGACGGGTGCGGTTCTCGAACCGCTGCTGGACGCGTTGCCCGGAGAGCGCCGGCTGACGACAACGGCGGCGTCGAACGGCAGTTACGTGGTCGACCGGCGCGGGACCGGCCGGCGTCTGGTCGCCGGGGCCATGCGCGACCCGCCACGCCGCCATGAGATCGACGACCTCGTCGCGGCGACGTGCGCAGCGGCGCTCGGCAGCGACGTGCTCGTCGTCTGCAATCCGTATCCGGCAGGCGGACTTCCCGATGAGATCTACGACACGGTGGTCGCCGACGTCCGCGCCGCCGGCATCCCGGTGATCGTCGATCTCTCCAGCCCACGCCTTGACCACGCCGTCGCCCACGGGCCCTCGCTCGTCAAGCTCAACGACTGGGAGCTCGCCGAGTACGTGTGCGGGCCAGTGGATGGCACGCGGGCGCTCGACGCTGCCCGCCGGCTGGTGAGCGATGGCGCGGGCGCGGTCGCGGTGACGCGCGGCGAGGCTCCGATCCTCGTCGTCCCCGCCGACGAGCCGCCCTACGAGATCGTTCCGCCCGCGTTCCCGAGCGGCCACCCGGAGGGCTGCGGCGACGCGATGACCGGCGCGGTGGCCGCGGCGTGGGCGCGCGGCCTCGGGCTGCGCGACGCGCTCGTGCTCGGGGCCGCGGCGGGTGCCGGGAACTTCCTGCGCCACGGGCTCGGCACCGGCCGGCGCCCCACGATTGAGGAGCTCGCCGCCCGGGTCAGGGTCCGCCCGCTCCGTTCGCCGTCATCGCCGCGGGCACCCCGAACGGCGGCGTGACCAGCGCCCCGGCGACGATGCCGTGGGGAGCGATCCGCGCGATCCATTCGCGCTCCTCGGCCGCCGGAGAGACGCTGGTGAGCGCGGTGAGACCCGACGTGAGCGCCACCGGGCGACCGGCCCGGGAGGAATGCGCGTCGCTCCCGAGGACGTGCACGACCCCGGCCTCGGCGAGCTCGAGCATCCCGGCCTTCGTCGTTGGCTCAACGAAGTACGCCGCGGTTGCCTGGACGAGTGCGCCGTAGGCGATCAGGCGTCGCAGACGGGCGACGAGGTCGGCGCTGAGATGTCGCTCGGGGTGGGCGATGACCGCGCGGAATCCGAGATCGAGCAGGCGCAGTACCCCGGCCTCGAGCCGCTCGTCGAGCGGCCCTGGCACAGGCTCGAGCAGGATCCACCGGCCGCCGGCACCGAGGGACACGGCCCGCAGTTCAGCCCGGGTCAGACCCTCGAGCGCCGTGCTTGCGACCTCTCCACCGCCCAGTACGGCAACGCCGATCCCCGCAGACCGGAGCGACGTGCCCAGCTCGCTGACGCGATCGCGCAACTCGGCGATCCGGACGTCGTGGTCGTGGCGGATGTGCGGCGTCGCGCAGACGGCGGTGATGCCGTCCGCGAGCGCCTGCCGAGCCATGCCGAGCGCGTCGTCGAGGTCCCGCGCTCCGTCGTCGAGGCCCGGCAGGATGTGGCAGTGGAGATCGATCAGGGGCTTAGCGGGTGGAGTGCACTACCCCGAGAACGCGGGCGAGGCCGCGATCTTGACGACGGTCCGGACGCCGTCACGGCCGTCCACTGAGATCGTCATCGGCGCCAGCAGCGTCCAGCTGTCAACGACGATGCGCTCGGGATGGTCGACCATGTGACGGAGCACGCTGGGCAGATGGGGCCCGCCACGCGCGACTGCGACCTCGAACACGTCGTCACGACGGTCGTAGGCCACGGCCTGCAGCGCCAGCCGTCGCGCCTCGATCAGGGCCGGCTCGGTCCCTTGGATGATCTCGATCGACACATCGGCGTTCAGCAGCTCCTTGCTGACCGCGTCGAGATACTCGGACCACGCTTCCTGGGCTAGCTCACGGTGTGCTGTCATCTCGTAGCTCCGCATTGGGGATGGAGCGACGGTACGGGAGGCGCGAAGGCGCTCCCAGCGTCATTTGTCCGGTTTCACATGCGGAGAACTACGAATCCCCTCTCGCGCGCGGGTGTGCGTGCGGGCAAACCCGAAGTCGACTGCGGACTCGCTCGGATGCCCGTCGCGGATCCGTCGCATACGGTCAGAACGATGCCCGACGAGTCCCCCTTTCTCCGCGAGCTCGGCCCGGACGAGCTCCGACGCGTCTGCCCGCCGGACGAGCTTGCGTACGCGTCGACCGCGGAGCTCGAGCCGATTGACGGAGCGGTGGGACAGCAGCGCGCCGGCGAGGCGATCGACTTTGGTCTCGCCGCCGAGAGCCCGGGCTACAACATCTTCGTGAGCGGCCCGGTGGGAACCGGCAAGCGGACGGCGCTCGAGGCCCGGCTGCACGCCCACGCCCGGGAGCGCCCGACACCCGGCGACTGGGTCTACCTGCACAACTTCCGTGACCCGCGCCGGCCGATTGCGATCGCGCTGCCGGGCGGCCGCGGGCACCAGCTTGCCGCCGACATGCGCCGGTTCCTCGAGGACGCGCGCCGTGAGCTCGCGGCTGCGTTTGAGGGCGACACCTACGCCCAAAGGCGTCGCACCGTCACCGAGCCACTCGAGGCTGAGCAGGACCGCACGATGCAGCAGTTGCGGGACGAGGCGCGGAGCGGCGGTATCGCGCTCGAGCTGACGCCGAGTGGCATCGTTACGGTGCCGCTCCGCGACGGGCATCCGATCACGCCCGCCGAGTTCGGCCAGCTGAGCGATCCGGAGCGCGCCCGCTACCAGCAGACCCTTGATCAGCTCGCCCCTGCGGTCCAGGCGATGCTGACCCGGATGCGGACCCTACAGCGCGAGGGACGCGATCGCCTGCGGGCGCTCGAGCGCGAGGTCGCCCTGTTTGCGGTCGGGCATCTGATCGAAGACCTCAAGGAGCGCCATGCCGATTCTCCGAAGCTCGCCGACTGGCTGAGCGCAGTCGCCGAGGACGTGACCGACAACCTCTCGCACTTCCGCACCCAGAGTCAGGACGACACGCCCGAGTCGCTGCTCGCGAGCGTCAGCTCGGCGGGCGGCCCACCCGTTCGGAGGTACGACGTGAACGTGTTCGTCGCCCACGACAGCGACGGCGGCGCCCCGGTCGTGCTCGAGACGAACCCCACGTACCCGAACCTGTTCGGCCGGATCGAGCATCAGGGCGCGCTCGCCGGAGGTTTCGTCACCGACCACACCATGCTCCGCTCCGGGGCGGTCCACCGCGCCAACGGCGGCTACCTGATGCTCCCGGCCGCTGAGGTCCTGTCCCAGCCGCTCGTCTGGCTGAAGCTCAAGGATGTCCTGCGCACCGGCCAGATCCGGCTCGAGAACCCGGCCGAGGAGTACGCCCTGATCCCGACGACCACGTTGACGCCGGAGACGATCGGGCTCGACCTCAAGGTCATCCTCGTCGGTCGCCCGCCGCTGTACGAACTCGCGTACGGGCTCGACGAGGACGTGCGCAAGCTGTTCCGAGTCAAGGCGGAATTCGACTGGCGCGTGCCGTGGGACGCGGACAGCGTCGCCGGGTATGCCGGCGTGCTCGCCTCCATCGTCCGCAGCGACGGCCTACGGGAGTTCGACGCCGGAGCCGTGGCGCGGGTTGTCGAGCACGGAGCACGCCTCGCCGAGAGCCGTGATCACCTGTCGACGAGCTTCGCCGACATCACCGGCCTGGCCACCGAGGCGAGCCACTGGGCGACGCAGGCGGAGAGCGAGCACGTGCACGCCGAGCACGTCCAGCAGGCCATCGAGCATCGCGTCCGTCGGTCGAATCTCGTCGAGGAGCATCTCCTCGAGCTCGTGCGGGAGGGCGCACTGCTGCTCGACTACGACGGCGAGCGGGTCGGACAGATCAACGGCCTCGCCGTGCTCGGGCTCGGGGACTACACGTTCGGGCGGCCGGTCCGGATCACGGCCACCGCCGGTCCGGGGCGCGGCGCGCTGCTCAGCATCGAGCGCGAGACGGACCTGAGCGGTCACATCCACGACAAGGGCTTCCTCACCCTCAGCGGCTACCTCCGCGAACACTACGGCCGGGAGCAGCGAATCGCCGTCGGCGCGACGCTGACCTTTGAGCAGTCCTACGACCAGATCGAGGGTGACTCGGCGGCGAGCGCCGAGCTCTACGCGCTCCTCTCCGAGCTCTCCGGCCTGCCGGCCCGTCAGGACATCGCCGTCACCGGTTCGGTCAACCAGCACGGCGAGATCCAAGCGATCGGGGGCGTCAACGAGAAGATCGAAGGCTTCTACCGGACATGCTGCCTCGACGAGCTCACCGGCCGCCAGGGGGTCGTCATCCCGGAGGCAAACGCCCGCAACCTGATGCTCTCCGACGAGGTCGTCGACAGCGTCCGGGCCGGCCGGTTCCACGTCTGGACCGTGCGAACGGTCGACGCCGGAATCGAGTTGCTCACCGGCGTCCCGGCCGGCGTCCGGGGCGACGACGGTCAGTTCCCGGACGGCAGCGTGCACGCCCGGGTCGCCGGGCGGCTCGAGCGGTGGGCGCGCGAGGCCGCAGAGGTGGATAACGCGGCCTCGCCCACGCCAAGAGCGTGAGTGCCGTTTATGGATCGCGGTCCTCGCTCCGCTGACCGGTTTGGCGGTCGTTCCCTTTCGGAACCACTCACGCTCTCTGACACTCGTGACGTTATCGCTGTGGGAGGGCGTGATGTGTGATCTACGGCAACTAACGGCGAGGTGCGCGCTTGGGGCCTCCGCCACGCAATGGGTACCGCAGGCCCCACGGGGTCCGGGCGCCGAGGCCGCGCGCGGGACCTGACCGCTCGGGGCCTTCTGTACGACAGTTGTACACAACGCCCCAAGCACCACTGAGGCAACCTCCGGCCTCACGCCCGCGGTCGATGCCGCTCCGCTTCGATGCGCCGTTTCTCGGCCACATCGCGCTCCAGATCGAGCTCCGTCCGGACCCCAAGCGCGTGTAGCGCGTCGTTCGCCTCCTCCAGGCTCCCCGCGTCCATCACCGCAGCCGCCAACGGCCCCGCGGCGCGCAACGACCGCGTAACGTCGAGGTAGAACGTCACCGACGCCACGCTGGTCAGCTCGAATGACCGCGCCCCGCCGCGGATCGTCGCGGTCCCGGACGCGCCGCGGAACGCCCGGACGGCCTGGGCGCTTGCTTCGGTCGGCACGAGCGCGATCGCCGCCTCGAGCGCGTCGGCGACCGGTGCCGTCAAGCCCCGCGCCCCGCACAGGCCGCCCGCCGCGGCGACCAGGGCGATCCGGTCGAGCACCTCGGCGCTCGTCAGCTCGGCGTCGCAGCCGACCCCAAAGATCCCGAGCAGCACCGGCCGCCCGGTACGGACGAGATGTTCTCCGGCGGCGAGCATCACGGCGTCGCACAGGGGGCTGCGCAGCCCGGGTTCATCGCCGGCGGCGAGCACATCGCCGCCGACGTCGATGAATACGAGCTGGTCGCATCCGAGCGCGTCGGCCGCGGCGGCCACCGCGGAGGCGACTGCGGCGCCCCCGGCGCTGATGTCGACGAGCACGGTCGAGCGCCCGAGGTACTCGGCCATCCGGGACTCGGCGAACAGGACCTCCTGGTCGCGAACTCGCGTGCGCGGCCCGGCGAGCAGCACGCCCGGGGCGAGTTCACGCGCATCCTCGATCTCCTCGACCCGGCGCGGGCCCGGCTCGGGGTCGATCGGGCCGCGCTCCCAGGTCAGGCCTCCGACGATTGGATCGGCCCCGTCGTACACCCGCAGCCGCTCGGCCGTGGCGAGCGCGCCGACGACGTCTCCCCCACCACCGATGCCGAGCACGAGCGGGCGGCGCGCGGCGCGGAGCACCGCTTCGGCGTCGGGCGGCGGATCGGCGGAGCTCACGCCGCCTAGTGTCTCGTTTCGGAAGTTCGGTTGCATCAAGAGGTGCCACTGGTCGCCGCGCGTCCCGACGCCGGGCGCGGCGCTCACGATCGCACCCGGATCGGTCAGTCGAGGGTGACGCTGCCGCGCGAGGTGTGTACGACCGCCCGGAACGTGAGTGGCTGTCCGACGGAGGCGGGCGGGAACACGACCCGGTCATGCCACGCGCCGCGCCTCACCGGATGGGTCGGCGGCGTGTCGCGGCCGACGACCTGGCCGCCGAACACGAATTGGATGTCAACCGAGCCGGACAGTGGCGCCCCGGTGGCGTCGGACACGCGGACCGCGTAGGCCCAGTTGCGCCCCTGGACGGGAGCGTGACTCTCGGCGCGCAGGCTCGCCCTCACCGGACCGGTGACGACGGAGGCGCTGCCGCCGGTCCGCGACGCCGAGCTCGTCGTCGACGACGGCGAACTGCTGCTCGATGCCCCGCCCCCACCGCCGCAGCCAAGAACCGCGACGCTCATGACGAGCGCCACGAGCCCGGTCACTCGTCCGTCCATGACCTCAACGTAGACCGGGCCTGAACCCCCGCATCCGCGCTACCTGCGCGCGGGCGTGCGCGCAGACTACGGACCGCCGGCTCCCCGTGGTAGTAGGGTCGGCATATCGGCACGGATCCTCAGACAGGGACACCGATTTCACTCGTCATCGCCGACGACCACACGGTGATGCGCAACGGGCTGCGCATGCTGCTCGAGGCCGAGACGGGGCTCAATGTCGTCTCAGAGGCGGGCAGCATCCCGACGGTGTTCAGTGTCGTCCGGACCCACCGCCCGGATGTCCTTCTGCTCGACCTCAACATGCCGGGCGGCTCGAGCGTCGAGGCGATCACCCGTCTGCGCCGGATGTCACCCGGCACGGCGGTCGTGATCCTCACGATGGAGGCCGAGCCGGTGTTCATGCGTGAGGCGTACGCCGCCGGCGCGAGTGGCTACGTGCTCAAGGAGTCGGCGGCGACCGAACTCGTCCGGGCGATCAGGTCGGCGGCGCAGTCGCGAGAGCCGCCGCGGCGCTAGCGACCTCGGAGCGCAGCGCGGCGAGGGCGCGCTCCACGCCGTCACTCAACGTCGTGCTCGCGTCGAACTCGGCACCCTCGATGCCGAACACCAGGACGCGGGACGGGAGCCGGCCCAGCCCACGCGCAAGCTCGATCGCGTCGGCGACGCCGATCGTGTGGCTCGAGCTGTGCCGGAACGTGGCCGGCACCGGAGCGTCGCTGGCGTCAAAGCGGTGCAGGGTCCCGCCGGCCACCCCTGACCGGACGGCGTCGACGATGACGACCGCCGAGCACCCGTCCCACACGTCGAGCAGTCCGATCGCCTCCCCGTCGAATTCGCGGATCCGGACCCCGGGGAGCGGCGTCAACGCGCGAACGAGGTGCAGGCCGGCCGCGTCATCGCCGCGGAAGTCGTTCCCGACCCCGATGACGAGAACGTCGCTCAGCGGCGCTCAACCGTGAGATCGAGGAAGTGCGTCGCGCATGAGATACAGGGATCGTGGTTGCGAATCGCCTGCTCGCAGACGTGGCGCAGCTCGTCGTCGTCGAGGTGGACGTGGCGCTGGACGACGGCACGCAAATCCTCCTCGATCGCCGACTGGTTCTGGGAGGTCGGCGGCACGATCCGGGCGTCGAGAATCGACCCGTCCTCGTCGATCTCGTAGCGGTGGTAGAGCATCCCCCGCGGCGCCTCGGTGGCGCCGTGCCCGACCGCGTGACGGGGCACCACCTCGACGGCGGGCGCGTCGGGCGGCTCGTAGCTGTCGAGGATCGCGAGCGCCTCATCGAACGCCTGCACCAGCTCAACTGAGCGCACGATGATGCTCCGGAACGGATTCGTGCATCGCTCGCCGAGCCCCGCGTCCCTGGCGGCGTTGCGAGCGAGGTCCCACAGCTCGCCGGACGCGAGGTTGTACCGAGACACCGGGCCGCACAGGTAGTTGCCGCGATCGCGGATCTTTGCGTGGAGCGCATTCGAGTGCTCGACATGCTCCTCGACGACATGGGCGCCAAACTGCGCCGGCGCGATGTCGAGACCGCGGTTGGACACGATCCTGCCGAGGTCGATCGGGTAGCGCCCGGGTTCACTCACGGCAACGAGCTCCGGGTCCCAGTCGACGTCCGGGAACGTGAAGTTCCCGGTCCACTGGACGGTCTGAACCGCGATCTCGCGGCCGCGCTCGAGCTGCTCGACGAGTGCGCGGCGCAGTTCGGCCTTCGGCGGCGTGCGGTAGAAGCCACCGACCCGCAGGTTGACGGGATGGATCTCGCGCCCGCCGACGACGGTGACGATCGCGTTGCCCGCCTTCTTCAGCGCCAGTCCCTGCTCGGCGACCGCAGGATGATCGCGTGCCATCTCCAGGAACCCGGGATAACCGAGGAAGTCCGGTGCGTGGAGCAGATAGACGTGGAGCCCCAGGCTCTCGATCCACTCGCCGCAGTAGATGAGGCGACGCAAATCGCGGATCGGACCATCATCGATCGTCACCCCGCAGGCGTCCTCCATCGCCCGCACCGCGCTCATCTGATACGCGATCGGGCAGATGCCGCAGATCCGCGACGTGATGTCCGGCGCCTCGGCGAACGCCCGCCCGCGCAGGAACGCCTCAAAGAACCGGGGTGGCTCGTAGATCCGCAGCTTGCAGTCGACGACCTCCTCGCCATCGAGCTGCACGTACATCGCCCCCTCGCCCTCGACGCGAGCGAGATAGTCGGTGCGGATCGTGCGCTGGCCGTCAGTCGTGCTCATGGCGCTGGCTCGTCTCCCGGAACGGTTCGCGGGCCGCATTGTACGTGCGGTAGACGCGCACGAGGTCACGGTCCTCGAGTCCGCTCCACGCATCGAGGGAGACCGTGTTCGGGGTCTCCATCGGGCCGAAGCAGCCATAGCACCCGCGGTTGTAGCTCGGGCAGATCGCGCCGCAGCCGGCCTGCGTGACCGGGCCCAGACAGGCGGTGCCGTGCGCGACCATCACACAGGTGTTGCCGCGGCGCTTGCACTCGACGCATACGCTGTGCGTGCGGATCCGCGGCCGGCGCCGCGCCAGATAGGCGCTGATCACCTCGAGCAGCTGCTCCTTGGAGATCGGGCAGCCCTGGAGTTCGAAGTCGACCGGCACGACGGAGCTGATCGGCGCGGAGTTCGTGAGCGTCGTGATGTAGTCCGGGGTGGCATAGACGAGCTGGGTGAACTCGTCGACGTCGCCGAAATTACGCAGAGCCTGGATCCCGCCGCTCGTCGCGCAGGCGCCGATCGCGATCAGCGCTCTCGACTGCTCGCGGATCTCCTTGATCCGGTTGAGCTCGTGCTGTGTCGTGATCGAGCCCTCGACGAGCGAGACGTCGTAGGGCCCGTCGACCGACGCGCTCGTCGCTTCGAGGAAATACGCGATGTCGAGTGCCCCGGCGACGGCGAGCAGCTCGTCCTCGCAGTCGAGCAGGCTGAGCTGGCAGCCGTCGCAGGACGAGAACTTCCACACGGCGAGCGACTTCCGGACGGCGGGGGCGGCAGCGGCAGCGGCTTCCATGATCACAACTCCCGGATCGTGAGCCACGGCTCGATCTCGGACCACCGGTAGACAGGCCCGTCGCGGCAGACGAGCGACGGCCCGAGCTGGCAATGGCCGCAGTGCCCGATCCCGCATTGCATGTTGCGCTCCATCGACACGTAGAGATGGTCCGGGCGCACGCCGTGCGTCCGCAGTCCGGCGACAAGGAAGCGCATCATCACCTCAGGCCCGCACGACATCGCCACGAGCGCCCCGGCGTCGAGGCGGGCGGGCCGGATCAGCCGGGTGATGACGCCGACGTGGCCGATCCACTTGGGGCTGGCGCTGTCGACGGTCACCCAGGTCTCGAAGCCGCGCTCGGACCAGCCGCCGAGCTCATCGGTGAACATCAGCTCGTCCGGCGTGCGCCCGCCGTACAGCAGGGTGAGGCGGCCGTAGCGCTCGCGCCGGGCGAGCATCCGCAGGATGGCGCCGCGCAGGGGCGGCAGCCCGATCCCGCCCGCCGCGATGAGGACGTCGGAACCCTCGGCCGCTGCGAGCGGCCAAGGCGTCCCAAACGGCCCGCGGACGCTCAGCACCTGACCGACCTCGGCGTCGCAGATCGCCTGCGTCGCCATCCCGACCGCCCGGATCGTGTGGACGAGGCGCTCCGGCTCGTCCGGATCGCCACAGATCGAGATCGGCACCTCTCCGGCCCCGCCGGCGGCGATCATCGTGAACTGGCCAGGTTCGAACGGGAACGGCTCGCCGGAGCAGGCGACGAGCTCGAGCGTCCAGACGTCGTCGGTGTCCTGCCGTTTGGCGGTCACCTCGAAGCCGGCGGGCACCATCGGCCCGGGCATGGCGTCAAGCCGAGGCTGGAGCGCGTCCATAGACATCGATCAGCTGCATTCTCGTGCTCTGAAGGCGTTCGATGACGTTCTGGGCGAACCGGCTCATCAACTGGTAGCCGAGCTCGTGGTCGGCTTCGCATTTGCCGCGCAGGCAGGCCCCGTCGAACGTCGTGACGCTGCACGCTTCCACGGCGCGTCCGTCCATCGCCCACCGATGCGGTGCGAACAGCCACGACCACCCGAGGACATCCCCGTCGTGCAGCGTCTCGATGACGAGCCGGCTCCCCGGTGCCTCGAATTCGAGGGCGACGGTGCCGTGTCGGATGATGTAGAAGCGGTCCGCCGGCTCGCCCTCGCGCAGCAACCGCGTTCCCTCTGGAATGCGCTCGTTCCACGCGCAGCCCGCGATGAACTCGAGGTGCCCCGGCGTCAGCCCCTGGAAAATCGGCGTCTCGGCGATCAGCTGCTCAATTGTGCGCATCGTTCGTACCTCGATCGGACTTTCGGATTGCCTCGGCCTCCTCGGTGATGTCGATCCCAACCGGACACCACGTGATGCAGCGACCGCAGCCGACACAGCCTGAGGTGTCGAACTGGTCCCACCACGTCGCAAGTTTGTGCGTCATCCACTGCCGGTAGCGTGCCCGCGAGGACGTCCGCACGGCACCGCCGTGGATGTAGCTGTAGTCGACGGTGAAGCACGAGTCCCACTGTTGGCGGCGCTCGACATGTGTCCCGTCGAGATCGGTGACGTCCTCGACGGTCGTGCAGAAGCACGTCGGGCAGACCATCGTGCAGTTGCCGCAGCTCAGACAGCGGTCGGCGACCTCGTCCCAGCGCGGATGCTCGTAGTTGCGGTACAGCAGCTCCTTGAGCCCGTCGGTCTCGAGCTCACGACCCATCTGAGAAGCGGTGCGCTCGTGCACGCTCGTGGCGCCCTCGAGCTCGGGGTCGAGCGCGACCCGGTGAGGTACATCGTCGAGCACCTCCTGTCCCCGGGGCGTACCAACCTCGACCACGAAGTAGTGACGCCCCTCGTCGAGGACCTCGGTCAGCGCCAGATCGAACCCCTTCTCGGCGACGGGGCCGGTGTTCATCGACACGCAGAAACACGTCCCACCCGCCTCGCCGCACTGGACGGCGATGATGAACACGTCGCGCAGGCGTGCCTCGTCGGCGGGGTCCGGGTGCCGGCCCCCGGTCAGCACGCGGCCGAGGACACCCATCGCATGGAGCTCGCAGGAGCGAGCGCCGAGGAATGCATACCTCGGTGACTCGGCGTGCTCGGCGTCGACCTCGGCCAACGCCCCGTTCTCCTCGATCTTGGCCCGCCACAGCGTGACCGTCGCCGGAAGCTGGAACTTCTTGTAGGACTGCGGGCCGACGGCGTAGCCGAACAGCGCGTCATCGTCACGGCGGACGAGCCGGTAGCGCCCGCCGTCCTGCTCGTCCGTCCATCCCGCAGGGAGGTCGTCGACGCCCGTGATCTCGTCGAGCACGATCGTCTCGTCACGGATCGTCGGTCCGACCACGGTGTACCCGTGCGCGCCGAGCGCGCCGAGCAATGTCCCGAAGTCGCCCCGTTCGATGACGAACGACGCTGTCATCTGTCGCGAACTCTACGCGCTGTGTCGAACGTCAGGGAATCGTCTGCACTAGACCGAGACAAGCGCCTCAGCCCCGAACAGGAGCGTCATGTGGTACTTCGTCCAGGCGTTGTCGGCCGCGGCGATGGCGCGGTAGTGGCGATCGGCGATCCCGCCGACGCAGATTCGCCGGCTCGTCTCGAGCGGATGCGAGCCGAACAGGTTGACGCGCATGAGCGTCAGATCGGACGCCTCGACGACCTGGAGATCGTCCTTCTTCGGCCGGTTGCGGGTCACGGCCGCGGCGACGACGGGATCCATGAAGCTCAGCTCGTACTGCACGCCGACGGTGCGGGCGCGCCGAGCCGGGGCACCGGGAACCGGACGCCGGATCGAGACACTGTGTGTGCGCTCGGCGCCGACCTTGTCGGCGAACAAGGTCGAGGCGTGGTAGTCAAACCAGGCGTTGTTCGCGCTGCGCAGCGCGTGGTCCTCGCCATCGCCGACCCCGATCGTGCAGATCCGTTGGGAGGCATCGTTCGGGTGCACGCCAAACAGCGTCGCGCGCGTCAGCTCGCGGTCCCGCAGTCGCACGACCTCGATGTCGGTCTCCGCCGGGGGATTGCGCTCGGCGAACGCAGTCACCAGCGCCTTGGTGTACTGGAGGTTGTAGGACACCGCCGCCATCTCGAGCGGATCGCCGGGAACGCGATGGTCGAACGTGGCCGTGTGAAACAGGGGTGTGGTTGCGCTCATATCACTCTTTTAATCGGCGGCACGGTGGCCGAGACGCAGCTTCAACTCAATCAGCGACCCACGGATCGACCATCGGGTTCGAGTACGGGATCGCCTGCGGAAAACCCGCACGGACCGGCTCAGCGCGACGGGACCTGCTGTGTGATGCAGTGGATGTTTCCGCCGCCGAGGAGGATCTCCCGGGCGCGGACCCCCACGACCTCGCGGTCCGGGAAGCAGCTCCGGAGGATCTCCGCCGCCCGCTCGTCGTGGCGCTCATCGAGCAACGGGTATACGACCCGGCGGTTGCCGAGGTAGAAGTTGACGTATGAGGCGGCGAGGCGGTCACCCGGGCGGCGGGGCAAGGTGCCCTCGACCGCATCGACGCCGCCCGCTTCCTCCTCCGTGATGAGGATCGGGCCCGGCGAAGGCAGGCCCACCACTTCCAGACTGCGACCGCGGGCGTCCGTGGCGGTCCGGAGTCGATCGATTGCGTCCTGGGAGATCGCGTACTGCGGGTCGGCGGGGTCCTCACATACCGAGAGCGCGACGACCCCGGGGGCGACGAAGCATGCGATGTTGTCGACGTGGCCGTCGGTCTCGTCGTTGTAGATGCCCTCGCCGAGCCAGACGACCTTGTCCGCCCCGAGGTACGCACACAGCGCGCGCTCGATCTCCTCGCGGCTGAGGCCCGGGTTGCGGTTCGGATGCAACAGGCACTCCTCAGTCGTCAGCACCGTCCCCTCGCCGTCGACGTGGATCGAGCCGCCCTCGAGCACGATCGGCGCGCGGTAGCGGTCCGCCCGCTCGATCTCGAGCACCTTGCGGGCGACCTGATCGTCGCTGTCCCACGGGAAGTACAGGCCACCGACAAGTCCGCCCCAGGCGTTGAAGTGCCAGTCGACGCCGCGCCGACGACCGGCGCCGTCGATCACGAACGACGGGCCGGTGTCGCGCATCCACGAGTCGTCCGTCGTCATCTCGACGACGCGGATCTCGGGACCGAGCACCGAGCGCGCGTGCTCGAACTGCCGGTGGGAGACCGCCATCGTCACCGGCTCGCTTGCGGCGATCGCCCCCGCCACCGCCGCGTACGCAAGCTGGGCCGGCTTGGCGCCGAGGCGCCAGTTGTCGGGGCGCTCCGGCCAGACCATCCAGCAGCCGTCGTGCGGCTCCCACTCCGCCGGCATGCGGAAGCCATCGGCGGCGGGGGTGCTGTCGAGCGTCACGCTCATGGGTGACTCGGTAGTGCCGATGGCGCCTTCGGCGGGGTCGGTGCCTTCGGCGGCTTCGCCGCCCGTGTCCGGTGCAGCCCGCTCCAGATCAACACCTCGCCGATGATGAGCGCTCCGGCGACGATCCCGAGCAGCGGCCCGGTGTAGGACCAGTCCGCCGGCCGATGCGGGATCTCCGGCCACATGAAGAACAGCGCAGTGGCGGCGATCACGAACGTCGCGATCACGGCGAGCGCGCCGACGACCTTCGTCCCGCCCGGGATCCGGTACGGGCGCGGGCGGTCCGGGTCATTGATCCGCAGCACGACCGTGGCGGGGAACATGAGCAGATACGGGAGCAGGAACACGACGGACGACGCGGCGAAGATCGCGTAGTAGAGCGACAGGTACAGAGCGTGACCGCCGAGCTTCGACATCGCGACCTCGAAGGAGACGCGCGTCCGTGTCGACGGTTTCTCGAAGATCATCGCCAGCGACCGGCCCCGAAGCAACTGGGGCACGGCCCCGTCGCGGCCGGCCGCCGTCAGCAGCGCGATCAGTTCGAGCAGCTCCCGTCACTCCACCGGGTCGAAATCGCGTGTATCGATGAGATGCTTGACGGTGCTGTCCGGCGCCGTAACGCGGTTGACTACGGAGGTGTAGCTTCGCTCCGTGTAACGAAGTGCACCCCCTCGAGGCCCTCGAGCGAGAAGCTCCCGGTATCGCCCGGAGCGACGTCGATGACGAACCGCGGGCGACCCCACCGGTCGTACTGATCGGCGTCGATGTAGAACGGGACGCCCTCCAGTTCGCCGAGTTGGATGTCGCCCGGTCCCGGCGGCAACTCATCGTGACCGACGCACATCGGCGCGGTCCCGTCACAGCAGCCGCCGGACTGGTGCAAGGCGAGCGGCCCGTGGGCGGCCCTCAGGCGCCGAAGCACCTCGAGGGCCGCCGGAGTGGCCGAAACCGCGTCCGGTCTAGAAGAAACCGAGCGCGTTGGGGTCATACGACACGAGCAGGCACTTCGTCTGCGAGTAGTGGTCGAGCATCATGCGGTGGTTCTCGCGACCGACACCCGACGTCTTGTAGCCGCCAAACGCGGCGTGCGCCGGATACAGGTGGTAGCAGTTGGTCCACACGCGGCCGGCCTTGATCGCGCGGCCGAGGCGGAACGCCCGGCTGCCGTCACGCGTCCACACGCCGGCACCGAGGCCGTACAGCGTGTCGTTGGCGATCTCGAGCGCCTCGGCCTCATCCTTGAACGTCGTCACCGCGAGCACGGGTCCGAAGATCTCCTCCTGGAAGACGCGCATCGCGTTGTGACCCTGGAGGACAGTCGGCTCGAAGTAGTAACCGCCGCCCAGGTGCTCGGGCATCTCCGGCCGCTTGCCACCGATCAGCAGCTTCGCGCCCTCGTCGAGCCCGATCTTCACGTAGCTCTCGATCTTCTCGAGCTGCGCCGTGGACACCTGCGCCCCGATCATCGTCTCACGGTCAAGCGGGTCACCCTGCTTGATCGCGCCGATCCGCTCGAGGCACCGCTCCAGAAATTCCCCGTAGATCGATTCCTGGACGAGCGCCCGCGATGGGCAGGTGCAGACCTCGCCCTTGTTGAAGGCGTAGAGGACGAGCCCCTCGATCGCCTTATCGAGGAACGCGTCGTCGGATGCCATCACGTCGTCGAAGAAGATGTTCGGCGACTTGCCGCCGAGCTCCGTCGTCGACGGGATGAGGTTCTGCGCCGCGTAGGACATGATCAGCCGACCGGTCACCGTCTCACCGGTGAACGCGATCTTGGCGATCCGCTTGTTCGACGCCAGAGCCTTCCCGATCTCGGCCCCGGGGCCGTTGACGATGTTGAGCACGCCCGGCGGAATGAGCTCACCGACGACCTCGGCGAACTTGAGGATCGACCACGGCGTGGGGCTCGCCGGCTTGAGCACCGTGCAGTTGCCCGCCGCCAGCGCCGGCGCGATCTTCCATGCCGCCATCAGCAACGGGAAGTTGAACGGGATGATCTGACCGACGACACCGAGCGGCTCGTGGAAGTGATACGCGTAGGTGTGCTCGTCGATCTCTGAGATCCGGCCCTCCTCGGCGCGGACAGCGCCGGCGAAGTACCGGAAGTGATCGATCGCCAGCGGAATGTCCGCCGCCAGCGTCTCACGCACCGGCTTGCCGTTCTCGTAACTCTCGGCGACGGCGAGCATCTCCAGGTGCTCCTCCATCGCGTCGGCGACGGCGTCCAGCACCGCTGCCCGCTCGGTGGGCGAGCGCTTGCCCCACGCGCCCTTCGCCGCGTGGGCGGCGTCGAGCGCCAGCTCAATGTCGTCCGCGCCCGAGTGGGCCACCTCGCAGAAGGGCTCACCGGTTGACGGCGTCACGTTCTCCCGGTACTGGTGGGTGGTCGGCGGCACCCATTCGCCGCCGATGAAATTCTCGTAGCGGTCCTTGAGTTCCACCGGGCT
Organism: uncultured Solirubrobacterales bacterium; assembly: GCA_963750695.1. GTDB lineage: Bacteria > Actinomycetota > Thermoleophilia > Solirubrobacterales > Solirubrobacteraceae > Palsa-465. The sequence continues at coordinate 731,118 of CAVVSB010000021.1, forward strand.
ACCGGACCGACCGGGCGCCTCATAGACGCTCGACTCGACAACTGACATGGCGTGCTCCTTCGATCAGCACGGATTGGGCCACTCAACTCCACCACCGGGACGGACGCTGGTCATCGGTGCGTCCCCCACCTGCGAATCCGTACTTCCGTGCAATCCGGCGGCGCTGAGTCCGGGATGCGCGTTCGGGCACCGGCGACGAGGATCTATGACATGTTCACGCGCGTCATCGTCGGCGTCGACGAGTTCCAGGGCGGTCATGATGCGATTGCACTCGCCAACCGCCTCGCATCATCCGATGCTCACCTGACGCTGACCCGGGTCGACGCCACAGACCCATTCGTCTACCGCGGCACGAGCGCTCTGTACGACAGCCGCGAGCGTGAACGAGCACTCGCGGAACTCCGCGCCGTGGCCGTCGAGGCGGCGTCCGAGAGGTCGCTCGAGGCGATCTCGTCGACGTCGGTCGGTCGGGGGCTCCACGAGCTCGCCGAGTTGGAGGGCGCAGACCTGCTCGTCGTCGGATCCTCACGCAGGGGCCTCGCCGGACGCGTGCTGCTCGGGGACGACACGCACGCGGCCCTCAACGGCGCCTCGTGCGCCGTCGCCGTCGCGCCCGCGGGTTACGCCGCGACCCCGTCGATCATCGCCGAGATCGGAATCGGGTACGACGCCTCACCCGAGAGTGAGCAGGCGCTCGCGCTCGGTCGCGCGCTCGCCGCGGAGCTCGGAGCTCGGCTGTCGGCGCTGCACGTGATCTCGGTGCCGGCGTACGTGCTCGGCGCCGGACCGACGTCGATCGAGGCCTCGATCGACGATGCGGTCACCGAGGCACGCGACCGGATCGCGGCGCTCGGCGACGTCGAACCACACGCGGCCTACGGCTCGCCCGCCGAGGAGCTCACGCTGTTCAGTGCCTCCGTCGGGCTGCTCATCATCGGGTCGCGTGGCTACGGTCCGCTCGGTCGGATCGTCCACGGCAGTGTCGCGCTGCGACTCGCCCGAAGCGCTCGGGCACCACTGCTCGCGCTCCCGCGCCGGGCGCAGCCGGACGCGGACGCGGATCGGGGTTAATTGCGGATCCGGCACGGGCAGCGCGCCCGGATACCACGAGCCGGCCCGGAAATTAGCGTCTGTCGTGGCAAAGACGAAGGAGGCTGAGATGTCCGCGACAACCCCGCAGAACTACCACGGCAGCTATCTGATGCCGTCGCTCGAGCACGCCACCGTGGCCGACGCGATGCATCCCGGGATCATGACCTGCGAACCCGACGCGCCCCTCACCGAGGTGGCGCGGATGATGGCCGGGCAGCACGTCCACTGCATCGCGGTGATGGGCATCGCCCGCAATCATGGAGAGCAGCTCGTCTGGGGCATCATCTCCGACCTCGACCTGATCCGTGCGGGCACGGAGACGGGGGCCGAGCAGACGGCTTCGGAGATGGCCATCGAGCCGATCTTCACGGTCGAGCCGAGCACCCCCCTGCGCGAGGCCGCCGAGCTGATGCTGACGCACTCGAGCACGCACGTGCTCGTTGTCGACGCCGCAAAGCAGCGCCCCATCGGGATGCTCTCGACGCTCGACATCGCCGGCATCCTCGCCTGGGGCGAAGCGTGATCCGCAGACGTTGTTAATACGTCGTTATTACGGACCAACATTGCTCTGCCGTCCGGATGAAAGCTGCGGCTCAGAGGCATAGCTTGCCGCAGTAGACCCAAAACCTATATATGCCATTCGGCCGGCTCGCCATCCTCTCCTCGCTTGCCGGCCGGAGGAGGTGGAGGCATGATCTCCCTCGCGAAGTTCTCAATCCGCCGGCCGAAGCTTGCGCTTGCCGGATGGCTTGTCGCTGCCGGTGTGCTGATCGCCATCGGGTTTGGCGTGTCGAGCACCCTGTCGCCGTCGGTCTCGGTCGTCCCGCACACCCAATCCTGGCGGGCGAACCAACTGGCCACGCAGCAGTTCGGTCCATCACAGCTGGTCCCCGTCCTGCTCGAAGGGCCCAAGCAGCGGCTCGACGCACTCGGCCCCAAACTTGTCGGCGCGCTGATGAAGCGTCCGCACACGCGGGTGCTGTCGGCGTGGGACGTCGGTGCCGCGAGCACCGGCCTGCGTCCCCACCCGAACACCGCGATGATCATCGTCTCGGTCGACCGCGTGGAGAAGGACGTGGTCAAGTACGACCAGCCACAGATCGAGCGGCTCGTCGCAGGGAAACTCGCGGGCACACCGGTGAAGGCGTACATCACGGGCCAGCCCTCGATCGACCGGGCAGTCAAAGACGCATCGCTGGACAACCTGCGCAAGACCGAGCTCATCGCCATCGGCGTCCTGTTCGTGCTGCTCCTGATCGGGCTTCGGGCGCCGGTCGCCGCATTTGTCGTTGCTGCCACAGGGCTGCTCAGCATGCTGTCCGCGTTCGGCGAGGTCGCGATCCTCGGCAAGCTGATGAAGACCGATGCGGTCGGGGTCGCCGCCGGCTCGATGACGGGTCTGGCCTTGAGCGTTGGCTTCGCGCTCCTGATCCTCGACCGCTTCCATCGTGAGGAGTACCCCGCGGGGAGAGACTCCCGCGACGTCGCGACGGCCGCACTGCGGGGTCTGGAATCGACGGGCAAAGCGGTGCTTGTCGGCGGCACTGGCATCGTGATCGCGCTGCTGCTCGTGGCGGTTGTCGGTCCGACCGAGTTGCTCGTGTCGGTCGGAACCGGAGCCACGACCTGCGCGATGTTCGCCATCGGCGGTGCCGTTGTCGTGATGCCGGCGGCCTTCGTGTTGCTCGGTCGCCGGATCGACTGGCTCAGCTTCCCCGCCCCGAGGCCGCTGAGCCGGGCGTGGGCGGCGCTCGTCGGCGGTGGAAACTGGGTGACCCGGCACGCCATCTATGCCGGCTTTGCCGCCACTGCGCTGCTCGCCGCGCTCGCCGTGCCGGCGCTCGGCCTGAACTCGGGACAGCTCTCGGTGGGTGTGCTTCCCGCGGACTCAAACGCACGGATCGCGTTCGAGAAGGTGTCCAAGGTCATGGGGCCAGGCTGGCCGACGCAGTACAACATCATCATCCAGGCGCGCGGACGGCCGATCACCACGCCCGCGATGCTCGCCAGCATCGACACGCTTCAACGGAAGATCGCGCTCAACGGGAGCGTCGCATCGGTCCAAGGTCCCGGCCTCATCAACGCGCAAGCCGTCCAGCTCAAGAAGTTCGGACCGTCTCTCGCCCACTCGGCAGCGATCTCCAAGTCGAGCAAGAAGGACCTGCTGAAGCTCATTGCCGGACTCGGCCAGGCGGGCGCCGGCTCCAAGGAGCTACAGGCCGGTTTGACCAAGGCGGTCAGCGGGGCCGACCAGTTGCACAGCGGCTCAGGCGCGGCTCACGCCGGCTCGGTCGCGCTTCACAACGGCCTGATGCAGGCGAGTAGCGGCTCCGTTCAACTGGACAACGGCTTGAACACCGCACTCGCCGGCGCCAACGCGCTCAAGAGCGGCTCGGCCCAGGCGCTCTCGGGAGCGCTGCAGCTCAAGGAAGGCTCGAGCCAGGCCCTGGCCGGCACGAATCAGCTGGTCCAGGGCGTCCACCTGGCGCAGGGGCCGGCGGGAGTGAGCCTGGGTGCGCTCGACACACTGTCCAACATCGCATCGACCGCGAACTCACAGGCAACGGCGGCCGCGAATCAGGCCAAGGCCGTTCCCGGATCGGTCGCCGCCGCGATCAGCGCGCTTCAGTCGCTGCCGCCGAGCGCGGCCGTCAACAACGCGATCGCCACGCTCAAGCAGGCTGAGTCCGCTGCCTCGGAGGCGGCGGGCTCGATGGAGACCGCCGCGAGCACGGCCATCAAGTCGGCGTACATCAGCGGGCAGCTCAACAACCAGGCGCCCGGTCTGATGGCCGCGATCAACATGCTCCACGACGGCTCCGGCCAGCTGGCGGACGGAATCAATCAGCTCAGGGATGGCAACGCCAAGCTGGCGGGTGGTATCGACCAGCTCGCCAGTGGCAATTCGCAGCTCGCCGGCGGCATGGACCAGCTCGCCGGCGGAGGCGGACAGCTGCGCAACGGGCTCGGTCAGCTCTCGAGCGGCGCCGGGCAACTGGAAGGCGGTCTGGCGCTGCTGAACGCCGGGACCGGCCAGCTGGCGACCGGCCTCCAGCCGGCGCCCGCCGGGGCGGGTGCGATCGCCAACGGTCTGGGGATCATGCAGGCTGCGGTCGTCAAGGCGCGCGGCCAGGTTCCGTCGACCAAAGACCTGGAGACGCTGTTCCAGAAGTCGCCCGGGATGTTCAAGTCCGGCTACTTCGTCCTGGCGGCGGTCGAAGGAGCGCGTGGCTCGGATCGCAACGCCGCGACGTTCACGGTCAACCTGCTGAACGGTGGGACGACCGGTCAGATCATGGTTGCCTCGAAGTACGCGTCCGACGACCCGCGGAGCATCGCGCTCCACAACGCGCTCATCCAGATGGGCACGAACTTCGCCAAGGCCAACAACGCGGCGGTGGCGGTCGGCGGGCCGGGTGGAAGCCTCACCGACCTCACAGCTCAGACGAACGACCGCATCCCGCTGATGATCGCGGCGATCGCGATCTCGCTCGGACTGATGCTGATCGTGGCGCTGCGGTCGATTCTGCTGCCGATCGTCACGATCGTCCTCAACCTGCTCGTCGTCGCCGCAGCCTTCGGCATCGTCGAGCTGTTGTTCGGCGGATCGAACCCGCCGCTCGGCGGCACAGGCTCCCTCGATCCGGTCTCGATTGCCAGCATCTTCACGGTCGCGTTCGGCATCTCGGTGTTCTTCTCGACGCTGTTGCTGATGAGCACGCGGGAGGCCTACGTGGCCGGTCAGACGGGTCGCGAGGCGGTCAACCATGGCCTGCGCTTGACCGCCGCCGCGGCCACCGGCGCGGGCATCGTGATGGTCGCGGCGATGGTCCCGTTCGCGACGAGTGAGCTGATGGTTGTCCGCGTGCTGGGTGTGGGCGTCGGCGCCGCGATCCTGCTCGACGTGCTCCTCTTCCGGCCGGTCCTGCTGCCGGCGGCCGAGGCGGTCCTCGGACGGTTCGGCTGGTGGCCGACGAAGGGCGGACCGCCCCGCGAGAAGTCACCCGAGGCCCCGACAGAGGTGCGTCGCCCGCGGCGCGTCCCGCGGCCGCACATCCCGGTGCGACCGCATCGGCCCGGTACAGCACATCACTAGGAGCCAGTCCTGATGAACCCCCCAATCACAGCACCAACCACCGTCCCCCGCACGACGGCTCCGGTCGAGGCGAGCCTTGAGTCCGGGCCCAGGACGTTGGGGGAGATGGTGCTCAACGCGACCGAGCGCTACACCGGTACGGCGCTCGAGTTCGACAATCGCGGACACCGGGTTCAGATCGCGTACCCGGACCTCGGCACGATCGTCGCCGAGATCGCGCGCGGGCTGATCGCGCTCGGCATCCAACAGGGTGACCGGGTCGCGATCCTCGGCGCGACGTCCGCCGAGTGGACGATGGCCGACTACGGCGCGCTCTGCGCCGGCGCCGTCGTCACGCCGATCTACCACACCAATTCGCCGGAGGAGTGCGCGTACGTGCTCGAGCACTCCGGCGCCCGACTCGTGTTCTGCGAGAACCCCGATCAGGCGGCGAAGATCGCACAGATCCGTAATCGCTGCCCGGAGCTCAAGCAGGTCGTGTTATTCGACGGCGCCGCGGACGATGCCCTGTCGCTGCGCCGGCTGCGCAAACATGCGCGCGACGCGACGATCAAGTCGATGCACCTGCGGCTGCGGGCGACCGAACCGGATGACATCGCGACGCTCGTCTATACGTCCGGTACGACCGGACCACCGAAGGGCTGCATGCTCACGCATGCGAACTTCCTCGCCGCGACGCGCATGTACGTCGAGCAGCTCGGAATCAACGAGACGCACACGATGTACCAGTTCCTGCCGCTCGCGCACGTGCTGGCACGAGTGGCGCAGGCGGTCGTGATCCGCGCCGGGGCACGGTCGTGCTACTGGAGCGGCGACGCAACGAAGATCATCGACGAACTCGGCGCGTACTCGCCTACCCACTTCCCGGCGGTGCCGCGCATCTACGAGAAGATCCACGCGACCGCGGTGGGCCGCGCGGAGGACGGATCGGCACCGGCCCGCGCCCTGTTCCGGTGGGCCGTCGCCTGCGGCACCAAGACGAACGCCGCGGTGCGCGAGGGGACCCGTCGCTCGCCGCTGACGCGCGCGCAGTACTCGGTCGCCGACCGGCTCGTGCTCTCGAAGATCCGCCGGGTGTTCGGTCCCGAGCATCAGGTCGCGATGGTCGGCGCCGCCCCGGTCGCAAAGGAGTTGCTCGAGTTCTTCGACGCGTGCGGTGTGCGCGTGCTCGAGGGCTACGGGATGACCGAGAGCTGCGCCGCGGCGACGCTCAACACATGGCTCGGCACCCGCTACGGCACGGTCGGCCAACCGCTCCCCGGCACCGAGCTCAAGATCGCCGACGACGGCGAGGTCCTGATGCGCGGGCCGCACGTGTTCAAGGGCTATTACCACGACCCGGCCGCCACCGAACAGACGCTGACCCCGGACGGGTGGCTGTGCTCCGGCGACCTCGGATCGATCAGCGATGACGGCTTCCTCGCCATCACCGGCCGCAAGAAGGATTTGATCATCACCTCGAGCGGCAAGAACATCACGCCGGTCAACATCGAATCGGCGCTCCGGGACAGCCGCTACATCACCGAGGCGGTCGTGTACGGAGACAACCGTCCGTACCTCGTGGCGATGGTCACGCTCGACGCCGATGAGAGCCGGAAGCTCGCCGAGCGGCTCGGGATTCCGACCGATCCGGCGACGATCGCCGCCGACCTTGCGGTGCGGGCCGAGGTCCAGAAGGAAATCGACGCGGTCAATGCGAAGCTCGCCCGGATCGAACAGATCAAGCGCTTCGCGATTCTCGACCGCGACCTGACCCAAGCCGGCGGCGAGCTCACACCGACCCTCAAGGTCAAGCGCGCAACCGTGTACGCGAAGTACGCCGGTCTCTTCGACGGTCTCTACGCCGAGGGGAGGTAGCCGTGAGCACCCGGTTCTCGAGCGCCGACGCCGCATGGCTGCACATGGATCGGCCGAGCAACCTGATGGTGATCAACTCCGTGCTGCTGTTCGACGAGCCGGTCGACTGGAATCGCGTCCGGGAGATCATCCAGCGACGGCTCGTCGACGCATATCCACGGTTCCGCCAGCGCGCCGTCGAGAGCCGGCTCCCGCTGCGGCCGCCGAAATGGGTGGACGACCGGGACTATTCGCTCGAGCACCACGTCCATCACTTCGCGCTCCCGGCGCCCGGCGACGACGACACGCTCCAAGCGCTCATCGGCGATCTGATGACGATGCCGCTCGACCGAAGCCGTCCGATGTGGCACGCGTACCTGATCGACGGCTACGGCACGGGCGCGGCGATGATCATGCGGATGCACCATTGCATCGCCGACGGGATCGCGCTGGCCCGGGTCATGCTGTCGCTCACCGACTCCGCCCCGGACGTCGGGATCGCGCCGCTCGATGTCCGCGACGGCCACGCCAGCGCGTCACTCCCCGACTCGGTCCGCGAGGCGGTCGGCGACGTCGCGCGTTTCGGCGCATCCGCCGTTCGCCAGAGCGCGCAGATCGCGACCTCGCCGTCGCACGCCGCGCGCGTTGCGGGAGCGATCGCCCGGGACGGCGCCACGGCGATGCGCCTGCTCCTCACGCCGGCCGACGCCGCCACCGCGATCAAGGGGGATCCGGGCATCAGCCGGAGGGTCGCCTGGACGGACCCGATCCCGCTCAGCATGGTCAAGCGGATCGCCCACGCCCACCACGCGACGGTCAACGACGTGCTGCTCGCCGCCGTCACCGGCGCGCTGCGCCATTACCTGCAGGAGTGTGGCGGCCCGGTGGCGGAGATCCAGGCGATGGTGCCGTTCAACCTGCGGCCGCTCGATCAGCCGGTCCCGCGCAAGCTCGGCAACCGCTTTGGACTCGTGTTCCTGCCACTCCCGGTGGGAACGAGCGGCAGCTACCGGCGCCTGCTCGAGGTCCACCACCGGATGCAGGAGATCAAGGACGGCCGCGATGGGGCCGTCTCGTACGGCCTGCTCAGCCTCACCGGACTCACACCGGAGCCACTCGAGCGCCGGATCATCGACCTGTTCACCGCCAAGACGACCGCCGTGATGACGAACGTGCCGGGACCCCCCGAGCCCGTGTACGTCGCCGGCACGCCGGTGCGTACCGTCCTTTTCTGGGCCCCCACCTCGGGTCACATGGGGATGAGCGTCAGCATTTTCAGCTACCGCGGAGAGGTAACCATCGGATTGATGGTCGACGCGGCGCTCGTCCCCGACCCAGACCAGATCGCGGGTCGGCTCCAGGAGGAACTCGAGACGCTGCGACCGACGCGGAGATCCCCGCGACGCACGTCCGCATCCCGGCAGCACAAGCGCGCCGGGGGAAAGGAACGTTCAGATGCGTAAGTCAGTCCTCGCTCTGGGTGCCGCGACGCTGGCACTCGTGCCTGCGTCAGTCGCGTTCGCGGCAGATGCGTTCAAGCAGTCCTCAAAAGTCGGGTTCACGACGCATAGGTCGGGTGTCTCGGCGGGCATCAGCTCGGACGTCACCTCGAGCGACCCCAGCGCGCTCGGCACCAGACCGAAGGCGGCACGCAAGCTCGTCATTACGTTCCCGGCGAATACCAGGTTCAATCTCGGGACGAGCGCCGTTAACGCCTGCCACCTAACCGACAAGCAGATGCTGAAGCCGCTCGCCCAGTTCCCTCAAAACGGACTGCAGTGCCCGAAGTCCAGTCAGGTCGGGAGCGGCAAAGCCGAGCTGAACACGTGGCCGATGACAGACCCGCTCAAACCCGCGGACGTCACTGCCACCGTCAAGGTGTTCCGCCACATCCACAGGACCCTGTACATCATCGTGTACCCGAACCTGAAGCAGGTCCCCTCGTGGCAGCCGTGGATTCTCCACGCCACCGCATCGGGATCGAAGCTGACGATCACCATCCCGGCCCAGGTGTACGGCAGGGGGCACTGCAAGCCAGTCGCCTGCCTCCCCAAAGGCATCACCGCGAGCCTCGTGATGCTCAAGTTCAAGACGTGGTCCGTCGGCTCCGGGTCGAACGCGCTCCTCAAGTCCGGCAACTGCACGTCGGGCAAATTCAACTTCAGCTCACGTTTCACGTACGAGGACCACAGCCAGCTCACCGTGGACAGCTCCTCTAAATGCTCGCGCTGATCGCGGCAAACGTGCGGCAGCGGAGTGCCCGGACGTCTCTGACCGCAGCCGGTATCTCGGTCGGGGTTGCCGCGGTCGTGGCGCTGCTGGCGCTGTCGGCGGGACTCAACCGCACAGCGGGTCAGCTCGTTTCATCTCGGTCGGGCTGACCTCGGTCGGTCATGCTCGGGCTCGACCCGCGCGGGTTCGTCTGGCAGCGCCTCGTGCTCGACCGCGCGGGCGCGGCCCGTCCCGGGCTAATCGTTGTCGAGACCTGATCGCGGCGCGGTTGCACACGACGGTGGGCTCACCGATGCGCGTCGGCGGACGGACGTTCACGGTCGCGGGCATCTTCCCCGCCGGGATCGCCAACGAGGACACCGGTGTCATCTCGGCGCTCGGCGACGCTCAGGCGCTTGCCGGGCGCACGTCCGACGAGACGACGACCGTCGCCGTCCGCCTGGCCCCCCAGACGACGATCCCGGCGGCGCGGCGCAGCGCTCGCTCGCTCGCTCACTCCCCGGCCTGATCGCGATCTCGGATCCGAGTGAGGCGATCCGGGCGGGCACGAACGGCGTCCTGATTTCGAAGGCCGGACTGCTGCTCGGCGGCGCTGCCGTGGCGGCGCTGCTCGCCCGGCGCGCTCGGCCTCGGCGCGTTCATCAGCCCTGCCGTCACGGCGTGGGGACTCGGTCGCGCCGCGCTCATTGGCGTGACGATCGGGGTGCTCGGCGCGCTGTATCCGATCTGGCGCGTTAACAGAATGCGCTCAAGCACGGCGGCCTCACTCTAAGCTGTCCACATGGTGGGTAACGCAGGGTTGATGGGAGCCGAACTCCGTCTCATGGATGCGTACTGGCGCGCGGCGAACTACCTCTCCGTCGGCCAGATCTATCTGCTCGCCAATCCGCTGCTGCGCGAGCCCCTCGTACCCGAGCACATCAAGCCCCGGCTGCTCGGCCATTGGGGGACGACCCCCGGGCTCAACTTCCTCTACGTGCACATGAACCGTGCCATCCGGGCCCGTGATCTCGACGCGATCTTCATCACCGGCCCCGGCCACGGCGGCCCGGGTCTTGTCGCCAACACGTACCTCGAGGGCACCTACACCGAGGTGTATCCACAGATCGGCCACGACGCCGAGGGCATCCGGCGGCTCTTCCGGCAGTTCTCATTCCCCGGTGGGATCCCGAGTCACGTCGCGCCGGAGACGCCCGGGTCGATCAACGAGGGCGGCGAGCTCGGGTACTCGCTCGTGCACGCGTACGGCGCGGTGTTCGACAACCCCGACCTCCTCGCCGTGTGCGTCATCGGCGACGGCGAGGCCGAGACCGGCGCGCTCGCCGCGAGCTGGCACTCCAACAAGTTCCTCAACCCGGTCGACGACGGCGCGGTACTGCCGATCCTGCATTTGAACGGCTACAAGATCGCGAACCCGACGGTGCTCGCCCGGATCCCCGAGGACGAGCTGCGCAGGCTGCTCGAGGGTTACGGCTACGCGCCGCGGTTCGTCGAAGGCTCGGACCCGGCGCAGATGCACGAGCTGATGGCGCGGACGCTCGACGAGGTGCTCGACGAGATCGGCGCCATCCAGGCGCGCGCGAGAGAGCAGGGCGTGCTCGAGCGACCGAGCTGGCCGATGATCGTGCTGCGCACCCCGAAGGGCTGGACCGGCCCGCGCGAGGTCGACGGGTTGCCGACTGAGGACAGCTTCCGCTCGCACCAGGTGCCGTTTGCGAACGTGCGTGAGAACCCGGAGCACTTAGCGTTGCTCGAGGAGTGGTTGCGCTCCTACCGTCCCGAGGAATTGTTCGACGCGGACGGCTCACTCCTCGAGGAGCTCGCCGCGCTCGCGCCGACCGGCACGCGGCGTATGGGCGCGAACCCGCACGCGAACGGGGGACTGCTGCTGCGCGCGCTCGAGCTCCCCGATTTCCGCGACTATGCCGTCGACGTCCCCGCGCCGGCCACGCGCACGAGCGAGGCGACGAAGGTGCTCGGCGTGTGGCTGCGCGACGTGACGCACGCCAACCCCGACCGGTTCCGCATCATGGGACCGGACGAGACAGCGTCGAACCGGCTCTCCCCCGTGTTCGAGACGACGAACCGCCGCTGGGTGGCCGAACGTCTGGACACTGACGACCATCTCGCCGCGGATGGGCGCGTGATGGAAATCCTGTCTGAGCATCTCTGCCAGGGGTGGCTCGAGGGCTATCTGCTCACAGGCCGGCACGGCCTGTTCAACTGCTACGAGGCGTTCATCCACATCATCGACGCGATGTTCAACCAGCACGCCAAATGGCTGAAGGTCACGCGCGGGATCGAGTGGCGCCGGCCGATCGCGTCGTTCAACTACCTCCTCTCCTCGCACGTGTGGCGCCAGGACCACAACGGGTTCTCGCACCAGGATCCGGGCTTCATCGACCACGTCGTCAACAAGAAGGCCGAGGTCGTCCGTGTCTACCTGCCGCCCGACGCCAACTGCCTGCTGTCGGTCGGCGATCACTGCCTGCGCTCGCGCGACTACGTCAATGTGATCGTCGCCGGCAAGCAGCCGGCACTCGACTACCTGACGATGGACGAGGCGATCGCCCACTGCACGCGCGGCATCGGCATCTGGGATTGGGCCTCGAACGAGGGTGACGATGAGCCGGATGTCGTGCTCGCCTGCGCCGGCGACATCCCGACGCTCGAGACCGTTGCCGCCGCTTCGTTCCTGCGCGACCGGTTGCCGGATCTGAAGGTCCGTGTCATCAACGTGGTGGATCTGATGCGACTGCAGCCCGAGTCTGAGCACCCGCACGGTCTCTCGGACCGCGAGTTCGACGCGCTCTTCACCCGCGGGCGGCCGGTGATCTTCGCCTACCACGGCTACCCGTGGCTCATCCACCGGCTCACGTACCGCCGCGCGAACCACCACAACATCCACGTCCGCGGCTACAAGGAAGAGGGCACGACCACGACGCCGTTCGACATGGTGATGCTCAACGACCTCGATCGCTACCACCTCGTGATCGATGTGATCGACCGCGTGCCCGGTCTCGGCGAGCGGCTCGCGCCCCTGCGCCAGCAAATGGTCGACAAGCGGATCTTTGCTCGTGCCTACACTCGCGAGTACGGCGACGACCTGCCGGAGGTCCGTGACTGGACGTGGCCGGGCGCCGATCCCGCGCCGACCGGCCGCGCGCAGGACGGACCGCCGGCGCAGTAGCGGTCGCGACCGGTGCGGGTGCTCGTCGTCAATGCCGGATCGAGCACCGTCAAGCTCCGGCTGCTCGACGCCGACGACGCGCTTCTCGGCGAGTGCGAGCTCGAGCTCGAGGCACCTCAGTCGCGCGTCGATCCCGACGCGTTGCGGGCGGCGCTCGACGACGGTCTCGGCGGCGGCGACGCCGTCGGGCACCGGATCGTGCACGGCGGCGAACGGTTCCGTGACGCGGTGGCGCTCGATGACGACGTCGTGCGTGAGCTCGATGCTCTGACCGACCTCGCGCCGTTGCACCAGCCGAAGTCGCTGGCGGCGCTCGATGCGGTGACGCGCGCGCTCCCGGAACTGCCGGCGGTCGCCTGTTTCGACACGGCCTTTCACTCGACGTTGACGGACGCCGCGCTCACCTACGCGCTGCCGTCGGCGTGGCGGGAGCGCTGGGGGCTACGCCGGTACGGCTTTCACGGCCTGTCACACGCCTGGATCGCCCGGCGTGCTGTCTCGCTGACCGGTCGCCCGGACGCTCGGGTCGTCAGCTGCCACCTTGGCGCCGGCGCGTCGCTGTGCGCGATCGCCGGCGGGATGTCCGTTGACACGACGATGGGGTTCACGCCGCTCGAGGGACTCGTGATGGCGACGCGCTCGGGGAGCGTCGACCCCGGGATGCTGTTGTGGCTGCTGGAGCGCACGGAGCTGACCGAGCGGAAGCTCGCTTCGGCGCTCGAGCACGAGAGTGGGCTGGTGGGACTGGCCGGGACGGCTGACATGCGGGATGTGCTCTCGCGGGCGGCGGCGGGCGATGACGACAGCGCCCGGCTGGCGCTCGAGGTGTACCTGCACCGGTTGCGGGCGGGCATCGCCGCGATGACCGCGGCGCTCGGGGGACTGGACGCGCTCGTGTTCACCGGTGGCGTCGGCGAGCGGGCGGCGGCGGTCCGGGCCGGGGCCTGCGACGGGCTCGGGTATCTGGGCGTGTCGGTCGACGGCCAGGCCAACGACCGCGCGGCGCCGGACGCCGACGTCGAACTGACCGCCCCGGGCTCGTCGGTGCGGACGTTCGTCGTCCGTGCGCGTGAGGATCTGGAGATCGCGGCGTCGGTGCGGCGGGTGCTGGGGTAGGACCGCCAGCTCACGACCCACTCAGTGCTCGTGCGCGGTGGGACACCTGGCCCGCTCTAAGCGGCGGCTTCCAGCTTGGCGCGCATCGCCTCGGCGAGCGCGTGCACGCCCGACATCGGTCGGACCATCACGGTGAAGTCATCGATCGTGCCGTCCGCGCGCAGGTGGAGAAAGTCGCAGCCGTGGACCTCGCGGTCTCCGACCCGCGCCTGGAACACGAGCGCGTGATCGGCGGCTCCGTCGGCCCCGATCTCGGTCTCATAGCGAAAGTCCTCAAACACGTCGAACACCGCGGTGAGGATGACCGACACGGCGTCTCGCCCTTCGTAGGGCTTGTAGACGACCGGACTGCGGAACACGACGTCGTCGGCCAGCAGGTCAAGCGCAGCGGCGAGATCTCTCGCCTCGACGGCGGCACGGAACGGATGCATGGCCGCATCCTCCCACATCAGCCGTATGCGCCGGCGGCCAGGGCCTCGGCGACGCCGCTGCCGAGCCGAACGGCCCACGCCTGTGCCCGTTCGATCTCCCCCGCTTGAGCGGACCGTCGCCAGACTCGACCAGGAAGCTGGCTGTCTCCGGCACGTGGTACCCGCGCTCGCGCAGTCGCCGGGCGATGCCCCGCGCGGCGCCCCCGGCGGGGAGCGGCGAGCGGTCGCGGCGCGTTTCGAACGCGAGCGCGTGGCCGCGGTGCACATCGGGAATCTCACCCAGCCACTTCCGCAACCCCGGTGCGCGAGCCGGTTCGGCGTCGAGCGGCCGCGAGGATTCGCTCGGCGTCTGCACCGCCATGCAGTTGAGCCCGCCGGAGGGCCGATCGGGCGAGGAGTGAGTCCGCAGTGGTTAGGCGAACAGGCGCGGGTCGGCGGTCGCGATCCCGTCGACGCCGAGCGCCTGGAGACCGCGGATCGTGGGTCGCTCGTTCACCGTCCAGGCGTACAGCAGCGAGTCCCGTGACCGCACGTCGTCGAGCAGGCGCTCATCGACGAGGCGGTGCTGCGCCATCAACGCGTCCCACCGCCGGGCGGCGAGTCCCTCGAGGACGTGCGCGCGCCAGTCGCCCCACCGCCGACTCATCCGGGCGATGCGGCCGCCGATCGAGATCCCGGTCCGGGCACGCGGATCGACCGCCCGGACGCGATCGAGCACGGCGGCAACCTGGCTGCAGATGAGGGTGCGATGGAGCAGGCCGGCATGCGTCAGCGCGTCGATGACCGGGCTCTCGGCGCCGGTGTGCTTGAGATCGAGGTTGAGCCCGATCCCGGCGAAGCGGCGCGATGAGAGGTACGCCAGGGCGTCGCGCAGGCGCACATTGTCCGGCCGGTGGGCGTCGAAGATCGTGTGAGCAAGCACGAGTTCGCCACGCCACGCCCGGACGTCGAACTCGACCATGTCGATGCCGACGTCGGCCGCCGCGTCAAAGGACTCGAGCGTGTTCGCACGCGCGAGCGCGCTCGCGCCGCCGTGGCCGATCCGTTCGCACCGCAGGCTCATGGTCATCACGATGACAGAACCCGAGCGGGCCTGCCAGTCGATGCAGGCCCGCCCACAGGGGACCGGGCGGCTACAGCGGGGCCGCTTCCGGGTGGGGCGGGGCCGCTTCCGGGTTGGTGAGACGGGAGATGAGGCCGAAGTAGCGCATCAGGCTGTATGGCCCGAGGAAGTGATCACGGACCCGCAACTTGGCCGCATCGCCGATCGTCCGGGCATAGCTGGGCTCGCTCAACAGCTTGGTGACCGCCTCGCCATACGCCCTCAGGTCATGCGGATCGGAGATCAGCACACCGGAACAGCCACTCTCGATCTGATCCTGAATGCCGCCGACCCGGCTCCCCACGACTGGCCGTGCCTTCCACATCGCCTCCGAGACGGTGAGGCCAAAGCCCTCGGCGAGGCTCTTCTGCACGACGACCTCGGCGTGCCGCTGCAGAGCGTTGACGATCGCGGCGTTCTCCTCGATGTCCGCCATCGGCAGCGACGCGAGATGCACGCGACGACGCACGTCGTCAGAGAGGTTTGCCCACATCTCGTTGACCGCGGTGAGAATCCCGGCTCCTTCCGGATCGTCTGCCACCGACTCCGTCGATGGCCCGGCGAGCACGAGGTGGGCATCGGCGTTGGGCGCGACATGGTCGGCGAACCCGGTGATCACGCCGAGCGGATCCTTGAGCCGGTCCCAGCGGGACACCTGCACGACGACCCGGTCAGTGACCCGCAGGGGATCAACCTCGACCATGTCGGCGCGCCGATCGACCCGGCCGGGGCTGCCGTCTGACCGGGTGAACAGTGGGTCCGCGTTCGACTCGTGAGCGAGGACTCCCGCACTGGCGAGGATCGCGAGCGACTGCTCGCGGGTCTGCTCGGCATTTTTCGGCGCAAACGCGTCAACCGTTGGCTGGATGACGGTGATCTTGTCCTGGTCGAGTCCCTCCCAGGCAAAGCTCTCGCGCGAGAACACGTACGCGTCGGCGCCCTCGACGTAGGGACGGAGGAAGTCCCAAGCCTCGCGGGCGTAGTCATTGGGCTGGTCGAGCCCGACGTGGCAGCGCCAGATGAGCTGAGCGCCCGTCCGGCATACCGCGGGCACCAGGCCGGCGGTCTGCGGGTCATGCAGGATGACGATGTCCTGGGGTGAGACCAGCTCGGCAAACTCGCGCCCGTTCTCGGCTAGCGTGTCCTCGTAGACGTGGCGCTCGGCCTCGCCGAGCGGCCCGCCATCGCCGTCGAAACCGTGCAAGCGGTTGTGGATGCGCTTGGTGAGCGCGAAGAACTCGGGACGCCCCGCGACGACGACCCACCGGGCGTCGACGCCGGCGCCGCGTGAATAGCCGAGAAGCGGTCGGAGCAGTTCAACGACGCCCCCACCCTTTGCCGTTGAGTTGACGTTCCAGATCACCCGGCCCCGAAGCTGACTCGCCCCGTTCTCGATGAGGTCGAGCAGTTGCTCGTACTGGGCCGGCGACAGAACGGACCCAAAACGGTATGGGTCCATCGCCTCAACCGGCACGTGATCAAGTATCGCCATGGGTCTCCTTGCTCCCTTTGTCCGTAGCTTCGTGCAAACCACCAGTTTGTGCTAGGGCATCCGGCACGGATTCTCCTGCGGGGAAACACGTTGTGCCTGCGGTCTTCCCCCGATGCCTGCGCCGGGCGGCGATGTCAGCCTGTTCTCGAATGGCAACGGCAATGGACGACAGGGCTACGGACGCACCGGACGAATGGTCCGCGCGACTGGATGAATTCGTAGCCCGCGCGCAGGACGCCGCGACCGCATTTCGCAAGCTCGACCAAGAAGCGGTGGACCGCATCGTCTGGGCGATGACGGTCGCCGGGCTCGAGCACGCGATCGACCTCGCCGAACTCGCGATGGAGGAGACCCACTTCGGTGTGCTCGAGGACAAGGTCCTCAAGAACTACATCGCCACCGAATTCCTCTACGACTACCTCAAGGACAAGAGGTCGGTCGGCATCATCGACGAGGACAGAGAACGGGCGATCGAGTACGTGGCCGAGCCGATCGGCGTCGTGCTCGCGCTCACGCCGATCACGAACCCGACGTCGACGACGTTGTTCAAATCGATCGTCTGTGCGAAGACGCGCAACGTCGTCATCTTCCGGCCGTCGTTCAACGCCCAGCGGTGCTCGATCCGTGCCGCCGAGATCCTTCAGGAGGCCGGCGAGGCGGCGGGGTTGCCGAAGCATGCGATCCAGGTCATCCCCGACCCGACGCTCGACGTCTCGCAATACCTGTTCCACCATCCGGGTGTCGACTTCATCTGGACGACCGGTGGGCCGAAGGCCGTGGCCGCGACGAACGAGGCCGGCAAGCCGTGTCTCGGCGTCGGCTCCGGCAATGCCCCGGTGTATGTGCACCGGAGCGCCGATATCCGCATGGCGGTCGTCGACATCCTCGTTTCGAAGACGTTCGACTCCTCGGTGATCTGCCCCGCTGAGCAAACGTGCGTCGTCGACGACGCAATCCATGACGACGTGGTCGCCGAATTCCAACGGATGGGGGCCCGGCTGCTCACCGGCAAGGAGACCGCGGCACTCGCCGCCCAGTCGTTCGAGCCGGACGGACGCGTGAAGATGCAGGTTCTCGGACAGTCGTGCGCGAACCTCGGCGCACTCGCCGGGTTCGAGGCCACCGACAGCGACAAGGTCCTGCTCGCGCCGCTGCCGACCGACCTGGACGAACTCGCCTCCCATCCGTTCGTCGCCGAGAAGCTGATGCCGGTCCTCGGTGTCGTGCGCTCGCCGTCGGTTGAGCACGGCATCGCGGCCTGCGAGCTCATCACCGAGCACGGCGGCCTCGGACACACCTCGGCGGTGTATGCGACCGACGAGGAGGTCATCAATCGCTTCGCGCTCGCGGTCCGCACCGGCCGGATCCTTGTCAACGCCCCCACCGCGGTCGGCGCCCTCGGTGGCGTCTACAACTCGATGACGCCGACGTTCTCGCTCGGCTGCGGCACGTGGGGGGGCTCGAACACCACCGACAACGTCAACTACCGCAACCTCTTGAACATCAAGGCCGTCTCCCGCCGGCAGACCCCGCCGCAATGGTTCCGGGTCCCGTCCGACACGTACTTCAATCCCGGCGCGCTCGAGAACCTCCGGCAGATCGAGACCCGCCAGCCGCTGATCATCACCGATGCGCCGAGCGAGGCCCGGGGCGTCGTCGAGGAGATCCGCAAGCATCTCGACGCCGACGCCGTGCACGTGTTCTCGAGCGTCGAACCCGAGCCGACCGAGGCGCAGATCCGCGCCGGCGTTCAGGAGCTCACCCGCTCTGGGGCGGATGCGATCATCGCCGTCGGGGGCGGCTCGGTGCTCGACGCCGCGAAGGCGATGCGCCTCTTCTACGAGAGCCCCGAGCTCAACTTGCGAGAGCTGTCGCTGCCGTTCCTCGACGCCCGCAAACGGATCGCGTCGTTCCCCCAGCAGGCGCACGCGTTCAAGCTGATCGCCGTGCCAACGACATCCGGCACGGGCTCGGAGGTCTCCCCCGCGGCGGTCATCACCTCCGGCGATCGCAAGGTCACACTCGTCGACTACACGCTTGTCCCCGACATGGCGGTCGTCGATCCGCTGCTGACGGTCACGATGCCGCCGGTGATCACGGCCGACACGGGCATCGATGCTCTGACCCACGCGCTCGAGGCGGGCGTCTCGATCTTCGCCTCGCCGTACACCGACGCGTTCTGCATGCAGGCGATTCGGCTCATCTTCGACGCGCTCCCGCGCGCGTATGCGGACGGGTCAGACATCGAAGCCCGGAGCGCGATGGCGAACGCAGCGACGATCGCCGGGCTCGCGTTCTCGAACGCGTTCGTCGGTCTGAACCACGCGCTCGCCCACGCCGTCGGGGCACGGTTCGGCATCGCCCACGGGCGCGCGAACGCGATCTTCCTCCCCCATGTGCTGCGCTACAACGCCTCCCTGCCGAGCAAGTTCATGCCCGCACCCGGCTATTCCGCCTACGTGGCGCCCGAGAAGTACGCGCAGGTGGCCTGGGTCCTCGGGATCGGCGGGCGCTCGGAGGAGACCCGCCGCGAGCGGCTGTTCGAGCGGGTGGACGAGTTGCTCGACGTGGTCCAGGAACCGCGGTCGCTCGCCGCCGCCGGGGTCAGCCGGGCCGATTTCGACGCGGCGCTCCCCGATCTGGCAAAGGCGGCGTTCATAGATCCGAGCATCCGCACGAACCCGCGGATCCCAATGGTCAAGGAGATCGTGGAGCTGCTGCAGGCGGGCTACGGCCGATGAGCGTCACCAAGCTCGACCTCAAACGCGAACTGGCGGACGTCTACAGCGCGCGCCGCAGGCCGGGACTCGTCGATGTCCCGGAGCTGCAGTTCCTGATGATCGATGGGCACGGTGACCCGAACACGAGCGACGACTATCGGCAGGCAATCGAAGCGCTGTACTCGGTCGCCTACACGCTGAAGTTCACGCTCAAGCGCGAGGGCTCACTCGACTACCCGGTGATGCCGCTCGAGGGACTGTGGTCGGCGGGCGACGCACACGACTTCTCGTCGAAGGCGCGGTGGCGCTGGACCGCGATGCTCCTGCAGCCGGACATCATCACCGATGAGCTCGTCGCAGACGCGACCGAGCACGCCGTCCAGAAGCGCTCACTTCCGGCGGTCGCACTGATGAGGCTCGAGACGTTGACCGAGGGACTGTGCGCCCAGGTGCTTCACATCGGGCCGTATGCCGATGAGGGCCCAACGATCACCGCCCTGCACGAGTTCATCGCCGAGCAGGGATACATCCTGCGAGGCGAGCACCACGAGATCTACCTCGGCGACCCGCGCCGCTCCGCACCGGATCGGCTGCGGACGATCATTCGCCAGCCCGTCGCGCGCTAGCAACGAGTCGCTCTGAGAGATCGCGCAGCTCCCGCCAAGCGGCGTCGTGCCGATCCCGGCGTTGTTGACAAGCACGTCTCGCCCGGCCGTGCCCACCGGTGGCCCCGGTGATGAGGACCTTCATTGCAGGACGGTGTCGGCGATCTCGCGCGGCTCCGGCGCATCGATCTCGACGGCGCCCTTGACGACGACGCCGCGTCGGAACGTGACATCGCCGTGGACGACGAACCGCTCGGCCTCCCGCAGCGACGGGGCCCCGTCGGGGAAGCGCTGCTCGAACGCGTCAAGGAGCTTGTAGTACTTGCTGTCGAGCTCGACATACGGCAGCTTGGCCTGCGGCTCGACGAGCATCTCCTCGCTCAGCCGATAGACGTCCGAGCGGAGCACGAGCAGGTCGTCGGTCGTCTTCACGGGGACGAACCGGGTCCGGGGCACGCACAGCAGGCTGGCGCCCTTGAAGCTGCCGATCGCGGCGCCCATGGCGCTCTCGAGCTGGAGCACGGGAGTCGAGCTCGAGTCCCGCGGGTCGACGGTCTTGCGGTTGACGATCAGCGGCAGCTCGAGCACGCCGCCGGAACTCTCGAGCGTGCGCTCGAGCGCGCGGAGATCGACCCACAGGTTGTTCGTGTTGTAGTAACGCCAGTGACGGTAGTCGCGGAAGGACTCCTCGTCCTCCTTCGGCGTCTGCGCGGTCTCCCGGAGGATCAACTGTCCGTCGGCTCGACGCCGGGCGATGTGGCCGCCCTTGCGCTCCGCCTCGGTCCCCTCGACGACCTCCATCAGGAACGGGATCTCGTTGCTCGCGATGTGCTCGGCAATGCGCGGATCGAGCGTCGCCCCGGTGTTGTCGGAGTTGGAGATCATCGCGTAGTGAAAGCCCCGCTCGAGCAGCTCTGACAGCAGGCCCGAGCCTTTGAGCGAGCTGTAGACATCCCCGTGCCCGGGCGGGCACCACTCGAGCGCCGGCTGCTTTTCCCATGTCACGGGCGCGAGCGAGTCCGCCTCGAGCTTGGGGATCATGCTCTGGAGGAAATCCGGTGGCAGCTCGTCGACGGCGAGGTCGCCGTGCGCGGCGAGCGCCTCGAGCGTCGGCCCGCGCGTCACCTCGCTGTCCATCAGGACGAGCGGGAGGTCGATCTCGTAGCGACGGCGCAACGCGAGCGTCTGGCCGGCGATGATGTCGAGGAACGAGCGCCCCTCCCGCGCCTCGAGCAGTGACTTCGGCTGCTGCAGACCCATCGACGTCGCAAGCCCGCCGTTGAGCTTGATCGTCGCGAATCGCTTCAGGGTGTCGGCGCTGCCCGGTTCGGGAAGCTCCTCGAGGGCGGGGACGTCGCGGGCCGGCTCGAGGTCGGCGGTCCGAATCGTCCCTGATTCGCCGGCGCCCAGGCGCTCGTAGGCGCTCCGGAAGCTCCGGATCGCCTGCTCCGACTGGCCGTCGGCGCGCATCTTGTCTTCTGCGGCGGTAAGTCCTGGTTCGGTCATGTTCGGAGCATTCTTGCCCATCGTGGCCCTCAAAGAACGTGAAAGGATGTGAATTGATGGAGAAGCGCCTTGTGAAGCGTCTCGGACGGGAGGTGAGCGTCGTCGGCCTTGGCACGTGGCAGCTCGGCGCCGACTGGGGTGACGTCGCCTCCGATGACGCGCTCGGCACCCTCGAGGCGGCGATCGACGAGGGCGTGACGTTCTTCGACACCGCCGACGCGTACGGCGACGGTCGCAGTGAGCAGTTCTGCGGCGAGTTGCATCGCCGACACCCCGACGTGTTCATCGCGACGAAGATGGGGCGACGGGTCGAGCAGACGACCGAGAACTACAATCGCGACGCGTTCCTGTCGTGGAACGACCGCTCCCGGGAGAACCTCGGGATGTCCCCGCTCGACCTCGTCCAGCTGCACTGCCCGCCCGACGGCGTGTTCGAGAACGACGCCGTGTTCGAGGCCCTCGACGAGATGGTCACCGACGGTCGCATCGCGGCGTACGGGGTGTCGGTTGAGACGTGCGCGCAGGCGCTGCGCGCGATCGCCCGACCGGGGGTGGCGTCCGTCCAGATCATCCTCAACTGCTTCCGCCTGAAGCCACTGGAAGAGGTCCTGCCGGCGGCGCAGGCCGCCGGTGTCGGGATCATCGCCAGGGTGCCGCTCGCGTCCGGGCTGTTGTCCGGCCGGTACGACGAGAAGACGAGGTTCGCAGCGGACGACCATCGCACGTACAACCGTGCCGGAGAGGCGTTCGACGTCGGCGAGACGTTCTCCGGGGTGCCGTTCGAGGTTGGCGTGCGCGCGGCGCAGGAGCTGTCGTCGCTCCTCGACGACGGCTCGTCCTTGGCCCAGTTTGCGTTGCGGTGGGTGATCGACCAGCCGGGCGTCAGCACCGTCATCCCGGGCGCACGCAACGCGGAGCAGGCGCGCGGGAATGCTCGTACCGCCGCCGTGGCGCCCTTGCGGGATGAACAGCTCGCCGGGGTGCGCGACGTCTACGACCGGCTCATCCGGGAGCACGTGCACGATCGGTGGTGATAGTCGGCCGGGCTCGGCCGGGGGCGCGCTCGTCGGGCCGCGCTCGGCCGGGGGCCGCTCGTTTCGTGACGAAAAATCGGCTGGCGTTTGATAGCGACGCCATCCGCTCTCGCGCTCGAACACCAGGCCGATTTCGGGTCGACAACTTAGCTCGGTCCTAGCGTGGTCTTGTTTCGTTGGTTGGTGCTGTTCATGGGTGTGGCGTACCGGTCGGTGCGACCCGGTAGGCCGCGGCAACGGTCATGCGACCAACCCCAGAGGTTCAGCTCACCGCCGAGCCCACCATCGCCAGAAAGTCTCGCTCGACCTGCGGGTACAGCGTCCGTTGATCATCGCTCAGGCCGGCCTTGACGGTGGCGCTGAAGTCGTCGACCACGGCCTCGGGCTCGCGCGCCTTAAGCGCGTCAAGTGCGGCGGCGACGACGGTCTGCGCCGATATCTTCGGGACGTCAAGCGGCGCGGTGAGGTCGGTGTCGACGAAGCCACTGTGGACTCCGACCACGGCTGTGCCTTGGCGCCCCAGCTCGATGCGGGCTGCATTCGTGAAGTTCCATGCTGCGGCCTTGGACGCCGCGTAGGTCGAGAGGAGCGGCAGCGCGATCCACGCGTAGCCAGACAGGACGTTGACGAACGCACCGCCTCCGTTGCGAGCCAGCACCGGAGCGAACGCCTGCGTCAACGACACCAAACTGAGGTAGTTCGTCTCGATCTCCTGCCGGGCTCCGTCGATCGAGGCGCTCAGCGGAAACCCCGCGCGGGCGACCCCGGCATTGTTGACGACCAGCGTCACATCGTCGAGCTCACGCGCGACCGCGGCCACCCGGTCGGCCGCGGTGACGTCGAGCTGGACGGGGACCACGCCAGGGTCGGTGACGGTCGCCGCGTCACGCGCCGCGGCGTAGACCCGCGTCGCGCCCCGGCGTCTCAGTTCCTCGGTGAATGCCTTCCCGATCCCGCGGTTGGCACCAGTGACGAGTGCGATGGAACCTTCGATCTGCATGGGGCCTCCTGGCCATCGAATCTGGATGATGCGCATCAGCCTACTAGATCTGGATGCTTGCTATCATCCAGAACCACATGGGTCACTCACGGGACGAGAAAACAGCCAGTCACGAGCGGATCGTCAGCACCGCCGCCGTCCGCATCCGCGAGAGCGGCACGGAGCAGCCGGGCGTGGCCGAGATCATGCGTGCCGCCGGCCTCACGCACGGCGGCTTCTACAAACACTTCACCTCACGCGAAGACCTCATCGCGCAGGCCACCGAACGCGCGCTCATCGACAACGAGCCGACGATCGAGCGCATCATTGCCGAGGCCGACGACCCACTGGCAGCGTTTGCCGACTGGTATGTCTCAGCCGCGCACCGCGACGATCCGGGGGGCGGTTGTGGCGTTGCGGCACTCGGAGCAGACGTGCACCGTGTCGGCGGGACCTCGCAGCAGGCGTATCGCGACCAAGTCGAACGGTATGTGGCACATCTGCAAGACGTGATGAGCGACGCGGACGGCGAGAGCCGCCGACGGGCCCTTGTGACCCTGAGTGCGATGGTCGGCGCGGTGATGATCGCGCGGGCGCTCGGGCCCACCCCAGGCTCGGACGAGTTGCTACGAGACGTACGCGAGGCGGTGAGAGAGCGTCGGCTCCTGCCCGAGTCGGCGCACGGACGTTAGCCCGGAGTCATTCATCCACGGACGGGTAGCCCAACGTCATGAGTCTTATCGCCTATCTCGTTCTCCTCGCCATCACCGGCCTGTTCGTCGGTGCTCTCGCGAGGCTCGTCCTCCCCGGTCGCGACCCGATGTCGATCGGTCAGACGATCCTGCTCGGCCTCGCGGGGAACTTCATCGCCGGCATCCTCGTCTGGGTCATCTGGCGCCGCGGCGTGCCTGGGATCGTGCTCTCGGTGCTGTGCTCGGCCGCGATCCTCTACCTGCTCCGCCGCAGCCGCGGCGGCTCGCTCACCCGGCCGGGGACGCCTCTGCGGTAGGGGCAGAGCGGCGCTCTACCTCGGTGCGGACCGCCGGAGCCACCTCGGTCCCGAACAGCTCGATCGCCCGCATCACGTCGGCGTGGGCGACCGCGCCAACGCTGATCTGCGCCAGGTAGCGGTCGTGACCGAACAGCTCGTGCTCCCACAGGAGCTTCTCGACCACCTGCTCGGGCGTGCCGACGGCGAGCGCGCCGCGGGGCGAGCGCAACGCGTCGTACTGATCGCGTCCGGCGGACGGCCAGCCGCGTTCGAGGCCGATCCGGTTCATCATCGCCAGATACGGCGCGGCGAACGCCCGGTTGGCGTCAGCCTCGGTCTCGCCGACGAACGCGTGGGTGTTGATCGCGACCCGCGCGTCGGCCGGGTCGTGGCCGGCGGCTGCGAACGCCCGGTGGTAGAGGTCGACGAGCGGAGCAAACCGCTCCGGCCCGCCGCCGATGATCGCGATCGTCAGCGGCAGTCCGAGGGTGCCGGCTCGCACGACCGACTGCGGCGTGCCGCCGACGGCGATCCACACCGGCAGTGGGTCCTGCACCGGTCGCGGCCACACGATCGCGTCGGTCAGCGCCGCCCGGTGCCGCCCGGACCACGTGACCCGTTCGGAGTCGCGGATCGCGAGCAGCAGGTCGAGCTTCTCGGCGAACAGCTCGTCGTAGTCGTCGAGGTCGTAGCCGAACAGCGGGAACGACTCGATGAACGAGCCGCGGCCGGCCATGATCTCCGCCCGTCCGCCGGACAGCAGGTCGACCTCGGCAAACTCCTGAAAGACCCGGACCGGGTCATCCGAGCTGAGCACCGTGACGGCGCTCGAGAGACGGATCCGCTCGGTCTTCACCGCGATTGCCGCGAGCGCGACCTGGGGCGAGGAGATGAGAAAGTCCGGCCGGTGGTGCTCGCCGATCGCGAACACGTCGAGGCCAACCTGATCCGCGAGCGTCGCCTCGTCGACGAGCTCGCGCATCCGCTGCTCCGGGCTGACGCCCGAGCTGAGATCGGCAAATGTCGCGACTCCAAGTTCCATGGCGCGTCAGCATAGCAGTAGTTGTGGGCACAACTGTCATGAGGTGAGCATTGCGCCGATCGCTTCGTCGAGGACGCCCTGGCCTTCGAGGAAGTCGATCGTCGTGTACCGCGCCCGCAGCCGGCCCGCGTAGTGAAACGTCGCCCGGAGTGTGTCCTCGTCGATCTCCAAGTAGCCGGGCGTGTCCGGGATCCCAGCCGCGCGCAGTCCGGCGCGGACCTCGTCGAACAGCGCCAGCGTCGGCGCCAGCCTGGTCTGCACGGCCTGCCAGGCAGCCTCATCCGCCGGCCACGACGCGGGCACGGCGCCGAGCATCCGCTGCTTCTCGGCCACGGCGGCACGCAGGTCCTCGGTCGGCTCGCCGAGCCATGCCCGCGCCGCCGCCGACAGCGGGTCGCTCGGCGCCGCCGGTTCCCGCGGAGCGACGGCGCCGCCGCCAAACCCATACTCCTGCAGGCGCATCGCAAAGCCGGTGGCGTAGCCCGTCTGGAGGCCGTGAGAGGCGTGAGCTCGCCGGCCGTGCGCCGCGAGCAGGTCCCAGAAGTGCGACGCGTGATGCTCGCAACCGCTCGCCGGCCGCGTGTTGCCCGCCAGCGTGATCGCGATGCCGGACTCGATCAGCCCGTCGAGCAGCCCGCGCGCGCCGCTGACATCCCCGGCCATGATCTCTGCGGCTCGGTTCGCCGCGAATTGCAACGGCCCCAGCACCCGATCTGCCACCTCCGTCGGGAACGGCTCGCCGTAGAGAAGATGGGCGGCGAGCCAGTCGACGCGCGCCGTCACCTTCGCCAGCAGGTCCCCGATCCCCGCGCGGGTCAGGTCAATCGGCGCCGCGGCGATGACGTCCGGATCGGCGTAGATCCCGACCGGCGCCCGGGCGGGCGAGGTCACCTTGACCCCGGCGATCTGCATCGCGGCGGCGGCCGACGCATACCCGTCCATCGAGGCTGCGGTCGGCACGCTGATGAAGTCCCGGTCGGCAGCATGCGCCGCGTAGCGAACGATGTCGGTGAGCACTCCGGAGCCGACGACGACCGGCCAGGCCTCGCCGATCCGCTCCCGGACAACGACGGCCTCGTCGAGTCCGGCGAGAAGACCGTCCCGCTGCGCGAACACGTACTCGCTGACCGCTACGCCGGCGCCACCCAGGGCGGCGACTACGGCCTCGCCGGCTGCCTCGCGCGTGTTCGCATCCGACACGACGAGTGCGCCCGGCCACCGGGCCGCGGCGGCAACCGCCGCCAGCCGGTCGGCCGCGTCCGGTCCGATGACGACGTCAACTGCGGGCTCGCTCAACGCTGGCCGTAGTACGCCTGGGGGCCGTGCTTGCGCAGGTAGTGCTTGTCGCGCACGAACGCGTCGAGCACCGGCGGATCGCGCTCGAGCACGCTCGTGAGGAGTGCGATTTTCGCGACCTCCTCGAGTGTCACCGCCGCCTCGACAGCCGCCCCCGGTGAGCGCCCCCAACAGAACGGCGCATGACCGCGGACGAGCACACACGGCAGCTCGGTGGCATTGCGCGAGCCGATCGTCTCGATCACAGCGTCTCCGGTCGCGCCCTCGTAGTCGTGTTCGACCTCCTCGGGCGTCAGCCCGCGCGTCACCGGGACGGGCTCGGCGCAGAGATCGGCGTGGGTCGTGCCGAGCAGCGGGATCTCTCGCCCGGCCTGGGCCCACGCGGTGGCCCAGGTCGAGTGGGTGTGCACGATCCCGCCGATCTCATCGAACGCGCGGTAGAGCGCGACGTGCGTCGGCGTGTCGGTTGACGGCCGCCGGTCACCCTCGACCACCTCCCCGCTGTCCAGCGAGACGAGCACGATGTCGCGGGCGGTGAGCGCGTCGTAGGAGACGCCGGACGGCTTGATCGCCATCAGTCCGGCCTCGCGGTCGACTCCGGACGCGTTGCCCCACGTGAGCGTCACCAGCCCGTAGGCGGGCAACGCCAGATTCGCGGCGAGGGCGTCGTTGCGGAGTCCGTCGAGCATCGCTCGGCGACCCGAGTCAGATTTCCTCGTACTCGAGGTCGAGCAGCTCTGCGAATCGCCGCCAGCGGCGGACGTGATCGCCAAGGTTGAGCACGAAGTGGTGCGGCGCCCCGAGCCGGAGCCAGTCATCCATGAACGACTCCATTCCACGCTCGGGACGGAAATGGAAGTAGTGCATCTCGACCTTCGGCAGCTCCGGCGTGTCGAGCACCTCACCGCGTCCGACGACGAGTCTGTAGATCTCGCCCTCGATCGGCACGAGCGCGGCGGTCGTGGCGATGCCCGGCTCCGCCGAGAACACCGGGGTCGGCGGGTTGTCGAGCCGGCCGATCCCGAGCGGACGGTCGATCAGCTTCACCGGCCGGTCCTGACGCGCGATCTTCCAGTTGCCCTCGCCCATGTGGCTGATGAGCACCGAATCGAGCTCCCAGTCCATCGCGTACATCTCGCTGAAGTGCGCGTCGCCGATCATCGCCTGAGCGGCGCACATGAGCGCCGTCGTGTTCGTATCGCCCTCGGCGGCAAACCCGTAGCCGTCGGCCATCAGGTCGGAGGCGGCGAGCAGCGGCAACTGCCGAAAGCGTCCGTCGTTGCCGAACGCGTCGAAGTGGAACGAGAAGCCGTCGTAGCCGCCGTCCTCGATCATGCCCCGGATCGCAACCTCGAGGCGGGCCGCATATTCATGGTTCTCGCGCGGGAGGTTCTCGGCGACGGCCATCGCGTTGGAGTGGCGCGCCATCACGGCGGCGATGGCGTCGTCGGAGGCTGACTCCACGCGCTTGGACAGCGGACCGAGGTCCTCGGTCACGACCTCCGGCCCGAAGCGCCGCAGCAGCGCCGGCGGGTCGTAGCGGATGTCGCCCATCCCGTTCATCCAGTTGCCGAGCAGCGCGATCTTCGAACGGCGCAAGCGGGTGATCGTCTGCGCCGCCCGCGCCCAGTCCTCGAACGCCGACGCGAACTCCTCCGAACGCCAGTCGCCGGTGATGACCGAGAATGGGATGCCGGTGCGGACGATCGCGTTCGCCTGGTCCTGCGCACCGTGGATGCCCTGGTTGTAGGTGAGGTCGGACATGTCCCACTCGGCGGTGACCGAGCGCTCCGGCTGGATGTTCGCGAGCATCAGCGGGACAGGGAGGTCCATGAGGGCGCGGACGCTGCGCATCGCCGGCCCGTAGGTGAGCATCACGATCGCGACGCCGTCGACTCCATCGTCGATGAGCGCGCGGGAGATCGCCTCGATGTCCTGGCGGGTGCGCGCGGGCCGGGTGAACAGGACCTCAGCGACCCCGGACAGCTGCTTGGCGACGTTCGTCGCGAACGCCGCCTGATGGTCGGTGATCCCGGGAATCATGTCGTCGTAGAGCTCCTGCATGATCCCGAGCAGGCCGATCTTCGGTTGGCGCAGGGGGTGGCTCACGGGTTTCTCCTCTGGTTCGAACGGATTCGCTTGAGGCCGTGTAGCAATTCGACCTGCGTGCGTCCGAGCGTCTCGTACACCTCCCGATAGACCGCGTACACCTCGTCGTAGACGGCCTTCGCGTCCGGGTCCGGCGTGTAGGTCCGCGCCGTCCCCGGTCGCGTGGCGGCAATCGCGGCGCCGATGTCGGGGAACGCGCCCCCGGCGACAGCGCCGAACAGCGCCGATCCGCGCGCGGGCACCTCGGTCGAGGACGGCACCTTGACCGGCCGCCCGCTCGTGTCGGCGAGCAGCTGCATGATCAGCGGGCTGCGCTCGGCAATTCCCCCACAGGCGACGATCTCGTCCAGCTCGACGCCGTGCTCGGTGAAGTTGTCCATGATCCGACGGTTGCCGAACGCGATCGCCTCGAGCAGCGCGCGGTAGATCTCCTCCTGGGTCGACTGCAGCGTCAGGCCGGCGATCACGCCGGTCACGCCGGCGTCCGCGAGGATCGAACGATTCCCGTTCCACCAGTCGAGCGCGAGCAGGCCAGTCGACCCGGGCGCCAGCTCCGCGGCGGCCGCCTCGAGGGCGCGATAGTCGCCGGCGAACGTGTCGACGTACCAGGCGAGCATGTCCCCGACGGCGACCTGGCCCGCCTCGTATCCGTACAGCCCGGGCAGGATGCCCTCGCGCAGGACTCCGGTGATTCCGGGCAGGCGAACCTCGCGGGCGTCGACGACCATGTCGCAGATCGACGTTCCGACGACCATCACGTACGCGCCAGCGTGCTCGACGCCGGCGCCGGGGACAGACACGAACGAGTCGACGTTGCCGACCGCGACGGCGACCGACTCCGGCAGACCAAGTCGTGAGGCCGCCTCGGCTCGCAGCGTCCCGGCCCGCGTGCCGAGCGGCGCGAAGGTCGTGCCGAGCTTCTCCTCGGGCCGGTCGAAGCCGGGGTAGGCCGCAGCGAAGTACTCAGACGACGGGAGTCCCTCATCGGGCGACCACAGCGCCTTGTAGCCGGCGGTGCAGGTCTGGCGGCATTCGCGGCCGGTCATCCACCAGACGAGCCAGTCGGTCGCCTCGATGAATGCCGCACACGCGTCGTAGACGTCGCGGTCCTCGAGCCAGACCTCGATCAGCTTTGGGTGGTACCACTCCGAGGAGATTCGCCCGCCGTATCGGGAGAGGAATTCCTCGCCGCGCTCGAGCGCAACGTCGTTGAGGCGGTCGGCGACCGGCTGCGCCGCGTGGTGCTTCCACAGCTTCGGCCATGCGTGCGGTCGAGCCCGCCACCGCTCGAGCGTCGCCAGCGGCACGCCATCCTCCCGCACCGGCAGCACCGTGCACGAGGTGACGTCGATACCGATGCCGACCACGTCGGCGCCGTCGACGCCGGCCTCCGAAAGCACCTTCGGGATCGCCGTCTCGAGCACCGTCACCCAGTCGTCGGGATCCTGGAGCGCCCAGTCGGGCGCGAGCGGCTCGCCGGTGACCGGGAGCGTCCGGTCGATGACCGCGCTCGGATAGGGAACCACGCTGACCGCGAGTTCCTTGCCCGACTCCAGATCGAGGAGCAGGGCCCGCCCTGACTCGGTGCCGAAGTCGACGCCGATTGCGGCGCGCATCAGGCGGCGTCGCCGCTTGGCGTGGCGGCGTCGCCGCTTGGCGTGGCGGCGTCGCCGCTTGGCGTGACGGCGCCGGCTCCCTCCGCCACCGCTGCTGCGCGCGCCCGCCGGTACTCCTCGACGACGATCTCGTTGAGCTCGTCGACGCTCGTCTCGTTCGTTGGCTTGTCGAGCGCAATGACGCCGTCCTGGATCAGGCTCACGCGGTCGCAGGCCTGGAACACGTGGACGTAGTTGTGGAGGATCATGATGATCGAAAGGTTGCCCTCCGCCTTCAGCCGCGCGATCAGGTCGAGGATGAGGGCCCCTTCCTTCGCTCCCATCGCCGCAAGGGGCTCGTCGAGCAGGATTACATCAGCGGTGCCGGAGATCGTCCGCGCGACCGCGATCGCCTGCCGCTGGCCTCCGGAGAGACGCGCGACCGGCACGTCGAGCCGTGGAATGTTGATCCCGGTCTCCTCCAATGCCCTTGCCGCAGCTTTCCGCATCTTCCGGTTGGCCAGGAACGGAATCGGGGTCATCACCTCTTCGCGGCGCAGGAAGAGGTTGTGGTAGACGCTGAGCTCATCGATCAGCGCGAGGTCCTGGTAGACGGTGTCGATTCCGTGTGCGCGTGCGTCGAGCACGCTCTTTGGCGCGTACGGCTCGCCCTTCAGCCACATCGACCCCGAGTCCGGTTTGTGAAATCCGCACAGGATCTTGATCAGCGTCGACTTACCGGCACCGTTGTCGCCGAGCAGCCCGAGCACCTCTCCCTTGCGCAGGTGGATGTTGATGTCCCGGAGCGCGGTAATCGGCCCGAAGCTCTTCGTGACGTGCTCGACACGCAGTACGTCATCGTCGGCCGACCGCGGGCCGATGATCTTTTCAACGGGTAGATTAGCGTCGTCAGCCACGGCCTGATCCCGTCCGCACGCGGGCCACATACGTATTGAACGCCATCGCGATCAGCAGCGCGATGCCGAGGTAGAAGAGGAAGTAGTTCGCGCTGACGCCCTTGATGTTGAGGCCGTCACGGAGAATCCCGAGGAACAGCGCGCCGATGAAGGCGCCGATAACCGTGCCGGAACCGCCCTTCAGCAGCGTGCCGCCGACGACGGCGGCGGAGATCGCCTGGAACAGGATGTCGTTCGAGCCCGAGGGATCCGGCGTCGTCGTCGCAGCGCGGACGGCCTCCAGGACGCCCACGAACCCGGCGAGCAGGGCACACATCGCAAAGTTGCGCGTGAGCACGACACGCGTGCGGACGCCGGCCTCCGACGCGCCGAGCGAGTTACCACCGACGGCAACCGTATAGATGCCCCAACGTGTAAACGTGAGCAATACTTGAAGAATGATGACGATGCCGATCGCCCAGAACAGCTCGGAGTAGGTCCCGCCGCCGAAGATCTGGGCGAACGTCCCGACCTTCACGACGGAGGTGCCCGGCGTTGTGACCTGCGTCGCGTGGGAGATGATCAGCGTCAGCCCGTCGAGCGTGAACAACGTCCCGAGTGTCGCCACGAACGACGAGATCCCGACGACGGAGACGACGAGCCCGTTGAAGACGCCGATCAGCGTCGCCACGACCAGCGACACGAGCAGCGCCGGGATCAACGCGAAACCCGCCTCGGCATTCAGCTTGTAGAAGACGAACGGCGTGAACAGATAGACGGCGCCGATCGACAGGTCGATCTCGCCGTTGATCATGACGAAGACCTCGCCGGCGGCCATGATCGCGAACGGCGCAAAGTACGGCAGCAGCGCCTTCATCCCGTCGACGGTGAGGAACCGATCCGTGCTGGTCGCGAAGTAGATGAACGTGATCAGCGTGACGACGATGATGCTGCCTTCGCGCAGCGTCAGGAACCGCTGCCCGAGGCTGAGCGCCCCGCCGCGCTGGGCCCAGCCCGTCGCTGGGCCCTGCGGTGGTGGGGCGCTTGCCGGAGGTGTGCTGTCAGATGCGACAGCCATTAACTACCGGTGATTGGCTCGAATCGTGGTCTGCACCTTTATGCCTTCTGGACGCCGGCGGCCGAGGACGTGCCCTCGTACCGGCTCTTGGTGCTGTTGTACGGCGCGACGGTCGTCGCGTCAAGGAACTTCAGACCCGTGTTGACGTCGGCGATGCCGGTCAGGGTCTGCGAGACCTTGTACATGTACAGCTGGAGGATCGGCAGGAAGCCCTGCAGGTAGGGCTGCTGGTCGATCGTGAACTGCATGTACCCGCCGGCCAGCGTCTGCTGGGTGACCGGGGTGAGGTCATAACCGCCGCCCTTGACCTTGCCCTTCAGGTTGTGCTTCTGGATTGACTGGCCGATGGACTGTGTACTTCCCCCGTCCACGGCAAAGAAACCCTTGTAGGTCGGGTTCGCCGTCACGAACGAGTCGACCGTCGAGAGCTCCTGCGTCAGAGCCGCGCCGGTTGCCACGACCTTCGTCTTGATCGCCGAGTGCGACTTCAGCGTGTCCTGCGCACCGTCGATCCGCGGCTGGATGTTGAGCGCGCCCGGCGTGGCGATGAACAGCGCCACGTTGCCCGAGGGGACGAGCTCAACGATGTGCTTGCCCATCTCCTGGCCGGACACGAACAGATCCTGACCGATGTAGGCGAGGCGCGCGTTGCCGGCCGCGTCCGCGTTGTACGCGACGACTGGAATCTTCGCCGCGAGCGCCTTGTCAACCGGTGAGTTGAACGCCTTCAGGTCGACCAGCGAAATGGCGATGCCGTCGACGGCGGCACTGACCGCGCTGTTGAACGCGTTCACCATCTCGCCGACGTTCGCGGTCTGCGAACCCGTCCACTGATACGAGCAGCCGAGCAACTTGCACGCGTCGGCGGCGCCGTTCTGGGTCGGCGTGAAGAAGGGGTTCGTCGTGACGTGGTTGACGAACGTGAACTTGTAGCTCGCACTTGAGCCGAAGATGGCTGCGGCGCCACTTCCGCCGCTGGCGGCACTCGCCGTCGAGCTCGAGCTACTACTGCTCCCTCCGCACGCCGCAAGGATCGTCGCTGCAATTCCAGCCGCGCCGCCGCTGAGCGCGGTGCGCCGGGTGAGCTGCTTCCAGCGCTTGACTGGGGTCTCCTCCTCATGGCGCTCGTCCCACTCCAGACGTTCTACTGCGTCGTCCAAGATGTCTGACATCTGCGCTCCTCCTCGTATACATCGGACCGGCCCGAGCCAAACCTCTCAGACTCGGCGGACCGTGTCCACTGACATTAACCGGCCATCAACGATTCCACGCACGCCGAGAGCCGTCATGCGCGCAAAGCCGCCGCGCACGCGGGTAATTACTACGGACATGCAGGTTGTCCTTCGAGGGCCACAAACGCGCGTTTGCACCCGCTCTCCTCTCTCGCTCGGCGGCGCGATGTTAACGATCACATCGGATGCGTGTCAACGCCCGCGACGATGAGTCGGCGGCGCCGTGCTCGCCCGCACGACGAGCGTGGGCGCGACGGGTACGCCGGGGTCGGGTGCCTCGCCGTCACGGATCGTCTGCAGCAGCAGCCGGACCCCGCGGGTTCCGACCTCGTTGAAGTCCTGGCGGATCGTCGTGAGCGGCGGCGTGAAAAACGGCGCCTCCGGGATGTCGTCGAAGCCGACGATGCTCAGGTCGCCGGGGATGTTGCGCCCCGCCTCGTGCATCGCGCGCACGACGCCGAGCGCCATCTGGTCGTTCGCGACGAAGATCGCACTGACGCTGTGATC
The DNA here is from genome assembly GCA_963750695.1 of uncultured Solirubrobacterales bacterium. Taxonomy (GTDB): domain Bacteria; phylum Actinomycetota; class Thermoleophilia; order Solirubrobacterales; family Solirubrobacteraceae; genus Palsa-465. The sequence continues at coordinate 765,295 of CAVVSB010000021.1, forward strand.
CGAGCTCAGACGTCGGCCGAGTTCGTAGCCGGAACTGGCGCTCCAATCGCCCTCGAGCGGCGGCGGCGGCTCGGCGCCGGCTGCGGTCAGGGTCTGTTGCCAGCCGTCGAGTCGTTGGCGCGCCTCGACGAACTCCGACGGTCCGGCGAGGTGCGACACCGTTTCATGCCCGAGCTCGAGGAGGTGACGGGTCGCCAGACGGGCGCCGGCGTGCTGGTCGACCGCGACGACGGGGATCGCCGCATCCGGCCCGGCCTCGACCGCGACGAGCGGAAGCCCGCCGGGCACGTGCAGAAGCGCCTCGGCGCCCTCACGCAGGGGCGTGATGACGAGGATCCCGTCGACCCCGTGGAGCCCCAACCGCTCAACCGCCTCGGCGATCGAATCGCGGTTGAGCGCCTTGAGGCTCGCGACGATGATGAAGTAGCCGGCCTCGTGGGCGGCGCGCTCGATTCCGAACAGCGTCGATGCCGGACCGTAGAGGGTCGTGTCGAAGCTGACGACGCCGAGCGTGTTCGTGCGCCCGGTGACGAGCGCCCGGGCGATCGAGCTTGGGTGGTAGTTGAGCTCGCGCATCGCCGCGATGACGCGGGCGCGCGTCTCCTCGCGCACGTGCGGACTGCCGTTGATCACGCGCGAGACCGTCTGGTGCGACACCCCGGCGAGACGCCCGACGTCGGCCATCACGACCTTGCGGTGGCGAGCGGGGGATCTCTCCTCGGGTGAGCTCATCGCATGGTGATCCGAGCGGGAACGGACGCGCCCTGCCTCAACGCGGCCGCGGCCATGTTAACGCTCACGTGCGTCTCGACGCGGTACGGTTCGGCCGATGACCATCCCGATCTCGGCGCGCGGCGCATGACCGACGAGGCGTGCCTGGTCGGGCTCGACGTCGGCACCTCCGCGGTCAAGGGAGTGGCAATCGACGAGAAGGGCACCGTGCTCGCCCTCGCCGAAGCCGCCTACCCGCTCTCGACGCCCCACCCGGGCTGGTCAGAGCAGGACCCCGAGGACTGGTGGGCGGCGAGCGAGCGCGTGCTCGGCGAGCTGCGAGAAGTTGCCGGCGCTCCCGCCGGCATCGGTCTCTCCGGGCAGATGCACGGGCTCGTCGCACTCGACGGCGAGAATCGGATCCTGCGCCCGGCGATCCTGTGGAACGATCAGCGAACCGCCGCGGAGTGCGAGGAGATCGAGCGGACGATCGGGCTCGAGCGGCTGATCGCCTTGACCGGCAACCGCGCCCTCACGGGGTTTACTGCGCCGAAACTGCTGTGGCTGCGCACGCACGAGCCCGAGGTGTACGGGCGAATCGCGCGGATCGCGCTGCCGAAGGACTACGTGCGCCTGCGGCTGTGCGCCACCCACGCAATCGACGTCGCCGACGCGTCGGGCACGCTGCTGCTCGACGTCGCCGGGCGGCAGTGGAGCGACGAGGTGCTCGACGCGCTCGAGCTTGAGCCGGCATGGCTGCCGAAGGTGATGGAGAGCCCGACGGTCTCGGGTCACACGGCGGAGGGGATACCGGTCGCCGCGGGCGCCGGCGACCAGGCCGCTGGGGCGCTCGGCGTCGGGGTTGACCGGCCGGGCCCGCTGTCGGTCGTGCTCGGGACCTCCGGGGTCGTGTTCGCCGCGCTCGACGCGTTCGCCGCCGACGCCGAGGCCCGGGTCCACGCGTTCTGCCACGCGGTCCCGGGTGCGTGGCACGCGATGGGCGTGATGCTGTCGGCCGCCGGCAGCCTGCGCTGGCTGCGGGACACGGTCGCGACGGGAGTCGCGTTTGATGCGCTCGTCGCCGAAGCCGCCGCGTGGGCACCGGGGACCGAGGGGCTGCTGTTCGCGCCGTACCTCGCGGGTGAGCGCACGCCGCACGCGGACCCCGATGCCCGCGGCGCGTTCACCGGTCTCAGCGTCCGCCACGACCGCGGTGCGCTCGTGCGCGCGGTCCTCGAGGGCGTCGCGTTCGGGCTCCGCGACTCGCTCGACCTGATCACCGAGCTCGGCGGCCGTGCAGAGCTCGGCCGTGTGTCGGGCGGCGGCACGCGCAGCGAGGAGTGGCTGCGCATCGTCGCGAGCGTCCTCGAGCTGCCGCTCGAGCGGGTGGCGGTCGACGAGGGCGCCGCGTTCGGCGCGGCGATCCTCGGCGGGGTCGCGGCCGGAACGTGGGAGGACGTGCATGCCGGCGTCGCGGCGACGGTCCGCCCACGAGAGCGGATCGAGCCGGTGCCCGCATGGGTCGACGTCTACCGCGAGCGACGCGAGCACTTCCGCGCCCTGTACCCGGCGCTGCGCTCGGTCCGGTAGCGCACCGATCATGCAAGAAACCCGCCGCTATGCGGCGGAAGCCTTGCAAGGCCGCCCGCGCTACAGCCCGGCGCCGTACTCCGAATGCGCGAATGCCACCTCGCCGCCGAGGATCGTGCCGGCGACGAGCGGCACCCCCGGTCGATAGACGAGATGGGCGTATGACGGGGTGGCGAGGATCACGGCGTCGGCGAGCGTCCCGGGGGCGAGCCGCCCGCGATCGCGCTCGCAGCGGAGCGCCCGCGCCCCGCCGACGGTCGCCGCGAAGATCGCCTCCTCGAGGCTCATCCGCATCTCGCGCACCGCGAGCGCGATGCAGAAGCTCATCGAGGTCGTGTAGCTCGAGCCGGGATTGCAGTTCGTCGCCAGCGCGACGGTGGCCCCGGCGTCGAGCAGGCGGCGCGCATCGGGATACGGCTGACGGGTCGAGAAGTCGGTCGCGGGCAGCAGGGTCGCGACCGTCTCCGAGGAGGCGAGCGCGTCGACGTCGGCGGTCGAGAGATGGGTGCAGTGATCGGCCGACGCGGCGCCGAGCTCGACGGCGACCTGCACCCCGGGGCCGCGGCCGAGCTGGTTGGCGTGGACGCGCAGGCCGAGCCCGGCACGCGCGCCCGCCTCGAGCACCTGGCGTGACTGCTCGCCGTCGAATGCGCCGCGCTCGCAGAACACGTCGATCCACCGTGCGTATGGACGGCAGGCCTCCAGCATCTCGTCGCAGACGAGCGCCACATATTCGTCGGCGCGGTGCTCGTATTCCGGCGGCAGCAGGTGAGCGCCGAGGAACGTCACGTCCTCGGTCAGCTCGGAGGCGATCTCACACAGGCGCCGCTCGCCGTCGACGTCGAGCGCATACCCCGACTTGATCTCCAGATGCGTGATGCCGGCTCGGAGCGCCTCGCGCCGGCGGGCGGCGGCGAGCTCGCGTAGCTGCTCACCGCTGGCCGCGCGGGTGCTCGCGACGGTCGCGCGGATGCCGCCCGCGGCGTACGGAGCGCCCGCCATCCGGGCGGCGAACTCCTCGGCCCGGTCGCCCGCGAACACGAGATGTGTGTGGCTGTCGACAAACCCGGGAATGACGCACCGGCCGGCGGCGTCGATCCTCTCGTCGGCCGCCGCGCCGGCCGCGGTCACCTCGGTGACCCGTCCGTGCTCGATCACGACCGCCGCGTTGCGCAGCGTGCCGAGAGGCCCTTCGCCCTGCGCCGGGTCGTTCGTGACGAGCAGCCCGATGTTGTCGATGACGACCGTGCTCACGGCGTGATCCCGCCGATCGTGTCGTCGAGCTCACGCGGAACATCGAGCGCGACGTGACCTCCGTCCCGGACGACGAACCGGCCCCCGACGACGACGTCGCGTACGTCGGCCGACGTGCCGGCGAAGATGAGACCGTCGACGAGCTCCGCGTCGCGCAGTCCCGCGAGGCGAACGCCGTCGACGTCGAACGCGACGAGATCGGCAAGCCCCCCAGCGCGAAGCATTCCACCCTCCGGCCAGCCGACGCTCGCGTAGCCGCCCGCCGTCGCGGCGTACAGCAGATCGTCGGCGGCGTGTCGACCCCGCTCGCCGGTGACGAGCCGCTCGTCGAGCTCGACCGCCCGCGCCTCCTCCAGCGGTTCGATGATCGCGTGGGAATCGCTGCCGAGCGCGAGCACGGCGCCGTCGGCGCGCAGCCGGGCGGCCGGACCGACGCCGTCGGCGAGATCACGCTCGGTCGTCGGGCACAGGCAGCAGAACGCCGCCGCGCTGCCGAGCGTTGCCGTGTCGGCGTCGGTCACGTGCGTCGCATGGATCGCTGTGAAGTGTCCGCTCACGGCGCCGGCGCGGTTGAGCACGCCGATCGGGGTATCGCGGTAGGCCGCCTGGCACGCCTCGTTCTCCGCCGGCTGCTCAGAGACGTGCGCGTGCAACGGCGCGCCGCGCCGGCGCGCCCAGCCGGCAACGACGGCGGCGCTGTCCGGATCGACGGCCCGGATGCTGTGGATCGCCGCTCCGACACGCGCGTGCACGGTCTCCTCGACCGCGTCGACCCGCTGGGCCCAGGCGTCGGCGTCGGCGTCGCAAAACCGCCGCTGCCCCTGGTCGGGCTCCCGACCGATGCCGCCATGGAGGTAACAGGCATCGATCAGGGTGATCCTCAGCCCGGCCTCTCGGGCTCCCTCGATCACGGCCAGACCCATCGCATTGGGGTCGTCGTAGGCACCTCCGTCTGCACGATGGTGAACGTAGTGGAACTCGCCGACGACGGTGATGCCGGCGAGCACCATCTCGGCGTACGTGGCCCGTGCGAGCGCCCGCATCGAGTCTGGATCGACGGTCGTCGCCAGCGCGTACATCTGCTCTCGCCACGTCCAGAACGATCCCCGCCCCGCCCGTTGGGTGCGGCCCCGCAGCGCACGCTGAAACGCGTGCGAGTGAGCGTTTGCGAGACCCGGGGTGACGAGCCCGCGCAGGGTCTCGGCGCCGGCTGGCAGCGTCGCGACGCCGGTCTCGACGCTCTCGATCCGTTCGCCGGCGACATCGATCCGCACGCCGCGGCGCACGTCTTCGCCGCCGAGCCACGCGCGCTCGCACCAGAACGTCGTCACGCGGCGCCTTCCGCCCCGGCTGCGAACGGCGCGATCCGGCGCAGGAACTCCGCCTCGTGGTGCCGCGTGAACTGCTCCCACGTGCTGAAGCTCCGGGGGTCGGTGACACGGTCGAGGAACAGCACCCCATCGAGATGGTCGACCTCGTGCTGGAACGTGCCCGCGGTGAGCCCGCGCGCGTCGACGGTCTGTGGCGAGCCATCGCGATCGAGGTAGCGGATACGCACATCGACGGCGCGCTCGACGTCACCTCGCAGGTCCGGGACCGACAGGCAGCCCTCGTTGATGAGCAGCCGCTCGTCCGAGACCACCTCGACCTCGGGATTGACGATCACGGTGAGCGGCACGCGCGGTTTGTACCGGTACCGGGTGTGCTCGTCGACCTCGACGATCGCGATCCGCTTGGCGACGCCGACCTGGTTGGCGGCAAGCCCCGCACCACCGGCGGCGCGCTTGGTCTCGAGCATGTCGTCGATCAACTGTTGCACGTCGGGGGCGCGCAGCTCCTTAGCGCTGAGGGCGGCGGCGCGCTCGCGCAGCACCGGATCGCCGACCGTGACGATGGGCCGGATGGTCACGAGCCGAGCATCGGGATCTGGACGCCGCGCTCGCCGGCCACGTCGATCGCGCGCGCGTAGCCGGCATCGGCGTGGCGCATGACGCCGGTGCCGGGGTCGGTGGTGAGCACCCGCGCGAGTTTCTCGGCGGCCAGCTCGGTACCGTCGGCGACGCACACCATCCCGGCGTGGATCGAGCGGCCGATCCCAACGCCGCCGCCATGATGGATCGACACCCACGTCGCACCGGCGGCCGTGTTGACGAGCGCGTTGAGCAGCGGCCAGTCCGCGATGGCGTCGGACTCATCGGCCATGCCCTCGGTCTCGCGATACGGCGAGGCGACCGAGCCGGAGTCGAGATGGTCGCGGCCGATCACGATTGGCGCGCTTAGCTTGCCGCGCCGCACCATCTCGTTGAAGCGCAACCCGAGCCGCGCCCGCTCGCCGTACCCAAGCCAGCAGATGCGCGCCGGCAGGCCCTGGAAGGCGATTCGCTCCGATGCGTGGTGGATCCACCGGTTCAGCGGCTCGTCCTCCGGGAACTCCTCGAGCACCGCCCGGTCGGTCGCGGCGATGTCGGCGGGATCGCCGGACAGCGCGGCCCACCGGAACGGGCCGCGACCCTCGCAGAACAGCGGCCGGATGTACGCCGGGACGAAGCCGGGGTAGGCGAACGCCCGCTCAAAGCCGCCGAGCCGCGCCTCGGCCCGCAGGCTGTTGCCGTAGTCGAACACCTCGCTGCCGGCGTCGAGGAAGCCGACCATGGCGGCGCAGTGGGCGGCGATCGCGGCGCGAGCACGGCGGATGTACTCGCCGGGGTCCTCGGTGCGCAGGACGTCCGCCTCGACGATCGTCATCCGGTTTGGGACATAGCCGTTCAGAGGGTCATGCGCGCTCGTCTGGTCGGTGACGATCTCGGCCGCGAAGCCCTGGGCGAGGAGCGCCGGCAGCACGTCGGCGGCGTTCCCCTCGAGCCCGACCGACAGCGCACGGCGCTCCGCCTTGGCGGCGAGGCAACGCCGGACGGCATCGTCGAGGTCATCGGCGATCTCGTCGAGATAGCGAGTGCGCAGCCGCCGCTCGATGTGCTCACGGTTGACCTCGACGCACAGCGCGACGCCGCCGTTCATCGTCACCGCGAGTGGCTGGGCGCCCCCCATCCCGCCGAGCCCGGCCGTCAGCGTGATCGTGCCTGCGAGCGAGCCGCCGTGCTGGCGACGGGCGATCTCGGCGAAGCATTCATAGGTCCCCTGGACGATGCCCTGGCTGCCGATGTAGATCCACGAGCCCGCGGTCATCTGGCCGTACATCGTGAGGCCGAGCGCCTCGAGCCGGCGGAACTCGTCCCAGTTCGCCCACTCGGGGACCAGGTTGGAGTTCGCGATCAGCACCCGCGGCGACCACTCGTGCGTACGGAAGACCCCGACCGGTTTGCCGGACTGCACGAGCAGCGTCTCATCGTCCTTGAGGCGCTGCAGCGTGCGGATGATCGCGTCGTACGCCTCCCACGAGCGCGCCGCCCGCCCGGTCCCGCCATAGACGACGAGTTCGTTCGGGTTCTCGGCGACGTCCGGGTCGAGGTTGTTCATCAGCATCCGCATCGCCGCCTCCTGCGGCCACGCGCGGCACGACAGATCGGTTCCGTGGGGCGCCCGGACCGTCCTCATCGCAGCGCCCCGACCGCTGTCTGCACGGTGTCGAGCAGTGCGCCAGAGGCGATCAGCGCCTCGGCGGCGGCAAGCTCCGGGGCGACGAACCGGTCCGGGCCGGGTCCGGGGAGATGTTCGCGGGTGAGGGCGAGCGCGGCGCGCGTACCGGGCGCGGGGGCGAGCGGCGCCCGGAGGTCCAGCCCGCGCGCCGACGTCACGAGTTCGACGGCGAGAATCCGCCGCAGGTTCTCGACCGCGGTCCGGAGCTTGCGGGCGGCACCCCATCCCATCGACACGTGATCCTCCTGCATCGCGCTCGTCGGGATCGAGTCGACGCTCGCCGGCGTTCCGAGCCGGCGGTTCTCGGCGACGAGCGCCGCTTGTGCGTAGTGCGCGAGCATCAGGCCGGAGTTGACGCCTGGGTTCTCGGCGAGGAACGCGGGGAGGCCGTGCGAGCGCGACGCGTCAAGCAGGCGATCGGTGCGCCGCTCGGCGATCGCCCCAACCGTGGCGATCGCGACGGTGAGGAAGTCGCAGGCGAAGGCCACGGGGGCGCCATGGAAGTTCCCGCACGACTCCACCCTCCCGTCCGGGAGGACCATCGGGTTGTCGATCGCGGCACGGAGCTCGTGGTCAGCCGTGGCGCGTGCGTGGTCAAGGGTGTCCCGGGCCGCGCCGGTGACCTGGGGCGCACAGCGAAGCGAATACGCGTCCTGCACGCGCGGATCGCCGTGGCGGTGGCTGGCGACGATCGCCGAGCCGGCGAGCAGCCCAAACAGATTCTCGGCGCTCGCCGCCTGCCCGGGCTGCGGGCGCAGCGCGACGAGATCGGGCGCGAACGCCCGATCCGTGCCGAGCAGAGCCTCGACCGACATCGCAGCGGTGATGTCGGCGACGCGGAGGAGATCGCCCAGATCGGCGCACGCGAGCACGAGCATCCCGAGCATCCCATCGGTGCCGTTGATGAGCGCGAGGCCCTCCTTGGCGCCGAGTGTGAGCGGCTCGATCTGCGCCGCCGCGAGCGCGTCCGCCGCGGTGCGGCGGGTCGCCGGGTCGCTGCCGACGTCGACCTCGCCCTCGCCGAGCAGCGCGAGCGCGCAGTGAGCGAGCGGGGCGAGATCGCCGCTGGCGCCGAGCGAGCCGTACTCCGGGACGACCGGCGTGATGTCCGCGTTGAGCAGGTCCGCGATCCGCTGCGCGACGAGCGGCCGCGTCCCGGACCACCCCATCGCCAGCGTCCGCGCCCTCAGCAGCATCATCGCCCGGACGACCTCGCGCTCGATCGGCGGGCCGATGCCGGCCGCGTGCGAGCGGACGAGCGCCTTCTGCAACTCGGTGCGTCGGTCGGCCGGGATCCAGACGCGGGCGAGTGAGCCGAACCCGGTCGAGACGCCGTAGACGGGCTCTTCCTGGTCGTCGAGTTTCGTGACGATGTCCGCCGCTCTCTGCATCGCTTCGATCGCCTCGTCGTTGATCGTCACGCGTGCGCTTGTGCGGGCGACGGCGAGGACGTCGTCGGCGGTGAGGCCTTGTGGGGTGAGCGTGACGTCCTTGGCTTCAGCGGTCGGCATTGGGTGGCGTCTGACGATAACGCGCCCCTGCGTGGGTCGGCGATCGGCCTGGCGTTCGATAGCCCGCGGCGCCGATCTGGTGACCCACACCTCCTCGTTGCAAGAACGTCCGCACTTGACGCCCCGCACCCGTAAGCTTAGACTAACCGTTAGTGCTCACTTACGCCGACTCGCTGACCGCCCTCGCCGATCCCACCCGCCGCACGATCTTCGAGCGCATCGCCGATCGCCCGAGCGCCGTCACAGACCTCGCCGACCAACTGCCGGTCACCCGTCCGGCGGTCTCCCAGCACCTCAAGGTGCTCAAGGACGCCGGCCTCGTCATCGATCACAAGGACGGCACGCGGCGGATCTACGCGCTCAACCCGACCGGGCTCGAGGGGCTGCGTGCGTATCTCGACGAGTTCTGGCGTCGATCCCTGGTCGCCTTCAAGGAGGCCGCCGAACAACCCGAGGAGTCCACATGACGATGCAGGCAGGTACCGATCCGACCACCGCCGTCACCCGGTCGATCACCGTCGACGCGCCGGTCGAGCGCGCGTTCGACGTGTTCACAAACCGGATCGGGACGTGGTGGAACCCGGATCACCATCTGATCGCGGTGAAGGAGATGGTGTTCGAGCCGTTCGTCGGCGGACACATCATCGACCGTGGCGTCGACGGCACAGAGCAGCGGTGGTCGCGGGTGCTCGCGTACGAGCCACCGAACCGCGTCGTCTTCAGCTGGGACATCGCCCTCGACTGGCAGATCGAGACCGACTTGGCGAAGACCAGCGAGGTTGAGGTGACGTTCACCGCCGACGGGCCGGACCGTACCCTCGTGAGCCTCGAGCACCGGCATCTCGATCGCCACGGCGACGGATGGGAGAGCATGCGCACCGCCGTCGACAGCGGCTGGGACCTCACCCCGTTTGCACGAGCAGCGGCAGTCGCCGCGGAACGCTGATCGGAACGTCCCCCAGGACGACGATCACGAACGGCTCCTCGACCCGCCACCACCCCACGGCCGAGGGGCCGTCCCGCCAGTCGACACGCACGGCGTCCCAGCCGTTGTCGTTGGCGGGGGCGAGCGACACGATCGCGTGATGCACGTTGAGGCGCAGCCCCTCCCGGAGCACCTTCGTCGCCGCTTCCTTGGCGCTCCAGATGACGTTGGCAAGCAGTGGGCGCCTGGCAGCTGACGTGCCCTCGAGCACCCGCCGCTCGTCGTCGTCAAGCCACTCCCGGACGAACGCATCGCTGCGCGGCTCGATCAGTTCGACGTCGCACCCGATCGCAACGTCCGGCTCGCACGCGACCGCCACGGCGGTGCCGTCACGGTGTGACAGCGAGATGGACACCGGCGCCCGCTCACCGTTGATCCATGCCTCCGGAGCGCCGTCCGGCGCCGCCAGGACCGACACGTGCTCGGGCTCGATGCCGAGCCACGAACCCACGGTGCACTTCGCCGTGAAGCGCCCGAGCCGCCAGTCCAACTGCCGGCGCTCGTAGCGCAGTCCGCGCAGCACCGAGCGCTCGGCCTCACCGAGCCAGTCGTCGTCGGGCGGGACCTCAGCGGCGCGTCTGCTCAGCCATCCCGGGGCGTCCATTGCTCCCTCCGGCTTCGGCGCCGGAATCAGGGTCGAAGCGGTGCATCCCCCGCTCCACGGCGTCGATCAGATATCCGCGCAGCGCCGACGGCGAGATGATCGTGCCCACCGAGCCGACCTTGACCGCGCGCTCGACGCTGTGGATCTCGTCGAACCGGTCGGCGAACGCACCCCGCTTTTGGGCGAGCACCTCGTCCCAGACCGCGCTCCGCTCGCTGCGGAGTGCCTGGCGCTCGGGGCCCTCAGCTGCGGCGATCCGCGCGTCGATCTCCGCGATCCGTGGGTCCTCCCGCGCTGCGGTCTCGACCTCGCGGGCGAACACCACGGCGGCCGCAGGGCCGCCGCCGATGACCGAGGCGTGGGCCCCTTCGAGCGCGACCGTCTCCATGTGCGGGTTGAGCTTGGATGAGAACACGACGAACGCGCCGCCGTGGTAGCGGGAGATCACGCAGAACACGATCGGCCCGTCGAAGTTGACGACCGCCCGGCCGATCTCGGCTCCGAACTCGAGTTGACATTCACGCATCGATTCCGGCGAGCCGTCGAACCCGGCGAGATTCGCGAGCACGACGACCGGCCGCCGGCCGGCGACCGAATTGATCGCGCGGGCGATCTTCTTCGCCGACCGCGGGAACAACGTGCCGGAGGTCCACACCTCGGGCCCGTCGGCGGGCAACTGACCATGTCGCGGCACCGGCTTGGACTCGATCCCGATCAGCGACACCGGACGGCCACCGAGGTGGGCGTCCCAGATGACTCCGATCTCCGCCGCGCGCATCCGCGCCCAGCGCTCGAGCGGCAGGTGATCGTTGTCGATCACCGCGCGCATCACCGAGCGGATGTCAAATGCCTTCTTGCGGCCCGGATTCGTCTCGTTGGAGAAGATGTCGCCGACGCGCACGATGCCGGAGCCCGGATCGCTGTGGTCGGCCTCGCCGATGTCGCGTCCGGCCGGGTCGGCGGTGATCGCCGGGCGCGGGAAGCGCTCGCCGGGAGTGACATAGGCATGGTCGTAGTAGGACAGGAGCACGCGGCATGCAGCGGCCAGGTCACGCGCCCAGTACTGGGCCTGCCCGTTCGGTCCCATGATCCGGTCGTAGCCCCCGATGCCGAAGTTGTCCTCGGCGGAGACGCCGCCCGAGTGATCGAGGGCCTGCTTGCCGGTCAGGACCATCGCGCTGTCCGGGGTCATGATGAGCACGCCCCTGGTGTGCATCAGCATCGTCGCTTCCGCGTTCCAGTACGGCTGGGCGCCAACGTTGATCCCGGCGACGACGACGTTGATCTCGCCCCCCGCCTGCGTGTAGAGGATGATCCGGCGTAGCACGTCGGCGATCCAGTCCATCGTCTCCGTACCGCTGTCCATCGCGATCTTCGCGCCCGCCGACAGCGCGAACCACTCCAGCGGAACGCCGAGTTCCTCGGCAAGGTCGAGTGCGGCATTGATCCGTCGGCACTCCGGTTCGGAGAGCGACCCCAGCGCGCGGGTCGGATCGCCGAGGAGGATGACGCGCCGCATCCCCTCCGGGTAGCGTTCGGTGAAGTTCGTGACCGTGCCGACGACGATCCCACTCGGATTCATCGCCGCCGGCCGCTCGACCGGCTCGAGCCGTCCCTGGTCGTTCAGTTCGTGCTCGACGAACTCCCCACGCGGGTGTCCGGCGGTGGCATGCGGCGGCGCGATCATCTTGATGATCTCGGTCGGATGCAGGGTGCCGCGGCGGCGGGCCGAGATGATCCTCCGGGCACCCTCGTCGAGCGTCTGGATCTGCTCCGAGGGTGGATCGTCGACCTCGACGCGGACCTCGTGAGGCGTCGGCATGTAGAACCGGAGCACGCGCCGGCGGACCGAGCCGCCGGCCTCACGGAGGCGGCCCTGGAGCAGGATGACCTCGATCCCGAGGCCCCTCGTGAGGGGGACGAGCCGCTCGATGAAGCGCCGGAGCTCGTCCGAGCTCAGCTCCATGACCGGCCACACGTGCAACAGGACCCGGTTCCACAACAGCCGGCGGCTGACGGGACGGTGGGCCTGGTAGGCACGCAGCGTGCTGAACACGCGGACGAGCATCTGCTCGAGCTCGGGCAGGCCGACGACTTCGCCGTTCTCGTCGTGCACGCGAGTGATGTCGCGCACCTCGGCGAGCACGAACAACCGCTCGTCCTTCGGGTTCTCCGTCGCGACCCCGTGGAAGGCATAGATGTCCTCCGAGGACGGCAACCGCTCGAGGTCGAACTCCGAGAGCCGCCACACCTGGAGTCGGTGACCCATCATCGGGTGCAAGCCGCGGAGCACGACATCCTCGACGAGCTGCCGATCGGCGCCCGGACGGAACGTGAACAGATCGATCGCCGACATGCCGCGTCCGCGGCGCGGCTCGGCGATGGCGGCGACGATCCGATGGAGCGCCGGCGGCGCCTCGATTCCCTCGAAGGTCTCGGACAGCTCCGCCGCCAGCTCCTCGTGCGACGGGGCGATGCCGATGTGCTCCGCATACAGGTCGAGCACCGCGAGCTCGCCCTCCGGGATCCTGGCGATGTAGTTGACGAACGCACGGGCGGCCGAGCCGATCTCGTTGACCGAGACGTACGCGGCGAGGATGTGACGCAGGGTGTCCCGGAACCGGTAGCGACCGACGACGAACCGGTGACCGCCGAGCTCAATCAGCTCGAAGCCCTCGAGTGACCGGACCCGGTAGTACCGCCGGGCCATCGCCTCGACGAGCAGATCACGAACCGGTGGCTCGTTGTGTCGCATCGCCGTCGTCAACCGGGTGGACAGCGGCCGGGGACAGTCGACGATCGCCTCGATGTGCTGCTCGCGGTCCGCCCGCGACGGATCCTCGATCAGCGCCGCAACGTGTTGCTCCATCTCGGCGTACACACGCTCGGTCGCCTCCGCGATGACCGGCTCGTCGAAGTAGCGCAGCCGGACCTCGCGAGCGAGATCGGCGACAACGGGGTCTCGGCCGTCGAGGGCGATCACAAGGCGGTCGAGCGCCTCCCGGAAGTCATCGCCGACGTGACCGATGAGCTGGTCGGCCTCCTCGAGGCGCCGGTCGAGGATCGCGAGGATCGCGCGGCGCGCGTTGTTCGCACGGTTCTCGGAGAGGAACAGCCGGTAGGCGGCCTTCTCGAGCGCGGGGGTGCGCTCGAGGCTCTCGATTCCATAGTAGGCGAGCGCCCGTCGCAGCTGGCGGACAAACGACGCGGGCAGATCGTCGGCCTCGGCGTCGAGCGTCCGCAGCCACGCGTAGAGGTGCTCCTGGGGACCCTCGAGCATCTCCGGAGCGTCGTCGCTGTCCCGAGCCACCGGACTCGAGAGCACGCGCAGGTCCGCGAACATCCGCAGCAACCGGTGTTCCCCGGGACGAGCGCCGGATCGCACGACAGGAGATCGGCGCACAGCCCGTGGAGGTCGGTGATGGCGCGGTCGACCTCGGTGGTGCCGACGTCGTAGCCGCGCACGAGCCATTCCATCCGCAGCAGGTTCTCGCGGCACTGGTCGGTGACCATCGTTTCGGCGGCGGCGCCGAGTGCGGCGAACGACACGCGGCTGCCCGTCGGTGCCACGTCCTGCTCGTCGGGGTCAAGCGCGAGCAGGGGCGCCTGCGCCGCGACATGGACGTTCTCGCCGACGAACACTTGCTTGACGCGACCGCGGAACGGCGCGACGAGTGAAGACTCCATCTTCATCGCCTCGACCACGGCGATGACGTCGCCGGTTTCGACGACATCGCCCTCCTTGACCGGGATCGACACGACGACAGCGGGAGCAAGATTGCGCACGATCCCGCCGTCATCGCGCGAGAGCCGGTGCGGGACGCCGTTGACCTCGACGAGCACGTCGTTCTCCTGCATGGACGTCAGGGTCCGGTAGCTCCGACCCGGCAGCACCAATCGCCGCTCATGCTGACCCACCCGTCGCGTAACGAGCTCGAGCTGGTGCCCCTCGACCTCGACTCGATAGCGCTCGGGCGCAACCAGAGCGACGCTCAGCTGATACGACTGCCCGCGGAGCCGCAACTCATAGCTCCGGCTCAGCCGTCCGCTCGCCTGCGGCCGACCGCGGCGAGCGTAGGCGTAGAACCGTGCCCGGTCTGCGATGAGTTCCTCGTCGGCGAGCTCGATGGCGGCCTGCACGAGCGCGATGTCGCCATGGCGCACCGGCGTTGCCTCACCGCTCAGATACAGACGGTCCAGCCACGATGTGTCAACGTCGCCGCTGCGCACCTCCGGGCGATCGAGCAGCTCGAGCAGGAAGCCCTGGTTCGTCGTGCCTCCGTCGACGACGATGATCGTGTCTCGCAGCCCCCGGCGCAGACGCGCGAGCGCCTCGTCGCGGTCACGACCCCATGCGATCAGCTTGCCGATCATGGAGTCGAACTCGGGCGGGATGATGTCCCCCTCCGCCACGCCGGTGTCGACCCGGAGCCCGGGACCGGTCGGGAGCCGGAGAACCGAGAGCCGGCCCGGCGCCGGAGCGAAGCCGAGGGCGGGGTCCTCGGCGTTCAGCCGGGCCTCGATCGCGTGCCCGCGCGAGACCGGTGGTTCGCCCAGGAGCCGTCCTCCGGTCGCGACATAGAGTTGCAGCTTGACGAGATCGAGCCCGGTCACGGCCTCGGTCACGGGGTGCTCCACCTGAAGGCGCGCGTTGACCTCCATGAACGAGAACCGCCGGTCGGACGGCTCGTAGAGGAACTCGACCGTGCCCGCATTCCGGTAGCCGGCGCGGAGCGCAAATCGGCGCGCCGCCTCCTTGATCTCGGCCTCCTGCGACTCGGTCAGGGCTGGGCTCGAGGACTCCTCGAGGACCTTCTGATTGCGTCGCTGATACGAGCAGTCACGCACGCCGACGGCCCACGCGTGGCCGTAGCCATCAGCGATGATCTGCACCTCGATGTGCCGGGCGTTCATGATCAGCTTCTCGAGCAGCACGACATCGCTGCCGGATGACTGTTTCGCCTCGGCCCGCGCGCTGTTGAAAGCCGACGCGAGCGCACCCGGATCCTCGACGCGGCGGATGCCCCGCCCGCCGCCGCCAGCGGCAGCCTTGATCATCAGCGGGTAGCCGATCCGGCTGGCATGGGCGAGCGCGTCGTCGTAGGTCTTGACCGCCCCGCCGCTCCACGGTGCCACTGGGACCCCGGCGGCCTCGGCGAGACGCTTGGCCTGGATCTTGTCGCCGACGAGCCGCATCACGGCCGGGTCAGGCCCGACGAACACGACGTTGAGGCGCGCACACAGATCCGCGAACTCCGGCTGCTCAGCGACGAAGCCCCAGCCAACCCAAGCCGCGTCGGCACGCGTCTGGATCAGTGCCCGCTCGAGGGCCGCGTGGTCGAGGTACCCGCTGGGCCGGTTGTCATCGCGCACGCTGGGACCAATCGACACCGCCTCGTCGGCATACCGGACGAACATCGCATCCCGCTCGCTGTCGGTGTAGAAAGCGATGAGACGGATCGGCTGCTCGCGCTGCTCGTTGAGCTCGCGCACGGCGTGGATCAATCGCATCGCGGGCTCGCCGCGATTGACAATCGCGAGGCGTGAGAAACCTGTCTCCATCTCAGAACCTCACGAGTCGCCGAATGCCGAGCGGATCGGCGCGAGCGCGTCGCTCGCGAGCTCGCCGGGCAGCGCAATCGTCCGGTAGCCCTCCAGCCTCACTCGGACACGGCCGCCCTCGTCGACGATCTCAGCATCCGTGGAGCCGTCACGCGGGGTGACGACCGCCCATAGCCGGCTCGGCTTCTTCGCCGACGCGTAGCGGACAACGCGATCGACGTGGGTCGGCAGCGCCATCCGGCCCTCGGAGGCGAGCTCCCACACGCCCGCCGTCTGGAAGCAGAGCTCGATTAGCCTGGGGGCGATCTCGGTCGGCTTGCTGGCGGGTTCGTGATTGGCCGGCAGCTCGCCGGCGAACCGACCGACGACGTGCCCGTCGTCGCGCCAGGCCTGGTCGAGCACCTGGTAGGCGGGTCCGTGGAAGTACACGCCATAAACGGCGTCGTGACCGATTCCGGCTACCGTGCCCGTCCGACGGGCGCGAGTGCGCCTTCGGCGCGGCGGGCGCTTTGCGGGCGAGCCGTGCCCGGCCGACGAAGTGGCGCGGTCTCCTGTTCGCCTTTGCCCTTGAGCTCCCGTCGGCCGATCAGCTCGCAGTCGGCGACCAGCGTCGCGTCGCCGCCGTCGCTGAGCGTCGCGCGGAGGATCACCGACCGAGGCTCGTCCCGGTAGAACTTGAACGGGGCGAGCAGGTCGACGTCGGCCAGCTCGACGACGTGGTAGCCGGGCACAACCGCGGCTGCGGCCTCGGCGAAGCCCTCCATCCCCATCACGCCGGGGAGCACCGGGGTGCCGTCGATCCGATGATCGAACAGGAACGGCTGTTGGCGCGGGTCGAGCTCGGTGACGACCGTGACCTGGCCGTGCGCGGAGAAGCTCTCAATGACGCGCCGGTCATCGGTCCTCCGTCCTTGGCGCGCGCCGCCGTCGCTCGCTCGGCGTCGAGCCCGCCGGTCGGGTGACGCTCCTCCTCGAGCACGCCGAGTGTGCCGGCCTCGAGCACCTCGGACCCGTTGCCCGCGGCCGTCAGCTCCCGTCGCACGACGGGGACGCCGACCTCGACGGGGAGCATGTCGATCCCGGCCGCCTCCATCATCTTCGGGATCGAGCCGCGGCTCGCCATGCCGATGCTCGCCCACGCCGTCCAGTCGATCGCGACGCCGCGGGTGCTCGACCCCTGGCGCATGTGCGACACGCTCTTGCACAGCAGGTCGTTGGCGGCCGAGTAATCGGTCTGTCCGCCATTGCCGAAGCGACCCGCGATCGAGCTGAACAGCACGGCCGCGCTCGGCGGCTTGGCGCCGAACCCGGCGAGCAGGTTGAGCCAGCCGTGGGCCTTGACATCGAACACGAGGTCGTACTCCGACTGCGGCTTGTCGGGCAGGAAGTGACTGATCTCGAGGCCGGCGGCGTGCAGCACGACGTCGATCCGGCCACTCTCCTTGAGCGCGCCTTTGACGGTCGGTATTGACGGCCTTGGCATCGGTGAGGTCGACCTGATGCCAGTGGGCGGTCCCGCCGGTGCGCTCGATCGCCTCGATCGCATCGAGCGCCGCGCGGCCCCGTTCGATCCGGGCCAGGTCGCGCTCGACAAGCTTCGGCGTGGCCTTCTCGCCACGCTCGCGGATGCGGTCCGCGAGCTCGCGCTTGAGGCCGTCTCGATCGCTTGCGAACCGGGCGAGGTCTGCGTCGTCGCGAGCTGGCTCACCGACGAGATCGATGAGGTGGAACGTTCCACCCGACGCAGCAGCGGCGAGGTCGGCGGTGATCGCCGAAACGATGCTGCCGGCGGCACCGGTGATCAGGAACACGGTGTCCTTGTCCGGGTCACGGGCGGGGTCGTGGGTCGCGTCGCGCTCGACGAGAGCCACCGTCCAGCGCAGCCCGTCCGCATGACCGATCTCGACCGCACCCGGGTCGGTGGTCGCCTCATCGACGAGTGTCCGGGACACGACGGCCGCGTCGGCGTCCTCAGGCGAGCCGAAATCGACCGCCTTGATCAGCGTGTCGGAGCGCTCGCGCGACAACGCCTTGGTGAAACCGGTGACCGCTCCGCCGAGGACGCCAAGCGCCCCGGAGTCGTCATAGCCGTGACGCCCGCCGAGACGGGTGCCGCTGACGAGGAACGTCGGCTCCGGCAGCGCGCGCATCGCGGCGGCCAGCAGTTTCACGCGGACGTGGAGCGCATCGCGACGCGCCGTCGGCGAGAGCTTCGTCACCGGACCCTCGAGGTCGAGACCCGGGAGCCAGAACACGCCGTCGATCGAGGCGGACTCGGTCCACTTCGCGATCTGCGTCTCGAGCGCGTCAACCGTCGCCGTGCGCTTGAACGTGAGCACCTCGGCGCCGGCCTCGGTCAGCGCGGAGCTGAGCGCATCGGCGACGCCACCCTCGTCGGGCATGACCGCGATGCGGCTGCCCTGTCCGATCGTGACGCCGGTGGGCAGGCACACCTCGAGCGACGGGCGCAGCACCGGGACGGGGACACGTCGCGGGTAGCCGTCGGCGTCCGCCGCGGCGAGCGGGGCGGGCTCGGGAGCGCTGCTGCCGCCTCGGGGCAGGCGCGCCTCAGGGGCGGTGCCGCTTCTGGGGCGGGCGTGGCCTCAGGGGGCGGGTGCGGCCTCGGGGGCGCGGGCGCCGGGGCCGGAACCGTCGCCGGCAGCCGGTCGCGGACGAACCCGACGACATGGTTCAGCGTCGGGTAGTCCCGCAGCTTCAAACCCTCATCCCGCTCAATCCCATACGACTCCCGGATCGAGGCGAACACCTCCGCCTGCTTCACCGTGTCAATCCCCAAATCCGCCTCAAGATCCAGCTCCATATCGAGCAGATCCGTCGGATAACCCGTCTGCTCCGCCACGATCTCAAGCACACGAGCCTCGATCGCGTCACCGGCGGGGGCCACCGGGGCAGCCGCGGCAACGGTGCGCCGGGGGCCGGGGCCGCCGCCGGGCGCCGGTGCAGGGGCAGGCGTCGCAGCGGGAGCGGGTGCGGCGGGCGCCGCCACAGCTGCCGCCGCACCCGGTGCGCGATCACGCACGAACCCGACAACATGATTCAGCGTCGGGTAGTCCCGCAGCTTCAAACCCTCATCCCGCTCAATCCCATAGGACTCCCGGATCGAGGCAAACACCTCCGCCTGCTTCACCGTGTCAATCCCCAAATCCGCCTCAAGATCCAGCTCCATATCGAGCAGATCCGTCGGATAACCCGTCTGCTCCGCCACGATCTCAAGCACACGAGCCTCGATCGCGTCACCGGCGGGGGCCACCGGGGCAGCCGCAGCGACCCGGAGAGCCGGTGCCGCCTCGGGGGCGGCGGGCGGCCGGGGCAGGCGCCGCGGCGGGGGCCGCAGCCTGAGCCGACGCGGGCAGCCGGTCGCGGACGAACCCGACGACGTGGTTGAGCGTCGGGTAGTCCCGCAGCTTCAAACCCTCATCCCGCTCAATCCCATACGACTCCCGGATCGAGGCGAACACCTCCGCCTGCTTCACCGTGTCAATCCCCAAATCCGCCTCAAGATCCAGCTCCATATCGAGCAGATCCGTCGGATAACCCGTCTGCTCCGCCACGATCTCAAGCACGCGGGCCTCGATCGCGTCGTCGGCCGAGCTGCCGCGACCGGGCACGGCGCGGCCGGGCAGCGGGCCTCGGCAGCGAGGTCGGGCGGGCGGGAGCGGGTGCGGCGGGCGCCGCCACAGCTGCCGCCGCACCCGGTGCGCGATCACGCACGAACCCGACGACATGATTCAGCGTCGGGTAGTCCCGCAGCTTCAAACCCTCATCCCGCTCAATCCCATAGGACTCCCGGATCGAGGCAAACACCTCCGCCTGCTTCACCGTGTCAATCCCCAGATCCGCCTCAAGATCCAGCTCCATATCGAGCAGATCCGTCGGATAACCCGTCTGCTCCGCCACGATCTCGAGCACACGAGCCTCCAGATCGGCGTCGGTCGTGACCGCGACGACCGGCTCCGGCTCGGGCTCGCCACGGGCGTCGGCACGGGCACGGGCGTCGGCGCGGGCACGGGCACGGGCGTCGGCACGGGCGCGGGCGTCGACCGCGGGCACGGGGGTCGGCGCGCGCGAGGCCACTGGGGCAGCTGTCGGCGGTGCGGCGACGACGGGCGCCGGCGTCACGGACGCGCGCGCTGCCGCGACCCGGCCGTTCGGCGGGCCCTGATCGACGACGCGCAGCCGGTGCTGTGTGACCTCGAGCCGCGGCGCCTCGTACTGGCTCGCGGCTTGCGAGCCACTGCGCCCACACGGCCGGGTCGGCCACGCGATAGCTGTAGCCGAGCTCGTTCACCGCGCGGCGTCGGCCGTCGGCGGCGGGTACCCACCGCAGGAGCAGCATCGCGATCTGCGAGCCGAAGCCCGCCGCGAGCCGCAGCGCGTAGCGAATCGGGTACGCACCGCCGTGGCTGAGGTTGAGCACACCGAGCTCCGGATCGGGGTCACGGAAGTTCGGCACGCGCGGCACAACGCCCGTCTCCAGGGACTTGACAGCCATCACGTCCTCGAGTCCGACCCCCATCGGGTGGCCGGTGTAGCCCTTGACGTTCGCGATCACGATCTGATCGGCCGCGCTGCCGAACACCTGCCGCAGGGCATGGATCTCGGCCGCGGCGCTGCCGCCCCGCGCCGGGGTGTACGTCTCATGCGACACGAACACCGTCTCGCTGGCGATCTGCGACCGCGCAGCGCCACGCGCCTCGGCCTGGGAGACGAGATTCTCCATCACGCCGGCGATATGGCTGACGTCAAGCCGGGTTCCGTGGAACGCGGAGTTCGCCACCACCGATCCGAGCACCTCGCAGATCGGGCTGAGACCCCGCTCGCGGGCCGCATCGGCACTCTCGACGACGAGCGCGGCAGCGCCCATGCCGATCAGCATGCCGTGCCGACGCTCGTCGAACGGCAGAGCCGCCTCCTCGACGATCTCGTCCGTGGCGGCCGCGCCGGTCGCGAGGAAGCCCGCGCCGATCCACGGCATCATCGTGTCGGACGTCGCATCGTCGGCGGCGACGATCAGCACGCGCCTGCAGCGTCCAGCGTGGATCCAATCCTCGGCGAGCGCGACCGCCTGGGTTGTGCTCGCACACGCGGCGTTGATCTGGGTGTTCGGGCCCCGGGCACCAATCAGCTCGGCGAGCTGGGAGTGACCCATCGACAGGATCCGGAACAGGAACCGGCGGTCGAACGTGTACGGCTCGTCCTGGAGCTGAGCGCTCAGATCGTGGATCCGCCGCTCGACCTCGGCGAGGACGACCGGATCGGTGCCCTCGTGATCGAGCATCCGGGCCCTGAGCGACTCGAGCGCGGCAAGCCGCTCCCGGCGCATCTTGTCGGTCGTATATCGCGAGACCTCGTCGGTCATCTCCTCAAGCCCCGGGAACGCCGAGGCGAAGATCACGCCGGTCTCGTCCCGGATCGTGTCCGGCAGCGACCAGCGGTCGGGGAGCTGGGTGTCCCGCGTCGTCGTCTTGTAGCGGAGCACGAGCGGGATGCCGGCATCGCGCAGGGCGTCAATCCCGGCGGCGATCGCCATCTGCGTGTCGCGACCGAGCGCGGCGAGCCGATCCGCGTCGACCCCGAACTCCTCGCCGAGGTCAAACAGGCCGGCTCGGGCGGCGAGCTTGATCACCGCGTCCAGTCGGTCGATCAGCTCGAACGACGCACCGCCCTCCTCGCCCTTCACGAGCCGGGTGATGTGCTTGTCAAGCATCTCGCGCCGCATGCGACCCGGGAGCACGTCGATGCCCTGCTCGCCGGCGAGCAGGCGGGCGATGTTGCCCTCGTCGAACAGCCGGTCGGCGCCGGGCAGGCCGAGCGCTGCGCCGGTGATGACGACGGGTTCCTCGTTACGGCGACGGCCGTTCTCGGACGGCGCGCCCGAGCTCACGGGTTCGGGTGGCGCCGGCCGGGCCGGGGCGGGGGCCGCCGGGGCGGGACGCGACGCCGCGGTGCCCCGCGGCTGCGCGGTGGCACCGCTCTTGAGTTCAACCGCCGCACGCGTGTCTGGCTCGCGTCCGGCACCGACGCCCGCCGCCCACAGCCCACACAGCGCGCTGTTGAACGTCGCGACGTCGCCAGCCTTCGGATGGTTCGTGGCGAGGCTCATCACGTTCTCGTCACCGAGCACGTCCGACGCGAAGCCCTGAAGCGCGTGCTTGGGACCGACCTCGACGAACACGCGCGCGCCCGCGTCGAACAGCGTGCGCAGGCCCTTGACGAACTGCACCGGCGAGGCGACCTGCCGCGAGAGCATCTCCACCATCTGGCCCGGGACGTCGCCGTGCGTCGGATAGAACTCCCCGTTGACGTTGGCGACGACCGGCAGCTTGGGCGCGTGCAGCCCGAGGCGCTGCAGCATTGAGCCCAGCGGCACGCTGACCGACGCGACGATCTCGGTGTGGAACGCGTGGCTGACCGGGAGCGGGATCGCGGTGTGACCCCGGCGCTGCAGCTCGGCGACCGCCTGCTGCACCGCAGCGCTCGCGCCGCCGATGACGACCTGATGCGTCGAGTTGATGTTCGCCAGGACGACATAGCCGTCGATCGCAGCGACGAGCTCCTCGACCTCGGCCAGCGGCGCGATTGCGGCCGCCATCATGCCCGGGTCGGCGACGTTGATGTGGGCCATCTCGCGGCCGCGCGCACTCACCGCTTCGATCGCATCCTCGAACGACATCGCACCGGCGCCGACGAGCGCGCCGTACTCACCGACGGAATGTCCCATGACCATGTCCGGGGCGATCCCGTACTCGGCGAGCAGGCGGGTCAGCGCGACATCGACGGCGATGACCGCCGGCTGGGTGATCTCCGTCCGGCGCAGCTCCTCCTCGGCCCGCGCGATCGCCGCCGGGTCATCGCGGTGGGCGAAGATGATGTCGCTGAGCCGACGCCCCTCGAGCAGCGGCGCCAAGAACTCATCCGCTTCGTCGAACGTCTGCGCCACCACCGGCTCGCGGTCCCGGATATCGGCGAGCATGTTCGCGTACTGCGACCCCTGCCCGGTGTAGAGGAACGCCACCTTGCCGGGCGCGCCGCTCGCGCGGTAGATGCCGCGTCCGCGCAGCGCCGGCCAGGCGGTGTCGTTCCCCGACCCCATCAGCCGCAGGGCCATTTCCGCCTTGGTGAGGAGCTCCTCGCCGTGCGCGTAGTCGATCGCGATCCGCTCCGGGGCCCGCAAAGTCGCCGCATTTGGCGACGCGGGGTCAAGGTGGCGGCCCTGACGCGCCTCGGCGAGCGCGGTCCGCAGCTCGTTCGCGAGCTGCTCCGCGCTGTCGGCACCGAGTACGAGCGATCCCCGCAGGGGAGTCTTGAACGCCGGGTCGACGGACACCGCGGTCGTCGTCGCCCCGGTGGCGCTCGCCGGCACCGCGACAGAGCTTCGTCGGCCGTTGCCGTTGACCGCGCGTCCGGGGACGTACTCCTCGAGCACGATATGGAAGTTCGTGCCACCGAACCCGAACGCGCTCACACCCGCCACGCGCGTGTGATCGGCGGCGATGTCCCAGTCGCGCAACTCGGTGTTGACCGCGAACGGCGACACGCGCCAGTCGAGGTTCGGATTCGGGCGATCGAAGTTGATGCTCGGCGGCAGCACCTTGTTGTGCAGCGCGAGGGTCGCCTTGAGCAGCCCAGCGGCGCCGGCGGCGGCCTTCAGGTGCCCGATGTTCGACTTGACCGATCCGAGCGCGATGGATCCGGGGGTGATCTGCGAACCGGCGAACGCGTCCGCCAGCGCGACGAGCTCGACCGCGTCGCCGACCCGGGTCGAGGTGCCGTGGCCTTCGATCAGCGAGCAGTCCGCGGGGGACAACCCGGCGTTCTGCCACGCACGCTCGACGGCGAAGCGCTGCCCTACGGGGTTCGGCGCGGTGATGCCCTTCCCCCTGCCGTCGCTCGCGCTCCCCACACCGCGCACGACCGCGTAGATCTTGTCCCCGTCGTGCACGGCGTCGACGAGCCGCTTGACGACGAACAGCGCACCGCCTTCGCCCATCACGAAACCGTCGGCGCCGTCGGCATAGGGCCGCGTGCCGGTCGGCGAGAGCGCGCCGATCGCGCAGAACTTGATGAAGGAATTCGCGCCCATGTTGCGGTCGATACCGCCCGTGATCGCGACGTCGAACTCGTGCGTGAGCAGACCTTCGACGGTCGCGTCCATCGCCGCGAGCGCCGACGCACACGCGGCGTCGGTCGTGAAGTTCGGGCCGTGGAAGTTGAACAGGTTGGCGACCCGCCCGGCCATGCAGTTGCCGAGCTCGCCTGGCATCGTGTCCTCGGAGATACCGGGCAGCCAATCCTCGATCCGGGAACGGAGCTGTCGCTCGATCGTCGCGCGGACATCGGCGGGCAGGGCGGCGAAGCCGTCGGTGCGCTCGAGCTCCCTCGCGAGCTCCGGGAACATGATCCGCAGCGTCGTCAGGTAGTGCTGTTCGCCGGAGATCGCGTTGCCGATGATCACGGCGGTGCGGTCAAGGTCGAGCTCGCGGGCCGGCCAGCCGGCGTCCATCAGTGCCATCCGCGTGCAGGCGACGGCCCACTTGTGCGCGTCGTCCATCGCGTCGGACACCTTCGGCGGGATCGGCAGCTTCCAGGCGAGTGGGCTCCAGTCCCAGTCGCGAACCCAGCCGCCGATCTTCGAATAGGTTCGCTCGGACGCCTTTGGGTCCGAGTCGTAGTACAGCGCCGGGTCCCATCGCGCCGGGTCGACATCACTGATCGAGTAGACGCCATTGGTGATGTTGCGCCAGAACGCGTCGGCGTCGGGGGCATCGGGGAGGATCGCGCCGACGCCAACGATCGCGACGGCGTGCTCGAGGGGCTCAGTCATTTCAGATCAGCTTCCTGTCGTGCTTGTTCAATTCCGTCACGCCCGCATGCGCCCGTAGACGGCGGTCGTCATCTCGGCCATGTCTGCGAGCAGCCCGCCCTGGGCCCGGTGAATCGCGTCGAGACCAATCCGCTGCTCGAGGTCACCGAGCTCGCCGCCGTCCGCCCCTGCGATCCAGCGGATCGACTCGGTGGCGACCGTCAGCGCGACGTTGCGCGCGTTGACTCGGCTGGCGGCGGCGATCGCAACCGGCTTCAGCCGCTTCGACGCCTTCTCGTCCAGCTGCTTGGCACCGGCGCGGTGCGCGCGGCGAGCCAGCGCAGCGGATCCCTCCGTCAGCGCGATCAGGCTGCCGAGTCGCATGAGGATGTGCTGACTGCGGGTCAGCTTCTCCCGGCGAGCATGCTCGAGCACCTCGGCGAGCGCGTGGTGCGCGAGCGCCGCGACATCGGCGCCCACCGCCGGATTCTCAGCATGGAGCAGCTCTAGCTCGCGGGCCCGGTCGTGGTAGTACGTGCCGCCGGACTTCAGGTGCTCCTGCCAGCGGCCACGCGCGATCGTGATCTCCATGATCTCCGAGGTGCCCTCGTAGATCCGGGTGATCCGGACGTCGCGCTTGATCTTCTCGACCACGTAGTCGTGGGTGTAGCCGTAGCCGCCGTGTGCCTGGATCGCCGCGTCGGCAGCGGCATCGCCCGCCTCGGTGGCCAGGTACTTGGACACGGCACCCTCGATCTGCAGCTCGCCCTCGCCGGCGTCGATCCGCTCGGCCGTCTCCTCGATCGCGGCGCGCGCCGCCTCGAGCGCGATAGCGTGAGGGACGATCAGCTTGTGGGTGTAGCCCTGCTTCTCGCTGAGCGGGCTGCCGGCCTGAACGCGCTTCTTGGAGTACGGAATCGCGCGGTCGAGAGCCGACCAGCCGGCCCCCAGTCCGAACGCCGCCACCATCAGCCGCGTGTAGCCGAACACCTTCTGAGCCTGGACGAGGCCCTGGCCCTCGACGCCCCCGATCAAGCGGTCGGCGTCGACGTAGACGTTGTTGAGGAACAGCGCCGCGGTGTTGCTGAGGCGGATCCCGTGCTTGTCCTCGTGGTGGCCGTGGGTGAATCCGTCGACGCCCTTCTCGACGACGAACCAGCTCGGTCCGCCCGGCGTCATCGCGAGGATCGTGTAGAGGTCGGCAACGCCGCCGTTCGAGATCCACTGCTTGGCGCCGCTGATCCGGTAGCCGGTGACCGTCCCGTTTTCCGACACGGGCTCGGCGACGGTCTTCAGGGCGCCGAGGTCGCTGCCGGCCTCGGGCTCCGTCGCGCCATACGCAAACAGGACCCCCTCCTTGGCGATCCGCCCCATGTAGAGCGCCTTCTGCTCCTCGGTGCCGCCGACGCGGATCGGGTCGCTACCGAGGAAGGTGGCCAGCTCGGACGTGGCGAGCCCGAGATCGATCGCCGCCATCCGTTCGCAGATCCGGTACACGTCGAACGCGCCGCCACCCATGCCGCCGTATTCGAACGGCACGAACAGCAGCTGGATCCCGAGCTCCTCGCCCGAGGACATGCGGTGGACGATCTCGGCCGGGAACTCGTCCTTCTCGTCGAGTTCGATCAGCAGCGAGTCTGGAAGCTCGCGCGACGCAAACTCGTCGATTGACCTGAGCGCGACCTTCAGCGTGTCGGGGTTGAGCGCGTTGGCCATTCCCTCTCCTTCTTCCTCGTGGCGGACTTATCTCAGGCTCGCAAGCGACCTACGCGGTGGCATCGGCCTGTAGCCGCGGGATGCCCTCGGCGAACTACGGAGTGCTCGACGGGCACAGCACGGAAGCGATCGCATCGCGCGCCGCTTAACGTCGCCCTCACGGCGTGCAGCACGCGCCGGCACACACCGCCAGCGAGTAGGGAAGAGGACGAGCGAATGAACATCGCGGTCGTTTTACGACTCATGCCGAGTCTCGGCGATGAACTCGAGGTCGACGACACGGGAGTGGACATCGACCGGGACATCATCGAGCCGGTCATCAACGAATTTGACGAGCAGGCACTTGAAGAGGCCGTGCTCATCAAGGAGGCATCCGACGCGTCGGTGACGGCGCTCGCGCTCGCCGGCGATGGCGCCGAGCAGGCCCTCCACGTCGCCTACGCGCGGGGCGCAGACCGGGTCGTCCTCGTCGACGCCGGAGACGTCGCTCCGTACGACACGCGGACCGCCTCCCGTGCGTTGGCGCACGCGCTGCGCCAGCTTGCACCGGATCTCGTCCTCAGCGGCGTTCAGACCCCGTACGACGTCTTTGGGCAGACGGCGCCCTACCTCGCTGCCGAGCTCGGCTGGCCACAGGCCAACGTCGTCGTTGGGACGACGGTGAGCGACGGCGCGGCACGCGTCACTCAGGAATACGCCGGCGGCCGGCTCGCCGTGCTTGCCCTCACACTGCCCGCCGTCGTCGGCGTGCAATCCGCGAGCAGCCCGCCGCGGTACGTGTCGATGGCCCGGCTGCGTCAGGCGATGTCGGAGGCCCAGGCCGAGACGATCAGCGCCGGCGTCGAACCGTCGCCGGCGGCACCGCGGATCACCGCGCTCGCCCGGCCGGAGCGGACCGGCGGCGCGACGATGCTCGAAGGTGACCCGGAAGAAGTGGCGGAAAAGCTTGCAGCACTGCTGCGTGAGAGGGGAGCTCTGATCGGCTGATGGGCGACATACTGGTCTACATCGAAGAATCTGCACTCGACGACGGCCGGGCGGCACGGTTGCTCGGCTGGGCGCGCCCGCTTGCGGGTGCCACTGGCGGCGCACTCGTCGCGCTCGTGGCGAGCGCTGACGCAGTGGGCGCCGACCGGCTGCCCGCTGCGGACGTCGTCCTCAGCGCTCAGCATGCCGCGCTCTCGCCGTACCTCCCGGAGGCGCACCACGCCGTGCTGGCGTCCGCGATCGCCGCGCGCACACCCGATGTGGTCGTGCTCGAGAACACCACCTCAGGGTGGGACCTCGGGGCGGCGAGCGCTGCGAGCGCCGACCTTCCGTTCGTCGGCTACTGCCAGGACGTCTCCATTCAGGGGACGACGGCGACGACGACGAGCCCGGTCTACGGCGGACAGCTGGTGGCGAGCACCGAAACGTCACTGCCGGCCGTCTTCACCGTCAACTCAACGTCCCTGCTCGATGAGCCGGCGCCCGCTGGACGGGGCGAGCCGGAGTCGTTGCCGGCACCCGCTGCACTCGACAGCCTGAAGACGGCGTTCGTCGAGGCGATCACGCCGTCCGACGAGGGCGTCGACCTGACGAAGGCCGAGCTGATCCTGTGCGTCGGACGTGGCATCGGCGGCGCGGACAACATCGCGATCGCCGAGGAGCTTGCGGAGGCGCTCGGCGCCGAGCTCGCCGCGTCGCGGCCGGTGATCGACTCCGGTTGGCTGCCGAAGGTCCGCCAGATCGGCAAGTCCGGCGCGCATGTGACGCCGAAGCTGTATCTCAGCCTCGGTGTCTCAGGTGCCCCCGAGCACGTCGAGGGCATGCAGGGCGCGGAGCTGATCATCGCGGTCAACAAGGACCCCGCCGCGGCGATCTTCAACGTCGCTCACTACGGCATCGTCGCCGACCTGTTCGACATCGCAGACGAGCTGACGGCGGCCGTCGGCGGCTGAGGCCAGAGTGGACTCGCTCGCGACAACCCGAAGGAGGTCCGCATGAGTCACGTCGTGTTCCCGATCCTGTGGGCGCTCGCGCTCGTCGTGTTCGCCGGGATCATCGCCATGCGGATGCGCCTGCTCGTCCGAGCGCAGCCCGCCGCGCGCCTCGATCACATCGGGGCGCGCGTGAAGCGGATGGTGATCGACGGGATCGCCCAGCGGAAGTTCCTCAGCGGCGAGCAGCCGGCGGGGATCATGCACGCGCTCATCTTCTGGGGCTTCGTCGTCCTGATGCTCCAGGTCATCACGCTGTTCGGCCGCGCCTTCGACTCGGGCTGGAACATCCCGGCCTTCGGCCCGGACCAGCTCCTCGGGCCCCCGTTCTTCCTGCTCCGCGACCTGCTCGAGTTCGTCGTGATCGTCGGCTGCGGCTACATGCTCTACCGCAGGCTCATCGCCCACACCCCGCGGCTGTTCGGCGTGGAGCCCGCGGAGCGTCGTTACCACGACGCGCCGCACTGGGAGGCGAACCTGATCCTTGTGTTCATCATGCTGATCATGGTCGGGGGCCTGGTGTACGACGCCGGCACCCTTGTCGCCCTCAATATTCACGGCAACGAGCGGGACTGGGCGCCGCTGACGGCGGCGGTGGCGGCGGCGCTCGGCGGGGTGAGTCACTCGACGGCACATACGATCGCCGAGGTCGGATGGTGGATCCACTGCGTCACGATCCTCGTGTTCCTCAACCTGCTGCCGCTCTCCAAGCACTTCCACATCATCACGGCGCTGCCGAACGTGTTCTTCTCCAAGCTCGCGCCGGCGAGCGTCGCGCGGCCGCTCGCGATCACGCACGTGCCGGCCGCCGGAGTGGCCGCGCTCGCGCCACCACCGAAGGATCACGTCGGCGTCGCCTCGCTCACCGACCTCAACTGGAAGCAGGTCCTCGACTCGTTCACGTGCACTGAGTGCGGCCGCTGCAGCGAGGTCTGCCCGGCCGCGGCGGCCGGTACCCCGCTCGCCCCGCGCCAGCTCATCCTCGATCTGCGGGATCAGCTGTACCACCCGTCGAAGAACGGCACCCACCCGCCGATCGCCGAGGATGTCCTGTGGTCGTGCACGACGTGCATGGCCTGCGTCGAGGCGTGCCCGGTTGGGATCGAGCACGTGCCGACGATCGTCGATATGCGCCGCTCGCTCGTCGACGAGGGGCGGATGGACTCGCTGCTGCAGCAGACCCTCCAGAAGTACGCCACCCAGGGCAACTCGTACGGCAAGTCCTCACGCATGCGCGCCCGCTGGTCCAAGCCGCTCGATTTCAAGATTCCAGACGCACGCAAGGAGCCGGTCCAGTACCTGTGGTTCGTCGGCGACTTCGCCTCCTTCGATGAGCGGGTGCAGCGCGCCTCCCAGGCCGTCGCCCGGATCCTCCACGACGCCGGCGTGTCATTCGGCCTGCTCTACGAGGGCGAGCGCAATGCCGGCAACGATGTGCGGCGGATCGGCGAGGAGGGCCTGTTCGAGATGCTCGTGGAGCAGAACATGGCCGTGCTCGCCGAAGCCCAGTACGAGGCGATCTTCACGACCGACCCGCACTCGCTCAACACGCTGCGCAACGAGTACCCGCAGTACGGCCTCGACAAGCCGGTGTACCACTACACCGAGCTGCTCGCCGATCTCGTCGCGCGCGGCGTGGTGTCGATCACGACCCCTCTGTCCGGCACACGGGTCACCTACCACGACCCGTGTTACCTCGCGCGGTACAACCGGGTGACCGAGGCGCCGCGCAAGCTGATCGAGGCAATCGGCGCCGAGCTCATCGAGATGCCGCGCAACGGCGTCAACACGTTCTGCTGCGGCGCCGGCGGCGGGCGAATCTGGATGTCCGATGACGAGCCCGGCGGCGAGCGGCCAAGCGAGCAGCGGATCCGCGAGGCGCAAGCCCTGGGGCACCTCGACTACTTCGTCGTGAGCTGCCCGAAGGACCTCGCGATGTATTCCGACGCCGCCAACACCGTCGGGGCGGAGTTCGAGGTCACCGAGCTGACGCTGCTCGTCGAGCGCGCGCTCGCGCTCGGAGAGGGCGTGCCGGGCGCGGCCGAGCCGGCCGCCGCGGCCAGTCCGTCCACTGACCCTTAACCCGGCCGACGGCCCGCCGACTATCCAGAGCGATGACGCGGGAGGCGCCGGCACGGACGCCGGCCTCCCGCCATCATTCTTTCGCCGGCGGCAGTTCGCTCAGCAGACGCGCACCTGGCCCGGGGCGGACGACGATCGCGCCCGGAGGCGGGGTGGCACCTGGGGCGAGCAGCCCGAGCACGTTCCCACCGAAACCACCGCCGACGATCCGCGCTCCGATCGCGCCCGCGGTCTTGAGGCGCTTGACGGCGGCCTCGACGGCGGGCGTCGAGATCGCGTAGTCGTCACGCAGACTCCGGTGCGAGGCATCGAGCAGGACCCCGACGTGCTCCAGGTCGCCACGGTCGAGCGCCTGCACGGTCGCTTCCACCCGGTCGTTCTCGGTGATGACGTGGCGTGCGCGCTCCCGCAGCGGTGACGGCAGCGTCTCGACGTCGTCGAGCGACGCGTCGCGCAGCGTGGCGATCCCGAGCGCCTCACAGGCCTCGGCGCATTCCGCGCGCCGCTGGTTGTAACCCGAGGCCGCATTCGCGTGCTGCTCGCCGGAGTCGAGCGTGACGAGCGCGTAGCCACCGAGCGCGAGCGGTACCGGCACGACCGCGAGCGACCGGAAGTCGATCCGCAGCGCGTGCTCGGGCTGGCCGAACAATGAGGAGAGCTGGTCGAGCAGCCCGGTCTGAGCGCCAACCCAGTCGTTCTCGATCCGCGAGCAGAGTTGCGCGAGGGCGATGCGGTCGGGCTCCGGCGCGTCCGCCAGCGCCAGCAGGGCCAGGGTCAGCGCGACCTCGAGCGCAGCCGACGAGGACAGCCCGCCGCCGCGCGGAACCGTGCCGCTGATCCGCAGCCGCGCGCCACGGAGTGACACGCCCGCCCGGCCGAGCTCGCCGACGGCGCCGCGCACGAACGCGCTCCAGCCCTCGGCGCGATCAGGGCTTGACAGCGGGAAGCCGTCGGTCTGGCCGAAGTCCTCGGCGAGCGCCTCGATGACCGGCTCGTCGAGTGCGTCGGCGAGCACCGTCACCCCTTCGCTGATCGCGAACGGGAGCGCCAGCCCGCCGTTGTAGTCGGTGTGCTCACCGATCAGGTTGGCGCGGCCGGGAGCGAAGGCGATCGCGTGGTCAGGCATGGTTGGCTAGTGTGGGGTCAATGCCGGTCACGTGGGGAATCATCTCGACTGCGCGGATCAACCGCCTCTTCCTGACGGGCGCCCGGCAGTCGAGCGACGTCGAGATCCTCGCCGTCGCAAGCCGGAGCCAAACCTCGGCCGAGGAGTACGCACGCGCAGAGGGCATCCCGCGAGCCTACGACAGCTACGACGCGCTCCTCGCCGATCCGGACATCGAGGCCGTCTACATCCCGCTCCCGAACGCGCTTCACGTCGAGTGGAGCATCCGCGCCCTCGAAGCGGGCAAGCACGTGCTGTGCGAGAAGCCGCTCAGCCGCCATCCCGCGGAGATCGAGCGGGCGTTCGACGTCGCGGCGGCGAACGACCGGGTCCTGATGGAGGCGTTCATGTACCGCCACAACCCCCAGACGCATGGTGTGCGAGAGCTCGTGCAGGCGGGTGCGGTCGGGCGGCTGCGGATGATCCGGGCGTCGTTCAGCTTCCCGCTGACGCGAGAGGGGGATGTCCGGATGGCGTCCGGCCTCGCAGGCGGCGGCCTGATGGACGTCGGCTGCTACTGCGTCAACGGCGCCCGCTGGCTCGCCGGTGAACCCGAGCGTGTTAGCGCGGAGCAGACCATCGGCGGCGACGGTATCGACGTGACGCTCGCCGGCACGCTCCGCTTCCCAGACAACGTGCTCGCGCATTTCGACTGCGGCCTCGCCCTCGCCAACCGCCACGAACTCGAGGTCACCGGCGATGAGGGATCCTTGTTCGTCGCGGACCCGTGGCACTGCCGCAAGCCGGGGATCCAACTGCGGCGCGACGGCGCGGACGACGAGTGGATCGCCTTCGAGCCCGTCGACTCCTACCGGCTGGAGGCCGAGAACCTGTCGGCCGCGATCCGCGGCGAGGCCCAGCCGCTGCTCGGCCACGCCGACGCCCTCGGGCAGGCGCGCGCGATCGAGGCGCTGTACCAGGCCGCGGATTCTGGCCAGACGGTTTCGCTGGGCTAGATGGTTGGTTCCGCGGCCGCGTGGTGCCGGGGGATTCGGATCCCGCCCACCCGATCAAGTCCGTCGAGGACGCAGGGCGAAGCCAATACTTGATGTATTGGCGAGCCCGAGGACGCCGACCCGGCGCCGATCATCCGGATTCATCCGGCACGCAGGGTCGTGGAATCAATCATCTACCTCTTGGCTCTGATGATGTGGAACGCCTGCAGCTGGAGGTTGTAGGCGACGGTCGTTCTGGCGTACGAGAGCGGGCTGGTCGAGCCGGGCGCGGCCGCGTGAAGGCGCGCGCGCTGGAGTTGATCGTTGCATCGAGGATGGGGACGGGGCGTCGGTGGGCTCGGCTCGGCTTGGTGACGCGGACGGTCTGTGAGGCGGATCACGGCGCGAGCCGCGGTGAGCGACGCGCGCTCGTGGCCGTGGCCGCGAAAAACGTCCGCCGGACGACCCTTCAAAGCCCCACCCGACCACCGTGCCGCCCAGACGGGCAAAACGGTCCGGGCTTCCGCCACGACGCCGTCCAGCGGACCGTTGTCCCGGTCCTCCCCGGGCTCCCGCGCGCGTCCCGTCCCCGCTCCGCTCGATGCGGGAAGGGTCCCGAGCACACGGCCGCCGGTTGGGGCCTAAGCCACGCTCCGGGTGCCGGAGGCCCCAAGCGGTCCGGCACGGACGCCCGATCCCCACGCTCTCGCACGCAAGGTCGCCCGATGAAGCCGCGAGGACTACGCCCCCGTGAACGCCGGCGGCCGCTTCTGGCCGAACGCCATCACGCCCTCCATGAAGTCCGTGGAGCGCCCGAGCGCGTGCTGCAGCTCTGACTCGAGCTCGAGCTGGCCGTCGAGGTCGCCGTAGATGGAGCGGTTGAGCGCTTCCTTGGTGCCTGCGTACGAGCGGGTGGGACCGGCGGCGAGCTTCTCGATGAGCGCGTTCGCCTCGTCCATGAGCGACGCGTCCGGGTAGACCCAGTTGACGAGCCCCCACTCGAGTGCCTGGGGCGCCGTGACGCGCTCGCCGAGCAGGGCCATCTGGAACGCCCGGGCCTTGCCGACGGCGGGCGGGACGAACGCGGTCGAGCCGCCGTCTGGCATCAGACCGATGTTGACGAAGGCGAGTCCCAGGAACGCCGACTCGGCAGCCATCACGAGGTCACAGGCGAGTGCGAGCGAGCAGCCGATCCCGACAGCCGGGCCGTTGATCGCGGCGACGACGGGCTTCGGCAGCCGGCGCACGCCGGTGATCACGGGGTGGTAGATGTCGTTCAGCTCGTGGCGGATGTCCGGCATCCCGTCGTCAGCGGCCTCGAACCCGGCCTTCAAATCCGCCCCGGAGGAGAATCCGCGGCCGGCGCCGGTGATGAGCACGGCGCGCACGGACGCGTCGGTGGCCTCGCCTGCGATCACCGCGCCCAGTTCACGGCCGAACTGCGCGGTCCACGCGTTGAGCGATTCTGGCCGGTTCAACGTCAGCCGGCCGACGCCGCCGTCCTGCTCCCAGATGACTGTCTCGTAGCTCACCTTTCGCCTCCTGAACGTTTGCGGCGGGCAGAGTATCACTCTGGAGTAATGCTCCGCACAGGGAGGCGCGGGCTGTCGAGCACGACGTTCACCCGTCGCTCGGCGAGCCATTGCCGACGCTCGGTGCCGCCGCGCGGGAGCGAGCGCGGGGCCGGGACGAGTACTGCGCCGGCGCGCCAGGCGAGCCACATTTCCGCGTGGCTCGCGTCAAAGGCCTGCGGCAGCGCGCCGAGGACGCGGTCGTGTGCGGTCATGGCAGGCATGTCCCGTCCGGCGTCGATGAACGCCACCGCCGCCCGATGCGTGACGGCGACCCCGGCCGGTGCGTCGGAGGACTCGGACGCAAAGATCACCCAGGCCTCGTCGTCGGCGCCGACGGCCCGCCCGGTCGTCGCCGGTGCTCGCAGCGAGCGCACCGCCAGCCCGGGCTCGATCACCGCGGCCGCACCGGACCGCTCCCAGATCACCGCGGCGCGCGCCGGCGTGTCGCCAGCGTCGACCGGCACGTACGCGGCGCCGGCATGGAGCACCCCGAGGATCGCGACGTAGAGGTCGACCGCGTCGCCCGGGACATGGACGCCGACGCGGTCACCGGGGCCGATCCCAAGGCGCCGGAGGCGGCCGGCGAGCGCGCGAGCGGCGTCGAACAGCTCGGCGTGCGTCAACTGCCCGTCATCGGCATCGATCGCCAGACGGTCAGGGGAGCTGGCGACCGTCTCACGAACGAGGTCGAGGAGCGTGCGCGCCGTCGCGGAGGGCGCGGCACTGATCTTGCCGCCGGATCGGACCATCGCCATCCGAGTCTGGCGATTGGAGTGATGGCCTCGGTCGGCCCGGCGATAAGGGTTCGTTGTCCGGGCACGCCGGGCTTGCGATCGTGTTGGCGATCGCTTAACCCGGCATTGCCATTACATGTGCGAGCAGAGGCGGCTCGGCCTACGCGGCCGACGCCACCGGCGTCGCGACCCGCTCAGCGAGCTCGACGAGGCGGCTCGAGTACCCCCACTCGTTGTCGTACCACGAGACGACCTTCACCTGGGTCTCGTCGACGACCGAGGTCAGGCCGGAGTCGAAGATCGACGAGTACGAGGAACCCACGATGTCGGTGGACACGATCGGATCCTCGGTGTACTCGAGGATGCCCTGCCACCGGCCCTGGTCGGCGACCCGGGCGAACGCCTCGTTGATCTGCTCCTTCGTCGTCGGCCGCTCGGCCTCGATCGTGAGGTCAACGAGCGAGCCCGTCGGGGTCGGAACGCGAACGGCGAAGCCGTTCAGCCGGCCGTCGAGCTCCGGGATGACGAGCCCGATCGCCTTCGCCGCGCCGGTCGACGTCGGGATGATGTTGATCGCGGCCGACCGCGCGCGACGCAGATCGCTGTGCGGACCGTCGAGCAGGTTCTGATCAGACGTGTAGGCGTGCACGGTCGTCATCAGGCCGTGCCGGATGCCGATCGTCTCGTGCAGCACCTTGGCCACGGGGGCTAGGCAGTTCGTTGTGCAGGACGCGTTCGAGATGACGTGATGCTTCTCCGGGTCGTAGACCTCGTCGAAGTTGACGCCGAGGACGACCGTCGCGTCCGCCGGCTCGGTGCCCTTCGTCGGGGCCGAGACGAGCACCTTCTTCGCACCCGCCTCGAGGTGCTGGGCCGCCGCTGAGCGCGTCCGCAGCCTGCCGGTCGATTCGATCACGACATCGACGCCGAGCTCTTTCCAGGGCAGGGCGAGCGGGTCACGCTCGGCGAGCGCGCGGATGTGGCTCTCCCCCACGACGATGCCCCCGTTGCCGGCCGCGACGTCGCCCGGAAACCGCCCGAACACCGAGTCGTACTTCAGGAGCTTGGCGAGCGTCCCCGCGTCCACCAGGTCGTTGACCGCGACGATTTCGACGTCGGCCCCGCTCGCGTGCGCAGCGCGCAGGAAGCAGCGACCGATCCGGCCAAAGCCGTTGATGGCAACTCGTACTGACATCAGACCCTCATTTCGTGGTGTGTTTGAAGCAATTCCGGCATACGGGACCGGAGCTCTTCGAGCTCGGCCTCGATTCCGTACGCCAGGACCTCCAAGTCCGGCGTCGTGCTGCAGTCGCCGCTGATCCCGAACGTCACGGCGCCGTTGTAGGAGAAGATCGCGATTCCGATCGAGTGCTCGGCGGCGAGCGGTACGACCGGCATCACCTCACGGAGTTGCGCCCCGAACGCGAACAGCGGCTGCTGGCGACCGGGGACATTCGTGATCGTGAGGTTGAACAGGCGGCGGGCGAACGCCGTGCGCGCGAGCGCGGCGTGGATCACCACCGGCGGGGCGAGTGCGGCGACGTCGAGCAGGGCAGCGGCCTCGGTGGATCCGCCGTCCCGCTTGAGCCGGCGCGTGGTGGCGGCGATCGAGTGCAGGCGCATCGCCGGATCCGTCTCCCGGACCGGGAGGTCGACGAACAGCGACGTGACCTTGTTGCCGAGCGGCTCGGCGATCGTGACGTCACGGACGTTCATCGGCACGATCGCCCGCAGGCCGCGCCGCGGCAGCGCCTCGCCGCGGGACTCGAGCAGGCGCCGCAGGCCGCCCGCGCAGGCCGCCAGGACGACGTCGTTGACCGTACCTCCGAACTCGCGCCGCATCGCCTTCAGCTCGAGGAGCGCGACGCGGACGAGCGCGTACCGGCGTGATGAACCGATCGGAACGTTCATCGAGGTCCGCGGGGCACCGTTGATCTCCTCGCGAACGAGCGCGGCGACGGCGACCGAGCGTTCGAACGCCTCAGTCGGGTGGAGTGCTGCCCGCACGCCGGCGCTCGCCGCCCGCAGACCCGCGCTCGTCGCCTGCACCATCGCCTCAGGAGGCCGCAGCCAGGTCGGCATCACATCCGGCGTCGACGGATCGAGCGCGATCACGTCCGGCCCCGGGTCCGCTTCGGTGTCAAGGATCGCGTCGGTCATCGCGACCGAGCCGATGCCGTCGATGAGGCAGTGGTGGACCTTGACCCCGAGCGCCCATCGGCCGTGCTCGAGACCCTCGATCAGTACGACCTCCCAGAGCGGCCGCGTGCGGTCGAGCGGGTGCGAGAAGAAGTCAGCCAGCCAGTCGCACAGCTGGTCATCACCGCCGGGGGCCGGGAGGGCGGCGTGGACGACGTGGCCCGCGATATCGAAGCGCTCGTCGTCGAGCCACTGCGGCCACGACCACGCCGGTGAGTGCGGGCTCGAGAGCCGCTGCGTGTACCGCGGCAGCGCACCGAGCCGAGCGCTGAGCCGCGCTCGCAGGTCCTCGAGGGTCGGCGCTCCACCGGGTGGCAGCGGCTCGAACACCATCGCGCCGCCGATGCTCATCACCGCGCCGTCGTCCAGATCCTCGAGTTCCAGAAACGTTGCATCGAGCGCCGTCAGCCTCTCTGCCATGCACCCGAACTTAGAGTTGGGGCCACGTGGTGCCATCGGGGTTGAGCGCCCGGACGCCTCCGTAAAAGCCCGCGGCAGGCGCGGGCCGATCAGATTGCCTACGCCTCGAGGGAGGGCATCGGCACCTCGGGTGGCGCATCCTGGATGCGGACCCGGGCGTCGACGATGACCGCGCCGTCCGGCGTGGCGATCAGCGGGTTGAGATCCAGCTCGACGATCTCCGGGTGCTCCTCGACCATCGCGCTGACCCGGAGCAGGACGTCCTCGATCGAGTCGGTGTCGGAGCGTGCGGCGCCGCGGTACCCGTCGAGCAGCGGGAACGACTTGAGCGACCGGAGCATCTCGTGGGCGTCGAGGTCTGTGACCGGGGTGATCCGCACCGAGACGTCCTTGATGACCTCGGCGGTCGTTCCACCGGCGCCGCAGGCGAGCACGGGGCCGAAGCTGCCGTCGTTGACGACCCCGACGATCAGCTCGGGCCCGGTTGGAGCCATCGGCTGCACGACGAGGCCTTCGAGCTCGTGACCGGCGCGTGTGACCGCGGTGGTGATCTCGACCGCGGCGGCGCGGACCGCGTCGGCGTTGGCCAGGCCGAGGCGCACGCCGCCGGCGTCGCTCTTGTGCAGGAGACCCTCGGCGCTCGCCTTGAGCGCCACGGGTTTGCCGAGCTCGTCGGCGTACGCCACGGCCGCCTCGACGTCGGGGACGACGCGCGTCTCGATGAGCGGGATTCCATAGCACCGCAGCAGGTCCGTCACCCGGCCGGGGGACAGCCACCCGCCACCCTGTGCGAGCTCGTGGGTGATGATTGCGGCGGCCTCGGGCGGGTGGACGCCCTCGAGGTCAGGCAGCTGGCCGGGCGGACGGGCGCGCCAGCGACCGTGCCGGGCGGCGAGCGCGATCGCGCGGGCGCCGTCCTCCGGGAACTCGAATGCAGGCACCGAGGTCCCGTCGGCGGTGAGCTCGGCCGGCGGCCCCTCGCTCGTCATGAATACCGCCGCGATCGTCAGGTCCGTCGCCGTCGTCGCCGCCTGGCGGATCCCGCGGCCGACGTCCGACGCCCGTGTGACGAGCGGCGGGACGAAGATCGCGAGGATCGCATCGCACGCGTCGCTCTCGGCGAGCAGATCGATCACGCGGCGGTAGTCGTCGCCGGAGGCGGTCGCGATCATGTCGATGGGGTTGGCAAATGACGCCGCGGGTGGAAGAAACTCGCCGAGCTTCGCCTGGACCTCGGGCGCGAGCTCGGGCACGTCGACACCGTTGGCCTGGCACGCGTCGGCGCACATGATGCCCGGGCCTCCCGCATTGGTGACGATCGCGACGCGAGCACCGCGAGGCACCGGCTGCTTGGTCAGCAGTGAGGCGACGTTGAACAGCTCATGGAGCGTGTCGGTGCGGATCACGCCGGCCTGCTCGAACAGCGCATCGACAGTGACGTCGGACGCGGAGAGGAGCGCCCCGGTATGCGAGGAGGTGGCCCGTGCACCGGCCGCCGAACGGCCGCTCTTAACCGCCAGGATCGGCTTCCGGCGGGCGACCCGCGGTGCGATCCGGGCGAACTTGCGGGGATTGCCGAACGACTCGAGGTAGAGCAGTGCGACGTCGGTCGCAGCGTGCTGCTCCCAGTACTGGAGGAAGTCGTTGCCCGACAGATCGGCCTTGTTGCCGACCGACACGAACGACGAGAGCCCGAGCCCGAGGCGGGCCGCCGCTTCGATGATCGCGATCCCGAGACCACCGCTCTGGGACAGGAAGCCGACCGGTCCCGGAACCGCGCGGTGGGGCGCAAAGGTGGCGTTCAGCCGGACGTCCTCGTCGGTGTTGAGCACGCCGAGGCAGTTGGGGCCGATGAGGCGGATCCCGGCGCCGCGACAGACGTCGACCAGCTCCTGCTGACGCTTGATCCCTTCCTCCCCGGCCTCGGCAAACCCGGCCGAGATGACGAGCAGGGCACGGACGCCGGCGGCCGCGCAGTCACGCGCCACGTCGACGACGCTGTCGGCCGGGACGACGATCACCGCCATCTCGACCTGGGCCGGGACCTCGCTCACGGAGTTGTACGCCGGCAGCGACTGGACGACGTCGGCCTGCGGGTTGACGGCGTAGACAACCCCCGCGAACTCGGAGCTCAGCAGATTGCGGAGCACTTCGGCGCCGATGGTTCCGCGGCGGCGCGAGGCGCCGACGACCGCCACCGACTTCGGCTCCAGGAAGCTCCGCACGGCGGCGACCGCGGCGATCCGTTCCCGCTCCTCGAACCGAGACTTGGCGTCATCCGAGAGTGATGTCGGAAACTCGATCGCGATCGCGTCCGGGGTTGAGCGCAGGTCGACCGGGAAGCCGCTTTGGCGGAACACGTCGATCATCTTGTGGTTGTGCGGCAGGACCTCGGCGGTGAACGTCGTGATGCCGTGGAACTGGGCGATGCTGGCCAGGTGAGCGAGCAGAATCGTCGCGATCCCGTGTCCCTGCCACGCGTCGGCGACGAGGAATGCCACCTCGGCGCGGTCGTCGCGCGTGCGGATATAGGCGGCGTGGGCAATGATCGCCTCGCCGCTGGTGGCGATGAGCGCGAACCGGTCCGCGTAGTCGACGTCGATCGACCACTTGGTCACCCACGTCAGCGACGGCGCTCCGAAGAAGCGGAACCCGATCGACTCGGGAGACAGGGCCTCCAGGAACTCGCGTATGAGCGTCTTGTCCTCGGTGCGCACGGGACGGACGTGGACCGTCGACCCGTCTCGCAGCACGACGTCAGCCTCCCGCTCGCGCGGATACGTGGGGCTGACGCTCATGGCCGTAGTTTCGGGGTCAAGCGGGTGCGTTCCCATCGGGTTTTGTTACGGATTCGATCGGGTGTCCCTTGCGGATACCCAGCGGTCTCCAGGCCCATACCCTCGCCCCCATGAGCCTCACTGCGGTCGCCCGGAACGAACATGGAGAGTTGAGAGCGTCGGTTGATGTCAACGGTCGTCACGTTATCGTGACGGATGAGCCGGCTCGGCTGGGAGGAACTGATCTCGGACCGGCGCCGCACGAGCTACTGCCGGCCGCGCTGGCGTCGTGCATCGGGACGATGATCTCGCTCTATGCCCGGACGAAGGGGTGGGAGCTCAGCGAGGTCGAGGTCGAGGTCGACTACGACCCGGACGCGGTGCCGCGCCACTGCCGCATCAGCGTCCATCTCCCGGAGTCGCTGACCGCCGATCAGGTGAAGCGGCTCGAGCGGGTCGCGACCACGTGCCCGTTCCGGCGCGCGCTCGAGACGGGGTTCGACTTCGACGAGCGGATCGTGCTCGATCGGCCGTCCCCGCGCGCAGCGGCCTGATTCGGACCAGCAAGCCCCTTCGACCTCGAGCCGCGCCCGGATACTCTCACAGCGACCCGTGGCCGTTCCTGACGCAGATGGGCTCCGCGCCGCGCTCGCGCGCCAGCTCTCGCAGCCCGTCGAGGTGCGCGAGACTCACATCTCGGTCGTCTACATCGTGGGGGACCGGGCGTTCAAGCGCAAGAAGCAGATCGTGCTGCCGTTCCTCGACTACGGCACCGCGGACAAGCGTCGCGCGATGTGCGAGGAGGAGGTGAGGCTCGGCCGGCGGCTCGCGCCGGACATCTATCTGGGAGTGCGCGGCATCTCGGCGGAGGGTGCGCTCACCGCCGCCGACGACCCACACGCGACCGACTCCGTCGTCGAGATGCGACGCTACGACGAGGCCGCGACGCTCGCGGCGACGCTCGAGCGCGGCGAACTCCGGGTGGCCCAGATCACCGAGCTCGCCGCGCGCCTGCAGCGCTTCCACGCTGCATGCCCGTCGCGGACAGCCACCGGTGCCCGGTGGATCGAGCTCGAGGTGATGCGCAACCTCCAGGAGCTGCTCGAGCTCGCCGAACTGCGTGGCGAGCGAGCGCGGATTCACGCCCTCGCGCACTTCATCGCGGGCTTTGCCCGTGCGCACGAGGGGCTGTTCGACGCGCGCGCCGAAGCCGGCCTTGTCCGCGAAGGCCACGGCGACCTCCGCGCCGAGCATGTCGTGCTCGAGGCGGACGGCGTGCGCATCGTCGACTGTGTCGAGTTTGACCCGGGCCTGCGAACGCTCGATGTCGCCGATGACCTCGCGTTCCTGATCATGGACCTCACCGCACTCGGCGGCGAGCGCTTCGGGGCCGCCCTGCTCGAGGACTACCGCGCCGCCGGTGGAGACAGCGGACCCGATGCGCTCGTCGCCTTCTTCGCCGTGCACCGCGCGCTCGTCCGCGCGAAAGTGCTGCTCGTCAGGGCCGGCCAGCATCCGGCGGGCTCGGCCGAGCACGGCCATTCCGAGGCCCAGGCGCGCGAGCTGATCGGCCTTGCCGAGCGCTTTGCGTGGCGGGCCCGGTTGCCGCTCGTGATCGTCGTCTGCGGCGTTCCGGCGAGCGGCAAGTCGACGCTTGCCGCCAAGCTGGCAGGGCGGGCCGGCCTGCCGCGTCTCAGTTCCGATCTCGTGCGCAAGACGCGCGCTGGGATCCCCTTGACCTCCCGCGCCCCCGCGGGCGTCTATGCCGAAGCTGTCAGCCACGCCACCTACGCCGAGCTCGGCCGAGAGGCTCGCGCCGCGGTTCGCGATGTCGGCGGCGCGGTCGTAGATGCGACGTTTCGCCGGCGCAGCGACCGCCGCGCATTCGCCGACGCATTCGACGATGCCGCGCCCGCGCTGTTCGTCGAGTGCATCGCTCCGATCGAGGTCCTCCGCGGGCGGGCGGCCGAGCGCCAGCACGACGCCGGACGCGTGTCCGACGCATCAGTGGAGATCGTCGTGCGCGAGGCGCACGCCGCCGAGCCACTCGACGAGGTCGGAGCGGAGCGGCATCTGCCGCTGCGCAGCGATCGGCCGGTCGACCTGATCCTCGCGGATCTGGCC
The DNA here is from genome assembly GCA_963750695.1 of uncultured Solirubrobacterales bacterium. Lineage (GTDB taxonomy): Bacteria > Actinomycetota > Thermoleophilia > Solirubrobacterales > Solirubrobacteraceae > Palsa-465. The sequence continues at coordinate 807,638 of CAVVSB010000021.1, forward strand.
GACCTGCTCGATCGACGCCTCTAGTGGTGTGTCGCTCACGCTGGCGGACGCGGCACGACGAGCACCGGGCAGGTGGCGCCGTGCAGCAGCGCCTCGCCGGTGCTGCCGAGCAGCAGCCGCGCCACCGGACCCCAACGCCGTGATCCGATGATGATCAAGTCGGCGTCACGGCCGGCGTCCATCAGCACGGCCGAGGCCCGGCCGCGACGCACCTCAGCACGGGCTTGCACTCCGAGCCCGTGAGTGGCCGCCTTCAGGTGCTCCCCGAGCGCCGCGGTCGCCGAGTCGACGACCTTCTCCCACTCGGTGGTCGCGCCGGCGCTCCCGATCGCCTCCCATCCGAGGGCGGGCACGATCACGGCGCCGGTGCCGAGCCGGGACCAGCCGAACGGACGCGCGCGGTCATCGACGACGCCGTAGACGACGAGCTGCCCCCCCGCGGAGGCCGCGATCCCGGCGCCGAGTCCGAGCGCCTCTGCTGCCTCCGGGCCGCCGTCATAGCCGACGATGATCCGCTTGATCTCGTGCGGTGCGCCTTTCCGATACCCGCGGGGTGCGACGGCGAGCGCGCACTTGGCGTCGTGCAGGAGCTGACGGGTGCAGCGCCCGATCATGACTTCGCCGTGGTGACCGTGGCGGCTGGATCCGACGATCAGCAGATCGCGATGCTCGCGCTCGACGACCCGCTCGAGCCCACGAGCGACGAACAGATCGCTCTCGACCGTCACCCGAGCCTCCGGCGCAAACTGATCCCGGGCGCGACGGACCGACGCTTCCGCTTCCTTGCGCAGCGCCGTCAGATTCATCTCCTCTGGCAGCACGACGATGGGGTCGAGCACGACCCCCGCGAGCAGCAGTTCGGCATCCATCGCGCTCGCCAACGTGCGCCCGAGCGCGGCGGCGTCGTGGCCCTCATCGAATCCGTCAATGCCGACCGCGAGGTGGGAGAACTTCCGGCCATGCTCGCCGGACGCTGCGGAATTCTGAGTCGCAGTTGACATCTCGTACTCCTTGCTCATCTGATGGCTTGATCAAGACCGAACGTGGCGAACGCACCTCCACCGTCGCCCAGGACGCGCGTCCCGGCCCGCCCCTTGAGGATCGCGCTTACATCCGATAGCGCGCCGATCGCGGCGAAACCGCCCTGCCCCGCGGCAAACCGCGCGGCCGCCGTTGCCTTTGGCCCCATCGAACCGGCCGGAAGGCCGAGCGAGAGCAACTCGCTGGCCGCCACCGAGCGGAGCTCGCGAGCCGACGGCGTGCCCCAGTCGGTCTGGACTGCAGAGACGTCGGTCAAAAGCAGCAGCGCGTCGGCGCCGAGCTCTGCGGCAAGCATCCCCGCGGCGAGGTCCTTGTCGATGACGGCCTCGACGCCGTGCAGCCCCCCTCGTTCATCGACGACCACCGGAACCCCGCCGCCGCCAACGCAGATGACGATCAGATCGGCGGCGATCAGCGTTGAGATCGCCTCGAGTTCCACGATTCGCTGCGGCTCAGGGGAGGGCACGACGCGCCGCCAGTTCGGCCCGTCCTGGGCGATGTTCCACCCACGGGCCGCCGCCACCTGCTCGGCCTCGGCCCGCTCGTACAGCGGCCCGACGAACTTCGTCGGCGCTGCGAACGCGGGATCCGCCGGATCGACGACGACCTGAGTGAGCAATGTCGCCGCCCGCCCGTGCCCGAGCCGATTCTCGAGCCCCTGCTCGAGCAGGTAGCCGATCATTCCCTCGGACTCCGCCCCGAGCACGTCGAGGGGGTAAGGATTGACGGCCGTGTAGGCCTCGGACTGCAGGGCGAGCAGACCAACCTGGGGCCCGTTGCCGTGTGTCACGACGAGCTGATGCTCATCGGCAATCTGCGCGAGGGCGTCGACGGCGATGTCAACGTTCCGCCGCTGCGTTTCGGCGTCCGCCGGCTCGCCACGACGAAGTAATGCGTTTCCCCCGAGAGCTGCGACAACAAGCATCCTGGTTCCTTCCTGGGTCCGGCTCAGGGATTCATCGTCCCTCGGAACTGCGGATCTGGCATCGGCGCAGATCCGCCCAGGCGCTACGGAGTGACTACCTATCGCCCCTGCTTCGAAGTACGGCCGTGCCGGGGACGCGTGCCGCGCCCTATCGGCGCCGGAGCCCTGACCACGCGTGGCGGTCAGCCTGGCGAGCGGCGGGCAGCGGTCCCCCGACGTCCTCGGCTGCCTCGAGGCACTTGAGCGCGAAGTCGTAGGAGCCGCGCTTCGCGTTCGCGTCGGCGAGCTCGAGCAGGAGCTCCACTGCCTCACGTTCATCCTCGAGGGCCTCAGCTTCGGACGCGGGCTCCTCGCCGGGCTCGCGATCGACGAGCTCTTCGTGCCGAAGTCCGGGCTGATGATGGCCCGCGGCGGCGAGATAGCCCGACAGGTAGCGCCCGGCGATCTTGCTCGGCGGCCACCACAGCGGCTGGAATGAGATCTCGGTCTCGCCCTCAACGGCGCGCAGATAGCGTGGCTCGGAGCCGGTCAGGAGCATGCCGCGCAGCACAGGGCGGAACGGCTCGGCGCGCGGCACGGCCCCGAGCGTCGCCGCGATCGCCGACGCGGCGGCGTCTGCCTGCTGCGCGGCGATACCACCCTGCTTGATCGGGAACGAGGTTCCGTCCCCAGCAGCCCATACGTGCTCGACACCCCGCACGGCGCACTGACCGTCGATCGGGATGAAGCCGTGCTCGTCCTGGGGCAGCCCATGCAGTCGCGGCCCGTCGAGCCCCGGCAGCGCGATCACGGCATCCGCGCGATACGGATGCGCCCCGCGCAGCGCGACCCGCTGCCCGTCGAAGCCACGCACGATCCGACACGTGAGCACCGTGATCCCGGCGTCAGTGAGCAGTTCCTCGACCGCCTGCGAGACCTCCTCGCCGAATGCCTCCAGCGGACGTGCCTCATGCGTGAGGACCGAGATCGCGACGCCGGAGATCTCCCGCCCGCGCGCCCACGCGGCGGTGAACAGCGCCAGTTCGTAGAGGGGCAGCAGCCAGGCCGTCGGCGCCGGCGCGGCAAACGCGATCCGGCTGACCGTCCCGGCCTCCACGTCGCGCATCAGCGACTGCAGTGCCTCGCGGTCATCGGCGCCCCCAAAGGTCAGTCCGCCTTCGATCGCCGGCCACTGGCGAGCGCCGACAGCGACGATCAGGAAGTCGTAGGCAAGCGTTTCACCCTTGCTCGTGCGGATGGTCCGGGCACCCGTGTCGACCGCGGTGACCGCGGCGAGGCGCAGATGCGCGTCGTGCTCAGTCGCGATCGCGGCGAGGTCGACGCGCCGGACCTCGCCGAGCCCAAACGGTTCGGCCACGGCGATCGGACGAAAGCGGAATTCCGGCTCGGCCGAAATGAGGTCGATCTCGACGGTCCCGCCAAGCTGGGCCCGCAGCGCCAGCAGTGCCTCAAGGCCGGCGACACCGCCGCCGGCGATGATGATTCTGGAACGGTGATGAACGCCCTGCAACCTGGTCACAAAGTCAAGCTACGCCTCGCGATTGGGTGCCGGGAGCGGACCGACTACCCGGCCCGTCGCGTAGTTCCCCGCAGGCGCATCGAGGGTCACTTCCGGTGTGGGCGACGAGGCACGGGCTAGGGTTTGAAAGGCCGTGCTCTTCTTCCATCATCCGTCCTCGCTCGAGCACGATCCGCGCCTGCTCGCGCCCGAGCATCCCGACACGCCAGAGCGGATCGAGGCGGTCCAATCGGCGATGGCGCAGGCCGGCTGGCCGGGCTGCACGCGGCGGCGGGCGCCCGAGGCGACCGAGGCCGAGCTCGGGCTCGTCCACAGCCCTGAGCACGTCGCCTTCATCCGCGACCTCTGCCTCAGCGGCGGGGGCCAGATCGACTCGGACACGTTCGTCGGGGAGCCTTCCTATCACGCAGCGCTCCACGCGGTTGGCGGTGCCTGCGCGATGACCCGTGCGCTCGTCGCCGGCGAGGACGACCGCGGCTTCTGCGCGGTTCGCCCATCCGGCCACCATGCGCTCGCCGACGGGGCGATGGGATTCTGCCTGTTCAACAACGTCGCGATCGCCGCCGAGCTGGCGATCCGCGAGCTCGGATGCAGGCGGGTGATGATCGTCGACTGGGACGTCCACCACGGCAACGGGACCGCGGACGTGTTCCGCCGACGGGGCGACGTGCTGTTCGCGAGCATTCACCAGAGCGGGCTGTTCCCGGGGACGGGTGCGCTCAGCGACGCCGGTGCGGGCGATGGCCTCGGTTACACAATCAACGCGCCGGTGCCGGCGGGCGCCGATGAGGAGGTGTGGCTATCCCTGCTCGAGTACGTCGTGGTGCCGGTCGCGCTGGAGTTCGCGCCGGAGCTCATCCTCATCTCCGCCGGCTTCGATGGCCACCGCGCCGATCCACTCGGCGATTGCCTGCTCGAGGAGCAGTCCTTCGCCGAGATGGCACGCCATCTGCGGGATGTGGCGGCCGAGGTCGGGGCACCGATCGGAGCTGTGCTCGAAGGCGGCTATGACCCTCCCGCGCTCGCCAGATCGGTGCTCGCCACCGTGCGCGCGCTCGGCGGCGAGGGCGAGGCGGACTCAATCGCTCCGGATCCGATGCTGACGTCCCGCGTCTCCGCCCATGTCGGGCATTACTGGACGCTTTGACTTTCCGCGCTAACAGGGAACACTAGATGTCGATGGCGCGCGGACCCCAGCAGCTCGACGTTCACACACCCGAGCCTGGGCACGGCCAGATCGTGCTGCGGCTGTCCAGCTCGCTTGTCACGCCCGCCGACCAGGTCCGCAACCTCAACCGCCTGAGCGACCCAGCCCTGTCCGAGCTGAGCCTGGAGGCGCTGCTCGACGAGCTGCTCGAGCGCGTCCGCGACACGCTGAGCGTCGACACCGTCGCAGTCCTGCTCTACGACGCCGCTACGGATGAGCTCGTCGCGCGGGCGGCGAACGGTATTGAGGAGGAGGTCGAGCAGGGCGTGCGCATACCGCTCGGCCGTGGCTTTGCCGGACGGATCGCGGCCGAGCGCGTCGCGATCTTTGTGGCCGATGTCGAGGATGCCGACATCGTCAACCCGATCCTGCGGGAGAAGGGCATCCGCTCCCTGCTGGGGGTGCCGCTGATCGTCGAGGGCGCGCTCATCGGGGTGCTCCACGTCGGATCGGTCACCCCGAGGATGTTCGGACAGAAGGACGTCGCCGTGCTGCAGCTCGCGGCCGCCCGCGCCGCGCCGGCGATCGAAAGAGCCGGCCTCGTCGCCGAGCTCGAACGTGAGCACGAGGTTGCGGTGCTGCTGCAGCGCAGCCTCCTACCGCGCCAGCTGCCGGACATCGCGGGGATCTCCGTGGCCGCGCGCTACCTCGCCGCGCGGCACGAGGTCGGCGGCGACTGGTACGACGTCATCGAACTGCCGCGCGGTCTGCTCGGCGTCGCCATCGGAGACGTCGTCGGACACGGCATCGAGGCGGCGGCGCTGATGGGCCAGATGCGGACCGCGCTGCGCGCGTATGCACAGGAGGGTCACGGCGCGGGTCGCACGCTCGAGCTCGTCGACCGCTACGTGCAGAGCACCGGCACCGGGGCGATGGCGACGGCTGCGTACGCAATCTTCGATCCGGACACGGGGTCCGTGCGCGTCGCGACCGCCGGACATGTCCCGCCGGTCGTTGTAGGACTCGGTGGGGCGCGGCTGATCGAGATCCCGCCGTGTGCCCCGCTCGGGGCGTACCCGTACGGGAACTGCCACGAGCACGAGTTGGCACTCGCCCCCGACGAGATGCTCGTCCTCTACACCGACGGCCTCGTCGAGCGCCGTGGCGAGCCGATCACCGACGGCCTCGATGGCCTACTGGACGTGCTGCGCGACGTCGACTCCGCGGAGGACGCGTGCCTCGCCGCGATCGCCTCGCTCGACCCCGCGGACGGCCCCCGCGACGACGTCGCCATCGTTGCCCTGCACAACCGGCCGATCCCTCTCGAACTCGATCTCCGGCTGCCGGCCGAATCGGCTGTACTCGCTCATGTGCGGCGGGTGATGCGGCGTTGGCTCCGCGAGAGGGGTGCCGTTGGCACCGAGATCGTCGAGATCACGATGGCCGTCAGCGAGGCGTGCGCCAACGCCATCGAACACGCATACTCGCCGGCCCCGCACGTCTTCCACATCCACGCCGAAACGGACGACGACGAGGTCATCGTGACCGTCTGTGACACGGGCCGCTGGCGCGCGCCGCGGGGGCGTAACCGAGGCCGCGGACTGACGATCATCGAGGCCGCGATGGACACCGTGCAGGTCTCCTCGACGCCGGAGGGTACGGAGCTCGTGATGCGCCGGAGGCTCAGTCGATGAGGCTCGCCGACCTGCATTTCAGCGAGCGCGACGGGCACGTCGTGGCGGACGTCGTCGGCGAGATCGACATGTCAAACGCCGCGGAGCTCGCCCGAGCGCTGGCGGACGAGACGCCCAACGAGGCGCACGGACTCGTGCTCAACCTCAGCGGCATCGACTACCTCGACAGCGCGGGCATCCATCTCATCTACAGGCTCCGAGAGAGTCTGCGCACGCGGGGCCTGCGGCTCGCGATCGTCGTCCCCCGCGCATCGCCGGTGTTCGACGCTCTCCGCCTCGCCGGAATCGAGCGCCACCTCAACGTGCTCGAAACCGTCGATGCCGCGTTCGAGGGCGGGCTCGGCGACGACGCGACGGCACCGGGCACGACGGCGTCCGGGGCGTAGCCCTCAGACGGCCTGGCTGCGCTGCTCAAGGTACGGCGCGAGGTACTGCGCGGCGATCTTCGTCGGCGGGTGCCACTGCGGCTGGTCGCTGATCGACGACATGAAGCCGCGGCCGCCCATGATCTCGGCGCTCAGGTATTTGGGCTCCTCGCCGGTGAGCAAGATACCGCGGACAACCGGCTCAAACGGTGTCGCCGACACCGGGGCGCCCAGGTCGTGCGCGATCGCGCGGGCGACGGTGTCCGCCTGCTGGGACGCGAGTCCTCCGTGCTTGACCGCGAAGTCGATCGCGTCGCCGGCGGCATATTCCCGCTCGAGTCCCCGGATGCGGCAGTGGTCATCGACGGGGATGAACCCGTTCTCGTCTCCCGGCACGCCTGGAAGTCCCGGGCCGACAAGCTCGGGCAGCGCGATCACCCGATCGACGCTGAGCGAACGTTCGCCGGGGCCGATCTCGATCTGCCCAGTGCGCGGGATCTCGCAATAGGCCGAGGTGACCACGTTGATGCGGCGCGCCTGGAGCATGTCCCGGACGGCCTGGCTCGCGCCGTCACCGAAGAGCGCGAGCGGAGCGTCCTCGGGCGTGAGGATCGTGATCTCCATCTCGATGTTGGAGTCCTCGGCGCGCGCCGCGGTCATCAGGGCAAGTTCGTACGCCGGGAACGGCCACCCCATCCGCGGCGGCACGACAACGGCGAGCCGCTTGACATAGCCATCCTCGACATCTTGGATGAGTCCGTGGAGAAGCTCATCGATCCGCCGGTCGTCAATCGTGATCGCATTTTCGTAGCGCGGCTTGATCGTCGCGCCGAGCGCGACGACGAGCGAGTCGTAGCGGTGCTCCTCGCCGGCTGTCGTCCGCACGGTCCGGTTGCTCGCGTCGACGGAGGCGAGCACGCCGTCGATACGCTCGGCCCGCGCGTCGGCGAGCATCCGTTCGAGCGGGAAACGCTGGGCTACGCCGTAGGAGAACGGCTCACGCACGGTCATCGGCCGATAGACGAACTCGGAGTTCGGCGCCAGGAGGGTGACGCGCGCGCGGTCGCCGGCGAGATCGCGCAGTGCGAGCATTGCCTCGAGCGCGGCAACACCGCCGCCGGCGATCAGGACCTCGGACGGAGCGGACTGGGCGGAGTCGGTTGTCATAGGTGGCACTCTAGCTTTCCCGCTGACGCCAATCGTTATCGGTTCGTACTCTCCGGACATGCCGGGCGACCTCACTTTTGACGAAGAGCTGCTCCTCTGGCTCGGAGATGGGCCGGCGACCGAGCGCGCGGCCGAGACGCAACGGATCCACGAGATCGCAGCCGAGTTCGCGATGGGGTTCTCCCGGCTGTCTCGGCTCGGGCCTGCCGTCACCGTGTTCGGGTCGGCGCGGACCGCACGCGACCATCCCGACTATGCGCTCACCCGTGCCGTCGCCGCGGCGCTCGGTCGCGCCGGGTACGCGATCATCACTGGCGGAGGCCGAGGGCTGATGGAGGCGGCCAACCGCGGCGCCCGGGAGTCGGGTGCCAAGTCGGTCGGCTGCAACATCGAGCTGCCGCACGAGCAGGTCCAGAACGAGTACCTCGACGTGTCGCTGCGCTTCCGGCACTTCTTCGCCCGAAAGGTGATGTTCGTCCGGTACGCAAGCGCGTTCGTGATCGCCCCCGGCGGGTTCGGCACCCTCGACGAGCTGTTCGAGGCACTGACGCTGATCCAAACCCAGACGATCCGCCACTTCCCGGTCATCCTCATCGGTGACGGTTCCTGGGACGGCCTCGTCGGTTGGCTCGGCGAGAGCGTACGTCCCGCCGGCCGCATCGGCCCACATGACCTCTCCCTGTTCCGCCGGACCTCCGAGCCAGACGAGGTCGTCGCGATCGTCGCCGGCGCGGTGGAGCAGCAACTGGAGCAGCGGGAGCTACGCGCCCAGGCGATCCCGGCGCCGGAACCCGGCGACGCCGGCCACGGCGGCGAAGACGCCGATCGCGACCATCACGACCGCTGACCCCGGCCGGAATGCGGTCGCGGGGACGAGCCCGATGTGCTCGAACGGTGTCAGCTCGACAACCCATTTCGGCACGCCGAGCAGCGCTCCGAACAGGTTCCACAGAAAGGCGACGATCACGAGTCCGTACGCGATGCCGGTACTCGCACGGGGGACGAGGCCATATGCGAGCGCGGCCAGTCCAAGGAACAGAACCGCCGTCGGCAGGCAGTTGACCCCGGACAGGAGCATCCGTGGCAGCGAGAGCTCGACGCCCTGCGACGTCGTCCCGAGCCAGCCGAGCACGCCGTAGACGAGCGCGAGCAGAACCGCGCCGCCGAACGCGAGCAGCAGCCGTCCGATGAGCCACCCCCGGCGACCGATCGGCATCGCGATCTGGGTCTCGAGCTGTTGCTCGGACTCCTCGTGGCGAGCCGCCGTGATCTGTGCGCAGGCGAACAGGCTGACCGCCAGACGAAGAAGATCGACGTGAACCCGACGTATCCCCGTGGTGTGAGGATCGAGCCGCTTCCCAACTTCTCAGCTGCTGCTGGAGGCTCTTGGAGATCCCGGCGGACGACACGCTTTTTGAGATGACCCCGATGATGAACGCAAACGCGCCGAGGCTCGTCATCCAGATGATCAGGCTCGTGCGCTCGGCGCGTCCAGCGGTCGGCCGGTGCAGCCCGAGCAGGAGCCGGATCGTCGTTGTCTTACCGGCGCCGTTCGGACCGAGGTAGCCGTAGACCTCGCCGGGCTCGACGGCCAGCTCGAGTGCATCCAGCGCGAGTGTCGCGCCGTAGCGTTGGGGTCAGGCCCCATGTCCTGATCGCGGTCATCGGCGATCGCCAGCGTAGACCCGAGCGAGCGGGAGGCCCATCCGTAGTTTTCCGGACAGCTTCCGTGGGGGCAAACGGATGCGTCATCGGGGAATGACGGCGAACCTAACGGCATGCAACGCAACCCCGGCACGCACCCATCACGGCACCAGCACCGAGCCCTGGTGGAGCGGATCGTGTCGATGCAGGGAGCGCTCAAGCAGTCCCTGGGTGGTGAGCACCCACACGTGCGTCATGCGCTCGCCCGTCTGCGCGCGGAACACGCGCTCCCGGCGAAGCTGCATCACGGCGCCGTCCTAGACCGAGCGGGGAGGAAGATCGATGTCTTTTGATTTGCGACTGGTGCGCGTCGGCGACTGCATGCACCACGGAATTCTCAGCTGCGATGCGGGCGCTCCGCTCGATGAGGTCGCGGCGATCATGGCCAAGCATCGCGTTCACGCGGTTGCGGTGACCAATGGCGACGGTCGCCGCGTCGTCGCGGTCGTGTCCGACATCGACGTCATCGTCGCTGCCGCTAACGGCGACGCGCCGACGGCGCTCGAGGTGGCGGCCACCGAGCCGCTCTCCGTCTCGGCCCGCGAGTCCGTCCAGCACGCAGCCCAGCTGATGTCCGAGCACGGCGTTTCGCACCTCGTCGTCCTTGACGCCCAGAATGGCCGGCCGACCGGGATCCTGTCGACGCTCGACGTCGCGGCGCTGTACGCGAACATGAAGGGAGACCCGGAATGACCGCGGACACGATGATCCTCCTGTGCTACGACGGGTCGGCCGATTCGCGCTCCGCGATCGAACACGCGGGCGAGCTGATGGCGGGCCATCCGGCGACCGTCCTCACCGTCTGGGAGCCGTTCGTCGACGTGCTCGCACGGACACCGTCCGGGTTCGGGCTCGCGCCGGGCATGGTCAATGTCGACGAGATCGACGACGCCTCCTATCAGAGTGCCCTCGAGAGCGCGCGCGAAGGTGCGGAGCTCGCCACCCAATCCGGGTTGAACGCACAGCCGCGTACGCGCGCGCTCCACACGACGATTTCCACGGCCATCCTCGCCGAGGCGGACGAGATCGACGCGGGCGCGATCGTGATGGGCTCCCGCGGGTTGACGGGGCTGAAATCGCTCCTCATGGGCAGCGTCTCGCACGCGGTCCTCCAGCACGCTGACCGGACGGTGATCGTCGTGCCTTCGCCGACCGTCGCCGACGCGCGCCACCAGAGCGTCCGCACCGAACGCGGCGAGCACGCCGGCCAGCGCTAGCGGGCGCCGACGATGGCGCGGGTACGATGAGCCCGATGCGCCGGAAAGCGCTCGCTGACCGGTTGCGCGCGACATGACCGGCACGCCCCAGAGCGGCACCCCTGACACCGAGGTCTGGCCGAGCGGCACCCAGCGCCCGCGGATGGAGGGCCGAGTCGTCTTCGTCACCGGCGGCACGCGGGGCATCGGCGCCGCGATCGCGCGCAGCTTCGCCGAGCAGGGCGCCGCCGTCGCCGCGGGCTACAGCCAGGACAATGAGCACGCCCTGCATCTCCTCGATCAACTCGAGCGGCACGGCGTCGAGGCGAGCGTGCATCAGGGGAACATCGGCTCCGCGGAGGACTGCCGGCGCACGGTCGGCGAGGTGATCGAGGCCCACGGGCGCCTCGACATCCTCGTCAACAACGCCGGCATCACGAGCGACAAGACGGTCCTGAAGATGACCGACGAGGACTGGTACCGCGTCCTCGCAGTCAACCTCTCGGGCGCGTTCTTCATGGCCCAGGCCGTGCTCCCGCACATGATCGAACGCGGCACCGGCCGCATCATCAACATCTCATCGATCGTCGGCGAGCGCGGCAACATCGGCCAGGCGAACTACGCCGCCTCCAAGTCAGGGCTGTTCGGCCTAACGAAGACGCTTGCTCGGGAGGCGTGCTTCCAGCTGCAGCGTGGCGGCAAGATGCGGGAGGACTCCATCGGCCTGACGGTCAACGCGGTCGCGCCAGGCTTCATCGCTACCGAGACGCTCGAGCACGTCCCCGCGCAGGTACTCGACCGGATCAAGTCCGAGATCCCGGTCGGCCGGCTCGGGCGGCCGGACGAGGTCGCTCGGGTCGTGCACTTCCTCGCCTCCGACCACTCGTCGTTCATCACCGGCGCGGTGTGGGACGTCAACGGCGGCCAGGAGATGTGAGCGGCCCTGAGACGCTCGCGCGTCGGTCTATTCTCCTTCGCATGGCTCCCCGCAGGCCGACGTCGCTCGGCGAGATCATCCGCCAGCAGCGTGAGCTGGCCGAGATGTCGATGCGCCAGTTCGCAGACCTGGCCGGCATCTCGAATCCGTACCTGTCCCAGATCGAGCGCGGTCTGCGTGCGCCCTCCGAGCACGTCCTCGACGGCATCGCGAACGCGCTCAAGGTGTCGGCCGACACCCTGTACGAGCAAGCCGGGATGTCGCCGCCGGGCAACGACGACGGCGACACAGCGGTCGTCGACGCGATCCGTGCCGACACGCGCCTGACGCCGCGCCAGCGGAGCGCGCTGCGCGAGGTGTACGACGCGTTCGTCGCGACTGGCAAGGCGGGGTCAACGCGGCGCCGAACGGGTAGCCGTAAGCAATGACCGATCGTCCGCTCGAGGGCCGTGCCGCGCTGGTGACCGGCGCCGCGAGCGGGATCGGCCGAGCCGTCGCCACGCGCCTCGAGCAGGAGGGCATGGACGTGCTCTCCGTCGACCTCCGTCCCGATGCGGATGGTCCCGGGGTGCCGTTTGAGGCCGATCTGACCCAGCCCGACGCCAACGCCGATGCGGTGGCCGCGGCGCTCGAGCGGTTCGGCCGGCTTGACCTCGTCGTCCCGAACGCCGGCGTCCAGCACGTGTCGCCGGTCGCCGAGTTCCCGGACGAGCGCTGGCAGACAATCGTCGGCCTGCTCTTGAGCAGCCCGTTCTACCTCGCCAAGCACGCGTGGCCGGCGCTGCGAGCCTCCGACGCCGGCCGCCTCATCGCGATCGCGTCCGTGCACGGGCTCGTCGCCTCGCCGTACAAGGCGGCGTACGTCTCGGCCAAACACGGCGTCATGGGCCTGATCAAGACGCTCGCGCTCGAGGGCGCGGAGGATGGGATCAGCTGCGCGGCGGTATGCCCGGGCTATGTCCGCACGCCGCTCGTCGAAAAGCAGATCGGCGACCAGGCGCGGGTTCACGGCCTCTCCGAGGAGGATGTGCTCGAGCAGGTGATCCTGGCGCCGCACGCCGTCAAGCGGCTGATCGAGCCGGACGAGGTGGCGGCCGTCGTCGCGTTTCTCGCCGGGCCCGCCGGCCGCGCGTTCACCGGCGTGCCGGTGACGATGGATTACGGCTGGAGCGCCCGCTGAGTCGCAGGGCCCGCTGGGCGTGCGGACATCCGGGTGGGCGGGCGAGTGGGTGGGCCCGGCATTCCCGCGCTGGGTAGCGTTCTTCGCGTGACGCCACTGCACGCACTCGCCATCTTCGGCGCCGGAGTCGCCGCGGGCACGATCAACACGGTCGTCGGCAGCGGCACGCTGATCACGTTTCCCGTGCTGCTCGGCTTCGGCTACGCGCCGGTGACGGCAAACGTCTCGAACACGATCGGGCTCGTCCCGGGTTCGGCGTCCGGCGCCGTCGGCTACCGGCGCGAGCTGCGCGGCCAGCGCCGTCGAACCATTCCGCTCGCCGCGGCGTCCGCGTTCGGCGGTCTGGCGGGCGCGACGTTGCTCTTGACCCTGCCCGCCTCGGCGTTCAAGGCGATCGTCCCCGCGTTCATCGCGGTCGCCCTCGTACTGATCTTGCTCCAGCCGCGGCTGGCGCGGGCGCTGGCGCACCAGCGCCGCCCCGCCCACGCACACGCAGGCCCGCTGGCGACGCTCGGCGTGTTCGCGAGCGGCGTCTACGGCGGCTACTTCGGCGCTGCCCAGGGGATCCTGCTGCTCTCGATCCTCGGCCTCGCCCTCGACGATGATCTGCAGCGCATCAACGCCTTGAAGGTCGTCCTCGCCGGGCTGGTGAACGCCGTCGCCGCGGTGCTGTTCGCGTTCGTGGCGCACGTCGCGTGGGGTGCGGCGCTGCTGATCGCCATCGGCTCGACGCTCGGTGGTGTCATCGGCGCCCGGGCGGGACGGCGCCTGCCCGAGGTGGCGCTGCGGGGCGCGATCGTCATCGTGGGCGTGGTCGCAATCGTGCGGCTGGTCGGGTAGGGGTCTGCGCTCGACCGCTTGGCGGCCCCAAAGCACAGCCCGCTACGAGTGCGCCCGCACCTTCTCCAGCAGCGGCGGCCAGTGATCCCGCAGCGCCTCATGGCCCATGAACAGGCCGAGATGACCGCCGGAGCTCACGTCGCGGTGGATCATCTCGTGCGGAGTCGAGGCGAGGTCGGCGATCGCGAACACCTGGTCCGGTGGGGTGATGTGGTCGCTCGCCCCCGCGAGCAGCTGCAGCGGCATGTCGATCTGCGACAGTCGTACGTGCCGGCCGCGGATCCGCATCGCACCGCTGATCAGCGCGTTGTCGCGGAACAGATGCTGGACGATCCACAGGTAGAAGCCGCCGGGGATGTCCTGGGTGTGCTTGAACCAGTCCTCGAACTCGGCGTAGCGGGCGACGTACGCCGGGTCGTCGAGGTGCTGGAACAGCTCGAACTGTCGGCCGATCTCCGAGCTCGGCTGGATCATCACGAAGCCCGAGAGCATGTGCTCCCCCTTGAGCACGCCGCCGTCCAGCGCGACAAGCGTCTCGTAGAAGCGCAGATCGCCGCCGGGGGCGACCCGCTGGATGACCTCGTGGATGATCGGCTCACCGGCGTGGAAGTCGATCGGCGCTCCGGCGAGGGTCAGCGTGTTGACGCGCTCCGGGTGCAAAGCCGCATAGATCGTCGCCAGCCACCCGCCCTGGCAATCCCCGATCACGTTGGCGCGCCCGCCGCAATGGTCGACGGCCATGTCGATCACGTCGAGGTAGTCGTCGATCGTCGCGTCCTTCGTGTCCTCGGTCGCGCCTTTCCAGTCGAGCGAGAAGGCTCGCTCCAGCCCGGCCTCGATGATCGCGCCGATCTGGCTCTGTTCCGACGAGTAGTCGACGATGCACGAGTCGTGCCCGGCCTGGGGCGGCAGCACGAGCGTCGGCACGACCGTCCGTGATGCCCCCCGTCGGGTGAAGTCGCGCAGCCGCGCGACCGGGGCGTCGAAGACGACCGTGTTCGGCGAGGTCCAGCACGGCGGCGTGCGCTCGCTCATCACCTCGAGCCAGCGCGGGACATCCAACGGCCCCGGCGGCCGAGTGCACAGCGTGGTCCACATGTTGGCGGCGCCGTTGGCCGCAACAGCCCAGCCCTCAAACCAACTGTCCAGGAGATTCGAGGCGCTGGGCTGCGCTGAGAATGACATCTACTTCAGGAGGCTACGAGCGGTGGTCGTGTACGAGCTCGTGAGCTCGCGCGCAAACTCAGTCTGCGTCTCGGCCATGCTCTTCACCCACTCTTGCTGCGTCATGCCGGCGACCTTGAGCTCGAGCTCGATCGCGCGGTCGACGGCCTTCTCATAGCCGTCGAGGTAGGCGTTCCCGGCCTTGCGCGCGTACGACATGAACTGCTCTCCAGAGTCCTTGAACTGCTCGAACGCCGTGTCAAACGACGCGGCTCCGTTGTGCGACTTCGTGGTGGTTGCCATGGTGACTCCTGTGGTTGCTTATGCTTGCAGTTTAGCGCCGTGCTAGCAAATCTGCAAGCACTTGTTCACGCTCTGACACTGACCGTGTCACGGAGCGTGGCGACAAACCCATCGACGTCGTCTGGCGTCGTGTCCCACGAGCACATCCAGCGAACCTCGTGCGTGAACTCATCCCAGACGTAGAACGCGTAGCGCTCCTGGAGCGCGGCCGTCACGGCCGGATCAAGCCGGGCAAAGACGACGTTCGTCTGCACCGGCCGGGTAATCGTCACCTCAGGGATCGACGTGATCGCATCGGCGAGCCGGGCCGCCATCGCGTTCGCCTGGGAGGCGCACCGGCGCCATAGCTCGTCGGTGAGCAGCGCGTCGAACTGCGCCGCGAGGAAGCGCATCTTCGACGCCAGTTGCAGCGTCTGCTTGCGCAGGTACGCAAATCCGTCCGACAGCTCGGGCCGCAGGACGACGACCGCCTCTGCCCCGAGCAGCCCGTTCTTCGTGCCGCCGAACGAGACGATGTCCGCTCCGACATCGGTCGTGATCGCCCGCAGCGAGATCCCGAGCGCCGCCGCGGCGTTACTGAGCCGGGCGCCATCGACATGCAGGACGAGCCCGGCCTCGTGCGCCGCATCCGCGAGCGCGCGCATCTCCGCCGGCGTGTACAGCGCCCCGAGCTCGGTGCACTGCGTGATCGACACGACCCGCGGCTGTACCGCGTGCTCATCGCCGATCCGGGCGATCCGGCTCGCGACGAGCTCCGGCGTCAGCTTGCCGTTCTCCCCGGGCACGGTCAAGAGCTTGAAGCCGCCGATCGCCTCGGGCGCACCACACTCGTCGACGTTCATATGACCGCTCTCGGCGAGGATCACAGCCTCCCACGGCCGGCAGGCAGCCCGCATCGAGAGGACGTTGGCCGCGCTGCCGTTGAACACGAAGAACGCCCGCGCGTCATCCCCGAAGTGCGCCGCCAGACGCGCCTCGACGCTACCGGTGTACTCGTCGTGGCCGTAGCCGAAGGCGTGCCCGACGTTGACCCGCGCGATCGCGGCGAGGACGTCGGGATGGACCGTCGCGGAGTTGTCTGAGGCGAAACCGCGTTCGCTCACACGGTGAGCTTAGTCTTCAGTGACGTGTAGAAGATCGACAGCGGGAACTCGTCCGGCAGCACCAGGTCGACGTACGGCCGCGGGTCCTCGACATCGGTGAAGTCGCGGACGCCGGCCGCCCAGTTCGAGCCGACCGCCGGCGCAACGTTGGCCGCGACCAGGTCGTGCGCCGCGACCCAATGCTGGAGCTTCGTGCGGTCGATGCCGGTGCGATACAGCTCGTAGACCTCGGAGTGCAGGGCGGTGACACCTTCGGCGACGCGATCCCACTCGACCGTGAGCTGGTTGTCGGTCCAGTGCAGGTATCCGTGCTTATGGAGATACGCGAACAGCAGCTGGCCGCCGAGCCCGTCGTAGTTGCGCACGCGCGAGCCGGTGATCGGGAAGCGGATCAGGCGGTCGAGCAGGATCGCGTATTGGACGTAGCGGGCGAAGCTGACGCCGTCAGCCTCAAGCTCGCGCGCCTGCGTGAACGCTGTGAGGTCGCACCGCAACTCCTCGAGCGAGTACATCCAGTACGGCGCCCGCTGGCGGATCATGAACGGATCGAAAGGGAGATCGCCGTGACTGTGCGCCCGGTCGTGAATGAGGTCCCAGAGGATGTACGCCTGCTGGGAGACCTCGGGGCTGACGAGCATGCGCGCCGCGTCGGGCGGAAGGTTGAGCCCGAGCAGATCGCTCGCCGCCCCGGCGACACGACGCAGGCGCTCGGCCTCGCGATCGCAGAAGATCGCGCCGAAGTAGTTCGGCGGCCGATCGGCCACCGACACCGTCTCCGGGAACAGGACCGCGCATTCGCTGTGGTAGCCCTCGGTGCAATCGATCAGCTCAACCGGGACGTAGGCACGGTTGTCATACCGGGTCCGTTCGAGCTCGGCGATCCATTCCGGCCAGGGGACGCGGACGAGTAGCGCCTCGAAGCAGGTGTCCCGCGAGCCGTTCTGCTTGTACATCGGAAACACGATGAGGTGCTCCACTCCGTCCTGCCGCTGCTGATTCGGCCGGAACGCGTGCAGCGCACGGGTGAAGTCGGGCTTCGTGAAACCGGACTCCCGCCACGCGCGCAGGTCGTCGACGACCGCCGCCAGATACGTCTCGTCGTGCGGGAAGTACGGCGCCAACCGCTCGATCGCTTCAGTCATCCGCGCGAGGTGGGCAGCCGCCGTGTCGGCGTCGGCGCCGTCGGCGAGCGCCCCATCCGGCGCCTGGAGCAGAGCCAATGCGTTCGTCTCGTCACGGAGCTCGGCCCATGCGGCGTCGGCCGCCGCGCCGGCGGCCGACCCAGCCGCGGCCTCAGCTCGCGGACGAGCCAGCCAGTGGACGATGTTGAGCCACAGCGCGCGGTGATCGAGATCTCCGATGCAGTCGTCGCCGAACAGATCGGAGTCGCCGAGGACGATCACGCGTCCGTCGCCGTGATCACCGGCGACGATCAACGGGGCGTTCGGCGTCGAGGCGGTGCTGTGACTGCGGGCGAGCACACGGGCACCGTTCATCGAGGTCACCGTCGTCGCCCGGTACAGACACGCCTGCTTGACCCGCGCGAGCAGGTCGCCGCCGCTCCCCCGACCGCCATCGGCGAGCTCGGCGAGGATCCAGCTGGGCGCCCCGTGGTGATGCTCGTAGTCCTGAACCGTGTCGTTTTCCAGGTGCAGGCCGAAGCGCCCGAGCAGCTCGTTGAGGTTGTTCCCGTACTTCTCCTGCTCGGTCTCACCGAGGACGACGAGGCCACCTCCGCGATGGACGAACCGCTCGATCGCGTCGAGTTCGGCATCGGTGAGTCGCGGCGAGCCCGTGCCGGTTGTCTTTTCCCAGGCGGGATCCGATGGGTGGGCGAGCACGAGCACGTCACAGCCGGCGAGTGCCTCGGTCGTCAGTGAACCGATCGGGTTCGAGGTCACCGCGAATCCGTCGGCGGTGAGGGCAGCAGCGGCGAGCGCGTAGGAGCAGTCACCGGGGTGAGCCGGCTGCATCGTTGCCGCCAGCTCCGGCCGGATCGTCCACGCTTCGCTGTGCGCCTCGTCGAAAAGCACGGTGGCGAGCGTCATAGATTGCAGCGTACCGACGGCTCCGGCGGCTGTCGATGCCGAAACCGCTGTAATCTGCGTAAGAAATCAAAGTATGGACGCCACTGACAGACAGATTCTTGCGTTGCTCGTGGACGACGGGCGGCGCACGTACGACGACGTCGCGCGGCACGTCGCGCTATCGGCGCCGGCGGTCAAGCGGCGCGTCGACAAGCTCCGCTCGCGCGGCGCCCTGCGTGGGTTCACCGCAGTTGTCGATCATGCCGCTCTCGGCGACCAAACCGAGGCACTGATCGAGCTGTTCTTCGCGCCCGGGACGCCGCTCGACGACGTCGCGACGACGCTACGCCGCCACCCCGAGGTCGTCGAGGCGTGGAGCGTAACCGGCGAGGCCGACGCGATCGCGCGCGTGCGCACGCGGGACAACGGCGACCTCGAGCGCGTCATCATCGAGCTGCAACGGGACGGGCTCGTTGAGCGCACCCGCTCGCAGGTCGTGCTCTCGCGGCTTGTCGCACGCTGACCCCTGTCGGACAACCTTGCCACACCTTTGTCAAGGTTCGATACCATCCTCGGAATGCGCGATCTCCTCTCCGCCCTGCGTGAGCGCGTCGTCGTCTACGACGGCGGTATGGGCGCCACGCTCGAGATGTTCGACCTCAGCCTCGAGGACGACTACCGCCTCCCCGGCCGCTGCCACGAGGTGCTCGTACTCAACCGGCCGGATGTGATCGAGGGCGTGCACAGCTCGATGATCGAGGCCGGCGCGGAGGTGCTCGAGACCGACACCTTTCAGGCCTCGCGGCTGAAGCTCACCGAGTGGGGGCTCGAAGACCACACCATGGAGATCAACGTCAAGGCCGCAGAGATCGCCCGGCGCGCCGCCGGCGAGCACGGCTTCGTCGCCGGATCGATCGGGCCGACCGGTTTCCTGCCCGCCAGCGACGATCCGACCCTCGGCCAGATCACGTTCCCGGAGCTCGTCACGGTCTTCACCGAGCAGGCGCGCGGCCTTGTCACCGGCGGCGCCGACCTCATCATCATCGAGACCGCTCAGGACATCCTCGAGGTGAAGGCCGCCGTGTTCGGTGCCCGGGAGGCCTTCAAGGAGACCGGGCGGACGCTTCCGATCCAGTGCAGCGTGTCGCTGCTGCCGAACGGCGGCAAGATGCTGCTCGGCACCGACATCAGCGCCGTACTGGCGACGCTCGAGGCACTCGACGTCGACATCATCGGGCTGAACTGCTCGACTGGCCCGGAGGACATGCGGGACGCAATCCGCTTCCTCGGCGAATTCTCGAGCAAGCCGATCCACTGCATTCCGAACGCGGGCCTACCGCTGCAGGGTCCGAACGGCGAGACGATCTTCCCGGAGCAGCCCGAGCCGCTCGCGGCTGTCCTGGGGGAATTCGTCGAGCGCTACGGCCTGTCGATTGTCGGCGGCTGCTGCGGCACGACGCCCGACCACATTCGCGCACTCGCCGAGCGCGTCGCCGGCCACACGCCCGGCGAGCGCCCGGCCCCGCGCCCTGCGCACGTGAGCTCGATGATCGCCGCCACCCCGCTCGTCCAGGACCCCCGCCCGACGCTCGTCGGCGAGCGGGTCAATTCCCAGGGCTCACGCAAGGCGAAGGAACTGCTCCTCGCCGACGACTACGACGGCCTCGTCACCGTCGCCGAGGACCAGGTGAACGGCGGGGCCCATGTGCTCGACGTGTGCGTCGCGCTCACCGAGCGCCAGGACGAGGACGAGCAGATGCGCCAGGTCGTCAAGCGCGTGAGCCTCACCCAGCCGGCCCCGATCCAGGTCGACTCGACCGAGCCGGAGGTGATCGAGACGGCGCTGCAGCAGATCCCCGGTCGCGCGATTGTCAACTCGATCAACCTCGAGGCCGGCCGCGACAAACTCGATCGGGTCGTCCCGATCGCGAAGGCGCACGGCGCCGCGCTGATCGCGCTGACGATCGACGAGGTTGGGATGGCGAAGACGCGGGAGCGCAAGCTCGAGATCGCTCAGCGCCTCGTCGAGCTGTGCTGCGACGAGCATCGGCTCGAGCCCGAGGCGCTCATCTTCGACTGCCTCACATTCACGCTGACGACCGGCGACGAGGAGTGGCGGCCAAGCGCCGTCGAGACGATCGAGGGCATCCGGGCGATCAAGCAGGGGCTCCCCAACGTCAAGACGTCGCTCGGGGTCAGCAACGTCTCGTTCGGCGTCGGCCTCCCGGCGCGGAGTGTGCTCAACAGCGTGTTCCTGCACCACTGCGTCGAGGTCGGTCTTGACCTCGCGATGGTCAACCCGAACCACATCACGCCGTACGCCGAGATCTCCGCCGACGAGCGCGAACTCGCCGATGACCTCGTGTTCAACCGCCGCGATGACGCGCTCGAGCGCTTCATCGCCCACTTCGAGGCCAAGGGTCCCGAGGAGGAGGCGGCGGCCGAGGATCCGACGGCCGGCATGGAGCCCGAGGAGGCGCTCCACTTCCACATCCTCCGCCGCAAGAAGGACGGCGTCGAGGACTGGATCGACCGCAGCGTCGAGAAGATCGGTGCGGTCCCGACACTCAACAGCGTCTTGCTTCCGGCGATGAAGGAGGTCGGCGACAAGTTCGGCGCCGGCGAGCTGATCCTCCCGTTCGTCCTCCAGTCCGCCGAGGTGATGAAGCGCGCGGTCGCCCGGCTCGAGAACTACCTCGACAAGATCGAGGGCTACACGAAGGGCACCGTCGTGATCGCCACGGTGTTCGGTGACGTGCACGACATCGGTAAGTCGCTCGTGAACACGATCCTCACGAACAATGGGTACACCGTCGTCGATCTCGGCAAGCAGGTCCCGATCAGCACCATCCTCGACGCAGCCGTCGAGCACAACGCGACCGCGATCGGGCTGAGCGCCCTGCTCGTCTCGACCTCCAAGCAGATGCCGGCGTGCGTGGGGGAGCTTCATGCGCGCGGGCTGGACTTCCCGGTGCTCGTCGGCGGCGCCGCGATCAATCGCAACTTCGGCCTGCGCATCCTCTACCCGGGCGGCACCGCATCCGACGAGGTCTACGAGCCCGGCGTGTTCTATTGCAAGGACGCGTTCGAGGGTCTGGCGAAGATGGACCAGCTCATCGACGGCGACGCCCGCGAGGCACTCGTTGCCAAGACGAGGGATGCGGCCCGCAAGCTGCGCGAGGCCCCCGAGCGGGTTGAGGAGAATCTGCCACCTACCGACGACGCCTCCGTTCGCGCCGCCGTGGCGATCGACAGCTCTGTGCCCGAGCCGCCGTTCTGGGGCGCTCGCGAGGTCGAGGTACCGATGGACGAGGTCTACCACCACCTCGACACGCACGTCCTGTTCAAGCTTCATTGGGGCGGGCGCGGCGTCAAGGGCGAGGAGTGGAAGAAGCTGCTGCAGGACGACTTCCAGCCGCGGCTCGAGCGGATGTGGCGCGAGCAGACCTATCTCCATCCCCGGGCAGTGCTCGGGTACTTCCCGTGCAACGCCGACGGCAATGAGCTGATCATCTGGGACCCAGCCGCCCTCGGAGAGCGTGAGCTCGAGCGCCTCGTGTTCCCGCGCCAGCCCAAGCACGACCGCATCTGCCTCGCCGATTTCTACCGCCCCGTTGGGTCCGGCGAGACCGATGTCGTCGCACTCCAGGCGGTGACCGCCGGCGACGAGGTCACCGAGTTGATGGCGAAGCTCGAGGCCGACGGCGAGTTCGCCGAGCAGCTGTTCGTGCATGGCCTCGGCGTCCAGACGGCAGAGGGCTTGGCCGAGTGGCTTCATGCCCGGGTGCGGAGCGACCTCGGGATCTCGCCGACCCAGGGCCGTCGCTACAGCTGGGGCTACCCGGCGTGCCCGGAGCAGTCCGAGCACGAGAAGGTGTTCCGCCTGCTCGGAGCGGGGGGCGGGCACCCGTCGGCCTGCGCTTGTCCGGCGGCTACGCGGTCGAGCCTGAGCAGTCGACGCTCGCGATCGTCGCCCATCACCCGCAGGCGGTGTACTTCGGGATGAAGTCCGGCTTCCTGCCGAAGACCGATCGTCAGGCGGCCGACGAGCTGATCGCGGGGACCGACCGCGATCCGACGCGTCTCGCCACCCTGCCGGATGCCGATCCCGTGGCGGACGGCAGCGCGGACTCGTCCCCGGAGGACGAGCCCGCGATGGCCGAAGCCTGAGCCGCGACGGCGCTACGCCGTGGCCGGCGCCGACGCCGAACCGCGCGCGCTGCTTGCCGGCGTGTCCTCGGCGGTGAGCGGCTTGGCGATGTTCTCGAGCGTCTGGCCCTCGGCCTTGACGCCGTAGATGATCTCGATCACACCGCCGATCAGCATCATCACGGCCCCGAGCAGCAGCGCGATTTGCGCCTGGCCGAAGTCGCCGGACTTGATCAGGCGGCTGAACACGAGCGGGCCGATGATCCCGCCGATGCCGGTGCCCACCGCGTAGAACACCGAGATACAGAGCGCCCGGGTCTCCATCGGGAAGACCTCGGACACGGTCAGATAGGCGGCGCTCGCGCCGGCCGACGCGAAGAAGAACACGATTGTCAGCGCGACCGTCACGCCGGTGGCGTCGAGGCTGTGGCTCTTGAACAGAATCGACGTGACGACGAGCAGCCCGCCGCTGAGAATGTACGTCCCGGCGATCATCGGCTTACGCCCGAGCGTGTCGAAGAACCCGCCAAGCACGAGCGGTCCGAACAGGTTGCCGATCGCGAACACGACGAGGTAGTACGGCACATCGCCGCTCGAGACCTTGAAGTACGTGCCGAGGAAGTCGCCGAGGCCGAACAGGATCGAGTTGTAGAGGAATGCCTGGCCGATGAAGAGGCCGAGCCCGAGCACCGTCCGCCGCGGGTACATCGTGAGGACTGACTTGACGGTGAGCGACAGCGGGATCGACCTGCGCTGGCGCACGGT
Organism: uncultured Solirubrobacterales bacterium; assembly: GCA_963750695.1. GTDB lineage: Bacteria > Actinomycetota > Thermoleophilia > Solirubrobacterales > Solirubrobacteraceae > Palsa-465. The sequence continues at coordinate 830,864 of CAVVSB010000021.1, forward strand.
CATCTCGCCCTCAGGCTCCGGCAGCTCCTTGCCTGTCGACTCGCGCACCTGGCGCTCGATGTCGGCGACGATCTCCTCGGCCTCCTGCTCGCGGCCGTGGATGAACAGCCACCGAGGGCTCTCGGGGACGCTGCGGCGCACGATCAGGATCCCGAGCCCGAGGATCGCGCCGAGGCCGAAGCACAACCGCCAGCCGACGTTGACGGCAAAGATGCTCGTGTTGAGCGCGAGCACGGCGAGCAGCGCTCCGGCGGCCGCACCGCCCCAGTAGGAGCCGTTGATCGCGATGTCGACGTTCCCGCGCTTCTTCGCTGGGATCAGCTCGTCGATCGCGGAGTTGATCGCGCTGTACTCACCGCCGATGCCGAATCCGGTGAAGAAGCGGCAGACGTAGAACCACAGCGGCGAGAATGAGAACGCGGTGAGCGTCGTCGCCAACAGATACACGCCGAGCGTCACCATGAACAGCTTCTTGCGGCCGAAGCGGTCCGTGAGCTGGCCGAAGATGAGCGCGCCGACGCACGCCCCTGCGACGTAGAGAGAAGCCGCGAGGCCGGACACGTTCGATGCGGCGATGCCGACGCCGGCGCCCTTCTCGCTGAGGCGTCCCGAGATGCCGCCGACGATCGTCACCTCGAGGCCGTCGAGGATCCACACGGTTCCGAGCCCGATGATCACCTTCCAGTGCCAGCGTGACCATGGGAGTCGGTCGAGGCGCGACGGGATCTGGGTCCGGATCGTCCCGGTCTGAACGGTGCTGCTCATCTTCCCTCCTCCGTGACTCGCGCCGTGGCCCGGCGCGGAGGAGGGCTACCCGGAGAAGTTGCGACTCACACGGCGTCAGGCGGCGGGCCGCAGCGCCTCGAGCTCGCGGCTCTCGGCGAGCTCGGAGAGAGCGCGGCGCTCGATCCGGCGCACGGCGTCCTGGGAGATTCCGAGCCGGCGTCCGGTCTCGGTGAGTGGCGTCGGGTCGTCGCCGTTGATCCCGTAGCGGAGCTTGACGACCTCGCGTTCGCGTTCGGGCAGGCGCTCGAGCGCGCGTCGCAGCGCATCACCCCGCAGCGAGATCTCGACCTCCTCCTCGGGGCCGCGGTCGTCGCTCGGCAGCAGCGAGCCGAGGGACGTATCCTCCTCCTCGCCCACGGGCCGGTCGAGGCTGGTGACAACTCGGGCCGCGTCGCGGGTCTCCCGGACCTCGCGGACATCGAGCTCGGCCGCCGCGGCGATCTCCTCGTCGGTCGGCTCCCGACCGAGCTTGCCCGTCAGCTCCTGCGCAACGCGCCCGATCTTGCGCTCGCGCTGACCGATGTGCACCGGGATCCGGATCGTGCGGGCCCGGTTCGCGATCGCCCGCTGGATCGACTCGCGGATCCAGAATGTCGCGTACGTCGAGAACTTGAAGCCCTTGCGGTAGTCGAACTTCTCGGTCGCGCGGATCAGGCCGAGGATCCCCTCTTGAATGAGGTCGAGCAACGGCATGTCGTTGCCCTGGTACTTGCGCGCGTTGGAGATGACGAGCCGGAGGTTGGAATTGACGAGCCGCTCCTTGGCGTCGAGGTCGCCGCGCTCGATGCGCTGGGCGAGCTCGGTCTCCTCGTCCCGGGTGAGCAGCGGATGACGGCGCACCTCCTGTAGGAACAGGGACATCGCGTCCGTCGTCTGAACTGCGAGCTCACCGTTCGCGTAGCGGGTCCGCTCGATCTGCTCGCGTCCGCAGTCGTCGCGCACCTCGAGCCCCCGCTCCTCGAGCAGATCCTGGATCGCCTGGGCGTCGTCCTCGGTGAGCTCGGACTCCTGGATGACATCGCTCAGGTCCGACAGGGTGACGCACCGCAGCTCACGCGCATCGGCGCGCAACGCGAGTTCCTCTACCAGTTCCTGTATCGGGTCCGGACTCATATCGCAGACGCTACCCGGTTCGGTCCCCCCAGCACCAGGGGGCATGCGTAAATGATGCTGCAGAGCGGCGCTATCCGCGACCCTCATGGAACACGCCGAGCACATTTCCGGCCGGGTCGCGGAACGTCGCAATTGCCTCAACCGGTTTCTGGGGCGTCAGGGGCATGACGATTTCGCCGCCATGGGCCTCGACCGCCGCGAGCGCATCCTCGACTTTGTCGACCCGGATCCACACGATCAGCCCCGGCTCGGCCGCCGGTGGGTGACCGGTCACCCACATTCCGCTGACGTGGCCGGAGCCGTCGTCAAACGCGATTGCGCCGTCACCGCGTCGGCGGATCTCCCAGCCGAACACCGCCGCGTAGAACGCGGCCGACCGCTCCGGGTCCTCCGCCGGGACCTGCAGATACCGCACTTCGCCTTTGGTCATACCGATGCCACCTCAGCTGAGTTTGTTGGATGCCGCCCGACCGATGAGGCCATCGATCAAGGCGGCCAGGCCGATGCCGTACGCATCGCGCTCCCGGGCGCCGGCCCATTCCCCGGAGACGGCGGCCAGCGCGGGGAGCTCGTCCGCGTCGACGCTTGTCAGCACCGAGATCACGAACGGCATCCGCCCGAGGGCCGCGGTCCGCGCGATGCCCTGGCGGATCATGAGCTCGCCGACGGTGAACTGCCAGATCGCGCGGTAGCCGTCGGCCGCCTCGGTGCGCGACAGCCCGCACGCCATCAACGCGGCGACGATCTCCTCGATCATCCACAGGATCGACGGCGCAATCAGATCGCCTTGAGCGAGCACCTCGACGACCCACGGGTACGTCGCCAGCCCGTCGTGCATCGCGCGACAGACCTGCCGGAGCCGTGTCCGGGGCTCGTCCGCAAGCTCCGGCCGGGGCACCTCCCGCGCGAGCGCGTCGAGCAGCAGCACCAGCAGCTCGTCCTTGTCCCGGACATGGCGGTAGATCGCCATCGGCGAGCTGCCGAGCTCTGTCGCGACCCGCCGCATCGACAACGCCGCGATCCCGTCTCGCTCGACGATCCCCCGGGCCGCGTCGACAATCGCCGCGCGGGAGAATCGGGGCGGCCGGCCGCGTCGGCGGGGCGATGACCCGGCGTCGGGCTCTGGCTCGGGCTCCGGCTCGCGGGTCACTCAAGGAGATTCAACCCGCGGGCGCGGACGCCGCCCTCGCCGGGTCGGCCGCCGGTCGATACGTGCCGAAGCTCCAGACATTCCCCTCGGGATCGCGCGCCGTGAAGTCCCGCGACCCGTACTCGGTGTCGTAGAGCTCGTTGACGATCTCAGCGCCGGCCGCCCGCGCCCGCTCGCACGCGGCGTCGGCGTCCTCCACGGCAACGTACATCCAGCCCTGCCCGGCCTTACGACCGCGCAACGGGTCATCCCGGTCAGATCCGAGCATCAGGATGCTCGGGCCGAACGCCAGCTCGGCATGGGCGATCGTGCCGTCCGGATTCTCAATCACTTCGAGTCGCCGGAAGCCGAACGCCTTCTCCAGGAACTCGATCGCGGCGGGCGCGTCGGTGTAGCGCAGCGTCGGGTACAGCGTCGGACCTTCGGTCATGCCTGCCCTCCCTCGTTTGTATACGCGTATACAAACCTAGCCGTCCGCGTCGTGTCTGTCAATGCACTGTGGTCAGCCCGGTGCCGACCGGCCCTCGGCCGACACCAAGTTCCCAATGCCCGGGCCTCCGCGGACGTATCGGGCGATCGTGGCGCTCGGACCGCGAGAAGTTGCCGATGTGGCACGGGTAGGCCGTACCGGCGGACCATCTTCGTGGTCGCCGTCTGTCGAGCGGGTGAAGGGGGGTAAGGCGGCCCGCAGCGCGCGAGCGGACCGCGAAAAGAGTCCGCCGGCCGACCCTGCGGAGCTCCGGTGAGGCGAGTTAGCTCTCGGCCTTGACCGTCTCGGCACCACGCCGACCGGCCGGGCGCGCCGGGAGCTTGACCGGCGCGGCGTGCATCGCCCGCAGCCGGACCTCGCGCCAGGACATGCCTTCCTTGAGGAGGGCGGGCATGCCCATCAGCACGGCGGTCGCGACCTCGACCGCCTGGAGGATGACGCCATAGGCGACGCCATCTGCGACCCCGACGTGCCAGCCCGTATGAAGGACGGCGACGCAGGCCGCCTGGAACACGCCGAGGTTGGCCGGCGTCGCGGGCAACACGGCGGTGATGTTGACCGCGAACAGGACCGCGGCGGCGGCGGCGATGCCGGCCTGATGGTTGAGGCCGAGTGCGACGAGAAGCAGGTAGCACGACATCCACTGGAGGCCCCATGCCGCGAGCTGGGCGGCGGCGGCCGCCGCACCGAGCTTCGGCCGGCGGAAGACGACGAGGCCGGCGCGGACCCGTGTCAGCGCGCCCCTCGCCCGCGCGAGCAAATCGTTCAGCCGGTCGAAGCGTCCTCCGACGCCGCGGGCGCCGACATGGAGCAGCAGCGGCGCCACGAGCACGATCAGCAGCAGCGTCACCGGCGCGACCGCCGCAAATAGGAGCGCGTGCTGCTGGCCGCTGAACAGGTCGACCGACGAGAACATGACTGCGCCGAGGATGGCGAGCGCGACGATGTTCAAGAGGGTCTGCGAGACGAGTGTCCCGAGCACGACCGGTAGGTGCTCGCGCGGTCGGCCGGTTCGCCGGGCGACGACGAGCGCGCGAGACGGCTCGCCGAGCCGCGCCGGCAGCGTCGAGGACATGAGCACGCCGATGAACGTCCCCTGCATGGCGTCCGACAATCGGACGCGGGCGCGCGGGAGCGCAGCCCGGAGGATCGCGTGCCAGGAGAACGCGCGCAGGACCATGGCGCCGCACATCACGCCGAGGCCGAGCAGCACGAACGTCGGGCTTGAGTTGATGAGCGCAGCGACGATCTTGGGGATCCCGATCTTCTGCAGGGCGAGCCAGCCGAGCACGAGGCCGCCGATCGAGACGGCCGCGAGGGCAAGCCGGCGCGCCATCGCCAGCGCGGGGTTGCGACGGCGGTCGAGCTTCGGCTCCAGCGACGGCAGGCGCTGAGCTCGGACGCGCGGCTTCAGATCGGCCGAGCGGGCGCCGATCGCGACCGCGGCGCGCTGGGGACCCGGAGCCGGCACCGGCGTGGCGATCGCATCCTCGTAAGCTGACATCACCTGAGCGGCCACCCGCGGCCACGCAAACCGCTCGACGTCGGCGGCCGCGGCCTGCGCCATCTCCGCGCGGCGCTCCGGCTCGTCGTAGAGGTCACGGAGCGCCTCGGCGAGGGCCTGGGCGTCGGCGACCGGCACGAGCAGCCCGTCGACGCCGTTGCGCACGACGTCCCGGTAACCCGCGATGTCCGACGCGACGACCGGCGTACCGGCGGCAAACGCCTCGGTGAGCACCATTCCAAAGCTCTCGCCACCGAGTGACGGAGCACACAGCACGTCGGCCTCCTCGAGCACGCGCTGCTTCGTCGCCTCGTCGACCTTCCCCAGGCCGCGCACGCCCCGCGGGTCAAGCATCATCGGGGAGAGTTCGTCATCGGTCGGCCCGATCACGGTGAGCTCGGTTGGGATGTGCTCGCGGAGCGCCTCGAACGCGCGCAGCAGCAGCGGCAGCCCCTTGCGCTCAACCGCTTGGCCGACGAACGCGATCTTCAGCTTGTCCCCCGCCGGCCGCAGCGCCGCCAGGGTCGCCCGCTCGGAGTCGACGTGGACGCCGTTGGGGATCACCCGGTAGTGGCCGCCGAACCAGCGCCGGCCGGTCCAGGCCGCCGCCTCGGACACAGCGATGCGCACGTGAAGGCGATTGAGGACGCGCCGGGCCCCGAACACGTTGCCGAGCGTGTTCGGCAGCCGCTTGTTGGAGTACGAGTGGAAGGTTCCGACGAGCGGCAGCCGGATCGAGTCGGCGGCGACCCAGCCGATCATCGGCGCCACCGGCTCATGAATATGGACGACGTCAAAGCCGCCCGTGCGCAGCTCGCGCTGGAGCGTCGCCAGGCCGTGCGGCGTGATCAAGAGGTTGGACACGGCTCCGTTGGCCTTCAAGCCAAGTGTCCGGCCGAGCGGGATGACGTAATCGGGCAGCTCGATCGGCTGCGGATGCGCACCACGGTGCAGCCCGGCGCTGAGGCGGCCCGGCGGGTCGAAGGGCGCGAGCACTCGGACGTGATGCCCGTCCTCCAGGTAACGCTCGGCGAGCGCCCCGATGTGTCTCGTCACGCCCCCGGGGTACGACCAGGAGTACGGCGACACAAGCGCAATGCGCATTCCCATCACTCTAGCTCCTAACCCGCCGGAGCTGCAGGGTTTCGCATTCCTCGCCCGGCCTAACCGCTCGCCTATCATGGTCGATATGCCGGTGCGTCATTTCGTCAAGTTCAGCTTCCTGCAGGTCGATCCCGCGTGGCGGCGGCTCGACGATGAGCAGCGGGCCGCTGACAAGCGCGAGTTCATCGCCGCCTGCGAGGACTTCGCCGACGGTCATCTGCTCCGGACGTTCTCGCTCGTCGGCACCCGCGGCGATGCCGACATGCTGCTCCTGAGCCAGGCTCAGAACCTCGAGCGGATCCACGAGTTTCACGTCGTTCTCAACCAGAGCGGGCTGATGAAGTGGTGCACGGTGCCGTACTCGTATCTGGCGATGACCAAGCCGTCCGAATACTCGGACGAGTCTCGGCTAGAGGTTCGACCCGGGCACAGCAAGTACCTGTTCGTGTACCCGTTCGTCAAGACGCGCGCGTGGTATCAGGAGTCGCCGGAGGAGCGCTGGCGGATCATGCAGGAGCACATCAAGGTCGGCCGTGAGTTCCCGTCGGTGGACCTCAACACGAGCTACTCGTTCGGACTCGACGACCAGGAGTTCGTCGTCGCGTTCGAGACCGACAACCCGGGCGATTTCCTCGACCTCGTGCAGCGCCTGCGCACGACCGAATCGAGCTCCTACACCTTGCGCGACACACCGACCTTCACGTGCATCCAGTGCTCCGTGGAGCGCGCCCTCGGCGCGCTTGACGGCGCGGCCCTCGCGATCGCGGGATGACGAGCGACCCCGCGGTCGCGGCGTTGCACGCCGCCGACCCGGTGATGGCACAGATCATCGATGAGGTCGGGCCCGACGGGCCTGGGGACCCGCGGGCGGGACGGCCACAGGATCATTACGGGGCGCTCGTGCGCTCGATCATCGGCCAGCAGCTTTCAACGACGGCCGCCCGCGCGATCTACGGCCGACTTGTCGACCGCTTCGGGGGTCGGACGCCGACCCCGGACGAGGTGATCGCCGATGACCCGGACGAGCTCCGATCGACGGTCGGCCTCAGCCACGCCAAGGTGCGCTACCTGCGATCGCTCGCCGAGCACGTCCTCGACGGGTCGCTCGAGCTCGAGCGCCTCGACGACCTGCCCGATGATGAGGTGATCGAGGAGCTGACCGCGGTCAAGGGCATCGGCACATGGAGCGCGCAGGTGTTCCTCATGTTTCACCTGCAGCGCCCCGACGTCGTCGCGGTCGGCGACCTCGGCATCCGCCGCGCGGTGATGCTGCGGTACGGCCTGGACGCGCTTCCGGACGCGGCGACGGTCGAGCAGATCGCGGAGCCGTGGCGTCCGCACCGGACGCTTGCGTGCCGCTATCTGTGGCGGTCGCTCGAGGCGACGCCGGTGTAAGAACCGCCCGGGCGGGCTACGGCCCCTGCTTCGTCAGGACAGCAGGTCGGTCGTCTCGCTGGTGCGCGGGGGTACGGGCGCAGGTTGCGGACCGTAGCTCAGGAAGTCCTCCCTGAGCTGCACCTTGCCCGATTGACCGGCGATCGGCTCGCTGTACGACATGGTGATCCGCCGGATCAGATGCGAGGAGCCAATCCACGCGTCGATCGGGAGCTGGGTCGTGGCTCCCTTGCTCTGCAGGACGGAGACCAACTGCCGGACGCTCGCACGGTCGGCGGCCGGGACCGTGCTCGGGAGCTTCGCGAGGTCGACCTTGGCGCGGTAGTGGGTCGTCTGGATCCCGTTGACGGCGTCCTTGCCGAGGTCCTCGACCGTTCCCACCGACGTCGCACGCAGAAAGCTCAAATAGCGGCCCGGGTCATTGAGCGTAGACGTGCTGTTGACGAGCGAACCGAGACCGGGAATGCCCGCCGCCTTCCCGGCCTGTTCGAGGTCGATCGACAGCCACGGCTTGGCCTTTCGGGAGCTTGCCGGCGAGCTGCGAGGGGACCTTCATGTACAGCGTTCCGTGAGCGAAGACCATCTGCAGCGCCAGATTCCCGAGGCCGGCTCCGGCAGCCGCCGGAAAGTTCATATGCATCATCAGCGCGCCGGCGCGCGCGTGCGGCGAGAAGGTCCCGTTGGCGGTCATCGTTAACGTGCCGAAGGTCGGGAGTGACTCACGCACGTTGATCGCGACCTCGTATCCGGACGCGGCGGACGAGACGAAAGCTGCCCGGGACAGCGTCACGCTTGAGGCCGGCGGGGACTGTTTCGACGAGCCGCACCCGGCTGCGAGCGATGCGGTCACGGCGATCGCGACAACGGCACCCGCGAGCCTGAGGGACCTAGGCACGCGAGATCGTCCCGAACAACGTCCTGCCCGCCCGATCGGACGCACCGATCAGACGGCCGAGACTTCTTCTTCGTCCGCGACGCGGAATGATGATCCGCAGCCGCAGGCCGCGATCACGTTCGGATTGTCGACCTTGAAACCGGCGCCCTGGAGACCGTCGATGAAGTCGATCACGGACCCTTGCACGTACGGCAGGCTCGGGCGATCGACGAGCAGGCGAATACCCTTGTCCTCGAAGACGGTGTCTTCGTCCCGCTGCTCGTCAAACGCGAGCGCGTACTGGAACCCGGAACAACCGCCGCCGCGAACGCCAACCCGCAGCCCGGCGGTCTCCGCGACCGTCGCCTGCGAGTCGAGAAACTCACGAACCTTCTCGGCGCCTTTGTCAGTCAGAGTTATCATTGCTTCATTCAGTATAGCGACAGTGTCTCGCTACGCTTGAGGGCATGTCGGTAACCCCTGAGGAGCTGAAAGCTCGGATCGAGGCGGAGATCCCGGGCGCTCGCGCCGAAGTGAGCGGCGATGGGCATCACTTCAACGCCACGGTCTCCTCTCCAGCCTTCCAGGGCCTGACGCGGATCGCCCAGCATCGGCTCGTCTACGACGTGTTCGGGACAGAGATCGGCGGACGCATCCATGCTCTCTCGATCCAGACCCAAGCTTCCGAAAGCGAGGACAACACATGAGCGATAACCAGATGCGGGACGCAATTCAGAGCGCGATCGACGAGAACCCCGTGATCCTGTTCATGAAGGGCAATCCGGACCAGCCGGCGTGCGGCTTCTCGGCCCGGACGGTCGCGGTCCTGCAGTCGCTCGGTCAGCCGTTCGCCGCGGTCGACATCCTGCCCGACCCGCGGATCCGGCAGGAGCTCTCGGCGCTGTCGAACTGGCCGACGATCCCGCAGCTGTTCGTCAACGGCGAACTCGTCGGTGGCTGCGACATCGTGATGGAGATGTACCAGTCCGGTGAGCTGCAGGAGACCCTCGGCCTCGAGGCCACGACGGATCCTGAGGCGCCGGAGGCCCCCACGACCGAGGCGCCACCGATCTCAATCGAAAACCGGCTCTAGCGCCGTCTCAGGAGGCTCTGAAGACGAGCTTCACCTGCCCGGTCAGGAGCAGGTTCGGATCGCGATAGGCATGCCGCGTGGTGTGCTTGCCGAAGCGGACGAGCAGTCCGTCGTAATGCCCGACCTTGGCGAACGCTCGCCGGAGCGCCGGCAATGACTGCGGTGTGCTCTGTGACCCACCCGGCGAGTCGCCGCCGAACAGCGCGGACACGAGCAGGCTGGCGAGCGCGTCGGCGCCACTGAGCGTCGAGGCGCTCCCGATCCGTGCGACCACGCGACCGTGGGCGCCACGCGGGATGCGGATCCGGAACGCCACGGTCTGAATGCCGGCGCGGTAACGGCGTATCCGCAGGTGGACGCGGACGAGCTGACCAGCCCGAACCCGCTTCCGCGCGCGCCCCCTCAGCAGCGTCGCCTCCTTGAGGCCGCGCCGCGCGTCGAGTTTCACGGCAACGTGGGTCACGTGGAGCCGGGCGAACGACTGGGCGTCGAGCAGCCCGAGCGCACTCGTCGCGTCGGTCGAGCTGAGCAGGGCCAGGATCGGCGGAAGCACGCCGCTCGAGCCGGGAATGGCGCTGCCGACGTAGCGATTGCAGAATCGCAGCGCAGCGCGTGCCTCACGAAGGCTGACCGAGAGGCACATGTGCCCGGTCTGGTTCGAGGGCGTGCCGTTGAATACCGCGCTCGCCGCCTGGGCGACGGCGAGCGGCGCGACGGTGCTGAGGAGCGAGGAGCCGGACGGGTTGCCGATGTTCGTTTCGTCGGCCACGTTGGTGTGGAGCACGACGCGCTGAGAAGTGTCACGGTCGCGCGCGGTCACGTCCACGGGAGTGGCGACGGGACCGTTCGGAACGCTGCCGATGACCGCGTTCGGAGTGTCGCTCGTCAGCGTTCCGAGCGGGTGGCCGGGCGCGGCAAGCTTGTAGCTCGTGATGATGTCGGCGTTCGGGTTGTTGACGACGTAGTAGACGTAGGCGTCGCCGAGGATGAGCGAGCGTCGGCCGACGTCGTCGAGCGGGTGACCAAACGCGTAGACGGTGTTCCCGTCGCGGTAAGTGACCGTTCCGACCGCTCCCAGCGAGATCGCACCGGATGAGTACATCGTCGACACCGACGCTCCCGGAATGAGCGGCTGGACCGGGAAGGACAGCGCTGCCGATGAGGCGCCCGCCGTGACGATCGTCCGTCCGGTGCGCCGCCCGGCCTGCGCCACGAGCGCCTGCAGCGCCGGCGAAAGGCCACCCACGGTGAGCGGGGCGAGCAGCGGCCGCCCGCGGATCGACAGGCGTGGAGCCGATGACGGCGGCGACAGCGGCTCCCCGAGCATCTGCTCGATTGGGGTCACGAGCGCGATCTTGTTGCCGTACTCGCCAACCGTCTCGGACACGGCGCCGATGTTGCGCAGGGTCCCGGTCCCGTCATCGCACAGGACCGGAGATCCGGAGAACCCCTCAGCGACGCCCGTTCGGTCGACAGCCGGCCCCGAGACGCTGATCAGGATGCGCGGGCCCTGCTGCGGGTCCTGGACGATGTCGATCACGTGGACGCCGAACGACGCGATGGTCGTCCCCTGCACGACCGTTTTGCCGGTGCAGTCCATGCCCGCGCGTACCTGCGAGAGCGTCATGATCGGGCCACCTGCGGCCTGCGCCGGAGTGGCGCACAGAGCCGCGCCGCCGATGGCGGCGACGACCAGATGTCGTATGCGCATGTAGCTTGAACCCCCAGAATGCCGACCGAATCCCGATCGGCGCGAGCAGACGATAGCCCACAGCGGCTCCGGATAGCATCGGCCATATGGCCACTCTCGGGCCGCCGGGCAGCCAGGTGATCGCTCTGCGCCACGCGGGCGACACGTTGTGGGCGCTCGACCAGACGGTGTTGCCGTTCGAGGAGCGGGAGCTCGCGCTGCGGACCGCCGAGGACGTCGCCGCCGCCATCCGTCGGCTGTCGATCCGCGGGGCGCCGCTGATCGGAGTGGCCGGCGCCTACGGCGTGGCACTCGCCGCCATCGGCGATCCGAGCCCGGAGGGGATCGCGGCGGCGTGTGCGCTGCTCCGGGGCGCGCGGCCGACCGCCGTCAACCTCGCGTGGGCGGTCGATCGGGTTCAGGCAGCGGTTCTGGCTGACGGACCGGGCGCCGCGCTCGCCGAAGCCGAGCGGATCCACAGCGAGGAGCTCGCCGCCAGCCGTGCGATGGGCGAGGCCGGCGCCGAACTGCTCGCCGGGGTCCGTCGCGTGCTCACGCACTGCAATACGGGCGCGCTCGCCGCCCCCGGCGACGGGACGGCTCTGTCGGTCATCGCCGAGCTGGCACGACGCGGAACGCTCGCGGGCGTGCTCGCCACCGAGTCCCGACCATTGCTCCAGGGCGCCCGTCTCACCGTGTACGAGCTCCGCAAGCTGGGGATCCCGCACGAGCTGATCGTCGATTCGGCGGCGGCCGGCCTGATCGCGGCGGGAGCAGCCGACGCGGTGGTGCTCGGGGCCGACCGGATCGCGGCCAACGGCGATGTCGCGAACAAGGTCGGCACGTTCACGCACGCGCTCGCGGCACGCCACGCCGGGGTCCCATTCGTCGTCGTGGCGCCGACCTCAACGATCGATCTGGGGTGCGATACCGGCGCCGAGATCGCGATCGAGGAGCGCGCCGCCGACGAGGTCACCGAGATCCGCGGGCGCCCGGTGACGGTCGCGGGCACGCGGGTGCGCAACCCCGCCTTCGACGTGACGCCGAGCGACCTCATCAGCGCGATCGTCACCGAGCGGGGTGTCGCCCAGCCGCCGACGCGTGAGTCGATCGCCACGCTCTGCGATCAGGGGACCTGATCGCGACGGTAGGCGAGGTGCTCGACGATCCGCCGCGAATCGCAGATCGCCTCGCCCTCGATCACGAGCACGGGAACGCGCCGCTGGCCGGTAAGTGCCTCAACCTCCGGCCGCCGCGAACGCCGCTGAGGCACCGCGACCTCCTCGAACCCGATGCCGTCGCGCCGGAGGGCGCGGGCCACCTTGCCGCACGGGCACAGCCAATTGGTCGGGGTGGTGCAGCGGTACAGAATCGCCATTGGGCCTTGAGCGATGGACTCGCAAACGGGGCGGAGACGGAGTCTAGATTGCGGCCCCACTGGTAGGGTGCCCGGCCAATGTCCGTCGCGGTCGTGTCCGACACCTGCCACTACCTGCCGGCCGAACTCGTCGCGGAGCACGACATCCGGCTCGTCAGCCTGTACGTCCACATGGAGGACGAGACGACCCGCGAGAGCGACATCACGAGCTACGACGACTACTACGAGCGCCTGCGCGACCTCACTGCGCTGCCGACGACTTCGCAGCCGTCGATCGGCGACTTCCTGGCGGTGTATGAGCCTCTGCTCGACGAGGGACGCGACATCGTCTCGGTCCACCTCGCGGGCGGGATGTCGGGCACCGTGCGCTCGGCCGAACAGGCGCGCGAGCAGCTCGGCGACCGAGCCGAACGTGTCCACGTCGTCGATTCCGCGAGCGCGTGCGGCGGACAGGGGCTCGTCGTACTCGCGGCCGCGGCCGCGGCCCGAGCGGGCGCGGACGTCGCGACCGTCGCGGAGCACACGCGCGGGGCACGCTCGAAGCTCAAGCTGTGGTTCGCGATCGACACCCTCGAGTATCTCCGCCGCGGCGGCCGCATCGCGGGCGCACAGGCGTGGCTCGGGTCGGCCCTGCGGATCAAGCCGATCCTCACGGTCGAGTCCGAAATCACCCCGGTCGAGCGCGTTCGCACCTCGAAGCGCGCGTTTGAGCGGATGGTTGACCTGCTCCGCTCCTGCCACGACGACGGTGCTGACGCCTACATGGTCCAGCACATCCAGGCCCCGCAGGAGGCCCAGCGGCTCGCCGACCGTGGGCGGGAGATCTTCGGCCACGACCCGGTCGTGATCTCCGAGATCGGGCCGGTGATCGGCACCCACACCGGGCCCGGGCTCCTCGGGACGGGCGGCATTCCTGGCAGCTTTTTGTCACCTTCCGTGTGAAAAATGTGGCTCTCGTTCGTCACAAACGTGTGAGCGCCCAAGTACGGGCGTTAACCTCCACCAAAGTTGCGGACACGGCGCAGATCGTCGCGCTTGGCCCCATGATCGCTGCCGATACGCGCGTCATGCCCACGGGAGGGGTGTATGAGATTGGTTCTGGTTGCGGTAGTCGGTCTGACGATGTGGCTCTCGATCGTCCTGCTGGCGATCGCCCTGTGTCGTGCAGCGTCCCGCGCCGACGGTGTGGCGGACGGAACCGCCGGAACCGCTCCGGCTCCCGCGCGCCCGTCGGCGGCGGGACTTCAGGCTGTCTGAGTCGCCCGCGCTCTCTGCGTTCGCGCGCGGCACCTCACGCAACGGTCCCGCGCCTCGCCGCGCCTCGCCGCGCCACCCAGCGCCGCGCCACCCAGCGCCGCGCCACCCAGCGCCGCGCCGCCCAGCGCCGCGCCACCCAGCGCCGCGCCGCCCAGCGCCTCGCCTCCATTTGAATGAACGTTCAATTTAGTACCGAGACCGTTGCATCCCAGCAGGACGAACCCCCACGCGAGACCGTTCCCGCCGGAGTCTTGGAGATCGTCCTGCTCACAGCAGTCCGATCGCCCAATCGACGCAGCTGGCCCACACCGCGTGGGAGATCGTCCTGAACGACCACCATCGATTCCCACGCGATCCCGGCCTCACCGGAGCGCAGGATGACCCCGCCAAGGCCGTCTAACTCGCGAGCTACTTGTCGAGCTTCTTGCGGCGGCGACGGCCGACCGTAAGGGCGCCGAGCGCGGCGATCCCGCCGCCGAGGACGAACCCGGCGACGCCGGCCCCGATCATCACCTGCTGCTGATGGCGGCGTAGCGGTGCTCGCCAGTCGGTGAGGCGGACGACTTCGACGCGGAGCTTTGCGACGGACGTGCCGAGTTCGACACGGTTGCGCTCGATCGAGGCCCGGATCTCGTCCGGGGTACGGGTTGCCTGCGGCATCAGAGGTTGGCCTCTGTCCGGGCGCTAACCGTTTCCTTGATCAGTTTCGCCTCTTCGATCGCCATCGTCGGGGCCGGGGTTCCGACGCTGAGCAGACGACGCGCGATGAGGAACGCGACCACCGCGAGGATCAGCAGAAGCACGAACACGATCAGGAATCCGAGCCAGATGCTCGACAGCAGCGAGTTGAGCCCCCATGCAAGCGTGAGGAGCAAGAAGATGACCGCGAACACGCCGAACACGCCACCGGCCGCGACCGCGCCGGCACCGCGTCCGAGGCTCTTCGCCTTGACCGTGACCTCCGCCTTTGCGAGCTCGATCTCCTCGCGGACGAGCACCGACATCCGCTCGGAGACCTCGGTCACCGCCTGGACGATGTTCTCTCCCTGACCGTTGTTATTTGGCAAGACGCTTGAGGATCATCGCGAGGACAAGCCCGCCGGCGAACGCGGCGGCGATCGGAATCTCCGGCCGCTCGTTCGCGGCGGCTCCGGACCCGGCGCCCGCCGGCCCGAACTCGAGCGGCGGAGGCGGGGCGCCATCGACTGGCGGCGGCTGCACCCTCGGCGGCTCGATCGGCGGCGGCGGAGCGGGCGGCGTGACAGCCGCGGGCGGCGGCGGAGGCGGCGTGACCGCGGTGGGCGGCTCGACCGCGGTGGGCGGCTCGACCGCGGTGGGCGGCTCAACCGCGGTGGGCGGCTCGACCGCGGGCGGCGCGAGTGGCGCGGGTGGCGGCGAGACCTCGGTGACGGGCGCCGGCTGGTCGGCGTCCCCAACGGACGGCGACGCAGCGGCCTGGTCGTCCGGGGTCTGCGGCTGCTCGGTCACTCCGGCGGTTCTTCCCCGAAGAGCCGCCTCCATATCAGGGCGGCGGCGCGAGTGGCGGCGATGCTGGCGAGCGCGCCGGTGCCGGCCAGCAGGCCGGACCAGATCAAACGCTTCATAAGCGGACTCTCGGTCATCGCGTGCGCATTCAATCAGACTTCGAGGCCGCGACAGATCGTGTCGACGATCAGCGTCTTCGCCTGCTCGAGCTCTTCGTCGCTCACCGCCTGGCTATCGAAGATCCATCCGGTCAGTACCTGCTCGACGAGGCCGTAGAACGCGAGCGCGGCGAACTCGGGCGTCACCTCGCGGCGGAACAGTCCGGCGTCCTGAGCCTCGGACACGATCTCCGCGATCTGCTCGTACGCCTCCCGGATCTTGCCCAGGTGCGTGCGGCCGAACGTGTTCGCCGCCCGCGTGACCTCGACGATGATGACCTTCATCAGGTCCGGGTCGTGGCGGTAGGACTCGACAATGAACGTCGCGATCGTGCGGAGCTTCTCGCGCGGGCAGCGATCCGACGCGTCGGTCTCGGCGATCGCCGCGAGCATCACGTCCCACCGGTCGAGGAACAGCGTGTCGAGGATCTCCTCCTTGGAGGAGAAGTAGTGATAGACGAGCCCGTAGGCGACACCTGCCTCGTCGGCGATGTCGGACACGCGGCACGTGTGGAAACCCTGCCGCGCGAACACGCGCACGGCGGCCTCGAGGATCACCCGGCGCTTGTCGACGGCGGCGGTGGCCATCACGAATACACCTCCGAGCGCCGGTGCCGCAGGGAGGGCAGGCGGCGGCGGATATCGGCCAGCCGGCCGAAGTCGAGCTCGGCGACGATAACGGTCTCGGCGTCGGGGGCGGTCGCAAGCAGGAGACCCCAGGGATCGATGATCAGCGACCGGCCACCCGCCCGGTTGCCAGCGCCGTCGGTCCCGATCTGGTTCGCCGCCACGACGAAGCTCTGGTTCTCGATCGCGCGCGCCCGCAGCAAGATCTCCCAGTGGTCGCGCGTCGTCGCGAGCGTGAACGCCGCGGGCACGGTGATGACCTCGCTGCCGCGAGCGGACAGCGCCTGATAGAGCTCGGGAAAGCGCAGGTCGTAACAGATGCTCATCCCGACGTTCTGGCCACCGGCGAGCTCGCTGACGACGGGCGCGTCGCCTGCCTGCTCGTTTGCCGACTCGGTGTAGGTGACGCCGTCGACCTCGACGTCGAACATGTGGATCTTGCGGTACACGGTGCGTAGCTCACCGTCGGGGTCGACATGAACGCTCGTGTTCGACGTCTTCTCTTGCCCGTCCACGCGCTCAACGATCGAGCCCGCGATCAGGTCGATACCGAGCTCCCGGGCGACCGACCGG
Source organism: uncultured Solirubrobacterales bacterium (assembly GCA_963750695.1). Lineage (GTDB taxonomy): Bacteria > Actinomycetota > Thermoleophilia > Solirubrobacterales > Solirubrobacteraceae > Palsa-465. The sequence goes on from CAVVSB010000021.1 coordinate 847,541, forward strand.
GCCCAGCTGATCGCAGGCCCGTCGAGCGACTGCGCCGCGGCACGCATCGCCTCTGGCCGACCGAGAACCGTCCACTTCTCCGGAAGCACGACGAGCGCGGCACCGAGCCCGGCCGCCTCGCGGACGAGCCGATTGGCGGTGGCAAGGTTGCGATCGGTGTCTTCGGTCGCGTTGAGTTGGACAGCGGCGGCGCGCAGCGGACTCCTCCTGCGGCTTGATTGATCAGTCAGTCAGGTGGCTCCCGCAACAATACCGGGCACACATGACCGGCGAGCGCCGTCGAACCTGATCCGATGCAGTCCTCCCCCCTTCGCCACCGCGCACGCTTCGGCGAACCCCGCCCCGAGGGGCTGAGCGCAGTCGCACTGCCGCCCGCGCCGATGCCCTCTCACGACGGATCGCGTCCGCTGAAGGCGTGGCGGTACGTCGGCGTCTATGGGCCCGACCTGATGCTCTGTCTCGGCGCGGTGCGGATCGGGCGCGCCCGCCAGGCATTTTGGGCGATTTGGGACCGGGCACACGGCCGGCTGCTCGAGCGCACATCGCTCGGCCGGGGCGCCCTGCAACTGGCGCCGGGCGTCTGCCGGCTCCGCGAGCGAGACGTTCAGCTCGAGCTCACGCTCGATGAGGAGGCCGGGATCGAGACCGTCTGCCCGAGCGGCGCGAGCTACGGCTGGACCCGCAAGCAGGGCGGCATCCGGGCCCATGGCACCGCGATGATCGCGGGCGAGCCGCGGACGATCGATGCCCGGGCGGTCATCGATGACACGGCGGCCTATTACGAGCGGCACACGCGCTGGCACTGGTCCGCCGGCGTCGGCCGCGCCACGGACGGACGGGCGGTCGCGTGGAATCTCGTCGCGGGAGTCAACGATCCGCTGCAACGCAGCGAGCGGACGGTGTGGGTTGACGGCGAGCCGCACGAGCCTCCCCCGAGCACGTTCGCGGCGGACCTCAGCGAGGTCGACGGGCTGCGCTTTCACCCCGAGGCGACACGTGAGCGCCGCGAGAACCTGCTCGTCGTCCGCAGCTTCTACCGCCAGCCGTTCGGCACGTTCTCAGGCGAGTTGCCGGGCGGGCTCACGGTCGCCGACGGCTACGGAGTGATGGAGGAGCACGACGCCTGGTGGTGAGCGCTTACGACGCCTCGGCGTGACGCTGGCGCCGTAGTTCCGCGAGCAGCAGCTTCGAGTGCATCGCACCGACGAGATCGCGCAGCGGCTCGGTGCCGGAGGCGATGATCTGCACGGCCCGGTCGACGTCGACCCGCCCCGCGAGACGCTCGAGCAGCACGCGGACCTCCTCCTCGACGAGAGGCCCCAGCGCCTCCTGATACCGGAGCGTGTCGTACACCGTGAAGCCGATCTCCTCCTCGTAGCCACCGGCCCGGAAGCGCGATATCGCCTGGATGATCGCGACGTCGTCGGCGTCGTAGCCGCGACTCGTCGGCGTCAGCACGCCGATCTCCTCGAGCCGCTCGAGCACGTTGGCTGGCACGTCGAACGTTTCACGCACCCGCGTCCGGGACGTGCGGCCGCTCTCGCGCGCGGCGATCGCGCGCTCGAGGATCCGGTCCTCGAGTTCGATCAGGCGCATCGCCCGGTCCGGATCAGACGCCATCACCTCACGGATCACCCGCAGCGGCATGAAGCGCTCCTCCTGCAGGCGCTTGATCAACCGGACGCGATCAACGAAGTCGACCGGGTAGTAGGCCATGTTGCGGGAGGTGCGGACGACCTGATCCTCGGAGCCGAGCAGGCCCTCGCGCAGGTAATGCTTGATCGTCCCCGCGCTGACTCCCGAGCGCTCGGCGAGCTCGGACATCTTCAGCATGCCGTCGCTGACGGTGCTCATGTGCGCAGGAACGAGCCGCGGACCGATCCGGCCGGTCCCGCGACGGCGCCCGCTTCGTGCAGGGCCGCAATCTGCTCGTCGCTGAACCCGGCGGCCGCGAGCACCGCGTCGGTGTGCTCGCCGAGTCCTGGTCCCGGCGCCCGGACCGGATCAGCCGGTGTCCGGCTCAGCTTGAACGGCGCCCCGAGCAGCTTCACGGGTTCGGCGGCGCCCGGCTGGTCAAGCTCGACGACCATCTCGCGGGCGGCCACGAGCTCGGAGCTGAGCGCCTCATCGAGCTCGAGCACAGGCTCGAGACAGCAGTCGTGCTCGGACGCGAACTGCCGCCACTGCTCCCGGGTGCGGGAGGCAAAGATCTCGGTGACGGCGCGGTGAGCGTCCGATCCGGGCGGATCGAACGCGTGGTTCACGAGGTCCTCGCGACCGACGCCATGGCACCACGCCTGCCAGAACTTCGGCTCGAGCGCCCCGAGCGTGACGTAGCCGTCCGAGCATGCGTACGGCCGGTAGCAGGTGAGCGCACCGGCGAGCTGCAGCTGTCCGCGTCGCGGTGCCCGGCCCGTGCCGAAGAACTCGGCGGCGACGAGCGCAAGCCACGACAGCGCGCCGTCGAACATCGAGCAGTCGACGAACTGGCCCTCGCCGGACCGCTCGCGCTCACGCAGCGCGACCATGATCCCGAGCGCGCCCATCAGCCCACCGCCGCCGAGATCGGCGATCTGGCCGGCGGCCTGGACCGGCGGCCCGTCGGCGTCACCGGTGAGACCGAGAACGCCGTTCAGCCCGAGGTAGTTCATGTCGTGACCGGAGCGGTCGCGGTTGGGTCCGTCCTGGCCGTAGCCGGTGATCGCGCAGTAGACGAGACCGGGGTTGACGCCCCGAAGCGTCTCGTAGCCGACGCCGAGCCTGTCGAGCACGCCCGGACGAAAGGATTCGAGCAGCACGTCGGCGTCGTGCGCGAGCCGGAGCAATACCTCCTTGCCCGGGTCGGTCTTGAGATCGATCCGGATCGACCGCTTGGCGCGGTTGAGCGCCAGGAACAGCGCGCCCTTCGCCGTGTCCTCGGCGCCCTCGTAGTACGGCGGGGCCCAGCGGACGTAGTCACCCATGCCAATGTCCTCGACCTTGATCACGTCGGCGCCGAAGTCGGCGAGCAGCATCGAGCAGAACCCGCCGGGCAGCAGCCGGCTGAGGTCGAGGACCTTGAGCCCGTCGAGGGGGAGCGCGCTGGTCATGATCGGACCGGGGTCTTGATGCCGAGGAGCGCGCGCGCCTCGTCGACCGTGGCCGGGCGGCGGCCCGCGTCCTCGGTCATCTGCCTCGCCTTCGCGATCAGGTCGCCATTGGAGCGCGCCATCGTGCCGTCCGGAAGGTAGAAATTGTCCTCGAGACCGACGCGGATCGACCCGCCAAGCGTCAGTGCAGAGGCGACGAGCATCCATTGGTCGCGGCCGATCCCGATGACGCCCCAGTGATGTTTGCCCGCGGGCATGTTCTGCGCCATGGCGGCGACGTTGAACGCGCTCGCGGGGATCCCGCCAACGACGCCCATGACGTAGTCCGCGTGGAGCGGCGCCTCGAGCAGGCCCATGTCGACAAGCGGCGTCAGCGAGCCGACGTGGCCGATGTCGAAGCACTCATGCTCGGGCTTGATGTCGAGCCGGCGCATCGCCTCGAGCAGCTCGATGATCTCCTCGAACGGGTTGGCGAACACGAACATGAACACGAAGTCCTTGCGCTTGCGCGAGTACTTCGCGTAGTTGAGCGAACCCATGTTGAGCGCCGCCACCTCGGGCCGGCCGGCCTCGAGGTACGCGACCCGCTTCTCGACCGGCACGCCGATCGTCCCGGTCGAGAAGTTGATGATCGCGCCGTCGCCCACCTCGGAGCGGATCGCCTCCTTGATCGCGACGAAGTCCTCGACCTCGTAGGAGGGCGCCCCGTCCGGTGTGCGCGCGTGAATGTGAATGTGGACGCCACCCTCGTCGACGATCCGCCGCGCCTCGGTGGCGTACTCCTCGGGCGTATACGGGATCGCGGGGCACTGGTCGCGGTTGGCGATCGCGCCGGAGATGGCGCAGCAGATGACGACGGGATCGTCAAGGCTCATACCGGCACCACTCCGCTCTTCTTGTAGGGGCGTTCAACCTTCTTGTTCTGCGCCATCTCGAGGCCGTTGCAGATCGTCGCGCGGGTCTCGCGCGGGTCGATCACGTCGTCGATCATGTCGTTGCCGGCCGCGACGTAGACATCGATGATCTTGCGGAAGTTCTCGATCAGCTCCTGCCGCTTGGCCGCCGGGTCCTCGGCGTCTTGCACCTGCTTGCGGAAGATGATCTCGACCGCGCCCTCGGCGCCCATCACGCTGATCTCGGCGCTCGGCCAGGCGACGATCAGGTCGGGCTCATACGCGCGGCCGCACATCACGTAGTAGCCGGCACCGTAGGCCTTGCGGAGCACGACCGTGATCTTGGGGACGGTCGCGTTCGCCGTCGCGTAGAGCATCTTCGCCCCGTGGCGGATGATCCCGGCCTCCTCGACCTTCGTCCCGACCATGAACCCAGGGACGTCCATCAGGAACACGAGCGGGATCCCGTAGGCGTTGCAGAGGTTGATGAACCGAGCGGCCTTGTCGGCCGAGTCGTTGTCGAGGATTCCCCCTAGCTGCTTGGGCTGATTGGCAATGATCCCGGCCGGACGCCCGCCGAAGCGAGCCAGGCAGGTGATGATCGTCTTTGCCCACTGGGGCTTCAAATCGAAGTACTCGCCGTCGTCAACGATCCGGCGGATCACCTCGTACATGTCGTACGGCTTGCGGTTGGACTCCGGCAGGACGTCGAGCAGTTCCTCATCGGCCCGGTCGACCGGGTCCCGGCTCTCCATGACCGGCGCGGGCTCCTCGCAGTTCTGCGGGAAGTAGCTGAGGTACTGCTTGATCCGCTCGATGCACTCCTCGTCGTCGGCGACCTCGAGGTCGCCCACTCCGGACTTGCGGCAGTGCACCCGGGAGCCTCCGAGCTGCTCCTGGGTGACGTCCTCGCCAACCGCGGCGCGAACAAGGTGCGGGCCCGCGAGGGCCATCGAGCCGCGGCCCTTGACCATCGGCACGAAGTCGGTGAGCCCCGGGATGTACGCGGTGCCAGCGGCGCACGGCCCCATGAGCGCCGCGACCTGCGGGATCACGCCGCTCATGATGACCTCCTCTCGGAACAGGTGGCCGCTGCCGGCGAACAGGCTGCCGACCGCCTCCTGGATCCGGGCGCCGGCCGAGTCGAGCAGCCAGACGAGCGGGATCCGCTTCGTCAGGGCCAGCTCGCGCAGACGGGTCACCTTGAGCTCGCCGGTCATCCCCATCGAGCCGGCCATCACCGTGAAGTCATAGGCGGCGACGGCGACGAGCCGTCCGTTCACCTTTCCATAACCGGTGATGACGCCGTCAGCCGGTGCGTCCTTGCCCTCCATCGCGCGCTGGGAAAAGTGGGGGCGGCCGTGGATGCCGAGCTCGACGAACGTGCCCTCGTCGATGAGCAGCGCGAGCCGCTCGCGGGCGGTCAGCTTCTCCCGCTCGTGCTGGGCGGCGATCTTCTCAGGGCCACCACCGAGCTTGATCTGCTCGCGGCGTGCGGCAAGATCCTCGGCGAGCGGGCGCAGGAGGCTGCTGATCGGTGCGTCGGTGGCCATAGTGAGGAGTGGAACGTCCTACTTCCCACTCTTGCAGGTTCGCCGCGGGTTCGTCAAGGTGCCGGTAGGGGTCAGACCCGAGGGGCATGCAACGTTTTGGCCGCATAGCGGACAAAACGTCGCACGCGCGGCGCTTGGCGGCGACTGACCGCAACCTTCAGCGGCATCATGTGTTGCGATGTGAGCCGAATCCCCGGGAACGCCGCCCCGGGGAGCGGGGAACCCAACGTCGTTGGGGCGAATCCTCCGGTGGTCCGCAGGTAGCGCTCGGCACTCACGAGCGCGAGCCCGTCAGCTAACTCCGCAGGCGCAGGCACCAATCGACTGACCCCTCTGCCGTCGAGGAGTACGCATGCTTGTTCGCCCCCGCACCCCGAGGCTCGCCCTGGCGCTCGCGCCGGTCGTCGCGCTCGCCACGCTCGCCACATTCGCAGCACTCGCCCTTGCGCGCTCGAGTCCGTTTCACCGGGTGCTGCGGCCAGGCACCCACGGGAGCGACGTCCGCACGCTCCAGCGCTACCTCACCGACGTTGGCCTCCGGACGACCGTCGACGGCGTGTTCGGGTCCGGAACCCGGCGGTCGGTCACCCGCTTTCAGGTCGCGGCCCATCTCAGTCCCCCGAGCGGCACCGTCGGAGCGCACACGGCACAGACGCTGACGGCATGGGTGGCGGCCCACCGCAAGGTGTCGCGCTCCGCCGGTTCCGGGTCCCCGAGCGGCTGGGTGTTCCCGCTGCGGCCGAAATCCCGCGTCGTCGCCGCGTCCAAGTGGACGCTCGACCAGGGCGTCGACATCGGAACCGTCGGAAATGCGTGCGGGTCGAAGGTGATCGAGGTCGCGGTCACGAACGGGACGATCGTCAAGGAGGGCATCGACGGATTCGGGCCCGCCGCTCCGGTGCTGAAGATCTCGGGCGGTCCCTACAACGGCCGGTACGTCTACTACGGGCACGCCAAGCCGGCGCTCGTTCGCGTTGGCACGCACGTCCAGACGGGACAGCCGATCGCCGAGGTCGGCTGCGGTCGCGTCGGGATCTCGGCCGGTCCGCATCTGGAGATCGGCATCAGCGCCCGCGGCGGCCCACCGTGCTGCCCCGGCTGGCACGAGACCGGGAGCCTGATGTACAACATCGTCAGGGCACTGCGCTAGGCAACCTCAGCGCCGCAGGGACTGCCAGTCGAGCCCGGCGAAACCGATGTCGCTCCCGGGCGAGCGAGATGTAGGCGATCGTCTTCCCGCCGGGCGCCCATGACGGTTGCGCGGCGTTGCGCGCCACCCGGTGCGCCGCGGTGCCGTTGGCATTCGCGATCCAGAGATCGCTGCCCCGCTCAAACAGCATCTGCTCGCCGTTCGGCGAGACGACAGCGTGCCCGCAGTTGCAGGAGATCAGCTTGGTCAGCCCAGAGCCGCCCGACGTCGCGGTGTACAGACCGCTTCCGGCGTTAGGGATCCCGATCGCGAACAGCAACGTGTGCACGCCGGGCAACCAGGAGGCGTCGTTGTCGCTCTCCTCGTCCGCTCCGCCCTTGAACAGGGCCAGCTGCGTCGCCTTGCGCGCCGCGATCGTGAGGACCGACAGCTGGGTGTTGCTCACGCCACGATCGATGAAGGTGGTGCCGTCGAACACGGCGAGCTTTCCATCCGAGGACACCCCGAGGTTGTTGATGAAGTCCGGGCAGTCCGACTTGCTGCATTTGAACAGCACCTGCACGCCGCCGGTCGCCGGGTTGATCGCCCTCACGAACGGGCGATTGTGGTCATCGAACGACGCGATGATCGCCCCGTTGCGACCCGGGAACGTCGCGATCGCCGGCGCAGCGCCCAGTGTGATGAGCAGCGCGACCACCCCGATCGTCGCTCCCACGGTCCGTCTCATGCCCGACCCCCTTGTGTTGGACTATCGACCCGTCCACTCAGGCGCGCGCTTTTCGAAGAACGCCTTGACGCCCTCCTGAATGTCCTCGGTCGAGAACGCGATCGTGAGCTGTGAGCGCAGGAAGTCAAGTGCGTCGAGGAACGCCATGTCCTGCTGGCGGAACATCGCGTCCTTGCCGAGCTTCATCAGCACCGGGGACTTGCCGGCGAGCTTCTCCGCCCACTCGGTCACGGCGGCGTCGAACTCCTCCGCGGGCACGACCTTGTTGACGATGCCGATCCGCTCCGCTTCCTCGGCCGAGACCTGCTCGCCGAGGAGCAGCAGCTCGTTCGTCTTCTTGCGCGGGACGTTGCGGTAGATGAGCGCCATGATCATGAACGGGAACACGCCGACGTTGATCTCCGGAGTGCCAAACCGCGCGCCCTCGCGCGCGACGATCAGGTCACAGGCGAGCGCGAGCCCGAGCGCCCCTGCAAGTACGTGGCCGTTGGCGGCGCAGATCGACGGCTTGCCGAGCTCGCCGAGGGCCCGGAAGACGCTCGGGAACAGGTCGGTGCCGAAGTGCTTGTGGACGAGTGGCACATCAGCCGCAAAGCCGGCAAGGTTGCCACCGCTCGAGAACACCTTCTCGTGGGTCGACGTGAGCACGACACAGCGTGCCGCCGGGTCGGTGCGCACCTCCTCGAGCGCCGCGGCGAGATCGCTCAGCAGTTCGTTGGAGAGGGCATTGCGTGTGTCAGGCTGGTCGAGGGCGATCGTCGCGACTCCGGCGCCGGAGACCGTGTAGCGCAGCGTTCCGTAGGACATGGCCGCGAAGCCTATGCGGTCCGGCCCCGCCGTCAGCGGCAGAGTGCGGGGCGCGACGGCGGTGAGTGCCCGCGTTGCACGTTCCCCGCCGCGTCATGGGCGACGACATAGAAGCGGTAGCGCCGGCCTTTGACGCAGGACACCTGAACGACGCTCGTGGGGGCTGCGTGGAGGAGCCGCAGGAACCGGCCGTGGCCCTGCTCGATGAACACGTCGAACGCCGCGGCACCCGAACCGCGGTCGCGGCCGCGGAAGTGGACGGCGAGGGCGCGTCGGCGCCGCTTGATCTGTCGACGACCACGTCGTACGCGCAGGGTCATCCGGCTGTGCGCAACTGCTGTGATCCGGCTGCTGCTCGGCGCGGTGCCGTCGATCGTGTTGAGCCAGGTCGGGGTGTCGATCGGGGCATTGGTGTCGAAGAAGATCCGGGCGCCGTTGCCGATCCGGGCTCCGGTCCGCAACCCGGGCTTCGGCGTGACCGTGAAGCTGACCCCGCCCTCGCCCTCCGGCGGGTGGCGATCCGGGGGTAAGAACCCGCTTGTCGCAGCCGTCACCGGCTGGCCGGTGCTGGCGTCGATCGCCCTCGGCAGCCACGTGAGCACGCCCGACCTGCGGTCGAGCTGGGTGGATACGTCCACCACGATGTTTTGCCCCGGGCGGAGATCCGACCTGCGTGCTCCAGCTCTGCACGCCCGGCGGCGGGGTGGCGATGTGTTCGCCGAGTTCGTCCACGAGGTGTCGCACGCCGCGGCGCGCGACGAGGAGGCAAGTGGGCCCGCGAGCAGCCACGCTGCCATGCACAGACCGATCGCTGCCGAGGCGCGCCGGCAACGCCGGCTGACCCCGAGTCTCTGCGCGAGCTCAATCCTCTGCGAGACCAGCTTTCGCCGCGGGTTCGACCTGCGTTCGCGGCCTCCGACTCCGGCAATCGGTGCGCCGGCGGTGTCAGCAGTAGAAAGTAGGAAGTCCTACTGTTTACTTTTGCGAGCGGTCGCGCTAGCTTCCGCGCGGCCCGACCGACCCGAGGAGAGCATTGACATGGCCACAGCCGCCGACGTCCTCAAGCCCGATTTCGCCGCTCAGCGCAAGCACTTCATCTTCACCGACGAGCACGAGCAGCTGCGCGACTCGATCCGCCGCTTCGTGGTCAAGGAGCTCCAGCCGCATGCTGATGAGTGGGAGGAGAACACGTTCCCGGATTGGGTGTTCGAGCGGATGGGCGAGCTGGGCTTCCTCGGCCTCGACAAGCCGACGGCGTACGGTGGCCAGGGCGGCGACTACTACTCGAGCCTCGTGCTCGCCGAGGAGATCGTCCATGCCCACTGCGGCGGCCTGGCGATGGGGCTCGCGGTCCAGACCGACATGGCGATGCCGCCGATCCTCGCGTTCGGGACCGAGGAGCAGAAGCAGGAGTGGGCGGCGCCGGCGATCGCTGGCAAGAAGATCCTCTGCCTTGGCATCACCGAGCCGGACGCCGGATCTGACGTCTCCGGGATCAAGACCCGCGCCGTCCGCGACGATTCGGATCCCGCCCACCCCGAGTACGTCATCAACGGGTCGAAGACGTACATCACCAACGGCCACCGCGCGCACGTGATCGTGCTCGTCACGAAAACCGATCCGGACGCCGGCTACGACGGGTTCACGCTGTTCCTCGTGCCGATGGACGCGCCCGGAGTGATCCGCGAGAAGCGGCTGCAGAAGCTCGGCATGCACGCCTCCGACACGGCCCTGCTCGCGTTCCAGGACGTGCGCGTGCCGGAGTCGGCCGTGCTCGGCCAGGTCGGCAAGGGCTTCTACCACATCATGTGGGAGCTCCAGGGCGAGCGGCTGATCGGCGCCGCCGGTTGTGTCGCCGGCGCGCAGAACTGCTTTGAGCGCACGCTCCAGTACGCAAAGGAGCGCAACGCGTTCGGCCGCTCGATCGGGCACTTCCAGGTGATCCGCCACAAGTTCGCCGAGATGGCGACGAAGATCGAGACCGCCCGCCAGCTCGTTTACACGACCGCCTGGCGCTTCCAGAACGGCGAGTACCCCGTCCGAGAGATCTCGATGGCGAAGCTCTACGCCGCCCGGATCGCCTGCGAGGTCGCCGACGAGTGCATCCAGATCCACGGCGGCGCTGGCTACATGAAGGAGTACGGCGTCGAGAGGGTCTGGCGGGACATGCGCCTGAACCGGATCGGCGCCGGCACCGACGAGATCATGCTCGACGTGATCGGGCGCTCCTACGGGCTGTAGTCCGGCGCGGCTAATCGTCGCCCTCGGCTGTCGGAGCCGGGGGCGCGATCGCCCCGACCCCGCCCGCCGCGGGTCGAGCAGCGGACCAGATTCGCGCTCACCGGCGGCTCAAGAATCCCGCTGACCCGGCGAAAACCCCGTGAGGTAACACCGCAGAAACCCCGCTAGCCGACCGCCGCGGCAGCGGTTATCGTTGTGCCCCCAACTGGGGCTTTCACAAAAGGGGAGTGTGTCGATGGAAGGGGCGATTGCAGGCCTACCAGGAGCGGATGCCGGGACTTCCGGTGCCGCACCACCAGCGTTACGGCCACTCGGCGTCGGCGAGACGCTCGACGCCGCGATCAAGCTGTACCGGCGGAACGCGACGACGCTGTGGACGATCGTCGCGCTGGTCGTCATTCCGCTGCAGATCTTCGACGTGATCGTCCGGCGGGTGTCGCTCCCGAGCGACGTGTTCCTGTCGAACGGCACGCTGTACTCGTTCTCCGGGCAGTCGACCGGTTCGGTGATCGTCGTGCTGCTCGCGAGCTTCCTCGTGGCCGTCGCGACGTACATCGCCACCGGCGGTGTGTTCGAGGCTCTGATCAGCTCGTACCTCGGACGCCCCGCGACGTGGCGCTCGTCACTGTCGCACGCGGGGACGCGCGCCGGATCGCTGATCTGGCTCGCAGTCCTGTCGGTCGTCTTCGTGATGATCGGCTTCATCCTCATCATCCTCCCGGGGATCTGGCTGCTCGTCGCGATCTCGGTCGCGGTCCCCGCGCTGATGTTCGAGGGCGTCGGTGGGTTCGCCGCGATGAAGCGGTCGATGGAACTCGTCGACGGTCGCTGGTGGGCGACGTTCGGTCGGCTGCTCGCGGCGTACATCCTGCTGTTCGCGGTGCTGTTCGGGATCACCGCGTTGATCAGCGCGATCGCCAGCGGCGTCACGCTGCATAACGTCACGCTGTACGTCGTGCTCGGCGGAATCGCGAACGTGATCGCGTACATCCTGGTGACGCCGTTCGTGTCCGCAGTGCTCACCGTCGTGTACATCGACCTGCGCGTCCGCAAGGAGGCGCTCGACCTCGAGCTCGTCGCTCAGCAGTTCACTGGTCCCGGGAGCGTGGTGCCGCCCCAGCCGGCAGCCACGGCGCCGACGATGCCGTCCGCGTCACCCGCGCCGCCGGCGGCGGCTTCCGAGGCGCCTCCGGGGACCCCGACCGACCCCGCGCCGCCAAGCGAGCCCACCTGGCCGCCCGCTGGATGATCGATCGCGCCGGCGCGATCGCGCTGGCCTGCACGTTGCTGTTGCTCGCCCCGGCTCCGGCCGGGGCGACCAGCGTGACGGACACCCAAATGCGCTTTCTCGCGGCGCAGGCAGCGGCCGGCAACACTGCCGCGCTCGCCGAACTGCGCACCGTCGACTCGGTGGGCGGACAGCCGGCGCACCTCGCCGCCGCGCTGAGCACCCCTGACGGCAACGAGCTGACAGCCCGCCTGCGCGCGCTCGCGGCTCCCGGCCAGAGCAGCGGCGGCACTGCCCTGAGCGCAGGCGAGGCACAGGCTGCCGCGGCCGCGGTCCTCCACCAGCGCCCGTACGGTCGGGCCCCGCTTCCCGATCCGGTCGGGACCGCGTTCACCAAGATCGGACACTTCATCGGCAAGCTCGCGTCGAAGATGCCCGGCGGCCCGGTCGTGTTCTGGATCGTCGTGGCCGCGATCGCGCTCGCCGGAGCAACGCTCGGCGCGCGGCGAATGGTGCGCCGGCTCGACCCGGCCGCCCGCACCGTGGCGTCACGAGATGGCTTCCCCGCCGACGACCCGCGCGCGCTCGAGCGGGCGGCCGATGACGCCGAGGCCCGACACGCGTACGACGAGGCGATCCGGTTGCGCTTCCAGGCCGGCCTGCTGACGCTCGGCGAGCGCGGACGGCTCGCCTACCGACCTTCGCTGCTCACCGGCGAGGCCCGCCGCGAGCTGCACTCCGAGACTTTCGATGACCTCGCGGCCCGGTTCGAGCAGGTCGCATACGCGCACGCGCACGCCGACGAGCGCCAGGCCGCCGACGCCCGCGAGGGCTGGCGGACGGTCCTCGCCCGCGCCGGGGGCTCCACGTGAGGGGCCGCGCTGCCAAGCTGATCGGGATCGGGGTGCTCGCGCTCGCGATCGCGGCGACCGTGATCAATCAATTCACGCCGCACGGCGGCGGCACGGCATCCTCCTCGTACGCCACGAGCAGCGACGGGCTCGCGGGCTACGCCGCGCTGCTGCTGAAATCCGGACACCCTGTGAGCCGCCTGCGCACCCCACCCTCACGAGCCGCACTCAATCCCGGTTCGACGATCGTGATGCTCGACCCGAACGTCGTCGTCGGCGACGACGTCAACGCGCTGCACCGCTTCGTCGAGGCTGGCGGTCGCCTCATCACCGGCGGCCGAGCGCCCGAGGCGTGGCTCGACGAGCTGCTCGCCGGCGCCCCCAGCTGGAACGCGCGCGCGCCCCAGAGCGCGAACACGCTCGTCCCAGTACCGGAAACCGCGAACGTGCAGTTCGTCGAAAGCGACGGGAGCGGCGCGTTCACTGGTGCGGGTGCGACGCTGCCCGTGCTCGGGGACGCGCATGAGGCGCTCGCCACCGTCGTCAACCTCGGCGCCGGGCGGGTCGTCCTGCTCGCCGACTCCTCCCCGTTGCAGAACCATCTCCTCGCTCAAGCGGACGACGCGGCGTTCGGCCTGGCGATCGCGGGGGCGCCGGGACGGCCGGTCAGCTTTGAGGAGGCGGTACACGGATACGGGGAGGCCCGCGGCCTCGCGGCGCTGCCCGCGCGCTGGAAGTGGGCGCTCGGCGGGCTGCTGCTTGCCGCCCTCGCGGCCGTCGCCTCTCGCTTTCGCCGTCTCGGCCCCGCGGAGCCGACGCCGGAGGAGCCGCAGCCGCCCCGCCGCGCGCACGTCGACGCGCTCGGGTCGGCGCTCGCGCGGACCGGGCATCCGGCACCGGCCGCGGCACCGGTCCAGGCCCAAGCACGCACGCTCGTCCTGACGCGGGCCCGGCTCACGCACGGCGCCACGAGCGCCCAGATCGAGGCCGCCGGGACCCGGCTCGGCCTCGACGAGGACGAGGCCCGCTCCGTTGCGACCGACACGTTCGCAGACGCGGACGTGCTGCCCGCGGGCCGTGCGCTCGCCAAGCTCTCCGGTGAGCGCCGGTGAACGAGCTGCTCGAACGCCTGCGCGAGGAGCTCCGGCACGTCGTCGTCGGTCAGGATGAGACGATCGAGCTGATGCTGAGCGCGCTCGTTCTCGGCGGCCACGTGCTGCTCCAAGGCGTGCCCGGAGTGGCGAAGAGCCTGCTGGCGAACGCGTTCGCCGGGACCGTGGGCGGTGAGTATCGCCGCGTTCAGTTCACCCCGGACATGCTGCCCTCGGATCTGACCGGGACGATGACGCTCCGCGGTGGAGAGCTGGGGTTCCGCCCCGGGCCGGTGTTCGCGAACGTGCTGCTCGCCGACGAGATCAACCGGACGCCGCCGAAGACGCAGTCGGCCCTGCTCGAGGCGATGCAGGAGCGCCAGGTCTCGGTCGACGGCACCCCCCACCCCCTGCCCGAGCCCTTCCTCGTCGTCGCAACGCAGAACCCGATCGAGTACGAGGGCACATACCCGCTGCCCGAGGCCCAGCTCGATCGTTTCCTGTTCCAGGCCGACGTCGGTTACCCGGACGAGGCGCAGGAGCGGGCGGTCCTCGGGCTCGCGCGGCACGGGGTCGCCTCGCCGCCCCTTGACGGCATTGGACCGGTCCTCGGAGCCGCCGAGCTCAGTGCCGCCCGCGAGCTCGTCGACGCAACGACCGTTACGGACGAGGTCATGGGTTACGTCGTCGCGGTCATCCGCGGCACTCGGACGCTCCCGAGCGTGTCACTCGGAGCGAGCCCCCGGGCCGCGGTGCACCTGCTCGCGGCGGCTAAGGCCCGCGCCCGTCTCGCAGGCCGCGATTACGTGGTCCCGGACGACGTCGCCACGATGGCGCTGCCGGTGCTTCGCCATCGGCTCGTGCTCACGCCCGAGGCCGAGCTCGAACGCTTCGGCACGGCCGAGGCGATCGGCAGCGCGCTCGCCGCCGTTCCGGTCCCGCGGTGAGCCCCACCCCCCGGGCGGCGATCGCGCTCGCGGTGGTCGCGCTCGCTGCGCTCGTGCTCCCGCTCGGGCTCGTTGCCGTCGCCGGAGTCGTGCTGATCGCCGCGGTCGCGTTCGACGCGTGGACGATCCGAACCCGTCCGGCCGTGCGCCGGAGCGTGCCGCAGATCATCTCGCGCGGCACGCCGGTCAGGATGGGGATCGCCGCGGCCGTCCCCGCCGCACACGCGGTGACGTTCCGGCAGGGCACGCCGTCGGGCATCGCGCTCGCCCCAAATGAGGGCGTTGGCGAGCTCGACGCCGAGCTCACCGCCCGGGTGCGCGGCCGCCACGTGCTCCCCGAGGTCGGCTGCCGCGCCGAGGGCCCGCTCCGGCTCGCCGCGGCGTATCGCCGCGGCGGCGGAACCGCGGAGCTGCTCGTCTACCCGGATCTCGTCACCGCCCGACGCCTCGCGCTCGCCGCCCGCGAGGGCCGTCTGTTCGATTCGCGGAACCGGGCTCGGGGGCCGCTCGGGCTCGGCACCGACTTTGAATCGGTTCGGGAGTGGACGCCGGATGACGACGTCCGTCACATCAACTGGGCCGCCACCGAGCGCACCGGCCGGCCGATGACGAACCAGTACCGACTCGAGCAATCGCGCGAGCTCCAAGTCCTGTGCGACGCGGGCCGGCTGATGGCGGCACCGCTCGGCGACCGCAACCGCCTCGACGTCGCGCTCGACGCGATCACCGCCGTCGGGCTGACCGCGGACGAGCTCGGCGATCACTGTGGCGTCGTCGCATTTGATTCCGAGGTGAGGCTGCAGATGCGCCCGCGGCGCGCCGGCGGGACGGACATCGTCCGTGCCCTGTTCGACCTGCAGCCGCGGCTGCGCGACAGCGACTACGAGCTCGCCTTCCGGCGGGTCGCCGGTGGACGCCGGGCACTCGTGCTTGTGCTCTGCGACCTGTTCGACGATGACGCCGCACGGGCGCTGATCGAGGCTGTACCGGTGCTCGCCCGGCGCCACGCGGTGCTCATCGCGAGCGTCCTCGACCCCGACCTCGAGGCGCTCGTCAGGACCCCGCCGCACGACACCCGCGACGTGCTCACCGCCGCCGCGGCCGTCGATCTGCTCGCCGCCCGGGCCCGGGCCGCCCAGCGCCTGCGGCACAGCGGCGCTCAGGTCGTGCAGGCGCTCCCGGAGCGCTTCCCGGTCGCCTGCGTCCAGGCGTACCTGACCGCGAAGGCGCGCCTCCGCCTATAGAGCACCACGCTCCCGGTCCGCCGCTTCACGGCCGCGGAGCGAGACCCGAGAACGGCTCAGTCATGTTCGGCCTGGCCAGCGGCTCGACCGCCGGCTCGCGCCGGATGAGCAGCAGCGTCAGCACGATCCCGAGCACGACGAGCGCAAACGAGAGCCGCATCGTCGAGCCGAGCGCGGAGGTGAACCCCTCGCGGACCGCGGCGGTGAGCGAGGCATGCTGAGCCGCGGGATAGTGCGCGAGCGCCTGGGTCGCCGATGGCGTTCCGGCGAGCAGGCCGTCGAGCGCGCGTGCCCCGTCATGCGTCAGGTGGACGCCACGCGCGGTCGCTTCGTCGGTCAAAGAGGCGTCGAATTGGCGGTGGATCGTCGGCAGCGCCAGCACGATCGCCGCGTTCGGCACCGAGGTGATCCCGCTGGCGAGCGCCAGAGCCAGCAGGAGCCGGCGTGACCCCGAGGCCTCCTCCACCTGCGCACCCATGGCTGCGGACCCTATCCGCCGCGGCGGCGGGGGCGCGATCGGCCGATGAGGCGGTCTTGCGTCCGAGCCGCGCGACGAGCAACCAGTAGGGCGCCGCGATCCCGACCCCCACTGCAAGCGCCGGCACGAGCGGCAGGTGATGCGGCGTCACGAACCCCTCGACGAGCCCGGCGAGGATGAGCCATGGGGCGGTGGCGAGAACGAGCAATACGGCGCGGGGCGCCTCGGCGGAGAGGGCCTCGATCCGCCCGCGCGGCCCCGGCTCGACGAGCGCCCACCCCATTCGCATCCCGGCTGCGGCGGACACCGCGATGCACGAGAGCTCAAGGATCCCGTGGGGAACGATCAGCTCGATCACGTCCGTGCTGTGGCCCGTGGCCGAGGCGATCCCGCCCACCGCCCCGAGGAGCACGCCGTTGTAGAGCAACGAGAACGCCGGCAGGATCCCGAACACGATCCCGCTCGCGAACGACGTGAATGTAACCCCGATGTTATTCGTGAAGATCGTCACCGAGAGCGCGGCCGCCTGTCCGGCGGCCAAGCCGATCGCGCGGTGCGGGCCGCCCCCGCCGCCGGCGAGCGACCCGGGGACGACGCCTGCCGCGGCGCCGGGATCGTGCAGCGCCCACACCGTCGCGAGCGCGGCCGAGCCGAGCAGCAGGACCCAGGCGAACAGCACGACCCGCCAGCGGTCTCGGACCGCCTGCCAGTACCCGGCGCGGAGATAGCTCTTGGCGGAGCCGCGCGCCGCCGGCACCGCGTACACCGTGGCACGGGCACGGTTGACGAGATCCTCGAGCGCGCGCACTGAGGGGTCGGTCGGCGACGCGCGCCGTCCTCGGGCGAGATCCGCCACGGCGGAGCGGTACAGCGCTCCGAGGCGGCGGACGCCGTCCGCGCCAAGCCGCTCCGGCCGCCCCTTCGCCCGCCGAACGAGCCCGTCGAGCTCGCCCCAGAACGGCTCGCGGGCGCGGATGAAGCTGTCAAGGTTCATCTGAAGATGGAGTATGAGGATCGGATCACGATCTGGGCCCCGGAGGGCCTGGCGCTCGAGTACACGCTCGCCGGGCTCGGCTCGCGGTTCCTCGCCGACCTCGTGGACGTCGTGTTGCGCGTCCTCGTCCTCGGCGCGGTGATCGCCATCCTCGAGCTCGCCGGCGTCCCGTCGACCGTCGTGCTGATCGTGTTCATCATCGGCGCGTTCCTCGCCCTGTTCGCGTACGACATCGCGTTCGAGGTGTGGGCGGCCGGACGCACACCGGGCAAGCGCTGGAATGGTCTCCGGGTGTTGATGTTGGGCGGGGAGCCGGTGACGTTCGGGCCGAGCGCGGTGCGGAACCTCATGCGGGTCATAGACATCTGGGCCACGGCGATGATCGCCGGATCGGTTTCGATCATCGTCACGAAGCGAAACCAGCGGCTCGGCGACCTCGCCGGCGGGACGATCGTCGTCCGCGAGCGCCGGGCCAACACGGTCCGCTTCGGCGAGTCGCGGAACCAGGCGGCGCCCAGCGGCGACACCGACGCCCGGTCGCCCACCGTCCCCATCGGCATCGACGTGACCGCGATCACGGCGGCCGAGCTTTCAGCGGTCCGTGACTTCCTGGCGCGGCGCGACCGTCTCTCCCGCCACGCCCGCACGCGGGTCGCCGGCACCCTCGCCGGCACGCTGGCGACGAAGGTCGGCGGATTGCCGCCGGGCGGGCTCGCGCCCGAGCATCTGCTCGAGACGATCGCGGCGGCGAAGTCCGCCAGCGGTTACGGTTCTGCCTCACCATGACCGCCACTGATCTCGCCGCCAAGGCAGGCGCCCCCGTCGCCGCCGCCCGACGGCCAATCCCGCCGTTCACCGCCGAGCACGAAGAGTTCCGCACTGCCGTCCGCCGGTTCGTCCAAACCGAGCTGCGTCCTCACGCGCATGAGTGGGAGGAGGCGCGCTGGTTCCCGAACGATATCTTCGGGAGGCTCGCCGAGCTCGGGTACATCGGCCTGAAGTTCCCGGCCGAGTACGGCGGCGACGGCGATCCGGTCGCGGACGCGGTCTTCGTCGAGGAAATCGCGTGGTGCGGCTCGGGCGGCGTCGCCGCCGGGATCGGCGCGCACGGCGGCATCGCGATGCCACCGATCTGGAAGTTCGGCACCGAGGAGCAGAAGCAGCGCTACCTCATCCCCGGGATCCGCGGTGAGACCATCGGCGCGCTCGCCATCACCGAGCCGGACGCAGGCTCGGACGTCGCCTCGATTCGCACGCACGCGCGACGTGTCGACGGCGGCTACGTTGTCAACGGCTCAAAGATGTTCATCACCGGCGGCGTCCGCGCAAACTTCATCGTGACGGCGGTGAAGACGACGCAGGAGGGCGGGCACCGTGGGCTGTCGTTCCTGATCATCGACCGCGGTCCGGGCGTCGAATCACATGCGATCGAAAAGCTCGGGTGGCACGCCTCGGACACCGCGCACATCACGTTCGACGACGTGTTCGTGCCGGAGGAGAACCTCCTCGGCGAGGAGAACGCCGGGTTCTACCTGATCATGGCCAACTTCCAGTGGGAGCGGCTGCTGATGGCGCTCGGCGCCGTCGGTGCGATGACGGTGGCGTTCGAGAACACGTTGCGCTTCGCGCTCGAACGGCATGCGTTCGGCCGCCCGATCGGCCGTCACCAGGCGATCCGGCACAAGCTCGCGGAGGTGGCACTCACGGCGGAGGCCTCGCGCGACGTGACGTACGCCGCGCTGCGCCGATACGTCGCGGGCGAGGATGCGGTACGCGATGTCACGATTGCGAAGCTCGCAACCCAGCGGGCGGCGTTCGACGTCATGGACACGTGCCTGCAGATCCACGGCGGCGCCGGCTACATGGTCGAGTACGACATCGAGCGCGCGGCCCGCGACGCCAGGCTCGGACCGATCGGCGGCGGGACTGACGAGATCATGAAGGAGATCCTCGGTCGCTCGTTCGGGCTGTGAGGTTCTGAAAGTCACACAGGCAGCGTGTTGCGGATAAAGTGCCGCTCGCACATGGAGCTTCGTAGGGCGAAGCTCCCTATCAGGGGAGACGGCGAACGGATGCAGGTGACCGTCAGAGCGAGCACGGGCGCAGCCGTGCACATTTGGCAGCAATTCGACTCGTATTGCGCACGGAGAGCGGACGCGACCGACGACCCGCAGATCTGTCTCGGGGTCGACCTGTTCGAGGTCATCGCCGAGCTCGCAGGACTCGACCTCGAGGAGAGCGGGCAAGCGGCCGAGGCGGTTCGGCTGGCCGACGATGCGCAGCGCTCACTGGGTAGCGACGGCAGCGAAAACGGAAGCGAGGAACCGGACCGCGAGCGCAGCTGCGGCTAACGTTTCCACGGCACATGGACTCCGTTCGCGGCCAGTTGCTGATCGCCGGGCCGACGCTGCTCGACCCGAACTTCTGGCGCTCGGTTGTGCTCGTCGTCGAGCACAACGACGACGGGGCACTCGGGCTCGTGCTCAATCGGCCGTCGGAGACCACGGTCGGAGAGGCCGTCGCGCAACTCGAGGACCTCGTCGATCCGGACGATCAGCTGTTCATCGGCGGCCCTGTGCAGCCCTCGGCGGTGATCGTGCTCGCGGAGTTCGAGGATCCGGACGATGCGGCGCTGATTGCGTTCGAGGACATCGGGGTGCTGGCCGCGGGCGCCTCGCTCGAGGACAGCGGAGCCGGCGTTCGCACCGGCCGAGCGTTCGTGGGGCATTCCGGATGGGGCCCCGGCCAGCTCGACGGCGAGCTCGAGCGAGGGGACTGGATCCTCGAGCCGGCCCGCCGGACGGACGCGTTCTCGGCCGCGCCCGACGAGCTGTGGTCAGACGTGCTCACGCGCAAGGGCGGCAGCTACGCCCTGATCGCGCGGATGCCGCCGGATCCGTCCGTCAACTGAGCGGACACGCGCGTACGATCCGGGCATCGCCCACGATCACGGACACGCCCATGGCCATGTGCACGGCCGTGACGCCGAGCGCGGCGCACTTCGCACCGCGCTCGCTCTCATCCTCGCGTTCATGGCCGTCGAGATCACCGCGGGAATCCTTGCCTCGTCGCTCGCGCTGCTCTCCGATGCGGCGCATATGCTCACCGACGCGGCCGCGATCGCCTTGTCACTCGCGGCCGCCCGTCTTGCCACGCGCCCGGCGCACGGCGCGATGACGTTCGGCCTCGGCCGCGCCGAGATCCTCAGCGCCCAGGCCAACGGCGTCACGCTACTCGTGCTCGGGCTGCTCATCGTCTACGACGCGATCATTCGCCTCGTCTCCCCGCCGCATGTCCACGGCGTGGTGGTCGTCGTGGTCGCCGTCGTCGGCATCGCCGTCAACCTCGCGGCCGTCCGGATCCTCGCGCCCAAGGACACCGACCGCAGCCTCAACGTCGAGGGGTCCTACCGCCACATCCTCACCGACCTCTACGGGTTCATCGCGACGGCGATCGCCGGCGTGATCGTGGCCGTGACGGGATTCTCACGCGCCGACCCGATCGCGTCGCTGCTGATCGCCGGGCTGATGCTCCACGCCGCCTACGGTCTGCTCCTCGCCTCGGGACGGATCTTCATGGAGGCAGCGCCCGCGGGCATCGATCCGGACCAGATCGGCCGGACGCTGGCGGCGCAGCCGGGGGTCGTCGAAGTCCACGACCTGCACGTGTGGGAGGTGACCTCGGGATTCCCGGCGCTCTCGGCCCACGTCGTCGTGCACGCCGGAGACGACTGCCATGCGCGGCGTCGCAAGCTGCAGCAACTGCTCGAGGAGCGCTTCGACATCCGCCACACGACGCTCCAGGTCGATCACGAGGCCGCAGCCCAGGCGCCGATCCAGATCGAGGTGCCGCGCCGGGGGTAGACTCGGGCCATGAGGGTGGTGAAGCCCGGAACAGACCGCGAGGTCCCCCGCGGCGTCGTTGGCGGCTCGGAGATCTCGGAGGCGACAGC
Source organism: uncultured Solirubrobacterales bacterium (assembly GCA_963750695.1). GTDB lineage: Bacteria > Actinomycetota > Thermoleophilia > Solirubrobacterales > Solirubrobacteraceae > Palsa-465. The sequence continues at coordinate 868,786 of CAVVSB010000021.1, forward strand.
CGGCGCCCAGCACATCTACATGGCCGTGTTCCGCGTCCCCCCGGGTGCCCAGTCACGACCGCACTACCACGAGGGCTGCGAGAGCGCCGTGTTCATGCTGTCCGGTCGCTTGCGGGTCAAGTGGGGCGACCATCTCGAGCAGGAACTGCTGCTCGAGCCGCGTGACCTGGTCTACGTCCCGCCACGCGAGACCCACGTGCTCGAGAACGTCTCGGACACCGAGCCCGCGGAATATGTCGTCGCGCGCGACTCGCCGCACGAAGACGCCGTGATCGTCCCCTGGGCCGGGCAGTGACCCACGTCCGGGAGCAGCTGACCGGCGCCGGCGGCCTGCGGATCTTCTGGCAGGCCTGGCTGCCTGACGAGACGCCCCGAGCGCTCGTCGTGATCGCGCACGGGGCGAGCGAGCACAGCGACCGCTACGAGCATGTCGCAGCGCGATTGGTCGCCGAGGGCTATGCCGCGTTCGCGATCGACCTCCGTGGTCACGGGCGCTCAGATGGTCCGCGAGCGCTGATCGATCGGCTTGACAATGCCGTCTCCGATCTCGATCAACTCGTAGTGCTCGCCGCCAGGCGCCACCCGGGCACGGCGGTGTTCCTGCTCGGACACAGCATGGGTGGCACCGTCGCCGTCCGCTATGCAGTGCTCCACGGTGACCGGCTCACCGGCCTCATCCTGTCCGGCCCGCTGGCCGCGATCGAAGCGGCTCCAGCGGGTCAGCGGATCCTCGCCCGCGCTCTGTCGGTGCTGGCGCCCGGTCTCCCGCTCGTCGCGATCGACGCGACGCTCGTCAGCCGCGACCGCGAGGTCGTGCAGGCATACGTGTCTGACCCGCTCGTCCACCACGGCAAGCTGCCCGCGCGCACCGTGACCGAGCTCGCCGGCGCGATCGAGCGCTTTCCGGAGCAGGCGGCGACGATCACGGTCCCGACACTGATCATGTACGGGACCGCCGACGCGTTGTGTCCGCCGTCGGGCAGCGTGATGCTGAGCGAGCGGATCGGCGCGGCCGATGTGACTGTCAAGGCGTACGACGGGCTCTACCACGAGATCCTCAACGAGCCCGAGCAACAGCAAGTCCTCGACGACATATGCGCTTGGCTCGCGGCGCACGTCGCCGTCGCCGCCGTGTAGCGAGCTAGAAGACGCCTGAAGAAGTGGGGTGTGGGATATGCCGGTCCGGTGCGGTGAGCTGGTGGTTTGTGGTTCGGATCGATGCTGGACGAGTTCGCGTCGGTCGGGGATCGTTGGCTCTCATGCGTGTTGGCCTGCCAGTCGGTGTCCGATGGGGTTGAGGTTGACCAAGGCAGCGGCCCACGCGGCCTGCAATCGCGCCTTGGCGCTGCCGATGTAGCGGCTCTTGCGCGCGCCGTAGCGGTGAGCGAGCAGTCCTAGCAGCCGCTCGATCCGTGGTCGGGTGCGACGCAGATGTTCGCTGTCGTCGGGGTCACGGAGCGCGGCTCGTCCGGCTTGCAGCAGGTGCTCGTGCTCCATGATCCTGATCTGACGGCGGGCTCGCCCAGGACAGCAGCGTTCCTTCAAAGGGCAGGCGCCGCACATCGCCACGGTGAAGCTCGCGCCGCGATATCCCTTCGGGGTGGTCCAGATCGGCACGACGTGGTCACCGGGACAGGTGACCGTCTCGGCGGTCAGGTCGATCGCGAAGTCCTGCTTGCCGAGCACGTCCTCTTCGACCTTGCCCTCCGGAACCGGGGCGAGCACCTCCACGTCACGTTCAGCCAACTCCGCCCGCACCGGCCCGTTGCCGTAGGCGGTGTCGCCCAGGATCCGCTCTGGCCGCTGTTCTGAGGGCTGGGCGTCGATCAGATGTTTGGCGTGCGGCCCGTCCTGCTCACCGGCCGAGCTCACGTGCACCGCGGTGATCAGCGGCTCTGAGCCGTTCGTGGCGGCGGCATGAAGCTTGTAGCCATCGAAGCGCTGCTGGCTGCTCTTGCGGCCGTGGCGCATCTCCGGGTCGACGGTCGAGATGATCCGGTCACTCCGGGTGCCGCGGTGCAGCCGTGGCACGCCGTCCTGATCGATGTCGAAGTCCTGGCCGATCAGATCCCGCAACAGCTTGTGCGCGGCCTGCACCGCCTCGTCGTCCAGCAGCCCCTCAGCCTGCTCGACCGCCTCCAGCGCCCGCTCGGCGTCCTGCGCCACCCGGGTCAGCATCCGCTCCCGCTCTGCCTTCTCCCGCCAACGACAATCCGGCTTCTCGCCCGGCGTCTCGTAGTCGAACTCAAGCCCGTCGTCCAGCTTCTCGCCCGCCTCCTCGTCCGCGGCCTTAACCGCGTCAAGCAGCTTGCGGACCGCGTGGCGCACAAGCCTGACGGTGTCCTGGGTCGCGGCCGCGCCGAGCATCGGCGTGGAATCGATGATCTGCTCCGCCGTCCCGTCCAACATCCCGAGCTCCCCAGCGAGCCGCAACGTGTTCTGAAGCGCCAACCCCTCCTTCTCGTGCAACAACAACCGGGCGCGGAACTTCGTCAACGACGTCGGATGCCACCCCTGATGATCGACCGGCAGACCCAGCGCGACCTTCCACCGCAGATCCCACGCCACGCACTCCATCGCCTGCTCATCACTCGCGCCGGTCCGGTGCTGCAACAACAACACCTTCGCCAGCAGCGACGGTGGGATCGACGGACGACCCAACCGCGACGAATAACACTCCGCGAAGTCCTCATCACGCACGATCCGATCACCGTGCTCGGCCAACAACGCAAAGAACGAGCCCTCCGGCAACGGCCTGGCCAGCACCGCCGCGTCGAACATCCCGACCTGAGCAGACTGAGTCGCGAGCATGCCCACAGGGTCTTAAACCCGCCGGACAGACCCGCGACTATTTCAGGGGTCTTCTAGTGTCCCGCGTCGAAAGTTCGCCGCCATTCGAGGCGGCCCTGGCGGCGCCGCGCATCGTCCTCGTCGCCTCGCGATGCTCCGCTACGCCACGGCTCCTGCGTCCTCCCGCGGCATCCACCAGCACCACCTCTCGGTGGCAACGAACCTCCGACGCGAAACACTAGAAGACCCGGACCTCGCCGTCGTCGAGCACGATCAGGCCACCGTCCGGGAGCCACTCGGGCGCGCGTTCTGGACCACTCAGCAGTGCCGCCTTGCTCCGCGCTTCCGCGTCCGTCGCGGTCGGCGCCAGCGCCGTCACCTGGATGATCCCGGTGAAGGCGGGCTCGCCGGTTCCCGGGTCGAGCAGATGGTGGCCGGGTGTCCCGTCGTCGCGCAGCCAGCTGCGCTTGCCGATCCCGCTCGTCGCGACGGCACCCGCGGTCAGCTCGAAGGTGTGGATGATGTCGGCGCCGAACGGGCTGGCGACGTGCACCTGCCGGGTGATGCCCGCGCGTCCGCCCAGTCGTAGGTCGCCCGCGCACTCGACGGCATACGCGTCGTGTACGCCGAGCGACGCCGCGAGCTCATCCGCAAACGCACCCTTGGCGATCCCGCCCGGGTCGATGCGGACGCCGGGCGGCCGGGACACCGTGCCCGTGCGACGGTCCGCGCGCACCGTGCGCCACCGCGCGTCCGGATGTGGACTCGCGGGCCGGCGCGGCGGCGCGTCGAGGAGCGTCTGCACAAGCGGCAGGCCGGGACCGTCGAAGTGGCCGTCGTAGCCCGCCCGCTCGATCTCGCCGGCGAGCGTCGGATCGACGAGGCCACCGGTCCCCGTCGCCGCGGCGATCGCGGCGGCGACGACTCGGCGCATCATCGGCGTGACCGGCACCGTCTGGCGCGGGTCGGCGTTGACCCGGGCGAGCTCACTGTCGTCCCTGAACCGCGAGAACTGCTCGTGCCAGCCGAGGAGCTGCTCCCGGGCCGCCATCGCCGCGGCACGGGCGGCAGCGGGTGCTGCCGCGTCGGCGACGATGACCGTGCACGTCGAGCCGAAACACTCGAACGTCAGGCGCTGTTCGGCGAGCGGGGCGATCGTGCTCATGACTGCTGCGTGGTGACGCTGCTCGCGCCCTGGCCGGTTGAGCCCGTTGAGCCGGTTGAGCCCGTCGAGCCGGTCGTCCCGGTGGAGCCGGTCGAGCCTGTTGATCCGGTCGAGCCCGAGGTGCTCGTCACGGGACTGGCACTCGAACTCGACCCGGAGCCCGAGCTCACCTGGGCGGTGGTCGAGACGTGAGAGGCCAGTGCGGGATCCTTGCCGGAGACCAGCACGACCGCGATCCACACCCAGGTGGCCACGAACAGTGCGACGGCTCCAGCGATCACGCGGCGACGAATGGTCCGTGTCCGGGCCGCCCGCGCCTGGCGGATGGTGTCTGGATTGGCTGAGTTCATGGCTGCAGCCTGACGGTGGCACCTAGGAGCGTCGTGAGCGGCAGGTAAGATCCACGTAGGAGCGGGGGTCGGTCCCGCGCGGGACCCTAGCGACGCCCGAGCTCGAGCCGCGTGCCGCTGTAGTAATCGCCAGCCTCGGAGAGCAGGAACGCGACGAGCGTCGCCAAGTCCGTCTCACGCGTGCCGGCGCCGGGGGTGAGCGCGGTCGTCGTGATCCCGTACCGGGCCCATTCGGTCGACAGCGTCCGCGCGAGGTTCTCGATCGCGCTCCGGGCCGCCTCGACGTGCTCGCCGGCATCGGCCTCAGGCGCAATCAGGACGATCTTGCCCCCGCGGCCGGAGGGAATGAGCGACGCGGTCGCGGCCGCGGCAATCGCGTCCCACATCGACTCAAGCGCCGCTTGGAGTGCGTTTCGACCACCGTCGCCGAATGCTGCCCGGCCATCGTGCACGAGCGCGTCGACGTTGTCCCCGGGCTCTGCGAGCGCCACGCCGAGGTCGACGAGCGCGTCGCGCAACGCGCCGGTGACGTTGCCCGCCACGGTCCGCCCGGCGAGGAGGTTGTCGCGAAGGATCGGCATCGCGGCGGGAGGGTATAGCGCCGGACGATATAGGGTGCGCGACGTCATGCCGCTCGTGACCGACCCCAAGCCGGCCGAGCTCCCGCTCGGCGGGGGACACGCCGGCGCGACGGTCCGCCTGCATCCGCTGCTGAGTGCCGAGCTCCACGCGCCCCCCGCGTTCACGGACCGACCGCGCGGACGGTTGGCCGTGCCGAAGATCGCGGTTCAGATGCTCGGGCCGCGTGGCGGTTGGCAGTGGCTGCCGGTCCCGGCGTTCCTCGTCCAGCACCCGACAGCCGAGGCGATCGTCATCGACACGGGCCTGCACCCAAGCTGCGCCCAGGACGTGACCGGGAACATGGGACGCGGCGCCAACCTCATCTATCACCCACGGATGGACCACGACCAGGCGCTGCGCGTGCAGCTGCCCGCGCGGGGGGTGAAGCTCACCGACGTGCGTGTCGTGATCATGACCCACCTGCACGTCGACCATGCGAGCGCCGTGTCGGAGTTTCCGAACGCGACGTTCCTCGTCGACCGTCGCGAGTGGGCGGCTGCCGCCGAGGGAGGTTTCCGCGAGGGCTATCACCACCGCCAGTTCGACCATGCGTTCGACTGGCGCACGCTCGACTATGAGGCCGAGCCGGTGCAGTCGTTCGCCGGCTTTGCGAGATCGTTCGACATGTTCGGCGACGGGTCGGTGCGCGTCGTCTCGACGCCCGGGCATACGCCGGGACACCAGTCGGTCCTGTTGCGCTGCCGCCATGGCGAGGTCCTTGTCGTCGGCGACGCCGCCTACACGGAGCGCGAGCTCCGCGGCGAGGCGCGACCCCTGCTCGTCCGCGACGGACACGTGTACCGGCGCTCCCTGCGTGAGATCGCGGAGTACCGGCGCGAGACCCCCGACGCGCTGCTCATCCCCGGCCACGACCCGGAGTTCTGGGCGACCCTTGACACGGAGTATTAGCATCGGGCTTCGACTCGGAGGAAGAGGATGAACTCATACGCACACGGCACGTTCGACCGGCCGTTGCTCGGCGAGACGATCGGCCAGAACCTTGCGCGCACGATCGATCGGGTGCCCGACGTGGACGCGCTCATCTCCTGCCATCAGGACATGCGCTACACGTACGCCGAATTCGGGGAGGCGGTCAACCGCCTGGCGAGCGCGCTCCTCGCCGCCGGCCTCGGGCATGGTGACCGGGTCGGCGTGTGGAGCCCGAACCGCGCGGAGTGGGCGATTGCCCAGTACGCGACCGCGCGGATCGGCGTGATCCTCGTCAACATCAACCCGGCGTACCGCCTCAACGAGCTCGAGTACGCGCTCGCCCATTCCGGGTGCCGATGGCTGCTCGCCGCGCCGGAACTGAAGGGCTCGAGCTTCGTCGAGATGGTGGCGGCGATCCGCCACAAGCTGCCCGAGCTCGAGCGAGCGGTGTTCTTCAGCTCTGATGAATGGTCCGAGCTGGCCGGGCATCCGGTGGATGCCGACGGCCTCGCGCAGCGGGCGACCGACCTCGACTTCGACGACCCGATCAACATCCAGTACACGAGCGGAACGACCGGCTTCCCGAAGGGCGCGACGCTCACTCATCACAACATCCTCAACAACGCCCACTTCGTCGCCGGCCTGCTCGACTACACCGAGGCCGACCGTGTGTGCCTGCCGGTGCCGCTCTACCACTGCTTCGGCATGGTGATGGGCAACCTCGGCGCCACGAACTACGGCGCGACGATGGTGTACCCGGCGGAGACGTTTGACCCCGAGGCGACCCTCCGAGCGTGCGCTGAGGAGCGGTGCACAAGCCTGTATGGCGTGCCGACGATGTTCATCGCGCAGCTCGAACACCCGCGGTTCGCCGAGTTTGATCTCAGCTCGCTGCGGACCGGGATCATGGCCGGCTCACCGTGCCCGACCGAGGTCATGAAGCGCGTTGAATCCGACATGGGGATCAAGGAGATCTCGATCGCGTTCGGGATGACCGAGACCTCACCGGTGACGACACAGGTGCGCATCGGCGAGACGCTGGAGAACCGGTGCGCGACCGTCGGCCAGGTGATGCCGCATGCCGAGATCAAGATCATCGACCCGACCACCGGCCGGATCCAGCCCCGCGGGGAGCCTGGGGAGTTCCTCGCCCGAGGGTACATGGTGATGCGCGGGTATTGGAACGACTCCGAGCGCACGGCGGACGCGATCGACGACGGCCGGTGGATGCACACCGGCGACCTCGCGACGATGGACGAGCACGGGTATGTCCGGATCGTCGGGCGGATCAAGGACATGATCATCCGCGGCGGGGAGAACGTCTACCCGCGGGAGGTCGAGGAGTTCCTCTACACGCATCCGGGCATCGCCGACGTCCAGGTCATCGGCGTTCCCGACGAGCGCTACGGCGAGGAGCTGATGGCCTGGGTCGTTCTGCGGCCGGGCTCGGATCTGACGGTCGACGGGCTCCGCGAGTACTGCCGCGGCCAGATCGCCCATTACAAGATCCCGCGCTACGTGAAGTTCGTCGGCGGGTTCCCGATGACCGTCACCGGCAAGGTCCAGAAGTTCAAGATGCGCGAGTCCGCGATCGACGAACTCGGGCTCACCGCGGCCGCCGCCATCGCGACCGCGTAGCGTCGGACGCGGGGTCAGGGCCCGGCGATCGCCGCGCCGCGGCTGTGCCTCCGGGCCCGCGCCCGCGACGCCTTCAGCGCGCCCTTGTGTCCGACCCGCACGAGCTCGTCGTGGAGCTCGCGGATCCGGGCGAGGATGTAGTCCGCCGCCTCCTGCTGCTGCTCGCGAGTTGTCTTCTCGACGCGATCGAACCGGAACGGTCTGCCGTACTGGACCGTGACCCGTGGGAACCGGAACTTCTTCCAGTTGCGCACCTGGTTGGAACCGAGAATTGCGACTGGGACAACCGGTGCGCCGGACTCGATCGCAAGCCGGCCGATCCCCGGTCGCGCCTGGTCGGCGAGCTGGCCCGTGCGAGAGCGGCCGCCCTCGCAGTACATGACGATCGTGCCCCCGCGCTCGAGGATCTTGAATGAGCTCGTGAACGCCTCCTCGTCCTGGTTGCCGCGGCGGACCGGGAACACGCCGCCGTGGCTGAAGATCCAGGTGAGCGGCCCGCTGGTGAACAGCTGCGACTTGCCCATGAACTGCACGCGACGGCGGATGAACGCGCCCGTGAAGAAGTGGTCCATGAAGGACGCATGGTTGGGCGCGAGGATGAGCGGGCCGTTCGGCACGTTCTCGCTTCCGAACCCGCGCGCCCGGAAGCTGATGAGCGCGTGGAGCACGGTCGCGGCGCGTACGGCCTCGTAGATCGGCTCGGGCTCATGGTCGCGGACACGCGCGTGGAACTGGTCGAAGTACTCCTTCGGCCGGGGGTCCTTATAGACCTGCGGTTTGATCTCGACGTCAGCCATCTACCTGCGAGTCATACCCCATGGACGGCGGTCGGTGACGGCCGGCCAAGGGGGTGCGCGTCCGTCGCGCGCGCCCGTCAGCCGCTCAGCGGCAGCACGAGCGCCGGAGTATCGATCTGGTGCTCCTCGCTCGTTGCGACCACGCCGGTGCCGACCGCGAAGAACTCGATCACGTGGCTCCCCCATCCGTGGCTCTTCTCGATGATCCGCGCACCGACGATGCCGCCCGCCTGGAGCTCGTCCGCCTCGGCCTGCATCCGGCCCATCGCCAACTCGCGCGCCTCGTAGAGCGCCTGCGTGTAGTTCGGCATCTCCTGGTTGCGGCCCATCTGCTTCCAGGCGGCGCGCAGTCCCTGATGGGCGACGTGGTAGACGCAGTTCCCCATCACGAGACCGACCGGGCGATACCCGGAGCGCAGCAGGGTGGCGAAGTCCTGTCCGCTGAGATCGCTCGTGAACGGCCGGCCGTTCGGCGCCCGGTGCAACTCACCGCCGCGATGCTTGACCGCCGTGCCGACGGCGATGAACTCGGCGAGCTCGGCGCCCCACTCGTAGCGGCCGATCTCGAGCCGGACGCCAACGACTCCGTCGGCGCCGAGCTGGTCGGCCTCCTCCTCCATCCGTGTCATCGCGAGTTCGCGGGCGTGGTACATCGCCTGCGTCAGCACGGCCATTTCCTGGTTCTGACTCCAGTTCGACTGCTGAAACCCGATGTGGTAGATCGAGCTGCCGAGCACCAGTCCAAGCGGCTCAAAGCCCGACTGCTTGACGAGCAGAAACTCGTTGATCGAGAGGTCGCTCGTGAAGAACCCGCGGGCGACCTCCTGCTTCATCCGCTCGATCCGTTCGAGCCCGGAATCCGGGATCCCGGCCACCGACCCGGACTGATACGCGCCGGGGTGCGGTGCTTCGCCGGGCGCGGCGTTCTGCACCGCGACCGCCGGCTCGTCGGCCGGCGCCGGCGGCTGCGCTTCTGCGTCGTCGTTCTCGTCGCGGTTGAAGAAGCCCATGTCCTCGCCCCTCGTTTCTGTCGGTTAGTCGGTCAGCAGGCGTTCGAGCGCCTGCCGGGTCTGCTCGCTGCGCTGGGCCTCAGCGCTCATCGCACTGCCCAGCGCGGCCATCCACCCATCGGAGTCGAGTGACTCCCGCTTGAGCACGATGCCGCCGGACTGCTTCGCGCGGCGCCACTCGATCGTGTCACCCGCGCCCCGCGCCAGCTCGAGCCGCTGATCACCGGCGTCCACCGCGATCTCCTTGACGAGCTTGGGCCCGAACAACCCGTTCCGAGCCCGCTTGACACTCACCCGTCCGGGCAGCACATCCTCGAGCTTGGCCGCGAGCCCCTCGACGAACGCGCCCGTGTCCGCGGCGTCCGCGCGCAGCGACGCCGCCAGCAGGTCAATGTCGAGCGCTCCGCCCTCCATGCGCGGGAGCGTACGCCTCGCGGCGGCGCCGCGCGAGCCACCCGTCGGCGTCAGTCGCGAGCTCTGTGCGCGAGGAGCCGCCGCGAACCCGGCCTGTGCCGCCGCACAGGCCGGACACGTGGCCAACACCCATGTCAGAACCCGCCGTGGCCGGCGACGAACGCGCCGAACCCGATGGCGAGGACGAGCAGGACGAGCAGGACCTGCATCCGCAGCGCGCTGCCACGGGACGGCCTCCGTCGAGCCATCTCCCGCCTCGAGCACGAGCTGATAAAGACCTTCGTACTGTCCATCTCTCCTCGCGCGGATCGAAACCGCAGGACGCGCGATAGTCAAGCGGCCGTTGCGGACGGAACCCGGAAATAGGCAGAATCCGTGTTACGACAGGGCCGCCTTACGTGGCGCGGCCGCGAGTGGACTGGAGCCCCATGATCGTCATCTCGGTGCTCGTGCGCCGCCTGCGCGAGGGCGAGACGTACGAGGACTTCGGCGAGGCATGGCTGCCGGAGCAGGGTTTCGGCTTCCTAGGTCGCGGAGGACGACGTCACGTAGCCCCGGGCGCGCTTACTATTGTCCGCCCTTCACTGAGCGAGCACAGGAGGATTCGTTGCCCGAGGTCGAGGCCCACATCACGGGCACCGTCTGGAAGATCGAGGTCGAGGTCGGCGACAGCATCGAGGAGGGCGACACGGTCGTCATCCTCGAGTCGATGAAGATGGAGATGCCGGTCGAGGCCGAGGATCCCGGTGTCGTCAAGGAGATCCTGTGCGAGGAGGGGCAGTCGGTGACAGAGGGCGACACGCTCGTTGTCCTCGACTGACGCCCCTACCGAGACGGGGCCAGAGTCCGGGCGGCTGCTCGTCGACGAGCCCGCCCCGGGAATCACCCGCCTGACGATCTCCAATCCGGGGAAGCGCGGCGCGCTCGACCACGCGATCCTCGACGCGTTCACCTCGACGATGCCGCAGCTCGATGCCCGCTGTGTGCTCATCACCGGCGAGGGCCGGATGTTCTCGGCCGGCTACGACATCGGGGACCTGCCGGAGTCGGTGTTCGCCGACGAGGCTGAGAAGCTGATCGCGCACCCATTCACGGCCGCGATCGAGGCGATCGAGGCCTACCCGTATCCGACGCTTGCCGCGTTGAACGGGCACGCGATCGGCGGCGGGCTTGAGCTCGCGATCTCGTGCGATCTGCGGATGTCCTCCTCGGACATCTCGCTCGGGATGCCGCCCGCCAAGCTCGGGCTCGTGTACTCCCACACCGGGATCCGCAAGTTCATCGACACGATCGGCGTCTCGCGCACGCGAGAACTGTTTCTCGGCGGTCACCGCATCGACGCCTCGACCGGGTTCACCTGGGGCCTCGTGAACTCCGTCGTGGAGCCGGAGCACCTCGCCGAGGACGCGCTCCGCTGGGCGAAGGAGATCGCCAGCAACGCGCCGCTCGCCCAGCTCGGCAACAAGCGCGTCATCCGTGAGGTGCTCGAGGCACACGTCGAGCTCTCCCCGGACGTCGAGGCCGAGCTGATCGAGCTGCGCCGGTCCTGCTTCTCCTCCGAGGACTTCCGCGAGGGCGTCCGGGCGTTCGCCGAGAAGCGCTCGCCGGAGTGGCAGGGGCGGTAGACGTTCCGGTCGTCGGGGGCGTCGGACAGCGCCCCGCCAAGGCCCCGCCAGACGCCCTGCTGAGCCCGCCCGAGGACCCGTCCGCCCCACCCCATAAGGTCCCGCGGCAATGCCTCCCTTGATCACCAAAGCCGAGGCACTGCGTCTCGGCGACATCGAAGACCACGCCGAGATCGCCGCCCTCGTCGAGCGCGCTTGGAGTGTGCGCGTCGAGCGTTTCGCCGACTCGACCGACATGTGCTCGCTCGTCAACGCCAAGTCGGGCGGCTGTGCCGAGGACTGCGGTTTCTGCGCGCAGTCGAAGTACGCGGACGCTGACACGCCGATGCACGCGATGATGGAGCCCGACCAAATCCTCGAGCACGCGCGCGCCGCCGAGGCCGCGGGCGCTCACCGGTTCTGCATGGTCACCCAGGGGCAGGGTCTGTCCAAGCGCGACTTCGACAAGGTGCTCGCCGGCGCCCGGCTCGTCGCCGAGCACACGAACCTCAAGCGCTGCGTGTCGGTCGGTCACCTGTCGACCGATCGCGCCAAGGCCCTCAAGCAGGCTGGGATCCAGCGCGTCCACCACAACGTCGAGACCGCGGCCTCGTACTACCCGGAGGTCTCGACCACGGTCCGGTACGAGGGCCGGCTGCGCACGATCGACGCGGTCCGCGACGCCGGCCTCGAGACGTGCGTCGGCGGCATCCTCAACCTGGGCGAGACCCGCGAGCAGCGCGTCGAGATGGCGTTCGAGCTCGCCGCTATCGATCCCACGAGCGTGCCCATCAACCTGCTCAACCCGCGCCCGGGCACGAAGTTCGGCGACCGTGATCTGATGGATCCGTGGGACGTCGTGAAGTGGATCGCGATCTTCCGGCTGATCCTCCCGGATGCGCTCTTCCGCCTGTGCGGCGGCCGGGTCGAGAACCTCGGTGAGCTCCAGGCGACTGCCGTCAAGGCGGGGCTCAACGGCGTGATGATGGGCAACTTCCTCACGACGCTCGGCAACACCCCGGACGAGGACCGGGCGATGTTTGAGGATCTCGGCCTCAACGTCGCACGCCAGACCGACAACGGCGCCAACCCCCGTCCCGACAACCGCACCGGCTGGCTCGACGGCGCGACACCCGACCTCGTCGACGCCGCCCTCGCAATGGCGGACCCGCCCAGCCCACCCGCCGGGCTCGACGTCCGGCTCTGGGACCCGGCGTCACAGCTGCGCTTCTCCCGCAAGCGCCAGGTCCCGCCCCGCCCCGACGGCGCGCCGAACACCGGGCAGGACCGCATCACGCGCGAGGCACAGGTCCGCAACGCCCGTTCGGCGGCCTGATGATCGAGATCGAGGCCCGCCTGGACGAACTCAAGGCCCTCGGCCTGCACCGGCGGACTCGACTCATCAGCGGGCCGCAGGGTCCACACGTGCTCGTGGATGGCCAGCCCGTGCTGCTGCTGTGCTCGAACAACTACCTAGGACTCGCCGACCATCCTCAAGTTCGCAACGCCGCCGCTGATGCGGCGACCCGGTGGGGCGTCGGCTCGGGGGCGTCGCGGCTCGTGTCCGGGACGATGACGATCCACCGCCGCCTCGAGGAACGCCTTGCCGACTTCAAGCGGCGTGAGGCAGCGCTCCTGTTCGGCTCCGGATACCTCGCGAATTGCGGCGTCGTCGCGGCTCTCGCCCGGCCCGGTGACGTCGTCTTCTCCGACGCGCTCAACCACGCCTCGATCATCGACGGCTGCCGGCTGTCCCGCGCGGACGTGTTCGTCTACGACCACTGCGACGTCGAGCACCTCGCGTGGGGGATCGAGCGGGCGGAGGGTCGCGGATCGTTGATCGTCACCGACGGCGTGTTCTCGATGGACGGCGACGTCGCACCCCTGCCGGAAATCGTCGAGCTCGCTCGGCGCCACGCGCTGCGGATCGTCGTCGACGAAGCGCACGGCACCGGTGCGATCGGGCCCCGAGGGCGCGGCGCCGCCGCCGAGGCCGGGGTCGACGACGAGATCGACGTGATTGTCGGGACGCTCGGCAAGGCGCTCGGGTCCTACGGCGCCTTCGTTGCGTGCGACCGGACGATGGCGCGCTACCTCGTCAACGCCGCGCGAACGTTCATCTTCTCGACGGCCCTGCCGCCGCCGGCTGTCGCTGCTGCGCAGTCGGCACTCGAGCTGCTTCAGGAGCGACCCCAGCGCGCCACCCGGCTGCAGGCGAACGCGGCTGCGCTCCGGTCGGCGCTCACCGCCGAAGGGTTCGACGCCACCGGCTCGAGGACCCAGATCGTGCCGCTCGTCATCGGCGGGGCGGACCTGGCGATGCGAATCTGCGAGGACGCGCTCGATCGCGGCGTGTTCGCGCAGGCGATCCGCCCACCGACCGTCCCGGCCGGCACCTCCCGGCTGCGCCTCGCGGTGATGGCGACCCACAAGGAGCAGGAGCTGCGCGCCGCCGCTCGGATCCTCGGACAGGTGGCGCGCGCCGCGGGTGTCGCTCGACCGGCCGCCCGGCCCGGCACCCAACTCGCCGCCGACTCCGCCAGTCGCGCTGGCGCCAAACCCGCCGCGCGCCAGCGCGCGTACGACATCGAGTCCGAACCGGCCCGCGCGGCGTAGTGACGACCCGAGGGCTGTTCATCACCGGCACCGACACGGGCATCGGCAAGTCTGTGCTCGCCGGCGCGATCGTCGCCCGGCTGCGCGCCGACGGGGTCGACGTCCGGGCGCTCAAACCCGTGATCACGGGCCTCGATGACCCGCCCGACCCGGACTGGCCACCGGACCACGTGCTGCTCGCGCGCGCCGCGGGGTGCCGCCCCGAGCAGGTCATCGTCACCTCGTACGGCCCGCCCGTCTCCCCCCACTTCGCCGCCGAACTCGCTGACCGCCCAATCGAACCGAGCGCCATCATCCGCGCGGCCGAGGCGCTCGCCGGCGATGGCGAGGCCCTCATCGTCGAGGGGGTCGGGGGCCTGCTCGTGCCGATCGCCGAGGGCTACGACGTTCGTCGGCTCGCCGCCGATCTCGCCCTCCTGCTGCTCGTCGCGGCCCGTCCCGGTCTCGGCACGATCAACCACACGCTGCTGACGCTCGAGGCGGCGCGCGCGGCGGACCTCACCGTCGCCGCGGTCGTCCTCACGCCCTGGCCAAAGCACCCGACGGCAATGGAGCGATCCAACCGGGAGACGATCGCGCGTCTTGGCGAGGTCGACGTGTGGACGCTGCCGGAGATCGCCTCCGCCGATCCCGCCGCGCTGGCCGCCGCCGCGGCGGAACTCCCGCTCGCGTCGGTACCGTCCCCTCCGTGGCCGGCCGCGGTGTCCTGATCCTCGCGTTCGGAGCGTCGACGCTCGTCGCCGTGCTCCTCGTCGTCGTCGCGGTCGCGCTCCTCGCCGCGGTCGCCGCCGGACTCGCGTTCGCGCTCGGCTGGGATCCCGCCCCCGTGGCCGCCTGGCGGCACGCCTGGCGCGAGGCCGGACATCGCGCGGGCGGGCTCTGGGCCGAGTTCGTCGACTGGCTGCGCTAGCCAATCCGACGTCCGCCGCCGCACGTCGACGCGGTCCGGTTCCGACCGGGTGCCCGGCTACGTTGCCGCCATGCGCTCCACCGAAGAACTCGCCCGCGCGGACCGGCAACACATCTGGCACCCGTTCACCCAGCAGCAAGGCTGGACCGATGAGGAGTTCCCGATCGTCATCGATCATGCTGATGGCACGACCCTGTTCGACACCGACGGGAACGCCTATATCGACGGTGTCTCGTCGCTGTGGTGCAACGTCCACGGCCACCGTCACCCGGCCCTCAACGAGGCCGTGCGCGACCAGCTTGATCGCGTCGCGCACTCGACGATGCTCGGCCTCTCGCACCAGGCGGCGATCGCGCTCGCCGAGCGCCTCGTCGCGATCGCGCCGCCCGGGCTGACGCGCGTCTTCTACTCCGACAGCGGCTCAACCGCGGTCGAAGTGGCGCTGAAGATGGCCTTCCAGTGGTGCGCACAGCGCGGAGAGCCGCAACGGACGCGCTTCATCAACCTGGAGAACGCGTACCACGGCGACACGCTCGGCGCCGTGTCGGTCGGTGGCATCGAGCTGTTCCATTCCGTCTATCACCCACTGCTGTTCGACACCCTTCCCGCCCGGGCGGGCGACGCCGCGCACCTCGCCGACCTGCTCACGGCGCACGGGGACACGATCGCCGCGGTCATCGTCGAGCCGCTCGTGCAGGGCGCGGCCGGGATGCTCATGCAGCCCGACGGGTATCTGCGCCGCGTCCGCGATCTCTGCGACGAGCACGGCGTCCTGCTCATCTGTGACGAGGTCGCGACGGGGTTTGGCCGGACTGGGCGGATGTTCGCGTGCGACCACGAGGACGTGGTTCCCGATGTGCTTTGTGTCGGCAAGGGCATCACCGGCGGCTACCTGCCGCTCGCCGCGACGCTCACGACCGAGCGGCTCTACGAGGGTTTCCTCGGCGAGTACGAGGACTACCGGAGCTTCTTCCACGGCCATACGTACACGGGCAATCCGCTCGCGTGCGCGGCCGGCATCGCCACGCTGGAGACGTTCGAGCGCGAGCGGACGCTTGAGCAGCTCGCGCCCAAGATCGAGCTGCTGACACGGCTGCTGGGCCGCGAGGTGGCACCGTTGGCGGGGGTCGCCGAAGTCCGTCAGCGGGGGTTCATGGTCGGTATCGAGCTGACTGAGCGCCCGGCCGCGGAACGCACCGGCCACCAGGTGACGCTCGCCGCGCGCCGGCGCGGAGCGATCATCCGCCCGCTCGGCGACGTGGTCGTGCTGATGCCGCCCCTGGCGATCTCCGAGGCGGATCTCGTCCGGCTCGTCATGATCACTGCCGCAGCGATCGCCGACGCGACCGAGCGGGCGCTCCCCGAGGCGGCCTGAAGCGCATCCGGCGGCCGCTAGTGTCCCCGTACGCGTGAACGACGTGGCCGCTGTTGACGACCTCCAGCGTGCGGTGCTTGGAGCCGGCGCTCGACGGATGTCCAGCGGCGGCCGGGTTCAGTCCTCGTAGGGCGTGAAGTCGCGCTTGCGCGCTCCGCAGACGGGACAGAACCACGTCTCCGGGATGTCCTCAAAAGCGGTGCCGGGCGGGATCCCGCCGTCGGGATCGCCGTCGTCCGGGTCGTAGATGAACCCGCAGGATTCACACATCCACTTCACGGCCCAAGCGTATCGCCGGGCCGCCTCCACACGCGGTGACGTCCCCCACGGCAGCCGGTCGCGACGCCACCCGGTAGGGTCGGAGCATGGAGATCGACCGCCCGGGGCCCGGCGAGGAGCTCAACCGCGGGGAGGAGACAGTTCCGCGCCCGGCGGCCACGGTGATCCTGCTCCGCGGTGGCGACGAGGCGCTCGAGGTCCTGCTCGTTCGCCGCAACCCGGAGGCCCGCTTCATGGGCGGCGCATGGGTGTTCCCCGGCGGCGCGGTCGACCGCCACGAGGGCGACGGCCAGGCAGCGCTCCGTGCCGCCGGCGTCCGCGAGCTCGAGGAGGAGGCCGGCATCCGCCTCGACGACCCGGCTTCACTCGTGCCGTTCTCCCGCTGGATCACGCCCGCCGAGGTCAAGATCCGCTTCGACACGTGGTTTTACCTCGCGTGCGCGCCGCCGGACGCGAGTCCGACGCCGGACGGCGCGGAGATCGTCGACGCCCGCTGGCTGTCACCGCCGGATGCGCTCGAGGCCTACCGTGCTGGGGAGCTGTTCATGGTCTTCCCGACGATCAAGCACCTCGAGCAGCTCGCGGGGTTTGACTCGGCGCAGGGGCTTCTGGACCACGCCGGGGGCCGTGAGGTGCGCCCGGTGCAACCCCGGGTCGTGATGGCCGGCGAGACGGCCCGGATCCTCCTGCCCGGCGAGCCCGGGTACGACGGGGACTGAGGCATATACTCGCGCCGTGACCGGCTCGCTCCCGCAGAACATCCAGGATGTCTTCGCCCGGTTCGTCACGACCGAGCTGACGACGATCGATCGCCGGGGGCAACCGATCACCTGGCCGGTAATCCCGTACTACCGCACCGGCGGACCGTGCATCGACGTCACGACCGGCCTCGGCTATCCGAAGAAGGCGAACGATGCGCGCAACAACCCGCTCGTCTCGCTCCTGTTCTCAGACCCGACCGGCAGCGGTCTGAGCGACCCTCCGATGGTGCTGGTCCAGGGCACCGCCGAGGTCGACGATCACGATCTCGACGCCAACCGCGAGCGGTACGCGCGCGAGTCGATCGAGAAGCTGCCGGCGACCGCGAAGCTCCATCCGCCGGATCCCGTCAAGCGGTTTCTCAACTGGTACTACACGCGGATCTACATCCACATCCGCCCCGAGCGCATCTTCGTGTGGCCGGACGGAGACGTGACCGCCGAGCCCGAGGTGCACGACTCGCACATGGAGGAGGTGCGCTCCGGCCACTCCGAGGAGCCCGAGCGCTTCCACGCCGCACCCGAGGGCGGCGCATCGACCTGGGACCCGCGGATCCACGAGCTCGGCACGACATATCCGACCGCGGCGCTGTCGATCGTCTCTCCGGACGGGTTCCCGTTCACGATCCGCGTGCCGGTCAAGGTCGACGGTGCCGCCCGCTGGATCCGGATCGACGCAGACCCGGACTCGGTTCCGATCCAGCCGGGGCTCGCGTGTCTGACGGCCCACGAGCACGGTCACGACTTCATGTGGCAGAGCAACTTCCAGGTCCGGGGTGACCTCGTGCTGCTCGAGGGTGGCTGGGCGCTGCGTCCCCACAAGCTCGTCGGCGGCATGGAGATCCCGAAGCGTCGGCTCGACGTGATCCGCGCGAACGCCAAGAAGGCCCGCAGGTACCATCGCACGGCCAAGCAGGAGCTCGCCAGGCGCGGACGCTGATGCCGGCGGGAACGGATCGTCTGACCGTCGCGATCACGGGCCCAACCGGTGATATCGGTCGTTCGCTGCTGCGCGCGCTCGAGCGAAGCCGAGAGGTCGGCCGGATCGTCGCGATGGCGCGGCGGGAGTTCGATCCGGCCGAGCAGGGATTGAAGAAGACCGAATACCGGCGGGGCGATGTGCTCGACCGCGACGCGCTCGTGGCGCTGTTCGACGGCGCCGACGTCGTCGTCCATCTCGCGTTCATGATCATGGGGAGCCGCCAGGAGACCGAGCGCATCAACCTCGAGGGCTCACGCAATGTGTTCGAGGCCGCGCGCGCCGCCGGGGCGCGGCGGCTCGTGTACGCGTCATCCGTGGCTGCCTACGGGTTCCACGCCGACAACCCCGACCTGCTCACCGAAGATGTCCACCCACGCGGTACCGACCGCCACTACTACTCGGCCCAGAAGGCTGCGCTCGAGACCGTGCTCACGGACGTCCTCGGCGACGCGCCGGTCGAGTCCTACATGTTCCGCCCCTGCATCGTCGCCGGCCCCGACGCGCTGCTGCTGCTCGAGAACATCCCCTACATCGCGCTCTCGGAGCGGATGCCCGGACCGATCCTCCGCGCGCTTGAATTCATGCCGGCGCTCAAACCCGTCCTCCCCGACCCCGGCGTCCCCTTCCAGCTCGTCCACCATGACGACGTCGCGACGGCGTTCCGGGCGGCCGTGCTCGGCCGGGGCACGCCCGGCGTCTATAACCTCGCCGGCGACGGCGAGCTGACGATGTCCGACATCGCCGACAGCCTCAGCTGGTACAGCGTGCCGCTGCCCGAGTTCGCGCTCGGCGCGGCCGCCGAGGTCGTCGCCCGGCTGCCGTTCGTCCCCGCCGAGGCGCAGTGGATCGAAAGCTTCCGCAGCCCGGTGCTGATGGACACCGCCAAGGCCCGCCGCGAGCTCCGCTGGCGGCCGAAGCACGACGCCCGCTCAACCCTTCGGGCGATGGTCGACGCCGCCCGCTCGGAGCGACTCATTCGTTGAGCGGTGTCGTAGGCTGTGCGCATGGCTGACGACGAGAAGACCTCAGAGGAGCAACCCGGCTGGCATTCCCGCTCGGCGGACGCCGCCGGCGCACGCTACGGCGAGTCCCACCCCGAGGAGGACCCGCCGCACCCCGCGCCGTCACACGTGCCGGAGCCCGAGAACGAGGTCCCGAACCGCCACTCCGCGAGCGCCGAGGCGGCGAGCGTGAAGTGGCATGAAGAGCACCCGGAGTCGGACGAGGACTGACGGTTTGGGCGGCCGGTGCCGTGGTCGTTGACCAGCGGTTTGTAACGGCGCATCGAGGGGAGGTGATCGGCCCTACCCGCCGCCGTACGCCACAACGAGGTCGGTGACGACCCCGACGACGAACCCCGCCGTGACCATCAGCAGGCCCAGCTCACGGTGTCCGTAGCGGCGCATGCCGTTCCAGACCTCGCCGATCACGTACAGGATCGCGCCGCCCGCGGCGGCGTAGAACACGAGCTCCAAAGGATGGGATGTGACGCCGTAGCCGACGATCGAGCCGAGGAACGTCGGGCCGCCGCCGATCAGGCCGGCGAGGCCGAGCCAGCGCCATGACGGCTTGACGTCGCCGAGGGGGCCGACGATGCCGAAGCCTTCGGTCGCGTTGTGCAGGGCGAAGCCGATGATCAGAACGGTCGCGAGCGAGATCGCGCCCGACCGGGCGGATACGCCGATCGCGAGGCCCTCGGCGAAGTTGTGGACGCCGATCGCGGCGGCGATCGTCAGCCCGGTCCGCAGAGCGCGACGCCGCGAGGCGTCGAGCGCGAGCGACTCGGCCTCGGACACGCTGACGGCGGCGGCCTCAGGGGACCCGCCGGCGATCGGCGGAGTGCGAGCGCTCAGCGGCCGCATGCTCCGTTCGATCAGCGCGAGCCCGGCGCTGCCGGCAGCGAACCCGACCCCGAGCAGCACGACGAGCCAGATCAGATGGCCGGCGGACTGGTGGTGGTCCTTCACCGCGTTCAGCGAGTCCTCGATGATCGACAGCCCGTTGGAGAGCACGTCGACGAAGATGAACGCGAGGACCCCGACGGAGAACATCGCGAGCGCGACGCGAGTGCGCGACCCGAGCAGCTGGAGCCGCCCGACCGGCAGACCGAGGTAGATCGTGAAGCCGGCGAGTGCGCCGAGCAGGACTGTCTGAGCGAAGGACACGAGCAGTTCTTAGGTGACCCTAACGGCCAGTGGGCGGGGAGCGTAACAGCTTAGGTATGCCTAAGTCCAACCGCAGCGCACGGAATTACGCGACCGGCTGCGGAGAACTACGTGTCGGAGTTGAAGTCCGGCAGCCCGAGGCTCTGGATCCAGTGGTTGACGGTGATGTTCAGCTGCGTGAACTCCCCGGTCCAGATGAGGATCCCCATGCCGATCAACACCACGCCGCCGGTCCCGATCACGAGCGGGTAGTGACGCCGAACGACCCGCAGCGCCGCGGTCGCCTTGCCGAACGCCAGGCCCGTGATCAGGAACGGGACGCCGAGTCCGGCGCAGTAGACCGCGAGCAGGAACGCGCCGTGCGCCGCTGACCCGGAGGTCCCGGCTGCGGTGACGATCGCGCCGAGGGTCGGACCCGTGCACGGCGTCCAGGCGAGCGCGAATGCGGCACCGGCGATCACCGGACCGCCGCGTCCAGCGCGCTGCATGAGCGCGTCGACATGCCATTCGCGGGCGAGCCGCGGGATGAACGGTGCGGCGACGAACAGGACCCCCATGAGGATGATGATCGCGCCACTCACCTTCATCGCGGTCGGGCCGGTGAGAGCGCCGTGGAGCGCCTGCTGGCCGAGCAGCCCGAGGGCGATGAAGATGACCGAGAAGCTCGCAACGAAGGCGAGGCTGGGGCCGATCACGCGGCGCGCGCGGATCTCGCCAGGCGCGACGCCGGCGACGGCAGAGATGTAACCGGGCACGAGCGGCAGCACGCATGGGGACAGGAAGGAGATCAGCCCCGCGCCGAACGCCACCGGAATTCCGATCCCAGAGGCAGGGTCCATCACAACAGATTATGACCAGGCGGCGCATGGCCCGCGCGCTCGCCGCGCGCTCGGCATCCAGCCTCGCTGATCGCGCGGCGCGCGCGTCGTCCGGCTGCGGCGGGGTGCATGCACCCCGCCGGGAGGGCCGCATGCGGCCCTCCCTCCCATGTCATACCTACTCGCGCCCGAGCAGCATCGCGATCCCCTGGCCGCCGCCAATGCACAACGTGACGAGCCCGAGCTCGTGATCTGAGCGCTCCATCTCGTCGAGGATCTTCGCCGTGATCGCGGCGCCGGTGGCGCCGATCGGGTGGCCGAGCGCGATCGCACCGCCGTTGGGGTTGACCCTCGCTTCGTCGAGGCCGAGGTCGTCGATCACGGCGAGCGCCTGGGCGGCGAACGCCTCGTTGAGCTCGATCACGCCGATCTCATCGAGTGAGCGACCGGAGCGCTCGAGCACCTTGCGGACGGCCGGCACCGGCCCGATGCCCATGATCGCCGGGTCGACGCCGCACGACGCGTAGGCGAGGATCCGGGCGCGCACCGGCGCTCCGAGCGCGGCGGCCCGCGACGCGTCCATCAGCAGCACCGCGGCGCCGGCGTCGTTCATCCCGGACGCGTTGCCGGCGGTCACCGTCCCGTCGGGCTTGAACACCGGCTTGAGTTTCGCCATCAGCTCGGGCGAGGCGTCCTCGCGGATGTGCTCGTCGCGCGTGAACTCGACGGTGTCGCGCTTGACCTTGACCGGGATCGGGACGATCTGGTCGTCGAAGCGGCCCTCGGCGCGGGCGGCGGCGGCGCGGCGATGGGACTCGATCGCGAACGCGTCCTGGCGCTCGCGGGAGATGCCGTTCTTCTCGGCGAGGTTCTCGGCGGTGACGCCCATCAGGATCGAATGGAACGGGTCGGTGAGGCCGCCCAAGACCGGGTCGATCATCTCGGCCTCCCCCATCCGCGCGCCCCACCGGGCGCTCGGCATCCAGTACGGACCGCGGCTCATCGACTCGGCCCCGCCGGCCAGCGCGACCGACGCCTCGCCGGTCTGGATCGACTGGCAGGCCGAGACGATCGCCTGTACCCCGGTGCCGCACAGGCGGTTGACCGTGTACGCCGGGACCTCCTTCGGCACGCCCGCCTTCATCCCGACGACCCGGCCCATGTACATGTCACCGGGCTCGGTGTGGATGACGTTGCCGAACACGACGTGCTCGACCTGATCGGGCCCGACGCCGGCGCGCTCGAGCGCCGCACTCGCCGCCGCCGCGCCGAGATCGCTCGGCGTCACACCGGCGAGGCCCTTGCCGTAGGAGCCGATCGCGGTACGAGCGGCTGAAGTGATAACGACGTCGGTCATTCTTGTCCTTTCAGGCGGTTGGCGCGCTTAGGGGGCTGAGTAGTATCCCGGCATCCGGCGGCCGCCCCGTGCCGCCAGTGCGCGCGAAACAAGTGAGGGAGTTCCGATGAGTGATTACGCGGTTGTCGATCCCGCAACGGGAGAGACCGTCAAGGAGTATCCGACGATCGCCGACGACGCGCTTGCAGACGCGATCGGCCGCGCGCACCAGGCCCACGCCGAGTGGGCAGCGTCGACGACCGTCGCCGAGCGGGCCGCACTCGTGCGTCGCGTCGGCGAGCTTCACGCCGAGCGACGCGAGCAGCTCGCCGAGATCATCATCCGCGAGATGGGCAAGCCGCTCGAGCAGGCGCTCGGCGAGGTCGACTTCTGCAAGGACATCTACGACTTCTACGCCGACAACGGCGAGGCGCTCCTCGCCGACGAGCCGATCACGCTCAGCGGCGGTGACGGCACAGCGATCATCCGCCGCAGCTCGTTCGGCGTGCTGCTCGGGATCATGCCGTGGAACTTCCCGTACTACCAGGTCGCCCGGTTCGCCGGACCGAATCTCGTGATCGGTAACACGATCCTGCTCAAGCACGCGCCCCAGTGCCCCGAGTCGGCCGCGGCGATCGAGCAGATGTACCAGGACGCCGGATTCCCGGCGGATGCCTACATCAACATCTACGCGACGAACGACCAGATCGAGTGGGTGATCGCCGACCCCCGGGTCCGCGGCGTCTCGCTCACCGGCTCGGAGCGGGCCGGCGCGGCGGTCGCGGCGATCGCCGGGCGCAACCTCAAGAAGGTTGTGCTCGAGCTTGGCGGCTCGGATCCCTTCATCCTGCTCAGCACGAACGATCTTGACGGCGCGGTCGAATCGGCGGTCGCGGCACGGCTCGACAACACCGGGCAGAGCTGCAACGCGGCGAAGCGCTTCATCGTCATGGACGACCTCTACGACTCGTTCGTGGAGAAGTTCACGAGCGCGATGACGGCCGTGGCCCCGGGTGACCCGACGAAGGAGGACACGGCGATCGGCCCGCTGTCCTCGGCGACCGCGTCCGAGCGCCTGGCGGATCAGATCAAGCGCGCGGTCGACGCCGGCGCGAGCATCACCGGCGGCGGCCAGGAGGGCAACTTCTTCCAGCCCGCGGTGCTGACCGACATCGCGCCGGACAACCCCGCCCGCCACGAGGAGTTCTTCGGCCCGATCGCCCAGGTCTACCGGGTCGGCTCCGAGGACGAGGCTGTGGCGCTCGCAAACGACACGCCGTTCGGACTCGGATCCTACCTGATGACGACCGACGAGGCGCAGGCCGAGAGGGTCGCCGACAAGATCGACGCCGGCATGGTGTACGTCAACCTCGTCGGCGCTGACGCTGCCGAGTTGCCCTTCGGCGGCGTCAAGCGCTCCGGATTCGGGCGCGAGCTCGGCCGGTACGGCGCGGACGAGTTCGTCAACAAGAAACTCATCCGCGTCGGCTGACGTCGATATCCTGACGGTGACCGAGTAACTTCCCGGGGGGGTGCTCGTTAGAGTGCCCCAACAGGGATTCACGTGGAAGCCTCCGCTCTCCAAGCCCCCGCCGGTCTATCGCGGTCTCGGATCTCCGTCGGATCGCCGTTGCTCCGGCTGCGATCGGATGAGCAGCTCGTCGAGCTGTTCCGGGCGGGCCACGACGAAGCGTTCCGGGTCATCCACGATCGCTACCGCCAGCGGCTGTTCGCTTACACGCGGCAGATGCTTCCCGGCTCACGCCAGGATGCCGAAGACGCGCTCCAGGACGTGTTCGTCCGGGCGTACTCGGGTCTGCGGGTGAACCATCGCGATCTCGCACTCCGCGCGTGGCTGTACCGCGTGGCGCACAACCGCTGCATCGACGAGCTCCGCCGCCCGGCGCCACCGGTACCTGAGCTGATCGAGCTCGTCCGGGCGCCGGTCCACGATCCGATCGCCGAGGCCGAGCGGCGTGAGTCGCTCCGGCGGCTCGTCGCCGATGTCCGGCGTCTGCCCGAGCAGCAGCGCTCGGCCCTGCTGATGCGCGAGCTCGCCGGCATGAGCTACGCCGAGCTCGCTGCTGCGCTTGGCGTATCGGTGCCGGCGGTCAAGTCGCTGCTCGTGCGCGCCCGGGTCAGCCTCGCGGCCGCCGCGGAGGCTCGCGAGACCGCCTGCTCGGACATCCGCACCGAGCTCGTCTCCGCCCACGACCGCCGGGTGCGGCCGAACGCCACGGCCCGTCGTCATCTGCGTGACTGCGCCGGATGTCGCGAGTTCCGGGCCGGGATGCGCGGGGTCAGTCGGCAGTTCGCGGCGCTCGTGCCGACGCTCGGTCCGGTCGGACTGCTCGCGAAGTCGCTCGGGATCGGTGGTGGCGGAGGAGCCGCCGCCGGAAGCGGCGCGGCGATGGCCGGCACGGGCGGCGCGTTCGCCGCCTCGGGCGTGCTCGGCGCCGGTATCGGCCACGTCGCAACATTGCTCGCCGCCGCGGTTGTCACCACCGGCGGCGCGATCGAGCTTCAGAACTCCCTCAGCGGGCCTGCCAAGCACCCCGCGCGCCATCACTCCCACGCCGCGTCGAGCAGCTCCGGCACTGGTGCCAGCCAGGCCGCCAAGAGCAGCCTGCCGGGCGTCAGAGCACCTGGTTCCGAGTCCGCACCGGCCGCCAACGCGCCGACGCAGAGTGCCGTGACGCCGACATCGGTGGCGCCCGCGACGCCGCGCGCCTCGTCGGCGGGAGCGACCTCGCAGCCGACGGCGACGCGCCACAGCGTGCGGGCCGCTGCCGTAGCCACCCGGCGCCGCCTGGCGATCGAGAACGGCGCCGCTTCGGCAGCCGCCGCGGCCGCAGGCGGGTTCGACACGCTCCCGACCGATCCGAGCACGACGAGCGGCTCGACCTCCTCGACGCCGACTGATGCGACGAACCCGACCGGGTCGACCACGGCGACAGGCTCAGAGGCGCAGTCGGCAACCTCCACGTCCGGGTCGGGCACCACGGGCACGAGCACATCGACCGGAACGAGCAGCACGAGCGGAGGCACCTCGACGACAGTGCCGGCAGGGACCGGCGGGGCACAACCGAGCATCGGGGGACCCGCGACGAGCGCCAGCAGCGGCGGCACCGCTGCAGCCGGTCACTGATTGTCCCCCGCGATCGAGCGCTACCTCGAGCAACTCGACCACGAGGAGGTACTGCTCCGGCGTGGCCGGCGGTCCGGTCTGCTGACGATCGTGGCCGTGCACTCGACGATCCGCGGCCCCTCGCTCGGCGGCTGCCGGATGTGGGAGTACGCCGACTCTCGCGCCGCCCTGCGGGACGCGCTGCGGCTCTCCCGGGCGATGACCTACAAGGCTGCGGTCGCCGACCTCCCACTCGGTGGCGGCAAGGGCGTGATCATGGTGCCGGCGGGCACCCACCTCACCTCGCGCCGGCGCCACGACGCGCTTCTCGACTTCGCCGACACGGTCGACGCCGTCCAGGGCCGCTACATCACGGCCGAGGACGTCGGCACCTCGAGCCGCGACATGCACGTCATCGCCGAGCGGACCGGGCACGTGGCGGGCCTCGCGCGCCGGCGAGGCGGCTCAGGTGATCCGAGCCCGTTCACCGCGCTCGGGGTCGAGACCGCGATCCGGGCGGCGTGTGCGCAGGCATTCGGTGCCCCATCGCTGAAGGGGCGCAGCATCTGCGTGATCGGGCTCGGGCACGTCGGCTCCCGCGTCGCCCGCCGGTGTGCCCGGGCCGGAGCGACCCTCTTCATCTCCGATCTCGACGGCAGCAAGCGGGGGCTCGCCGAACAACTCGGCGCGCGCTGGGTGATGCCGAACCGGGCGCTGTTCACCGACGTCGACGTGCTTGTCCCGTGCGCCCTCGGCGGCGTCTTCGACGACCTCACCGTGCCGAAGCTCCGCTGCCCGGTGATCGCTGGTGCGGCGAACAACCAGCTCGCGGGCGAGGTCATCGGCGAGGTGCTCTCGGCCGGCGGGATCCTGTGGGCGCCCGACTTCGTCGCCAACGCCGGCGGGCTCATCAACATCGCGGTCGAACTGAGCCCGGAGGGCTACTCGCCCGCCGCCGCACGGCGGCGCGTGCGCGGCATCGGCGACACGCTCGCCGCGATCTTCAAGGCCTCGGCCGCCAACGGCACGACGCCGCTCGCGGAGGCGATGAACCTCGCCCGGCGACGGCTCGCCTAGTTCGACTGTCGGAAATTCGTGAGTAGCGTTGCGAGTGGCTGGGCGTGTCTGGCGGGAGGGGATGAACCAAGACGTACTGGTGATACGGCGGGTTCATCCCCTCCCGTCAGGCGCGATCAAGACGCCGCGAGGGTGCCACGAATTTATGAATCACGACACGAGGAGGTGATCAGCGCCAGCCGGCCGGCCGGTGGACGCCGTCCGGCAGTCGCCCCTCGTCCTCGAGCTTGTCGAGGTGGGCGGCGAGCGTCACCGCCGCCGCGGGCCGGAGCGCGACCGGCGCGTCGTCCCACACCGCGTCGAGCAGTTCGTCGACGGTTCGCGCCCCGCCGTCGAGCGCGGCGATGAGGCGTCGCTCGCGGTCGAGGCGGTGGGTGATGTACTGACCCAGCTTGGCGTCGACGTCCTCGACGAGCGGGCCGTGGCCCGGCGCGATCACGGCCGGCCTCCGCTCGCGCAGCACCTCGAGCGCCGCCAGGTACCCGGCGAGCGCGCCCGGGTCCGGGTAGATGAACACGCTCCCCTCTCCGAGCACGGCGTCGCCAGTGAGCGCGACGCCGTCGACGAGATAGGCGAGGTGATCGGGGGCGTGGCCGGGGGTGCGCACGGCCAGCAGCGGCCCGAACGCATCGCCGTCCTCGAGGACGACGTCGACCGCTCCGCGGGCGGCGGCGAGCCGCGCCTGCGGAAAGCGTTCCCGGAGCGCCGGGACCGCCTCGGCGTGATCCGGGTGATCGTGGGTGAGCGCGATCCCGGCGAGTCCACCGCGAGTCTGCAGCTCGGCCTCGAGCGCATCGAGGTGCCCGGCGATCGCGGGGCCGGGATCGACGACCCACGCCGGGTCGCGTCGCACGACCCACGTGTTCGTTCCGCTCAGGGTGAACGGGCCCGGGTTCGCAGCGCGGATGCCGACGATGTCGTCCCGGCTGAGTTCAATTCTGGCCATCGCCTCATCAGGATGGCAGGCTCAGGAATGCCAATGTTTCACGCTGTGGTCACAGCCCTTTCACGGGACGAGGCGCCGCGGTGGAAAGGCTGCGCGGCATGCGCAGATTCATCATCCCCTCCCTCGCGGCGTTGCTTGCCGCCGCACTCACAGCTGGTATCGCCGTCGCGGCGATCAGCGATCCCACAGCAGGCACGAGACATACGCGATCGGCCTGTGGGGCGATCTCCCGTACTCGACGACCCAGGCGACGATCGGCGTCCCCAACCTGATCGCCGACATGAACAGCCAAGACCTCGCCTTCACGGCCCACGACGGCGATCTCAAGAGCGGCTCGAGCGAGTGCACTGATGCCGTCTACACCCAGGCATTGAGCTACTTCAACTCGCTGCGAGCGCCCGCCGCGTTCACGCCCGGCGACAACGACTGGGTCGACTGCGACCGCACCGCCGGGTACAACGATCGCCTTCAGCTCGACAAGGAGCGGAAGCTGTTCTTTTCCACGCCATACACGCTCGGCCAGCACCGCGTCCGACAGGAGGTCCAGCAGACCCCGCTGTGCCTCGGAGCGAACGGTCCGACGGCGTGCGTCGAGAATCGCCGCTGGACGGTCGGTGGCGTGACCTACGCGACGCTCAATGTCCAAGGTACGTGCAACAACCTCTGTGACAGCAAGGCCGGTGGCAACGATGCCGATCCGGCGGAGTACGCGGCCCGCAACGCCGCGGACGTCGCGTGGATGCACGAGACGTTCCAGGAGGCCACGGCGCGGCACTCGGCTGCCGTGATGTTCATCTCCCAGGCTGACCCGGGATTCAACGACGACCAGGTCCAGGGCGCCCCGACGCGGAACCCGACGACGCTCGTCGAGGACGATGCCCAAGCGAGCACCGACGGCTTCCACGCCTTCCTCGTCGCCCTGCGCGACGAGGTGACCGCGTTCAAGCACCCGGTGGCCTACGTCCACGGCGACTCGCACTACTTCCGGATCGACAAGCCGCTCGAGAACGCCGCCGGACAGCGACTCGAGAACTTCACCCGGGTCGAGACGTTCGGCGACCACCAGGAGAACGGCGACAACGACGTCAACTGGCTGAAGGTGTTCGTCGATCCGCGGAGCCGCGAGGTCTTCGCCTACCAGCCTCAGATCGTCCCCGCGAACCGCACCGCGGTCCCGGGCCCCGTAGACACCAGTCGGCAGAGCGGTCCGCTACAGGATGAGCTTGCGCTCCATGTAGCGGACCGCCAGCCGCCACATGAGGAGCGCGAATCCGACCAGGAACGCCAGGTGATAGACGTCAACCCAGCCGCGAAAGCCGAACACGGCGTGGCGGACGAGCTCGACGCAGTGGAACAGCGGGTTGAGGTTGCCGAGCACCTGCGCCCACTTCGGGAGCCCGCTGAGGGGGAAGAACGTCCCGGCGACGAGGAACAGCGGCGTGAGCAGCGCGCTCTGCCAGTAGGAGAAGTTGTCGATCGACTTGGAGATCGCGGCGATCAGAATCCCGGCCGTCGCCCAGCCGTACGCGGACAGCGCCGCGATCGGCGGGACGAGCAGCATCCCCCAGCTCGGTTCCAGGCCGAAGATCATCGCCACGAACAGCGGCACACTGCCGTACACGCCGGTGCGAGCCGCGATCCACAGCGCCTCGCCGGTGACGATCTCCTCCGTATCGACCGGAGCGGCGAGGATCGCGTCGTACGTGTGCTGGAACTGGTATTTGACGAACGTCGAATACATCGCCGTGAACGCACCGGAGAACAGCACCGTGGTCGCCACGATCCCGGTCCCGACGAAGTCGATGTAGCGGTACCCGCCGACGTGGCTGACGAGCGAGCCGAAGCCGAACCCGAATGCGATCAGGTACACGGTCGGGCTGACGGTCGAGGAGAACGTCGAGGAGCGCCAGAAGGCGGTGAAGTTGACGATCTCCCGGACCATCACGCCGCGCAGGGCGGCGATCTCGAGCCGGTGCAGCCGACGGGCCGGGGCGGCGGTCCGCGGCGCGACGGGCGTCTCGACGGCGCTCATTCGATCTCCTCTCCGGTCAGCAGCACGAACACGTCCTCGAGGTTCGTCGGCCGGCGCTCGCCGTCGACATTCCCGTTGCCGTTGCTATGCAGGACGGCGATCGAGGTACCCGTCCGGCGGGTGCGCCAGCCGCGCTCGCGGGCGACGCCCTCGACTTCGGCCAGCCGGGCCGGCGATCCGTAGACCTCGATCGCCTCGGCGCCGGCGTGCTCGCGGATGAGCTCAACCGGCCGCCCGACCGCGACCGCCACCCCGTGCGAGACGATCGTCACGAGATCGCACAGACGTTCGGCCTCCTCGATGTAGTGGGTGCTCATCAGGATCGAGACCCCCTCGGAGCGCAGACGGTCGATCAGCGCCCACAGTTCCTGACGCACCTGAGGATCGAGCCCGACGGTCGGCTCGTCGAGCAGCAACAGGCGGGGCTCGTGCAGGAGCGCACGTGCGATGAGCAGCCGCCTGCGCATGCCGCCGCTCAGCTGGTCGACCTTGGCCGCCCGACGGTCGGTCAAGTTCGCGATCGACAGCGCGCGCTCGATCGCATCCGGGCGTCGCGCCGACGGCACACGGTAGAGGTGGGTGAACACGAGCATGTTCTGCTCGACGGTGAGCGACACGTCAAGGTTGTCGAGCTGCGGGACGACCCCCATCACGGCGCGCGCCTGCTTGGAATCAGCCGGCAGCCGGTAGCCGAGGATCTCGATCTCGCCCTCGTCGGCGATCACCTGCGCGGTCAGCATCTTCATCGTCGTCGACTTGCCGGCGCCGTTGGGCCCGAGCAGCCCCACGCAATGGCCGGTCGGGACCTCGAGATCGAGGCCCGCGACCGCGGTGATCGCGCCGAAGCGTTTGACCACGCCACGAAGCGCGATCGCATTTTCCGACGAACCAGACATCGTCCGATTGTTGCAGCGCGACCGGGCCCGCCAAGAGATGATCGGTTCCGCGGGGGCCGGTTTCGGATGTGCGTGGCTCGCGAGTGCCGGGCGCCGACCGCTGAAGGGGCACGGTGGCGGAGCCACGGGCGCCTTCAGCGGTCGCCCGGCATAACGCACCAAATCCCGACGGCCGGGGCCATTCCGGCGAGTTATGCCGCGTCAACCGGCAAAAGACGCCCAAATCCCGACGCCGGCGACGGTTTGCGACGTTATGCCGCCGCGCGCGGCCCGGGATTCACCGCCACGAGGTCGGTCCCCCACCTCCGCCGGTCCCGGACGCTCAAGCGGGACCAGACCCCAACCTAGTCACCCAAAGCCAGGGCACCGTCGTGCAGCCGCTCCGCCGCGTGCACGGCCTCGTGCCGCGCGACGCCCCCGAGGTCCTGAGCCGCCTTGCCGATCGCGTCGAATTCGCTGAGCCGCGCGCGGGCGTCGCCGACCTGGCGCTCGACGTCAGAGAACAGCGTCGAGATCGAGCCGGCGTCCGGCACGCTGGCGAGTTCGACCCGGCCGTTGAGCGAGAGGCGGGCGAGACGACTGATGCCCAGTCCGACCTGCGTGACGTAGGAGAAGACCTCGGTGAGGCGTTCGGCGACGTGCCCAAAGGACGTGAACGTCTGCTCGGAGCCCCGGCTGAGTGCGTCGGACAGCGCGAGCATGCTCGGAGCGTGGGTCGACGTGAGCTCCGGCGTGCGGGCAATCTGATGGGCGAACATCGCGACCATCTCGGCCTCGATCGCGCTGATCGAGAGATCGAAGGCCATCTGGTCGAGATCGCGTACCGCGGCCGCGGCGCGCTCGGCGACGCTCGCGACGAGCGGTGACGTCGCCTGCGACTGCTCGGTCAGCAAGCGGGCGACGGCGTCGAGCGCAGCGCCCTGCTCGCCGAGCCGGCTCGCGCCGATCTGGGCGTTGACGGCGTACAGGCGGACGTCGTCCCCCATCTCGCGCAGGTAGCGCGAGTGCTCGGCGAGGGAGCGGCCGATCTCGGCGTACCGCGCGAGGTCGGCGACCAGCGATCCGAGGAACTCGCTGAGGGTCGCGTATGCACCGAGGATGTCGGCGACGCCCGCCGGGGCGCCGTCGGGCACCGTCGCGAGCTGCGAGCGGTGCTCCTCGGGGAGGCGAACGGCCCGGGCGGCCACCTCGGCGGGGAGCGCGCGGCGCATGAACGCGCCGTAACTCTCAAAACCAGCGGTGGGCAGGATCTCCCCAAGACGAGCGGTGCTGGCGGCGATCGAGGGCTTGCGCTGGCGGACGTCCTCGCCCTCGATTGAGCGTTCGAGGGCGACGAGTTCGCCGTAGATCGAGGCCGCCGCATCGAACAGTTCGGTGCTCGGACGGAGGCGCACCGAGAGATAGCCGCCCGGCGCGGGGACGACGGCGGCCATCACCCAGTAGAAGGCGCCATCGGCCGAACGGTTCTTGACGTAGGCCGCGATGGCGTCGCCGCCGCGGATCGTGTCCCACAGCAGCTGGAAGACCGCCCGCGGCATATCCGAGTGGCGCAGGATGTTGTGGTTGGCGCCCACGAGGACGTCCAGCGGGTACCCGCTCACGCGCTCGAAGACGTCGTTGCCGGCGGTGATGATGCCCTTGGCGTCGGTCGTGGAGAAGAAGAGATCCCCGTCAGTCAGTTGACGCTCGACGTTACGCTCGCTGACCCGCGTCCGACGAGGGCTGGGATGCCCTGGGCCCTGCTCGTCGACCGGTCCGTCACTCACACCCCGTTCGATCGGCGGCCGTAATCAGGCCTTGAGGTTCATGCGAACGCCGCGTCCGACAGGATCAGCTCCGCCACCTCGGTCGCGACCATCGGCCGTCCGAACCGGTACTCCTGAGCGAGGAGTACCCGGGTCTGGCGCGGCCGGTTGTGGCGGACGCCGACGACGATCGCGCCGACACTGGCGCACGCGGCGGCGAGGATGCAGGCCGGCTCGAGCGCACTGGGGACGAGCACTGCGGCAACGGCAATACCGACAGCGAGCTCGAGGTAGAGGCACCAGACGGTGCTCCAGTGGACAGGCAGGAGCCGACGGACGATCTCACCGAACCGTGACATGAGAATGCGATCGGCGGTTTCGGCTGACTGCGGAGCGGTGTTGCTACGGGTCGGTCACCGAAGTTGTTCCCCAGGCGCGCTCGCATGGCGAACCGGATCGAACATCGGTCGACCACGGGCTGCGGAGCGCATTCCACTGCACCGATGTGCGTCGTGACGAATGTGTACGGATGCGCATTGTTTGGGGCCCGGGCGAGCTCGCCGCCGATCTCGGCTGCTCGCCTACGCCACCTGCCTGCTCGTGGCGGGAGGCCCCAGCGCAGCCTCGGCCGCACCGGCGCTCAACCTCCGTTCACCTCTGAGCGCCCATGCTGCGACCGTCGCGCCCGGGCTGCGCGCTCCCGTCCCGAGCGCGCAGTCCGAGCAGAGCCAGCTCGAGCAGACGACTGGCCTCAGCCTCTCCGAGGTGAACGCCACGAACGCCTGCGGTCCCGCTGACCCCGGCGCCGCGCAATGCCTTGGGAGAGTGTTGCGGGTGCGCTCCGACGGCAGCCTCGTCCGCCCGCATGTCCGCGCAACACGGGCGTATGGGTCGGCCCGGGTGCGCCAAGGGGCAGCGCCCCTTGGCGTGGCGGCGCAGAGCCTCCCCTCGGCCACGACTCCGGCCTGGCTCCAGCAGGCATACGACCTCACGTTCCTCTCGCAGACCCGCGGTTCCGGCAACACGGTCGGGATCGTCGATGCCTACGACGATCCGACGGCCGAAGCCGACCTCGCCGTCTACCGGTCGCGCTTCGGACTGCCCGCGTGCACGAGTCAGAACGGCTGCTTCACGAAGGTCAATCAGAACGGCGGGACCTCACCGATGCCGGCCCGTAACTCGGGCTGGGAGCAGGAGATCACGCTCGATCTCGACGCCGTCTCAGCGCTATGTCCGAACTGCAAGATCCTGCTCGTGGAGTCGAACTCGGCGTCGACGCTCGACCTCAACGCCGCATTTGCTCGCGCCGTGAGCATGGGCGCCAACGAGGTGTCCAACAGCTGGGGACTGAACTGGGGTGCGGTGTTTCCTGATGCCTATTCCGGCTTCGGTGTGCCGGCGATCTTCGCCAGTGGCGACTCCGGATACACGGGCACGAGCGTCGACGCCTACCCGGCATCGCTCCCGGGTGTGATCGCCGCCGGCGGGACGACGGTGTCCGCGGCGAGTGGCGGGGTCGCGGGCCGCGGATTCGCCGAGGGCGCCTGGGCACTCAACAACGGGTGGGGCGCGACGTCAGGGTGCAACCTGCATTTCGCCAAGCCGAGCTACCAGGCGGACACCGGCTGCACCGGCCGCTCGTACGCCGACATCTCCGCCGATGCCAACCCGGCGACCGGCCTCGCGATCTATGACAGCGGCTCGGGCGGATGGCTGCAGATGGGCGGCACGAGCCTCGCCTCACCGCTCGTCGCCGCGTACTACGCGATCACCGGCACGAGCACCGCGACGCCGGGATGGGCGTACGCGCATTCGTCGCTCCTCAACGACCCGGTCGGCGGCAGCGCCGGCTCATGCGCAGCGGCGATCACGTACATCTGCGTGGCCGGGACCGGCTACGACGGCCCGACCGGCGCCGGCTCGATCTCGGGCGCGGTCACCAGCGGCGCACCGGGCATCGGCGGTCCGACATTCACGACCTCGAGCGGCCATCCGAACACGTACGTGCAGACGACGGGCGTCGCGACCGCGACGGTCGTGGCGGGGATCTATCCGAACTCGCTCGCGACGAAGTACTGGGTCGAGTACGGCACGAGCACGAGCTACGGCCAGCAGACGGCTCCGGTCGACATCGGCGCCGGCACCACCCCCCTGACGGTGAGCCCTGCGCTGACCGGCCTCGGCGCGGGCACGACGTACCACTTCCGCATCGTCGCGCAGAACAGCGCCGGCACGATGTACGGCTACGACGACTCGCTCGTGACGCTCGGCGCCGGTGCGCCGGTCAACACGAGCCCGCCGACCGTGACCGGCACGCCACGCTTCGGGCAGGCCCTCAGTGCCGGGCCGGGTACGTGGAGCCCGAGCGCGTCGGGCTACACCTATCAGTGGCAGCGCTCGACCGACCATGGCGCGACGTGGACGAGCATCGGCGGCGCGACGAGCGTCACCTACACGATCACCTTCGCCGACGAGAACACACTCATCCGGGCTGCGGTGACGGCCGCCAACGGCTCCGGGCAGATGACCGCCTGGAGCGCATCGATCGGACCGGTGCTGCCGGATCCACCGGTGAACACCGGCGCACCGGCGCTCGCCGGGACCCCGCAGCGGACCGCGGTCCTGTCGACGTCACAGGGGACCTGGTCGGGCACCGGGCTTGCGTACTCCTATCAGTGGCAGCGCTCCCCTGACCGCGGCGCGAGCTGGCAGAACATCACCGGCGCCACCGCAACGACGTACGCGCTCACGCGCGCCGACGAAGGAGACATCGTCCGCGCCGTCGTCACCGCGACGAACGCCGACGGCGCCGTCAATCAGCCGACGACCGCGACCGCGACGATCGTGGCCCCCTATCCCCCGGCCAGCACTGCGCCGCCGACCGTCAGCGGGACCGTGCAGCGGACGTACATACTGACCGGGACGCCGGGCACATGGACAGGCCCGGACAACACGTACTCCTATCAGTGGCAGCGTGACGCCGGCGATGGGTTCGAGGACATCCCGGGGGCGACCGGCACCGCGTACACGCTGACCGCGAGCGACGAGGGCGGGCCGGTCCGGGTCGTCGTGACCGCCACGAACCCGGATGCGACGATCGCCGAAGCGAGCGATCCGACGGCAGTCGTCCTGAGCGCGCTGCCAGTCAACACGAGCCCGCCGCGGATCACTGGCATCGCCCAGCGCGACTCGAGCCTCGGCGGCGATCCCGGCACCTGGACGGGACTCTCGAACGTGTTCGCCTACCAGTGGCAGAGTTCACCCGACGGGACGACCTGGACGGACATCCCGAGTGCGACGAGCCTCACCTACAGCGTGCGCACCGCCGACGAGGGCATGCGCCTCCGCCTCCGGGTCACCGTCGCCAACCCGGATGGCAGCCGCACGGCGGTGAGCGGACCGAGCGCCGTCGTCAGCGCCGCTCCGCCGGTCAGCACAACGGCTCCCGCGGTGAGCGGAAGCGCGGTCCGAGGATCGACGCTGACCGCGGGCGTCGGCATGTGGTCGGGGGTCGGCAACTCCTACACGTACCAGTGGCAGCGCGATAACGGGCTCGGTTTCGTCTCGATCCAAGGCGCCACGGGTGCGACGTATCCGGTGGCCGTGGCCGATGAGGCGTTCCGGCTGCGCGTGCTCGTCACCGCGAGCAACCCCGACGGCGTCGCGTCGGCGCCGAGCGCCTCGACGACCGCCGTGGTGGCGTCTCCACCGCTCGCCGTCGGTGCGCCGGCGCTCACCGGAGCCGCCCAGCGCGGGAGCACCCTGACGGCGACGCTCGGCACATGGACAGGGACCGGCAACTCCTTCACGTATCAGTGGCAGCGTTCCCCCGACGGCGTCACGTGGACGCCGATCGCAGACGCGACGGGCACGACCTACCTACTCGGGGTCGCCGACGAGGGCACGCGGCTGCGCGTGCTCGTCACCGCCGTGAACCCGGATGGCAGCGCCGCAGCCACGAGTGCCGCGTCGGCGGCGGTCCCGAGCGCCCCGCCGCTCAGCACGAGCGCGCCGGTCGTCTCCGGCGTCACGCAGCGAGCCGGGGTGCTGACGGCGACACCGGGGACGTGGAGCGGGATCGGTAACAGCCTTGACTATCAGTGGCAGCGCTCCGCCGACGGTGTTGTCTGGACGGCGATCGCCGGAGCGGTCGCCACGTCGTACATCATCGGGGTCGCGGATGAGAACGCGCGCCTGCGCGTGCTCGTCACCGCGAGCAATCCCGACGGTACCGCGGCCGCCCCGAGTGCCGCCACGGGCGTGGTGCTCGCCGCGCCGCCGGTCAACACGAGCTCACCGACGCTGAGCGGGACGCTGGCGCGCGGCGCGGTGCTGACGGCGTCGACCGGGACGTGGGCAGGGATCGGGAACGCCTACGCGTATCAGTGGCAGCGCTCTGCGAACGGCAGCGCCTGGACGGCAATCGCCGGAGCGACCGACGCGTCGTACACGATCGCCGTCGCCGACGAGCGCAGCCGCCTGCGCGTGCTCGTCACTGCGACGAACGACGACGCCGCCGCCAGCGCCGCGAGCCCGGCGACCGCGACGGTGCCGGCGAATCCGCCGGTCAGTCTGTCTTCGCCGGTCATCGGCGGACTCGTCCAGCGAGGCCAGACCCTCACCGCCAGCACGGGCGGCTGGTCTGGTCAGCAGAACGGCTACGCGTATCAGTGGCAGCGTTCCCCCGACGGCGTCACATGGACGCCGGTCGCAGACGCGACGGGCACGACCTACCTACTCGGGGTCGCGGACGAGGGCGCGCGGTTGCGAGTACTCGTCACCGCCACGAACCCCGACGGGAGTGCGTCAGCGACGAGCAGCGCGACAGCGACCGTCCCGAGCGCCCCGCCCGCCAGCACCGGCGCGCCATCAGTGACCGGGACCGCGAGGCGCGGCGCGATGCTCACCGCCTCGGCGGGCACCTGGGCTGGCATCGGCAACACGTACGCCTACCACTGGCAGCGCTCGGCGGACGGGACAACCTGGAATGCCATCTCCGGCGCCGCGGACGCGTCGTACGTAGTCGGGGTCACGGACGAGAACGCCCGGCTGCGCGTCCTCGTCACCGCGAGCGACGACGACGGCTCGGTGACCGCAGCCAGCGCCGGCACGGCCGCGGTCCAGGCCGATCCTCCGCGCAACCTCGGCGCTCCCGCGCTCAGCGGTACCGTCGCGCGGGCCTCAACGCTGACCGCCACCCAGGGAACGTGGTCGGGCTCCGGCAATGCGTATGCGTATGCCTGGCAGCGAGACGCCGGCGGCGGTTTCGCTGACATCGCCGGGGCCACGGCGCCGACCTACACGATCGGCGTCGCCGACGAGAACGCCCGGCTGCGCGTGCTCGTCACCGCGACGAACCCGGACGCGACGGTCGCGGCGGCCAGCGCCGTCACGACCGCCGTGCCGGGGGCGCCGCCGGTCAATCTCACGGCGCCGACGCTGAACGGCGGTCCGGCCGTGCGCGCCGGGGTGCTGAACACCTCGGTCGGCACCTGGAGCGGCATCGGCAACACATACCGGTACGCCTGGCAGCGCTCGATCGACGGTGTGACCTGGACGGTGATCGCCGGCGCAACCGACCCCTCGTACACGCTCGGTGTCGCCGACGAGAACGCGCGTGTGCGAGCGCTCGTCACGGCGGTCAACGAGGACGCCTCGGTGAGCGCGCCAACCGCTCCGACGAGCGCCGTGCAGTCAGCGCCACCCGTCAACATCGGGCTGCCAACGCTGGCGGGGGTCGCCCAGCGCACGCAGACGCTCGCGGTGGGGCTCGCCTCCGGGACGCCGGGCGTGTGGTCGGGCGTCGGGAACACGTATAGCTACCAGTGGCAGCGCTCGGTGTCGGGCGGCTCGTGGTCGACGATCGCAGGCGCCGCCGGCACGAGCTACAGCGCCACGGCAGCCGACGAAGGCGCGCGACTGCGGGTGCTCGTCACAGCGAGCAACCCTGACGGGTTGGTGTCCGTCGGGAGCGTCGCGAGCAGCGCGGTTGCGACTGCGCCGCCCGTCAGCACGGGCATTCCGGCGATCACCGGGACGGCACGGCTCGGGTCGACCCTGATGGCGAGCGCCGGGCAGTGGTCGCCCGCCGATGCCACCGTCAGCTACACATGGCAGCGCTCGGCCGGTCCCGGCGCCTGGGTGACGATCTCCGGCGCAACCGACGTTCGCTACACGCTGGCGCAGCCCGACGCCGGACAGCTCGTGCGCGTCCGGGTGACGGCGACGAACGTCGACGGCAGTGCGACGGCGACCAGTGCGCCGTCGAGCACCGTGATCGCGCCACCCCAGTCGATCCGCACGCCGGACGCGCCGAGCGGGACGCTGCTCGACACGTACGGGCTCACCGCAGATCCGGGCGGTTGGGACACGCCGGGCGCGACGATCAGCTACAGCTGGGCACGCTGCCCGGCGGGCGCCACCACGGCGGACAATTCCTGCACGACCGTCGGGACCGGCCCGGGCTACACGCTGACCGCCTCGGACGTCGGCCACCCGATCGCGGTCAGCGTTACGGCGGCATCGACCGGCGGCACGTCGAGCGCCGTGTGGAGCGCGCTGAGTGCGCCCGTCGCCGGTCGGCCGCTGATGAACACGTCGCCGCCGAGCATCAGCGGCGTCCCGCAGGTGCCGAACCGGCTGAACGCCAACCCCGGAAGTTGGAGCGTGCCGACGACCAGCACGGCCTACACGTGGTACCGGTGCGACCTCGACGGCACCTCGAACTGCGTGCCGGTCGCCGGGAACGTCACGCAGTACACACTGAGCACTGCGGACCAGGACCACACGCTCGTCCTCGCCGTTGACGCGACGTCCCCGGGGCGGACGGCGAGTGCCCGCAGCGCCGCGGTGACGGTGCGCGATCAGCCGGTGGCCGTGAACACCGGCGCGCCGACGATCACGGGCGGCACCGCGCGCGGGAACCGGCTGACGGGCGCTGCGGGCACGTGGACGAACTCGCCGACCTACGCGTACCAGTGGCAGCGGTGCGCCGCTGACGGCAGTGCGTGCGCCGACATCCCGGGCGCTGGCGACACGACGTATACGGCGACCGCCGCCGACGAGGGCCACGCGATCGGTCTCACCGTCACGGCGACGAACGGTGGCGGCTCGACGGACGCCCACGCGCGAGCGACCGCGGCGGTCACGCCGGTCCTGCCGTCAACCGCCGCCAAGCCACAGCCGCGGGGCGCGTCGGTACAGCAGAGCGTTCCGCTGACGATCGACCTGATCAGCTGGAGCTCGCCGGACACACCCGCGATCGCTGTGGGCTGGCAGCGTTGCGCCGCCGACGGAACGGCGTGCGTGTCGCTGCCAGGCACCACCGGCGTGCAGTACGTTCCGACGAGCGCCGATGTCGGGCACGCGCTGCGCGCCGCCGTCAGCGCGACGAACGTCGACGGCACGACGACCGCGATGTCGGACGCGACGTCGGTCGTGCTCCCGGCGCCGCCGCGCTGGCGGACGCTGCCGTTGATCGCCGCTCCGAGCGCTCGTGTCGGCGATCAGGTGACGGTGACACCGGGAGTGTGGTCCGGCCCATTCGTCAGCTCGCGGGTCACCGCGCTCATGGTCTGCACGAACACGTGCGCGGCCGTCGGCACGGCCGGCCTCGGGTCCCACGCGATTGACAACAGCGCGCTCGGCGCGATCCTGCGCGTCCGGGAGACGGCGAGCAACAGCGGCGGGTCGACCGTCGTGTGGTCGGCTCGCTACGTCGGCCCCGTCATCTCGGCCGCCGTCGCCTCCGGCGTTCTGGCGAGCGGCCAGGTGGCCGTGCGCAACGCGTCCGGCGAGCCCCTCGCGACTGCAGCGTTTGCGATGCCGCAGGCGCAGCAGGTCCAGCGCAACGTCCTCGCGCACGTGGCGGCCGCCCCGGCGAGGTCGCTCGTCGTGCGGCGCGCCCGGCGCGTCAGCGGCACGTTGCGCGCATGGGCGTGTCCGGTCTCTTCGGCGCCGAACGGCGCGCCGTTGCCGTGCTCGAAGGCGGTGACGTTCCGCGGCGCGCGGGCGTCCCTGCGGCTGCCCGCCGGCTCGCGAGGAAAGGTCCGGATCGTCGTCTCTCGTCAGCGCGTGCGCGTCAGATGACGAAGGGGGCGAGGCGCCCCGGGCGCTGCGTGCACAACCCTCGTCGTGCATTTGTGCAAATCCGGTCAAACACCTGAGGCGGCTGCCGATTACCGCAGCAACACGACAATCGGATGCGCCGCCCCGGCAGGGCCGTGGAGCGGCCGTCGGTGTCGAACCGAAATCCTGAGGTTGAGGAGCAGCGGCTGTGTCACGCCGGGGCGCGATAGTGGACGAGGACCAGTGGAGAGGCGGATGGCTCTGCCCGACCCGAGCTGACCGGCTCCGTCTGGTCGAGATGAACCAGTCGGTCCGGCGGGCCCGGATCCTCGTCGGCGTGTTGTGCGGCGTCGGCGTCGCCGCGATGACGCCGTGGATCCCGGCGTGGTCGCTCGCCCTGTTCGCGCTCGCGCCGGGGCCGCTGCTGATCCTCGACCGGCTGCTCGCCCGCGCGCGCCGTCCCGAGCGGCTGATTGCCGGCTCGCTCGTCCTGCACGCAACGCTCATTCTCGGCGGGGTGGCGGTCACCGGCGGCGTGCGCAGCCCGCTGATGCCGTGGATCGCGATTCCGGTCGTCACGGCCGCCGCACGGTTCCGACTCCGCGTGTTTCTCGTCGGTGCCGTGCTCGCGTTCGTTGGCCTGCTCGCCGCCGTCGCGCTCGGCTCGCCGTCCGAGGCGGCGCACGACCCGGCGCCACTGATCGGCATGACGGTGCTGCTCGCGTCGCTCGTCGTCGTCCAGCAGCCGCTGCTCGCCGCGGAGATCCGCTGGCGGTCGGATGCCGTGCTCGATCCCCTCACCGGGCTCCTCAACCGCCAGGGGCTGCACCGCCGCTTCCGTGAGGTCGCGGAGCAGGCTCGCCTCACTTCGAGGCCAGTCGCGCTCGTGCTCTTCGACCTCGATCGCTTCAAGGGCCTCAACGACGCCCACGGCCACGCGCGCGGCGACGCCGTGCTGAAGGACGTCGCCTACCTCCTGCGCAAGGAGCTGCGGACGTTCGAGCTGCTCTACCGGATCGGCGGCGAGGAGCTGCTGCTCGTGCTCCCGGGCGCCGATCTCGCCGCTGCGTGTCAGGTGGCCGAGACCGCCCGGGGGGCGATCGAGTCCTCGCAGCCCGGCGGCCTGCCGGTCACCGCATCGTTCGGCGTATGCAGCTCGACCGGGCCCGGCGTCGAGTTCGACGCGATGTTCCAGTCCGCCGACATGGCGCTGTACGAGGCCAAGCGCAGCGGCCGCAACCGGGTCGCCTACGGCGCGACGCCGGACGTCGCACCAACCGTGATCGCAGCTGCCTGAGACGTCGTCACGGGCGAGTGCCCGCGGGCCGGACCTCGATCAGGCAGTTCCTGGCGTCGGGGTGGTGCGGGACGAAGCCGGTGACGGCGGCTCGGGGTTCGAGCGCCTCGAGCACGCCCCGGGTAATCCCCTTGTGCAGCGCGCACACCGCCGGCTGATTTTCCTCGACGGCGTCTCGGTACGGGCAGTTGCGCAGGCAGAACGTCAGCTCCTCGTCGCTGTGCCGGGCGACGTGCGGCTGAAAGCCGAGCGCAGTGAGCGCGGTCATGAGGGCGTCGACCACATCGGCGGCCGCCTCGGGGGCGAGCTCATGGCCGATTTCACGACCCGTGTCCTCGATCGCCCCGAGCCCGGGCGCCGGCCGTCCGAGTGCCCGGGCGAGCCATCGGCCGAGGTCGCGATACGCGCTCGGGGGCTCGCCGCCGGGCCGCGCTTCGGGACTGATCGTCCAGAGGTCCGCGGGACGCCCGCGACCGCGACGGGTACGGGTTCGCTCGATAAGCCGCGCCTGCTCGAGCCGCTCAAGGTGCAGTCGGATGCCATTCGGATGCAGCCCGAGCCGCTCCGAGAGCTCAGCCGTCCCCACAGGTCGCTTCAAGTCGCTGAGCAGCGCGAACAACCGAGCGCGGCTCGGTTGCGAGAGCGCGTCCTCAGGGTCGACAGTCGGCGGCAGGTCCAGCATCCGGTGACCCAGCAGCTTAGGCCGATCGCGGAATCGCAGGAGTGCGACGCGCCCGCACGGCCGGTCAGGTCTCGGACCGACCGGCCTTTCCCTCCGAGGCCGGCGTCGCTCCGGACGAACGCCGCGACCTCCCGCCGCAGGCCGATCGCACCGGCGGCGTCCGCGCCGGGCCATAATCTCGGCTTCGTGCGCTCGCGGGGCGTGATTCTGGCTCTTGCCGCGCTCGGCTCGCTGGCAGGGTGCGCGCAGGATGCATCGCCGTCGTCGACGTCCTCGACGGCGGTTCACGTGCGCAGGCGAGCGGCCGTCCACCCGCCCGCGCCCGTCCATCGGCGCGCGGCGGTCCGCCAGCGCGTCCCCCAGCGCCCTTCACCCAAGCGCTCACCGTCGGGACTGCCGGTGTCAGCGGCGAGCGCGCATGTCGTGCAGCAGCAGCCGACCGCCGGGTCATGTCGCGCCCGCGGCCGCGGGCGGTACTCATCGCCGGATCCGGGCTGCACGCCGGGCGCGGTGAACCCCGCCGTCACCCAGGGGACGATCGGCCGGACCATCTGCGTGCGCGGCTGGACAAAAACGGTGCGCCCACCGGAGAGCATCACCGCGATTGAGAAGCTCGCGAGCATGGCCGCGTACGGCGACGGCGGTCCACCCGGCGGCTACGAGTACGACCACCTCGTGTCGCTCGAGCTCGGCGGCGCCGCCAATGACGCGCGCAACCTGTGGCCGGAGCCCGGTGGATCCCCCAATCCGAAGGACTCGGTCGAGGACCGGCTCCACCGGATGGTGTGCGACGGACAGATCCGGCTCGCCCGTGCCCAGCACATCATCGCCACCGGCTGGGCGGCGTGGGCGCGTCAGAACGGCGTCGTGCAGCGGGCGCCGCCGGTGACCGCGGCGTCCGGCGCACCCGTGACCCCCCGCGCACCCCTGACCCCCGCCGCGCCCGGCGGGCCGGCCAAGCCGATCTCGGAGATCAACTGCTCGGACTTTCCCACGCACGCCGCGGCCCAGGCATGGTTCTTGGCCCATGGCGGCTCGGCGAGCAACGACGTCGCCGGGCTCGATGGCAATCACGACGGCCAGGCGTGCACGTCGCTGCCCTGACCGGTCGGGCGCCCGGTCTGGTGAGGTGCTGAGCTGACCCGCGGCGCGGTACCGCAACGCCGGCGCGGTCAAGCCAACCTCGGATAGGCCCGCTGCGGCCGGGCGGGGACTGCGAAGGTGGCACGGCTCAGCACCCGCATGAACCGCTCCAACTCGCCCAGTACCCGCTCCAGTCGGCGCGCATCAGGGGGAGCCGGTGCGCGCGTGACGTCGAGCATCACGAGACGATGAAATGACGGGGCGATGGTCGGCCGAGCTCGTCGGCCACGTAGGTC
The DNA here is from genome assembly GCA_963750695.1 of uncultured Solirubrobacterales bacterium. Taxonomy (GTDB): domain Bacteria; phylum Actinomycetota; class Thermoleophilia; order Solirubrobacterales; family Solirubrobacteraceae; genus Palsa-465. The sequence goes on from CAVVSB010000021.1 coordinate 912,592, forward strand.
GACTCCCACGCGTGTTGCGCGTTCACCGACCCGGCCCCTCGTCGGTCGCGAGCGCGCCGAACAGCGGGCCCCACCGGGTCGGAGCGGATCCCGGTTCGGCGAGGACCGCGAACGTCTTCCCGCGCGCCAGGCTCGCTGACCGCGGCGAGGCAGACCCGGGCCAGGTCGGCGCGCGCGATCATCCCGTCAGCCCACGGGTCCTGGGTGAGCGTCAGCGCGTACCGTCCGGGAGGATCGCCGATCAGCCGCGTCGGACGGACGATCGTGTACGGCGTCCCGCCGGCTCGGACGAGCGCTTCCGCCGCGACGAGATCCGCGAGCCGCCGCGACGTGTTGAGGGCATGCGCGGCGCCGTGCCCGACCGAGAACCCGCTGACGAGCACGACGTGCGGCATATCGGTGCCGATGTCCGCACGGGCGGCCAGCACCGCCTGCACCTGCGCCGCCACGGACTGGACGCCGCGTGCCGGCACGAGCACGATGGCGTCGACGCCGGCGATCGCGGCCACGAGCGACTGATCGCCCGCGCGCTCGGGAGCGTCGATCACCCGGACGTCGCGCCCCTCGGTGCGAGCGAGCGACGCCACGAGCGCACCGGTGCCCGTACTGCCACCCGCCACGACGAGCCGAGGAGGTTGAGGGTCACGGTTGTGTCGATCACGCGGCATGCCTCGACCGTAACCGCCGCGCCGTCCGCAGTGAAAGACAGTCGCGGTCGGAAGTTGTGCGTCAGATCCAGCCGAGCTGCTCGGACACGGCCGGAGAGCTTTGGAGAATCTGATCGACGATCGGCGAGCGGTTGTAGCGGCGGACAACGAGGCTCACCGTCATCGTCGCCGAAGGTGCGAGTGGCAGCCAGTGCAATCCGGCGGGCAGGCCAACGCGCGAGGACTCGCCGACGATCGCGACCGCCTCCTTGTCGGCGACCGAGCTGTAGGCGAGATCGAAGCTCACGCTCCGGAGCACGATGCGGGGCTCAAAGCCTGCCGCTCGGCAGAGCTCGACGATCGCGTCGTAGTGACCCGGGTTCGCGTCGCGCGGGTGCATCAGCAGCGTCTCCTGCGCGAGCTCGTCGATCGCCACGACCGAACTCGACGCGAACCGGTGGTCGTCGCGGACGAGAACGCCCTGCGGCTCGAGTCGGATCGTGCGGGACTCGAGGTCCGCCACGCGTGAGGGGCAGCGGACGATCCCGACGTCGAGCGAGCCCGCGCTCAGCCCGGTCATGATCTCGTTCACTGACCTGACCGCGGTCACGAACTCGACCTGGGGGTGCCGCTCGGTGAGCGCCGCGAGCAGCCGCGGCGCGGTCTCGTAGCTGGCGCTGGCGCCGTAGGCGACGCGTAGGTGGCCTCGCTGGCCGGCGCCATATGAGCGAATGGCGCGCCACAGCTCGTCGACCGATGCAAGCACCTTGGGCCCGCGCTCGAGCAGCTCGGCCCCCGCCGCCGTCAGCTCGAACTCGTGCGTCGTGCGGTGCAGTAACTCGACCCCGAGCTCCTGCTCGAGCAGGCGCACCTGGCGACTGAGCGCGGGTTGGGCGACGTGCAGCTGCTCGGCGGCACGGGTGAAGTTGCGCTCCTGGGCGACGGCGACGAAGTACTGCAGGCGGCGCAAGTCCGTCACCGCTCGGATCCTAACGGCGGGGTCAGCGGGCGCACGAGCTCGGCGATGCCAGGATGAGCTGAAGACAGTCACAGCCGGTCTTTCACATCATGGTCGGCGAGACCTACGGTGCTCGCATGCGCTCCATCGTCCCGACCGACGGAACCGGTTCGCTCGTCGCGCTCGCCCCGGCGCGCCCGTCGGCACCCCCGTGGTCGGCCATCCCGCGTAATCGGGCTCGGCGGAACTGGCCGCGGTCTCCACCTCGGTGCTCGCCCCGCGTCCGGACGGCGTCGACGCCGTGGGCGCGGCCGCCCTGCCCCTCGCCGGCCTCACCGCGCTCCGGCTGCTGCGGATCAGCCGAGCCTCGTCAGGCTCGTGGCGACCGACCGGCTCCACCCAGAGCTCGGCCTCGTCGCCGACTGGTCGCGCACCGGCGCCGCGCTCGAGCAGATGCGCGCGCGGCAACTGCGCGGCAACGCTGTGCTTCTCATCCCTGCAGCCACCGAACCGAAAAGGACCCACCATGGCCCCATCGACTGACAGCAAGGCCGTCATCCAGAGCTACGTGGCAGCGCTCCAAGCGGGCGACACGGCGGCCGTCCGCGAGCTGTTCGCCGAGGACGCGTCGTGGACGCTCGCGGCCGGCGATCTCCCGATCTCCGGGACGTGGCGCGGACGGGACGCGATCCTCGACGGGTTCCTCGCCACCGCGCTGTCGTACTACGACCCCGATTCGATCGACCTCGAGGTCACCGGCCTCATCGCCGAGCGCGACCGCGTCGTCCTGCAATGGACGAGCAGCGCCCAGACCCGCGGGGGTCTGCCGTACCGCAACGACTGCATCGGCGTCTTCACCGTGCGTGACGGCCAGATCCAGACCGTCCGGGAGTACATGGACACGCTCTACGCGCACGACCGGGCGTTCGGCGGCGTGGTCGGCTGACGATCGTGTCGCGCCGCGGCCAAGCCGAGTGCCCGGTAGGTTCGCGGCATGACGAACATCTACGAGGACATTCGCTACGAACTTGACGGCCCCGTCGCCGTCATCACGATCAATCGACCCGAGCGCTACAACGCGTTCCGCGCCCGGACCGTCGAGGAATTGATCGCCGCGTTCCGGGCCGCGTGGGCCGAGCGGACGGTGCGGTGCATCGTCCTCACCGGCGAGGGCGATAAGGCGTTCTGCAGCGGCGGCGACGTCAAGCAGCGCGCCGAGACCGGCGACTACGGACCCACCGAGAGCGGGCTCTGGGAGGTCAACTATCTCCACAAGCTCATGCGCGATATTCCCAAGCCGGTGATCGCGGCGGTCAACGGCGTCGCGATCGGCGGCGGCCACGTCCTGCACGTCATCTGTGATCTGACGATCGCGAGCGAGACGGCCCGGTTCGGCCAGGCCGGACCGCGTGTCGGTTCGTTCGATGCCGGATTTGGCACCGCATTCCTGGCGCGCGTCGTCGGCGAGAAGCGCGCCCGGGAGATCTGGTACCTCTGCCGCCAGTACGACGCGGCGACGGCCGAACGCTGGGGACTCGTCAACGCGGTCGTCCCCCAGGATGAGGTGCTCGGGGAGGCGAAGCGCTGGGCGCGGGAGATCGCACAGATGAGCCCGACCGCGATCAGGTTCCTCAAGCACTCATTCAACACCGACACCGATCACCAGGGTGGGGTCAGCAACATGGCCGACGCCGGCCTCGACCTGTTCGTCGAAACCGCCGAGGGGCGCGAGGGCGCGGCCGCGTTCACCGAGAAGCGTCAGCCCGACTTCGCCCAGTTCGCGCGATGAGCGTCACGATCGATCTCGGGGGCCGCGTCGCCGTCGTCACGGGCGCGGCATCCGGCATCGGGCGGGCGATCGCACTGTCGCTCGCCGAGGCGGGCGCGACAGTCGCCGCCGTCGACCGCGACGCCGACGGCGTCCGGGCGACCGCCGAGCGTATCGGCGCGCCGAGCACGGCGCACGTCGCCGATCTCACCGATCCGGCCGCCGTGCTCGCGATGCGCGACGAGGTGATCGCCAAGCACGCGATCCCGAACGTGCTCGTCAACGCGGCCGGCTGGGACCGAATCGAGCCGTTCATGGACAACGACGACGCGTTGTGGCAGGGCCTCACCGCGATCAACCTGCTCGGCCCGGTGCGTGTCAGCCACGCGTTCCTGCAGCCGATCCTCGACGCGGGTGCGGATGTTCGGATCATCAACATCGCCAGCGACGCCGGCCGCGTCGGCAGCAGCGGCGAGACCGTGTATGCCGGCACGAAGGGCGGAGTGATCGCGTTCACGAAATCACTGGCCCGGGAGATGGGGCGTCACGGGATCAACGTCAACTGCGTCTGCCCGGGCCCGACGAACACGCCCCTGCTCGACTCGATGCCCGAGGGGCTCCGCGAGAGCCTCAAGAAGGCGATCCCGTTCCGGCGTCTCGCGGAGCCCGAGGACATCGCCGACGCCGTCCTGTTCTTCGCCTCCGACGCCGCGCGCTACATCACCGGTCAGGTGCTGAGCGTCAGCGGCGGCCTGACGATGGCCGGCTGAACGTCTGAGCGCGCGGACATAGCATGTACCCCATGCCGGCCGAGGCCCACGCGTTCTGGCTCCGCTCCCCCGGCGTCGGGGAGATCCGGCCGGTCGTGCTGCCTACGCCCGGCCGGGATGACGTGCTCGTGCGCACGCTGTGGTCCGGCGTCAGCCGCGGCACCGAGACGCTCGTGTTCCGGGGCGGCGTGCCCCAGTCGCAGTACCGCGTCATGCGGGCACCGTTTCAGGACGGGGAATTCCCGGGGCCGGTCAAGTACGGCTACCTGAACGTCGGCGCCGTCGAGCAGGGGCCCGAGGCGCTCCGCGGGCGCACGGTCTTCTGCCTGTACCCACACCAGACCGCCTACGTCGTGCCGGCGGCCGCAGTGAGCCCCGTGCCCGACGAGGTACCGCCCCCGCGTGCCGTGCTCGCCGGAACGGTCGAGACCGCAGTCAACGCGCTCTGGGACGCTCCACCGCTGCTCGGTGATCGGGTCACGGTCGTCGGCGCGGGGATGGTCGGGTGTTGCGTTGCGCGCGTGCTGCGTCGGTTCCCGGCGGTCGAGGTCTCGCTCGTCGACGTCGATGCCGGCCGTGCCGACGTCGCGGCTGCGCTCGGGGTCGAGTTCGCGCTGCCCGCCGACGCCGCCGGCGATCGCGATCTCGTCATCCACACGAGCACGACGTCGTCCGGCCTGGAACGTTCGCTGGAACTGCTCGCGCCCGAAGGCACCGTCCTCGACCTCAGCTGGTACGGCGACAGTGAGGTTCGGCTGCCGCTCGGGGGCCCATTCCATTCCCGCCGGCTCGGGATCCGCGCGAGTCAAGTCGGCACGGTGTCGCCCGCCCGCGCCGGCCGCCGCACGAACGCCGACCGGCTGGCGCTCGCGCTCGAACTCCTCCGCGACCCGGCCTTCGATGCGCTCGTCAGCGGGGCCTCGCGCTTCTGCGAGCTGCCCGACGTCATGGCCCGGCTGGCGACGGGTGACCTGCCCGCGCTCTGCCACACGATCTCGTACGAAGGGAACGGCTCGTGTTCAGTGTGACCGTGCGGGACCACATGATGATCGCGCACAGCTTCCGCGGCGAGGTGTTCGGGCCGGCGCAGCGTCTGCACGGCGCGACCTACGTCGTCGACGCCACGTTCCGTCGGGCGAGCCTCGATGCCGACAACATCGTCGTCGACATCGGTGCCGCGGCCGAGGCGCTCCACGCCGTCCTCGCCGAGCTCACGTATCGCAACCTCGATGACGACCCGGCGTTTGCGGACACGAACACGTCCACCGAGGCGCTCGCGCGCGTGGTCGCCGACCGGCTCGCGGAGCGCATCGGGGCGGGCGAGCTGGGCGCCACCGCACGCGAGCTCGACGGGCTCGCGGTCACCCTCCACGAGTCGCACGTCGCCTGGGCAAGCTACGAGCGGCCCTTGTGACGGCGCTTCACGTCGTTACCCCGGACGGCATCGACGACCCCACGCGACCGAGCGGCGGCAACGTCTATGACCGGCGCCTCTGTGACGCCCTCCGGGTCCTTGGGCTCGACGTGCATGAGCACGCCATACCCGGGGCGTGGCCACGTCCGACCGCAGCCTCGTACGACGCGTTCGCGGGTGTCGTGGCGCGCATCCCCGACGACGCCCTCGTGCTCGTCGACGGGCTCGTCGCATCGACGGCACCCGACGTGCTCGTCCCCGAATCGCGCCGGGTGGGCCTCGTCGTACTCGTGCACATGCCGCTCGGCCATCGCTCGGCGGACTACGACGCGCGGACCCGCGAGCAAGCGGTCCTCTCGGCGGCCGCAGCGGTCCTCACCACGAGTGCCTGGTCGCGACGGCGCTTGCGGGAGCTCTACGGGCTGCCCAGCGACCGGATCCACGTCGCGGTGCCCGGTGTCGACGCCGCCGGACTCGCGCCCCGGAGCGCAGCCGGGGGGAGCCTTCTCTGTGTCGCGGCCGTGATCTTCGACAAGGGCCACGACGTGCTGCTCGATGCGGTGGCGGAGCTCACGGCCCTTTCGTGGCAATGCGTGTGCGTCGGCTCGACGGCTCGTGAGCCGGCGTTTGTCGAGCGTCTTCGTCGCCGGGCCGGCGAGCTCGGGTTCGACGATCGCCTGTCGTTTGAAGGACCGCGAACCGGTCCCGGCCTTGAGAACGCGTACTCCTCCGCCGATCTACTCGTGCTGCCCTCACGTGCGGAGACTTACGGCATGGTCGTCGCCGAGGCGCTGGCCCATGGTCTCCCCGTGGTGGCGACCGATGTGGGTGGTGTGCCGGAGGCCCTCGGTCACGGCGCCGGCGGCTCCCGGCCCGGACTGCTCGTCCCGGCGGACGACGCCAGGGCGCTCAGCGGCGCGCTGCGCAGGTGGCTGGGCGAGCCGGGGTTGAGGCAGCGACTGCGCCAAGCCGCCCTCGAGCGGCGCGAGACCCTGCCGACTTGGTCGACCACCGCGTCCGTCGTGGCTGACGTCGTGGCTGAGGTGTCGCGTTGAATCCTGGTGACACCCGCGTCAGCCGGGCGTGGCTGGCGCTGCGCGAGCCGGCCGACGCCGCCGCCCGCGCCGTCGACCTCGTCGACGCGGTGCTCCGGGGCTCGCCACCGGAACGCGCCTGGGTCATCCACGACCTCGGCGGCGGGAGCGGCGCGATGGGCCGCTGGCTCGCGCCGCGCCTGCCGGGTCCGCAGCGCTGGGTCATCCACGACCGCGACGCGGACCTCCTCGGGCTCGCGGTCGCGGAGCGCCCGTCCGCGGCCGCCGACGGTGCCGCGGTCTCGGTCGAGACGCGGCGCTCGGACATCACCGGCCTCGATCCTGCCGATCTCGCCGGCGCCACCCTGATCACCGCGTCGGCGCTGCTCGACATGCTCACGGAGGACGAGTTGGAGCGAATCGTCAGCGCGTGTGCCGGCGCTTCATGCCCGGTGCTGTTCGCGCTGTCCGTTGTCGGCCACGTCGAGCTGACGCCCGCCGAGCCGCTCGACCGACGCATGGCCGGCGCCTTCGACTCACACCAGCGCCGGATGACCGAGCGGGGCCGCCTGCTCGGTCCGGACGCCGCCGCCCATGCGGCCGAGGCGTTCCGCCGGCGCCGTGCCGAGGTCGTCCTTGCACCGAGTCCCTGGCGGCTCGACGCCGCGCACGTCGACCTGACGACGACGTGGTTCAACGGCTGGGTCGCCGCCGCATGCGAGCGGCAACCCGACCTCACCGCCGAGGCCGAGACGTATACCCGGCGGCGCCTGGCCCAGGCGAGCGCCGGAGAGCTCACGGTCGTCGTTGGCCACGCCGACCTGCTCGCCCTGCCGGCGCGCGATCAGTCGTCCTGAAACCGGGAGGAGAGCGCGTAGCGCAGCAGCACGACATCGCCGATCTGTCGGACATCGGCGAGCGTCGCGCGGCGGCCGGCGTTCCACGGGAAGCGCGCGTCGCTCACGAACCGGGTCGCGCGCGAGTCACCGACGAAGAAGGGTGCGACGACGAGCTGCAACTCGTCGACGAGGTTCTCACTGAGGAACTGGGTGTGCACATTGCCGCCGCCCTCGACCATCAGCCGCTGCACGCCGCGGGCGCCGAGGTCCTCGCTGAGGTTGCGCATCGCCACTCGATGCCCGACGTCGACGACGGTCGCCACGTCTCCGAGGCGGGACCTGGCGTCGTTGACCCCAGGGGTCGGGCAGTAGACGAGCTTCTCGATATCCCCGGTGGTGAAGAACTCACACCCGGGGTCGAGGCCCATTCGCTCCGTCACCGTCACCTTGATCGGTGATGGCGGGAGCCCGCGCGCCGTCCGCGCCTCCCGCCGGCTCTCTGAGCGCACGAGCAGCCGCGGGTTGTCGATCCGAACAGTGGCCGCTCCGACGAGGATCGCGTCGCACGATGCGCGGACGGCGTCGACCCGGTCGAAGTCGGCGTCGTTGGAGAGCTTGAGCCGTCGCGGAGCCGCGCTACCGAGGTAGCCGTCGATTGACATGCCACAGCTCAGCAGGATGTACGGGCGCTCAGGCATGGGCTGGTTGGTCTCGGAGGGGGGCTTCGCTCCGCCCCGAAAGCCGGGTATGACGGAACCATGCCACCACGAGCACCGCAGCGCCAGGCAAACTTGCGACGAGCACCATGACGCCGTACACGACGGCGGTCTCGACTCCCTGCTGCGCGCCGAGGCCGGCGGCTCCGAACGCCCACGCCGTCACACCCTCCCGCGGGCCCCAGCCCGCCACGCTCGGCAGCACCATGGCGAGCATCGCGAGCAGCGCGATCGGGAGGAGCTGCGACACCGGTGCGGCGCTGCCGACGGTCCGCGCCGCGATCAGGAACGTGACCGCGTGGCCGACCACGACGAGCGCCGACGCGAGCCCGATGCCGAGCCACGCCCTTCGCGTGAGCCGCGCGCGCCAGACCGCGCGCGCCCGCGACCGGAGGGCGATGGCGAGCACGACCACGAGCGCTCCGACGGCACCGGCCACGATGGGCATCGACGACTGAACGGGCGACGGAAGCGCGAGCAGGACGCCAAGCGTTATCGCCGCCTGCACGATCTGGCCCGCGAACCGCTCGCCGACGACGGCGCGCAGCGCCCGGCCAACGTCGCGCACGTCACGGCCGTGGCTGACACCGCGGTGGATGTCACCGACGATCCCACCGGGCAGCGTCACGTTGAGGAACTGCGAGCGGTAATACGCCGCCACCGCGGCGGGCAACGACAGCTCGACGCCGAGGCCGCGCGCGACGATCGTCCACCGCCACGCACAGCACATCGTCGTGAGCCCCGCGATGCCGGCCGCCGCGATCAGCGCCCGACCGTCGACCGAGCTCACGCCGTGCAGGAATGGCCCGGTGCCCACGCGCCAAACGAGGACCGCGAGGGTTAGCGCCGGACCCACGATCCGGCACCATCGCCAGATCCCCCGGCTCATCCGCGCACTCCCGCAACGCGGCCAGGCTGCGGTTGTGCCGACGGCGACGCCGACGCCGGCGCGGGCGCGGGCGCGGGTCGATGCCGCCGGAACGGCCGCTCGAACACCGACGCGAAGGCCCGCGCGAACAGGATCGTGACTGGCAGCGCGATCGCGACCGACAGGAGGAAGGCCGGAACCCCCTCTGGGACCCGATGGACCACGACCAGCGAGAACACGATCGTGACGATCGGCGCGTGGGTCAGGTACAGGCTGTAGGACGAATCGCCGAGGGCGCGGATCGGCCGCGCATCGAGCAACCTCAGCAGCGGGGCCGGCCGGCCGGTGGCGATGCCGGCGAGCAGACACGCGATCGCCGGCCCGAGCGCGAGGTCGACCCAGAACAGATGGTCGAGCGTCCACACCGAGCCCTGCGCGCCGATCAACGCGAGCACGGGAGCGACGGAGGCGAGGGCGAGCCACGGCCACGGCCACGTGCGACGCGCGTTGTCCGTGCCGACGATTGCGGCGGCGAGGACACCGACGGCGAACAGCGCCGCCAGGTCGGGTGGTGACTGGGTCACGAACGTGTGTGGGCCGAGGACCCCGACCATCGCCACGATGATCGTGACCGATGCGACCATCACGATCGCGCCCCAGCGGCGCACGACCAGCAGTAGCAGCGGGAGTGCCACGTACAACTGCGCCTCGACGGCCATCGACCAGAACGCGCGATTCGGAGTGGGCGCATGAATGAGGTTCTGCAGAAGCAAGCCGTTGACCGCGACCGACTTGGCGCCCGGCACACCCTGCCACGGCTGCGGAACCACGAGCCACGCCACCGCCAGGCTGAAGGCGAGCGCGGCCCAGTACGGCGGCAGGATGCGGCGCGCCCGCCGGCGGGCGAAGGCAGCGATGCCATCGAGCCGCCAGCCGTGGCGCGCCGGCGACAGGGCAAGGGAGAAGCCGGAGAGGACGATGAACACGACGACGGCGAAGCGCCCGTAGATGAACGGGGCGGCCCAGAACGGCGCGTGGTCAACCGGGTAGCCGGGAAACGCGCGGAGGAACACGTGGTCGACGACCACGAACACGGCGGCCAGGCCGCGGATCCCATCCAGGCCGGCGAGCCGCTGGCGCGGGGACGGATCGGATGCGGGGACCCCGTGCACGCCGGCTACCGCGTCGTCGGCTGAGCGTCGAAGGTGCTGAGGAAGCGGTTGCGGAACGCGTTCATCGGCCAGACCGGCGCGTGCGGACTGGGTTGCAGCCCCGGACCCCAGCCCCAGCTCTTGATCTGCCCCAGCACCTTCGGGTCGTGGGAGATGATCGAGATCGGCACGTCGTGATTCGACGACTGACCGCTGACGATCGGCAGCGGCTGATGGTCACCGAGGACGATCATCACCAGGTTCCGCTTGCCGTAGCGCTGCACGAATGAGGTCAGCGTGTTTAGGGAGTACACGATCGACCGGCCGTAGGCCGCCTTGACGCGCGGCGGGTTCCCCCAGAAATTGCCTGTGTCGTGCTCCATCGGGATGCGGTTGTAGATCGAGCCGTTGCCGACCTGGTTCCACGGGATGAGGTGAGGGATGCGGTTCCATGGCATGTGGCTCGACACCGTGTCGACCTCAGCGAACAGCGGCTGGCGGTGCGGCCGGCCGAGCTCGAGACGCTGGAGCGCCGAGAAGATGTACTGGTCGGGCATCGCGGCGTACGTGAACGTGGGGCCGCGATACCCAACCTGGTAGCGGTTGTAGATCGCGTCCCAGTGGTAGAACGCCTTCCCCTGCGGCCACGGTCGGTCGTTCGATGGATCGTCGTCGACGGTCCGCCATCCGGCCTTGTTGAACGCCTCGGCGAGCGTGAAGCGTTTCGCCGGAAGCAGCTGGTTGTAGCGGTGCTGGTTGTTGACCCAGAGTCCCGCCTGCAGGCTCGAATGGGCCAGCCAGCTGATGCCGCCGTACGTGGCCGAGTTGAGGAAGCCGCTGCGAGCGGAGAAGCCGGCGCTCTTCAGCTGCTTGTCACCCTGAGTCAACGCCGCATCGACCTCGGGCGAGAACGGCGCGCCTTGCACCGCGAGCTGACCGTAGGCCTCCACGAAGACGAGCAGGACGTCCTTGCCGCGCAGTGCGGTGAGCAGCCGGTTCGTCGGAGTGCTGGCGACCGGATCGCGCTGGATCTCGGCGGCGAACACGCTGCGGTCGTGAATGTCCGCCCGTACCGCATTGACTTCGTCAACGACGAGACCGGCCGACAGCGTGGAAGCGATTGGCGTGTGGGAGATGAGCTGCGCGCCGAGCGCCCAGCAGAGTGCCCCGAGAGCGCCGAACGCCACGACCGCCCGCAGCGCCGGGCGACGGTTCTCAGCGGCAACCCGGGTCAGCCGCAGCATCGAGATCGTCAGCAGGACGGCCAGGACGACGGTGCCGGCAATCGCGCCCACCTCGATCAGCTTCGTCTCCGTCCCACCGACCAACGAGCGCAACGTCTCGATCCCGTTTCCGAGCTGAGTGGTGTCCCCAAGCGGGTCGTACGGCCGGTTATAGAGGACGAACACCTCGTAATTGATGACCTTCAGGACGACGACTAGTGTGAGCAGCAGGCCGACGCTCACAGCGAGGACGCGCCGCGGAGTCTTGGGGAGGAAGACCGCCACAGCGACGAGGACGAGCCCCTCGAGCGGGACCCTCAAGAAGCCGCTCAGCGTCAGGTACTTCGGCTGGTCGGGTGCGACGAGCGCGACCCACAGGACCAGCACGGCGAGGATCGTGAGCGCTGCGGCGACGCTTCGCCGCACGCGTCCCGGCCCGGGGCCCGCAGGAGTGCTCGGAGGTTCGTCTGTCCCGATGGGCACTCGGGGCGCCGGTGCGGGACGATGGGTCCGCAACCACCGCACGTCGCGACCGAACGACTCGGCGAGCAGCACGAGAGCAACAATAAGCGCGCCGCTCGTCACTACCGACGGCAGGACGTCGGCGGCCGCGACCGTGAGCACGATCCCCTGCGTCGCGGCGACGACCTTGCGCCAGAACCGTGGCGGGAGCGGCTCACGCAGCCACAGCCAGATCCAGCCGGCGGCGAGGAACAGGTAGCGAGCCGCTCCAAGTGCGAGCACCCAGGCACCGGCCAGCCGAACGACGTAGACGCTGAGGACAAGGATCAAGAACGCGTCGACCTCGCCATCGAAGCGCGCGCCGAGCAGACCGACCGTCCGCGTGCGCCGCGCGACCTGTCCGTCGACCGCGTCGAGCACGAGCGCCACCACGGCGATCGCCACGAGCACCCCGACCATCGCCGGCTCGGCAAACGAGTCAGCGACGAGCGCCGCAACTCCGACCGCGAGCGTCGCGCGGCCCAGCGTCACCCAGTCGGCCGGGGTGAGCCGGCTGGAGCGATAGTGCGACAGGCCGCCCGCCAGCGCCGCATTCGTGACCACGCCGCACGCGACGCCGACGGCCCAGCCGGCGGGGCTGAAGCCGCCGCCGTCGAGACCGACGGCGAGCGCAAGTCCGGCGATCAGGAGGACCTGGGCGATCAAGCCGGTGAGCGGGGCGGTCTGAGCTACTCGCATGCTCACCATGACGCCCTGGTCGGTTCAAGCCTTCCCGACCGACCGGAGGCTGGGATCCTGTGTCGCGTGCGTGACTGGCGGGAGAGCCCATGAGACAGTACGAGCGTGCGCCCTTCACCCGGGCGTTGGAGCGGGCGCGGGTGGCGGCCTATTCCCCCGGCGAGTTCGTCGGCCAGGAAAGCTTCATGCGCGCCGGCGAGATCCGTTTGCTGGCGGTCCGGGCCGGCGTTGCACCCGCGGTGTCCGTGCTCGACCTGTGCTGCGGTGTCGCGGGCCCGGGGCGGTTCATCACACGGGAATTCGGATGCTCCTATCTCGGCGTCGACCTGAGCGCCAGCGCGATCGCGATCGCCCGTGAACGCGCCGGCGAGCTTCCGTGTCGCTTCGAGGTAATGCGGATCCCGCCCGTCCCCCGGGGCAACTTCGAGGTGGCGCTCCTGCTCGAGACGATGCTCGCGTTCCCGGACAAGGACCCGCTGATCGCAGCGGTCGCCCGGGCGCTCAGGCCGGGAGGGCGATTCGGGTTCACCCTGGAGGCGGGTCAGCCGCTCACCGAGGCCGAGCGTGCGCGGATGCCCGATGCCGACACGGTCTGGCTCACTCCGCTCCAAGAGGTGACGGCAACCCTCGCGCGCGCCGGGCTGGTCGTGCGCTGGCACGAGGACCACTCCGAGTCGCACACCGCCACGGCCGAGGCCCTCATCCGAGCGTTCAGCGCAGACGCCGCGGACATCACTGCCGAGATCGGACGTCAGGCCTTGGACGAGCTACTCGCCGCCCACCGGCTCTGGAGCGATTGGCTACGGGACGGCCGGGTCCGGAAGGTCGCGGTCGTCGCGGAGAAACCGAACTGACGGAGTTGGTTTCCAACGGCGCCGGATGAAAGTCAGTGTGAACGGGTAGTCCGACTCGGTGTTTACGGATCACGACACGCCGGACGGTGAGCAATGAGCGAGCCGCATCTCGTCTGGCGGTTGCTGTTGGCGCTGGCACTCTCGTCGGTCATCGGGATCGAGCGAGAACTGCGTCAGAAGAGCGCTGGCCTTCGCACATACGCGCTTGTGGGGACCGGCTCCGCCCTGTTCATGCTCCTCAGCGCATATGGCTTCCACACCGGCGACTTCGGCTCACGAGCAACGTTGGACCCGTCACGCGTCGCGGCGCAGGTCGTCTCGGGCATCGGGTTCATCGGCGGCGGCCTGATCTTCGTCTACCGCGAGAACGTGCGCGGTCTCACGACCGCCGCCGGGGTCTGGGTGACCGCCGCGGTCGGAATGGCGGCGGGCGGTGACCTGCCGCTGCTCGCGACGGTCACGACCGTGATCTACCTGGGCGTGTCGTATGGCTACCCGCTGCTGACCGATCGTCTGCCGACGTCCCGCTGGGCGCCCTCCCAGTTGCGGCTCACCTACCGTGACGGCCACGGCCTGCTCAGGCGGCTGTTGGCCGGCTGCGCGCAGCGCGGGTTCACCGTGTCGGACCTCCAGGTCGAGCGCAGCGGCGGCCACAACGGTGACGGCCCACCGTCGGTCACCGTGCGCCTCGAACTGCGGGGCGGCGGTTCGGTCGCCCGGCTCGCCGCGGACCTGTACTCGGTCGAAGGCGTGCTCGACGTCACTGCGGACGACGTCAACGTGGCGCAGGAAGCCTGAATACGTCGATCGCAGGGCCACGACGGAGCGCCGCGTCTGAGTCCGTACGCCCGGGGGAAGGCGACCCGATTACGGGTAGAACGCGTTCGTGCTTCCCATGCCAGACGAGCGTGAACGCGCACTGACTGTCGACGCCACGCTGCAGCGGATCGCAAGCGGTGCCGGCGAGCGGGACGCCGCCGTCCTGCCGGCGTTTCCGGCCGCGGCGTTCGACGATCTGCGCGCGGCTGGGCTGCTGTCGTGCAACGCGATCGCAGGGCCGCAGCGGCCGCCCGCCGAGTTCGAACTCGGCCTTGTGCGCCGCGTCGCGGCGGCCGACGCATCGGTCGGGCGCATCTACGACGGCCACCTCAACGCGATCGAGCGACTCGCCGTGCAGGCTCCGGAGGGGCTCCGCGAGCGTGAACTGCTCGCCGTCACGGCCGGACGCCTCCTTGCCGGCGTGTGGGGCGGCGATCCCGTTCCCGGCGAGGGACCACCGGCGCACGTCACCACCGCGCGAGGCCGACCGGTCCTGCGCGGCGTGAAGACGTTCTGCTCGGGCGCCGGCGGGCTTGACCGCGCGCTCGTCCTCGCCCGCGGCGAGGCCGGGCAGCCACCGCTCGGGGTGTGGATCGACGTCAGCGACGTCGAGCGGGTGGAGATCGATCGGGGCTGGTACCACGCCGCTGGGCTCCGCGCGTCGGAGTCACACCGTGTCGTCTTCCACGACGCACCCGTGCTCGGACAGTTCGGGGCGGCGGGCGCGCTCGCCGCCCAGCCGTGGTTCGCCCGCGACGCGCTGCGCACGTGCGCGAGCTGGGCCGGTATGGCTGACGCGGCCGTCGCGGGCGCCCTCGCCCAGCTCGCCGCCCGCGAGACGACCGGCGAGCTCGAGGCGCTCGCCGCGGGTCGCATCCTCACCGCGCAGCGGACGATCGACGTGTGGATGGGCGCGGCCGCTGGGGCGATGAACTCCGCCGAACGTCTGCCGGAGACGTCGCTGTCCGCGCGCGTGGCGGTGACCGAGGCGGTCCGCATCCTGCTCGACGAGGCGTCGCGCGCCTGCGGCTCGCGGCCGTTTGCCCGCGGTGGCGCCCTCGACCGGGCGCGCCGCGACCTCGAGCTGTTTCTGCTCCAGCACCGCCTCGATCCGATGCTCGCCCGCGCGGGCCGGGCAGCGATCGACGAGCACCGTTCATGAACGCGGCCCGAGTCGACTTCGAGGAGCGCTACCGGCGCGACGCAGATCCGTGGGGCTATGAATCCCGCGAGTACGAACGTGCGAAATACGGGGCCACGCTGTCGGCGTGCGGGACCGGCCCGTTCGATTCGGCACTCGAGCTCGGTGGCTCGATCGGGGTATTCAGCGCCCTGCTGGCCCCGCGGGCGACGTCGCTCACGACGATCGACGGCGCGCCCACCGCGGTGGCGATCGCCCGCAGGCGGCTCGAGCCCTTCCCGCATACCCGGGCGCTGCTCGGCACAATCCCGGAGGACCTGCCGGACGGGCGATTCGACCTCGTCGTCGCATCCGAGGTCCTCTACTACCTGAGCGCCGACGTGGTCGGGCAGACACTCGACCGGCTGCGGACCGTGATGCTGCCCGGCGCGCGCCTCGTCGCCGTGCACTGGCGCCCCGCCGGCCCGGAGCGCCCGCTCGACGCCCGGACGGTGCATGAGCTTCTCCACGCCGAGCCGTGGCTGGACTCGGTTGACCGGGCGGGCACCGAGGACTACCTGCTCGACGTTCTGGAGGCGCGATGAGCGAGCGCATCGACTTCCTCGTCATCGGCGGGGGCCCGGCGGGTCTCGCAGCCGCTCGCGCGTATCGCGAGGCCGGCGGCGTTGGCGCGGTCGCGATCGTCACCGACGAGCACCGCATGCCGTATCGCCGCCCACCGCTCTCCAAGGAACTGCTCCGCGGCGAGAGCGATGAGGCCGACCTGCCGATCGAGGCCGAGACGTGGCTGCAGGAGCACGACGTGCGTCTCGTGTCGGGAAGGGCGGTGACGCTCGACGCGGCGGCGCGGAACGTCACGCTGTCCGGCGGGCGGGCGCTCGCCTACGAGCGGTGCCTCATCGCCACGGGTGCCGAGCCGACACGGTTGCCCGTGCCCGGTGCCGACGATCCTGCGGTCCGGGTGCTCCGGACAATCGGAGATCTGCGCGAGCTGGGCGCGCGGCTGCAACGCGACACAGACGTGGCGGTGATCGGGTCCGGATTCATCGGCTGCGAGATCACCGCGTCGCTGCGTCACCGCGGACACGCGGTGACGATGTTCACCGACGAGCCGGCGCCGAACTGCCGGCGGCTTGGCGCCGACGCCGGCGCCCGCATCGCCGAGTGGCTGCACGCGGACGGGGCCACGCTGCACTGCGGAGAGGCCGTGGCGGCAATCACCCGCCGCGGCGGCGCCATGACCGTCCGCACCGGCAGTGCCGAGGTGCGCGCAGACGTCGTCGTCATAGCCGCGGGGGTCGCTCCGCGCGGCGAGCTCGCGGCCGCCGCGGGGATCGAGACCGAGGGCGGCGCGATCCCGGTCGACGCCGCGATGCGCACCGAAACCGGCGGCGTGCTCGCCGCCGGCGACGTGTGCCAAGCCTACAACGCCACCGCCGGACGGGCGCTCCGCGTGGAGCACTGGGGCGACGCCCTCGCCCAGGGAGCGATCGCCGGCACGACGGCAGCCGGGCGGGAGGCCGCGTGGCGCGACGTTCCCGGCTTCTGGTCGACGATCGGCCAGCGCACCCTGAAGTACGCCGCGTGGGGCGACGGGTTCGACGAGGCACGCTATGTGACCGACGGGGACAGTTTCACCGTGTCCTACGGCCGCGACGGGAAACTCGTCGGCGTCCTCGCCCACGCGGCGGACGAGAGCTACGAGCACGGGCGCGAGTCCGTGGCGCGGGGGGAGCCGTGGCCCCCCTGAGCATCGTCGTCATCCCGGCGCGTGACGAGGCCGCGCATATCGGCCCCTGCCTCGAGGCGCTCGCCGATCAGACGGTCGGCCCGGCCCAGTTCTCGGTCATTCTCGTCACCGACGCGTGCCGCGATGACACAGCCGCACGCGCCCGCGAGGCCGCTACCCGCCTCGGCCTCCAGCTCGAGGTCCTCGCCGGCCGCGGGCACGGGGCGGGAGCGGCGCGGCGGCTCGGCATGGACGCTGCCGCGGAGCAACTGCAATCCGAGGACGGGCTCATTGCCTGCACCGATGCGGATTCTCGACCGTGCCCCGACTGGCTTGAGCGACAACTCGCTCACGTCCGTGATGGCGCCGAGGTCGTGTCTGGCGCAATCGAACTCGATCCCGACGAGGCCGCGACGCTGCCGCCGGGAACGTTGTCCCGGCGTGAGCGCGATGCCGCACGCCGTCTGAGTGCCGTGCGCGATGACGACGCCGCCGCCGAGCATCACCACTTCGCCGGCGCATCACTCGGCGTCACCGCGCGGGCCTATCGTCGTGTCGGAGGGCTGGAGCCGCTCCCCGCACTGGAGGACGCTGCGTTCGCCGCGCGCGTCCGCGCCCACGGGATACCGATCCGACGCGCCGGCGACGTACGCGTCCGGACGTCGGCCCGAGTCGACGGCCGCGCCGGACGCGGGCTCGCCGTCGACCTGGCGGTGTCGTCGTGGCTCGAGCGTCGCCGCTACCGGGCAGAAAACTTCCCCGTACCCGCTCTTCTCAGCGTCGATCCCCGCCTGCGCATCAGCGTGGTCATCCCCACGCGCGACTGCGCCGAGACGATCGCCGGGATCGTTGAGCACACGGTGCGTCCCTTCGTAGAGGCCGGTCTCATCGACGACTGTGTCGTCGTCGATGCCGCATCGGCCGATGGCACCGCGGAGCGCGCCACCGCCGCGGGCGCGGTTGTGCTCCAGCAGGACGAGCTGCTCCCTGAATTCGGGCCGGCGCTCGGCAAGGGCGACGCGATGTGGCGGGCGCTCGCCGCGACCAAGGGAGACCTGGTGTGTTTCCTCGACGGCGACACCGCCGACCCGGATCCGCGCCACCTTCAGGGCCTCATCGGGCCGCTGCTCTTCGACCGCTCACTCGCCCTTGTCAAGGGCACTTTCGACAGACCGCTCCGCGCCAACGGCAGCGAGCTCGCCCACGAGGGTGGTCGCGTCACCGAGCTCATGGCACGGCCAGTGCTCAACCTTCACCACCCGCTCCTCGCCGGCTTCACCCAGCCACTGGCCGGGGAGTTCGCCGGCACGCGAGCGCTCCTGGAGCAGCTGCCGTTCCCGGTCGGCTATGGCATCGAGATCGCAGTGCTCATCGACGCGCTCGGCGCCGGCGGCCTGTTCTCGCTCGGCGAATGCGCGCTCGGCGAGCGCCGCAACCGCCACCAGTCGCTGCGGGCGCTCGGGCCGATGGCGTACTCGGTGCTCGCGGCTGTCGAGCGGCGGATCGACCCGGCGGCACGCAGCCCGCTCGGCGGCCACTTCCTCCAGCCATGGGACGACGGCGGCACCGTGATGGTGCCGATCGAGGAGCGTCCGCCACTGCACTCGCTTGTCCGGAGCGTCCCCGGCGCGCCGGCCGACGCAGTCGCCCAGGCGTGAATGGACGCGGTCGCGCTCACCTTTGACGACGGTCCCGACCCGGTGTGGACCCCGCGACTCCTCGATCTGCTCGAGCGTCTCGGCGTGACCGCGTCGTTCTTCCCGATCGCCGCCCGCGCCGAGCGAGCGCCGGCGGTGATCGAACGGATGCGGAGCGCCGGGCACGCGATCGGATTGCACTGCGATGAGCACGTTCGCCACAGCGAGCGCGGCCGCCGCTGGGTGGAACAGGACACCGACCGGGCGTTGATGCGCCTCGGCCGACTCGGCGTGCGCCCACGACGATGGCGCCCGCCCTGGGGCGACGCCGCACCGTTCACCGAGTCAGTCGCGGCGCGACGTTCGCTTCAGCTCGTCGGCTGGAGCGTCGACACGCACGACTGGCGGGGCGACGATCCTGCAGCGATGCTCGCCGCGACGCGGGATCGGCTGCGCCCAGGCGCGGTGGTGCTCGCGCACGACGGCATCGGACCGGGGGCCCGCCGCGCCGATTGCCGGCACACGATCGCCTACGTCGCCGACGTCGTCGAGCATGTCCGGCGGCGGCGCTGGGAGTTCTCCACGCTGCCCTAACCGGATTTCACCGGGTGCCGCCCGGCGAGACCGTCGTGTAGCCGCCGTGAAACCGGCCGCCCTTAGCGTGTCATCACGCGGCCCGCCCCGTCAGAAAGGAGCAAACAGATGACCGCTGAAAGCGCCGTATACGCGACCGGCCTCGTCAAGGCCTTTGATGGGACTCGCGTCGTTGACGGGATCGACCTCGAGGTTCGCCAGGGCGAGGTCTTCGGCGTTCTCGGCCCGAACGGGGCCGGGAAGACGACGATGCTGCGAATGCTCGCGACGTTGCTTCCGATCGACGGCGGTCAGGCGTCGATCTTCGGGGTTGACGTCGCCGGTCAACCGCACCGGATCCGCCAGCTCCTCGGCGTCACCGGCCAGTATGCGTCGGTCGACGAGGACCTCACCGCGACCGAGAACCTGTGGCTGTTCGGTCGGCTGCAGGGATTGCACTCGGCCGACGCCCGCGCGACCGCGAAGCGCCTGCTCGTGCAATTCGGCCTCGAGGACGCGGCGGACAAGCCGATCGCGCAGTTCTCCGGCGGCATGCGGCGCCGGCTGGACCTCGCGGCGAGCCTCATCGCGCGGCCGCCGCTGATCTTCCTCGACGAGCCGACGACCGGCCTCGACCCGCGAACCCGAGGTCAGATGTGGGACACCATCCGCGGGCTCGTCGCCGACGGCTGCACGGTTCTGCTGACCACCCAGTATCTCGACGAGGCCGATCAGCTGGCCGACCGTGTGTCGGTCATCGACCGCGGTCGCAAGGTCGCCGAGGGCACCCCGGACGAGCTCAAGAGCTCGGTCGGCAACTCGACGCTGCAACTGCAACTGGGGAGCGAGGGCGACCATGATCTCGCCCGGCAGATCGTCGGCCGCCTGGGCGGCGGCGAGCCGGTCCTGACTCCGGAATCGGGCCGGATGAGCGTCGCCCTCGACGAGGCCGACGTGGCCGCCGACGTGCTCATCGGACTCCGCCAGGCCGGCGTGAAGATCACGTCCGTGAGCCTTGCCAAACCCACACTCGACGAGGTGTTCCTCGCGATCACCGGACACGACACGAGCCAGCCGGAGGGGCCGGACGCGCTCGCTCCCGACGAATTACTCCTGGAGGTCAACTGAGATGAGCACGATTGCCATCGAATCACCCCCGCCGATCGGCGCGGTCTCGGCGCCGGCCGTCGATCCGGCCGCCGCGGTCGCGCGCACCCGTTCGCGGACGAGCGTTGCCGAGACCGTCAACCAGACGCTGGCGATGGCGTGGCGCGCGCTCAAGAAGATGCGGCGCAATCCGGAGCAGTTCTTCGACGTCACGATCCAGCCGCTCCTGTTCACGGCGATGTTCGCCTACATCTTCGGCGGCGCGATCTCCGGCAACGTCAAGAGCTACCTGCCGCTGATGATCCCCGGCATCGTCGCCCAGACGGTCCTGACGACCTGCATGTCCACGGGAGTGCAACTCCGTGAGGACATGGAGAAGGGCGTGTTCGATCGTTTCAAGGCGCTTCCGATCGCCCGGATTGCCCCGCTCGCCGGCCCGATGGTCGCCGACCTGGTGCGGTACCTGATCGCCGCCAGCCTGACCTTCGTCATGGGCATGATCATCGGCTACCGCCCCGGCGGCGGCCCGCTCGGCGTGCTCGGCGCCATCGTCCTGGCTGTCTTCACCGGCTGGGCGATCGCGTGGATCTTCACCTGGATCGGCACGATCGCCCACAGCGCCCAGGGCGTGCAGGGCTTCTCGATGATGATCCTGTTCCCGCTGACGTTCCTCTCCAACGCCTTCGTGCCGGTGCGCACGGTGCCCAGCGCGCTCGCCACGTTCGTGAACGTCAACCCGGTGTCACATCTCGTGTCGGCCACGCGCGACCTGGCCAACCACGGCACGATCTCCGGGCAGGTCGGATGGACGCTGCTCGCGGGCCTAGCGGTCATCGCGGTGTTCGCGCCGCTCTCGGTCCGTAGCTACAAGCGCCACCTCTAGTGTTCCGCGCTAAGCGACCGTCCGCCGGATCTCGTCGAGCAGGTCTGGCGGACGACGATCGCGGTACTCGTCCCGCAGCAGGGCCAACCGGCCGGGCGCCCGCGCCTCCGCCTCCGGAACCAGCCGGTCCCGGGCCATCGTCGGGATCGCCCGGTTGTAGCCGAAGCGCTCGGCGAGCGCGAGCAGCCGGACCGCATCGTCGGCCGGAGCGGCGTCGCGCATCAGCCCCCAGGCCCCAAGGGCAAACAGCAGCAGCCCGACGACGGGAAAGTCGAGGTCCGTCTCGGCCGCGGCGAGCACCCGGTGAACGTGATCGCGGCAGATCCTGAACAGCTCTCTGCCTGTGGGCTCGTCCGGAGACCGGGCATAGTGCGCGTAGGCGGTCAGCGCCGTCGCGTCGCCGAACAGCGCCCACGGCTCCCGTCCCGTCTGCGGTATGCCAGGGAACTGCAGGTCACGCATACGGTCCGCGCACTCCCGATACATACGCAGCCCGGTGTCATGGTCACCTCGTGCGAGTGCCAGCTCGGCGTGGCTGATCTGCCGTACCGCGATCCCGCCGAAGATCATTTTGCTCTCGGCGATCCGTTCGATCTGCCCCAGCTCCGCCTCCGCATCCTCGAGCCGTCCCTCGTCAATCGCACACAGCGCGAGCAGCGACCGCAGCTGGACCTCGTCGTCGGCCGCGCCGACTCGCTGCATCACAGGCAGCGCGAGACGCGCGTGCTCGATGGCGGCCGCCCGCTCGCCCACGTGCATCGTGAGCTGCGCGAGCAGAGTGTGGAGGATCGCCGCATGCCAGGGGCCCTCGCCATCCCCGACAAGCGCCAATGCTCGCTCCGCCGGAGCGATCGCGCCTGCTGGGTCGCCGGCGTTCTCCCGCACGACGCTGACCCACTGACTTCCAGTCCGCGCCGTGCCGGGATCCGGATCGCGCATGAGCTCCTCAAGCCGGCCGAGGAACGTCTCGGGTTGAGCGGCGTCGTATGCGAGCATCGCCTTGACCATTCCGGACACGCCCGGCACTTCGCCGGTCCCGGGACCGAGCTGCTCCAGCAATGCGCGGATCGGGTCGCTGCGCGGATCGCCGGCGACCATCATCGCGTTGCTCAGGAGCACGACCATCGCCTCACGCGTCACGTCCTCGAGCTCGGCTGGGGGGCTCCATCCGTTCACTGCGTCGGCGACAGCGCCGACGAGCACGATCAGGCGCGCGTGCTCGCCGCGAATCGCCCAGAAGGTTCCGAGCGCCCGCAGCAACTGAACGACGGCTCCGACGTCGACGTCGGCAATCGCGCTGCGCAGTTCATCCGCGAGATTGACCTCTTCGGCGCCCACCGCATCCATGGCCGCGAACTGTTCGGCGCGACCGAGCTTGTCGGCGTGGCGACAGGCATAGGCGGTCGCCCATCGCCGCCGGGCGGCACGCGCCTCGGCATCCTCACCCGCGTCGACAAGCTGCAGTAGCCCGAACTCGCGAACCGTCTCGAGCATCCGGTAGCGGACGCCGAGCGGCGTCTCGCGCACACTGAGCAGCGACTGGTCGACCAGACCCTGGACCGCGTCCAATGTCCGATCTCCGAGGACCGCGCCCGCGGCCTCCAACGTGAAGCCGTCGTTGAACAGAGCCAGCCGACGCAGAGCCTGGCGCTCTTCGTCGTCGAGCAGGTTCCATGACCAGTCGATAACGGCCAGGAGGGTCTGGTGGCGATCCGGCGCGCTGCGGTCACCACCGCGCAACAGCGCGAAGCGGTTCTCCAAGCGCCGGTCGATTTCCTCGACCGCCATCGCGCGCACCTTCGCGGCCGCGAGTTCGATCGCGAGCGGCAAGCCGTCGAGCCGGGTGACGATCCGGGTGACGACCTCCTCGGCGAGGCCGACCCCGGGTCGGGCGGCGACCGCGCGCTCGCGGAACAGCTCGACCGCGTCGCTGACGCCGAGCTCCCCGAGCAGGTAGACGCGCTCGGCGGCAATCGCCAACGGCGCACGCGTGGTAGTGAGCACGCACAGGTCAGCCGTCGACAAGATGAGGAAGGCCACAAGCTGGGCGACCGCCTCGACGACGTGCTCGCAGTTGTCCAGCACGAGCAGACCCGGTGCCTGGCCCAGCCGCTGGGCGATGCGGGCCCGGAGGTCCGCGCGCTGCTCGGAGTTCAGCGTTCGGCTGCCGCTGACGGAGTCGCGGACGCCGAGCACGGAGCCGACCTCGCCGACGACATCCTCCGGCGAGCTGACGCCGACCAGCTCGACGACGTGGACAACCGGTGCGGCGGCGTCGCGCGCGAGCACCTGGGCGACTCGGGTCTTGCCGATCCCGCCGGGGCCGACGATCGATACCACCCGGGAGCTCGTCAGCAGCGCGCGCAGCGCCTCGAGGTCACGATCGCGGCCAAGCAGCGTCGTCGCGTCGTAGCGCACGCCGCTGCGAACCGGCCGGTCGAGCGCGAGCAGGTCGCGCTGCATGTGTTGCACCCGCTCGCCGGGATTAGTGCCCAGTCGCTCGCGCAGGTCGCGGCGGTAGTGCTCGAGGCGCTCGAGCGCGGCGGCCGGCCCCCGGACGACCGCCTCGGTCCGCAACAGATCGACGAGCAGTGACTCGTCATCAGGCTGCTCGGCGTATGCAAGCTCGAGATCCGCCAGCGCCTCGGAATGCGCTCCGATCCGGCTGCGCGACCGCGCCAGGATCACCCGGGCGACCGCGGCGTCGGAAGCGGCCGCCCGCCGGACCTCCGCCAGCGGCCCGGTGCCGTCGGCGACCGTCATCGGGAGGCCATCGGTGAGCGCCAGCGCGTCGCGCGCGAGTTCCGCCGCCGCGGCCGGGTCCCGGTCCAGGGCGACGCCGGCGTCACGAACGAGCGCCGCGAGCCGGGCGCTATCGATGTCCGCCGCCTCGATCCCAGGCGATAGCCGACGCCGTCACGGACGATCGCATCCGCACCGCACATGCTCCTCGTCCGCGACACGAGTACCTGCAGGCCCTTCATGCCATTGGCCGGCGCCTCGTCCCTCCAGACAAGCTCGATCAGCTGCTCAGCGCGAACCGGACGACCACCGTTCGCTACGAGAGCGGCGAGCAGCGCCTGCGGGCGCTCCCCCGCGACCGTCTTTCCCCGCCAGCGGACGTCCTCGAGCAGGCTCAACGCGACAGACACACGACCAGTCTAAGAACCGTCGGCCCGCGGATTTCGTGTCGGTGCCGGACGGTGTAGACCGGGTTCAGCCGCGTTCGAACATGCGGCGCCGCTCGTAGTCGGTCACCACCTGATCGAACAGCCGCTGCTCGGTGCGACCGTAGTTGAGGTAGTGAGCCCATACCGCTTCGCCGAACGCCGCCTTTGCGAACTCGCTGCCCTCCCAGAGCTCGACTGCCTCGTGCAGGGTCGACGGGAACGGCTCCGCCTGAGCGGCTTCGTATGCGTTCCCGACGAGCTCCGGACCCGGATCGATCTTGTTCGCAATGCCGTCGAGTCCCGCCGCCAGCAGTGCTGCGTAGCCGAGATACGGATTGACGTCGGCCCCCGGAATGCGGCATTCGGCCCGGCGCGACTGGCCGTGGCCGACGACTCGGAAGCCACATGTGCGGTTGTCCCGACCCCACGAGATCGAGGTGGGCGCCCAGCTCTCGGCGGCATAGCGCTTGTACGAGTTCACGGACGGCGCCACGAACAGCGCCAGCTCGCGCAGGTGCGCCCGCATCCCGCCGACGTAGTGGCGGAAGACGTCGGTCTCCTCGTCTCCGTTGACAAACGCGGCCCCGCCGGACTGCCGGTCGAGCAGGCTCGAGTGGATATGACACGAGCTGCCGATGTCCTTCTCAGACGGCTTCGCCATGAATGTCGCCGCCACTCCGTTGAGGAACGCGATCTCCTTGACGCCGTTCTTGTAGATCGCGTGCCGGTCGGCCGATGTGACCGCGTCCGCGTAGCGCATGTTGAGCTCGTGCTGCCCCGCCCAGGCCTCGCCCTTCGTGAACTCGACCGGGATTCCCGCCAGTTGCATGCCGCGGCGGATCTGGCCGATCACGTTTTCGTCCATAGTCGTAGCGAGCACGTGGTAGTCGAGGATGTACGGAATCGTCGGCGTGAGGTTCCGGTAGTCCTGCTCGTTGGCCTGGGCGTAGCTCTCCTTGTAGAGGTAGAACTCGAGCTCGGAGGCGAACAGCGGGGTGAAGCCCATCTCGTACGCGCGCTCGTACTGCGCGATCAACACCTGTCGCGGCGACGCGGCCACCGGCGCCCCATGGTGGTCGACGACGTCGCAGAGCACGAGCGCCGTTCGGTCAAGCCACGGCGCTTGCCGTAGCGTGGCGAGGTCGGGCTTGATCCCAAAGTCGCCGTAGCCCTTCTCCCAGTTCGCCATCTCGTACCCCGGAACCGGGTCCATCTCCATATCGAGCGCGAGCAGGTAGTCGCAGCCTTCGATGCCGTCCTCGACGACCTGGTCGAGGAAGTAGTGGACCTCGATCCGCTTACCGATCAGCCGGCCCTGCATGTCGGTGAACGCCGTGACGACCGTGTCGATCGTGCCGCGCTGCGCGTGGTCGCGCAGCACATCCAGAGACAGCATCCCGGCAGTACCGCCCGGCCCACCTGGTCGAGGAGCGCTCACTGAAGACCTCCATCATCGTCATCGACGGCGTTTCGTTGGCGCTCTCCCAGCACCGGCGCGGGCACATTACCACCCCTCCGACGGGCGCTCGAAGCGGATCCTGGCGAATGGTTCGCGGTGCCGGGCGGCGCGCGTGCCGTGCGCGGACCGTCACAACGGTCCGCCAGAACAGCCTCCGGGATCCGATCGGCAAGTTGTGGCGGTCTGAGCGCGGAGATGGTCCGATCCGCTCGCCGAGGCCCGAGCGTTGGACCCTTTTCGAGGCCGCAGGACGGAGCCTTCGCCGGCTCGCATGGCGGTTGACCTTACGACCGGAGCAGGCCCTCCGCGCGCGCCCACACCACGGTCTTCCGCAGCGTCTCCCGCGGATCCGTGTACTCCAATCCGAGTTCTCGGTGGGCGCGGGAGCCGTCGTAGCGATGGCCGTGCAGCAACGTCCGGACCATCTCCCGGCAGACCGGCGGCTTGCGGCCGGCGAGTCGGAATGCGCGCTCGGCGATCGCGGCGCCGGCCGTCGCGACCGGTCGCGGCAGGAGTCGCGGGTGTCGCTCGACACCAGCGACCTCGGCCGCGAGCGTGAGCGCCTCGGTGATCGGAAGCGCCATCCCGTTGAGGAGATACCGCTCCCCCGCCACGCCGCGCTCGGCCGCGAGCAGGTGTCCGGTGACGCAGTCGTCGATGTCGACGAGGCTGATGGTCGTCGGGACGAACACCTTCAGCCGGCCATCGAGGAACGCGAGCAGGAACCGGGCGGTCCCGCCGGAGCGGCCGGGCCCCTGCACCGACGAGGGGTTCACGCACACAAGGTCCTGCCCGAGCTGGTGGGCCGCCGCGAACGCCGCCCGCTCGCCCTCGGTCTTTGTCCGCTCGTACGTCGAGAGGTACCAGCCGCGACTCGGGCTCGCCTCGGTGCCGACCGTTCCGGGCGCCTCGCCGATCGTTGCCGCCGATGAGGTATGGACGAGCCTGCCGACACCGACGCGCGCCGCGGCTCGCACGGCCGCTGCCGCCCCGGCGACGTTCAGTCGCTCCATCTCACTTGGGTCCTCGACGCACAGCGAGTTGATCCCGGCGACGTGAAACGCCAGCTCGCAGCCGTCCATGCCGGCGGTGAGCGCATCCTCGTCAAACGCCTCGCCGCGCACGACCCGCACGCCACGAGCGTCGAGTGTCCGCTCGGAGGCGTCGGACCGCGCCAGCGCCACCACTTCGTCGCCCCGCTCGAGGAGCCGGGTGAGGAGCGCCGTGCCGATCACGCCCGTGCCCCCAGAGATGAATACACGGGTCATGGCGCGCCGCAGCTTACCTGTCGCGAGTCCCCCGTCAGGCGCCGCCGGAGAGACGGAACTACGATTTAGCCGTGCCGATGCTGCCGCTCCGATTCAAGCCGGATCCGTTCCGGCCGCGGGTGAGGATGACCGAGGACCACCGGGCTCACCCGGTCGCCAAGACGATCCTGCGCCGACATGCCGAAGGCTCGCGCCCGGGAGCCCGGAACGACACCGAGCGGGTCGCCCTGGTGATCGAGGGCGGCGGTATGCGCGGCGTCGTCTCCGCCGGGATGACCGCCGCGATCGAGCAGCTCGGCCTGCGCAACGCGTTCGACGAAGTCCACGGCGCCTCGGCGGGCGCGTTCAACGCGGCGTTCCTCCTCGCCGGCCAAGCGGCGTATCTGACGACGCTCTATCAACACGGCTTCGGCGACCCCAAGTTCGTGAGTGCGCTCCGCGCTGTGCGCGGAGGGCCCGCGTTCGACATGGACTACGTGATCGAGCATGTCTGGACACACGAGCGGCCGCTTCGCTTCGACGCGATCCGGGCATCTGGCATTGCGCTCCACTGCACCGCGACGGATGCCGACCGCGCGACGATCGTCGATCTCACCGATCTGGGCAGCGATGCGGAGATCCGCCTCGCGCTGCGCGCCTCCGGCCGGCTGCCATGGCTCGCCGGAGGGCCGGTCAGCTTCCGCGGCATGCGGCTCCTCGACGCGACCCTCGCCGAGGCGATCCCGATCGAGGCCGCCCAGCGGAGCGCGACCCAGGTGCTTGTCCTACAGACACGGCCCCACGGCGTCCCCCATGCGCCGCTGTCCTCGCTGATCGCCAAGCTGACCGATCGCTATCTGAACACGATCAACCCGGCACTCGTCGAACTTCGCCGCACGCGCTCGCCGCGCTACGACGCGCTCACGGCCGAACTGGCGGCGCAGGCCGCAGACCCGGATCGCGTACCCGCGGTCTGCGTCATTCGCCCGCCCGAGGGGGCGGTGTTGGCCGGCCAGATGGAGAACCGCTCGTCCGTGCTGCGCGCCGCCGGCTGCGAGGGAATGCGATCGGCGTGGATGGCGCTGACGGGCGAGGATCCCGAGCTCATCTCGACGCTGCGCGCGTACCCGCACGCATCCCACTCGGTCGAGCCGGCCGACGCTAGGACGCCAGCGACAGCGCCCGCTCGATAAGCGCCGAGAGCTCCACGACCTCGAAGTCGACTCCGCCGACTGTCTCAGCCGCCGCCGAGTACATGACGAGATCCTTGGGACACGTGACGACGAAGTAGTCAAGCCCGCCGAGTGCGAGCGCCTCGCGGATCCGCTGCTCACTCGGGCGCTCCTCGGCGTTGGACTCGGACATCCAGATCCGTCCGCCCCCTGCGCCACAACAGAACGTCGATGCGCCATGCCGTGGCATCTCAACGAGCTCCGCGCCGGTCAGCGCGATGAGCGTGCGAGGTGGGTCCATGATGCCGTTGTAGCGCGCGAGGTAGCAAGGGTCGTGGTAGGTCACGCGGGCGCCGCGGAGCACCGGGCGCAGGTCGATCACGGCGTCCGCAACGAGGCGGTTCAGGAGCTCGGTGTAGTGGAGGACAGGCGTGTCGAGGCCGTACTTCGGGTAATCGTTGCGCAGCGCGTTGAGCGTGTGCGGGTCGGTGGTGAAGATCGCGTCGAACGTCGCCTCGCCGAGGACCTTCAGGTTCTGCTCGACGAGCATTTCGAACAGGCCCTGCTCGCCGATCGCCCGGACGTCGTTGCCCGCGGTCCGTTCCCCTTCGTACAGCAGCCCAAACGACACCCCCGCTTCGTGGAGGATCCTCGCCAGCCGCCGCGAGGCGTCCTGGACGCGCTCGTCGTAGGACGCGAAGTCGCCGACGAACCAGAGGTAGTCGACGGCCTCCATGCGGGCATCGGGGATCTTGAAGTCGAGCGCCTTGGACCAGCGCGCGCGCATCCGTCCGGACTTCCCATACGAGTTGCCCTGCTGGGCGAGCTTCTCGAGCGTCTGTTGCAGCAGCGGGTCGACGTTGCCCCGCTCGACCAACTGTTGGCGCATGTCGATAATAAGCGGGACGTGCTCGATCGCCGCCGGACAGGCCGCCGCGCACGCCAGGCACGTTGTGCACTGCCACACGCCGTCGGGGCCCGCGATCGCATCGCGGACGGCGTCAGGGTCAGAGCCACGCGGCTCATCGAGCAGCCGCGCGAAGGCGGCGAGAGCGGCTGGCCCCAGGAAGTCGCCGTCGGTCGAGACGACCGGGCACGCCGACAGGCAGATGCCGCACTCGATGCAGTCCTCAAGCCGCACGTAGGACTTCAAGTCGGCAGGTGGCTCTGCGTCCGCGGGCACCTCGCTGTCCCGGATGATCGGATGCGGGTCGGGGAACCGCTCATACATCTGCGCCATGTCAACGACGACGTCGGAGCACACCGGCAGGTTGGCCAGCGGCTCGACGGTGACCTCGTCGCCGTAACCGGCCAGCATGCACACGCACGCGAGCACCTCTTGGCCGTTGATGCGCATCCCGCACGTTCCACACGAGGCGTGGAGGCACGAGTGGCGCAGCGTCAGTGTCGGGTCGGCGTGGAGCTGAATCCAATGGAGCGCATCAAGCAGCGTCGTGTGCTCCTCGATCGGAACGTCGAACGCGTCGAAATGGGCCGCGTCGTCGCCCTGTGGCGAGCGCGCCAGCCGCACCCGGCAGGTCGTGGCGACGGCTTCTTGGGTGATGGGAGGTTCGACGAGGGCCATTCGGGTCACGACCTCATGCCGCGGCAGCGACGTAGTAGGTGGAGTGCGGCAGCAACACGGTGTCCCGGGTCTGGCACGGCTCGTCGACGCCGAGCTTGCGGCACACGACATCGGCGCACAGCTCGGCCATTCCGCGCAGCGTCGTCGCCTTGCCGCCGGTGATCGTGACGAAGCCCTCGAGGCCGTCAGTCTCCATGTGGTCAAAGGTCTTGAAGGTCCGGGAGAGCTCACGCCCGCAGTCACCTTCGCCGCGCGATCCGACAAGCGGCCGCGCCGCCGACCACGCGGCCCGACGCTCTGCGTAACGCACCGCGGGGATCAGCTTCGAACCCTCCTCGTACATCCGCGCCACGTGGTCCTCGGGGACGTCCAGCTGGTCAGGGTCCTCGACCACCCAGGAGCTCGTTCCGACCACCGACAGTCCACGCTGCGGAACGACGATGTCCCCATCCCCGGACTTGTGCAGCCGGTTGATCACCATGTTGCAGAGCCGTCCGCGCAGTGCCAGCAGCACGCCGGGCGACGGTCGGATTGGAACCTCAACGCCCGCCATCGACGCGATCCTCTCCGACCACGGGCCGGTGGCGTTGACGACGATGTCGGCGCGGACTTCGCTCGTCCTGCCCGTCAGGTGGTCGCGGACCACAGCGCCGCTGATCGCGCCGCCGGTCCGGAGCAGGTCGGTCACCTCGGTGAACGGCCGGATGTCGGCGCCGTTGTGCTGCGCCGTGGCAAAGAATCGCAGTGCCAGCCGCATCGCATCGATCGTCCCGTCCGGGACCCGGACGGCGACCTTCAGCTCGGGATTGAGGTTCGGCTCGAGCCGGAACGCCTGCGCCGGCGTCAGCCGCTCGGCCGGGATGCCGCTGAGCGCGCAACCCTCGAGAAACGGCTCGAGGTATTCGAGATCCTCGTCCTCGATTCCTACGAAGAGGCCGTCGTTGAGCTCGAAGGACCCCGGACAGATCCGCCTGAGGATCCGGTTCTCCTCGATGCACTCGACCGCCGATTCCCGATCGCCGACCGCGTAGCGGCCGCCGCTGTGGAGGAGTCCGTGGTGTCGTCCTGTCGTGCCCGAGGTCAGCTCTCCGCGCTCGACGAGCGTGACGCGGATGCCCCGTAGAGCGAGATCGTGAGCGAGCGCCCCTCCGGTTCCCCCGCCGCCGACGACCAACACATGAGCGTCATGGCGAAACACCGTGTTCTCGCTTCACTGGAAACGTTCTGAGCACTCACAGTACGCCGCCCGCGCGGCCGCGTCATCGGCAGCCGCTACCGATCTCCATCGAGGGGGGACGTACGTCGCAATCAGCAGAAACCCGAACCCCGGGTCCGGTCGGCGGGTATAACAGCGGCATGCAGTGGGTGCGAGAGCTCGGCACGACCGGCATCTCGACGAGTGCGATCGCGATCGGACTCGCCGCCCTGGGCCGGCCCGGTTATCTCAATCTTGGCCACGAGGGCGACTTCACCACGCGCTCCGTCGAGGCGATGGAGCAGCGGACCCACGAGCTCCTCGACGCGGCGCTGGCGGCGGGCGTGAGGCACATCGACGCCGCCCGCTCCTACGGTCGCGCCGAGGAGTTCCTGAGCTCCTGGCTGCGCGCGCGAGCGATCGAGCCCGGCGCGGTCACCGTCAGCTCAAAGTGGGGCTACACGTACACGGCGAACTGGCGAGTCGACGCCGACCCGCCCGAGGTGAAGGAACTCACGGTCGAGACGCTGCGCCGGCAGTTGGGCGAGACGCGCGAGCTGCTCGGGCCATACCTGTCGCTCTACCAGATCCATTCGGCGACGCTCACGAGCGGCGTGCTCGAGGACGGGGACGTACTCCGCGAGCTCGCCGCGCTCAGAGACGCGGGCGTCGCCATCGGCGCGAGCGTGAGCGGGACCGAACAGGGCGACACGATCCGGCGCATGGTGCAGGTGGGCGCGTTCGACACGGTGCAGGCGACCTGGAACCTGCTCGAGCGCTCGGCCGGCGAGGCACTCGCGGCCGCACACACCGCCGGCATGGGCGTGATCGTCAAGGAGGCGCTCGCCAACGGGCGGCTCAGTCCGCGCGGCGGGATCGCGCCGCTGGCGGCCGCCTCGGCGCGTCTCGGGGTGAGCGAGGATGCACTCGCGATCGCCGGCGTCCTGGCCCGGCCGTGGGTCGACACCGTGCTCAGCGGGGCGGCGACCGTTGAGCAGCTCGACAGCAATCTCGGCGCGCGCGAGGTCGTCTGGGACGACGAGCTCGAGGCGGAGCTGGAAACGCTCGCGACCGGTACGTCGGAGTATTGGGACGCGCGGTCCGAGCTGCCGTGGACGTAGGGCGACATGGCGCGCGATAGTTTCAATCGGTCCTCCGTAACGTTTGATACACGGCGGGGTTCCTTGGGCGTGCTTCCGGTCAAACGGGATAACTCGCTGCCGGCACGGGCCAAACGCGGCGCTCGGCTGGCGCGAGCGCGTGCACCGCGCTGGCTGCCGATCCCGCGCCCGGAAACGACGCCCGAGCGGCTCAGGCGGCGCGCGCAGGAGTTGCTCCCGACCGCGCGTCAGCTCGACACCCCGTGGGCCCGGTCAAAGCCGGCGATCGCCACACGCGAGGCTGTGCTCGGGTTCGTCCTCCGGCCGCTCCTCAACCACTACACGCGTCGGCGCACGAGCGGCCGCGACAAGCTGTCGCGTCTGAAGGCCCCGGTGATCCTGGTCGCCAACCATGTCAGCCACCTCGACACGCCGGTCATCCTCGCGGCATTGCCGCGCCGCTTTCGCAAGCGCACGGTTGTCGCCGCCGCGGCGGACTACTTCTATCGCAACCGTCTCATAGCGGTCGCCGTCTCGCTCGTCTTCAACACCGTTCCGATGGACCGCAAGGGCGGCGGGCTCGGCAGGGACTCGTCCGGCCACGTCGACGACTTGCTCGATCGCGGATGGAACCTGCTCCTCTTCCCTGAGGGCACGCGGTCACGACAGGGCGGCCAGGGCCGGCTCCGCCGCGGCGCCGCCGTCCTCGCTGCACGGCACCACGTTCAGATCATTCCCATCCGGATCACCGGCACGCGGGCCGTGATGCCGCCGGGCAAGTCCTGGCCGTCACGCCTGCGCGGCAACGGCGCCAAGCGTCATTCCGTCGACATCTGCTTCGGCGACCCGATCACGCCGGACGGGAACTCGCGCGAGGTCATCAGGATCGTCGAGCGCTTCTTCAAGGGCGACTCGGAGCCTGTCGCGGCCGAGGAAGCCCTCGCGCACAGTCACCTCACTGACTGAACTGGCGGCCGTGTCGGCAGCGCCGTCAGGTCGTAGTCGTCGTCGTCGTCGATCCAGTCCATGGCACGCGCGACGGCCTTCTTCCACTTTCGATAGCCCCGATCGCGCGCGAGCGGCTCCATCCGCGGGCGCCATTCGGCGGCCTTGTGCCAGTTGTCCTTGAGCGCCTCGATGTCGGGCCAGAAGCCGACCGCGAGGCCGGCGGCGTAGGCGGCGCCGAGCGACACCGTTTCGGCGACGTTCGGCCGGATGACGGGGACGTTGAGGACGTCGGCCACGAACCGCATCAGCGTGTTGTTCGCCGTCATGCCACCGTCGACGCGCAACTCGGTGAGGCCGTAGCCGGAGTCCGCTTCCATCGCCTCCACGACCTCCCGCGTTTGCCACGCGGACGCCTCGAGCACGGCGCGGGCGAGATGGCCCTTGTTGATGTAGCCGGTGAGCCCCGCGATCACGCCGCGCGCATCGCTGCGCCAATGGGGGGCGAACAGACCGGAGAACGCCGGGACGAAGTAGCACCCGCCGTTGTCCTCCACCGTCAGCGCGAGGGTTTCGACCTCGGCCGCGCTGCCGATCAACCCGATGTTGTCCCGGAACCACTGGACGAGTGCGCCGGTGACCGCGATCGACCCCTCGAGCGCGTACGTCGGCGGGGCGTCGCCGAGCTGGTAACCGAGGGTCGTCAGCAACCCGCTCTCGGACGCGATCGGCCGCTCACCGGTGTTGAGCAGCAGAAAGCTTCCAGTCCCGTACGTGCACTTTGCATCTCCCGGCGCAAAGCAGGTCTGGCCGACGAGGGCGGCGTGCTGGTCGCCGAGAACGGAGGCGACCGGCACTCCCGGGAGGACGCTGCCCGCCTCGCCGTAGATCTCTGACGACGGCCTGATCTCGGGCAACATCGCCCGCGGAACACCAATCATCGACAGGAGTTCCGCGTCCCACGCCAGGGTGTCGATATTCATCATCAGCGTGCGACTGGCGTTCGTCACGTCGGTCACGTGGATGCCGCACAGGTTCCAGATGAGCCACGAGTCCATCGTTCCGAACAACACGTCGCCCGCTTCGGCGCGCTCGCGAAGCCCCTCGACGTGGTCGAGCAGCCATCGCACCTTCGAGCCGGAGAAGTACGTCGACACGGGGAGCCCGGTCTTCTCCCGGAACGGCTCGTGACCGAACTCCTCGACGAGTGACCGGCAGAGCCGGTCAGTGCGTGTGTCCTCCCAGTTGATCGCGCTGTAGACCGGCGTTCCCGTCGCCCGGTCCCACACCACGGTCGTCTCGCGCTGGTTGGCGATTCCGAGCGCGCTCAGCGCGCGCGGCTCGACGCCCGCCGCCGCGACGGCCTCGGCGACAACCGCGACGACGTTGCGCCAGATCTCTCCGGGGTCGTGCTCGACCCAACCGGGCATCGGGTAGTGGTGGCGGTGCTCCTTCTGAGCGATCGCCACGATCCGCGCATGCTCGTCAAACACGAGGCAGCGTGACGATGCTGTGCCCTGATCAATCGCTACGACGTAGCGTCCGCTCACGGGTCTCTCTCCGGATTCCTAGGCATGGAATCGACCCTCCCAGTGGTTAGTTTACAACCAGCCCAGTCAGGCTGGTCCGTTGCGCGCCCACACGTTGGCGGCTCGAGTGAGCGTCTTCTTCGGGCGCAACGACGGCTGCAGCACCGCCCCGTGCTCGAGCGCGATCGCCTTCAGCGACCGGTGTGGCACGACGGGAACGCCAACCCGCTCGGCCGCCTCGACGACAGCCCGCCGCTTGCGCCCGCGCGAGATCGGCAACTCGAGAGCGACGATCCGCGCGTGCTCGCCGCGCAGGCCGTAGATGTGCGCCTCGATTCGCCCCCACAACACGGCGGCGCCGCCGATCAGGTCGGCGGTGGCCGTCGACGCGGTTCTCGGACACGGGTCGTAGTACGCGTACACGCCGCAGCTGCAGTCCTTCGCCGGAACTTCGATGTGACCTTGGTCGCACGTCGCCGTGATGCGCCCGTCCGGCCAGGCGGCGCCGTCGTACATCGACACCGGCTGCCCGCCAATGATCCGCCACTGGCGGTAGCCGACGATCGGGACGATCAGGTCAGGACTGCCTCCGGCGGCGTGCTCGAGCGTGTTCACGGCGTGGTTGCCGGCTCAGTGGGATCGGATGCGGGGTCAGTGTGCGTCGGTGCACGCTCCGGACCGTCGGGCGTAGGCGCCGGATCGATTTCAGGCGGCGCGGGCGTCGTCGCCGGCACCTGCAACGGCTCGACGGTGAAGGTCCGAGACGGCCCGTCGAGCGAGCCAACGAGTCGTCGGGGTGCAGAATCTCGGTGCACGGTGGTCCTCCTGGTCACGTCGGCCGGTCTGATTGAAAGACTAGCCCTATGAAACCGCTGTTTCGAAGAAATCCCGAGAGAGCCGGGCGCAAGGCCTCCGCCAAACGGGAGGTCGAGCGCCTGCGGGCGGAGAGCGTCGACGACCTCGCCGTTGCAGTGATGCCTGCACTGGGACCGGATGGCCCCACGAAGGGGACGAGCATCCGGGTTCAGCAGATCTGCGAGTTTCTGCTGGCGGACTTCCCCGGGGCGGGGCAGCTCAACACGATCGACCTCCTCGCCACGGCGCGCAAGGCGCTCGATCTACTCGAGGGGGCCGGCCTCGTCTCCACGATCTCGGTCCAGCGCGATCCCCTCTGGCGGATCACGCCCCTCGGCGAGGTCGCACTCGCCGAGGGGACCGTGCGGCAGCGTGTGACGCGGGAAACGTAGACCCGTCCGACCGTCGTACTACTCGTCCTCGTCGCTGAAGCGACCGTGGACGTGCTTCTCGGGATCCTCCTCGCCGAGCTCCTCCTGGCCTTCACTGAAGCGACCGACGTGGTCTTCGTCTTCGTCAGGGTGCGCCCCCGGATCTGACTGCCCTTCAGCGAAGTCGCCCACGAGTTCGTCCTCGGGGTACTTCGCCGGATCCGACTGCCCTTCAGCAAAACCGCCCTCGGGCTGTTCAGGGTCAGTTGAGGGCTTGGGTTCTTCGGACATGTGGTCCTCCTTCGTTGGGGTTACCGCAATCGCTGTCGAGGGTTGGCACATCGTAAGGCGCATGTAGCGAATGCCACGTGCGGGGGTACGCCGCCCGGCGGGGGCGAGCGGCTACCACGGGATCGCTCCGAGCTCGCGTGAGACGGCGCGGGCGGCCTCTCGCACGTAGGCGAGCAGATCCCCGCGCGGCTGGCGCGCCGCGAGCAGCCGCTCCGGCGGGCCGAAGATTCCCATCGCGCCGACGGTCAGGCCGCGGCGATCCTGGATCGGAGCGGCGTACGAGACCTGACCAGGCACGAGCTCCCCGATGTCCGCGGCCCAACCCTGGGCCTGGACCCGCATCAGCTCTCGCTCGAGCTGCTCGGGGTCGGTGATCGTCGCGGTGGTGAACTCCTGTAGCCCCGCGGTGATGACCGCTGACGCGACGTACGGATGGTGCGCGAGCAGCACCTTGCCGAGTGCGCTGGCATGGGCGGGCAGCAGCGTGCCGACCTCGAGCGTCTGAAAGCTGTTATCGGGCCGGAACACGTGGTGCACGACGAGCACGCGCTCATCGTGCAGCGTTCCGATCCGGACGGCTTCGCCGCTGCGGGTCGCCAGCGCGTCGGACCAGTTCAGGGCCCGGGTGCGAAGCTCGTTGCCGTCGAGGTAGCTCGAGCCCATGTGCAGCAGGGCAGCGCCGAGCCGGTACTTGCCGCTGTCCGGATCCTGTTCGACGAAGCCGACGCTCTGGAGCGTCCGAATCAGTCCGTGGACCGTGCCCTTTGAGAGTCCCATCTCGCCGGCGATGTCCACGACCCCGAGCACACGGTTTCGACCCGACAGGAGTCGGAGGATTGTCGCGGCCCTCTCTATCGACTGGATATTGCCTGGCAACTTCCCGTCACCGCGCGTTTGACGACGCGTTTGTCGCTTCGGTGGTCCAAGACAGGTGCAGAACCGTATTTGTCATCTCCGAACCACCCCTCACAATGCCAACTTAGTTTGACATTGTCGAACGCGCAGGAATAGGATCCGCCGCATTCGCGCAATTCCTTTCTGAGAGGAGAAGGACTTTGAGCATCATCGGCTCGGAAACTATCGGGACCGCGCTCCTGATCCTGCTCGGCGACGGTGTGGTGGCCGCTGTGGTCCTCGCCAAGTCGAAGGCCGAGAACTCCGGGTGGATCGTCATCACCTGGGGATGGGGCATGGCGGTCATGGTCGCCGTGTACGCCGTTGGCCGGTTCTCCGGCGCCCACCTCAATCCGGCGGTGACCGTCGGCATTTGGGTCAACGGCGGAATCGACGGCGGTCAAGCAGTGAAGTACTTCATCGGAGAGATGCTGGGGGCAATGATCGGCGCCGTCCTGGTGTTCGCCTCCTACTACCTGCACTTCCGTGACACGGAAGATCCGGGGTTAAAACTCGCGGTCTTCTCCACGGGCCCGGCGATCCGCAACACCGCGGCCAACCTCACCACCGAGATCATCGGCACGTTCGTGCTCGTCTTCGGCGTGCTGACGATTGGCGACGTCAACAACAAGATCGTGTCGGGTCTCACCCCGCTGCTGATCGGTCTGCTGATCCTGAGCATCGGGTTGTCGCTCGGTGGTCCTACCGGGTATGCGATCAACCCCGCGCGCGACCTCGGTCCGCGGATCATGCACGCCATCCTGCCCATCCCGGGCAAGGGCTCGTCTGACTGGGGCTACTCGTGGATCCCGGTGGTCGGTCCGATCATCGGCGGCATCCTCGGTTCGCTCGCGTTCCAGGCGTTCTACCCGACGATCGCGGGCGTCAGATGAAGAAACTCATCAATGCGCCTGACGACGTCGTTCGCGAGTCGCTCCAAGGCGTTGAGGCGGCGCACGGGGATCAAGTGCGGGTCAGCTATGACCCGTACATGGTCGTCCGGGCCGATGCCCCGGTGAAGGGGAAGGTTGGCCTCGTCTCCGGCGGCGGCTCGGGCCACGAGCCGATGCACGGTGGATTCGTCGGTCCGGGCATGCTGGATGCAGCGTGCCCGGGCGAGGTGTTCACCTCGCCGACCCCCGACCAGATGCAGGCGGCCACCACGGCCGTCGACGGTGGCGCTGGGGTTCTTCACATCGTCAAGAACTACACGGGCGACGTGATGAACTTCGACATGGCCGCCGATCTGACGAGGGCCGACGGAGTCGAGGTCGAGGCCGTCGTGACCAACGACGACGTCGCGGTGGAGGACTCGCTGTACACAGCGGGGCGTCGCGGTGTTGGGATCACCGTCGTACTCGAGAAGATCTGCGGCGGAGCGGCCGAAGACAGTCGCTCGCTGAAGGATGTCGCTGATCTGGCCCGACGGGTCAACGCCAATGGCCGCTCGATGGGCATGGCGCTGACCCCGTGCATCACGCCGGCTTCCGGCTCGCCGAGCTTCGAGCTCGCCGAGGATGAGGTCGAGATCGGAATCGGGATCCATGGCGAGCCTGGGCGCTTCCGCGAGAAGATCGGTCCGGCATCGCAGATCGCCGAGCGGCTGTTGACGCCGATCGTCGAGGATCTGCCGTTCAACTCCGGCGACGGCGTGCTCGCGTTCGTCAACGGGATGGGCGGTACCCCGCTGATCGAGCTCTACGTGATGTACAACGAGGTCAGCAAGTTCCTCGGCGGACGCGGCATCAAGATCGAGCGCAACCTGATCGGCAACTACATCACGTCGCTCGAGATGCAGGGCTGCTCGATCACGCTGCTCAAGCTCGACGACGAGATGACCCGGTACTGGGACGCACCGGTCAACACGCCCGGACTGCGCTGGGGCGTTTGATTGCCAGTCAACCGAGACACGGTCAGCGACTGGATGTCGCGTTTCGCTGCGTCGATGTCCGAGCATCGCGAGGAACTCGTGCGGCTCGACACGGCAATCGGCGACGGCGATCACGGGACGAACATGGACCGCGGGATGCGCAAGGCCCTCGAGAAGCTCGAGCCAGCCGAACAGCCGAATCCCGGGGCAGTCCTCAAGACCGTCGCAATGG
This sequence comes from uncultured Solirubrobacterales bacterium, assembly GCA_963750695.1. Lineage (GTDB taxonomy): Bacteria > Actinomycetota > Thermoleophilia > Solirubrobacterales > Solirubrobacteraceae > Palsa-465. The sequence goes on from CAVVSB010000021.1 coordinate 951,838, forward strand.
CGTTGATCTCGAGTGTGGGAGGGGCAGCGGGGCCGTTGTACGGCACGCTGCTCCTCCAGATGTCGACCGCCATGGGCGGCGAGGACGATGTCGATCTCGAGGGGTACGCCGCTGCGTGGCGCAAAGGCATCGAAGGCGTCCAGGCGCGCGGTAAGGCCGAGCCTGGGGACAAGACGATGGTCGACGCGCTGCTCCCGGCGCTCGCAGCGCTCGAGGGAGCGTCCACCCTCGATGAGGGGCTCGCGGATGCGGCGAGCGCGGCCCAACAGGGCATGCGGGACACGATCCCGCTCGTTGCCCGCAAGGGCCGCGCCAGCTACCTCGGCGAGCGCAGCAAGGATCACCAGGATCCGGGCGCGACGTCCACCTACTACCTCTGCCAAACAGCGGCGGAGGCTCTAGCAAGTTGAAAGGAGAGAACCCGCATGGCTGATTATGTGGCAGCGCTCGATCAGGGCACGACGAGCACGAGGTGCATGGTGTTTGACCACGGCGGCAACGTCGTAGCGGTCGAGCAGCTCGAGCACGAGCAGATTTACCCGAAGCCCGGTTGGGTCGAGCACGACCCGAACGAGATCTGGGAGCGCTCGCGTCAGGTGATGGACGCGGCCGCCCAGAAGGCCGGCGGCGATATCAAGGCGCTGGGGATCACCAACCAGCGTGAGACCGCCGTCGTCTGGGACCGGAACACGGGCGAGCCGGTGTTCAACGCGATCGTCTGGCAAGACACCCGTACGGACAAGATCTGCGACGAGCTGATGAAGGACGGAGGCCAGGACCGCTTCCGGACGAAGAACGGCCTACCAATCGCGACGTACTTCTCGGGTCCGAAGGTACGCTGGATCCTGGAGAACGTCGACGGCGCGCAGGCCAAGGCGGATGCCGGAGACCTGTGCTTCGGCAACATCGACACCTGGTGCATCTGGAACCTCACCGGCGGCACGAACGGCGGTCTGCACATCACCGATGTGTCGAACGCGAGCCGCACGATGCTGATGGACCTCGCGACGCTCGACTGGGACGACGAGCTGCTGAGCACGATCGGCGTTCCCCGCTCGATGCTTCCTGAGATCCGGCCGTCGAGCGCGGTCTACGGTGAGGTCACTTCCGGAGCCCTGAAGGGCATCCCGGTGGCCGGCGATCTCGGCGACCAGCAGGCGGCGACGTTTGGACAGGCCTGCTATTCGCCGGGCGAGGCGAAGAACACGTACGGGACCGGTAACTTCCTGCTGCTCAACACCGGCAACGAGGCCGTGCAGTCGAAGAACGGTCTGATCACGACGGTCGGCTACAAGATCGGCGACCAGGCAGCGGTCTACTGTCTCGAGGGGTCGATCGCGATCACGGGCGCACTCGTGCAGTGGTTGCGGGACAACCTCAAGATGATCCGCACCGCCCCTGAGGTCGAGGACCTTGCCAAGACGGTCGAGGACAACGGCGGCTGCTACATCGTGCCGGCGTTCTCCGGGTTGTTCGCGCCGTACTGGAAGTCGAGCGCACGCGGTGTGTTCGCCGGACTCACCCGTTACGTGACGGCCGGGCACATCGCCCGGGCGACGCTCGAGGCGACGGCATTCCAGAGCCGCGAGGTGTCGGACGCGATGAACGCCGATTCCGGCGTCGACCTCGAATCACTCAAGGTCGACGGCGGCATGGTCGGCAACGACACGCTGATGCAGTTCCAGGCGGACATCCTCGGTGTGCCGGTCATCCGTCCGAAGGTCGCCGAGACGACAGCGCTCGGTGCCGCCTATGCCGCCGGTCTCGCGACCGGCGTGTGGGCCAGCGAGGACGACCTCCGCAACAACTGGGCCGAGGACAAGCGCTGGGAGCCGAAGATGGACGCCGACGCCCGGGACACGGCGTACCACTTCTGGAAGAAAGCGGTCGAGCGGACGTTCGACTGGGCGGAGTAGCCGCCCGACGATCGGAGCGGTGCCGGCCGGCGCGAGCCGGCACCCTCCGGTCCGACGATGGCGCAAGAGTAAGCTGACGCCGTGGACACCCTCAGGACCGAGTTACTCGTAATCGGTGGCGGTGCCACGGGTGCCGGCGTGGCGTGGGACGCAGCGCTCCGTGGTTTGGATGTGGTGCTCGTCGAACGCGGCGATCTGGCGACCGGAACAAGCGGCCGCTTCCATGGCCTCCTGCACTCGGGGGGCCGCTACGCCGTCAAGGACCCCTCGGCCGCTGACGAGTGCGCGCGTGAGAATCCGATCTTTCGGCGAGTGGCGGCCGACTGCGTCGAGGACACCGGCGGGTTCTTCGTCACGACCCCATTCGATGACCCCGACTATGCGGACCGCTTCGCCAACGGCTGCCGGGAGACCGGGGTCGCGTGCGAAGAGGTTGACGTCGCGACGGCACTCCGCGAAGAGCCGCGTCTGAACCCCGGGATCTCCCGCGCGTTCCGGGTCCCGGACGCGAGCATCGACGTATGGAAGCTGGTCTGGGCGCTCGCGCGGGGCGCGCAGGACCGAGGCGCGCGCATCCTGCCCTATCACCAGGTCGTCGCCGTCCGCCAGGACGGCGATGCCGTCGTCGGGGTCCGGGTACGGAACAACCGGACCCAGGACGAGTTCGACATCGAGGCCGCGGTGACGGTCAGCGCCTCTGGCGCGTGGGCCGGCCAGATCGCCACGATGGCCGGGATCGAGGGCGTCCACGTGATGCCCGGGCGAGGAATCATGATTGCCATGAACCACCGGCTCGTCAACACGGTCATCAACCGCTGCCAGATGCCGACTGACGGGGACATCATCGTGCCGATCCGGACCGTCAGCGTCATCGGGACGACCGATGAGAGCACCGACAATCCGGATGACCACACCGTCTACCAGTCAGAGGTCGACGCGATGCTCGAGGACGGCGAGCAGCTCATCCCAGGGTTCAAGCAGGCGCGGGCACTTCGTGTGTGGACCGGCGTGCGACCGCTGTTCGAAGATCGCAAGGGCAACGGCGGATCCGGAGACACTCGTGACGTCACCCGCGCCCACGCGCTGCTCGACCACCGCGAGCGCGACGGCGTCGACGGCTTTCTGACGATCACCGGAGGCAAGCTGACGACCTACCGCTTGATGGCGAAGGACACGGTCGACGCTGTCTGTCGTCATCTCGGAGTCGATCTGCCGTGCACGACTGCAACGGTCCGGCTGCCGGGGTCCGAGGATCGCGACAAGATCCACGTTGGAGATCGTCTCGGCATGCGCGAGAAGCACCTGCTCGAGGAGCAGCTTGTCTGCGAATGTGAGCTCATCTCGCGGGGTCGCCTCGAGGAAATCATCCACCAGCGAGCGACGACGAACCTCGATGACATCCGCCGGCAGCTGCGCCTCGGGATGGGTCCCTGCCAGGGTGGCTTCTGCATTTACCGCGCGACCGGAATCCTCCACGGCCACGAGGGCATCGAGACCGAAGCGGCGAATCGCTCGCTTGTCGACTACGTCGCAGAGCGGTGGAAGGGCGTCTGGCCGATCCTGTACGGCGACCAGCTGCGTCAGGCGCGGCTCGACGACTGGATCTTCCAGGGAGTCCTCGACGTCGGACACCTGGAATGAGCGCCTCCCTTCACTATGACGTTGTCGTGCTCGGCTGCGGCGTCGCCGGCCTGAGCGCGGCCGTACAGCTCGCCGAGGGCGGGGCGCGCGTGTGCGTGCTCGCCAAGGGCGTCGGCTCGACGCACCTGGCGCCGGGAACGGTCGACGTCCTCGGTCGCAATCCGGCGCTCGTCGAGGAGCCGCGGGCGGCCCTCGCCGAGTTCGTCGCGGGCAATCCCGACCATCCGTACGCGATGGTCGGCCCGGATGCGATCGCCTCCGCACTCGAATGGTTCTCGGCGCGGGTCGAAAACGGACCGCAGCCCGGCTACCGCTACACAGGGACCTTCGAGCGCAACCACTTGCTCCCGACGGCGGTCGGGGCGATCCGGCCCTCTGCCCTCGTTCCGGAGACGATGGCCGAGGGAGACGCCCGGTCACAGGCGCCGGTCTGCGTCATCGGCATCCATGCGCTGCGTGACTTCCACGCGTCGCTGTGTGCCGGGAACCTCCGCCGCGCGGGCATCCCGAGCCGAGCGATCGATCTCAACTTCGATGTCGGTCGCGTCGAGATCAACGCACTCGGCATCGCGCGGCGGCTCGACGATCCGCGCCTGCGGGCTGCGTTCGCAGCTCAGCTCGCAATGCACCTTGCACCGGACGAGCGCCTCGCGCTCCCGGCCGTGCTCGGGCTGCGTGATCCTCACGGCGTCTGGTCTGACCTGCGTGATCGACTCGGTCGTCCGGTGTTCGAGATTCCGACGCTGCCGCCGAGCGTTCCCGGCATTCGGGTCTACAACACGCTCCTGGCCGCGCTCCGCTCGGCCGGCGGACGGTTGGTGCTGGGCGCCGAGGTCGTCGGCGTCGAGCAGGAGGGCCAGCGCGTGACCGCAGTGCGAGCGCACACGAGCGGTCGGGACACGGTCTTCGGCGCGCGGTGGTTCGTGCTGGCCACCGGAGGGTTCACGTCGGGGGCGATCGAGCTCGGGTCCGACTGGAAGGCCCACGAACGCGCGCTCGGGCTCTCGCTGCGAGGCGTTCCTGGGCCGGGCGAGCCACGCTTCTCCGCGGAGTATCTCGGCGACCACCCGATCTCACGGGCCGGCATCGCGGTCGATCGTTCGTTGCGCGCCGAGGGGACCGAGAACGTGTACGTCGCCGGCGCGGCGCTGCCGGGAGCGATCCCGTGGCATGAGGGGTCCGGCGAGGGAATCGCGCTGTCGACGGGGAGCACCGTCGCAAGGACGGTATTGGAACGCGAAGCAGCAGCAACCGGAGCGGCGGCATGATCGAAGACCTGTTTCACGAGGACCTGCGCAACTCGCTCGACCACTGCGTGAAGTGCACGATCTGCGAGACGGCCTGCCCGGTTGCCGGCGCGACGCCCTTGTTCCCCGGGCCGAAGTACGCCGGACCTCAGGCCGAGCGCTTCCGCGCCTCGCAGGAGGAGTCCGACGAGTGGTCGGTCGACTACTGCTCTGGCTGCGGGCTGTGCACGATGTCGTGTCCCCAGGGCGTGAAGATCGCCGAGCTCAATGCGCATGCCCGCTACCGCGTCAAGCAACGGAAGGGCGTCCCGTTCCGCGACCGGATCATCACGCGGCCCACGGTGCTCGGCCGGCTCGGGACCCCGGTCGCGCCGCTCGCGAACGCGATGCTCCGATTTCGTCCCGCGCGGGTGCTTGCCGAGCGCACGCTCGGCATCCACCGTGACGCTCCGGTGCCGAAGTTCGCCGGCCGGCGCTTCCGCACCTGGGCACGCAAGCATCCGAGCCCGACTCGGGCCAAGCGCGTCGTGTATTTCCACGGCTGCGGAACCGAGTACTACGAGCCCGACGTCGGTGCGAAGGTCGTGGCCGTCCTAGAGCACAACGGCTACCAGGTAGAGATCCCCGATCAGGACTGCTGCGGGCTGCCGCTGCAGTCGAGTGGCCTGTTTGAGGACGCCCGCAAGTACGTGTTGCGACTCGCCCGGTCGCTTGCGCCCTACGCCCGTGACGGGACCCTGATCGTCGGCAACGCGACGAGCTGCACGCTCATGCTCAAACGTGAGGCACGAGAGATCCTCGGTCTCGAGAACGATCCCGACCTCGCGCTCGTCAGCCAGCAGACCTTCGACATCTGCGAGCTGCTGCTCGAACTGCACCATCGCGGCGAGCTCAATACCGATTTCGGGCCCGTCAACGAGACGGTCGCCTATCACGCGCCCTGCCAGCAGCAGGGCCACTGGATGGGCAAGCCCGCGATCGAGCTTCTCGCCCTCATCCCCGGCCTCGACGTGCGCGAGCTCGACGCACGGTGCTGCGGCATCGCCGGAACCTACGGCCTCAAGCAGGAGAAGTACAAGATCGCAATGGATGTGGGGGCCGACCTGTTCGGTCAGGTCGAGGCATCGGGCGCACGCGTCGTCGTCTGTGACAGCGAGACGTGTCGCTGGATGATCGAGCACGGAACACAGCGCCCGTCGGTGCACCCCATCGAGCTTCTGCACCAGAGCTACCGCCTCTAAGCGTGGTCGGGATCGTCGTCGTCTCGCACAGCGCGTCGCTTGCTGACGGCGTCGTCGAGCTGGCCCGGCAGATGGGCGGCGAGGACCTTGCGATCGAGGCCGCCGGCGGGCTCGAAGATGGCACGATCGGGACCGACGTCGAGCGAGTCCGGCTCGCCATCGAACGGGCGATGTCTGACGACGGCGTACTCGTGCTGATGGATCTCGGCAGCGCTTTGATGAGCGCCGAGATGGCGGTCGAGTTGCTGGAGTCCGACGGCGAGGTGGCCCTGAGCGAGGCGCCGTTCGTCGAAGGGACCGTGGCCGCCGCGGTCGCCGCCCGTGGCGGCATGTCGCTCGCCGAGGTCCGCGACGAGGCGCGGCGGGCGATCGCGATGAAGGAGGCCCAACTCGGCGTCGAGGCCCCGCCAACGGTTGCGGACACGCCTGCGGTCAGCGGATCACCCGCCGACGCGGGTCCCGGAACGCGGATCGCCGTCCGCAACGAGATCGGCCTTCACGCCCGTCCCGCCGCGCTCGTCGCCGAACTCGCCGGGCGCTTCGACGCCGACCTGCGGCTGTCGAAGGAGGGCGGGCCCGGCCCGGTGAGCGCGCGCAGCCTCACCGGCCTGATGACGCTGATGGCGCGCAAGGGCGACGAGCTCATTGCGACGGCCTCGGGGCCGCAGGCAGACGAGGCGCTGGCCGCGCTGACCGAGCTGGCCGATCAGGGATTCGGCGACGGGGTGGCGAGCGGTGCGGGCGCGGCCGCGACCTCGTCACCCGTGGCGTCCGCCCCGGCGCCCCCGGCGGAGCGCGTCTCCGAGCCCGAGGCGGGGGCTCTGTTGACCGGGATTGCCGCGTCGACCGGCCTTGCGATCGGCCCCGCGCGCCGCTTCGAGGCCGAACTCGAAGCGCCGGCGGAGCGCGCGTCCGAGGGCGCTGCGGTCGAGACGGAGCGGCTCGAGTCAGCGCGCCGGACCGCGCGGGGGGCGATCGAGCGAGACCGTGATGACCTCGCGCGACGCACGACCGCCGGCGATGCGGCGATCCTGACCGCCCACCTCGCGTTGCTCGACGACGAGGCGCTCGTCGACGCCGCCCGGGCACAGATCGACGCGGGTGACCGCGCCGAGATGGCCTGGTACCGGGCGACCGAGCAGACGGCACAGGCATGGCGGGCGCTCGAGGACGAACTCATCCGCGAGCGGGCCACCGACGTCGAGGACGTCGGCCGGCGGGTGCTGGCCGCGTTGTCCGGGCGAGAGCTGGTTGCGCGGATGAGCTCCGAGGGGATCCTCGTCGTGTCCGAGCTGACGCCGGCGGACGCGGCGGCACTCGACACCGACCTCGTCCGCGGGATCGCGGCCGCTCGGGGAACCGCGACCGCCCACGCGGCGATCCTCGCCCGGGCGCTCGGCATCCCGGCGGTCGTCGGGCTGGGCGACGCCGTGCTTGCGATCGCGGAGGGGACATCCGTGCTGTTGGACGGCGACGCGGGCACGGTGCTCGTCGCGCCCGACGACGAGGTCACGCAGCGCGCAGAGCGTGAACGCACACTCGCGCTCGAGCGCCGCGAGCGCGCGTTGCGCCGGGCGGCGGAGGCGGCGGTGACCCGCGACGGCGTCACGATCGAGGTCGCAGCAAACCTCGGCGGGGCGGGCGGTGCCGCAGAGGCGGTCGCGCTCGGGGCGGATGGCGTCGGTCTGTTGCGGACCGAGTTCCTGTTCCTCGACCGGGCCGAGATCCCGAGCGAGGACGAGCAGACCGAGACGCTCGCCGAGATCGCGGCCGGCCTCGGGGGGCGACCGCTCATCGTCCGCACGCTCGACGTCGGCGCCGACAAACCGCTTCCGGCGCTGCCGATGCCCGCCGAGGAGAACCCGTTCCTCGGTGTGCGTGGAATCCGGCTTTCGCTGGGGCACCCGGAACTGCTCGCGACCCAGCTGCGGGCGATCCTGCGCGTCGCGGCCGAGCACCCTGTCAAGATCATGTTCCCGATGGTCGCAACGATGGCGGAACTCGAAGCCGGCCTCAGCGCGGTCGCCGAGGCGCGGGTCGCGACCGGCGTCCAGGCGAAGATCGAGGTCGGGATCATGATCGAGGTCCCGGCGGCGGCGTTGCAGGCCGAGCTGCTCGCGCGATCGGCGGACTTCTTCTCGATCGGCACGAACGACCTCACCCAGTACGCGATGGCTGCCGAGCGCGGGAACGAGCAGGTCGGCAGCCTCCTGTCCGGTCCTCAGCCTGCCGTGCTGAAGCTCATCGCGGAGACCGTCGCCGGTGCCACGGCCCACGGTCGATGGGTCGGCGTGTGCGGCGAGCTTGCCGGCGACCCCGCCGCGGCCGTGCTCCTCTCCGGCCTCGGGGTCCGAGAGCTGAGCATGGCGCCGCCGCTCATCGCCGAGGTCAAGCAGGCGCTCCGGTCGATCTCGCTCACCAACGCCGCGGTGGCCGCGCGGCGGGCCCTCGCCGCTCCCGATGCGGCGCAAGCACGGGCGTTTGCGGCCGATCTTCTCGCATAATCCCGCTGGTACGATCGTCGGCATTGTGGAGGCTGGTGCGCTGATGACAGCGACAAAGGGCAGCGCGCGGGCCAGCGCATTGATCATGGCCGGGACGAGCGTCCGGATCATCGCGACGCCGGTCGTGATGGGTCTCGTCCTCGCTCACTCGTGGACCGCCGGCGCGATCGTGTTCCTCGTTGTCGCCAGCACCGATTGGTTCGACGGCCGACTCGCGCGGCGCTGGAACGTCAGTTCACGGCTGGGATCGTTCCTCGACACGACGGCTGACAAGCTGCTGATCACCGGCGTGCTCGTGGCGCTCGTGGCAGTCGATCGCGCCTCGCCGTGGTTGTCGTTCGTGATCATCGGGCGCGAGCTGTCGCTGCTCGGCCTTCGCGCGGCGGTGGCGGTTCAGGGCAGCCACCTCGAGCCATCGATGCTCGGCAAGTGGAAGGCGACGATCCAGTTCGTGGCGGTGGCGATCGTCATCCTGAGACCCAACGTCACCATCGCGGGCGCCTACCTCGATCAGTGGCTTCTGGGTCTCGCCGCGCTCGCCAGCGTGTGGTCTGGGATCGACTACTTCATCCGGTTCTCGGCGACCTTCCGCGATCCCCAGTAGCGCGCTCGCCGCGGACTTTCGGCTCGTTTCGCTCGGGCGGGCGTGAACGGCGGCACTGAGGGTGGGATGAGGCCCGGTGCGCCGTGCGCCTCGGCCCGCCGGCGGAGCGGAGTAACGTGACAGTCTCCGTCCCGGACACGAATCCGTCGACGAAATGCCGGCTGAGCGGGAGTTTCCCGCCCCGATCCGATCCGCCGCGGCGATCTGGCACGTTAATTCCGGTCCCGGCGGGCCCTCATCCCCCGCGGATGTAGATAGACAGCCTCCGAATCAGTGCTAACATATCGCACTACGATATGTGCGATGCTGGCGAGCCGGCACGAGGTGCCCGGAGCCATCATCCCGTCCACGGTCAGCGCAGCGTGTCGCTGCGTTTGACGCTCGGTTTTGATGACCCGCCGCGCCCTCGGCCGCCTCGGCAGGGAAGGAAAGAGGGACGATGAGCGATCACGCCCACGCTGCTGTCGAGCAGCCAATCCAGCCCGAGATCCCGCGGTCGCGGTTTGCACTCGGCGTGGCCCACTATCCACCGGACATGGCCCAGCTGCGCCTGGGTCGATTCAGCGACGGCTCCCAGACCCGTCTGACGCCGACGGCGGGTTTGCACCGCGGACGGTTCAGCCAGGGCCAGGAGGTCCTGGGCGATGCGGATCCCGAGAAGCACATCCGCCGGCGCTTCAGCGAGGGGATGGAGACGCGTCTGCCTCGATGATGCCGCTCTGATACGCAAGCACGACCGCCTGCACACGGTCGCGGAGACCGAGCTTCTGCAGGACGTGGGTGACGTGCGTCTTGACCGTCGTCTCGCTGATGTAGAGCCGCTCGCCCGATCTCGGCGTTAGACAGCCCGTCGGCGATGAGCCGCAGGATGTCGTGCTCCCGCGCCGTGAGCTCGTCGAACTCCTTCGGAGGCACCGGGCGCGGGATGCGGGTGAACTGCTTGATCACGCGTTTGGTCACCGCGGGTGAGAGGAGCGCCTCCCCGGCGGCGACCCTGCGCACAGCCCCAATCAGCTGCTCGGGAGGATCGTCCTTGAGCACGAACCCGCTCGCACCCGCTCGCACGGCCTCGTAGACGTATTCGTCGAGGCCGAAGGTCGTGAGCATGAGGATCCGCGCGCTCTCGTCGGCGGCGAGGGTACGCCGGGTGGCCTCGAGCCCGTCGAGCTCGGGCATGCGGATGTCCATCAGCACGACGGTCGGCTCAAACCGGGCCGCCTCGGCCACCGCCTCGACCCCATCCTTCGCCTCCTGCGCGCGGTCGCGGCGACGCCGGGTCAGATCCGCCGCATGATCGCGTGGGAGGCCGTCATCGCTGCGCTCATCGGCGCGGCGGCCGGCATCTGGCCGGGGATGCTCCTCGGGCGGACACTCGCCCACGAGCTCGTGCCCCACGGCATCGCGCCGGAGAACTTCGCGCTCCGCACGGACGCTCCCCGCCGCAGGGTCATCGGCTGTGCCGTCGCGACGGCGCTGCTCGCGGTGCTTGCCGCCGGGCGCCGGGCCGCCCGGGTCGCCCGGGTCGCCCCGACGCTCGCACTTGCCGACGCTTCCATCGAGCCACGGCTGCTCGGACCCGGTCGCATCATCGGCGGACTGCTCGCACTGGCGGGCGCGGCACCGCTGTTCACCGTCTCGGTCACGACGAGCACGCCTGCGACAGCCGCCGCGACCTCGGAGCTGACCGCGATCTTCCTCGTTGTCGCCGTCGGCTTCCTCGGACCGATCGCGGTCCACCTCGCCGCCCGGTGATTGGTCCAGCGTTGGCCGCGTTCTCACCCGTCGGCAGCTTCCTCGTCGCCGCGAACCTCCACACCGCGACCCGGCGCTTCTCCTCGGCCAGCACGCCGCTCGTGCTCACGAGCGCCGGCCCCGGCGTCCCGCCCGCATTCCTGGCCCGCGTGCGCGAGACGCCCGGCGTCCGCTCGGCGGTCGCCCTCACATCGACGACGCTCGGCCCCGGCCTCGGCGAGTCATCATGATCGCTCTCCCCCGGCGGCGGGAGCTGGGTCTCCTGCGGCTCGTCGGCGCCACCCGCCGCCAGGTGCGGTCGATGGCACGCCGGGAGGCCGCGCTGATCATCGCGGTTGGCCTCGGCGTCGGCGTGGCGATCGCGGCCGTCGCCCTGCTGCCGTTGAGCGACGCGCTCACGGGCGGTCTCCCCTACATACCGGCAGTGCCAATGGCGGCGATCCTCGTAACCTCGGCCCTGCTCGCGCTCGTGTCCCTGTCAGTGCCGACCCGCAGAGCGCTCCGCGCTCGACCCGTCGAGGCGATTGGAGCGAGCGAGTACACCCACCGGAGGAGGACCACGATCGAGTACGTACGACTGGGGGACTCGGGGCTGAAGGTCTCACGGGTCGGGCTCGGGATGATGAGCTACGGCGATCCGCGCATCTCGTTGTCTGACCCCAGCACGGGTGTGGCCGTGGGCGTCCGTTGCGCGCTGTCGCGCGTGCGTAATTCTGCGTATTTACGTGGGCGGCGCGCTCGCATATGTTGTGCCCCGTCCGGCGTAGGGCCCCGGCAACCTCGCTCCGCGCGCCGCCGAGACGCGCCGCGCGGAGCCGCACCCACATGGAGAATCGATGAGCCGCCTGATCAGGATCGTGTGTACCGTCCTGGTGCTGGCCGTCTCGCTGCTGAGCGGAGTCGAGCAGGCGTCCGCGTCCGGCTTTCCCGGACCGGTGCCTCCGGCGTGCACGGTCAACTACGGCCCCGGGATCAACTGTCTCATTCAGACGCGGCTTGGCAGCTTCTCGATCTCCCCCCACATCGTGCAGGCCGGCCACACGGTGACCGGGACGATCTCAGGGAGTTGCGTCATCGGCTTCGGGAACAACGATCCGTGCCCGATCAGCTGGGCGGGGATGGAGGCGCTCGGCACCGTGATCGGCGGCTGCGGGCAGCTCAACCATTCGTGCGCGATCCACATCCCGTCCGACCGGAGCAGCTCGGTCTATCAGGCGATCTACGTCTCGCTGCAAAACGGTCAGGGGACGGGGTACTCAAGCGACTACCTCGCCATCGCCGGCAAAGACAAGGTGATCGTCAGCGGCCGGGTCACCGACGAGGAATCCGGACACGCCGTCGCCGGGGTGAGAGTGACGGCGCACTGCAGCAACGGTGGTTCGACGACGACGGACGCTTCGGGGAAGTACTCGCTGGTCGTGGACGAGGGCCGCTGCAGTTTCTCCGTCGATCCTCCCAAGGGCGAGGCGGCCCGGCCCGCGGACGTGACGCTCGATCTCAGCCATGACGTCAACAATGTCGACTTCGCGCTCGGCACCGGAACCTTGCGCGTGCAGCTCTCACCCGACAGCACGAACGGCTCGGGCTCCGGCGTCGTCCAGGGCACGGTGACCGACCTCGACGCCAACGGCGTCCCGGTCGCCGACCGGAAGATCTCGATTAGCCCACCCCTGGTCGTCGACGACGGCCAGCCGCGCGTGCTCGTCTGTGATCAGTCGAGCCGCCTCGTCTACCCGGTCACCCTGCACAGCGGCAGTCTGCTCGGCGCCCACTTCACACGGATCACGGACGGCTCAGGCCAGGTCCATTTCACCGCGTTCGTCGGTACGACACCCGGCGATTGGCTCGTCGATGCCGAGGAGCTCGGCGTCGACCGGCTCAAGCAGGCGCACGCCACGCTCTCGATCGGCTCATCAGGCGGCCGCCCCGATCTGCCCGTGGAACTGTCGTCGCTGCTGCTCGCGGCTGGCGACGACACTCTCGCCAACTTCCGCCAGAGCGGCGTGCTCAACGCGCTCGACTGGCTCGGCACCCTGAAGTTCGGAGGCGGGCCGAACAGCGGAGCGCTTTCAGGCATCGACTATATGCCGATCTGGGCCACCGATCCTTCGGGGCAGAACAACGCGGGTGTCGTCCTCTTCGCCGGCACGCCCAGCGTCCGCTCTGCGGTGCTCAGCTACCTCGACGGCTCGACCACCTTCCCGCCACCGGATTCCGAGGCGGTCGTCATCGACATCGCCAACATGCAGGAGTTGCTGTTCGGCACGTACCTCGCCGGCCAGCATTTCACCGCGCCGCCGTTCCGCCTCCCCTCGCTCGGTGACTGGGCCAACGGCACCGTGATCCAGATCTCGCAGGCCGACGTCCAGGCCTTCCACAACAACACGCACATCCCGATTCCGGCGCGGGGCCGTCCTCACTTCGGGTTCATCCACCCAACCGGCGCCGAGGAACTGCTCTACGGACTCGGTCCATACCCGCCGTACGGTGCCGACGCTCAGGTCGGGCAGGGCTTCAAGAACTGCATCACGGGACCGGCCGCAACGACGATCACGATCCACTCCCCGCTGTCGCTGCTCGTGAGCGGACCGGGCGGAACGGTCGCCGGCATCGCCAAGAGCGGTGTACCGGTCGACACCATTCCCGGCGCAATCGTCCGCTACAAGGGTCGCCGCGTCGTCAGCGTTCGGCTTCCGGTGGGTAGCTACCGGGCCGCTCTCACCGGGACGGGCAAGGGCCCGGCGACGGTCGTCGTGAGCACCGGCAACGCGAGCGGGGTCTACAGCCTCCGGGTGCGGGACGGACAGACCGGCGCCTTCAAGATCGCTGGCCGGAGCACCGGCACGCTGCGGTTCGGCGGCCACACGTCCCGTCCGGCTGCCGGGCTCACCCTGCGGATCAGCGGACTGCCGCGGAGGCTTCGCCACGGCCGCCCCGGCACGCTCACGCTCCGAGTCCGGGATCCGTTCGGCCAAGCGGCAGTCGGAGCGATCGTGCATGGCCCGCACCACGCGACCGCGATCGTCGACCGGCGGGGGAACGCAAAGCTCCCGTACGGCAGGCTGGGCCGCGGCCGGATCACGATCAGCGTCACCGGGACGGGCCTGAAGACCGCCCGGGTGACACTGCGAATCACGTAGCTGCTGCTGTCGGTCGCGTCACGCCGCGAGCGCGTGGTCGCTCCACGGTCCGTGGGCGTATGCGTACGGGTGGTGGAAGGCGACCATCGCGGCCCCGGGATCGACGGCGAACTCGAAGAACTCGCCGGTCCGCAGGTCCTCGACGGCGACTGAGACGCGGTCTGTGAGCGAGTCCCACAGAAGCTTCACGTCAAGTCCGTCGCTGACGCGGTGGTCGAGCTCGCGGGTCGTGCTGTTCGTGATCGGATTCACGGTCTCATCCTCCTGCGTGTTCGTACGGAATCGTTGGATCTGCTGGTTAGGACCGCTTGGGCGGCCCGCATTCATCGCATAAGTGAGAGACGCGATGCCGTCATCGAATGTGACGCACTCGATTTGTCGCATCGGTACGTGCGTGGTGAAGTCGTCAAAGAGGCGTCGCCCGGTGCCCTTGACCTCTGGCTGCACCAGGAGCACGAGTTGATCGATCATCGCCCGGCGGAGCAGACACTGGACGAGGGTCGCGCTTCCGAGCACCAGGATGTCCCTCCCCGCTCCACGCTTCAGCCTCGCGAGCTCTTCGCCGATGGCGGCGTCGGCGTCGATGAGATCGGTGTTCTCCCAACGCGCGTCATCGAGTGTCGTGGAGACGACCAGCTTGCGTGTCCGATTCACGAAGTCCGCCATCGCACCGCACCGGTTGGGCCACTCGACGGCGAACCGTTCGTAGGTCGCGCGCCCGAGCAGGATGGTGTCCGTGGATGCGCGGCGCGCCGCGATGCTCGCCGTGAGGTCGTCTGGCATCGTGAGCCAGTCCCCAGGCTCACCGACGACGCCGTCCACCGAGCAGATGAGGCACGCCACGATCTTCTTCATCCGGTCCACTCCGCGAGCGCGGCCGACAAGGCAACGTGCCCGGGCAGAATCGGCGGCGGGCAGCGAAGAACCTCGACTGCGATGCCTGAGGCTCGCAGCCGTGCTGCATACGTACTCCCGTCGTCGATTCGCGTGTCGCTGCTGATGACCGTCGCAGGGGCGACGTCGGTGAGCAGAGACGGCATCGGGCACGCTTGAGTAAAGGTCGGATAGACGAGGATCTGGCGGCGCAACTGCGGCCAGCCAGCGTCGCGCGTGCGGATGGCGAGCCGGGCGGTACACGCCGCGCCGACTCCTTCGCCCGCCACCATCAGCCGCCGTGAGTTCGCACCGAGGTCGGCGGCGTGCTCAACCGCCCAGCCAAGCGCGGCAAGCTCATCGTCGTGAGGTGTCTCGCCCTCGCTCGGGACGGCCAGCACGGCGGAAGCCGCGGCCGAGCACAGGCGCCGGCAGAGCGGATCGAGGGTCTCAGTCTCGGTCAGCGCCGGCACAAAGATGAGTGCCGAGCGGCCGATGCGCCCGTTCGGATCGGGCCAGTAGACGCGAGCTTTGTGCCGGCGGCCGTCAACCCGCAGCGTGAGTTCGGCGGCCAGCACCGGGCCGGCGGCTGTCTTGGTCATATCGCGGTCTGCGCTTTGCATCGAAGGCAGCGTCTCAGCGCCCCGTCGAATGGGAAAGTCCGATCCGACAACGCGGTTATGCACAGGTGGCATCACCGGCCGGCAGCCCGGACGCCATACTGTCCGCAGTGGATGAGCGTGGACATCTGCTTCCGTTCCCGCAGGCTCCGGACGGGATCGAGCTGCGACACCTGCGGGCATTCGTGGCCGTTGCCGAGGAGCTGAGCTTCGGCCGCGCGGCCGACCGGCTCTACGTTTCGCAGTCGGCGCTCAGCCGGCAGATCCGCGGCCTCGAGCAGCTCCTCGGCTGCGAGTTGCTCCGCCGCTCGACGCATCGAGTCGAGCTCACGATCGCGGGCGAGGCACTGCTGGATCGCTCGCGCACCGTTCTGCGTGACGTCGATGAGGCGGTGTCCGCCACGTTGGCCGTCGGAGGCGAGCTCCTCAGCCGGATCACGAAGCTGTGGGAGCCGATGGTTGGACTGCTGGGTCCCGAAGCCGACCTGCAGGAGCTGCGTGCCACCGGTGAGGATCTGCTCGCTCAGATGTCGCCTCCGCTCGGAACGCGGGTGCGGCCTGTGACCGCCGGCGGGGTTTCGTCCCTGCTCGTGTCCAGCACCGAGGACAGCCCGGCGACGGTCCTCTATCTCCACGGCGGCGGCTACGTCTTCGGGTCGGCGTTTGGATACCAGCCGCAGGCCGGCGCAATCGCCACGGCGGCACGGACCGCGGTGCTCGTTCCCGACTACCGTCTCGCTCCCGAGCACCCGTTCCCCGCCGCGGTCGATGATGCTCTGCGCGCGTACCACTGGTTGCTCGCACGGGGCGTCGCCCCCGAGCGGGTGACGATCGCCGGCGACTCCTCCGGCGGTGGGCTGGTCCTGTCGCTACTGCTCTCGCTCGCGCAGCAGAACGCTCCGCAGCCCGGCGCTGCGGTACTCATGTGCCCGTGGTTGGACCTTGCACTCCGACTCCAACGCGAGCCCGGCGACGTCATCGCCCCGCTCGCAGATGAGCAGGAGGCGCGCAGTTGCGCGGCCATGTACCTCGCCGGCCACCCGGTCGACGACCCCGTCGTCGACCCGCTGTGCGCGGACCTGACGGGCCTGCCGCCGATGCTGATCCAGGCGGCCACCGGCGACGCGCGCCTCGCCGACGCCAAGGCCCTCGCCGCCCGCGCCCGTCGATACGGCATCGACGCGCAGCTCCAGCTGTTCCCGGTCGACGCGCACGGATTCCATCTGTTCTGGTCGTTCCTGCCCGAGGCGGCCGATGCGATCGAGGCGGCGGGGGCGTTCATTCGCCAGACCGGCGCGGCGGGACGCGCCGACACTAGGTCGTCGTTGCTGCTCTGACCTGGTAGCGGAGATGGAGGGCGCGGCGCCCGGGCGTCACGACCGGATCCTCGAGCAGGACGTGTCCACGGTCCAGCTTGGAGAAGTAGCGGATGCCCTCGCCGAAGAGCACCGGCACGAGGCTGACACACACCTCGTCGACGAGGCCGAGGTCGATCGCCTGCTGGGCGAGGTTGGCGCTGGCGATCGTGACGTCCTTCTCGCCGGCGATCTCCCGCGCCGTCGTCACGGCGGCCGTGACTCCGTCGACGAACGTCGTTCTCGGCCACCGCTCGGCAGCCTCGGCCGGTGCGCTGTGTGTGACGACGACGACCGGCGCGCCGACCGGGTGGCTGTCGTTCCAGCCGTTGGTGATGTCGAACAGGCGCCGGCCGGACACGAGCGCGCCGACGCTCTCGGTCAGGCCTCGCAGGACCTCGGCGCTGGCCTCGTCGACAGCGAACGCGACGTTCTCGTTGGCGCTCGGCACGCTCACCACCCCGGCTCCATACCAGTCGAACAGCTCGCCCGGATCGTCGTTGGGGTTGGCGATGTAGCCGTCGAGGGACATCGTCATATGCGTGAGGACCCTGCCCATCGTGCACCTCCGTCGGCGTCTGTTGGCTGCAGCATTGCGTTTACTGGTGACCGACCGACGGATGAGAACTCATCGCCAGCGGACGGCGCGGGAGAGCAGCGATGAGCACCGCGAGCGCGCCTGCACCGCCGGCGAGCGTGAATGCGGCGGTCGTCCCCGAGCGGTCGATGAGGGTGCCCGCTGCGGCTGCTCCGAGCGCCCCGCCGATCGCCATCGCGCTGGCGAGCCAGGCGAACGCTTCAGTGCTCGTGCCTGGCGGGGCGGCGTCGTCGGCCATCGCGTTGACGCTGGCTTCGGCCGGGGCGATCCCCGCGCCGGCGATGAGCAGCACCGCCCCGAGTGAGACGATGCCGCCGGAGGCCGGGATCAGGGCCAGGTGACCGGCGGTGAGCGCCGCGAGCACAAGCGCGAGTCCCGCGGCCGTGCGGGCGCCTCCGCGGGCGCGGGTGATCAGCAGGCCGCCGGCGAGCGAGCCGACGCCCCAGAGCGCGAGCAGCGGGGCGGCGGCACCCGTGCCGTCGAGCGTCTTGGCGGCGGCGGTGACGGCCACTTCGTCGGCGCCGAGGAGCACGCCGACGAGGAGTAGGACCGCGACCAGGGTCCGCATCGCCGGCGCGCGCAGCGCTCCGCCGCGTCGCAGCCCGGTGGCGGGTCTCGGCCGGCGAGTGCGGGAGGCCGGCTGCGCGGCGAACGCGGTCGTGGCGAGCAGTAGCATGAGGCCGCCGGCCGCGAGCGCCGCGCCGGTCGACCACAAGGCGCCGACACCGAGCACGAGCGGCGGCCCGGCAATCCAGGTCAACTCGAAGGGCCGACGCTTCGAACGCGAACGCGAGTCGACGGGCGTCGGGATCCAGCAAGAGTGACGGAAGCTGGCTGCGAAGGCAGGCGCCGACCGGCGGCTCGGCGAGTCCAACCCCGCTCGCCAGGGCGAGGAGGACCCAGAGCGGTGTGCCCGCGGGCACGACCGCGATCGAGCCGAGCAGCACGGCTGCCGCGCCCGCGCTGCTCAGCAGCACGAGCGTCTGGCCGCGGCGGTCGACGATCCGGCCGAGCAGCGGTCCACCGACGCTGAGCGCGAGCGCGTAGGCACCCGTTACGACGCCGGCGGCGGCGAACGACCCGGAGAGACGCTGGACATGAACCGTCAGTCCGATGCCGAGCATCGCCAACGGCAGGCGAGCGACGATCGAGGTGATGAACAGGCGTCGTGCGGCGGGGGAAGACGCGATCGAGTGCATGCGCCGATGCTAGGTTTCCACTGGTGCATAGGGAAGATCCAGAATCGTGGCTCTAGACGAGACCAGTCAGCCGGTGGAACTGCTCCTCTCGGTCAGCCGCGACGGCTCCCGAACGCTGGGAGGGCAGATCGAGGATCAGCTCCGACGCGGAATCCGCGAAGGCGGGCTACGGCCCGGCGCGCGCGTGCCCTCGACGCGGGACCTCGCCAGGCAGCTCGGCGTGTCGCGGCGCGTGGTCGTCGACGCGTACGCGCAGTTGGCCGCGGAGGGGTATCTGACTCTGCACCAGGGCGCGCGCCCGCGCGTCGCGGCGTCGGCGGCCCTCGCCGCCGAGCGACAGACGACGGTCGCTCCCGCGGCGCATCGTACGCGGTTCGACTTTCGTCCGAGCGTGCCGGACGTGTCTTCGTTCCCACGGGCCGCATGGCTGCGGTCCTTGCGCCACGCGCTCGCGACCATCACCGATGCCGACCTCGGCTATGGCGACCCTCGCGGGGTCACGGCGCTGCGGTCCGCGCTCGCCGAGTATCTCGGTCGTGTGCGCGGCGTCGTCGCCAACCCCGATGACCTGATCGTCACGAACGGCTACACCCAGGGTCTTGGCCTCGTCTGCCAGGCGCTGGCGGCGGCGGGTGAAAAGCGGATCGCGCTCGAGGATCCGAGCAACCCAGAGGACGGACTGATCGCGGCGCGCGCCGGCCTGGAGCCGGTATCGATCGGCGTGGACGATGCCGGAACACGGGTCGACGAGCTCGTGCGGGCGGATGTCGACGCGCTCGTTGTCACCCCGGCCCATCAGCATCCCACCGGAGTGGTGCTGACCGGCGAGCGGCGAACGGCCCTGTTGGCGTGGTTGCGGGAGCGCCCCGCGATCGCGGTGGAGGACGACTACGACGCGGAATATCGCTATGACCGCGCGGCCGTTGGGGCGTTGCAAGGACTGGATCCCGACCGGGTGGTTTACGCCGGGTCGGCAAGCAAGACACTTGCGCCGGCCCTCCGGATCGGATGGCTGGCCGTACCGCCCGCTCTCGTCGAATCTGTCTGCGAGCAGAAGGTCCTTGCCGACCGCGGCACCGCCCGCATCGAGCAGTACGCGTTTGCTGACTTCTTGACTCGCGGCGAGCTCGACCGCCACCTGCGTCGTATGCGTGCCCGCTACCGGTCTCGACGCGACGCCCTCGTCGATGCTCTGGCCGACGCTCTGCCGGAGGCCACGGTCAGCGGGGTGGCCGCGGGCCTGCATGTGACCGTCCGGCTACCAGAGGGCGACGACGAGCGGGCGATCCGCGAGCACGCGCTGGCCCGGAGCATCGCGGTAGAGACGATGAGCGAGTTTCGTCCCTACGGCGGCGACTCTCGGCCGGCGCTCGTGCTCGGCTATGCCCAGATGCCCGAGCCCGCGATCCGCGCCGGCGTCCGTGAGCTCGGCGAAGCGGTGCGGGCATCGAGACGGACCAGCGCTCGGTAGTTGCCCAGCGGCCGGCCAAACTCGAGGGCCGCGGCCCGGCTCCGCCGCCGCAGACCGCCTGCCCAGGTTGCACCGGGTGCCACGTCCGCCTGCGTCAGCGGAACGCGGCTGACGGACCGCTGACCCTGGCGGATGCTTCGGGACCTCCGAAGCGATGGGTGGCTCTCTTGCCACTCAGCAGCGCCTCGTCGGCGCGTGCGAGGAGTTCGTCGGCCGTCGCGCCCGGAGTCCAGTGCGCGATGCCGACCGAAGCCGTGAGTGGCCCGCCAGCAGCAAAACCGTCGCGGCGGCGAGGCGGGATTGCACGCGCGCCGTGAACCGCATCGCATCCGGCTCGTCGGTGTCTGGGAGGATCACGATGAACTCGTCGCCGCCGAACCGTCCGACGGTGTCGCAGCTGCGCACGCTCTGACGCAGAATCTGGGAGACCTCGCGGAGCACCTCGTTGCCGCGCAGGTGACCATGCTGGTCGTTGACGCGCTTGAAGCCGTCGAGGTCGATGAAACAGAGCGACAGGCTCAGGCCGCCGCGGGTGCTGCGGTTGATCTCCTTTTCGAGCGCTCGTCGGATCCCCGCGTAGTTGAGGCATCCCGTGAGCGCGTCGAGACGGGTGGGGAGCAGTATGTCGAGCATCTCCGGTCGTTGCGCGCCGAGGGCGAGCATCGCTCCGCACGCCACGGCTGTCCAGAGGGTCAGCGCTTCATCCGATGGGCGCGCAGCGAACGCCGCGATCAACGCGGCGGCGGCTCCGGCTGCGGGACGAACAGGTGCGATCAGGGCGTATTGCAGTGTCGGATCGCCGCCTGCCCCGATGAGCGCAGCGTGGTCATCGGGATGGAGGGGCTCGAGGACTGCCCGCTGCGCCCCCAGCGCGCGGCCGACGAGCCCTCCCCCGTTTGGTCGTGCGAGCTCGTCGTGGAGGTCGCCCAGACCCCACGAGCAGACCACCTCTGGCGGCTGCCCCAGCCCGTCCAGGTGGCAGTACAGCGCGACCTCGGAGTTCAAGATGTCGGCGATGTTCTCGATCAGTAAGCCGAGATTCGGGTGCCGCGTGTCGTACCCCGGCACCGGCGTCGTCGTGCCGGGCAGCGGGGCGGCCGACCGGATGCTCGCTGAGCCCGCGACCGTCCGCCGGCGGAGAGCCGGCCGGTGAGCTGACACCTGGTCCGGTTTGACACGCGGTACATCGGACACGGCTGCTCCAGAGGGACGTCGTTGCTGGTGTGCAACGCCCTCGGAGCCACCCGATTCGGGCCGCTGCGAACGCGCGACTGCGCTTGCTGGGCTGAACCCCTCATGTCCTCGCCGGAGACGGCAAGAGCCTCGTTGGCGTCCAGCACGCGCGACTATACTCCCACCGTCCCGGGGCGCAATGAACAGGGGGAGATCAGTAGTATCTTCCGAGTTCTGAAGCGAGCGCTCCGGCTCAGGGGCGCGAGGCGTTGATCTCGAAGTACCCGCAGCACCAGTGAGCACGGCACAGGGCGAGACATCCAGAGGCGGAGCGTGAGCTCGGGCGATACGAGCAAGAGCGCGGAGGCGGCGCTGGCTGGCGGCAGGCTGCTGGCCGAGGTCACGAATCGGATCGTCGCGTTCATGCGCGAGCACTACGGCCGCGGGCCGATCAAAGCAAAGACGTACGTCCTGGACAACCTGATCGTGTGCGTGCTGAGCGACGGGTTCACCGCGATCGAACGGACGATGATGGAGAGCGGTGAGCCGGACCGGGTGCTCGAGATGCGCCGCGACTTCCAGCGACTGATGAAGGAGCGCTACACCGCCATGATCGAGCAGCTCACCGGACGCAAGGTGCTCGCCTTCCTCAGCCAGGCCCACGTGGAGCCCGATCTCACGATCGAGATGTTCCTGATGGACGGGCCCGTGCCCGGGTTCGGCGCGCTCGAGCTGGTCGACCCGCCGTCCTCCCCGCCTGGAGACTAGGCTTCTCGCCCGTGCGGACCGGAAGCCCGCCGGTGCGGACTGCCGCCCCGTGGCGGCATTCAGGGTGAGCATGCGCGCCGCAGGCGCTAAGCTGGCGTGCTCGAGGCGAGCTGGCGGGACCGTTTTGGGTTCGGACAGATCGGTTCGACAACAGAGAAGTGCGCGCTCGTGGTGGTCTGATGGCGGCATGCGAGGGCGTTGCGCTCGGCAACGTTTATCCCTGCATTGGAGTCGCCATGTCGCAGTCATCGCGTCGAGCGCTCGGGCCTGAAGCGCTCGCAGCCTATGCGCAGCCCAGTCTCGGGCGCAGCGTGCTCGAGATCATGACGTCGGTGGTGCCTTATCTCGCTGTGTCGGTCCTCATGTATCTGGCTCTCGACGTCTCCTATCTGCTGGCGCTCGCGCTCGTGGTTCCGGCTGCTGGCTTCCTGGTGCGGACGTTCGTCGTCTTTCACGACTGTGCCCACGGGGCCCTGTTTGTCTCCAAGCGCGCTAATCGCCATGTGGGCAGGGTTCTGGGGCTGTTCGTGCTGGCACCGTTCGGACGCTGGCGCCATGATCACGCGGTCCATCACGCAAGCTCGGGAGACCTCGAGCGGCGTGGCGTCGGAGACGTCATCACGCTGACGGTCGCGGAGTACCGGGCGCGCGAACGACGCGGTCGCCTCGCCTATCGGCTCACGCGCAACCCGATTGTGATGTTCGGGCTCGGTCCGGTGATCGCGATGGTTGTGGGGCCGCGTATCGCGACGCGGGCACAACGGCCACGGATGCGCCACAGCGTGCTCGGCACGGACGCTGTGCTTCTCGCCTGCATTGGTGGGCTGTGCTGGCTGATCGGCTGGGAGACCTTCCTGCTCGTGTGGGCACCCGCGGCGATGCTCGCCGGCTCGGTCGGCATCTGGCTGTTCTACGTGCAGCATCAGTTCGAGGATGCCTACTGGCAAAGCGCCGCCGACTGGGATTACACGGACGCGGCGCTGCGCGGCAGCTCTTACCTCAAGCTGCCCAAGGTCCTGCAGTTCTTCACCGGCAACATCGGGCTCCACCATGTCCACCACCTGAACGCACGCATCCCCAACTACAACCTGCAGCGCACGCACGACGACCATCCGATCTTCCATCACGTGCCGACGCTCACGTTCTGGGAGGCCCTCGGCACCGTCAGGCTCAAGCTGTGGGACGAGCAGCGGGGAAAGCTCGTCACGTTCGCACAGGCGCGCGGCGCGGAGTCGACGAGGCCACCGGCCCTCCATTCGCCGATTCCGGGCAGCTGAGTCAGGGCGGCGGGGAGCTCCCGTACCGCTTTGACGCCGAACGATCGTGCCTTCACAGTGCCGCTTCTGGCTCCGGTGTCGGAAGGACCGGGATCAGCTGGCCGTCTACGCCGGCGTGGCGTCGGTCGTCGTAGAGGATGGGTGACGGCTTGAAGCCCTTGACGATCAGGTAGATGCCCAGCGACAGCTCCCAGACCGCCTCCGGCAGCGTCAGGATGAAGGACGCTCCAGAGCTCTGGTCGTAGGCGCCGAACAACACGAGAAGCGCCGTGACCAGAGCGAGGGACCCGGCAGCGATGCCGAACTGCGCGAAGCGCCGCGGCACAAGCCCGGACCGCAACATCAGGTAGCCGAGGATCAGCCCGTTGCCGATGGCCGCGCAAAACGCTGGACCGAGCAAGAACGTGGCGTCGTGCACTGCGACCAGCGACCGGCCGTTCAGGACAAGCGACGCGGCGTCGGTGCCGGTGGCGCCGGCGAGGTCCCGGCGCAGCGTCACGACCGCGAGCAAGCTGACGATGCCCACCGCGATCAGGCAGGACTCGACGACCCGTACGGTGACATAGCCGAGCGCGAGGCTGTCACTCTGGCGCCTGAGGACGGGATACAGCGTCACCGCCATACCGATGCCTGCGATGAGAGTGAAGATCTCGAACAACGCTCCCACGTACACGCGCGCGTCGCCGCCGGCGCCGACGACGAAGTTCGTGTGGTGGAGCACCTGGTCATACAGCGGCAGCGCCGGGATGGACATGAACGTGATGACCATGAAGATGCCGGCGATCCGCGCGACCCTCCTCGACGGCGGATCTGCACGTCGACCACGCGGTGCGCGGAGCCCGTGCTCCGACGGTGAGGAAAGCGTCATTACCGGCTCCTTCGTCTGGTAGGCGCGGACCGCTGAGGGTCGACGTGCCAAAGGCCGGCCAGGAGTGGGAGCCGCAAGGGCTACCCCGCCACTCTCGAGGCGAGGCTCCAAAGCACCATACACCCCGATAGCCGGCTCGGACACAGAACGGACGCGACACCGACCGCGACGCCCGGCCGCCGTCAGAGACGCGAGTTCCCCGCGGGCGCGGTCCTCGAGTATCGGATGACTACCGAGGGGCGATCGATGCGTTGGCCCGAGTCATGGGCCCCGGTTGTTGTCCTCGCTCGCGACGGCGGATGAGGTATCGCCGCAGCCGGAGCGCGGGCGCGTTGGGTCGAAGTGGAAGTGCCAGCGACGCAGTGCCTCGCGCTCTTCGGCGGGGAGGCGAGTCCCGAGCGACCGAGCGGACTCGAGCAATGCGACCTCGGTGGGGCCCATCCGGTTTTCGGTCAGGGTGCCGGTCTTATCGGTGCAGATCGCGAGGAACACTCGCGACTGGCAACCTTTGCTCAGCCAACTCTGAACCCACCGCTAACCGCACACTTCTGGGATGAAGCTTTCAGAACCTGGTGACGACGCCGGCCGGCCACTCGCCTTCAGCGAGGCGCGCAAGCGTCTCTCCTCGCGCCGGCGATGACGGCTGCTGTTGAGACTCACGGATTGACGAAGTCCTTCGGTGCGGCGCGTGCCGTCGATCGACTCGATTTGTGTGTCGCGGCGGGGCAGGTGTTCGGGTTCCTCGGCCCCAACGGGGCGGGCAAGACGACGACGATCCGGCTGCTGCTGGCGCTCCACCGTCCGAGCGCCGGGAGCGCCCGCGTGTTCGGGTTGGATAGCTCTCGGGACAGCGTCGCGATCCACGCGCGCTGTGGGTACCTTCCGGGCGAGTTCGAGCTTCACCCGAGGATGACGGGCCGCCGCGTGCTCGACTGCTTCGCTCGCGCCCGCGGCGGAGTGAACAAGGGGCTGTGCGCCGAGCTGGTGGAGCGCTTCGACGTGACTCTCGACCGCCAGGTCCACGAGCTCTCGAAGGGCAACCGCCAGAAGCTCGGGATCGTGCTCGCGTTCATGCACCGCCCCGACCTGCTGATCCTCGATGAGCCAACCTCTGGTCTGGATCCGTTGATGCAGAACGAGTTCCAGAGGCTGCTGCGGGAGACCGTCGACGAGGGCCGCACCGTGTTCCTTTCCTCGCACGAGCTCGATGAGGTCCAGCGTGTCGCCGATCGCATCGCGATCATCCGCGACGGGCGGCTGGTGGTCACGGACACCGTTGGGGAGCTGCGCCGACGGGCGCCGCAGACAATCGAGCTGCGGTTCGCCACGCCGGTCGCGCCGGCCATGTTCGAGTCGGTCCCCGGGGTCACGCAGGTCACGGCTGAGGGCAACACGGTCACGTTGCAGACCACAGGACAGCTGGCGGAGCTGTTGCGGGTGATCGCCGACCACGATCCGCTGGACGTCGTCGCCCGGCACGCCGATCTGGACGAGCTGTTCCTCAGCTACTACCGGCCGGAGGAGGTGGGCGATGACGACTGAGATCGCCCGCTACGACCTCTACAACCGGAGGCGGTCGACGCTCTGGTACACGGTTGGGATGGCGCTGTACATGCTCGTGATCGTCGTCCTGTACCCGTCGTTCAAGCACTCGTCGGAGCTCAACAAGCTGACGCAGGGCAATTCCCCTCTCGCAGCGCTGTTCGGTGCGACCGGCACGCTGACCTCACCGGCAGGCTGGATGAACGTCAACGCCTACGCGAACTTCCTTCCGCTGATCATGCTGATGCTGACGATCGGCTACGGCGCCGGCGCGATCGCCGGCCAAAGCGAGGACGGCACGCTGGGGCTGCTCGTCGTGCTCCCGCTGACGCGCCGGCGGATCCTAGCCGGCAAGATCGCGACGATGCTGGTCCAGGCGCTGATCTTGGATCTCGGCATCGTGGCCTCCGTCTATGTCGGACGCGCGTTCCAGGTGACGCTCGATCCCTGGCACGTCGCGACCGCGACGCTCGCCGTGCTCGTGCTCGGCATCGACCTCGGCCTGATCGCCCTCGCGATCGGTGCCGCGACCGGCAGCCGCGGCACCGCGATCGGCATCAGCAGCGCACTCGCGGCGCTCTGCTACCTGATCAGCTCGCTCGCCCCAGTGGTGCACTGGATCCACCCGCTGCGGTTTGCCTCCGTGTTCTACTGGGCCGTCGGCGATCAGCAGCTCACACACGGCGCTGGACTCGGATCATTCGGCGTGCTGGTTGCCGTGGCGATCACCGCCGCGGCCGCTGCCGACGCCGCGTTCCAGCGTCTCGATGTGCGGTAGGACGTCTGGCATGCACTTCCCGGCTCGCCGCGACAGCCGCCAGCGACGATCTGGTCGCTCGTTGGTCTGCCCGACATCGACCGTTCGCGTGACCACTGAGCACAGCCCCGGAGACCGCCGGCGCGGTTATCCCGCGGACCGGCGATGGATCGCAAGCAAGCTGATGGTGTTGGTGCCATTTCGTTAGATCCCCGCGACAGGTGCCCCCGTTTCGCCTGGTGTCTCCTCGAGGTTCGCTGACTGGTGCGGCCGCGACTGACCGCTGACGCTGCCAGGGTAAGCATCCTCTCAGCCACATTTAGCGAAAATCTTGCCGCGATCTAACGGCGATCTTGCCGCCCGGTCCGATCATCCACTGCACACATCGGACCAACACCGGGAGACAGAAATGACCGCCATTGTGATTCTCAATATCGCCCTCGCTGGCGTCGTGCTGCTCGTAATCGTCGGCGGACTCGGATGGAGCATCGTGGGCGAACGAACCGCTCCCTCGGATGCGCGGCAGGCACGGATGAAGCGGGCTCGCCAAGCGGCCGCCCGCCGGGCTGCCCTGCAACGCTAGGGCGCAGACAGAGGCGAAATCGACGTCGTCAGCGCGAGCCTGCAATTTGAGGCATGCGAGCTCATCGTCGCGTCGGGCGCGACGATGGCTCCAAGGGCCATGGGTTCCGCGCGTTGGGGGGCTCGGCTCCGATGCCTGGGGAATCGCGCGGCCTGAGAGAAGCGGAACTGGCGACTGTGCGACGCCTATGACCCCGGCGGCTCGACGATCTTCCAGTAGGAGTCCTTGCGGACGATCTTCTCGCCCCTGAATTCGAACAGATCGCAGCCACGGACCGCCACCCGTTCACCGTCCGTGGTCGTCCCGGTCAAGAGCCATTCAGAACAGCCGCGATCGCCAGCAATCCAGTGGCGGTCATCACCGTAGTGGACGTCGGGAATCCCCGCGAATCTGCTCGCCAGACCCCGGCGCACGTCGTCTCGCCCCAGCATCCTCCGACCCCACGGATCGGGCCCCCGCGGCATCTCCAGGACGCAATCGTCAACGAAGAACCTCATGACCGCATCGATGTCGTGCGCGTTGAACGCCTCCAAGAGCTGCTCGAGCGTCGCCGCCGAGATCCGGTTGGATGTTTCGGTCAATGCCCGTCGATCCTCGCAGATAGCCCAATGGCCAGGCAAGCCCAGCGACGACTCTCTCGCGCGTCCCAGCCTGCCCGCCTCGATTACCGACACTCTCGATTACGTTGAGCTGACTGGTGTCTTCGGCCCTACTCGATCGCGCACGAGCGTGACGCGAGAAACGCAGGTTCCTGTTCTGGGATGGGCTGGTACCGTGCGACGCCGATCCCGAGGGCGAGCTCGTGGGCCGACGCTGCGACCGTGCGACATGTCGCTTCCGCGGGGAAGGAAGCTGCTGCCACCGGCCGTCGGTCCGTTGCCGCTACGAAGGCCGAGGTGATGAGTCAGCTGTTGGCTTTGCCGGCGAACTAGCGACGGGGAAGACGATCCGGAATTGACTGCCTTGGCCGAGAGTGCTGTCGAGTTCGATCCGGCCGCCGAGGGTTTGGACGGCACGGTGGACGATCGCCAGGCCGAGGCCGGAGCCGCCGGTGGCACGGTCGCGGGTGCCGTCGACGCGGTAGAGGCGATCGAAGATGCGCCTTTGGTCTTCAGGGGCGTTCGCAAGGAGGTTGGAGGCGATCATCTCGAGCAGCCGGGCGTCCGTCACAACCTCGCCATCATCAGCCTCGAGGTGCAGATCCACGCTGGCATCCCGGCGGCTGGACGGAAGCTCGCCATGAGCCTTTCGCCGAACGGCCGCAGCGAGACAGGGCTCATGGGAACGCCTTCCGAGAGATCGAGTTGTGTGAGCTCCCGCAGATCGCGCAGCAAATCTCGCAGACGTCCGACTTGGAGCTGATCACGCTGTTCGCCTCATCTCGCTCGTGTACCGATTGCACGGCGCCGTCAGCAAGCGCGAGCGCGAGACCCGAGACGGCGTTGACCGGCGTTGCGATCTCGTGCGCCACGTCGGCCAGGAACTGGCGGATCACGGTCGGCCTGCTCCAGCCGGGCCGCCATGTCGTCGAACGCCGTTCCCAACTTGCCCGGCTCCTCCGTACCCGAGGTACCCATCCGGGCGCTGAAGTCAGCGTGGGAAACCCGCTTGGCGGCATCGATCGCCCGCTGAACCGGGGCGCGGACAGCCCGCCTCACCAGCGTCGCAGCAATGATCGCCGCTGCTATGACCAGTCCCAGCACGCCCGCGGTGATCAGCGTGAGGTCGAGCGTCGCGCTCGAGCCTGCAGAGGAGTAGTCGGCGATCCGAACCACGCCACCGCGGAATGGCGCCTCGACCCGCGGTTCGAGCTCTCGCCCCACGGGTTTGCGACCGTGAAACTCGCCCGCAACCCGCAGATATCGCTCTGAGACCCGTACCGAGCAGGCGCGGCGTACGCGCGAGCGAATCGTTGAAGCAGCCCGCGAGCTCTTTCTCGAGGCGGGCTTTGCGAAGACGACAGTCAGCGCTGTCGCCGAAGGGGCCGGGTCCCCGCCGAGACGATCTATGCGACCTACCGCTCGATGCCGGGGTGATAAGAGACGCCGGCACGGGGCCCTGGAGCTCTTCGATCTCGATCGCGAGCTACGCGAGCTGCGCTATCGCGATCAGGCGAAGATCATGCAGGCCGCCATCAGGGGAGGCGGTTTGGCGGCGGGTCCCTCGGCGAGCCAGGCCGCGGAGACGTTCTCGGCTCTGGCCAGTCCGGGACTGCACCACTTGCTCATCTCGGGCCGAGACTGGAGCGGGAAGCGCTATGCCGATTGGCTCGAGCGGACGGTCAAATCGACCTTACTGGAGGACTGATGCCGGCTGAATCGTTCAATTTGCCCGGCTCGATCGTGACGCCCCTGCGCATCGAGGGCGGCGCTTACTCGCTGCTCGAATTTTGCACGCCCCCGAGCGCTGCGAGTCCCCTGCTCATGTCGACCGACGGACGGATGAGAGCGTCTACGTCGTGCGTGGACGCCTAGACTGCGGTTGCTCGCGGGCGAGAGTGTCGGCGTCGAGGCGACGGAAGTCCTGAACGTTCTCCGAGACGAGCGTTCTGTCGTCGGCGAGGGCGGCTGCCCAGACCTGCTCGTCGGGCTCGCCTTCGAGTGCGCGATAGGCCGCGTCGTGCACTGAGGCGGCATCGTGTCCTCGCGCCCCGAGCTGCTCGGCGATGGCTGGGGCGTACATCTCGTCGAGCAGCAGCTTCATCCGAGCAGGCGCCGCTCGATCTCGAGCGCGCGCTCGAGTTGCTCTGCCTCCTGCTCGTTAGCCGCGATGAACTGGTCGACCTCGTCTGGATACTCGCCGTAGTAGCTGACGGCGATCCGGATCTTCCCGACCGGAACGCCGACCCTGTCGGCGAGCGCGTGAACGAGGTTCTCGCCGCGTTCGGGCGCGCTGCGAGCGGCGGCGATCACTTCCCACACGTCGGGCCCGCCGATCACGACCGCTCGACGGCCGGCCGGCCCATCGCGAAAGACGATCCCGGGATGGCGATCCCGGCGCATGCCTTCCCGGAGGTAGCGGCCCGCCAACCGCACGATCGGCTCGCCGCTCTGCGCGCTGCGCTCACGCAGCGCCTTGAGCGTCTGTGACTCGATTCGGATCGCTTCACTACTCATGTAGCTAAGCGTAGACGTCGCTGCTCGGCCGAGCCGGTGGCGGTACTGGCGAAGGTCGCGTCAATGCTCCGCGCCGCCGCCAGCGGGTCGCAGCTACGAACTCGACAAGCAGACATGATCAGAGTTCTTCCGGATCTGAGGACGGCTACGGCGATCGATCCCCCTCAGGGGCATTCCCGGGCAGTTCCAATCGCTATGTCAGCCTAATGACTAAATGCGCACGTTTCGCCTCTGACGGGTCCCATCACGGTGTAGTTTCGCGGCCGCGATCGCCTCCCCCGTTCGTGGAGGTGCCGAGACCAGAGAGCGAGGCGGACAATGCAGCCGGCACCTTTCGATTGTCGAGGTCGCGTCCGGCGAGCTGAAAGCCGCGGCACCGGCCGAGTCGTCGGCTTCGTTGCGGCTCTTGTTCTGTTGATCTGTGGCACCGCGAGCGCCGATGCCGCCACCCTCACGGGAACGGTCAAAAGCGGCGGCATGCCGATCAGGCGCGCGCCGGTGACGCTGTTCAAGACGATGATGGACTTGACCGGGCCGGTGGCGATCGGTCAGGGCAGGACGGACCGCCGGGGCCGTTTTTCGGTCTCCTACCGGAGGCCAGGTCGCGCCAACGCTGTTCTCTATGTGGTCAGCGGTGTGCCCGGGACAAGTCGGCGCCGGGCGGTCCGGCTGGCGACAGTGCTGAGCACCGGGCGCGACCAGTCCAGCGTCCGGGTCAACGAGCGCACCACGGTCGCTGCCGGCTTCGCGGAGGCCCAGTTCATCTCGGGCTGGCGGATCCGTGGTGAGGCGCCCGGACCGCAGAACGCTGCGATGATGGCCCGCAACCTCGCGGACCCCGAGACTGGCCGGCTCGGCAACGTTCTCAACACTCCGCCGAACGGCCGGCAGACGCCGACCCGGGCGACCTTCAACTCGCTGGCGAACATGCTTGCCGGCTGCGCTCGGGACGAGGCTAGGTGCAAGCGGTTGTTCGACGAGACCAAGGTCCCGGGTGAGAAGCGGGCCAACAGCACGCTGCAGGCGTTCGCGAACGTGGCCCGCAATCCGGGCAACAACGTACGAGGGCTCTACGGGCTCTCCAGCTCTGGTCCGACGCCCTACCGCCCGGCCCTGGTCAAGGCCGACCGGCCGAACAACTGGGGGCTCTTCCTGCGCTTCTGGGGAGACGGAGAGTCGCTCGACGGTCCCGGCAACATCGCCTTCGACGCCGACGGCAACGCTTGGGTGGCGAACAACTACGAATACAGCCGCACCCGCGGCACGCCGGTGTGCGGGGGCAACCTCGTGGCGGTCTTCCGGCCCGACGGCAGCTACGCGTCTTTCTCCCCGATCGTGGGTGGAGGCATCAGCGGGAGCGGTTATGGGATCACCTTCGATCCCGACGGCAACCTCTGGCTCAGCAACTTTGGCTTCGCCGCAGCGCCTCCGGGCTGCCCCGCGGATCAGCAGCCACCGCACAATTCGCTCTCCAAGTTTGCCCCGGACGGGACCATCCTGTCGGGCCCCAACGGCATCACCCAGGGGAAGATGAGCTGGCCTCAGGGTACGGTCTCTAACAAGCAAGGCGATATCTGGATCGCCAACTGCGGCCCCTACAACGACCCGCTCAGCACGACCAAGCCGCACGACAGTTTCACGATCTACCCGGGCGGCGACCCGAGCAAGGCGAAGACGATCCGCGACCCGAACCTCGACAAACCTTTCGACATCGCGTTCAACAAACGCGGGACAGCGTTCATCAGCAGCACCCTGAGCGACAAGGTGGGGATGTACCGACCCGATGGGACCCCGACCGCGAAGTCGCCGATCACCGGCGGCGGGCTCAACTATCCGATGGGCGTCGCCAGCGACACCCGCGGCAACATCTGGGTCTCGAACTCCGGGGTGCTCAACCTGCCCTGCCCAGGCAACACGATCAATTTTAAGAGCATCGGTGGATCGGTGACTCTGATCGGAGCCGACGGCAGCGTGAAGAGCCCCAGGAAGGGCTTCAGGGGCGGCGGCGCCAAGGTGCCCTGGGGAATGGCGATCGACGGCAACGACAACGTCTGGGTCAGCAACTTCGACGGCCGTCGGGTCAGTGAGTTCTGTGGCGTCCGAGCGAAGCGCTGCCCGAGGGGCAAGCGCACCGGCGCGCCGATCTCACCCAAGGACGGATACGGCTTCGCCGGGCTCCAGCGGAGCACGGCGGTCGAAATCGACCCCTCGGGCGACGTCTGGATCACCAACAACTGGAAGCGCATCCCGGTCCAGTACAACCCGGGCGGGTATCACATGGTGATCATGGTCGGCGCCGCCGCGCCGGTCAAGACGCCGCTGATTGGCCAGCCGACGCCACTGAAGTTGACGCCATGAAGGCGACGCGGTCGTCCACTCCTAGCTCTTACGGAGAGTCTGTTGTCAAGCTGCCAGCACCGGATGCCCGCGGCGGGGCCGGGATCGTGTCGGCTGGGGGGGCGAGCTTGGCTTGTTGGGCCGGCGGGTTGGTCATCGACCTCGGGGTGCGGAGCGACGAGATGACCTGCCTCGCGAACGACCTTCGCGAGATCGGCCAGCCCGTCGTGGCAGGCTTCTCAGCGCATCCTCATTGGGATCACCCACGGGTCCATCGGCGGAGCTGATCAGGTACGCGTGCGGATCGACCAGGACCGAGCGTATCTGCAGTCCCCGTATGACGCCGATGCTCTCAGCGACCCGCGGCTCGGCCCATCGGCCGCCTTCGGAGATTGGCTGCCCGGCGTGCCCGAACGGCAACTCCACACCGCGCCCGAGCAAGAGACCGCGACGGGACGCCCGGATAAAGGCCCGCTCGCCTCACACAACGCTCTTGCCAAGCCGTTGACCATCCACACCTCTCGCCTGCGCCGCGTTGTCGGATGGGTCCGGTCCGGTCTACGCGGCCCACGCTGGTGCATTCGCATGACGACGCGCATCTCGGCGGCGCCGACAAGCGCCGCGCTCCGCGCGGGCTGGGGCGCGATCGCGGCGCCGGAGCCTGCTGCGATGCCGGAGCCAACCACTGAGGCACGGAACCCGCGCTGGGCGGGTCTGAGCTCCGCGCGGGCGACGTGCTCGTCGGCACCAGGAAGCAGGGCTGCGGCGACTCCTCCCAATCCGTGGGGCGCGTCCACGACCGCCGTCGAAAGACCGCCCGTTCACGCCTCAGTGGGAACCTGATGCTCGGCCGGGAACGGCGACGTCGCTGGTCCTTCGCGAATGGAGCCGCCAGTCGACGTGGGTCGCTACGTCAGCGAGTCGATCCAGCGCTCGAGACGCCGCGCTTCGCGGGCCATCAGCTCTGGGTCGCGGAAAGTGTTGGTCAGCAGCGCGATCCCTTGGTAGGAGGCGATCAGCGCGACGGCGAGGTCGCGGGCGTCGCGGCGGCCGAGCAGCCGGAACTGGCGCTCCGCCCACTCGATCGGGAGTTCGAGCAGGTGTCCGCAGTCCAGGGGCTCGGCGCGCTTGTCGAGCTCCGAGCACAGGCTCCCCATCGGGCAGCCGTACTCGGCGGCAAGCTCGCGCTGCTCGGTGAGCGCGCGGACCAGGGCCCGTAGGCGCGCCTGTGGCGTGCGATGGCGCTCAAGCGACTCGAGCAGCGCTCGGAGGTCGCCGGCATAGCCGTCGATCGCCGCTTCGACAAGCTGGTCCTTGGTCTTGAAGTAGTAGTACACGTTTCCGACGGGAACGTCCGCCGCTTGCGCGATGTCGGCGATTGTCGTCTTCTCGACGCCTTGGTGGTGGATCACCTCGCGCGCGCCCGCCACGAGGCGCTCACGCTTTCCACCGGGCGGCATCAGGTCTGAGTCAGTCATCTCACCAACATGATAGTCGATCGGTTTGTGTTACGTTTTTCCTGTTGAGTTAGTTCACTGACTGATCACTTTTGACGAAAGGAAACCTGGATGTCTTCGGTCGAAGGAGATGTGGGCGCGGGTCAGGCGTCGTTGCTGCGCACGCGTCTGGGAGTGCTGACGCTTCTGCTGTTGTGCGGGGTTCAGTTCCTCGATGTCGTGGACTCGTCGATCACCAACGTGGCGTTCCCGTCCATCCAGCACGCGCTGCACTTCTCCCAACAGAACCTCCAGTGGGTCGCCAGCGGATACCTGCTCACGTACGGCGGGTTCCTGCTCCAGGTCCGCTCTAACGGCGCCGAAAACGCGATCGGCGGGCTCCCCGCTGCCGAGCAACAGAAAGTAACCGCGGAATTCGAAGCGATTCGCCAGTCTGCGGGCGTGCTCGACGGCAACCAACTCCAGGCCGCTGGCACGGCGGCGACGGTCCGTGTGGATAGCGGACAGACACGGGTGACCGACGGCCCCGCAGTCGACGCGGGAAACGAGCTAGACGGCTACTACATCTACGACGCCCCAGGCCGCGACGCGGCGATCGCGTTCGCGGCACGGATCCCGTTCGCCCGGCTCGGCGGGACCGTCGAAGTCCGCCCGATACTGGAGCGCTAGCGATGGCCAAGTTCCGAGCACCCACCGAGGGCATCACCCTCACCCACTTCCTCGTTGCCAACGACGTCGAACGCGCCAGCCGCTTCTACGCCGACGTGCTCGGCGGCGAGGTACTGCGCGAAGGGGAGCCGACGATCATCGCGCTCGCAAACAGCTGGATCATCATCAACATCGGCGGGCCGCCCACCGACGACAAGCCGACAGTGACACTCGAGCCGCCACGAGACCCCGACCACGTCAGCAGCTTCCTCAACATCCGCGTCGCCGACATCTACGCCGTCTACGAGCAGTGGAGCGCCCGCGGCGCCGAGTTCCTCACCCCACCCACCGACCGGGGTCAGGAGCTCCGCTGCTACATGCGAGACCCAGACGGCCACCTCATCGAGGTCGGCCAGACGATCAGGAGCCCAACGCAAGCCCTCTGAGACTTTCCAAAGCTAGATAGTCAGCCACGAGTCGGCCGCTGAACGTGCGCCCCTCCCTGCTGCGACCGGAGGGGCGAGCAGCGCTCCAAACGGTCGCCGATGAGGTGATCCCCTTGGACGGGTCGCGACGGTCCGCGACCCACCTCGACGGACTGCTCCATCCCTGGAGGAACAGCGATGCCGTGCGCCGTCGAACCGCTCTTGCTACCGGACACATGCGGTTACGGAGTCGTGTTCGCCTTCCGTGCCCGCGCCGCACGAATGCGGGTCTCGACCCGCGCCTGGCGACGCACCCGCTCGTCGCCATCTCCGGGTCTGGCTACGCGGCGGTGAGCGTCGGCGGCAAAGACCTCGTTTCGCGAAAGCAGGTGCGCCGCAGCGGCGCGCCAGCCAGGATCGGGAGACGCGCAAATTTCGAGAGCAGGCGTATGCCCGCGCAGTGGCCTTGACCTGAGTTGCGCGCGGCAAGCGCGCCACGGTGATGCCTCTTACTGCACCCCTGGCCAGCGCAGCCCGTGTCCGGCGACCAGCTCGGCGATTGTCTCGAATTTCATCTCGAGGCCGTACCGGCCGGCGATCGGGCTGATCGTCTCCGGCGTCTTCGGTCCCGTCATGTCGACGAGCTCCTCGAAGTAGCGCTCGAACCTGGCCGGTGAGATGATCTCGAGGATCCGGCACGGCTGATCGCCCGCGTTCCAGAACGTGTGCCATTGGTCGCGGGGCTTGAAGACAAGGTCGCCCGGGTCTGCGTAGACGACCTCGTCGCCCAGGAGCGCGCCCATTCTGCCCTCGAGCACGAAGCTGTATTCGTCCTCGCGGCTGTGGCGGTGGATCGGCGCCGCCAGCGCCCGTGGCGGCATCGGATGCTCGACGACCGAGAAGCGGCCGTCTGCGTCCTCGCCTTCGATCATGAACCTCACAGCGATGGCCGCCAGAATCCCGGACTTTCCGTCCGCTGGCCCGACGATCCTCGCCGCTGTGCGTGCCTCCATCACCCGCTCCTTTCGCTTTACAGCACGTTATCTGATTTGCGCCAGACGATAACCTATGGGCTAACACCATGTCAACCGAAAAGCGCACTTACGAACTGAAGGAGCGCGCCAAGCGCCAGGCGCAGACCCGGCAGCGGATCGTCGAGGCCACGGTCGCGCTACACGAGCAGCACGGGCCTGCGGCCACCACGGTCGCTGAGATCGCGCGACACGCGGGTGTGTCGCGACTCACCGTCTACAACCACTTCCCGACCGACGGTGAGCTGTTCGCCGCCTGCCAGCGACAGTTCTTCGCCCAGACGCCACCCCCCGACCTCACCCCCGCCCTCGCGCTCGACGATCCGGACGAGCGGATGCGCGCGGTGCTGGCGGCGCTTTACCGCTCCTACCGGCGACAGGAGCCGATGACCGGCAAGGTCCTCCGCGACCGAAAAGCGCTCCCCGCGCTCGATGCCCTCCTCGCGCGGACCATGGACGCTCGACAGTCCGAGCTGACTCAGGCTCTGGCCGCAGGATTCCAGGGGGACCGCGCGGCCGGCAAGGAACTTGGAGCCACGATTGCGCTGGCACTCGACTTCTCGACCTGGCAGCGACTCACGCGCGAGGGCCTCCGCGACGACGCAGCCGCAAAGCTCATGGCCGACCTCGTCGGCTGCACAGCAGCCAGCTGCATTCCCAACTCGCGGCGTCCGTCGCGGCGACGAGCTCAGTAGCCCGGTCCGGACGAGGAACTGCGTCTGGTCTCACTGCCGCCCGGTTCTCCTTGGAGCGCACGGCGGCCACGTTGGCCGGCTCGGTGAGATGGCCGCTCTTGGTGCCGAGCAGCCACGTGTAGGCGCTGATCCGGACGACGAGCGCTTCCCCAACCGGACATTTTGGGTCACGGTCGTGCGGGTGCGCGTCGTCGCCGGCGTCGCCACGCTCGCCCGCCACCGCTCGACGTCTCACGCGATCACGCCGCGGCGGCGTGGCTCCTCTGGATGGAACGCGGGAACGCCGTCTCGGCCGCCGCTGTCGCGGCTTCACCTGGCGGAGCCCCGCCCCCGCGGGCGTGGGGGGGGCTCTTCCGACTCGGCCAAAGCAGGAGGGAGCTGTGAGGCTGAGGGTTCGGTGTCCAGGCGAACGCGCGGCACTCGGAGTAGCGCAGAGGCTACGCCTGGTGCTCAACCCGGTTCGTCGGTGGGACGATCTGGCGTCGCCGTCGCTGATACTCGTCGGGCCCGATCCGTCCAGCGTCAAGCGCGCGCTTGAGCTCGGTCAG
Source organism: uncultured Solirubrobacterales bacterium (assembly GCA_963750695.1). Lineage (GTDB taxonomy): Bacteria > Actinomycetota > Thermoleophilia > Solirubrobacterales > Solirubrobacteraceae > Palsa-465. The sequence goes on from CAVVSB010000021.1 coordinate 989,224, forward strand.
CTCAGCGAGCTGTGCTTGGACGCTCTGGAGTGCGGCAACTGGAACCCGGGCAGGCGCCGGCGCCTGGACCTCACCCTCGATCGCGCATCGCCCGCGAGCCACCGCCTCCTGATCACGCCGCCGGTTGGCCTCGTCGACCTCGGCCCGGATCGCGGGCACATCGAGCACCACCGCGGAGTGGTCGTCGGGGTCATAGCGGACGGGGAGCACGTCCCCGATGGCACCGCGCAGAGCACCGATGTCCGCCACATTGACCTTCTCTCGCAACTCGGCCTGCGAGCCGTCAGGAAAGTGGACCTCGAGGACAAGCTTGTGGGCGGAAAATCCCCCGGCGGTGAGGTTTACGCCCGTGCGTTCGAGCACAACCGCATCGGCGCGCGCGCCCTCGCGCAGCAACTTCTTCCGATGTCCAGGCAAATGCAAGCGCGTTGCTCCCGTTCCTCGCGCACAGCATAGGGACTCGCAGGTCCGACGGCCCACGCTAGATGCGTCGCGCCATCGCCCGGGCGGGACGGCTGACTGCTGCTGCGATGGCACCTGTGGGTGGTCGATGACCGAGCAGAAAAGTGGCAGCTTGCCTGTCGGTTTGGCACTATTGTTGCCAATATGGCATGCTCCGTGTCTTGAGTTCGATGAGTCTGCGGGAGCAGCACGCGCTGGCGACGCACGAGCGGATCCTCGGGGGAATTGCTCACCTCCTTGAACATGCCGACACCGAGGAAGCTGACTGTGACGGACTTCGCGTACAGGCTGAACCGCATCGTGGCGACGACGCCGGCCCACATCCGGCCCGCGATGAGGTCGATGATGCTGCCGACCAGGACCGCCGCGACGGCGAGCGACTGCCGGACCACGCTGTCGATTGCGTCGGGGATTGGGCACAGAAATGCGCTCTGTGCCCAATCATCGGCCTCGCCTATTCGCCTTACGCATCAGCCGGCAGCAGCCGGAACGCCTTCCCACCAGCCAGGGGTCTCACTGCGCGGAAATGTCGCTCGTCGAGCGTCGCGATCTCGATCGTGCCGAGCCGCTCGGCGAGAGCAACCAGCGAAGCGTCCGCGAGCCCAAGTCGGGTGTCGGCGTACCGCTCGGCGATCTTCACCACGGAGGCGATCGCGCCCGGCCACCATTCCACGAGATAGGCGCCGGCGGCGAGGTCCCGGTGCAGCGCTCGCCGCGCCGTCGGACCGCCACGCGCATCCACGAGATGATCCACCTCGGCGACGATCAGCGGCGTCGTCGCGAGATCGTCGTCCGTGCCATCGAGCCATCCAGCGACGATCGCGTGATAGTCATCGGCAGCGTTCATGTACGCGACGACGATCGACGTGTCAACGACGATCACTGCTCGCCGAAGCCTGACTCGGCAAGATGATCGTCGGCACGCGACGCGAGGTCCGCAGGACCGCGGAAGGCTCCTCGCGCCTGAGGCTTGACGCGGAGCGAGCGGCCAGCCGCGTCGCGGAGTGCCTGCCGGATGAGCTCTGCCTTGGTCGTCCCCTCGGCGGCCGCACGTCGCGCTAGCGCGACGTCGACGTCGGAATCGATGTAAATGCTCGTCTTCTTCACGGACCCGATCTTACCACCTACCACCTGCCACCTACCGGCGGGCTAGAGCCGGCGCGAGACTTGCAGTGAGCGCCGAGCAGAGCAGGCCCGAGGTGACGTGCGTGCCGTGCAAAGTCGCGAATCCGGGTCTTTGCCTCCGGCGGGCACTCGGACGTGGTAGCGAGCGACGTGACGCAGCGCGCACGTTTGTGCTCACCGACGCCGGTGTCGTGATCGGCTACTACGCCCTGCTCGCGGGCGAACTCGACCATGGACAGGCGACCGCGCCTACACGCAAGGGCATGTCGCGCCGCTACCCAATCCCGGTCGCGATCCTCGCCCGGCTCGCAGTCGACGCTCGCCATCAGCACCGCGGCCTCGGCGCAACACGTTTGCGCGACGCTCTTCGGCGAGTTGCGGTCGCGTCCGAAGCAGCTTGCCGTCCGCGCGGTCGTCGTACGCGCCATCGACGAACCTGCCGGCCGCTTCTACGAGCATTTCGGATTCCGAGCCTTGAGCGCCACCCCGCGCACGTTGATGATCACAGCCGCCGAGCTCCGAGCTGCCGGATACCCGTAAACGCGCGACGTCGGACGGCGAGCGCCCCTCCAATCCGCGCATAAGAGGGAGGGTCCCGCCGCACCTCGAGACGCACGCCGCGGAGAGGAAGCAGGCCGGGTTCGGTCCCGACCATCGCGTTCTCCTGCTCGACGGGAGGCTGAACGGCGCTCATGGGTGCGGCGAGTCGTCGAGCGGCGCGCCGAGCACGATGCCGTCGGGGCTGATAGTGAACTCGCGGATGCCGGGGTCGTGTTTGCTGGCGCGGGTCTTGAGCACCATCAGGGCGCGCTTGAGTTGCCCATCGCGAGGCACGAACTGCAGCAGGATCACGTTGTCCGAGAGGTGGGAGATGTCGCCTTCGGTGGAGTAGGCGTTGCCGAACGGGCGTGGTGTCTCCTGGCTCATCATGACGCTGATCTGGTGCTTGGTGCAGCGCTGCAGCAGTGAGTAGAGGTACTCGCGGAAGCGCAATTCGTCCACGGCTGCACGGCGGAGGTCGCCGAGGCTGTCGATAAAGACGCGTTGCGCACCGGTTCGGTCGATGACCTCGAGAAGCTCATAGACCCATTCGTCTAGATAGAGGTCCACCGGTGAGCGGTACATCAGCTCGGTCGATTCCCTGGCCAGCGACCAACCAAATCCTCGGACGATGCGTTCGAGCTGGGTCGGGTTTTCTTGGAAGGTCGCGATGATCCCGCGTTGCCCGAGGGCGGCGCCTTTGAAGATGAAGTGCAATCCCATGAGCGTCTTGCCTGACCCCGACGGACCGCCGATCAGGGTGGACGTGCCTGGCCAGTAGCCGTCCGACAGCATCTGGTCGATCGCGGGGATGCCGGACGACATGCGCTCAGGCTGCAGTTCGTAGGGCTCGGCGGAGAGTCTTTCGGCGAGCCTGGGAAAGACATGCACACCGTCCGGGGCGATCCTGTACGCGTGCTCGCCTGACATGAATCCCGTGCCGCGAAGCTTCAAGACCTCGAGCAGGCGAATCGCGCGTTCGGCCTCGCGGCGTGTGATCAGCGAGATGATTCCGTCGGCGATCGCGAACGCAGGTTCGGTCGCCAGTTCCTCGCGCGCGTACTCGCCCACCCAGAACGTACTCGCCGGGAGGGCCGTGAGGATGCCGGCTAGCTCGTGCAGGAAGTGGCGCAGGGCTTGTGCATCGGTTGCATAGTCTGAGAGCGCCTTGAAGCTGTCGATCACGATCAGGCCTGGCCGGCGTTCGGTGATCAGCGCCCGAACCCGGATGAGAACATCGTCGAGGCCGCCGTCGTTGAGCGTGCGCCCCAAGTCCTCGAAGAAGACGCTCGTGCCGATCGTTTGCGCATCGAAGAAGTCAAGGCGCTGGCCGTAGCGCAGAATCTTGTCGAGCGGTTCTGAGACGGTCGAGAAATAGACACCCGGCCGCTCCGGACTTGCGTTGTGAAACATGAACTGCTCCGCGAGGATGGTCTTGCCGCTGCCCGGGAGCCCGATGATCATGTTGATCGCGTGCGCCGGTAGCCCGCCGCCGAACACACCGTCTAAGTGTCGGTCGCCGCTGAGGAAGCGTTCACCCATCGGCAGCACCGCGCCGCGCACGGATGAGCGCGCTGTGGCCCAGCAGATCTTTGACCGTGGACACGACTTGCAGCATCTCGAGCGGCTTCTGAAGAAAGGCATCGGCGCCGGCAGCCAGCGCCTGCTCGCGGAGATCCAGGCTCGAGATCGTCAGCAGCGGCGTTTCGCTCAGCCCCTTCAGTCGCTCGCACAGCTGTCGCCCGACGCCGCCTGAGATCATCAGCTCGACGACCGTCAGCGCTGGCGCCTGAGCGGCGAACTTCTCCTCTGCATCTTCTGCGCTCAGCGCGATCTCCACGTCGTACCCCTCTGTCCTCAGGAAGAACTCGTTGAGCTGCGCGGAGTATGGATCGCTCTCCGCCAACAAGACCAACAACCGCGTGGGGACGGCCGGTGCGGGCCGGTGCACGAGCGGTTCTCTGTCCGCTTGACGTTCGGCCAGCAGGCGGTGCGCGTCGGCCGCCGAGAGGCCCTCGTCAAGGCGGGCTTGGACGAACCGCAGCTGTTCGAGCTGATCGCGCGTATAGATTCGCCGCCCACCATCGCTGCGGACAGCCACGACGACCCCGTAGCGATCCTCCCAGCTGCGGATCGTCGCCTGAGACAGCCCGAGCATCCGCGCGACGGCGCCGATGCTGTAGATGCCGCGAGCGTCCGACACTGGGACTGAGCTTACCGCACTACACGCAGGAGAACGGGCAACTTGTATGCAGAATGCGTGCATTAGATGCTCAGGACCTACAAAACTTCTTGACAATCGATCCCCATCGTGTAATCGTGGTCTACATCGTTCTTCGGTGGGGGGAGGCGTGGTCGGGAGGCCGATGACCGCCATGTATGGCCTTGAACACAACTCTCCGCATCGTCCCCCGGAACACGCCCAGCCGTTGCGATCGGACCGTTCGGTCGCCGCCGATGGCCACACCGACGCCCAGGAGCGCCCGCTCGGTTCGTTCTCAGCGGATCTCGTCGTCGAGGACAGAGGCGATCCGCAAGCGGCTGTAATCAGCGTCTGTGGCGAAGTCGATCTCGCGACGGCCCCCGCGCTGCGCGAGACTCTGCTGCCGGCCATCGAACAACGCACCGGCCGGGTTGTCGTGGATCTGTCGGAGGTCTCCTTCATGGACTCGACCGGGGTGCACGTCCTCGTGGAGGCGCACCACCGGCTCACGCCGCAGAGCCGTCGGCTCGCGATCATGTGCCGCGAGCACGGCCAGGTACACAGGCTTCTCCTCCTGACAGGCCTGCTCGACCTTCTGGCGGATCACGACATGCCCGACAGGTCGTGAGCGCCGGCGGCGAAACTCTCCGATCCGAGCCCAGCCAGATGGGTCGCGTTCTTCGCGCTGGCGCTGACCGAGAGAGGACCGTGGTAGATCCAGCCGAGCTGCGCCTCGGGCGTCAAGCCGTCGCCGCCGAAGACGCTCTGTGGGAGGTGATCAGTCCCGCGCAGATCCTGTCTCACCCATTGCGGTCATTCGAGCCGTTCGCGCTGGAGCCCGACCCGGCAAGCGGGCTGCGGCGGGCGTCCATGATGCGCACCGCAAAGGAAACCGGATCCCGCGAGAGGGGCGAGCACGCCGGCCGCGAACGCAAGACATGCTCGCCAGATGGACCCGCAGCAGAGCGATGCGTCTGATGAGCGGGCGGCTTCAACGTCGCGCTGACGCGCTTGCCGCAGAGCGAGCGCAGGCTGCGCGTCCAAGCGCAATACGTCGCGAGCCCGCGGGCAGGCCGCAGGCATCCGGCGGTGAGCACAACCGGACCCGCCTCATGCTTGCCAGCGTCCCACCGGCTGAGAACGTGTTCTCCTACGTTCTGCGGGAGGATCCGGACCTGGCCGAGGGGCTTCCCGACGAGATCCGTCCTGCGGTCACAAGCCTGCTCCGCGCGCCGGTGTTGGTGCTCCACTCGCGCCGCTGGTCACCACCGGCAGACGAGCCCACGGCGAACACCCTGGGGCTGCTCGTCCTCGACGGTCTCCTCGGTCAGCGGGTTCGCATCGGGAACGCGGTCGCGACCGAGCTCCTCATGTGCGGGGACATCTTGCGCCCCTGGGACCAGCCAACCCTGCAGAACCTGATTCCAGCCGAGACCGACTGGCGAGTCTTCACTCCAGCCCGCTTGGCGATCCTCGATCAGCGCGCCACCGCGCTGATCGGCCGCCGCCCGGAGCTGACGATCGCACTCGCCGGCCGGCTGCTGCGTCGGGCCCGCAACGCCCACTACCTGTTGGCGGTGAGTCACCTGTCCAGGGTCCAGGACCGGTTGCGGGCGCTCCTCTGGCACATCGCCAGCACCTGTGGGCACGTGACCCCTCAGGGCGTCAAGATCCCGTTCCGGCTGACCCACGAGGTAGTCGGCGAGATTATCGGAGCGGCACGACCGTCGGTCACCCTCAGTTTCCGCGAGCTAAGAGACCGCGGCGAGCTGATCCGTACGCCGGATGGCGAGTGGGTTCTGACGGGCGATCCGGCCGCTGCCTTCGCGGCCCTCGGGGCACGCCGTCGGTCCGGCGACCGAGGGCCAACCTGGACGACCCCGGGCCGTACGTTTGCGGCCGCCGGACGACCCCCCAGGAGCCCGGGACACGCCGAGGCTGCTGAACCTGGCTAACGGCGTCGCGCACCCTTCGGGCGGGTTGCCTGACCCCGGAGGATCGGTACGGCGTGCGCACCGACGCACGCACCATCCACGAAATCGCTCGGGCAATGCGGCGACGTGGCAAATCTCCACCGGCGCCGACATGCCAGATGACCTCGCCGCCAGGGAGGTTGTCGTCCGTCGCGTCGTACACGCGCGTAGTGACCGTCGCCGCACCGGCCGAAAAGGTCGGCGAGGTGCCTCAGCGTGAGGATCTCCGCACGCGACGTAGAGCCGCGCGCAGTCGGCCACCTGCGATGCTCGCGAACCCACGCAGTCCGACACTTGGGGGCTTGGCCGTCAGGCCCGTCACGCTACGTCGCTCCGTTGGCGTGTCGGGGAAGCCGGCAGGTATGGCGATCCACCCGGACGCACCCTAGGCATGTGCTACAGTGTCGCACATGGAGATCGGTGTTCGAGACCTGCGAAACCGGACCAGCCACGTGATCGATGCCGTCCAGGCCGGTGAGCGAGTGACCTTGACTGTCCACGGCGAGCCCGTCGCGGACATCGTGCCCCACGGACGCCGCGCCCGCTGGCTCTCGGGCGAGCATCTCCGCGCGCAGCTGCGGAACCGAACCGCTGATCCGGCCCTGGCTCACGATCTCGACGATCTCGCCGGCCAGACACTCGACGAGCTGTGACCGATACCAGCTCCGGGCTGCTCGATACCTCCGTCTTCATCGCCCGCGAGACCAAGCGGCCGCTCGGCAAGCTTCCTCACCGTGTCGCAGTGTCCGTCGTCACGATCGGCGAACTCCAGCTCGGCGTCCTTAGCGCCTCGGATGCAGCCAGTCGGGCGCGACGTGCCGACACGCTCGCGCTCGCGCGGATAGCGGACCCGATCCCGATCAGTGAGCCGGTCATGACCAGCTGGGCGCGCCTCGTCGCCGACTGCCGAGCCGCCGGAATCCATCGGATGGTCAAGCTCACAGACGCCTTGATCGCCGCGACCGCCATCGAGCACGGCTTGGCCATCGTGACCCAGGACGACGACTACGACCGCATCGCAGCGGCGCATACGCCGCTCCGCGTGATCAAGGTCTGACCGCAGCCCTCAACCCTCACCCCTCCTATCCGGCAAACCGCGCCAGGACCGCGAGACGCGAGGAGACCTGCTCTCGGAATTCGCGCGGGCAGCGAGGCCTTCAACTTCCCCTACGCCGAGCGCTTCACCCGCGCGCTGGACATCCCGGTCATCGCCAACGGCGGCTTTCACTCGAGCGTCGCGATGGAAGGCGCGATCCGCGGTGGCAGCTGCGGCGCGATCTCCGCCGCCCGCGCGTTCGTCGCCGACCCATTCCACTTCCGCACCGTGACCGGCCACACCGAGCTCAACGCGCAGACTCGTGAACTCGGTGGCGTGGCGGGCGCTGTAGTCAAGCTCGAGGCGGACCATGTCGCAGGTCTCTACCTGACCTTCGATGACGCCTTTCGCCTTCGCCGTCAACTGCGCTTGATCGGGCGGTTGCGCAGCGAACTGTCTGTGTGACGCATCCGTTCCATCCTTGGTGTGGCCGCGAGTTCGTGTTCGTGGCTGTTCGCCAGACGTGGGGTGAGGATCGCGTGTCGTTCTTCGATGAGGAGGGCGTGCAGCGCTCGCTGCCGAGGGGCTGGACGGACGCTGCCGACGTCGATGCCTTCGTTGTGCTGGCGGATGGCCGGAGCGCGTTCCGTGTCGAGGATCTTCTGGCGCTCGTGGATCTCGTGGACGAGCTTCGTTGCGCGCCGACACGAGGGCGGCCGTCAAGCCAATTTTGCCGCTGATGTTAGGACAATTATGCCGCTGACTATCCGGAGGCGCCTGCAGACTCGCCATTGAGCGTCGGGAATGCGGCATTCTGCGAGCATGAGTTTGTGTTTCCGTCCGGTGGTGGCGGCAGAATTATCTTGACATCTGGTAGACGGGAGAGTGATGGCGCGAGCTGGTGAGGATCCGAAGGTGCGGGCGTTGCGTGAGGCGCGGAGCTTGAATCCGCGGCCCGAGGCGGTGCACGACGAGCAGTTCTCGGGCTCGGAGTTCCTGGACGCGCGGGATCTGGTGCAGGTGAAGTACGAGATGGTGCGCCGGGCGCGCGTTGACGGCGAGTCGGTCGGGCGGGCAGCGGAGTCGTTCGGGTTCTCGCGTCCGTCGTTCTATGCAGCCGAGCGCGCGCTGGATGACGGCGGGCTAGCCGGGCTGGTCCCGGCACGCCCGGGTCCGCGAGGGGCGCACAAGCTCACGGCCGAGGTCGTCACCTTCGCGCGTGAGCGGCGTGCGGCGGACCCGAAGCTGTCCTCGGCGGCGCTGGCTGAGTTGATCACCGAGCGGTTCGGGGTGCGGGTGCATCGCCGATCCGTGGAACGCGCGCTCGCTCGAACCGAGCGCGCCGAAAGCGAGGGAGACCGATGAAGACGCTGCCGTCACCGAGGACGTTGAGCGCTATGAGCTGCTGCGCGCCCGAGCGCTTCACGGAGACGCATCCGGATGGCGGCTCGGGCTCGCGGTGCTCGAGCGCCGCGGCGTCGTGGCATGGACTCGAGCCTGGTCCACCACAACCCCCGTCCCGACGGCTGCGACGCGGACCGAACCCGTCGCGGTCAGCGACGAGCTCGTTGGCGCGCTCGCGAGCATGGCGCTGGCGTGCGTGTCCGGGAGGTGAGCGATGAGCGCCACAGCGATCGCCTCGAAGGTCACGGCCACGCATCTGGCGCGGACGGCGTACCTCTATGTCCGTCAGTCGACGCTGCGCCAGGTGCACGCCAACACCGAGTCCGCGCAGCGCCAATACGCACTGCGCCAACGCGCGATCCAGCTCGGCTGGCCGGTCGAGCAGATCGTCGTGATCGACACAGACCAAGGACAGTCCGGCGCGAGCGCCGCCGATCGCGACGGGTTCCAGCGACTCGTCGCCGACGTCGGGCTGGGGAAGGCCGGGATCGTGCTCGGGCTCGAGGTCTCCCGCCTGGCGCGCAACAACGCCGACTGGCACCGCCTGTTGGAGATCTCCGCGCTCGCCGGCACGTTGATCTGCGACGAGGACGGGCTCTATGACCCGGCCGACTTCAACGACCGGCTGCTGCTCGGCCTGAAGGGCACGATGAGCGAGGCCGAGCTGCACTTCATCCGCGCCCGGCTGCAGGGCGGGATCCTGTCCAAAGCCCGACGCGGGGAACTGCCGATGCCGCTCCCTGTCGGGCTCGTCGAGGACCCGGCCGGAAAGGTCGTGCTCGACCCCGACCGCGCCGTCCAGGACGCGCTGCGCCACCTGTTCGCGACGTTCGCGCGGACTGGGTCCGCCCGCGCGGTCGTCTATGCGTTTCACCGTGACGGGCTGCGGTTCCCCAGCCGGATCCGCAAGGGCGAACGCAAGGGCGAGCTGGCGTGGAACGAGCTGACGCACTGGCGGGTGCTGCGCACGCTGCACAACCCGCGGTATGCCGGCGCGTTCGTCTATGGACAACGGCGGACCCGCAAGACCCCGGACGGGCGCACCACCACCCGACAGATACCGCGCGAGGAATGGAGCGTGCTGATTCCCGACGCGCACCCGGGCTATCTCACCTGGGAGCAGTTCGAGTCCAACCAGACGCTGCTCGCCTCAAACGCCTATGCGCACGGCACCGATCGCTCCGCCGGTCCCGCTCGAGAAGGACCCGCGCTGCTCCAGGGCCTCGCGGTCTGCGGCCGCTGCGGACGACGCATGTCAATTCGCTATCACCAACGCCGCGACACGCTCGTGCCCGACTACCGCTGCGCCAACGACAACATCCAACGCAGCGGACCGGTCTGCCTGCATCTCCCAGGCCACGCGATCGACCGCGCGATCGGGGATCTGCTGCTCAAAACGGTCACTCCGCTCGCGCTCGATGTCGCCCTCACCGTCCAAGCCGAGCTCGAAGGCCGCGCCAGCGAAGCCGACCAACTCCGCCGCTCCCACGTCGACCGAGCCCGCCACAACGCCGAGCTCGCCCGTCGCCGCTACCTCGCTGTCGACCCCAACAACCGTCTCGTCGCCGACACCCTCGAAGCCGACTGGAACGACACGCTGCGCGCGCTGCAAGCAGCCCAGGACGAATACGACCGTCAGACCACCGCCGCTCACGTGCAGCTCACCGAGGCGCGCAAGACTCAGATCCGCCAGCTCGCCAGCGATTTCCCCGCGCTCTGGTCAGACCCGGCCACACCCGCGCGAGAACGCAAGCGCATCACCCGCCTGCTGATCGAGGACGTCACGCTCAACAAGACCGATCAGCTCCACCTGCACGTCCGCTTCCGCGGCGGGCAGACCACCAGCCTCACCGTCCCGATCCCACTCGACGCTTGGAAAGCCCGCAAGACCGACCCTGACACCTTCGCGATGCTCAACCGACTACTCGATCACCACACTGACGGCGAGACTGCCGAACAGCTCAACGCCGCCGGCCGTCGCTCCGGCACCAACAAGCCGTTCACCGCCCACATCGTCCTGCAGATCCGCAACGCTCACCAGCTCCCCAGCCACCAAGACCGACTCCGAGCTCAAGGACTGCTCACGATCGACGAGACCGCCCACACACTCGGCGTGCACGTCAGCACGATCAAGGCCTGGCACCGCGCCGGACTGCTCACCTCCCACAAAGCCAACGACCGCAACGAACGACTCTTCGACCCACCCGACCCCAACGATCCGCGACTCAAAGTCCGCCAAGGCTGGCCGCTCCACAACCGCAAATCCATCGAACCATCCCGACGAGGTGCACTATGAAACCAACGCCTTATCGGAGGCATTGCGTAGTTCGCCGTCGACGGCGAGCGTCCACACCCGGGCGCTGGTATCGGTCAGATGCACCATTCAGTCTGTCGTGAGCGGCGGAGTGACTCGAGCACGTCCGGCGTCAGATCATCGAAGCCGCGCGTCGCGAGCCGCTCGCGAGCCGCACGATCGATCACGGCACGCAACGCAGCATGGATCGTGTCCGTGGTCGCTCGGTGCCGAGCACAGTTGCCGCCGCGTCGATGACCTCCGCGTCGAGATTGATGTTCGTGCGCCTGATCGTTTCGCTTACCTCGATCGAAGATCGGCGCGTGCCTGCCGGGGCACGCTTGGTGCAGCCATACGCGGTCGATGGACGGGCTGGCCATAGAATCTACGCTTAGCTACATGAGTAGTGAAGCGATCCGAATCGAGTCACAGACGCTCAAGGCGCTGCGTGAGCGCAGCGCGCAGAGCGGCGAGCCGATCGTGCGGTTGGCGGGCCGCTACCTCCGGGAAGGCATGCGCCGGGATCGCCATCCCGGGATCGTCTTTCGCGATGGGCCGGCCGGCCGTCGAGCGGTCGTGATCGGCGGGCCCGACGTGTGGGAAGTGATCGCCGCCGCTCGCAGCGCGCCCGAACGCGGCGAGAACCTCGTTCACGCGCTCGCCGACAGGGTCGGCGTTCCGGTCGGGAAGATCCGGATCGCCGTCAGCTACTACGGCGAGTATCCAGACGAGGTCGACCAGTTCATCGCGGCTAACGAGCAGGAGGCAGAGCAACTCGAGCGCGCGCTCGAGATCGAGCGGCGCCTGCTCGGATGAAGCTGCTGCTCGACGAGATGTACGCCCCAGCCATCGCCGAGCAGCTCGGGGCGCGAGGACACGATGCCGCCTCAGTGCACGACGCGGCCTATCGCGCACTCGAAGGCGAGCCCGACGAGCAGGTCTGGGCAGCCGCCCTCGCCGACGACAGAACGCTCGTCTCGGAGAACGTTCAGGACTTCCGTCGCCTCGACGCCGACACTCTCGCCCGCGAGCAACCGCGTGCACACCTGATCTTGACGACCGATCGCCAGTTCCCACGAGGCAACCCCGCGACCATCGGTCGTCTCGTGACCGCCCTCGACGCACTACTCGCCGCTGAACCCGATCTTCTCACCGCCCTGTTCCTGAAGCCTGCCTGATCGCCCGCCTTTGCGCCATAGGCTCAAACGGGGACGGGCGACAGTGCATGCTGCGACGACAGTCAATTCCGATCCCGCCGAACTACATACGATTGACCCACGGCCCCTCGCATCCGCGCAAAGCTGATGCAGGCACAGCCCCCGCGAGACTCCCCTCGGCGAGGTAACTCGTCAGCGCGCTCGAGATACCGCCCGACGTGTTCGGCGGCTCTCCATTGCCTCGGAGTCCATTCTCGAGGTATCGGCAGTACGCGCGAAGCACGCCGAGCGATCTCCCTCCCCCGACCGACAGATGGCAGCCGCTGTGGCCACTGTGCCCAAACAACCCTGTATTCGCCACCGCCGCCCGGACGGCACGCTCCCGCCACAACCTCCGCCAGGATGTCGTCGACGCGGCGGTCGTCCACGCGCACCGGCTGGTCGAGGAGCTCCGGGATGCAGCCGCTGCCGCTCGGCATCACCCCACACAAGCTGCGGCACTCGTTCGCATCGATCCGCGTTGCGATCGGCGAGGACACGACCTACGGGATGCGAGCAGCTCGGCCACACGGACCCGGCTACCCCCCTACGCGTCTACTCGCATGCGATGCGCCGCAGCGAGGATGAGCGCGAGCAGCTCAAGGCGCTCGTCGCAGGCCACGATTGGGTACAGATTGGCTACAAGACGGCCGAATCGAACGTCTGCGGCGTCAGAGCGCGACTCCGCCTGAGACACAGAACGCCCCGCAAGCCGGGCTTTCTAGGCCCGCCGCGCGGCCACCGCGCGCGTCGTTCCAGGTGCCCGAGCGGGCGTGTGACGGCACTCGCGGCCGGCGACGCTCCTGAGGCGAAGCGCGCGAGTCCCGCCCACGCGCCGTTGCGCGGCTGGGTGTATGCGCCACAGCCGCGGCACACGCCGACGCAGCGGGCCTTGGCCGCCCGCGCCTTCTCGACGAACTCCCAGTGGTGGCTCGCCAAGGCGAGCGCCCGGCGACGCCCGAGATCCCGACCCGTCCCGGCAGCCGACGCCATACCGCTTCACACGGGGCAAGCTACTTCCGTCGGTTGGTGTTTATGTCGAGCCCGGCACGCCGCGAATTGCTCGCACCCGAACGACAGCAGGTCAGTCGGGGGCGTCGGGCTCGGGGCGCCAGGGGTTGATCAGCGCCACGCCGCAGCCTGCGAAGTCCCCGGTATTGCGCGTCACAACCGTGAGATCCCGGACGCGCGCACTCGCGGCGATCAAGCTGTCGACGGTGTTCCGCGGCGCGGTGGCGTTCAGCCTTCCCCACTCCTCCGCGATCGCGGCGTCGATCGGCACGATCCGCTCGGCGAAGCGTTCGTGCAGCTCGCCGAGCCAGTTGGCGAACACCTCGGCCTGGATTGGATCGCGGCTGCGCAACCGCTCAATGCCTTTGCGGATCTCTCCGAGTGTCATGACGCTGACATGAAGGTCGATGTCCTCCACGCCGTCCGCCCACGCCCGAACATGTGGATCCCGGCCGCGACGGATCTCCGAGACGACGTTGGTGTCGAGCAGAAAGCTCAAAGCTCGACGGAGCGGCCATCGTCCGGCGAGCGATCGAGATCGAGCGCGTCAAAATCGGGCGCCGAACGGATGAACTCGACCAGACTGGGGCCGCCGCCCCGGAGTCGCCGGTACTCCTCGACTGAGACGACGACGACAGCGTCCTTGCCGTGTTTGGTGACGACCTGCGGGCCGTCTCGTCGAGCACGCTCAACGAGTTCGCTGAAATGCTGTTTGGCAGCTTGTAATTGCCAGACCACGACGCTCACACGATTTCTGGACAGACTGGACAGATTGTAGCGCGCCGCGGCCGGAGCGCCGCCGCCGGCGCTCGACCTGAGTAGCGCGTTCAACTCAAATCAGGTGTCTGCTGGCCGACGGCCGGGGTCCTGCCCTCGCCGCGAGCGCGACGGGCTGTGTCACGGCGTCGAATCGGCGAGGCGGTCCCGGCGGTTGCGCTTGCCGCGCTGGGGGAACCCGGGACTTGGTCAGTGTGAGGTACCGCGGGAGAATGAATCGAGGTCTCATGCACGGCGACCTGCGAGAGTTTGGTGCTTCACATTCCCCGCTCCGGTGCAGCGTCGTGATCGCCGCGACGGCCTGCCTTCTGGCAGCGTGCGGTTCGACGCAATCCAGCTCGGCTTACCACCGGTACGTAACGCCTGTCGTCGCCGGCTGAATACTGGACCGCCTACGCCGGTTGAAAACTGACCCACCCGGGCTCGGGCGGGTGTTGTCCGGTTGGGTCCCGACCCTGGCGCGATCGTTGTCGATCGAGCCAGGAGATGAAGGGTGGTCAGCGTGGAGCAGTGGGCCGAGGTTCGGCGGATGCGGTTCGTGGAGGGGTTGGCGATCAGGGAGATCCGTCGGCGGACGGGGCTGCATCGGGAGACGATTCGCAGGGCGCTGGGCTCGTCGACACCGCCGAGCTATTCGCGTCGGTCGCGGGGGTCGAAGCTTGACCCGTTCAAGGATCAGGTGCATGAGCTGCTGCGTGAGGATCCCGATATCGAGAGCCAGCGGATCCGCGAGATCCTGATCGAGTCCGGGTTCGACGGTGGCAAGACGATCGTCGACGATTACGTGCGCGAGGTGCGGCCGTTCTTCGTTGATCAGCGCACGTTCCAGCGGACGGTGTATCGGCCCGGGGATGTGTTGCAGTTCGATCTGTGGCAGCCCAAGCGAGAGATCGCGGTCGGCTACAGCCAGACGCGCAAGGGGTACGTGGTCGTCGGCGTGTTGGGCTACTCGCGGTTCGGCGCCGGCGCGCTGGTGTTCTCCAAGGAAGCGCCGGACGTGTTGTGGGGGATGCGACGGTGCGTGTGGCGGATCGGCGCGCTGCCGGGCCGGCTGGTGGTCGATCGCGAGGGTTGCCTGCACGCCGGCGGCGGGCGACCGACTGTTGCGCGCCGTTCAAGATCGGCATGCTCGCGCCGCTTTCGATGGCCACCGGAGGGTGGGGTACGAAAGAAGAAGTAAGTCGCGCGGAGCGGCCGTTTGACGCGTTGAGTCGGTCGACCGCGGAGTAGCTGCGCCGTCTGCGGGCGTCAAGCGCCGAGAAGCGGGCAGGCGAGAACATCAACGTTTGTTACGGCGCTTGACCCGCCGCCGCCGTGCACAGCTGGATGACGATGAGGTCGTGCTGACGCACGTCCACGAGGGACCGTCCTGCTACGGCGGGAGGAGCGGGCGACCGTGGAGCAGCCCGCCGGTCAGGCACACCGCGCGTTCCCATGCGCCGATGTCGTCGCGGCCGAACCGCAGCACCCACGCACGAACGGCGAGCATGATCGCTTCGACCGCGTCGCCGAGACCGCTTCCGGCCGCGATGACAGCGACGGGCTCGGGGTCCAGCGCGACGATCTGTCGGGTCGCGCACGCGCGCAGGCTCTCTGCGTGTTGCCGGGCGGCCCGCAGCCAGCCACGCACCGTGCCCTCCGGCCGTCCGAGCCCTCGCGCGATCCGGCGATGCCCGACGCCTGCGGCCGCCAGGCGCAGCGCCTCGCCGATCACCTCCGCCCCGTCGCGCCGGCGCGGGACCACCCACGAGGGCGAGAGCACATGCGTCGTCTCGCACCCATCGCAGCGCGCCCGCCGGGGCGCAAGCTGCCGAACCTCGTGCGCCAGCCGCACCTCGCGCGAGCGCGCGAACCCCCAGGGCGACAATCGCGCAGAGCACGCCGGGCACGAGAGCTCCCCGGCCGCCAGCGCGGCCTCCACGCGCTCCGGGATGATCGCGATCGAGAGCATCGAAGGTCAGTGGTTCGCTCACAGCCGCCGAACCCTCCCAGACACGGCCGCGGCCGGGAAGGGGCGACTCGCGTTGCACACCTACCACACCGACGCCGACGCCGGCCTGCCGAAGCAGCGGCCCCGTCGCCACCGTGAACGGCGCGAAGGTGCCATTTCATGCCCATCTTGAGCGGCGCCTAACACCGACCGAGGAGTTCGCCGGCTTCTGCGGGCAGTTGTCGGTCGGCTGGCGGATCCTCGATCCCGGGGACTGCCAGGCGAAGGGCGTCAGCGAGCGGCTGCAGGGGTTCATGGAGACCAGCTTCGAACCGGGCCGGTCATTCGTCAACGAGCTAGGACTTCCAGGATCAGCTGGACCGCTGGTTCGACGAGCGCGCGAACGTTCGTCTGCACCGCACGCTGCGGGAGCGGCCGGTCGACCGGCTGGAGCGTGAGCGGGAGAGCATGCGGCCGCTTCCCGAGCCTGGTCCCGATCTCGACCGGCGGCTCGTGATCCGGGTGCCACCGCAGCCATACATGCACATCGACCGCAACGACTACTCGCTCGACCCGCGACTGGTCGGCCGACGTGTCGAAGTACGCGTCTCCCAGCGCGAGGTGATCGCGGTCGCGCTCGATACCGGCGAGCTCGCGGCCAAGCATCGGCGCGTGTTCGCCGCCGGTCAAGAGCTCACCGACCCAGCCCACCAGCAGGCGCTCGAGCAGCTCAGGCTCCAGCGCTACCGGAGCAAGCCAGCCCTCGGCGAGGATGTCGAGCGGCGCGACCTGGCGGTCTACGACCGGCTGGCGGCATAGATGGGCTCTCAAGCCGAGCTCGCGCACCTGTTCCGCGCTTTGAAGGCGCCCGCAGCGGCCCGGGCGCTGCCGAAGCTCGCTGACCGCGCGCGGGAGGAGGAGTGGAGCTACGAGCGGTTCGTGCAGACGCTGTTGGAGACCGAGGTCTCAGCACGCGACAGCCATGGTGGCGAAGCGCGCATCCGCCAGGCGCGGTTCCCGGCGCGCAAGACGCTCGAGGAGTTCGACTTCACCTTCCAACGCTCCGTCAAGAAGCAGGTGATCGAGCACCTCGGACAATTGGACTTCCTGCACGCCAAAGAGTGCATCGTCGCTCTTGGTCCGAGCGAGCACCTTTCACACTGCCCTCCTCGTCCGCGTCATTGGTCAAATAGTCCAGTCGCGGACTCGTTGACCTGAATTCTTAGGCCTGTCCGCCGTCCGCTGATGACTTGGACGGCGTGCAGTTCGCCGCGTTGGACCTTATGCAAAACGGTCTGGCGGGCGCAGCCGAGCCGCTTCGCGGCTTGATCGAGCGGCAGGTAATCGTCCGGGACGTCTGGCACGAATCGTGAGCGGACCTCTGGAGTGAGCCGGATCCGCCAGGGCGCGTGCGCGGTGGTCTGCTCGGCCGGCAGCAGGCCGACTCTGAGCCATCGATAGATCGTCGTCTTGGCGACGCCGAGCTCGTTGGCGGCTTGTTCGACGGTGAACAGGCCGCTGTCGGGGTCTGGTGGTGGCGCCGCGGGGATCGCGTGTTTGGCGCGGATGGACGCGACGCGCGGCTGGTTGAACGGCAGGCCGGTGCCGGTGCGGCGGCCTTGCTTGTTGAGGATCGCGGCGATCTGCTGATCGCCCGTGTGCGCGGCGAGCTTGCGGACCAGCTCGACCGTGTCCTCGCTGGTGCGGTTGCGTTCAGTCCCGCGCTTGACCAGCGGCACGGTCAGCTCGGTCCGGGCGCCGCCTTCCCAGACGATCTGCACCTCGGCACGACGCGGCTGCTGGTTGATCGTGATGATCACTTCGCTGATCAGCGTGCGCAGCAGCTCCTTGCGGTCACGGGCCGTCGTCGTCTCAGCGGTCCAGAGGCGGGGGAGGTCGCGGATCAGCCGGGTGAGCGCTCGGCGCTCAGCCTCGGTGAGCGGCTCGGGCCGGCGGGTCTCGAGCTCGGCGAGCCTGCGTCGTTCGCGCTCGAGCTCCGCCAGCGCGACCTCGAGGCGGGATTCGAGCGTGCGGGCAACCAAGCGGTGCTCAGGCTCGCAGGCGTCGAACTGGCGTTGCGCGCGGCCGGCTTCGAACTCGGCCTGCTCGACCGCGAGTCGTTGGCCGGTCAGGCGATCCTCGTGCTGGCGCTCGAGTTCGCCGATCGCCTCCGTGCAGGCGCGGACGCCGGCCGGGGTGATCGCTTCCAGGTACGCGGCGGTGACGGCCTTCTCCAGCCGTGTCGCGCCGAGTGACTGGCAGGCGCTGTCGGTGCCGTGCAGCTGATGCGCGCGAACGCACGCATAGCGGGGGACCTGTCCGTCGTTGCCCGAATAGGCGACCTGCATCCGGCGGCCGCAGCGTCCGCAGCGGACGATGCCTTGCAGCAGCGCGACGCCTTCGCGGGCGGCGCCGCCGCCCTCGCCGCGCGGTCTCACGTTCTGGCGCAGTCGTTCGCGTGTGGCGAGGTACTCCTCCCAGCTGACATAGCCGGGATGGTGCTCGGGCAGGCAGACGGACCACTGCTCCAGCGGCAGATCGATCGTCCGTCGGCGCACGCGGCCGGTGGCGTCCAGCGACTTCTTCTGGCTGGTGCGGCCGAACACGAACGCTCCGGCATATGCCGGGTTGGTCAAAAACGCGTGCACTGACCCATAGGTCGCCGGCGCCCACCGCACGCGCCGCGACCCGACCGTTCGGCGTGGCACGCGCTGTCCCTCATCGCGCAGCACGGAGACGACTTGGCGGGCGGACCCGATCCGCCGCCACAGCTCGAACACGCGGCCGAGTGCGTGGCGGACCTGCTCATCGGCGCACAGCACGATCCGGCCGTCCTCGTCGCGATCCAGCCCGACCGGGAGGCTCAGCTCAAGCTCGCCCCGCTGCGCCTTGTTGCGCAGCCCGCCGTCCAGCCGGGCTCGGATCAGGTGCAGCTCCGCCTCTGACATCGTGCCCTTCAGCCCGAGCAGCAGCCGGTCGTTGAAGTTCCCCGGCGAATAGATCCCGTCCTGGTCGGCGATCAGCGCGCCGGTCAGCGCGCACAGATCCAAGAGCTGATGCCAGTCCGCCGAGGAGCGCGCCAGCCTCGAGGTCTCCAACGACAGGATCAGCCCGACGTGCCCGAGGCCAACCTCGGCGACGAGTTCCTTGAACCCGAGCCGCCCATCGCTCGATGCGCCCGAGCGGCCGAGATCCTCGTCGACCACCGACACCGACGCGGCCGGCCACCCCAGCTCGATCGCTCGCTGTCTGAGCGCGTACTGCCGCGCGCGCGACTCATGGTTGCGTTCCAGCTGCGTCGGGGTCGACTGGCGCACATACACGATCGCCCGCCGCCGGCGGTGCTGCTCGGTGATCTTCTGAAGATCACTCATCGCGCGCCGCCTCGACCAGCCGGGCGAGCAGACGCGCAAGCCTGACCGCGACCTGCAGCTGGCGCTCGGGCGGCAGCGTCTCCCACACCGCGGCCGGAACGACCGTCTCCTCCTGCACCGCCAACGCGAGCTGTCCCGACATGATCACCTCCGTTTTCAACGGAGGCTCGACCCGGCCGCGGACGACGCAACCGCTCCGCCCGCGCCAACAACAACCGCCATCCCGCCGGCGACCCGATCCCGCCGACCGCCAGCTCAGGCGCGACCCGCCACGGCAGATCCGTCCACCGCGCCGGGATCTCCCCCGAGCTGCCATCCAGCAGCCGACACAGCAACACCGTCTCACCCGACGAGTCGTCCGTCGACCACCCCAACACCGCGAGCTCGACATCCCGCAGCTCGCCAGGCGCGCCGATCAGCCGAACCCGCTCCGGCAGAAACTCCACAACATGAGTAGTGCGACCACTACTCGCCGGGTACCGGCAAGACACACCTCAGCATCGCGCTGGGGATCCGCGCCTGCCTCGCCGGCCACCGCGTCCTGTTCCGCACCGCGACCGAATGGGTCGCCCGGCTCGCAGACGCCAAACACGACGGGCGGCTCGAGGACGAACTCGCCGCGCTGCGCCGGATCCCGCTTCTGATCGTCGATGAGGTTGGCTACATCCCGTTCGACCCGCAGGCCGCGAACCTGATGTTCGCGCTCGTGTCCTCCCGGTATGAGCGCGCGTCAATGATCGTCACCTCGAACAAGCCATTCTCCCGCTGGGGCGAGATCTTCGGCGACGACGTCGTCGCCGCCGCGATGATCGACCGGCTCGTGCACCATGCAGAGATTCTCAACCTGAAGGGCGATTCGTACCGGCTCAAGGACAAGGACCTCGGCTCCCCACCCCCGGCCAAGACCCCCGAAATCGGGTGACCCATATCCCTCGGCGGCCTCGCCGAGGCTCGCAGAACGCCGCACAACGCGTCGTCACGAGCCCTCCCCCCGATCGAGGCGCTTAAAGCGCCTATCGCCGCTCAGGCCTCGCCCTCCGGGCTCGGCCTTCGCGTCGACAGGCGCTCTCCCAGCGCCCTACACGTTCATCCCAGTTCGGCAAGGTGGTCCACTTTTCAACCGGCGCAAGTGGTCCACTTTTCGTCCGGCCTTGACAACGCCGGTTCCTGGCGGGTGCGGAACGACCCAGCTCTTCCGCGGACGACTTCCGACGTGGACAGCGCCCGCATTTAGCGACAGTAGCCCGGGTTCAACGCCGTGGCCTACTGCCATCAGCGAGGGCGGTACCGTCGCGGCGGTCGTTTTCGGCTATCCGCTCCGGGCCGGCAGTCCAACCGGCCGCATGAACAAGGTCCTGTGGATCATGAAGCTGCCGCGGCTGGGATCGCCCCTGAGGATCGAAGCCAGGCCGGGGGACGCTGCCAAACCGCTGATCCGGTCGACGTTCCCGGCGGACAGCGTCCTGGCGAGATCTACCCGTCATACGTCAACGTGCCCAAGGCAGGCTGCTGGCGACTGACCCTGCACTGGGCGGGGCACGAGGATTCGATCGACCTCCACTACGACGCCTGAGCCCACGGGTCCACCGTCTACGAGCGGGTCAGCACCCTGAGAGATGAGCCATCGTTCACGCTGCGACCTCCTCGTGACGGGTCCGGCCCGTTGCTGGTGGGCGGCGCGCCCCATGCGATCCCATCAGCTGCTGGTAACGACCTTGGGCCCCGGAGGACCCGGCATCGACGCCGGGTGCCCGACGAAACGCAAAGGCAGGACTCTCCGGAACCACCCGGTGAACATCAAGAGACGTGCTCCTCGCCAATGCGAGACCGTCCGCGCGGCCGCTTCAAGCGCAGTAGCCGAGTCGCCGACCGCGTGCAGCAGGCTCCGGATCCCGACCGACCGAGGCCCCGAGTCTCGGCAGGGATTCGGGCGGACAAGGCAGACCCAGCCTCCACCCACGCAAGCGAAACCCGCCTTAACCGCGACTTCTCGCCGTCTTCATCAGCGCCGACCCCGACGCGCCCCCCGGACGGACCGCCGACCACGAGCCACACATAGCTCCCTCGGGAGTGCAGGGACCTTCATCTCTGAGAATCGGATCCGCACACCCGGAGGCCGTACCTAAAGTCCAGAGGGGTCGAACCCCGCCCACGCCACCCACCATAAAATCCCTGCAAACGTGAAGGTTTCAATCGGGGCGCCCGGATTTGAACCGAGGACCTCACCGACCCGAATAACGCGCGCACCCAGCTCCGGGGACAGGAAGTACCTGCAAAGCGCGTGTTTTGTCGATCACTACAAGTCATCTGAGACCTCCGGATATTGCGGCGGATTACCGGGGATTGGGCACAGAGATGCGCTCTGTGCCCAATCATCGACTTCGCGTGACTCGCCGGCATCAGACGGCAGCCCGACCCTGCTCGACGCCGCGTCAATCGCACTGCGCGGCGCCGACCAACTCCCTCACACAGCGGTGACGACGCTCGCCGACGGCCAACAACCGTGGTTCAAGCGCCGCAGCACCTCTCCCCCGCGCCGGCGCGCGTGTGTGCGCGACCAATCGTACGACGACGGCAGACGGCCGTACCGGAGTTCCACATGAGCATCGCCTCGAGCACGTGCGGCACACCCCCACGTAGCGCAGCTTGACTCCCCGCGCCTTGTCGCCGGTCGGGTCCTAGGCGCCTAAAAGGCGTTAGTGTCCCGTCGGGAGGGGGTCGCATGTCGAAGCCCAGAGATGTCGTGGTCGTCCGCGTGAGCGAGAAGGGCGATCGGGAGGACGAGCACTTTCACTCGCCCGAGGTGCAGATCGAGGCCGCTAGGCGGTGGGCAAGGGAGCGTGGTGAGCGGCTTGCTGCCTCGCCGATTCCCGAGATCGAGGTCAGCGGCAGGCTGCCGCTGTCCAAGCGCCCCGGTCTGTTGGCGACGATCGAGATGATCGAGCGCGTGGAGACGGCGGGCGGGGAGATCTTTGCGCTCGACCACGGCAAGCTCACCATCGGCACGGCGGCGCAGCGCCTGTCGACGAACATGCTCGGCTCGGTGTTCCAATACTTTGCTGAGATCACGGGCGAGAAGGTCGCGGCGGCTCAGGCGCGGGCGGTGGCGCGGGGTGTCTACCCGCACCCGAAGATCCTGGTTGGGTATGTGCGCGGCGAGAACGGCGTGCTGGTGGTCGAGCCCGCGGCGGCGCAGGTCGTGGTGCAGGCGTTCAGGCGCCGCGACCTGGGCGCGTCGCTGGTGGAGATCCAAGCGTTGCTGGCCGAGCATGGGATCGAGCGCGCGATCTCCGGTGTGGCCTGGATGCTGCGCTCCCGGATGTATCTGGGCGAGATCCACATCGGCGAGCTGCACAACACGCGGGCTCACGAGGCGATCGTCACGGATCGCGCCCTGTTCGAGCGGGTGCAGCGGCGGTCGGTCTCGCGCGGGCGCCAAGCCAAGTCAGAGCGGCTGCTGGCCCGCCTGGGAGTGCTGCGCTGCGGGACGTGCGCCTCGCGGATGGTGATCAACTCCGACAGCGGCAGCTACCGCTGCGGCGACACGAGCGCGAACCGCTGCCGGCGACGAGCTGCGGTCAAGGCCGACCGGGTCGAGGAGATGGTGCTGTCCGGGCGTACTCGGCCACGGCCGACGCGCCCCGACGCGCGTCGCGCAAGCAGCAGATCGGCGAGGCGGACGAGGCGATCCAACGCGCCAACGCGGATTCTCCATGACACGATCCGGCAGCTCGGCGAGCTTGGATTGTTGGGCCGGCCCGCGAGCCAGGAGACCTTGGAGAAACTGACCAAGGCGCTCGATGACGCGCACGCCGTCGGCGCCCGGCTCGGCGATCGGGGCGAGAGCAACATCATCGGTCCTGACGACATCGACAAGCTGTGCGAGCCGGCGAAGCGGTTAGTTAGCGGCGTGGCGACGGCTGATCAGCGACACCGTCGAGTCGGTTACGGTCGCGCCGGCGATGACGGCGGATGGGCGTCCCAGTCGCCTCTAGGACCCTCGCCGGATCGAGATCAGGTTCCTGGGCCAGCATCCATAAGGAAGCCGCTGGCGGCGACTGCTCGCGCTTGCGTCGACACCCTCGGGTCCTACGACTCGCACAACCCTTTCGACCGTCGCGGAGTCGGACGTCGTCGTCGGGCACGACTCCGCATCCGAGCGAGAAGCAGCAGAGCGAGATCGGCGTCACCGACGGTGCGAGATTCGTCCGTCGGGGAGGCGCGACGCCGCGAGCCCGCGGTCGTCTGTCGGCAGCCGTCGGTTGTACGGAGCCTACAACTCGGCGATCGCCGGCGGGGCACGGCCACGCGGTCGGCGCGACTATCGCAACCGTGGCAAATGAATGGCCGGCGCCCGGCGGCGCCGAAGTAGCGGAAAGTCGCCAAAGCTCAAGCCGGCTGGCGGCGCCGGCGAGAGCGACAGCACTGGTCAGCGTCGGCGGATAGGCGTCATCGAGTTCGTGCAAAGCGGTGGCGCCGTTTGTCGTACGACGTGGGCGATCTGCTCGTCAGTGCCGGTGACCGTCGGGTTCGCGGTCGATCGTATGCGTGGGCGTCGTGTGGTCGGCGGATGATGGAGAGCTCGATGCTCGTCCGGGCGCCTCGCGTCAGACCGGCGAATAGCTCGTCGTTCATCGCCGCGACGTGGTGCCGCGTGTGGAGGGTCGGAATGGAGCTTCACACCCGAGGGTCGATCGGCGTGAGGGCGTCGACGGCTGCCTCGATCGCCGCTGCCGCGTCGAGGCAGAGGTCCTCGCGGAACCGGGGGCCGATGATCTGTACCGCGAGCGGCAGGCCGTGGTCATCGAGTCCGGCCGGGACGGCCACCGACGGCAGCCCGAGCAGATTGACCGGGACGACCATCCGCATCCCGTCGACGATGTCGCGGAGCTCGTCCGGACCCGCTGCGTCGGCGTCGGGCATGAATGGTCGGCGCAGGCTGATCGGCGCGAGGATGAGCGGCCACTGAGCCTGATGCAGCGACCACCGTCTCGCCAGCGCCTCGCGGGTTTGCCACCGCAGCGCATAGCCCTCCACGTCGAGCGACTTCGTCGCGTTCAGAGCGTTCGTCGTGTGCCGCCGCGCTCCAGACGAGACGATTGGCTCTGCGGCCGGCCAGGAGCGGCGGACGTCGTCGTTGAGCAACTCTGCCCACAGGGCCGCGGCCTGGTCGACGTCGGGCGGCAGCTCCTCGCGCAACGCGTAACCGACGTCCGCAAGCGCGTCCGCAGCTCGTCGCACACCGTCGGCGATCTCCGGATCGGTCCGAGCGGGCAGCGCGACGCTGACCCGCACCGGGCCGCCCGGCGGCGTTGCATGCGCCGGGGCCGGCACATGCCACGGATCCCGCGGGTTCGGCGCGATCATCGCCGCGAACGCGACCCGCAGGTCCTCCACCCGACGCGCCATCGGACCCTGGCAGTTGAACAGCTGGATCGACAGCGGGTTCTCGCTCGGCGGAAGCGAGCGAGCGTCCGGGATCCGGCCGTGGCTCGGACGTAGCGCGGCCGTGCCGACGCACTGCGACGGCCAGCGCAATGAGCCGCCGAGATCATTGCCGACGCCGAGCGGCACCATCCCGGTGGCCAGCGCAACCGCGTCGCCGCCGCTCGAGCCGCCCGGGGTGCGAGCCCGGTCCCACGGGTTGAGCGTCGCGCCCGCGAGCGCGTTGTCGGTGTGCCAGCGGATCGCCAGATCGGGCATGTTCCCGCGCGCGATCGGGATCGCTCCAACCGCGCGGAGGTTTGCGACGACCGGCGCGTCCGTCGGCGAAATCGACTGCGCCATCGCCGCCAAGCCCCACGTCGTCGCCGTGCCCGCCACGTCGATGTTCTCCTTGACGCTAAACGGAACCCCGTGAAGCGGCCCGATCGCCTCACCGGCGCCGAGCATCAGATCGGCGGCATCAGCCGCTGCCCGCGCCTCCTCAGCCAGAATCACGCGCAGCGCGTTCACCTCCGGATTCACCCGCTCGATCCGCTCGAGATGGGCGTCGATCACGGCGCGGCTCGACACCTCGCCCCGTGCGATGGAACGAGCGAGCTGCGCCGCGCCGCGCTGCCACAGCCTCGGGGTCGAAGCTTCGACGTGCATATCCGTCCTCCGTCTCCTCGTGTTTGCCCTGCGCGAGCCTACCCCCCGCGCCCTCCACATCGGCATCGACCCGCTTGGCCAAGCAGCGCGTGGCGGAACGGCACGCTGCCAGGCCGCGTCGTGCTGTGTGAAGAGCGTCGCTACCGACGCGATCGGTTGGCCACCAACTCGATGACGCCCTCCGCCGAACGAGTGCTGTCGCTCTCGCCGGCGCCCTCAGCCGGCTTGAGCTTCGGCGACCTGGCATCAGCCAGCGTCTATGCCCCGTCTCGGCTCGTAGCCCCGGGTCGCGCTGATGGCTCCTCCGCCTGCATTGGAGCAGCACGGAGCGGGCTTGCCTCCGTTGCCGGATCACGCCCGAAGCGGTCGCGGTGCCGGGGCTACCGCTTCGGGTGGAACCGAGCAGTCCGATCGAGATGCGGCCACTGTGAACGTAGCGCAAGTGTTTTGACCTCGAGCCGGGCAAGGCCAGCGACCGTCGGCGCCCCACATCGGGCTTGCAGCCTTCGAGATGTCCGCACGGCGCGACAGCCTGGCGGCGCGCACCCCCACGCCTCGCGCTCGGGCCTCCGTGTGCCGAGCGTCATCACGGACCGCATGTTCGCGACAACGAGGACGGACGGGAGCGGACGACCTGGCGTCGTCTGATGACGGACCGCCGGCCAGGGTATCGGAGTGCCGACAGTGTGCTCGGCCGAGCGGCACGAGCGGAGGAGAATGGTGTGTCGGTGCGGGGGTCCGGAGTCGCGGTGTCTTAAAGAGGCTCTCCTGTCGATCTGGGGGTGACTCATTGGTGAGGGAGCGCGATTTGGATGCCGGCGCAGCAGAGGTAGATCATCGCGATGAGCCCGTCGGCGGAGTGGAATCCGTATGCGCGGTGTGAGATCAACCTCACCTTGCTATTGAGGGCTTCGAGGCGTCCGTTGCTGATCCCGATCTCCACCGCTGCCAGCACGCCCTGCTTGTGCTTGCGGATCGTGCGCGCGAGCTTGATGAACGGTTTCAGCCTCGATCGGGATGCCCAGGCGAGCCACGCGTCGAGGCGCTCGGGCGCTTGGTGCTTGGGGACCTTGTAGACGTAGCGCAGCTCGCCGTAGAGCAGCGCGGCGCGGAACATCCGCTTGTTGGTCTGCTGCACCTCGGCGAGCTTGAGCAGCTGGCTGGTGGTCTGCTTGGTGGGGTCCTTGAGCAGGCTGTAGCGCACGCCCTTGATCCATTTGCCGGTGTCGGTGCCGGAGCGGCCGTGCTGGTTGTACTCGGCGCGGCGGACCCGGTCGGTCGCCTTGGAGCCGAGCTGGCAGACGTGGAACGGGTCGAACACGACCTGCGCGTGCGGAATCCCGTTCTCGGCGCGGATCGCTTTCTCATAGCCGGCGGACATGTCGATCGAGACCGCCCGGATCGAGGCCTTCTGCTCGTCGGTCAACTGGTCGAAGAACGCCTGCAAGCTGTTGGCGTTGCGGCCTTCGGTGGCCCACACGATCCCGCCGCTGTCGTGGTTGGCGACGCAGGTCAGGAACTTGTGCTCGGCGCCGTAGCTGACTTCGTCCACGCCGATCAGCTCGAGCCCGTCCAGACGGCCGGCGGGCAGCTTCTCGGCGACGACACGCGCAAGGATGTTCCCGACGGTCTGCCAGCCGATCCGCATCAGCCGGGTGACCTGCGTCTGGCTCATCTGCTGCGCCAGCCACGCCGTGAGATCCTCGAAATCGCGCGTGTGTCGAGAGCCCGCTCGCGCCCACGGCACCCCCTCGTACACGTCGCCGCAACCCGGGCAGTACAGCCGTCTGAGCCGGCACTCGATCACGCACCGCGGGGCGCCAAGATCCAGCGACCGCCAGCGCTTCTCGCGATGCTCCTTGATCGGAAGGCCACGCGCCCCGCAGCCCGAGCAGACAGGCTTCTCGGCTCGCAGCACGACCGTCACGATCACCGCCTCCGCCCCGAACGCCACATCCCTGACCCACGCGCCCGGAAGCCCGAGCATCCGGTTGAATGCCGTCGTGACTCGCACGTCGCCCTCCTTCGTAGACCGCTGAACTTCGAACATCCAGCAGCCTGCCGCAGAAGGGCGGCGGCGGGTCGCCACGTTCGTGCGCAACCAGCGAGAAGGACCTACACCGCCACGAACCCGCCCCTCAGCAGGAGGTTCCACGGAACCGCAACGCTCGTCTCACCCCCAAACGGAGAGGAGAGCCCTTAAAGAATGGCGATGGCCGCGTTCGGTGGGAGCCTCTGGAGTTCATCCCTTCGAGTCTTGGGCGGCGAGGCCGTGCAGTGACGGTTGCTGTTCGGCTCAAAGGCGCTCGTCCAGCTGGGTGCCACGTGGAGACGTCGGGGCCGATCGCCGCGTCATAGGTGGAGCGTACGAACAATCCCTTGTCAAGGCTGCTCGTTACTACGGATGGCGCTGGACGGGCGCGGTGGGAACATCCGCCAACCGAAGGAGGAGAGCGATGAGCGGGCGCTGTGTGCTCAGTGCTGGCTCACTCTCGGTCGCTCCGGAGAGCAGATGGTGCGAGTTGATGGTCCCGCGGTCTGGTTTGGCTTTCTCGAATTGCTGTGAGGCCGGAAGAACCGGCAGGATTTGTTGGCGGCGTCTGGGGTTCGCGGCCGCGGTAGCGGCGCTGGTCTGCGGGGTCGCTGCCTGCGGAGGCGGTGGCGGGTCATCGACGAGCACGGGTGCTCGAAACAACCTGATTCGTTCGGATCCCGCGAACGCGAAGACGACGATCACGGTTGGCTCCAAGAACTTTGGCGAGGAGTTCGTGCTCGGCGAGGTCTATGCGCAGGCGTTGAGGGCGGCTGGGTACAACGTGAAGACGCGGCTCGATCTGGGGTCAGAGAAGGTGGCGCTGAAGGCGATCGAGGATGGCCGGATCAGCGGCTATCCGGAGTACACGTCGACCGCGCTCGGCTCGTTCTTCGGCGTGCCGTCGAGCCAGATCCCCTCGAATGCCACCCGGGCTTACAAGATGGCGGCAGCGTACTTCGCTCGGGAGGGAATTGTTGCTTTTCCGCCGACGCCGTTCGCGGACTCGAACGCGGTCGGCGCTCTGACGACGACCGCGCGGAGGCTGGGCCTGAGGGACGTCTCCGATCTGACGGGCAAGTCGAAGGGTCTTGTTCTCGCCGGTTCGGTTGAGTGTCAGGTCCGGATGGACTGCCTCGTAGGGCTGGAGCGGAGCTATGGCCTCAGCTTCAAGCAGTTCAAGCCGGTGCCGATCGGGCGGCGCTACGTCGTGCTGGACAACGGTCAGGCGGGCCTGTCGGTCCTGTTCACGAGTGACGCGCAGCTGACGAGCTTGACCAAGTACACGATCCTGAGAGATGACAAGGGCCTGATCCCGCCCGGCAACGTTATGTTCATTGCCTCGAAGAAGGTCGTCGACACCGCTGGTCCGGATCTCGGGGCGACGATCCAGAAGGTTCAGGGCAACCTGACGCTCCCCGTCATCCAGGAGCTGAACTCCCGGGTCGATATCGGCAAGCAGAGCCCGGCCGCGGTCGCTCGGCAATACCTGACGTCGTTGGGGTACGTGAAATGACCCGAGACCGCAGGACCGCCAGAGATGAGAGTCCTCCGAACGGACAAACGCTCAATGTCGCCGGGCGGATGGGGCGCTGGAGCGCGCAGCATCGCAAGACCGCGATCTGGGGGTGGCTGGCGTTCGTCATCCTCGCGTTCATGATCGGCGGCAGCGTCGGGACGAAGACGCTCGACAACGCTCATAGCGGTGTGGGCGAGTCCGGGCGCGCCGCGCGCGCGCTCGACGGCGCGTTTCCGAAGAGCGCCGAGGAACTGGTGCTGGTGCAGAGCGCGAGCGAGAACGTGAACAGCCTGAGGTTCCGCGCCGCCGTCGGCGACGCCCAGTTCCGCCTCTCCCAGTTGCCGCACGTGTACGCGATCAAGAGCCCGTACACGCCTGAGGACCGCTCGCAGATCTCCGCGGACGGCCACTCCGCCCTGGTCAGCTTCAAGATCGCCGGCAATCAGAGCACGGCCAGAGAGCGCGCAAGCGAAACCCTGGCGGCGATCGCCGCGACACAGGCCGCCCATCCGCAGCTGACCGTCGGCGAGTTCGGCTCAGCGAGCTCCGATCGGCAGGTCAACGACTCGATCGGCAAGGACTTCCAGACGGCGCTCGTCAGCTCGCTGCCGATCACGCTGTTCATTCTTCTGCTCGCGTTCGGGTCACTCGTCGCCGCGTCCGTGCCACTGCTTCTCGGCCTGACCGCGGTGCTCGGAACGATCGGCCTGGTCGGCGTCCTGAGCCACATCAGCGCGGTCGACGAGACAATCAACGAGGTGATCCTGCTGATCGGCCTCGCGGTCGGCGTTGACTACTCGATGTTCTACCTGCGCCGAGAACGCGAGGAGCGGGAATCGGGGCGAAGTGAACAGGCGTCGCTGGCGGCCGCCGCGGCGACTTCCGGCCGCGCGGTGATGGTCTCCGGATTCACGGTGATGATCGCAATGGCCGGCATGTACCTCGCGGGAGCGCCGACCTTCTCGGCGTTCGCCACCGGCACGATCCTCGTGGTCGCCGTCGCCGTGATCGGCTCGCTCACCGTCCTTCCGGCCATCCTCGCCTCCCTCGGAGACCGCGTGGAGAAGGGCCGCATCCCCTTCCTCGCCAGGAAGAAGTGGAACGCCGGCGAGAGTGGACCATGGGCGCGGATCCTGAACCCCGCGCTGCGCCATCCTGTCATCTCCGTCATCGCCGCCGGCGGCTTGCTCGTGTTCTTGGCGATCCCGGCGTTCGGCCTTCACACCGCGACGCCGGGCTTCGAGACCCTTCCGCAGAACATCGGCGTGATCAAAACCTACAAACGCCTCCAAGCAGCGTTCCCTGGAGGACCGATTCCAGCCCAGGTCGTCGTCCAAGCCACGGACGTCAGGTCGTTGCCGGTCGTCGCCGCGACCAACGACCTCACCGCTCGGGCCGGCGCCAGCCCGTACTTCAAGCGTCCCATCACCACCACCGTGAGCCCGGCTCACACGGTCGAAGAGGTCGATATCCCCGTGGTCGGCAGCGGCACCGACTCCGCATCAACGGCGGCGCTCGCACGGCTCCGAGAGAAGCTGATCCCAGCCACCGTCGGAGCCCTCCCGGACGTGAGCGTCAACGTCACCGGCTACACCGCAAGCTCGACCGATTTCAACGACACGATGAAGTCCCACGCCCCGGTGGTGTTCATCTTCGTCCTGTCCGCCGCATTCCTCCTGCTGCTGTTCACGTTCCGCTCGCTCGTGATTCCACTGACAGCGATCCTTCTCAACCTACTCTCGGTCGGCGCCGCCTACGGGGTGATGGTCTGGATCTTCCAGCAGGGCCACCTGGAGTCCGTGCTCGGCTTCACCTCAAACGGCGCGATCGTCTCCTGGATGCCGCTGTTCATGTTCGTGGTGCTGTTCGGCCTCTCTATGGATTACCACGTGTTCATCCTCACCCGCATCCGCGAGGCCTACGACCGCGGCATGAGCAGCGACGACGCGGTTTCGCACGGAATCAAATCAACCGCCGGCGTCGTGACCAGCGCCGCCGTCGTGATGATCTCGGTGTTCGCGATCTTCGCGACGCTGTCGGTGCTGATCTTCAAGGAGCTGGGCGTCGGGCTCGCGGTCGCGGTGCTGATCGACGCGACCATCATTCGCGGCGTCCTGCTCCCAGCTGCCATGAAGCTTCTCGGGGACCGGAACTGGTATCTCCCAAAGTGGCTCGAATGGATGCCCAGGGTCGGACCCGGCCCGGGTTCATACGCGCAGCCCTCTGGGGCATCTGATGCCTCACGCGCGCCATCAAGCACCCCCAGGCCCAGCGTAGCTCGCCCGGCCCACGGCCACCCGACCAACGCCACCGGGCCGACCATTCGCAGCCAACCGTGCGGCGCCGCTGATCCAGCACCGCGGAACGGGCCAGCCACCGGCCGCGGTCGCCCACGCAGCCGACACCGGGAGCCCAGCCGACGACCGGGCTGCTCAGGCAGGCCGCACATTCCTTCGGCGCTGTGCCGTAGGGTCCGGGGGGATCAGGGAGGGTCCGCGAATCGCGCGGCCCTCCCAGCAAGCGCAAGAGCGCGCCACACCCCGTTCTGACAAGGGAGAGCCAGAAACGCAGAGACGGCGCAGCGCGCTCGCTCTGGGAGGCGAGCGCCGCCGACACCGAAAGTTGCACAGCAATTCGGCGTCGACGAGCAAACGACGTGTATCGCCGAAAAACCCGGCGAGATCCTCGTCACAGCGTGACATCGGACTGCGTAGCGGGCCGGGCGACCCATCAGGAAGTCCCAGTATGGCCGGCGTTCACCAGGGCCGCCCGCCGAGATACGCTGACTCGCCCGCTGCAACGATGACGCGGGGCACCATCCGCGGGCCGGACGCTCGCCCACGACGGCACCTCCTTCGACGGTGCGACAATTCTTGGGGCCGCCATTGGAGGAGTCCCCGCTCACGCGATGGCTGGAAAGCCAGTGGGCGCGGCTTGGCACTTCGCGCGATCCCTTTCATCCTTCAGCCGCCTCGCGTCGCGCGATCGTGTTGGCGACGTCTCGATCGCACCAGCCGCCGTGGCCGTCGCTACTCGTCTCGGACCAGACCGGTCACGAGACGGCGTCCTCGTTCCACGAGCGCCAAGCGATGTTCGCCTGCTCATAGCTGGTGAAGCTATGCCCGTGCAGCAGCCGCTCTCGGACGTAGGGGACATCATGCTCGACCTTGCCCTTGGTCTTCGCCCGATAGGGCTGGCAGAGCCGCATCGAGAACCCGTAGTGATGCGCCGAGGCCAGCGCCTCCTCGTGAAAGACCCTGCGCTCCAGCGTTATCTCGCGCCCGACGTGCTGGCGCACGACGGTCTTGGTGCGGTCATACAGCAACTCGCGCGGAACGCCACCGAAATGCTTGAACGCCTGACGGTGGCACGCCCAGAACGTGACCAAGTCCTGCGAGCCGGTCAACGCGCAGAACGACTCGCGCGAGTGACCGAGCACCATGTGAAACGCGTAGAGCGGCAACTCCAGCCCAGAGCTGGTCCGGATCGGCTGCTCGTGCGACCAGTCAATCTGCGCTTGGAACCCAGGCGCGGTCTCAAACCTCGTCTCCGTCCGCGGCGCCGGCTTCGGACGCGACCGCTCGACATACCGGCGGACCGTGTCATAGCCGCCGGTGAACCCGTAGTCGCGGACGAGGTCCTGATGCACCCTGGTCGACAACAGCCTCGGCTCCTTGGCCAGCCACTGGTCGATCAGCGGCTTGAACGGGTCCCCGGTGCGTCTGACTTCGCGATAGAGATCTCGGTCGATAATTCGCCTAGCCTGGGAGCCTGTCGGGACCTCGGATCAGGAGGTCGTGATGATGGACAACGGGAAGCGCAAGCCGCGCAGGCAGTTGACGCCGGAGGAGAAGTGGGAGGTGTTCCTCGAGGTCACCTCGCAGGAGATCTCGCAGGCCGACGCCGCCCGCAAGTATGGCGTCGACGTGTCGGTGATCGTGCGCCTGCGAGCGTTGGCGAAGGATGCCGCGATCGCCGCGTTCACTTCGGCGAAGCCTGGCCGTCCGGTGTCGGCGGAGGCGGTCGAGCTGGAGTTGCTGCGGGGGGAGAACGACCGGCTCTCCGAAGCGTTGAAAGAGATGGCGATCGAGCTCACGTTGCACCGGGGAAAGCAGCGCTCGGGCTTTTCGGCCCGGTTCCCGCGCGCGTGAGCGCCGAGACCAAGCTCGAGCTGCTGGGGCTGATCGATCGTGCCGTCGCCGACGGCTGGGCGCACACGCAGGCGTGCCGGGTGCTCGACCTCGCCGACGTCCGCGCGCACCGCTGGCGCGCTCGGCTGCGGGACACGGGCAGCCTTGGGGAATTGCGCCGGGGTTGATTGGGCGGCGGAGAAGCATGATGTGCTCGTGTGCGACGAGGCGGGTGAGGAGCTTCTGGCTGCCACGTTCGCGCACGACGAGCAGGGGCTGCGGGCGTTGTGCTGCACGCTCGTGCGGTTGAAGGTGCAGCTGGTCGCGATCGAGCGGCCTGACGGGCTGCTGGTCGAGCGTCTGTTGGATGCGGGGCTGCGGGTGTTGGCGCTGCATCCCAACCAGGTGGCCGCCGCCCGCCCTCGGTTCCGCGTCGCGGGCGGCAAGTCCGACCGGTTTGACGCGTTCGTGATCTGCGAGCTCGCGCGCACTGACAGCCACCGGTTCCAAGTGCTTGAGCCCGACTCGGATGAGACCAAGGCGCTGCGGGCGCTGACTCGCGCGCGCGAGGATTTGGTGCACGCGAAGGTAGCGCTGAGCAACCAACTGCGCTCCGAGCTTGAGCGGTTCTGGCCCGGCCCGGTCGGCATGTTCACGAGGCTCGACAGTCAGATCTCGCTCGCGTTCCTCGAGCGCTACCCGAGCCCGGTCGACGCGCGTGGCCTGGGTGAACAGCGCCTGGCCGCGTTTCTCGCACGCCAGCGCTACCCCGGTCGCCAGAAGCCTGCGCAGCTGCTCGCGAAGCTTCGCCGCGCGCCTGAGGGACGCGTCGGCAAGGCAGAGCTCACAGCGCGCCGCCAACTCGTGCTCGGCCTGGTCGCGACGCTGCGGACGCTCGTCTGCGAGATCAAGGCGCTCGAGCGCCAGATCGCGACCGCCATGCGCACCCACCCCGACGGCGAGATCTTCCTCTCGCTGTTCAAAGACCCCAACAGCGTCGTCACGGCCGCCGAGCTGCTGGCCGAGATCGGCGACTGCCGCGAGCGCTACCCAACCGGCGACGCGCTCGCCGGCGATGCCGGCCAGGCCACGGTCGCGATCGAGTCCGGCAAGCGCAAGACAGCGTCCTTCCGCTGGGGCCGCAACAAGCGCCTGCGCGCAGCGTTCTGCACGCTGGCCGACGCTACGCGGCACTGGCACCCCTGGGCGCAAGACCGCTACGCCCAAGCGCGCGCCCGCGGCCACGACCATCCCCGCGCGCTGCGGACCGTCGGCCGTGCCTGGTGCCGAGTCGTGTGACGCTGCTGGCAGGACCGAGTCCCGTACAACCCCGAACGCCACCGCGCTCTGCAGCAGCACATCGCAGTCACGACCCCCAGCTCGTCGGGCCCCCGGCCCGACCTCGCCGCCACGCAGCGGATGGCCGGCGACGCCGCCACCAGCATGGCGGCCCGCAGGGCCGAGCGCGAAGCGCCTTGACGCCAAGCCGACATCCGCTATCGCACTCGGGGGTTGACACAGGACGTCTGCTTGGCCCACTCGTTCCCGTTCAGGTAGATCCAGACCGGCCATGGTGCGTACGCGACGGTCTTGACGAACGACGGTCCCCAGTCCGGGTCGCGGATGTAGAAGTAGTAGTTGTTGGGGAAGATCGATTGGCGGCGATAGACGAAATGCGGGTGCCCGTCCGGCCCGCCGTCGCGCCACCCGCGCCACGCCGAGGTCTTCTCCTGCGCGATCCCGACCATCACGACGCCGTAGCGGCCCTCCCGCTCAGCCTTGCGGAAGTGCTCGCGCGCGATTTCCTCCTTCACATCCCCCTTGACGAAGCGGACCGTCGGAATCTCATTGGCGGCGATGTAGTCGTTGATCTGCTTGACGTAGTCACGGCCGATCTTGCCCAGCACCGCCGGCGACGGGATCGGGAAGGCGCGATCCAGCAGAAACCGGATCACCTGCCCCTCAGTCATCAACCTCGGCACATACCCCTGCAAGAACAGGCGATCGACCGACCGGACCCCGAGTGTCACATGATCGGCGAGTAGGCTTGAGATCGTGGCCACGGCGGTACCTCCAGCAACCGCAAGGTGCAAAGCCCCGCAGGGGCTTCCAAGCGGGCGCCGCTCGCCCGCGCTCTAGATCGGAAGGTACCCCGCGGCCACACGCCGCGGCCCGCAGGGACGCCCCCGCGAGCGAGGCTCATACCGAACCCCGACCGCCCCCAAAGATCACCGCAGCGTTCGCACAACGGCTCGGCCGTATGAGGCTCGCTCGCTATCACTAGACACGATTGATGCGTTCCTACTGCTCGTCCTCAGTGGGATCTCGTACGAATGGCCGCCGCGTTCCGTCGATCCGACGAAGGATGGGCGCGCTGAGCTGCCGACGTTGACTGGGCCGCCACAGTGTGGGACGCTGGGGACTGTGAGTGATGACGGCTCCGTGGCTGCGGAGGATTGGCGGGCGGTGGTGGCCACGGACGTCGTATCCGAGGCGGTTGTCGCAGTTGAGCGCGGAGTCGAGTTTCTATTGGCTGCGCAATCGCCGCACGGCACCTGGCGCGATTTCGACTTGGAGCCCGGAGAGTCCGATTGCTGGGTCACCGCGTACGTGAGCCTGAGCCTGACCGTCGCAAGCGCAGCGCTGAATCAGAATGGTCGAATCGACGCAGCCGTGAACTCCGCGGCGACGTGGCTAGCTCGCTCGATGCGGTCGGATGGCAGCTGGGGCTATAACGCAAGCGTGCCATCGGACAGTGACTCGACGGCGCATGCGGTCCTTGTGCTCGACCGTGCTCGACGGGCGGCACCAGAACAATGTTTCGCACGCATGCTCGAGTTACAGGGACCGGACGGGGGATTTGCGACGTTTGTGCGTCGCGATTCGGCGAATTCCTGGGGCGCGAGCCACGCAGACGTCACACCGGTAGTTCTGCAGGCGCTCCGTACGAGGTTGCCCGATGATGCGTCGCCCGTGCGGCGCGGGCGCGCATACGTACTGGCCGCCCAGGGAGCCGACGGTTTATGGCAATCCTTTTGGTGGACCACGCCGCTGTACGCGACCCTCGTCAACGTACGCTTTCTTCAGGACACCGTGACGACATTTGATTCAGGTCAGATCGTAAAAGGCGTGGTTGGCGTCGTGGCGCCGACCGCTCTCGAGCGCGCTCTCGCGTGCGAGCTGCTGTCGTTGTTGATCCCGGAGGATGCCCGGACAGTTCAAGCGGCACGCTCACTCCTCGGCTTGCAACTCGATGACGGAAGCTGGCCCTCCGCGCCAGTGTTACGGGTGACCGATCCTCGGATTTTTGCCCCGTGGGGCCGGACGGACGCTGGACCGCTCGCGGCAGACCAGCACCGGCTGTTCACTACCGCGACTGCGGTCAGGTCACTTGGAGCATTCGCAACCGGGTGCCATCGCACTATTGGAGCTCCGGGCACACATACACGTTGAGCCTTTCATCGTGGTATGGGTGCAGGCCAATGCCGCAGTATTGGATGCGCGCGACCCGCCGCCGGTTGAGTCCGCTCGGCGCGGCGAGGCCGAGCACCCCCCGATACTCCGAGATATCAATGCCGGACGTGCTGGCGTATTCGGTAATACGCCGGTCGAGTTCCGTGTCGGGAACTCCGAGATGGTTACACGACACATCAACCTTCAGCCCTGGAGGTTCGGCGGAGTCAGGTGCTAGCTCGAGCGACGGCAACAGTGCGCCTGGCGGAAGCTCGCCGAGCCTGCGGCCACAGAGACCGACAAGCCCTGCGATCGCGGCGCTGCGACCGGATAACCCAAGGCTCTGCAGCAGCCCTCGCCAGTACTCCGTCGTCGGTTGCTCGCACGCAAAGTACACCTTCAGACGGCCGACGTCATTTCTTGCTAAGTCAAAGGCAACACCGTAAGGGATCGCGGCGGCTGACATCTGCGGGGCAACGCGACGTAGGTCCTGTGCGGCCGCCCAGCCGAGCTCATCGAGGAGCCTCATTACCCTGCCGCAGCGTTCGTCCACCGGACCCCAGCGTTGATTGAGGTACAGGCGCAGTCGGACCGCGTGGCCCGCGGACGCCGCGACACCGATCCAGATTCCTCCAGTCCAACGCAGCGTTTGCTCTGGGTCCGGCGGGAGCAGAGCCGCGAAGACCCGGTTTATCGCGGGCGCCGCTTCTTGCATGTCCAGTAGCCGAATGATCTCGCGCAAGCGAAAACTTGTCAGGCAGAGGCGTTCAGGCATGGACATGCCTGGCATCCCCACCTCGCCGAGGACTCGCAAGGCGGGTGCCGCCGCACCGAGAGAGACCGACAGTTGAACCGGGAGACCGTTCCCGTTGATCGCCGAGAAGGTACGGTCCGCGGCCGATAGGACACCCGGGAGAGACTCGCGGGTGACCGCCGCGACAGCGTCGATCGCGGCTTCGCCTCCGCGATCGAGTCCGTAAAAACCTGCAAGACGTTCAAGCAGTCCGGCGAGCGCGTGGCTTGCGGCGGGCGAAGCGGGATCGGCGGTTGCCACCATCGGCCCAGTTCAGGGGCTCATGGCCTCGGCGCGATTGTGATGTTCCCATCCCTGCCCTTCGCGAGCCCGCCGCGAGCCCCGGGCGCCCCGTTTGGGCCAGGGGAGCCGTTGGGCGCGCTCCCGCCGCCTGGGTTTGCGCCACCTAAGCCAGGGTCGCCGCCGGGGCCGGGCAATCCTGCGCCCCCGGGCTGGCCGCCTGCCGAGAGGACCGATGGTGTGTCCCCGACGAAGTTCGTGTAGAGAATCGTGATGTCGCCGCCGTCGCCACCGTTTGCACCGAGGGCCCCTTTGCCCCCGAGCCCACCGTTCCCACCGCGACCGCCAGGCTTGTCGTCCTCGCATCCCTGACCGCTCCCGCCGGCGCCACCGTTGCCGCCCTGGCCGGCTTTGCCTCCCTGGCCGCCATTGCCGCCTCGGCCGCCTGAGCAATTGACGTTGAGGCCTCCGAAGAGGTCACGGACAACGATTTGCACCGGGCTGCCATTCTGCCCCTGCGTCGCATCAAGCCCATCGCTTCCGGTATAGCCAGTTCCACCGTCAAGTCCCGCGGACGCGGGGTCGTCGCCCCATGTGCTGCAATGCGCAGGCCTCCCCGGATCACCGGGGGCGATCTGCGGTTGCTGCGCGGGAGGGTCTGGAGTGACGCCGGGCTGTCCGCTTCCGTCGATGTTCATTACTGACCTCCGCCAGCTGCCGCGGCGGTGGCGACACCAGCCTGCGCGGCAAGGATTGGGGTGACACTCACAAACCGCTCTTCTCCCTCGATGCTCGAGCAATCGATCTTTAGACGGCTCGTGAAACGGATCCTGCCACCGAGTTTGATCATCACTTTGTTGGCAAACAGCACGTCGAGCGAGGGCGAGACAGTAAGCACCGCGTTGCGCTCGACGATGATGTCCTGGAACAGCACTACCACGACTCTTGACTTGTCGACCATAGAGAGCGCCCTGTTGATCGTCGGCGCGTAGTGGGCAACGAGCGCAGAGTTGCCGTGTACGTAAGCATCCGTTGCAGCTCGGAGCTGATCACGCTGGTTACTGGAAAGGTCCGAAATCTTGTCGAAGCCGGGCGGGAACGCCTCAACTAGACCTTCCGGGCAGCGGCAGTGATCCCTCGCGACCTGGTCGGGAATGCCGATGACACGCTTGAGGTCATCAACCGTCTGGATCGGCACCCGATGAGCAAGGTGCTCCCAGCGCTTAGCGCCGCTGCCACGCACCGTGATCTCGGTGCGTTCGCCCTCGCTCACGGTTAGATCTTCACGCCGTGGCTTAGTGATCCCGTAGACGTAGAGCTTCAGCCGCTCCGCGTCCCCGTTCTCCCACTCCGTGGACTCGGTCTGTGGATCATGCATTACTGACTCTCCTCGGTTCGCTCGACCGACCGCGTCGAACTCGACCCGCGCACGCACGGCCTTCCATCAATTCCACTCTTCTTGGCGCTACTAGTGCCTCAGCTAACCTCAGCGTGTCAACAGCGGGCGTGCCAAGTCAGAGCTTGACACCCTCGATCTCCGCCGTTAGGGGGGCGCCGGTGCGTCGCTCTCAAACGTAGACATAACTCGCGTCACATGTCAAGGTCATCTCCGAAGTTCTTACGGCCGGTGGGGAGAAATGGGGCCACACCCGAATGCTGTGTCAATAGCGCGTTTTTCAGTCCATGCCAATCGCTTGTCAAGCCTCGCCAGAGTTCGTGAAGACTCTCCAACGGCAATCGCTTCTGAAGCGGTCCTGGGGAGGAAGTCGGGATGCGCGAGGCGTGGACCGGCAGTGCCCAACTCGCCCTCTGCAATTGCCGATTTGGACAATCTTTTTGGGGACCGGCCCGGGATCCCACGCACCGTCCTGCTTCGGCGCCTCAGTGCTAGCGCGCAAGACGTGGAGCGGTGCGGCGTGCGGCGAGGAGGGCTGCTTGGGGATCTCGACTGCCCTGACCGGGGGTGGGAAGTAGGAGCCTGAGCTCATCCGATTCCAGATCTTGTAGAGGTTGCCCTCCAGATCGGCCTCGAACTCCTCCAGCGCCTGCCCGTCCACCCCGGGGGCACCCTTGTTGGCCGCAACCCGCCGGTACGCCTCCCAAACCATCGACTTGGGAATGACGAACGGCTTGTCCTTGGGCTTCGGCTTGTTCATCTTCGCTTCCTCCCGAGGCTCGCGGCCCCGGTTGAACGACATGGACATTCCTGGTGAGCCGGCCCCTTGGCTCCACCGCCACCCCAGCAAGCAGCGACTTCCCAGCTACTACGGGCCGGTCCGCCAGCGAGCGCCGCGACTGGTACTCAATGCCTTCGGTTTCCGCCGTTGGCAGGCTCCCTCTCGCGACCACCTCGGTTACGGTTTCGACGCTCGCCTTCTCACGTTCCGTGCAAGAGCCGCAGACCAGGCTCACGCCGCCTCTACGCCGGACACCACCTGGCCAGCAACGCGGGCACCCGCCAGGCTCATCCCGAGGGGCTACCAAGGACCCCCGGTTTCGATGCCATCTCACGCTTTTCGACGCCTCAACAGCGCACACTCGCCCCGGGATCACCCAGACCGAGCGCTTCTGGAACGTCTTCCTGGTCCCCACCTGACCCGATCACGCCGGGCCTTTTCCCTGAACGCTCACCACGACAGTCTTCAGCTAACGCAGCTCCAGGGCGGTTTGACGCCTACCCCCGCAGGGCCGACGCCGGAGGGCCAACAAGCCTCCATCTCTCGCACAGCACCGCCTAGGTCAGGGTCTTCCTACACGACTCCTACTGGGTTGACCCGCTTGGCGATGTGGCCACGGACGAGGCTCAAGTCGGCTCACTGCCCCGTGGTGGCGAACGTGAGCTCCCGCCCATCCCGGCTCTCCGAGTTGTTGGGGGAACGTCAGCGGAGAGCTGATCGGAGTCTCGGAGCTCTGACGGTCCGGCGCCTTCGCCGTTGAGGACTTCTTCACCTGGCTGGTGCTCAGCGCTGGAAGGAGCAGCCGTGCGAGCGTCACCTCGTCAGGCGTGGAGGAGTAACGCGCGTGACCGGTCGGCAGGCTGATCGGCCAGCCCTGCATCCGTGGCCGCACGAGCATCCTGGAACTGGCGCTGAGAGTCTCGGAATGCGCGGAAACCGCGCATCCCGCCGGTGATCGCTTTCGTCTCTCCGCGGGGCGCCGAGCTCACGATTGGATTGGCGACGTCAGCATCGTCCGGCGTCGCGACGCCGCGCTATCGCATCGCGACGATACGGATCACGAGAGGACGCAATTGGCGCACGACTCCCGGGTCGCTCATATGGAGGAGCGGGTGTCAAGGGGTAGGGATTGATGGCCATTGTCTCGTTGGTGGTGGTTGATGTGGTTGCGGCTTGCGGGGCGGTCCGGGCGTCCGCGGGTTCGCGACGTTTGGTCATGCTCATATTCGGGGGCTGGCTACCCCAAGACCTTTGTTCGTCGCACGTCCGCTGTCTATTGTTAGGCGCCGCTCAAGATGGGCATGAAATGGCACCTTCGCGCCGTTCACGGTGGCGACGGGGCCGCTGCTTCGGCAGGCCGGCGTCGGCGTCGGTGTGGTAGGTGTGCAACGCGAGTCGCCCCTTCCCGGCCGCGGCCGTGTCTGGGAGGGTTCGGCGGCTGTGAGCGAACCACTGACCTTCGATGCTCTCGATCGCGATCATCCCGGAGCGCGTGGAGGCCGCGCTGGCGGCCGGGGAGCTCTCGTGCCCGGCGTGCTCTGCGCGATTGTCGCCCTGGGGGTTCGCGCGCTCGCGCGAGGTGCGGCTGGCGCACGAGGTTCGGCAGCTTGCGCCCCGGCGGGCGCGCTGCGATGGGTGCGAGACGACGCATGTGCTCTCGCCCTCGTGGGTGGTCCCGCGCCGGCGCGACGGGGCGGAGGTGATCGGCGAGGCGCTGCGCCTGGCGGCCGCAGGCGTCGGGCATCGCCGGATCGCGCGAGGGCTCGGACGGCCGGAGGGCACGGTGCGTGGCTGGCTGCGGGCCGCCCGGCAACACGCAGAGAGCCTGCGCGCGTGCGCGACCCGACAGATCGTCGCGCTGGACCCCGAGCCCGTCGCTGTCATCGCGGCCGGAAGCGGTCTCGGCGACGCGGTCGAAGCGATCATGCTCGCCGTTCGTGCGTGGGTGCTGCGGTTCGGCCGCGACGACATCGGCGCATGGGAACGCGCGGTGTGCCTGACCGGCGGGCTGCTCCACGGTCGCCCGCTCCTCCCGCCGTAGCAGGACGGTCCCTCGTGGACGTGCGTCAGCACGACCTCATCGTCATCCAGCTGTGCACGGCGGCGGCGGGTCAAGCGCCGTAACAAACGTTGATGTTCTCGCCTGCCCGCTTCTCGGCGCTTGACGCCCGCAGACGGCGCAGCTACTCCGCGGTCGACCGACTCAACGCGTCAAACGGCCGCTCCGCGCGACTTACTTCTTCTTTCGTACCCCACCCTCCGGTGGCCATCGAAAGCGGCGCGAGCATGCCGATCTTGAACGGCGCGCAACATCTATTGTCGAGCGCGGCCGCCCCCGGTGGGAGCGGTTGCTCAGGCGACGAATCGCGGAGTTGTTGTGCGCGAGCCGGGGATGCTCGGGCCGCCTCGCCAGCCGCAACGGGGGGTGTCGATGGGGTTTAGCGTGAGTTGGTGAGTCTCCTGCGGGTCGTTGATGTGTGCTTCGGTGGGAGCGGGGCTGTGTGCGTGAGGGAGTCGCCCGTCGGCAGGGATGCCGGCGGAACCGGGTCAGGATGGGTCCAGGTGGCGATCTCCCAGCGGTAGGCGGCGAGCTCGCGGGCGATCGCGACCGCGACGATCCCGCCTGGTTTGTGGCGGGCGTCTTTGAGCTGGCGCCAGCGGGCGTTCAGGCGGCGTTGCGCTTTCCAGGAGATGTGGATGATCTCGGGTGCCTGCCCGCGTTGGCGGCGCTCGAGCGCCTGTCCGACCACGGGCCCGCGGCGGTAGTGGTAGGCGGCCTCGACCAGCAGCCGCCGGGCGTGGGTGGAGCCGGCCTTGGTGATCGACCCGAGCCGACGCTGCGCGCCGGTGGTGTGCTCTGAGGGGACGATCCCGAGGTAGCAGGAGAGCTTGTCGGGATGATCGAAGCGTTCCCATTCGCCGATCTCCGAGCACAGCCCAAGGGCGGTCAGCGTGTCGATCCCGCGCAGGCACCGCAGCCGTGCGACCGTGTGCGCGCACGGGACGCAGGTCGCGAGCTGTGCAAGGTCGGCCTCGACCTGG
The DNA here is from genome assembly GCA_963750695.1 of uncultured Solirubrobacterales bacterium. Lineage (GTDB taxonomy): Bacteria > Actinomycetota > Thermoleophilia > Solirubrobacterales > Solirubrobacteraceae > Palsa-465. The sequence continues at coordinate 1,032,027 of CAVVSB010000021.1, forward strand.
TCACGGCGGGCGATCAGCACATCGTGAGCGTGCAGATAGTCAGCCAGCGTCGCCGGCGACGCCAGGTCGGCGAACCGCACCGAGGTCAGCCACGATCGGTGCTTGCGCGACCACGTCTCACCGCGTCCCTCCCAGTAGATCTCGCGGCGCAACAGGAACTTCCCGATCCGGTTGCGCGCGCGCATCAGATCCACGCGAATGTCCTCGCGACAGCGCACCAGATCGCGCAGCTGCTCACGCTCCACGGACGGGACCGTGACCAGCGTCAACTCGCCGGCCGCCAACAACCGCGCCAGCCGGATCGCGTCGCGCTTATCGGTCTTGACCCGATCCGCCGGCGGACGCTCGGTCTTGCTCGGCGCGCACACCCCCAGCTCGATTCCCACAGCCCGAGCGCGGCGCGCAAGCCCATAGCCGGTCGGGCCCGCCTCATACACCATCCGCGCCGGCCGAGGCACGTCCAGCAGCACCGGCAACAGCTCGTGCGGACGGCCCACCACCCGCCTCGTCACGACCTCGCCCGTCGCCTGGTCGAACACCGCGAGCGTCGACTCGCGCGCGTGCACGTCGAGACCGACCCAACGGATACCGTCAGGCATCGGCACTCCTCTCCTAGCTTGTGGGCCCCGCGCCGAGGGCGCAATCCTCAGCGCGAAGACTTACCCCGCAGACTGCGCGGGGAGTGCCGACCCCTTCGACAACCGCAGGCCAGCTCCTCCATAGTGTCCCGGTGTTGAAATGGGGTTGCCCGGCGCGAGCGACGGTTCGCGTTAGGGTCGAAGACCGGACCGGGGTCTGACCCACATATTGTCTGGACCCCTTGGTGGTGTCCTGAATTAGAAGTGTCGACCTCGGTCCGTGTCTTCGGGAGCCGGTCTGACCTGATAGGAGCGTCGATCTTGCGAGGAGCGCCGATCCCCACCGGGACGTTGTCGACCGGGTCCGCCATCACCGTACCAGCGGAGGGTTGAGCTGATGTCCAGCAGGAGAAGGGGTCCGGGAGCGTCGCATCTTCTGACCACGCCCGATCACGCGGGCAACGTCGTCGGGGTCGACCCGCATAAGCGGACTCTGACGGCGACTGTCGCCGATCCCCGTGGCGGGATCCTCGCCAGCGGCCACTTCCGGGTGTCCGGAGACGGGCATCGGGCGCTGGAGGCGTGGGCGCGGCAGTTCGGTCAGATCGCACGCTGGGGGGTCGAGGGCGCCTCGAGCTGGGCCGCCACACCGCGGTCTTCCTGGTCGCCCGCGGCTATGACGTGCGCGACGTGTGCGCGAACCGCACGCCGCGGTCTGACCGGGCGCGCCAGCGCGGGAAGTCCGACACGCTCGACTCAGAGCGGATCGCGCGCGAGACGCTCGCGCATCCGCTGCTGCCAAGGGCGTTCAAGCGCGCCGGGCAGGACAGCGGCCCGGACGAGCTGCATGAGCTGCTCTCGTTGTGGCACAACCAGCGCCGCTCGATCCTCACCAGCCGCCAGCACCTGCTCAACGAAGCCGAGCACCTGCTCAGCAGCCTGCCGCTCGAGCTGCGCGAGCAGCTGCCCGACACCAAGGCGGTCCGCCCCCGGCTGGCCGCCCTCGCTGCTCGCGACCGCCGCCGGCGCTATGACCAGCCGACCACGCTCAGGCTCAAGCTGCTGGACGACTACCGAGCACGGATCGCCAAGCTCGACGCCCAGGACAAGCAGGTCACGGCCGAGCTCGCCGCGCTCGTGAAAGCATCAGGTTCGACCCTCGGCGAACTGTGCGGCCTCTCGACCGTGCTGGTCGCCGAGCTGCTGGTCGAGGTCGGCGACCCGCGCCGGTTCACGATCGGCGGGTTCGCGCGCTTCAACGCCTCAGCGCCGCTCGCCGCCTCGACCGCCGAGGGACCCGGCGAACCCGTCCGACACCGCTACAACCCCGGCGGCAACCGCCGCGTCAACCGGGCCCTGCACCTGATGGCCGTCACCCAGCTGCGTTGCGAGCCGCGAGCGCAGACGCTCTACGAAAACGCGCGCTCCCACGGCCACACCAAGAAGGAGGCCCGCCGGATCCTCAAGCGCCACCTCTCCGACGTCATCTACCGCCGCATGATCCGCGACCTCGCACAACGCGCCGGCGATCATCCCCTCCTCGCTGCATAACCGCGTGCGGCTTCCGCGCAGTCAAGGAATGGCCCGACAGGGCCCAGCGCAGCGAAGCCGCGCAGCGGCATCCTTGACGGCCGATCGGAAGGCCGCGCGCGACCCTTCTGCAAGGAGGCCCTTGACATAGGAGCTTCCATTGCGCTCGTTAGGTCGGCGGACGCTCGATAGGCGAAAGCGTTCGTGCACGTGATGCCATCTTTCCGTCCCAATTCGCGCTCACGCCTGCGTAGTGCAGGTCGATCATCCGTTACGCTCGCGCCGAGCTCTCGGGTGATTTGGGTGAGCGGGAGCGGGATCCCTCGTAGACACGAAGGGCCACTTAGCAGGGATCGGCGAGCGTGGGGACCGCTCGTGACCGGCTTGCTTGATCGTCCCGAGCGTGCGGCCGAGGCGGTCCAGCTCGATCCGCTCGGGCGGGCTGCGTCGACGAAGTCGTCGAGCAGCGACTCGCCACGCGCGCACCGCCGGAGATACGGCTCGCCGAGCTCAAGCTCCCGGCTTGTCGCGATCTCCTCGACAAGCTGTGAGAGCAGGCCAGCAAGTACAGCCGTCCGGGGCAGTCGTCCTCGTCGTCCTCGTCGACCGCGTCGGCGAGTTGCGGCGGGATCGTGATCGCCACATCGACGCCCCAGTGTCGGCCGGCATTCCGTCGCGCCACGCGCGGTAGGAGAGCATTCCCTCGAAGTTGGGCTCCTCGGAGAGCGGCCGGACGCCCGCCGCCTCCAGACACCGCCGTGACGCGCTGTTCTCCGGGTCGACGCCGGCCTCCTGCCTGAGGCCGGGAATGGGATGCCTACCAAGTCGCGCGGTCCGGCTGTACGAGCGGATGGTCCGGCAGCCGGTTGTGTTTCAGAGCCTGTCGACGTCGAGCTGAACCGACCGCACCAGAAGCTGCCCGACGTGCTCGGCGGTCGCAGCGTCGAGCACGCTCAGAGCGCGATCGGAACGCGGTTGCTGGGCGGCGTCGACGATCGTGATGAGCGTCTCGGCGATGCGGGGATCGAATTGAGCGCCCCTGTTTGCCCGGAGCTCGGCGAGCGCCTCGTCATGAGTGAGCGCCGTCCGATAGGCGCGGTCGGTGCGCATTGCGTTCCAGGAGTCACAGCACGCGATGATTCGCGCTTCGAGCGGAATCGTCTCGCCGGCGAGCCCATCCGGGTAGCCGCCTCCGTCCCAGCGTTCGTGATGGGAGCGGACGACGAGCCCAACCTCGTGCATGAAGCCGCCGACGCGATCAAGCAACCTCTGGCCCTCGATGGTGTGCGTCTTGATGATCGCCCACTCCTCCGGGTCCAGGGGGGCTGGCTTGTTGATGATCTGCTTGGGGATGGCGATCTTCCCGATGTCATGCAGGAGCGCGCCGAACTCGAGGTTTCGGCGCTGCGTTGCCGTCAGCTCGAGCCGATCGGCGACCTCAAGTGCGAGCGCCACGACGCCCTTGCAGTGCTCGCCCGTGTAGCCGTCATCGGCTTCGACGACGTCACCGAGCATCAGCGCCGTGCCGTGGTAGGCGTCGTTCAGTTCAAGCAGTCCCTGGAGGCGGGCGCTGCGCTCCCGCGCGAAGATCGCAAGGATCGCCAGAAGCGGCACGAGCCCGAGGACCGCGGCCGGGGTCGTGGCCATTGCGCTGGCTGCGAGCAGCCCAACGCACGAGAGACCGGCGTCGATGGCATACACCCACGCGCTTTCCTGCAGCTGCGATGAGAGGCTCGCGCCTCTCGCGATCGCGTAGCGCACTGACGAGGCGGTGAAGTCGACAAGAAACTGAGCGGCGAGCGCCGCCAGAAGCAGAGCGGCGCCCGCATCGGCCGGCGTGGTTCCTACGATCGCGAACACGAGCGCCGGCCCAACCGCGAACCACGCGTTCCCAGGAGTGAACAGCAGCCGACCGGGCCGGATCTCGCCGATCAGGACGTCACGCAGTCTCGCGATAGCGAGCGCCAGCACCACTGCAAGCGGCACGATCGCCGCAGGAACGGCGAACACAAGCGGCACGAACGCGAGCTGGGTCGGAACCGTGAAGCCGAACGGCGTGTCGAACTTCACCGTCGTCGCGAGTGCCAACACCAACGTACACAGGAACGCCGGCCAGAACGCAAACGCAGACGGCGGGCGGATCGCCCACAAGGCTACGACGGCTGCCACGAACCCCAGGCCGATCACCATCTCCCCCAAGCGCTCGCGGGCGCTCAACTCCGAGCCGGCGCGGCGGAGGCTGTCGGCGAGCAGCTGCTGCTCCTCGAGACTCGGCGCGTTCGACATGCTCACATTAATCATCGACCTCCGAGGCCACGTCGTGAGTCCGCGCCACGGGAATTCGACAGCCCAGCGTCGAACATCCGTTGAGATTGCTCAAAACGCTCTCTCCCATGGACCGGGCTGGTCGATCACATCGGTGTAAACCCTAAACTGAAAAGGGCAAACCCGGCGCGAGCCGGGGACGCAAAGCTAGAGGTCTCACACGGAGTGAGATAGCTCGGCCGCCAGTACACACCATGGATAGGTGCGTACGATGCAAATTCGCCTTTTCACACGACGTTCCCTGAGCCTGGGAATCGCTCTGGCGGCGATCTCCATCGCACCAGCCAGTGCTTCGGCTGCAACCGCTTCGGCCACCTGCAGCGCTCTCCCAGTCTCGCAGCCGTTCCTCGCCTGGAACGACGCCCACTGGTACAGCCTCGTGCCGGGTCAGACCAGCACCGGGTTCACCGGTTCGGGTTGGACACTTTCCCGTGGTGCCGCGGTCGTCTCGACCACCCGGGCAGATGGTAGGACCGGTTCGGTCCTCAGCCTTCCGAGCGGGTCAAGCGCGACCAGCCCACCGGTCTGCGTCTCCTCGGACTATCCGATGGCACGCACCATGGTGCGCACGGTTGCGGGGTATCAGGGCTTGACGCTGTCCGTCTCCTACGACGGCGTCAACTACCAGAGCGCCGGCAACCTCGGCGCGACAGGCACCGCCTGGACGCTGTCGAAGACGTGGAACATCAAGTCCGGCCCCATCTCGGGCTGGCAGCTGGTCCGGTTCAAGTTCAGCGCCACCAGCGGCACCTCCCAGATCTACAACTTCTGGGTCGACCCCCGGATGTGCCGGTAGCCAGCAACCGCCTGGGGTTCGGCCCCCACCACGGGAGCCGAACCCCGAGCGAGTGCATAACGGCGACGGCCGAAGCGTCCGGCTCCCTACGACGCCAAGCACCTCCTTTGATCAGGACGTCCACATCGTCGCCGCCCGGTGGGCGGTTCCATTCGGCGGTGGGGCACCCGCGCCCAACCCTTTCGGGGGAGCTGCAGGTGTATGACAGGATCGCGGGGCTCGCTCGGAGGTGGTACGGGACGAAGCAGAGTAAGCCCATACCGCGTACCACGTCTGCTGCGGATCAGGCAATCGTGGCTTCTTGCCGATTGAGGTGGTAACGGCCCTAAGTGCGGGAGACCGCGCGCCCCATGCCACGATCAACGTCAGATCTTCGATACAGCTTTTCGGCTCGCGCTCTACGCGAGCTGTGGGTCGCTGAGCCGATCGATCCCGCCGAGGTGGAGTTTCGCCTCAACTCCGTCGCCGCGGGCGCGTGGGTGACTGTGATCGTGTGCGTTCCCGCTCTGATCTATGCCCTGACGCTCGGGGGCAGATCAGACAAGACGATGTTCCTCGCGATTTGGGTAATCGCGCTGATCGGCGGGCTCGTGGCGTTCCTGCTGCCGTGGCGGACAATCATCGCCTCGCGTTGGCGGGAGCTGGCGTTTCTGACGTGGACACTCCTCGACCTCGGGTTGATCGGATTAGCGGCGATCAACGACGGAGGTCCCGCCAGTCCGGTGACGTGGCTGTTCTTCGCCCCGATCGTGTTCGTCGGAGCGTCATATCCGACGTGTTCGGTGAAGCTAGTCGGAGCCATCGGTCTGAGCGGGTACGTCATCTTCGGCGTCGCCTACTCGGAGCCGTTTGGACGCCTCGTTCTCGGGCTTGGCGGGCTCGGCGCCGCCGCGTTGATGAGCTGGTGGCAGGCGCAGAACCACGAGCGGCGGCGGCGCGAGCTCACGCGATTCTCAATCACCGATCCTCTGACCGGCGCTTTGAACCGCCGCGGGTTAGACGCCGCGGCGGCAGCGGCGCTGGCAGCGATGCATCGGGCGGGCACGCCGGTCGCTCTGATCGTGATCGACCTCGACGATTTCAAGGCGTACAACGACAACTTTGGTCACGCTGCCGGCGACGAGCTGCTCTGCTGGACCGCGGCTCAAGTGCGCGGCGCCCTTCGCGCGACGGACTCGCTGGCGCGGATCGGGGGTGATGAGTTCGCAATCCTCGTCGCGGATGCCGACGCGTCCGCAGCGGCGACGGTCGCGGAACATGTACGCGCTGCCTGCGTGGACCGAATCTCTCTCTGCACCGGCCTCGGAAGCGCACCAGAGGACGGCAATGACTTCGACTCGCTTTACAGAGCTGCCGACAGCGCGCTGTATGACGCAAAGCGGCAGCGTCGCCTGTACCAGCGGTCAACGCCCGCGCCAACCTGGTCGCCACTCGACGCGCGGCGCGCACGCACGGCCGACGCATCGGGATAGTCAGCGGGCGCCGCTTGAGGAGCGCGCCGTCGCCGATCCAATCGCCAGCTTCACGGTGCTCTACTGTCGAATGCAATTGTCAGTGACAGGTCGCGCTTTCGCGCGCATTGGGGGAATGGCGCCGCCAGCTACGCGACGCCCAGGGCAGTCGCAGAGCAGGTCTCGGCGGTGGCCGCTGGCGCTGCCGGTTCACGCCTCAAGTGACAGCAGGGATTCGCTGCCGAAGTGACGGCCATGCAGCAGTCTGGTTCGCGCTGAAGCGGTGGTCCCGCGCTCGGAAGGCTCCTGGCGGGTGACAGCCCTCAGCCTCCCGGGCGGTGATGCTCCGGGATGGCTGCGCTTCACGGCCGCACCACGCAGCTGCACGTCGCGGTGTGACGGGCGGTGTCGGGCGATCAAGACTGCCGCGGCGCGGGTGCGCTGCCTAGGCGTCCGGCGGGACGGGCTGGTCGTAGCAGTCATGCTGCTCGATTTCGGCGATCCGCCCATTCTCGAAGCGATAGTGCGCGACGCACCACGCGCTCAGGCGCGTTCCTGCCTTCCACGGGCCGGCGTCGATGGCGAGCTCCCCGGTCCAGCGCATTCGAGTGACGACAACGCTCTCCTGCGGGAGATGGTCGCGGACGTCGTAGCGCTGCCAGGCCAGGAGTTTGCGTCCCGCCGCGATGCCGTCGCGCACCGCCTGGGCATCGCGCTCGCTGCCTGCCGGGTTCACCAGGTTGGGGCGCTCAACGAACCGCACATCTGCAGTGAGCAGCTCGTCAAGCTCCGCGTCGGTGGGCCAACGTTGGTCGAAAGCTGCGAGGAACCGCTCGACACGCGCGGCATTTTCCGCGACGCCCTCTGCACTCTCGCTCACGCGGCCGAACGATATATCAGGCAGCGGTGGCGGACTTGGGTCGTGCGCGGGCCGGTTCGCGGCGTCGCGAGCGTGGCCCACCGTTGGTGGCCCCGGCTCAAAGCAGCCACGCCGCCTGGTTGCGGATTGACATGCTGAGGAGCAGCGTGCTGGAGGCCGACGCGGGCGCGCCGGGCTGCCGCTACCGGACAAAGGCGGCCACACGGACAGCGTCAGCGCTGGATACGTGCATGAACACGAAGGCAGGTGTCGGCCCGTTCTGCGCCAGCGACGTGCTCGTCGCCAACAGCGGGTTTCGCGCGACGCGCAGTTGGTCGCGAATTGAATCGCGACTACGTCCCCGGCGCCACTGGTGCAGGCGATCGCAGCGGGGTCGAACGACTCGTGACGACGGGCAAAGCGACGGGACAACGGGCACCCATCGCGGGCGTCGAGATTGAGTGCGTGTTCCTAACCGGCGCAGTACATGCGCTGCATCGCGGTCCTGATTGTCTCGCCTGTGTTGTCCTGTGCCATCTGACTCGAGTAGTAGCCGTTGATGAGCACGATCGCGACGCGGCGGCCGTCCGGCGAGACCTGCACGGAGGACATGTAGCCGTTGCCGCCTCCGTTGTGGCTATAGGCTGGCCGGGACCCGCCACAGCCGTCCGGACCGACTCCGGTGCCGAGTGCGTAGTTCGCCAAATATGGGGTTGTGAGCGCAGCAAGCTGTGCCGACTTGAGGATCCGGCCGCGCATCAGGGCCTGCAGGAAGTGCGCCTCGTCGGCTGCGTCGGAGACGATCCCCCCATTGGCACCCAGCCCGTCGGTCCAGGTGCTGGCGTCGGTCAGCTTCCCGTTCGGGAAGATCACGTAGCTGTGGGCGTGCGGACCGGTGATGTTGCGGGCGGGGTCATAGCGCGCGCTCCGAAGATGCAGCGGGTCCATAATCTGGCCGCGAAACAGCGTCGCCAAGTCGGCACCACCCGCGCGCTGGGCAATCAGCCCCACGATCATGTAGCCGATGTTCGAGTAGTGCCACTTCGTGTCCGGCTGATAGAGCAGCGGCAGCGACGCCGCTGCCTGAATCCATGCCTGCATGGGAATCGGGTACCCCTGAGTCTTCGCGGCGCGGCGGGCGAGTTCGAGCCATCGCGCCCGCACAACCGGGTCGCGGATCTTGCCGATGTAATAGAGCGGCCTCGCATAGAAATCGTTGGTATCGATCATCCCGCTGCTCATCCGCAGCAACTGGCGCACGGTGATCCGGTCGCCATACGGCAGCAGTCCCGGCAGCCACCGCGCCACCGTGTCGTCCAGCCCCATCTTGCGCTCGCCGACGAGCTTGAGCACCAACGTCGCGGTCCACAGCTTCCCGACGCTCTCAAGCCGCAAGCGCGCGTCCGGCCGCATCGCGACCCCGGGAGTCGCGACTCCGGCCGAACCGCTCCACACCCCGCGTGGGCCGGCCACATAGGCCGTCACCCCGGGTGTCACCCGGTCCCAGCCGCTGACAAGCCCGTCAAGGATCGCCTGCAGCTCGGGTCGTTGCGCCTGTGCGCGACCGGTGAACTCGTGCCGGTCGGCGAGCACGGCGACGCCGCCGGCAAGCAACACGACGGCCAGCACCAGCCATGCGAGCCACCGCGGTAAGCCCACCCAGCGATGCCGAAACGAAAAAGCATGCGTGGTCATGGCAACGCACCCTCCTCATAGGCACGTTCCCACGTCGCACGAGCGGCTACATCGGGGTAGATCCCGGGCTCGCACGCACGCAACTACTCAACCGAAGTCCCCGAACGTGCAGAAAGTGCGCATCTCGTGGGCGATCGCTCTCGTCTCGAGAGCAACCTCGGAGCTCGTGATCGCAACGGCGACGAACCGGCGGTGCCCGGCTGGCGGCACGGACGCGATCGCCTGCGACTGCTACTGGTCCGACGCGGGCCGGCTCGACGCTCACGCTGAGATGCGGCAATTGGCGAGGCGCACGTCGCTCGTGCCTGGCGAGCTGGCACCTGCCTTCATATTCGCGCGGGGGTCGTCGTTGGCGACCGTGTGGCTGCCTACGTTCGGGAAGGCGCAGTCTGCGAACCCGACCTTGTTGCCGTCGACGCTGCTCCTTCTGCCTCGAAGCGAGAGGACGGGCGGCCGTCGGCTCAGTGCTGGTGCTCATCCAGAGCGGGAGGCGCCCGTTGGCGGCGCCTCGTGTCGCGGATCGCCCCTGTCGCCCGGGCGCCGGTGGTCCGTCGGGCGTAGTGTGTGCGGCGGGCATGCAGGAGGCACTTGCGCAGGTGGGTTGGAATGAGCGGTGTCAGGCGCTGTTTGAGTCGTATGCCTTGCGGGGGTTGACGGCGGCGCGTGTGATCCGTGGCGACCGCGGCAGCGCGTTGGTCGCGACGTCCGCCGGGATCGCGCGGGCAGCCCCGTCGGCTCGTCTACTGAGGGTCGCTCGTGGTGCTGTGGATCTGCCCGTTGTCGGTGACTGGGTGGCCGTGATGGACGCGGAGGCAATCGACGTTCCGCTGATCGAGGCGGTACTGCCGCGCACCACTGCCATCACACGAGGTGATCCCGGCCAGGGCTCTGACGTTCAGGTGCTTGCCGCCAACGTCGACACGGTGTTCGTCGTTCACCCGATCGCCGAGCCGCCCAATGTGCGCCGCATTGAGCGCGAGATGGCGCTGGCATGGGACTCGGGAGCCGTCCCCGTGATCGTCCTCACCAAGGCCGATCTGTCCGTCGACCCCAGCGGCGCCCGCTTGGCTGTCGAGGCGATCGCGCTGGGCGTCGACGTCCTGGCGATGAACGCACTCGCAGGCGAGAACGTCACGCCCCTGCTCGGCTACATGTCCGGGGGCCGCACCGCCGTCCTGCTCGGCCCTTCCGGCGCAGGGAAGTCCACGATCGTGAACGCCCTGCTGGGTCGGCGTCGACAGGAAACCCGCGCGGTCCGCGTCAGCGACCAGCGCGGGCATCACACCACGGTCGCGCGTGAGCTGATCGCGTTGCCCGACGGCGGCGTGCTCATTGACACCCCCGGCCTTCGCGCGCTCGGCCTCACGGGGTCCGAGGAGGGCATTTCCCTCACGTTCGCGGACATCGAGCAGCTCTCCGACGCGTGCCGGTTTCGGAATTGCGCGCACCAGGACGAACCCGGCTGCGCCGTCCAGGCGGCCATCGAGTCCGGAGCACTTCCGGCAGCGCGCCTGGCCAGCTACCAGAAGCTCATGCGCGAGGCCGAAGTTGCCGCCGCCAGAACAGACACGCGCCTGCGCGCCGAGGAAGACCGCAAGGCAAAGACCATCAGCAAAGCAGCCAAGGACTACTTCCGAACCCACCCGCGCTGACCTACGGCAGACCGCTCCCTCCTCCCATGACACTCGACACGTCGGTGTCCCGAACCGCCTGCTGCCGCTTTCGCCTGAAGCCGGCGATGCTGCCTTCGCCTCGAAGCAGCGGCGAGTTTCACTCGACCGCTGCCCTAAGGTGTGCCCCGTGGCAGAGCCGCTCCTAGAAGGTTGGTGTTTTTCGGGTTGAGGGGGTCTAGCTCTGTCCGAGTCTTAAGTCATGCTTGAGGGTATGAGCCTTGGACTGACTCCCACGCAGGCGGATGTGTTCACGACGACCGGCTTTTGCGAGTCGCGGGTGTCGCCTGATTCGATCTACGGGTTGTTGCATCGCGAGTGTGTCCAGTTGTTCCCGGATGAGATGTTCGCTGACGTGTTCGCCGATTCGGGGCGTAACTGTGTGACGCCGATGATCGTGGCGGTCGTGATGGTGTTGCAGCGGTTCGAGGGCTGCTCGGATCGCGAGGCGGTCGACCGGTTCGCGTTCGACGCCAGGTGGAAGTACGCGGCCGGTGGCCTGTCGTTCGACTATCCGTCGTTCGTGCATACGGTGCTGGTCGATATGCGCGCCCGGCTTCGGGCCTCGGAGCGTCCGGACAGGATCTTCGAGGCGGTGTTGGAGACCGCCAAGGCGGCGGGTCTGGTCGGCCGCAGGCGGGTGTTGGACTCGACGTCGTTATATGACGCGGTCGCAACGATGGACACGGTCACGTTGATCCGATCAGCGATCCGCGGGCTGCTCGCGGTGTGCGACGGGGTGCTGGAGGGCGAGCTGCGTGGTCTGCTCACACGCGATGACGACTACCGCACCGCGGGGAAGCCGGTCTGCGATTACGAGGACCGCCAAGCGCGCGAGCAGTTGATCGACGCGCTCGCGAACGATGCCCACGAGTTGCTTGGGGCGTTGGATGGCCGCGATCTGCCGGACGGCGTGAAGCAGGCCGCGGCGCTGCTCGCTGCCGTGGTCGGCCAGGACCTCGACGAGGGGGAGGATGGCGTGTTCCGGATCGCGCGGCGGGTCGCGAAGGACCGGATCATCTCGACCGTCGACCCGGACGCCCGGCACGGCCACAAGACCAGCGCCCGCGGGTTTGATGGCTATAAGGGGCACGTCGCGGTCGATCCGGACTCGGAGTTGATCACCGCGACGACGGTCACCGCGGGGAACGTCGGCGATGGGCAGGCGGTCGAGGCGCTGCTCGCCTCAGAGCTCGCTGAGCCGGACGCGAGCGATCCGCCCGAGGACGAGTCGCCGGTCGGTCCCGCGGAGCCGCTGGCCGTCTACGGTGATTCCGCCTACGGCGCCGGGATTGTCCTGGACACGCTTGAGCAAGCCGACGTGGAGATCATGTGCAAGGTCCAGGCGCCGAACGCGCCTGGCGGCCGCTACGCGAAGGACGCGTTCGGGATCGACCTGAGGGCAGGCAGCGTCACCTGCCCCGCGGGACAGACCGCCGGGTTGCGACCGATCAAGAACGGGCACATCGCCCACTTCGGCAACGCGTGCCGCTCATGCCCGATCGCGGACCGGTGCACGACCTCGCCCGGTGGACGGTCGATCCACGTCGGCCTCTACGAGCAGCAGCTTCAGCGTGCTCGCGCGCGGCAGACCGACCCGGCGTGGAAGGCCGACTACACAGCGACGCGCCCGAAGGTCGAGCGCAAGATCAGTCATCTGATGCGACGCCGCCACGGCGGCCGCCGCGCCCGGGTCCGCGGGCACACCAAAGTCGATGCCGACTTCTCGTTGCTGGCTGCCGCGGTGAACCTCGCCAGGCTCGCGACGCTCGGTGTCACCCACCACACGTCCGGGTGTGCGGTCAATACCGCCTGACACCCCTCAGCGGGAGCCCACGCTCCCTCAGCGCTCCCTCATCGCTGTCTTGTACTCGACACGACGCGTCTCCCCGCCCACCAACACGCAGCATCACCCGGCCGCCGTCACCGCAGGCCGGTCATCCCCACCGCTCACGGTGGGGCCTCACGGCGCACCCCACCCGCAGAAGGTCGATCTACACCAACCTCCTAGAGGAGGTTTTCAAGACGTCGGGCGTGCCAACGTACACGTTCGTGGCGCCGAGCGCGTTCCCCCGTCTAAGCGTCGCTCTACGCACCCCGGGCCGCGGTGTCGTCGTCGAGGGACCGTCCGGGATCGGCAAGACGACGGCTGTGACGCGGGCGCTCGACGAGATCGGCATGGCGAACAAAGCTCAGATCTTGTCGGCACGGGTGCCGGCGAACGTCGAATACGTCGCCGAGCTTCCGTACATGTCCGGCTTCGGCGTCGTGGTCGTCGACGATTTCCACACTCTGCCGCTCGATGTGAAGAACGCTCTCGCCGACCATCTGAAGGTGCTGGCCGACACTGAGGACAGCACGAGCAAGCTCGTCATCGTCGGTATCAACCGAGCCGGTGACGCGCTTGTTCGCCACGCCCCTGACCTCGCGTCGCGCGTCGATGTTCTCCGCTTCGAAGTCGAGCCGCCCGAGAAGCTCGAACAGGTCGTGAGGCTGGGCGAGGACGCACTGCGAGTGAAGCTCTCAGCTGCCGCGCAGATCGTGACCGCGGCGCAGGGCAGCTTCTACCTGGCTCAGATGCTCAGCCGCGAGCTGTGCCTCGCCGAGGGCATCACCGAGCGGCAAGAGGAAATCACGACCGTCGCGTCCCCGTACAGCAGGGTCAAGCACCGTGTCATGGAGCAGCAGGAGGGCCGATTCGGGCCGGTCGTCCGAAAGTTCGCCCGTGGCCCCCGGTTCCGACCGAGCGGGCGGGCGAACTACCTCCTGTTGCTCAAGTGGCTCGCGGAGTCAGATCGGTGGGACATCGTCCTCCGCGAGGAGATCTCTCGACATCCTGAGCACCGTCGTTCGGTCGGGCAGGTCGTCGACAAGGGATGGCTCGCCAGCCACGCCGCGTCGGACGACATCGCGCAGGTACTGCACTACGACCCTGACGGCAAGGTCCTATCCGTCGAGGACCCTCAGCTTGTGTTCTATCTGCGGAATCTCGACTGGCAGGCCTTTCCGCGCGCCCTCGGCTTCGAGAACGTCGAGTTGGAACATGCCTACGACTTCGCCCTGTCCTTTGCGGGCGAAGATCGCCCGCTCGCGGACGCGCTGTACGAGCTCCTCGACGCCGACGACTATGTCGTCTTCTACGACCTCAACGAGCAGGCGCGAATAGTCGGAGAGGACGTCGAAACGTTCCTCGCACCGATCTACCGATCCGATAGCCGCTTCGTGATTGCGGTGCTCGGGCGCACGTACGGCGAGAAGCGCTGGACGATCTTTGAGAGCGAGCAGTTCAAGGAGCGATTCGACGAGGGACACGTAATCCCTATCTGGGATAATGATGCGCGGCCCACACGGTTCGACGAAACGCGGAACATCGGTTACCTCACGTTCGACGCCAACGCCGATCCGCGCGACGAGGCGGCGCGACTCGTCGAGATGATCAAGGAGAAGCACACGCAGGTCTTGCGCGAGACGACCAGCTCACCGCAGATCCACCTCGATATCGACGCGGCGGTTTTGAGCGACAATCCGCCGCCCTCGGCCCCCGCGCCCAGCCTGACCTGAGGCCGCAAGTCGCGTAAATCGAGGAAGGTCCGGAACGCCGCGCTCGCTGTTGCTCACGCCTGAAGCCGGCTGGCTGCTGTTGCCTCAAAGGGGGGCCGACGGTTCGCTGGTGCGTCTCGATGTGCCTGTCGGGAAAAGACAAGGTTGTGGGCAGCCCTACCTCGGACCGACGGAACTCAGGGGGCCGGATTGGGACGGCACCCGCAATATGCACGCCGCGAAGTAGTCCGTCTCCCACCGACCCATGTCGCGAGACATTTACCCGACAACCTCCGATCAAAGCAGCACAATTCGCTCCACGGGATACGTCGCCGCAGCAGGATCTGCGGTTCACGTTTCTCACGGCGCTTTCGCCACGTCGCCCGTGTTCCTCGCATGGTGTGTGCGTGGCCATGAGATTCTCCCCGTAGGCGGCCACCGGAAATCCCCACGGGCGGCCGCTGATTCTCCCCACGGGCGGCCACGAATCTCCCCACCGGTTCTGTCCTGAGCGCCCGGTAACCCCGCGCGTGTTGACCATCAAGACGCGATCGGGAGACGGGCACGTGATGAAGCCGGAGGCTGTGATGGAGATTCTGGAGGCGTATGACCTGACGGGCTCGTTCCGCGCGGCGGCGAGCTTGGTCGGATGTGATCACAAGACGGTCGCGTACTGGGTCAGGCAGCGTGAGGGGGCTGGCGGGATGCCGGTCGTGGAGCGCTCCCGGCCGGCGATGGAGGCGCTGTTCGCCGAGAAGATCGATGAGCTGGTCGACCGCTCGCACGGGCAGATCCGGGCTGATGCCGCGCACGGGAAGCTGGTCGCGATCGGCTACCTGGGGTCTGAGCGGACGACGCGCCGGTGGGTCGCTGAGTCAAAGCGGCGGTGGCGTCGCAAGCACGGGCGGCGGACGCGGCCGTGGATCCCGGAGCCGGGGTTGTGGATGCAGTGGGACTACGGTGACGGGCCGATGGTCGAGGACCGTGCGACGGTGCTGTTCTGCGCGTGGCTGGCGTGGTCGCGGTTCCGGGTGGTGGTGCCGTTGCGCGACAAGACGCTGCCATCGGTGGTGATGTGCCTGGATCGCGCGGTGCGCATGTTCGGGGGCTGTCCCACGTACGGTCTGACCGACAACGAACGCACAGTGAGCGTCGATCACGTGTGCGGGATCGCGGTTCGTAATCCGCAGATCGTGGATGTTGGCCGGCACTACGGGCTGACGATCGCGACGTGCGTGCCCGCAGATCCGCAGAGCAAGGGCGGCAGCGAGGCCACCGTCCGCGTCGCGAAGGCCGATCTGGTCCCGACCGATCACAACCTCCGGCCTGCATATCGGTCGTTCGGCGAGTTGGAGGCGGCGTGTGAGGCGTTCATGGCGGAGGTCAACACGCGGCCGCACCGCTCCACGATGGAGGCGCCGGTGATCCGGTTGGCCGAAGAGCACGACCGGTTGCACCGCCTGCCGAGGCTGCCGCACACGCTGTGTTTCGGCGAGACGCGGAAGGTGAACTGGCAGTCGCTGATCTCGGTCGGCGGCGCGCAGTACTCCGTCCCGCACGAGCTTGTCGATCAGCGTGTGTGGGCCCGCAGTACCGGCGAGGAGTTGGTCGTGATCCATGTCGACGGTCCTGCCGGGCCGCGGGAGGTCGCCCGCCACCCGCTGACCACGCCCGGCCGGCCGGCGATCAATGATGAGCACTATCCGCCCAGGCCGCCGGGCGCGCTGGAGCGCACGCCGAGAGCCCGCAGCGCCGATGAGCGTGCGTTCCTCACGCTCGGTCCGGGAGCAGAGCGGTGGCTGATCACGGCTGCCGCTGCGGGCGCGCAGCGGGTGCGGCGCAAGATGGCCGAGGCGGTCGACTTGGCCAAGCTGCACGGCACCACCGAGGTCGAGCACGCCCTGCGCGCGTGCGCCGAGGCCGGCCGGTTCGGTGACGGTGACCTCGCGTCGGTTCTGGCGCATCACCAGCATGCCGGCGGGGAGCTGATCCTGTTCCCCGCCCGCTCTGAGGATCACTCGCTGCAACGCTCCACCCGCAGCTGGGAGGGACTCGGGCGATGACCGTCTACTACCGGCACATCCGTGCGCTGATCGACCCTGAGCAGTCTGATCCGCTTCGCGGCGGCGGCCGGCTCCAGGACGTCTCGGTGATCCTCGTCGATCTGTGGGCCGTCCGGGACCGGCAAGAGCCATCTGATCGAGGCGCTCGGGCACCTCGCGATCGACAAGGGCCGCACCGTCGCCTGGCACACGCCCGAAACGCTCGCGCAACTCTTGCGCCGCCACCGCGTCGACGACAGCGTCACAAGGCGATCGGGAAGCTGATCCGCGTCGATCTTCTCGTGATCGATGATGTCGGCCTGCTCCCGATCTCGGCCGACGCCGCCGAGGCGCTGTTCCGCGTCGTCGATGCCGCCTACGAGAAACGCTCGATCGCGATCTCATCGAACATCCACCCGTCCGGCTTTGACGAGCTGATGCCCAAGAGCCTCGCAACAGCGACCGTCGAACGGCTACTTCATCACGCTCATGTCCTGATCACCGACGGGCAGGACAGCTACCGGCTCGCGCAGGCGACCGCCGGCAAGGGGGTCCAACCACTCACCTAACACCGGAAACAAGCAAATCCGTTGGTGGGGAGATTCGTGGCCACCAGCGGGGAGAAATAATGGCCACCAGTGGGGAAATTCGTGGCCGCCGTTGGGGAGAACTCGATGGCCATTGACAATTGTGCTGATCGGCCAATTCCTCTGTGCCCCTCGTGATGACTTCTCGAAGCTGCTCATGGGTCGTGATGTCGAACTCGCGAAAGTAGAGCGTGAGGACTTGGGCATAGCACCAGTGGCCGAGCCGAAGGGGATCCTCGATATCAGAAGGTGAGGGACCATATGGGAAGCTGGTCAAGACTTGCTGCGGGGCCGCTCCGCCAGGGACGCGGAATTGGCGAAAAGGGAGGCGCGCGAGACGCGTCGGGCCGAGACTCGCTTACTTGTCCGTCGTCCTGCTGTCAAGCCGCGATTCAAGGGCGTGACGGGTGTCGTGCTGTTTGGAGGGGCGTGTGCGCGTTGGCGGGGGTGCATGTTGTGCGCGCGGGCGCCCGGGCTTACTTCGGTCCGCGACCCTGGTTGGCTCCGGGCCGGCGACATGATGTTTGATGGGGTGATCCCGCTGGGGGAAGCGTTGCGGCCGCTCGATCTTTCTAGGCCGTCCACGTGAAGGTGGCGGCAGCGGGTCTTCGGGAGCGGGCCGCGGCGCATCTTTTTGAGTGAGGGCTTGACGCGCACCGGGGGTCAGGCGGACAGGAGCGCTTGATCGCCGAGCTCGCGCAGGGTGGTCGGGTCGCCCGGGGGATTCGCACCCCCGGGCTCCCACAGAATCCCGGCGTGACGGTCTCCCGTCACCGGGCTCTTCTCACCAGCTCTTCAGTACGCGCGGACCCACCGCCAGTGGGCGAATAGTCCGGGCTCTCGTTCGAGCAGTCCGGTCCACCACCGCTTGAACCGCTTGACGGTCCGCAGCCGCTTGTACTTCTTCCTGGCCCAGCGCCGCAGGTAGGTGCTGACGCGCTGCAGGAGGGGTTCCAACTCCGATCGGTAGTACCGGCCGTAGTAGTTCATCGTGCGCCACGAGGCGCTATGCGAAAGGAGATGACGGACGACATACATCTCATCCGTGCTGGCTGGAATGCCGGCCCCGGGCTGACGCAGCGGCCCGGAGAAGCTGGGGACGGCTGAGGCGCGGAATCGAGCGCCAGAGGTCGAGCGTCCCGACAACGTGACGGCCGGGCGGCACTGCCAGACGCCCGCGTGCGTGCAAGCAAGACCGAAAGGCAAAGCGAAAGCGATCCGGTGGTAGAAGCCGCTCGACACTACAAATGGCCCGAAACCTGGCGGACATGGGCCGTCCACAGCAACGATGCCGCGCTCCTTGACTGCGGCACGCTCCACGCCTGGCTAATGAATCTGGGCGTGGTGACCGGCGGGAGGCTGCGAGTGCCCGTCGGACATGGCTGTAGCGGTAGAGCCGGTTGCCGACCCGGTCAAACGGATCATGGTGAACGTGGGAAGCGCCCCGTGCGCGCCGGTCTGGCGGTGGCCACCGGCGAGGCGCGTTGTCCGCTGATGCGTGTGGGGCGTGGCGGAGGCCGCGTAGTAGTTCGAGGACGGGAAAGCCGTCCACATGGCGAAGGCGGCCAGCAGGACCGCAGCATCAGACGCCGTTCGGGAGGTCGGGCGTGAATACGCCCGCGCCGCTCGCCGCGATGGTTGCGGAGGAGCGGGTACTGGGATGGCAGACCAAGCTGCACCGCTGGGCTGACGAGGACGAGAACAAGCGCTTCGGCGACCTGTTCAACCTCCTCTGCGACCCCGCGACCCTCGTGGTCGCGTGGGAGCGGGTGAAACGCAACCGGGGGTCGAAAACCGCCGGTGTCGATGGCGAAACGCGCAAACGGATCGAGCAGATCGGCGTGGAGAACGTGCTGGGCGAGCTTCGGCAGACGCTCCGGGACGGCTCCTATGCCCCATTGCCGGTCCGCGAGCGCGCGATCCCGAAGCGCGGGTCCGGGAAGGTCAGAAAGCTAGGCATTCCCGCCCTGCGCGACAGGATCGTCCAGATGGCGGCCAAACTCGTGATCGAGCCGATCTTCGAGGCGGACTTCTGCCCGACCTCGTACGGATTCAGGCCCGGACGCAGAGCGCAGGACGCGATCGAGGAAGCGCGGCTCTTCATTCCCCCGCCGTATGAGTGGGTGATAGAGGGCGACGTCGAGGACTGCTTCGGGTCGATCCATCAAGGTCTCTTGATGGAGCAGGTGCGCCGTCGGATAACCGACAAGCGTGTCCTGGCGTTGATCCGGAAGTTCCTCGCCGCCGGTGTCATGTCGGAGCTTGGCACCGTGACCGCGACGCCATCGGGCACGCCACAAGGGGCGATCCTTTCGCCCGTCGTGGCGAACGTTGCCCTCTCGATACTCGACCGCCACTTCGAGAAGACCTGGCAAGCATACGGCGCCCCAGCGCGGCGTAGGCGACTGCGAGCAAAGGGCCAGGCCACCTACCGATGTGTCTGTTGAGCGTCGCTTGAGTTCGGCACCGCGGGCTGGTTTGCGTCGTTGAGGTTCGGCACCGTCGGGGTGGCGGTGCTCGTCAGTTTCGGCATGGTGCCGACCGGGAGGGTGGGGCTCGGTCGGTGAACGGGCGAGACTGGCGTTGTTCTTGAACGTAGAAGAGGGCCCCCTGTCTTTGCGAGATCGGAGGGGCCCTCTGGCTAACGCCGGTGTTGATCGTAGCTGTGCCGCGACGGTGGGTGGGTCCGATGCTGCGGGCCGGGAGGGGCCCGTCGTTGGCGGCTGGGATGCGCTGCCCGGCGTGCGCGGGCGTGCTCGGATCGTGGGGTAGCTACCGGCGGCGGGTGCGGGTCGGTCGCGCGAGGTTCCGGCTGTTGGTCCAGCGAGCGTCCTGCCGGGTGTGCGAGCGGACGCACGCGCTGTTGCCGGGGTTTCTGCTTGCGCGCCGGTTGGACGCGGTCGACTCGGTCGGGTGCGCGCTCGGGATGGCTTGTGAGGGTCGCGGGTATCGCCCGATCGCGTCGGCGCTCGGGCGTGCCGTGTCGACGGTGCGCGGGTGGTTGCGTCGGCTGAGGGCGCGGGTGGATCTGCTGCGCGGATGGTTCGTCGGCCTCGCGGTCGGGATGGCGGAGCCGCCAGCGCGGGCGCCGCCCGAGGCGTCGCCGTCGCCGTTGGGGTTGTTGGTGCGGGCGATCGCTGACGCGTTCTTGGCGGCCCGGCTGCGGTTGGGGCCGGGCGCGGTCACGGGCGGCGTGTGGGCGTTCTGCTCGGCTGCGACCAGCGGGCGGTTGCTGGCCAACACGAGCGGGCTCTAGGCACCGCGACGGGGGCCGGGCAGGCTGCCACACCTGACCTTGTCGGCGATGAAGGAGGGAGACGTTGATGGATTGGCGGCAGGAGGAGGCGCTGTGGCGCTATAGCCTGATCCGTGAGCCGGTGGACCCGAGGTTGTCGTGCGGGGAGCGCGGCGCGTTGGTGCGCTTGTTGGCGGCCCGGTTGCACGCGCATCCGTCGGGTGAGCTGCGTTCTGTCGGGCGCTCGACGCTTGACGATTGGATCCGCGCGTACCGGGCGGGCGGGTTCGCTGCGCTGGCGCCCAGGCAGCGCGCGTCGGTGCCGCGTACCCCACGCGCGCTGCTCAAGCAGGCTGAGGTGTTGCGGCGTGAGAACCCGGCGCGGACCGCGGCGCAGATCCAGCGGATCATCGCTGCGTCCAACGGCGCGGGCCCGTCGCGGAGCACGATCGAGCGGCATCTGCGTCGGCAGGGTCTGACGCGCGGGGCATTGACCGGTGAGCGCCAGTCGTTCGGGCGGTTCGAGGCCTCGGTGCCGAACGAGCGGTGGATCGCGGACTGCCTGCACGGGCCGATGATCGAGGGACGTCGCGCGATCCTGTTCGCTGTTCTCGACGATCATTCCCGTGCCGTTGTCGGCGCCAGGTTCGCGCACGCGGAGTCGACGGTGCGACTGGAGGGCGTGCTGCGGGCTGCGTTCCAGGCCCGCGGCCTATGCGACAGGCTCTATGTCGACAACGGGGCGCCCTATGCCTCCAGGCAGCTCGCTCGGGTGTGCGCCGCGCTCGGGATCCGGCTGACGCATTCAACGCCGGGCTGGCCGCAGGGCCGTGGGAAGATCGAGAGGTTCTTCCGCACGCTGCGGCAAGAGGTGCTCGTCGAGCTCGACGCGCACCCGCAGCTCGGGTTGGCGGAGCTCGAGCGCGTTCTGCAGGCGTGGATCGAGCAGGTCTACCACCGGCGCGTGCATAGTGAGACCAAGGGGACGCCGTTGGATCGCTTCGCCGCGTTCACGCCCAGGTATCCGACGGCGGCGGAGTTGCGCGAGGCGTTCCTGTGGTCGGAGACCAGGTTGGTGACCAAGACTGCGACGGTGTCGCTGCTGGATAACCGCTACGAGGTCGATATGGCACTGTGCGGACGCAGGGTCGAGCTGCGGTTCGACCCCTATGACCTGGAGGTGATCGAGGTCTACTACGCCGGGCGGCCGTGCGGGCACGCCGTGCCGCACGTGATCGGCCGGCACGTGCATCCCCAGGCCGAGGAGTCGGCCGACGTGGCGCGGCCGGTGAGCGGGATCGACTACCTGCGGCTGATCGAGACCGAGCACGAGCGTGACTGGCTCTCACGCCGGATCAACTACCACCAACTCCATGCCGTCAACGACGCCGGCGACAGCGATGGTGACGTGGAACACGACGACGACGTTGACGATGACGACGATGCCGCTGCGGCGGCTGCGAGGTGAACAAATGAGCCTTGACCAGCTGCAACCGTATTTCGGGTTCACGAAGCTCCCGTTTCAGCGGCAGATCGCGCCCGGCGCGCTCTACCGCTCCCAGGCCCACCAGGAAGCAAGGGCCAGGATCCAATTCCTGATCTCCCAGGGCGCGCTCGGGCTGATCTGCGGCGAGGTCGGCGCCGGCAAGACCTGCGCTGCGCGCGCTGCGGTCGCCGGCCTTGATCGCAGCCGGCACACGATCATCTACCTCTCAAACCCGGCCGTCGGGACCCGCGGGATCTACTGCCATATCGTCGCCGCGCTGGGCGGCGAGCCCTACCACTACAAAGCGAACCTGATCCCGCAGGCCTGCGAACTGCTGGACCGCGAACGGACCGAACGCTCAAAACAGGTCGTCCTTCTCGTTGACGAGGCGCATCTGCTCTCGCCCTCCCAGCTCGAGGAGCTGCGGTTGTTGACCAACGCGGAGATGGACTCACAGAGCCCGTTCGCGGGGGTCCTGCTCGGCCAGCCGACCTTGCGCAAGCGGCTGCGGATGGGCACGTTCGCCGCCTTGGATCAACGGATCGCGGTGCGCTACGAGCTGACCGGCATGACCGAGACCGAGACCGTCAGCTACCTGCACCATCACCTCGAACTGTCCGGCCGCAAGGACACGCTGTTCGCCGATGACGCGATCGCGCTGCTACATCGCACCAGCCGCGGGATCCCCCGACAGTTGAACAACCTCGCCACCCAGGCGCTGATCGCCTGCTACGCCAAGCAGAACGCGATCGTCGATCTCGACTGCGCGCAGGCCGCGGTCGCCGAGGTCACAGCCGAATGACCACCGTCAGAACCCTCGACGACGCCCCGTCAGACCAGGATGAGCCGGCGGGGAGCGTGCTGCCGGCGCCGGCGGGCTGGCCGGCACCGCCGGGCCCGGCCGCGTATCACGGGCTGCTCGGCCAGATCGTCAAGCGGCTCGAGCCCGAGACCGAGGCCGACCCGGTCGCGATCCTCGCGCAGCTGCTGGTCAGCTTCGGTGCCGCCGTTGGCCGTGGCGCTCACTTCCAGGTCGAGGCGACCCGCCATCACCCACAGGAGTTCCTGCTGCTCGTCGGGGAAAGCTCCACATCCAGGAAAGGCACCAGCTGGGATCACGCCAGGCGGCTGATCGCCACCGCCGACGCGACACTGGCCGAGCGGATCCTCACCGGCCTGAGCTCAGGCGAAGGACTTGTGTGGGCGGTACGTGACCCCACGGCCTCAGATCCCGGCGTCACCGACCGGCGGCTGCTGGCGTTCGAAGCAGAGTTCGCCAGCGCGCTGAAGGCCGCTACCCGCGATAACTCGACGTTGTCGGCAACGCTGCGCTCTGCGTGGGATGGGCGGCCGCTGCAGCTGCTCACCCGCACCGCGCCCGCACGCGCCTCAGACGCGCACGTCACCGTCATCGGGCACATCACCGCCTGCGAGCTGCGCCACCACCTCACCGGACTCGAGCTCGCGAACGGGCTGGCAAACCGCTTCCTCTTGATCTGCTGCCGGCGGACCCGGCTCTTGCCCGAAGGTGGAGCCAGCGACCCGCTCGCAGGTACCGGCCTGACCAGCGTGCTCGGCGGCGCGATCGAGCACGCCCGCACCGCCGGCCGACTGCGCCTCGACGAGCACGCGCGCGAGCTCTGGTATCACGCCTACGCGCAGCTCGCCTACGCCAGCCGGACCGGGATCGCTGGTGCGCTCTGCGCTCGCGCCGAAGCACACGTCATCCGGCTCGCGCTGATCTACGCGCTCGCTGACGGCGAGCGGCAAATCAAGCCCGAGCACCTCCAGGCCGCGCTCGCGCTCTGGGACTACGCCGCCCGCTCCGCCAGCTGGGCGCTGCAAAGCGCGACCGGCGACCCGCTCGCCGAGCAGATCCACGCCGCACTCGCCAACCATCCCGGCGGACTGACCCGCAGCCAGATCAACGACACGCTGCAGCACAACCGCCCAGCCGAGCAGATCCAGCGTGCACTCGACGCGCTCACGCTCGCCGGCCGCGCGACCCGCGCCCAGATCCCGACCGCGGGCCGCCCCGCCGAGCTCTGGACCGCTACACCGACGCCCGGCGTCTGACCGGCCCGCGACCGCTACGCGCGAGTGGGTCGCATCCGCTCGCCCGCTCGCGCTCGCGCTACCGACACGGCCCGCGCACCCCCGGCCGCGCCTCACGGCGAGCGGATCAAAGCGAAAGCGAAGCGGTCTCAACGCGCGACGCACAACGACCCGCTCCCCGGACCCACCCCCTTCATTGCGCCGTTCCGTCCCGCCAACTTCTTTCGTTACTTCGTTCCCCACCCCTCATGCCGGACCACCGTGACCACAACATCCCGAAACGAAGCGCCGCTCAACACGTGTCCGCTATGCGGACGACTTTCTGGTGTTGGTGGCCGGTACCCGCGAGCAGGCCGAGGCGATCAAGCAGCAGACGGCCGAGTTCATGGCAGAGCAGATGCGGCTCACGCTCTCGCCAGAGAAGACAGCGATCACCCACGTGAACGACGGGTTCGACTTCCTCGGCTGGCGCGTCAAGCGCTGGCACAGGCCGGGTCGGGTGCCCGTCGCGATCACGTTCCCGAGCGACCGCGCGCTCGGGGACATCAAGCACCGCATCAAGAAGCTGACCGGGAAATCCATGACGAACCTGTCGCTCGACGAGCTCATCCACGCGCTCAACCCGATCCTGCGAGGTTGGACCAACTACCACCGCCACACCGCGGCGAAGCGCTGCTTCGGATACCTCAGCTACTACCTGTGGTGGCGAGTCATCCGCTGGCTACGCAACAAGTACCCGCGGCTGACCTGGAAACAGATCAGACGGCGGTGCTGGGGGCGCAACTGGACGAGCAACGAAGGCACCAGGCTCTACTGGCCGGCTGAGGTCCCGGTGACCCGCTACCTGTATCGCGGGCACCAGATCCCAACGCCGTGGACCACCGACCAACCCGCCCCACCAAGCGACACGGTGACCACCAATTGAGAACGACGACTTCGCTTGGCCCCACCGCGACGGCCTGATCTGGCCCCACTTCGCGTCGGTGGTTGTTGGTCTGGATGTTGCCTGATCGCCCGGCGGAGAGCATGCCGCGGCTGTCGACGCAAACGGTCGAGCGCGTAGCGCGAGGCCGTTTGTGGCGATAGCCGCGGGCGCTGCTGCGGGGCGGGGGGTCATGCCTTGGCGCCTCGTTTGCGGTCCAGGCCGTGGCGGAAGCGCCAACTCTCGGTGCCGGTATCGATGATGTGCGCCTTGTGCGTGATCCGGTCAACGACGGCCTTCGCGAGCCGCGCGTCGGGGAACACTTTGGTCCACTCGCCGAACGGGAGGTTGGTGGTCACGATCAGCGATCCGCGTTCGTTGCGCTCGCTGATGACTTGGAAGACGAGCTCGGCCGCGCCGTCGGGCAACGCCAGATACCCCAGCTCGTCAAGGAGCAGGACCTCGATTCGGGAGTAGCGGCCCACGACGCGGGCGAGCTCTTTGCGGCTGTCGGCTTCTTGGAGCTCGGTCGCGAGTCCGGCGAGCGTGGTGAACCGCACGCGTCGTCCTTGTTGGCAGGCGCACACCGCGAGGGCGATCGCCAGCATCGTCTTCCCGGTGCCGCTTTCGCCGATCAGGATCACTGACTCGCGGTCATCGATCCACGATCCCTCGGCGAGGGCGGCGATCGTGGCTTGGGGCACCTTCGGGTTATCAGCGAACCGGAAGTCCTCCAGTCGTTTGATGAGCGGGAACCGGGCGTCGAGCAGCCGGCGTTTCTCGCGCCGTTCAGCGCGTTCGGTCACCTCGGCTTCCAAGAGCGCGGCGAGGTACGCGAGCGGGGTCTGCTGCTCGCGCAGGGCTTCGGCCGCCAGGGCCCGGAACCGGTTGACGGATCGCTGGGAGGTGCAGCTCGCGGGCGTGCGCCTCGACCAACGCTTCGAGCGCCTGGATCTTCGCGGGAGCGCTCATCGTTCGTTCTCCTTTTCTTCCTCGGTTGGTTGCCAGCTGCCAGCGGCGAGCTCGTGGACGTTGGCTGACCTGGCGTGTTCGTGGTGATAGCCGGGGCGGGAGCGTCGGTGAGCTGTTGGGAGAGCTCGCCGACGTCGACGGCGAGCTGGCGGCGCTGCTCTGAGGCGTGCTGATAGGCGCAGAACGGACGATGGATCTGCCCGTGGACGCTGAGCCGATCCACGACGGGATCGGTCCGCAGCTGGTCGTTGGCTGCGGCGAGTAGGCGGTGGGCGTCGTTCAGCGCGACGACGATCTTCTGGTCTGCCTCGAACAGGCCGGCCAGCCGGGCGGCGATCACTCGCGCGCGCGTGGGAACCGCCACCGGTGTTGCGCGGATCGGGACGCTCATCGTGCCTCCTGCGGGCAGCCGCCCTGCTCGGTCTGCCAGTCGGCGTCATCGGCGGCGGCCAGGATCTCCAGCGCGATCCGCCTCGCCTCCGTGGAGGGCAGATCGATGAACGCGGCAGCCGACGGGTCGGCGTTGTCGAGATCTGAGATCTGCACGCGGACCAGCAGCTGCGCTGAGCCGTCGACCAGGACCCGGGCGGGCGAGACTGCCGCTTCGATCTCCCAGTAGCCGCTCACAGTCCCACCGCCTCTGTGTCGAGCAGCTGGTCGTACTCGTCAATGCTCGGGGCGGGTCGCTCGTGCTGAGCGAGCCGCTCGGGCAACTCGCAGCGGATCGGTCGGCGGTCGTGTCTTTCGGTCGCAGAGCAGCGCGACCGCGCGCCCATCGACAGCACCCGCGGCGAGCGCGCCGCGGACCGCCAACTCGACGATCTCAGGCGCGTGGTCGCGGCAGAGCAGCAGCACGTCGACGATCTGCCGGGCGGCCTCCGAGGCACCCACCCGCTCCCGCAGGAGCGTCCACAGCTCGTCGAAGCACTCAGGCCAGCGGCCCTGCTCACGCTCCTGGCGCAGCGCGAGCGAGTGCTCCAGCGCGCCCGGCTTTCGCTTGAGCAGCTCGAGGTAGTGATCCAGCCGGGCGGAGCGCAGCTGGCTGCCGCGCAACCGCGGATGGGTCGCGACGGTCCGGCCGTCGGCGAGCACCTCGATCTCGCGCGCGCCGACCCTGGCGGCGACCTTCGTGCCGACCAGCCGGACCGGGACCGAGTAGTGGTTGCGACGCACCACGATCATCGACTTCTGGTTGACGCGATGCATTGACTGCTCCCACGTCGGGAACGGTGAGGCCGGCAGCAGCCTGAGCACGTCGATCTCCTGCGACAGCCGGGCGCCGACCGTCTCCGAGCGGCCGGAGATCGTGCGGTCCAGATCCCGGATGCAGCACGCCAACAGCCGCTCGTTGAGCTCGGCGAGATCGGCGACCTCCGGGACCGGCACCAAGTGGTTTCGCCGGAATCTCCCGACCTCGCCCTCCACGCCACCCTTCTCGTGGGCGCCCTCGAATGCCCACCAGCGTGAACCACGATTCGTAGAGGTAGTGCGAGCGCAACGCGACGAACCGCTCGTTCTCGACCCGCCCTCGGCCCTTCAGCGTCTTCTTCGCCGCGCTCGCCAGGTTGTCGTAGCGGATCGTCGCGAATACGCCGCCATACCAGTTCAGCGCGTGCACGTGCCCCTCGAAGAACGCCTGCTGGCACTGCGTCTCGAACGCCATCACGAAACACGCCCCCGAGAAACACGAGCGCATCAGAAACAGGCCGAGCACCGTCAACACGCCCGCGAGGCTGACGGTCGCCTCGCCCCAGTCGACCTCCGCGGTCACCCCGGGATCGTGGACCTGCGGGCAGAACGCCTCCGCCGCGAGCCCGAGCTCGCGGCGCCGCTTGCGGACGTGATCGCGCATCGTCGACCCCGCCACCACAACACCATGCTCCTCCGCGAGCCTGTCAACGATCCGCTTCGCCGTGTGCCGCTGCTTACGCGGCGCCGTCTGATCGGCGATCAGGATCTGATCGATCCACTCCCGATACGGCCCCAACGCCGGCGCCGGCCGGCCCTCCGGCCGCTTGCGCTCCGGCGGTAACGGCGACTCCAACGCCTGGCGGACCGTCCGCCGGTGCACCCCATACTTGCGCGCCAACGCGTGCAACGACAGCCCAGCGAACTCGCGATCCCTCCGGATCTTCTCGAACAGCTCCACTCTTGACATCCCTTCTCAGACCTCCGGTCCGTGCTCGCAAAAGCACGGACCCTCGGGTCACGATCGGACGGAAGGTGGGGCCAAATCAAGCCGTCGCACTGGGGCCAAATCAGGCCGGCGTTCTCACCAATGCCTGACCCAGCTTCGAGAGCGACCAGCGCATGTCCTGTGGAGAGCCGGATGCGTAGGAATGCGCAAGTCCGGTTCGGGGGGCGGCGGCGAGGAAACCACCAGCCGCAAGGCTGACACGGCGCCTCGCCGTCGACCCTACCACCCGGCGACGATGGGGTTCAGCCATCGCGCTAGGTCGTCCAGCGACAGGTCTGTGTGCCTGTGGATCCGCAGTGCGCGGAGCCGGTTGCTTTTGGCCTTGAGCGCCTCGGGGCTGATCGCGGGCGAGAACGACGTGAACTGCTTGCCGTCCTGGCGCCGCGCCTCCCGTGGCCGGAAGGCATACCCGAGGAAGGTAAAGGAGACGTGCTCGTGCTAGCAATACATTGTTCTGCCCTCTCTGGACTCGTCGTCTTGCTAGCACGAGCACGTCTCCTTTACCTTCCTCGGGTATGCCTTCCGGCCACGGGAGGCGCGGCGCCAGGACGGCAAGCAGTTCACGTCGTTCTCGCCCGCGATCAGCCCCGAGGCGCTCAAGGCCAAAAGCAACCGGCTCCGCGCACTGCGGATCCACAGGCACACAGACCTGTCGCTGGACAACCTAGCGCGATGGCTGAACCCCATCGTCGCCGGGTGGTAGGGTCGACGGCGAGGCGCCGTGTCAGCCTTGCGGCTGGTGGTTTCCTCGCCGCCGCCCCCCGAACCGGACTTGCGCATTCCTACGCATCCGGCTCTCCACAGGACATGCGCTCGTAGCTCTCAAAGCTGGGTCAGGCATTGGTGAGAACGCCGGTCTGATTTGGCCCCAGTGCGACGGCTTGATTTGGCCCCACCTTCCGTCCGATCGTGACCCGAGGGTCCTTGCTTTTGCGAGCACGGTCCGGAGGTCTGAGAAGGGATGTCAAGAGTGGAGCTGTTCGAGAAGATCCGGAGGGATCGCGAGTTCGCTGGGCTGTCGTTGCACGCGTTGGCGCGCAAGTATGGGGTGCACCGGCGGACGGTCCGCCAGGCGTTGGAGTCGCCGTTACCACCGGAGCGCAAGCGGCCGGAGGGCCGGCCGGCGCCGGCGTTGGGGCCGTATCGGGAGTGGATCGATCAGATCCTGATCGCCGATCAGACGGCGCCGCCTAAGCAGCGGCACACGGCGAAGCGGATCGTTGACAGGCTCGCGGAGGAGCATGGTGTTGTGGTGGCGGGGTCGACGATGCGCGATCGCGTCCGCAAGCGCCGCCGCGAGCTCGGGCTCGCGGCGGAGGCGTTCTGCCCGCAGGTCCACGATCCCGGGGTGACCGCGGAGGTCGACTGGGGCGAGGCGACCGTCAGCCTCGCGGGCGTGTTGACGGTGCTCGGCCTGTTTCTGATGCGCTCGTGTTTCTCGGGGGCGTGTTTCGTGATGGCGTTCGAGACGCAGTGCCAGCAGGCGTTTTTCGAGGGGCACGTGCACGCGCTGAACTGGTATGGCGGCGTATTCGCGACGATCCGCTACGACAACCTGGCGAGCGCGGCGAAGAAGACGCTGAAGGGCCGAGGCGGGTCGAGAACGAGCGGTTCGTCGCGTTGCGCTCGCACTACCTCTACGAATCGTGGTTCACGTTGGTGGGCATTCAGGGCGCCCACGAGAAGGGTGGCGTGGAGGGCGAGGTCGGGAGATTCCGGCGAAACCACTTGGTGCCGGTCCCGGAGGTCGCCGATCTCGCCGAGCTCAACGAGCGGCTGTTGGCGTGCTGCATCCGGGATCTGGACCGCACGATCTCCGGCCGCTCGGAGACGGTCGGCGCCCGGCTGTCGCAGGAGATCGACGTGCTCAGGCTGCTGCCGGCCTCACCGTTCCCGACGTGGGAGCAGTCAATGCATCGCGTCAACCAGAAGTCGATGATCGTGGTGCGTCGCAACCACTACTCGGTCCCGGTCCGGCTGGTCGGCACGAAGGTCGCCGCCAGGGTCGGCGCGCGCGAGATCGAGGTGCTCGCCGACGGCCGGACCGTCGCGACCCATCCGCGGTTGCGCGGCAGCCAGCTGCGCTCCGCCCGGCTGGATCACTACCTCGAGCTGCTCAAGCGAAAGCCGGGCGCGCTGGAGCACTCGCTCGCGCTGCGCCAGGAGCGTGAGCAGGGCCGCTGGCCTGAGTGCTTCGACGAGCTGTGGACGCTCCTGCGGGAGCGGGTGGGTGCCTCGGAGGCCGCCCGGCAGATCGTCGACGTGCTGCTGCTCTGCCGCGACCACGCGCCTGAGATCGTCGAGTTGGCGGTCCGCGGCGCGCTCGCCGCGGGTGCTGTCGATGGGCGCGCGGTCGCGCTGCTCTTCGACCGAAAGACACGACCGCCGACCGATCCGCTGCAGTTGCCCGAGCGGCTCGCTCAGCACGAGCGACCCGCCCCGAGCATTGACGAGTACGACCAGCTGCTCGACACAGAGGCGGTGGGACAGTGAGCGGCTACTGGGAGATCGAAGCGGCAGTCTCGCCCGCCCGGATCCTGGTCGACGGCTCAGCGCAGCTGCTGGTCCGCGTGCAGATCTCGATCTCGACAACGCCGACCCGTCGGCTGCCGCGTTCATCGATCTGCGCTCCACGGAGGCCAGGCGGATCGCGCTGGAGATCGTGGCCGCCGCCGATGACGCCGACTGGCAGACCGAGCAGGGCGGCTGCCCGCAGGAGGCACGATGAGCGTCCCGATCCGCGCAACACCGGCGGCGGTTCCCACGCGCGCGCGAGTGATCGCCGCCCGGCTCGCCGGCCTGTTCGAGGCAGACCAGGAGATCGTCGTCGGGCTGGGCGACGCCCGCCGCCTGCTCGCCGCGCCAACGACCGGTTGCGGCCGATCCCGTCGTGGATCCGCTCAGCGTCCACGGGGAGATCCATCGTCTTGTTCTGCGCCTATCAACAAGCGTCCGAGCAGCGCCGCCAGCTCGCCGTCGACGTCGGCGAGCTCTCCCAACAGTTGACCGAACGCTCGCACCGCCGGCTACACCACCAACAGGCCCGGTCAACCAACGTCCACGAGCTCGCGGCCGGCAGCTGGCAACCAACCGAGGAAGAAAAGGAGAACAAACGATGAGCGCTCCCGCGAAGACCCAGGCGCTGGAAGCGCTGGTCGAGGCCCACGCCCGCGAGCTGCACCTCCCAGCGATCGGTAACCGGTTCCGGGCCCTGGCGGCCGAAGCCCTGCGTGAGCAGCAGACCCCGCTCGCCTACCTCGCCGCGCTGTTGGAGGCCGAGGTGACCGAACGCGCCGAACGGCGCGAGAAACGCCGGCTGCTCGACGCCCGGTTCCCGCTCATCAAACAACTGGAGGACTTCCGGTTCGCTGATAACCCGAAGGTGCCCCA
>CAVVSB010000022.1:0-286377 GCA_963750695.1 uncultured Solirubrobacterales bacterium
CGGCGACGTCTGGATCACGGGCCGGCTGACCTCGGACGAGTCCTTCGCCGCGATTGGGATCGTCCTCGGTCGTGGTCGCCTCCGAGGACCGCGGCGAGGGCCTCGTCCGGCTGGCGCACAGGGGCGAGGGCTGCGGCGGTTCGCGAGACGCAGCCGGGCTTCAAACGCCGCTCCGCTGGGGTACTCCCCGGCGGACGACGGCCCATCCGGGCCCGTCTCCCGCCGAAGAGTGGATGATCTGCGGGTCACGGGGACTCGCACGAGCATCACGAACTTCCTGGAGAAACCGCGCAGTCGACGGCGATTGGTCTGTCCGCAAGCTCGAAGCCGAAATCACGCGCGGCCGCCAGTCCGGTCAGCAGCGACCCAACCCGCACCCCGACCACGTCGCGGCGGCAGCAACTCTCGAAGAGGCAGTCAGCAGCGCGTTGGGCGTCGGCGTTCAGGCGCGGCCGCACCGCTCGGGATATCAGCTCCTGTTGGATCAAGTCGCCCGGGACCGGCTCGTGCGACTGGTCGGCCCCAGGCTCCCCGGGAATGACCGTGATAAGTAGCAGCTCATCCAGCCGCGAGCCTCCGCGTCGGCGGCTGCTGCTCAAGCGGCGACATTGGAGGCTGCCGGATGATCCCACGCGGTAGTCACCCGGACAGTCGAGGCGGCCGTCGGGCGCTCTCGGGGTTCCGGGCGCGGCGGAACTCCATCAGGACTGTTGTTCCGCCGTCTGGGCGTTCCGTGATGTTCGCGTGCTGGGCGACCTGCTGAATGACGCGCAGCCCGTAACCGAGACCGGGCCGCGTCGATCGTGTGACGTGTCCGCAGCCGTCGTCTTCGACGGAGATCCAGATGTGTCCGTCGCGCACACCCGCTGCGACGCGCACTTCGCCGCTCTGACCGCCGCCGTAGGCGTGCACGATGGTTTGTGACGGCCTCGGAGACCGCGAGCTTGACCGCATCGACGGTATCGGCCACGACGCCCTGGCGGGCCGCAAAGTCGGCGAGAGCACTTCGTGCTCGCGCGGCGCTGTCTCTCCGGATGCCATACGTGGCGATGAAGGCGTCAGGTTCGCCCACGGTCCGTGGCAAAGCCTCCGGCTGATCACGCCATCCATTGAGCGGCCTTCCGACGCTGTCGTTCCGCTTGTCGGGTTGAGCTCCCGCGGCGGTGCTAGCTGATCCACAATCGGCCACGGCTAGACGAGATCGTCCGTCTATCACCGTCAACGAGGCGTAAAGACTCATGGCCGAGGCGTACAGAAGTTGTGAGGACAGACCACGCCTCTGCCCCGCAGCCTCACCCCTTGGTGCGGTAGAGCCACATCGTCAGCGGACCGAACACAGCGGTCAGCGCCGCGCCAGAGGCCAGCACCCAAACGACCGGCCCGACGGTCGCGTGGCCGGCCATCAGTCCCCGGACAGCGGTGACCAGGTGAGAGATCGGGTTGGCATCGACGAACGTGTGCAGCCAGGCCGGCATCGTCGTGGGCTCGACGAACACGTTGCTCGCGAATGTGAGCGGGAACAGGACGGTCAGTCCGATACTCATGATCGCCCGGGGGGAGCGCATCACGAGTCCGAGTGCGGTCCACACCCACCCCATTCCAAACGCGAACACGAGCACCAACCCGACCGCTGCCACGACTCCGCCGGCGCCGCCGGCGGGCCGATATCCCATCAGCAGACCGAGACCGATCACCAGGCTTGACGCGACCAGGTAGCGCGCCGTGTCGCCGATGAGACCCCCGATGATTGGCGCCGGGCGCCAGATCGGCATCGACCGGAAGCGGTCAAACGCGCCCGTCGAGACGTCGGTGTTGAGGCTGACGCCCGTGTAGACGGTGACGAGGATCACGGCCAAGACGAGGGTGCCCGGCAAAAGGAACTGCAAGTAGTGACTGGTTGAACCGGCGAGGGCCCCACCGAACAGATACGTGAACATCAGCGTGAACACGATCGGGATGCCGACGACATCCGCCAACTCCTCGGGCACGTGCTTGAGCTTCAGCATCGCCCGCCAAGCGAACGTCAGCGACGCGGACACGGCGCCGGGGCGAGCTCGACTGGGCCGTGGCGAGGACAGGAGGGTCGCGCTCATGTCGTCACCTCCGCGAGCGACGCCGACTCCTCGGAAGCACGCCGGGTCATGGTGAGGAATGCCTCATCGAGCGTCGGCTGACCGAGCGCGAACTGGCTGACCCCAATCC
The DNA here is from genome assembly GCA_963750695.1 of uncultured Solirubrobacterales bacterium. Lineage (GTDB taxonomy): Bacteria > Actinomycetota > Thermoleophilia > Solirubrobacterales > Solirubrobacteraceae > Palsa-465. The sequence goes on from CAVVSB010000022.1 coordinate 2,203, forward strand.
CCTGATTCGACAACTCAGCGAGCGCGTGGGTTGCCCGTCCAGCGAGCTGGTCGCCGCCGTTCTCCGTCGGGATCCGGATCAGGAGTCGGGACGGCTCCGGCCCCGCCTGCACCGGTGCATGAAGCTCATGGACGAGCACGCGCTCGGCGTCGGTGCGCCGCCCCGGATCGTCGAGACGGATCTGAAGGATGCCGACACCGATCGACGCCTTGAGCTCGCTGCTCGTCCCCTGCGCGATCAGGCGGCCCTCGTCGATGACCGCGATTTGATCTGCCAGCTGATCGGCTTCATCGAGATACTGCGTCGTCAGCACGACCGTCGTACCGGCAGCGACGACGGAGCGGACCATCTCCCACGTCTGCTGACGGCTGCGGGGATCGAGCCCAGTCGTTGGCTCGTCGAGGAACAGGAGGTCCGGCCTGACGATCAGGCTGGCCGCGATATCCAGGCGCCGGCGCATCCCGCCGGAGAACGTCGCCACCTGGCGCCGGCCCGCGGCGGCAAGATCGAACGTCTCGAGCAGCTCGCGAGCGCGCGCCTTTGCGTCCGCTCGACGGTATCCGTGGAGGCGGGCGAGTAACGCCAGATTCTCGTACGCGGTCAGCTCTGCGTCGACAGACGCGAACTGGCCGGTAAGAGCGATCCGCGCCCGCACGGCCTCAGCGTCGCGGACAACGTCGTGGCCGAACACGCGAGCCGTTCCGCCGTCCGGTCGCAGGAGTGTGGCCAGGATCCGGATCGTCGTCGTCTTGCCCGCTCCGTTAGGACCGAGCATCCCGAACACGATCCCTGGCGGCACATCCAGACTCAGGCCATCGACCGCTCGTGTCTCGCCGAACCGCCGTGTGAGCCCTGTCGCTTCAATCGCTGCTGTCATTGTCGTCTCCGTGCTAGTCGCGGTCTCCGAGCTGGTCCACTCGCGATAAGAGCACCGTACAATCAATTTGGCCAGATGGACAGTTCAAATGGACAATTCTGTCAGCAGGCGAACAACAACTTCTGATGAGACGCGGCAGCGGCTGCTCCGGGCGGCCGCGGAATTGATTGCCGAGGTCGGGTGGGGCCGCGTGACGACCCGGGCCGTCGCCACCCGCGCCGGGCTCCCCCACGGCACCGTCAGCTACCACTTCCACGGCAAGCAGGAGCTCCTCACCGAAGCCGCGCTCGACACGTTCGTGCGGGCGTTCCCGGTCGATCAGCTTCACGCGCTCGCGACGCTCCCGGACCTTGTCTCGCTGTTCGAGCCGTGGATGGGCGAACCGGAGGACGCCGATCCAGTGGTGGCGCGTGTCGGGATCGAAGCGATGCTCGAGTCTGAGCGAAACCCGCTCCTACGTGAGCGTCTCGGCGCCCTCCTGCGCGAGTTTCGCGAAGCCGTGGCCGACCTTGCCCGCGCCGCTCAGGCGAGCGGGAACGCGCCCGCCGGCGTCTCGCCCGAGGCGCTCGCCACCCTGGTCGGCGCAATCGGCGATGGACTGTTCCTGCACGCGCGCCTCGACCCTGACCTCGACGCCACCGCCGCACTCGGCGCACTGCGCGAGCTTCTGAGCCGCTAGCTCATTCCGCGGACCTCACGGAGCTACCGCGGCGGCAGCGGTGTCTGCTGGTGGACGACCAGCTCCCAGGTCCGGTCGCGACGGCGATACACACTGGTGATAGCCGCTGCATACGTCGGCCCTCCGGCCCGTTCCGCGTGGGCCCGGTCGACGAGAGCAGCGCCGCCGTCGTCGAGCTCGATGAAGCGCGGATCCTCGATCCGGAACGCCCGCCACGGCTCAGCGTGTTCGACACCGTCGAGGATCGATTCACGGTCCAGGAGGCCAAGCCCAGGAAAGACATGGATCGCGTCGGCGGCCAGATGCTCCCCGTAGCGCTGGCGGTCTCCAGCGGCACGCCAGAACGTTTCCTCGATCGCAAGCAGCTCGCGTCGCGATTCCATGCAACCCTGTCTACCCGGCACGGGGCCAGCCACGCAGGTCCCTACGCACCGGAGCCGATCCGGGACGTGGCCGAAGACCGACCATCGGAAGTTCGCAAACGAGTGCGCGACGAGCGGATTCGCTGCCGTCATATCGCCACCCGACAAGACGGCTGAGAACGGCACGGATGAGCGGTGCGACGAGGCGGTTGCGTCGTTCGTATTCAGCGAGCACCGCCTCGGCATTGGCCTGCCCCAGTACACGATGGACGGGGACGAACCGCTCCATGCCGATCTCGACCTCGCGAGCCCCGCCGGCCTGGATGTTGCGATACCAGCCGGCCGAGCGTCCGAATCCGGCAACAACGATGACCTCACCTGTCCGCGGGTTCTCGCCGACTACCTCAAGCACCGTCTGGTAGCGGCGACCGGATCGGCGGCCGACGTGCGTGAGGCGCAAGAAGCGCCGCCCGAGGAGCCACCCGAGATGCCAGTCGTAAAGGCGCGCCGGTGCTCGCAGCAATCGCTTCATCCGTGGACCGGGTCGCCTCGGCCTCATCGTGAACCGCCGGGTCGCGTCGAGGTCGATTCGGCCCCGGCCGGCTCCGGTGCCATCCGCATGAGACGTTCGCGCATGCGCTCGTCCGCGCCTGCCCGGGCGGCGCGCGTCGCGCGCTCCTCCGACAGCTCGACGCCGCGCTCGGCGGCGAGGTCCAGCAACGCCTGGCGTCGCTCATCCTGGCGGGCGAAGCGAGCGAACAGCCATCCGAGGAGCAGCGTCGTTAGGACGATCTGCTCGACCATCATCACGGCGCCGGCCACGTTCTGATCGGACAGGGGATTGAGGCCACGCGCGGCGTCACTGGCCTCATAGACGGGGTAGAAGACCGTCTGCGCCCACACCAGCGCGTTGGCGAGGACCGCGCCGAGAAACCGGATCGCGACGACGTAGCCGAGCGCAGCCCAGCCGGCGAACCAACTCGGCTTCGGGAGCGGCCCGATCAGAGAGAGCCACAGAAGCGTGCCGAACCACAGCAGGCACGCGTGCTCGAGCGCATGGATCAGGTCGTGGCGAACGGCGAGCTGATAGAGCAGCGGCAGGTGCCACACGTACAGGTTCACCGCCCACAGAACCACGGCGATGAACGGATGTGCGAGCACGCGCAGCGGTCGGGTGACCCGGATGTGCAGCAACGGCGCGACGACCGGGCCGGTCAACCCAAACACGAGCAGCAACGAGGCGATATCGCCGATGACGATGTGCTGAACCATGTGCGCGACGAGCACATCGTCGGCCAGCGTGTCGACCGGCCCGATCTGAACGACGGCGACGAGCAGGACGCCGGCGGCGAATGAGACGACGCGCCACGTCGCGATCGGCCGCCTCTCCCGAGCGAGCGTCCGTGCCCGACGCCCATACAGCAGCGCATAGACGACCGTCGCGATCAGGGGTGGTCCGAACTCCGCGATGTGCAGGCCGGACAGTGCTCCCGGAGTGAGCCAGCCCCGCGCCATCAGCGACCGAGCAAGTAGGTTTCGATATCGCCGTCCAGGGTCCCTTGGGATGCGTACTCGCCGGTGTGCACGCCTGCGACCTTGCCCGCTGCGGTGATGAAGATCGTCGTTGGCGTCCCGATCAGGCCGGACGGCACGACGCCGGTCAGCTGGCTCGATGCCATCTGATAGCTCGGGTAGCTGACCTGATGCTGGGCCAGGAACGCTCCAGCGTCACTGGGGGTGTCGTTCACGTCCGCACCCAGAAACGCAACCCGGCGGCCGTAGCGTGCCGCCGCGCTCGCCAGCAGACCGAACTCCGCGCGGCACGGACCGCACCATGCCCCCCACGCGTTGAGCACGATCGGAAGTCCCCGCAGCGAGCGAATCCGCGCGGCCAGGGCCGGTTCGCCGCTGAGCAGCCGGTCGGCCTGAGCGTGCAGCGAGGCGAGGCGCGGTGGCGATCCGGCCAGCTCAACCTGCGCGGCGGCCGCTCCGGCCGGAGCGCGCCCGGGCCGAGCCAGCGCGTCTCTCACGTGCCGCCCGAGCACTGCTTCGCTCGGCCACCCCGATGTCGCGACATCGTCGTACCAGATGATCTGCCCGCCGCCGGAAACGAGGACGAGCCACGGTTCATCCTGAACCCCGTAGCCGTCGGCGACGCGCCCGTTGCCGTCAACGGCAACCGGGTACGGCAGCGGATGGGAAAGCGTCGCCAGCAACCGCGGCAGGGCCCGATCAGAAGGCTCGACGCTCCCCTCATCGACAGCGGTGAGCAGCGGCAGATGATCCCGTCGCGCGGCCGACTGATACCGAGCGAGCTGACCCAGGCGCGCTCCGAGCGGAGTGATCTGCGCGTCCCAGGTCGCGAAGAACAGATACAGGCGCGGCCGGCCGTGCGGGCCCAGCGTGAGCGTCCCACCGCCGGCCTGCCGCGCGATGACCGTCGCCTGCGGATCGACGCCACGGATCTCGCTGTATGACACGCGCACCTGGACGCGGGGATGGTTCGGAAGCAGCCGCGAGGCCTGCTGCGCCAGCAGCTGCCCGAGCTGGGGGACCGCGGCGTAGGACTGCTGGGTCAGATACAGCCGGGCGAGGTGCCCCTGCGGATCGATGACGAACAGCGCCGGGGTGTGATCGATCTGGCCGTGGTCGATCGACGCTTCGATCTTGTACGCCCGCCAGACCTGCTTCAGCCGCGCGAGCGATCCGGTCAGGAAATGCCAGTGGCGGGTCATCCCGTGTAGCTCCGAGTAGCGGCGCACGTCGGCCACAGAGGTCGCGGTCGGGTTGGCGTTGACCGCGAGCAGCTGCACGTGCCGGGCGGCCGACCCGAGCATCGCCCGGGCGTCGAGCATCGCGCTCGTCGTCAGCGGACAGATCGTCGTGCACTCCGAGTCGTTGAACGCCAGGATCACAACCTTGCCGCCGAATTCATGCAGCGAGACGCGCCTCCCGGACTGATCGTTCAGCGTGAAATCAGGCGCGGGACCGGACAGTCGCAACCCCGGGTCGAGCGCCGGGTTGGTGGCGGCCGGGGCCTGCCACGCCCCGCGGCCGCCGGAGGCGAACTCAACGCAGCCCACGAGCACGAGGACAAGCGCGACGGCCGCGATCCCAACGCGTAGAGGGGTTCGTCTCCTGATCGGCGCCCACACGGTCCTTACAGTGTAAAGTAATTGCCGTCATGCCCCGAACGACCTCCGCATCCCCGGCTCGGCGGAAGCCGCGCAGCCCGCTCAACCGCGACGTGATCCTCGACGCCGCGATCGAGCTGATCGAACGCGACGGACCCGGCGCGCTCAGCATGCGCCGGCTCGGCTCGCGGCTCGGCGTCGAGGGGATGGCCATCTACCACCATTTCGCGGGCCGCGATGAGTTGCTCTCCGCGATCGGCGACCGGCTGCTGACCCCGCTCCACGCGCTCGACCCCGCCGGCGACTGGCGCGAGGCATGCCGGCGCTTTGCCACCGTGCTGCGCGAACTTGCTGTGGCCCGCCCGGCCACTTTTCAACTGCTCGGCCTTCAGCCATTTGACAGCCCGACGTCATTGCGACCGGTTGAAGAGCTGCTCCAGGTGCTCGTGGCGGCGGGATTCACGCCAGGCACGGCACTCGGGATCTATCGCGCGATCGTGAGCTACGCCCGCGGCTACGCCCTGGCCGAGGCGACGGGGTTCACCGTCGACGCCGCGCACCCGGCCGGTCGCAGGCGACTGCGCGCGTTGCCAAAGGATGCGTTTCCGGTCCTCGCCGGCCGAGCCAAGGAGCTCGCCGAGCTTGACGCTGACGCCGGCTACGAGCTTGGGCTGAACGCACTCCTCAGTGGATTGACGAACCCAGATGTCTGACGGCGCGGAGTCGGACTCGCACCGCGCCTGGACCCGTCTCGCGGCCTGCACGGGCGCCGCGGCGCTCCTCCAGCTCGATGGGACTCTGATCACGGTCGCGCTGCCCGCGGTCGCTCATGGCCTCGGCGTCAGCGGCGCGTCCACGTCGATCGTGCTGGGCGCGTACTTCGCCGCCTACGCGCTGATGCTTCTCCCCGGCGGCGTGCTCGTCGACCGGTTCGGCGCGCGACGCCTTGCCGTTGCCGGGCTCGGACTCTTCGCGATCGGCGCGGCGGCGGGCGCCGTCAGCACCGGGATCGGCGGACTCGTGGCGACGCGGGTTGTGCAAGGCGCCGGCGCCGGGCTCGTCAGCCCCGCGGCTCTCGCCGGCGCCGTCAGCGGCTTCCCGCCCGAGCGCCGCGGTCACGCGCTCGGCGTCTGGGGGGCGAGTGCCGGCATCTCCAATCTTCTTGGCCCCCTCATCGGCGGGCTGTTGACGGTCGCCTTTGGTTGGCGGGCAGACTGGTGGGCGCTCGTCCCGCTCTCGCTGCTGGCGATCTGGGCGGTGATCACGCATCTCCCGGCCCTCACAACGGAGCCGTGCACTGGTCCTCGCACCGCCGCTGTTACCCGAGTCGTGCTTGCCGCCGCATTCATTGCCGCACTGACCTTCGCGGTCATGATCGGCGCGTTCTACCTCGCAGAGCAGTACCTGCAGCGGACGGCTGGGTTCTCGGCGCTCGGCGCCTCGAGCGTGCTCGTCGTGGTGGCGCTGCTCGTCGGAGCCGCCGCGCCAATCGCGGGTCGCCTCGCTGACCGCCGGGGCGAGCAGCTTCCGGTCACCGCCGGCTTCCTCGCGGCCGCGCTCGGGCTGCTGGTGCTCGGGCTTCCGGGGGTCTCACTGCGGAGCCCGATCACGCTGGCGCCGCTGATTCCGATCGGACTTGGGCTCGGGATGCTATTCGTGCCGGTGTCGCGCGCCGCACTGAACGCGACACCCCCTGCCCTACACGGTCGGGTCTCGGCGGTTCTCTCGGTTGGCCGGTTGCTCGGTGCTGCCACCGGAGCCGGTCTGGCCGGATTGGCGCTGTCCGGCGGTGCATCCGCGTCGACCGTGCACCTCGCCTTGCTGCTCGGGTGTGCCACGTGCCTGCTCGCAGGACTTCCCGCCGCGCGACTTCTTCGCGGACCCGATCGCCGATCTCCGGATGGTGGCCCGCGCGAGATCGCGGTGAGTCACTGAGATGACCCAGGGACCGGGAAGCGCGACGAGCGTCGGGCGAGCGGCACTCCGTCGGACATTGGACTGGCTCGCCGGGTCGCGGCTCGGCCTCGTTGTCATGGCGCTGATCGTGGGCGCCGGCGCCGGGTTGGGCGCGGCGGTGTTCCGCGACCTCGTGTATTTCTTCACGTGGGTGTTCACCGGTCACCGGACCTACGGTGAGTTCGGGCACACCGCGAGTGCTCACCTTCCGTCCCTCGGCATCTGGTTCGTACTCATCGTTCCGGTGCTCGCCGGGCTGCTCTATGGACCGCTGATTCAGCGGTTCGCGCGGGAGGCGCGCGGCCATGGCGTGCCCGAGGTGATGCTCGCGGTCGCCGAGAACGGCGGGCGGATCCGTCCACCGGTGACCGTCGTCAAGGCACTCGCGTCCGCGCTGTGCATCGGCGGCGGTGGGTCGGTCGGCCGGGAGGGACCGATCGTTCAGATCGGCTCGGCGCTCGCTTCGACGCTCGGTCAGCTGGTCCGGATGAGCGAGGGCCGGCTGCGGATGATCGTGGCGTGCGGCGCCGCGGGCGCGATCTCGGCCACGTTCAACGCGCCGATCACCGGGGTGTTCTTCGGCTTCGAGATCGTGCTGAAGGAGTTCTCGCTGGACGCCCTCTCAGCCACGATCCTCTCGGCGGTCTCCGCCGACGTGATCAGCCGAGCGTTCTTCGGCGGAGCGCCATTCTTCACCGCCGTTCCGCACGACCTGAGCGTCACCAACGACGTGACCTATCTGCTGATCGGGGTGCTTGGCGTCACCGCGGGACTGATCGGCGTCGCCTTTCAAAAGACGCTGTACAAGGGTGAAGACGCAGCGGACAAGATCTGGGCAGGTCGGCCGGAGTGGCTGCGCCCCGTCGCCGGCGGTCTGCTCCTCGGGCTCGTGCTGCTCGCATTACCGCAGATGTACGGGGTCGGCTACCCGGTGATGGATCGCGTCTTCGCCGGCCACTACCTGTTGTGGTTCGTCGTCCTGTTGATGGTCGGCAAGATCCTCGCCGCCAGCCTCACGCTCTGGATCGGTGGTTCGGGCGGCGTGTTCGCACCCTCACTGTTCATCGGCGCGAGTGCCGGCACCGCGTTCGGGATCATCGTCAACCACCTGTTCGGCTCCGCCGTCGGGCCGCCGGCGCTGTATGGGATCGTGGCCATGGGCGGTGTGTTTGCCGCGGCGGCCCAGGCACCGTTGACGGCGATCGCCAGCGTCGCCGAGATGACCGGCAACTTCACCCTGGCGCTTCCGATCATGCTGGCCTGCGGGATCAGCGCGCAATTGGCGAAGCGCATCACCCACGGCAGCATCTACACGACCAAGCTCCTACGCCGCGGGATCGACATCGAACGACCCAAGGCCATCGGCGCGCTCCAGGCGTTGACCGTAGAGCAAGTCATGCAGCCGCTCGCCGACCTCGACGGTCACAGCCTCCGGTTCGGTGAGGACCGGGGTGGCCTGCCGACGGCAGTCGACGGCGCCGTGTGGGAACGCCTCGTCGGTCCGGTGACGCTCGCGCGCCAGCCACAGGTGCTGTTCGCCGACGAGGACCTCGAGCGGGCGCGCCGACAACTCGTGCTCTACGGCCGCGACGGCCTCCCGGTGCTCTCACACGACGGCCGGCTGCGCGGCTGGCTGACGCGCGCCGACGTGCTCCGCGCGCTCGAGACTACGCTGAGCTCAGGGGACCGCGAGATCGAGGCCGGAGCGGCGGCGGCCGACTTCGCGGCCAAGGACCCAGCTGCAGCGATTCACATTCCCAGCACGCCCTTGCGCGGCTACGAAATGCTCGAGCTGCGGATCCTTCCGGACTCTCCGGCGAGCGGGCGTCGCGTCGCTGACATCGCGTGGCCGCCGGGGTGCACCGTCGTCGCGGTCACCCAGGGTCGCGAGATCCACGCCGCGCACGCCGACCTCGAGCTGCATCCCGGTGAGCGGGCGATCGTGCTCGCGCCGACCGCCGATGGCGGCCGGCAGCCAGCGCCGGCTGTACTCAGCGCAGGCTCAGCGACGACGAGCTGCTGAGCTCACGGAAGCCCGGTCCGTCGATGGTGTGGGCTCGCCCCGGCGTTCAATTGCTGCACGGCGATCAAATCCGACAGCACCGCCTGCCAGCCCTCGCGCGCTTCGGCGGATGGCGCCGTGGACGTGCGCTCACGCCCCGCGCCGCCGGACGAGGACATGAACAGATGAACCAGCGCGCACTCGGCGTGCACGAGCTCGGAGCCGACAAACCCGATCGCGTCGTCCGCGCACAGGCGGGTCCCGCAGATCGAGCAACGAGATTGCCGGCGCACCCAATGACGCCGCCCGGTGAAGCTCCACAGCCTGGTCATAGTCCCCGAACCGGTCAGCTCCCCCATCGGTGCGCCGAGCACACGGAATTTGTCAGCCGGACGACAATTTCCGGGTGCCGCTCCGGAGTGCCCTGCCGACAAAGGGAAAGATCAGGGTCGAGAGGATCGCCGCGCCGACGAGTGCGGCGGCCGTTCCGGTGCGCATGTGTCCGTCATGGGTCGCCACAGAGGTGATCGCGACCACTAGCGGTAACGCGGTCGCGCAGTAAAAAGCGAGGGCGACCCGATCGCGGGCGGCAAGGACGCCGCGGTACAGCAGCACCGCCGGCAGCCCGCGGACCAGCAGGAACAACCCGAGGAACAGCGGCAGCTTGAGCAGCGCGCTGGAACTCGCCAACAAGGCGTCGAGATCGAACTCGACGCCGCTCACGATGAAGAAGAACGGGATCAGCAGCCCGAATCCGACCGCTGAGAGCTTTGACTCCAGCACCGTGACCTCGCGGCCACGAACGGCCATGCGGGTGATCATCCCGGCGACGAAGCCGCCGAGCACGACATCGAGCCCAAGCTGTGCCGCAAGCGCCGCCAGCCCGAATACGAGCAGCGCGGCGAGCCGGACGGCCAGCTGGTTACTGGCCTCGATCGAGCGCTCGATCGCCGACCACCCGATCGGCGCGGTCCGCACAGAGACGACGGCGATCACGACCGCCAGCGCGATGAACGCGATCAAAGGAAGGGCACGACCGATCGCATGGTGCGCCGAGAGCACGAGTGTCAGCAGGAGAATCGGACCGAACTCCCCGATTGCGCCGGCCGCGAGCAGATACGTCCCGAAGCGAGTCCACAGCTCCCCCTCGTCGCGGAGGATCGGGATCAGCGTCCCGATCGCCGTCGTCGCCAGTGCCGAACCCGCGAACAGAAACGAGATCACAAACCCCGACGCCTCCAGCGCCCCTCCGATCCCGTAGGCGAGCGCGACCGACATCAGCCACCCCCACGTGGCCAGCGTCAGCGCCTGGCCACGGACGCGGTCGAAATCAATCTCATAGCCGGCAAAGAAGAACAGCATCCCCAATCCAAGATTGGAGAAGAACTCAACGAACGCATCGACATGCGCCCAATGAAGGAAGTTCGGCCCGATGATGATCCCGAGCAGGAGCTCGACGACCACCACCGGAGGGGCATAGCGACGAGGAGTCGCGGTGACAAGCGCCGCGGCAAGCGCGGCCGAGAAAACGATCGCCAGAAATGACCCTGCATCGACCCTCGCCACCACGCCCCCTCTTCACGCTCCTGCGTGACACTGATCGGCGACAACGTCGCGATCCTACGGCGGATCGGGACCGACGCGAGCCCAAGCGACGCTCCCGCCCGGATGAGCAGCCGAGTGGGCGTTCCGCCCGCGGCCTTGACGCCGCACCGGCAGAACACTCGATGATCAGCGAGTAGATAGGTGACGCGAGCTCACTGCGATCTCCCGTCGCGAGTTCAGGGACAGTTACCGCGGCGCGTCACGGTCACAGCGGCTACCGCTGCACCCATGGCTACCGCCCCGGCCGCGGCCAAGCGGGCCGTGCGCACTCGCGCCGGTGGCCGGGGCTTGGCGTCGTAGTACAGCGTTTCTGGTTTCCCGGCCGACACTCCCTGGGGCCCGTGCTCACGCGCCATCTTGATCACCTGCGCCACGTGCAGGGCTCGCCGTCCGACGTCGGACTGCTGGACCTGGGTCTTGCACGAGAAGCCGTTGGCGACGATGATCGTCTCCTCGTCGGCGTCGCGCACGGCCGGCAGCAGGGCCAGCTCACCCGACTTCATCGAAACGTCGAAGTGGCCTTGTTCGAATCCCCAGGACCCTGCCAAGCCACAGCAACCGCCGCTGACCGGCTCGATCTCCATTCCCATGCGCTCAAGCAGCTTGTGCTCGGGGTCCATGCCGCCCGTGGCCTTGTGGTGGCAGTGGCCCCAGACCAGCGCCTTCCGTTCGAGTTTCGGGACCGCGATCTCGTAGCGTTCGAAGAACTCGGCGAAGTGCATCGCGTTCTTGGCCAGGCGCTGGGCGTCGTCGTCGTGCGGCATCATGCCGGTCAGTTCGTCCTTGAACACGGCGAGGCAGCTCGGCTCCATCCCGACGATCGGGGTTCCCCGGCGGATCTCGTCGCGGAGGACCGACAACGTGTTCCTCAGGTAGCGCTGGGCGAGGTCCAGGAAGCCGTAGTCATACAGCGGCCGTCCGCAGCAGACATGCCCCTGCGGCATGACGACCTGCCAGCCGGCGTCCTCGATCGCCTCGACGCAAGCCACGCCCACGTCGGTGTGGAAGTGGTTGTTGAACGTGTCCGGCCACAGCACCACCCGCCGGCCGCTGGGGTTGTGCGTCCCGCCGCGTTGCTGCCACCATTGCTGGAGGGTTAGCGGGGCGAACTCGGGGATCGCACGCTCGGGCGTTATTCCGGCGGCGAGCTTGGCCACGCGGGCCAGCCCGGGTGTCTGGGTCAGGAGGTTGACGAGCTCCGGCATCCGTGACGCAACTCGGGACGCTTGGTCGATCAGGCCGAAGGCGTAGGCGTACCGCGGTCGCCACCGGCGCAGGCTCTTGAAGTGGTGGTGCCAGAACTCCGACTTGTAGGTCGGCATGTCGACCTGCACCGGGCAGTCGCTGGTGCATCCCTTGCAGGCCAGACAGAGGTCGAGCGCGTCGTACACCTCCTTGCTCTGCCAGCCGTCGGTGATCACGTCGCCCTCCAGCATCTCGAACAAGAGACGCGCGCGACCTCGGGTGGAGTCCTTTTCCTCACGCGTGACCATGTAGCTCGGGCACATGACGGTGCTGGCGTCGGGGACGCGGCACTTGCCGATCCCGACGCAGCGCAGCGCGGCGTGAGCGAAATCGCCGCGATCCTGCTGATAGGAGAAGCGCACGGCGGGACGCCAGGGGTTGTAGTCGGTGCCGAGCTTGAGGTGCTCATCGAGTCGGTAGGGGTCGATCACCTTGCCGGGGTTCATCTTCCAGTCTGGGTCCCAGATGCGCTTGAACTCCCGCATTGCCTCCAGCAGCTCCTCGCCGTACTGCTTGGTCAGCAGCTCCGCGCGCTGCTGCCCATCCCCGTGCTCGCCAGAGAGCGAGCCGCCGTAGCTGACGCACAGGTCCGCCGCCTCTTCCAGGAACGCGCGGTACTTGGCGATCCCCTGTGCGGTGCGCAGGTCGAAGTCGATCCGGCTGTGGATGCAGCCCTGGCCGAAGTGTCCGTAGAACGCCCCGTGGTAGCCGTACTTGTCATACAGGGCCATCAGGTCTCGCAGGTAGGGACCGAGCCGCTCCGGCGGCACCGCGGAGTCCTCCCAACCCGGCCAGTGATCCTTGCCGTCGGGCGGAAATGCCGTTGCGCCGAGGCCGCCCTCGCGCACCTGCCACAGGTCCCCGCTGTGGCCTCCCTCCTGGTCTGAGTACATGATCTTGATGCGAACGGGGTCATAGCCCTTCTCCTCGACGAGCCAATCGCGAAAGCGCTCCGCGGTCGACTCGGACTCCCCGGCCGTGTCCGCGCCGAACTGGACCATCAGCCACGATGCGTGCGGGCGGTCACGTCGCGGCAGCTCCTGCAGCTCGGAGACGTGCTTGCCCAGCCCCGTCTCGTTCTCGATGAGCCGGTGATCGAGCGCCTCAAGGCCGATCGGCTTCCACTGGATGATCTCGATGACGTGCTCGGCGGCGTCGGGGATCTGGTCGTACTCGACGACCACGAGGGTGCGCTGGAGCAGCGCGGGGGTCAGCTTGAGCTTGACCTGCAGCGTCGTCGCGCAAGTGCTCTCGGTGCCCACCAGGGCACGGGCGACGTTGAACCCGCGCTCGGGCAGCAGCTCGTCCAGGTTGTAGCCGGACACGCGGCGGGGCAGCTGGTCGACCGGCTGGTAGCGCTCCCGGATCAGATCGGCGTAGCGGTCACGCAGCTCACGCAGCTGCGCGTAGATCTCGCCCTTGCGGCCGCCGGCCGCGATGATCTCCTCAAGGCTCTCCTCCTCGCCCACCCCCACCCAGAAGCGAGCGCCGTCGTGGGTGACGATCTCCATCGCTTCGACGTTGTCCGAGGTCCGCGGCCCGGGACCGTAAAGCTGGGCCTGGACCGAGTGGATGCCGCACGAGTTGTTGCCGATATTGCCGCCGATGGCGCAGCGGGAGTGAGTGGAGGGGTCGGGGCCGAAGATCATGCCGATCTGCGGTCCCGTCTTCTCGTTGACCTGTTCGTTGATCGCGCCCGGCTGGCAGACGACGGTCCCGGTTTCGGCGTCGGCGTCGGCGATCTCGTGCAGGTATTTGGTGAAGTCGATCACCACGGCGAAGTTGACGGTCTCCCCGGACAAGCTCGTACCCGCGCCGCGGTTGACGATCGGGGCGCCCAGCTCGTGGCAGATGCGGTGGGTGGCGACGACGTCGTCCAGCGTCTTGGGAACGACGACGCCGATCGGGACCTGACGGTAGTTGGAGGCGTCGGTGGCGTACAGCGCCTTCGACTGGGTGTCGAAGCGCACCTCGCCCTGCACCTCCTGCGCGAGCCGGCGGCGCAGGGCCCGCACGTCAATCGACGCCGCGGCTTGCATCCCGCCCTTGAAGCGGGGATCGACGTGCGCGGGGATGGTCTCGGTGGTCATTGCGGCGGCTCCTGTCTTAGATCTCGTACCGGCGTGCGTCCTCGTGCTTGAGCTCCAGACCGAGTCCGGGTCGCGACCGGTCAGGGCTCCAGCAGCCCGTCCTGGGGGTCGAGCGTCCCGTCGAACAGGAGGCTCTCGATGCGGTAGTGGTCGTGGAAGTACTCGACGTGCACGACGGTCTCCATCGCGCAGCAGGCGTGCGCGGAGATCGCTGGCGCGCAGTGCGCCGAGAAAGGGAGGCAGCGGGCCTTGCACAGTCCGTCGAGCCGCAGCAGGTTGGTGATGCCGCCGCAGCGCGTGACGTCGGCCTGCAGGATGTGCACCGCGCCGGCGTCGAGCATCGCTTGGAAGTAGGGGAGGTTCCAGCCATACTCGCCGGCGGCGATCGCGAGGCCGGCGGGCGCGTGCTCGCGGACGTAGGCCAGGCCGTGCAGGTCGTCAGAGGACACGGGCTCCTCGAAGTAGGTGACGCCGAACTCCGTGCGGTAGCGCTCTGCCCAGAGCACGGCATCTTGCGGGTTGTTGGCGCCGTTGGCGTCGACCATGATCTCGACGCCGTCGCCGACGACCGAGCGCACGAGCTCAACTCGCTCCAGGTCGGTCTCAGCGTCCCGGCCGACCTTGATCTTCACACTGCGAAATCCGTCGTCGACCCAGCCCTGCACCTGCGATCGCGCAGCTGGCGGGCGGTGAGGTTGCAGAAGCCGCCGGAGCCGTAGATCGGGACCTGCTCGCGAAAGCGCGGCAGAGCGTCGGCCAGACATACGCCGAGCAGCTTGGCCTTGAGGTCCCACAGCGCGATGTCGACCGCGGAGATCGCCATCGCGGCGATTCCCGCGTGGCCCATCTGGCGCGACTGCATCTGCATTCGCACCACGCCTTCTGCGGCATCAGCGGGTCAGCGCCCTTGCAGGACTGCGGCCAGCTTGGACTCGATCACCTGTCCCGCGGCCGGGTGGCAGTAGCTGTAGCCCAGCCCGGTGTGCTCGCCGCAGCGCAGCTCCACGACGACGAGCGTGGTGGAGTCCCAGACCAGCGTGCCGTCGGACTCCTCATCGGTTGAGGTGGGGACCTGGTAGGCGCTCACATCGACAGCTTCGACGTGAGCGCCCGAGGCTTGGGCGGTGGGGGTCATTAGGCGGTTTGCGTTCATCGCTCAGCGAGTGACGAACTCCTCCACCTTGCCCTTGATCGACTCCTTGATGATCCGGCCCCGGTGTGGGTCGCCGGGGAGCGCCTGGGCGAGCTTCTTGGCCTGCTCGAACTTGATGTGCGGCGGCAGCGGCGGCACCTCCGGGTCGGTGATCGCCTCGAAGACGACCGGACCCGCGGTGTGAGCCAGCGCCTCGTCCCACGCCGGCCCGACGTCCTCGGGACGATCCACCCGGATCCCCTTCAGCCCGAGCACCTCGGCGTAACGGGCGAACGGAAAGTCGGGCAGCACCTGCGAGGCCTGCAGCTTGGGATCGCCCGCCATCACCCGCTGCTCCCACGTCACCTGGTTCAGATCGTTGTTATGCAACACCACGACGATGCACTGCTGGTTGCTCCACCGCGGCGCGTAGTGCGCGAGATCGATCAGTCCGGCGTTGCCGAGCATCTGCATCGCGCCGTCGCCGATCGACGCGATCACCGGCCGCTCGGGATAGGCGAACTTGGCCGCCAACGCGTACGGGACCGCCGGGCACATCGTCGCCAGAGTTCCCGACAGCGCGGATTGCATTCCCTGGCGCATCCGCAGATGTCGCGCCCACCAGTTGGTCGCCGAGCCCGAATCGGAGGTCAGGATGCAGTTGTCCGGCAGCCGGGGGCTCAGCTCGGCGAAGATCAGCTGCGGATTGATCGGTTGCGCGTCGAGGTGCGCACGCGCGTCCATCAGCCGCCACCAGCGCTCGATCTCGCCTTCGAGCTCCTCCCGCCAGGAGCGGTCGTGCTTGCGCTCCAGCAGCGGGATCAACGCCGCCAGGGTGTCCTTGGCATCCCCGACCAGGTTGCACTCGGTCGGCGCGTAGCGCATCCCCAGCAGCCGCCCGTCGATGTCGATCTGCACCGCCCGGCACGACCCCTCCTCCGGCAGCCACTCGGCGTAGGGGAAGCTCGTGCCGACCATCAGCAGCGTGTCGCAGCCCATCATCATGTCGTAGCTGGGCTTGGTGCCCAGCAGGCCGATCGAGCCGGTGACGAAGGGCAGATCGTCCGGCAGCGCGGCCCGGCCGTTAAGCGCTTTCGCGACCCCCGCGCCCAGCAGCTCCGCCACCTGCACGACCTCGTCGGCGGCATGAGCCGCGCCCTGGCCGATCAGGATCGCCACCTTCTCACCGGCGTTGAGGACCTCGGCGGCGCGCTGAAGGTCCTCATCCCGGGGTCGGATCAGCGGCCTGCTGAACCCGAGGGAGGAGAACACAGCACCATGGGCGCGCGGCGCCTCCTGATGCTCGGCCTCCTGGACGTCCTCGGGCACGATCACGGCGGTCGGATGGCGGGAATCCTTGGCGATCCGGATCGCCCGGTCGATCACGTGACGCGCCTGCGTCGGATCCATGATCGTCATCAGGTACTCACTGGCCACGTCCTTGAACAGCGAGTTGAGATCGACCTCCTGCTGATAGTTGGCCCCCAACGACATCCGCTTCTGCTGGCCGATGATCGCCACCACAGGCTGATGGTCGAGCTTCGCGTCGTAGACGCCGTTGAGCAGATGGATTGCTCCCGGACCCGACGTCGCCATGCAGACACCGACCTCACCCGTGAACTTGGCGTGCGCGCATGCGGCAAACGAGGCGATCTCCTCGTGGCGGGTCTGGATGAACTCGATCCTGTCACCCACCTCGTGAAAGGCCCCAATCAGTCCGTTGATGCCATCCCCGGGATACCCGTAGACGCGCTTGACACCCCACTCACTGAGCCGGTTCAAGATGAATTGGGCAGTGTCAGGCATGAAGTCTCCTTAGCGGTCGGGTCCCTCGCTGTGCTACCCCCCTGATCTCACGGCACCCGGCAGGGGGCGCGTTTCGTCAGAGCTGAAACGAATCGCGATCACGAGCCCCGGGTGCTGGTCAGCTCTCTGCTCGCCGGGTAGAAGCCCCTCGTGATCCCTTGCCTGCGCTCGTGAACTGTTCTCGCTCGTGAGTCGCGAATTCGCTCCGCGGCTAGCGGATCGCCCCGGCTTGGCCACGGACAACCGCGGTCTGACCGACTTGTGCCGGTCGGTGCTCAGCGCCAACTGGCGCGAGGGGCGATTGGGCGACACGCCGTTTTCGTACACGGCGCCGAGCCCCCGGCAGTATCCCTGGCAGTGGTATTGGGATTCGTGCTTTGCGGCGATCGCCTGGCGGCATTTTGATCGCGGGCGCGCGCGGGCGGAGCTGGAGAGTCTGCTGGCAGCGGCGCGGCCGGACGGGTTCATCGGCCACACGATCTTCTGGGGGGAGCCGGTCGATCGGGTGCGCGGCGTGTTCTACAAAGTGCGCTCGCGGTCTGACTTCATGACCAGCACGATCCAGCCGCCGCTGCTGGCGTGGGCGTGGCGGATCGCGGTCGGCGATCCGCGAGAGGAGCCGGCGATCCTCAGGCATCACGAGTGCGTCGAGCGCGAGCGCGATCTCGACGGCGACGGACTGATCTGGATCCTGCAGCCCGATGAGTCGGGGCTCGATGCCTCGCCGAAGTTCGACTCGGCGTGGGGCTGGCGAGCCGATGGCCTCCCCGGTTTTCCTCTGCTGGTGCGGCGCAACCGGCGGCTCAACTTCGATATCGCCCGCGTGCAGAGGGCCGGGGGCCCGGTCGTGTGTGGGACGGCCACGAATGTGCTGCACAACCTGTCGCGCCTCGCCCTCGGCCAGCCCTCGCTGACGCCGACTCTGATCGAGCGGCTCTACGATGAGCGCACCGGCCTGTTCCATCAGCTGGTCCGACCGGCTGGACCTCGCGGCCGGTCGCGAGCGCACCGGGTGGTGACCTGGGCGGCGCTGTCGCCATTGGCGCTGCCAGATCTGCCCGAGTCGATCGGACGGCGCCTGGTTGAGGAGTATCTGCTCGAGCCGGAGCGCTTCTGGCTACCTGTCCCGCCGCCCTCAGTTTCGGCTTCGGAGGCGACGTTCTCCACGAAGGACCGGTTTCTGCTCCTGCGGCGCTATTGGCGCGGGCCGACGTGGATCAACGCGGCGTGGCTGCTGTGGCTCGGACTGGTCAGGCTCGGCTACGGCCCCGAGGCGGATGAGATGGGAGCGAGGATCAGCTGCGCCGTCGCGAGCGCCGGGCTTCGCGAGTACTACGACCCCTATACGGGTGCGGGTATGGGGGCGCGGGACTTCTCTTGGTCCGCTCTGGCGATGGAGTTCGTGAATCGAGATCCTGATGGCGCGCGCAGCCATCTCGAGATCCTGGGCTGCTGCTCTTTGGGTTGCTCGCGACGCTGAGGCGCGGGGGCTCCTGACGTTGCGCGCCCGATGCACCTACCACGTGACGCCGCGACCGCCCCGCCTCCGAAGCGCCGCGGGACCCGCCCCCGCGACTGACCTAGCCTCAGAATCCACCCAGGTCGCGCCGCAGACCCGGAGCGAGCGGGGTCCTCCGGGTCGGAGAGCGGCGCTCCTTGGCGGTGTTGGCGCTGCCGACGCTCGGCTTGGCGCTCTCGATCACGGTCGTCTCGACCTACGTGCCGGTCGTGGCGCGGCATTTCGTCAGCTCCAGCATCATCATCGGCCTGATCATCGGCACGGAGGGGTTGGCTGCCGTGATCCTCCGGTGCTCGTCGGGACGTGGTCAGACCAGCGGCACACCCGGCTCGGCGGCCGGCTGCCGTTCCTACTCGTGGCCAGTCCTGTGGTCGCGATCGCGCTGGTCACGATCGGAGTCGCATCCTCGGTGCTTGTGATCGTGGCGGGGGTCATCGTGTCCTTCGCCGCGTACTTCGTCGCCTACGAGCCCTCAGGATCAGCGGCGGTCGGGCACGTTCCGGGAGGCGGTCGCTCGGATCCGCGGCCTGCTTGCCGAGCATCCGGCCCTCCGCGCCTTCCTGGCCGCCAACGCCCTGTGGGAGCTGGCGCTTGCCGCCATCAAGTCCTTCGTCGTCCTCTGGCTCACCGCCGGGCTTGGCTATTCGCTCTCGCAGGCCTCGGCGATCATCGGCGCGGTTGCGCTCGTCATTCTCGTGGCCGCCGCGCTGAGCGGCAGGCTCGCCGACCGCTATGGCCGGGTTCGAATCATCCGGATCGCCCTGTGGATCTACGGGGTGGGGCTGCTCGCACCATTGCTGACCGCCACGCCGCTACTGATCGTGCCGGCGATACCGCTCATCGCGTTCGGCGGCGGGGTGACGATGACGTTGCCCTATGCGTTGCTGATGCCGATGATGCCGCCCGAGCAGCACGGGTCAGTGACCGGCCTCTACAGCATCGGCCGCGGCGTCGGCATCATGCTCGGCCCGCTCCTCGCTGGCGCTTCGGCTCAGGAGTGGCCGTCAAATGCGGCGTCAAGCGTGGTGGCGGCGTTGATCAGGGCCAGATGGGTGAGGGCCTGGGGCAGGTTCCCCAGAAGGTCTCCAGTGGCCGGATCGATCTCCTCGCTGAGCAGGCCGACGTCGTTGACGTGTGTGACGAACTCGGTGAACCACTGTTCGGCTTCGGGTGTGCGCCCCGCGTGGACGAGAGCCTCGACCAGCCAGCACGAGCAGGCAAGGAAAGCGCCCTCTTTGCCCTGCTGGCCGCTGTAGCGGTACAGCAAGGCGCTCCCGGCGCCCAGTTCGGCCATGATCGCGTCGATCGTCGTGTTCAGCCTTCGGTCCGCGGGCTCGGAGAATCCAAAACGCGCCGCGAGCAGGACGGCCGCGTCGAGCTCGTCGCTACCGGCGTAGAAGGTGTAGGACTGCCTGACCTCCGACCAGCAGTTCTCCTCGATCCAGGCGCGGATCCGTTCGCGTTCGGATTGCCAGTGAGGGAGGTGAGGGCTGCCGATCTGGCCATCTTGGCCCAAGCGGACCGCTCGATCCAGCGCCATCCAGCAGCCAAGCTTCGAGCTCGTGTACTGCTCTTCGGTGCCCAGCTCCCAAAGGCCCGCGTCGACCGACCTCCAGATGTCGCAGACGTGGTCGGTGATTCCCGCGAGCATTGTCGCAGTCGTTGAGGCGAGGATCCCGCCGCGCGTGGTGTAGTGCCAGACGGCATCGAGGAGGTGGCCGTAGATACCCAGCTGCGTCTGGCTGGCGGCGCCATTGCCGATATTCACCGGCAGCGAATGCCGGTAGCCAGGAACGTTCTGGACTTTGGTCATCTCGCCCGACACCGGCTCGCCGCTGAGCGCGTAGAAGACGCGCAGCGCCGGAGCGTCGTGGCGGAGGGCCTGCAGCAGCCAAGACACCCCGGCGTGAAGTTCCTCGGCCAGGCCGAGGCGGCTCATCGCGTCGAGCGCGAAAGCGGAGTCCCGGATCCAGGCGTACCGGTAGTCGTAGTTGCGTTCACCACCGAGCTGCTCGGGAAGCGAGGTGGTCGCCGCGGCGGCGATCGCGCCGGTCGCCTTCATGGTCAGGGCCTTGAGCGCCAGGGCGCTGCGCAGGACCAGGTCGCGCCATTGACCGTCATAGACGGTTAGCCTCGACCAGTGCTGCCACGCCTCGACGGTCCGCTTCATGCGTCCGCGGATCTCGCTAGCACGGGGCACATGCACCGGCTCGGCTTCGGTGCCAACCACCGCCAATAGCGCGGATTGCCCAGTGGTCAGGAGCGCCTGCCCGGAGACCCTGTCGCTTTGGACGTCCGGCTCGCCAATCCCTTCGGCCACCACGGCCAGGTGCGAGTCGGCAACGAGCAACACCGGAGTCGATCGCCTGGCATGCGCCGACGGACTCTTGCCGGCCGACAAGCAGTGCCCCGGTCGCACTTCCCAGGCCAGTGGCACCTGTCCGTCATCGACCTCGATGAGGCGCGCGAGCTCGGCCCACGGCAGCGTCCCGAGCGCACCGAACGTGAGACCGTCGGTGACGCGGAGCACCCCCTCGGCGGTCGTGAAGGTCGTCTCAAGGACCATGGTCCCGGGCAGATAGCGCCGGGTGACCTCGAATGGGATCGTGGGAGCGAGGATGATCGATCCGCCGCGAGCAGGGTCGAGCAGCGCCGCGCAAACGGGTGGGCTGTCCATCGTGGGCACCGCCAGCCAATCGACGGCGCCATCGCCCGCGACGAGTGCGGCTGCTCGAAGATCGCCCAGCAGTGCGTAGCTGCGGAGCGGAGCAAACCCATCCACACGGGTCATCACCGTCACGAATCCGAGCCTACCCGCACATCACAATCGCAGCCGCGATTCGTCAGCGCTCGCACGGTTTCAGGTTTCAGCGCCGGCGCCCGGGTAGCCCGGACCGAGATCAAGAGCAGGTCAACTGAGCGTCACCAAAGGAGCGTGAGACGGACATGGCATCACCAGGCGGACGCAAAGTTGCCGTGGTCACGGGCGGGACCGCGGGGGTCGGACGAGCGACGGTACGAGAGTTCGCCCAGCACGGGTATGACGTCGCCGTGCTGGCCCGGGGTCAGGCGGGACTCGACGGGGCCGTCGCAGACGTGCAGCGGGCGGGCGGACGCGCGATCGGCATCGTCACCGATGTCGCCGATCACGACGCCGTCGAGTCCGCCGCCGACCGCGTGGAACGGGAACTCGGCGAGATCGACGCGTGGGTCAACGTCGCGTTCGTCGGGTCCCTTGCGTTCTTCTGGGACACGACGCCCGAGGAATACCGCACGATGACCGACATCACGTACTTCGGTCAGGTCAACGGCACACGCGCCGCGTTGGCGCGGATGCGCCCGCGCGATCGCGGGGTGATCGTCAATGTCGGCTCGGCCATGTCCTACCGCTCGATTCCTCTGCAGTCCGCGTACTGCGGGGCCAAGCACGCCGTCAAGGGCTTCACCGAGTCGGTCATCACCGAGCTCATGCACGAGAAGAGCAAGGTCAAGGTCTGCATGATCCAGCTGCCCGGACTCAACACGCCGCAGTTCAACTGGAACCTCAACAAGATGCCCAAGCACCCGATGCCGGTCGCACCGATCTTCCAGCCCGAGCTCCCGGCCAAGGGGATCGTGTTCCTCGCCGAGCATCCCCGGCGCAACATGTGGATCGGCATCTCCACCGCCTACACGATCCTCGGCGAGCGGATCGCGCCGAAGGTCGCCGACTTCTACCTGGCGCGCACCGGCGTCAGCGGCCAGCAGACCGGCAGGAACCTCCCACGACTCGGGTCCAACGTCGGAGAACCCCGTGACGACGAGGCCGATCAGCGCGCACACGGCCCGTTCGACGACAAGGCACATTCACGCGACCCGTCACCTGGCTCTCGATGCACCGCCGCGCCATCCTCTCGGGAATCGGCGCCACCGCGCTGGCGAGCGCCCTCGCCGCTCGCGGGGCGCGGTAGCCCCGCTTGAACCCCTCGGATGCCAGCAGGAACGGTGGGATGAGCGAGCCACCGCCGGTGCGGATCTTCCTTCGGCCGCTCGGCTCTCCCCTGACGCTTGGGATGTCGGGGCTGGCGATCGCGTCGCTGGTGCAAAGCGGCGTCGAGCTGCACTGGACGCCGCGTGATGAGACGGTCCAGGCCGGGCTGATCCTCATCGCGGTGCCGTTCGTGCTGCAACTGCTCGCCTGCATCCTCAGCTACATGGCTCGGGATGGGGCGACCGGCGCTGCGGTCGGTGTGCTGGCCACCAGCTGGCTGGCCATCGGCCTGATCCAGATCGCCGCGAAGCCCGGAGCAACGAGCGGGATGCTGGGACTGCTGCTGGTCGCGTCGGGTGGAGTGCTCCTCGCGTCAGCGTCAGCTATCGCCTCCGCGAAACCGCTGCCCGGGGTGATCTTCGCTGTGGCGGCGCTGCGGTTCGCGATGGCCGGCGTATACCAGTTGAGTAAGGTCAGTTTCTGGGAGCACGCCGCGGGACTCCTGGGCCTGCGCGTCACCGCGCTCGCCGCCTACGCGGCGCTGGCGTTCGAACTCGAGGGCCAACGCGAGCGGGCGGTGCTGCCCACGTTCCGCCGCGGGCGAGCTGCAGCAGCAATACGCGATGGCGAAGGAAGCGACCGGCGCCGTCTCGTCACCGAACCGGGCGTGCGCGAAACCACATGATCGAAACGAGCCAGTCATGCACTCGTCCGCCCCGCAGAGCACGCCATCCTGCCGCGGCAGCACGATCGGGATCGAGGCATGAGCGGTCATAACTGGTCCTCCGTGGCCCTGATCGGCGCCCGGGCCCTCATGGGTGGCGGGCTGCTGGTACGGCCTCGTGCCCTGCTCGCGGCCGTCTCGGGTCAAGACCCCAATGCAAACGTGATCGTCTACGCGCGGGTCCTCGGAGCCCGCCATCTCGGCGAGGCAGCGATTCTGTGGAGATGGACCACACCGACCGTCGTGCGCACCGGGGCCGTCGTGGACGCGATCCACGCCGCCAGCGCGGTCGCACTCGTCAAGACCCGCCACCACCCTCGCCTCGCGACGCTCAACGTCGCGTCCGCCACCACCTTTGCCCTTCTTGGCGCCGCACTCGCGCGCAGAATCCATGATGGACGGACATCGATGGCCTCCGCGGTCCGAACCCAACGCCGCTGACACCCGCGCACTTCAGGTCAGACAGGGTGTGTCGCAGTCTCCGAGCCGGGCGACCCCCGCTTCCGAAATCTGTGGGGCCCGGATCCGCGGGCTCTGCATTCATTTTGAGCGGGCTGTGTGCGCCGGCCGTCACGGTGACGGGCGCATCGTCGGCGGCGGAATGGACGGATGTGGCGACATGCGGGGAAGATCGAATCTGCGCCGAAACACCTCTCGGCGAATCAAAGCGGGTCTGCGGATTAGTGCCGCGGCGACGGTCTGACCGTACCCGCCGCCCCGCAAAATCAGGGCGATGGGACTGACCTGCAGGTGCTCTCGGCAGTCGGCGAGGCGGTTGGCCCCGCAGGTGGCGATGAGCGCGACTCGCGCGGCTTTGCGGGCTGGTCCCGCTTTGGCTCCAGCTGGGGTCCAGCAGCCGCTAAGCCTTACCTGAGAAGGCTGGGCACCGATGGCGTTCGATCCCGTGAGTCAAGTGTCAGCGTGCGCGTGCAGCTCGCAACAGTGCGCCGACCGCGCAGCGGCCGGCTGACACGAGCGCAGCGTGCTCCTCCAGTCCAGCCACTGGCGATCTTCGTCCTGACCGCCCGGACGTGAGGATGACTGGGACGGCTGGGTCTGCGGCGGGCGCACGCAGCACCTGGCGGGAGGGTCTCACGGCGCTCCTTACGGGTTCAGCAATCGAAGCCAACACCGGTGTAGGCGGCGTGGAGCTGGGGGCGAGTCAGCCAGCCGGTGTCGGTTCGTTGCGATTCGCCACAGGTCGGAGGACACAGACGCCCTCACGAGCGCAAAGGCGCCCGCAACGTCTTACCAGCTGTGACCGTCGAGCTGTCGGTCTCGCGCGCGCACGAGATCGATCAGATCGGCCCGTTTGATGGAATGGGTCGCTGATGACCGTGCCGTCTGCGCCAGCGCGTTATCCGGCGCCTCTTTGCCCCGGCTTAGACCATATGGAGGTTGGCGTCCGGCCGGGCTGATGTAGTCGGCCGGTCCCCCACACGTTCGTGGGGTGATTGAGCCGTGCGGGCTGGACCCCGCGCGGCGCCCACAACCGCATAGAGGAGCCGACCATGGCGAAGGTTCGCAGTTGGGTTGGTCTTGACGTGCACGCGCGCTCGGTGCTCGCTGTGATGATCGATGGCGAGTCCGGGGAGCTGCGCTCGCGTCGGCTGTCGGGGACGACGAGCGAGGTGGTCGAGTTCTGCGGCTCGCTGCCGGGCCCGACGCGCGCCGCGTATGAGGCGGGGCCGACCGGCTACGGGCTCGCCAGGGCGCTGCACGCGGCCGGGGTCGGCTGCGTCGTGGCGGCGCCGGGGAAGATCGAGCGGCCCGCCGCGGACAAGGTCAAGACCGACCAGCGCGACGCCGAGCGGGTGCTGCGCCTGCTGATGATCGACGCGCTGCACCCGGTCAGGGTCCCGACCAGCGAGGAGGAGGCGCTGCGTGACGTGGTCCGTGCCCGGGAGGCGGTGCGTGGCGATCTGATGCGCGCCCGGCAGCGGCTCTCAAAGCTGCTGTTGCGCCACGACGTGCGCTACGAGGACACCGCGAGCGCGTGGACGGTCGCTCACCGCGGCTGGCTGACGAAGATCGACCTCGGACAGCGCGGCGCGCAGATCACGCTGTTGGAGTATCTCGGCGCGATCGACGCGATCGTGATCCGCCGCGACGCGCTCGAGAAAACGATCGCCGAGCTGATCCCCGGCTCGCCGTGGGAGCAGACCGTCGCCCGGCTGCGGTGCCTGCGCGGGATCGACACGCTCTCCGCCGTCGGCCTGTGCGCCGAGGTCGGCGAGTTCACGCGCTTCGAGAAGCCCAGACAGCTGATGAGTTACCTCGGCCTGACCCCCTCCGAGGACACCAGCGGCGAGAAACGCCGACAAGGCGCGATCACCAAAACCGGATCCCGACACGCCCGCCGGCTGCTGGTCGAGGCCGCCTGGCACTAGTGCGCCACGAGGCGCTCTGTTGTATCCCCGGCGCAGCCGGGACGGAACTCGAAGGAAGGTTCGTGGGTCTGATGGCTTACCCGGATCCGAGAGGTGAACGGGACAATCGCATGCCAGCAAAGCGGTGGCTGGTCTCAGGTGTCAGGGCCGGGGTGTCGCGGGACCCGCGTGATATGGCGAAAGCTGGATTGCCTGAATCCCAATCTCCAGATGATGCAAAGGCTCGTCCGTCGGAAAGACATCCGATACCGACGCCACGCTCTGCGACGGCTTGGTAGTGCGGCCATCGCAACCTTCGGGGCGTGGAGCGTTGCCCAGTGAGGGCAATCAAGGAGATGAGTGGGACGCCTACGTCACGCTCGATACGTACGACAGGGACGAACGTGGGATCAACCCCTGGGGGCGCGAGCCTCGGGGTGACGGAGTGCCCGTAGTAGTCGTGGGAGCAACGACCCACCAAGGAGGACGGGAGAGCCGTCCACAGGGCGAAGGGGCACAGGTGACGGGACATCGACGAGCCGCGAGGTATGCGTAATGCAGAACGCCGAAACGGTCCTTCATGTCCTCCGTGAACGCGGCAGGCGCGGCCTGCCGATGCGAAGGGATTTATCGACAGCTGTTCAACCCGCAGCTGTATCTGCTGGCCTACGGGCGCATCTACTCCAACAAAGGAGCGATGACGCCCGGACCCGACGCGGAAACCGCGGACGGCATGACGATGGCCAAGATCGAGCGCATCATCGACGCGGTGCGTCACGAGCGCTACCGGTTTCGGCCCGTCAGGCGGCACTACATCCCGAAGAAGGATGGGAAGCAGCGGCCGCTGGGATTGCCGTCGTGGTCGGACAAGCTACTCGGCGAAGTGATCCGCCTGCTGTTGGAGGCGTACTACGAGCCGCAGTTCTCCGAGCACTCCCACGGTTACCGGCCCGGCCGGGGTTGCCACACCGCCCTGGGCGAGGTGGCGAGAACCTGGACCGGGACCAGCTGGTTCATCGAGGGCGACATCTCCCAGTGCTTCGATCGACTCGATTCTCGGGTCATGCTCGACACGCTGGGCGAGAAGATCCACGACAACCGGCTGCTCAGGTTGGTCGGCCAGATGCTGGCTGCCGGGTACCTGGAGGACTGGGTGTGGAACGCCACGCTCAGCGGCGTGCCGCAGGGCGGGGTCCTGTCCCCGTGCCTGTCCAACATCTACCTGGACCGGCTGGACCAGTTCGTCGAGACGATCCTGATGCCGGAATACAACCGAGGGGCGCTCAGGCGTCACAACCCTGAGTACCAGAGGGTGCAGTGGGCGGTCGCTCGTGCCCGTCACCGTGGCGATGATGCTGCGGTGCGGGAGCTGCGCAAGCAGCAACGCAGCCTTCCCAGCCTGGATCCGCACGATCCTGGCTACCGGCGGCTGCGGTACGTGCGATACGCAGACGACATCCTGCTCGGGTTCACCGGACCGAAGGCCGAAGCCGAGGAGATCAAACGTCGCCTCGCCCAGTTCCTGCGCGATGACCTCAAGCTGGAGCTGTCCGAGACAAAGACGCTGATCACCCACGCCCGCACCAGCGCGGCGAGGTTCCTCGGCTACGAGATCATCACCCAGTACGACAACCGCAAGCAGACCGCGGGCCGCAGGTCGGTCAACGGTCAGATCCGGCTGCGCGTGCCGGTGGATGTGATCAAGGCCAAGTGCTCCCGATACACGCAAGGCGGCAAGCCCGCCGACCGACTCCGAGTTGATGAACGAGCCGGACCATACGATCATCAACTGCTTCGGGGCGGAGTACCGGGGGATCGTCCAGTACTACCTACTCGCCGGCGATGTCTACCGACTCGACCGGCTGCACTGGGTAATGCAGACCTCGCTGCTCAAGACGCTGGCCGGCAAGTACGGCTCGACGGTCACGACCATGGCCCGCAGGTACAAGGTCACGATCGAGACGCCGCATGGGCCACGCATGTGCCTGCAAGTCATCGTTGAGCGCGGCAAGGGACGCAAGCCACTGGTCGCAACGTTCGGTGGTATCCCGCTCATACGGCAGAAGCACGCGGCCCTCAAAGACCGCGCGCCAGTCCCGGCCGCCGCCCCACGCAAGGAACTGATCGATCGGCTCCGCGCTGGACGGTGCGAGATCTGCGGCGACGCGGACCAGGTGCAAGTTCACCAGATCCGCAAGCTCTCAGACCTCGACAAGCCCGGACAGCCACACCAACCCGAATGGGCCAGGATCATGCTCAAGCGACGACGCAAGACCCTCGTGGTCTGCGGCACCTGCCACGCCACGATCCACCCCGGGAGGCCAACCGCGTCAATCACGGAATAGTCGCTGGAGAGCCCGGTGATCAGAAACGGTCACGCCGGGTTCGGGAGGGCGGCGTCGGAGAAGGACCCGCAAGGGCACCTCGCCGACGTCGTACCTCGACCCGCCGCCCGCCAGCGAAGGGACAGACGCTCAACCGCCGCCAGGACGGGCAGCCCGCGCACATCATCGAGATCTCCTGGCAAGCACAACGCCGCCTGCACAACGTCTGGCAACGACTCGACACCCGGCGCGGCAAGCGCCGCACGATCGTCGCGGTCGCCGTCGCCCGCGAGCTCACCGGCTTCTGCTGGGCACTCGCCAACGCCGACTGATCCCGGCCCATGCACCACGTCGGCTGAGAGGCGGCAGGGCACCTGGTCCCGCGCGAGAGCATCCGCGATCTAAGCATGAGCAACCCGGAAGCCCGGGCCACGCTCGATCTTAGACAGCCGGGCTCTCACGACGAAAACCGGTCCTGCGGAGACGGTAGCCAACCCGTGCACCCGCGTATAAGAGTCTGACCGCGCGTCGCGCACCAGCCAGACCTGCCGCCCCTCCAGCCGACACGATGCCCGCCACCGCGCGGGCATCCGGTGCTTAACCCTTGACACCCGAACCTCCATAAGAGCTTAGGCGGCGAGCAGCGTGGCGTCGAAGATCGTGTCCGGGTTGAGCAGCACGACGAGGCGATCGTCGATTTTGGCGATCGAGTCCATCAGTGCGGTCATCCGCGCCTGGGACCTGCTCGAGCTGATCGTCTTCGATCGTCATGACTTCGTCGACGCCGTCGACGACGATCCCGACCGTCTGTTCGGCGGTCTCGACGATCACGATTTGCTGTCCTCGCTGACGACTGAGTCGACGCCGAGGCGGCCGGCGAGGTCGTAGACTGGGACGATCTTGCCGCGGAGGCTGATCACGCCACGGACCGAGCGGTCGTTTGAGGCGACCGAGCGCGGCTCGATGTAGCGGATGATCTCCTGCACCTTCTTGATCGGGAGCGCGTACTGCTCGCTCCGAGCGTGAAGATCACGAGTTGGCGGGCGTGTGTTTCCTCTGACATGAGATTGGTTCCTCGATGGTTGTGAGGGGTCCGGCGTACCGCTCGCCACGAGTCCGGGGGAGCGGTGAGCGGTGCCCGGTGTGAGTGTCCTGGGTCATGCGGTCACACCACGAACTTGGCGACCATTCCTTCGAGGTCCTGGGCCATTTTGGCGAGCTCTTCGCTGGAGCTGGCGACGTGCTGGCTGGTCGCGGCGGATTCCTGCGCTGAGGCCGACACTTCCTCGGTCGCTGCGCTGGTCTCATCGGCGACCTTGCGACCTGCTCGACCGCCTCGTTGATCCGCGTGATGCATCCGCCGACGCTCTCGACGCTGCTGCGTCAGTCCGTCGAAGGACTCGCGCGTCTTGTTCGCGGCCTTCGAGCGCGCTTTCGGCGAGCTTTCTGACCTCTTCGGCGACGACCGCGAACCCGCGGCCCTGCTCGCCCGCGCGGGCGGCCTCGATCGCGGCGTTCAGCGCCAGCAGGTTGGTCTGATCGGCGATCGCGCCGATCTCACCGGTCAACGCCACGCCCTCGGCGGCGACCTCGCGTGCGCGTGCCGGAGAGCTCGACAGCCTCGGTGGCGACCTGGCGGACGTCGTTGACCATGCCCGTCTGCTTTTCGGCGCCCGCGGCGACGCTGCCGGTCGCCTGGGCGATCTGCTCGATCGCGGAGCCGGTCTGCTGAGAGGCTGCCGACATGCTCTGCGAGGACCCGGAGACCTGTCCTGCGGTCGCGCTGATCTGGCCGATCATCGCCGCCAGCTCGGCTCGCATGTTGTTATAGGACTCAATCCCGCCCTGCGCCTGGCCGAGCATCACGTTGAACACCTCGGCCAGCTCCCCGATCCGCATCCCGGGCTGCGCCTCAAGCGCGTGGGTGACCGGGATCGACTCGACGGTCAGATCGCCGCCGCGCCGCTGCCTTGAGCCCGTTACCAAGACCGGTCAGGCAGACATCGGAGAGGCTGTGCAGACGCTCGCCGAGCGGACCGAGGCACGACTGATCGCCGAGCGCGGTCGAGAGCTGCTCACGCAGCGCGTTGTAGCCCTCGAGCGCAGCCTGCGCCTTGCCGAGCATCGAGTTGAACGTTGTCACAAGACCGGCCAGCGCCGGATCGTCGATCGTCGTCTCGATCGGCTTGGTGACCGGCACAGCCGGCTGCGTCAGATCGCCATCAACGGCCGCGTGCAAACCCTTCACCAGCGACTCAAGGCAATTGTCGTCCATGCTGTGAAGCCGCTCAGCGAACTGGCGATCACGTCATCGCGATCAGAACTCAGCCGCCCGCTACGGACGGACGGGTGTATGATGACGCGAAGAGATGGACACGGCGGCCTCCCGGCGGTTTGGCATACGAAATACCTCTCCTCGTGGATCGGCCTGCTGCCGGGCAGGTCCGATCCGTGTCAACCCGAGAAGCCCGACCGGGAAACTACGAGCGCTCGGACGGTCCGAGTGCGAGCGGACGGTCCAGGGATGTGTCGGTGATGACGCTGGGCCGGTGAGATCCGGAAGAACCCGCGACGGTGTGCGGGCTGGCACGGCGATCGCATGCATGTTCCGCGTCGAAGTAATGGTGAGCTGGGTCACTCCGCTGAGAGCGCCGCCAGCGAGATGTGCTCTCACGGATTCGACTCCCTGACCGGAAAGCCGCCGCGATGGCCGACCTCGTCAACGACCCATGCGGCGGCGAGCGCCAGCCGCGCCCGCGCCGCCCGCCCGGCGGCTCGCGATGTGGAACGGCCGCTCTCTGACAGCGAGCTGTTCTTCTCAACCACCGACGAGAGGGCGTGATCACGGCCGGCAACCAGGTGTTCGAGCGCGTCAGCGGCTATCCGCTTGAGGAAATGATCGGTCGCGCACACAACATCGTCCGCCACCCCGATATGCCCCGGGCCGTGTTCCAGCTGCTGTGGGACACGATCGAGGCCGGGCAGCCGGTCGCCGCGTACGTGAAGAATCTGGACCGCGGACGGCGCCTACTACTGGGTTCTCGCCAGCGTCGTGCCGATCACCGGCGGCTACCTGTCAGTGCGCCTCGCACCCGGAGCGGAGCATTTTGCGACGGCGAAAGCGATCTATGGCGAGCTGGTCGCGCTCGAGCGCGAGATCGAGGGCGACGATCTCAGCCAACGCAAGCCCTCGATCGCGGCGTCTGTCTCCCGTCTCGGCGAACTCCTCGGACAGGCCGGGTACGAGGATTACTACGCGTTCATGCGTGCCGCGCTGCCGGCTGAGGTCGCGCGCCGCGCCGGCCCGGCTCTCAGACGGGCACGCGGCAGGCCTCGCGACACCCTCGGCCGGAGCGCCCGAAGCGGTATGTCGAGATCCTCGCGGCATACGCGTCGATGAGCGCGTTCCTCGCCGACCTCGTGACCGATCTCGCCCGCTATGCCAGGTCGGGCGCGCGCTCGCCGAGCAATCGTCGTATCTGAAGGCGATGGGCGACGACGTGCAACTGTTCGCGCTCAACGCGCAGATCGGCGCCAGCCGTCTGGGCGAGCAAGGAGCGGCGCTTGATGCCGTCGCGCGGCTACTGACCGAGCAGTCCCAAGCGACCTCGCCGTTCGTCGCCGACCGTCGCCGAGCGGGCCGCCGGCCGCCGTCCGCGAAATCGAGGAGATGACCTTCCAGCTGTCGCTGAGCACCGATCCAGGCCGAGACGATCGCCGTGTTCGCCCACGAACTGGCCGATCAGCCGGAGATCCATCAGGACGCGGCCGCGAACATGCTCGGCCTCGCAGACGCACTGCAACGCGGCAGCGACCGCACATTCGCCGCCCTCACAGCGGTCGCCCAACAACTCTCGGAGGTCCTCGAGCACGTCGAGCACGTCGGCGTGGGCATCGACCGGCTCGCGCGACTCTCGCTCAACGGGCGCGTGGAGCTCGCGAGCGTTCCCAGACGCCGGCGCGATCAGCACGCTGTTCTCAGACGTCGAGCAGCAGGTCGTCGAAGCCCGCGGCCGCCTGAACGAGTTCGCCACGATCGAGGAAGCCGCGCACGACCTCCAACGCGCCGCCGGCGATGACGCGATGCACGCCGCTGCCCAGCCTCCACCACAGCGCAGCGACGCTCACCACGCCGACCCCTCACGGCGAACGAGCAGGCTGAGACGCTCGGCGATCTCCAGCCCGTCGAGCATCATCACCGCTAGCATCACTTCAGGGTCCTCGATCGTGAACGTCTTCCACGTTTCCGCCTCGGCGACGCCGCTGAGTACGGCCTCTCGGCTCGCAACGCCCCAGCCCGGGAATACGTGGATGGCGTCTGCGGCGAGGTGTTCCGCATAGCGATCGCGATCGCCGGCCGCTCGCCAGAACCGTTCCTCGACTTCGATCAGTTCTCTCCGCACGTCCATACCACGGTCACTACCCGCGCCTTCTGGGCGCAAAGCCGCAGCTTCAAGGCTTTGATCGGTTCATGACGCCGGTCTAAACGCGAGTATCGGACGCTCACGAACAAGACGGTCACGCGCCGGCGGGCTCCCGTCGTAACGCCAGCCAACGATTCCGCTCAACACCAACCGGACGATTAGCGCAAGTAGTCGATTGCGCCGCTCGTAATCGCCGAGCACCTCTGCTGCCTCCGCTGGCGCGAGCTCACGATAGTCGGGTTGGAAGCGTTCGCTGCCGATTGACAAGCTCGACGGCACCACCCGCAATGACGTTGCGGTACCACTGGGCGCGTCGGCCCAGACCGACCATGACGAACACCTCGTCTTGGGCGCGGTCGTCGCCGAGGACCTCCAACGTCATCCGATGACGCACGAGACCGGACCGCCTTACGAGGCGGCGATCACGAGTGTCTACCGGAGGCGCGACGGATCTTGGGAGCTGGCGGTGCACCAGCAGACGCCACTTTCAGCCGGCTAGGAAAGCGGGCACACGCGCGACGGATACGCGGCCCCAAACAGCGCGGCCACAATGCACACCTGCGATCACTCGGGTGCTGCGACGCGGACTGCCGGTGCCCTGCCCGCTCAAGGCAGGGACCTGCTTTGCGTTGCCAGGAGACCGTTCGTGACGGCTTCCCTCCGCCTCCCCTTAGCGGCGCAATGCGCGGCAAGCATGCATCGTCTTCGCGCCGCGTTAGCAGGATCTCAGCAAACGACGCGGTCCAAGCAGCAGCGATGCGCTCGCTTGATGCCCGAATTGGAACGCCAGCAGCAACGAGCGTCCGCGCCGGCCGCGACCCATGGTGCATGGAGCCCGGGATTCGGTCTCTCGGTTTCGGCGACGCTCCGGGCCGTCCGGTCAGTCGCCGGCATCCACGTCCTCGGCACCGCCGATGAGGCGCTCGATGCCTCGGTCGAACTCGCCGTGCTCCATCCCCGAGGATCCCCGCGCGTCGTCCCGCTGCAGCCGCGTGATCTGGCGGCTCGGCAGGCGCTCGGCGGGCTCGTCGGCGAAGCGCATCAGCGCCCACACGGCCTGCTCGTCGATGTAGCGGCGCGTCGCGACCTGCTGGTAGACGGAGAACGTGAACTTCGGGTTGACGTGCCCGATCTGGGCCGCCACCCATTTCGGATCGCGGCCGATCATCGCGCAGAACGTCGCCCACGTTCGCCGCAGCGAGTGCGGTGTGATCGGTGGCAGCGGCGCCAGGCCGCTCTCGGCGCGGTTTGCGTTGGCGCGCGACGGCGCGGGCCAGGATCCGGTCGCGGAAGCGGTCGGGGTCGCGGCGCCGGCCTGTTGCGGTGCCGAAGAAGTGGTCGGAGGGCCCGTGCGGCAGCCCCCGCGCCCGCCGGTCCATCGCGTAGGCGAGCAGCTCGTCGCGCAGGTAGAGCGTGATCTCGACCTCCCGCACGCCGGCCTCGGTCTTCGCGTCGGCGAGCTTGAAGCGGCCGCGGTGCAGATCGACCTGTGCGACCTTGAGGTCCATCATCTCCCCGATTCGGAAGCCGGCGAGCCCGAGCGTCGCGATCATCGCGCGCCGTCCGAGCCCCTTGCGGTTCGCCGGCGCCTCCGCCTCGAGCTCGGCGGCGGCGTCCAGCAGGGCGTGGAACTCGTCGACCTCGAGGAAGGTGCGTTCCGGGCGCGCTCGTTTGAGGAACCGCGCGGCGCGCCCGCCGACGCGCACGGGGTTGCGGTCGATCAGCTCGTAGTCGACGGCCTGCTGGAGGATCTGCCCGAGCAGCGTGATCAGCATGTTGATCGAGGTGTTCGACAGCGGCCGGCGCCGGCGCTCGTAGCTCCGGCCGCGCTTGTCGGTGGCGGTCTCCATCACTGGCCGACCCCGCTGCTGCGCCATGCGGATCGTCTGCGCCTGCTCAGCGAGCTCATCGCGGAAGCGGTCGACCAGGCGGGGCGTGATCTCGCTCAGCCGGTAGCGCCCGAAGAACCGCTCCAGGTATTCGAGGCGCCAGCTGTAGTCCACGAACGTCTTCTCGGCCAGGTCCAGCTGCTTTGACCGCCACCACCGCGTGGCGAACACACGGAAGGTCTCGTCGACGTGAACGCCGAGCGCCGCCATCGCCTCATCGAGCCGGTCCTCGCGCGGCTGCAGCCGTGGCGGAACCCAGGTCCCGCGCTCGATCTGCTGCATGATCCGCTCGGTCTCGAGCTCCGCTCGCGTCCGGTTCCACCCCTGCTTGTTGGTGCCGAAGGTGACCTTCTCGTAGCGCCCGTAGGCCCGCACCTGCGCGCCGTAGCTGATGGTCTCGCCATCGGCCCACGCGCGCTCCACGACGTGTCCCTGGGTTGGCCGGGGCATCAGATGACGCTCCGTTGGGTCTCGCGCTGCATCGAGGTCGCTCAGGCGGTCGTTGGTGCCGGCGCGCTCGGTAGCCGCCGGGACCGGTGGTCCAGTCCTCATCGTCGCACACGCGCTGTGACAGCCTTGCGCCCGATCGAGCACGTTGGATGGTTTGGCTGGCGCCTCCGTGGCCGCTTGTGACGAGCGCGTCGCTGTCGGGGTTGCACAGCTACCGCCTGCGCGTGCCGTTGGTCCGCCCTACCCTGATCTCGAGCGCCTGGCGCGCCCGGTCGAGATCGAAGCGAATGCGGGCCTTCGGCCCGGAGCCGAGGCGCATCGCGCCCAGCTCGGTGGCGTGCGCGTACACGTAGTCGAGCGATACGCCGAGGTCGCGCGCGAGCTGCTGCGCATCGACCAGCGCGAAGGTTCCCGGCACCGCGCTGACGATCTCAGCCAGCCTCGCCGCCGTCGCCTCCGCGATCGCTTCGACGTCGCCGTCGGTGAGGATGCGCTCCACGATCGCTGCCTCAACTGCTGCTTCGCTGGGTGGCTGTCTCATCCTGACATCGGGCTCCGGTGGCTTCCGACCTGGCCCGGGCGCAACGCAAACGGGCTCTAGGTCAGAGGTATGGCGTGAACATCGAGACACCCCGCGAGTTCGACGATCTACGCAGGGAGCTCGCCGCCCGGCTCCACGGCGGCATCACGAGCCGCCGCCCAGGTTCCGAACAAGCTGGTCACGACGCTCGCCGCGGGCCAATCACCGCTTCGCAGCCGCTCGAGTGCCTGGCCACCACGACGACAGGCGTGTGTCCTAGACCAGTCGTATGAGGAGGGGAGTCGTTCGTAACGGTCGCGCCACTCCCGCATCGCAGCCAGCACGACTTCGCGAGTCCACCGACGCTCAATCGCGCCGGGGTGGCACGCCTTGCAATAGGCGTACGCGTCGCCCTTGCCGTTGCGCGCCTGCGTGTACGCGCCGCAACCGCGGCAGACACCGACGTAGCGCGCCTTGACCGCGCGCGCCTTCTCGCCAGTCAGGTCTAATGCCTCTAAAGGGCGTAACGTCCCCCGCCAACCGAGAGGAGCCCACCGTGACCAGCAAGCCCCGCGCCGTGGCCGTCGTCCGTGTCAGCGCCCAGGGCGAGCGCGCAGAGGAGCACTTCCACTCTCCTGATGTGCAGCTCGACAGCGCCAAGCGGTGGGCGCGAAAGCGCCGCGAGCGGTTCGTCGCGCACTTCGGCGAGATCGACGTCTCGGGCAAGCGCCCGCTCGTCAAGCGCCCCGGCCTGCTCAAGGCCGTCGAGATGGTCGAGGCCGGTCAGGCCGACCACATCGTCGTCGCCTACTTCGACCGGCTCGTGCGCTCTTTGAAGGTGCAGCTCGAGGTGATCGAGCGGGTCGAGAAGGCCGGTGGCGAGATCTTCGCGCTGGACCACGGCAAACTGACCAACGGGACCGCCGCCACGCGGCTCTCGACGAACATGATGGGCGCGGTGTTCCAGTACTTCGCCGAGGTGACCGGCGAGAAGGTGACGGCCGCGCAGGCGCGCGCGGTGGCGCGCGGGGTGCTCCCGAACTCGCGGATCGTGCCCGGGTACATGCGCGGCGAGGACGGTGTGCTGGTCCTCGTGCCCGAGCTGGCGCCGGTCGTGCGCGAAGTATTCCAGCGCCGCGACCGGGGCGCCACGATCGTCGAGCTGCAGGCGTTGCTGCTCGAGCGCGGGATCGAGCGCTCAGTCGCCGGCGTGGCGTCGATGCTGCGCTCGCGGATGTACCTCGGCGAGATCCACTTCGGCGAGCTGCACAACACGCACGCTCACGAGCCGATCATCACCGATCGCGGCCTATTTGAGCGCGTGCAGCGGCGAACGGTCTCGCGCGGGCGCCAAGCCAAGTCCGAGCGGCTCCTGGCGCGGCTCGGTGTGCTGCGCTGCGGGACCTGCGCCTCGCGGATGGTGATCAACAGCTCCAGCGGCAACTACCGCTGCGGTGACACGAGCGCGAAGCGGTGCCAGCGACGAGCGGCGGTCAAGGCCGACCGAGTCGAGGAGATCGTGCTGGACGCCCTCCGGGCGTACTCGGCCACGGCCGACGCGCACGGACGCGCGTCGCGCAAGCAGCAGATCCGCGCGGCGGACGAGGCGATCGAACGCGCCAACGCGGATCTCGATGACACGATCCGCCAACTCGGCGAGCTTGGCTTATTAGGCCGGCCCGCGAGCCACGAGACCTTGGAGAAAATGACCACAGCGCTCGATGACGCGCACAGCGCCCGGGCCCGACTCGGCGATGCGGGCGAAAGCAATGTCATCGGTCCTGACGAGATCGACAAGCTCCGCGAACCCGCGAAACGGTTAGCGGCTTGGCGCCGGCTGATCACCGACACCGTCGAGTCAGTCACCGTCGCGCCGGCGACGACGGCGGATGGGCGCCCCAGTCGCCTCTGGGACCCTCGCCGGATCGAGATCAGGTTCCGCGGCCAGCATCCATAGGCAAGCCGCCAGCAGCGACTTCTCGCGCTTCCGGCGACACCCGTGGTCGTACGACTCGCACACTCTGCCGACCGTCGCCGAGTCCGCCGTCGTCGTCGGGCACAACTTCCCCAACCGCGAGAAGCAACAAAACGAGACCGGCGCCGCCGGCGTTGTGAGATTCGTCCCTTCCCGCAGCGATTGGGGTCGCTGCGGGTGGCTGCTTCGCCGCGCGAGTGACAGTTAGGTGCGCTTGCAAGTCACCGCGGATCGGGCTCCCAGCAAGCACCTCGACGACTCCCGCAACCGCGGCAAAGAAGGGCCGCCGACGGAGCCGGACGGCCAGCGCGCTGACATGCGCACCTTTGGCGAGGAGGAGGGCAGACGCCGTCACGCGGCTCGCCCCTGCTTTTCTCTCACGACAGGCATCCCGCCCGGGCAACCTTGTCGGCTTCTGGATACGGCGGCGAGCGGCATCTACGGCCACAGTGCGGCCTCGGCGACACCGCAGGAGCCTGGCATGTGGCTATCTCATGGAGCTCCAGCTCTTGCCGTGGCTGCTAGCAGGGTCACTGTCGGCCAGTCGTGGACCAGGCGGCGCAGCGTGCGGTCGTGAGTGACGAGAACGACCGCGGCTGGGGTTGTGAGGAGGGCGGAAAGTTCGTCGATGAGCGTGACCGAGAGGTGGTTGGTCGGTTCGTCGAGCAGCAGCACCGAGGGTTGGCTCAGCAGGATGCGGGCGAGCGTGACCCGTCGGCGCTGCCCGACCGAGAGTTGGCCGAGTGGGCGGTCGAGGTCGGCGTCTCGCAGAAGACCGGTCGCGCGGATTTGGTCGAGATCCCATGCGGCGAGTTCTTCTGCGGGTGTGCGGTTGGGATGCCAGTCGTCCTCTTGGGCGAGGAGCCCGACCGTGATACCGGGCGCGGTGGTGAGCGTGCCGGCATCGGGTGCGAGTTGCCGCGCGAGCACGCTCAAGAGCGTCGACTTCCCGGCTCCGTTGTCGCCGCGCACCAGCAGGCGGCCGCGGGCGCCGAGCCGGATCGGCGAGTCGGCCGGCTGGGTGACGCGTCCCTGTACGGCGATTCCGACGGCCTTGAGAAGGATCGCGTCGCCCGTGTCCGCTGCATCGGGCACGGTGAACGTGAGGGGATTAGGTGGTGCCGGGCCGCGCTCGCGTCGGAGGTGGTCAATGCGGCGTTGGAGCAGTCGAACCGAGCTGGCGGCTCGGCTCTCGCGTCCGTGCTTGGCCGCGCCCTTGCCCGGCTGCCAGTGGCCGGGAGCCGCGGCGCGAGCGGCGATCAACCGCTTGGAGAGCTCGTGCTCGGCGTCGAGACTCGCGGCATACCGTCGGCGCCACTCGCGCAGCGTCCCGGCGCGCGCCTCGCGGTACGCGGGAAAGGGTCCGCCGAACAGCGTGCCGCCGGCTGCGACGGTTGGGTCGAGGTCGAAGATCGCCATCGCGACCGCGTCCAGGAGCCACCGATCGTGCGTCACGAACACCACGATCCCCGGGAACTCGACCAGCCACTGCACCAGCCGCTCCAGGGACCGGTCGTCGAGGTGATTACTCGGCTCATCGAGCAGCACGGTGCCGGCTGGGTCAGCGAGCGCGCAGCCGAGCCGCAGGCGGTAGCGCTGGCCGACCGAGAGGCTCGCCAGCGTCCGTTCAGGGCGGAACTGCGCACCGAACGCGTCAAGCGCCACGTCGAGTCGCCGCTCGGCGTCCCACGCGGAAAGCCGCTCGGCGAGCTCGAGCGCTGCGTCGTAGCGCTCGGCGGCGCCATCCGCGCCCGCGGCAAAGCCAGACGCGGCGTCCTCGAGTGCGGCCAGCGCGCCGCGCGGCGATCGCAGAGCCTCTGCACACACCGAAGCGACCGTCGACCCGTCGGGCACGTTCATCTCCTGCTCGACGAGGGATCGGGTCTCGGTCGTGCAGCTCACTTCGCCGGCGTCGGGCACGAGCCTGTCCGCGAGCAGCCGCAGCAATGTGCTCTTTCCGGTTCCGTTCTCGCCGATCACGGCGAGGCGCTGCCCGGCCGTGACGGTGAGCGACACGCCATCGAAAACGGGACCGTCGCCGAATCCCTTGCGCAGATCGCGCGCCCGGAGATGCGGCGCCGGACCTGAAGCGGACGGCGCCACGGCACCGACCATCTGTGAACGCATGACGCTCCTTCCTGACGTAATGGCGTCACGGCGCGCGGCCGCGACGAGCGGACCTAACTCGAGAGGTCCGGCGCTACAGGAAGCTGTGCGAGATGCACGTCATGCGACGACGAAGTTACCACGCATCGGGTGAACAGCGCGCTCGATATTCCCAGCGGTGCCGATCACGATCTCGTCCACAGCAGCGCGACTGCTAGAAGCGCGGCCAGGCATGGCAGCATTCCGGTCCAGCCCAGCAGCGGTGGCAGGCCTGTGTCGCCGGAGGTGTCTTTGACGAGGAGATCGAACAGGGCGATGCCTGTTCCGAGTGCGAACATCGCGGTCGCGGCGCCGCGCGTCCATCGCTTCCCGGCATTGACGGTCCGGATTGTCCAGAGCCAGGAGATGACGCCGAGCGCTCCGATGATGGATACGTACACCAGGTAGGTCGTGACGGCTGCGTCGATGCGCGCCTGGCTGTACGTGGGATAGCCAGAGCGGATGTGATCGGCCAGCACGTTGGCGGTTGCGTGGTCGATGTAGGCGACGATGAGCGTGACGACTGTGAGTGCAAGGCCCGCGTACATCGCCACGATGGCCGAATGCGCATGTCTGACAGATACCTTGGTCATAGCTTCTCCTTCGCCCGGCGATTTGGCGCGATGTTCTGGTTGACGTGGAACAGGTTCGTCGGGTCGTAGCGTCGTTTGATTGCTGCGAGCCGTTCGTAGGTGTCCGCGGGATAGGCCTCATGAACCCGAGCGGTCCCCTCGTCGCCGAGGAAGCTGACGTGGACGCCGTGTATGGCGGTGCGCATCGCGGTCAGGGAGTCGGCGACCCATGTCTCGTGCGAAGCTGCTTGAGCCTGATCCTGGTATCCGGCCCCAAACGTCATCATCACGCGCCGCTGGCGGTGCGAGAACGCGGTCGCGTCCGCTGGGACGCGTGCCATCGCGCCGCCGAGCACCCTGATCTCCACGGCTGACATCGCGGAGGGCCCCATTTGCACTCGGTCGAAAACCGTCGATTCGGCGTGCTCAGTGAAGTGGTCGATGAACATCGACCGGGTAGCCCTCCGAAGTCGGCCGGGGCCGGGTCCCTCCGCCGGATACAACTGTTGATAGGGCATCGGCGTGATCGCGTCAGCGAGCGGAGTCGCGAGTGCGCGCAGCGGAGCGAGGTCCTGGCGACCGTGCTCGAGATGACCGGCATACGCCACGCGCACCATCAGAGCCAGCTGGCCGTGATGTTCTGCGGTCACGAACGGCAGCGGCGGGAGCCGCGCGAGGATGGCGATCGTTGAGAGCTCGTCCGGCGCGTCGTCGGCGGCGGCGATGAACGCGCCCAGGATCCCGGGGCTCGCCGGTAGCACCAGCATGCCACCCAGGACTGTGTCGATCTCGTGCAACCGGTATTCCAGTCGTGTCACGACGCCGAAGTTCCCGCCGCCGCCGCGGAGCGCCCAGAAGAGATCCGGGTGCCGATCAGAATCGGTCCGGAGGCGTTCGCCATCGGCGGTCACGAGCTCCACGGCGAGCAGGTCGTCGATCGTGAGGCCGTGCTTGCGGACGAGCCAGCCGATGCCTCCTCCGAGGGTGAGCCCCGCGATCCCGACCGATCCGGTGTCCCCGAATCCGGTGGTGAGGCCGTGCTTCGCCGCTGCTGCGGTGTATTGGCCGGCGGTGAGCCCGGCTTGGGCCCACGCGATGCGCCGCTGCGGGTCGACGTGCAGCGCGCGCATATTGGACATGTCCAAGACCAGTCCTCCGTCGGTCGTGCCGTGACCAGCGAAGCTGTGCCCGCCGCCTCGAACGGCGAGCTCAAATCCTTCCGTGCGCGCGAGCGAGACGGCGAGCGCCACGTCGGCGCAGTCGGCAGGGCGGACGATCAGCGCGGGTCGCCGGTCGACTGCAGCGTTGACGACGAGCCGAGCTGATTCGTAATCGGGATCGTGGGGCGCGACCACCTCACCCAGGAGCGCGGCGCGCAACTCCGGGATCGAGCCGGGTGCCGAACGAGGCGTCGAGCGCTGCTCGGCGTAGTGGGTCGAACGCATCAGGTCCTCCATTTCTCTGTCTCCTACGTGTGCGCTTGGTCGTTGTGTCAGGTCGTGCTGGCAACGGCGGGCTGCGCCTCCGGGCCCGCGGTCTTGCCGACGGTGTCCGAGAGCTCGGCGCTCCGGACGAGCGTGAAGATCGCGGGGAGGGCGAGCAACGCGATCGCGCCAAGCACCCACAGCGCCTGCTGAAAGCCGCTGGTGAGAGCGGCGGGCCGCGCGTGGCCGGCGTGAAGCAAGGTGTTGGCGTGGCCGGTGGCGACGCTTGAGGCGATCGCGATCCCGATCGCGCCGCCGAGCTGACGGGAGGTGTTCATCAGCCCGGACGCGAGGCCGGCCTGATGCTCGGCGACGCCGGTGAGCGCCGCGATCGAGATCGGGATGAACGCGAACGCGGTCCCTGCGCCGGCGATGAGCATCGGGCCGGCGAGGTTGGCCTCGAAGTGCCCGTGCACGGGCGCCTGGCTTGCCCAGATCACGCCGGCGCCAATGAGCGCCATCCCGATCGTCATCACGATCTTGGCTCCGCGGCGGGTGACTAGCTTCTGCGAGAGGCCGGCGAGCGCGATCGAGCTCAGCGATGTGGCGAGCCACGCGACCCCGGTCTCAAGGGCGCTGTAGTGCAGCACCTGCTGCATGTAGAGCGTGCCGACGAAGATGAACCCGAAGAAGCTGGCGCCCGACAGCAGGGCGGCGATGTTCGCGGCGGCGAGCGTGCGCAGCCGGAAGATCGAAAGTGGCAACAGCGGCTCCTGGGCCCGGCTCTCGATCGTCGCGAAGGCGACGAGCAGCGCTGCGGATCCCGCGAGGAGCGCGATCGTTCTCGTTGATTCCCAGCCGTACTGCGTCGCGCCGGAGATCGCGTCGACCAGCAGGACCAGCCCGCCCGTGACGGCGATCGCCCCGAGCGCGTCAAATCTCCGGCGCGCGGTGGCGGGCCGGCTGTCGGGGACGAGTCGCGGTGCGAGCGCGAGCGCGGCTGCGCCGATTGGGATGTTCAGGTAGAAGATGTACTGCCAGCCGGCGTAGCGGGTGAGAAGCCCGCCGCCGATCAGCCCGACGGTCGCGCCGGCGGCAGCGAGCCCGCCCCAGATCCCAAGCGCCTTGTTGCGCTCCGCGCCCTCCTGGAACATGGTCATCACGATTGACATGGCAGCGGGCACCATGCTCGCTGCGCCGAGTCCCTGAACGGCCCGGCTCCCGATCAGGAATGCTTCGCCGGTCGCGAGCCCGCAGGCGAGCGATGCCGCCGTGAACAGGGCAAGCCCGAGCATCAGGATCCGGCGGCGGCCGAGCAGATCCGCCGCGCGGCCGCCGAGCAGGAGAAAGCCGCCGAACGTGATCGCGTATGCGGTCACCACCCATTGCAGGCTCGTCTCGGTGAAGTGGAGGTCGCGTCCGATCGTCGGCAGCGAGACGTTGACGATCGTCAGGTCGATGATGGTCATGAAGTACGAGACCGCCAACAGCGCGAACGCGCGCCAGCGATTGATATTCGGCGATGTGGACGTCATTGGGCCTCCAGGAGAGGTCTGGTAGGGACAGGCGCGAGTCGGTGAGCGAGCACGAGCGGCGTGCGACCGCTACCTGCCGGCCGCTTCGATTGGCGAGCCGGCCGTTCGTTCAGCGACAGCGTGCCGGGCGTCGGCACGCTTCACCATGCGTACCCCCGCAAAGGAAAGCCTCGCTGTTGTCGGATTCCCGAAAGGAAGCGCGCCGGAGCTACTCGCCGCCGTCCACGACGACGTGCTCGCGGAGCGCGGGCGGCGCCGGCTCGTCCTCGACGGCCACATCCGAGTCGGACTCGATCAGCGCGTGGATCCGCAGCGCCAGCCCGAGCTCATCGCGGCGGCGGGTGATCGGATGCCCAATGCGTTCCTCGATCGTGGCGAGCCGGTAGCCCACGGTCCGCTCGTGGACCTTGAGCAGCGCGCCGGTCGCGGATGCATTCTGACCCAGACTGAAATAGGCCCGCAGCGTCGCGCGCAGCCGCGCGGTCTTGGCGTCAGCGGCCGCCAGCGGTCCAAGCTCGCGCGCGACGAATTCTCTCGCGAGGCGCTCATCCTGGACGACCAGCGCCTCGAGCGCGACATCGTCGTACCGGGTAACCGGCGCGCCACCGATCATCGCGACCCTGTAGGCCTGGAGAGCCTGCCGGTGAGTCTGGACAAATCCATGCTCACCGAAGGCCACATCGCCGCAGGCCAGAAAC
The DNA here is from genome assembly GCA_963750695.1 of uncultured Solirubrobacterales bacterium. Classification (GTDB taxonomy): domain Bacteria; phylum Actinomycetota; class Thermoleophilia; order Solirubrobacterales; family Solirubrobacteraceae; genus Palsa-465. The sequence continues at coordinate 45,629 of CAVVSB010000022.1, forward strand.
GTTCCTTCCTGGGGTGAGAACCGCTCGAGCCCTCGCTCCGCTGCAGCCCCAATCCGCGGACGTCCACCCAGCCACGCCCACACCGAGCGCCCCCCGCCGCCCGCCATCAGCAACGCACAGCCAAGCTCCTGCGCGAGTTGCGTGGCGCCCGCCTCGGGGCTCTGACCCCAGGCAACCACGCCGACGTGATCCACGCGCAAGCGATATCCGAGCTCCTCCTCGGAAACCGGCATCCCCGCGAGCAGCTCCCGCGTCAAGGACGCGCGCTTGCGCTCCTGACTGCGCAGCAGCCGGTCACGCTCGGTCTGGTACACCTCCGCAAGTTGTCCTGTGACCTGGTCGACGTACGCGAACAGGTACCGCGACAGGACCCTGAGCGCCTCGACCCGCCGCGCGTCCGGAAGTCCCCGGCGCTCCACCTCGGCGCACATCTGCTCCCAGAGGCTGGCATGCCCGATCGAGTAAGTCCGATGCAGCGCCGCCCACGGGAGCCCCTCGCCTGCCGCCAACAGCGCCTCGTCGACCGCGCCGGGCGGCAGGCGGTCAGGCATCGCGCGGCCGCGTCCCAAACCCTGTGCCACCGCACGCAGGTTCGCGACGATGCTGGCCCGTTCGACGTCGGCCATGCCCGGGTCGATGCCCTCGAAATACTCCGGCACCTCGTCGTGGAGCCGATGGTCCACGACATCGGTGACCTCCTGCGCGTTGGAGTCCAGCCAAGCCGCAAGCTGCCGGATATCGGCCTCCACGTCTCCCACGTCGCGAGTCTACCCCTCGATCACGCCCGCGAAGCGGGGCCGAGCAGGACTCTGAGGCGAGGAACTCGCCGCTTCAGGCCGGGTGGCGCACCGACGGCTGCCCGGACTGCACGCCGCGTTCAGGACACCACTCGGCTCTGCGGATCCGGTAACTCCGTGCTCCGTCTTTCGCGACATCGGTGAGGTCGGTTGTGCGCCACCTCGCAACAGTTGCCAGCGCGCCGTTGGCCCAGATTCGAAAGACCCCTCTAGAACCATGAATTCGCACATGACTACTTATCTCGCAAGGACCCAGGCCGACCACCTACTTCGGCAGGCCAAGGCGGCTAGGTCGGTTGGGCGGCGGCCACGAGCGAGACGCCGGCGAACGGTCCTACCCCCAAGCAACACACTGATGCGGAGAAGCTCCATGAGACCAGAAACGAGAGACAACCGGTGGATTGCGCTGTACGTGCTGTGCGCCGGGATGCTGATGATCGTCCTCGACGCGACGATCGTGAACGTCGCACTACCGACGATCCAGTCGGACCTTCACTTCTCGCAGTCCGGCCTCGCGTGGGTCGTCAACGGCTACCTGATCACGTTCGGCGGCCTGCTGCTCCTCGCGGGCCGGCTCGGTGACCTGATCGGACGCCGGCGTATGTTCCTGTGCGGTCTCGCGGTCTTCACAGCCGCCTCGACGGTCTGCGGGCTGGCCTCGAGCCAGGGCATGCTGATCGCCGCACGGTTCGCCCAGGGCGCCGGCGGCGCGATGACCTCCTCGGTGATTCTCGGGATGATCGTGACGATGTTCAATGAGCCAAGGGAGCAGGCAAAGGCGATCGGCGTGTTCGCGTTCGTCGCCTCGGCCGGCGGCGCGATCGGGCTGCTCGTCGGCGGCGTGCTGACCCAGGCGATCAACTGGCACTGGATCTTCTTCGTCAACCTTCCGATCGGCGTCGGCACCGCCGTGCTCGCGCGCCGTCTGCTCGAGGCCGACCCCGGAATCGGGCTCACGGCGGGCGCAGATGTCGCCGGCGCTGTTCTCAGCACGGCCACGCTGATGCTGACCGTCTACGCGATCGTCAAGCCGGCACCGCTGCTCGGCATCGCTGCCGGCGTGCTCGCGGTGGCCTTCCTCGTCCGCGAGTCGACCGCCGCGACGCCGCTGATCCCGCTGCGGATATTCCGCTCACGCAACGTCTCGGGCGCGAACCTGATCCAGGCGCTGACGGCGGCGGGGATGTTCGGGGTGTTCTTCCTCGGCGCGCTCTACGTGCGCCGCGTGCTCCACTACGACGCGCTCCAGATCGGGCTGGCGTTCTTCCCGGTGACGGTGCTGATGGGCACGCTGTCGGTCCGATACACCGAGAAGTTCATCACCCGCTTCGGCGCACGTCCCACCGTTCGCGTCGGGATCGTGATGATCGGCGCCGCGATGCTGTGGTTCAGCCGCGCGCCGGCGCACGGGAGCTACGTCGTCGACGTACTGCCGACGATGGTGCTGCTCGGGATCGGCTGCGGCGTCTGCTTCCCGTCGCTGATGACGCTCGCGATGTCAGGCGCCACGCCTGCCGACGCGGGGCTCGCCTCGGGCCTCGTGAGCACGACCGCCCAGGTCGGCGGCGCGCTTGGGCTCGCGGTGCTGGCCTCGCTGGCGTCGAGCCACGCACACGGCTCGGGCACGCTGTCCGCGATCGTCGGCGGCTACCACATCGCGTTCCTCATCGGGGCGATCCTCGTGGTGGCGGCGATGGCAGTCGCGTTCATCGTCCTGAAGGATCCGGCGCACACGCCGGATCCCGAGGCAGTCAGCGATCCGCGGCATCTGCCCACCGTGGCCACGGAGGCCCAAGCGTAGTTCCTGAGTAGGTTCCTCCATTCCGGGCCCCTTGGAGCTGATAGCTGGAGGTTGTCCCGAACCGCGTTGAATTTCGGTGGCGGTCCGGGTGTGATGGTTACGCGGCGATGAGGGTATCGGCCTCCTCGGTCTGAGCGGTGTTGGGCTGGGGAAGGGCGGTGAGTCGGCGCTCGATCGCGATCGCGAGCTGTGGCAGCTGGGTGTAGCCGATCACCTTGCGGAACTGCTTCTCGGCTTCGAGCATCCCGGCGGCGGTCCACCGCATTCCCATCTCACCATCACGCCAGCGTTTGACGTTGCGCTGGGTACGCCGCACGGTGTCGATCATTGACTCGCACGGGTTCGTGCTCTCGAGCGTGCGGCGGAGCTTGCCCGTGATCCCGAGCTTGATCACGGTCAGCGTCTCTTCCATGCCCTCGCGTAGTGACCCGGCCGCGCCAGGATGATCGCGCTCGAGGTCGGTGGCGAGGCGCTTGAGCTGGTCAAGCGCCCGGTCGTAGTCGGTCTCGGCCCACGCGCGGCGAAGCCGCGCCTTGACCGCCGGACGCTCTGACTCGGGCAGGTGGTCGATCACGTTGCGGTACTTGTGGATCACGCATCTCTGCACCGGGACGCGCTCGCCGAACACCTTGCGGATCGCCTTGCGGAGCGCCTTCGATCCGTCGATGATGAAGAGCATCCCCTGCGCGGGGTCGAGGCCCCGGTCGACGAGGTCTGAGAGCAATGCGGTCACCACGGTGGCGTTCTCGGTGTCGCCTTCCCAGAGCCCGAGCGGGACCTTCACGCCCTCGGTCGTGATCCCCAAGGCGACGATCATCATCCGGCCCTTGAGCTCGAGCCCGTCGATCATCATCGCCGCCAGCCGCATGTCGGCCAGCGATCGGGACATCAACGCCATGAGCGCCCGCTTGGTGCGCTCCTTGAACGTCCTGGACACCGAGCTCTTCGATGTCGACCGTGCCTTCGCCTCGATGTGCTCGCCGACCGGCTCCTGCGTACGCCGGTAGCGGCGCGTGCTGACGCCGGCGAGCATCCGCTCCAGCACGACCCGCTGGAGCGGGTCGCGGTCGGCGAAATGCTCGTAGGTTCGCAGCGGCACCTCCTGGTCACCGTCCTTGGTTCGCATCCGCGGCCGCTCGACCTCCACACGCCGACCGCCGAGCGTCACCGTCCCGTCATCGGTTCCATGCCGATACGCGATCCGGTCCGGGTTGTGCTTGTGCTTCGGACCGCAAACGTCGTCGACCTCCTCGGCCATCATCTCCGAGAGGACGCCGAGCCCGACGCTAACGCTCAGCGCCAATAGTCCCTCCTTCGCTGCCCCAACCAGTTCGCCGAGCGCTTCCTGGATCCGGGGCGGCAACGGCTGCTCGACAACCTCCTGCGCGGTCACGACCTTCGGAGTCGATACGGTCTGCATGGCGGTTCCTCCTGTTCTCGTCGCCGGAGCTGGAACTCCGACGAATGGACTTGATTCGCCCTACACGCTCCCATCAGGAGCGGACGAGGGCGGGAGGACCGCCACCTCAAGTTCTACGCCGCGCGGGACAACCTCGATAGCTGCCAAGCGACTCAGTCTCAACGAGCGACCCGATGAAGTCTCACGCCAACCAGCACACGGGCAGCTCCGGAACAACAGCGATCGTGTGGCGCCGCGCCACTCATCGCAGCAGCGCCGACCGCGGGTCGGAGGGGCACCCGCTTTCCTCGCGCGACGCGCATCACGCCCGTCCTGCCACGAGTCTCGAAATGCGCGGATCTCGGGGCCCGCTGCCGCTTCATGGCGTCGATGACGCCTGGGGCGACGGCTGAGGCGCGCTTGCCGCGCAAAGCGCGTCTGGGCCGGGTGACGCGCGCAGACCTGCTCTCGATTACTGCGGGTCTCCGGGTCGGTCCGCGGAGTCCCGCACCTGCGCGTCCTGCTTTCGTGAAAACGCGCTACTTCGGGCCGACCGGTCACAACGACGGAAAGCCCGACGACGAGGCTGGTCTCGCTGCTGGCGAACACCAGGTGCGTTGCCATGCGCTGGTCAACACCCGCATTCATGCGGCCGCGGGTGTCACAGCGAGCTGTTCGTATAGCCCCCGCGAGTGCGATTGTTCAGCGGACGGGTCTGGTGCGACCCATGGCTTCGGGCCGTGACACCGGATCCGCTGGAGCCGCGGGTGCGCTCGGTGGCGGATGGGTTTGCGGGCGGGCCTACTGCCACCGACGCGCTGTAATTGGGCCATCGTTGCACCCCAGCGACATGCAGGAGGGCACCTTCGGTCAAACTCGCCGACTGGGGGCGGGTCGTCGCGCGACGCGCCGCCTCACGCGCTGACGGGTTTCCGGGAGGCGCTCGCTGCCACATAATTCCGGCTGATGGCCACCAACGGGGGTTTGCAGCTGGTTGACGAGATGCAGTTTCGGATCCTGGGTCCGCTCGAGGTTGTCGATGGTGCCGCCTCGCTGCCGCTCGGCGGAGGCAAGCAGCGCGCTCTGTTGGCGTTCCTGCTGCTTAACGCCAACGAGGTCGTCTCATCCGACCGGCTGATCGACGAGCTGTGGGGGGAGAATTCGCCGGGGTCGGGCCGGGCGGCGCTCCAGGTTCGTGTCTCGCAGTTGCGCAAGGCACTCGGGCGGGCGGGCGCTTGGCTGCTGACGCGGCCGCCAGGTTATGTCCTGCAGCTTGATCGCGAGCAACTCGATCTGTATCTGTTCGAGCGCCTTGTCGGCGAGGCCGAGATCGTCGAGCCAGCAGTGGCGGCGGTGCGGCTGCGTGAGGCGCTGGCGTTGTGGCGCGGCCCCCCGCTTGCCGATTTGGCTTACGAGTCGTTCGCGCAGTCGGCGATCGGGGGGCTCGAGGAGCTACGCGCCGCGGCGATCGAGAAACGGATCGACGCCGATCTTGCCATCGGGCGTCATCGCGAACTTGTGGCGGAGCTCGAGACCCTTGTCGTCGACCATCCCTCGCGTGAGCGCCTAGCGGGCCAGCTGATGCTGGCGCTGTATCGCTGCGGGCGGCAGGGCGACGCGTTGGCGGTCTTTGGGCGCACCCGCGTGCACCTTACCGGCGAGCTTGGGATTGAACCAGGCCCGCAGCTGACGGCTCTCCAGGCCGCCATCCTGAACCAGGATCCGTCGGTTGCCCCGCCGCCGGACCGCCAGACCGAAACCGTGAGGAGGAACGATAACGAGCCACCGTCGACTCAGATCGGCGCGCGCCGTCACGAGCGCAAGGTGGTGAGCGTGCTGTTCTGTGATGTCACAGGTTCAACGGCGCTCGGGGAGGACCTTGATCCCGAGGCGCTGTTCGCAGTGATGGCCCGGTACTTCGAAGAGGTCCGCGCGGTGATCGAGCGGCACGGAGGGACGGTCGCGAAGTTCATCGGCGATGCGGTGACGGCGGTGTTCGGGATCCCCCGCGTGCATGAGGACGACGCCTTGCGGGCGGTGCGGGCTGCGGCCGAGATCCGAGCCCAGCTGCCGACAGTGGCCGAGGGACTTGGTGTAGCACTGCGACTCCGCGCCGGGGTGAACACGGGCCTGGTATTGGTCGGCGACGGGGAGAACCTAGCGGTTGGGGATGCGGTGAACGTGGCCGCCCGGCTGGAGCAGGCCGCTCAGCCGGGGGAGATCCTGCTCGCCGACGAGACGCTCCGGCTTGTCCGTGACGCCGTCGAGGTCGAGCCGCTCGGCCCGCTCCTGCTGAAGGGTAGGTCTGAGCCGGTAAGGCTTTGTCGGCTGCTGAGTGTGGATCCGCTCGCCCCCGGACTCGCGCGCCGCTTCGACGTGCCGCTGGTGGGCCGCGAGCGCGAGCTGCGTCTGCTAACAGACGCCTGGGAGCGCACTGTGACCGAGTCCGGCTGTCAACTGTTCACGCTGTTGGGCGTTGCCGGCGTGGGGAAGTCGCGGCTGGTCGCGGAGCTTCGGTCGGAGCTTGCCGACCGCGTCAGCGTGCTGAGCGGCCGTTGTCTTCCGTATGGCGAAGGGATCACTTTCTGGCCGCTGATCGAGGCGCTTAGCGGCGCCGGCGCTTCATCCCAACCGGTGCTGGAGCGACTGGGCACCGGCGCCGCTACCGCCGAGGAGCTTTTCCTCGAGGTCCGTCGGCTGCTCGAGTCGCTGGCGGCGGAGCGGCCGGTGATTCTCCACATCGATGACCTGCAGTGGGCGGAGTCGCGGCTGCTGGACCTTCTCGATCACATCGTCGAGCTTTCACGTGGCGTCCCGCTCCTGCTGCTGTGCGTCGCTCGTCCGGAGCTGCTCGAGGACCGCTCGGCGTGGGGCGGCGGCAAGCTCAACCTCACCAGCGTGATGCTCGAGCCGCTCGGGACCGAAAATTGCGAGGTGCTGCTCGATCTTCTCGGCGACAAGCTCGATCCGGGGGCACGCGCGCGTGTAATCACTGCAAGCGAGGGCAACCCTCTGTTCTTGGAGGAGATGGCAGCGCTCGCGCGCGAGACCGGGGACGTCGGGAGCCCGCCAACGATCCACGCACTCCTCGCCGCACGGCTCGAGCAACTGCCGCTAGAGGAACGCCAGGTCCTCGAACGAGGCGCGGTCGAGGGCGAGGTCTTTCACCGACGGGTACTCGGGGCGCTCGTGGACGAGGAGAATTCGAACAGCGAGGTCGACTCACGCCTTGCGGGCCTCGTGCGCAAAGATCTGATCCGCCCGCACCAGGGGACGATCCCGGGCGACACGGCGTTCCGCTTCCGGCACCTACTGATCCGCGACGCAGCCTACGATGCCTTGCCAAAGGCGACCCGAGCGCGACTGCACGAGCGCTTGGCAGCCTGGCTCGAGGACAGCGGCTCGAACCTCGCCGAGATCGATGAGATCGCCGGATGGCACCTCGAACAAACGATCCGCTACCGCCGGGAACTCGGCCAGCTCGTCGAGCCCGAACTCGCGTCGGGCGCCGTCGCCCGTCTGTATGCCGCGGGCCGGCACGCCCGCGAGCGCAGCGACGTGCCGGCCGCTAAGGGCTTCCTGGAGCGTGCACTCGCGCTGGCGCCAGCGGATGAAGCACGCCACACAGAGATCGCGGTCGACCTCGCGGCCGCGCTGATCGAGGCAGGGGAGCTCGGGCGCGCGGACGCGCTGCTGAGGGTGTGTGAGCGCGATCGCGAGGATCTGCGCACCGTGCTCACTCGATGTGAATGGCTGGCCCGGGCGCGACCCGATGACGGAATCGGAACGATCAAGTCGCGTCTCCCGGAGCTGCTCGAGCGATTCGCACACACAGCCGACGGCCCGTCCCTCGCAAGGGCACATATATTGGCCTTCAATCTCGAGTGGCTCGATGGTCAGGCGACCGCCGCGGGCGCCCAGGCGCGGCTCGCCGCCAAGCACGCACGAGACGCTGGGGACGACGGACTGCGGGAGCGGGCGCTCGAGTGGTATGCGTCATCGCTGACGTACGGGCAGGCGGCGGCTGACACGATGGCGGCGGAGCTCGACGCAATCGAGTCCGAACCGCACGGCCCACATCTCGCGGCAAGTATCGACATGGGACGAGCTGAAGTCGCACGGCTCGAAGGCCAGTTCGCCGATGCTCGTCGGCTGTCCCAGCGCGCGATCGAGGCGGTCCAGGCGTTGGGCATACCGGGCGGGGAGGCGGGCTTGGAGCAGGGTCGCGGCCGGATGGAGCTGCTGATGGGTAACCCCGCTGCCGCGCTCGCAGCGCTCCGGAGGAGCGACGCGATCTTTGAGGAGATGGGCGATAGGGCGTTCCGCTCAACCACTCAGGCCTGGCTAGCGGATGCTTATGCGCAGCTAGGAAATCTCCACCACGCACGCGCGGCCATCAAGCTCGCGGAGGAGCTGGGCGGCAGCGAAGACATCGGTAACTACGTGATCACACACCAAGTTCGCGCTCGACTCGCTCTCGCCGACGGCGACCGCGACAACGCCGAACACTGGGCGCGAAGCGCCGTCGACCTCGCATCACGCGCCGACGACATGGTCGACCAGGCCAACACAAGGCTCGGGCTTGCGAGCGTACTGACGGCACTGAGGCGCTCGGATGAGGCGATTTTGGAAGCACGGACAGCCCTCGACCTATTCATGGCCAAGGGAGACCGTCCCGGGGCCGGTCGGGCTCGGCAGATACTCGACAACCTCGCGGGAATGGACGAGTAGCGTCCCCGCCGGATCCCTCTAGGCGGAAGCGAACGAGCACTCTGTTCCTTAATGCGAGTCCCGTTCGACCTTGGGGCCGCCGAGGATCGCAATACGGTCGATCGGGTACAGGCCGGTGAGATCCAGAAGCCCACCGTCGACATCCAGGAGACAAACGATCGCGGGCGGCCCGTCGGGCGGGATGTCGATCCAGATCCTGGGCCGGAGGAGAGCGATGAGCGTGCTCCCGGTGATCCTCCCCACGCACGCCGGGCGGCTCAGTGCTCGGCAACGCCCACACACATCAACGTCCCGTCCGCGAGCTGACGGTGAATGCATTTTTCAGCGCCGCCAGCCGCGCATTCGACATCCGACGTGCGTTATGTCACTCGGATCTCGGGCTCTTCGCGCGGCGCCCGTGTCAGTGTAGGCTGGGGCTGGGAATCCTGTGCCTGGGTCGGCCAGGAATCGTAGGGTTCTCGTGCTGTGCGCTTGGCTGGCTGCGGTGCGCCCGGGTGCCGGCTTCGACGAGATCCCAGCGGCGAACGTGCCTCGCGGGCAGAGTTCAAGCTGCACGTGTCGTGATGGTGCCGCGTGACCCCGTAGTGCTGCGTCGTCCTCGCGGAGCTGAGGATGAGGAAGCCCACTCCGAGCGCGAGCCGCGCTGCTTGGCTTCGGCGCCGGTGGCGTACTGCCCTACTCTGCAGGGTGGGCATCACAGATGCTCCTAGGTTCGCGGGCCGCACATCGGCGGCCCGCGATTCGGATTCGTGTTATGAGGCGGCGGTGGGCCGAGGGTGTCAGCCGACCAGCTTCGGGCGTCGCTGCAGCGGAACGCGACGCTGTGAGACAAGAACCGCGCCGCCAACGATCAGCAGGGAGATGACCAAGCCTCCGGCGGCGCCGATGGCGGCGTCACCCCAGTCGAACGGGCTGCTGTGCGTGACATGCACCACGGCCGGGACCCCGCCAGTCGGCGAGCTCACATAGCCGTTCAGGCCAGCGCTGCTGTAGCGCGCCGACGACGGCGACTGATAGGCGAACCGGTGAGCCGCCGCTGCCTCCGCGCGATGGAACGCCCCGATCTGTGAGCCAGGCACCGCGTGCAGGGCTGGCGGCCCGACACTCCTGAGCTGCCCGACCTGCTGGTCGGGATTCGGGGATACCGCCGGCGCGGCGGCCGTGCTCTGGGTCGGGGCCGCCGAGCCCGGCTCGAGGTTCAGCTGTGCCGACGCTACCGGCGCGGCGATCGCTGAGACCACCAACGCCCCGACCACGATTGTGCTACGTACTGAGAATCGCATGACTCCTCCTGTTTGCTTGTGATCGTCCACAGCGGTCGATCTGGAGGCGAGCATGCACCCAGGCGCTTTCACCGCCCTAACAGCCGCTAACGCGCGGCTAACGGACGTCGTGACAGTGGATCCGTCCGCTCAACGTTCCCGTTGTGCGACTCCGCTGCGCCGTCAGCTGCACGCCGTCAGCGGATGCTCGGGACCGCCCGCTAGTGTCCAGCAAGACGTGCCGCGGAGACTTCCGCGGGGGCTGGTGTCCTCGGGACCGTCGGAGATCTCCTGTGCCGGTGTGCACTGCTGCGCTCAGCGATCAAGAAGCGCTTTCGTTGCAAGTGCGTCCGCTTCGGCATTCCATTTTCGCGGGACCCACGAAATCCGGATGTTGGGAAACCCCTGGAGCAGGGAGCACGCTTCCGTGTACAGGGGTCTGATGTGCTCCTTGCGAACCTTCGCGCGGCCGTTTAACTAGTCGACCACGAGCTCCGAATCAAGGAACACCCGGATGCGTTGGATTCCGCGACTGCGGGCGAGCGTGAGTCTTTCGATGAGAGCCCGATGTTCCGCAACGGTGTCGATGGCGGATCCGATCCGTTTGGAGATCTCAGTAATTAGGTGACCGTCGGGGTCCCTGAGGACAACTCCGATCGCACCTTGAGCTGGATTGTCGTTAGTCCCGGTGCCGGAACCGTCTGCATTCAGTAGGTAGTTGCGCTTCGACGGCTCCGGCTGATCGCCTTCGTGCGTTTCGGGAACCGGCATGAAACCAGGGTATCTCGTCGGGGAGGTCTGAAGATGCCCAATTGTGCTTCGGCGATCGTCACCGCGGCGGAACCGATCTGGGCCACCTTGCCTCCTCGCGCAGCAAGAGTGGGTGTAGAGCAGCGAATCGCAACCCACCCTCTCGTCGCCAGAACCAGCGCGCGGGTTCGGCCGGCGGCGACGGGAGCGGCGCGGACAGAGCGCCGCGCTGCGAGCGCTCGATTTCTGCCCAGTGCGAGCGCCGACTCCGAGTCCGCGACACTGCGCCCGCTGCGGACGAGATTCGGAAGCCACCGCGGACGATCGCCGGGCTCCTGCATTCCTCACCGATCGAACGTCTCTGACGCCGCCGGCAACCTCCCTGCCTTGCGCGGATCTCGAGCATCACGCGGCTCCGGCACGGCCACGAAGCGTCGAACCGACCTCCGAGGCGCGCTTGCCGCGCGAAGCAGGGAAGTCAGCTTACGCTCCGGGATGCGCGTCGCCCGAGACGAGCAGGTCTCTGCCCGCAGGTACGCGCGCGGCTCGAGGAGGTCACTGCTATCTGCCTCTGAATGGGGAGCGTCGTTGGGGACACTGTCGAGATGGACGAGCTGAGCTGGCTAAGCGAATACTCGGAGTCTGCGCTGCGATCTGCTCTTCGCGCGGCGGGCGGCGGACTGGACCGTCTTCCGATCGAGCTCACGGGTACCAACGACCTCAGTCGACCCGCGTGGGCATCGGGCAGCGCAACGATCGACGTGCGCTTCCTGGCGAAGTTTGCGTTCTCAGAGCCAACCGCCATTCGGGTGTGGCACGAGGCACGCGTGCTTGAGATGCTCGGAGAGGACTCGGCATTCAATGTGCCTGAACTGGTGACCGCGAGCCCCAGTCCCGCGTGTTTGGCGACCCGGATCGTTGAGGGTGGTGTGCCGCTCTCCTACGAGCTCGTCCGCGAGTCAATGCCCGAGCGGGTCGAAGCGATCGCCGCTGAGCTGGCGCGATTCCTCGCCAACCTGCACGACCCCAGGATCGTCGATCTCGCGCGCCAGCGGCTTGACGATCCACTCCGCGTCCCGGAGCCGGGACTGCAAGCTAGTAGCGACGAGCTGCGGCTGCGGTTCACGCCGATGATCGAGTCCAGGAAGCGCGCCCGCGTGAATCGCTGGTGCGACTGGGCGGATGAGCAGCTGGCCCTCCCCTCGGAGGTGGTGTTCGTCCACGGTGACTTCCATCCCTATAACCAGCTCTGGGACGCACGCGCGCTGCGCCTGCTCCTCGTCGCCGACTTCGAGACCAGTGGTGTCGCCGAGCCCGAATACGACTTCCGCGTGATTCCCAGCTTCGGTCCGGGCGTCGACCTCCTCTCTTCAACCGTCGAGCAGTACACCTCGCTGACCGACCGGCGACTCAACCTCGAGCGGATCGTGGCCCTGCACCTCTGCACGACGCTCGGAGATGCGCTGTGGCGCTCCGATGCGGGCCTGCCGCTGCTGCTCGCGCGACCCGGCGGAGGCACCCCAGACGACTACGTCGACGAGCTCGAGACACGCCTCGCGCGGTTGGGCATCGAACCGTGAGTGACGGCGACAAGATCGATCCGAATACGCGCCCACACCAACGGAGGTCTCGACACCTGGACTGACGTCTGCCTCGCATCTCGCCACGGGCACAACGCCTTCCGGGAGCCCAGCCGGGCGGCTTTCGCACCCTCGCGCAACTCGACATCGCTGCAACCGCAGACCCGAACACGCGGACAGCTAGACCCTCGGGCATCCACAGGTTCGCCGTCGCGGTAATCGTGTTCGTCGCCGGGCTACGCGCCATCGCGCCATCGCGCCGTCGCCGTTGCGCTCACCAAGCCCGGCGCCGCGTGAGGCAAAATCCATCGCGAAGCGGATGCGCCGCTTCACCTCGTGCCAGGATGCGCATCGGGGCCGAGAGACATGCTCGGCTGACCTGTGAATCCCCTTGGTTGCGACCGCGTTTGGGCAGGGGCCGTTTGAGCCGTTGGATGGCGACGGCTGACCGGCTTGGGTCGTGCGCGTGTCAGGCGGCCTGGTCGACCCCTTCGGTCGCCTCGACGGTGACCTTGTAGCCGAGGGCTTCGAGTTGGCGTTGGAGGCGGCGGGCGCGGTGCTCGGGCGAGTAGCGCTTGCGTTGCCAGTCGGGGCCGAGCTCTCGGAATGGGACTTGGTCGCGGACGATGTGGTAGTAGGCGACGAGCAGGTCGTGGCGGATCGCGCCGAGCGCTTTCGGTTCGCCGCGGCGCCCGCGGAGCTGCGCGAAGTGTGCGGCGAGGTAGGTGCCTTTCGTGCGGACTGCTGCCCTCGCGCACTCGGTCAGCTGCGCGGTGAGCCAGCTGGGTCCGGGGCGGGTCCGTCCTGATTTCCGTCGGCCGGCTGATTGGTGGTGGCCTGGGCAGGCGCCGGCCCAGGACGCGAAGTGCCCAACGGTTGGGAACACGCTCATGTCGAGCCCGCATTCGGCGATCAGGACTTGCGCGGCGTGGGCTTGGACGCCGGGGATCGTGCACAGCAGTTCGACGATGTGCTGGTGCGGGGTGAGTACGTGTTCGATCCGCTGGCTGAGGTTCTCGAGCGCCGCGTCGAGAGTGTCGATGTGCGCCAGCAGTTGCGCGACCATGACGCCGTGATGCTCGATCGTGAAGCGGCTTTGGAGCGCCTCGCGGAGCTGCGGGATCTTCAGACGCATCCGTGCTTTGGCGAGTTCGGCGAGCTGCTCGGGATCAGTGACACCGCCGAGCAGCGCTTCGAGCATCGCGCGCGCTGACTTTGAATAGGTGTGCGACGCGACGCTGGAGAGCTTGATCCCGGCGTCCTGGAGCACCTTCTCGAGCCGCTGGATCGAACGGCCGCGCTCGTTGGTCTGCGCCCTGCGCAGGCGGGTCAAATCCCGCAGCCGGCGGATCTCCGGGGGCGGCACGAAGCTCGGCCGCACGAGCCCGTGCTGCACGAGTTGGCAGATCCACTCGGAGTCCTTGACGTCGGTCTTGCGACCCGGGACGACCAGGAGCACAGACTGCATGAGTTGCGTGCGTCGTTGCCGGAGGGGGTGACGGTGACCGCGCCCGCGCACCCGCTGCTCGGCGAGCGATTGGCGGTCGAAGGCCGGCGGCGGGTGGGCGGCATGCCGTGCCTGATTGTGCGGTTGCCGGACGGGACGCCGGGCACGATCGAGGTGCAGGCCACGAGCGCGGGCTCGGCCGCCGGCGAGGCTGCGGCGGGGACGTTGCTGTCTGCCGAAGGGGTCCGTCAGCTACGGCGGTTGCTGGCGCCGAGGGCTCCGGGCGACGAGGGCAGCGGCACGTAGGCTCGCCTCCCGAGAAGCGCCAACAACTCGTGGAGGTGAACCCCGTGCGCGGACTTGAGTCTACGCCGCGTCAGCTTGCCCTTCCTGTGGAGGGGCCGGGTCGGACCGATCGGATGTGGGAGTCGTTCTCGCCCGCGGCGCAGGAGCGAATCCTGCGGCTGCTGGCCCGGGCGATCGCGCGCATCCTCAACCCAGAGGAGCAACGATGAGCAAGATCGAGAGTCGGCACCTCGCGCGCAAGGCGTACGTGTATGTGCGCCAGTCGACGATGGCGCAGGTCGAGCACAACGTCGAGAGTCGCGAGCGTCAGTATGAGCTGGCCGAGCGGGCGGTCGCGCTCGGCTGGCCCGCCGGCGAGGTCGTCGTGGTCGACGAGGATCAGGGGCGCTCGGGCAAGAGCGCGGACGGCCGCAACGGCTTCCAGGGCCTGGTCGCCGAGGTCGGGCTGGGCAGGGTCGGGATCGTGGTCGGGATCGAGGTCTCAAGATTGGCGAGGGGCAACGCCGACTGGTATCAGCTGCTGGATCTGTGCGCGTTGACCGACACGCTGATCGCCGACTCAGACGGGATCTACCACCCCGGGTTGCACAACGACCGCTTGGTGCTCGGGTTGAAGGGCACGATGTCGGAGGCCGAGCTGCACGTGCTGCGCGCCCGGCTGCGTGGCGGGAGCCTGCACAAGGCGGGCAAGGGCGAGCTGCGCCTCCCGCTGCCGGCCGGCTATGAGTACGACGAAACCGGGCGCGTGCGGGTCACCCCGGACGAGGCGGTCGCCGACGCGATCGCGACGGTGTTCGCCTACTTCGAGGAGCTCTCCAGCGCCAGGCAGGTGATGCTTCGGTTGCAAGCGGAGGACCGCCAGCTGCCGCGCCGGGCGACCAGCGACCGCCGGGTGCGGTGGGCGACGCCGACCTACAGGGCGATCCACGACATCCTCACCAACCCGGTGTTCGCGGGCGCGTATGCGTATGGGCGCAAACGGACCGAGCGACGCGTGGAGGGCGGTGTGGTCCGTGAACGGCAACGCCGCGCGCCGCGTGCGGAGTGGCATGTGTGCATCGAAGGCCATCACCCCGGCTATGTCACCTTCGAGCGCTACCTGGCAAACCAGGAGCGGCTGCGCGCGAACTGGCGCCCGCCACGCGGGGAGGGCGGCGGCGCCGCGCGCGAAGGCAATGCGCTGTTGCAGGGGCTGATCCGCTGCGGGCGGTGCGGGCGGAAGATGCAGGTCGGCTACTCCGGCAAGACGCTCGTGCCGAACTACAGCTGCGTGCGCGGCAGCCAGCTTTATGGCACCGGTCGCTGCCAGTCGGTCGGCGGCCGGCGGATCGAGCGGGTCGTGCTCGACTCCGTGTTCGAGGCGTTGGCACCGGCCGGGATCGAGGCGACGCTCCGCGCGATCGAGCACGCCAGCTCAGACCACCAGACGCGAGTGCACTCCGCTGAGCTGGAGCTCGAGCGCGCGCAGATCCACGCCGAACGCGCCAGACGCCAGTTCGACGCGTGCGAGCCGGAGAACCGGCTCGTCGCGCGCACGCTCGAGCGCGAGTGGGAGCAGCGGCTCGCCGAGGTCCGCCACGCCGAGCACGCTCTTGCCGACGTCGCCGCGCGACGCCCGGACCCGCTGACCGACGAGGAGATCGCGTGGTGCCGGCACGCAGGCGCGGACCTGCGCAAGGTGTTCGACGCGCCCACCACCAGCGATCGCGAACGCAAGCAGCTGCTGCGCGCGATCCTCACCGACGTCGTCGTGACCGTCGACCGCGAATCCGAGCAGCACGCCGCGCAGCTGCGGGTCGTGTGGGAGGGCGGATCCGTCACCGCGCACAGCGTGCCGCTCTCGCGGACCGGCAGCCACACCCGCTGCACCGACCAGGACACGATCGCGCTCGTGCGCCAGCTCGCCGAGCGATACCCCGACAAGCAGATCGCCGCGATCCTCGCCCGCCAGGGCCGGCGCACCGGCGCCGGCAACCCGTTCACGGCCCACAACGTGCACGGCCTCCGCACTTACCACAAGATCCCCGCCGCTCCCGTCCGAGCGACCGCTCACGATGACGACATGGTCACGATCGCGAAAGCCGCCGATGAGCTCGGCGTGTCGACCGCGACCGTGCACCGCTGGCTGCGCGAAGGGTTCATCACCGGCGAGCAGATCACCCCCGGCGCGCCCTGGCAGATCCGGCTCACGCCCGAGCTCCGCGCGCGCGTCAGCGAGCACGCCCCCGACGGGTGGCTGCCGCTCACCGCGGCCGCACAGGCGCTCGGCATCGCTCGCCAGACCGTGTTGCACAAGGTCCAACGCGGCGAGCTCGCCGCCGTCTACGTCCACTGCGGCAAGCGAAAGGGCCTACGAATCCAGGTCAAACCCGACCAAACTGGACTGTTCGACAACCCCATCCGACAGGAGGCGCAGTGCTAAACCAACGCCACGTTGCGCATGTGATGCGCGTTGAGCAGCCAGCACTCGAACCGCTCCTCCAACGCTTGGAAGACGGTCTTCCAGTACACGCCGGTGGCCTCCATCCCGACGAGCGTGACGCCGGCCTCGGCCAGCCAGCCAGCGAGCTCGGCGAGCCCGGCGAGCGTCGAGCGGAACGTCTTGGTCTGCTGATCCCAGCGGCGACGACCGGTGCCCGGCACCCGGACGGTCGCTACGACCTCGTCGCGATGCACGTCAAGTCCGGCGCATCGCTCCACCATCACATCCATTGCGCTGCTCCCTTCGAGACGACGGTTGACATGTCGCCCGGAGGGAACCTCCCAAGGATGAGTCTGACCTACGCGCTCGCAGCAGCAATCAACGGTCCCACAGGTCCCCGCGCCACGCTGTCGCACGGGCTCTAACGCACCAAGCCACGCCGGCGTCGATCCGGGCCTAGGAGGTTGGTGTAGATCGACCTTCTGCGGGTGGGGTGCGCCGTGAGGCCCCACCGTGAGCGGTGGGGATGACCGGCCTGCGGTGACGGCGGCCGGGTGATGCTGCGTGTTGGTGGGCGGGGAGACGCGTCGTGTCGAGTACAAGACAGCGATGAGGGAGCGCTGAGGGAGCGTGGGCTCCCGCTGAGGGGTGTCAGGCGGTATTGACCGCACACCCGGACGTGTGGTGGGTGACACCGAGCGTCGCGAGCCTGGCGAGGTTCACCGCGGCAGCCAGCAACGAGAAGTCGGCATCGACTTTGGTGTGCCCGCGGACCCGGGCGCGGCGGCCGCCGTGGCGGCGTCGCATCAGATGACTGATCTTGCGCTCGACCTTCGGGCGCGTCGCTGTGTAGTCGGCCTTCCACGCCGGGTCGGTCTGCCGCGCGCGAGCACGCTGAAGCTGCTGCTCGTAGAGGCCGACGTGGATCGACCGTCCACCGGGCGAGGTCGTGCACCGGTCCGCGATCGGGCATGAGCGGCACGCGTTGCCGAAGTGGGCGATGTGCCCGTTCTTGATCGGTCGCAACCCGGCGGTCTGTCCCGCGGGGCAGGTGACGCTGCCTGCCCTCAGGTCGATCCCGAACGCGTCCTTCGCGTAGCGGCCGCCAGGCGCGTTCGGCGCCTGGACCTTGCACATGATCTCCACGTCGGCTTGCTCAAGCGTGTCCAGGACAATCCCGGCGCCGTAGGCGGAATCACCGTAGACGGCCAGCGGCTCCGCGGGACCGACCGGCGACTCGTCCTCGGGCGGATCGCTCGCGTCCGGCTCAGCGAGCTCTGAGGCGAGCAGCGCCTCGACCGCCTGCCCATCGCCGACGTTCCCCGCGGTGACCGTCGTCGCGGTGATCAACTCCGAGTCCGGATCGACCGCGACGTGCCCCTTATAGCCATCAAACCCGCGGGCGCTGGTCTTGTGGCCGTGCCGGGCGTCCGGGTCGACGGTCGAGATGATCCGGTCCTTCGCGACCCGCCGCGCG
Source organism: uncultured Solirubrobacterales bacterium (assembly GCA_963750695.1). Classification (GTDB taxonomy): domain Bacteria; phylum Actinomycetota; class Thermoleophilia; order Solirubrobacterales; family Solirubrobacteraceae; genus Palsa-465. The sequence goes on from CAVVSB010000022.1 coordinate 63,601, forward strand.
ATCCGGAACACGCCATCCTCCCCCTCGTCGAGGTCCTGGCCGACCACGGCAGCGAGCAGCGCCGCGGCCTGCTTCACGCCGTCCGGCAGATCGCGGCCATCCAACGCCCCAAGCAACTCGTGGGCATCGTTCGCGAGCGCGTCGATCAACTGCTCGCGCGCTTGGCGGTCCTCGTAATCGCAGACCGGCTTCCCCGCGGTGCGGTAGTCGTCATCGCGTGTGAGCAGACCACGCAGCTCGCCCTCCAGCACCCCGTCGCACACCGCGAGCAGCCCGCGGATCGCTGATCGGATCAACGTGACCGTGTCCATCGTTGCGACCGCGTCATATAACGACGTCGAGTCCAACACCCGCCTGCGGCCGACCAGACCCGCCGCCTTGGCGGTCTCCAACACCGCCTCGAAGATCCTGTCCGGACGCTCCGAGGCCCGAAGCCGGGCGCGCATATCGACCAGCACCGTATGCACGAACGACGGATAGTCGAACGACAGGCCACCGGCCGCGTACTTCCACCTGGCGTCGAACGCGAACCGGTCGACCGCCTCGCGATCCGAGCAGCCCTCGAACCGCTGCAACACCATCACGACCGCCACGATCATCGGCGGCACACAGTTACGCCCCGAATCGGCGAACACGTCAGCGAACATCTCATCCGGGAACAACTGGACACACTCGCGATGCAACAACCCGTAGATCGAATCAGGCGACACCCGCGACTCGCAAAAGCCGGTCGTCGTGAACACATCCGCCTGCGTGGGAGTCAGTCCAAGGCTCATACCCTCAAGCATGACTTGAGACTCGGACAGAGCTAGACCCCCTCAACCCGAAAAACACCAACCTTCTAGGGATTCTCACCCCTCAGAGGTGGCCGGCAGGCCGGCACGGCACGCTGTCGTGAAGACGCTCCGGCTATCCGTCGGCGACGCACAGGAAAGCGTCCGGCGAGCATCACCGAAAAGCAGCGACAGCGCCGCAGCGAACGCACGAGGTTCAGGGAACGTTCACCGCGGACCGATGTCGGGACTTTCGCCTCGTCGACCGCAGCCTTCAGAAGACGGGACGCACGACGAGCATGCCCCGGCTCGACACCAGATGCTCCAACTCGTCCGCCAAACGTTGGACGTGTTCGCTGGCCTGTTGCTCGAAGCGCTCCACAGCGACGACCTCTGCGATGAGCACGTAGTCGGCTTGGCCGATCGCCTACCCGGGCACGTCCGCCGGCCGTGTGAGGCGCCAATCCGAGACGGTGTCCAGCGACCTCCGGACGATGTCTCTGTCCCCCGCCATCAGCCGCTCAAGTCCTCGGCGAGTTCCGGCGAGCGCAGCTGAAACCACATGAGAAGGGTCGCGGGAGGGCTCATCCACGCAGCGTAATGCACGATGGCACTTGGATCGCTTGCCGCGTCTGGCTTCGTGCTTCGCGCTATGAGCCCCAGCGCGTATTGGAGAAATACTCCGATTGGGCGATGTCCAACGACGAGGTCAGATGCCATCATCGTCCCGTCCGCTCTCTGCATGCTGGAGAGGCAGGACCGTGTGCCACGAGCCCCCTTGGCACACCGGGTCGGGATCGGCGTGTTCGACGGGACCGGGCATGGGCCGACACGCCCCCTCAAGTCGGCCTAGCGGTGAGCCTCCGCGGCGATCCCGACCCTTCGCCGGCTTGGTGCCGCTCGAGCTCGATCAGGCCCCGGGTCAGCGCGACGGCGACGAGCTGCGCCTGCGAGTGCACGTCGAGCTTGTGCATCGCGTTGCGCACATGCGTCTTGACCGTCGCGTCGCTGATAAATAGCTCATCCGCGATCTCTCGTCGCCGGCGGCCCAGCGCGACCAGGGCGACGATTTCCCGCTCGCGTGGCGTCAGCCTCGCAGCGCTGGTATTGCCGGCGGCCGTACCGCAGCGCATCGGGCGCGTGCCCAGGTCGAGGAGCACGCCTAGGACCAGATCCCGCCCGGTGACGGTCTCGCGGTGCGCGGCGAACTGCACGCGCACGTGCCGGCCGTCGGCGCAGACTAACTCTCGTTCTGCGTTCAGGCGGTCGGTGCGCAATAGCTCGCACCAGTCCTTCTTCATTTGCTGGCGGGATCCGGCAGCTACGAAGACGTCCAACTTGCGGCCGAGCGCGTGCGCCCGCGTGTAGCCAAAGTCCTTCAGGAACGCGTTGTTGACTGCTGCGAGAACGCGGTCGGGCTGCAGCATGATCATGGGATTGGCCGATAGGTTGAACGCCGTCCAGAACAGCGATCTCCAGCCGTTGACAGAGCGTGCCGCGCTCATCCGGCAACTATCTAACAGCGCTGGGGCGCCACAGCACGTTGTTGAGATCAGGCGAGCCGCATCTCGTATCGCCACGAGATTCAAAGCGGTCTAAGCTGGGGCCGGCCAGGGCGGCACCCGTCGCGAGCTCACCGTCAGACAGCCAGCGCCGTGCCTTGTTCTCGGGGGAGCGCGCGGTCGAGCTCGCCACGCGCGCTGATGTTGAACTTCGTGAAGACCTTGTGGAGGTGGTATTCGACGGTGCGCGGGCTGATGAACAGCCGCGCGCCGATCTCGGAGTTCGACAGCCCATCGCGGGCCATCTGCGCGACCTGGAGCTCTTGAGCGGTGAGGTCTTCCCGGGTCTCGACGGTGCGTTTGCGGACCCGCTCTCCGGTGGCCAGTAATTCGCGCTCGGCACGCTCCGCGAAGGCCGCGGTTCCCATGCCGGTCAGCATCTCGTGGGCGGTGCGCAGCTGCTCGCGCGCGTCTTGGCGTCGGCGTTCGCGGCGCAGCCACTCGCCGTAGACCAGGTGAGTGCGTGCAAGGTACGCGCGTAGGCGGGTGCGGCCGAGTCGGTCGATCGCCTCGCGGTAGAGACCGTCGGCCGGCTCGGCCGTGGCCGCCAGGGCGCGCGAGCGCGCTTCGATGCCCAGCGCCCAATCGCTCTGGCACGCGCCCGCCATCTCTGAGAGGCGCTCGAGCGCGCCCGCGGCGCGCTCAGGTGCGCCGCTTCGGCTTGCCGCTTCGACCGGTTCGACCATCGACCAGTTGGCGAGGCCCAGCTCGTCCGGATACGCGCTGCCCTGCTCTGCCGCGGCGAGCGCGTCGTCATAGCGGCCGAGACCGTTATAGAGGACCGCGGACGTCCATTGAGTGGCCGATAGCCACGTCCCATCCCCCCGTGCGACCGCCTCCTCGGTGTGCGCCGCGATGAGCCGCTGAACCCCCAAATGCTGGATGCCTCCCGGGCGGCCGTTCCGGTCGCAGTGGCGGAGCTCGCCGCGGCAATCGACACCTGCTTGACCTGCGTCAGACATGCACGGCATGCGCGGACTCCGATCTCATCGAGGAGGACGTCGTCACGCTACGTGCCTGCATCGCGCTCGACCTGGTCTGCGCCGATATCAGCGACGCCAGCGCGCGGGTTCTCTCGCGACCCGGACAGTCGGACCTCGTCACCGTCCGCGATCTGCTCGTCGCCTGTGTGCGCTCGTGCACCACGTGCGCCGAGGAGTGCGATCGGCACGCCAAGCACCATCGCCACTGCGCGATCTGTGCCCAGGCGTGTCGTGCCTGCATCCGGGCTTGCACGGTCCTGCTCGAGAGCAAGGTCTTTCAGGCTCCTGCGATGTCGGCGGAAGGGCGTCTCCGACGGACTTCGCTTTGTTGAGCGTTGCCTTTCCGGGACATCGAATGCCACGACCGGCGGGCTCGGTGCCAAGGCGACGGCCCTTTCCAGCGGTCCCGCCCGAGCGCAGTCGACGATCGCGCGGTAGGTGCGGGATCTCAGCCGTCTTATTGATTGATCGCTGATCACGCTTGAGCGCTGAGGGCTTTCGCTTAGGTTCGGTCGTGTAATGAGGTCGCCGTGTGGCTGCCCACAGAACACGAGGAGAAGCAATGCGCTTGCTGAACCGCATCCATACGGCCCGTCGAGCCCGGCTGGTCGCGCTTAGCGCGCTTACGCTCGCCGCCGCGGTCGCGCCGTCGACGGCGCTGGCCGACAGGCAGCATGATCATCCAGGGGCGGTGTTCGTTCAGACCAACAACATCTCCCAAAACGCGATTCTCGCCTATGCCCGGGCCGCCGATGGCACGCTGACGCTGGCCGGCCGCTATCCCACGCTGGGTCGCGGGGGCACCGAGCCGGGCGCGCCGACCGATCCGCTGGCCTCGCAAGGCTCGTTGACGTATGACCGTCGTGGGCGGCTGCTGTACGCCGTCAACGCGGGAAGCGACACTCTCTCCGTCTTCGCCGTGCGCGGCGCCGGATTGCACCTACGGCAGGTCATCGGTTCGGGCGGGCAGTTCCCGACCAGCGTCGCGGTCCACGACGGCCTGGTTTACGTCTTGAACGCCGGCGGGGACGGGACGATCAGCGGCTTCCGCAGCCACCGTGGCTGGCTTACGCCGATCCCCGCCTCGGTGCGCTCGCTGGGCCTGGGGAACGCCACGCCCCCGTTCTTTCTTAGCTCGCCGGCCCAGATCGGCATCACGGACGATGGCGCGCAGCTGCTGGTCAGCACGAAGAACCACGGCGTGATGGACGCGTTCGCACTCCGAGCCGACGGCCGGCCCGCCTCCGCTCTCGCGAGCACCGCCACGGGCCCAGTGCCGTTCGCGTTCGTGTCCGCGACGCGCGGTCGACTCGTCCTGGTGGATGCCAGCGGCGCGGCGAACACCTACCGCGTGCTCCCGTCTGGTGCGCTGAGCCCGATCGGGACGACCGTGGCCAACGGACAGATGGCGACATGCTGGCTCGTCCAAGCAGGCCGCTACTTCTACGCGACCAACACTGCCAGCAACACGATCACCGGTTACGCCGAGGCGCCAGACGGCCAGCTCTCGCTGCTGCGCCGCGACGGTGTCAGCGCGTCGACCGATGCGGGGCCGATCGACATCGCTGCCGCGCCCGACGGCCGCCAGGTGTTCGAGCTCAACGGACTCGCCGGTGATCTCAACGTCTACGCCGTCGCGCCGGACGGCGCCCTCACCCTGACCCGCACCGTTGACGGACTCCCGGCGTTCGACGGCTCGAACGGCATGGAGGGCATCGCCGCGAGCTGAACGCCGAGCTCGACGAACCTTGAGGCGTCGGCCGACAAGAGGCGTCCGATGCGATCACAGGCGGTCACCCGTTCCGCGGCGCTGACACTGCCGCTGGGCAAGCCGCGCATGGACGCCGCGCGCGCCTCCCTGGAGCGTGGTCGTCGCGGCATGGTCGAAGTCGTCGGCCGCCTGGTGGAGGTCCCTGATACATGCGCTCGACGTGGTTGACGACGCCGTGGAGTTCATGGACGGCATGGTCGAACTTGTCGTGGCGCGGTCGCGGCCGTCGAGCGCGGTCGCATTGGTCTGCGACGCTGAGCCGCGACACACCCGCCGCCGGCTGGGCGACCGCTACAGATCCAGCCGTCATCGCGGCGCGGCTGCGGCTCATGCGGCCACCGCACGCTCGAGTGGCCCAACATTCGACCCGCGCCGTGGTGCAGCCTTCCGTTGCTGAAATTGGCGCGCGGTCGGTTCCTGTGACAGCGCAACCAGTCATACGAGGAGCGCAGCCGACCGTAAAGCTCGCGGCAATACGGCTCCGATCAAGATCCTCTGCGGACGTAGGATTCATCGTTCCGGCATCGCAGAGACGCGGTCAGCGACGAATCTCAAGCAGTTGGTTGCAGATTCCGCGCGCAATTCTCGGAAGTCGCTCGCCGGGCCGAACGGCGCGTCCCTCACCGAGCTTCCGGGGGGTTAGCCCGCTGCTCGTCGTCGAGGCGGAACGCAGGGCCACGTTCGGCACCTCCTTTAGGCCGAACCCGCGCACATCGGTTGGTCTTGAGGTGCCATCACACTCCCTCCTCGGCGAACCTGTCAAGCGGCGGCACGCGCCGCCAAAAAAACGTGGCGAATATCTTGACCTGCGGTTACCCTGAACTGGATGTCGCCGATCTCGCGTGGTTTTCTCGGCCGCAGGCATCCGGTCGAAGATGCGTCGCGCGTTCCGCCTGGTCAGTACGTGACAGGCGACTTTCCGGTGCTCTCGGCGGGGCCGACCCCGCACACTGCGCTGGAGGAGTGGAGCTTCACGATCGGCGGCGACGTGGACGAGCCGGTGTCGTGGACCTGGCAGGAGTTCCTGACCCTTCCGTGGGAGACCCCCACCGTCGATATTCACTGTGTGACGAAGTGGACGAAGCTCGACACGAGATGGAAGAGCGTGTCGGTCGACACGCTGCTGGCGGCCGTCAACAGCGAGGCCCCCTATTTGACCGCCTGGTCGGATGGCGGGTACACGACCAATCTCGCGCTGGAGGACGTGACGGACGGGAAGGCGTGGGTGGCTTACGAGTTTGGCGGCGAGCCGCTTGAGTCCGAGCACGGCGGGCCCGCGCGGCTGCTGGTCCCGCACCTGTACTTCTGGAAGAGCGCGAAGTGGGTACGTGGACTGACCCTGACCCCGGACGACGAACCAGGGTTCTGGGAGACCTATGGCTATCACAATCACGGTGATCCGTGGCTGGAACAGCGCTACCAGGGCGACTGAACTGGCAGTTCGGCCGCGTGGTCGAGCTAGTCGGCGAGACCGCACGGACGAAGAGCCTCGTTCTCGAGGTTCCTGACTGGCAAGGTCATCGCGCCGGGCAGCACGTCGACGTTCGCCTGACGGCTGAGGACGGCTATCAGGCGGAGCGCAGCTATTCGATCGCCTCGGCTCCGGAGGATCCCCACTTGGTGTTGACTGTCGAGCGTCTCGACGACGGCGAGGTGTCGCCCTACCTGACCGATGTGCTCACGCCGGGCGACGAGCTCGAGTTGCGCGGGCCGATCGGCGGCTACTTCATCTGGGAGGAGTCGCTGGGCGGGCCGCTCCTGCTGATCGCCGGCGGCTCAGGGGTCGCCCCGTTTCGCGCGATATTGCGTCACTGGTCGGCTGCCCATAGCTCGATCCCGACGCGGCTGCTGTACTCGTCTCGGTCGCTCGACGATCTCATCTACAGCGGAGAGCTACTGGACGGCGGCTACGACGGGGTCGAGGTGCGGATCGCGCTTGACGCGCCACTGGCCGGACGACTGGCAGGGACATCGAGGGAGGATCGACGGCGAGCTTCTGCATCAGCTCGCATGGGCGCCAAGCGAGCATCCGCTCGTCTACATCTGCGGCCCCACAGGGTTTGTCGAGGCCGCGGCGCAGTCGCTCGTGGCGGAAGGACACGATCCCCGGCGCGTCAGAACCGAGCGCTTCGGCGCGACAGGCACATAACCGGAAGCGAAGCTATGGACGCACTCGACGGGAACGCGATCGCCGGACCCCTATACGAGCACTTCGGCCATGAGATGACGATGGCGGAGGTGCGGTGCTCGCACTGCCAGAGCACCTCGCTGATGGCCGAGCTCCGCGTGTACATGAAGGCACCGGGCGCCGTCGCTCGCTGTCCCGCGTGCGACGACGTTCTCATGGTCATCGTCAACGTTCGCGGGGCCCCGCGCTTCGACATGTCAAACATGGAGATGATCAGCCCCGCCTGACTCAGCCTTCGCGCCGCGCCGCAACCGCAGATGTGCACGGTGACGCTCCGGCGCTTGACCACGACGGTGCCGTGGAGGCCCTCTCCGCCAGCCCTCGATGACGCCGGAGGCCGCCTCGTCCACCGTCCACCATGACGGCACAAGCACTGCCGACGCCCTTTCAGACTGAGAGCAGCGGTAGCGTGACCGCGGACGCCCGCGATGCCAAACGTTTCGGTGACCGAGCCGGGGTTGAGCACGAGGCGATCCCACCTCAGCTGCAGTTGCTCACCGCCAGTCCTGTGCACCGTGCACGTCTGGGCAACGGCGTCAACCGCCGTGAGGGTCCCGACCACGACCGTCGTGGACGCAAGCGACGCAGCGAGCGGAGTGGCTATGCATCCGGATCGACCACACCTCCTGCCACATCCGGGAGCAGCGCCGAGTAGACCATGTGATCGCGCGGATTTACGAGCACCACTTCCGTCGACGCGGCTCTAGATTTACGGTCGAGCCCAACGGGCGCGGTGAAACCCCGAGAATCCGGCTCCGACGATCACGACTCGCGGTCGCGCGTCAGCTGAGTGCGCAGGTTCCAAAACTCGACCACCCTGGTGTCGGCGTTTCGAGCGGAACGGCGGCACACGCGTCAGCTCGCCGCGAGTGGTGCCTCAGCTTGCCGGGCAATGTTCCTTCTCAGCAGCACGCTGCCGAGCAAGCCGAGCGTCACACCGAAGGTCGCGTGGCCGACCCACCAGCTCCAGTGCGGCGCCGCGCTGTAGAGCGTCTGAATCTTTTGCGTGTTGATGATCCCGAGAAGGAGTATCGCGTCGACGGCGATGCCGTAAGCGACCCCGAGCACGACTGCCGCGGCGGGGTTCGGCCGACGACCGAGGATCGCGGTCAACAGAGCGACGCCCAGAATCCCAAGGACCAGCGCGTTCCCCAAATGGGCGACGATCCCACCGAACACCGGGATGAAATGGAAGCCGCCGTGGAAGTGGTGCACGCCGAAGACGACGCTCCAGATGCCCTCCGGCGGCGTCCAGAGCGTCTCGTGAATGCCGGGCACCGCGGTGGGGTCCTGGGCGATCGCGGCAACGAGCATCTGCCACGCGGCGTACATGAGGCCAGCGGCGATTCCGGCGAGCGCACCCACCTGCAGGATCGTCCTTGTGGCAACACTTGCGCGCCGCTCGTGCACCTGAACTTGCGCGTGGGAGTGAGCCTCCATCGCAATACCTCCGAATAGATCGCGTTTGATTTGCGTGGGTTGACGCGATCACCAAGGAAAGTGCAGGATCCGGGCCGCTCAAGAGGAATCGACGATCGCGCGATAGAAGTGGGGGTCTCAGCCACGGTCTGATCAGCCCGGGGTAGAGCACCGTCTTACTACGCTGTTGTGGCGGCCAGTACTCTGTTAGCGCGCCATCTGCTCGTCGTGCTCATAGCCGGCGCCAGGCACATGCCGACGCTGTCCTTCCGTCGTCGTTTGCGGGCTGCGACTGCGTCGCTCGGCGTAGCGGGTGGCGGGCCGCGATTGCGTAGGCGCCGCGCCGCGTAGCGCGGTCTCCGTCCGACTCGGGCTCCTCGTCCACGGCGAGGATCGTTTGGCGCCTCCGCGGAGGCGCCTCCGTCCATGGGGATGCCGACACTTTCGCCAGGAGGGCGCTACCGGCGATGCGCCTCGAGTGGCGCGAGCCAGGTGTACTTAGCGTCGGCTCGAGTCGCCGGAGAGCGCGTGGCGCACGATCCGAATCGTCGGCACGGAGACGACGTGGTCGGCGCGCGGTGTCACCTCCACGCAGCTCACTTTTCCGGCTCTCCTGTCGATCTGGGGGTGACTCATTGGTGAGGGAGCGCGATTTGGATGCCGGCGCAGCAGAGGTAGATCATCGCGATGAGCCCGTCGGCGGAGTGGAATCCGTATGCGCGGTGTGAGATCAACCTCACCTTGCTATTGAGGGCTTCGAGGCGTCCGTTGCTGATCCCGATCTCCACCGCTGCCAGCACGCCCTGCTTGTGCTTGCGGATCGTGCGCGCGAGCTTGATGAACGGTTTCAGCCTCGATCGGGATGCCCAGGCGAGCCACGCGTCGAGGCGCTCGGGCGCTTGGTGCTTGGGGACCTTGTAGACGTAGCGCAGCTCGCCGTAGAGCAGCGCGGCGCGGAACATCCGCTTGTTGGTCTGCTGCACCTCGGCGAGCTTGAGCAGCTGGCTGGTGGTCTGCTTGGTGGGGTCCTTGAGCAGGCTGTAGCGCACGCCCTTGATCCATTTGCCGGTGTCGGTGCCGGAGCGGCCGTGCTGGTTGTACTCGGCGCGGCGGACCCGGTCGGTCGCCTTGGAGCCGAGCTGGCAGACGTGGAACGGGTCGAACACGACCTGCGCGTGCGGAATCCCGTTCTCGGCGCGGATCGCTTTCTCATAGCCGGCGGACATGTCGATCGAGACCGCCCGGATCGAGGCCTTCTGCTCGTCGGTCAACTGGTCGAAGAACGCCTGCAAGCTGTTGGCGTTGCGGCCTTCGGTGGCCCACACGATCCCGCCGCTGTCGTGGTTGGCGACGCAGGTCAGGAACTTGTGCTCGGCGCCGTAGCTGACTTCGTCCACGCCGATCAGCTCGAGCCCGTCCAGACGGCCGGCGGGCAGCTTCTCGGCGACGACACGCGCAAGGATGTTCCCGACGGTCTGCCAGCCGATCCGCATCAGCCGGGTGACCTGCGTCTGGCTCATCTGCTGCGCCAGCCACGCCGTGAGATCCTCGAAATCGCGCGTGTGTCGAGAGCCCGCTCGCGCCCACGGCACCCCCTCGTACACGTCGCCGCAACCCGGGCAGTACAGCCGTCTGAGCCGGCACTCGATCACGCACCGCGGGGCGCCAAGATCCAGCGACCGCCAGCGCTTCTCGCGATGCTCCTTGATCGGAAGGCCACGCGCCCCGCAGCCCGAGCAGACAGGCTTCTCGGCTCGCAGCACGACCGTCACGATCACCGCCTCCGCCCCGAACGCCACATCCCTGACCCACGCGCCCGGAAGCCCGAGCATCCGGTTGAATGCCGTCGTGACTCGCACGTCGCCCTCCTTCGTAGACCGCTGAACTTCGAACATCCAGCAGCCTGCCGCAGAAGGGCGGCGGCGGGTCGCCACGTTCGTGCGCAACCAGCGAGAAGGACCTACACCGCCACGAACCCGCCCCTCAGCAGGAGGTTCCACGGAACCGCAACGCTCGTCTCACCCCCAAACGGAGAGGAGAGCCACTTTTCCCGGTGCCGTGTGGTCAAGCGTTGCGTGGGCCCGATCGCCATTCTCGATCGTCTCTTCGACCATCGTCACCACGAACCGTCCTGTTCCTCGACCTTGCCGGAGAACTCTGGCAGCAGGGGGAGGCTGGTTGACAAGGTTGCGACGGCGTTCGCGTCCTCGCGAACCGAGCACGGCGGTCAGGAGTCGACGACTCTCGCCCTCAGCAACGCCCTGTGCAAGCCGGGGGCCGCGACCCGGTGTCGCAGCGGGCAACAAGACGAAGCGATCGAGCGATACCGATTGCGTTCGGACCAGCCGGGATCCAGGCAATAGCCTGATGCTATGCAAGGCTTGGAGGATGTCGAGGTCGTTGACGGCGAGCCGGTTGCGGCCTCCCTGATCCCGCGAGCAGCGACGGCCGGCAAGCTGCTCTTCGACGACGGAGCGACGCAAGCGTTTGACGTAAACGGGGACACGAGCTACGTCGAGGCGGACGGTCGTGCGACGCAGGGCAAGTGGTACGTCGATGAGGATGGACGCTTCTGCTCGTTCTGGCCGCCGAGCTATCGAGCTTGTTACGGCCTGCTCTGGATCGTCGAGGGCGATGAGATCGTCGGGCTGAGCTTCACCGAGCTGGGCGGGGGCGCGCGATTCGACGGTCGATACACGACGCCGGCTCACGGGGCCCACCCGTGACGCTGCTTACATGCGAAGCCGTCCTCGCCCGGGCCAATGAATAGCCCGCCCGCGGTCGCTGAGAGCGCGCCGTGCAAGGCGCCGAACACGGCGCCAAGCCGCCAGCCGCTGCGGTTGATCGCCCGGAAGGTCGCGTAAACGTGAGCCTCTTCGGTGCGCGCCGGCACCCGCGCACGGCCCTGTTCCCGGTCGAGGGTCGCCTGCCCGGTTTCGAAGGGGCAACCGGCTGGCTGAACTCGTCCCCGCTCACTCCGGGGGGTCTGGCTGGAAAGGTCGTTCTCGTTGACTTCTGGACCTACACCTGCATCAACTGGCTCCGCACGCTGGCCTTCGTTCGCGCGTGGGCCGAGAAGTACCGCGATCGAGGCCTGGTCGTCATCGGCGTCCACACGCCGGAGTTCCCGTTCGAGCGCGACGTCGAAAACGTCCGCGAGGCCGCGCAGGCCATGCGGGTCGACTACCCGATCGCTCTCGACAGCGACTACGGGGTCTGGAGCGCGTTCGGCAACCGGTACTGGCCGGCCGTCTACCTGGCAGATGCAGAGGGCCGGATCCGGTACCACCATTTCGGCGAGGGTGAGTACGACGACGGCGAATGGATGATCCAGCACCTGCTGCGCGAGGCCGCAAGCGAGGGCATCGAGGATGAGCTCGTCTCGGTAGCCGCGGAGGGTTTGGAGGCACAAGCCGACTGGACGAGCCTCGGCTCGCCGGAGACCTACCTGGGCTACCAGCAGGGGCAGAACCTCGACTCTCCCGCCGGCGTCGCGTACGACGAGCCTCGCACCTACGTCGCGCCTGAGTCGTTGCAGCTCAACACCTGGGCCCTGGCCGGGAACTGGATGATCGAGGGGCGGGCGTGCGTGCTGAACGAAGCCGGGGGACGAATCGTCTTCCGCTTCCATGCGCGCGACGTCCATCTCGTCCTGCGCTCGCGAGCGGGCACCCCCGTGCCATTCCGCGTGCTGGTCGACGGCGCAGCGCCCGGCGCGGCCCATGGGCTGGACGTCGACGAGGAGGGCTGGGGAACACTGGTCCAGCCACGGCTCTATCAGCTGGTGCGCGAGCCCGGGACGATCACGGACCGCACGCTCGAGGTCGCATTCCTCGACCCGGGCGTCGAAGCGTACGTCTTCACCTTCGGATAGCCCAACGGCCCGCGAAACGAGCGGACTCCGCTAGGTCCCCCGGGTCGAGCGGCTTGACCCGACCGAACGAGGCAGGCTGAGAGCTTGGATCTGCGATCACGCCTGACAAGTCAGCGCCAGCATGCGCGTCGTGGCGCGAAAGCAGGGCCGGGCGCGCCGTTGAGCCGGATCTCGCAAATCGCCAGCTGCGAGCCCCGCGGCGTCATCGACACGCCGGTCGTCGCGACGGTCGGTCCGAAACACCCGGTTTTCTTCGGCGGCGTGTACGAGCCACCGCGTGCGGCGCGACGGATCGCCGGCCCCGCTTTCGCGCGGCGAGAGGTCTCTTGGCCAAGATCGGCCGAGACCTGAGATTCGCCAATCTCGGGGACCGCACCGTCGTCGATGGTCGCGACCTCTGGCGGGATCAGACGGTAGGCCTGCTTTGCCGCGGTTGCGAGAGTCGTCGAGGCGCTTGCCGGCGGCCCGAGCCGCGGCGACTTGCAAGCGCACGTCGCTGTCGCTTCCCTGGCCCGGCAGTCACCGGGCGCCGACAGCCGGGTTGCTGCTACGGAGACGAATGGCCACGGCGTCTGCGGCGACCGTCGGCGCCCGCGTTCACAGATGACCAAGCGCAAAGCGAGGGTCCGTCTAACCACGGCATTGTGGCCCGGGCGTTCAGGCACCGCCGAAGGCGTCGGCGCGAGCCGCCGCCCAGGCTCCGTACAGATCGGTGACCGTGGACGGCGCCGGCCATTCTCCGGCCCGTAGTCGTTCGAGCGCTTCGCCGCCGCGGCGGCGTGCGTGGGTGCGCGACCAGTCGTAGGAGGACGGCGCAGCGCCGTAGCGCGCTCGCCATGCGCGCATCGCCTCGCGAACCCGTTCCCGGGTCCATTCGTGCGCGATCGCGCCGGGATGGCAGCGTTTGCAATACGCGTAGGCGTCGCCCTTGCCGTTGCGTGGCGCAGTGGGCGCCCCGCAGCCGCGACACAGTCCCCGGTAGCGTGCCTTGACCGCGCGTGCCTTATCGCCGGTTGGGTCGTAGAGATACGCCTTGATGGTTGCTTCTGCGCGTCCCAGGCGACGAGCGATGTCCGCGATCGACAGACCCTCCTGGTCGCGGTAGTGGCGGGCGAGTTGCGCCGCGCGGCGCCGTTCCGTGACACGGTCGAGCATAAGAAGCCCTAGGCCTACCGAACGCGCTGGACAGCGAGCCCAGCGCAGAAAAGGTCCGTCGGGGAAGGATTTCCGCTCTTGGTGCCGCGGCGGGCAGGTGACTCCGGGAGCTCGCGATCTCCTGCCTCGGCCTCCCGTTCCCCGCTGGGCCCTTTGTTAGCATCAGATGGGTCGTAGAAGTACGCTTTGATCGTCGCCGGCGACCGCCCAAGCCGGTCCGCGATCTGCCGGATCGAAAGGCCCTCGAACTCGCGGTAGTGCCGCGCCAGGGCGACCGCTCGGCGACGCTCGATAACCCGATCGGTTCCCACGCTCGAGGCGTCGCTGACCACACGGCCACGCTACTCAGCCCGATTGGCGTTTCCGATGAGGTCGCGACGCAGGTCCCGAGGTACCTGTCGGACCTACGGCCTGATCGTCGCGCGCCGGCGGATCGCCGTGGCCTCACGCGAGGGCGGGGTCGGCACGCCGCAACCGACGCTGATGCTCGGTCGTACGTTCGCGTCGCTGCCCGACGACCCGGGCTCGGCCGTTTGCGGCGACGTGCGCGACTGCGAGAATCGCGCGGTGTGGGCCGTCAGCCGCCGCACTGGCCTGTTCATCGTCTCCTACGTTCCGTTGGCGGCGATGTTCGCGGTGCTCCACTGGCCGAGCGGTTGGTCGGCCTCGGAGCTGATTCAGCTCGCGCTCATGACGACCGCGATCTCCGTCGGGATGCTGTTCTTCTACCGGAAGTCGCTCGTCCCGATCGAGGAGACGTCGGCCGGCGGCCACGCCCCTGTCTCCGCCCCGGTGTCCACACGGGCAACGGCAGCCACGCCGACGGCAGCGACGGCCGCTCCCTTCGCGACGAGCATCCCTGGTCCCCGCCGGCTTGTGCTCGCCGTCGGCGGCAGCAAAGTCCCCGTGATCGCCGCGGTGACCGCACCACTCGCCCGCGCCCAACAGGCCGAGGTGTACGTCCTGGCTGTCGCTGAACGCGATGTCCTCGCAGGCGAGGACGCGATCGACCTCGAGTCGGAAGGCGCCGCCCGCGCCGAACTCGACGACGCCGTCACGCAACTGCATGCGGCCGGCGTCGACGCAAGCGGTGAACTGCTGCACGTCACCGGGAGCCACGCCGATGTCGCGTCTCGGATTCTCACCCGCACCGCACAGCTCGGCGCCGCCACAATCGTCCTCGGCCCCGAGACCCAGCGGCACCGCGCCAACCAGATCGTCGGCGAGACCGCCGCCCGGGCCACCGGACACGTGATCGTCCTTCACCCCGAAGCCGGACCACTCGGAAGCACGCCGGTGAGCCCCGCCCTGATGGGCAGCCGCGCCACCTGACAAGCCGGGGACGATACGGTGGACCAGCACTCACCGACGACACTCACTCGATCGCCGCCGAGCCTCGGCGAAGGCGAGACGGCCACCGTCGTCGGCCTCAACGGGTCGGCAGCCTCGTGGAGCGCGTTCTGGTGGGCATGTGGTGAGGCACGCCGCCTGGAGGCTGACGTTATCTGCGTTTATGTCATCCCGAGCATCGGAGCCACCTTGTCAACCGCCGCCGCTGCCGGCTGCGATGTCGGCACCTACGTCCACGCCAGCGACGAGGCCGACGCCGCACGCGCCGCGGAGCTCAAGGATGAACTCGCGCAGAGGACGTCTGGTCTCGACGTCGAGATACGCCTGCTCCACCTGCAAGGAGACACAGCCGAGCAGCTCACACGAGTCGCCCACGAAACGCGCTCCCACGTCATCGCCGTCGGCCGCTCCACGAAGCTCCGCCACTACCTCGCCGGCTCGCTCGGCCGCCGCCTCACATTCGACCGCAAGGCACCCATCATCGTAATCGTGCCCTAATCGCCGCTGTGCTCGTGCGAGAGCTAGTTTGCGAGCGCCTGTTTGATCGACGGCCGGATACTTGCTATGATCATCAGGATTGTGGCGCTCGCGCCGTCTCACCCGGCTTGGGCGCCTGGACGACGATCACGCGAGTTGACCATGCTGGATGCGTGCGGACCAGTTCGTTCGTACGTGGCGGGACCCGTGGCTTCTCCTTTCACGGGCGACAACGGGCCGGAGCAGGCTTCTCCTCGGCCAGCTCCGGCCCATTTCCATTGGGCAGACCGACGCTTTGTCTAGGAGGCATGCTCGAGCACATCCGCGGGCGCGGGCTTGATTCCGCCGGGCGCGGGCTTGATTCCGCCCGAACTGCGCCGGTCATCGCACATCAGCCGCGGCCGCTGCCCCGGCCAGCAGCCGCGGTCGGCATGTAACCCGTGCTAACGAGCTCCGTCGATAAACGCGGTCAACGCCCGGCCTAGTCCGAGGTCGATCGAGACCGACCCGCCAGATAAGCGCAGCCGGGACCCGTCTTCGGTGATCGCGGCCTGCCAGCCGTGGAGGTCGACGTTTCGGCAGGCTGCCTGCAGGACCTGGTCAGCTCGCTCGTCCGGTGTATCGGGCCAGGTCTCGCGATCGAGCTCGAGTTGGAGCGTCGCGTCCACCTCACCCGGAGACTTGTCGCGGAGCCGCTGCAGATTGATGTCGATCTCGGCCGCCACGGGCGCGAGCATCATGTCGACCGAGGCCTTCGGTAACAGGGTCATCGTGTCGCTCTCTCTTGGTTGTTTTGAATCCTGTGGATCCAGGCCGGCATCGATCCGGAGGTCGTCACGGACTTGACAGAGCTGTGTTTGGTCAGCCCGCAACCTCATCGACGGCAACGGCCAGTGCCCGGAGCAGCGCCGCCACGTCGGCTTCGCTATGCGCGATCGAGACGCACGCCCGCCCCTTGCTTCCCAGGTAGATGCCCTCTTCGAGAAGACGATCCTGGATCCGCTCGAGCACGCCGTCGTCGCAGTCGCGGTGGTCGCTCCACGATTGCACCGATCCGTCGTGCCAATGGAGGAAGAACAGATGCTGCGCGGTCGTGACGCTGAGTGGCACGTCTCGTTCGGCAGCAATCTGCTCGACCCCGGTGGCGATCATCGAGACAAGGCCAGCCATGTAGGCGTACTCCTCGGCGCCGAGCAGGCGCAGCTGTGCGAGAGCGGCCGCGCACGCGAGCGGATGGCCCGCGTATGTCATCGAGACGGGCACCGCGGGCATTCCCCCACGCGGATCCGTCAAGTCCATGATGTCCTCTCGTGCGCCGACCGCTGCGAATGGAAGGCCTCCGCCCATCGCCTTCCCGACGACTGTTATGTCCGGGAATACCCCGTAATGCTGCTGAGCCCCGCCGGCGGTCATTCCGCATGTAACGGCCTCGTCGTAGATGAGCTGACATCCGTGGGCGTCGCATCCGTGCCGCAGCATCTCGAGAAACCCGGGAGTCGGCGGGATGATCCCGTCGCCCAGAACGGGCTCAATGAGGACGCCAGCGAGGCGATCGCCGTAGCGGTCGAAGACGCTCTCGCACTGCGCTAGATCGTTCCACTGCAAAAGGATGATGTCGTCGACGACGCCCCGCGGGATCCCCGGACGGGCGATGCACTCACCCACCGGCTCGCCGTAGACCTTCTGGACGCCGACGAAGAAGGTGTCGACGGTGCCGTGGTAGGCGCCCTGGATCTTTGCAATGAGGTCGCGTCCCGTGAACGCCCGCGCAAGCCGTACCGCGTAGCTGTTCGCCCGCGTATTGGAGTCGGCAAACACCATTCGCTCCATCGCCGGAAAGCGATGCTTCAGCTCCTCCGCGAGGTCGAGCTGAGGGAGCGACGCGAGACCGAAGTTCGAGCCGCGACTCAGCTGGTCCTCGATCGCGGCCCGCACGTCGGGGTGGTTATGGCCGACGAGTAAGGCTGAATGGCTCGGCCAGAAGTCGATGAACCGGTTCCCGTCTACGTCCGTCAGGTACGGACCGTTCGCGGACTCGATGAACAGCGGACCGCCGATTCGCGGGACGAGATAGTTGTTGCTGTTGATCCCGCCCGGAAAGACGTCCAGTGCGCGCTGCTCGAGTTCGTGCGAGTTCGGTACGGCCAGAGTGTCGACGGACACGCGGTTCCTCCCCACGGCTCAGAGTGAACGAGACGGGCGCACCCGTGTAGCCCGGCACGCGTTTATGATAATGATTATGTTATACCGGCTGAGCAGCCCGGTGCCAAGCGGACTGAGGGAAATCCCTTTTTCGGGGGACGTGCGCCGGACTATTCGTCGAGCAGTCGCTCGAGAACCGGGATCGCCGCTTGAAGTGCAGCGAGCTCCTGAGCGGTGAGATGTCCCATGCGCTCAGACAGCCACGCATCCCGGCGAGCATGAATTTCCATCGCGGCCGCACGGCCGAGCTCGGTGAGAGCGACTTCGACGCGACGAGACCCGGGGCCCGGTCCTGACCGAGTGATCATTCGGGAGCGCTCGAGCGCCTGGACGGTCCGCGTGACGCTAGGGGGACGGACGGCTTCGCGCTCGGCCAGCTCGCCAAGGCTCATTGGCCCGAACCGGTCAAGCATCACCACAATTGACTGCTGCGAGGGTGTGAGCTTCGTAGGTACGTCCTGACGGATACGACGCGCGACCCGCAGGATCCCCAGGCGCAAACGTGAGACTGGCACGTGTTCCGTGGCCGGGTTGCGACCGTTGGTCGTGTCAGTGATTGCATGGTCGGGCATGGTCGCTGTGGTCCTGCGCTTCGGCAGACCGCCAATCCTAACCGTCGGTGTAACGGGCGTTCCGAGCGCCTCGTCCACGGCTCCACACATCGCTTCGCGACTCATGCCTCGAGCACGACGGCGAGCCCTTGGCCCACGCCGATGCACATGCTTGCGAGCCCATAGCCGCCGCCGCGTCGCCGCACCTCCCGAGCGAGGTTCCCGATGATGCGCGTGCCGGAGCACGCAATCGGATGGCCAATAGCGATCGCGCCGCCGTTGACATTGAGGATCTCGGGATCGAGCTCCGGCCAGCAGGCGACGCACGCAAGCGTCTGGGCAGCAAATGCCTCGTTCAGCTCGACGGCCACGAGGTCTCCCCACGAGATCGCAGCACGTGCAAGCGCCGTCTCAGCGGCTTGCACGGGCGCGATCCCAAAGACGTCGGGGTCAACAGCATGGACGCCACGCGAGACGATGCGCGCGAGCGGATCGTGCCCGATAGCTTCAATGGCATCCTCGCTTCCGATCAGCACGGCGCCGGCGGCGTCATTGAGCGGCGAGGAGTTCCCAGCGGTGACCGTTCCGTCCGGACGAAAGGCGGGCTTGAGCTTCGCGAGCTTGGCGATCGAGGTATCGGCCCGGACGGACTCGTCGCGCTCGAGGTCGACTCCTGGGTACCGCACCACTTCGTCGTCGAACCGTCCCTCGTCCCAGGCTTGGGCAGCCCGCTGATGGCTGCGCAGTGCGAACTCATCCTGCTGCTCGCGCGTGATGTCGTACTGGTCGGCAAGGATCTCAGCGCTTGCCCCGAGCGGGATCGTCCAACGCGGCTCCATCTGCGGGTTGACCATCCGCCAGCCCAGGGTCGTTGAGTGGAGGGTCTCATGGTTGCGGGGATAGGCGCGCTCCGGCTTGGTGAGGACCCACGGCGCACGACTCATCGACTCAACACCGCCAGCAACGATGACCGTCGCGTCGCCGACCTCGACCGCGCGAGTCGCCTGGATAACCGCCTCCAGTCCTGAACCGCACAACCGGTTGACGGTCGTCCCGGGAACGCTCGTCGGGAGCCCAGCGAGGAGCACGCCCATGCGGGCGACATTGCGGTTGTCCTCACCTGCCCCGTTCGAGAGTCCAAACACGACGTCCTCGACAGCGCCAGGGTCAAGCTTCGGACTACGAGCAACGAGCGCCGCAATCACGTGCCCGGCAAGGTCATCGGGTCGGACCTCGGCAAGTCCTCCACCGATGCGGCCGATCGGCGTTCGGACTGCGTCGAACAGATACGAGGATGCCGGCACGAGCTACGAGATCAGAAAGCCGCCGTCGACGACGAGCGTCTGCCCGGTCACATGGCTGGCGCAGGGACTGGCCAAGAACAGGACCGCCGCCGCGTGCTTTGACGGATGCGCCACCCCTAGGAGGAATCGCCCAGGCTGCGTTGCTGGTCCGGCCCAGGTGGCCGCGTCATCCATTCGGGTCTGGCGCGTCTCCGTCATGATCCCTCCTGGGAGAACCGCATTAACGAGAATGTCGTCGGACGCGACCTCGAGCGCCAGCGTTTTCGTGAGCATCGTGACTCCCGCCTTTGACGCTGTGTAGTGCGTGTTGCCCAACAGCGCAGGGTGCAGCGCGGCGATCGAAGAGATGTTGACGATCCGTCCTGGGCGCCCGGACGCCTTCAGTCGGCGCACCACCTCGCGGCAACATACGAACGTGCCGCGAAGGTTGATGTTCTGGACTCGGTCCCAGTCTTCGACGCTCATGTCGACAAGCATCTGGTTGGGGTAGATGCCGGCATTGTTGACAAGGATCGTCGCCCCACCCATCTCCGCGTCGACGCGATCGAAGAGCGCGACAACGGACGCCTCGTCGGTGACGTCAACCATCGCTCCGATTGCGGTATGTCCAGCCTTGCTGAGCTCCTCAGCCGCCACCTCGGCAGCGTCCGGACGCACGTCTGCGATCACGATCGCCGCTCCGGCGCCGGCAAGCATGGATGCGATCTCGCGGCCGAGTCCCGCAGCCGCGCCGGTGATCACAGCGACGGCGTCGGTCAGACCGAACATCGACTCCAGCATCGCTGCATCGATGTGGCGGGGGGTCATCTCGCCCGGCCCGTCAGTCATCGATCTCGATCACGGCCGCGGGGCACGCAGCCATGGCCTCGCGAACGGCGTCCTCAAGTTCGAGCGGCGGCTCGTCTTGAACGAGCATGACGAGTCCCTCGTCGTCTTGTTGAAAGACCTCCGGACACGCGAGCACGCATGCGCCACTCGCAATGCATAGGTCCTTATCGATAGTGACCTTCATGTCCTCTCTCCTCGGCTGCTACAGCGTTCTATTGCGTCCGTCAGGCAACGACGGGTTCAGTCATGTCGATAATCCGGCGCAAGGGCATCATCGCCTTCGCCGCGTTCCACCCGAGCACCCCGACGAGACGTTCACCCATCCAGAAGGTGCGAACGAAAGAGTCCTCATCGCCGGCCCCGACTTCTGCGCGTTCCTCTGCCTCGGGCACGATCACGCCGGCGAGCTGAATCTTCGTGTCGTAGTGGTCGGTCCAAAAGAATGGTGTCGGGGCGAAAGCCCGTTCCTCGCCCATGATGTTGGCGGCGACGACCGTCGCCTGCTCGCTGGCGTTCATTCGGTGCTCAACGCGCAGAGGCCGCGCGAGACCTAGGTGGTGCCAACGAGCGATGTCGCCCGCGGCCCAGACGTGCGGGGCAGCTCGACAATACGCATCGCAGACCACGCCGTTGCTCAGATCCAGGCCCGCGTCAGCGAGCCACTCGACATTGGGCACGCATCCAATCGCCACGAGTACGACAGGCGCCTCTACGACGTTGCCGTCAGAGGTGAGGATGCCGGAGACGTCCCCAGCGGATCCAGTGGACCGTGCGATCGCGCTGGCGCCCACGCCGCACCGGATGTCCACACCCG
This sequence comes from uncultured Solirubrobacterales bacterium, assembly GCA_963750695.1. Lineage (GTDB taxonomy): Bacteria > Actinomycetota > Thermoleophilia > Solirubrobacterales > Solirubrobacteraceae > Palsa-465. The sequence continues at coordinate 84,852 of CAVVSB010000022.1, forward strand.
ATGACGCGTGAAGGTCGATCAGCCGCGAGGCGGTATGTGTGCCAAGGCGGTCTGCCAGCGGGTGCTGGACCGGCTCGACGATCGTCGCCTCGGCCCCGAGCTTGCGGGCGGTCGCGGCCACCTCGAGCCCGATGAAGCCCGCCCCGACAATCGCAATCCGCCGATGCTTCCGGATCGCCTCACCGAGCTTGCGGCAGTCGGCCAAGGTGCGCAACGTGTGGGTGTCCGCCGAATCCTCTCCCGGCAGGCGACGCGGACGGACCCCGGTGGCGATGACCACTTCGTCGTACACGATTTCGGTCCCGTCGTGCAGCTCAATCCGCCGATTTGCGGCGTCAAGGCGAGTCGCGCGCGCTCTCAGCCGAAGGTCCGCGCCAATCCGCTCGACGCGGGTCTGCGGGAACAGCACGGCCTTTTCCTCATCCCAGTCGCCCGCGAGTACCTGTTTCGAAAGCGGAGGTCGGTCGTAAGCGGGACCGACCTCCTCTTCGAGAACGACGATCTCGCCCTCAAAATGAAAGCGGCGAAGCGCTTCGGCCGTCGAGAGACCAGCGGCCGAACCGCCGACAATGACGACTCGCTTCATGGCTTCTCCTCTTCGTCGTCGACGACGTCATACGCATCCGCGAGCACGTGCTCCGGCGGAAGCTTGTACGCGTGGGCATCGAGGGCGTGCAACTGGGCTCGCCGGACAAGTTCCTCGTCGTCGCATCCCTCAACGAGCGCTCCGCAGGCAGGACACAAGACCTCTCGGCCCATCACTCGTCCTCCTCCGCCTCGCCTTCGGCAGACAAGATCGCGAGCCCCTCCAGCGCCAGGCCGTAACCGACTCCATCGCTCATAGCCCGCTTGATTTGTTCCGTGAGCACGACGCGGGTGTACCGCGCTGCCAGAGCCGGGCGCGCTGCGATCTCCGCCGCCAACTGCCGCGCCCGTTCAAGCAGTCGCTCACGCGGCAGAATCTCACTCACCACGCCGAGCGACAGCGCTTCTGCGGCCGACAACGTCTGGCCCGTGAGCAGGAAGTAGCGGCCACGATTGAGCCCCAGCAGTAGTGGCCAGATCACCTGGACGCCGTCGCCCGGCACGACGCCGCTTGTGAAATGAGGCCGATCCTGGAACGTGGCCGTCTCCGCGGCGAGGACGACGTCAGACAGAACCGCGAGCTCGGCGTGGTAGTGAGCCGGTCCGTTGACGGCTCCGATCACGGGGACCTCGATCGCGAGCAGCGTTTCGATGAGCCGCTTGCCTTCCGAGTAGATCCGGTCCCAGCCTCCGGGCGATCTCCGCAGGACGGAGAGCGTTTCGTCCCGATCAGCGCAGAAACTGTCGTCCGCCCCGGTGAGGATCACGACGCGAGTCTCAGGATCCGAGCCGATCGCTTCGAAGGCCTCTGGCAACTCACGATGGGGCCCAGCACCCCACACCAGCGAGCCGCCTGCGGTGTGGAGCGTCACCTCGAGGATCCCGTCTGACCGGGTGAGTTGGACGTGCTCAAATTGGTGCTGGTACTGCTCAAACTGCACGACGACTCCGATCTTCGATCTGACCAGCCGGGCGTTTTAGGCGGCCGGGCGCGACGACGGTGATACGGATTCTCCATTGGGAGCGTGTCGGGAGTCGAGCCATAATGTCTGCGATGTCCGTGGGTCCTTCCGATCCAGCGAAGCGGAGGTAGGAATCCCTGGATCCGCGAACGACGAAGTCGTCTTGCGCAACCTCAGACTCGATCTATTATAATGATGTGATCCAATTTGGATGTCAACTCCCGTAGATCGCCCCACGAGGCAAACGCCCGAGTCGACGTCGTATGACTGAGGAGAGATCGATGGTCACTTTGATTGAGACGCCGCCAGCGATGCCGGTCGACTTCACTGACCCGCACGTCGTCGAGAGTCCCTGGGAGATCCTGGAGCAGATCCGCGCCGCCGGCCCAGTCGTTTACAACGAGCTGATTGACGCCTGGATGGTCTCGAGCTATCGCAACGTGGCCCGCTTACTCGGCAATGCTGAGAACTTCACGACGGAACGGCTCGCCGAGGGATACGCCCAGCTGTTCGGCGGCAAGACGATGCAGTTCGACGATACGCCTCTCCACGACCAGATCAAGGCGGTATGGGCGAAGCAGTTCCAGCGCGACAATCTGGCCCTGCTCACGGACATGGTGACCGAGATCGTCGACATGCGACTGATGCCTTTCGTCGAGCGCATCCGGTCCGGCGAGGTCCTCGACGCCCGTGAGCACTTGACGCGCGGGATCCCAACGCTGGTCATCGCGCGGATGATGGGCCTTCCGGAGGAGCGCTTCGAGGAGTTCAGCGGATGGAGCGATGCGATGGGTGGCATCCTCGGCGGCGTCGTTAGCTCTACGGACGATGGTCGGGAAATGATCCGTGCGGGCCAAGCGGCGACGGCCTCGATGAACGAGTATCTGCATGAGGTGCTCGAGGACCGTCGACGACAGCCCAGCGAGGATCTCGTTGGCCGCCTGACGGGGTCCGAGGTGGCGGCCCTCATGCCCGAGCAGGACCTCGTTGCGACGGTGACCCAGCTCGTCTTTGCGGGGAACGAAACCACGGCGAACTTAATGGCTCACATTCTCGTGGCGCTCGCGCAGCACCCAGACCAGCGGCGCGAGATGGCGTCGGACCGCTCACTCGTTCCCATCGCGGTCGAGGAGACCAACCGCTGGCAAACACCAGTAGCGCTGAAGATGCGCCATGCGCGTAACTCCGCGCAACTCGCTGGCGTGGCGATCCCGGACGGGGCAAAGATGCTTGGGCTCGTGATCGCTGCAAACCGCGACGGAGAGCGGTGGGAAGACCCGGCTCAATTCGATATCCATCGTGCGTCGAAGCCGCACCTTGGATTCGGCTTCGGCAAACACTCCTGCATGGGTCTCAACCTCGCCAGGCTTGAGGCAACGGTGTGGTTGAACCGTCTGCTTGACGAGCTGCCGGAGTGGGAAGTTGCCGCCCCGCCCGACTACAGCCGCAACTTCTGGGTGCGCGGACCGAAGACGGTCATGCTGGCGGCGGGTTAGGTCCGCCGCCGGTGCTCACCATTTGACGACCTCGCTCATCAGCCCCGAGAATTGCTTGGTGGCCTGGCGGACGTAGTCCTCCATGTGATCGAACATCAGGCTGCGCGCGGTCCGTGTGTTGCCATTGATGACGGCAACGGCGATCTGCTCGTGGATCGTCTGAACCGTCGCGCGGTCGGGTTGTGGGTAGAGAAACCCTGACGTGCGGCCAGCGAACACGTCATAACAGCTGCGGATGAGCAGGTTGACGATCCGGTTGCCGCCCATCTCGGCGACGAGGTCGTGGAAGTCCTGTCCGACACCGCGGAACTGGCGGTCGTCGCCGAGGTCAGCGGCGCGTGACTGCTCGATGTAAGCCTCAAGCTGGCGGACGTGGTCCGGCGTACGCCGCTCAGCGGCCATCGCCGCGGCCTCGGGCTCAAGCACAAGCCTTGTCTCGAGGAGCTCTCGATATGTGGCGCGGATCCGCTGGTAGTAGAGCGTCGCAATCGTCGAAAACTGACGGCTGTCCGGGTCGAGCAGGACCGGCCCGCCGCGAGGCCCAGGCTTCATGTGAACGATGCCGAGCACCTCGAGGATCCGGAGCGCCTCACGCAAGGAGCCGCGGCTGACCTCGTAGCGCTCCATCATCTCGGACTCCGAACTGAGGACAGTCCCTGCCACGAGGTCCTTCGACACCACCTCGGCAACGATGTCGCGGGCCACAGAGTTCGCGATCTTTTCGGTCCTCTGAGCCATTGCCTACCGAGTCATACCCTAGAGGGACGCATGGAACGCGGCGCATTCTGCGTTAACCGCCGTCCCAGAGACCCAGGACGGTGGGGGCGTTGGGCAGGCGTTCGACTGCCGCGAGGCAACAGTGTGGTCGTGAAAGGGCTCAGGCGATGAAGTATCCACGTGTGAGGGGACAGAACGCAGGACATGACCCCTGGAACTGTCTCAGCCCCTCCGCACGACCCCGCGGCGTGTCGCCCTTAGGCCGTGCTTGTCGGCATCCCAGGTGCCGTGGACCACGCCTTCAACCCGCAGCTTGTGCTTCTCGACTTTGCCGGAGCCTCCTCGTGGCATGTCGTCGACAACGCGAACGTACCGCGGCACCATGTAATGGGGGACCGCGTCCGCGCACCACACGAAGAATGTTTCCGGGTCGAATGAGCCGTCGCCGTTGGTCGACGCGACGACCACTGCAAGTACATCCGACTCGCCGATTGATGAGTTGACTGGGACGACCGCACAGTCGGCCACAGCTGGATGGAGCACGAGAATCTGCTCAAGTTCCGACGAGGAGATGTTCTCGCCTTTGACACGCATGAAGTCCTGCTTGCGGTCGACGAAGAACAGATGCCCCTCCTCGTCGATTGTCCCGAGGTCGCCCGAGTGATACCAGAGGTTCCGCGTCGTCTCCACGGTCGTGCCGTCGCGGTTGAGGTAGCCAAGGAAGGTCGTCCACGGCCGTTTCGGGCGGACCGCAATTTCTCCGACCTGACCCGGAGCGAGGACCTCATCGTTATCTCCGAGAACCTCCAGGTCGTAGTACTTCGAGCGGTGGCCACAATTGCCCGGGGGCCCCGGATCATCCGGGATGAGCGCGGGCGAAACGACGATCCCGACCTCAGAGCTGCCGTAGGGAGAGCACACGCATACTCCGAACCGCTCTGCGAACTCCCCATATACGTTCGGCATCGCCGGCGAGGCCCACACGTAACGGAGCGAGCCGGCGTTGAAGTCCTCCGCACCCTGCAGATCAAGAAGCAGCGGCACGGCGGACCCCAGAGTGACGGAGTGCGTGACACGGTGGGTGTTGATGTCCTTCCAGAAGCTGTCGAGGCGGAATCGCTCGCGCATGATGAGCGTGCCCCCGACGAGCATCGAGGCAACGACGAGTTGCCGGCCTGAGACGTGGTTGAAGGGTGAGTAGTGATACAGGCGCGCCCCGCGCGCAACCCGAAACTGCTCTGCGAGGTTCGCGCCAGCGAAGAACTGGTGGTGATGGCAGAGCATGACGCCCTTCGATGGGCCAGTGGTCCCGGACGTGTAGATGACCGTGGCGAGGCCCTCGGGCCGTGGCGCCGTGCCGGGCAGCGGTGTCGCGTCTCCATCGTCATGCGACCATAGATTCAGATCGATAGCACCGTCGAGGGGTGCCTGCGCGTCAGCCGGGGCGATGTGGATCCACACGTGAAAGTCCGCTCGGCGCTCGACTGGCAGGCCGCTGATGCCCTGCTCGAGTCCGGCGTGACTGATGACCGCGGCTGGCGCACAGTCGTTGAGAAGGTGCTCAAGCATCCGTCCCTTCAGCACATCGCCGACGGCGACATCAATGGCGCCGGCTTGAGCGATACCCATCCAGATCACGATCGCGTCAACGCCCGTCGGTGCCGACCACGCGACTTTGTCACCGGGGCCGACACCGTGGCCGATGAGCGTCCGCGCGACACGCCCCGCGGCGGATGCAAGCTGGACGTACGAAAAAGACTCCTTTGTCCCAGCATCGATCACGGCGATGGCGTCGCTCGCCGCGCACCGCTCGAACAGGCGAACGGGCGTCCGGTCAGCGAATGCGATGCCTTCGAGGAGGTCGTCGACCACCACGGCGGCCGCTTGTTGTTCTGGAATCATCGGAGCGTCTCTGGTCCTTGTGGTTATGACACGACGTCGGTTTCCGCTAGGGCTGCGCGGTGGCCGGGGTGAGCGATCCGGGTGAGCGCCTCTGCACGTTCACGCAAGGAACGTCCGCGCAAGTCCGCGGCCCCCCACTCGGTGACGACAACCTCAACCTCGGAGCGTGCGGTCGTGACCACGCCCCGGTCGAGCACAGGAACGATGCGCGAGTCGTTCTTCGTGGTCGTCGACTGCATCGCGATGATCGACGTTCCGTTGCGCGAGCGGGCCGCAGCCCGAACAAAGTCGACCTGCCCGCCAACCGCGCCGACGTGGATGCCGCGACGCGACTCAGCGTTGACCTGACCCGTGAGGTCGATCTCGAGCGCGCCATTGACGGAAACGAGCGAGTCGAAGGCGCTGAGCACATCGACGGCGAGCAGATGCGTGGTCCCATACAGCCTTAAAGCAGGGTTGCGGTCCGCCCACTGGTAGAGCTGCGCCGTGCCAAGCAGTTCGCCTGCGACCGCGAGACCGGGATCAAGCTCCTTGGCAGCGCCCGTCGCGACACCGGCATCGATTAGCGCGGCAAGCTCGTCGGTGACGATGGCCGAGTGAACTCCGAGGTCAACGTGATCACCGAGGTAGTGCGGGAGGGCCCGTCCGATCGAACCGAACCCAAGCTGGAGGGTGCTTCGGTCCGGGACGAAGGCAGCGACGTTGCGGCACACCTGCTCCGCTTCGGCGCTGAGGGCGCCGGCCGCCGGTGCCGCAACAAGTGGCTCCTCAGACCAGGTGACAGCGTCGAAGTCGGAGAGATCGACCAGCGTATCTCCAAGAACGTATGGGACGTTCGGATTGATCTCGATGATCGAGACGCGGGCTGCGGCAAGGATGTCGCGGGCGATCGCCATCGTTGGGCCCAGGCTGATCCGACCGTCGGCGTCCGGCAGGCTGCCGGAGAACAGGCCAACGTCGATCTCCACGCGGTTGCCCTTGATGAGCCCTGGCAGGTCCGAGTAACGGCACGGAAGCACCTCGAGGCAGCCCGCGCGGGCGAGACGCTGATGGGTGCCGATCCCCCCGATCGAGGTGAAGGTGATGACGTCGGTGTGCTCGGGCGTGAGGACTTCAGAGAAGCTGACGCCGGTGAGGAACACGCTGATCCGTCCCCCGAGGTCGTGCCGTTGATCGAGCAGTTGCGCGACCAGGCTTTGCGGTTCGCCCCCGGCGTGGCTCCACACGATGGTGTCCCCGGGTTCGACGTACTGGCGAAAATCGAGGGTTGTCGGCCAGCGGGTTTTCGCCGATCCGGTCTGCGCGCTCATACAACCCCCTGGATCAGCGACGCACCGCCGTCGAGCACCAGCGTCTGCCCCGTGACCCATCCCAACGTGCCGTCGCACAGCAGGAGGATTGCGTTCGCCACCTCTTCAGGAGTACCAAGCCGGCGCAGCGGAAACTGGGCAGCAACCCCTTCCTCGCGGCCCTCGTATTTGGCCTTGGCGAAGTCGGTTTTGATTGTTGCCGGCGCGACCGCGTTAACTCGCACGAGTGGCGCAAGCTCAAGCGCGAGCTGACGCGTCATGTGGATGAGCGCGGCCTTGGTCACGTTGTAAAGCCCGACCCGCGGGACGGGGTAGGTTCCACCGATCGACGCTGTATTGACGATCGCCCCGCCGTGCGTGCCCATGAATCCGTGGACGACCTGCTTACACCACCCCCACGGGGCCTCGACATTGACTGTCCAAGCCTTTTGAAGGTGCTCCGGCTCGGCGTCAAGCAGATCTCCGAGGAACGGGGACGTGGCCGCGTTGTTGACGAGCACGTCGATTCGCGACCACCGCTCAAGCACCGTTCTGACGACCTCCGCCTGGTGAGCGGGGTCTTGGGATGCGCCGGGCACAGCGAGGACCTGACCGCCGGGGCGATCGAGCTCCTCGCGGCCGCGCTCCAGCGCGTCCGGCTTGCGCCCGGTGATGCAGACACGGTAGCCCGCTCCGACAAGCTGCCGCGCGGTTTCGAATCCGATCCCCCGGGACGCGCCGGTGACGATCGCAACTGGCGAAACCTTAGTCGCTCCTCCGTCAGACACATTAAGGAGTGTATCAGCTATTCCTTATTATGATCATGGTGGATTGTCCAAGAGGGGACGAACTACACGCGGCACAGAGACCGGCCCGAACGTGATCCCACCCCGCGACCGGCTCAGCTCTCGACGACGGAGATCGCATTCGCGGGGCAGAGGCTCTCCGCCTCACGAGCTGCGTCGACGAGCGACTCCGGCGGCTCCGACTGGAGCAGCACGACCACCCCGTCCTCCTCCCCCTGGTCGAACAGATCCGGGGCCACGCGGGCACAGTTCCCAGAACTTGTGCATCGTTGCCGGTCAGCGATGATCCTCAGTCCGGTCATCGCTCATCCCATTCGACCGGCAGCGCGTTGAGGCCGTACACGGAGGTCGTCTCGCGGAACGGCACCTCCTCAAAAGGAATCGCGAGACGCAGCGAGGGAATCCGCTTCCACAACCTCTCGAGAACGACCTCGAGCTCGACCCGGCTCAGCAATTGGCCCATGCACTGATGAATGCCGTACCCGAAGCACAGCGTCGCACGTGCGTTCTCACGCTGGATGTCGAGGTGGTTCGCGCGCGCGAACACAGACTCGTCGCGATCCGCGACGTTGTTGGCGATGATCACGCCCTCGCCCGCGCGAATGAGGGTCCCGTTCACATCGATGTCTTCGAGGGCGACGCGCCGGCGCCCCGTGTGGGCGACCGAGGTGTAACGGAGCAGTTCCTCGACAGCGTTACGAAGCTGGGTTGGGTCATCGGATCCGTTGAGAATCGCCAGTTGATCTGGATTGGCGAGTAGAGCGAGGATGCTGAGCGCGATCGCATTCGCCGTCGTCTCGTGTCCGGTGACCAGGACGAGCTTCGCCTGTGCGATCACGTGATCACGTCCGCGCAGCCCCGGGCGCATCACGTCGACGACGAGGCGGCTGATGAGATCATCCTGCGGATCGGCATCCTTTGCATCGATCAGCTTGTCGACGTAGGCATAAAGCTCATCGCCCGCTTTCGTCGCCACCTCCGCCGGCGCCTCGCTACTGAGAAGCAGGTTCGCCCGCTGGCCGAAGAATTCTCGATCCTCGTAGGGAACACCGAGCAGTTCGCAGATAACCATTGTCGGGACCGCCTGGGCCAGGTCAGTCACGATGTCAGCCGGCGGCCCCGCCTCGAGCATCGCGTCGATCAGGCCGTTGACCCGCTCGCCAATCTTCGGGCGGAGCTGATTCACACGACGCACCGTGAAGTCCCGGATGAGCATCCGCTTCTCGACGTCGTGGTCCGGATTATCAAGTGTCCGCACGTTGCGCTCGGTCATTCCGGCCTTATACGCCGCGCTCTTCTCCGGAAAGCCGGGGCGGCTCGGATCGGCACTGAAGCGTTGATCGGCGAGCACCGCTTTGCAGTCGGCGTACCGCGTGAGGAGCCAAGCTTCACTGCCGTCCCAGATGCGAACACGACCTGGAGTACCGTCCGGCCCTACCGGAGGCGGCGCTGGATCGAACGGCCGCGACATGTCGCGCGGTGCCGGGAAGGTGACAGCTTCATTCGTGACCGACATGGGAGAGCCTTTCATCCGGGCACAACTGTTATAATGGTTATAGCGGATAGCGCCGGGAGCGTCAACGCGCAAATGCGAGCACGACGCGCGCTGCCCCGCTGGCGGCAATGAGGTCTTCGACAGACCCGAAGTCCGCGGGAGCGACCTCAGCGCCGACCATCTCGTCAAGGAACAGCCGCCCCTGCCGGTACAGCTCGAGGTAGTACGGAATATCCACTTGCGGGCGTGTCGATCCGAGATAACCACCCTGAATGCGACGCTCCGCGCCAACCAGCGTCCGCACGTCAGGCGCTGTAGCCGACAAACACGTCAAGGATCCTCTGAGGCCCAAGCTGTTATACGCCTGCTGCGCAACGGCGTCGGTGCTTGCGCTTTCGAACGCGTAATCGACGCCCGCTCCGCTTGTCAGCTCCGCGATCGCCTCGACTGGGTCGGTGCCCGTCGGATCTAACGTGTGCGTTGCACCGAGCTTCCGTGCAAGCTCGCGTTTGCCGGGCGCCGGATCGATACCGATGATCAGCTCAGCGCCGGCGATCCGTGCGCCCTGCAGCACCGACATCCCGATCCCCCCGGTCCCGAACACCGCCACCGTGCTGCCCGGCTGGACCTGCGCAGTGTTGAGCGCGGACCCAACGCCTGTCGCGACGCAGCATCCGAGGATCGCGGCCGACGCGGCGGGAATGTCGTCACCGATTTTCACCAAGCTCGTCTCATGCACGAGAATCTGCTCCGCGAACGCGCCGACGTTGGCGAACTGGGTGATCCGGTTGCCGTGTTCACTGAGCCGCGGAGTGTCTTTTGGGCCGCGCCGCGGCAATACCGTGCAGAGGTGGGGTCGGCCGAGCAGGCACTGACGGCACCGCCCGCAGTACGACATGCCGATCCCCATGACTCGATCCCCGGGCGCCAGCGATCGCACGGCGTCACCCACAGCGACAACCGTTCCAGCAGGCTCGTGGCCCATCACGAGCGCCGCGGCCTCGCGCTCCTCTTGGCGGCGTTCCGCGATGCCTGGCTGTAGGCGATGGTCAAGCTTGGCGCCATAGAGCGCGTAGAGACCCTTATTTGCCTCCTGTTGCCGCGTCTCCATGAACTGCAGGTCGCTGTGACACACCCCGGCGGACTCGACGTCAACGAGGACTTCGTCCGGGCGCGGGCTGTCGATATCGATCTCCTCCAGCTTGGGAGCGCCTCCGCCTGGTCGAAACACGAGCGCCTTCATGCGGAGCGCCTCCTTCCGTCGTCGTCATATTCGTAGATACCGGCACGGCTCTTGACCCCGATGCGTCCGTCGGCGACGAGCTGCTCATGTAGTTCGGTTGGGCGGAACCGCTCGCCGTAGGCACGGTGCAAGGTTCGCAACGCGGCGAGGCGCACATCGAGGCCGACGAGATCGAGCAGCTCGAGCGGCCCCATGGGGTGATTGAGGCCAAGGCGTGCCGCTGTGTCGATTGAATCCGCATCCGCGACACCGTCCTGCAACATCATGAGCGCCTCGTTTCCGAGCATGCAATTCAGCCGGGAAGCGACGAACCCGGGAGAGTCCGTGACAACAATCGCCGTCTTCCCGAGGCGCGCGGCCACCGCCTCCGCGGTCGCCACGGTCTCCAGCGACGTGCGCGCGCTTGGAATGACCTCGCAGAGCGCCATCCGGTGCACCGGGTTGAAGAAGTGCATACCGACGAAGCGGGACGGGTCTTTCAGCGCCCGCGCGAGATCACCGACTGGGATACCGCTCGTGTTCGTGGCGATCACCGTGTGCTCCTCGGCGGCCCTTTCGGCCGTCGCCAGGACCTCTGACTTGACCTCCACGTCCTCAAACACGGCCTCGATGATGAGCTCGGCTCCGGCACAGACATCGCTAATGCCACCGATATAAAGCGAGGGAGGCTCCGTGACACCTGCGCGCTGTAAGCGGCTGGCGATCCGCTCGCCGGCTCGGTCGAGTTGCCCGGTGTCCGCGTCGGCCAAGCGGACTTGCAAACCGACCGACAATCCGACCTGAGCGAGGCCGCGACCCATCGTCCCTGCACCGATAACGGCGAGCGTCCCCACTGGCCTGGGCTGAACACCGGCGGTCATCGCCCCACCCACCGCGCCGGTCGCCGCTCAAGGAAAGCTCGTGGTCCCTCCTGGGCATCCTCGGTGGCGAGGATGTCGTCCATCGCGTCACGAGAGCGCCGCCACAACTCATCTTCATCGAACGGCGCCGCTGCAATGGCCTCGCGGAGCGACCGCTGCACCGCAAGTGGCGCGTTGGCGGCGATCCGCTCCGCCAGCGCGATGGCGGTCACGGCAGCGTGGCCTGCGTCAGCGAGCTCGACGACGAACCCCAGCGCATAGGCTCGTTCTGCACTGAGGGGATCGCCGGTGAGGAGCATGTGGAGCGCGACGCTCCATGGGAGCACGCGTGGCGCGCGGAATATTCCTCCCCCCGCCGCCACAAGAGAGCGTTTGACCTCGGGTAGAGCGAAGCTGGCCTGCCGCGAGGCGACGACGAGGTCGCACGCGAGGACGAGCTCCATACCACCGGCTACCGCGGGACCGTCGACGGCGGCGATCAGCGGCTTCGAACGCGCTCGAGCGGTGAGACCGGCGAAGCCGCCCCGCTCGGTGTACATCTCGTGGCGCCGCCCCGCCGCGATAAGTGTGAGGTCAGCGCCCGCCGAGAAAGCGGGGCCCTCCGCCGTGAGTACGCCCGCGCGCAGATCAGCTGTCTGCTCCAAGAGATCGATCGCATGCTCGAGCCCGGCGGCAACGTCAGCGTTGACGGCGTTGCGCACCGTGGGGCGGTTGATATGGATGAGCGCGACGTGCCCGCGGGTCTTGTAGTGCACGCTGTGCGTCACCACCCTTAAGCCTCCTCGTGCGCCTCGAGGACTGCGAGCACCTGATCGGTTTCGACGCTGTCACCAACCGCCACCTCCACCGAAGCGATGACCGCGTCGTACGGCGCGACGAGCTGCTGCTCCATCTTCATTGCTTCCACGATGCACAGCAGCGCTCCTTTGGCGACGTGGTCGCCAGGGCTGACTGCGACAGACACAACCTGGCCATGCATCGGAGCACGGGTGGCCCCTTCGATCTCTGGCGGCGCAGGGTCCGGAAACCGGGGAAGTTCGACGATTCCAACTCCCCCTTGCGAAGTCGTGATCTCCCAGTGAACTCCGTCGTCCTCTCTAACCGCGGAGACCCGGGCCGCCATTCGCCGACCGTCCAGCGTGACGGCGATCAGATCGGCCTCGATTGCGTCCCGATGGGCCCGTAGGGTGCGATCACCGACGGTGACGGTCCACGAGCCGTCGCGTTCCTGCCGGTACACAACGTCGAGCCGCGCGGCTCCGTCGAAGCTGACCGTCTGATCGCTCGTGCGATTGTTCCGCCAGCCGGACGGCAGTGTCCGCTCGGCTGACCGCGACGCCTCGCCGACGAGAGCGGCAACGACGGCGGCACGCTCGAGCATGTCGGCATCGGGCCGGGGCGCACGTTCCGCATCGGTCGCATAGTGCTCGTCGAGGAAGCTCGTCGTCAGGGCGCCGGCGAGAAAATCGGGGTGGCGCAGAACCGCGCACAACAGGTCCCGGTTTGTCGCGGGGCCATGGAGATGCGTCATGCGGAGCGCCCGCTCGAGCGACCGCGCCGCTTCATCCCGCGTCTCGCCCCAGGCAATAACCTTGGCGAGCATCGGGTCGTAGTGGGGGCTGACAACCGATCCGCTGCGAACGCCGGCGTCGCAGCGGATGTTGTCCGCGAGCTGGGGTCGGAAGCTTGCGATCGAGCCCGCCGCTGGCACGTATCCACGCGCCGGATCTTCGGCGTAGAGCCGCGCCTCGATCGCGTGACCCCGCCGGCTGACGTCCTCCTGGCGGACCGGCAGCGGGTGCCCCTCGGCAACCAACAGCTGCCAGCGAACGAGGTCGATGCCGGTGATCGCCTCGGTGACGGGATGCTCGACCTGAAGCCTCGTGTTCACCTCTAGGAATGCTGGCTCACCACCGGTGCCAACGACGAACTCGACCGTTCCCGCACCTTCGTACCCGAGAGCCTCGCCCGCCGCCACAGCGGCTGAGCACAGGCGCTCCCTCAGCGCGTCGTCGGCAGCCGGCGATGGCGCCTCCTCGATCACCTTCTGGTGACGGCGCTGAACTGAACATTCGCGCTCGAACAGGTGGAGTACGTGGCCGTAACGATCGCCCGCGATCTGTACCTCGATGTGCCGCGGGCGCGGAAGAAACCGCTCGAGAAACACGCGGTCGTCGCCGAACGCCCCCGCGGCCTCGCGTCGGCACGCGTCGACCATCGCCGGCAGCTCATCGAGGTCCGTGACGATGCGCATGCCTTTGCCACCGCCGCCGGCAGCCGCCTTGACGATGATTGGCGGAGTCAGCGCAGCCGCGGCGGCGCGCACGTCGGTCCCCTCCTCAACGACGACGTCGTCGAGGACCGGAACACCCGCCTGGGCCATCATCCGTTTCGCCGTGACCTTGTCGCCCATCGTCGCGATCGTCTCCGGGCGTGGACCAACCCAAATGAGTCCCGCGTCGAGTACCGCCTCGGCGAACGCGCTGTTCTCTGACAGGAATCCGTATCCGGGATGGACCGCATCGGCGCCAGAAGCGGCCGCAGCCTTGAGTAGCCTCTCGATGTCGAGGTATGACTGCGCCGGCGTGTTCCCACCGAGTGCAATCGCCTCATCGCAGGACTCAACATGCACGGCGTCGCGGTCGGACTGCGAGAACACCGCGATGGTGGTGATGCCCATCGTCCGCGCCGTCCGCGCGATCCGCGCCGCGATCTCACCGCGGTTGGCGATGAGCAACGAGCGGATGTGTCTAATCGCGTCAGGACTTCCTGATGCGCGCTGCACTGTGCTGATCGAGACAGGCGCGGTCATCACATTCGGAACACGCCGAAGCTGCTGCCGCCCCTGACGGGTCCGCTGTGGACAGCGGAGAGCGCGACCCCAAGTACGGTTCGGGTGTCACGCGGGTCAATGATGCCATCGTCCCAGCCGCGGCTCGTCGCATTGAGGGCGGTTGATTCGGCCTCGACCTGCTTTTCGTAAGTGGAGCGGAATGAGGACGCCTGATCCTCGTCCCACGGCTCGTCTCGCGCTCGCGCGGACGCCGAGGCGACGATCTCCATGACGCCGGCAAGTTGCCGCGGACCCATCACCGCGATCCGGTGCGACGGGTAGCTGAAGACGAAGCGCGGACGGTACGCCCGCCCGGCCATGCCGTAGTTGCCGGCGCCGTACGACGCTCCGATCATGAGCGTGATGTGCGGTACCTCGGAGTTGGCGACAGCGTTGATCAACTTCGCGCCGTTCTTGATGATGCCGCCGCGCTCGTACTCACTACCGACCATGAACCCGGTGATGTTCTGCAGGAACAAGAGCGGAATGTCGCGCTGATTGCAGAGCTGGATGAACTGCGCCCCCTTCTCCGAATCTTCGCTGAACAACACTCCGTTGTTGCCCAAAACGCCCACCGCGTAGCCGTGTACGGAGCCCCAGCCGGTGACGAGGTTGCCACCGTAGAGCTGTTTGAATTCGTCAAACCGCGAGCCGTCGAGCACGCGTGCGAGAACTTCACGCATGTCGAATGGTTCCCGGGGATCTGCGCTTACGACGCCGAGGATCTCCTCGGCGTCATACACCGGCGCCTCAGGTGGCATTGTCGGCCCGAATCCGGACTTCTCCCAGTTGAGATGGGCGACCACGTCGCGCGCAATCCGGATCGCGTCGATCTCATCCGTCGCGAGGTAGTCGCCGAGGCCGGAGGTCCGGGCGTGCATCTCGGCACCGCCGAGCTCCTCCTCGGTGCTGATCTCCCCGGTCGCCATCCTGACGAGCGGTGGGCCCGCGAGGAACACCTTGGAGCGACCCTGAACCATGATTGCGTAATCGCTCATGCCCGGTACGTAGGCTCCGCCCGCCGTCGACGAGCCGAACACGATCGAGATCGTTGGGACGCCAGCCTTGGACAGCTGGGTGATGTTGCGGAAGTACTCGCCGCCGAGAATGAATGTCTCCCCCTGGAATCGAAGATCAGCGCCCCCCGATTCAGTGAGGTTGATGTACGGCAATCGGTTCTCTCGGGCAATCTCGAGGCCCCGCAGCGTCTTGCGCAGCGAGAATGGGTTGAGCGATCCACCTTTGACCGTCGGGTCGGCACCCGAGATGACGCACTCGACTCCGCTGACCACCCCGATCCCCTGCACGACGGACCCGCCGACGGCGAACTCCGTGCCCCACGCCATCAATGGGGAGAGCTCCAGGAATGGTGAATCACGATCGACGAGCAGTTCGATCCGTTCGTGGATCGGGAGCTTGCCGCGCTCGCGATGGCGCGTGACCTTCTCAGGCCCGCCTCCCTCACGAGCTTGTTGGAGACTCGCTTCGACCTCCGCGATCAGCTCGAGGTTCGCCTCTCGATTGCGTAGGAAGCGCTCACCCGAGGGATCGGCTCTCGAGCGCAGCGCCACGGACGGCGGGACCGCTTCACGAGAGGACACCGGCTGCCTCCAGCCGCGCGATCTCAGCGCCGTCGAGGGCGGCGTACTCCCGCAACACCGCCTCGGTGTGCTCTCCAATCACCGGCGCGCTCGCGGTTGGGAGTAGCGGCCGGCCATCGAGCTGCCAGCCGTGGCTATAAAGCTCCTCTGATCCGGTGAGTGCGTGTGCAACAGGCCCGATCACGGAGCGCCCGAACATCCGCTGCCACTCGGCGTGGGCGGCGACCCCATACACCGGCCACGCATCGGCGCCCCGGGTGCGTGCGACTTCAGCAAGTTCCGCGACAGTGAGCTCGGTTTGGTGGTGAGCCTCATCGATCGCTGCCGCCTCGACGAGAACGGTCCAGACCTCCTCCGCAGCATCGACGATCGCGTCGCCGTCACGGCAGCGCACCGACCGCGCGGTCGTAACCTCCGGTTCGTCTGGGCGCTGGGCGCTGAGGTACATCTCTGGGAGGACGGACGCGAGAGTCTCGAGCTGGGAGAGGCGTACCCACCCCCCTTTCCCGGAGCGCTGGGCGTGCAGGAGCGCGCCGAGCAAGAGCATCATGCCGTGCCAGCCGGCCACCGGATCTGAAATTCCGATCGCCATTCCGCCGGTCGGGCCGTCGGCGTCGGGGTACTGGATCGTGCTCTCCAGGCCCGCGAGCGACGAGGTCACTGGAGCGTAGGAGCGGAGGTTTGATGGCCCAAAGCTCTCATCGAGTTCAAGGCCACGCAGCGACAACAGGACAATCCGCGGATTGGCCGCTACGAGGTCGGCGTATGAGAGCCCCCAAGAGTCCAGCACGTGTGGACGAAACGCCTCCAGCACGACGTCGGCCCCCTCGACGAGGCGTAGGAACACGTCCCGTCCCTCAGGATGACGCATGTCAAGCAGGAGACTTCGTTTGCCGCGGTTGACATTGTGGAAAAGCGGATCGGTCTCGCGCGGATCGATGTCCTTGTGCTCATCCGGGATCGCTGACGGCAACTTGCCGCGTAGGCGCATGTTGTCCAGGCGACGCCCGTGTTCAACCTTGATGACGTCGGCGCCGAGGTCGGCGAGCATCGAGCCGACCATCGGTCCAGCCCACACCCAGGTGAGGTCGAGAACACGAAGGCCAGTGAGGTCGGTCGTGCCAGTAGCCGCGCGGGCTGGAGATTCAGATGCGGATTGAGCTTGGGAGGGCAACCACGTCTCGCGCCGCCACAGACTCCCGGGAAGGCGTACGCCTTCGCTTTCAGCCCAGAATGCCTGACGAGCAAGGTACTCGTCGTCGAGGGCCTCGGACGGCGACCGCACAGGGGCGAGCGGAAAGCCATTGCGGACCGCTCGACTGAAGAGCTCAGCGCGGGTGTGCTTGCTTGTCTCGGCCTCGACAAGCGGGTCGACCTCGTCAGGGTACGCCACGCCCATTCGGAGAATGTCCTGGTACCGGTCCTGCTCTGCCCACCCCGGCGAGTCCAGCGCCTCGACGATGCCGCTCCATTCGCGGCGAGAGCGGCAGAGCAGCGTGATCCAGCCATCAGCCGCCCGGAACAGCCGCTGCGGATAAACGCCACCGTTGCCGGGGCTCCTCCGTCCTTCGCGGTGGTAGGTGATCCCCTTGGGCGTGCACAAGAGACCGTTCGTCCCAGCTGCGTACGCCCAGAGGTCCGACAGGGCCAGCGTGCCAACGGCGCCGCGCCGCTCACGGAGGACGAACAGCAAGACCATCGAGCATGCGTTCGCTCCCATGATGTACTCGCCCATTCGGTGCGGGAACCACAGCGGCTCGCGATCCGGTTCGCCGATGACGTCCGCGGGTCCGCTCACGGCTTGCGCGGCAGCGTCGCTCCCGCGCCACTCATCGCCTCCCAGGTAGCTGAGCTCGACACGGTTGATGTGCGGTCCGGCTGCGTCGTGTAGAGCACTCTCGAACGGACCCTCGTGCACGACCACAAAGTGCTCGGTCGCCGCTAGCAGCGCCGTCGCATCCCCGCCCGACACCCGCGAGATCGCGGGTTGGCGGCCAAGGATCCGTGCCTCGAGCCCGTCAGCCGGTCCGTCGGCGCCAACGGTCACCTCAGCGCCGAGGTCGCGGAGCAGGCGCGCGGCCTGAACCGCGCCGCGACCACCGCGCGCGAGGCAGAGCACGCGGTGTCCAGTCAACGGGAGCGAGAATGTGGACGGTGCGATGTGGCTGGCGGACGCCATTGCGCTGAGCGCTTCAGCCCTGGACCGGCACAGGCAGAACGACGGGCCCGGCTTCCCGGGACGGGAGATATACCTCCGCGTTGCCCCACGAAACCTTCTCACCCCGCTGGGTGATGCCGGTGACGTCGACGTCGATGCAGTGGTAGCCGTCGACGACACGCTTGCCGGCCACGACGCCCTTCCACCACAGCGTGTCGCCGAGCAACACCGGACGACGTACCTCGACGTTGAGGCGTCGCAGGAAGCCGTCGTCGCCGATCCAGTTCGTCATCAGATGTCCGCACCACGCGATCCGGTGTGGCCCGATGTCGTACGCGCCGCCCATCCCAACATCGACTCCCGTCTGCACTTCAAGATGACCGCGCCCGGCCGAATCTCGCGCGCCCGTTTCCGGGTTGATGTGGAAATCCGCGTGACGGCGTCGGTACTTGTATACGAGCTCGCTCGTACCGCCATATGGACGCGCGCCCTGAACTGCTGAGTACCAGCCGACCAGGTCAGTGCCGGTCAGCGGCCCCTTGACGACAGCGGGCACTTCGTCTCCGACGTTGACGTCTTCCCAATACCTGGTTTCCGCGCCGCGCCTCGGCTCGGCGAGCGCCTCAGCTTCGATCGCGTCGAGCTCGTCCGCCGTGTACCGATGCGTCGGTCGAACGTCGTATTTCGCTTTGCCGCCATTCGCCTTCGCCAACTGGTCCCCACGCGGGGTGCGCGCGATCTTCGAGTGAGCAACCGCAAGCGGAGCACCGTCAGCGCGGAAGAAATCGACCCGGCCGTGCTGCATCACCCAGAGCTTGGCGAACGACGATGACTTGCGTTCGACGGCGGTGACCTGCGACGCGACCTTGAACTCGTCACCACGCCGAATGACGTCGTTCCAGGTCCAGTCGCACCCGGCATAGATCCACTGGACGCCGGCGAGCTTCGGCGCCACGGTGGTCCCATCCACTGCGAAGAGGAAACACGGAGGAGCGAGGTTCGTTCCCCACACGGAGGCCTGACCGTATTCTGGATCGAGCCACAGCGGGTTGTCGTCGCCGACGCCCTCAGCGAAATGGCTGATCGCATCCTTGGTCGCCTCGGTGACCCAGCGCCATGTGTTGCGCCGCAGCGGGACACCAATCAGCGCCTCAGCCTCGGCAATGCTCTCGTCGTCGATCACACCCCAGGTCATTGTTTCTCCTCGTGGGTCAAGTAGTTCCTTGTAATGATTATACACAGTTTGGGCGGACTACTACTCCCAGTCACGCGGCGCGCAAATAGGCAAGCCCGGTCTCGGAGCGCGCGCGGTGAAGCCGGCCTCGCCGAACCAAGAGCTCGAGATGGGTCACTGTCTCGCTCACCGCAAGCATCCGGTTGAAAGCGTCCAGCTCGGAGAACGTGCGGCCGCGCCGAGTCCAGGGAAGACGATCGGCAACCGCCTCCGCCGACCATGGCTGGCCATGAGCGAGGATCTCCTCACACGTTCCGAGTCGCGCGCGGTGGTGCGCGACAAGCGCGTCGACTCTCCCTGCCAGGTCGGTGAACACCTGGCCGTGGCCGGGCAGAACAAGGTCGACGGAGAGTCCGCGGACCGCTGCAAGCGAAGCGAGGAACTGCTCGAGCGCCCGACCGTCGGGAAACGGCTCAAAGCCGAGCGATGGTGTGATGTGGGGCAGTACGTGGTCGCCGCAGAACAGAAGGTGGTGAGACTCGTCGTGGTAGACGATGTGTCCTCGGGTGTGGCCCGGTGTCGCATGGATGCGAAGGGATCGCTGATGCAGATGGATCTCGTCTCCAGACGCAAACCATCTGTCAGGGAGCGTCCACGTTTGCGACTCGCGACGCTCGCTCTCCTTCTGTTGCAGCGGCTCGGCGGCCGCTGCAACGGCAGCGGCGCCGTGGCATCCAAGCCATTGACGACGATGTTCAATCGACCGGTCGTACCGATCGCGCTCAATGACGGTTTCAACGAGGCACCGCTCGTCAGCTCCAAGCGCGATTTCAGCTCCTGACCGAGCGCGGATCGCGGCTGTGAGCCCGTAGTGGTCATAGTGCCCGTGGGTCGCCAGCACGATGCCGACGTCCGACACCGACGCACCGAGGCCCCGGAGTCCAGAGTCGAGTGCGTCAAACGATGCGGGTTGGTCGCTGCCCGCATCCACGAGGACGAGCCGGTCCCCGTCCTCGAGGACGTAGACGTTGACGGCCCGGAGCCCGTCATGCGGAAGCGGCAACGGAATCCGGTGGACGCCGGGCGCGACGCGGACCGGACCGGTGGCGTCCCAGCTCGGAACCTCAGACGACACCGAGATACGTGCGTTCGATCTCGTCCAAACGCGAGAGACACTCGTGCGCTGTACCGTCGAAGACGATTTCGCCTCGCTGCATCACGTATACGCGGTCGGCGAACTCAAGGGCCTGCCGGACGTGCTGCTCGACGATCAGCGCAGCCATCCCACGGTCGGCGGCGGCTCTGATCGCACGTAGGAGTTGCTGGACGACGAGTGGCGCCAGGCCGAGCGAAACCTCGTCGGCCAAGATGACGTGTGGTTCACGCGCGAGGAGGCGGGCCAGGGTCAGCATCTGCTGCTCCCCGCCGGACAGAAGGCCCGCCTTGGTTTGCGCTCGCGGCTGCAAGACCGGGAACCGGTCGAGCACCGATTGGCGCGACACGCCGCCAAGCCGGATGTTGTCGGCGACGGTGAGTCCCATGATCACCGATCGCTCGTCGCTGACGAAACCAAGACCGCGGCGCGCCCGTTTGTGGAGCGGCTCGCGCGTGCGCTGGCCGTTCAGATAGATCTCCCCGCCGTTCTCGGGCAGGATGCCCGCAAGGCAGCGTAAGGTCGTCGTCTTTCCGACGCCGTTTGCGCCGAGCAGGACTACGACCTCGCCCCGCTCGACTCGGAGATCCACATTGCGAACAACCGGGACCTGGCCGTAGCCGACGCTCAAGCCTCTGGCCTCGAGCACGGAGGCCTCGGTCATGCTCGAGGTCTCCGGCTCACGCACCGAGATACGCAGTGACGACATCTTCGTTCTCCCTCACCTCAACGGGTGTGCCTGACGCGATCAGCCTCCCGCCCTGAAGCACGCCGATCCGATCGCACACCCTCATGACCATGGCGACGTCGTGTTCGACGATCAGGACTCCGGCGCCGCATTCGTGGGCGAGCCAAGTAACGAGGTACGACAGCTCCGCCGTCTCTCCTTGGCTGAGGCCGGCAGCCGGCTCGTCGAGCATGAGGATGCTCGCGCCCGTCGAGACGGCGCGGACGATGGCCACGAGCCGTCGCTGGCCGTAGGAAAGTTCCTCCGGGTAGCGATCGAGCTTGTCCAGAAGGCGACACTGAGCGAGCGCGTGCCACACGAGCGGCGGGACATCGGTGCGACCGGGCCGCACGAACCCCGTCAGGTACGAGATTCGGTCGCGCGCGTCACAAGCCGCGTGGACGTTCTCCAGAACCGTCAAGTCCTCGAACAACTCCAGCCCCTGGAACGATCGGGCTAGCCCGGAACGGACACGCGCGTGAGCCGAAACGCGATCAAGCGGGACGGTGCCGATGCGAATCTCCCCCGTAAGCGGGGATGTGAATCCGCTGATCGTGTCGATCACGGTCGTCTTTCCCGCGCCGTTGGGGCCGATGAGACCCACTACCTCTCCGGGAGCGATGTGGAACGACACGTTGTCGACGATGAGATTTCCCCCAAGGCGGACGCTGAGGTTGTCCACGTGCAGTTCGCCGCGATTGTTGACAGTGCTCGCACCCTCGTCCGGTGCTGCCATCGCTTCCGGAGCGCGTGTCCGAGCGCGCATCGGCAAGCGTGAACGGATCCTCGTCGCCACGGCGACCGGAAGCCGACCCGCGAGTGAACGGAGGACACGAGCGATCTCAGCCACCTGCCCGTCAGGCGTCGCGAGCAATGTTGCGATCAGCGCCACGCCCGTGATGACAGGTAGCCAGTTGCCAAGGTCTCCGACCTTGTTCAGTAGGAGCGCTCCGAGGCTACCGCTCGCAAAAAATGACCCCACAAGCGGTCCGGTCACGAAGCCGATGCCGCCGACGACCGCGCTCGCGACGGCGGAAATGGAACTCGCCGACGTGTAGTTGGAGAACACGACGGTGTCGTTGGAAAAGGCGAGGAGGATCCCGCCGAGCCCTGCCACGGCCGACGCCGCCGCGAACGCGAACGTCTTCGTCTCAACGACGCTGATACCGACCGACGCCGCCGCGCGCTCGTTGTCACGGATCGCGACGAGCCTGCGGCCGACTCGCCCGCGTCTGAGATTCGCCACACCAAGGGACACGAGCGCGAAGGCGACGAGACACACGACCGCATAGCGCGCCGGATTGATGATGGGATCGATGTTGATGCCGAAGATGGTCTGGGACCCAACAGATGTGCCGTAGATCCCACCCGTGATCGACGAACTGCCGAGAACGAGAATCTCGATCACGTAGCCAAGCGCCAGTGTCACGACGGCGAGCGACACGCCACGCGTCCGAAGGGCAGGGATGCCGATCAGCACGCCCGTAGCGGTGGCTCCAACCATCCCGACGAGGACGGCTGGGATGAACGGCCAGTGGAGAGACGCAACGAGTTTGCTGGCGTACACGGCGCCTAGGCCAGCGACTGCATACTGCCCAAGCGAGATCTGTCCTGCGTACCCCGTGAGCAGAACAATCGACAGAAGAATGACGCCAGCAACGACCTGGTCGGTGAGGGCGGTGATCACGTTGATCCCGAACACAGAAAGCGTGAGCCAGGACACGACCACGAGTGCCACGACGACGACGACGGGGCGAGGTCGACCACGGCCGACGCGGGGCAACCGGTCCGTTACGAACCCACGGATCGGGAGCGCGGTGCCGCGGACCACGAGGGTGAAGATGATCAGCGCGAGCGGGACTGCACTTGCCCACCCGGGGTTTGTCAACCGAATGGTGAGCTCGGATGAGACGACGCCGATGAGCAATGCTGCGAGCAGGGTGAGACCAAACGAGTAGAACGAGCCGAGCAGCGCAGCTGCGGTCGCGAACGTGATGAGAGGCGCGATCTGCTCAGATTGGAGGCCGGTGATCGGGACCGCGAGGACCCCGGCTAGCCCGGCAAGGGCGGCGCCGGTCGCCCACGTGGCGATGGCGATGCTGTCCGGAGACCAGCCGAGCGCGGCGGTCGCCGTTTCGTTCTCGGCCACGCCGGTCATTGCGAGCCCGGCCCGCGTGTACTTCGTCAGCGCGTAGAGCGCGCCCGTGATGACCACGGCAATGCCCAGCAGCAGAAGGCGATCGCTGGTCACGGTGATCCCTCCCCCAAGATGCAATGTCTTCTGCGGCAGGGATGAACCAACGATTTGGATGTTGTCGCCCCAGATGAGGAGAATGGCGCCGATCAGAATCGACAGGAGCCCGAGTGTCCCGGCCACTCGGGCGAGCGAGGAGCGTTGCCGTAGGGGACGCATGATCACAACATGGGTCGCGACGCCAATGACTGCAGCCGCCGCCATCGCCGCGATGCAGGCCGGCAGGAACGCCCACGCATTCTGGACGTGGAGCTCCCAGAAGATGTATGCCGCTACGGCAGCGATCGCGGCATGCGCGAAGTTGAGCACTCCGCTGCCCCGATAGATGAGGACCATTCCTTGGGCGAGGATCGCGTAGATCCCCGCGATCCCCAGCCCGAGGAGTCCGTCTTGGATGATGCTCTTCACAGTTGCCTTCTCACTGCCGTTCGTTCATTGGCGGCGGAGCGCGGGAAGCAAGACCGGGCCAAGCCAGCCCGGCCTTGCGTCGCCGCACACGAACACACGCCAAAGCCTGCTCACACCGCTCCGCAGGCCTCGTTGCGCGCCGTCGGCCTCACTTGATCAACTGGAGGACATCGAGCGGATTCGGCTCAGAGAGCGTGTAGGTACCGTTCTTCAGCGCCCACGCGAACTCAGCGCCATTCGTGACGCGCGGGGCGGAGGGAGGGCCAAGCGGCGGCGGGGGATTCCACGCCGGCCCGAGTCCGGTGTCGACAGGTCCGCTGTTCTGCAGAGCGGTCAGGAAGCTCGCAGGCGTGACCGCTGACCCAGCGGACTTGGCGATCTTGGCGGTTGCCTCGATCGCCTGCCACGACGAGATCGAGCCCGATGTGTAGCTCGACGGAACGCCATGCGGGTCGCTGCTGGCCTTCTCGTAGGCTTCCATGTCGGTCCGATATTGCGTGATGCCGGGATACGAAGACGCGATCGATGGATCGGCGGGCGGCACGGCGCTCATTGGCGTGATCTTCGCCAGCTCGCTCGGCGTCTTGCTGAGCGCGCTGAAGATGTTCGGCGCGATACCAACCGCGGGCTGATACATCTGCCACTGTGCTCCGGCTTGGGCCGACGCAGCGGCGAGCAGGAGGAACTGGGCGCCTGCAAGCTGGGTGCCGATCGCATCGGCGTGCAGCGCCTGGAGCTTCTGTACGTACGGCGCGTAGTCAGTCGCGTCGATCGGGACTGTGACCGTTCCCTTATAGGGCAGGCCGGCGACCTTGGCCCCTTGCTCGAGCGCCTGGGCAGCAGCGGTACCGAGCGGCCCTTGAAGGACGAAGCCAGCGATGGCCTTCTGTCCTGCCTTCTTGGCGAACGTACCCGTGGTCCCGTAGTTCCCGAGGTTCCCAGACTCGATCGGATACTCGTTCGACAACGCAGTCTCCGGCGCCGTAATCGGTAGCGCCCCGATCCACGGGATGTTCGCCGCCTTGAGAATCTGGGCTTCCTGAGCGCCGAACAGGCTGACCCCGCCGGCGACAGCCACCACGTGTGAGCTGACCATCTGTCGCGCGCACGTCACTGCCTGATTGGGGTTGTTCTGGTCGTCGCACTCGACGAGGTTGACCTTGTGTCCGTTGATCCCGCCGGCTGCGTTGATGGACTGCACGGCCGCCTTCGCACCCGCAAGGTAGTCGGCGAAGTTGAGGCCCGTGCCCGTGAGCGGGATCAGCGTTCCGATCTGGATCGCATCGCCGCCGCCGCCGCTCGCCGACGATGACGCTCCGGCGACAGTTGACGAACTCGCCGAACTTGAACTGCTCGATGAACCACACCCGGCGGCCACCAATGCGGCCGTGGCGATGGCCAAGGGGACCGCAGCGCCCCGGTAAAGCCTCTTCAACATCACCATCCCTCTCCTCTCGAGTACAAAGGTAATGACGATTATAATAGATATCAGGCTTTAGTCAACTAACGTCGTGACGAACCGCCCGTCGAGGCTGGCCGGGCCAGAGAGTCGCCACTAGCCGCGCTTGAGGATGTGAATCAGGCAGACGCTGCCGCCGCCAACCATGTGGCAGAGGCCCACGCGCGCGTTCGGAACCTGGCGCGCTCCCGCTTCTCCCCGAAGCTGAAGCGTCGTCTCCCAGATCTGCGCAAGTCCCGTCGACCCGCCCGGGTGCCCACGGCCGATCAGGCCGCCGTCAGTCGAGAACGGGATCGAACCTCCAAGCTTCGTGGCCCCGTCGGCGACCAGCCTGTCGCCCTCTCCCTCACCGCAGATCCCCAGTAGCTCGTAGTACACGAGCTCCTCGATGGGAAACGCGTCGTGGACCTGCACGAGATCGAGATCCTCCGGGCCGAGTCCCGCCATCTCGTACGCCGCGGCGGCTGACGTGCGGGTCATCTCAGTTGGCCCGACCACCGGGCCGAGAAAGACGTGGTGGTCGACGTATTGCTCGCTTTGAAGAACCGACGCGGCGACGACGATCGGCTCGCGGTCGGGCTGGAGCTCCCGTGCCAGGTCCGCACGGCAGAGGATCGCGGCAGCAGCACCGGTTCCGACGGCCGCCGCCATCCTGGAGGTGAGCGGTTCGGCGATCATCCGCGACGCCATGATCTGCTCGGCGGTGACCTCGGACTCCGCCTGGCGCTGGGCCATCGGATTGAGTGCGGCGTGATTCCAGTTCTTCGCGGCGATCTCAGCGAGCGTCTCAGGCGTCGTGCCGACGTCTTTCATGCGGGCTTGCGCCCACAGAGCAAAGAACGCCGCCGGAAGAATGACGCCTTCGGTGGAGTTCTTGGACTGGCCGACGCCGGCCAGCCGCTGCATATCGTCGAAGCCGAGCGCCATCGACATGTCCGCGTGACCCCCGGCGACATTGAGGTAGGCCTCTCGAAACGCGGACGACCCGGTGGCAGACGCGTTCTCGACGTGGACGACCGGCACGCCGGTGAGGCCGAACTCCTTGACGAAGCGAAGCCCCGTCATCGTGGGCTCGAAGATAAAGCCGGTATAGACGCTCCCAACGTCACGGAAGCTCACCCCAGCGTCGTCGAGCGCGGCGCGGCCTGCGCGGTACACGTGCTCGCGGAGCGTCGGCTCTGGCGTCGCCGTGAATCGTGTCATCCCGACCCCGAGCACAGCTACTTCGTTCATCGCGCAGCTCCCGTTTCCGTGGCCATCCGGTCCCGCCAAGCGACGAGTTCGTGCTTCTTCACCTTGCCCGTCGCCGTGATCGGTATGCGGTCGATGACGTGCCACTCGACCGGCACCTTCGCTCGCGCGATCCCAGACTCGAGCATGAATCCCGCAATCTCGTCTGTTGTCACCTCTGCGGTGGACTCGAGCACGACGAACGCACAGACGGCCTCACCGAAGCGCTCGTCCGGGATCGGAATGACCGCGGCGTCGGTGACGGCACCGTGGTGGAGGATCGTCTCCTCGATGTCGCGGGACGAGAATTTCTCGCCCCCGCGGTTGATGATGTCCTTCGTCCGACCTGTGATCCGCAGCCAGCGGTCTCGATCGACCGAGCCAATGTCGCCGGGATCAAACCATCCATCTCGGAACTGCAGCGCGGTGACTGCCGGATTCGTGTAGCCGAGCATCAGTTGCGGGCCGCGGATCAGGAGCATTCCCTCGCTTCCAGGCGGAAGGTCCTCGCCGGCCACGTCGACGACGCGCATTTCGACGTCGTCGAGCAGGCGACCGTCGAAGCGTGCTTTGCGTTCGAGCGGTGCGTCGTACTCAGCCATCGAGATGACACCCGCAGTTTCGGTCATCCCGTACGCGCGGAGGGCGCCCATCCCAAGCGCATGAGCGCGCTGAACAAGCGAGGGCGGAGTCGCGGAACCGCCGGACACGAAGAAACTAAGCTTGCGGTGATTTTCCGATGCGCGGTGCTCGTAGTAGTCGACGAGATCCCGCAGAAAAACATTCGCACCGGTCGAGAACGTCGCCCGTTCACGATCGATGGCCTCAACGGCGGCGACAACGTCCCAACGCGGCAGGATCGTCGCCCGGCAGCCGGCTGTCAGCGGCACGAGGCATGCAGGCACCATGCCCGCGATGTGAGCGAGGGGCGCAACGCCGAGCGCGACGTCATCCTGACTGATTGAGAGTCGGTCCCATGCCCTCGTCGCGGCGATGATCGAGGATGACGACAGCATGGCGCCCTTGGGCGCAGACGTAGTGCCCGACGTGTAAAGGATGAGACAGGACTCGCCAGGCTCTGCCGGAGGCGGGAGGTCGCTTGCGGGAGGGCCGAGCCCGTTGCTCGGCGGGATCTCTAGCCACCCGGCGCCGGGGACCCCGTCGACGTACCGGGCCTTTGTCACGACTCCAGTGCTCGTCAGGATTGCGTCGAGCTCAGCCTGCAGATGACGATCCCGCAGCCGCTCCGTCGTCGCGACGACGACGGGACGGCAGTCACGCACGATCTGCGTAACCTCGTGCTCCCGATAGATCGGGACCACGGGCACCGCGACAGCCCCAATCCGCCAAGCGGCGAGCTGGAGCACAATCACCTCGAGGCAGTTGGGGAGCTGAACGAGGACCCGATCACCAGGCTCGACACCCCGGGAGACGAAGTCGCCAGCGATGCGCTCGACCCACGTCGACAGTTCGCCAAAGCTGATGCGGCGACCGCTGAGCTCGGCGAACTCCAGTTCCCGCCAGCGCTCGGCAGCCCGCTGGGCGTACAGGCCGACTGAGTCGGTCATCTGTCGCGATCCCCGGTGTCGGCGCGCAGAAAACGAAATGTGATCTGCGGCCGGCCATTCTCGTCTTCGCCCACGGATTCCCCGACGAGCTTGAACTGGGTGTCGGGGACCCATTCCTCTGGCGAACCGAGCAGCACACTCTGGATCCGCACGCCCTCTGGGAGGTCTATCTCGCCGACGCCATATCCCTCGGTGTCGCGGACGGCTCGTCCATACGCGGGCGTGCGCACGTGGGTGGCAACGTGGAGGTGGCCCCGGCGGGACAGGTCAACGTCGTCGACCGGCGTGAGATCGATCGGGCATTCCCACCGGCGCGGGAAGAACGAGCGCCCGCATTCCGGACATTTGCTACCGAGCAACACGGGGCCGTCGTCATCAAGCCGGACTTGCTCAGGCTGGGCCGGGACAGGCTGCGAGGTCGGCTCAGCCGTCATGAGACCGCTGGCTGACCGTGCTGGATCGATCCCGGAGTGACGACTTCGAACACTGGCGGCGGCGCCACGAGATCGTCGGCCAGCTCCGTCGCTCGCTCCAAGAGCTCCGCCTGCGTCCACCTGTGATCGCTCTGGATCTCGGCCACCGGTTGCCATCCGGCGAGCCGCGTGACCGTCCCGCCGTAGACAACAAAGACCTGACCGCTGATCCGTGCCGCATGCGGGCCCGCTAGGAATGCGACAAACGGCGCGACGTTGGCGGGATCCCATTCGTCGAAGCCCTCGGGCGTGACGAAGTCTCCAAACGTAGCCTCGGTCATCGGCGTGCGGCCGCGTGGACTGATCGTGTTGACGGTGACGCCGACACGCTCGAGCTCCTGGGCTGCCGTGAAGCAGAGTCCAGTGATGCCGGCCTTCGCTGCCGCGTAGTTGACCTGTCCGATGTGACCGAAGAACCCCGCCTCGGAGGTCGTGTATACGATGCGTCCGTCGACCGGCTGGCCCGAAGACTTACTGATGTCCCGCCAATATGCTGCCGCCAGCCGCGTCGGGATGAATTGGCCGCGTAGGTGAACCTTGATGACGGCGTCCCACTCCTGCTCGCTCATTTTGTGGAGCATCCGGTCGCGGACGATCCCTGCGTTACAGACGAGTACATCCAAGCCGCCCGCCTCGGTGGCCAGTTCGATCAGGCTTTCACCGCCTGACCACTCGGAGATATCGTCGTAATGAGCGACGGCTGAACCTCCAGCCGCCTCGATCTCAGCGACAACGGCGTCCGCGTGACGCACGCCCTCGGGCGTTGTGCCTAGGTCATTGACGATCACGATTGCCCCTTCAGCGGCCAGGGCGAGCGCCTCCTGGCGACCGATGCCCTGTCCCGCTCCGGTTACTGCCGCGACCTTGCCATCGAGCGTTTTCATCGTGGGTCAGCTTCTCCTCTGATCAGATCTACGTCGAATGATTATAAGGGTTTTGTTGGGAGACGCAAGCTCAATCGACAACGCCGTCTGCTCCCGCAGCGGCACCGAGCGCTGCCGTTAGCGGTCGCACCACTCCGGGTCGCGCCTTTCGCGAAAGGCGCTGACGCCCTCCTGGAGGTCTTCGGTCGACAGCGCGATCGTGAGCTGCGAGCGTAGGAACACCAACGCCTCGTCGTACGACATGTCCTGCTGGTTGAACATCGCATCCTTGCCGAGCTTCATGAGAACGGACGACCGGCTTGCTAGTCGCTGCGACCAGTCATCGACCAGGCATCAAAATCCGCCCTCGTGACCACACGGTTGACGATGCCGATCCGGTGTGCGTCCAAAGCTGAGATCTGCTCTCCCAGCAGCATAAGCTCTGCCACGCTCTTGCGCGGAACGTTGCGATAAATGAGCGCCATGATCATGAACGGGAACAAGCCCACTCTGATCTCAGGGGTGCCGAAGCGAGCGTCTTCGGTGGCGATGACGAGATCGCAGGCAAGTGCTAAGCCGAGCGCCCCGGCAAGCACGTGGCCGCTCGCGGCGCAGACTGACGGCTTACCAAGTTCGCCCACCAGTCTCAGCAGATACACAAAACGCTCGTTCGCAACATGCTTCTCCACCAGTCCGACTGAGAAGCCGCCCAAGTCGCCGCCGCTCGAAAAGACCCGCTCGTGAGACTGCGGTGTTTCTGAGTTCGTGATAGAGCGGCCGACTTTTTCAACCACACGCTGAGCGTTGTGGCGGGACCGGTTGGTGGCTGGGGTATGGGCGTCGTCCGTGCCCATTCCGCTGGCCATCCATGGCCAGCGGAATGCCCCCTCAAAAGCGCCCCTCTTCCCCAGAAGGGAGCGGGCGCGGTTGGTGTCAGAGAGCCTGGTCATGTCTTGCTTGCTCGATTCTCTTTGATCCGCTCAGCGCGGGCGCGACGCATCCCCGCGGCACGAGCCCGGCGGATGCGGGGCCCGCGGCCGTGATGCTCGTCATCAGGGGTGACGTACCCGACCCCGGCGTGCAACCGCACAGTGTTGTACTCGCGCTGGACACGCGCGAGCTCGGCATCGAGGACCGCCGAGTCGCGGATCGTGACCAGGTGAGGCCAATCGCCCTTCAGGTGCGAGTAGAAGCTCTCGATGTGCGCTTGGTCGGTCGGGGTGCCGGGCCGGCCGTGGTGCTGGGTGATCGCCATCAGCGCCATGAACTTCCGGGTGTCCAGCGCGGTCATCTCGGTCCCGTTGTCCGACCACGCGATCAGCACCGGCATCCCGTCATCCTCGACCGCCGGCGGCTTCCCGTCAGCGTCGAGGAGGTGCTGGTCCTCGAGCGCTCGGGCGAACAGCAGCTGCGCCTGGGTCGAGGTCTGCTCGCTTGAGAGCAGGTAGCCGATCCAGTAGCGGGTCACGACGTCAACGATCGCGTACGCGACCCGGCCCGCCCTGGTGAAGTGCGTTGCGTCCCAGATCCAGATCCGGTTCTTCTCCCACGGAATCGTAGGGAGAGCAGGCATAACCGGACGCGGCCGGTACGGCTCACCCGGCAGGTGGACCTTGTGCTTGAGCGCGACCCGCAGCACCGTCGACGGGGAGACGAACACGACACCGAGACGGCTCCCACGATGCGCGAGCTTGCGATGCGAGCGGTCCACCGGACCCCACTCTTCAATCAGATCCAGGATCTCGGCCTCCTCCCAGCAGAGCAGGCCGTGGACTGCGCCGCCGCCAGGATCACGATCCTCAAGGCTGCCCGTGTCCCGCAGCCGAGCGCGCCAGCGGTGCGCGCGGACGTCGGCGAGGTCGAGCACCCGGCACGCCTGCGTGTGCGCCCAGCCGTCGGCGACGGCACGATCGATCAGCCCCAGCAGCTCGAGCTTGGTCTCGGCGCTCACGCGCGCGGGAACCGGGCCGAAAAGCCCGAGCGCTGCTTTCCCCGGTGCAACGTGAGCTCGATCGCCATCTCTTTCAACGCTTCGGAGAGCCGGTCGTTCTCCCCCCGCAGCAACTCCAGCTCGACCGCCTCCGCCGACACCGGACGGCCAGGCTTCGCCGAAGTGAACGCGGCGATCGCGGCATCCTTCGCCAACGCTCGCAGGCGCACGATCACCGACACGTCGACGCCATACTTGCGGGCGGCGTCGGCCTGCGAGATCTCCTGCGAGGTGACCTCGAGGAACACCTCCCACTTCTCCTCCGGCGTCAACTGCCTGCGCGGCTTGCGCTTCCCGTTGTCCATCATCACGACCTCCTGATCCGAGGTCCCGACAGGCTCCCAGGCTAGGCGAATTATCGACCGAGATCTCTATCGCGAAGTCAGACGCACCGGGAGACGAACGCAGGACGACGGACCGAACCAACCGATCGTCGCGTGCGACTTCCAGCGCACCGATGAGCTCCTCGATCAGCGTGGTCGAGAGCGCGTTTCTCGTCGCAGGATCGTCGAGAGTGATCGTGCACACCCCGAACGAGTCGACGGCATAGCGGATTTTGGGCTGGGGGGCGAGGTCGGGCATCGGTGCGACGCTGCTCCCGCTGAGACGCGGATCACGCCGGTCACGCGCGGCCGCCCCGCGGCCACAAGGGCCGCGGGGCCACCGCGGCGCCGGCGGGAGCGCATACCGCCGGCGTTAGGAGGAGATCGCCTACCGACCGAGCCGGCAGGCGAGGTTCGACGCTACTCCTGCTCGTCGATCTTCTGGGACACGCACTGGCCGTGCCCCGAGGTGAATGAGCTCTTGCCGACCGGACCACCGATCACGACGACGTGGAACCAGTCGTAGGCACCGGTGATCGGCATCATCGTGCCGGGCGGCGCGTCAAGCACCCACTTCATACCTTTCTGGATCCTGTCGACGTCGAGGATGATCTGGAGATTCTCGACGGGAATCCGCGCCTTCTCATAGACGTAACGTCGCACGTCATTCCGCAACCAGCCGTGCTCGGCAATTGCACTCGCATGGGTCGGCGACAGCAGGATGCAGTTATCCGCGTGGCGCCGCGGATACATCCATTGACGCGTGTGTGTGCTGCCCAGGCTGTTCACCGTGTGGGCGTAGCCATTGAGGATCGTCTCGGGCGTGTGATTCTTCAGGTCGTAGATCTCCATCTGGGATTCGACGCTGAACATCGTGACCACACTGTCCGAGCGCTTGTAGCCACGCTCCATCGCCAGCGACTCCCAGGGGCTATCGGTCTCGTTCTCCCCGATGCACATGCTGTACTTGTTTGGCGAGCCGATCGTGTCCATGTCGAGTGTGCCCGGGTACGCGTGCCCGACGTTCATCATGATCAGGCGCAGGGCGCGCCCAAGCGCGGTGTTGACCCGTGACGGCTTGCCGGGCCCGAGCGCGCAGCGACCGGTGTTGATTCCCAGCTTGTCGACGATCGGCCCATTCAGAACCAGCATCGGGGCGTGGGGTGAGGTCGACACGGCGACGTTGCGCAGCCAGTACTTCGGGTCCTCCATGGCTTTCAGGGCTGCCACCAGGACGGGCATGACTTCGGGCTCGCAACCGGCCATGGTCGCGCAGATCGCGATCTTCTCGACGGTTGCAATTCCGAAGCCCGGCTCCATTAGCGTGACGACATGCGTCGGGTCGAGCACGGTCCCTGTGAGCATCCGGTCGACCGCCTCGCGCGTCGGAGGCATCAGAGGAAAGCCGTCACCCCAACCCCGGTCCAAGAACTCCTCGTTGAACAGACGCCAGGCGCCGAGGGAGTCCCGCGCTGAGAACGTCTCGCTCTCCGCCCACTCAGCCGCGATCGCTGGGCGGTGTGACGGCTGCAGGCTCGACTGTTGCTTGGTCAGCCCGTCGACAATGTCCTCGAGGATCGGATCGATGAGGTCGAAGATCACCTGATCCGGCTGGCTGGTGAATTCGACACCGTCGAAGACGGCCGTCGGCAGGTCGGGCATGCCGTAGGCCTGCATGCTGAGACCGGCGTCGTCGATGAACGCGGCTGCGGTGATCATCACCGCTGGGACACCGGCTTTCTCGATCTCGATCATGTCGTGCGCGAGCCACGAGGAGCAGGCGCCGCAATCGGCGGTCGTCCCGATCACCCCGTCACACTGCTCCACGATCCGCTCGATCGTCTCCGGCCCGAACGGGATGTCGTCGTCGAAGCGGAGGAGCCGGACGTCCGGGTACTCCCGCTCGAGGTAGTTGGCAACGCGCCCGACCGCGACGTTTCCGCCCGGCTTACGGTTCCACGCGAGCCCGATCGTCTTGCCGGCAAGCGAGTCGAGCCGACTCGACGGCGCGAAGGCCCGGTCGTCTTGCTCGGCGACTGGACTGAGAATCTCGAGGCTGTAGTTGCCGACCTCGCTGCGAATGTCTGTGGTTGCGCTCATGATCACGCCTCCCTAGCCGAGGATCCAGTTGCGGGTTTCAAGCTTGTATTTCAGCCCGTGCGTCTTCAGCGCGCGGCTGAGCATGGTGGTCACGAGGTGCTCGGGGAGAAGACAGCCCTCACAGACAATCCGGTGGCGGACGAGCCCAACGATCAGCTTGGACTGTTCGCTATCCACCTCAACCTCAACGCTCGCGCCTTCCTTTTCCAAGCTGCGCTGGATCGACGCCAGCTCTTTGCTAACGGCCGTGAGTACAGCCTCCGCGTCGGCCGTCGCTGTGGCAACAGATGCGTTCGTCACTGGGTCCTCTCCTTCCAATGTGCCAACAATGTTAGCTTGGCTAACATCCTAGGCCGAAAGGGCCCCGCTGTCAACCGGCATGCGCGCTCAAGCCTCGCTCGCAGCAGTGTGGGTGTCCGGGTCTTAGGACGACGGAGGACGCGGCGGCATCTCGATCATCAGCATCTCGTCGCGCAGCACAGACGCGCCGTCTGCGTCTCGATAGTCGACGGCAACGAGGACAAAGGTCATCACCCCTCCGGACTTCGTCTCCTTGCGCCACGCCGCGGCGACGGTTCGTGTTCCGGTTAACGTTTCGCCGGCGACCGGCGGGCGTTCAAAGCTCCATCGCTCCTCGCCATGCAGCATGCGGCTGATGTCGAGGCCGAGCGACTTCGGCAGGTCGGCGGCGTCGCCACCGGTGTAGTGGGCGGCAACAGCTGAGAACGTGAGCGGCGCCACCACATCGTTGAAGCCCGCAGCCTTCGCGGCCGCTGCGTCGTAGTGCAGCGGATTGTCGCTCTTGATTGCCCGCGCAAACTCCATCACCTTGCCCCGCTCTACTGGCAGGATGATGATCTGCGGCGGTGTCTCCAGGAGGTAGCGGAGATCATCCGGTGTGTGCGGCGGCTGGAGATCCACGCCGCCACGGGCGGCGCGAGTCGCAACCTCGCCCGTAACGCATGGGTGTGAGCCAGCGGCCACGCGCAACTTCGCTGCGGCCACCTCAGCGTCGCCCCCGACGTCAAGAGCCGCGAGCGCGAGCACGTCGCCCGGCCAAACCGGACGCACGAACCGCACATTGAACCTCGCGACCTGCGCGAGTCCCAGCCAGTCGGCAACAAAGTCGCCGAGTAGGCCCGCCGTAAGCATCCCCATCGCGAAGACAGACGGATGCCCGGCCCGGCGGGCGAACTCCTCATCATGGTGGACCGGGTTGAAATCTCCGCCGGCGCCAGCGAACTTGACGATGTCGGTTCGCGTGATCGGACCAACCTCGCGCCGGGGCGGCGCGAGGAGCGGACTCGGCGAGCTATCGGTGCTCGTGCCCATCGGCCACGCCTTCCTTTCCACTAGACGATTCTGGGCTATTCATTATAATAGACCTTCCACCGGGGATACTCCCCCGGGTCGAGTCGACGTGAGGGAGCAGCCTGACGATGCGCGCTTTTGTCATCGAGCAGATCGATCGCTACGCAGTCCGCGACGACGTTGAGACCGCCGATCTTGGCCCATTCGACGTCCGTGTCGCAATGCGCGCGGCCGGGGTGTGCCGGACCGACCACTCGGCGGTCAACGGCAAGTGGCCGACTGCGCTGCCGTGCGTGAATGGGCACGAGGGCGCGGGCGTCATCGTCGAGGTTGGTGATCAGGTGCGTGATCGGACCCCCGGCCAGCACGTGATCTTGGGATCCCCGTACTGCGGCGTCTGCTACTTCTGCACCCACGGCTCACCGTGGTTCTGCGTCGATAAGGACCAGGGCGGCACGCGACCCAAGTTCCGACTCAGCGACGGGACGCCGGTTTACTCCATGGTCGGTAAAGGCACCTGGGCGGAGGAGCTCGTCGTCGCAGCGTCCGGCGTAACACCGATTCCGAAGGCGGTTCCGTTCGCTGTCGCCAGCATCATCGGTTGTGCGGTGATGACGGGAGTTGGTCAGGTGATCAATGTCGCACGGCCCGAGCCTGGTTCTAGCGCGATCTTCTTCGGCGGCGGCGGGATCGGGTCCTGCGCGCTGATGGGTGCGCGACTGTCGGGTTGCGGCACGATCGTCGCCGTCGATCCCGCCGAACCCAAGCACGAAGCCTTGCGGCGCTTCGGCGCCACGCACGTCATCACGCCAGATCAAGTACCGGACGTCGTCCAAGAGCTCACCGACGGACGCGGCTTCGACTACTCATTTGAAAACGTCGGCCGACCCGAGACGCTTCGGGCGGCCTGGGACTCTGCGCGTAAGGGCGGCACCGTCGTCATCACGGGACTTGGCGGTACGAAGGGCCGGGTGGAGTTCGACCTCAATGAACTCTCGGTGCTTGGTAAGCACCTGATCGGCAATATGGCTGGCGGCGTTCTCTCACCTCGAGACTTCCCACGCTATTGCGAGCTGTATCTACAGGGGAAGCTCGACCTCGACGCGCTCATCACACGACGGGGAACGATCGACGATCTGCCCACCTACCTCGGCGCACTCGACACCGACCCGACGATCCAGCGTCAGGTCGTCGAGTTCGCGTGACGATCCCAGGTCCATCGAGCGGCATCGACCCTTAATCCACATGGAACACGGCGACCCCACGAGAGGACCCACTTGGAGCTGCAGCTGACAGACGAACAGAAGCTCCTTCGGGAGACGACGATCCGGTTCATCACGGATACATGCCCTCTCGACCAGGTCCGGCGACTCTGCGAGGGCCAGGCGGAGCTGGATCCCGGCTACCACTCCACCGCCGCCGAGCTGGGATGGTTTTCGATGCTCGTTCCCGAGGACCGCGGCGGCGCGAATCTCTCGGGTGAGGGGTTGCGCGACCTGGCGATCGTGGCCGAGGAACGCGGCCGGTGGCTTCAACAAGGACCGTTCGTGGGGACGAACATCCTTGCGCATGCGCTCGGTGCAGCTCCCTCGCGCGACAACGACATCCTCGATCGGCTGCTCAACGGCGAAGCGTCGGCCGCGTGGGTGATGGGCGCCAGCTCATGGTCAGCGGGTCCAGGCATCGACGCGACACGCGACGGCAACGAGTATCGCCTCGCCGGGCAGGTCCGGATGGTGCAGGAGGCCGCCGGCGCTGACTACCTGCTCGTGAGCGCCCGAGAAGGCGCCGCGACCGGTCAGTTCCTCCTGGCGGCGGATCACGGCGGTGTCACGGTGGCACCGGTCCGCTCGCTCGACATCACCCAGCGGTTCGCCACCGTCACGCTCGATGACGCGGTCGTGGCTCAGTCGGCGATGCTCGGCAATGCCGTCAACGCTGAGGATGCGCTCGCCAGGCAGCTCGCGATCGCGCTTGTCCTGATTGTCGCCGAGACTGTGGGAGCCGCCGACGCGTTGTTCTCACTGACGACTGAATACACAAAGCAGCGCACCGCGTTTGGCCGCCCGATCGGGTCGTTTCAGGCGCTCAAGCACCAACTCGCCGATCTCAGCCTGGCGTTGGAGTCTTCGAAGGCGATCGCCGTCGAGGCAACCCGAGGGGTCCAATCCGACAGCGCCGACGGACGAATGCTTGCCAGCATCGCCAAGGTGTGGACGAGCGAGATGGCGACGGAGGTCGCCCAGGGTTGCCTCCAGCTATTCGGGGGGATCGGCTACACCTGGGAACACGACCTCCATCTCTACCTCCGGCGACTGACGATCAACAACTTGTTGTACGGATCACCTCGCTGGCACCGCAGCCGGATCTGGTCCACGCAGCCGTCATTGCACGCCGCTCAGCTCGTTGGAGGTCGTCAGTGATCGAGGACCGGGACAGCGTCCAGGTCGACTTGGCCGACTACCGGGGGCAGGCGCGAGCTTGGATCGAAGCCAACCTCGAGCGGGAATCCAACGCACACGGCCCGCGGCCCGTCGAGTACTACACGCCGGCTGTCATGGCAGAGAGCCGCGCCTTGCAACGTCTGCTGTGGGAAGCACGCTACGCCGGGATCAACTGGCCTGCCGAATACGGCGGTCAGGGACAGACCGCTGCGCACGCCGCCGCGTTCCTTGAAGAGGCGCACGGCTATCGGCTTCCAGACTTCGGGATCCTTTCCGCGACGACCTTCGAGGTGTGCGTCCCGACGATGATCGCGCACGGACCGCCCACCTTCCTGACCGAGCTCGTCCCGCAGGTCCTCGCCGGCGACGCCCTCGTCTGCCAGTACTTCTCTGAGCCGGCGGCCGGATCAGACCTCGCAGGGGTTCGCACCCGGGCAACCCGTACCGACGACGGTTGGGTCCTTAACGGACAGAAGGTGTGGAGCACGTACGCCCATCTCGCTGACTGGGGGATGTGCCTCGCCCGTACCGACTGGGACGTACCGAAGCACCGCGGCCTGACGTGGTTTGCCGTGCCGTGTCAGTCCGAGGGGGTGACCACCCGCCCCATCAAGCAGATCAACGAGACCTCAGAGTTCTGCGAGGAGTTCTTTGAGGACGTCGCCGTTCCAGACGCACACCGGCTATGCGAGGTCAATCAAGGATGGGCGATGGCCCAGACGATGCTCATGCTCGAGCGCGGGGCAGGCCACGCCGAGGATCGCTGGCCGGTACGGGCGGGAGCGGTTGCGGATGAACTCGTCGATGTCACCCGGCGCTCCGGCAGCATCGACGATCCGACCGCCCATCAGTTGCTCGCCCAGTCACAGGTGATTGATGTCGTCGAACGTGCGCTGCGCAGCCGCATTCAGGAACAAGCGGACCTCGGCACGCTGGATACCGCGGTCGCCGCGCACGGGAAGCTGTTCGCCGGCGTGTACGACCCGGTGCGCGCTCGCATCCGCATCGAGCTCGGCGGCGTTGGCTCCCTCGGGTGGTCACCAGACGAGCCGAGCGGCGATGCAACCGCGCTCGCCTACCTCGACTGCCGCGTCTACTCGATCGCCGGCGGGACGAACGAGATGCAGCGCAACGGGATCGCGGAGCGTGGCCTCGGACTGCCTCGCGAGCCGAGCTACGACACCAATCGACCGTTTCGCGACGTCCTGCGCGACGCGTCGCGATGGGGTGCGACGTGATCGTTCGCTTCGGTGCTAGTAAAAGCGCTGGTTGGGCCGAGGTGAGAATCGGTTCCGTGCGATGAATCGACTGTTGATCGTCATATCCGGGAATGCGATGGGCAGCATGTTGTCGCTCGTCCCGGCCGCGAAGTTGCGCGGTGGACGCGATACCGCGTCAAGCGTGGCGACGTCCTCGTCGGTCAGTCGAAGGTCGAGCGCGTTGATGTTGTCGTCGAGCTGTGCGACGGTGCGTGCGCCGATCACACCAGACGTGACGCCGGGCCGAGCGAGTGCCCACGCCAGCGCGACGCGGACACTCGTCGTCTCGTGTTGAGCCGCGACCTTCTCGACCGCATCGACGATCGCGAGCGTCCGCTCCTTCATGCGGAAGCCGACCATCTCAGCGCGCACCGAGCCGTTCGTGAACTGCCCGCGCTGCCGGTACTTGCCGGATAGCAGACCCTCAGCGAGGATCGCGAACGGCATGACCCCGAGTCCGAGCTCGCGCGCCATCGGCACATGCTCGGCCTCGATACGACGCTCGGCTAACGAGTACTCGAGCTGGATTGCGATCAGGGGCGTCCAGCCGTGGATCTCCGCCGTGAGCTGTGCCTGCACAATGCGCCAAGCAGGACTGTCCGACATGCCGATGTATCGGACCTTCCCAGATCGCACGAGGTCGTCGAGGGCGCTCATGGTCTCCTCGGTCGGCGCGAATGGATCCTCGTAGTGCTGCCAGTACAGGTCGAGGTAGTCAGTACGGAGCCGCCGAAGCGACTGCTCACACGACGCGATGATTGCCTTCCGGCTTGCGCCCCCGGCGTTTGGATCGCCGGGAGCGGTATTCGTGCCGAACTTTGTCGCGATCACGAGGCGGTCCCGTCGACCGGGGGTGTGCGCGAGCGCATCGCCGATGATCTTCTCCGCATGCCCGTAGCTGTAGTAATTCGCTGTGTCGACGAAATTGCCGCCACGATAGAGGTAGTGCGCGAGCACGCGCTCGGACTCGGCCGGGGGCGTCCCGTACCCGCTCTCCTCGCCGAACGTCAGCGTCCCGAGGCACATCGGGCTCACCCGGAGGCCTGAGCGGCCAAGGGTCACGTAATGGTCGAGCGGCACGCGCCGCCTAGCCGCGCGGCGCAGGCGCGGAGGCGATGACGGGCCTGTCCCGGAGCATCGCGGCCAGCTTCTGCTTCTGGACCTTTCCGGTCGCCGTCATCGGGATCTCGTCAAGCACCTGCCAGCGCACGGGCATCTTTTGACGCGCCAACCGCTGTGCTTCGAGGTGAGCAAGCAATTCGTCCGGGCCCGCCCATACCGCCCCCGGGCGCAGTTGGACGAACGCAGCGACGACCTCACCAAACCGCTCATCAGGAGCACCAATCACCGCCGCGGCGAGGATGTCCGCGTGACTAAGGAGCGCATGCTCGATGTCCTGGGCCGAAAACTTCTCACCACCTCGGTTGATGATGTCCTTGGTCCGTCCCGTCATGGTGAACCAGCCGGCCGCATCGAGCCGTCCGACGTCCCCGGGGTAGAACCAGCCCTCCTCGTCGCGCTGGCGAGCGGTTGCCGCGGGGTCGGTGTACGCCAGCATCAGCTGCGGGCTCCGAATACGCACCTGACCGGTTTCGCCGTGCGGGAGCGGTCGACGGCCCTCGTCCACGATCTCGAGCTCGGTGCCGTATGCCACCTGCCCATCTGTCTGCGCTCGCAGTTCCAGCGGATCGCCCGGTCGGGCCAGCGCACAGACTCCGGCCGTCTCGGTCATCCCGTAGATCCGGGAGGCCTTCACGCCGACCGCCTCGGCTCGTGCGATCAAGCTCGGCGGCGGTGCGGCGCCGCCTGCCATGTAGATCGATAGGCGATGCGAACCCCCGGCGCCCGCTTCGTAACGCTCGACGAGATCGCTCAGAAAGATCGGAGCTGAAGACATGAACGTCGCGCGCTCCCGCTCGATCAGTGCGACCGCATCGTCGGGGTTCCACGATGGCAAGAGAATCGTTCGCGCGCCGAGCGCCATCGGGAGGATCACGCCCATCGACATCCCCGCTACATGTGAGATGGGCGACCCAGCAACGAACACATCGCGCGAGGACAACCCAACCGTGCGGGCCATCGTCGCGCAATTGGAGAGAATCCCCGCCCCGGTGAGCATCGCGCCTTTGGGAGCGGCGGTCGTGCCAGATGTGTACAGGACGACGTGACATTCGCCCGGTGCTGCAGGCGCCGGAAGCGCCGTGTCATCGTCCGCCCCGGTCGACGGGCATCCGGGCAATGACGCCCATCCCGGCAGGTCCGCCGCGGGCCCAAGCGCGTATTTGACGAGTGGGGCGACGGCGTTCTCCGCCAGGATCTCGTCCAGCTCAGAGCACAAGCGCCGGCTTCCATGCTCGGTAGTTGCTGCGATCGCTCTTGGGCGCGCGTCGGCGATGATGTGCCGCATTTCGTGCTGGCGGTACACGGGGATGACCGGGACGGCGACGGCGCCAATGCGCCATGCCGCAAACTGCAAGACAGCGGCCTCGGGACGATTCGGAAGCTGCAGCAGCAGCCGATCACCCGGCCTGACGCCGCGATCCAGGAGATCAGCGGCGACTCGTGCAGTCCAGCGCGCCAGGTCGCCAAACGTCAGGTGGCGACCCTCAAACATGACGAACTCCCGGTCCGGCCACCGCCGTGCCGCCGCGATGAGCGAGTAGCCGAGCCGCTCACGCGTCAGAAGACCGAAGTCCTCGTATGTCTCTATCGCTGACGCGTCGACCACACCACCCTCCTGACCGAGCCGGTGCTACGGAGCACAGGCGCGAGCGTGCAAGGCGAATGATTATAATGGATCGTCAACCCGGCCAGGCACCTACTGAACGACGATGGAGTGATCCCTTTATGAGTCTCGATGATCCGGCGGTCATCACGTGCGCGATCTCGGGTCTGCTCGCAGACCGCGACCAGTGCCCTGCCATTCCGTACACCCCTGAGGAATATGCCGGCGAGGCGCGGCGGATCGTCGATGAGGGTGGAGTCCACATTCACATCCACGCACGCACGATCACCGGTGAGCCGAGCTACGAGATCGATGACTTCGTTGCGATCAAGGACGCGATTGTCAGCGAGATCGGTGATACGGCGATCATCAACTTCACAACCGGCACCGTCGGAGTTCCCGTCGAAAAGCGAATCGCCTACCTGGAGGCCGCGACGCCGGACGTGGCCGCGCTCAACATGGGCTCGATGAACTACGCGAAGTACTCATCCAACCGCAAGGACTTCGTCTTCAAGATGGTGTTCGCCAACCCGTTCGACGAAATCCTCGACTTGTTGCACGCGATGCGACGACTCGGGATTAAGCCCGAGCACGAATGCTTTGACCTTGGGCACGTTGGGTCGCTCGCGCCCCTCATCGACATGGGCCTGTTGGAGACGCCACTCCATGCAGACTTCGTGATGGGCGTGCTCGGCGGTGTCCCCGCAACTGCTCTCAACGTCGCGGCGATGGCCCGCAACTTGCCCGAGGGTAAGCATCACTGGGGTGTGATCGGGATCGGACGCCAGCAGTGGACAATGATCGCCGCGGCGCTCTCGCTCGGTGGATCGATACGCGTTGGCGTCGAGGACAACTTCTACCTGCCGGACGGCACCATGGCCCGCTCCAATGGCGACCTCATCGCCAAGGCGCGGCAGATGTGCGAGGACTCGGGTCGGCGCCCGGCAACCGTCGTCGAGGCACGGGAGCTCCTCGGTCTCACGCGCGTCGTCGCTACGGCCTGAGCGCCAGGCTTCTTGACGCTGCTGATGCCATGCCGTACGCAGAAACATCGCGTCGACACTCGGCGCCGCCGTATTCGCCGATGGGCTGTCGACTGACGCCGATCCCTGGGACGAACTCTTCCAGCGCGCCGTCGCCGCCAGACAAGGATCTGACGAGATGGCCCGGTTCTGGGTGTTTGATCAGGGTCCGGCCAAGGTCGAACGTCTCGTCCCGTTGCTTCCGTTCAGCAAGGAGGCCGCAGCTCTCCCACGGCTGCGTAAGACACTCGCTGCGTATCGCCTTGCGTTCGGACAACCACGACAGGAAGAACTGATCGAGTTCCGTGGCGCCGACCGGTCGGACGCAGAGCTGCTCTTGCTGGCGTCGCGATTGCGCATCGACCTTTCTCCACCCCCGCTCAGCCAGCAAGCCCTGCCGGAGCTCGACCGGAGCAGCGCCCCGCGTCCCGCTCAGACACGGCCGCAGCCGGATGCGAGCAACGGTGTCGGTGCGGCCAACAAGGTCCTGTACCTCCCGGGAAACCCCCAAGCGCGAACGCACGCGCTCAATTGCCCGTGGGCAACCGGAGACGTCGATTTGCCATACGAGATCGTCGACGTGAGCGTCGTGCCAATCGACGCCCCACGATGCACGCGATGTGGAGGTGGGCCAGCCCGTCCCGGCGGCCCGCCCCTCGGCTTAGCTGCGCGTTGTGCCTTCGCGCCACCGACCGACCCAACAACGTTCGGAAGGCGCTCCCGCCTACCGCACGTGCTGGACCGACTCCGAAGAGAAATGAAAGGGAGTGCAACGTCAGGCTGCGCCGCCAGTCCTCCCGCCCAAAGGGCGGGAGGACGTGCGCAGCGGCGATGGAACTACTCACACCACGTCTGCCTCCGGCTCATCGCTCAGACTCAGCTCCTGTAGGTCCGAGGGGGCGCGGTATCCGCGGAGGTCGACGGTCGTCTCGACACCCAGATCGACGACAAACGCGTCGAGGTTGAGCGCGACGAGCGCGGGCGAGAGCATCGGCCGCATGAACTCCCACACGGCGGCCCGCAGAACGCCGTCGCCGCCGGGCAGCGCGTCACGGAGCTTGCGCTCCATCCGGTCCGACCCGAGCGCCTTGGTGCGGGTCACGCCGGCGGGGTCGAGGACGAATGCAGCGCCGAGGCGGGCGATGAGCTGGGCGATGCCGCGCAGCGGCTCGGGGTCGGCGAGCGCTCGCTGGAGCTCGGCTTCAATGATCGCGTCGACCTGACGTGGTTCATGACGGCCCGTGTCGCCGACGGGCTGCTGGCGTTCGGCGTCGGTCCAGCCGGCGCCGTAGGCGATCAGCTCGCCGTAGTGTCGAACCAGCAGCCGGCAGACAATGTCCCTGACCGCGCGCAGCTGGGTCTCGCTGGGTTGGATCAGCCCAGCGCGGATGTCGTGCCCGAGACCGAGGTTGCTGCGGGTCGCCTGGGCGTGGCGGGCCCGCACGGCGGCGCGGCGCTGCTCATCCTCGGC
Source organism: uncultured Solirubrobacterales bacterium (assembly GCA_963750695.1). GTDB lineage: Bacteria > Actinomycetota > Thermoleophilia > Solirubrobacterales > Solirubrobacteraceae > Palsa-465. The sequence goes on from CAVVSB010000022.1 coordinate 128,753, forward strand.
CGCCGCGTCGCGGAGCTCGGCGTCGTCCAAACGCGCGCCGGCGAAGTACGCCTCTTCCCGCGCTGGCCCGGTTTCGTCGTCTTGGAGCTGTTGGTGGACGAGGTCGATCATGAACGCTGGGTCGACGACCCAGATGCCGGCGGCGAAGTCCGGGCCGCGATCGTGGACGAAGGCGTAGCGGCCGTTGCGGGCGCGGTCACGTACCTCGCCGGTGATCCGCAGCTTGAGCGCCCGGGACTTGGCGCGCGCACCGAGAGTGTCGAGCTCGCGGTCGAGCTTCTCCGCCTCGCAGCCGAGGATCGCCGCGACCTGCCGCTGCCCATCGGCGGCCAGATGGATTCGTGCGTGGTCGATCTGATCGGCGCCGTCGAGGAGAGCGCCGTCGTCGATCCGGACGGCGTAGGTGTGCTCGTCCTCGACGACGGTGCGGTGCACGAAGGCGCCCATGTCCTTGAGCGCCTTGTCGTGGAGGTCGTCGGTCGTGATCCGCTTCGCGACGGCCTCAGTGAGCTGGGGTGCGATCGCGTGCATGTCGGCGAGGCGGTTGGCGAGCGTGACCGACAGCTCCTCGCCGGCCGGCCGTTCGGCGACGCGGGCGCGGATCTGGTCGGGGAGCGTCAGCTGGCGGCGGAGGTTGTGCGCGCGCTTGGCGCTGAGTCCGAGGTCAGGGCAGACGGCGGCGATCCGGTCGTCCTCGCGCATGCCGGCGCGGGCGGCCCAGCAGTCCCGGAACTGCTCCTGCTGGTCGACGAGGGTGAGCTGCTCGCGCTGGTTGGCCTGGGCCTGGATGCGGCGGATCTCATCGGCGCTGGGCTCGTGATCGAGCAGCAGCACGATTAGGCTGCGGATCGGGTTCAGGCCTTCGTACCCGTCGCTGCCGGCGAGCTCGTGGCTGGCCTTGGCGGCTAGATAGCGGCGCTGGCCGTCGTAGATGAGCACCGGTCCGTCTGTGTTGGGGCGGTGGCCGATGCAGGGGATCAGTTGGCCGGTGCGGCAGAGCATCGCGGCGAGCCGATTGATCCCGTCCTGCGAGATCTCGCGTCGGGCGTTGGCGGCGAGCTCGATCTCCTCGAGCGGGATCCGCTCGATCCGCCGGTCGATCGGCGAGTCGGCGATCGTGACGTCGAACAGGGCGGGGCGTGGCAGCAGGGCCGGGTTGGGCTTCGGCATCAGGGTGCCTTCCTTTCGTTGAGTTCAGTGGGTGCGCGCGCGGCCGCGGGGGACGGCGAGCGCGGCGACTGTGTCGGCGACGATGTGGTCGAGCGCCTGTGCGGGGTCGGTGATGACGGTGATGCTGGCGCACTCGACCGACAGCGGCGCGATCCCGATCGACACGTGGATCGTCGGGACGCCCTGCTCGGCGAGCCAGCGGATTCGCTCGACCCCTGCACGGGTGTCCGACCAGCCGCCGTCGGAGAGGACGTAGACGAACCGCGGTCGTCGCGGGTTCGTCATCTCGAGCTGGTCTGAGACGAGCTCGATCGCATCACCGGCGAACGCGGGCCCGCCGCCGGTCCGGATCCCCGGGACGAGCGCCAGCGGCCGGCTGCCGTCGGACAGCAGCTCGGCGCTGTTGCCGAACAGCGCGGTTGCGCAGCGGCCCGCGATCTGGCGGAGGCCCTCGGTAAGGATCCAGGCGATCGGCCCGAGCGCGTACTCGTAGGCGGCCATCGATCCGGAGGTGTCGATGATCAGGCCGACGTGCGGCTCCTGGATCGGCGCTGTCACCTGGCGGGTGATCCGCCAGGGATGGCTGGTGACGGGGCGCCCGGCGGCGTGCTCGGCGCGACCTCGGGCGTACGCGCGGCCGTCGAATCGGCCGCCGGGGGTGCGTTTGTCGATCTCGCGAGTCCCGTGGGTGATCGCCTGGCGTAGCCGGTTGGCGTACCGGCGGGCCTGCCGCACCTCGTCGGGATATGGCGGGCGGTCGACTCCGCGGTCGGGCATCCGCCCGGTCGGAAGGCCGGTGCCGCGCCCCCGCCCGAGCTTCGCCCCATCCCGGCCCCCGGTAGCCGCGTCTCGCAGCACCTGGCCGAGCTCGATGTCGCGGTCGAGCTGCTCGAGCTGCCCGTCGCGCGCAGCCGCGATCGCCTGCTCCAGCGCGTCGGCGAGCGAGCCCGGCGAGCCGGCATCGCGGGCGGTCTCGCCTTCGGCGGAGCCGTCGCAGTGCTCGCCGGAGCCGCTCGGCTCGCGGCACCCCGCCGCCTCGGGCGACCGCTCCCACCTCGCGGCCGCGGCCGGCCCAGAGGCGGTAGGCGATCGCGCGGGCGATCTGGCTCTTCCCGGCGCCGGGCGGGCCGATCATCCGCAGGAAGCTCGACTGTGCCGGGTCGTCCATGTCGAGCAGCGCCACAGCGAGCTCGTCGATCGGCTGGCCGTGCAGGCTCGGTGGGTAGATCCGCTTGCCGTCGGGCAGCAGGATCGGCTCGCCGGCCGTCTCGAGCTCGAGCGGCGCGGCGGGGTCGGGCGCGAGGTCCCCGTCGGCGGCCACCTCGTCGATCTGCGTCAGGGCGGCGGTGATTGCGCTCATGCGCAACTCCTTTCTGAAGGTCATGAATTCGGGCGTGAGCGGGTTGCGCTCACGCCGTGGGGTTGGCGACCCGTGGGTCGCTCAGGTACGCATGCCGCGCGGGAACGCGGGGGCGCGGTCGATCCGCTCGGGGGCCCCGGTGCTCCTGACGCCGGTGAGGCCCGCTGCGGTCGCGAACACGCACACGCATCGACCGGACGGCCGTGCGCTCGAGCGGAACAGGACGGCTTCGAAGGCGTCCTCGGCGAGCCGCAGGCCGGCGTCCTGGAACGCCGGCCACTGCGTGCGGTCGGGGCGCGGGTGCGGGAGGCCGAGCGCGCGAAGCGCCCGCGGCTGGGAGAGATCCGCAACCCGTTCCAGACGTACCGAGAACTGCCACAGCTCGCGCGGCAGTCGCGCGTCCGGCGGCTCGCCGAGCTCCGCCAGTGCCCGATACCACTCAGCCCAGACCGTGGCCGGATCCTCGGCGAGGTAGAGCCCCGGAAGCTGCTCGCCGCGCTGCCAGCGGCCGCTCGGCGCGGGGTGACCGGGCATCGGTGGCGCGTCGGCGGGCACGTGCCGGTACCACGTCCCCGTCACCGGGACCGTGGGTATCCGCGCTGACATGTCTAGCCGAACGTGGGCGACTCGAACTCGGCGACCACGCGCGAGACCTGCTCGTAGCCGCCCTGCGCGATCACGTCGAGCGGCTTGCGGTGCTCGAGCGCCGGGATCGGCTTGTTCAGCCACACCCCGACCCGCTCGGGTCCGAGCACAGCCGCGAGGCGTTCGGCGATCGCCGAGAGTTCCACGAGCCGCTCCGCGCGCCGGCCACGCGGAGCACGCTCGCGCCGCAGCCACGCGGACACGGTGCTCACCCCGGACCCGGTCGCGCGAGCGATGTCCCGGTCGGTGAGCGCGGCGACTTCGCGGAGATGGATCGCCTCATCGGCGTAGGCAAGCGACATACGCCTCAGTGTAGCTGAAAATGAGCGATATCCGAGCACATGGTGAGCCTTCAATTGCATGGGTGAGGACGTTCAGGTGCCGAACACACTGGCCGCGACACGCAGCCGGGCGGCGGTGGCGGCGTAGCCGGCGTCGGGTCGAAGTCCTCGATCCCGCAGTCATAGGCCAGCGCGGACAGGATCCGTGTTGACGGGGTGTGCATGGAGTAACCTCCTGTGGGTCCGGCCCCCGCGGCCTTTCCAAGAGATCTCGCGAGGGCATGGGTTTTCACGGCCGTCCCGATCGGGGCGGCCGTTCTTGTGTGTGTGTGTGGAAGTGGTGCGACGCCGGCCGATCCGCCGACGCCGGGTGAGCAGCGGTTGTCTGAGGACTACGCTGCTTGGTCGTGCGCGAGCCGCTGTCGACCTTCGTCCCGCCGATGCTGCTGACGCCAGCCGGGGTGCCCGATGGCGAGGCGTGGTCGCTCGAGCTCAAGTGGGACGGTTGTCGCGCGCAGCTTCGCTACGACGGTCACGCGGTGACGCTGCGCACGCGCAACGGCCGCGAGTGCTCCGAGGACTTCCCGGAGCTGATGGAGATCGCTGACGCGGTCGGCAGGCGCCGCGTCATCGTCGACGGTGAGCTCGTGTGCCTCCGCGACGACGGACGCCCGGACTTCGCGCGGCTGCGCCATCGCCTCACCGGAAGCCGCGTGAACCGCCATCCCGTCGTGCTCCAGGTCTTCGACGTCCTCCACCTCGACGGCCGCTCGACCCGCGCTCTGCCCTATCGCGAGCGCCGGGCGCTACTCGAGGAGCTCGTCCTCGACGGCCCGGCCTGGCGCACACCGGCGAGCCTCGTCCTCGAGCGGTCAGAGGCGTTCGTCGCCGAAGTCGAGCGGCTCGGCCTCGAGGGCGTCGTCGCCAAGCGCCTGGACTCGCGTTACACGGCCGGCCGGCGGACCACCGCCTGGATCAAGCACAAGCTCCGCAGAGACGAACGCTTGGTGGTCACCGGCGTCCGCCGGCGCCCGGACGGCAGGACGGAGGCGCTGTTCGTTGCCCGCCAGCGCGACGACGGCTCGCTGATCCGCGCCGGGTCGATCGAGGTCGGGCTCCGGCCCGATCTGATGCAGGAGCTCGATCGCCGGCTCGCCGAGCTGCCTGCACGTCGCCGGCGCGCCATCGCGTGGTATCCGCCGGTGGTGTCGGTGATTGCATCGGTCCACGGGCTCCCTGACGGAGTCGTTCGAGACGCCGTGCTGCGCGAGTTCGTGACGGCCACCGTTCGCCCCCGGCCGCGTTACGGCACCGTTCGGATGCCCGCGGCCATCGCCTCCCGATGACCGGGGAGCGCGGCTGACGGTCGAGATCATCCCGACCAGCCTGCACGGGAAGAACCCACGGACCGTGATGGGCCGGGCGATGTGGGAGCGACACCGCAAGCAGGTCTGCGAGGCAGCCGGCAACCGCTGTGAGATCTGTGGCGGCGTCGGCAAGCGCCACCCGGTCGAGATCCACGAGCGCTACGAGTACGACGAAACGTGCCGGCCCGCGTGCCAGCGGGTCGTCGGACTGATCGCCTTGTGCCCGGACTGCCACGCCGTCAAGCATCTGGCGCGCACGCGGCTGGTGGCCAGGCAGCAGGGCGATCCGTCGATCTACGAGCACGCCCTCCACCACCTCGCGCGCGTCAACAACTGGGACGACCAGCGGGTGCGGGACTACCTCGCCGACGTGCAGGCGGAGTTCCGCCGGCGCGAAGAACTCGGAGAGTGGATCCAGGACTTCTCGCCTCTGCTCGGCGCCATCCCTTGAGCGGCGCGGACACCACGGCCTCGTCCGGTCGGCGGCGTGTACGATCGCGCGCCCCTACCCGTGCGAGGGAGTTAATCGTGATCGACCGCCTGCGTGAACAGATCCAGGAGCGCCTTGACCAGCTCGTCCATGAGGCCGACCGCCTCCGCAGGGCGCTCGCGGCGCTCGGGCCGGGATCCTCGAAGACGCCAGCGACCAGGCCTGCGCCGAGCGGCGCCAAGACGACAACTGCGCGCAAGTCACCCTCTTCCAAGCCGAAGCCGGCTGCGACCCGACGGACGAGCACGCCGCGTGCGCCTCAACGCACTCCCCCCGGTGCGACCAAGGCCTCCGTCCTCGCCGCCCTCACCGGTGGCGATGCGATGACCGCCGGCGAAGTGGCCACGAAGGCGGGTCTAACGCGCGCCACCGTGTCGACGACACTCTCGAAGCTGGCGAAGTCCGGCGAGGTCGAGAAGGCAGAGCGCGGCTACCGGCTGCCAACGCCATCCGGAACGACCCCTTCCTCCTCGGGCACCTAGCGACGGCCGGCAGCTGGTCAGCACCGGACGGCGGCGCTACCGTCGCCTGGTGCTCCCGCTCGGCTTCAGGTTCGACGTCGACGCCGTTGTCGTCGGTGGCGTCGCCCATCGCAGCGAGTGCGACGAGATCCCGTCACCCGGCGCGAACTTCGTCACCGCTGCTCCCACGGCCTCGACCGACCCGGCCACGTCCGTCCCGAGGACCCCGAACCGGGGCCGCAGCAAACCGACGACGAACCGAGCGAAGAAGGGGTCGGCGCGCATGATGTGCCAATCCGCCGCGTTCACCGAGGCCGCGCGGATTCGCAACATGACCTCGCGCGCGCCCGGGCTCGGCGTGGGAATCTCACGTAGCTGCAAGACCTTCTGGCGGCCCGTAGCGCTCAAACACGATCGCCTTCACGAATCGGCGCCTTCGCCGTCGCCGCACATGACGGGCAACCGGGTCATCGGGCCCCCGCAAGCGCGGGAGCCTGCGGCGATTCGTCCCTGCCTTCCGGTGATGCGCCGTCGTCTTTGGGTTCGACGCAGTCGCAAGGCTCGCACCAGCACGAGGCGCATGCGCACGCGGCGAGCAGTGAGGTAGCGGTGCCGATCTCAGAACGCGGGGTCACCGCGCTGCGCTTGATCGCGAAGGCGGCGATGGCGCCGACGGCGACCAGAGCCGCGCCGATCATCACGGCGGGACTCATCCCGTCGACGAACTGCTGGCCGGAGTGGTAGCCGCCATTCGTGGCGAACACGGCGGCCAGGACGGCGACGCCGAACACGCCGCCGAGCTCACGGATGGCGTTGTTGGCCCCGGAGGCCTGTCCCTCCTCGTGAGGCCGGACGGAGGACAGGACAACGTTGGCGACCGGAGCGAAGAACAGCGCCATGCCGAAGCCCGAGATCGCGAACGGGACGACGAAATCAAGATACGGCGCGCTCGGGGCGGTCACCAGGGCGATCCAGGCGAGCCCGATCGCCTGCAACGTCAGCCCTGCTCCCATCAGCCGCTGGCCGCCGATGCGGTCAGAGAACGCGCCGGCGATCGGCGCGACGAGCATCGGCATCATCGTCCACGGCAGGATCCGCAGTCCCGACTGAAGCGGCGATAGGCCCTGCACGGTTTGGAAGAACTGGGCGATGAAGAAGATCGAGCCGAACATTCCGAAGAACATGAACAGGCTGGCGACGTTGGCCAGCGCGAACGTCCGATTTCGGAAGAAGCGCATCGGGAGCATGGGGTGCTCCGCGCGCAGCTCCCATGCGACGAACAACCCCAGCAGCACGCAGCCGAGGACGAAGGCGCCGATGATCTGGGGCGAGGTCCAGCCGTCGTTGTTGGCGCTGACCAGCGCCCAGACGATCCCGACGAGGCCGGTGCTGCCCAGGGCCAGCCCGGGCAGATCGAGCTTGATCGAAGGGCCTCGTGTCTCGTCGAGGCGCAGCAGGATGAACGGCACGAGCACTAGCCCGATCGGAATGTTGAGCCAGAAGATCCAGTGCCAGGAGATGCCGGTGACGATTGCGCCGCCGACCAGCGGCCCCAGGGCGACCGCAAGACCGCTGATGGCGCCCCAGATGCCCAGCGCCGCTCCGCGCCGCGCCGGCGGCACCGCGGAGGACAGGACAGTGAGCGTCAAGGGAAGCACGATCGCTCCCCCCACGCCCTGCAGCGCGCGAGCGACGTCGAGCGCGACGATCGAAGGGGCCAGCGCAGCTCCGGCGGACGCCGCGGTAAAGACCGCGACTCCGATCGCCAGCATCTGGCGGCGTCCGAAACGGTCGCCCATTGCTGCCCCGGGGAGCAGCAGGACCGCAAACGTCAGCGTGTAGGCGTTGACCGTCCACTGAAGTCCGCTGAGGCCGGCGTGCAGGTCTTGGCGGATCACCGGGATCGCGGTCGTCACGACGAGGTTGTCGAGCGTGACCATGAACACCGCGACCGACGTGATCGCCAACGCCCATAGGGCCTTGGGCGTCATCCGCTCCGCGACGGCGCCGGGCGGGACAGGGGCAGCCAGCGCGCTCATGGCGTCACATGGAAGGAGAACATCATGCCGCTCTCGTGGTGTTCGGCGATGTGGCAGTGCGCCATCCACAGGCCGGGGTTGGTGACGTCGAGCAAAATGTCGACTGTCTCGCCAGTACGGACGAGCACGGTGTCGCTCCAGACCAAGTTGGGCTCGACGACGTCGTCCCGGGCCAGGATCAGGAAGCGGCCCGCCCCGTGGATGTGGAACGGGTGGTGCATCGGATGGTCTCCGGCCATCTCGTTCAGAAGCCGGATCTTGACCTGGTCGCCAACCCGGAATCGCCAGTCGATCGCCGCGTTCTCGGCGCCCGTGGAGCGGTCGATGAGCTTCCAGCGCATGTTGGCTGGGGTCGTGAGCTTGTTGACCTCGACCATGTCGTCCTCCCACTCGATCCCGTCAGCCGCCTCATGGTCATGGCCTCCGTGGGCATGTTCTTTGGCCGCGTGTTCCTGTCCGCCTCCCGCGTCGGCGACGAGCTGCGCGGACAGCAACTTCATGCCGCACTCGGGGCAGTGGCCGGGCTGCTCGCTGACGACCTCGGGGTGCATCGGGCACATGTAACTCGTCGCTGGAGCCTGCACTGCGAGCAGCTTCATCCCGCACTCCGGGCAATGGCCGGGCTGCTCGCTGACGACCTCGGGGTGCATCGGGCAGGCGTAGACGATCGGGCCGTCCCCCTCGGGCGCACCCATGTCCATCTCCGCGATGAACGCGAGAGCCTTGTCAGGCTCGGCCTCCAGGTACGGCGCGATGCGCTGCCGCTCGGCCGCCATGTCGGCGTTCGTCCGCAGGACCTCGAACTGGTCCTGGAGCGACGGCTCGGCCAGATGCTCGCTCACGTGGATCGACGCGAGGGGATAGATCCGCTCTGGAGTGTGGTGCTCCAGCGTCAGGTCACTCGCCTGGTTGAACAGGACGTCGACCACCGCCCGCTCTGATGGAGCGAGCACGACGTTGTCGACGAACTCCTCGTGCTCGACGTGGCCGCTGTCGCCGCCGACCAGCTTCATCCGCGCCCCGGGCAGCTCCACCTTGAAGACCCGGGTGTTCGCGGTGTTGGTCAAGTAGAGGCGGACCACCTCGCCGAGTTTCGCGGTCAATGAGAGATCAGTCTCGCCGCTCACCAGCAGCACGTCGCCGAAGCGGCCCATCGCCGAGTAGGTCGTTTCGGTCCGGCTGAACGGCGCCACCTTGCCGTCCTCAAGCAAGATGTCGTCGAGGGTCAAGAGGACGTCGCGGTGGGCCGGGGGCCAGTAGCCGGGGTCTGCCGGCTCGACTAGGACGTTGCCGTACAGCCCCATCTCCTGGCCGTAGTCCTCCCGAATGTGCGGGTGATACCAATACACACCCGGATCAGGAAATGTGATGCGAGCGGCGAACTTTTCCCCCACCGCCATCGGCTGCTGGGTCTCATGGGTTCCGTCAAAGCGGTTCTCGAGCCGTAGGCCGTGCCAGTGGACCGTGGCTTCCATGTCGCTCCGATTCTCGATATCGACGACCACCTCTGAGCCTTCTCGCACCTTGAGGGTGGGGCCGGGGATCGAGCCGTTATAGGCAAGCATCCGCACTGTCGCGTCGCCGAGCTGCTTCGCGACCGGCGCGATGCGCAGGTCGAACCGGTCAGCGTCAACCAGCTCCACTAGCTCGGTGGCGTGTGCCTCCGGAAGACCGGCGACCTCCGTCGGGAAGTGATCTGAAGTTGTGCTCATGTGGTTCTCCTGTGATCCAGCGCAGTGTTAAGGCCGCTGGCGGCTGGCGCTAGCGCTCCGACTGGTGTTCGGCCCTCGTTGCGAGCGCGTTCCGGCGCAGATGTCTCGGCCCGGCGCGGCGGGCCGCAACGAGGCGATCTGTCGCGCGATGTACTCGGCGTCACCCTTGACCCAGCCGAGCAGCGCCGATCCCCTGGTGTGCTGCCATGGCAGACCGAGGAAGTACAGGCCCGGCATGGCGGTGCCGCCGCGCTCGTGCACGACCCCGCCTTGACTATCGAACACGGCGAGGTCAATCCAAGTGTGGTCAAGGCCGAACCCGGTCGCCCAGATCACGGCGTCGACTGACAGTTCGGTCCCGTCCGCGAAGCTGACGTTCCGTTCTGAAGCGTTGGTTGCCCGCGGTTTCAGGTTCACCCCGTGGCGCTTGATGGCGCGGCGGCTCGAGCCAATCAGCGTGTCGCGACGGCTCAGCTTCTGTCCGAGCCGCGAGTCAACCGGCGTGTTCAACAGCCTGGTCCTCTCAAGCCACCAGAACAGGTCGCGGCCGGCAAGTCTCTGAGGCAGCGGCGTCTGGCGTCCGCCCACGGCGAGGTGGACCTGATGCGTGGCGGATAGCTCGGCCGCGATCTGATAGCCGGTGTTACCGCCGCCCACAACCAACGCCGTGCCGTCAGGGAGGTCGCTCGACCGCCGGTAGCCGAGGCTGTGGGTCTGGAACACCTCAGGCGCCAGTTGCCTGGCATAGCTCGGCACCCGGGGCGTCCGAAATGGCCCGGTTGCGACCACGACCTGATCGGCCTCGATGCTGTGGCCGTCGAGCTCGAGCTGAAACATCCGGCCTTTCTTGGCAAGCGAGCGAACTCTGCTGTCAAGCTGGATCGGGAGTCCAAAGGTGCGTGCGTACTGCTCGAGGTATGCGACGACCTCGTCCCGTGTCGGGTAGCCATCCGGGTCACCGGGGAATGCGAGCCCCGGAAGGCTGTCGTTCCGGCGCGGTGTGAACAGGACCAGCGAGTCCCAGCGATCCCGCCAGGCAGCTCCAATCGAGTCGGCACCGTCGAGGATCACGAACCGCCGGTCCTGCCGAGCCAGGAGGCAGCCGATCGCGAGGCCAGCCTGACCGGCGCCGATCACGGCAACCTCGAAGTGTGTGCGCGAGCCGTTAGTGGGCATCTAAGTGGATCCTCCTGGTGCCGCTAATGGTGGAAATGAACGCCGGCGATGATCTCGCCGGCGATGATCGTCGCGGCCGTCCAGTCGACTACCAGGCAGAACGGAGGCCACCAGCGCGTATTCGCAACGAAATGCCGCCGGTGCTGCCAGAGGTCCTTGAGCCCATGGCCCGCGAGACCAGCGACGAGCAGCCATGGCGATCCGGTGACCGCAGCCGCGGCAACGACGACGAAGACCCCAACCACACTGCTCTCAACTGCGATCACGCCCGGGCGCCCATCGGCGACAGCGAAGCCGATGTACACCGACGCGATCAGCACCAGACCGATCGCGTAAACCGTCAGTGTGTCGAGCCACCAAAACGCCAGCGGTGACGCGGCCTGAAGCCCTCCGAACACAAGCCCCCACACCACGGGAGCCCGCAGCGACATGCGGCGTGGCCGTTCAATTGCAGCGACAGCCATCAGAACACCGGTCGTCAGGTCACCGGCGCTGGCGTTGGCGGCACGCTGTGGGGTGCGGTAGCGGTCGGTGGTTCGTCTTCGCCCGGGTCGAGCCGGAATGGCGGGTATGAGTCGGTCATCAGCGTGGCGTAGGCGACAACGCGGAAGACCCAGCGGTTCATCCCGAGGACAAAGTCATAGAGCGACTTCGGATAGCGGTCGGTGAACAGCAGGACGATGCCGGCGAAGAGGACCAGCAGGCCGATCAGGCCGCCCGAGCTCCAGATCCACTCGCTCCCTCTCCCTGACCACGTGGACCACGCGCCGCCGGTGAACACCGCGACGACGAGGTACTGCGGCAGCGCGAGTAGCCACCACTTCACGAGCACGAGCCCGCGTGAGAGTGACTCGGGGTAGGTGACCTCGAGCCGGGCCGGGTAGTCGCTCACGTCCTTGAGGGTGAACGGGGGATATTGATCAGTTCCGAGCGCGCTGTAGGAGTAGAAGCCCACTCGCCAGGACCACCGCAGGACGCCGACGTTGAACTCGAACAGGCCTCTCGGGTAGCGACCGGTGAACAGGATCGCGAAGAACGCCACCACGCTCACGACAATGAATGCGATCCAGAGGAAGAACAGCGCGACGAAGTGCGGGAGCGCGAGCAGCCACTTGATCAGCCAGAGCCCGCGGCTGAGCTGCGGCGAGAGCTCGCCTGTGAGTCGCAATGGATACGGGGACGGGTTGGCGTGCATAGCAATACCTCTCTCTCGCCCGAATCAGGCGACGGGTAGCGCTGCGGCCACGGGAAGATCCCCGTGCGCGGCCAGCACAGTCGTTCGGGTTGCAGCAGCGCACGGCTGCCCTGTCGCGGTGGCCATGGCCGACCGCCTCTCTGCCCCTCTGACGAAGATGTTGCGCGGAAAGCGAGAAGAGCTGAGGCTCACCGAGCGCAACCCCACCGTACCACAACTCCGACCGCCGGACTCGGATTTCGCGGGAGGTGGACCACGGGCACGGGCGCCAACCCGAGGCCTCCGTCAAGAACTCGAACCCGAGCACCACCGCCGGCCCGAGCGGCGAAGTCGTCCGGTCTCGCTTTGGGGAGACGACGAGAATCTCGAGTTCGTCGACAAGAGCCCCGGATTGCGCGGGCTGCAGGGAAGACAGCGTGGGCGCGGAGCGGACGGGATTGTCTCGGTCGCGAGCCTGGCGAGATCCGGAACTACGACGTCGAGTGCCTCGGAGATGTGCTTCGGTCTTGGCGCGGGAGTCGGGGTGCGCTGCGGCTCCGTCTGCCCGGCCGGGCCCGCCGTCTTGGCGGGCTGGCCGTTGACGTCGTGGCCGCTTGGTATCCCGAGCAACATCGTCTCGCCGCCGTCGCGTCTGTCCCACCAGGCCTTGCTACGGGTCGTGGGTCAAGGCGCGTGCCCGCCGCGTCCCAGCTCGTCAACGCGACCCGGATGTGCGATGCGGGTGAGGCTTCTCCTAGGACTCGAGCCGTGGCTCAAGGACGACTGCGGTGTTCATCGAGCGGCGCGCGGCGTATGTATCGAGGTTCTTGTTGATCTCTCGCCATTGGGCCCAAAGACGCTCTCGCTCGTCGCCCTGTGCTGCCCGACCGGTGACCTGGCGAGGAGCATCGACGAGGTCGCCCGTCACGTCCGGGTGTGCTTGGAGGTTGAGCCACCAGGCGGGTTCGGCGTCGCCCCAACCGTTCATGGCCATGGTGACGAGGTTTGGGCCGTCTTCGAAGTAGCCGACGATTACCGGCCGGGCGCGGCCGGTCCGTCGCCCGATGGTGGTAAGGCGCATTGCGCCCCATCCGCCGGGCTTGGGTCGCCACAGACCGAGTCGGCCACCGGTCCAGCGGTACAGGCGACGATGGGTGCTCCAGAAGAGACGGATGAACCAGCGGGGAGGGAGTCGTGCCTTCTCGGGTTTCGGGTCAGGCATGTTCGGACCTCGGTGCTGTCGGCCTGGGTTGGCTGGTGGGAGGTGATCAGATCGCTATCGCAGCCAACAGCAGTATCGCGTTGGTGGAGGCTCGCCGCGCAGAGCCGGTAGGCGATGAACGTGCTGCGGGGAGCAACGAGCAGTGAGCAGCGAGCAGCGAGCTCACCGTCCTGAGGATCAGCGTAAGCGACGGTCACGGTGGTCGAGCCGTCGCCTCCGAGGAGCGAGACCGCCGCGGTCAGCACGCCCGGCGACGACGAGCGTGACCCCCTCGAAGATCATCCCACGGGATGGCGCGACGGGTTCTCGGTGCGTGTCCCGAACCGGCTCACGATCTGCGTGTCGAGAACAGCCGCCGGCGGGCCAGCCGTTCGGCGATCTTGCTTCGCGAGGCGCCGGGTGCGTGGCGTGATCGGGTTCGAGGTGAGCGGCAAGCCCGAGCACGATCGAGTGCGCCGCGAGCTCTGCGCGGTAGGGTCTGGCTGAACCCACGAGGGACAGCGAGTCCGGCGATGGCTCGGGAGGACATGATGAAGGGGATCGTTCAGTCGCGGTACGGCTCACCCGACGTTGCGCGGCTCGAGGAGATCGCCAAGCCGGGCGTCAAGGACGATGATGTGTTGGTCCGCGTGCGCGCAGCGGCGGTCAATATCGGCGACTGGCATCTGCTGAGGGGCGTGCCATACGTCATGCGCTTGGTGTTCGGGCTGAGGGGGCCGAGGCGCAAGACGCCGGGACTCGACATCGCCGGGCAGGTTGAGGCGGTCGGCGGAAACGTTAGGCAACTTCGTCCTGGCGATGAGGTGTTCGGCTGGTGCAAGGGCGCGTTCGCCGAATACGTGTGCACTGCTGGTAGCAACCTCTTGCCCAAGCCGAGCAACCTCAGGTTCGAGCAAGCCGCCGCGGTCGGCGATTCCGCGTTCACGGCGTTGGCCGCCGTTCGCGATCAAGGCAGAGTACAGCCGGGGCAGAGCGTGCTGATCAACGGCGCGTCGGGCGGCGTCGGCACGTTCGCGGTTCAGATCGCAAAGTCGTTCGGGGCGAACGTGACCGGGGTCTGCAGCACCGCGAACATCGACCTCGTCCGATCGCTTGGCGCGGATCAGGTCATCGATTACACCAACGAGGCCTTCACCCAAAGCGCGAGCCGCTACGACGTGATGCTCGATCTGGTCGGGAATCGCTCGCTATCGGACTGCAGACGGGTGCTGACTCCCCGAGGTACCTACGTCCTAGTTGGCGTGAAGGACATGGGGCTTTGGTTCGGACTCGGCCGTCAATTCCAGGCGCTCGTGCTGTCGCCGTTCGTGGGCCAGCGGATGCGGGTGTTCGTGGCACGGCACACCAAAGAGGACCTCGCGGTTCTCAAGGAGCTCGTCGAGACCGGAAAGGTCGCACCCGTCATCGACAGGCACTACTCGTTGAGTGATGTCCCCGACGCCCTCGGCTACCAGGGGGAGGGACACCCCCACGGAAAGATCGTCATCGTCGTGTAAGGCACGAAACACCCCCCGCCACGGCCGGTCCTCGAGGCCTGCTCCCGACGAGCTTTCACACGCGGGTCGGCCGGGTCGCGGGGCGGGCTGGGGGGACAATGTGGTTGACATGGCGCGGGTGGAGGGCGAGATCGTCATTGAGCGGCCGGTGGAGGACGTGTTCGACTTCGTCGCCGATGAGCGAAATGAACCGCGCTACAACCCGCGGATGCGTTCCGCCGAGCAGAGCTCAGAGGGGCCGATCGGTTCGGGGACTCGGTTTCGAACGGAGCTTGAGACGATCGGTCGGACCGTACCGATGATCGTCGAGTTCACCGGCTACGAGCGGCCATCACGGCTTGCTTCGGTGACGCGCTCGTCGATGATGGAGACTGAGGGCGCGTTGACGTTCGAGTCGGTTCCCGGTGGCACCCGGATGTGCTGGTCGTGGGAGGTGCGGCCGCGCGGTGCGCTTAGGCTGATGGCGCCTCTCGTCGGCGTGATCGGTCGCCGGCAGGAGCAGCGCATTTGGGGCAACCTCAACCGGCTAGTTGAGGCGGAGGTCGATCGATCGTGAGCGAGCGCGTCCTCGTTGGGTACGGCAGCAAGTACGGATCGACGGCGGAGATCGCGCAGGCGATCGGCACGACGCTGCGAGTGGCGGGGCTGGAGGTGGACGTCAAGCGGGCGCACGAGGTTCGCTCGCTCGAGCCCTACCGGGCGGTGGTGGTGGGCAGCGCGGTGTACATGGCGCGCTGGCGCCGCGACGCGGTGCGGTTGCTGCTTCGCCGACGGTCAGAGCTCGGGGAGCGCGAGGTGTGGCTGTTCTCAAGCGGCCCGGTCGGCGAGGACAAGGACGACCCCGATGAGCAGCGTGATCGGTGGACCAAGCCCAAGCGGGTCGAGCAGTTGGCGCCAGAAATCAAGGCTAAGGAGCACGTGGTGTTCGGGGGTCAGATCTCCGACGACGCCGGCTTTCTCCGCAAGCGGATGGCCAAGAACATTCCGCCCGAGCTGCGCGAGCGGCGCGACTGGGGCGCGATCGAGGCCTGGTCACAGAAGATCGCTGAGTCGCTGCGCGAGCTAACGCCTGGATCCGGGACGGGACGCGATGGCTGAGGTGAGGATCGCCACCTCGCGGGGCGAGCTGCCCGCGTATCTCACCACGCCGAGCGGCGGCGGGCCGTGGCCGGGCGTCGTCGTGATACACGACGCGGCGGGAATGAGTGACGATCTCAAGCGCCAGGCGGACTGGCTGGCCAGCGAGGGGTATCTGGCGGTCGCGCCCGACCTATTTCATTGGGGCGGGACGATCCGCTGTCTGGTGGCCCCCATCGGTGATCTGCGAGCGCGGCGGGGAAGGTCATTCGACGACCTCGAGGCCGTCCGCTCCTGGCTGGCCGACCGCAAGGAATGCACCGGCAAGATCGGCGTGATCGGGTTCTGCATGGGCGGCGGGTTCGCGCTGCTGCTCGCCCCCGGCCACGGCTTTCACGCGTCAAGCGTCAACTACGGCGGCGCGCCCCCGAAGGACGCGGAGAGCCTGTTGGCGTCAGCTTGTCCGATCGTCGGCAGCTACGGCGTGCGGGACCGAACCCAGCGCGGCGCGGCAGCCCCCTCGAGCGAGCGCTGAGCGCGAATCGCGTCGAGCACGACGTCAAGGAGTACCCCGACGCCGGCCACTCGTTCCTCAACGACCACCACAACACCCTGTTCCGGGTGCTGAAGGTCGTCGGAATCGCCTACGACGAGCCCTCAGCCGTGGACGCACGCCGCCGGATCGTCTCGTTCTTCGACGCCCACCTGAAATCTCAGGAGGCGAGCGAGACAGGAGCGAGTGCGTGAGGCGCCTGGGGAAGACGCCGCCGTTTCGTGGGCCGCACGGCGAGGTCGTTCCCGGCAGCATCGCCGAGGTGGCGTATCGCCGACTCGGGGGGCTCGATCAATGGGTGATGATTCGTGGCGAGAGCGTCGCCAACCCAGCGTTGATCCTGCTGCACGGCGGGCCGGGCTGGAGCGAGACGGGGTTCTTGCGGTACTTCAACGCGCCGCTCGAGACGAGCTTCACCGCCGTCTATTGGGATCAGCGCGGCGCCGGGAAGTCGTTTGACCGCAGTATCGCTCGATCGTCGATGACGGTCGAGCAGTTCATCTCCGATCTTGACGAGCTCGTCGACGGCGTCTGCCAGCGGCTCGACAAGACCAAGGTGGCGATCTTCGGGCACTCCTGGGGTTCCGCGCTCGGGGTGCTGTACGCCGCGCGGTTCCCCGAGAAGGTCGAGGCATACGTGGGCTGCGCGCAGATCGGCGACTGGGCGGCGGCCGAGGCGGGCTCGTACGAGTGGGCGCTCGCCGAAGCACAACGCATCGGCAACCGCAAGGCGGTGCAGAAACTGCGGGCGATCGGCCCGCCGCCGTACCCCGCCGCGGCCGTGTTCACGGAGCGCACATTGGTGTCGCGCTTCGAAGGCCAAATGCGCCCTCGGGCGCTCTGGAAGGTGGCACGAGCCGTGCTCGGTGGGCAGGAGTCATCGATCTTCGAGCTGCGCAGCACTCTGCGTGGCTTCCGGTGGACGATGGATGCGATGTGGGCGGACATCTCGGGCCTGAACCTGATCGAGCAGGTGCCGGCGTTGCAGATGCCCGTGTTCTTCTTCCTCGGGCGCAACGATCACTGGATTCCACCCGAGACCAGTGTGGCTTACATCGAAGCACTGACCGCGCCCTCGAAGAGACTCGTCTGGTTCGAGCACTCCAGCCACGAGATGTTTGTTGACGAGCCAGACAAGTTCAACGCGGCGATGGCGGAGCTGGTTCGGCCAGCGCTGCGATCGGAGGAGTCGACACCCGGAACGTAACCGGCGAGCAGGCCCATCGGGCCGCAACGTCTCCGGGAAGCCGTAGTCGCACCCAGGCGCGCCCGATCACTAGCGGAAACCCGCATTCATGCGCCCGCGGGCATCACGACGGCGTCGTCGCCTCACCTCGTTTGCGCGGCAGGCAGGGAACTCGGCCCGGTCCGTTCCTGGAGCGAGGCTGCCTATGCAACCCGCTCACCGAAAAGCTCGCGGCGATCGCAGAGGCCGCCCCCCTGCCAAGCTCGTCGGGGGCGGGCCGGCCGGCGGAGCTACTTAGAACCGGGAGCAGCCGGTCGATCGAGACCACCAGGACGTTCTGCTCACCCGCTCGACGCCGTGGGCGCAAACCAGACAGACGACCGGCAAGGCGCCGCGCCGACACCACCGCGACGCCGGCGTGACAGCCACACTGCCTGTTCGCGCACCCGAGCGAGATGCCGATCGTCATACGTCCGCGTCTTTGTCTCCACCACATACGCGGCGCCGGTCGGCGCAAGCGCCAGTGAGTCGATGTCCCCGCGCCCGCGCCACGGGAGCGAGTGCCGCAGCCTCCACCCCTCCGCCTCAAGCGGCGCCAGCACGCGCCGGACCTCGTCCTCCGAGCGGGCACCCACCCGGCTGCGCTCGGCGAGCGACAGCCAATGGCGAGCGTAGAGCCCAAGCGCGACCGCGAGGACGAGAACGGCGCCCGCTGCGGATACCGCCCCCGCGCCCGCGCCCGCCAGCGCCAGCAGCACGCTCGCGCCGCTCGCCATCGCTGCCATAGCGGCCCGTGACAGCCGGCGGTACTGCTGGCGGCGCGCGTAGTTCAACCCGTACCCTACCTCATCCCGGTTGGTGACGATCGACCATCCGGCGATGTTCCCACCGACCCAGGACGCCCTCTCGATGAGGCCGCTGGCGACCCTACTGGCCGTGATTTTGATTAACCCCGTGAGCCGCCCCGCGGCGTTAAACCCAGCGGAAACGTCCGCAAATCAGCAGAATTTCGCTCCGGGCGATTCGGCCGCACCGGTGCGCGATTTGCAGGGCTTTTGCGCCGTCTGACGCCCGATGCGGTACCGCTCGCCATGCAGAAGGTCGAGGTGCCCGCGATCACGGTTTTCTCCCCAGGGTTGATCACGAGAATTCCCCAGGGCGGTAGCGCGTAGAGATCTACGCGCGCGGGGTTCGACGGAGGTGAGGCCCGTAGGGCCGAGCCGTAGTCGATCCCCGCGCGCGTGCGCGGTTCTGTCGGGGGTCCCCCTCACTGTCAGCGGTTCTTGAGGCCATTGACGATGTGAGGAGGACCGTGGGGGATGTTGACCCAGGAGGACGACGTGGAGATACACGCGCTCGCGCGTAGGGGTTGGTCGAAGTCGGCGATCGCGCGGCATACGGGCCGGGATCGCAAGACGGTCGCGAAGTACTTGGCCGGTAACGGGCCCGCGAGGGAGCGGCAGCCGAGCTGTCTTGAGGCCTATCGCGCCTATCTGGAGGCGCGGTTCGTCGATGACCCGCATGTGCGCGCCAGCGTGCTGTTCGGCGAGCTGGTGCCGCTCGGGTTCGATCGCTCCTACCCGACGCTGGTGCGTGAGATCCGGGAGCTCGGGCTGCGGCCGGTGTGTGACTGCTGCCAGGCCGGCGGCGTGAAGGTCACTGTCGGGCTTGACCATGTGCCGGGCGAGGAGCTGCAGCTGGACTGGCTCGAGCTCTCAGAGACGCCGTGGGGCGAGAAGGCGTATGTGCTGGTCGGCGCGTTGTCGCACTCCGGCCGGGTGCGCGGTGTGTTCGCGGATGGGATGACGTTCGCGCATCTGATCGAGGCGCTCGATGGTGTCCTGCGCCGGCTCGGCGGTACCGCGAAGTCGTGGCGGACCGACCGGATGGCGACCGTCGTCTACCCGGGCACGGACCGGCTGCGCCCGGAGGCCGCGGCCGCGGCGAAGCACTACGGCGTCACCGTCGCGGTGTGCCCGGCGAACCGGCCGCAGCGCAAGGGCGTGGTCGAGAAGGCGATCGACTATGTGACGCAGTCGTGGTGGCGAGCGGCGCCGGTGTCGACGCCGGCGGAGGCGCAGGCCGACCTGGACCGCTGGTGCGTCGCGGTCTCGGACCGCCGCCGGCGCGCTGCCAGCACGGTCGGTCAGCTCGCCGCCACGGAGCCGCTGCTGGGTCTGCCGGAGCTGGCGTTCCCGGCTGAGCATCAGGCGGAGCGGGTCGTCGCCGATGACGCGCTGGTCGCGTTTGAGTCAAACCGCTACAGCGTTCCGCCCAGCTATGCCGCGCAGACCGTCACCGTCCGCGCCCGGCTGGGCGAGATGCATCTGGAGATCTACTCCCAAGTTGGTCGGCGGATCGCCCGCCACCGCCGCGCCCCGAACGGCGCCGGGCAGATCGTGCGCTCACCCGAGCACGCGAAGCTGCTCGAACGCGCCGTCCTCGACGCGTTCACCACGAAGAAGGCGTGCCCGCGCAAACCGAACCGGCCGCCCGGCGAACGCGCGCTCGCCGAAGCCGCCCGCCTGCGCGGTCAGAACCCCGGCGGGGTGCTCGTCGATCTCGATCAGTACGCCCGGATCGCGAAAGTCGCAGGCCAGCGATGAACAAGCACGCCAGCTACCAAGACCTCCGCGCCCACCTGGCCTACCTCAAGCTCGCCGCGCTCGCCGAGCACCTCCCCGCCGCGCTCGAACAGGCGGAGAAGGACAAGCCGGGCTACACGCAGTTCCTGCACGACCTGCTCGGGGTCGAGGTCGACGCGACCGAGCAACGACGGCTCGCCGGGCGGATGCGGTTCGCCGGGTTCCCGTCGACCAAGACGCTGGAGGAGTTCGACTTCACCGCCCAGCCCGGCATCGACCGTGCCATCGTCAACGAGCTCGCGACGCTGCGGTTCGTCGAGGAGAAGGCCAATCTCTTGCTGATCGGCCCGCCGGGCGTTGGCAAGACAATGCTCGCGATCGCGCTCGGGCTCAAAGCAGTCGAGGCCGGCTACCGCGTGCACTACACGACCGCCGCTGACCTCGTCGCCCGCACCAGCCGCGCCGCCGACCAGGGACGCTGGGAGAACACAATGCGGTTCTGGGCCGGACCACAGGTCCTCATCGTTGACGAACTCGGCTATCTGCCGATGGTCGGCGAAGCCGGCAGCCACCTCTTCCAGGTGATCTCGCGCCGCTACCTCCACGGCACAGTGATCCTGACGACCAACCGAGGGATCGCGGAGTGGGGCACGATCTTCGAGGACACGACCGTCGCGGTCGCGATCCTCGACCGACTGCTGCATCACGCGAGCGTGCTTCAGATCGACGGCGATAGCTACCGCATGCGCGGCCACCGCGCCAAGCTGCAGCAGCTCCGAGCCGGCCTCGGGACCAACAGCAAGCCGGACAGATAACGTCCGCGGCGTGCCGATCGTCGAGGTCCCGATGTCCCACATCGCCGACTGGGACAGCTTCCACGATACATTCGCGCACGCGCTCGGGTTCCCCGACTTCTACGGCCGCAACATGAACGCCTGGATCGACTGCCTGACCTACGAGGACGACGGCATGACTGCCTACCCCGTCCAGCCCGGCGAAGTGCTCACGCTCCAGCTCCTCGAGTGCCGCGAGTTCCGTGCCCGCTGCCCCGAAATCTACGAAACGCTCATCGACTCCGCCGCGTTCGTCAACTGGCGCCGCATCGAGCTCGGCGACCCGCCGATCCTCGCGCTCTCCTACCGCTGAGAGCGCCCACACCCGCCGCGCCGGCGACTACACCGCGAGCGCTCACTCGACCTGGGGAATTCCGATAATCACAACTGGGGAATTCCGATGATCGTTGACAGAGGGTTCGAGTCCCTTCAGCCGCTCTCAAAGCCCTCTAAATCGCAGGGGTTTTCGTTGGCCGAACGACGAGGACAGGCGGAGATCCGGTCGGCGCTACCACTCGGCGCCACCAGGTTGCAGCAGCCGAGCTGCGCCATGACCGGCTTCGCGGTGCTCCGGAGATCAAAGCGTTCGCCGGCGCGACGCCCGCTGTCCGCACATTGCAGCACCCGCGCCGACGGTCGACATGAGTTCTCCGAGCTGTGAAAGCAGTTAGCGTGCAGGAGTCTCTAGCGACGGCCGCTCCCAGAGCGACGAAACCCCCAACGGGCTCAACCTTCGAGCAAGGCCTTCAATCGGCGCAGATCCGCTTCGGTGGCTCGGCGCATCGCGAGCGTCATAACCGGCGCGGTGGCCGCGGCGAAGCCTGACGGTTCGCCGCGGTTGCGCAGAGTCATCCTCGTCCTCCGCGGTGCCGCATCGTCCCACTCGTATGTCGTCTCCATCGGAAAGGGCCCCTGAGCAGTTGCCATCACGAAGCGGCGGCCGGGATCGAGCTCGCGGACCTCGTATACGTACTCCAACGCCCGGCCAAGGAATTGGGCTCGGAACCGCAGCTTGGAACCAACGGCCATTGGGGGCGGGGTCTCCCACTCCACCGCTTTGATGTTCTTGTACCAGGCCGCCGCATTGCTCGGATCGGCGGCAAACGCGGCAACCTCCTCGCGCGGTCGCGCGATCTCGACCTCAGTCACGACATCGACTGCCACCCCCGAAGTGTCCCACACCGCGGGTGGCGCAAGACCGCCACGGCCGCCCCGGGAAGTGCGGCTCCAGCTCGAGAGCGGGTCTCTGGCCGGCGCCTAATCCGAGACCAAGTATTCGCCACGCTGGGGTGCAGCGTCGGGTCGCCCCAGGCTCGTTCGACCGACCGATCGCGCTTGCACCTATCGCCGCAGCCGGATTGAAGCTCCTCGAACAAGGCAAGGAAGTCGTCGCGAAGCGCGCGCTGGCCGCCGGGGAGAGGGATCGATGCCCGTAGACCCGCTGATGGAACTCGCCCGGCGCAACTCAACCAACGCCGCAGCAGGCGTTATCGAATGCCGACCGGATCCAGACGAAGCCGGCCTCGCGAAGAGCAGAGTATGCGCCAGTCACCCCCCGATTATCGCCCCTACGCCGTGGCCGACCCGCCGCGCTTCTGCAAGAGAAAGCGCGGTCGCGGTCGACGCGGACCGCCGCGACATGCGCGCTCCGGTCATCCCATCGTGGCCGATGCAATGGCCGACTCGGAACGCTGGACTACGGCGGAAGCGATCGCCGGCATTGGGATGCGCGATGGCTCCGAACGCATCGAACCGTGCGTGCGGTCTCCTCCACACGGACCCGCCAGCGACAGCGACTTGATCTCCTCCTCGCGGAGGTGGCGGAAGTCGCGGACGTACTCGACGCCGCTCTCCTCGCTTGACGTCGTTGAGCGTACGCGGCTAGATGGAGCAGTCCATTACGAAGGTCGAGTTGCGTGCAAGCTCGTGCGGTTTGCGGTGCGTGAAATGCACATGTAGCCGCGTATAGAACAGCAGGCTGCCGCAGCGCCGACGCGCCGTCGCCCGCACCGTAACGGGGTAATAGTGGGCGGTGTAGGGAGTGTGCGACTTATCGACGATGTTCACTGCGCCCGTCGCATGGGCGACCGGGTACCCCCAGCTTCGCCAGCGCAAGCGTTCCAGGTACGCGCCCGTATAGAACTTGATGTTCCTAGGCCTGACCGTTGCGCCGTATTGCGGGTTGCTGAACTGAGCGAGATCTGAGATGTAGGTTTGCAGTAACGCGGCAGTTGGCCCGAGCGAGCACCGATTCTCAGCGTTGCTCCACTCTCCCTGGATCAGGTACGGGTGTCCGTTCAGAAGCACGTCGGCGCCCGTTCGCGGGTCGCGAGGGCCATAGACGCCGTGTCCGTGCGTTCGGCAGAGGTCTCCTATCTCCTGCTGGTCGCTCAGCTTCTTGGCGCTCGTGTACCAACTGCGAGAAGTGTGACCGTCTGCGTGGCTGTGCCACGGATTAGTCGCGATCTCGGACAACTCGTGCGATAGCAGATCGATCGCGTTGTCGATGTCCTCACCGTGTGGGTATGGCCCGCCCGGCATGGGGCAGTCGCTGCTGTGGCTGTAGTACGGAATGACCGCGTAGAAGATCTTACCCCCGGTCTGCCGGTCCGGTGCCCAGTCATGCCACGCGCAGCGAGTCTCGGTCTGCTCCTGCTGTGGAAGCGCGATCGCGTAGTTCACACGGTAGCCCTCTGGCAGGCGACGGGCGATCACGAATTGACGGACTTCGTGCTGGATTTGGTCATCGGTCAGGACCGTCTTCGGGAAGCTGTCGGTGGCTGTCAACACGCCCCCTACGCCGAGGGTGTTGGCCACGTGCTCCCGCCTCCTGGCATCCTGGTAGTACTGGGTCAGGACGCGGTGGGAACCACTTCCGCTCCAATCCTGGATGAACTGCGCGAGGTCTGGTAGATAGTTGTTGGGGAGCGTCCCGCCAGGCCCCTGCCAATAGATGACGTAAGTCTTGGTGGAGTGCGTGAGGACGGGGCCACCGTGATAGTCGAGCTGCCCCTTTGCCGACGCTTCCATTGGAGCAGCGCCCGCGTACGCCGCGACCAGGATGGCGACGGCGAGTCCGACACCCCGACGGGAAGCGAGCCACCATCGCGCACCCGCCGTCCGGCTGCGGACGCCCAACACAAACGTCGTCAGTCCCGTCATTCGGCACCCCCGAGACATCGATCACCTCAACGAGTTTGTCGTCCGCTGGCAGGGTATCGGCTGCATCGGTGGACCTGCCGCGTCGCGGCCCGAAGCGGATCGGGTCATTGACGTCCGTGCGGCTCGCGGTCTGTTCCCGATGACAGACACGATGGCGTACTTCAATCCGGCCGCGGTCGGGTTAGCGAGCCGAACGCTGCACGCCGCGTATCACCGGTACATCGACGAGTGGGTCCGGAGCGGTTTGGATTACGCCAGAGGCGAGGCCGCGGGCGAGAGCGCGAGGACTGCGGTGGCCAACCTGATCGGCGCCGAGCGCTCTGATGTCGCGTTGATCCCCTCGGTGTCGGCGGTGGCCGGGCTGGTGGCCTCACAATTCGGGCCGGCGACCCGAGGCCACAACATCGTCATCGGCCGCCGCGAGTACAGCTCGAACCACTACCCATGGCGGCTGCTTGCGAGCAAGGGATACGAGGTTCGGCAGGTTCCGTTCCGAAACGGAGGGCTCGAGCCCGGCGATGTCGCCCAACACGTCGATCAAGGAACCCTGCTCGTCGCTTTCAGCGGAGTGCAGACGGCGACCGGACATCGTTCCGACATCGCGACGATCAGCGCGATCGCCCGAGCGGTAGGGGCGATCGTGTTCGTCGACGGTTCACAACTGGTCGGCGCGTTGCCGGTATCGCCCGATCTCAACAGCGTCGATGTGCTCGTGGCCTCCGATCATAAGTTTCTGCTGAACGCCGGGCGCGGTCTCGGGTACTGCTATCTGTCCCGCGAGATCCAGGATCGGCTTGTGCCAATCAACGCCGGCTGGAAGGCTGGGCGCGTCCCATTGGAGAGCTTCTTCGGGCCGAGCATGGAGCGGTCCTCGACGGCGTCGCGTTTCGACAACTCGATCAGCTGGCTTGCGGCAATCGGAAACGAGGCGGCGCTCTCCGTCTTCGATCACTTTGGTGCTGGGGCCATCTATGGCCGTAACCGCGAGTTGGTCGAAATCCTCAGGGCATCGCTGTCTGAGGTCGGTTGGGCGCCGGTCGATCTTCCCGAGGCCAATCGCAGCACCATCGTGTCCGTGCCGCTCGGCGACGCCGATCCCGCCCACGTCGTCGAGGAGTTGAAGCGACGCGACATCATCTGCGCGGCCCGCGATGGCCATTTGCGTCTCGCGATCCACTTCTACAATCACGAGGACGACATCGCTCGGCTCGCAAGCGCACTCTCGCAGCTGTGAGCCTGCCGATCCTCGAGCCCCACTGTCCGTCTCACGGCCGGGCTCGGTCGGTCGGCATGTCAAGCTGTACCCGACCCGCACGGTCTGAGCTCTTCCGGGTCAAGGGCCGGTCCGCACGTCCGATCGTCTTAGGTTAAGAGCACCGATGAGCGTCACCGAAGCCCCTGCGAGCAGCGTCCGCGCACTGAAACACCACGCCGAGGTGATCGAGCTGATCGATTCCGGCACCGATCTCGTCTGCGGGATGGCGAACGGCGAGCCGGTCGCGCTGATGGATGCGGTCGAGGACGCCGCCGCATGCGAGCTGCGCCACAGCATCACCGTCCATCAGATGCACCCGCTCTCAACTCGTCGTTCGATGACCGCAGAGCTCACCGGGCGGATCAACCACACCAGCTACTTCCTCTCCGGCCCGGACCGCCCGCACGTCGGCGCCGGCGTCGACTTCGTGCCCTCCAACTTCTCCGAGGTGCCGCAGATCATCGCCCGCCGGGTCAAGCGACCAATCGTGATGTGCGCGGTGGCCGAGCACGACGGCCGCCTGTACTACGGCACGAACGCGGACTACACCGCGGCCCTCATCCGGGACGGGATGCCCGCGATCCTCGAGGTCAACTCGCAGATGCCGTATCTCCCGTCCTGCCGGGTGCCCGAGGAGAACCTCATCGCTGTCTGTCGATCCGAGCGGCCCCTCCACGCACACACTGGACGGCAGGCGACCCCCGTGGAGGAGCGGATCGCCGACCTCGTCGCCGAGCGGATCCCGAATGGCTCGACGCTGCAGATCGGGGTCGGTGCGATCCCGGATCGAGTCTGCGCGAAGTTGGTTGATCGGCGGATGCTGCGGGTTCACTCCGAGCTGTTCTGCGATGGGATGGTCGATCTGATTGAGGCTGACGCGACGAGCGTCTCGCCGACTAGGCCGGCGGTCGCGACGTTCGCGCTCGGGTCCGAGCGCCTGTATGCGTTTATGGATGGCAACCAGTCCGTGTATCTCGCGCCGGTCGACGAGGTCAACGCGCCTGCGCGGATCGGAGCACAGCCGAAGATGACCTCGATCTGCGCCACGACCGAGGTGGACCTGTACGGGCAGGCGGCGTCGGCGACGGTCGGCGGCCGCTGGTACTCGGGGTCCGGTGGGCAGCTCGACTTCATGCGCGGCGTGCACATGGCACAGGACGGCCAGGGGTTCATGGTGCTCCCGTCAACGTTGAAGGACGGCAGCTCGCGGATCAAGCCGACGCTCGCACCCTTCAGTGCGGTGACGACCGGCGTCCATTTCATCGACAAGGTCGTCACCGAGCACGGGGTTGCCGAGCTTGCGGACCGTTCGCTGTCGGAGCGGGCAAGCGCGCTCATTGCGGTCGCGGCGCCAGAGCATCGCGACGAGCTGGCCTTCGCCGCCCGCCAGCAGAAGCTCATCTGAGCGACGAGCCCGCGAGCGCCGTCGATAGGCTGGGGCGATGCAGCCACAGGCGGATGCGACGCTGGTCCCGGGCGAGGAGCATCTCGCTCCAACGTGGTTCCTCGACAGTGACCATCCGGTCGTGCGTGAGTTCGCCGCCGACGCGATCGGCGACTGCGACGACGATCCCGAGCGGGTCCGTCGCCTGTTCACGGCGGTCCGCGACGCGATCCGGTACGACCCGTACACCGCTAGTCCCGAGCCGCAGGCCTACCGCGCGAGCGCCGTGATCGAGCGTGGCGTCGCCTACTGCGTGCCGAAGGCGGTGGTGCTGACCGCCGCCGCTCGCGCGGTGGGGATCCCCGCACGGCTTGGTTTCGCCGACGTCCGCAACCACCTACAGTCGCGGCGCCTCGCGGAGGTGATGGGGACGGACGTGTTCGTCTTCCACGGCTACTCGGAGCTATATGTCAGCGGCGCGTGGCGGAAGGCGACCCCCGCCTTCAACACGTCCCTGTGCGCCCGCTTCGGCGTCGCACCGCTCGAGTTCGACGGCACGGAGGACGCCCTGCTGCATGCGTTCAGCGGAGATGGCCGGCGCCACATGGAGTACATACGCGATCGCGGCGTCTACACCGATCTGCCGCTCGAGCTGATCCTCTCGACGTTCGCCGCCGCCTACCCCGGCATGCTCGATCATGCTCGCGAGAGCGACGATCCAGCGTTCACGGAGAGCGCCTCCCCCGCTGGGTAGTTTCGAACCGCGGCATGGGGACTAGTCCCGATGCGATCGCCTGCGCGGGCGCGGATCATCACTTCGTACGTGGCTGGGCCCGGTTGCTCAGCGCGGGCGCAACAAACGCACACGAAGGAGCAACGAGATCACGACCCATGTCAGAAGCGCCGCGTAGGTCGAGCGCGGTGTCAAAGCGTTCCTCGTCCGTAGTGACCAGTGGAGCGAGGAGCTTCTGACGGGGCCGCGGTCTGCCGCCAATCTGCCGCTCACTCGGTCGCGCTCGAGAGCCCACGAGAGTGGACGGCCAACTACGGTCCCGGGACACGGGGTAATGCTCTGGGGAGGCTGGGGGGCCTCACGATGCCCCCGTCGTCGCCAACCCGGTCGGCACGGCGGTCATCCTCACCCCGAGCCTCAAGGGCCAGAAGCTGACGCTGAAGATTCCGTCGATGACGTTCCAGGGTCAGACGCTCGTGCTGTCCAAGCTCACTCTCAACATCAAGAAGGCGGGCACGGCCAAACGGCCGTACATCCGGACCCCCACGTCCTGCCCGGCGGGCGGCTGGAAGTTCACCGCACTTTACCTACGTTGACGGGACGCACACGACGCTCACGTCGACGTCGGCCTGCAAGAAGCACTGAGTCGTAGGCAGCTGGCGTGACATCCGACCGCCGGCCTCACAGCGGGCGGTCGGATGCGTGCCACGGCGACTTGAACCGACGGCGGATCGCCGTATCCTGAGACGCATGTCGTTTGGCACGCGTTGTCTGTGCTGGTGCCGGTCGCGTCTCAAGCGGCCGCGCTGATCTGTTCTCGGGCCGCTCTCGGGCGGTCCGCTGCTACGCAGACGATGAGTGCTCGGGAGGGCCGTTTCACGAAAGGCCGTCCATGCTTGATCTCGCTTCACCTGTTGATGCCAGCTCACGAGTGTTCGCACCGCGGGTCCTGACCGGCGATCGCCCGACCGGCCAGCTTCACCTCGGGCATCTCTTCGCAACGTTGCTGAACCGGGTCCGTCTCCAGGAAGAGGGAGTGGATCTGCTCGTGATCGTCGCCGACTACCAGACGATCACCGACCGCGACAGCCCGGTGTCGCTCCCGGAGGATGTCGAGGAGCTCGTCGCCGACTGCCTGGCCGTCGGGATCGACCCGACGCGCGCGACGATCTTCGCGCACTCCCTCGTGCCCGAGCTCAACCAGTTGCTGCTGCCGTTCCTCAGCCTCGTGACGCTGCCCGAGCTGCTGCGTAATCCGACCGTCAAGGACGAGGCGGCCGCATCCGGGATGAACGCGCTCAACGGGCTGATGCTCACGTACCCGGTTCACCAGGCCGCCGACATCCTGTTGTGCCAGGCGACGATCGTGCCTGTCGGAGCCGACCAGGTGCCGCACGTCGAGCAGACCCGCGTCATCGCGCGACGGTTCAACCGGCGATACGCGCCCGACCGCCCGGTGTTTCCCGAGCCGGAAGCGATGCTCAGCGATGCCCCCGTCGTGCTCGGGACCGACGGGCGCAAGATGAGCAAGAGCCGGAACAACGCGATCGCACTCGCCGCGAGCACCGACGAGACCGCACGTCTCATCCGTCACGCAAAGACGGACTCCGATCCGGACATCACGTACAACCGGAGCACCGCCCCGAGGTCGCGAACCTCGTCCTGCTCACCGCCCTGTGTGAGGAGCGCGACCCACGGTACGTCGCCGAGGAGATCGGCAGCCGTGGCGCCGCCGAGCTGAAGCGCCGCGCGACTGATGCCGTCAACGAGCGGCTGCGGCCGATCCGAGACCGCCGCGCCGAGCTGATGCGCGATCGCGGCCATCTCCGAGCGGTCCTGCGCGAGGGCAGCGCCAGGGCCCGGGGCCTCGCACAAGAGACGCTTGCACGGGTGACAGCAGCGATGCACACGAACTACTGAGAGACCGGCCGGCCCTGCCGCGCGATGCCGCGGTATGCTGCCCGTTGGGCGACGCCGACGGAAGGGGCGCAGTGATGGGTTGGCGTAGTAGAACGATGCGAACGGTGCTGCTCGCTGCACCGATGATTTCGGCGTGCGCAGTGACGACGGCGGCGGCGGACGCGGCTCGCGTCAGGGAGATGGCCTCGCGTGGCTGTCCCGCGTTCACGATCCGCCGTGCCGACGGGTCGGGGATCACGACGATCTACCGCTTCGGGCACGTCAAGGCCGTGAGGGTGACCTGCGACAAGGTCAAACGCGTCCTGCGCGACGACCTCCGCGGGTCCGGACGGCCGCTCGGCCCGAGCGCGAACTGGGGAGAAAGCGTCGACGGCTGGACCGTCACGCTGACCTCGTCCGCGGACGGGTATCGCGGCCGCGCGGAGTTCCATGCCGCGATCTCGATCTCCGCGGTCGGCTGACGGCCTCCACTCAGTAGGTCAGGCTCGTTACCGATCGTTTGCCCGCCCCGCAGCGCCGGCTTTATCGTGCCGCGCGGGTGCCCCGCCCCGGGGTCGGGAGTCTGCATGAAGTGTCCTGGAGGGAGGGTTTTATGCCACGAGGTACTCCGAGGCGGCTGCGGCCCCTCGCGATGTTGCTGGTCTGCGGCGCGGTCGGCCTGGTCGCGCCGTCGAGCGCCGGTGCGGTCTCCGAAGCCGGATGCCAGCACCGGGTCAATGACACCCCTGGGAAGCTCATCCCGTGCATCCGGAGAGCTGATCTGTGGGCGCACATGAAGAACTTCCAGGCGATTGCCGATGCGAATCCGGGCGCGGACGGCCATCCGTCACGGAACTCTGGCGAGCCCGGTTACAAGGCATCGGTCGACTACGTCGCGCGGCTGATGAAGCGGGCCGGATACAAGGTCACCGTCCAGACCTATCACTTCGACTACTTCTCGTTCGTCGGCACCCCGACATTCAGCGAGGTGTCCCCCACCCACCACGACTACGCGCTCGTCACGGAATGGAACCCGGGACGGAGCAACGGCACTGCCAATGCCGAGGTGCAGCCGGCGGGTGGCATCGTCATCCCTCCCACGCAGGCGCCGAGCTCAGCGAGCGGCTGCAGCCCGGCTGACTTCAACGGCTTCGTCGCCGGCCGGATCGCGCTCATCCAGCGCGGCACGTGCAACTTCGGGGTCAAGGTGCTCAACGCGCAAGCGGCCGGGGCGTCCGGCGTGATCATCTTCAACGAAGGTAATCCCGGGCGCACCGCGGTGACGAACGGCAGCCTGGTTGACGCGAACGGAAACCCGATCATCCCGACGATCCCGGTCGCGTTCACGTCCTTCGACGCTGGCCAGAGTCTCTACAACCAGTATCAGGCGGTCGCCGGTGGCGGCGCTCCGCCGGTCGCCAGCATCCGCATCCAGTCGATCGAGAAGCCGAACGCCGAGGACTACAACCTGATCGCCGACTCGAGGGGCGGCGATCCGAACAGCGTGCTCGTCGTCGATGCGCACCTCGACGCGATCTTCGGCGCCGGCATGCTCGACAACGCATCCGGATCGACGACGATCCTCGACATCGCGCAGATGATGAGCAAGGTGAGGCCGCTCCACAAGCTGCGCTTCATCTGGTTCGGGGGCGAAGAGCTCGGGCTGCTCGGCTCTGCGTACTACGTCAACAACCTGACGCCGACGGAGTTGAGCCACACCGCCTACGACCTCGACGCCGACGTGACCGCCACGCCGAACGGCGTGATCGGGATCCTCGACCCAGCGGCGCCGGACTTCTTCACGCGGACAGTGTCGACGACATTTCCGAGCAACGTGTACGGACCGTCGCTGATCTCGAGAGATCAGTCGATCCGGTACTTCAACTCGATCGGACGCAATCACGAGCTGTTCTCACCGGTGGGAACCGATGCGTTCAGCTTCAACATGGCCGGGGTCCCGGCGAGCGGCATGCTCACCGGACAGGACTGCTGCAAGACCCAGGATGAGGTGGCACTGTTCGGCGGCTACACCGGCAACTACGAGGGGAACGTCCCGAGCACGGACGGCGGCTGCGTCGATAACCCGTTCCGGTGGTGCGACAACCTGGGCAACAACGACCCAGCGGTGCTCACATACATGTCGCAGGCGTTCGCCAACACGGTCGTCAGGATGGCGTTTGACCGGAACCTGTCCCCCGCGGCGGCCAAGCACTCGAGCGCGACGCTCAGACGCGCCACGACCGCGGGCGGAGGTCGGTTCAGAATTAGGTAGGCAACCGGGTGGCGGCGCCGCGCACCGGGCGCGGTGCCGCCCTCACCCGCCGGACTCGCCGGGGGCCACCGGGATCTCGGCAAACAAGGAGCGCATCGCGTTCGCCAGTTGCGGAACCTCCTGGAGGTGGAGTTCCGACAGCGCCGCCAAGCGCCGCGCGCCATCGTCGGTGAGCCGTAGGCGGACGGTGCTGCGGTTGCTCGGATCAGGGTTGCGCGTCACGAGGCCGGCCGCCTCGGCGCGGTCGATCAGCCCAACCGCGCTGTGATGCTGGAGCAGGAGATAGTCGGCGACGTCGCCGATTGACGGGCCCACGACGTGATCGGGATGACCCTTGATCGCCAGCAACAACTGGTGCTGGGCGGCGGTCAAGCCCTGACTGCGTGCCTGCTCTTCGCTCCAGCGCAGGAAGCGTCGCAGGCGCGTCCGGAACTCCAGCAGGTGCTCGTAGTCAGCGGCCGTCGGGATCTGAGACCGTGAACGGCGTGGACGTGACGTCGTCATCTCGCCCCGGAGCCTACGGCCTCTCGCCACGACTACGGAGAACCACGGATTCGAGCCCCGGGGGTCTTGCGGTTTTCGGCGTCGCCCCGGCCGACGACCATCCACATATCGCATTGCGACCTGATCGCACCGCGACCACCTCGACCCGCTTCTGCTCTCGGAGGACCGCCACCAATGCCCGAACAACAGCGTCGCTCGAACCCGGTGACCCTCGGCCTCGTTCTCGCCGCGTTCACGACCCGCCCAGCGTTCAGCGACCAGTGAAGCGCGCCGAGGCCCTGCGAGCGCTCTCCCGCGAGCACCACGTCGCGCTCGAGCTGGCGCTGCGGCTGCGGCGAGCGACCGATGCGGACGCCGACGCCGTGGCCGCCGCCGCGATCGGTTTCTGGTACACGGAGGCGCGCGCACACTTCCGCGAGGAGGAGGAGCTCCTGCTTCCGGCGTTCTCGCGCCACGTCGGCGCCACCGACCCGGACATGGTCCGCGTCCTTGTCGAGCACGTCGAGCTGCGCCGGCGGTTCGCTGACGTCGAATCCGGTGCGGGCGCTGACCCGGCAGAGCTGCGGCGACTCGGCGAGCTCTTGGCCGGCCACGTCCGCCACGAGGAGCGCACGCTGTTCGGCCGGATCGAGGCCGCGCTCGACGACGCCGAGATGACCGCGCTCGGCGAGGCTCTCAGCACCTGCTGAGGCGGGGCGCCTACGAGGTCGATGGGCCTCATGGTCGCTATAGCGACCATAGGTCCCAGAGGCCAGGTGCTTTCGTCACCGCAAGAGTGCCTCTACCCTGAGCGCGATGACCGATGGCGATCCGTCCGTCCCGGCGCGGCGCGCATCCGATGCGGAACGCGAGCGCGCCGCCGAGATGCTGCGCGACGCGATGGCGAGCGGCCGGATCAGCGTCGAGGAACTCGACGAGCGCACCCAGCGCGTGTTCGCCGCGACAACTCGCACCGAGCTCGAACGGCTCGTGGACGACGTCATCGTCCCGGTCGAGGACAGTCACCCACTCGCCGCCGGCTCACCCGCACTCACGGCGAATCAGGACCGCCTGCCCGTCCGCGCGGGCGACGACGGAACCGGGCGGATCCTGTCGATCTTCAGCGGCGCCTCGCGCAAGGGCCGCTGGCGGATCGCCCCCGAGTGCAAGGTCATCAACGTCTTCAGCGGCGTCGAAATCGACCTGTCGAAGGCCGAGCTCGCGGCCGACTACGTGGAACTGAGGGTCTTCAGCCTGTTTGCCGGCGCGGAGGTGACGATCCCGCGCGGGCTCAACGTCGAGATCTCGGACGTCGCGATCCTCGGCGCAAACGACGTCAGCGTCGGCGAGGAGCGTCCCGATCCCGGCGGGCCCACCGTGCGGATCAAGCTCGTCACGATCCTCTCCGGCGCCACCGTGCGGCGCCGCAAGCCGAAGAAGCTCCCGGGAGGCCGCCCCACTCCGGAGCTCGGCCCCGAGAGCGGCGACTGACCCGGATCATGGCCGGCGGACGAGTTCCTCGGGCGCGTGTGCCGCCTCGATGCGCTCGATCTCGCACAGCGACGCGCGGAGCGGCGAACTGCCGCTGATCGGATCGGCGGGCGTCTGCCGCAGGATGAGGTTGAGATTGGCGCTGTCGGGGCCGTACGGCGGATACCCCGACAGGCCAAGTTCGGCGCATCCCTGCCACCAGCCGTGCTGGCCACATACGACTTCCGGATCGAGGCTCGAGTTGAATCGTGCCCGGGCGCGGACGGCGCCATTGGGGGTCGCGATACGTACCCAATCGCCGGCGGCGATCGCGCGGTCCGCGGCGGCATCGGGGTGCATCTCGATCTGTGGGTCGGGCGTGGCCCGGCGCAATATGGCGACCTGCCGATGCTGGGACTCGGCGAACCGCACCGATTTGGCGCACGTGAGCACGAGCGGGTAGCGGCCGGCGAGGTCAGGCCGCGAGCGCGGGCTGATCGCCGGCTCGCTGAACGTCGGCAGCGCGGCGTATCCGTGCTCGGCGAGCGTTTCCGAGAGCAGCTCCACCTTTCCCGAGGGGGTGCGGAATCCGGCCGGGATACCGTCGTTGAGCCGGGCGTGCTTGCGGTGGATGGTGGTGAGAGGCAAGCTGATCCCCGCCGGCTGCGCACGGAGCTGCTGCAGCGTGATCCCGCTCGGCTCGAGCTGGTGTCGCCACGCAGCCTCGATGTCGCCGTCCCAGAACTGTTCCCCGAGACCGAGCCGCGTTGCCAACGCGAACACGATCTCTAGATCCGAGCGCGCCTCGCCTCGCGGCGCGTGGACCGGCCGTCGCAACTGCACGAGCGCCTGGGCCTCCTGGCTTACCTCGAACCCGATCCGCAGTCCCTCGACCTCGAACGGGGTCGCGGCCGGCAGGACGATGTCGGCGAGCTCCGCTGTCGGGCTGAGGAACGTGTCGGCGTGGACCATGAAGTCGAGCCGCGCAAGCGCATCGCGGCCGCGGGCGCTGTCGCCCTGAGCCATGATCAGGTTGGCGCCGAAGTTGACCAGCGCGCGGGCGTGGCCGTCGAGGGCAGCCGAGTAGAAGTCAGAACCGGTGGTGTACTCGAACCGGGCGGGCCCGAGTGGCCGCTCGTCGAGCCCGATCGCCTTCGCGCGCTGCTCGGGCGCGAGCAGCGCGAGTCCGTTGATCGGGTTGGCCGGTACAGGCGTGAAGAGGACGTTGCCGCCAGGCGCGTCGAGGCATCCCAGCAGTGCGTACAGCACGTTGATCGCGCGGATCGTCTGGGTCGTGCCGCTGTGTTGCTCAAGCCCGCTCCACGTGTAGAACGCCACCGGACGGGAAGTCCACAGGGTTTCCGCCACCCGCTCGATCTCCTCCGCCGACACGCCGGTTATGGCGGCCGCCACTTCCGGGGCGCACTCGCGGCAATGGTCGGCGAACTCGGCCAGAACGGGGCGACACTGAATGTCGCCAATCGTGTAGTGGCCGTCGAGCGCGAGGTGTGCCTCGTCTGCGTCGTAGCTGCGGGTCGCCGGGGCGTAGGTGACGGGCGCGTCCACAACGGTGTCCCACGCGACGTAGCGCCCGGGCTCGGCACCGGCAGCGAGGTCGTCGGAGCGCAGCAGCCGTCCCGTATCAGCGCGTACCAGCAGCGGCGCGTTGGTGAAGCGCCGGACGAATTCGACGTCATACAGCCCCCGGTCCAGCAGCACGTGGGTGATCGCGAGCGCGAGCGCGGCATCGGTCCCCGGGCGTACCTGCAGCCAGTGGTCAGCCTCCGCCGCGAGCCCGGCGCGGCGCGGATCGATCGCCACGAGCTTCGCCCCGCGCCGACGGGCGTTGACTGTCGCAGTGGCGTGCGCGAGCCGCGCGACGGACGGGTTGTAGCCCCAATACAGGATGCAGCCGGCACGCTCGAGATCCGGCATGAACGCACCCGGCACGGGCGCACCGAACGTGTACATCGACGCGAGATGCCGGCCCCACCCGCACAACTCCATCGAGTTGACGAAGTTCGGGCTGCCGAACGCACGGCGCAGACGCGTGATCCAGTCGACCGAGTCGCTGAGCGCCGAGGTCGACGGTGACGCTGCGCCGAACACGACCGACTCCGGCCCCGATGCGGCCTCGAGCGCCCGCAGTCGCACGGCGACCGTGTCGAGCGCCTCGTCCCAGCCGATCCGCTCCCACCCCGGATCCTCCGCCCCCTTCGGTGCGGTGCGCCGCAGCGGATGCAGCAGCCGGTCGGCATGGTCCACGATCGCCGGCGCTGCCTTGCCCTTCACGCACAGCGCCCGCCCCGTCGGATGGGCCCGATCGGGCTCTAGCGCCGTGAACCGACCATCAACCGTCACCGCGGTCGCGCCGCAGCGGGAGACACACAACGCACAGAACGTCGGGGTCCGGACCTCTCCTCCGCTGTCAGCCATGCCCCATCTGTGCCCACAGTATCGCCACTCTCCGCGTAGGATCAGCCCACCGGGATGGTGGACGGAGGCGCGACACAAGAGCGACCGCGACTGACCGAGGCCTTCCCCGCGCCGCGCCCTGGGCGGCAACGGGGTCCGCCACCGCGAAAATGGTCCGCAGCTCGAGCCCCGGCGAGCGGATCGGGAATCTTTGACGCTCTGAGCGCGAAAGGTTGCCGATCCGTCGTGGTGACCTGTTCTGGCGGACCATTCTCGCGGTCATGAGCGGAACCCGACCCCGGGGCTACTTGTTCCGGAACGGGTTGCCCTTGCACCCGGTCGTGCCGGTCAGCACGCAGTAGCTCGATCGCGGTGCGCCGGTGGCGTCGAGCAGACCGGAGTCCCACTGCACACCGCCGCTCGTCGTCGGTGGCAATGCGCGGAACTCGTACCAGAACAGCTCCGTGATGCGGGCGTTGCGGTAACTGCCGTCGCGCGCGAGATGGTTCTTGAAGTCGTCGGCGCCGGCGCTCTGGGCGCGGGTGTTCCCGTCGACGCACCGTCCGAGGCCCTGGAGGTGACGATCGTGGTTAGTGCCGAACTGACATCCGTGCGCGCGTGAGGAGCCCCCGCTCACCGGCAGATCGGCCCACTCCGAGAGGTAGACGCCGGACTCCGTGATCCACAACTCGAACCGCCCGCCCCAGCGCTTCTCGAGGCTGACCGCAAAGTTGTGGGCGATGCTCGAGCCGTTCGACGTGGGGTCGATGTAGTCGTGGAACGACAGCACCGCGGGACGGACGCGGAGCACGTCGATCAGCTCGTGCAGATACCCGTTGGTGTAGAGACCGGGCCGTGTCGCCGCCATCGCGGCGACCTTCCCGCCGGCTCCGGCGGCCTTCAGTTGACGGGTCAGCTCGACGTAGAGCCAGGCGGCCTCGAGGGGGCCGCACTGGACCCCGACGCTCGGGGCGCAGAGCGTGCGATAGCGGCCTCGGCAGATGCTCGACGCGCCGCCGCAGGCACCCTTCAGGCGGCCGTTGTAGGACTGCCGGGCATCCGGCTCGTTGAACGTCTCCCAGTCTGCCGGGCGCGCGCCCGCTGACCGCTGCTCGTCGCGGATCGCCTTGATCAGGGCGCTGATCCCGCAGCGGTATCCCTGCCCCGCGACGGTCCGGCTGTACCCGCGACCGTTCCAGTACATCGGGACGGGCCACTTGGGGTCCCGGGTGTTCGGCGAACCGAGTTCCCGGCCGTCGATGATCGTCACGAGCGGAGTCATCCCGTTGGCGCGAGCGACCGCGAGCTCGGATCGGAGGACCTGCCAGCCGGCCCCAGGGGCCAGGTAGCCGTGGCCGTCGTCGCCGCCGCGGACGTACGGCGCGCTCGGCTGGCAGCGGCGGGTCGACGGGTTGTAGTCGGCGAGCAGGTTGTACGGGGCATTGAGCCGCGCGTAGCGCAGCGGCAGGCGCTTGACGAGCGTGCGGAACGCCGGGTCGCTCGCCAGTGAGCCGATCCCGCTCGTCCACTGTGAGCAGAACGGCTTCCCCCAGATCGTGCAGGCGCCGGTCGGCTCCGAGAAGCCGAAACTGGCGGCGCCGGCCGAGCCGGCGGCCATCGCCAGTAGAAGCGCGCTCACGGCGAGCGCCGTACAGCCCCTGATCAGTTGTCTCATGCGTCCCGTGTCTGCGAAGTCGTCTCGCGGACGGCAATGGTAGGGGTACCGGGATCAATCGCGCGCAGATTGTTCATCACGTTCATCGTCGGCCGGCCGGGCCGGACCCTTAAGCCACCCTAGGGCTGATCTGACCGCCACCTCTGAGCGCCACGCCTGGCGCCCCCGCACACCGCCACCAGGAATCCGCCGGTCCGGGCCGTACATTTCGCCCCCATGACCGGATCGATCAATCCCGCACAGCGCCGCTGGACCAATGCGCGCATCGAAACCGACCTCCGAGCCGCGATCACCGAGCTCGGCGAATTCCCCTCCCGCGCCCAGCTGGTGGCGCTTGGCCAACGCACCCTATGGGACGCGATGCGTCGCACAGGTGGTGCCGAAGTCTGGCGCGACCGCCTGATGGGCGACCGCCTTCCGACACGGGAGGAGATCGCCGCCCGCGCCTACCAGCTCTACGAGGCAGGGGCCGACGGTGACAGCGTCGCGCACTGGCTTGCCGCGGAACGCGAGCTCGTCGCCTGAGTACGACAGGCTCACCGGCTGCGGATCGAATAGGATCCCGCCTGCCGGGGCGATTGCACGCATCGAGGAGGGTTTACGTTGACCAGATTGTTTCGTCCGCTGCTGCTCGCGCTCGTCGCTGCGACGGCACTCGCTTTCGCCGCCACGACGTCAGCACACGCCCCCCGAGCCCACGCGGCCGGGACCTGCGGTGTCGGAAGCGGCCGCGGATACGGCTACTCGTATCTGACGTCCTTGTGGGTCTACAAGGTCAGCTGCGGCACTGGCCGGAGCCTCGCCAAAGCCCACGGGCACAAGCGCGGCTGGAGCTGCCACAGCAAGACCCTCGACAAGTCGCGCACCCAGTACGACGCGCGGGTGACCTGCAACGGCTCGCATCGGCATCAGGTCCAGTGGACCTACACGCAGAATCGCTGAGCGCCGCGGGAACCCAGACCCGGGCGTGACGGCCGCGCCGGGCGGACGCGGCCGTCAGCGAACGAAATCCTGATCGATCGCCGCCAGCACGAGCTTCTCGGCGAGCGCTGAGCCGGCGTCGTTGAGGTGGATGCCGTCGGACTGGCGGACGATCGTCGGCTGCCCGGAGATCGTCATCTCGTCTCGGTATCGGTTGCCGGGGGTGAAGGTCGGGACGATGTCGATAACGCGCACCTGGGCGATGTACGGCTCGGCGGCGACCTTGATCGCGGCGTTGACGACGAGCGCGATCTGCTGGCGGATCGCCTCCCGCGGTGTCGGCAGTGTCAGCCAGTAAACGTGTGCGAGGCCGTTCTGGCGATAGGTGTTCATCATCCGGCGCACGCGGGTGGCGTAGATCGCGGTCCACTCGGGCCCACAGCAGTCGACGGACTTGCCGTTCGGGCCGGGCATCGAGAAGCCGTCGTTGGCGCCGATGAAGACGACGACCGCGTCCGGGTGATCCTGTTGCACCTGCGTGACTGACAGCCGGCCCCAATCGACGAGGATGCTCTTCGAGATCCCGGTGCCGATGTGCGGGTCGCGGATCACCTTCACGCCCTGCGGCGCGAGCGTGCGGGCGAGGTCCTGGTCGAGCGGCTGGGACATCGAGTCGCCCGTGACGAGCAGCGTGTGCAGCTTGCGGCGGGCGGGCGCCCGGACCCCGAGTTCGGCCGGCGTGAACGCGTCCGGGGTGACCGGCGCGACGACGCCCGCCGCGCCCCCACCGCTCCGGAGGCTGACGAACGAGCCCGCATGGGACAGCGACGCGTCCGGGGACAGCCATGCCGTCAGCGTGTGGGTCGCGGTGTGAAACGGCAGCTTGCCAGCGACCCACGCGGTCGGACGTCCGATCGCGAGCACGACGTCGCGCCCGATCCCCGGCGACATCTCCTCGCCCGCCTTTTTCACCGCCCCGCCCGCGCACACGAGCAGGATGAGTGCGGTGATCCCGATGGCGATCAGTCCGTCGCGCGCCGAGAACCGGCGAGCGCCCTCCTCGTCGAAGCGCTCCATCAGGTTGTCGTCTGCGTGTTTGGGTCGGGCGATCGGCATGGTTCGGGACGAGCTCCGGATCAGAATCGGAAGTAGATGAAGGGCGGGACGCCCTGACTCGGGACCGTCGCGGCAACGAACAGGATGACAACGCCAAGGGCGGCACCGAGGACGGCCGGGCTCAGCCGGCCGAGCCGCGCCTGCCCTTCCTCGGTCGAGCGCTCTGGGAGCAACTGCAAGCCGATCACCAGCCCGATCGCCACGAGCACCGGTGCGGTCCACAGGGTCGGAGCGCCGAACGAGCCGAGCCGCCGCAGCACAGTCCACGCGTCTCCGATCGTTTGGGCGCGGAAGATGATCCATCCGAGCACGACGAGGTTGAACGTCACAAGCCATCGCAGCCACGCGGGCGTGCGCAGCCGCCCGGCGAGGGCGTGCTCGATGATCAGCATCGTCCCGTGATACGCACCCCAGATGACGAACGTCCAGGCCGCGCCATGCCACAGTCCGCCGAGCACCATCGTGATCATCAGGTTGCGGTACGTCTTCGCGCGACCGCCGCGGTTGCCGCCGAGCGGGATGTAGAGAAAGTCCCGCAGAAAGCGGGACAGGGTCATGTGCCAGCGACGCCAGAAGTCACGGAACCCGGTCGCTCGATAGGGGCTGTTGAAGTTCTGCGGGAACACGAACCCCATCATCAGCGCGAGGCCGATCGCGATGTCCGTGTACCCGGAAAAGTCGCAGTAGATCTGGGCCGCGTACGCGTACGCGGCGATCAGCACGTCCGGTGCGTGATACGCCTGGGGCACGGCGAACACCGGATCGACGACGGTCCGGCCGAGGTAGTCGGCGATCATCACCTTCTTCACCAGCCCGAGCGCGATCAGTGTGATCCCGGCCGAGACGGCGACCCGCTCGGGATCGCGTGGGGTCGCGAGCTGCGGCAGAAACTCGCGGGCTCGGACGATCGGCCCGGCGACGAGATGCGGGAAGAAGCTGAGGTAGATCGCGACGTCGATCAGCGCCGCCGGCTCGATCAGCCGGCGCTTGACATCGACCGTGTACGAGATCGCCTGGAACGTGAAGAAGCTGATGCCGACGGGCAACGCGATCGTCAGCAGCGGCAGCGGCACCCCGAGCCCAACGTCATGCAGGATCCGAGCGCAGGACTGCGCGAAGAACGAGTAGTACTTGAACACGCCGAGCGCGGCGAGGTCACCCGTCACGGCGACGGCGGTCAGCCGTTTACGGGCCCGCTCGTCGTCGGAGCGGTGGATGAGCTGCGCGGCCACGTGATTCCAGACCGTCACTCCCGCGAGCAGGAGGCAGAACAGCGGATTCGCCGCCGCGTAGAAGACGTAGCTCGCGACGACGATGAACGGTTTCCAGATCGGCGGCCGGCTCATCAGCGCCCAGGAGAACGCGAGCACGACCGGGAAAAAGATCGCGAACTGAATGGTCGGGAACAGCATCGTGCCGTGGCGGGTCCCTGCGCCTGCGTGCCAGGCGGCGCCCCGATGCGGCAGAGTATCCGCATCTTGGTGGACGGACGTCGCCTCAGGGGGTTGCGTGTCGTGCTCGCGGCGGCCCTTGCCGCGACGGTGCTCGGCCTCGCCCTGCCCGCCGAGAGCCGGGCCGGCTGCGGTGGCGTGCAGACGTCGTACCCGCGCCACCCCCACGGCCATGACCGTCCCCCCCTCGCGATCGGGGACTCGACGATGCTGCTCGCGCTCGACCGGCTGGCCGCGATTGGCTACGAAGCGAACGCTCACGGCTGCCGTGAGTTTCCGGAGGCCCTCGCCTTGCTGCGCGCCCGGCGCGCCGCCGGGACGCTCCCGCACGTGGTCGTGATCGCGCTCGGTGCCGACGGCCAAATCAGCCACGGCGATGTCGGCCGGGCGCTCGGACTGCTGTGCTGCACGCACCTGCTCGTGCTCGTGACCCCGCGTGAGCTTGGCGGCGGGTCAGGTTCAGACGCCGCGGTCGTC
This sequence comes from uncultured Solirubrobacterales bacterium, assembly GCA_963750695.1. Taxonomy (GTDB): domain Bacteria; phylum Actinomycetota; class Thermoleophilia; order Solirubrobacterales; family Solirubrobacteraceae; genus Palsa-465. The sequence continues at coordinate 170,293 of CAVVSB010000022.1, forward strand.
CGCGACGAGGTCGCGCGGCACCGCAACCGCGCGGTGCTCCTCGACTGGGTTCGCTACAGCGCCGGTCACGGCGACTGGTTCCAGCCGGACGGCATCCATCTCACGACCGGCGGAGCGATCGCCTTCACCCGCTTCCTCGCCGGCGCCCTGCGGTACGCGTACCCGGTCGTGTGGAAGCACGCGTCGTCGGGCGACGGTGCGTTGCCGTCGGCTTGGCGGCGATCCCGGCCCGGCGACCGGTCGGCGCTGATCGCCACGCCGGCGGTCGTCCCGAGCGTGCTGCGACTGCGCGCGAGCCTCGCGCATGTCGGCTATGTCGGGGTGACGCTCGCCGCTCCGCCAGGCACGCGGGTCCGGCTCGCCGAACGACACGCGGGCACCGACCGCACGATCGCGACCATGACAATCGCAAAGGGAACCGCGCAGCTGCCCCACGCACTGACCTGGCGCTGCGACCGCCGCGACCGAACGCTCATCGCAAAGACGCTCTCCCCCGCGCCGTCGCTGGGCGCCACGGTCACCGCGAGCGTGCGCACGCGCTCGTGTGCGCGGCGGTTCGCGATCAGGATCGATCCGCATGCGCGGGTCGCCCACCATCTCACGGTGCACGTCCGTGACTGGTGGGGCCTTGGCGACGTGCCGGCGCGGATCTGCGTGACCCCGCCGGGTGGCCGCCGGGCGTGCAATCGCTGGTGGCTCCACCACCTCGCCCGCCGGACGATCACGATCGCGACGCCCCGTCCTGGCGGCTGGATCGTCGCCGTCCGCGGCTTCGGCGATGTCGCGCACGACCGCGTCGTGTGGGCCGAGCATTCGAACGGTCGGCTGCGGATGTACGCCGCCGGCGATTCCGAGATGCAACTCCTCGACGACTTCCTCAAGTCCCGCCTCGCACCGCACGGCGTCGGGGTGCGCGAGGACGCCCGGATCTCGACCGGGCTGACGAAGCCGTTCTTCTTCGACTGGCAGGCGCAGGCGCGCGCCACCGCCGGCGGCTTCCAGCCGGATGTGAGCGCCGTCTACATGGGCGCCAACGACGGGTTCTCCGCGCCGGGCAAGCGCGGTCCAATCGTCTGCTGCGCGTGGCCGTGGGGCAGCGGGTACGCGCAGCTCGTCGCGCAGATGATGCGCACGCTGTTGCGGGGCGCCGCCGGACGGGTGTACTGGTACACGATCCCGGCGCCGGTGCCCGGCCAGTTTTCGGGGCTCATTTCCGCGGTGAACGCGGGGATTCGCCAGGCAGCCCGAGAATTCCGCGGTCGCGTGGCGCTGATCGATTTGAACGCGATCTTCACGCCGGGTAACCGCTATCGCGACTTCATGACCTACCACGGCCACGGGTTCGTGATCCACGAGTCCGACGGCGTGCACATCAGCGTCAGCGCCGATCGAGTCGCCGCCGAGATTCTCATCGACCGGATGCGGGCCGACCGGGTCACCCGCTGAGCGTTCAACGCCGCCGGTTGTGCTCGCCGGTTACGCTTCACGATCGCCGCTGTAGGGGCGCCAGGCAATGGGGAGACGAGACACGACCGCCACCGATCACGCACGCGCCAATCGGCCCGCCTCACGGCAGGCTCGCCGCGGCATCGTCGGCCTGCTCGGCTCTCTGGTTGCGGTGGCGGCCCTGTTGCCGGCGGGCACGGCACGTGCTGCGTTGCCGGTCCCCACTGTGACCGTCACGGTCGGACAGCGGGTGCGCGCGATCCCGGACGATTTCTTCCGCCTCTCGATGGAAGTCGACAAGCTCGCCACGGCGGCGGCCGCTGGCGACCCGTTCGACCGCGTCCTCACGATCCTGCGAGCGACGAACGGCAAGCCGCTGCTGCTCCGCCTCGGCGGCCGCTCCGCCGACGCCGCGATCTGGGGCCCGCGCCCGGCCACGGCGCCACGATGGGTGTTCGGACTGGACGACGCTTGGATGCGCACGCTCGCCGACCTCGTACGGCGGGACAACTTGCGTGTCGAACTCAGCCTCAATCTCGCCGCCCACTCGCCTTCGATGGCACTCGCGTTCGCCGAGGCGGCCGAGCGCGCGCTGCCGCGCAACACGCTCGCCGGACTCGCGGTCGGCAACGAGCCCGACCTTTACCGCCTGCAGCCGCGCCTGGAGAAGGAGCGCATCGGCAGTACGACCCGCAGCCTGCTGACGCATTGGACCGACACGTACGACGCCGAGCACTACGTCCGTGACTTCAGCAGCTACGCCAAGACCATTAGACGCCACCTGCGAGGAGTGCCGCTCGCAGGGCCCGAGCTGACGTACCCGAGCCTGGATTGGCCGACGAAGCTCAACGCGCTCGGCTCGCAGCGGTCCGACAGCCTGTCCTTCCATCGGTACGCGACCGCCACGTGCACGAGCAAGCAGCGCCGCGCCGTCCCCGATGCCGCAGCATTCCTCGAGAACCGGTTCGCGGGTGGTCTCGCGCGCACGCTCGCGTCTGACCTGAAATTCGCCTCGGCCAATCGGATCCCGCTCCGCGTGAGCGAGATGAACTCGTTCACGTGTGGCGGTCGATCCGGCCTCGCGGCGTCCTTTGCCACCGCACTGTGGGCGCCTGATGCACTGTTCGGGATGGCGAACGTGGGAGTCGCCGCAGTCAACTGGCACATCCGCCCGGAGCTTCCGAACGCGCCGTTCGCGCTCGACGCGCACGGTGTCACGGCCCATCCGGAGGCGTACGGGCTCGCTCTGTTCACCCGCATGCTCGGGCCCAACGCACAGCTCATCCGGGTGCGCAACGATGCGTCGGCGGCGCTCTCGATCAAGACGTGGGGCGTCTCCTCGACCCACGGCACCGCGATCCTCGCGATCAACAAGGGGCCGCAGACCGTGCTCACACTCATTCACGCTCTGCGCTCGCGCGATGCGCGGGTGAGCCGCCTGCTCGGCCGCTCGCCGGCCGCGCTCGACGGTGAGACGCTCGCCGGCCAGACGATCGGCGAGGACGGCCGCTGGCACGGCGAGCGAACGATCACACCGGTCCAGTCCGTGCGCGGCCTATATCCGGTCCGGCTTCCCGCCTACAGCGCCGTGCTCGTCACGCTGTAGCGCGGGCACAGGCCCGCGGCGGCGCCGGTCGCGCCAGCGTCACGCCGATGAGCCAGCCATTGATGTCGGTCGTCTGCACGCGCAGCGCCGCGAGCTGCTGCTCGAGCTGCGTGACGCATTGAGCGAGCCGGTAGACGCCCCCATGGAGCGCGTTGAGGTCGGCAACTGACGCCGTGATGCCGGACGCCGCGCGCAGCCTGGCGAGCGCCGATCGCGTCGCCCGCTCGGCACCCACGCGACGCCGATGCTCCAGCGTAAGGGCGTGCGCCTGCGCTCGGGCCTGCGCCTCGAGTGCCCCGACTCGGTGCGTCAGCGCAGTCACCTCGCCGTGCAGCCGTGACGCCGGCGGTTCGTTGATGAATGCGAGCAGCCCGAGGACGAGCGCGATAACGCTCAACATCACGAGGAGCGGCACGAGCCAGGTCAGCCCGCGCGGGGCGCGTGGCGTCTCGAGCGACGCCGGCGGCCTGCCGATGGCGGTGGCACCCACCTGCGCACCTCCTTGCGCGCATGACTGGTGACGGGAACTACGGTCAGGGTCCCGCGCGCTGCCGTTCCGCGCATCCGTGGAAAGCTGCGCCACCGCGGTGGTGATCTACGAGGCCCGGCGGAATCAAGTCGCTCGTCGGGGGGTAGTGCCCGAGTAGTGGAACCCACCCGCCCCAAGCGGAGACGAGACGAGGAGACATGACAGCTCCGATTGAGGACGTGAGCAGCCTCCCCGGCAAGAAGGTCTCAGACCAGGAGCAGACCCCGATCGGTGAGATCAAGGAGATCTACGCCATCGGCGGCGACGGTGACGCGATGTGGGTCAGCGTCGAGGCAAAGTTCGGGATGGGCGACAAGCGGATCGTGCTGATCCCGCTCGCCCGGCTCAAGGACGAGAACGGTGAGCTGCGCGTTCCCTACAGCAAGGACCACATCGGCAACACGCCGGATATCGACGGCGCCGACGAAATCTCCCCCGAGCGTGACCGCGCGTTGCGCGACCACTACGGCATCGACCGCGCCGATCAGGAACTCCGCGACGACAATGATTCCTACGCGACCCTCGTCCCCGAGCACACCGACGGCACCGCCCAGCGCGTGGAGGATCCGAGCTCGCTCGAGACCCCGCAGGCGGACAAGATCAGCGACGAGACGCGGGAGCGTCTCCACGATCCGGGTGACGCCAAGACTCGCGACGTCGACGCCGGCGCGATCGCCGACGAGAACGCGGGCGACGTGCAAGGTCGCCGTCACGACGCCTGAACGCTCGGCCGCGCTGCCACAATTCGCAGCGCATGGACGACAAGACGGTGCCGGCGCGTCCGCGCGCCGGCGGGCAGCTCCTGACGAAATCCGAATTGACGACGCGGCGGGCCGCGTCGCGTCGGCGCCGGACCCAGCGGCGTCGGCGCAACGCCGGTGTCGCCGCGGTGGCTGTGCTCGCTGCCGGCGCTGCATACGCGCTGGCTTCCGGAGGCGGCTCACCGGCGAGCCACGAGGCGCGGGCCGAGCCGGTCAAGGCGCCCGTCTCGCCGGTGAACACCACGCCGGCCCAAACGACGCCCTCGCACTCGACGCCCTCGCACTCGACGCCCGCGCCACCGTCGCATCATGCGGCGCGGCCGCCGGCACGTCACTCGGCGCCGCCGGCGAGCCCCGCCTCGGTCAACCACGTCCTGCGGTACACATCGTACGTCCAGCTCGCAGGTCAGCGGCGGCGTGAGGTCGCGCTGACGTTCGACGACGGCCCGAGCCCGTACACCATCCAGGTGCTCCGGATCCTGCACCGCTTCCACGTTCACGCGACGTTCTTCGTCGTCGGCCGCGAGGTCGCGTCGTACAAGCATCTCGTGGCCGCCGAGGCGCGAGCCGGAAACGACGTCGGCGACCACACGATGAGCCATCCGCCACTCGCTCAACTGTCCGCGTCCGCGCAGTCCGAGCAGCTCGGCGGCGACGCGCGCCTTATCAGTGCGGCCGGGGCGCCGGCGCCCCGGCTGATGCGTCCGCCGTACGGCTCGTTCAACACGACGACGCTGCAGGTCCTCCGGGCTCAGCGCCTCCTCATGGTGCTGTGGAGCGTCGACACGAAAGACTATGCGCGTCCCGGCACCTCGCGCATCATCTATACGGCGGTGAGCGGTGCGCAACCTGGTGCCATCATCCTCATGCACGATGGCGGCGGCGACCGCAGCGAGACCGTCGCCGCGTTGCCGCGCATCATCACACGGTTGCGCCAGCGGCACTTCAAGCTCGTGACGGTCTCGCAGCTCGTTAAGGACGATCCGCCGCCGCGTCATCAGCCGGCACCGCACTCGCTCTCGGGCGGGGTCTGAGTAGTCCCTGCGTACAGCCGGTACGGGAAAGCGCGCTGTCTCGTGCACAGATGCGGGCGTACGGTGAAGAGAGGCTCCACGACCGAAAGGAGGTCCCATGCCCGCCACCAGCACTCCAACACGGCGTGCCCGGCCGACCCCGGCCGCCCGTGAGAGGGCCGAGGCTGACGCTCAGAGGCTCGAGCAGATTCAGCACATGCTCGACGTCGCCCAGCGCGACCTCGCCTCGATTGCCGGCAGCGTCGGAACCGGCGTTCGCGACCTGCGCCGCGACGTGACCAAGCTGTTGCGCGACGCGCGACGCGACGTCACGAAGATGAGCCGCGCCGTCCGGCGCGATCTCGAGCGCCTTCAGCGCGACCTGACGGCCGCCGCGGCTGGCAAGCCGGCCCGCCCGGCTCGCAAGCCCGCCGCCAAGCGCCCAACGCGCACGGCGCGTCGCCAGACGGCGCACTAGGTTGACACCACCTCTCGGCGCGGTGGCCCGGCACGTGGGGTCGCCGCGCCAACGGGATGGCGTCACACGACGCACTGCTCGCGGGCGTAGGCACTGACCTCGGCGCGCGTGCTCCGGTGGATCTTGTGCTGCAGGTGCGAGCGATGGGCCTCGACTGTGCGAATGCTCAGATGCAGCTCATCGCCGATCTGGGTGTTCGTGTAGCCGAGTGCCACGAGCTTGAGCACATCAAGCTCGCGCGGCGAGAGTCCCTCCGCTTCGCCGGGGGCGACCTCCGGCTCGCAGACGGCCCGCGCCGCCAGTTGGGGATCCAGGTAGCCGTGGCCGAGGTACGCGGCATGCACCGCATCCACAAGCTCGGTCTCGGCTGCCTCCTTGAGCGCGAACCCGACCGCCCCCGCCCGCAGCGCTGCGCGCGCCGCCTTCACAGAGTCCTCCATCGTCAGGATGACGATCCTTGTCATCGGTGAGACGTCGAGGATCCTCGGGATCGCCTCGTAGGTCGAGCCGTCCGGCATGTGCAAGTCGAGCACAAGCACGTCCGGCTTGTAGGCAAGGACCTTGCGACTCGTCGCCTCCAGGTCCGCCGCTTCGCCGACGATTGCGAAATCGGGTTCGGTTTCCAGCACGCATCGAAGCGCCGCCCGCACGAGCGTCTGGTCGTCAGCCAGCACGATCGTGATGCGTCTTGCCCCGCCGACGTCTACATAGGCGACGTCAGCCGTCATTGGAATCACGCTCCCAGGCTGGGATATCGCGGATCACACCGCGTTTGAAACCAACATACCGCGGCTGTTCCACAGCCACATCAGGGGTGATGTGCACGTCGGGCCGTAGTTCCCTCTGATCCGATGGAGACCTAGTGGCGATTGTCACGCCGTCACAGAGCGCCCCACCTCACCGGCGGCGGTGGAGTGCGAGAGTTCAGCTATGACTCGTCAAGACCATGGCCCCGACCCCGTCATCTCCGAACAGCAGGCGTACTATCGCGCGGTCGCCGACGCGTACGAGGACTACGCGATCCCGGATGCGTGGGGCGGCGATCTCGCCGCTGCGCTCGACGCGTTTGGGCCGACCGGAGATGTACTCGAGCTCGCGTGCGGCCCGGGGACGTGGACGGTTCAGCTGCTGCGCCACGCGACGCACCTCACCGCTGTCGACGGCTCGCCGGAGATGCTGCGGCGCGCCGCCCAGGTCGCCGCCGGCCACGACGCGCGTTTCATCCATGCCGATATCTTCTCCTGGCGGCCAGAGCGCGCCTACGACGTCGTGTTCTTCGGCTTCTGGCTCTCGCACGTGCCCGAGGAGCGGTTCGAAGCGTTCTGGCAGCTCGTCGCCGAGGCGCTCGCCACCGGCGGTCGTGTGTTCTTCGTCGACGACGCATTCCGGACACCCGACGAGCTCGTGTACGGCGGAGCGTCGCCGCTGGTGCGCCGCCGCCTCCGCGACGGCAGCGAGTACACCGTCGTCAAGGTGCCGTATGAGCCGGCCGCGCTCGAGCGCCGACTAGGCGGCCTGGGGTGGCGGATCACGGTCCGGCCGGCGGCCCCGCCGTTCTTCTGGGGCGAGGGAACGCGCGCCTAACGTCGCGACGCTACCGCGCTCCCGTTGGGACCCGCCCATACGTCACGTCGACCCCGTCGATGGCGTGCACCGCGGCGCCCGCCATTACGCTGATCGCGCACAGCAGGCCGCCGGTGGCGATCAGCGCGGCGCGCGGACCACCGAGCGCCACGAATGCCGGGACGAGCGCGGACCCGATCGCGAGCGCCAACATCGACGCCCCCTCGAGCAATCCGAACAGCTGGCCGCGGACAGCGCGCGGAGCGACCCGGAGCAGGATCGCGCGTCCCGAGGTGTCGAGCAGACTGCGTGCGGAGCCGGCGGCGGTAAGCAGGAGGAATGCTCCGGCGACCGTCGGCCAGACGCCGAGCAGCGCGAGCACCGATCCCCACGCGAGCGCCGCGACACTCAGCGGGCCCGCGAGCCGGTGACGGCCGATCAGCCATACCGCACCCGCGGACCCGATCACACCTCCCGCTCCGAACGAGGCGGTGAGGTACCCGGCGCCGGAGGCGCCGAGGCCGAGCTCGGCGATCGCGAGCAGGACGAGCAGCACATCGAGCGCCCCGATCACGAGGTACTGGGTCGCGACGAGCAAGACCAGCGGCACAAGCGAGCCGTGTTCGCGCAGCAGGCCGCGGATTCCCCGCGGGCTGAATCCAAGGCTCCCCTCCCCGTCCTCGTTCTTCTCGTCGGTGCCACCGGCGCGCCCGCGACGCAGCTCGACGCCACTGCTGACGAGCACGGCCGCGAGCGTCAGCACGGCGGCAAAGCAGGCCAGCGCGGCCTGCGGGCCATCGAGCGCGAGCATCACCCCGGCGAGCGCCGGACCGGCGAGCACCGCGGCGCTTTCGACCCAGCCAGAGAGCACCGTCAGAGCGGTCACGTCCTGCGTGTCCGCAGCCAGTGAAGGAATCGCCGCCGCGTGGGCCGGGCGCGTCGCCGTCACGGCGCTTGCTGCGACAACCGCCGCCGCGTACACGCTGACCGCCGGCGCCCCCGCGGACAGCAGCGCCGCGGTCGCCGCGTACGCACCCGCCTGCGTCCAGTAGCCGGCCCGCAGCACACGGACGGGCCCGCGTCGATCGACCGCGCGCGCCGCCAGCGGGGCGACGACTGCCGCCGGCAGCAGCTGGCAGACCGCGACGACCGCCGACTCGGTCGTGCCCCCGCGCTCGTAGGCGTAGACGAGGACCGCGACCCACGCGCCGTATTCGGCCACCGAGAACGCGCCGAATGCGGCGATCAGCGGCCTCACACCGCCCACTCGCGCGGCCCGCCCGAGGATCGTCACTCGGTGGCTCATGGCGTGGCGAGGACCGCCAGCGGCGCATGCGCGAACCACCGCAGCGTCTCGTCGACGTCGGCGGGGCCGCTCGTGTGGTTCATGACGCACATGCGGATCGCGTAGCTGCCGTCAAGACGAGTCGAGGAGACGAGGCCGCGCCCGGCGGTTTCGAAGCGCTCGACGAGTTCAGCGTTGAGCCGCTCGCATTCGGCCTCGTCGGCCGCGTCGCGGACGCGCCGCCGGAAGCACACCACGCCGAGCACCGCCGGCGCGACGAGGTCGAGCGAGGGCTCCCGGACGATTCGTGCCTCTGCCTCGCGCGCGAGATCGAGCGCTCGGTCGATCGCCGCCCGGAACGCCTCCACGCCGAAGTAGCTGAGCGACAGCCACACCTTGAGCGCCCGGGCGCCGCGCGTCAGCTGCAGTCCGCGATCGCAGAAGTCGACCTCGCCGCCCCGGTAGTCATCCAGGTAATCGGGCGCGATCGCAAAGGCGCGCTCGAGCTGGGCGGGCCGGCGCACCAGCACACAGCCGCACTCGATCGGCTGGTAGAGCCATTTGTGCGGATCGAGCGTCACCGAGTCCGCGAGCTCGAGTCCGCGCAGGAGCTCGGCGCCTCGGTCGGTCAGCGCCGCGAAGCCGCCGTACGCGGCGTCGACGTGCAACCACAGGCCATGCTCGTGACAGATCGCCGCAATCTCCTTCAGCGGGTCGATCGCGCCGGTGTTCGTCGTGCCGGCGTTGGCGGCGACGATCAGCGGGCGAAGGCCACGGCTGCGGTCATCCGAGATCGCCCGCGACAGCGCGTCGAGGCGCAGGCGGTATGCGTCGTCGGTCGGCAGGCAGCGGATCCGCTCCGGGGCGAACCCGAGCAGCCGTGCCGCGCGCGCAACCGACGAGTGGGTCTGGCTCGACGCGTACACGACGGCATCGGCCGTGCCTGCGCCGACGAGCGTCTCCCGTGCGCACGCGAGTCCGGTCACGTTCGCCGCCGAGCCGCCGCTCACGAGCACGCCCCCGGCGTCGGCCGGGTAGCCGATCCACTGCTTGAACCAGTCGAGCACGATCGACTCGAGGTGGCTCGGGCCGGCGGCGGAGCTCCAGCTGCCGGCGTCGATGTCGAGCGCGCTCGCGATCAGATCGCCGAGCGCGCCCGGGAAGGTGCTCGAGGCAGGGATGAACGCGAAGTAGCGGGGATGGGAGAGCCGGCTCATCGGCGTGAGCACGCCGGCCTCGAGCTCGCCGAGCAGCTCGTCCCACGGCCGGGGGTGCTCGGGCGCGGCCGCATCGAGGCACCCGCGCAGTTCCTCCGCCGTGGCGCGACGCATCGCGACCGCGTCCGGGTTCACGAGTTGCTCGATGAGCAAGTCCACCGTGCGGTACCCGAGCGCCCGCATACGGGACGGGGAGAGCGCGAGCGGGTCACGCTCGCGCTCTGTCGTTCGCCCGGTGTCCGCGTCCGACGTCCCCGGCTTGAACATCGCCCCCACGTTGTCCACGCGGGCAGACTCTCGCAAGAGGCGGTCTCAGGGCTGTGACATTTGACATCTGAGCGCTACGTCACACTGGCGCGCGGCTCGGTGGCCGGGTGCGTGCGTCACGGGAGCCCGGCGTGCGGCACGTCGACGCCGACCGTGAGCAGCTGGCCGGTGCGGGCGCCGTCCTGCGTACTCTCGACGCCCGCCCAGGCCCGCGCGACGATGAACAGCGTCGTGCCGTCGGCCCCGCCGAGCATGCAGGCGAAGCAGCCGCGGTCGTGCTCGATCGTCTCGAGCACCGTGCCGCCCTCGCGGACGCGGACGCAGCGGCGATTCGGCACGTCGGCGTACCAGACCGCCCCCTCGGCATCGAGGCAGATGCCGTCGGGCGTGCCAACGCCGAGGTCGGCCCACGTGCGCCGGCCGGACAGGCTCCCGTCGTCGGCGATGTCGAACGCCGTCAGCCGGCGGCCGTAGGACTCGGCGACGATCAGCGTCGCGCCGTCGTCGGTAATCGCCATGCCGTTGCCGAATGCGATGTCGTCGGCCACCTCGCGCGCAGCGCCGTCCGGGGTGATGAGCGCGATCGTCCCTGGCGCCGGTGGCTCGCCGGCCATCATGTCGAAGCCGCCGCCGTCGACATAGGCCCGGCCCGCTGCGTCGACGACGATCTCGTTGTTCGGCGGTCGGTCTGAGAGCCGGCTCAGGTCGGCGTAGGGCGTGAGCGTGCCGTCATCGCCGAGCGTGAGCAGCGCCTGCTGGCGCGCCGAGACCACGAGCAGCCGCCCGTCGGGCAGCCAGTCGATAGAGAACGGGAACGAGCGGACGTGGGTGATCAACTCACGCTCACCTTCGGGCGAGACGGCGATCAACTCCTCGGCGGCCCAGTCGCAAAACCACAGGCGGCCGTCGTGCCAGCGCGGGCATTCGCCGAACGCGATGCCGTCGAGCAGGACGCGAGGTGCGGACCGGGAGCGGTCAGACATGGGGCGGCGATCCGTCGATCGTCTCGTACGTGGCAATGATGACGCCTGTCGTGGTCACCGTTGTGTCAACGAGCCGCAGCGACTGGGGAGCGACCCCGGTCTCGAACTGGCGGCGGCCGGTCCCGAGCACGAGCGGATGGATCGGGAGAACCCACTGGTCGACCAGGTTGCGCGTCATCAGCGTCGCGATGAGCGTCGCGCTCCCGAGAATCGAGAGACTCCCGTCCTGCGTTCGCTTGAGTTGGGCGACGGCGTCGCATACGTCGCCGCTCAGCAGGACCGAGTTCTGCCACGGCAGCGGCTCGCTGAGGGTGGTCGAGGCCACATACTTCGTGCGGTTGTCGAGGACCTCGGTGAACGGATTGCCGTCAGTTCGGCCGTGCCACGCCTTGAACATGGACTCGTACGTCCACCGGCCGAACAGCATCGCCCCGCCGCTGGCCATCCCGCGGCCCATGACCTCCATCATCACCTCGTCCTGGTTGGGCGCGGCCCAGCCGCCGAACGGGAAGTCGTCCCGCCGGTCCTCCTGAGGGCCGGACGGGGACTGCAGCACCCCGTCGAGTGTCAGATGGTTTGTCACGACGACCTTCGCCATTGGGCCTCCTCTCGATCGGGCACCACCGTCATTTCGGTCGGAACTAGACCGTGTGGTTCTCGCCCTAGAACTAGACCGTATGGTACTGCTAACTAGACTAGACGGTCTAGTACTCTTTCAGGATGAGTGATCTGGCTGCCCGGGAGCTCGGCGAGAGCCGTGCGGAGCGCAAGCGGCGGGCGATCGTGGAAGCGGCGACCGCGCTATTCCTGGAGAACGGCTACCGCGGCACGTCGATGGAGCAGATCGCGACCGTCGCATGCGTCTCCAAGCAGACGGTCTACAAGCACTTCTCCGGCAAGGAGGCGCTGTTCAACGCGATCGTCACCGCAACCGTCAACGAGGCGAGCGACACGGTCGCCGCCGCGGTCCACGAACTCCCGGCCAGCGGCGACATCGCGGCCGACCTGCGGACACTTGCGCGGCGTGAGCTCGAGCTCGTCATGCAGCCCCGCATCCTCCAGCTGCGCCGGCTCGTGACCGCCGAAGCCGCCCGCTTCCCCAGTCTCGGCCGGATGTTCTACGAGCGCGGGCCGGGCCGCACGATCGGCGAGCTTGCGGCCGTGTTCGAGCGGCTCGCCGGTCAGGGCCAATTGATGGTCGACGACGCGCTGCTCGCCGCCGCGCACTTCAACTGGCTCGTGATGTCGATCCCGCTCAACCGCGCGATGCTGCTCGGCGTTGACGCCCCGCTGTCGCCGGACGAGCTCACGCGCCACGCATACGAGGGCGTCGGCGTGTTCCTCGCTGCGTACGCGCCGCAGGCCGACCGTTAGCCGCGCACGAACGCGAGGCGACGGCCGTCTATGCCGCGGCGGACTCCGAGAACGGCATCGGAATCACCGCGGAGCCGCCGATATTGGTCGGCAGCTCGGCCGTCCCGGGTTCGAGCCCGACGTGCATCCAGGCGACGAGGCCGTCCTCGATGAACTCGTGCGCCGTCGTTAGGTATTCGCGTTCGTCCTCATAGACGCGGCCCAGATGCTCAAAGTCGTCTGATCGTCCCATCGCTGATTCGAACAACTCTCCGATTCGCCGACGCTCGCGCGCCTGCCGCATGAACGCGAGCGCTTCGTCGCGGTTACGGCACGCGCCCCTGGCGTTTGGGTCACCGCCGTGCCACCTGACCCCCGGGTCAAGGCACTCACGAACGGCATCAAGATCTCCCCGGAGCGCTGCCTGCGACGCGCCACAGTGTCGCACCCGGCACCGGCGGCGTACGCGGCGTACGCGCGCACGCAGAAAAATTGGGGTGTGCCGGCGGGCGGGCGCGCCAGGCGAGGCTGCCAACCCGGGGAACGCGCCAGCACGCCCCACGTACAGCCTCGACGAGGGACCACGTCAAGACAATCGGGGTGCAGGAAACTCAGCGTTTGGCTGACGGAACTCCCTACAAAGCGGTCCGCTGGCATCATCGGCGCGATGTCGACGGCTGCCATGCGACACGGAGTCAGGCTCGGCACGATCACGCTGTTGGTGACGCTCGGGCTGGCTGGGCTGTGCGGCTGCGGCGCGAGCGCCAAGCGGCTGCCGGCGCAGAACCATCCGTCCGCGCCGCTCACGCTGCGGGCTTCGCACATCGCTGTGATCGTGATGGAGAACGAGGAGTACGGCGACATCATCGGCTCGTCGTCGACACCGTTCATCAACCGGCTCGCGGCCACCTCCGCGCTCGCGCGGGAGATGTACGCGATCCGGCATCCCTCCTTGCCGAACTACCTCGCGCTCACCGGCGGCTCGACGTTCGGGATCGACAGCGACTGCACCGACTGCAGCGTTCCGGGGAGCGGGATCGCGGGCCAGCTGACCGCGGCCGGGCACACGTGGCGCGGCTACATGGAGGGTCTCCCCCGGCCGTGCTACACCGGCGGCGAGGCCGGCGACTACGCCAAGAAGCATGACCCGTTCTTGTACTACCGGGCGATCGTGCATGACCCGCGCGCCTGCCGGAACGTCGTCGGGTTCGCGCGGCTCGCGAGCGACGAACGAGCCGGCCGGCTGCCGACGTTGAGCTTCATCTCGCCGAACCTGTGTCACGACATGCATGACTGCGACCCGGCTGTCGGCGATCGGTTCCTGCGGTCGCTCGTGCCGCCGCTGCTGCGGGCGCTCGGCCCCCATGGCCTGCTCGTGCTCACGTTCGACGAGGGATCAAGCGACAACGGGTGCTGCCGGCTCGCGGCCGGTGGCCACATCGTGACGATCCTCGCCGGCGGGCTCGCGCGGCACGGCGCGCGGCTGACGACGCCGGTTGACCACTACTCGACGCTGCAGCTGATCGAAGATCTCACCGGCATTGCCCGGCTGCGCGGCGCGGCGTGCGCATGCACGCCATCGCTCGGCCCTCTGCTGGTGGGGAGTGGCCGGCGCGCGAGCGGATAGGCTGCCGGAGCGCTCATGAGGATGCGATCGCTAAGTGCCCTCGCCGTTGCCTGCTGCGCCGCTGTCTGCGCGGGCGCGGGAGCAATCGCAGGCGTTGCCAGTGCCGCACCGACGCAGCCGTTGGCACACGCCGGCCGCTGGATCACGGACGCCACCGGACGCGTCGTGGTCGTCCACGGCATCAACATGGTCTACAAGCTGCCGCCGTACTACCCGGCGAAGACCGGCTTCGGCGACGATGACGCCGCGTTCCTGGCGCGGATCGGCTTCGACGCCGTCCGCGTCGGCATCATCTGGAAGGCGCTCGAGCCCTCCCCCGGCCACTACGACAACGCGTACATCGCGCGGATCGCGAGCACCGTCAAGACGCTCGCCCGGCACGGCATCCTGTCGCTGCTCGACTTTCACCAGGACCTGTTCAACGAGAAGTTCCAGGGCGAGGGCGCGCCCGACTGGGCCGTGCAGGACGGAGGACTGCCGAACGTGCCCAAGTCCGGCTTTCCGACGAACTACCTCCTCAACCATGCCCTGCAGCACGCCTTCGACCAGTTCTGGTCGAACGCGCCGGGCCCGGGAGGCGTCGGGCTCGAGGACCGATTCGCGGCCGCGTGGGCGCACGTCGCGGCGGCCTTCAAGCGGACGAGGTCGGTGTTCGGCTACGAACTGCTCAACGAGCCGTGGCCGGGGACCCTGTGGCAGCCGTGCGCGCTGTTCCCGGGCTGTCCCGCGTTCGACGTCAAGCTGAAGGCGTTCTATGAACGCGTGTTCGCTCGCGTGCGGGCGGTCGACCGGCGGCAGCTCATCTGGTACGAGCCAAACGTCCTGTTCAACGGTGGGCCGAACACGAACCTCGGCCCGATCGGCGATCCGCGGGCGGGGTTCGCGTTCCACGATTACTGCCTGACTGAGCCGGCGACGGGACCGTCCGAGACATGCACCGCCGACGACGACAAGGTCTTCTCCCATGCCGTCACGCGGGTTGCGAAGACGCACGACGCGGTGATGGAAACCGAGTTCGGCGCCACGAACGACATCCCCTACCTGAACGAGATGGTCGCGCGCGCCGACCGGTTCATGGTCCCGTGGCTCGAGTGGCAATACTGCGGCTGCTCGGACCCGACGACGTCCGGACCCGGCAACAAGCAAGCGATCGTGATCAATCCGTCGAAGCCGCCGGCCGGATCGAACCTCGAGATGCCGACGTTGCGAGCGCTCGTCGAGCCGTATCCGCAGCTGGTCGCCGGGACGCCGACATCATGGAGCTACACGCGTGCCTCGCGGACGTTCCGGCTGCGCTTCTCGACCGTCCGAGCGGGCAAGCGCTCCCGGTTCGCCGCCGGAGCGATCAGCGAGATCGCGACCCCGGCGCTCGTGTACGGCGGGCGGTACACCGTCACGGTCACCGGCGCCGCACCGGTGTCGAAGAGCGGCGGCGCGACGCTGCGGATCGCCTCGTGCCGCGGAGTGAAGAACGTCACGGTGACCGTGGCGCCCGGCTCGGGCGGGCGCTTCAGCTGCCCCTAGAGTCTGCCGGCGACGGGCCGCTCGGACGCCTCCTCGCCGAGCGTCAGCGTCGGGCCGAACCCGATCCGCATGACCGCGCCGCCGTCTGGGGCGTTGCTTGCCTGGGCGAAGCCGCCGTGCGCCTCGACGGCCTGACGGACGATCGCGAGCCCGAGCCCCGAGCCGGGCTTTGAGCGCGCGTCCTTCGCCCGGTGGAAGCGGTCGAACACGAACGGGAGGTCGTCCTCGTTAAAACCGGGTCCGTGGTCGCGGATCGTCAGCGTGCCGTCACGGAGCGTCGCCTCGATGACGCCCTCCGCAGGGCTCCACTTCATTGCGTTGTCGAGCAGGTTCGTGACGGCGCGCGCGATCCGGTCCGGCTCGCCCCGGACAAGCGTCGGCTCGATCGACGCCGCGATGTGCAGGTGGGGCGCCCTGCGACGCACGCGGTCAAGCGCCTGCGAGAGGACCTGGTCAAGCCGGACCTCACCGAGTTCGCCGCTTGGCTTCGAGCCGCGGGCGAGCTCGACGACGTCGCTGACGAGCGCTGTCAGCTCGTCGAGCTCCTCGATCATGTCCGAGCGCAGCGCCGCCCGGTCCGCGGGAGACAGCAACGATTCGTCCCGCATCAGCTGGAGGTTGGCGCGGATCGAGGCGATCGGCGTGCGGAGCTCGTGCGAGGCGTCGGCGACAAGGTTGCGCTGAGACGCCATCGCCGCCTCGAGCGCATCGAGCGTCGTGTTGAACGTCCGACCGAGCCGAGCGAGTTCGTCGTTCCCGTGCACGTCGAGACGGTCGTGTTCGATTCGCTCCGGGTTGTCGGCGATCACCTCGGTCTGTTTGGTGAAGCGCGTGATCGGCGCGATCGCCGTCCGCGCGACGAGCAGGCCGAGCAGCGCCGCGAGCGCGACTCCGAGGGCGGAGATGAGCGCGAGCAGCAGCAACTGGTTGTGGAGCGCGTTGTCGATCTCGGTGATCGGCAGCGCGACCGCGAGCGCGCCGCGGCTGCCGACCCCGGTGACGAGCACACGAAGGTGCGTGCCCGACGCGGTGACGTCGGTGTAGTAGCGGCCCTGGCCAGACTTGGCGAGCGCCCGCATGCGCTCGTCGGTCGGGATCGTGTAGCTCTGCGTCGGCGGCACGTACGTCTTGCCGTTCGCGTAGATGAGCGTGATGATGCCCGCCGCGCCGCCGAAGCCGGGGCCGCGATGATCGAGGTTGAGGCCCTCGTCGCCGGTCCCGGGCGGCTCGGCCGTCGCGGCCGTCGGTGATCCGCCGAAGATCTGCAGGCGGCCGTCGGCATTGCCGTCGGCCGGGCCACCCGGCCCGCGGTGCAGCACGTCGTCGCTCAGCCGGCTCAGCTGGTTGTCGACCTGTCCGGTTAGCTGCGAGCGCGTCCCCGCGTAGGAGGAGAACGCGACGGCGATGACCGCCACAGCGACCGCCACGCCGGCGGCCAGGCCCATCCGCGCCCGGAGGCTCACCCGCCCGGCTCCCGCAGCGCGTACCCGACGCCGCGGACCGTATGGATCTCCGAGGTGGCTCCGGCGTCTTCGAGCTTGCGGCGCAGATATCCGATGTACACCCGCAGCGCATTCGAGGTCGGACCGAAGTCATATCCCCAGACCCGGTCGTAGATCGTGCTGTGCGGCAGCACGCGGCGTGGATTGAGCATCAGCAGCTCGAGGAGCTGGTACTCGGTCCGGGTCAGCTCGACGAACTCCTCGCCGACGACGACGCCGTGGCGAGCCGCGTCAAGCTTGAGTTCGCTGAACGAGAGCCCGCCCTGGCCGTCACTGTCGGCGCCTGCGCGGCGCAGGAGCGCCCGGATGCGGGCCTTCAGCTCGTCGATGTCGAACGGCTTGACGAGGTAGTCGTCGGCGCCGGCGTCGAGCCCGTCGATGCGATCGCTGACGGCGTCGCGAGCGGTCAGCATGAGGATCGGGACGCGGTTGCCCTCGCGTCGGAGCAGGCGGCTCACCTCGAGCCCGTCGATGTCCGGCAGGCCGATGTCGAGGACGACGGCGTCGGGCACGGCGCTGGCGATCTCGCCAAGCGCCCCGGATCCGCTCTCGGTGAGGCGGACCTCGTAGCCGGCGAGCTCGAGTGCCCGGCGGAGGACCTCGCGGAGGGCGCGGTCATCATCGACGACAAGCAGTCTCATGCTCTCATTGTGGCCGTAGTGCAGGCGATTTGCGACTTTTCATACGAAGCTCCTACGCGGTCCGCTCCTTGAGCGCGGCCGCGAGGATGCCGTTGACGAACGCGGGCGCGTCGGCGCCGCAGAACCGCTTGGCGATCTCCACTGCCTCGTTGATCGCGCCCTCCGGAGGGATCGCCTGCTCGCCCGGCAACTCGTCCGCGTAGAGGATCTCGGCCAGGCCGGTCCGGAGGATCGAGCGCTCGAGCGGGGCGATCCGGTCAAGTGACCAGCCGCGCGCGTGGCGGCCGATCAGCTCGTCGAGCTCGGGCTGGTGCTCGCGGACGACGCACGCGAGCTCCTTCGTGAAACCGTGGACGTCGCGGGGAAACGTCTCCTCGAGCGGGCGGTCGAGGAGATCGCTCTGATACAGCGCCCAGACCGCGGCCCGGCGCTGCTCGCTCCTACGCACGTGAGACGTACTCGCCCGAGCGGGTGTCGACCCGTACGACGTCCCCGATGTTGATGAACAGCGGAACCTGGATGCGCGTGCCGGTCTCGAGCGTCGCCGGCTTGTTGCCGCCGCCGGACGCCGTGTCGCCGCGGAGACCCGGCTCGGTCTCGGTGACCTCGAGGTCGATCGCGCTCGGCAGCTGGACGTCCGCGGGCGAGTCGTCGATGTAGAGCACCTCGACCTCCTCGGACTCCTTCATCCAGCGCAGCGGCTCGGCAAGCGTGCCCTCCGGGATCGCGAGCTGCTCGTAGCTCTCGGTGTCCATGAAGTGCGCGTCGGTCCCGTCCTTGTAGAGGAACTGCATGCGGCGAACCTCGGTGCGGACGGCGCGGAACTTCTCGCCGGCGCGGAACGTCCGGTCGATCACGTTGCCGTCGCTCGCCCGGCGCAGCTTCGTGCGCACGAACGCGCCGCCCTTGCCGGGCTTGACGTGCTGGAACTCGACGATCTTGAAGATCGTGCCCTCGACGTCGATGTGGTTCCCGTTACGAAACTGATTCGTGCTGATCATGCCGGTGGGCCAGTGTAGACGGCCCGCCAGAGTGGGCCTGCGCCGAGTGCGGGCGCCGGAGCGGCGCCGAGGGTCAGCTGACGATGCGCAGTTCCTTCGGCAGCCCGGTGAGGATGTCGCAGCCGTTCTCGGTGACGACGACGAGGTCCTCGATCCGGACACCGAGGTCCCCGCGCAGGTAGATGCCCGGCTCGACCGAGACGACGTTGCCGGCGACGAGCGTGTCGTCGGAGCGCTGGGACAGTCGCGGCGCCTCGTGGACCTCGATCCCGACGCCGTGGCCGAGCCCGTGGCCGTAGTGCTCACCGTGACCGGCGTCCTCGATCACGCGACGGGAGACGGCGTCGACCTCGCGTCCGCCCCGTCCGGCAGCGACGCCCTCAAGCCCGGCGAGCTGCGCCGAGCGGACGAGTCCGTAGATCTCCTGCGCCTGCTCGGAGATCGGACCGGTCGCGACCGTCCGGGTGCAGTCCGAGCAGTACCCGTCGAGCTCCGCGCCCCAGTCGATGACGACGAGCTGATTCGGCTCGATGACCACGTCGCGGGGCTGGGCGTGCGGGAGCGCGCCGTGCGGTCCGGCGGCGATGATCGAATCGAAGCTCGGCCGTTTGGCCCCGAGCTCGCGCATCGCCATCTCGAGCGCGAGCGCGACCTCACGCTCGGTCCGGCCGACGAGACCGTCGGCGAGCACCTGCTCGAGCGCGGCGTCCGCGAGCTGGCATGCGGCGCGGATCGCCGCGACCTCGTCGGCGTCCTTGACGGCGCGCAAACGCTCGACGAGCCCGTCGACGCCGACGAGCGTGATCCGCTCGTCGAGCAGGCCGCGCAGGCGGTTGCAGGTGCGGACCGACACGTGCGCCTCCTCAAAGCCGAGCCGCAGCGCATTGTCCTCGCCGCCCGGCAGCGCGTCCTGCACCGCGTCGAGCAGATCCTGGGGCGCCTGGCGGCGCTCGAACGAGGGATCGACCTCCTCGGCCGCCTGCTCGACGTAGCGGAAGTCGGTGATGAACGTGCGGATGTCCGGGCCGACGATCGCGACTCCGTTCGAGCCGCTGTAGCCCGTCATGTAGCGAACGTTCGCGAGGTTGGTGACGAGCATGATGTCGATTCCGGCCTCGGGAAGCGATTCGATGAGGCGATCGCCACGTGCCCTCATTTCGTCAGCTCCACCTTGAGCAGCCGGAGCGCCTCGCGGTAGCCCGCGGGGCCCTGGCCGGCGACGCGACCGGCGCACAGGTCGGTGATGACGCTGCGCCGGCGCCATTCCTCACGAGAGTCGACATCGGACAGATGGACCTCGATCGCGGGCAGGCCGGTCAGCTCGAGCGCGTCCCGGATCGCGTAGGAGTAATGCGTCCATGCGCCCGGATTGAGCACGATCCCGTCGGCCAGCCCGTCAAGGCGATGCAGGTGCTCCACGAAATCCCCTTCGTGATTGGTTTGGAAAAAGCGGACCTCGAGCTGGACCTCGTGGGCCATCTCACTGATCTGTACCTCGAGCTCGTCGAACGACACGCCCCCGTAGATCTCGGGGTTCCGGCGGCCCAGCTGGTCGAGATTGACTCCGTGCATGACCTCGACGCGGTTGTGGGCGCCTGAGGTCATGGCGCCAACTCTCGCACGGCGGCGATCAGTTCGCGAGCCGGAACCACCTGTCCGGGCCGTGCCTCCCCCGGCTCACGGAGCAGCACGAATGGCACCGGACCCTCGCCGAGCCGCTTCTTGTCCCGTGCGGTCGCCATCACGATTGCGTCGGGATCGGTCTCCTCGAGCGCCGTCGGGAGTCCCTGTGCGGCGAGCAACGACTCCACCTCGTCGCGCAGCTCGCCCGCCCCGGAGAGTCGGAGCGCCGCCAGCAGGCCGAGCGCGACCGCCTCACCGTGGCGGTACTGCGCGTACCCAGTCGTCGTCTCGATCGCATGCGCGACCGTGTGGCCGAGGTTGAGCACCTGGCGCAGACCACCGTCGCGCTCATCCTGCGCGACGATCCGCAGCTTCGTGCGGGCGCAGTCGAGGATCACCGAGGGATCGTCCGGTGCCGCGCCGCCCCTGACCCGTTCCCACAGCGCGCCGCCCGCGATCAACGCAGTCTTTACGACCTCTGCATACCCGGCGGCGAGTTCCTCGGGCGGCAACGAGCAGAGCGCGCTGGTGTCGACGAACACGGCCGAGGGCTGGTGGTAGGCGCCGACGTAGTTCTTCGCCTCGGCGAGATCGACGCCGGTCTTGCCGCCGTAGGCCGAGTCGACCTGGGCGACGAGCGTGGTCGGGACCTGCACGTAGCGGACGCCGCGCTGATAGGTGGCGGCGCAGAAGCCCGCGAGATCGCCGACGACGCCGCCTCCGAGCGCGACGATGACGTCCTCGCGCGTCATCCCGCCGCGGGCGAGCTCGGTCCACACGATCTCGGCGTGGGCGATCGTCTTCGACTGCTCGCCCGGCATGATCGATACGCGGCCGTCGAGCGGCTCGAAGGCATTCCCGTAGAGATGCCCGACGCGGCCGTCGGTGACGAGGTAGCGCCGTCCCGGCACGACGCCGGCGGGCCAGAACCCGAGCAATCCCGAGCCGATGAACACCGGGTAGTCGCCGGACGCGCTCGCGGCCCACAGCAGTGTGGCCCCGTCCGGCGTCGCGTCGATCGCAGCGAGCACCGGCCCGATCTCGTCGGTCCGCAGGGCTGGGACGATCGCGTCGGCGACCGATGCATACAACGGATCGCGCTCGGCGTAGAGCCGGGCGAACGCGCCGTGATCCCGGGCGAGCGGCCGACCGGTGCCGTGAGCACGCTCCCACGCCGTCTCGAGATCGATGTCGACCCACAGCACGCGGTGCTGCGACAACGCATCCCTCACGGCTGCCGACCCCACCGCTCCGCCGCCCAACGACAGCACCGCCGGGCCGGCGTCGAGCAGTTCGAGCGTGACGCGCTCCTCGATCTCGCGGAAGTGCGCCTCGCCGTCGGAGTCGAAGACGTCAGAGATCGGCTTGCCGATGCGCTGTTCGATCACCTCGTCGACATCGATCGGCTGGACACCGAGCGCGGCGGCGGCGCTGACCGCGGCAGTCGTCTTCCCGGCGCCCATGAACCCGACGCAGACGAGTGCCCCGCTCAACCGCCCCTCCACGCGATCCGCTCCTTGTAGGCCTCGACGGCGGTGCGGACATCATCGATGTGATCGCCCCCGAACTTCTGCCGGTAGGCATCGGCGAGCACGAACGCCACCATCGCCTCCCCGACGACCCCGGCGGCCGGAACTGTGCACGAATCG
This sequence comes from uncultured Solirubrobacterales bacterium, assembly GCA_963750695.1. GTDB lineage: Bacteria > Actinomycetota > Thermoleophilia > Solirubrobacterales > Solirubrobacteraceae > Palsa-465. The sequence continues at coordinate 192,361 of CAVVSB010000022.1, forward strand.
GTGCGCTCGCGGAGCGCCTGCGCGGGCTCGTGGGTGGCGATATCGACCGAGCGCAACGGCTTGGTCAGCGTCGGGAGCGGCTTCATGGAACCCCGTACTACGAGCGGATCGCCGGTCGTCATTCCGCCCTCCAGGCCGCCTGCACGATTCGTCTCGCGGTAGTAACCACGCTCGGTGGTGTAGAAAATCTCGTCGTGGGCCTGGGATCCAGGCAGGCCCGCAACTTCGAAGCCGTCGCCGATCGCGACGGCCTTGATCGCCTGAATTGAGCACAGCGCCTGGGCGAGGCGACCGTCGAGGCGCTCCTCCCACGACACGTGAGAGCCGAGCCCGGGGATGAGGCCGAACACACGGACCTCGAACACCCCGCCGAGCGATTCGTTCGCCTTGCGCAGGCGGTCGATCTCCGAGACCATCGCCCGGCTCGCGTCCGCGTCGAGACAGCGGACCGGCGACTCGTCGACGGCGGTGAAGTCCGCCGGGCTGAGGTCGTCACGGCGCGGCGCGCTGACGCTCGTGATCTGCAGCACGTGGGAGTAGACCTCGGCGCCGAGCGCGCGCAGGAACGCCTTGGCGACGGCGCCGCCGGCGACGCGGGCGGCGGTCTCGCGGGCGCTCGCCCGCTCCAGGATGTCGCGGACGTCGGTGAGCCCGTACTTCTGCGTGCCGACAAGGTCAGCGTGGCCTGGTCGCGGAAGATGGACCTCCTTGACGTCGGCCTCGACCGGCCACGGGTTCATCCGCTCCTCCCAGTTCGCGTAGTCGCGATTGACGACGCTGAGCGCGATCGGGCCGCCGAGGGTATGGCCGTGACGGACGCCGCCCGTGACCTCGGCCTGGTCACGCTCGATCTTCATCCGGCCGCCGCGGCCGTGCCCGAGCTGGCGCCGGGCGAGGTCGCGGTTCATCGCCTCGCGATCGAGCTCGAGCCCGGCCGGGAGGCCTTCGATGATGCACGTGAGACCGGGGCCGTGCGACTCGCCGGCCGTGATGAGACGGAGCGCCATGGGCGCTGTAGGTTAGTTACCTCTAGTAACTGCCCGCTGCGACGGCGGTCGCCCGAGCACCGGTCGATCCCTTGAGCGAGAGACGGACGGTGAGCTTCAGGTGGCGAAGGCGCCCGAGCTTCTTCGTCATGTCGCGGGAGAGTCGCAGGTGCAGCTTCACGGTGCCGTTCTTGATCCCGGACACGGTGCCGCGGCCGATCGTGACGGTCGAGCTCCGCCCGGTCTTGAGGTGTGCGCGCTTGGCGTCCTTGCGCGAGATCGTGATCTGGGTGAGCCCCGCGGCGACCTGGTTCGACGTGACCCGCATCGAGATTCCAGAGCGCAGCAGCGTCTTGAAGCTCTGCGGGATGAGCGCCAGCCGCGCTTGGAACGACGACTTGTGCGGCGGCGGCGGCGGCGGCTGACCGCCGGAACCGTTGACCACCACCACCTGGGTCGTCGTCGCGGTGTTGCCACCGCGGTCGGTGACCGTGAGCGTGACGGTGTAGTTGCCGCCCTTGGCGTACTGGTGCACGACACTCGCTCCCGTCCGAGTGGTGCCGTCGCCGAAGCTCCACTGGTAGTCGGACTGCGAGATGAGCAGCGTCGATACCGTCACCGAGCCGTCGAAGGCGACGACGTCGCCGGCGTTGATCGGGCTCGGCACGACGAACGTCGGAGCGAGGTTGACGATCGGCGAGCACTTGAGCGCGTTGGGATCGCTCGCGATCGCGCCGGCGTTGTTGAACTCGCGCTGGAGGTAGTAGGGCGTCCCGCCGACCGAGACGAGGTCGAGCGTCTTCGGGAACGGGAGGCAGCCGTTGTCGCTCATCTCCGAGCCGTCAAGCGCATACCAGGCGTTGAGCCCGGGGTCGGTAATGGCGTCGAGCATCCCCTGACTGAGAGGACTCACGATCCTGTCCCCCGCCCCGGTCGCCAACTGCTCGACACTCGGGGGATTTGGCCATGCCGGGATGCCCGGGTCGTCGCAGCCGAGAGGGTCGGTCGGCCACGTGGCGGTCCACGGCTGGACGACGTAGCTGACGACTGTCCCGCCGACGCTCGTCTGCGCGTGGTAGGAGCAGAACCGCACCGGCGACGCGCCGTTCGCCGAGCACACATTGCCGGCGGAATCCAGACAGTCGACGACCCCGGTCGGCGTCCGCAAGACGATCAGCGGCGTATAGCCGGGCTGCGTGCGGCCGACGATGCCCATCTCGCCGACGAGCGTCGTGACCTCGGTGCGAATCTGGTCGTCGGTGATGCAGTAGGAATTGCCGTTCGTCCCCCAGCTGCCATCCGGGAACTGGTAGAAGTCGTTGACGCCGCTGACCGGGCAGCCGAGGAGAGGGTCTTCGTTGTGTCCCGGCCCGGTCGCGACCGCACTCGTGAACTTGCACGAGGAGCCGCCGGGCTGGCCGAAATCGATGCAGCCGCCGCCGTAGACCGAGGCGTACTGGGCGCGACTGGTCGCGGCAGGGCCATCGCGGTACTGCCCGGTGAGGTCGAATGGCGATGAGCCGGAGCCGCTCCCGACGGCGATGTTCTTGAGGAACTGCTCCATGTAGTTGCGGGTCGTCTGCCAGTCGAGCCGGTGGGGATCCCAGCTCACGTCGAACGTCTCGTTCTTGTGCATGACCGGGCCGCCGTGGTAGCAAAGTCCCGTGTCCTGAAGGATGAAGTCGAACGCGAGCCACGGGTCGGTGCACGGCGCGCCCGCCGTCACCGTTGTGACGCCCGCCGCCCCGAGCGACGCGCGCGTCCCAGGCACGAGCGCGACGCCGTAGCGGCCGGAGGCACCCATGTCGATCACCACGGCCCCGGCGCTCGCGGCGGCGAACAGCGAGAGCAGAATCGTCGTGAGTGTGATGAGCAGCGTGCGACGCATCAGCTTCCCTTTGCAGTGAGGTTGCGTTGGTCGACGACCGCGCCGACACCCGGCTCATACGGGAACAGCGCGAGGGCGTCGTACTTGAGACCGCGCAGGAGCTTCTGGCCGGCCTTCGAGACCTGGCGGCGAGTCTTGTTGGCATCCGCGACGGTCTTGTGCGAGACCGCCTTGATGGCCGTGACGGCGAAGTCGGAGACGTGGGTCGGTCCGCTCGCTCCGGCGCTGTACAGACTCTCGATCTGGTTCGGCGCGAGCGAGATGAGCTGACAGTCGACCTTGCCCGGCAGGCACTTTGCGGGACCGCTCAGGATCGTGCCCGGCATGACGACGAACAGGACCTCGTTGCCGCCCTTGAGCACGCCGAGCTCGAGCAGCAGCGGCTGCTTCGTGCTCGGCAGCGGGCTCAGGCGCTGCACCGGATCGATCGTGTTCAGTCCGCCGTCGGGGGTCGTGAACGCAAGCGCCACGGCGTAGGACTCCCGGCTGGTCAGCCCCGGCGGTTCCGGCGCGGTCGTCTGCGTCGACGTGGTCTGCGTGGTGGTGGTGGTCGAGCTCGTGGTGCCCGTGCCACCACCACCCGCGCCGCTTCCGGTGCTCGAGCTGGAGCCATGGGAACCGGTGGCGCTCGCGGCCCCACCGGCGGTGCTCGAGACGGAAGACGTCTGTGACGTCGTCGTGGTCGTCGTCTGTTGCTTGAACGGGTCGCGGTCAGGGCCGGGAAGGTGCGAGAACTGCGGTGTGCTGGACAGCTCCACGACCGGCAGTCCGTCGACGGGCGAGGTCGTCGTGACGCCGGCACCCGCCGCGATCGCCGGCTGCGGCTTCGGCGCCGGCTTGGCGAGCAGCACGGGGACAGCCACGAGCGCACCGACGAGCACGACCACGACGGGCCAGAGGCGCTTCTCGCGCAGGTCGGTGATGAGCGGCTGGAAGAAGTTCATCGAATCGGTGAGGTCGCCACGGCCGCCGGCGTGTTGGAGCCGGTGCTCGAGGTGGACGTGTTCTCAGACGTCGAGCTGCCGGAGCTCGAGGGTCCGTTCGCGGTCGCTCCAGCCATCACGCCCTGAGTGGCGGGGACGAGGAACGCGGTGGCGGAGATCGTCGCCGAGATCTGCGGGAAGCCCTGTGGTCCGGGTCCCAGGCTGATCGCGTTGAAGGCCAGCAGCCGACCGCTCACGGTCACGTGATTGTTGTTCACGGCGACGAACCGCTGCACCCGTCCGAGGAAGCTCGAGAGGTGGAAGAAATTGCCGCGGAAGTTGAACGTGAACGACTCGATCGGGAATCCGGCCGGACCCACCGTCGCCCCGGGCGGAAGCGCCGCGGTGGCCGCCTGCGTGGTCGATGCCGTGGTGGCGGCAGTGGTGCTGCTGCTCGAGTCGCCGCTGATGTTGAGCGTGCGGAAGTCGACGTGGTCAGTCGTGGCGGCGTTCTGGAGCTGGAGGATCATTGACGGCACGTTGTCGTCGCCCGGCACGGCCTCGCCGAGGCGTGCCATCTGGGTGTAGCTCGCCGCGAAATGGGCCTTGGCCGCGAGCCCCGCCTGGACCTCCGACTGGGCGCTCGTGAGCTGCGACTGGGCGACCTTCAGCTGATCGCCGAGCTTCGACGCCTCGGAGCGCTTCGGCGCGATCACGAGCAGCCACACGCCGACGATCGCGGCGGCGATCACGACGACGAGCAACACCATCTTGTCCCGCGTGGTGAGTGCGCTGAGTGCCTTCATTTTGACCCTCCCGAGGGGGAGGTCGAGGCCACCGGCTGGGCGCCGCTAGACGGTGCCGCGGCCGCCGCGCTGGCGGTCGACGTGGTGGCGGTCGTCGAGGTGGTGCTCGTCGTGCTCGCGGTCGTTGCCGTCGAGCCGACGTTTGTGCCGGTCGCTCCGGTCGTGCCGGTCGTCGCGGCCCCAGGCAGCGGCGAGAAGAAGATGACGAGGTCGAACGTCGGCCACTTCGGCACGCACGATGCGCTGCCGGCCGAGGACGAGCCGGCGGTCGCCGCGCCCGCCGTGGGGCCGCCGTCCTGCTTGACGGAGTCGGCCAGCGTGACGCGGGTGACGCCGTTGATGAGCCGCAGGCGAGACATCAGCTTGGCGACGTCGTCCTGGCTCGCTGTGCAGCCCTTGATTTCGAACGCCGGGTTCTGGATCGCACTGCGCAGCGCGCTCGTGCCGACCGCCGACCCGCCGGTGCTGCCGCCGGCGCCGTTCACGGTGGCCGCTGGCGACACGGTCCCGAGCAGCGACTCAAGCGACGTGTTCGGCGGCACGACCTTCGACAGATCGGAGAGGGCGGCGTTCCAGTCGAAGCGCTGGCTCGCAATCTGCTTGACGGTCGCCGACCGGCTGTCAGCGAGCTTGACGAAATTGGCGTAATTCGTGAGCTTCGCGGCCTGCGCCTGGGCCACAGTGACCTGCGCCTTCACGGTGGCGAGCTTGGCGTTGCGGTCCTTGATCGTGTTCGAGGTGAGCACGTACACGGTCACGAACGCGAGCGCGATCACGAGCAGCCCGATCAGCGCGATGCCCGGGCCCTTCGGCGCGCTTGCTGCTCGTGCGCCGCCCCGCTTGTTCTCAGTCGGGATGAGGTTGACGGCTTTCACGTCGTCGCTACCTCGTCGATCGTGAGGCCCGCGGCAACCGCGAGATGACCGGCGTCGACGCCGCCGAACGCACCCGGCTTCGCCTCGGTGACCTCACCGATCTCAACCTGCAAGCCGATCTGCTCGGAAAGGTGCTCGGCAAATCCGGGGATCGCGATCGCCGGCCCGGTCAGGACGGCGTGCACGATGTCGGCGGCGCCCTCCTGCATGACGTGGTAATCGATCGAGTTGCGTACGTCGTCGGCGATCCGGCGCACCCCGTCGCCGAGCACGGCCCGGGCTTCCATCGCGATCTCGGGGTCGCCGTCGAGGTCGTCGACGGGCGTGACGAGGCCGACGTACTTCAGCCATCCGTGGGCGTGTTCGAGTGTGAGCGCGCGCCGCTCGGCGAGTTCCGTCGCCATCGTCTCGGTGCCGTTCGTCGTGACGCGGGTGAACAGACAGGTCGTTCCGACGGCAACCGCCAGGTTGCTGACGCCCCCGACGCTCATGTACAGCGTCGGATCGGTGCGCTCGGCGCTGTGCAGCGCGCGGATCATGGCGAACGCGGAGAGGTCGATCCCGGCCGGCCGCAGTCCGGCGCGGCGCACCGACTCGAGCACCCGGTCGATCATGTCCCGCCGCGCGGCGACGAGGACGACACGGGTGCGCGGCCCATCAGCGGTCTCCACGATCCCGAGGGCGTGATGCTCGAGCACGGCCTGCTCGAGCGGCATCGGGATGTGCTCCTGCGCCTGGAATCGGGCGGCGGACGCGATGTCCTTCGCGTCGGTCAGCGGCGGCAAGTCGAGCGTGCGCATCACGATGCGCGGGTTGGCGACGCCGATCCGGACCCGCTTGGGGAGCTTGTACTCGGCGAACATGTCCTTCAGTGCGCCCGCGAGCGTGTCGACATCGACGACCTCGCCGTCGCGGACAACGCCCGGCGCAAGCGCCGTCGTTGCGGCGCGCTCGACGGCAATCCCCCGGGTTCCGGCCTGAACGGCGGCGACGTACCCGGGTTCGATGTCGAGTCCGACAACGTTCTTACCCGTATGTCCCATGGCTACCGAAGGAATCGGCACACTGGGGTCCGAAATTGAGCCGAGTCCACGGCGACCTCAACGATCGGGGCGGCAGTCGTACGACTGGGGCCCATGCGACTCGGGCGGTGGGGCGGGCTACGTGCCGCCAAAACGGCCCAAATGCTCGACGCTCACCGAACGCGCTGGGAAATCGGCGCGGATCGAACGATCGGTATCGGAGTGAAGCCGCGCCGACACGCGCGGCGCCCTACCCCATCGCGTGCAGGTACCAGTGGATGATCTGCGGCCCGGCCAGCACCGCCACGATCCCGCCGAGGGCGAGGAACGGGCCGAATGGAACCGCGGTCTTGCGCCCTTCCTTCACGCCGACGCGCGCCATCACGGTGGCGCCGACGATCGTCGCCACGAGCGTGCCGACGATGACCGCCACTGCGACCGATCGCCCGAGGTACAGGCCCATGACGGCGGCGAGCTTGACATCCCCCATGCCCATCCCCTGCGGATAGACGATCGCGAACACGAGCAGGAAGCCCCCGGCGGCGGCGCCGGCGATCAGTTGCTCTTCGACGCCGGAGGGCTTCAGCAGCACGCCGAGGACGACCGCGAGCATCGCCGCAGGGATCGTGATCCGGTTCGGGATGATCCGCTCGTCGAAGTCGATCAGCGCGACTGGGATGAGAATCGCGACGAGCACGAGCCCGAGTACGCGCTCGGCCCACGTGTGCTTGACGAGCACGACGGCGACGGCCAGCGTCGCGCTCGTCAGCTCGACAAGCGGGTAGCGGGCGCTGATCGGCTCGTGGCAGTTGCGACAGCGTCCGCGCAGCAAGAGCCAACTGAGGACCGGGACATTGTCGTACGCGCGCACCGGGTTGCCACACCGCGGGCAGTGCGAGCCCGGGTAGGCGAGCGATTCACCGCGCGGCAGGCGGTACACGACGACGTTGAGGAACGAGCCGATGGTGAGGCCTCCCACCATCGCGAGCAGGATCACCATCATGCTGTGACTCCTGATGCCAGCGACGGCATCGGTCGGGTGTGGTCGTGGGCGGCGGTCCTCAGCGACCGGATCCGCCGATGAAAGGCATCACGCGCCAGACAGACGCCGAGCGCGAGCACGCCGGCGACGACGAGAGCGTTCGTGAGCGTCGGTGAGGCGTCAACGCGCCCGCCGTAGAGGAGCACGCCGGCGAGCGTCGCCAGCGCCGCCAGCAGCGGGAGCCGACCAAGCTCGAGCGCCTCCCACGCGGCGAGCGGGATGAGGACGGCAACGAGGTTGTACTCGAGTGGAACAGGGTCGACCGCGCAGCGGATCAGACCCAGCAGGGCGAGCAGGGCGAGCGGGTCGAGCTGGCGGCCACGGCGGATGCTGCGGCGGGCGCACCACGCGGTGGCGAGCAGCGCGACCGTGAGCGCGAGCCCCGAGGCGACGGAGCGGTCGAGCCCGAGCGGAAGGCGATGGCTGCCGACGCCGTGCAATGGCCCGCTGACCGGCCACCACAGGCTGAGCGGATCGGTTTGGTGCATGTGGCCGACCGCCGTGCCGGCCCGCGCGAACGCGGACGGATCGCCGAGCGGGAGCAGCGCAACGCACGGCAACGCGACGAGCCCGGCGAACCCGAGCACTCGCAGCCGCGACGCGGGCAGCGCGGCGGCCACCGGGGCGGCGGCGAGCAGCGCCCACGGCTTCGTCCCCACGGCGAGGCCGAGCAAGATCGCGGTCAGCAGCGGACGATCGGCGAGCGCCGTGACGACCGCGCCCGTGGCCAGCGTGATCGCGAGCACCTCCTCCGGATGGCCGATCGTGACCGCGGCGACGGTCGCAGGTCCGGCGAGCGCGAGTACAACGCCGGCGATGGCCGGCACGCGGTCGGGACCCCGGAGGCCCGGGATCGTGACGAGCGCCCCGCCGAGGCCGGCGAGCGGCAGCAGGCACGCGAGCGCCCCGAGTTCGTAGCTGAGCTCACTCCCGGCGCCCGCGGCCGACGCGCCGACCAGCACCGGGCCGCGCAGCGCGAGCGAGACAAGTCCCATCAACGGCTGGTGCGCCAGGAACGCAGCGAGGTGCCCGTGTGCGAGCGCACCGAGCGCGGGCGCGGCGTTGTCACCCGCCACCGGGGCATGCAGCTGGTAATCACCGCTGCCGGTCGTCGAGAACACGACGAGCGCGGCGAGCGCGGCAAACGTCAGGCTGACGGCGAGCAGCAGCAGCCGGTGCGTGCGAGTGTTCACGCTGCTGTTATCGGCTGCGCGCGTCCGGGCATGAGCCGCGGCCGGCGCGCGAGGTGAAGCTCACGCACGAGCAGCGCGACCACAGTCACGCTGGCGAGGATGTAGATGAGGTTCGTAGGGCCGGGCGCGAGGTACTGCGGAGCACGGTCCAGCACGACGAACGCAAGTGCCGTCCCAGCCAAGGACAGTAGGGGCAGTGCCCGGCCATCCCAGGCGTCGATCACGACGAGCGTCAGCAACAGCGGCAGGTGATAGTAGGCCGCCGAGCCGGGGTCGATGACGCAGCGCAGCAACAACACGAGCGCGCACACCAGCAGGAGCTCACGAGCCCCGGGGCGACCGCCCGCGCGCCACCACACGAACACCGGCAGACCCACGCCGATGAGGAGGATCATCGGGTGCGACAGCGCGGTCTCGATCGACAGGATCTGGTGACCGACAAAAGGCGGCCGGGCACCGTTGATGTCGCTGATTCTCACCGGCCCAGATCCGGAGAACGGATACAGCCAGGTGAAGACGGTCACGATCGGCTGCGGTGAGGAGATGTAGTGGAAGACGTGCCGGAAGGAGGCGAAGTTGCCGAGCATCATCGGAATGCTCGAGATCGCCGTGAGACCAAGCGCGACGACCATCGCCCGAAGCCGGTCACGGCCGAGGATGAGCAGGACCGGAATGAGCAGCACCAGCGCCCACTGCTTGCTCGCGACCGCGAGCCCGACGAGGACGCCGGCGGCGAGCGAACGCTGCTCGAGGGCGGCGGCGAGGGCGCCGGCGCCGAGAGCGGCAGTGATGATCTCCTCCGGGTGACCCCAGTAGAGCGCGCTGTTCACGAGCGGGTTCAGCACCGCGACGGCGATGATCACAACCTGCGCGAGGTAACCGGCGCCGCGACGCCCGGCGAACCGGGCAACCCCGACCGCGACCAACCCAAGGACGAGCAGGCACGGCAGCGAAGCCCAGCGATAGACCCCGAGTGTCCCGTCCCCGAACGCGACGCCGAGCGCGGCGAACGGCACTCGGAGATACAGGGAGAGCGGCCCCATCGCCGCCTGGTGCGCGAAGAAGCCGGCGAGGTCCCCGTGTGCACCGGCGGTGATCGCCGGACCGGCGTCACGGGGGTAGTCGCCGAGTCCCGGTGCGCGCACGGCGACGACCGCCACGAGCACGCCGGCGAGGCCGAGGAGCCACAGGCCGGGGCGTCGGTTAAACGACGACGGGGGCGCCACAAGGGCACCCCCGCTCGCCGTACACCCGGGATTCAATCGGTTACCACTTACCGCCGGAGCAGCCACCCGGGCTACCCGCGCCGGTGCCGTTGGTGCAGGTCCGTGTGACGGTGCCGTTGGCGTTACGCGTGATCGTGAACGAGTCGCCTGTGGCGGCCGACGTCGAGGTGACCGCGTAGCCACTCGAGGACACGCCGCCGACCGACAGGACCGCAGAGCTCGTGTCGGCCAGCGTCTGCTCAGCGCTCTGCAGGCCGGACAGCGTGATGTTCGCGTAGCTACCGTTGTTGTCGGTGGCCAGCGTCTCGGCCGCGGTCTGGGCCGTACGGGCCTGTGACTTGGCGGCGGCGTCGTTCGCCTTGCCCTTCTGGTTCAGGAACGACGGAATCGCGATCGCGGCAAGGATGCCGATGATCAGGATCACGACGAGGAGCTCGATCAGGGTGAAACCCTTCTCATCCTCAGCGCGACGACGAAGCTTATAAAGCATGGATCCTCCCGGGATCTTTTGTGGATTTGACACTTCGCCAGATACCGCGAGGCTTTGCCCGGTGTTCCCTCTGGCACCCCCTGTATCGACGAGTCCCCAGACGGTGCTTGAGCGCGGTGGACGAACGATCGACACAATCACCACTTTCCGCCCGTGCACCCGGCCGGTGCGGCCGGTACCGCCGCGACGCACGTGCGCGTCGCGATGCCGTCGGGCGCCTGATGGATCGTGAAGGTGTTGCCGTCCGGCGACAGCGACGTGACGGTGAACCCCCTGTTACCGGGGTCCGGCGTGGCCGTGACGAGGGTCGCGCCGGTCGTGTCACGCAGCGTCGGTTCAGCGCTCTGCAGCGTGCTGACACTGAGAGTGGCGTAGTTGCCGTCGGTCTCGACGCCGAGCGCATTGGTCGCCGTCAGCGCCGTTCGCGCCTGTGACTTTGCCGCTGCGTCTTGGGCCTTGCCGCTCTGGGACAGGAACGTCGGGATCGCCACCGCGGCGAGCAGGCCGACGATGAGGATCACGACGATCAGCTCGATCAAGCTGAACCCGGCATCCTCGTAGAGCAGGTAGCGAGGCGAGCGACGCATCTCGAGTCGGTTATCGGCCGCCACCGGCGCAATTGGAGCGAGACGCCCCTCGCGTTCGACAGCTAATGGAAGGTTTTGATCAGGGACTGACCGGCGGCGGTGCGTCCGCGTCGGACGGTGCCGCCTGCTGGGCGTCACGGCCGGAGTGGAACACGCCGTCTCCCCCGCACCACGGACACGTCACCTCGTGCGGAGTGCCGCCGAGCCCTGACACGACCCGCCCGGTGCCTCGGCAGGCGGTGCATGCCGCGCGGTCGTCGTTGCTCGCCGCCGGGCTCACGCGCCGTCCTCCACGCCGCGCACGGCGATCAGCAGACCGTCGCCCACCGGCGTGATCGTGCCGGTGAGCCGCGGATCGGTCACCAGCCGGTGGTTGAACGCGCGCAGACCCTGCACCTGCTCATCGCTCCAGAACGCATTGCCACGTCCCTCAGCCACCGTCCCTGACGCGAGCACATTGTCGACCGCGAGCACGCCACCGGGTCCGAGCAGCGGCAGCAGTTCCTCGAGGTAATCGCCGTACTGCGCCTTGACCCCGTCGATGAACGCCATGTCAAACGGGCCCTCGAGCTCGGCGAGTCCGGCGCGGGCGTCCTGCAGCCGCAGGTCGGCGCGGTCGAGCAGACCCGCCCGTTCGAAATAGCGGCGCGCCGCCGCGTGGCGTTCCGGGTCGACCTCGAACGAGACGAGCACGCCGTCCGGGGGGAGTGAGCGTGCCATGTACAGCGCCGAGACGCCGATCGCGGTGCCGACCTCGACGATCCGCCGCGCCCCACGGGCTTGCGCGAGGATCTGCAGCAGGATCCCCGTCTCCGGGACGACGATCGGAATTCGGTCTCGGTCGCCGTGCGCCTCCATCTCCGCAAGCAGCGGATCCGGCTCAGGGCGCGACGCCTCGAGGTACGCCTGGACCGAGTCGGTGACGATCACGCCGCTGCACGATACCCGTCTGCCCGCCGATGATCACCGCCGCGAGGTAGCCAACGAGCGGGACGACGAGCGCCATGTACGCGATGTACTGCGCCGTCAGGCTGCCGGTTCCGGACACCGTATGGAAGACGAACCAGAAACCGGCGAGGCTGAGCAACGACAGCAGGGGCATGCCCCGGACCCGCGCCTCCCACGCACCGAGCGCGAGCACGAACGGAACCTGGTAGTAGACATGGTTGCTCGGGTCGAGCACGCACCGCAGCAGGAACAGAAGCGCGAGCAGCGCCAGCGCGTCATCGAGCGTGCGCTCGCGGCGGCGCGCGATCGGCAGCGCAAGCGGGATCGCGATCAGCACGGTCAGCATTCGCGCGTGATCGGAGATGAGCGACGGCGGGGCGTACCACGGCGTCGTGCCGGCAGCGAGCCGGATGTGTGCCAGTGGCCACCACAGGTCCTGCGGGTGTGCGACCACCGCGCTGCTCGAGGTGAGCACGCTGTGTTGGAAATTGCTTGGGCTGCCCACGTACGTCGCGAGCGTCCAGCCCCCGGCGATGATCGCGGCGAGCGCGATCAGCCGGCCCCGGTGGTCACGAGCCGCCAGCAGCGCGGGCAGGATCGCCAGAACACCCCACGGCTTGTTGATGATCGCGAGGCCGAGGAGCGTTCCGGACAGCTCGGCACGCCCGCCACCGGCGAGCAACAGCGAACCGATGCAGAGCGCGGCGCCAAGCGATTCCTCGGGGTGTCCGTAGAACACCGCGTCGAGCATCGCGGGCGTGAGCACGAACAGGGCGATGACGGTTCCGCGGGTCAGACCCCGCCGGCCGACGGCGCGGATCCCGGGCATCGTGACCGCGACGGACATCGTCGCGAGGACGCAGAACAGCGCCCCGAAGCGGAAGATCGCGTGCTGGTCTCCGACGAGTTCCTTGCCAAGCCACGAGAACGGCGCCCGCAACAGAACCGACCCACCGGCGCCGTCGGTCGGCAGCAGGGCGAAGAACGCGCTGAGGTGCCCGGAGAGCAGCGCGTTGGTCGACGGCGCGAACCAATTGCGGTAATCGCCCATCACCTGTGTGCGAAATCCGAGCCACGCCACCCAGACCGCGGCGAGGAGGATCAGGCCGCCGGTGGCGAGTGCGCGGACGGCGTCCTGGCGAGTACGCAAAACCGTTGGCACACGGGGGTTTTCGGCCAAGATCGCCGGTTCCATGAGCGCGGCGCCTGCGGGGAAACCCCGGTTGGACATCCGTGAATCTGCGCGTCACTTGTCCTTCGGCTACGGATGCGCGAGCTGCCGTGAACGTCGAGATTTCTCCCAGTTCGTGGACCCCCTCGCCTTACAGGAGGCGTAACGCATGGCAACCGAAACCGTCCAACCCCCTGAGACAAACGGCCGCACACCCGAGGCCGAGCCGCCCGAGACCGGAAACTCCCGTGCCTGGCATGAGTGGCTCGCCGTTGGAGTGGCCCTCGCCGGACTGCTGTCGATCGCGGCGATCATCGTGTCCGTGGTCGCGCTGTCGTCGAAGAACCCCAACGCGGGACCGCGCACCGTCACCGTCCAGGCAGCGAACGGGGCGGCGAACTCGACCCCCGCGGTCGCGCCGCTGTCGGTGAAGATGACCGTCAAGTCCGACACCCAGCACGCCAGGAAGGGCCCAGACGGCCAGTGGCATGACGCGATTCTCGGCGGCAACCTGACCGTCAAGGCCGGACAGGCGGTGACGGTCACCGTCTCTAATTACGACGACGCGCCGCACTCGTACACGGCGCCGGATCTCAACCTCAACGTCAAGCTCCCCGGCGCGAAGGGCAACACCCCGGGCACCGTGAAGTTCACGTTCAAGGCGCCGGCCAAGGCCGGAACGTATCAGTGGTTCTGCGCGTACCCGTGCGACCCGTGGGCGATGGCCCATGACGGGTTCATGCGCGGCCACGTGACCGTCACTGCGTAAGCGCCTGACAACAACTCTCTCCGCGGACTGCTCGTCGCCCAACTCAGCGGGCGGCGAGCAGTTCCGCGCTGTAGCCCGGAACCCGCATCACGTAGGTGCCGTTCGCGGCTCGAGGAACCGGGGTGCTGAGGAGCGTGCCCGCCCACAGTCCGTTTGCGCCGAGCGTCTGCCCACCGAGCGTGAGCCCGGAGGTGGCGATCAAACTCGGTGCCCGGAGCACCTGGGACAGCGCCGTGGACCGCGTCGGTAGGCGCAGGCCGACCGTCAGCCGCCGCCAGGACTTGTTGATCAGCAGTACGTGTACCGAGCGGTCGCGAAGCTCGACCGCCCAGGCGGAGAGCGCGAACGGCTTCGTGGACCGCAGGCTCGTGCGCAGCAGCTGCGCGCCTGGGCCGAGCGTCCTCGCGAACGTCACGAGCCCGTAGAACATCGGTCGGGCCTGAAGCGACGGCGCCCCGCTCAGCGGGGTGTTCGGCGTCCGCCAGCGGGTGTGCACGTTCACGCCGCCGACCCCGGCGGCGAGCATGCTGAACAGGGCGTCCGGAGCCCACAGGGCCGTCGCGAACGTGTCTGTCGCTCCTGCCTGCCCGGTACACGATGCCGACCCGAGCTCGGTAATCCGAAGCGGCAGCCGGCGCTTGCGGGCAAGGGCCAGCGAGGCGCCGACGCTCTGAGCCAGGCCGGCGGACGCCGCCGTGCTCAAGAACCCCGCGGACGTCGGATACTGCGGCGTGTTCGGCGGCCCGCAGGCGGCGAACGGGTAGCGGTGAACGCTGACGAGGCCGAGCTTGCCGCGCCCGGACGGCAGCGCGTTCCACCACGTCGTCCCCGGATCGGCAGATGCGGGCCCGGCGAGCGTGATGCCGGACGCGCTCGACCGCAGCGCCGACGCGTAGGCGTTGAACTCAGACAGGTACGAGCGCGGCGTGTAGCCGAACGCCCATCCGAGGGGCCCCGGCGAGTTCGCGCGGACCTTGCGGATCCCGACGACGCCGAAGCGGAACAGATCGGGCTCGTTGCCGACCTCGAACGCCTGTACCGAGCCCGGCGGCAGGCCGGCGAGCGTGGCGCGAGCCATCTGCGAGGCCTGCGAGGTCGAGCGCACCGCAAGGTTGAGGTCGACGATCACCCGCATATGGACGCTCGTGATCAGGTTTGAGAGAGAGACGAACCACGCCGGCGTGAGGACGTAGGACCAGCCCGGCAGCTTCTGCGACGGCGAGAGGTACGTGTTGTCCGCGCTCTCGCCTCCGACGCGCATCGACAGCGGGCCGGATCCCGGGCCCTCGAGCTGCCTGAGAAACGCCCCGAACGCCGGCAGGCGCTCGTAGCGAGCGAGCTCATCGAACTCCATCGAGAGCCCCAGGAACGAACTCGGAACCGCGCGCAGGACCCCGCTGGTCTGGACGGTCGCGTCCGGTGAAGGGGACGCCGCCCCCTGGGCGCCGGACGCGCCGAGCACGGCAAGCAACAGCGCAAAGCACAGCACGCAAACCGATGTGATGGCAGCGTGCTGGCGTTGCAAGTGAATGCGAATAGGTGCAGCCCCTCGTCGTGCGGAGTCCCTGTCGGCCCCCATCTTGGCGAATTCGGAGGCCGGGTGCGTTCAGTCGAGCAGCCGCGCCGCGAGAATCGCGATGTCGTCGCGCGGGTCATGCGTGCGGTCGCCGACCGCACGCTCGTACAGGCGATCGACGAGCGACTGCGGGTCCGAGGGCGCCGGCTCGGCGACGATGCGATCCGCGAGCTCCTCCGCCGTGACTTCCTGTTCCGGGGCGCTCGCCTCGAGGAGCCCGTCCGTGTACAGGACGAGCGTGCTCTGCGGCATGAACGCTATCCGGCGCGCCGAGTACACCGCCCCAGCAAAGATTCCGAGCAGCTGTCCCGGCGCGTCGACGAGTTCGACGGTCCCGTCGTGGTGCAGGAGCAGCGGCGGCGGATGCCCGGCCGAGCCCACTTCGAGCGTCGCTCCGGCGGGGTCGGTGAGGTCGAGCCGAGCGCACGCGAGGGTGCAGAAGCGGCCGTCGGCGCGCTGGGTGAGGATTGCGTCATTGAGGACCGAGAGCAGTCGATCCGGGCGGCTGTCGTGCTGCGCCTCGGCGCGCAGGGTGTACCGGACGAGCCCGGTGAGCGCCGCCGCGTCAGGACCCTTGCCGGCGACATCGCCGACGATCAGCAGCCAGCTCGCACCCTCGAGCGGCACGACGTCGTAGAAGTCACCGCCCACCGCGGACTGCAGGAGCGGCGTCGGTGCGTACCGGTGCCCGAGCGCGACGCGCGGGATCTCCGGCAGGTGCGCGGGGAGCAGGCTCCGCGTCAGGGTCTGCGCCGTCGCGTGCTCACGCTCGTAGGCGGCGGCGCGCTCGAGCGCCTGCGCGCACAGGCCGGCAATCGTCTCCAGGAGGGTGCGGTCCTCGGCGTCGAACTCGTGTGGTCGCGGGCTCGAGAGGCCGATCGTCCCGAGCGGCCCGGTACCGGCGAGGATCGGGATGACCGCCCCGGCCTCGTGACCGGCCGCTTGGAATGCCCCCGCGAGCTCGGGGTACTCACGCGCCTGCTCCTCGGCGGTGGCGAAGTAACGTGCCCGGCGGGTGCGGATGGCGTCGGGTCCCGGAGACCGCGCGTCGATCGGGACGCGATCGAAGTGGTCCACATCGACCCCGTCAAAGCCGATGCTCGCCGTCCACTCGATTGCGGTGCGGTCGGCCGACCTGAGCGCGATCCAACCGCGTGGGATGTCAACGGCCGCGGTGGCCTCCCGGACGAGCACCTTGGCAACGTCCTCGACGCTGAGCGCTCCGGTCAGCGCCGCGGCGACCCGTTGAAGACGTGCCACCCGGTCGGCCGCACGCCGCTCGCGGGCGAGCAGTCGCTCCCGCTCCCGGTCGGCCTCCTTGTCCGCCGTGATGTCGACGATCATCGCGCTGATGCCGAGCAACTCACCGGCCCGGTCCCGGACCGGCCAGTAGCTGACGCGATATGTCTTACCGTCCCACGGGTCGGGCAGGGTCAGCTCGTGGTCGGTGAGCGGCGTGCCCCCGTCGCGGACCGATGTGACGAGGTCGTGTGTGCCCCTGCTCTGCTCGCCGAACAGCTCGAGCATGGTGTGCCCGATGTGCGCCTCGACCGGTAGCCCGTTGATCGACGCGAGCGCGTCGTTTACGTGGACGAAGCGAAGCTCACGATCGAGGAACCCGAGCCCGACTTCGCTCTGGGCAACGAGCGCCTCCAGCACGGTCATGTCCTGGCCGGTCGCTCGTTCGAGCTCGGCGAGCCGCTGCTGCGCCTCATGCTCGGCGCGCTTGAGACTCGTGATGTCGTCGAACGACGCGACCACCGAATACGGCGGGCCGGATCCCGCGTCGAGCGCCCGTGTGCTCACCGCCAGCCAGTGCAGCGCGCCGTCCGGCGAGCGCATCCCCATCACGACTGCGGTCTGCGGTTCGCCGGTCATGCGGGTTTTCTCTGCCGGTAGCTCGCTGGGAGCGAAGTCGGTGCCGTCCTCCCGGACCATCCGCCAGCGCTGATCGATGGCTAGGGCCCCCACCACCTCCTCCGAGGCCATCCCGATCATCCGCGCCCCCGCCGGGTTCGTCTCCACGTTGCGCCCCTGCTTGTCGAACAGCACGATCCCCTCGGCGAGCGTCTCGATGACGAGTCGGTGGCGATCCTCCACGTTCCACAGCGCCTGCTGGGTCTGGCGCTGCTCGGTGATGTCGGAGTTGAGTTCGATGATCGCCCGCGGCTCCCCGCTTGGCCCACGCTGGAGTGCCTGGCGCGAGGAGACGAGGATCTGGCGGCCATCCTGCCGGGCATGGACGAGTTCACCGTCCCACCGCCCCCGCTCCCGCAGTTCGGCATCGATCGCCTCACGTGACTCCGGGAACTCGGTGTGCAATAGCTCGTGGGTGACGCGTCCGAGTGCGAGGCCGGCGTTGTAGCCGTAGACCGCCTCGGCCTCATGGTTCCAGTACGTCACGGTGCTGTCGGATGCGTCGCGCACGATGATCGCGTCGTGGGCGAGGTCCATCAGCCGCCCGCGCTGCTCAAGCTCGGCGACCATCCGGCGACGCTCGGTGATGTCCTCGATCTGCGAGACGAAGATGAGCGGCGCGCCGGCCGGATCCCGCACGAGCGACACTGACAGGCTGACCCAGACAAGCTCCCCGTCCTTGCCCACGTAGCGCTTGTCCATCCGGTAGCCGGTCCGCTCCCCGGCGAGCGTCTGGCGGACGTACTCGAGGTCGAGATCGAGGTCATCCGGATGCGTGATCTCCTGGAAGCTGCCCTGCAGCAACTCCTGCTCGGAATAGCCGGTCAGCTCGCACACCGAGCGGTTGACCCGCAGCCAACGGCCGTCGAGGCCAACGAGCGCCATCCCGATCGGCGCCGCGTCAAACGCGAGTCGAAACGCGTCGGGCGGTTCAGTTGCGGACGCGCGCGCCGGTTCCGCCCTGTGGGCCACGTCTACGGTCTCCTCCGGCCGAGGTGGTGGGCGAGGGATAGGAGTCGTCGGATCCGGTCCACGTGGCGCGCTACCGACTCTACCGGGCCTCCGGCAACGTCGACAAGCCGCGCGACGACGGGTTGGCTAGCGTGGGTTCACGGTGAAGGCGAGGACGCCCGGCGGCGGCGGCGGCTCGGACTCCGTGAAGCCCAGTCTGCGAGGACTTTGATCGACCGGTGAGTTGCGGGAGCGTGTGAGCGATGACGGCGTCCGCGCCGCGCTGCCGCGCACGCCCCACTCCCGGGGCCCTGAATTTCGGAGCGTTGCTGCGAATTTGAAATCGTCGGCCTGGATGGGTCGAGTTCTGCCGTCGACGAGCGACCGAACGTATATCGGTGACCAGCATCGGGTAGCCGGACGTCAACGGATGGAATCGTCAAGCGGATCGGAACGGCCTGCTCATGAGTGGTATTCGCCAGGAATGCATCCTTGCCGAAAGTGATCAACGCTTGGCGGACTTGGCGCGTGGGGGCAGCGTCTTGGCCTTCGAAGCAATCGTGCAGCGATACCAGGAGCCGTTGCTCAGGCACTGCCGACGGATGGTGACGCCCGCCGAGGCGGAGGACGCGGTTCAGGAGGCATTCCTGGCTGCCTATCGGACGATCAATCGGACCGGGCCGGACCTCCGGCTTGGCGGCTGGCTGTTCCGGATTGCCCACAACGCGGCACTCGGGATCCTGCGCCGGAGGACACTGACGATGCCGCTGGAAGACCTGACGCTGGCGCACGAAACAGCCGAGGATGCAATGTTGCGACGGGTACAGGTGCGGGACACGCTCGCGGCGATCTCGAGCCTGCCTCAGGCCGAGCAGCGCGCACTCGTCGACCGTGTGTTCGGCGGACGTGGAAACCGCGACATCGCAACCACTCTCGGGCGCTCGGAGGGTGGAGTCCGCCAACTGCTGCATCGGGCTCGGACGCGACTGCGGGAGTCCCTGGCAGGTTTCGCGCCGTTCGTCATTCGGCTCTCAGCGTCAGGAAGCGATGAGCGTGTTGCTGGTGCGTCACTCGCGGCGAAGGGCGGTGTGATCCTTGCCGTCGGTCTGAACGCGGTGGGAGGCGGATCCATGGTGCTGTTACCGGGACCGTCGCGAGTTGGCTCCGATTCGCACGGCGCCGTTCCGAGTTCGCGGTCGGCCGCAAGCGTGGGATGGCCGGGCGATGTCTCCGCGCTGGCAATTCGATCGCTCGCCGATCGGTGGGTCGTGACCGGCTCGGAGCACACGAGGGGTCGCCGCGGTGGTCGGACGACCGCGCCCGCGCCTGTGCGTTGGCTGGAGCGGCCGGCGACCGGCGCCCACCGTCGCTCAGCACCGAACGCTCAGGCGGTCGGCCGCAGCCGTAACGCTTCTGCGAAATCCGGCCGGCCGGGCGCTCAATCGACCGCACCCCAGGCGACTCGACCGTTGGGGCAGTCAGGTGCGTCGCCGGGGCAGTCAGGTGCGTCGCCGGGGCAGTCAGGTGCGTCGCCGGGGCAGTCAGGTGCGTCGCCGGGGCAGTCAGGTGCGTCGCCGGGGCAGTCAGGTGCGTCGCCGGGGCAGTCAGGTGCGTCGCCGGGGCAGTCGGGTGCGGCGCAAGGACAGCCGGGCGCTGCGCCTGGGCAGTCCGGCGAGGCGCCAGGGCAGTCGGGCGCGGCCCCGGGGCGATCCGGCGCCACGCCGGGACAGTCGGGTGTCGCCCCAGGACAGCTTGCCGCGGCCCCCGGACAGTCCGGAGCAGCCCCTGGACGATCCCGTGCGACGCCTGGACAGTCAGGGACGGCCCACGGCCTCGCCAAGACGCCGCAGGCGCAGTTGGGCGCGCCTTCCCAGCCCTGAGTGCCCGCCGCACTCCAGTCTGTGTCAGCGCTCGGACATCACGAGCCGACCGGCCGTGATCTTGTGCGCGCGACTGCATTAACCGGGTGAAATCAATCGCTAACGGACGCAAGACGGGTGAGCCGTCCTGGCAAACCGGGAGGACTGAATGAGACGGTTCGCAACTGCGTTGGTCGCTGCATCCGTGATGCTGGCGCCCGCGTCGGCGCTGGCGCAAAGCTCAACGTGCCAGGCATACAACCCACAGCTCTGTGACGCCTCGAGCGGAACACCGTCTGCGGCCACCGGCGAGGTGACGTCCACGGGAACGCTCCCGTTCACGGGCCTCGATGCCGGGCTGCTCGTGCTCGCCGGCGGCGTGCTCGTCGTTGTCGGCTCCGTCGTCCGAACGAGCACGAGGCGGCTGAGTTGATCGAACCGGCTGCGGACCCACGCTCCGGCAAGGCGGACCTTGCACCTCGGCTGGCGCGCTGGGTGTTCTCGACCGCGTGCGAGATGCTCGGCCGTACGACGGCGACGTCCCGAGTCCCCGACAGTCCGTCCGCCGATAGACCCCGAGTGCGCCTGCACGTTGTCCTCGGTGGCCGCGACGGCGGTGAAGGTGACGATTGCCCCTCCTCGCCGATCTCATAGCAGTCTGTGGTGCGGGCGCCGTGCGGCTTGCCGCCGCGCCCAGTTTGCTGAGCCCTCGCTGGCTCAGCGTGTCCTTCACCGCCGTCACGATCGCGCTGCTCCACGCCCGCCCCTGGCCCGACCAGCGCGTCGTCCACTCGCTGCTTGGAACGATCGGTGACGTGTCAGCTGCGGTGGCACGCGCGGCCATTGTCGCGCTCGCCGCGTGTGCCGTCCTGGCGACAAGGCACTCGGGCCAGCTCATCGCGCGAGAGGCGCTGATCACTCTCGGGTGCCTCGTCCTGGGACGCTCGACCTTGATGACGATTCGACTCCGGACCGCGCCCGCGAGCGTGTGGGCAAGACCGACGATCATCGTCGGATCCGGAGCGGTCGCCGAGATGCTCGCGACCCGGCTACTGGATAACGCTCGCCACGGGCTGCGTCCGGTCGGGTACGTCGATACGGATCCCGTGGCCGACAGCGACGACGGCGGACGTCGGCTCCCGCTGCTGGGCGGCCTCGCCGACCTCGCCGAGGCCATCCGGCAGACGGACGCACGTCAGCTCATCCTGGCGTTCTCCGCGACGCCGGATCACGAGCTCATGCAGAAGCTCGGCGATTGCCACGAGCGCGGCATCGAGGTCTCAGTGGTACCGCGACTGTACGAGGCCATCAATGAACGCTCGGCTGTCCGACTCGTCGGCGGCCTTCCCGTTCTCACGGTGCGTCCGACGGATCCTCGCGGATGGAGGTTCGGGGTCAAACACGCAGTCGACCGCATCGTGGCTGCGATGGCACTGCTCGTGCTGGCGCCGTTGATGATCACGATCGCGGTCGCCGTACGGATGACGTCCGCCGGGCCGGTGCTGTTTCGCCAACCACGCATCGGACGTGACAACCACGAATTCACGGTGCTGAAGTTTCGGACGATGCACCAGCCGCGACCGGGGACCGAACGGTTCGAGCCACCTCCGGGGTTCGCCCCCGGGGGTGTCGAAGGCGACGACCGACGTACCCCCGTAGGACGTTTGCTCCGTGACCTCTCGCTCGATGAACTCCCTCAACTCATCAACGTCCTGCGCGGCGATATGAGTCTCGTCGGTCCCCGACCGGAACGGCCGGAGTACGTCCGAAGGTATGCGCACGAGATCTCGCGCTACGAGAACCGCCACCGAGTCAAATCCGGGATCACCGGCTGGGCGCAGATCCACGGGCTCAGGGGCCAGACATCGATCACTGATCGCGTCGAGTGCGACAACTACTACATCCAGAATTGGTCGCTCCGCCTCGACCTGCGGATCGTCCTGATCACGATCACGCAGCTGATGCGCCTGCGCCGAGAACCGGCCGCGGAGCCAGCGCCTCGGCCCCGTCTATTTGATCGAGTTGTAGACGCTGAACAGCGGGAGGTACATCGAGATGACGATCACGCCGACGATGCTGCCGACGAGGATGATCATCGCCGGCTCCATGATCGAGGTGAGGGCCTTGACCGCGGTGGCGACCTCGTCCTCGTAGAACTCGGCGACCTTGGCGAGCATCGCGTCGAGCGCGCCGGTCTCTTCGCCGACGCCGATCATGTGCGGGACCATGACCGGGAATGCGCTTGATTTGCGCAGCGGTTCGGCGATCGAGCCGCCCGCCTTGACCGAGACGATGACGTCGTCCATGGCCCGCTCGATGACGGCGTTGCCCGCCGTCTTGCCGGTGATCTCGATCGCTTGGATGATCGGCACGCCGGCCGAGGTGAGGGCCGAGAACGTGCGGGACCAGCGGGCGATGCAGACCTTCTGGACGACGTCGCCGATCTTCATCGGGATGCGCAGCTTGAACGCGTCCCAGTGTGGGCGCCCCCACTTCGAATTCTTGAATGAGAGAAAGCCGCCGACGAGCGCGACGACGACGACAATGAGCACGTACCACCGCTGGGTGAGCAGGTGGGAGAAGCCGACCATGAATTTGCTCAGCCCCGGCAGCTTGCCGTGGAACTCCTTGAACACCTTCTCGAACACGGGGATGAGGAAGGCGACGAGCGCGAGCATCACCGTCAGCGCGAACGTGATGACGAGGACCGGATAGATCATCGCCGAGCGGATCTGCCGCCGCAGTGACGCGTCCTTCTCGAGCTGGTCGGCGGTGCGCAGCAGCGCCTGCTCGAGCACGCCGCCCGTCTCCCCGGCTCGGACCATCGCGACGTATAGCGTCGAGAACACCTTCGGGTGACGCTCGAGCGCGTCGGACAGGAGCAGGCCGGCCTCGACATCGTGGCGCACGGCCGTGAACGTGTCACGGAGCAGCCTGGACTTCGTCTGGTTCTCGAGCACGTACAGGGTGCGCAGGATCGTCATCCCGGAGGTGACCATCGTCGAGAGCTGGCGCGTAGCGATCGCCAGTTCCGACGCCTTGACCCGGGCGAAGATGTCGACGTTCAGTTCCTTGGAGCGGTACTTCGTCGCGATGTCGATGACGACGAGCCCGCGCTCCTTCAGCTGATCGGCGACGTCCTGCTTGGAGTTCGCCTCGACCTCTCCGCCGGCGGGTACACCGGCGAGGTCCATCGCTTTGAAGACGTAAGTGGCCATCGACCCGCTCCTAGTGTCCCGTTCCGGAAGTGGGCACTACGCCACCTTCATCCCGCCGCCGTTGTAGCCACCCGAAGGCGACGGCAGCCCACCGCTGATGAGCCGCTTGAACTCCTCGACGGAATGCGCCCGGGACTCGGCGAGCTGGCGCGTGATCTTCCCGGCCCGCACGAGCGAGGCGAGCGAGGCGTCCATCGTCTGCATGCCGTGCTGGCCGCCGGTCTGCAGCACCGAATAGATCTGATGGCTCTTCGCCTCGCGAATGAGGTTGCGGACCGCCGGGGTCGGAACGAGGATCTCGCAGGCGACGCAACGTCCCGAGCCGTCCGCGGTCGGAAGCAGCGTCTGGGTCATGATCCCCTGGAGCGCAACCGACAGCTGGGCCCGGATCTGGCCCTGCTGGGCCGACGGGAACACGTCGATGATGCGGTCGATCGTCTGTGGGGTGTCCTGCGTGTGCAGCGTGGCGAACACGAGGTGGCCGGTTTCTGCCGCGGTGATCGCGGTGCCGATCGTCTCGAGGTCGCGCATTTCGCCGACGAGGATGACGTCCGGGTCCTGACGGAGGGCGGCCTTCAACGCGTCCGCGAAGCTCGTCGCGTCGGCCCCGAGCTCGCGCTGGTTGACCATGCACCTCTTGTGGTTATGCAGGAACTCGATCGGGTCCTCGATCGTCATGATGTGCTCTTCACGGCTGGCGTTGATCACGTCGATCAGGCTCGCGAGTGTCGTCGACTTGCCCGAGCCGGTCGGGCCGGTGACGAGGACGAGCCCTCGCGGCTTATTCGCCATCTCGGCGACGACGGGCGGGAGCCCGAGCGTCTCGAGCGGGGCGATCTCAAACGGGATGAGACGGAAGGCGGCACCGAGCGCGGAGCGCTGGAAGTAGGCGTTGACACGGAACCGCGCCGCGCCGGGGATCTGGTAGGCGAAGTCGAGCTGCCAGTTGTTCTCCAGCTTCTGGCGCTGCGCGTTGGACAGGATCGAGTAGACGATCTCGCGGGTGTCCGTCGGCGTGAGCACCGGGTAGCCCTCCATCGGCGTCAGGCGGCCGCGCTGGCGGACCATCGGGGGCGCGCCGGCCGTCAGGTGAAGGTCCGAGGCACGGCGCTCGACCACCTCGAGCAGGACCTCGGCGAAGTCAAGTTCCATTCAGTGCTCCGTTCGGCGGAGAACGATTCCCATAGCGCCCTTAGTAATCGGCAGATCAGTGCGATCCCGTTACGCGAGAAATCTCCGCCATGGACGTCAGTCCAGACTTGACCTTGTCCAGGCCATCCTCGCGCAGGCGCCGCATGCCCTCTCGGACAGCGACGGCAGAGATCTGATCGGCCGACCCGCGCGTGAGCGTGAGCTCGCGGATCTCTTCGGAGAGGAGCATCACCTCGTAGAGACCAATGCGGCCCTTGTAGCCCATCTGCCCGCAGCGAACGCAGCCGACGGGCTCGTAGGCCTCCATGTCGAACTGGGCGTGGAAGCCATGGTCACGCAGCACCTCGGCGGGGATGATCGTCCGCCGCTTGCAATGCGCGCAGAGTGTGCGGGCGAGCCTCTGGGCGACGATGCAGTCGAGTGCGGACGCGACGAGGAACGGCTCGATCCCCATCTCGATGAGACGGGTGATCGCGGACGGAGCGTCGTTCGTGTGCAGGGTCGAGAGGACCATGTGGCCGGTGAGGGCACCCTCGACCGCGATCTGGGCGGTCTCGCGGTCCCGGATCTCGCCGACCATCAGGATGTCAGGGTCGGCGCGCATCATCGAGCGAAGCCCCTGCGCGAAGTTCAGCCCCGCCTTCATGTTGACCTGCACCTGTGTGATCCCAGCGATCTGGTACTCGACCGGGTCCTCGATCGTGATGATGTTCTTCTCCGGCGTGTTGAGCTCGAGCAGCGCGCCGTAGAGCGACGTCGACTTGCCCGAGCCCGTCGGTCCGGTGACGAGCACGGCACCGTAGGCCTGATTGAACGCCCGCCGGAAGCGTCCGAGCTCGTGTGGCTGCATGCCCATCTTGTCGAGCTCGAGCCGGATGTTGTCCTTGTCGAGCACCCGGAGCACGACCGATTCGCCGTGCACGCTCGGGATCGTGACGACACGGATGTCGACGTGACGGCCGTCGACCGTCAATCCGACACGGCCGTCCTGCGGGATACGGCGTTCGGAGATATCAAGGTCGCTCATGATCTTGATGCGGGAGACGACGCCCGGGACCATCCGCTTGGGGACGCGGGTCTGCTCGGTGAGAACGCCGTCGATCCGCATCCGAACGCGCAGCTCGGCGCCCGCGCGGCCCTTTTCGTCGGCCTGGGGCTCGAAGTGGATATCCGACGCGCCCTTGTCGGTCGCTTCGGCGATGATCGAGTGCACGAGCTTGATGACCGGCGCGTCGTCGGCCGACTCGCGCAGGTCGACGATCTCGACCGGCCCGGCGTCGTCCTCCCCCTCCTCGACGGCTTCCTGAACCGCGTCCTCGAAGCGATTCATGCGGGCGATCAGCGCCGCGATGTCCTCGGCGGACGCGACGGCGGGCTTGACGTCCATCCGCGTGAGCAGCGCAACGTCGTCGACCGCCAAGACGTTCGCCGGGTCGGCCATCGCGAGCAGGACAGTGCGCTCGTTGACGAACGACACCGGCACCGCGGAATACCGCTTCGCCGCCGAGGCGCTCAGCAGGTTGACGGCCGCCATGTCCACCTTGAACGTGCCCAGGTCGAGATGGTCGAGGCCGTAGCGCTCGGCGATCGCGTGCGAGAGCTGCTCGGCGGTGATCGCGCGTTCGTCAAGCAGGACGCGCTCCGGCGGAATCCCGGCCAAGCGAGCGTCCTCGATCGCCTTCTGCGCACGCTCGCGGTCCGTGTAGCCGAGCTCGACGATGACATCGGTGAGGAACCGCCCCGAGCCGCCCCGGCGCCGCGGCGGAGTGATTCCGTCGACACTCTGCGACGCGGCAGGCTCAGCTGGGTCCACCGCACGAAGACGTGGGGCGGGCTCCATCACGGCCCTCGCGCCGCGTCCCGCATCACCTCGACCGGGGCGGGACGGTCGGTGAACCGCTCAAACGCGAGCGCTCCTTGCGCGACAAGGAGATCGAACCCGTCGACGGTCGGGATCGAATGCGCTCGTGCAGCCTGCACGAGCGCGGTGCCCGCATGCGCGGGATCCGTGTACACGAAGTCAACCACGCACTCGTACCTGTCGAGTCCATCGGCGGTCACTGGAACATGTTTGAACGTCCGGGCCGTAGCGTCCAGCCCGCTGGACGTACATTGGATGAGGAGATCGGCGGGCGGCACGTCACGGACAGGCGTCCCTCCGAGCTCCGCGCACAGCGCTTGCGCCCTCGACTCTGTGCGATTCCACACGAATACCTCAGAGGCACCGGCGTCGAGCAGAGCCCACAGCGCAGCCCGGCCCGTCCCGCCGGCGCCGAGCACGAGCGCGCTGCGGCCGGCCGGATCGAACGGGAGCGACGCGATCATCCCGGGCGCGTCGGTGTTGTCGGCGATGATCGAGCCGTCGGCGTCGAACAGGAGCGTGTTGGCGGCGCCGATCGCCTGCGCGCGCTCGGTGGGCCGGTCCGCGAGCGCACGTGCCGCGTGCTTGTGGGGGATCGTGACGTTCGCACCGCGGAAGCCGGCACCGGGCAGCGCCCGGACGGTCTCGTCGAACAGAGCGGGCGGCACCGGCAGCAGTTGGTAGCGCCAGTCGGCGAGTCCGACGGCCGCGAGCGCCGCGTTCTGCATCGCCGGCGAGCGGCTGTGGGCGACCGGCCAGCCAAGGACGCCGAGTCGGGTGGGCTCGAGGCGCATCGGTCCCGCCGGCGCTCAGCAGTTCGTCGGCGAGCGGCCGCCGTGTGCGGCGCGAGCCGACTGGTACAGCTGCTGGAAGTGCAGGAAGTCCTGGTAGCTCGTGGTGAACACCGACTGGCCGTTGCCGCACGGCTTGACGACGAAGTACAGGTAGTTCGTGCGCTTCGGATGGGCGGCGGCCTCGATCGCCGCCAAGCCCGGGTTGCTGATCGGCGTCGGCGGCAGGCCCTTGCGGATCCGGGTGTTGTATGGCGAGGAGGAATTGAGCTCGGAGGCCGTCAACGGCTTTGCGTAGTTGCCTGTCGCGTACCGCGTCGTTGCGTCCATCTGCAGCGGCATCCGCGCCTTGAGGCGGTTGTAGATGACCGAGGCGACGAGCGGCTGGTCGTGCGCCGTGCCGGCCTCCGCCTCGATGATCGACGCGATCTTGAGGACGTCATAGGGCGTCAGATGCTTGCTCCGGGCGTACCCGAAGTTGACCTTGGCGAGCTGTTTGCGGAATTCCTTGAGCTGGTCCGAGACGATCGCTGACGTGCGGATCGGGTCGATGAGCTGGTACGTCGACGGGAACAGGAACCCCTCAAGCGTCGGCGTGTCCCGGGGAGCGCCGTACCTCGTCGGGTTGAGCAGCCGCGAGTGCCGGGTCTCCGCGAGGTAGTTGCCGCGGATCCGCTGGGCGTGGAGCAGCGCGCTGATCTGCCGGCGTGTCTTGCCCTCGGTGAGCGTCAGCTCGGTCACCTTGGCGGCCCGCGGCGCGGTCGTGAGGACCGTCAGGACATCGCTGTAGCTCATGTCCTGCTTGAGGCGGTACGTGCCGGACCGCAGGTCACTGCGCTTGCCGGCGAGCGTCGCCCGGAGCTCGAAGAAGAAGCTTGACGAGATGACGCCGTCGTGGGCGAGCAGGTCACCGACCTCGCTCGAGCTGGCGTGCGCGGGGATACGCACCGTCACGCGTCCGTGGCCGGAGCCGTGGAACGGCTGAAAGAGCTGGACGAGAAACCAGATGAACGCGGCGGCGATGAGGATCGCAAGCAACGCCGCGCCACGGCCGAGACGCAGACGCCCGCGCCCTCCCGCGTGCTGGCGGGGCGGGCGTCGCTTGCGGCGGATCGGATGGTTGCGGCGCCCGCGCTGCAGGCCGCTGATGCGGCGCGTCCCGGCAGGCGCCTCGTCGTCGTGGTCGTGGTCGCCGTCGAGCGCGAGCGGCTCGACCGACCCGTCATCATCGTCTTCGTCCTCCTGCTCGTGAAAGCCGCCGGCATGGCCGATCGGCCCCGGCGTCGAGACGACGGGCTCGAGCGTCGGCTGGGGCTCGGGCGCGGGTTCGGGGCTCGGCACGTGATCGGGCGCCCGCGCGGACTCGTTGCCCCGCGACGGCTCATCGGCCCGCGACGGCTCGTCGGCCGCAGACGGCTCGTCGGCCGGCGACGGGTCCGAGAGCGCGGGAAGCGGTGCACCGGAGGTCGCCTCACCCCGCATCGCCCGGCGGCGCTCGCGCTCGATCCTGGCCTGCTCGCGCTCTTCAGGCGTGCGCCCGCTCACGTCTGGCCTCCGGCGCGATCCTGGGCGGTGAGCCAGCTCTCAAGCAGGTGCGCCGCGGCCCGCGAGTCCTCGCTCGCCGAGCCGCCGGAGCGCTCCGCCATCCGCGTGGTGAAGCGCTCGTCGTACAGCTCGACGGGGACCGACAGTACGTCCCGCAGACGCTCCGCGAACGCGCGAGTCTCGGCCGTCTGCGCCGAGTCAGATCCAGACAGCGACAGCGGAAGACCGACGACGACACGCTCGGCGTCAAGCTCGCGGACGAGCGCACGCAGACGCCCCCGCCCGCGCCGCGTGTTCGGCGCGAGGACTGGATCGATCGGGGTCGCCAGGATTCCGGTCGGGTCGCTGACGGCGCAACCGCACCGCGCGCTGCCGTAGTCGAGCGCGAGCACCCGCATGACCTTAGCGATTGGAAACGTCGCCGGAGAGCACTACGAGTTGAGCGCGGATTCGATCGCTTGCCGGGCGGCGTCAATCGCGTCGGGGAGCTTCGCCGGGTCCTTACCGCCGGCACGGGCGAGCGTGTCCCGTCCGCCGCCGCCGCCGCCGACCGCGGCCGCAGCGATCTTGACGATCTCACCGGCGCGGACACCGCGCTCGACGACCGCCGGGGTGACCGCGGCCACGAGGTCGACGCGACCTTCGCCGGCGCTGCCGAGCACGATCGCCGCGTCGCCGAGCTTTGCCTTGAGCCGGTCGGCGAGGTCGAGCAGCGCCTGGCTGCCGACGCCCTCGACGGCTGCCGTCAGCACCCGGGCACCGCCATGGTCCGACGCCGCGCCGATGAGCGCGTCGAGATCGACCGTGCCGTTGCCCTTGGCCGAGCCGCCGCTCTTCGCCGCCTTCTCGAGCTCGCGGACGCGCGCGCGCAGCTCGCTGACGGTCTCGGCGACCCGCTCGGGCGGCACGCGCAGGGTTTCGGCGGCGCCGACGAGCGTCGCGTCGTGGCGGCGCATGAGCTCGACGGCGGCGGGACCGGTGAGGGCCTCGACGCGGCGGACGTTGGCCGCACTCGAGGTCTCGCTGAGGATCTTGAACATGCCGATCTCGGACGTCGTATGGACGTGGGTGCCGCCACACAGCTCGCGCGAGAACGACCCATCTCCCACCTCGACCATCCGGACGACGTCGCCGTACTTCTCGCCGAACAGCGCCGTCGCGCCGAGCCGCTTGGCCTCAGGGAGCGTCGTCGTAATCGCGTGCACGGGGTCGCTCTCGAGAATCCACGTGTTGACCTGATCCTCGATCGCCTGCAGGTCCTCGCGGCTCAGGCCGCTGCCGTGCGTGAAGTCGAAGCGCAGTTTGTCCGGACCGACATACGAGCCCGCCTGATGGACGTGGGCGCCGAGCCGCTGACGGAGCGCCGCGTGTAGCAGGTGAGTCGCGGTGTGGTTCGCCTCGGTGGCATGACGCGTGGCGCGATCGACGACCGCGTGGACGCGCTCTCCGGCCCTGAGCTCACCGCGTTCGGGGACGAGCGCCACGACCTGGTCGTCGCCGAGACGCAGGACCTCGTCGACCCGCGCGCGGCAGTCGCCATCCGCACACTCGACGTAGCCGGAGTCGGCGACCTGGCCGCCGCCGGTCGCATAGAACGGCGACTCGACGAGCTTGACGAGCATGCGGCCGTTGTCGGACTCGACCGCCCCGATGGTCGTCTCGCGCTCGGTCGTCTCGTAGCCGACGAAGTCGGTGGCGAAACCGCTCGCGCTCGCGAACTCGATCGCCCGCTCGCGCGCGTCTTCGGAACCGGTTCCGCGACCGCCGCCGCGCCGCGCGCGCTCGCGCTGTTCCTCCATCCGCGACTCGAAGCCGGTCTCGTCGACCCCGAGGCCCTGCTCGGCGGCGAGCTCCCGGGTGAGGTCGATCGGGAAGCCGTACGTGTCGTGCAGGAGAAACGCGTTGTCGCCGCCGATGCCGTCGGCGCCAGACTCCTTCGCCCGCGCGATGAGATCGTCGAGCAGCTTCGTCCCCTGCGCGAGCGTCCGTCCGAAGCTCTCTTCCTCGGAGGACAGCCACGTGTCGATCGCGGCGCGGTTCTCGGTGAGCTCCGGGTAGCCGGCCCCCATGATCTGGGTCACACGCTCCGAGTACCTGCGCAGGAAGCCCGGGTCGAGCCCGAGCGTGTGGGTGCCCTGGAGGATCGCGCGACGCATGACGCGCCGGAGCACGTAGCCGCGGTCCTCGTTCGAGGGCACGACGCCGTCGGCGATCAGGAACGTCATCGCGCGGCCGTGATCGGCGAGGATCCGCATGGCCCGGTCGATGTCGTACTCCTCGCCGTAGCGACGGCCGGAGAGCTCCTCACCGAGCTCGATCAGAGGCGCAAACTGGTCGGTCTCGAACACCGAGGGCTTGTCCTGGAGCATCGCCGCCATCCGGTTGAGACCCATCCCGGTGTCGATGTTCTGGGCGGGCAGCGGGGTGAGCGTGTTGACCGGGTTCTGATCGAACTGCATGAACACGAGGTTCCAGTACTCCATGAACCGCTCGTTCTCGCCTCCGGGGAGGTCGTCGGGCTTGCCGAAATCGAGACCGCGGTCGATGTACAACTCCGAGCAGGGTCCGCACGGACCGCTCGGGCCGGCCTGCCAGAAGTTCTCCGAGCGCGGGCATTCGACGATCCGCTCCCGCGGGACGCCGACCTCGAGCCACGCCTCGATCGCGTCCTCATCGGGACCGAGCCCGAGCTCGTCGTCGCCCGCGAACACGGTGATCCAGATATCGGCCGGCTTGAAGCCGAAGCCCTCCCGGGACAGGTCCCAGGCGAAGTGGACCGCCTCGCGCTTGAAGTAGTCGCCGAACGAGAAGTTACCGAGCATCTCGAAGAACGTCAGATGTCGCGTCGTCGTGCCGATGATGTCGATGTCGGCCGTCCGGAACGTCTTCTGGCAGGTGGTCACGCGCGGATGCGGCGGGCGCTCTTGCCCGAGGAAGTACGGCTTGAGCGGGTGCATGCCCGCCACCGTGAACAGCGCCGAGGGGTCGTGCTCGGCCGGGATCAGCGATGACGACGGCAGCCGCTTGTGATCGCGGGCCTCAAAGAACTCGGTGAATGTCCGGCGGATCTCGTCGGAGGTCATAGGGATGGGAGTGTAAGCAGGTCGGGTCCGCCAGCCGGCGGCCTGGCTCAAAGATCTCTTGGCTGTGACAACAGCGGGCGCTGCCGGGCCGGTGACCGCAAGAGCGGTTAGCCACTCGACCGTCGCGGCCCCCGGCAGGGGGCGCGATGACCGGAATATTCCGCCAGATCGTTGCGGCGGACCGGATCGTGGCGTCAAATGCCGGCTCACGCGGCATTTCACGCCCAATCCATCACCCGTGCCGGGCGTGGCGAGAAACTCCGCTGGCCCCAGGTGGGTCAGCTCAACACTGGGGTTGATGGTGCGTCGGATCGTGCGAGGGCTGTGAGCTCCGGTCCTCGCCGAGTTGCGCCCGGTGGGTTGTCTGTGTCGCCTCAAACGCCCCGAAGCGGTCGGCTCGCGCATGCGGCCTCGAGGCCGGGAGCGCCTGGGGCCTGCGATACCTATGGGGTGGCGAAGGCCCCAGGCGCCCGGTCATCTCGGGCGACCGACGCCGCGCCGTCGCCCCGGCGCCAGCATTCCTGAAGGCCCCCGTTCGAACACGGGTTACGCAGCACCCTCGACGCTCGGTCACCGCAGGTACGCGATCGAAGTCCCGTACGTCGTGTAGCTCCGGTAGCGCCCCCGCAGCCAGAGGAGGCCCATCGGTCCGTGGCGCCATCCGCGCGGGACCACCGGGCGGACGTTGTCGGCGCCGTTCGCGGCTACGACGGTGTGCTGCCAGGTGTGGCCGTGGTCGGTGGTCGTCCATTTCTCGATGCGGAAGTGCCCGTCGACCTTGCGTGAGAGAAACAGCGTCGCCGGGTGGGAATGGTCGATGGCGAGGCCTCCGGAGTACTGCTGTTCGATCGTCCCCGGACTGATTGACGGCCCGCCGTCGGTGAGGAAGTGCGACACCCAGCGGGTGCCATTCCAGCGTGCGTACCAGTACTGGTGGCTGTTCGGCTTGGGAAACGTCGCGTAGACGATCACCGGCTGCCCGGTCCCGATCGCGACGTCCCATACCCAGGCCGAGACATGGGTCTTCCGGGCGTCGTAGACGAGCTGCCCCTGCTGCGGCGAGATCGGTGCGCGGGCGAGAGACCTGATGCGCCGCCCGCCGGCCGTCCACAGCGCGCCGTGGTGGTAGTTGACGTAGTAGACGCTCGCGAGGGTCTCACGCGGGTGCCCATTCGTATACGCGAAGCCGATTGCGTCACGTCCGTTGGAATCGACCTTGACGTACGGCCGCTGGCCGTGGTCGGCGATCAGCCGGTGCACGCGCGTCCATTGCCCGCCGGGCTCCCGGGTCGTGAAGTCAGCACTCCAGTCCTCGCCGCGCCAGAACAGGTACATCCGGTTGCGTTCCGTCGACAGCGACACCGGGTTCGGATACGTGAAACCGCGGTCGCCATAGGTGCGCGAGGGGACGACCTGCGAGGGTCCCCACGAGGAGATGTCCCCCGGCCGCAGGGTCGTCCGGAAGTGCATTTCAGCGCCGTTGTGCCCGGAGAAGAACACCGTGATCCGCTCGTCGGGCTCGAGCAGTAGCGCCGGGCTCGAGTGGTCATCGGGATACAGGTGGCCGACGACGCGGGTGAGCATCACGCCGCGGCGCGAGTCGTAGGAGGCAACCGTCACGGCACCGGTCGGGCTGATCCATCCCACGACGATCTGGCCGGTGCCCGGAATCGCGATCGCACGTGGGTCTCCGAACCAGCACCACGAGCCCGGGGACAGCACGGCGATGCGCGCGCTCGGCCCGCTCGCGCGTGCCGACGTGCCCCACTCCGCGAACGCAGCTGCGAAGGCGAGCAGAGCAGTGATGCCCCCGATCAGCAGGCCCCTGAACCTCACGACCGGTCGGTGAGTCTATCCGCCGCGGGCGATCGTGCCCCACCCGACGACGAGCTCGCCGTCAAGTAGGCACGCGAGCTGACCAGGCGCCGGCGCGTCGACTCCGTCGGCGAGCGTGACCGCCGCCTGGACATGACGCCCGGAGCTCAGCGCGCCATCGACGTGCGCAGGCAGCGGGGCCGCCCGGTAGCGCAGCTTGACGCGGTCGACGCGCTCGGCATCCCGATGGAGGCGCACGCCGCGGAGCTGCACGCGCCGAGCGGCGAGCTCGTTCCGGCGGCCGACGACGACGCGGTTGCGGCCCGCGTCCTTGTCGAGCACGTAGAGCGGCTCGCCGCCCGCGACCCCGAGGCCGCGCCGCTGGCCCACCGTGAACAGGTGCTGGCCGTGGTGGCGGCCTAGGACGGTCCCGTGCCGATCGACGATCTCGCCCGGGCGCTCCTCGAGCCCCGCGTGACGGGCGAGGAATCGGCTCCGCGTCGTCCCCGCGAGGAAGCAGAGATCCTGGGAATCGACCTTGCTCGCGACTGGAAGCCCGGCCTCGGCCGCGATCCGCCGCACCTCCGGCTTCGTCAACTCGCCGAGCGGAAAGCGCATCCGGGCGAGGCTTGCCGGATCGAGCGCGGCGAGCATGTACGTCTGGTCCTTCGCCGAGTCGGTGGCGACACGGAGCAACGGCCCGGACGCGTCATCGCGCTCGGCGGTCCGGGCATAGTGCCCGGTGGCAAGCTGCGCCGCACCGAGCCGCGCGGCCAGCTCAAGCATCGCGTCAAGCCGGACGTGCCCGTTGCAGCCGACGCACGGATTCGGCGTCTCTCCGGCGGCGTAGCCGGCGATGAACGGCTCGACGACGCCCACCCGGAACTCGTCCCGGAGGTCGATCGTGAAGTGCGGAAGACCGAGCGAGTGCGCGAGCGCGCGCGCCTGCGCGACCGCGGTCGAGGAGCAGCAGCTGCGCTCGGCGTCGTTCTCCGGATCCGCCCACAGCTCGAGCGTGACGGCGATCGCCTCGCTGTCTCGCGCACACAGCAGCGCGGCGACCGAGCTGTCGACGCCGCCGCTCATCGCCACGAGCATGCGGGCGCCGTGAGCCGGTGGGGCGAGCCGCGCCCGGTCACGGGCCGCGGCACCGAGCGCCCGAGCGAGCGCGTCGGCGGCGACCTCGGCGGCGTGGAGCTTCGCTGGGCTGAGGCCGCCCAGCTCCTCGGCGATGGCGGCGGCTCCGATGCGCGCCGTGTCGAGGAGCGATAGGCCGCGCGCAAGGGTGACGGCCGCGCTCCCAGCGGCCGTCGCCGCGCCGCACCCGGAGGCATCGAAGCCGGCATCGGTGATCCGCTCGCCGTCGGTCGCGAGCGACACAGTGATCCGATCGCCGCAGGAGCCGCCGTCGGCGGTGACGGTGACGTCGCCGTCCGGCACGCGACGGTGCCCCTGGGGAGAGGTCAGATGGTGCTCGAACGCGAGTGTGTCCACCCGCGCGAGGATAGAAGCGTCGCGCCTTGGTCTAGGGCTTGACTGCGAGCGCGTCCGTGACGCGCTGCGAGATCTCGAACTCGGTCGCGTATCCGAGGACGGTCCACGCCTTGGCCTTACGGTCAATGATGATGAGCGTCGGCGACATCGTCACCGGGACCTGCTGGGTGACGACCCGGTACCGCCCGAGCTCAACGAGCGGTACGGCTTCCTTGACGACCTTGCCGCCGTGGGTCGGCACGTGGGCGAGCTCCTTCTTGACCGCACGATCGTCGGCCGCCCGGTAGTTGAAGAAGAGGAGCGCGATCACCTTGTGGGTGCGTAGCCCCTTGACCACGACGGCGTAGCGCTGAGCCGCCGTTCCGCGGACGACTGAGACCGTCGACTTGGTGGCCGCCTTGTGGGCAGTCGCGGCGGTGGCAGGAGTCGTCGCCGTGTGGGTCGGCGTCGTCGCCGTGTGCGCCGGAGTCGTCGCCGTGTGGGCTGGAGTTGTGGGCGTCTGGGTCGCGAGCGTCGCGGTCGGTGTCGTCGCAACCTTGCCGCCGTGGGCGGCGCTCGCGGCGTTCGATTGCGCGACGGCGGCGTGGGCCTTGTCGACCGCCGATTGCAGCGGCGCCGAGTTGCCCGCCGAGCCGCTGTCGGACTTCGGCTTGAGCGCGACCATCCACACGGCGAAGAACACGACCGTGGCGAGCAAAAGAGCGACGAGCGGGCGCGAGACGTGTGGCATCACCATCATGATCGGCTCCTCACCCCCAGATCCTGAGCGCAAATCGGTTGTCGTCAGCGCCGAGGGCGCCGAGAGCGCTCTCAGGCGAGGCGGAGGCCGAGCTCTCGGAGCTGTCTCGGGTCGACCGGCGCGGGGGCGCCGGTAAGCGGATCGGCGCCGCTCGCGGCCTTCGGGAAGGCGATCACCTCGCGGATCGAGTCGATCCCGGTGAGCGCGGTGACGATGCGATCGAGTCCCATCGCGATACCGCCGTGCGGCGGCGCTCCATAGCGCAGTGCGTCGAGCAGGAAGCCGAAGCGCGCCTGCGCCTCCTCCTCGCCGATCCCGAGGAGCTCGAACACCCGGTTCTGCACATCGCGATCGTGGATCCGGATGGACCCGCCGCCGATCTCGGCGCCGTCGAGGACCAGGTCGTACGCGCGGGAGAGCAAGCCGCCCGGATCGTCGAGGTTGCCGGTCGGTGCCGTGAACGGGTGATGGGCGGCGTCCCAACGACCGGCCTCCGCATCCCAGAAGAACGCCGGGAACTCGACGACCCAGAGGATGTCGTGGCGGCCCGAGGGGATCAGGTCGAAGCGCCGGGCGAGCTCCATCCGCAGCGCGCTCAGGGCCTGGCCGGCGGTCGTGACCTCGTCGGCGACGATCAGCAGCAGGTCGCCGGGATGCGCGTCGAGCCGGGTCTTGATCCCGTCGATCTCCTGCTCTGAGAGAAACTTGGCGATCGGCGAGCGCAGGCCGCCGTCGTCGTGGACGAACATCCACACGAGTCCCTTCGCCCCGTGCTGCTTGGCGAGGTCGGTCAGCGCGTCGAGCTCCGACCGCGGCAGCTCCCGCTTGCCGGCGTTGATGGCGCGGACGACGCCGCCGGAGGCGATCGCCCCCTTGAACACTTTGAACTCCGACTGCGCGAGCGGCTCGCCGAGGTCGTGGAGCTCCAGCCCGAAGCGCGTGTCCGGGCGGTCGATCCCGAATCGGGACACCGCCTCCGCAAACGTCATCCGCGGCCACGGGGGCGGCAGGACGTCGAAGCCCTCCCGCTCGAACACGGCCCCCATCACGGCTTCCATCATCTCGATGACGTCGTCCTCGCCCACGAACGACATCTCGACGTCGAGCTGGGTGAACTCTGGCTGACGGTCGGCCCGCGTGTCCTCGTCCCGGAAGCAGCGGGCGATCTGGTAGTAGCGCTCGAAGCCGCCGATCATCAAGAGCTGCTTGAACAGCTGTGGCGACTGCGGCAGGGCATAGAACGAGCCGGGGGCGATCCGCGCCGGCACGAGGTAGTCACGGGCGCCTTCCGGGGTCGAGCGGGTCAGGTAGGGCGTCTCGATCTCGAGGAAGTCCTGGCCGTTCAGGACCTCGCGCATCGTCGCGGCCACCCGGTGGCGGGTCGCGAGCCGGTGCTGCATCTCGGCCCGGCGCAGGTCGAGCGCGCGGTGGCGCAGGCGGAGGTTCTCATCGACGCTGTCGCCCTCGTCGAGCGGGAACGGCGGCGTGTCGGCGTCGGCGAGGATCTCGAAATCGGCGACGGCGAGCTCGATCTCGCCCGTCCCCAGATTCGGGTTGACGTTGGCCGGGTCGCGCCGCGTGACCGTGCCGGCGGCGCTGAGCACGTCCTCCGAGCGCAGCCGGTGGGCGAGCTCGTGGGCGGTGCCGGAGCCGTCGGGATGGAAGACGAGCTGAACGATGCCCGATCGATCGCGCAGGTCGATGAAGATGAGGCCACCGTGGTCGCGGCGGCGATGGACCCACCCGGCGACGCGCGCCTGGGTGCCGGCCCGGTCAGCCGTGAGCTGGCCGGCCCAGCTGTCGCGGTATCCGTTGGGGCGCGGTGCGCGCTTCATCACAGTCGGTTGCCGCGGAGGATGGTGGGG
This sequence comes from uncultured Solirubrobacterales bacterium, assembly GCA_963750695.1. Lineage (GTDB taxonomy): Bacteria > Actinomycetota > Thermoleophilia > Solirubrobacterales > Solirubrobacteraceae > Palsa-465. Next base: position 230,153 of record CAVVSB010000022.1, read on the forward strand.
ATCACGTTCTGCACGTCGATTCCACGTTGCTCTCCGGACTGCATGTCCTTGAGGCTTGCCGTCGATGGGCTCTCCACGATGGCAACGTAGCGGGCGCCTATGCGGTCCGCCTGCTTCAGCTGTCCCTTGAGAGAGCGACCGGCAAGTTCGAGCTGGGCGGTGAGCCCCGCCCGACGGGCCCCGAGGGCGAGTTCGAATGCCGTCTTGCTGTCGGCGTCGTCGGTCTTCGGGAGCGCGACGAAGAGGTCGACCGGCTCCGGCGCGATCGGCAAGTCGCCGGCGGCGAGCAGCATCCGCTCGACGCCCGCGGCCCACCCCGAGGCCGGGGTCGGCGGCCCGTCGAGCTGCTCCATCAGGCCGTCATAGCGCCCGCCACCCGCGACGCCGGACTGTGCGCCGAGGGCATCGCTCGTGAACTCGAACAGCGTGCGCGTGTAATAGTCGAGGCCGCGGACGAGGGTTGGATCGAGCTCGTAACGCACGCCGGCGTCGTCAAGGAGCGCCTTGACCTGGTTGAAGTGGGCGGCATCCTCATCGGCGAGTCGCTCGAGCAGCGTCGGAGCCGTCCGCATGACCTCCTGGGTGCCCGGGTCGCTCGCGTCAAACGCGCGCATCGGGTTGAGGTCAATCCGCGACCGGACCTCCTCGCTCAGCCGGTCCTCGTGCGCGCGCAGATAGCCCCGGAGCTCCTCGCGGTACTCAGCTCGGGTGGCCGGGGTCCCGATGCTCGAGAGCCGCAGCCGCACATCCTTGACGCTGAGCGCGTCGAGCAGGTCGGCGAGCAGCACGATCAGCTCGGCGTCGGTCTCCGGGCCGGGCGAGCCGATCGCCTCCGCCCCGACCTGCCAGAACTGCCGGTAGCGGCCCCGCTGGGGAGCCTCGGCGCGGAAGAAGCTCGACAGGTACCAGAACTTGACCGGCTGCGGGAGCTTGTGCATCCCGTGCTCGATGTAGGCGCGGCAGACCGGCGCCGTCCCCTCGGGACGCAGCGTCAGCGAGCGGCCACCACCGTCGTCGAACGTGTACATCTCCTTCTGCACGATGTCGGTCGCCTCCCCCACCCCCCGCGCGAACAACTCGGTCGACTCGAACGTCGGCGTCTCGATCCGGCGGTAGCCGGCGGCGCCGAGGATCCGCTTCGCCTGCGCCTCGAGGTAGTCACGGCGGGCCGCGTCCTCGGGGAGCACGTCAAACGTGCCGCGAGGAGCCTGAATCACTGCTTCAGGGACAGCTCGCGCAAGAACGGGTTGCTCGCGCGCTCGCGCCCGAGCGTCGTGAGCCCCATGTGCCCCGGGTACACGGTCGTGTCCTCTGAATAGGCGGAGACGAGCGTCTCGATTGAGGCGAGCAGTGTTGGCCAGTCGCCGCCCGGCAGATCGACCCGGCCGACCGAGCCCTGGAACAGCACGTCGCCGGAGAAGAGGGCATTCTCGCCCCGCGGCGCGTACGTGACGTGACCCGGACTGTGCCCAGGGGTGAAGATGACGTCGATCGTCATCCCGGCCAGCTCAAGCGTCTCCCCGCCGGCGACGGTGTGGTCGGCGTCGTAGCTCTCGAATGGGCCAAACCCGGGCCACGGGACGTAGTCCATGATGTTCGCGAGCACCTGGGTTTCCAGCTCCGGGCAGTACACCGGGGCCCCGGTGGCCTTCGCGACCGGCGCCACGGCGCCCACATGGTCGAAGTGCGTGTGGGTGAGGAGGATCGCGTCGAGGGTGATCCCGAGCGCGTCGATCGCTCCGAGCAGCCTGTCGGCTTCGTCGCCGGGGTCGACGATCACGCCGTGATCCGAGTCCTTGACGCGGACGATGAACGCGTTCTCCTGGACCGGGCCGACCGTGAACATCCGGACGTCGATCATCGACCGCCCGTCTCCTTGCGCCGCTGACGCCGTCGCCAGAGGAACAGCTCGAGGTAGTACCCCGTCGGCACGTACAGCACGAGCGCGAGCACCGCGAACGTGATCGATGCCGCGATGCGGTTCTTCCCGTGCGTCGTGACGAGCAGGAAGATGAACATGATCACGGCGGCGAAGGCGGCTCGGTTGAGCGAAGACCGCCACGTCGGCTTGAGGTTCGCGCGCCGCTCACGGGCGGCGGTCTTCTGCTGCTTCTTACGCTCCTCAGCTGTGAGCGGCCGACCGGTCCGGCCGCGTGAGGTCACGGTCCCGGCGGCGGTTCCCCGGTGCTTTGTCCGCCGCTTGCGCTTCGTCTGAGCCATGGTCGTTGGAGCTTAGTGCGTTGGTGCGATCGCGTCTTCGATGAGGCGCTTGTTGCGGACGGCGAGATCACGTGGAAACCCCGTGAACGCGGACTGTGGAGCGAGCCCAACGAGCTCGGCCTCGAGCGGGATGGCGTGCCGGCTGATCGCCTCGATCACGTCGGTGAGCGGGACCGCCCGGTGGTCCTCGACGTTCATCGAGACCTGGGCAACGTCGCGGTGATCGAGCCACAGGCCGATCGCCCGAACCCCGGGGAGACCCTCGGCGCCTCCTTCCCGGATGAGGGCGGCGATCCGCTTTGCGTCCTCGAGTGTCGCCGGCGGAGCGAGTTCGACATTGAACGCGACGAGCGGTCGCCGCGCACCGACGAGGACCGCGCCGGCGGTCGGGTGGAGCCGTGGTGGACCGAAGTCCGGGGTCAGCTCCCCGGCCTCGATGCGGGCCGTGAGCGCGCGCGGCCCGCCCCGGCGGAGCTCGGCGCGGGTGCGTCCGTCGGCGAGGATGCCGTACAAAAAGACCGGTACCTCGAGTTCGGCACCGAGCCGGTCGCCGAGCACGAGTGCCTCGGCGCACGCGGCGCCGCGATCGGCGTCGGAGAGAAACACGATCGGGGCGACGTCGAGCGCACCGATGCGCGGGTGGATCCCGTCGTGCGCGCTGATGTCGATCGTCGCCGTCGCCATGTGGGCGGCGGCCACGACTGCGGGCGCGAGCTCGCCGGGGGCGCCGACGACGGTGAACACGGTGCGGTGATGATCCGGATCGGAATGAACATTGAGAACCGGGAGGCCGAACGCGGGCGCGATCGCGTCGATGGTGGCGCGGTCCCGGCCCTCCGAGATGTTCGGCACCGTGAGGAGGGTGACCATCGCGGGCGGGGTCTCGTCAGTCGAGGACGTACCGACCGTTGTCCAGCACGGTGGTTCTGCCGATTGTGAGCGACACGCCGGGCGCGACGACGTCGAGGTGAATCGGGACCGAGACGGTTCCACCGATACCGGCACTCGCGCCGAACGCGACGTGGACGGTGCCGAGGATCTTCTCGTCCTCGAGGACGAGCCCGGTCACCCGCGCCTCGTCGTTCGTGCCGACGCCGAGCTCGGCGAGGTTGCAGCCGGGCTCGCCGTACTCGCGCAGGCGGGCGATGAACTCCGGGCCAACGCCGCCGCGCGCATCAACGAGCGCGCCGTTCTCGAGCGTCAGGGTGACGGGCTCCTCGGAGATCCCGATCGACCCGAGGCTCGTGACGATGATCTGGCCGTCGCCACCGATCGGCGCGACGAACGCTTCGCCGCAGGGAAGGTTGCCGAACGCGCCGGGCGCCGTCAGGTTGCCGTTGTCGGAGATCCCCGGCCGTCCGGCGAACGTGAGCGTTAGGTCGGTGCCGTCCGCCGAAGTGATGTGCGCGGTGTCGTTCGCGTCGAGCAGCGCGGCAACGGCATCCGAGCGCGACGCCATTCGGTCGAAGTCGACGGACATGACACGCGCAAGCATCTCCTCGGTGACACCCGGCATCGTCGCCCCGCGGATGCCGGCCTCGGTGGCGCGCTTGCGCGCCGTTGTGTGACTGATCGAGCGAGTGGTCGGCGCGACGTACGCGTCGCAGGCGAGGAGCGCACCGGCGATTGGGCGCGCCGGGTCGGTGCCGTCGGTCGCCCGCTCGCCCATGACCGCGAGCACGGCATCGGCGCCAACCGCGCGCGCCTCGTCGCGGAGCGCCTCGCCGATGGGGAGGGTCGCGTCGTCGACGATGACGAGCACGTCCTCACCCGCCTTGACCCCAAGGCAGCGGCGGATCACCGCGTTGACGGCAGGTCCGAGATCGGGCATCGGCGGATCATAGGAGGCTCGGCCGCCTACGTATCCCTACGTACTCCCGCCGCGGCCGACGCCCGTACAATCTGGCGCGATGGTTCAGGGGCGACTGGTGGGCATCGTCGTGGGCGCACTGCTGGCGCTGCCGGCGACGGCATCGGCGATCTCGTTCGGGCTGCCGTTGGGCAAGGCACCGCTCGACAAGCCGCCGACCTATCCGTACGACTGTTCGGTCGTTTACGGGTTGCCATTCGGCCTGCCCGACCCGTCCGGAACCCGCCCGGCCCGGTCATGCATCTGGGCGCATGTGCCGACGCCGGCCGAGGTTCAGGCGGCGGGCGGGCGCAACATCTCGCTCGAGCCGCCGGGCACCGGCACCGTCACGCAGGTGCGCGTCGCGGTTGGCCCACGCACTGGACCGATGCAGATCGTCGTGATGCGCGCCCTCTACAGCAACACCGCGACCCCCGGGCGCCCCAACGACGCCTGTTGCTTCCCGACCGCGCGCAGCCAGAGGTTCGTTCCACGACCAAACGCAATCACGACGGTCACGGTCAACCTGCCCGTCAAGGAGGACGTCACCCCACCGCCCGACGACCTTTCGACGATCGCCGACTTCGACACGATCGCCCTCGCGGTGCTCGCGCCGGGAGTCCCCGTCCCGCTCTACTACACCGGCGACTCGACGCAGCCCGCGGATTTCATCTGGAACACGTCAACCCCGAGTACGACCGTGCCGGGCTTCAGTTCCGACACGGGCGGGTTCTTCGTGGCGCTCGGGGCCGAGTTCACCCCCGGCGGTGGGGGCGGCACCGGCGGGCCCGTCGGCTTCCCGGGCTCCGCCCCGGTCCGCGGCGGCAATGCGCAGCTGCCACTGCGCTGCCTGTCGAACGCATCATGTGCCGGCCAGGTGACGCTCCAGAACGGCGCCGCGACGGCCGCGCGGGACACGATCGGCACCGCCGCCGGACGCGCCTTCGCCGCGCGGATGACGACGTACGGCAGCGCCTCGTTCACGATCTCCAAGGGCAAGCGCAAGACGATCGCGGTCCGCCTCAACTCGGCCGGTCGGCACCTGCTCTCGGCGCATCGGTCGGTCAAGGTCTGGGCGAACGTCCGGCTCAAGCGCGGCTCGATCCGAACGCTCGCAGCACGGATCACGCTCAAGCGCTGACCGGGTAGCCTTGAACCCCTCCCCGCCGGAGTAGCTCAGTCGGTTAGAGCAGCGGAATCATAATCCGCGTGTCGGGGGTTCGAGTCCCTCCTCCGGCACTTGGTTTTCCCTGTAAATGGGTACGTTTTGTTCACGGGCGTTGCTTACGCGGGGTAAGGCTCCCCAAAGGCTCCCCAAACACGTGGAGGGCTTCCCAGCTTCGTCGGGGAGCCCGGGTTAGCGGTCAGCTGGAGTCAGGCTGCCGGCAGGATCGGCACGACGGCGCCGATCTGCTCGTCCACGAGAGCGCCGAGCCGCTTGGCCGCGTCGGGCTGCGGCGTAATGGACGTACTTCCTCGTCGTGGCGATGTCGGCGTGGCCCATCCACGTCTGCACGTCGGTGATCGGAAACGCGCGCACCGCCATCGTGCCGAACGAGTGGCGAAGGTCGTGGACTCTCAGCTCCCTGAGTCCGGCCGCGCGCTGCGCGACCTTGTAGCGCCGGTAGAGAGCCGAGCGGTCGATCCACATGCCGACCACCACGAGGTCGTCGTCGGCAGCGAAGTAGTCGCGACGGCGGAGGGCCACGAGCACCGCGGCCACCTGCGGCATCAACGGAACCGAGCGAACCTTGTAGGACTTCGGCAGCTGTTCCCCGCCCTCGTCCGTGTAGCCACGTTCGACGTGAACGTGCGAGGCGGCGACGTCGACGGACCGCCAGCGGAGGTTGCGAAGCTCGCTGGCGCGCAGACCGGTGAAGGCAGGGGTGATGAAGATCGCGGCGTCCTGCTCGGACCCGGCGTGCTCGGCGAGCCGCTGCACCTCGTCTGGCCGGTAGAAGCTGATCGCGCCCGACGTTGCTCGGCGACTTCGCGTCCACTGAAAGCCCACGGCCGGGGGTTCTTCAAGGCCGTAGTTGCGGACCGCCAGCGCGAACATGCCCCTCACGATCGCGCGGTGCTGGTTCATTGTTCCGGCGGCTAGCCCTCGTTTGGTGAGTCGCGTTCGGTAGGCGGCAACCTCCTCGCGCGTGATCGTGCCGATCGGCCGCTCCCCCCACTCTGGGCGGAGGTCCCGGTTGACGATGTTGCGGTACGAGCGCAGGGTCGATGCGCGGAAGTCGCCCGCCTCGATGCGCGCCTCGAGGCTGGCGATATACGCGTCGGCGACGGTGCCGAAATTGACGCCGCCGGCGGCGGTCATCCTGGCGCCTTCGCGCTCGAGAAAGCGCCGGAGCTCGTCTTCTGCGTCGGCACGAGTCAGGTAGCCGCGAGGCGGACGGCTGCGCTTTGTCCACGCCTTGCCGATCACCTTCGCCGAGTCCTTTCCCGCGAGCCGGTAGCGACCGACCCACACCGGCTCGCGTCGTTTGCGCCCTTGTGCTCGGTCGACAGCCGCACGGACGCGCTCTCGTAGCTCTTAGCTTGCATCGGGACTTCGTCTCCTGATGCCGGGCTCCGGGGCGTTGGCGCGCCGCCGGAGCGATTTACCGGGAGCTCCTCGACCGCCAGTCGAGGGGCTTCCGCCTGTCGCCGCGATCCTACGCCCGAGGGACGTCGGGTCGGTGGCGATCAGGCAGCACGTTCGCGCTCGGCGAGCCACGCCTCGATCGCGTCGAGCCGGTAGCGGTAGTAACGGCCGAGCTTGACCGTCGGGATCCGGCCGGCGCGCGACTGGCGGTAGGTCCATCCGGGCTTGACACCGAGCCGCGCGGCGATCTCGCCGGCCGTCATGAGCCCACCGGCGCCCGGGCCGGGCGCCGCCTCACGAGCTGCCGCGCCGGCGTTCTCCTCTGACGGCAGCGCCGCCACGACCCGCCGCGCCACGATCTCCGCCAACTCCGCGATGTCGCGCTCGGTCAACCGCGCCGATGTGGCCGTCGGGCGCACTCGGCCCTGCCCCGGGGTTGCATCGTCCTGGCGGAACATCTCGAGTTGGTCGTCATCGTTGCCAGGCCCGACATCGTGCACGTAGGATATCACTACGCTCTGCTATATAGCTACAAAGATTGTTATCGACTCTTATTAGATTCCCTCGGTCCGTTCCGCCGAGTAGCTTGGTCTCGCGATGGCTGACGAGCAATATTTGACTCCGGCGCAGGTCGCGGAGGAGTTGCACGTCACGGTCGTGACCGTGCGCCGTTGGATCGCGAACGGTGAGCTGCGGGCGTCGAAGGCTGGGCCGCGCAAGTGGATGATCCGCCGCGCGGATCTCGCCGAGTTCCTCTCTGGCCCAACGGGCCGGTCGGTCACCCCGACCAAACACAGTTCACCGGACAGAACCCGTCGTTGAGTGTCGCCACAGCCAGAGTCTGTGATTCAGGTCAGGATCGGCGTCGGCTCTGATGCGGGGTTGTCACGAATTGCCCGCTCGCGGCAATGTATGTGCGGGATGGCTCCTGCGGCAGCGTTTATCGCCCTCTACGAGCGTGATGCGGAGACGGTTCTGATGTTCTTCTCCCGTCGTACTTTCGACGTCGAGGTCGCGCTCGATCTCACGGCCGACGCGTTCGCCCAGGCGTGGCGTGGCTGGTCGCGGGTGCGGCTGGACAGCGTCGAGGAGGTTCAGGGATGGTTGTTCACGATCGCCCGCCGTCAGCTTGCGCACTACCTGCGACGCGGTCGGGTGGAGCGCCGGGCTCTGGGGGTGATGGGCGTGTCGGTCCCGTCGCTCGATGATGAGGACATCGCCGAGATCGAGCGCGCGTCGGAGTTGGGAGCGTTGCGGGCGCTGCTGGGGGATGAACTGCAGAAGCCGAGTGAGGATCAGCGGCTGGCGGTGCAGCTGCGGGTCGTGGAGGAGTTGCCCTACCGGGAGGTGGCGCGCCGCTTGGGGACCAGTGAGCCGACCGCCCGAGCCCGGGTGTCGCGTGCGTTGCGGGCGCTCGCGATCGCGCTTGAACCGGCGGGCGTGCAGGGAGGCGGTGCCTCGTGACGCAGCGCATTCGGGTGCTGCAGGAACTGGGTGAGCAGTTCGAGCGGGCTGTCGAGAGCAGTGGCACCGAACCCAAGCGGACCCGCACGGACGCACTCCGTCATCGCTGGTGGCTGTACGCCGCGGGCGCACTCGCGGTCGTGATCGTCGGCGTCGTTGTCTTCACCCGGGCCGCGGGCGGCGATCACGGTCACGCAAACCGGGCCGCCCTTCCGTCCCTTCAGCACCGATCGCGCGTCTCGACCGGCCCCGCGACCACCCTCCCTGGGACAACTCAGACCGTTGGCCGGGGCGCCTTCGCCTACTGCGTCAATTCGCGGACGGGTCAACGGACGTCCTGCTCTGGGTCGCCCGGGCCCGGGCTGAGCGGGGCGGGCGCCCTCGGTCCGTTCAGCCCGGGTCCTGGCCAGCCGGTCGCGCTCGTCTCACAGCTGAACCTGACCGCCCCCTCTGGCGCGAGCCGCCCGGACGGCCTGGCCCGCATCGCCAAGCAGAGCGGCAAGCTCGGGGTCACGATCCTCGGACGGGGTCTGCGTGCCAACACGCGGCGCGACGCCTACGCGGTCTGGCTGATCGACGGGCCGGGTGGATCGCACATGCTGGGCTTCGTCAACCCAGCCGTCACGCGAGCCGGCAGGCTCAGAACCATCGGACGCCTGCCCGGGGACACGTTCCGCTACCACCAACTCGCGGTCACGCGAGAGACCCGAGCGCACCCCGCCACACCCGGCACCGTCGTCCTCACGACCCACCTACACCGATAGCGCGCCACGGCAGCGGTCACGCTCGTGCGTGCCAGCCCTCGCTACCGGTGCGGGCTACATCCAAGCCTTCTCGAACTCGATCAACTCGACACTCTGGCCGCCACCTTCAGAGCTACCGCTGTCGTCCAAAAGCGACAGCGGCCTCGGGCGCCCCGGCTGGGCGAGCGGGAGCCCGTCAGTCGTTAATGAACCAGCCGCGCACTTCTGCTTCGTGGTCGATGTAGCGCTCGCCAGTGACGTCGACGATGACCTTGTCGATGGTTCCGGCTGTGAAGCGGAACGGGGCGGTGTAGTCCGGGCTGACCGCTGAGGCGCTGTCGCGGCCGACGCAGATGCCGTCGCCGACTAGGCAGAAGGCGCCGGGCTGGGTGACGATCTCACCGCTGCCGACCGCTTGGTCGTCCATGTAGAGGGTGAGCGTTCCGGCGAACCCGGGCATGGAGGGGTCTTCATTCTTGCCCTTGACCGTGAACTCGGCGCTGTAGACGTGCCGACCGGGTGTGATGTCGCGGTCAGCGACGATCTCTTGCAGGTGCGTGCCGACCCAGTTGAAGGTGTAGCGCAGCCGCTGGTCCCTGATGTAGAGGCTGTGCCCACCGGCGACGCCGCCGTGGGCATACAGGACGCCCTCGGTCTCCGGCCCGTTGACCGCCACGCCCGCGGCAATGGTGTACGAGCGCCCGTTGATGCGCGCGCCGCCCTCTTCGGGGACGTCGGCGCAGTCGGGGTAGTAGACGTAGCGCTCGCGCGGTTTGGCTGCGTGGGGGCGCTCGGCAAGAACCTGTTCGAGCGCGGTGCGGTCGTCGAGCGGCAGCCCGTTGAGCTCCTCGGCCTGCTCGAACCACAGCGCCTTGAGCTGCTCTAGCCGCGCGGGCTCCTGCTCGGCGAGGTTCTTGGACTGTGCGCGGTCCTCTTGGAGGTTGTAGAGCTCCCAGATGTCCTGGTCGAACTTCCCCCATCCGCTGATCGGCGGATGCACCGTGCAGGCCAGCCAGCCCTGGTGGTAGATCGACCGCTGGCCGAGCATCGCGTAGAACTGTGTCTCCTTGCCCGGCACGTTCGCGTCCGTCAGGCTGGCCACGAAGCTCTCACCCTCGATCGGGCTCTGCTCATAGCCCTTGATCACCGCAGGAGGCTGGATCCCGAGCAGTTCGTAGATCGTCGGCACGATGTCGACCGCGTGGATGTACTGCTGGCGCGGCTCGCTCTGCGCCTGGATGCGGGCGGGCCAGGACACCAGGCACATGTCGGAGACGCCGCCTTCGTATCCGGCCCAGCGCTTCCAGTAGGGGAACGGCGTGTCAAACGCCCACGCCCAGCCGGTGTTGTAGTGGTTGTAGGACTGCGGGCCGCCCAACTCGTCGATGTGCTGGAGCGTGAGATCGGTCGAGTCGGGGATGCCATTGAAGAACCGCCACTCGTTGAACGAGCCGTTCGGGCCACCCTCGCCGCTCGCGCCGTTGTCAGAGACAACTACGATGATCGTGTTGTCGATCTCCCCGGACTCTTCTAGGTAATCGATGACGCGGCCCAGCTGATCGTCGGTGTACGAGACGTACCCCGCGAACACCTCAGCCATCCGCGCGAAGAGACGCTGCTCATCGGCGCTCAACGAGTCCCACGGACGGACAGTGTCCAGCAGCGGCCAGGGCTGCCCGTCAGGGCCGGTCGTCTGCGGCTCGCCGTGCGGGTTGATCGGCGACAGCTCAGTGCCAGCTGGTAGCAGACCGAGTTCCTTCTGGCGCCCCAGGATCTCCTCGCGGATCGCCTCGTAGCCCTGGTCGAAGCGGCCCTTGTACTTGTCCGCCCACTCCTTCGGGACGTGGTGCGGGGCGTGAGCGCACTGCGAGGACAGGTACATGAAGAACGGCTTCTCGGGGTCGACGACCTTGGCGTCGCGGATGAACCGGATCGCCTTGTCCGACAGGTCCTTCGAGAGGTGGTAGCCCTCCTCGGGCGTGGCCGGAGCATCGACCTGATGGTTGTCGTGAACCAGGTCTGGATACCAGCTGTTGGTCTCGCCGCCGAGGAACCCGTAGAAGCGCTCGAAACCGCGGCCCAGGGGCCAGCGGCCCTTGTAGGAGGCCATCGTGGCTTCCTCGCCTGGGGTCAGATGCCACTTGCCCACGCAGTAGGTGCTGTAGCCGCGCTCGGCCAGCACCTCGGAGATAAATCCGTTCTCAAACGGGATCCGCGTCGAGATCCCCGGAAACCCCGAACTGAACTCCGCGATCGTCGCCATGCCGTTCGACGTCGCGTTACGACCCGTCAGTAGCGACGACCGCGTCGGCGAGCACAACGCGGTCGTGTGGAAGTTCGCATACCGCACACCCATTTCCGCGATGCGCCGCATGTTCGGCGTCTGCACCGGACCGCCGAACACGTCCATCGTGCCGTACCCGACGTCATCCCACGCGAGCAACAAGACGTTCGGCGCCCCGTCGGACGCCTCCGGCGCAAGAAACGGCCCCCAATCCGGCGTCGAGTCACGAATGTCCAGTTCGATCTTGCCGTTGAACTTCTTCGCCATCGAGGGACCCCTCATCGTTTCGCGGTACCGCCCCCCGGCAGCCGCCAGGCGCGGAAGCTGACGCCCGGAACCTACTACACCCCCACAACCGCAGCATCCAACGCAGTATTGCTTTCCCTTGCGCACCGGCACTCTGGCGATCGTCTGCCAGAGTGGTGGATCGGGCTAAAACCAGCACTCTCAGGTCCGCCCGATCGTTGCTCGGAAGACGAGCCAGCCTGGAACGGTCTCAGCTGCTTCGCTCGTCGGCTCCGCTGAGGAACGCCGCCACGAAGGCGGTGTCGCCACTCGCATCGATTCGTCCAGCGATCAGGACAGCGCAGGGAGCGCGAACGCGAGCGCCGCTACTCCGCTCCGCCGGAATCCGCATCGCGGAGATACGCCTGATCCTTCGGCCGATTCGCAGCGCGCTTCGACGCATGGATGTCGTCGAGTGACGCGACCAGCACCGTGATGGCAGTGCCGGCGACCCGCCTCAGGGCCGCGCCGCGTACAAGCTCGCGGTAACCGCCGGGGAACCCGCTGGGCGTGAAAGTCACATCGAGCTGGCCGTGACGCGTCGCAAGATTCCAGACGCTCGCCGCCAGCAAGCTCCGCGACGTGAGGTAGTCCGGCGGCAGTGGCACCCATGCAGTCGCGTCCGCCGGATCGGTCACGAGCCGACAGTCGAGTCCGTTCAGCGCAGCCGCAAGCCGCTCAAGATTCGCCTGGTCGGCGTCCGGTGTCACGTCGACGTCCTGGGTATCGAACCGTTGGCCGTGGGACTGGATCGCGGCTCCCCCGATCAGCACAAACGCCACATCGTGGCGCGTCAACTCCTGGAGCAACGCCTCGCGCTCCGGGTCAGTGGCCGCTCCTACGCCACTGGGGTCTGGCGCATCACCCACGCCTCGATTTTCTCCTCGGCCGTTCGATCGTCACGTCGCGACTCATCAACGCGCGCGCGCTCGACGTCGAGCACCGCCTGGTATGCGAGCGCCTCGCGGCGCGCCGCAGGGGCGCCGGACGCCTCGGCGATCCGCAGCAGGTCGAGCAACCCAGCGACACGCACCTCAACGGAGCTCCCGACCTTCATGACCTCCGCCCCTCGAGCGAGATCACCGAAGCCGAACGTCCCCGCCGGCATCCCGTCGACGATCAGCCGCACACCCCCAGCCAGCAGGTAACCGTCCTCGACCTCGCGGGCGCCTAGCGACACACGGCCTGCGTCGATGTCCGCCGGACCGGCGCACACCTCGATCTCCGCCGCGCCCAGCACGAGGGGCCAGCCGTGCAACGCGCCAGCGACCTCACCGATCACGATCACCGACGAACCAGCCGCGGCGGCGAGCAGCTCGAGCGCGTCACCAATATCCGGCGCTCCCGCCGGAGTCAGCCGCCGCACGCGCTCGATCGGCTCGAGCTCGAGCGCCGTCGCAATCTGCGGCCACCACGACCGATCCTCGACCGCGAGATGCGCATCAAGCTGCAGCCCGCAGGCGCTCGCCACCGGCCCCAGATCCTCGACCGAGACCTGGCGATCGCCGCGCTCCCAGCGCGCGATTGTCGCCTGCCGGCACCCCAGCCGTTCAGCCAACTCCCGCTGCGTCAGGCCCGCGCGCCGCCTCGCCATCAACACATAGTCTCCACCGCGCATACCAAAATGGTATCAAGCGTGGCGGCCCCCTCGGAGCCATCCCGAAGGCTCCCCAAAGGCTCCCCGAACGACCGACAACTCGACGAATTCAGCGCACCTCGGGAAGCCAAAAACCCCGTATTTGCAGGAAACGAACTCGCCCGGAGAGCATCATAATCCGCGTGTCGGGGGTTCGAGTCCCTCCTCCGGCATCGTTTGGTTTACGGGAAATCCCCGTGTTTACAGGGGATCTGGCGGATTCGGTGGTGAGGCTGGCGACCGCTACGAACCGCCAAGAACCGCTCGCTGGCTGACAAAACAGTCCAACGAACCGTCCAACGTCGAGCCTTCGAGAATCCATTTCTGGCGATCTTCCCGCCGACCGCCGCTTTCGGCGATCAGGGCGATGGGTGGACCGGAGCGCGTCAGCCAGACGGCGAGGTCGGGCAACTGCTTGGTGGAGCCGCGCTCGCAGCGCATCCGGACGGCCCACCGGTCGGGGTCGAGCGCGAGCTCGCGCGCCGACTTCCACACACGGCCGCGCTTCTCGGCACGCGCCGCCGACCAGCCGACAAGGACACCGTGCGCGATCGTCGTCGGCGCCGGCGGCGCCTTCCCGGCGCGAACGCCGCCGAGGCGCGCGCGCTCGATACCGAGGCTCGTCAGCCACACGATCGAGCCCTCGCCCCACACCCACGGCACCCTCCCGAGCCACCCCGCCGCCTCGAGCTTCGCAACATGCCGCCGAACCACACGCGCATCGAGATCAAGTCCGGCGTGCACCGCTGGCAGCGACACGACTCCCACCCTCCCGATGAACCGCCCCACCCGCAGCGTCCCAGGACCTGAACCCACCACCTGCCTGCCCATCACGACCCCACCAGGCTGAGGATCCTGACCCCGTACCGCCGTCCGCCCCGCCCGCACGAACACCGACCCCCGTTCATGCGGCAAGGGCGGAGGGCCAGCGGCGCTGTGAGTGCGGTCTCAGTCACGTCGGGCAAGATCGCCGAGCGCGCGAGGGCGCCATGGGCCGCCGCGCGGCTCGAACCGATCCTGCACGAGTGCCGACACACCTACGCGAGCTTCCTGATGGCGGCCGGGTACACGCTGAGCGAGCTGATGGAGTACATGGGCCACAGCTTCCTTCTGGCGACGAAGCGGTACGTGAAGCTCTTACCCCCGCTGGACGAGACCGATCCGGCCGAGCGGCTGAATGCGTACTTGCGTCGGCGAGCGTTGTGAGACGGATCGTCGCCCGACTTCGCCACGCGTGCCGATAACCTCCGAGCAGATGCGTCCAACGCCTGGAAACCCCGCTCTCATCGGTGAGCGGGCCGAGATGTCCGACGAGGAACGGGATAAGGCGCTGGCTGAACTCGCTGAGCTGATTTTCGATCCAACCCGGCTCGATCGCGAGGCGCTCAAGGAGCTCGAGAAGCACGAAGACGACTCGTAGCGCGTGGACGCTGCCGAGCTCCTTCACAGCGAGCGCTTGTTCGTCGCGGACACGTCAGCGTGGTGGCGAACGCTCAAGCTGCCGCCCGACGTTGGCGAGTTCGTCCGCCAGGCAATTCGCGATGATCGGATGCCGACCTTGACGCTCGGCTCTCGAAGCTTCGCATGCTTCGCAACGACCGAGCCGTTGCCGATGCCGCGGTGGCGGCGCTGGATGACCTCGCGGCTCGGAACGACGGCTATCACCGAGTCCCGGGTCACGGACGCGTTCATCGCGGCCGCCGCGGCCGAGCACGGCGGAGTGGCGGTCATGCATAAAGACCGGCACTTCGATCGTCTCGCCGAGGTCCTCGCCTTCGAGAGCGTGTCGCTACCCGTTGCGTAACGGCGCGGACAGGTGGTGGGGTTCGCGACGTGTCCGCTGACAAAACGGTCCAACCTGCCGTCCAACATCGGCCAAATCGCCCGTAAACACTGGGAGGGCGGTCAAATCATATCCGCGTGTCGGGGGTTCGAGTCCCTCCTCCGGCATTTGGTTTTCCCTGTAAATGGGCACGTTTTTGTCACGGGCGTTGCTTACGCGGGGTAAGGCTCCCCAAAGGCTCCCCAAACACGTGGAGGGCTCCCCAGCTTCGTCGGGGAGCCCGGGTTGGTGGTCAGCTGAGGTCAGGCTGCCGGCCGGATTGGCACGACGGCGCCGATCTGCTCGTCCACGACAACCGACTTCGGCCTGCGCGTGCAGCTCCAGAACTTCCAGCAAGTCTGGTTCGGCAGCCATCAGACGGACGTCTTCTGCGACGGAACGATGGAGAAGAATGACGACACCGGAGGCTTCTTCGACCTGTTCGTCACCGTTCTCAACCGTGGCATCGATACCACCGGCGTGACGGACTTCACCCCCGGCAGTGGCGCCACCATCGGCACCAAGCACCTCACAAACGCCTATACGCCCCAGGGCTTCCAGGAGGACACCACCATCGAGGTGGACCATACTCCGCCATAGCCCGGGTTCGAACTCGAAGGTCAGCGCCAGTGCCCAATGGCGGCTGTCAGAGCGTGAGTGTCATCGTCGCGTGTTGTACCAGTCCAGCCAGCTGGTCAGGGCAGCGTTTCGTTCATTGCTTGAGCGGTAGATCGCAACGTACGCCCAGCCGTCCGATCAGGGCTGTCACCGCGTAGTGCTTGTAGAGAAGGGTCTTGGGAGCGCTACTTCCGATCAGCGCGGTGACCGTGGACAGCGCGGTGAACGCGAAGATCGCGGCTGACGCCCCGCTGAACGTGCGGGCTTTGGCCCAGACCATGAAGCCGCCGAGGACTGGGCGATGCTGCCAATCAGGTAGCTGACCCACGTCATTGGCCCATCAGCTGGGCGAGGTGAAACAGAGCCATGCTGCCACCCGATCTCGACCGCTGTGACAAGGATGTTGACGGGCATCCCCTTCTTGGCTGAATGCACTCTTAGGCCTTGAGCGATCTGGTCGTGCGCTGTTGGCTGCCCGGCGGTCATGTCCAAACACTGCATGTGCCAACGCGGGCGGGCAGCGCGGCGACGGCAGCACACCTTGCGCGTTCAGCGTTACCAGCGTATAGTGTTTTGCTGGTGACCACGGAATACGCACGTTCGGTGATCGCGTGGAGCTGCTGACGGAGCCAACAGCGAGGGTCGACCGTGGACCCCAGCCGGGGGATCGGCGGCCCGCCCCCGGCGACCTCGAGCTCGTGCAGACGTTTCTCAACAGTCGCTGGGATCTGACCAGCCACAACGAAGAGGAACTCGCGAGCCCCAGCGCAGTCAGCACATGGCTCATCGAACACGGGCTATTCGATCGCCGGCACGCGCTGAGCGAGTCAGATCGCCGCCGAGTGCTCGAGGTGCGGGAGGGCCTTCGAGAAATGCTGTTCGCCAACAACGGCGCGTCGGAGGATCCCGAAGCCCTGGCGCGACTGAACCGGGGGCTCCGCGCGCCGCGAATCTACGTCCAGCTCGCGGTTGCCGACACTCCGGAATTCAAGCCTCAGCCTCGGGATCTTGACGGCGCGCTGGCGCTGATCGCGACGATCGTCGCGCTGTCGCAGCTCGATGGGAGCTGGTCACGGATGAAGGCGTGCCGCGGCCGCGATTGCGGATGGGCGTTCTACGACCACAGCCGCAACCAGGCCAGCAGTTGGTGCGCGATGTCGGTGTGCGGCTCACGCGCCAAAGTGCGCGCGTATCGCGAGCGACGACGCGGCCCTGGGACCTGACCGGCATGGGAGAAACTCAGATGAACGGACACGATGCGCGAGAGACCCTACGAGGGTCGCGCAGCAAGCCGACCACGTCCCGCCACGCGGCCCCTGTGATCGTCGGGCTGCTGACCGGCCTGGCACTCGTTGGCTGTGGCACGTCCTCGCGCTCGTCGGCGCCGTCCACGAAGGCCGCGGCGCGGCCGAAGGCGCCGCCCGTGTGCGAGCCGGCCGCAGGCGCGGTGATCGCTCGCGATGCCGGCGTCGGTGTCGGCGTCCTGACGGCCCGAGCGAGGATGGGGAACAACTCGGAGCCAGAGTGCCATTTTCGTGGTCCGCGGGTGTCCGTGGTGGTCAACATCGATTCCTCGCCGCAGCCGTATCAGCGCTTGGAGCGGACGATCGACGAGGCGTCGCAGCAGTTCGGTACGGTGCGGACCTTCAAACCTCCCGTGAGTGTGCCGAAGCTCGGGTTGGACGCGGCATGGGTGCCTGACCAGTCGCAGCTGCTGACGACCGATGGGAGGAGTCTGCTCACCATCACGGTGGCGTGGCGGGGGGAGAAGCGGGCGCGGCAAATTGCGCTCGCCACGCTCGTTGCGCGACGGTACCTCGGCAAGCCCATCCCGAGAAGCGCTGTTCCGACCGGCGAGGCGTGAGCGCGCCTTCCAGAGTCTGGCCGGCTTGCCGGATCGACCGATGCGAGTCACGGTCCGGCAGCCGCAGAAGATTGCTTCCGTGTTCGGGCCGTCGCTAATAGCGCGACTGGTTTGGCGAGAGGCCGTCGGAATATGCGGAAAGAGCGCGGATCCGGCGACGGCTCGGTTGTTCACTTGACCGTGTCACGGATCGGCGGGTTCGCCGGTGTCAGGCGGTGTTGGCGATCGCCTGACGGGGCGCGCTCTCGAACCACCAACTCAGGCTCGTTCCAAAGTCACGATGATTTCGTCACGACGCCGAATCTTTGCCCGACGGCCACGGCGACTTGCGAGACCGGTGACGCCGGCCCGGTCGAGACCTGCGTTCGTCGTCGCGCGGGTACGCGACCGCCCGTGGTGCGTGGCTGCCTGTGGGGCTGTTCGCGTGGGGGTCCTCGGGGACCTCCTCCAGGAGCGCTGCTGCGGAGGTGTGGGGTCTCTCATCCCTAGGGGGTCTTGGCAATTCGATCGCCGCGCGTAGCTTCGGGACCAGTTTCACACTCACTGCGACAGAGGAGGCCCTGATGGCTCACTCATCCGTGATCACGCGTTGCTTACGTTCGAAGGTGGCGCTCGCCGCATTGATCGGCACCGCCGCGTTTACTCCAGTGGCCGTGGCGTCGGTCCCGACTAACCCTGCTACCGGCGGGCCGGTCACGCCCGCGCCTGGTCCGCCCAACGAGCCACCGGCAGCGGTTGCGAAACTCGAGCTGCCCCGCCGGTCCGACGCGTCGCGCGACGCATGGGACCCGCGGCGCGACAATTACGACCTGCGTTACGCGCGCCCCAGCTCATGGCCGGTGTACCTGGATGCGTGCGCGTCGAGCGGTGGCACGGACTCCCGCGGCATCCGTCAGGCGTTGCGATCCTTTCAATGGCGGCTGCAGCCGCTGGACGGGCAGCGAGGAGGCGTGCGCTACGCGTCCTCCAGCTCCTGTCACCTGTGGCGCTCGCTGCCAGAACTCGGCCGCTGGCGCGCTCAGGTCACCGTGCAAACGGCGGCGGGCCGTACGGCGCTGTCCGCAGCCCGCGACTTCCGTCTACGCGACCTCGTGATCCTCGCGCTGGGCGACTCCTATGTCTCCGGAGAGGGCAACCCGGAGCAGCCGGTGTCGTGGGGCACGGACATCGTCGGCCGCCCCAAGGTACTCCGGCCCGCGAGGTGGAGTGACACCCAGTGCCATCGCTCGCGGGCATCCTGGGCCCTGAAGGCCGCTCGCTCGCTGGAGAACTCGACGACCAGCGTTACCTTCCTGAGCTACGCGTGCTCCGGCGCAACCGTCGAGAACATCTACACGTCCGGCTACAAGGGCGCCGAGCCACTGCGGTCGGACAAGCCGCTGCCGGCGCAGGTGATCGCGGCACGCGAGGCGCTGGGCGATCCGGTGCTGCCAGACGCACGGCCGGTCCACACCCTGCTGATGTCGGCCGGGATCAACAATCTCGATTTCTCCGGGATCCTGATCAAATGCGCCTCGAGCCTGGTGGATGGCCACGGGGTCCACGTCGACCCGTTCGTCGATGCTCCATGCGACGCCGAGCACAACGGTGAGAGCATCACCAACGGGTTGGCGGATCTCCCCGAGGCCTACGATCGGCTTGCGGTCGCCCTGTCCGCGAACCTTCGCATCGGCGCGGCCCGGGTGGTCGAGTATCCATCGCGATTCCTGACCGACGGCGCCGACCGACCGCACGGTTGCGGGGTGCTGTCGGGGATCTCCCCGCGCGAGGCGCGGTGGCTGCTCGCCCGCGGCGAGAACCTCAACGGCGCGCTGTGGTCCGCTTCGCGCCGCAACGGCTGGGGCTACGTCGGCGGGGTCCGGGACGCGTTCCGCCACCACGGCTACTGCGCCCCCGGAAAGCAAACCTGGTTTCGGAGCTTCAGCGGCTCGCTGAAGCTCCAGGGCAACAAGGAGGGCACGTCCCACCCGCTCTGGGCCGGGCACGACACGGTGGGACGGATCGTCGCGCCCACGCTGCCGCGAGCCGATGTGTCCCCGCCGGCGCTCGCCCGAGTCGCCTTCGACTTCACCCGCGTCCGCGTGACCGACCTCAAACCCGGGATAGCTGGCATCCGCGAGGTGCCGGCCCAATGGCCGGTCAAGGTCGGCTACGCCGTGCTGTGGAACGGCGCCCGTACGCTTCCCGCCGCCGCGCGCGCGTCGATCAAGATCGGCGACTGGATCAACGTGCCCGGCGGCCAACGGCGCTTCGTCGTGACCACCCCCGGCACCACCATCGGGATCTCCGGGTACGTCGAACTCCCAGCGCTGCACATCGACGACGAGCATGCCATCCACGGATTCGATAGCACCGGGCCGCGGTGGCTGAAGTTCTTCGTGCCGCACCGCCGACATGACGGCTGGAGGGCCGGAACGCACCGGATCATCGTCCATGGCAACCACTGCTCGCTCGAGGTGGAGTACCACGTCGAAGTGCTGCCCGCCGGTCCAGTGAGCGGCCCGCCGCGGAGCCAGTCCCGCGTCGACCCAGTCGCCGCCCCGCGGTAAGACCGGACGTGCGGGGCCCGGGGAACGCTCAGGGCTCGGACTCGCCAGCTGAACCGCCCACGGCATCCACCGCACCACGCCGCAGCCGCTGCGGCGCTCGTCGCCGCGTTCCCGGTCGCGATCGTCGGCGCGATCGTCCAGCCGACGCTGTCGGACCATTCGGCCTGGCAGCTGAACGCGCTGACTAATCACCGCGCCGCGGCAATCGCGGGCCTCGCGCTCAACACGGTCGCGATCGTGCTGCTGTTCGAGAACGCCGTCGCGGCGGCCGCGCCGTCGGTTGTCCGGGGCTCGATCCCGCCACCCCGACGGCGACGTCCGAGGGCGTCCGCTCCAGGGCGGCGGTGTCGGGACTCGAGCCGCTCTCGCTGCTCGGCGAGGTTCGCCTTGCCCTGCTTGGAGTCGCCGTCCTCAGAGCCGGCGCGCCGCCCTGACGGCCGCGGCCATCGGCGCCGGCGTTCGGGAGAGGGAATCGGCTTCCCCACCGCCACCGGGGCGCTCGTCGTCGCGTCATCTGTGATCCGCGCTGGCGAGCAGACTCTGCCCGGGCATGAAGCCAACCCAGATTGGGACGCAGTTCCCGCGCCGGCGGGCCGGCTTCGCCCGCCTGGGTAGATTCTCGGTGTGCGCAACGAGGGGGTTCGACAGCCAGAGCGTGTCCGCGCTGCCGAGGTCATCGCTGCGCTGTGTCTCGCGACTGATCTGGGGATGGCGTTTCCGTTCGAGCATGGGCTGCGGAGCACCCTGATCGCCGCGCGCCTGGCGGATCGGCTGGGGCTCGACGCTCTGACGACGGCGCAGACGTACTTCGCGTGCCTGCTCTCGCATGTGGGCTGCACGACCGACGCGCACATCGCGGCTGAGGTGTTCGGCGGTTCGATGACGGTGCATTTCAATCCGGTCCTGTACGGGTCGGGTCGTGAGGCGTTCGCCGGTTTGCTGCGTGCGGTGCCTGATCCCGATCGTCCGGTGTTGATGCGAACGGTCCAGACCGCGCGGCGGCTGCCCCGGATGGCGCGCGAGCAGCGTCCTGCGCTGAGGGCCACCTGCGAGGTGGCGCAGATGTTGGCCGAGGGGGTTGGACTGGCCTCGTCGGTGGCGGGAGTTCTGGCCTACGTCACCGACCGCTGGGACGGCAAGGGACCGTTGCGCCGCGCCGAGCGGGAGGAAATCCCGCTGCCGATGCGGATCGTCCACGTCGCGGTGGATGCCTGCTTTCAATGCATGCTCGGGGGCGTCCAGCGCGCTACGCGGCTCGTTCGCGAGCGTGGCGGTCACGCGTTCGACCCGGAGGTGGCGGCCTGCCTTGCGGACGGTGGGGAGGAGATCCTGGTGTTTGACGAGCAGGCCTCGGCGTGGGAGCCGACGCTCGCTTGCGAACCGCGCCCGGAGCTGATCTTGGAGGGCGAGGCGATCGATCATGCGCTCGAGTCGATGGGTGCCTTTGCCGACCTGATCTCCCCATCCTTCAGCGGTCACGCAGCCGGGGTCGCAAGGCTCGTTGGAGCAGCAGCTGCGTATTGCCGGCTGGACGCCGCGACGACGGTCAAGGTCGGCCGGGCCGCGCTCGTGCACGATCTCGGCCGCGTCGTGGTCGGCGCCGGCACCTGGGCAAAGCCCGGGCCGCTCAGCGCCCATGAGTGGGAGCAGGTACGGCTGCATCCTTACCACACTGAGCGCGTCCTGTCGCGGTCTCCGTTTCTTGCCGATGTCGCGCGGATCGCGGGCGCCCATCACGAACGCCTCGATCGCTCGGGCTACCACCGCGGCTGCTCGGGCGCCGAGCTGCCGATGTCCGCGCGCCTGCTCGCCGCCGCCGACGCGTTTTGCGCCATGACCGAACCGCGGCCGCACAGGGCCGCCCTGGCGCCCGAGCAAGCGGCCGACGCGCTTGGTGCAGAGGCAAGCGCCGGGCGGCTCGACCCGGATGCCGTCGCGGCGGTGATCGAGACCGCCGGACAGCGAGTTCCGCGGATCGAGCGTCCCGCCGGGCTGACCGAGCGCGAGGCCGAGGTGGTGCGCCTGCTCGCGCGCGGGCTGCAGACCAAACAGGTCGCACGCGAGCTTGCCATCGCGACCAAGACCGCGGACCGCCACATCCAGAACGCCTACGCGAAGATGGGCGTCTCGACGCGGGCGGGCGCGACCCTGTTCGCGATGCAGCACGGCCTGACGGCATGGGGAGAACTCCCGATAGCCCGCGACGGCGGCCGCGCCTAACCTCGCCTCCGAGCCCAAAACAGCGTGAGGAGGCGGACATGCCGGTTGTGATGATGGTCGATAACCCCAGCGGGACCGCGGAGCTCTACGACAAGGTACGAGCGCAGCTCGGCCAGGACCAGGCCGCGGGCGGAGCCGTGCACCTCGCCGGGCCGAGCCCCAGCGGTGGCTTTCGCGTGATCGAGGTGTGGGAGTCCCGGGAGCAGGCCGAGCGCTTCATCCACGAGCGGTTCCGTCCCGCGCTCGAGGCCGTCGGTGCCGCCGGACAGCGACCCGACATTCAGTTCTGGCCCCTGCACAACTACATGACCTAGACACCGACCGCGACAGCTGCGCCGCGAGGCAGACAGCAGAACAGAGGAGAACGTCATGTCGAAGATGCGATCAACGGTGACGATCGCCCGGCCGCCCGAGGAGGTCTTTCGCTTCTTCCTCGACCTCGACCAGAACGCGCCGAGCACCGACCCCGACGTCGAGCATGTCGTCAAGACCCCGCAAGGCCCGACCGAACCGGGCACGACATTCAGGCTGCGTCAGCACTCTCTCGGAAAGACGCGGGAGACGACCACTCGCTTCACCGCGATCGAGCGAAACCGCAAGATCGAGTTCGAAGGAGCGATCGGACCGATGCGACCCAAGTGCTCCCTCGCATTCGAGCCCACAGGCAATGGAACGTCGGTCACGTTCAGCGGCCACTCGCACCCCGTCGGATTGCTCAAGGCGCTCTCTCCGCTGTTCAACCGAAAGGGACAACAGGTCTGGACGCGCCGACTCAACCGGATTAAGAGCCTGCTGGAGACCCCGGCCGCCCAATTCGGATCGCAGCCACCCGGCACGTCGTCCAGTCCACGAGCAACCACCAAACCCGCCAGCTCGGCGCAGGCGCAGATTGATGTCGAGATTCCGCCGTCTCGGGGCGGCGCCCACGATCGTCGACACGGAGATCATCGAAACAATCAGGGCGCGTAAGATCGAGATTGTCCCAGGAGCGCAGTCAGTCGACCAACGCACCGTGCGACTGGTCGGCGGCTCCAGCGTCACGCCCGACGCGGTGATCTGCGCCACCGGCTACCGCTGCGGCCTCGAGCCGCTGGTCGGTCACCTTGGTGTTCTCGACGGACAAGGAAGACCCGAGGCTCACGGCGAGAAGCCCGCCGCACCCGGCCTTCGCTTCATCGGCTACGTGCCCCGCCCTGGTGGTCTCGGCTACTGGGCCAAGCAGGCCGAGCGAGCCGCCAAGGCTATCGCTAAAGAAGTCAGCGGCTCGCGCTGAACCGGGACGCTGACCAGGCAGCCGTCCCGCATCCCGCCATCTTCTTCAAGCCCTTGGGGACCACCTCTTGGGGATGGGCGGCGGTGGCGATCGTCGCTGTCACGCTGCTGGCGACGCGGCCTGCCGCGATGTTCGTGTCGCCGATCGGCACCGGGCTGAGCGTCAGGGCGAAGGCGTTCATGGGCTGGTTTGGCCCCAAGAGCGTGGCGATGATGGCGTTCTCGGTGCTGATCCTCGCTCGGTAGATTACGTCCGCTGACCGAATCTTCGATATCGCGGCGCTGGCGGTGTTCACGTCGATCATCGCCCACGGGCTGAGCGACCATCCGGCGTCGGAATGGATGGCACGGCACGCCGAGGCCGAGGCGCAGCGCGAGCACGCGACCGAGCATCATCCGGGCGAGCCGCTGGAGCGTGCCCCCGCGGTGGGTAGCTGAGGGTAGATGGAGCGGATGACCTCTTCCGAGGACGGATCACCGGTCACAGACGAGCGGCGGCAGCACCCGGCGGGGGATGGAGCGACCGGCGCGCGCGAGCCGGCCGGACGTTCAGCGCGGCGGCGCTTGACCGGACGCCTATCGCGCTTGAGAGCGACAGCCGCGCACGTGGTCCGCGTGGTCGCCGGGCGCGGCACGCGCCGGCGTGCCGTGCTGCGCTGGCTCGGCCGGCTGGCACTCGTGATCATCCTGGCGGTGGGCGGGATCGCGCTCGGACTGAGGGCGGCCGGGGCGACCACG
Source organism: uncultured Solirubrobacterales bacterium (assembly GCA_963750695.1). Taxonomy (GTDB): domain Bacteria; phylum Actinomycetota; class Thermoleophilia; order Solirubrobacterales; family Solirubrobacteraceae; genus Palsa-465. Next base: position 254,307 of record CAVVSB010000022.1, read on the forward strand.
CACCAGACATCGCTCGGTGTGATCTCGCTACGGGTCGAACCAGCGTGGCACGGGGAGGTGGAGGCGTTCATCCCGATCGTCGACTGGGGAGTGCGCGCGCACGCGTTCAGTGCGCCGGTACGTCTACACGTCGAGCCCCGCAGCGCCAACCGTGGGGCACTCCTGTCCGCCGCCAGCGGCAAGCAGGTCGTGTTGAGGCAGGCCGAGCGCGACGCTCGCCAGGCCGCCCGCGGCGCGCTGGTGCGCGCGCTCCTGTGGGCCGTCGGCGGCGCGCTCACGCTCGGCGTGGCGGCGGCCCTCGTCGCGCTGGCCGGCCGCCGCTCGATCCGCCGAGCGCTGGGCTGGCTGCTCGCGCCTCCCGTGCTGGCAGCCGCGGCGTCGCTGGCGGTGCTGTGGCGGGTGGAGGGCAGCTTCAACGCGAATGCGTTTCAGGACCCGAGCTTCTACGCCAAGGGGGCGGAGCTGGCGCAGCTGTTGAACGTCGCCGACCACGCGCAGGCCGAGAGCAAGGGCTACACATCCTCGGTGTACCGGGCGCTGGCTGGCTACTCGACGCTGCTGAGCGCCGCCGGCAACCTGACGGGAACCCCAATCCGCCAGCAGCCGGCGATCCTGATCTCCGACCTGCACGACAACGAGCTCGTGCTCCCCGCGCTGAAGAATCTGGTCGCCGGCAGCCCGATCTTCTTCCCCGGCGACTTCGGCCAGTACGGCAGCCGCGCCGAGGCCCGGTCTCTGATCCCCCGGATCACCACGCTCGGCCAGCCGATCATCGCCGTCTCGGGCAACCACGACTCGCGCCTGTTCATGCGCGCCCTGGCCAAGGCCGGCGTGATCGTCCTCACCGACACAGGACGCCTGAGAGCAAACGGCAGCACCGACGGCAAGCCGGTGCAGCAGATCGACCATCTGCGGATCGCCGGCTACCCAGACCCGCTCGAGTGGCGCAAGGCGGACCCAACGAGTTCGCAGCGGATCTTCTCCTTCGCCCAGCTCCCGGACGGAAACCGCCGCTATGCGCAGGCGCAGGCCGCGCTGATCGGCTGGTTTGAGCAGCTACAGCCCCGCCCGCAGGTCGTGCTCGTGCACGAGAACGGCCTCGCGCAGACCCTGGCCCGCTCCGCCGCAGCGCAGACCGACAAGCGGTCGCTGCTCATCCTCACCGGGCATGACCACCAGCAGCACATCGACCGCTACGGCAACGTGCTGGTCGTCGACGCCGGCACGGTCGGCGCCGGCGGCATTTTCGGAATCGGCAAGGAGCAGGTCGGCTTGGCAGAGCTGCACCTTCCCGCCGCACAGGGAATCCCTCGCGCCGTCGACCTGATCCAGGTCCAGCCGTTCACCGGCGCGGCCACCGCCGAACGCGTGGTCCCCTCGTCCCAGGCGTTCTGCGAGCGCCAGCACGTCAACTGCCACCCGCCCAGCTGACCAGCGGTCGTTGACAGGATCGCCGCCGGGCAGCGCAATGCCGGGTCGTTGCCCGCGGACGTGATCGACTCGGCCGACGGCCAACAGATCAGCAACCCGAGCCATGACGCCGCCGGGCTCGTCGCCCTGAGACCTGGGCGTAGCGTCCCGGTGAAGATCACCACGCGGGGTGGTCTCAGTCCACCGGGAACGCGACACCTCGGAGCACCCGCGCATTCGTCGAAGCCCTCGCGTGGCATCGAGTCCATCGGTCAGCTTGTGTCATCCTCGGATGCCTTGTCGGCCCGCGTCTGGTCATCGCCGCGCACCCACAGTCCGCGCAGCGCGGCCCTGATCTGGCTCGCGAGCGGCGGCTGGTCCTGCGGCGTGTCGCCGCGCTCGAGCTCTCGCCGAACCTTGGGCCATTCGCTGGCGATCTCGGCACCGAGCAGGAACAGCTCTGCCCCGAGGTAGACGAAGAACATGAATGCGATCACTGCGCCGAGTGAGCCGTAGATCGCGTTGTAGTGGGCGAAATTGCCGACGTAGAGAGCGAACAGATTCTGCAGGACCACGAGCAGCGCCGCGATGATCAGCGCGGCGGGCCACGTGTCACGCAGGCGGACCTCCGCGGCGGGGATGACCCGGTACAGGAACAGGCTCACGCCGAACGCGAGCACCAACGGGCCGAGCACACTGGCCGCCCACGACGCCGAGGCGGGCAACGCGGCGTGTGCGCTGAGGAACCGCGCCGCGATCGTCAGCGCGAGCGAACCGAGGCCGAGCGTCGCGACGGCGAACACCAGCCCGAGGTCGATCAGCTTTCCTTTGAGAAACGGGCGCGGCTGTTGCACATCCCAGGCCTGGTTCAGCGCTGTGCGCAGTGCGGTCATCATCCCGCTCGCCGAGTAGACGAGGCCGACGATGGCGATCAGACCGAGCCCGGCGGTGCTGCTCGTCGCCCCGAGCAGCAGCCCCCGGATGTCCCTGGCGCCGCTGGCCGACAGCGGCAGGTTCCGCACGATCGTGTCGATGACGTCGGCGCGCGAGCCGGTCGCGTGCAGCACCAGGCTGCTGGCGCCGGCGAGCACGATCGCCAGCGGAAACAACGAGAACAGCACGTGATAGGCGATCGAGGCGGCGTGCTGCGAGCACTGGTCCTCGGCGAACTGCGCCAGCGACCGCCGCAGCAGCCGCGCCGCGAAATCACGCCTGCGAAACCCGCGAGTGCCAAGCCAAGGCGCCGTGTCATTGCCGGGACGGTCTCGGGAGGGCTTTACGCTAGCCACCGCCGCGGCGCCGCCCGCGATCGGCAACAGTCATCGTCTGTCGGGCGTCAGGACTCACGTTGCACGTGGTGCTGGGACGATCACGATCGGAGAGGGTGGCCGCTATGTTGGGCGGCGACCAAAGGCCGAAGTAGCAGCTGGCGATCGCGGATCGAGCTGCCGCGAGCTCGTATGCCACCCGCTCGCGCAGGTTGCTCGTCACGGCTGCCAGGACGTCCGATGACCACACGTGGTCCTCAACCGAGTCGGTGGTCCGAGGATCCCGCACGGATGTGCGCGGCAGGACCGAGAGCCGTGACCGCGGGCCAGTCCGCCCGGCCCGGCGCTCGCGGTCGGGCGGGCAGGAGCTGGCGACGTTGGATCGGCGCCGGCTCGGTTGTCCGGAAGCTCGGTGTCGAGTGCGTAGATGCTGCCGGACAGCAGAACGAACCCTGAGAGCACGCCGCTGACGAAGCTCGTCCATCCCGCCTCGGACGCGGCGGCCAGACCTAGCCCGGCAAGACCGAATGCGACCAGCGCCGCGGCCGCACGCACGACATTGTTGCCCCACACGCCAGCAACGCGAAAGGCGATGAAGTGAAGCCCGACGATCAGCGCGAATCCAGGCCACGTTGGCCTGGTGCGGCGCGCCGAGTGCCTGCAACGCTCCAAGCCCGATCCCGGTCAGCGCCAGCTCGCCCGCCACGATCAGCCAATAGCGGCGTGCGAACAGGTTCACGTCTTCCGTATCCGCCCACGAGCCCGCTGGTCTCCTCGCATGATGTCGTCTGGTGCGCGCAGCCGCGAGATACAAGCCGAGTAGGCCGCCAACGGCCCCGATCCGGAACACGGCTGCGGCCACGTCACCCAAGGGCGTGTTGGCGTCGGCGAGCACGAACACCCCGCCGAAGGTGCCGCCGATCAGCGCTCCCGTGACGTGCTGAGTGTCCGTTCTCACCGGCCGTCGCTCCCGGGCCTGAACGACGCAGCGCCGACGGGCTCCGGCCCAACCCCGTCCGATCGACGGGCGATCCGCTCGGGTCGCGCCTTGAGCAGCCGTTCGCCCGACGCGTACACGAGCGCGTGGTAGACGATCGACAGCGATCCGAGCGCGATGCCGAGGACGTGCTGCCCCGCGGCATACCAGGCGAGGGCCGCCAGACCGGAGATCGCGAGCTCCTGGATCAGACGCAGCGGCTCGGCCAGCCGGGAGCGGTGGAAGTCCACCGCTCCCCAGAAGCCGAAGCCCACGGCCGGCGCGCCGATACCGAGCACGATCTTCGCCGCCGCCCCGTCGCCGCTGTGAATGCCCCAGTAGGCCAGCGCGACGACGACGCCGAGCTCCATCAGCACCCGGAGCATCAGGTTCAGTCGCTGCAGCGCCGTCATCGAGGCGACCCCAATCGGCGTGTCAGAAGCCAGGCCAGCCACCAACAACCGGCCGTCATCAGCAGTCCGTGGGCGATCCTCACGGGCTGGGAGGCGGCGAACTGCGGGATGTAGAGCACCACACCAGACGCGAGCGGAATCGCGCCCCAGCGCGGCAGGCGCTCTGAGCGCCACACTGCGGCCGCGGCCACAACGGCACCGACGGCGAGCAGCAGCAGGCCGGCGATGATGAAGTAGATCCCCGCCTCCCAGCGAATCGAGCGCGTGAGCGGCTTCAGCAGTCGCATGTCGCCGACCGACAGCGTCCGCTGACCGACGGCGTGCAGGCCAAACACCTCCGCTCCGTAATACGGAAGCGTCAGCCCGATCCCGATCCACGAGAGGCTCAGCGCCACCACCATCCGCCGCTCCAGCCTCGTGAACTGCAGACGCAGATACAACCCGAACATGCCGAGGCCAAGCAGGACGAAGCCGAGAATCGCCAGCAAGTGCGCCAGCACCCACGGCGAGGACGCGAACGCGCGCGCTCCCTGCGCCCCGACCTCGCTCGAAAAGGGCCGGAGCACCGGATACAACAACAAGCACACCCCGGATAGCGCAAGGCACGCCGCGAACACGCTGATGCCCGGCGGCGCCGACGGCGGCGCTCCACCGTCGTGGGGTCGCGGCGGTAAGGATGAGCGGGTCGCGGGGCTCGTCGCGGTATCGACCATGCGGCCTGCGTCCCCGCTAGCTCCGCGGCCTGCGCGCGGGCAGTAGCTGCGACGTCGTCCGCCGCCGTCGGTCCGCGATGCAGCACGTCCGTACGGGATCCGAGCAGGGACACCGCCTGCAGAGGCGCTGCGCGGGGACGCGAACGCGTCTCATCGCGAGCAGCGAGCCCGCGCGTGAGCGGGTCCGGATCGGCCGTGTCCGCTGATCCTGCTCAGGACGCTCACCCCGTCGCACCCTGCTCGCGGCAGCGGTCGGGCGCCCGCCGTTTCGCGGACGCCCGACTCCACTCGCCTCGCGCGCTCTGCGCGCGGGCTCACGTGCAGCTGACTCTCTCCACGGATCCGGGCGGCCCACAACTCCGGCGGCCGGTAGCGGTTGCGCTCATTGCTCAAGCCGGATCTCCTCGCGGTGTGTTTCCATCTCCGCCGGCTCCTCGAACGGAGCAAACTAAATGCTTGGTAGGCAAACAACCTACCAAGCTAGACTAAGCCTCACATCAACTCCGGCAAGCGGGAATGTCGGCGTGCTGACCACCTCGGGAGGAGCAATGAGCCCCCAGAGCAGTAAGCCATTCGGAGAGGCCCTGCGAGAGCTCATGGGAGGGCGCGGCCTGACGTATCGCGCGCTTGCCGAGGCGACCCGCGAGCTCGACGGGCAGGGGCTCACCCATGCCCACATCAACATGCTCGCCAACGGGCGTGACAAGCCGTCGCTGCGTGCGATGGAGCTGATCGCCCAAGCGTGCGACGTCGCGCCCGCATATTTCGCTGAATATCGCCTGTCCGTGGCGATGCGCGAGCTCGATCCAGCCGTCGTGGGCTTCGACCAGGCACTGGCGAACCTCAATGCCCGCCTCGGTTCACGGCGACGAGCCGGCGCCACAGAACGAACGCGACGACAGCGGCCAGCGCGACCAGATCCCACCAGCTAGCTGACAAGGCGACATCGTGATCGTGCCGCACCGTCCATCGGAGGACGCCAGCCTAGACGTAGCCGGGCCCCGATATCGGCCGACGCGCTTGCTCTCGGGCTCGGATTCTCGCGCGCCTAAACTCGAGACGGCCTTCTATCGAGAGTTCGTGCGCGTTGGTACTCGAGGGGGCTGTAATGAGCCATTGCAGGAAGCCTCGGGTCGGGTGAGTCGTGCGTCTCGGTCGAGCTGCTGAGCGATCTGATTCGCCGCGCCCGCTGGCCGGGCGCGAGTTCACCTTGGCGTCGAATACGCGGCGGCCCGGGGGATATGGGTGTTCGTCGGGATGGCCGTGCTCGGGGTCATCTCGGGCATCGCGCTGCCTGCCCGACGCCACGATCTCGGAGAGGTCTCAGTGGCGGCTGGACTCGCGCTCGTGTTGTTGACGGTCATGGCCTTGGGATCCGGGCGCTGCGTGTGGGGGCCCGCGGTGCGCCTGATGCCGTTCGTGTTCTTTGTCGTGATCGCGCTGTTGCGCGACGCCACCGGCGGGAGCTCCTCGGGCTCGGCGCCGCTTGTGCTCTTTCCGGTGCTGTGGCTAGCGCTCTACGAGCGCCGCGCGTTGTGGTGGCTGATGGCGACTCTCTGTGCATGGCTGATGCTCGTGCTGCCCCTGATCGTTGTGGGGGCTCCCGACTACCACAGCGGGGACTGGCGGCGCGCGCTTTTCCTCGCGGCCTTCGCCGCGTTGCTGTGTTGGGCCGTTCGTCGCTGGCGCGATCGCCCACGAGCAAGCGATCACCGATCGACTGACCGGCGTGCCCAATCGCCGGTTGTGGGACGAAGCGCTCCCGCGCCTGGTCGGGCTGGCCAAACGCGACCGCAAGCCGCTGTCGGTGGCGATCGTTGATCTCGACCGGTTCAAGAGCTATAACGACGCCCACGGGCATCAGGCCGGGGACCGGCTGCTCGCGGACGCCGCCCGCGCGTGGTCGGGCGAGTTACGCGAGGGTGACCTGCTGGCGCGCTACGGCGGGGAGGCGTTTTCGCTCGCTCTTTACGACTGCGCGGGAGACGAGGCGTGCGAGGTGCTCGATCGGGTTCGGTCACTGACCCCCCGAAGGTCAGACGTGCTCGGCGGGGGTCGCGACTCTGCGAGCTGACGAGCAGTGGCACGATCTGGTGGCCCGTGCCGACGCCGCGCTGTATGAAGCCAAGCGCCAGCGAAACCGCACCGTTCTGAGCCCGGACCAGTTCGCTGGTCTTGCCGACGGCGGCGACGAGCTCGGTGGTCGTGACGCCGCCGCCCATCGCCGCCATCTGGACGGGGAGCCGGCAGCCAACAAGCGTGGTGAACGCAGTCGGGATTAGTTGCGCCTTTTGGTTTGGGTTCGGGCCTCGCGTCCCTGCCGCGTGACCGCTGGCTCGTGGGCGGTGGGGCTATGCGGCTGGGTGAACGTTCTGGTTGACGTGAAAGATGTTGTCGGGGTCGTAGGTGGCCTTGACCTTTGCGAGCCGGTCGTAGTTCTCGCGGTAGCTGGCGCGAACGCGGTCCTGTCCTTCGCCCATCATGAAATTGACGTACGCGCCCCCGGCGGAGAACGGATGAAGCGCCTCCCAGTAGTCGACGGTCCAGGATCGGATTAGTTCTGTGTTGGCCGGGTCGGGGTCGATCCCGCCGATCACCATCGACCAGTTCGCGTCGCGGTAGCTAAACGCGGTGTCGGTGCACCCGACGCGGTGAGCGGCGCCATCGATCGGGTAGAGGTGCATCGTCGAGAGCGGCGTCGGCATCCTCTCGGCGAACTCGACGTGGCGGGTGATCGCGTCGTCCGGGAGCTCGTTGACGAAGTCACCACGCCAGTACCACTGAAGCCCGGACGGCAGCAGGGCGTCGAACGCCGCCTGCAGTGCTGGGTAGGGCAGCGGGTGCGGGGCGTGCAGCGCGGGCCGGGCGGGCTCGTTCGCCGCGGACAGCGCCTTCTCGGCCTCATCAGAGGGCCCGAGGTGGCACCAGATGATCCCGCACATCTTGCGCAGGTGCAGTTCGGCCGGGAATGGCGGCGCGGGCGGGACCGTGAGCAGCGCGAAGAACCCATAAAGGTCTTCGGGTGCGGACGGCTGAAACTCGCGGTACCAGCGCAGCACGTCGGGCGCCGCCTCAAGCGGCCACAGCGTCGGCCCGCCGGTGACCGTCGCAACCGGGTGCAGGCGCAGTGTGAACGAGGTCACGACGCCGAAGTTGCCGCCGCCGCCCCGCAGCGCCCAGAACAGATCCGGATGCGCGTTCTCGCTTGCGGTGACGAAACGCCCGTCGGCGAGAACGAGGTCCGCCGAAAGGAGGTTGTCGATCGTCAGCCCGTACTTGCGGGTCAGGTAGCCGTGGCCGCCGCCGAGCGTCAGTCCGCCCAATCCCGTCGTCGAGAACACGCCCGTTGGCGTGGCCAGGCCGAATGGGTGGGTGGCATGGTCGAGGTCTCCGATCACCGCGCCGCCTGCGACGGTCGCTACCCGTTGCTCGGGGTCGACCCGCACTTCGTTCATCTGCGAGAGGTCGATCACCAGTCCGTCAGCGACGCTCCCCAGGCCGGCGCCGTTGTGCCCGCCGCCGCGGACAGCCAGCTCGAGCCCCTCGCGACGGGCGAACCCAACGGCGGCGATCACGTCTGCGACGTCGCGGCAGCGGACGATCAGCGCCGGACGCTTGTCGATCATCCCGTTGTAGAGGCGCCGCGCCTCCTCATATGCGGGATCTGTGCGCTGAAGCAGTGGGCCGCGAAGCTCCATCTCGAAATCCGTCAACTGCTCGCGTTCGAGAACAGCGGTCATCGTGCCTCCTTTGGTAGGGCCGTGGTCTGAGGTCGCTGCGTCCGGCTCTGCCGATCACGAGCCGGAGTGGTGCTCGGGGGACAATCGGCGCGGTCGGCCGTTCGATCGCGTCGGGGTGCCGGATCGCGGAAAGGGTGCCCGGGGGCCGAGCCGGCGTTCAGGAGCCATCGATGCGCACCTCGCAGCGAGCTCCCCGCGACGGAAGTCCGCCGCCAGCACGCACCGCCAGCAGCCGGACGCGTGAGTCGAGCCGCAGGGCAGAGGGCATGGCCGGCAGCAGGTCTCGGCGATCCGATCGAGGTCGAGTGGATCGCGGCACGAACGCGACTGTCGGCTCGCGTCGGGGCTTTGCGAACCGCAGTCGAATCGCCGAGATCCTCCCGTGGGACGATGCTGAAGGTCGAAGTCGAGTCCACTCAGAAACGCCACTGGTAGGTAGCTAACCTACCAAGCAACCTAAACGCCATCTCAATCGAGGTCGCGTTGAAACCGCCGCGACGATGGATGAAACCCGCAGCATTCAGGTACCGCTCGAGCACCAACCCATTCGGCGAGCCCTCATGGTGGGCGACAGCGCCGCCGCCACACAGAAACGCTGTGTGCTGGCTCAGGCGACGCCCGAGCGCAACCGTGCAGCCCGCAAACGGGGGGTCAGGGACGGAGGGTCCGGCGCGCGATCGACGTGCTGACACCAGGGCTCCGGGTCGGGGTCGCCCGCGATCGACCCGATCACACGGGCGATCCCCCCGGTGCCACCCCGCCGAAGACTATCCGCGGCCAATCTAACTCGACTGGCCTCGGAGCGGGTACTGAGAAATCAGCGACCCGTACGCTGCGCGTCGAAGAGTCGGCGCCAGAGCATCGCAGCTGCCACGGCCGCAAGCGCGACCGCGTCCCACCAGGTGGCGAGCGGATCGATCGGGCTTGCCGCAACGCCGAACAGGACAGCCCAGACCACCCATGCCGCACGCACGCCAGGACGGGTGATCTCGGGATAGCGCCACACGGCGCGTGCCAGTCGGCCGGAGAAGTAGCCCAGCTCGTGCGTCTCGCCGAGCAACCGCGCTGCTGCGCTGAGCGCAAACAACGCGGTGACGAACGCCAGGTAGCCAAATGGCCGACAGAGCATCCGCACCACGTACATCAGCCTCTCCTTTCTTGAGCACCGGGTCTCGCGATTGGCCGCGGGCTGCGCACATCATCGCCGCGGGTGGACGCGAGTCCCTCCGCGACAGTTGCGCGCGTGGCAACCCAGTGAAGGTTCCAGCGCGACATCAGGCCCGCGTCCGTACGACCACGGGCGCGCGTGAGCCAGCCGCCCGGGCGATCGCCTGATCCATCGCTGCGCCTGGATCGCGAGTCGCGGGGCCGTGTCCGACCACCAACACGTCCGGATCAAGCGAGCGCAGGCGCCGGGCGGACTCGAGAGTCTTCACCTTGTCCCACGTGGCCATCGCGGCCAGCGGAAAGCGCAGATAGAAGTGGCTTGCGACCGCCAAGCGCCCGTAGGAGGTGAACGTGTCCCCGGCGATCAGCGCGCCGTCACGCGTGTCGAGAAAAGCGACGTGACCCGGGGTGTGGCCCGGAGTCGGCACGAGATCGAGGCTGCCCACCCGGTCTCCGCCCGCAAGCCGCACGTCAGGAACCGTCTGAAGCTTCGGCCACCCGCCCGGGAGCTTGCCCTCGACGACCTTTCCGCCAGCATGGATGCGCGCGTCGAGCTCGGGCATCATCACCTGCACTGAGTCGCCGAGGCGCTGCCTGAGCGCGTCGAGGGACCCGACGTGGTCGGCGTGGCCATGCGTCAGGGCGATCCGTCGGATCGCGGCTCCCTCGCGCTCGGCTGCGGCGATGATCGCGTCGGCGCCGCCGCCGGTGGTCGTGTCGACGAGCGTGAACCCGTCCTCCTCGCGAACCAGATAGGCATTGACAAAGCGCAGCCGCGTGAGCTGGATCAGGTTGTCGGTAACGGAAATCGTCTTCACGCAAACCTCCCAGTCAATGAGGTGGGGCGCATCGCCGAGCAGGCGATCGCGGTTTGTTCATCATCCCCGGCCGGATCGGGGCCGTGCCTATCGCGCCTCCAGGAACTCAAGGGGCCGGCGTCGATCGAGGGCTGATGGAAACTCGTGCCGACACGCATACGCCGCCAAAAGGTCACCCTTCGACCGGCGCCACGCTGTCGACCACCGAGCATCATTCGCCCAGACGAACCGCGATCACGAACGCGGCGCCGGTCAGGCTTCCGATGACCCCTGCCTCAGTGACAGCTGAGGCCTCCATGGCGTCAACGTAGCGCGTCGCAGAGCTGCCGCGAACGATTCTTGTTAGTCCGATGACCGTTTGTGGTCGCACCCAGACTGACTTGCTGATGCGTCGGTGGAGGATCTGTTCCAGGCACTCGACTCCACCCCACGGTGTTGTCGTCATCGGCACAGCGAGAAGCGCTACGGCGTCACCGCGATATCGTTGTTACCCGCCTGACTCCGGGCGCGGATGCCGCGGCGCGCTCTGCCGTTCGCCGCTCAGCCAGCGAGTGGACGTGCCCTTGGAGATGCACCGTGCCGTTTCTGACGGCGACGCCGATCGACGGCGCATCGAGGTCCGCCATCCTGCCGATTGCCTCGTGTACCAGCCGCTCGACGTCGGCTCCTTTTGCCTTCACGCGAGGCTTGATCGTGATCTCGTTCTTCACCGAGCACACGCCCCGGACGAGCTCGAGCGGCCGCTCCGCCGCTTCACGCTGATAGCTCCATTCGACCATTCCGCGAAGCGTCACGTAGCCGTTTCTGACCTCGACCTTCACGGTGTCGGGCACGCTCCGGTTGGCCTTGCAGTTGTCGCGAGATCGTCTCCGCGATCTCCGCGTCGCCACTGACGCTCGCGTCAGCCAGTTTGACTTCCGTCTCGTCGGCCGCCGCCCGGACCCCGTAGATCCGCTCGGCGGCGCTCAGCGCCGCCATGCGCTCAACGTAGGAGGAGACGTGCCCTGTAAGGACGACCGCACCGTCCTTGGCCGAAACAGCGATGTGGCAGCGCCGCTCAGCCACCTCTGCGGGCGGTAGGGCGGCATCATCCGCACCAGGCCGATCACGAGGACCGTCGCTCCGATGTAGCTGAACAGCGACGGCACGCTCTGGTGCTGGCCGGTCATGCTGTCGCCGAACACCAGCAGCGCGAGCACGAACAGCGACCCGATCGAGGAACCCAAGAAACCAGCGCTTCCCGCGACCGGGCGCGAGCACGCGCGCGATCGCCGCCTTGAGCCCCTCATGCTGATCGGAGATCGCCAGGCGCACACCATCAAGACCGCGCTGCTTGAGCGAGCGCAAAAACTCGGTCCAGAACGCGCCGGACTCGACCTCCCCGACATCCAGGCCGATCACCTCCTTGACCCCGCTCTCATGGACCGCGTAGGCGACGACGATCGCGTTCGACACCACCCGGCCATGGTCTCTGACCTTCACGTGCTTAGCGTCCAGCCACAGATACCGATAGGCGCCCTCCAACGGCCGCTGGCGGAACAACTCGACCTGCTCATCCAAGCCGCGACACACCGCTGAGACACGGTCCTTGGTCATCCCGTCGATCCCGAGCTGCTCCACCAGCCGATCGACCTTCCGCGTGCTCACGCCGTTGACAGACGCCTCCAAGACGACCGCGATAATCGCCTGCTCCGAGCGCCGGCGCGGCTCCAAGAACGACGGGAAATACGAGCTGCCCGAGCGCTTGCGCGGCACCAACAGCTCGATCTCGCCGACCCTGGTCTCCCACGCTCTGGACTGTCGGGATGACCGGCTCGGCGGGGGTATGCCGCCATCTAAGCGGCGGGCGGTGGCTGAAGGCGAAGCGCACCGCGGTTGGATCGAACGCTGGCTTCACGCACTGGAGGGGGAGGTCTCGGGCGATCTCCGGTCGTCGCTGCCAGCCTGGGCCCCGCGGCGGGCGCGCCGGTACTCCTCTACGACGATTTCCGTGAGTTCGTCCACAGACGTTTCGGCGGTGGGCTTGTCGAGCGCGATCACCCCGCCGGAGATCAGGTTGACTCGGTCGCAACTCGAGAAGACGTGTAACGTAGTTGTGCAGGATCATGATGATCGAGGCCCTGGCTTCCTTCTTCAGCTGCGCGATGAGCTCGAGGATCATCGCCCCGTCTTTCGCCCCCATTGCCGCCAGCGGCCGCGCAGCGTTGAAGACGCGAGGGCCCGCGGGATCGACGTCGGCCCCGTTGTCACCGACAAGGCCGAGGACCTCGCCACGTCGCAGATGCAGGTTGACGTCACGCAGCACGTTCGTCGGGCCGTATGACTTGGTGATGTGTCTACCCGGAGCACATCGTCAGCACTGGTCTGTGGCGCGACGCGCGCCTTCACTGCAACCGCTTGTTCAGTCATGGCTGGACCTTCCACGGAGATCACGCTTCGCCGGACGCGCAATGAACCACGGCGTCGACGTCCTTCCTTCAGGTTCCCCGGCGGTGCTATCGTCAAGTTCGTTTGGTAAGGACCCGAACAACCAATCGCCCGGGGCCGGCATCGTGCCGATGGCTCTCGTTCGGCTGCCCGTCGCCGTAGGGCCGCTCATCGGATCAGCTGCGGAGAACGACCGTGGTCGGGGAACCTCATCTTCGGTCCCCTACCCCGGTGGGTCCGCCGGTCACCCTCCGCGAACGTCGTGGGTGATCGCGCGCTGACAGCGCTGGCGACCACCCGTGACACGCACGCTGTCCGGGGGTCCCAGAAGCAGGCCGAGGACACGCGAGACGTCAGTCGGGCGGGAGCAGCCTGTCGATGCGATAGCTCCGATTACGCCGGTCGGGATCGATCCACTTCTCGGCGGCGTCAAGCGCCCGCTGCGCGGCCAGCGGCGCGGTGTTGTCCTCGAAATCCTCGCTGCCGACCTCCTCCAGAAGACCCGAATCCAACTGGCGCTCGAAGTACGTGACTCGCAGATCGGCCATTTTCTCGATCGTAGCTCGCGTCGCCCGCAGCGATCGTCAGGCGCGCACGAGATAGTCCGCCAGGAACCTGCGGCTGCCCCGGATGCGTCTCGAGATGCTGGTGCGTCGTCAAGTTTCGGGCAGCCCATCCGGCCACACAGGGGCCGTGGGGTGCTACGCGAAGATGGCGATCGAACCGCCCTTTGAGGCCTGTAGCCGGTGCGCACGGCAGAGAAGGCCAAACGCACGCCGGTGGGTTCGTCGCGCCGAAGCGACAGCCATGCCAGGCGCACTGATGCGACGGCGGGGAGGATCCTCGACGGACTGGTGAGTGTTCGTCGAGTGACCGTCCGGCGTCGGCGGATGCAATCGCCGGGGAGCGCCAGGACGTGGCGGGTGCAATAACCGGTGAGGTGGCGCCTCGGACCGCACGCGGCGGCCGACGGCACGACGGCCTGCCACGGAACCGGGCGAAGAGCGCTCTAGATTTCGAGCCGGGCCGGTGACACCGGCGCAGGCCCCTACCGGGCACTCAGCAGATTCCTTCCGCGCGTCGGGCGCTGAGGCGCTCGTTCGCGACGATGGTGTCCGCGAGCGCTGCGCCGTATGGCTACACGATCACCGTGTGGAGCAGCGGCGCCGTGCTGATCCACTTTCGCCAGCTTCCCACGGTCTGGGAGAGCTTCCTGTTCGTTGCCGGCGCGGTCGGAGCGTTCGCCGTCCTCTGGCTAGTTGGGCGCGGAGCGATCGGGGAGAGTCGGCCCCTCTCGCGAGGCGCGGCGCGGGCGCTGGCCGGTGCGCTTGACATCTTCGCGGTCGGCTTCGCGGTGGGGGCGGCGGCGCTGACCGCGATGATCCCGAGCTGGGTGGCGTGGCCGCTTGCGGCGTTTGCGGCCACGGGCCTCTACATGATCGCGGCCAGCCTTCAACTGGCCGTCGCCGAGGCCCAGGAGCCGGACTAGGTTCAGAGGCAGGTTCCGGGTCAAGAGTGCGCCCGAAACGTGTCCAGGCTTACGCAAAGAGGAGGGACCGACTCCACCGAGCCGCTCTCGCTGGGGCATCCTCCGATGTACGCGTGCTGCGGAGTTCACGGCGCCTCCTCGATGCCAACGGTGCCCGCCCCGGCCGATCCGTCCCGAGTCGTCGGTCCCCGGCGATGCGTTGTTGTCAGCACTCGGCCCACGGGGGCGATTGTGAAGACCGCCCGCGCGCGCGGGACAAGCTCGCTTTCACTGGAACGGACTGGCGTTGACGGGCCTCAGCGGGATGTCACTGGGTGGTGCCCAGAGCGGCCGCGTAGACGGCGCTCGCGGAGCCTCGGCCTGTGGTTTCGGCCACCGACTGGCTGTTGAACAGTGGGCCGCAGAGTGCTGGTGCTGTCGCCTCTCCGGGCAGCGCCGGGCTGAGCTCGCTGCGGTCCAGGATGTTGTCGTACACGCCGTTGCCGTTGTAATCGATGCCGTGTACGACGATGACGGCGTTGCCGGCTCGGATTGCCGCGGCAGCGCTCGCGGTGACGGTCATCGTACGCCGGTAGCGGATGTTGCCGACCGCGGGATATCGCTCGAAGTCGAGGTTGCTCGACGCGCTCGTGTCGCCGCGGGTGGTCAGCGACACGACCGGCGGGCCGTAGTACTTCAGGCCGTCGGTCGTGCTGATCGACCGGTGCCCGTTGTGCAGGCGGGCGGCGGTGGCGGGCGGGCAGATCCCCTGGCCGCCGGCGTGGATGTGCATCAAGTGCGGCGACCCGTTCAGCAGCCCGCTGGTCTGCAGCGCAACGGTCGCCACGTTGCCGCGCAGCTGTACGCTGGCCGAGCCCCGGCCGCTGACGCGGTTGAACGGGACCGGGGGCGCTGAGGAGACGAACCGCTGCCCTCCCCGGGGTGCGGTTCGGGAGCCACCGGAGCTCGACGCGAGGACAGCAGCGACCCCGCCGCCGATCAGCACGAGAAGGGCGACCGCCATCCACCAGTAGCGCCCGAACGCATGGCCAGGGTGTGCGGGAGCATCCAACGTAGGCGGCTCAACGGCATCCTCGATGCCTCCGCGGCTCGCGGCGAGGGCTGGTGATGTTGCCGAGGACGGGGCCGGTGGCGTGAGGGGCGGAGGCTGCCCGGCCGTCAGGCGACCCCCGCCAGGCACTGAGACGTCCGGCGGTCCGGCAGACGCATCAGATACCAAAACCGACTCAGGTATGGATGGAACCGTGCCTGGACCCACATCACACGGTTTCGCCTCGCCTGTCGCGACGACAGTTGCGGGACCCGAGTAGCGCCGACCACGCAGCGCCTCGGCCGCGTCGCGCGCAAGATCCCCCGCCGAGGAGTAGCGATCCGCCGGATCCTTGGCGAGCGCCTTGTCGAGCACTGCGCTGAACATCGGATGCAGATCGGCCAGGTCTCCCTCCAGCGGCGGCGGCGGATCATGCACGTGTGCGAACAGCTTCGCGACCGAGTTCTCTCGGTCATATGGCACGGCCCCGGTCAGCATCTGAAAGAACACGCAGCCCAGCGCGTAGATATCGGTTCTCGCGTCGGCAGGACGGCCGCTGATCTGCTCAGGCGGCATGTAGTCGACCGTGCCCACCACTGCCCCATGCGCGGTCAGGCCGGCGATGCTGTCAAAGCGTTTGGCCACCCCGAAGTCCGTCAGATAGGCGTGCTCCTCGCCGTCCCGGATTGTGATCAGGATGTTGGCCGGCTTGACGTCGCGGTGCACCAAGCCCAGCGCGTGCGCCGCGTCAAGCGCCGCGGCGAACTGCGTCAGCAGCTCGACCGATCGGTCCGGCTCGATCGGCCCCTCGTTGCGGAGGATCTCGCGCAGATCGGTGCCGAGGACAAAGTCCATCACGAAGAACAGGTGTCGCTCGTGCTCTCCTGCGTAATGGATCGCGACTACGTTCGGATGTCGGATCGAGGCCGCGATCCGCATCTCCCGCTTGAACCGCTCCCGGAACTCCTCATCTTGGGCCAGCTCGGGAGCGATCACTTTGAGCGCGTAGATCCGGTTCAACGCGAGGTTCGTGACGCGGTAGACGACACCCATCCCGCCACGGCTGATCAGCTCGTCGATTCGGTAGCCGCCCATCGCCGATCCACGCTCGAGCTGACCTCCCCTCAATTGCATTACGCACGCTCCCCGTTTGGTCGCCCTGATCTATCGCCTGTTGCACCGCGGTGCTGCAGGGTCTCCTGCGTGTAACGCACCTTGCGGTGCCGAGCAACCAAGTTCGTCAGCGTCCGAACAAAATGCGACATACCAGCGCGCCACGCGGGGCGAGACAGGGCCAAGGCGGGGACCGCCGCAGTGACTGCAACTGCCGGCGCGGCTCCGCCGCACTGTCTTCGAGGACCACTACTGCATCAACGTCATCAAGCAGATCGTGGCGGTCCAACGGGGCTTGAAGCGGTCGCCCTCAAGAATCCTCGGCGAACATGTCAATCATTGTGTCGCCCGGGCGCTGGCGTCCGGAGACCACCAATGGGCGAGCGAGACGGGCCGCGAGTTACTCGACGCGGCCCACCGCTTCGCGCGGACGCGCTCAGCGCTGCGGTTGGACGTCGATCCCTCAGCTAGATGCAGGCTCGGTTCTTCGGGATGCCCGCGACCTTGGTTACGGCTCTCGACGGATCCGTCGGGAAAAGATCGAACAGCTCGGGAATCCCAACGTCTGAAACCCGCGCGATCATGTGTAACCATGGCAGGGCTCCGTGCTCGAGGTAGGCCGTTCGCATCGAGTTGATGACGTGCCAGTGGCGGTCGGTGAGCCGATCGATGCCGTTCTCGCGCGCGGTCTGTTCTGCGAGTGTCACCGTCCACTGCGCGCTGTCGAGTTGGAATCCTTCGGCGTCCCATTCGACGCTGCTGCTATCTGGAGTAGAGACAGTCATCTGCGGTGCTCCTTCACTCGACTGGATAGCGCCAGCGATACGGCGTGTCATCAGTCTTGGCGCACCCGAACGCGATGTGCGGCCACCGATCGTCCTCGCCCAGAGGACCTCTCGCATCCGACAAGACCTGCTACCGCCGGCCGCGAAAACTACGAGTCTTCGATGCCGACGCCGACCCAACTTACTTGGGGATGCGCTCCTAGTCCTACTAGTCTGGGGCCGCGTGATCACTAAGACGACCGCGAGGACCAACGTGACCGCCGCAATCGTCATCTCGGTGGCGAGGCCGCTGAGGAGCCCGACACTTGCGCACGTCACCGTGAACGCCGCGGTGATCGCGCCAGTTGCCTGCGCCAGCCGGACAACCGGCGTACTTGCTTCCGCTGCCGGTGCGCCGAGGCCAGGATCACCGGACGATCGCGGCACTCCCTTGCGGCCCAAGCGGTGTCCGCGTTGACTCGTTCGTCGTGTTGCGATGCGCGCATCCGCTGCCGGTGCGCCGAGGCCAGGATCACCGGACGATCGCGGCACTCCCTTGCGGCCCAAGCGGGGTCCGCGTTGACTCGTTCGTCGTGTTGCGATGCGCGCAAGCTTTGCAGGGCGGCGAACGAGATAGGCGACCGAAGTCGCGAGGTCGCTGACCGGGCGCCGACGTGCTCCGCGTTCGCGCTCGAGCGTCTCGACCATCTCATCGAATGTGCGCGAGAGCTCTCCGAGCTCTCCAGGTGCGCGGATGGCAAGAGCTGCTCCAGCGACGTGCCCTCGCTACGAGCGCGACCGTCGGCACCGGGCGGCCCACCGGGTCGCCAACCGCCTCGCTTGCTGTCCGTGGCGGGGCGCCCGCGGCTGTCGGGTGCTGCTGGTCGTTGAACGAAAGCGAGGCCACGGACCGGTAGCCGGACTGGGAAATTGATGCCATACCGGCGGGGCGATTCGGGAGGTTGTCATCGGGCTGACCGGCGGCCCGTTGTCCGATCGCGATGCCCTACGGTGGGTTTTGTGCAGGCCCAGGTTTCACCGACCCATATCCGCTGGAGCACCCGCTGTGACTCGTAGTGCCACAGAGCTGAATGTTCGGAGGCTTGCCGCATTGGACATGCACGGGGCGCATGGCACTCGTCTCCGTCGGCGGGTGATCCTCGCCGAGTTCGGACTGGGGGCCATCTGCTGCCTGGTATTGGGCGTTTGGGCGCTGAGCTTGGGCGGAGCGGTCGGGATCGTCATTGGGATCTGGCTGCTAGGGCTGGCCGCCAACTACGTCCCGCTCACCGCGCATGTCCTCGCGCTGTGGCGCTCGGAAGCGCTGGGAGCCGAGCTTGCCGGTGCCGACCTGGATGCCGAGCTGAGCCACTACACCCGCGCTCAAATCTGGGTGCTAGTGCCGTTCTGGGTCGCAGGTCTCGCGCTCGCGCAGGCACGGCAGGCGGGCTGAGACTCCGAGCTCAGTGCGGCAAGCCGAAACCCGTGGGGTATTCGCCTGCCATCCTCGCTTACCGGAGGAGCCGGCGCCGGGTATCCCCCAAGTGGCGGAGCGTTCGTAGACGAACAAGCGCAGCAACCTCGACGACGCGGCAGTGTTGCTCGTGGCGGCTCCCAACGCATTTTCGCGATCAACGGAGGAATCGATTGAGCTCGTATTCCGGGCCGCTGGGCCTGGCGCCGGTAGTAACGCTGATCGCTGGAGCGTCGCTGTTGATCCTGTCGTTTGCGGGCAGCTCGCGGGCGGCCAGTCCGGCCGTCAGCGTGTATCCGATCAATGGCAGTACTCGGTCCCCCGCTTCCGCACCGGGAAGTCTCCGACGGCACGGCGAGAGTCGCGAGGCGGACCAGTCTGCGCAAGCCGGCACGTCGGCACTTGCGAGCCGACGTCGGCGGAAAATGTCAAGTGCGCGAGGTGGCGTGACGGGTGTGACGAGCGTCGGATCAACGAGGGGTCCGGATCGCGTCGTCGAGCGGCATCGCGCGGTCTCCCTGGCGCGGCATTACCGCGAATTCGAGGGTCTCTCGATCAGGCCAATCGCGGGCCGTCTCGGGAGGTCGCCGGCCACGATTAAGGCGCACTTCTACGACCCGACGGGTGAGAGGGCGCGGGCGGTCAAGCCCGGTACGTCGGCGTGTGTCGCGGCTGTGGCTCAGACACGCAGCCGCGCAACGGCAGGGGCGACGCCTACGCGTACCAAGGCCTGCCATCCGGGCGCGATCGAGCGCCGTTGGACCCGCGAGCGCGTGCTCGACGCGATGCGCGACTGGCTCAGCCGCTACGGCTGGCTGCCGACGTCATACGACTGGTCGCGTACGCACGCGCAGCGGTGCGGGGGAGAGGCGGTGCGGCGCTTGACCCAAGGTAGCTGGCCGTCGCCGAGCGTGGTCACGGCGGTCTGGGGCAGCTTGTCGGCGGCGCGCCGTGCGGTTCGTCAGGCGGGGAGCAGGGCCGGGGACAGCAAGTCCGCCGATTGGGCACAGAGCACATCTTCACGATGATCCCGATCGCAATCCTCGCGGCAACGGCAGCGGGGCAGCAGCTTCGGCGCCCAAGCGGGAGGCGAACGCGTCCGGTACGCCGGGGCGGCGTCGGGATCCTCGACATGCCCGTGCTACCGATGCTGCTGTTGCGCAAGAAGTACCCGCGCTGATGGTATGACTGGAACCTGCAGCTGACACGTTTCACCAAGCGGATCGCGGTCGACTTCGCGCTGATGGACGACCGTTACCCCTCCACCGATGAGGCGCAGGCCGTCCACCCTGACTTTCCCTATCCCGACGCCGACCCCGACCCGCTCCGAGGCATCGCCCGGCTCACCGCCCGCTGGGCAGCCGCCTTCGTGCTCGATTCAGCTGGCGCCACACCCACAAAGAGGCTCGGCACAGAGAGCATCGCCCGCAAGCTCCGCGACGGACTCCCCGGCGGCGACGGCGCGCTGCGCGCCGCCGTATGGAAGTTCATGCGACCGATGCTCTCCCCTGCGCTGGCATCCCTAAACCGGGACGCGTTCGTCACCGACGACGGCATCCAGACCGCCGTTGACCTGTACGGCCACAACGCCCCATCAGATCTCGCTGAGCTCGCGCTCGGCGAAGAGCCGGAGATCGACGCGACCAAACCCTGGCCTTCGCTTGGACGTCCTCCCGCGCATCGGAGCGGGAGGACGTCGGGCACATGGTTCGTTTGCGTCGCTTTTTGTGCAGCACTCGGTCGATCCAGCACGTCGGGTAGCTATGGAACCCACCGACTACTGTGCCAGGCGTCGATGCTCATGTGATCGAGTCGGTCACCGCTCTTCGCCGGGATCAAGTACACATTTTTCCATGCACCCGAGGGATGCTTGGAGATGACCATGCGGTACGGGGTACCGGTGTTCACGTCGGGCATCTTCGGCTTGGCGCGACGAGAAAGCCTGGCGGCCAATCATCCAGGCCCTTCGGGACGAGATGGGGCTGCCGCACGGACCCACGGTCCTGTCCGATTGGTGGGTCGAGCTCTTCCTACCAGCCCTAGAGCCGCCGCCACCTACGACACCGCCACCAACGAGGGAGTGAGACGCCCACGGCGAGGGACCGCTAACTTGCATCGGCGCAGTCCGTACCCACTTGGTGACGCGTCCGCCGGATGACGTGGCGGATCGCAGCGTTCGCACGCCGCGCGCTTGACCGCCAGTGCGCGTCGTCGCTACGTGGGAGGTGCGGTAAGCGCCTTGACTGGTCGAGACCTGCTCTGTGGCGGCCTGCGCTGCTCGCTGAGGTGCTGCCCGGCGAGCGGAGGAACGGAGTGCTCCCCCTCGTCCGCAGCAGCAGTTTGAGGCACGCCGGGCCGGAGGCCGGATCAGCTCGCTAGTGCGGCCCGAATACGTTCTGCGGTCGCCGCGAGCTCCTCGTCGGCGGCGGGACGGGCACGACGAAAATCGAGGTCGTGTAGCCCGTCGATCGGCACGAGGTGCAGATGAGCATGAGGGACCTCTAGGCCGATGACGGCAATCCCGACCCGCGTCGCTTGGGTGACTTGTTGAATCGCCCGCGCTACCGGCCTTGCGAACGGCAGCAATCCCGCAAGCAGCGACTCGGGCAGATCAAACATGTCCGGAACCTCGGCCTTCGAAATGACCAGGCTGTGCCCTTCGCGAATCGGACGGACATCGAGAAACGCCAGGAAGTCGGAGTCCTCATGCAAGATGTGGGCCGGAATCTCCCGCGCGACGATGCGTGTGAATATGGACGGCATCGTGCAGGAAACGCTAGCTGGCCGGAAGAGAAGACGGCAGGAACGCGAACCTCCGCACGTCGCGGAGAGGATGCTCCGGCAACCCTAGGAAGAGAGCTAGTGCGTCGGCGGCGCTCTGCAGGAAGTCGTACAGCGATGGTTCGCGTCCGAGCTCTGGCGCATCCACGAATTCCCGCACGATCGCTGCGCATCGATCGAGGCTTGTGAGCGCGCGATCGCCGTCGATCTCGGCAACGGCGACGTACGCGCTCAGCCACGCCACGTACGCGTGCCCACCGGGGACTTCGCACAGCCATTTCCGGTGCTCGGCACCGAGTCGCTTCCGCTCGCCGTACGAGGTCAGCATCGCTCCCGCTCCTCGAGTCCCCGGAGTGCGACCACTCATCGATGGCTGAGAATCCGTGCACGCTGGTCGCATAGATTGCCGATCGGTACGTGCGCGCGCTCTCAGCCAGAGCCTCCCACCACTCCGGCGGCTTCGTGGGACCGTAATCCTCGTCAGGCTCTCCGCGATCACTCCGCAGGCCCCGGCAGCCTCGAGGAGACGAAAGTTGCCGAGCAAGGCACGAACGTGTTGTGTCGGGTCGCTGCGGATCGACCGACTCTAATCGCCTCTTCCTCCGGTGCAAGCGTCTACGACGTCGGCGCCGGACACGCGAGCATCGCGGTGCGCTGCTGCGTCGGTCACACGCGGAAGCGCCTGCCGATCCGCTCGGCCACCGTCTCCGGCGCAAGATCGATCGCGCCCTCCCAGTGCAGGCGCTCGAGGAAGGTCGAATCCGATCGGTAGAACGCACTCAGGTTCGACCGGCATGCGATCCGCAGGTTCAACGGATAGGTGTCGATCCCGGGCGGCGCGCCATAGACAGCGAGGTTGAAGCTCTCAAACCCCATCTCGGCATACGCGTTCAGCGCCAACACCAGCCCGCTGGTCAGCTCGACAACCAGGTCCTCGTCGAGCTCGACCGGTGAGGAGATCCCCCGGATGAAGGCCCTCAGCTCCGCCGGCGCGATCGGCGCGAAGCTCACGAGCCACTCCACCCGGCCGGTGTCCCCAAGGTACCGCTCCCCGGCGCGGCGCTCGGTCTGCAGGTAGGCATCGAACCGCTCAGCCGGTACCTCGGCGAGCATTCGCTGAAGCGTCGTCGGCTGGGAATCGACGATTCCCTGCAGGTGGGGATGAAACAGCGAGCTGCCCGCCGGCAACATGTGGTTGGCGTTGATCGACGCCCACCGCGCGTCCGGGTCGGCGGCGATCACCGCCTTCGCATACGCCACCTGAGTGCGCAGGTTGTCGGCGAGCAGGCGTTCGGTCATCTCCTCGAGTGGCAGGAAGTGAAGTCGCGGCGAGTACACGGAGACGCAGCTGTGCGAGGCGTACGCGTGAAGATTCGGGAACAGGACCGCCTCGCCGCGGGTGATGCGGCCGTCCGGATGGATCGCCGCTGGCAGCTTTGGCGTCAGGGAGTCAATCCGCTCAGGGCAAAACGGACAGCGAGGCTGGTTCTCGCGCGCGAACGCGGCGAGGTCAAAGTCGTTGGCCGGCATCAGGCCGCGCTCTGGCAGGATGCGACAGCTGTGGCCCGTAAGCGGGTCGACGCGCACGTCGATCGAGGTACGAACCACCCTCTCCGTCCCCGCATCGAGCATCTCAGCCGTGAGAATGTGACGTCTGAATTCCATCGTGTACCGCCGAGAATCGTCGCAGCTTGCCGACTCCGGGTGTTGGTTTGACGCCAGACCCCGTCAGGCCAATCACCGCGCCGAAAGCCGCGCCGTGAGACACCGAGGACTTGGCTCACCAGGTACCTCACGCCGGTCCAAGTGTTCCGTTGGTCCCAAACGCGGGGCGGCTGCCCGGACCGGAGCTCGCGCTTGATCCTGAGCCAGTCGTCGTGTCCGCGGCCGCCGCCGCTGTGGGCTGCTGGACGACGGTGCTGGGCTGGACGGTCTGGGTCGAGGTCTGAGCGGCAGGCGTGACAGTTGTCGTCGAACTCGGCGACGATGTGTGCGCCGGTTGGCGTTCCGCCGCAAGCGCGAAGTGCGCCTTATGTGCGGCTTGGCGACGGGGCGTATGTGAGGCCCGCTGGGCGCGGCGTGATGCCGGACACTCGGACGCGACAGGGCAGCCGTGAGATCAGCGGGGGTCGTTGGCGCGGGCACGCGCGACGCGGATGTGCTCGTGTGTTCGCTCGCGAGCCGCTTGGCGACGGGGGTACCGCGCTCCCCGCCGACGACGATCGCGGCCAGTGCCGCTCGGCCACCACCAGCGCGCCGAGCGCGACGAGGAGATGAGGCGCCGCAACGCGAACCCGAAGGATCGAGCGCGATCGACGATGCGATGACGTGATCCTGAGTTGCGGTCGCGACCGACGGCGCCGCGGTGTCACGAGCTCCTTCGGAAGATTGGCGCTGCCGGGCATGCCTGCGGCCGCCGGATGCGGCGAGACGCTCTGGGTCATCTCGGCCGGCGTCTGGGTGCCGAGGCGATTCGAATTACTCGGCCGTCGCGTCGCGGCCGCCGCGGCGTGGTGCTTGTCGTTGGACGCTTCGGTCTGGAGCTGGTCGAAGAACGGGTCCGCCGGCGGGGGTCCATGGCTGGCGGTGCGGAGCCGGTGGCGCGGGAGGGACGAGGTTCCCGCGCGAGAAAGCAGTATCTCACCCCCGCTCAGGTCGCTGACGAGCTTCAGGTAACAGTTGTCACGGTTCGGCGGTGGATCGCGAACCGCGAGCTACGAGCCACGAAAGCCGGCGCGCGCCGGTGGATGATCAGCCGCTCCGATCTCCGGGGCTTCATGGCGCGCGGCGGCCAGTCTGACGACGAGGTTGAGGTGTCCGAGGATCCGTCGTTCAGCAAGCACCTGGTGGCCCCCGATGAGCGTTGAGCGCGCTCGCGAGCAGCTCGAGCTCGCCGAGGGGCGCTGGCAGACGGCGGTCAAGGAACACGCGCAGCCCCCGCCCGACGCCGGCTACACGCGTCGTCTGCGCGCCCCTCGCGGATGCGGCCGCTCAGGAGCAGGCCGCCTACCGCTACGCCGAGGAGCAGGGCTTCGGGTGGCGGCCCGGGCCCGCCTGGCTGCCTCCGCAGGAGCTACGTGACGCGCCGTGGCGCTCCGCGCTCGCGCCCGAGGATGTGTGGGAGCGGTTTGATGACGCCGTTGAGTCGCTCAGCCGCGCGCGTACCGGTGTGAGCGTCGTCGCGATCGCGCAGGCGTTCGGACAGCTCTCCGCGGCTGCCTGGGATCTCGCGGAGGCGGTCGAGCAGCGCCAACGGCAGCGGAGTACTCGGGCTGGCCAATGGCCAGGCTGACGCGGCGTCATAAGCCGGAGACGAGGTGTTCGCAACTAGCGGCGGAGCTCATCGGCATATGCGTGCTGAGCGCTCGCGGTTGTGGCGGTAGCACCTCGGTACGGAATAGCCGATCGGGGCAGGGCAGGAACAAGAGCAGCCCGCCGAGCGGAGATCGCATACGGTTGGATCTCGGCGGCTGAGCAAGTCGGGCGGCACACCGGCGAGCTTGATGCTGATGCGTGCATGAATACGGCACGAGCGGTGGGGCCGCTGCGGCTACCTAGAATGCTCGGCGGTGAGCAGTAACGGCTTTGAGTCCGCGAACCCCGGCCGGGACGTCCAGCTGGTGGGCACCGCGCGCTTCCTCGGCGAGGATGTTGCGAAGGTCCACGATCCCGTCTGGGGAGTCACGGGGAGTCTTGGTGACAGCCAGTGCTACGTCGGCGTACTCGGGAAGGTCGCGGCCGTCCAGACCGCACTGTCAGAGCGGGTGCGCAGGGACGACCTGGCGGTGCGGCTGATCGCTCCGGCGTACACGATCGGCGTTTCGGACGGGCAGCTCAACGGCACCCCGGGTATGCGCTTCTCGTTGATCGGGCGCGAGCTCGTGAACGAGAGCATCGATCTGCACCTGAACGCGAACAGCATGGCGGGGCTGATCGCGGTCGTCGCGTGCGACAAGCCGCCGGTCGGGACGCTGGCCGCGATCCTCGAGCACAACGCCCCCGCCGTCCTCATGTCCGACGGATCGATCAGGCCGGGTACCGACCCGCAGACGGGCGAGCGGATCGACATCATCACCGGCTTTCAGGTGGCCGCGGACCCTGATCCGGCCACCCGCACGCGCGTCGCGTTGCATGGCTGTCCGGGCCAGGGCAGCTGCGGCGGCATGTTCACCTATAACACGATGCAGACGTTCATCGCCCTGCTCGGTATGGAGCCGCTGCAGATGGTCGCGCCGCCCTCGGACGATCCTCGTCGCCTGAAGGAGTTCCCCGACCAGCTGATCGACTGTCTGATCGCGATGACCGACGCCGGCATCACTCCGCGCGACATCGTCACGCCGACGTCGCTGCGCAACGCCCTGACGGTCACGATCGCGATGGGCGGATCGACCAACGTGGTGCTGCACAGCGTCGAGATCGCTCGTGCCGCCGGGTTCGACCTCTGGCAGGACGTCATGAGCCAGAGCGAGTTCAACGCGCTCTCACGCCGACTGCCGGTGCTCGTCAACCTGCGCCCGTTCGGCTTCTACTCGATGGTCGACGTCGACGCCAAGGGCGGTCTGCAGGTGATCGTCAAAGAGCTGCTCGAGGCCGGCCTGCTCGACGGCGAGGCGCTCACCTGCACCGGCGAGACGCTCGGCGAGCAGGTTCGCCGGCTCGATCCGCCGGCACCGGACGGGGACGTCATCCATCCCGTCGCCAAGCCGTACAAGGCCACAGGCGGGCTGCGGCTGCTGCACGGCAACCTGGCGCCCGACGGCGGCGCGGTGCTGAAGATCGCCGGCATCGAGGGCGGACTGCAGGACGGCGTGTTCCGCGGCCGGGCGCGCACCTTCAACGGCGAGCGCCAGCTGATCGCGGCGCTCGAGCAGGACCCCGACTCGTTCGCCGATCACGACATGGTCGTGATCCGCTACGAGGGTCCGCGCGGGGCGCCCGGAATGCCGGAGCTGCTCGACCCGACCTCGCGCATCACCGCGTTGTGCCGACAGCGCAGCATCACGATCGCGCTGATGACGGACGCACGCTTCTCGGGCGGGTCGGTCGGGCTCGTGATCGGTCACGTCTCCCCCGAGGCGTTCCTCGGCGGCCCGATCGCGCTGATCGAGGACGACGACGCGATCGTCATCGACATCAATGCAGACCGCATGGACTGCCTCGAGCTCGACGACGCGAACGAGTTCGCGCGCCGCACCGAGGCGTGGCGGGCCGCGAGCGACGCCAACAGCGGCCTGCACCCGGACGTGACACCGGTCTCGAGCCGCGTACTAACCCGGATGCGGACGTCCGCACGGCCGGCGCTGCGCGGCGCCGGGATGGAACGGGTGCACACGCGCGCGTAGCGAGGCCCCGTTACCAAGTCGGACGCGCCTGCGGGCGTCCACCCAGCGGCCAACGGCAAGGCAACCGCCCCGATAGCCCCGCGACGCGATCGCCCATGCACGCCGACGCAGCGACCCATCGCTCGACCGGCTGGCCGAGAGGGCACGTTGCAGAGACTTTGGTCATTGCGACCTGTGGCTGGGCGGCGGCGGCACCACCTCGAAGATGCGCTCGTACGTCTGTAGGCGGCCCGGCGACCTCACGAGTCATCGAGCCGGCGCTCAGCCACGTGCAATGCGTGTACGACGTACCGCGAGACCGACCCGGGTTCGACAGTGTCGCCGGGCGTTCTTACTTAACGACATATTTATGCCTCAAACCGCGGCACCGGGTCTGTTCGGCCGGCCGCGCAGCTACAGTCACTGAGACAATTCAGAGGCGATGAGGCTCGCCTGCGACCGCGGTACTCCCGCTGATGGCTTCTACTTTTCCTGACACTCATAGGAGGTAGTGAAGAAATGCAGGCACAGCCGATGATCTTGCCCCAGGGTGACTTCGCGCGGGGCATGAGGGCAATTGCTGGTGATGCTGGAGCATCGTTCGGCCGGGGCGATTTCGCCGGAGGGCTCCGGACGACGCCGGAGTCACTCAGCACGCGGACGTTTGCCACGGGGCAGACGACGCTGCAGGCCAATGGCGTCTGCGGTCATTTCGCTACGGGACAAAGCGGCGCTATCGAGCATGCACGCACTCGCCACTCCCACGCGGGCCGTCAAGGTCACCATGCGCCGTCGGTCGTGGGCGCCCCGGTGACGGAGTCGGGACTCTCCTAGCCTCCCTCGCGGGAGCACCTTTGTACACGTATCCAGCCTGCGCATGTGCAGGCTGGATACGTTGCTGCCGGCTCCCGGTGAATGCGAGTCAGTAACTGTGGCGGCCGCATTAACCCAAATCCCCAGGGGAAGCTAGCCGTCGTACCAGCCAGGTAGTCCGGTGTCGATCCCTCGCGGGTCGCGACACTGCAGGTGACATCAATGGCGTCCGTCTGCGTGGACATCACCTGCCGCAGGGGTCATCAGCGCCGCATGCGGTTCCGGGCGAGGCGCCACCGCGCTTCGCGGTAGGGCGCTAGGATCTAGAGCAGGCGATGAGGCCCGCCTGAACTGCCGAAGACGGCTGATGGCTTCTACCGCGAAGGAGCTCGGTGGAAGCTGATGGCGACAATTGATCTCTCGGGACATGGCTCGACGTTTACCGCGGATGGCGCTTCGGTCGCCAAACGCCGGCGAGCCAGGGCTGGCTTTTGCAGCGTGCTCTACGAGCGACCCAGATCGAACGCGCGTGTCGGATCGTCCGGAATCGGGCTCCTTCGGCGACCTGAACCTCGGTCAGGTCCTCGACGGCATGACGTGCGGCCGCGAGCGCCACGCGCGCGAACACCTCCTCCGCGGCGACAGCGCGGTGCGACGGACGCACCGGCACAGCCGCGGCGACTCGGCGTCGGGTGGCACGGAGTCCAAAACCAAGCGCCGTCTGTACACGACGCACATCTCATCGAATGCTCGGACCGCAGCTCCTATGGGGTTCGAGCTCGACAGCACCAATCGGAGGCTGACAATGCGGGACTTCGGCTTAGGAGACTTGTTCAGCAAACGGAGCCAGAAGGAGCGGACATCGATTCCACCGGCGCAGTCGGCTCCAGGGCCCGGGGACGCGTCCGCCGCGTCGACGGGTGGGTCGGACGGCGGTGTTCCTGCTCCGCCGCGCCTGAGCGACGACTCGCCCTTGCCGCCGCCGTTGGCGCCAGACGGCCCGGGCAGCTCGGACACTCGCGAGGCCGTCGAACCGAAGGCCCCCGAGGAGCAGGCCACCACCTCGAAACCGCCCTCGGAACACCGTCGGCGTGACGCCTCCGGATCCGCTTCGCGCGTGTCTGTGGTCGACGAGCAGCCGCACCGTCCTGCGCCGCCATCGGGCGCCTCGGAAGATGAGTACAAGTGGCATACCTACCGGGTGTATCCGTCGGGTCGTCCGGATGCGGTCGAGTTCGTCGACACCTACAAGGCGTTTGGGCGGAACCGGATCCTGCGGGGGTTGAACATGGGTCTGCCGGAGGGGATGGTGTCGATGATCATTGGGCCGTCGGGCACGGGCAAGTCGGTGTGCATCAAGCACATGGTCGGGCTGCTCTATCCCGATCAGGGCGACGTCCTCGTCCACGGCGAGTCGGTACCGAACATGCCGGACGACGATCTCTTCGAGATGCGCAAGAAGTTCGGACTGCTGTTCCAGGACGGCGCCCTGTTCGGCTCGATGAACCTCTATGACAACGTCGCGTTCCCGCTTCGGCAGCACACCGAGAAGGGCGAGGACGAGGTCGAGGACATCGTCATGCGGCGCCTCAACGAGGTCGGCCTCGGCAGCGCCATGCGACAAGATGCCGAACGAGCTCTCAGGCGGAATGCGCAAGCGCGCCGGCTTCGCCCGGGCGCTGGTGCTGGAGCCCGACATCGTGTCTCTTCGACGAGCCGGACTCCGGTCTTGATCCGGTCCGGACGGCGTTGCTCGGCGAGCTGATCCTCGAGATTCACCGCGACATGATGGACGAGGCGAAGGCCAAGAAGAAGGAACACCTGCCCACGTTCTGCGTGATTACCCACGACATCATGAGCGCTCGCCGGGTGGCCGACTACATCAACGTGCTCTGGAAGGGACGGATCGTCGAGGCGGGCCCCTCGGAAGACATGCTCAACTCCGAGAACCCGTTCATCCGCCAGTTCCTCTCCGGCGAGTCACAGGGCCCGCTGACCATGGACTGAAGCCAGGCCATGCGCCAGACGCAAAGATCGAGGAGATGGGCGCGCGCGTCCATCGCGGCGGTCGGGCTGAGCGCTGCGATCGCGTTGATCGCGATGGCCAGTCGCGGCCCGTTATCTCGGTCGACGCCCGTCGACGCGGCCTCTGCGCGTGCGCCGGTGACGGCGCTGCTCATGCTGCTCGCGGGATCCGGGATCGTCGGGCTCACCGCGGTCGCGATGCTGAGCTGGCCGAGGCGTCGGCGCAAGGGCGACGACGAGCCGGAGCACGGGCCCGAAGCGCTCCGCGTGCACTGGATCTGGAAGCTGCTGGCGGCGGTGCTGCCCTTCGCGCTGGGCGCGGCCCTCATCGCCGCCGCGGTGCTCGGCACACGATCGGTCAACCACGTTCCGCGGCTAGGCGTGGGCGGCAGCTTCCGTCCAGTCCCAACCGCTCCGGCACGGTCTCGGGGTGGGAGCGGCGAGTTCGTCGTCCCTGGGTGGCTTGCGTGGGTGGCGCTTGCGATCGTATTCGTAGCGGTCGTCGGCGCATTACTCGTGGTGCTGCGGCGGGCGGAGCCGGTCGTGGCGTCGTCGGAACAGGGCGCGGCGCGCGACGCAGTGGATGCGGCGATCGGGGCGCTAGACCCCTCGGCCGATCCGCGCAGCGCGCTGATCGCAGCGTACGCCGCAATGGAGCGAACGCTCGCCGAACACGGGATCGCCCGCTCGCGCGCGGAGGCGCCACGCGAGTACCTGCAGCGGGTACTGGTGGTTGCCAGCGGCGCCGAGCCTGACGCCAGCACCCTGACCGGCCTGTTCGAGGAGGCACGGTTCAGTACGCACCCGATCCCGGAGCGCCTGCGCGCGCTCGCCCTCTCAGCGCTCGGCTCGCTGCGTGCTCGACTTGAGGTGGCGAGCTCCGGGTGACGCTGCTCGCGGAGATCGCGCTCGTCACGTGTGCGGCGATCGCAGTCGTCGCCTGTCTGGCGCTGCTGCCCGAGGGCACCACGCGCAGCCGAGGTCGCGTCCCGGCCCGGCAACCGGCGCCGCCTCAGCAGCTCGTGCGGCTCGAGCGGCTGATCAGCATGTCGGGCTCGAGCGCGCTGCAGGTGCATGCCTATCTGCGGCCGCTGCTCGCCGAGATCGCATCGCAGCGGCTCGCCACCCGCGGCCAGACGCTGGAGCGCCTGTCCGATGCCGCCGGCCGGGACGTTCTCGGGGAGCGGCTATGGGAGCTCGTGCGTCCAGGCCGCCCGTTCCCCGAGGACAGGCACGGCCCGGGGGTCGCCTCGGCCGAGTTGAGCGCGATGCTCGAGGTGCTTGAACGGCTGTGAGACGCTCACCGTCAGCTCGGCTGGCTGGCCTCCTCGCCGTTGCCGGCGCCGGGACGGTCGCTGGCCTCGCCAGCGGGCGAGCCGAGCTTGCTGTGCTCGCCGCGCCGTACCTGCTGCTCGCTGCCGTCGGGCTTGTGCTCGCGGAGGAGCCGCGAGTCGTCGGCAGGCTCGCGCTGGAGCGCGATCGGCTGCTCGAGGGTGAAACGACCCGTGTGACGGCCGTCTTACACAACGAGGGCGTCTCGGCCGTGGAGCTCGAGCTCGCGCTCGTGCGGACGGCGAAGCTCGCGCTCGAGCCTGACGGCCATGTGCTGCTGCGGCTCGCGCCCGGTGAGGAGACCGAAGTGCAGTTCAACGCAACCCCGGTGCGTTGGGGAGCGCACGCCGTCGGACCGCTGGTCCTTCGGGCGCGAGATCGGCTCGGGATGACGAGCTGGTCAGGACGCCTTGCTGGTCGGGTGTCGATCCGCGTGTTTCCCCGCGAGCAGCGGCTGCGGGCGCTCGTCGCACCGCTGCGAACCCAACCATTCTTGGGATCCCATGTCGCTCGCGCGCGAGGCGACGGGATCGAGTTCGCCGACATCCGCCCGTTTGCGGTCGGCGACCTGTCGCGGCAGGTCAACTGGCGCGCAACGGCGCGCCGCGGGGCGCTGTATGTGACCGAGCGCCACCCCGAGCATTCGAGCGATGTCGTGCTGCTGCTCGACACGTTCGCGGAGGCGCATGACGGCGCGAGCGGAACGCTCGATGCCGCCGTTCGCGCAGCTACGTCGCTGGCCAGGGCACACCTGGCGCGGCGCGACCGAGTGGCGCTGGTGGACTTCGGCGGAAGACTGCAGTGGCTGGAGCCGGCGTTCGGCACGACCCAGCTGTACCGAATCATCGACGCGCTGCTGGCCAGCGAGATCGCTTTCAGCTACGCGTGGCGTGCGGTTGACAGCATCCCGCGGCGCGTGCTCCCGCCCGGGGCGCTGATCCTCGCGGTCACACCCCTGCTCGATGAGCGGTCGATCGGACTGGTCACCGACCTGCGC
>CAVVSB010000023.1:0-161499 GCA_963750695.1 uncultured Solirubrobacterales bacterium
GAGCGCTACGAAGTCTTCGGATGAGAGCCCCGACGAGGACAGATCCTCCCTCCCCACACGGTCCGCGGGCATTCCCCGCGCGCGCTGCTTTTGACCAATAGCTGTGGCTCCCGCTCTTCAGATCTCCCGATGCCGCCGCCGCCGGCGCCCTTCGCCCTCTCCCAGGTCGTGCAGATGGCGCTGCACGACCGCCCGAACAGCCCCGCCCGCAGCACGACCCGAGCAGCTCTCCCTTGCAGTCGCCCGTCGGCACGAAAGACGGAGTGACAACTGGCGCTCGCGGCCGGAACAGATCGCGGCGCGCCTCGGAGAGGGCTCGCACTGTGCCGCGGATCGGAAGGACCAGCTCGGCCAGGTGGCTCGCCGGACCGTCGACCAAGCGGGACCGCGACCCGCCGCGCCCAGCTGCGGGCCCGTCGACCTCGGAATCTGAGATGTCCATGCCCGTGCGGCGAGCTCGTCATGCGCAGGAAGGACACGAACTTTTCGCCGCATCGCTGTGCGGGCCACCGCGCACCGACTGCGCAGATCTCGATCCTCGGAGCCGGCCGATCCGGCTCTTCTCGCTGCGACGAACGCTCGGCGTGGCCGCCTGACCGCCTGCGCCAAACTTGGCCAACCTCGCCCAGCCCGCACTACGGCGCCGCCCGCGAGGGCCGCATTACAACTTTGCTCAAGACTGCTGGCGTTTCATCGACACATCAACGCTGTCGAACGATGCGTATCGAGCGGATTTTGCCGGCGACTGCGAAGCCGGCCCGGACGCCGCAGAGGCGCTCCAGCGCCTCGCCGGCGGGCACCATCGCCGCGCCCACGCATGCCGACAGCGGGGGCGTACACCCCAGCCAAACCGTCAGTCCGGGCCCCGCGCGGGCCGAGGTTTTCACGGCCGCGCCCAGCGTCCACCCTTGCCCCACGGCGCGGCGTGGCAGAAGCTCCCCCGAGCCGCTTTTCCATGACCTGCGAAGGCGACCCCCCCTCGGCCGGCATGCCGAGATTGGCGAGTCGTCGTGCCGGCCCCGCTGCCTCATGCGAGGGGATCGGCCCGCCGGCGCGCCTGCGCCCGCGGCCGGCTGGCGCCGAGATGAACGGCGGCTGGCGCCGACCCTCGTGCCACAGCGGCCCGGCCGTGTCGCAATCAGCACTGCGGTGTCGGTCGACCGGGCATGCCGAGCAGGCTCGGATCGACGTGCTGCGCGGCTGAGCGGGGAAGGCGGCCGGTGAGTTCCCCGAGGTTCGTTCGCCGCGGTGGTGCCGTTCGCCGCCAGCAGCCACGAGCCGACGCTGATCGGAGAGCTCGGCTTGAACACCCTGAGCATGTTCGGAGATCCTCCGGTCGGCCCAGGTCGGAGATCGACGGCAGCGGACTGACGCTGATCGTGCCCAGCGCCCCCGGCTGAGCGCGGCGGCCCGGCCTCTCGTTGCCGGCTCATGAGCAGCGAACGCGAGCCCCGCCGAGGCCCCGAGACCCCCACCGGTGATGGAATCGACCAGGATATTCCCAGGTCCAGCGGGCTGTTTGGAACCGGCTTTCCGTCGTATGAGACGGACTGGCTGTCGTACAGCCGGCTCAGGTGCCTCCGTCCGGGCCGCCCGCGCCGACCCTGGAGCGGCGATCTGAAACCCGATGTAGTCGGCGGCCTCCACGAACGAAGCGGCGATCGCGCCGGCCACCGCCGTGGCCGCGAGCGAGGCCGCGCGCCACATCCGCCGAGATCCCCGCGTCGTCGCGACCCGGATCGAGCAGCGAGCCGTGGACCTCGGGCGCGTCGAGCAGCCGAAAGGACGCGCCGAAGCCTGCCACGCCGTCAGACGGGTCCTCTCGGTCGAGGCGCGCGTCGGCCAGCCCTCGTCCGTGCGGCCCGCTCCAATCGCTCCCCAGCACGACGGCGACAGGCATCATGCTCGCCGATCTCGATCGGATCGAGGGCGCGCGCCTGGGCGCAGGCGGGCTGCTGGTCATCCTTGAGCCGGTCGTAACTGCAGGGTGGGCTGGAGCGCCGGCGCATCGTGTTGCGCTCGTCGAGCGCCCGACGGGCGCGCCCGTATGCAGTAACCACAACCGTCCAGAACATCCTCCTGCACGACCACCGTTCCGAACTCCGTCCTGAACAGCGCTTCCTGTAGGACACACATCCAACACGCCGCCTCGGTGCAGTACTTTGCAACGTACAACTCATCGGCCCGGCGAAAGCCATCGTGTTCGTCGGACCCGGATGTCCTCTTCGTTCAGCTGAGATCCTCGAGCGCCGGCGGCCTCGGTTTCCTCGACGAGCTGACCGTCGGCCGCCGTCGAGCGCTTTGCACTCCTCGATGAACGCGACATCTCGCCATCGTTCGAAACGGGCGCGGCCGGTGTTGTTGATCTTCGACTCGCCGCTGAACTCACCCAGCATCCAGAACGCGTTCCATTTCCCTCCACGTGACCTCGCGCGCCTTGCAGCCGATCCCGCGGGAGGTGTTCGTAGCGAACCCCTTTCTCGGCATGGCCTCGTCGCCATCGCAGCCGCGGCCTAACCGTCGAGCACGAGAGTCGGACTGTGCGTCACCACCTGAAACCCTGCTGGGATTTCGTTCGTTGGCCAACTACCCGCCCAGCTGCGGTTGATCCTCGACCAGCTCGACCAAGGCTTTGCCTCGCGGCCAGAGCATCCCGGCGGATCTCGCAGGTAGCGGCCTTAACCTCTTCCTCGATATCAACATCGAGTTGACCACCCAGATGAACTCCAACTCATCAGCAGAGTCGCCCTTGCTGGGGCCGCGATGACCCCCAGTGATAGGGCCGGCCCGATCTGGTCCACGATGCAGTTCCTCGACCAGACGGTCTGGTCCGCTCGTCGACGAGCACTCGCGCCTCGATAACGCTGCAAGAAGTAGACGATCATCGCCCGCCGCCGTGCTCAAGTCCCGCCGCGCTCACCAGCTCGGGACTGACCTCACAGAACATCTCCAGCTGGCAACTCGGCAATTCAGGGCACGCTGTCAGTGTAGTCCCACCCCGCACGGTGTCGTCCTCGGTACGGCGATGGGTCGTCGTCGCTCGAACAGGAACACATCAGCGCCCGCCGCGCCGGCGGATGAGGTCTGCGGGTCTCGCGATGCCGGTGCGCCTTGTCGCGGCTCGACTGGCGCGGCTCTTCCCGTACAGAGAGGGGTTCCTTGAACCAGCGACTCCTGCGGCTCGTAGTGGGTCGGGAGCCGCCCGTCCGGCGGGTCCGCTCGGCGCGAACAGCCAGCCGCGCCCGTCCGCCTGCATGACGAATGGCTCGTCGCCGCGCGAGCGCGTCCTCCGCCGTGGCATCGTCGGCTGGCCGGTCGAGCGGCGGCGTCCTATGAAGTCCGGGACGTCATGACCGGTCCACTTCTGCCTGCTCGGCGTCCCACCAGACGTAACGCTTGCGCTCTGACCAGGGCTTGCCCTCGGGGTCGGCCGAGGCGCGGTTGTAGATGATGCGGCGGTTCGTGGGCCAGGCCAATCCCCACTCGCGGCGCCACCCAGTTTGCTCGGAGCCTGGCTTCTTGCGCGCAGGCTGGTTGACGCCGTCGGCATAGCAGCCGCAGTAGATCCAGCAGCCGCACGCGGTCGAGCCGTCGGCCTCGAGGTCGGTGTACCCGAAAGCGGCGAGCCGTCCGGGCCGCCAGCCGTTGATCTCGGCAAGGATCGCGTCGGCGCTGGGCTCCTGATGCGGACCCTAGGTCGGATAGTCCCAGGTCAACTGCCAGGATCGCTCAATCTCTTCGGCTCGTCCGAGCCGGCGAGCTTCTCGCGGGATCCGCCGGCCGAGGTGATACATGAACCACAGATCGGATGCGGCAATCGCCTCGGGGCTCGACCGCCTTCTGATGCCACTGCAGCATCCGCTGGGTATTCGTGAACGACCCGTCCTTCTCGGTGTGGGCGGCGGCGGGCAGGAAGAACACCTCGGTGGCGATGCTCTCCGCGTCGGAGCTCCCCACTCTCGATCTCGGGCCCGTCGCGCCAGAAGCCGGCCGATTCGATCTCGCTGCAGGTCTCGGACCACCAGCCAATCGAGGTTCGCCATTGCGAGCCGATGAAGCCGAGGGCCGACGAGCCGACCGCGGGGTTCTCTCCGAACAGGAAGAATCCCTCGACGCTTCCCATTGAACATCCCGACCACGGTCGGGTATGATGCGAGTGGTCGCCGGTGATCCGCGGCAGGTAGTCAAAGCAGAAGTCGTTGTCCGGCGGTGGCGGCTTCGCCGTACCAGGCCTTCAGCAGACTGACACGATGTAGCTCTCCATGTGTCCCCAGTCAGCCGCTGAGGCCGCGTTGAGCTCGACGTACTTCTGCAGGGTCTGATGCGCGTGCGGGTGAGGCATCGGGAGATACCCGGGCAGGATGTTGTAGAGGGTTGGGATGTCGGTCGAGCCCTGGATCGAGGCGTGTCCGCGCAACGCCAGAATGCCGCCGCCTGGGCGCCCGATGTTGCCGAGCAGGAGCTGGATGATCGCCGCCGTTCGGATGTACTGCACGCCCACGGTATGTTGGGTCCAGCCGACGGCGTAGGCGAACGCGGAGGTCCGCTCGCGGCCGGAGTTCTCGCACAGGCTCTCTGCGACTCGATCAACAGCGCGCGCGGGACGCCGCAGATCTCCTCGACGGCTTGTGGCGTGTAGCGGCTGAAGTGGCGCTTGAGCAACTGCAAGCGACCGCGGGATGCTGCAGCGTTTGGTCGACCTGCTCGGGATCGCCTCGCTTGAATGTCCCCCCCTGCGCATAGTGCGCCTGGTCGCCGAGGATCGCTCCTTGCTCGCGTTTGCCGGCCGCGGCGAGACACCGACGAGGCCTTCGTACTGCCAGCTGGGTGATGTCGTAGTCGCAGCTGTCGGCGTCAAATCCCGAGAACCGGCCGTCGAGATCCTCTGTGTCCTGGAAGCTCTCGGAGATGATCGTCGACTGCGTTGGTGTAGTGGCGCACGTACTCCTCAAACCACCGCCCATGCTCGAGGATGTAGTTGACGATGCCGCCCAGGAAGGCGATGTCGGTTCCGGCGCGGATCGGCACGTGGAGGTCCGCCATCGCGCTCGTGCGCGTGAAGCGCGGGTCTACGTGAATGACTTTGGCGCCGCGCTTCTTGGCCTCCATCACCCACTGGAAGCCGACCGGATGGTTCTCGGCCATGTTGGACCCCTGAATCACTATGCAATCGGAGTTCTGGAGATCCTGCTGGAACGTGGTCGCGCCGCCGCGCCCGAACGAGGTTCCCAGACTGGGAACCGTGGAGCTGTGTCATATGCGCGCCTGGTTCTCGATCTGCACGGCACCGAGCGCCGAGAAGAACTTCTTCATGAGGTAGTTCTCCTCATTGTCCAAGGTGGCGCCGCCCAGACTCGCGAAACCCAGCGTGCGGTTGAGCTTGCCAGCGTCCCCTCCGTCGCGCGGCTGAAGCGTTGACTGCCAGTGCCTGGCCCGCGTGGCGATCACCCGATCGGCGATCATGTCCATCGCCTGATCGAGGTCCAGCTCCTCCCAGTCGAGTGCGTGGGGGCGGCGGTACTTGACTTTGTACTCGCGCGTCGGGCTCTTGACCAGACCGAGCGAAGCGGCGCCCTTGGGACACAGGCGCCCCCGCGAGACCGGGCTGTCGGGATCGCCCTCGATCTGGATGACGTCCTTGTCTCGAACGTACACTCGCTGGCCACAGCCCACCGCGCAATACGGACACACCGACTGCACGACCCGATCCGCCGTCGTCGTTCGCGCGGCAAGCTGCTCCGAGCGCCGGGAGCGAGCGGCGCGTCCGAGCGCGAGCCGATCGCCGGCGACCTGGCGCGCCAGCGGAAGGTCCAGCAGGCGCGCCACCGCGTCGCCTCTAGTCGATCCTGTCGGCCTCACAACCGTCGCTTCCCCGCCGCCGAACCCGGCAAAACCTGCCTGGTTTGGCGGCTGGCCGAAATTGTTTCGGCTATGACACTGCACGGGCGACCGGGGGTAGGCGCTCACAGCGGCGGCGGCCGTGACTCCACCGGCGAGACGCTCACGTCGTTGCCGCACACCCGCATGCGCACCTTGATCTGCTCGTAGCGGCGGTCGTTGGGCGGTATGAACCGCAGCGCGACGATCGTCTTACACGACGGTCCCACTTCGGTCGTTGCGAGGCTGAATGAGGCCTGCGCCCCGGGGGCAACCAGGACCGTTCGCTCTGGCTGCGAGGAACGGTGGCTCGACGTTGAAATCGACGACGGCTCCACCGGCGGTGACACCCGAGACCCCCGGATAGCCGTACAAGCGGCAGCTGTCCGAGGTCACGTTGACAAAGCCGAAGTCCTGGTACGCCGAGCCGGCGGCACCACGCGTGGTCTGCAGGTGGATCCCTAGATCCTGGGCCGTGCAGTACGGCGCCCGCGTCGCCTTGCCATGGGCGGGAACCCAACCGCGGAACCGGTAGATGCCCCAGCCGGTGGTGTGGTGGGCCTCGGCCAGGTGGCCGGCAGGAACCT
Source organism: uncultured Solirubrobacterales bacterium (assembly GCA_963750695.1). Taxonomy (GTDB): domain Bacteria; phylum Actinomycetota; class Thermoleophilia; order Solirubrobacterales; family Solirubrobacteraceae; genus Palsa-465. The sequence continues at coordinate 6,465 of CAVVSB010000023.1, forward strand.
GCCAGAACACGTATTGCTGATCGTCATCTGCGACCGCGACGCTGGGCGACCGACTGATGCTCGGCCAGCGGGTCATCGAGTGCGGATGCCACCAGCCCCCGCGACTCGGATACCACGACTCGAGCACCTCACCGTTGGCGCCACGCCAGAACACATACTGATGGTTGCTGACCGGGTCTACGCCCACCGCCGGCGTGGCGGTGGTGCGCCATGCGAACGTGCCGGCCCGTATCCACCGATTGGTGTGGTGGGCCTCCCGGACGTGTCCATTGGGCGTCGCCCAGAACACGTACTGCTGCTCGTCGTCGGCGACGCCGACCGCAGGCGCAGACGCAGACGCAGTCTGACCCCAGCCGGTGAAATCCTCGCAGCAGTGCCAGCGCCCGTTGTAATAGGCCTCGTGGATGTAACCGTCGCCACCGCGCCAGAACACGTACTGATGTTGGGTCTTCGGGTCAACGGCAACCGCCGGCGCGGAGCCCGTCGCGCCCCAGGACGGAAAGCCGTAGGTAGTCCAGTGGTCGGTGTGATGGGCCTCGCGGATCTCGCCGCCCGGCGCGCGCCAGAACAGGTACTGCTGGTCGTCGCCGGCTACCGCTATCGCCGGCGGTCCGTCGGTTCGACCGAGCCTGTACCGGGTCGTCACGTTGATCGGCCCCCGCCAGTGGGTGTAGTAGAAGCTTTCCCATATGTCGCCGTTGCCCGCGCGCCAGAACACCATCTGAGCCTGGTTGGATGGATCCACCCCCACCGCCGGCCCCGCGCCCCCATCGGCTGCCGCCCGCGCCGTGGCGGCGCCGAGCGCCAAGGATGCCGCGACCACTCCAGCGACCCCCAGCGACGGCCAGATCACGTTCAGTCGCCCCATTGCCGTCTCGTCGGTTCAAACACGATCAACCCTCCGGGCTCTCTGCATACACCTGCTGGCGACTGTAGGCCACGATATGTCGCGCCTCGCCGGGATCTCTAACGGAGCGTGCGCCGATGTATCGGGTATGACCTCTGGTGTCATCCGACGGTCACAGTCAAGACGGAATCTTGCGCTGGGCCACCGGCGATGAACTTGCCGGCCGGGGCGGCGGGTACCCGGTGGAAGCTGTCAGCCGCCACGCCAGGTTCGCCAACTCCATGCCTTGCGACCCCCGATATCGCTCGGGCGATGTCATCGCTCACACGGAGATGGTGGTGCCGGGGCTGGTCCGGGATCAAGGCTCGTCGGAAGATCGATCAGGCCGTTCGTGCACGGTCGATCCGGCTGCGCCCGCTCTGACAACGCCGCGCCCGACCGGTCCGGGGGGATGGGAGATCCGGTCGGGCGCGGGAGAACGGAGTGTCGCCGTGTCAGAGCACTCCGCCACGCTCTGGTTCAGACCGGCGGCGTCTCCCTGGGCCGCCGAGTCTCCGCATGTTCTTCGGCACGCGCGTCTGCGACTCCGACCGGCGCCCACTGCGCTGGGACCTCGGCCTCGTCGGGTGTCTCGCCAATCGAGATCAGCTCGTCGACCAGTCTCAGTACGGCTTGATGGGTTCTGTCCGAGAGCCGCCTGGTGGCTCGGATGGCGTGGTGCGCAGCGGCCGCCGCATCAGTTCGCGGGGCGAATTTTTGCGTCAGGCGGTGGAGCATCGTCCCCGGCCAGCGCCGGTCTTGAGCGCGTTCGGCCCATTCCATCAGCCGCTGCACTCGCAGCGTCTCTAGATCCGCGCTGCCGGTACTGCCGACGCACTTGGAGGCGTAGCCGTAGAGGTCCTGTCGGCGCTCGTCGTCGAGCATGTCGTTGTAGGCACGTAAGAGCGCCGCGATCACGGGTGAGACCGACGTCGGATGGTCGGTGAACCTTTCACCTGCCAGCATCGACGCAAGTTCCATCACGCACGCTCCCTGTTGAGGAGACGAGTGCTTTCCCTTCGACAGCTTGACCGTCTGATGGGTGGTCTGCATCAGGGCCTCCTCGCGCGAGGGTTCGGCGCGCCGACTCGCTGGCGCGGCAACCGGTTGACGGAAGCTTCTGTGCTCGAGATCGCCAAGGCGAAGACGATCACCCCGAGAATGATGTCGTTCCACATCGCCACGACGCTGTGGTCGATCGTAAACGCAGCGACGAACAGCCAGATCCCGACCAGGGCGTTGACGAGGCTCGCCCAGTGCTGACGGTATCCTCCGGCCGCGCGGATCAACGCCAGGAGACCGACGACGATCCCGAACACGACATCGTTCCACCGCGGGTCACGCGCGCTGTACCCGAGCACCCACGGCGCGATGATCAGCCAGATGCCGGCAAGCACGTTGAGTCCGCTGAATCCCGCGACGTCGCTGCGCCACCGGCCCGCCTCGGGCGCCGACGGGGATGTGGTTGGTGCGTGCCGACCGGTCCTCCCCCCCGCCCCCAGGAGGCTCGGCCGGGGACCGCGGCGCGATCTGGGCCTCATCTTGTTTGCAAAGCCGTAACCGAGCCCGTACAGACTCCCGTTGCGGGCGGGCCGCGGCCGTGTTCTCGGATCGCCGTTTGCCATTGCGGTTCCTTTCGCCTGCGTGCACCGCGTGCGCTGGATGCGCGCTATGTCTGCTTCGCACGATCGGCTGCCCGGCTCACCGGTGGCCTCTCATCCACCGTTCGTGCGGTGACCGGCAAACGCTCCCGCGGACCGCACATGGTTCGCGCGATGACCGAGACGCGTGGCAGAGGCCACACCGATTCCGAGCGGAACTGCGCCCGGTAAGCGCTTCGCGAATGGGTCACCTGGTGCTAGATCCGCGGGAATCCGGATCGCTCCGGCGCCCGAGCGCGACGCTGCGGCCCTTGACGGGGACTGCGGCAAGCTGCTGCGCCCATTCGCTGTGGCGGGCAACGCAGCGGCGGACGGTCCTTGGGTGACTCGGTCGGCTGGCGCTCACGAGCGCTGGCGACGGTGGGTCATGCCAGGGGTTCAGAGTGGCCGGCGCGACCCTGCTGCTCCCTGTCCTCCCAGGCCGGCGCCTTGATGGCGAGGATCAGGTCATGTTGGGCGTCTGCTTTGCCGGCCGGCCGACTGTCTCGGGCGACCTGAGCGAGATCCGTTCCGACGACCTCGTGCGCAGGCAGAGCGGCATCACTGTGAGCACGCTCCGCCTTCACGGGTGAATAGTCCATCGCGAGCCTGGTCGGGATTGCGCTAGCTACCGCAGCCACCGCGTCGTGGTCTCCGCGCGCAACTCGGAGCTCTGTCGTCGGCGGCGAGCTAGCGGGCCGCGGCTAATGCGAGTGTGGCGGGTCGCCTCCCGCCGGGCAGCGGGGCGGTGGTGGCGTCAGCGGAGGAGCGACTGATCAGCACACTGGTGATCCACCGCTCGCAGTCGTCATACGTCCGAGCCGTGCTCTTGCGTGAGTTGGGCGTAGACGGGCCGCCAGTTGAGGGTCGCGAGCAGCGCGCCGCCGCCGTCGGCGCGCGAGCCGTCGTGCAGCGCGCCGAGTGCGTGGAGCTTGTGGGCCGTTCGGGAGGTGCCGTCGCGGTGGCGTCGCCCTCCCGTCCTCGGCGGCGGCTGCGGCGTCCGGCTCGACGGGCGCTGCGGCTGGCAGCAGTGCGCTGATGATGTCGCCGCAGCGCTCGTTGAGCTGGCGGTGAGTCGCCCGCCGAGGCTGATGAGCTCCTCTGGCTCGTTGCTTTCGGCCAGTCGGGCCGCGATCGTCGCCACGTCCGCTTCTTCGTTGATCGTGTCGACGAACGCGAGGACCAGCTCGCGCTTGGAGCCGCAGCTCACGTAGATCGTCTGGACTGCGACGCCCGCGCGCGTGGGTCGGACCGCAGTAACCGACAGGCGTGCGCGACGGGCCGGATCACGACGCGCCTCTGATGTGCCTCCGAACGGAAGGGCATCGGGGTCGGACTGAGCCGACCCCGCGCCTTGCCCCCGAACTTCATCGCGCCCCACGGACTCCGAACAGATGTCGCACTGACAAGTTGCGACGATGCTGACCCAGGTTGTTAGGGTGCTTACCAAACAGTTTGACCTGACTTGGCTGGGAGGTGGAGACTCCAGATCGGAGCTACGCCAGGACGAGCAATCCTCACGAGAGAAGGAGGCGTGATGTCAGCTCAGGTCGACGAGACACGGCTTCACGAGTTCATGGGCCGCGCGGTGGTGGACATGGGAGCAGCGCTCAACGGGGTGTTGGTGATGATCGGAGGCGAACTGGGGCTCTGGGACGCGATGGCCGGTGCCGGCGCGCTGACCAGCCCTGAGCTGTCCGAACGCAGCGGTGTGCGCGAGCGGTACGTTCGCGAGTGGCTTGCCGCGCAGGCGGCCAGTGGATATGTCGAGTACGACGCCTCCACGGACACGTTCACGTTGCCGCCAGAGCAGGCGATGGCGCTGGCCGATGAGGATGGCCCGTTCTTCATTCTCGGCGGCTACCACCTGATCAGCGCCTCCTACAAGGACCGCGAGACAATCGCCGAGCGGTTCCGCGCGGGCGAGGGGATCGGCTGGCACGAGCACGATCCCGAGCTGTTCCTCGGGGCGGAGCGTTTCTTCCGACCCGGCTACCGCGCCCACCTCGTCCCGGACTGGATCCCGGCGCTTGACGGCGTGGAGGACAAGCTCCGCGACGGCGGGATGATCGCGGATGTCGGCTGCGGGCATGGCGTCTCGACGATTCTGATGGCGCACGCGTATCCCCAGGCCACCGTCCACGGGTTCGATTTCCACACCGCATCGATCGACCGCGCCCGCGAGCTCGCCCGGGCGGAAGGACCGCTCGGGAACGTCAGCTTCGAAGTGGCCTCGGCCAAGGATTTCCCGGGCGGCGGCTACGACCTGGTGTGCTTCTTTGACTGTCTGCACGATATGGGCGACCCCGTGGGGGCGCTGCGTCACGTTCGCGAGACGATCGACGACCGCGGGACGGTGATGCTCGTCGAGCCGTTCGCGTCCGACAGCCTGAGCGAGAACCTCAACCCGGTCGGCCGCGTCTACTACGCCGCCTCGACGCTCGTGTGCACGCCGTCGTCGCTTTCCCAGGAGATCGGGCTCGGCCTCGGTGCCCAAGCGGGCGAGGAGCGGTTGCGCGCCGTTGCCGCAGAGGCGGGCTTCAGCCAGTTCCGCCGAGCGACCGAGACCCCGTTCAACCTGGTGCTCGAAGCCCGGCCGTAGCGATCGGCCCGCCCCACGCACCCACCGAGCCGCACGACGAGCCGCAGGAGGGGGGCAGGTGGGCGCGCACGAGCACAACAGAACGGCAGACCTGATCCAATCCACAACGGCCGACGTGATCGTGGTCGGTGCAGGACCCCCCGGCGTCGCGTCCGCGCTTGCCCTCAAGTATGCCGGTGTGTCCGCCCTGGTCCCCGACCGGGCCGATCAGGTAAGCAGAGGCTCTCCGCGAGGCTCTGTCGCCAGGTGAACCGTCCGTCGCCGAACACGCAATGCCGCGACACGTGGCGCCTGGATGAGAACGGCGATCGTGTTGCTCTCGAGGTGGGCTTGTACCTCCAGGCTCAGTGTCTAGTGAAGGCGTGATGACCGCAAGGCGTCGTTGCGTGTTCCAGGATCGGCGCGACAGCAGCTCATCGTTCCTCCAATCGGACGGCCGCCCAGAGGAGGCGGATTTCCTTCCGATCCTTCGCCCGGCCGATGCACAACCGCTACGCCGACCGCGATTATCGACGCCACCGAAGGACGCGCAGGTTTGATCCAAGACGACAAGCACACGATCGAGCCGCGCGGGCGAAAGCAGTCAGGAAATGGCGAAAGAAAGCGCGAAGAGAATGACTATCAGGGAGTACGAAGTCGGGATTTCCTTCGCTACGAAGGGAGTGAAACGCCCCATCCATGCAGCGCTTGGATCGATGGCGGGCGTGGTCATAAGAGCTGCCAGCATTGAAGAAGCAGAAGCTCAGGCAGATCAGATCAGAAGTGCGCTGGAGGACTATGCCAACGGCATCGCCTGGACGCCTTCGCCCAGCCTGGCGGAAACACTGCAACTGATGCATCATTCGTAGACCTCACGTGGATTGCCGTGGTCGGCGATTCGGAACGCCGTCTCGCAGTGAGCGGATGTTCGGATTCGCGGGCACGGCGGTTAGGAAGGAGCCGTCCTGAGCGTGGCATCCGGAGGCGGCGCGGGGTGAGACGCGTGAGTGAGCTCTGGGCGCTTGGTATGAGCTACCGCACGTGCTGGATCGACCCGGCTGCCAGAAGAATGCCGCCTGGTCCCTCGTGTCTCCGTCGAAGTGGATGGGCCCACGCTGGCTCTCCGCCGCGCTCGCTGCTTGGGCGAGGTGTCCTCGAACGAGCGCTGCACCTGGCTGGTGCGGGTCGTGTATAGCCGGCCGAAGTCGTGGTGCCCGGCATTGCGTTGATACGCCGTCCACTTGGTGCCTGGGCTGTTGCCGGTGATGACGCCCGCGTCCCCGCGGCCACCGAAGATCGCCAGCACCCACTCGATCGCGCGCTCACGGTTAGCCCGCGCGCGTGCACCTGTGTCGTCGTCGATCACCCACAGGTGGCGCAGCACGCGATGTTCGAGCGACGCAGGTGACATCGGCTCACGCGCGAGCCGATCGGCGAGCGCGTTGAATTGCTGCTGGTAGGCGATCGTCATCCCCAGCACCTGACGCGCCTCGGCGAACTTGGTCTGCAGGTCGCCGGCGTGGCGGAAGCGGAACGTCCGCTGCGCGTCGGCGCCATGCTCCGCCTGAAGGAGTGCTGCGCCGAGCGTGTTCGCTCAGCGTGGAGGATCGAGGGGGACGATGACCTGCAGGGGACGCTCGCCGTGGATCGCTCTGTCCAGGTCGGCCTTGAGTCGATGCGCGCACCACCGAAACGCCTTCAGCGTCTCCGAAGCCACCGTCTGAAAAGCCGAAACAGTTGTCTTCGCGGCCGCGCCGACAGCCGCGGCCGCGAACGTGGTTGCGACCCTGACCGGCGATCGTCACGGCGTTCTCGACACCGGCGAGGACCGGGCGGCCGGTGTCTCCAGCACGCTCTTGATCCGTTCGAGTCTGCGCGTCCAGACCTGTTGTCCCTTTCGGTTGAACAGCGGGCACAGCGGCTTGAGCACTCCGACGGGGTTGGAGTTGCCGCTGAACGTGACCGACGTTCCGTTGCTTGTCTGCTCGAAGGCGAGGGTGCACTTGGGTCGCATCGGTCCGATCGTCGCCTCGAACTCGATCTTGCGGTTTGGCTCGATCGCGGTGAACCGGGTGGTTGTCTCCCGCGTCTTTGCGAGCGAGTGCTGACGCAGTCGGAACGTCGTGCCCGGCGCCGTCGGGCCTTCCGGGGTCTTGACCACGTACTCGACGCTGGGGTCGGTCCTCGGCGCGTTGCGCTCGAGGTCCAGGAAGAAGCGAAAGACCTCCTCGAGCGGCCGGGCGATCGTGACCGTTGAGCGCATCTTTGGCGTGGCCTCCTCCCTTGTCCTGATGTCTGACTCGGCGCGACTGCCGTTGTTGGTGGCTAGGTCATGTAGTTGCGAACGGGCCAGAACTGGATATCCGGTCGCTGGCCGGCGGCACCGACGGCCTCGAGTGCGGGACGGAACCGCTCTTGGATGAAGCGCTCGGCCTGCTCTTGCGACTCCCATACCTCGATTACGCGAAAGCCGCCGTTGGGGCCTGGCCCGGCGAGATGGACGGTCCCGCCCGCGGCTCGGTCCTGGTTGAGCTGCGCTCGTACCTTGTCGTAGAGCTCCGCGGTCCCGCTGGGGTTATCGACCATCATCACGACCGGCATGTCCGCCTCCTCGCGCTGTTCGTGGACTCAGGAGACGAGCTTAGGCGCGGCCACCGGGGCGGGCTATCGGGAATTCTCCCCATGCCATCAACCCGTGCTGCATCGCGAACAGGGTCGCGCCCGCCCGCGTCGAGACGCCCATCTTCGCGTAGGCGTTCTGGATGTGGCGGTCCGCTGTCTTGGTCGCGATTGCAAGCTCGCGTGCGACCTGTTTGGTCTGCAGCCCGCGCGCGAGCATGCGCACCACCTCGGCCTCACGTTCGGTCAGGCCGGCGGGACGCTCGATCCGCGGAACTCGCTGGCCTGCGGTCTCGATCACCGCAGCGACGGCATCCGGGTCAAGCCGCCCGGCGCTTGCCTCTGTAGCGAGTGCTGCGGCCGCCTGCTCGGGCGCCCGGCCGGGCCTGTGCGGCCGCGGCTCGGTCATGGCTTGAAAGACGTCCGCGGCGGCGACCAGGCGCGCGGACATCGGCAGCTCTGCGCCGGAGCAGCCGCGGTGGTAGCCCGAGCGATCGAGCCGCTCGTGATGGGCGCCGGCGATCTGCGCCACATCTGCGAGGAATGGAGATCGCGACAGGACGCGTTCGGTGTGGTACGGATGGAGCCGTACCCGCTCCCACTCGTGCGCGCTGAGCGGCCCGGGCTTCTGCCAGGTCCTGGCGTCGATCGCGACGCGGCCGAGATCGTGCACGAGCGCAGCCCGGCCGACCTTGACGGCGGTGGCGGCATCGAGTCGGCACCGCGCCGCCGCTGCTCCGACGAGCGTCGCGACCCCGGCCGCGTGACCGGTGAAGGATGGGGAGATCAGGTCGGCAAAGGCACCCATCGCCTCGAGCGCGCGATCGATCGCCTCGCCCTCCAAGATCAGCTCCGGGCGGGGTTCGCAAGCGAGCGTCTCCTCCCACGCCGAGACCTGCTCGTCAAGCGCGAGAATCTCCTCCCCATCGTCCGCGAGGCAGGCCGCCACCTCCGGGTCAAACGCGTGACCGGCACGCTCGCGGACGACCCGGGTCGCCCGCTGGACGCCCCCGAGCATGCACTGAAAGCATGCGTCCACCGCAACATGGACGATCCGCATCGGCAGCGGGATCTCCTTCCGCTCGGCGCGGCGCAACGGTCCCTTGCCGTCCCAGCGGTCGGTGACGTAGGCCAGAACTCCCGCCACCGACGGTCCAAGTCCAACGCCCTCGGCCAGCATCTCCGCCACCTCGCAGGTGGCCGTCAGCGCCGGCCGTTGCTCGCGCGCCATTCGGGGCAGTCGCCGCGCGGTCTGGACCGATCGCAGGAACACCGGACGATCAGGATCAGGCACCGCACGGAGCAAACCGGCGACAGCCTCGCGGCTCGACCCGTACATGACCGGATTGAAATGCGTGGTCATCGAACCGCCGAACACCTCAGCTGCGATGTGCGCCTCGGTCGTGCAGCCCACATGCGAGAGCAGGCAGGTGAAGTACGTCTGCGCCGCGGTCCCGCCGGTCGACGCCAAGCCGATCGGCGAGCCGGGCGGCGATCAGCGTGCTGCGCAGGCCGTGCTCGAATGGAAAGGCCATCCCCAGGTCGGTCGCGAGGCAGAGCACAGCGATGATCTCGGCGGCACGGACGCGCTCGGGCTGTCGGGGCCCTCGTCGCGCACACCTGAAAATCTACCCAAGCCGCGAAGCTGTCGGGCCGGGCAGAGCCAAGGTACCCTGAGCATCGCGACTCAACGGGATGCAGGGGTCTGACATCTGCCAGACGGAGTCTTCGTATTGGCCAGTGGCGCCGGCGACGTCTCTTCGGCTTTGGACTTGATTGGGCTGTGGACGACGCGGTCCGGGCGGCACGGTCGGCCGTCAGCACCGAACGGGCGGCCTCGAGCGATGTGATTGCGACGTTCAGTTGGTCGATGGATGGTCGACGGACTTGATGAGCTGTTCGAATGAGGGCATGGCAGCCGATCGTACGAGTGGCCGTAGATCGCTGACAGACGAGGTCACCACGGATTAAAACCCCGTGCGGGTGTGGGCGCCGGGTGAAAACTAGGCCACCTGCGCCGCTTGAAAATTAGGCCACTTCGGCGCGGCGGTCGGCTGTCCGGCTGGGTCGTGACGCTCGTTCGAACTGATCGGTTCGAACGGGAGGAAGCGGGTTGGTCGGCGTGGAGCAGTGGGCTGAAGTCAGACGGATGAGGCGGGTCGAGGGCCTGTCGGAACGAGCGATCAGTCGGCGGACTGGGCTGGCGCGAGACACGGTGTCGAGGCTGCTGGCGGCTTCGAAGCCGCCGAAATACGTGAGGGCGCCGGCTGGGTCGGTCTTGGACCCGTTCAAGGATTGGATCTGCGAGCGGCTCGATGAGGACGCGACGACCACCTCGCAGCGGTTGCGGGAGTTGGCCGAGGAGATCGGCTATCGGGGCGGCAAGACGATCTTTGACGATTACGTCCGCGAGGTCCGCCCGCGATTCTTGGCGAAGCGGACGTTCCAGCGGACGATCTATCGGCCGGCGGAGCTGATCCAGTGCGATCTGTGGGAGCCCTCAGAGCACATCCCGGTCGGCTATGGGCAGACCCGTCGCGGCGATGTGGTGACCAGCCAGTCGTGCTGGTCTCGCGCGTTCGCCGGCACCCTGGTGTTCAGCAAGGAGGCGCCGGACATTCTGGCTGGCCTGGCGCGCAACCTGCAGCGGCTCGGGGTCCGGGCGGAGAAGCTGGTGTGGGACCGTGAGTCGTCGATCGCCGGTCGCGGCAGGCCGACTGACGCGTTTTTGTCGTTTTGCGGGCAGCTGCAGGTCGGCTGGATCATCCTTGACGCCGGCGACCCTGAGGCAAAGGGGCAATTGGAGCGCCAGCACGACGATCTAGAGAAGAACTTCGAGCCGCGCCGCAGCTTCGTGAACCACTTGGACTTCTCAGACCAGCTGGACCGATGGTCTGAGAAGTCCAACGGCCGTCAGCACCGCACCATCCGGGCTGTCCCTGCCGACCGTCTCGCGCATGAGCGCGAGCTACGCCCGCTGGGGCGGGTGAGTGTCGACACTGACAAGCGGACGGTGGTCAGAGTGCCGCAGCTGCCGCTGATCCGGGTTGATCGCAACGACTACTCCATCGACCGTGTTCGCCGGGCGCCGTGTCGAGATCCGTGTCAGCCAGCGGGAGATCACAGCGGTCGTGTTGGACACCGGCGAGCTGGCGGCACGCCACAACAGGCTCTTCGCCGGGCACCAGACGATCGTTGACCCCGCGCACCAGGACCGCCTCGAGGCCCAACGCCAACGCCGCCGTCAACGCCGCCAAGTCGACGTTGAGCAACGCTCACTGTCGGTCTACGACGCGCTGATCGCATGAGCGGCCAGGCAGAGCTCACCCACCTGTTCCGGGCGCTAAAAGCTCCGGCCGCGGCCAGAGCGTTCCCGGCGCTCGCGCAGCGGGCCCGAGAGGAGTCCTGGAGCTATGAGAAGTTCGTCGAGGCGTTGCTCGGCACGGAGGTGTCAGCCCGTGACAGCCACGGCGGGGAGAACCGGATCAAGACCGCCCGCTTCCCAGCCCGCAAAACGCTTGAGGAGTTCGACTTCACTTTCCAACGCAGCGTCAAGAAGCAGGTGATCGAGCACCTCGGGCAACTCGACTTCCTGCACGGCCGCCAGAACGTGATCATGCTCGGCCCACCCGGTCTTGTTTCACACTGCACCTCCTGCAGTCACTCGTTGATCAGTCAGTCCAGCCGCGCGGCGGGGACCTCGATTCTCAGGCCTTTTCGTTGTCCGTCGGTGACGTGGATGGCGTCGCAGTTCTCCGCGTTGGACCTTGTGCAACACGGTCTGGCGGGCGCAGCCAAGCAGTCGGGCTGCGTCTGCGAGCTGCATGAACCCGTCGGGGACGTCGGGGACGAACCGTGCGCGGACGTCGTGGTCGAGCCGGATTCGCCAGGGCGCGTTGGGTGTGGTCTGCTCGCCTGGGAGCAGTCCGTCGCGCAGCCATCGCCGGATCGTGAAGCCCGAAACACCGAGCTCGATGGCGGCTTGTTGGATGGTGACGAGGTTCGATGTCTGGGTCCGGTGGTGGCGCGGCAGGGATCCCGGCGCGTTGACGGGCTGCCTTGACGCGCGGCTCGGTGAACGGCAGTCCGGTGCCGGTGCGGTGTCCTTGGCGGGAGAGGATCGCGGCGATCTGGTGGTCGGGATGGTGTTCGGCGAGGCGACGGATCAGCTCGATCGTGTCCTCACCGAGCCGGTGGGTTCGGGGCCGCGGGCGTTGAGCTTGACCGTCAGCTGGCTGCGAGCGCCGCCCTCCCACGTGATGTCGACTCGCCGCTTGGCGCTGCTCGGCGTGCACGGTCACGATCGATCTCGCGATCAGGGTGCGCAGCAGCTCCTTGCGGTCGCGATCGGTTGTCGTGTCGGCCGCCCACAATCGCGGGAGGTCACGCGCGATCGCGGTCAGCGCGTGACGCTCGGTGTCGGTGAGCGGCTGGGGTCGGGCGTGCTCGACCGCGATCAGCTTCCCGCGCTCCCGGTCGACCGCGGCCAGCGCGTCCTCGAGCCTGCGCTCCAAGGTGCGGGCGACGAGCCGGTTCTCGGGCTCGCACGCGTCAAACTGTCGCTCCGCCCGCTGGGCGTCATATTCGGCTCGCTCGACCGCGAGGCGCTGGCCGACGATCAGTTGCTCGTGCTGGTCCTCCAGCTCTCCGATCGCGCCGGCGGTGGCGCGTCAGCCCGGCGGGCGTCACGGCCTCCAGAAACGCGTCCGCGACGGCTTTCTCCAGCCGCGCGCCGCCGAGGGTTTGGCAGCCGGTGCGGTGTGATGCAGACACGTGGCCGCGCACGCACGCATACCGGCGGACCTTTCCGTCGGTCCCGGGATACGCGACCTGCATTCGACGGCCGCAGCGCCCACAGCGGACCAGCCCTTGCAGCAGCGCGGCGCCTTCGCGGGCGGCGCCGCCGCCTTCGCCGCGCGGTCTCACGTTCTGACGCAGCCGCTCGCGCGTCGCGAGGTACTCAGTCCAGGTGACATAGCCGGGATGGTGCTCGGGCAGGCAGACAGACCACTCCTCGAGCGGCAGCTCGACATCGCGGACCCGGACTTGGCCGTCGCTCGTCGACGGTCTTCTCGCGGCGGTGCGGCCGAACACGAACGCGCCGGCATATGCCGGGTTAGTCAGGAAGTCGTGCACCGCGCCATAGCTGGCGCGGCGCCCAGCGGATCCGGCGTTGCCCGACCGTGCGTCGCGGGAGCTGCTGGCCCTCGTCGAGCAGCTCCGATCACGACCTGGCGCGCGGATCCGAGCCGCCGCCAGAGCACGAACACGCGCTCGATCGCGTGACGGACCTGCTCATCGGGGCACAGCACGATCTGATCGTCATCGTCGCGATCCAGGCCGACCGGCAGCGCCAGACGCAGCTCGCCGCGCTCGCCTTGTTCCGCAGGCCGCCGTCCAGCCGCGCGCGGATCAATGCAGCTCCGCCTCGCACATCGTCCCCTTCAAGCCCCAGCAGCAGCCGGTCGTTGAACTCCGCCGGCGAATACACACCGTCCTATCAGCGATCAGCGTGCCCGTCAACGCGCACAGGTCGAGCAGCTGATGCCAGTCCGCCGAAGCAGCGAGCCAACCGCGACATCTCCAGAGCGCAGGACCAGCCCGACATGTCCCAGTCCGACCTCGGCGACCAGCTCCTTGAACCCGATTCGCCCTCGCGTCGTCGCGCCCGGAGCGGCCGATGTCCTCATCAACGACCGACACCGAGCCGGCGGCCAACCGAGCTCGATCGCTCGCTCCCGCAGCGCATACTGCCGCGCCGCAGACTCCAGGTTGCGCTCGACCTGACCAGCGTCGACTGGCGCACATACACCACCGCGCGCCGCCGGCGGTGCTGATCGGTGATCTTCCCACGCTCACTCATCCCGCTCGGCCTCCACCAGCCGCGCCAACAGTCGCGCCAGCTGAACCGCACTTCGCGCTGGCGCTCCGGCGGCAGCGTCTCCCACACCGCCGCCGCGACCAGCACCTCGCTCGACCCCAGCGCGAGCTGTCCCGACATCGCGACCTCCGTTTTCCCCGGAGGCTCCGCGCCGCCGCGGACGCCGCGACCGCAACCCCCCGCCTGCACGAACAGACCCCGCCACCCCGCGGGCGAGATCGCCACACCCAGCCGCTCACCGACCGGCGCGACCCGAGGCAAATCCGTCCAACGCGCCGGGATCGTCCCCGACGCTCCCATCCACCAGCCGGCAACGCACCACCGTCTCACCATGCTCAGTCCGCCACCCGAACACCTCCAGCTCAACATCCCGCAACGCTCCCGGCGCCGCCACCAGCCGCACGCGCTCCGGCAACGAAATCCACAACATGAGTAGTGCGACACCTAATCGCCCGGCACCGGCAAAACACACCTGGCGATCGCGATTGGCATCAGCGCGTGCCTCGCCGGGCAGCGCGTGCAGTTCGCGACCGCCACCCAATGGGTCGCCCGCCTCTCCGAAGCCAAGCGCCAGGGCAGCCTCGAGGCCGAGCTGCGGCGGCTGTCGTTCATCCCGCTGATCGTCGTCGACGAGGTCGGCTACATCCCGTTCGCCCCCCAAGCCGCGAACCTGATGTTCGAGCTCGTCAGCTCCCGCTACGAGCACGCATCGATGATCGTCACGTCCAACAAGCCGTTCAGCAAATGGGGCGAGATCTTCGGTGACGACATGGTCGCGACCGCGATGATCGACCGGCTCATCCACCACGCCGAGATCCTGTCCCTCAAGGGCGATTCCTACCGGCTCCGAGGCAAAGACCTCGGCCCCGCCCGACACCGCCGCCTGACCTCGGCTGACCGGCGCGCACGCCGGCATTTCCTGCGCTCGCCTACGGCTCGCTCCGGAAACGCCGGCGTCCCAACAACCCTCAAGTGGCCTAGTTTTCAACCGGCAGAACTGGCCTACTTTTCAGGCGGCCTTGACAGCGCGCGTTCTGCTCGGTGCGCCGCGGTGAAGGCAGGTGCTCGACCGGCAAGCGCCCTTGTCTTGTGATTTGCCAAGGCGCGCGATCGGCGCATGAGCATCACCCGGCAAGGGAGCTAGATGACGGACGCACGTCCAGCATGACGGGCCCCGATCCCGGTCGAGTGCCGAGATGGGTCGGGCCGATTTCTGGTCAGATCGCTGTCAGCGATCCTGTGCACGCTCCCTGCTCCGTGGTAATCAGCATCCGGCGACTCGGCAGATGTAGGCAGGTTGAAAAGCACCAGATGCGGTTCATAAGTCATCAGCGCCGTCAGCCGCCGTCCGTAGACGTAGCCATCGCCTGGAGAAGGCGCGGGCCACGCTACGCGTGCGGAGGCGTCCTTTACGGCCAAGCGGCGTCGCGGCAAGCCGTGCGCGCGGTCGTCGCGGGTTTCGACGGCACCTCGCTCGGCGCAGCGGCGGTCGCGGAGGCCGCACGCAGTGTCGGGCCAAAGGGCATGGTGTTTGTCGTTTGCGCCTCTCAGACGCCGAGGAACGTGTTCGGCCGGCCACAGGCCGGCTGCCGGATGGACGATGTTCGGAGCGCCCGGCGGCAGATGCTCGATGATCTGTGGAGCAAGCACGACGCCCTGCCCAGAGCCCGATTCATACCCGAGCTGGTCTGCGGACGACCGGCCGACGCGCTCGCAGGTGCCGCTGCCATCTGCCGAGCCGAGGCGATCTTCGTGGGCGCCCGACCCGCCGGACGCTTGCGCGGGATGGGCGGGACCGTCGCGCAGGAGCTTCAGCGCGTGGCCACCGTACCGGTGATCGCGGTCACGCAGCCGAGAGGCACGTCCTCGAACGGCGGCTTTGGGGCGGCAGGGAACTCAGAACCGGAGATTCCAAACCTGGTCAGATGGTGGTGATCGGCAGGGCGGTCATCGCAGCTTCGCTAAGCGAAAGGAGTCGGTGGTGTATCTGCTGCGACTAATGTGTCCGCCGCTCGGCTACCTGACGTTCGTGTGCGTTGTTCGCACTGTCTGCGGCCTCCCGCCTATCGGTGTGAGCTCGGCTACCTCAGCGGCCGGCTCTCTCGAGCAGTGTGGCGGTATCCCGAGATCACACGGCGTGGCGCACAGACGGCGTGGGTGCTATGGGCCGCTCTGTTCGCCGTTGCCGCCAGTCCGCTGGCCACATGGATGCGGTGGCGCTTGCAGCATTGGCGGCCGCCGTTCTTTGGCGCCGGCTGTTTGATGGGCCGCCAAGCAGGCGCTAAGCACCGAGTTGAGCTCCCGGTCGATGCGCCCTCCGAGGGGGCCGCGGCTGCCTAGTCGACATTGACATCCGGCGATCGCAACCTCGTGACGGTGGCCATGGAAACCTCCCCGTAGGCTGACGATCGACAATCTGATCCGTGCCGACGTGCTGCTCGCCGACAGCAGTCTCTTCACCGATTTGTATGGGCCTGGGCGGCGGCCGTCGCCGACACCTTCGGCGGGGGTTGACCGCTTGGGCCCTGAAATGCCGTTGAGATACGGACCCTCGCTTGCGGTTGGCGACATGCAGGACGCTCGCGGCTGCACCCATGCCACCTGCTTCGTTGTGATCACGGTGCTTAGCTCGCAGCACGGCGACGGTTCCCAGGTGGGCCGGAGGAGAAGCCGTACCGTGGCTGCTGAGTTCGGTGCAAGCGACGCCGGATACCGGCTCGAGAACGTCTTCGCCTACCTCATCGCACCGGCCTGAATGAAAGAGGGAGACCTCAGGCGGAATCTCCCGATGGACGGCAGGGAGGAAGGCGGAGCGCACGAGAGCTTCGACAACCCGCGCACGCCAGATCAGATGCTCTCGTTCGCGTTGGGCGAGGGTAGCCTGAGGGTGGTGCCGGCGTGGCGGGCGACATACGATGATCTCTCGGGGCAGGAGTGGCTCGAGATCGACGATCTCGTGCAGCTCGCGGTGGCCTGCTACATGCTCGGCCGCGACGAGGAGCACACGGCTGCGATGGAGCGCGCGCACCTCGCGTGCCTGGAGTCGGGCGACCGGCTGCGCGCCGCCCGGTGCGCCTTCTGGGCGGGGATGCCGCTGATGATCCGCGGCGAGGTCGCCCGCGGGGCGGGCTGGCTGGCGCGCGGGCAACGGCTCGTCGAGGAGGCGGGTGTCGAGTGCGTCGAGCGCGGCTATTTGATGCTGCCGGGCGCCTTCCGGCTCGAGGCGACGGGCGACCACGCGGGCGCCGCGGCGGTCGCCGCCGAGGCCGTCGCCGTCGCGCAGCGCTGCGGCGACCGCGACCTGCTCGCGCTCGCCCTGCACATGCAGGGCCACATGCTGGTCGAGGCCGGCAGCGTGCCCGAGGGACTGCGACTGCTCGACGAGGCGATGATCGGCGTGACGAGCGGTGAGGCATCGCCGATCGTCTGCGGCGTCGTGTACTGCGGCGTGATCCTCGGCTGCCAGGCGGCGTTCGAGCCGCGCCGCGCCCAGCAGTGGACGGCTGCGCTCGCGGGCTGGTGCGAGAGCCAGCCGGACATGGTCGCGTTCTCCGGGCGCTGCCGGGTGCACCGGGCCGAGATCATGCTGCTGGAGGGAGATTGGGACGCCGCGCTGGACGAGGCGCGCGGGGCGCGGCAGCGCGCTGAGCTCGGCGGCTACCGGCGGTCGATGGCGGAGGCGGCGTACGTGCAGGGCGAGGTGCACCGCCTGCGCGGCGCGTTTGACGCGGCCGAAGAAGCGTTCCGCGAGGCGAGCAGGCTCGGGCGCGAGCCGCAGCCGGGCCTCGCGCTGATGCGGCTCGCCCAGGGCAAGACGGGCGCCGCTGCGACATCGATCCGCCGCGCGCTCGGCGAGACGACCGACCGCTTCATGCGCACGAGGCTGCTCCCCGCGGTTGTCGACGTGATGGTCGCGGCAGGTGATCTCGACGCAGCGCGGGAGGCGGCTGCGGAGCTCGAGCAGCGTGCGGCGGCGGCCGGGGACATCGGTCTGCTGGGCGCCATCGTCGCCCAAGCGCACGGGACGATCTCGCTGGCCCAGGGCGACGCGACGGCTGCGCTGCCGGTCCTGCGGCGCGCCGCGCGCGTGTGGCAGGAGCTCGAGGCGCCGTATGAGGCAGCGCGGGTACGCGCGCTGCTCGCGGAGGCGCTGCGGCTCGCGGGTGACGACGAGGCGGCCGCGCTGGAGGCCGACGCGGCTCGCGACGCGTTCGCAAGGCTCGGCGTCGTCGCACCGGCGGTCGTGCGCCGTGGGCGCGGCGAGCTGACCGCCCGCGAGCTCGAGGTCCTGCGACTGGTGGCCGCCGGCGCGACGAATAAGGCGATCGCGGCGCAGCTCGTCCTCTCGGAGCGGACGGTCGATCGCCACGTGTCGAACATCTTCGCGAAGCTCGGGGTCTCATCGCGGGCGGCGGCAACAGCGCACGCGTACGAGCGCGGCCTGCGCTGAGAGGCCGGGAGGACTCGGTACCCATTCGCCCAGATGGGTGATTCAGCCGATGATGCCGGCGCGGCGCGAGCCTAGCCTCGCCGCCATGACCGAACAATTCGACACAATCATCATCGGCGCCGGCCAGGCGGGACTCGCCACCGGCTACCACCTCGCGCGCGAGGACCGGAGGTTCGTGATCCTCGAAGCGCACGACCGCGTCGGCGACATCTGGCGCAACCGCTTCGACTCGCTCAAGCTCTACAGCCCGGCCCGCTATGACGGGCTCCCCGGCTGGGGCATGCCACTGCCAGGCACGACGTACCCGACGAAGGATCAGCTCGCCGACTACCTGGAGGCATACGCCGAGCGCTTCGAGCTGCCGATCGTGACGGGCGTGAGCGTCGACGGGGTGCGCCGCCACGGCGAGCGCTGGATCGTGCACGCCGGCGCTCATCGCTTCGAGGCCGACAGCGTCGTCGTCGCCTCGGGGACGTTCCAAGAGCCCGTAGTGCCGCCGTTCGCGGGCGACCTCGACCCGTCGATCCGCCAGCTTCACTCGCACGAGTACCGCAACCCGTCACGGCTGCAGCCCGGGCCGGTCCTCGTCGTCGGCTGCAGCCACTCCGGAGCCGACATCGCGCTCGAAGTCGCCGCGTCGCATGAGACAGTGCTCTCGGGCCGTGTACACGGCGAGATCCCGTTCGACATCGAGGGCCGCGCCGCGCGGATCGTTCTGCCGATCCTGTGGTTCCTCGCCAATCGTGTGCTGACGGTCAAGACGCCGCTCGGGCGCAAGCTGCGGCCAGAGATCCGCGCCGGCGGCGGGCCGCTTCTGCGGGTGAAGCGCAAGCATCTGGAGGCGGCAGGCGTCGAACGCACCGACGCCCGAGTCGCAGGCGTGCGGGACGGCCGACCCGTTCTCGACGACGGTCGCGTGCTCGACGTGGCCAACGTCGTGTGGTGCACCGGGTTCGGCAAAGACGTCTCGTGGATCGACGCACCGGTTACCGATGACAGCGGGTTCCCGCACGCCCTGGAGCCCGCGCCCGGCCTGTTCTTCGTCGGCGCGCCCTTCCTGACACGCTTCGCGTCGATGCTCGTAGGCGGCGTGCACCACGACGCGCGGCAGGTAGCGAAGCTAATCGCGGCGAGACCGGCTGCCCCTCAGTCGGCCGAGGTCACGGCGACGAGCGCAACCATGAGCCTGGCCTAGTAACACGCCCGAAGGGGGCCTGCTGGCGTGCTCTAATCGATCATCGGAAGAGCGTCGGCGCGCTTGCCTGCATGTTGAGCGACACACTGGATCGTGACGTAAGGGCCGTTTAGCGACACGCTGCGTGGTGATGAAGGTGCGTGGGCGGTCGTCCCGTAACGACAGCGTGGTGATGACGGTTGAGGCGCCGCCGCCGAACGCAAATTGCTGCATTCCTGCGGCTCCCCGACAGGTGATCAGGGAGTTCTCCTGATCACCAAGATCGTGTCGTTTCACCTCGCGTGGTGTCAATGGCCATCGAGTTCTCCCCAACGGCGGCCACGAATTTCCCCACTGGTGGCCATTATTTCTCCCCGCTGGTGGCCACGAATCTCCCCACCAACAGATTTGCTTGTTTCCGGTGTTAGGTGAGTGGTTGGACCCCCTTGCCGGCGGTCGCCTGCGCGAGCCGGTAGCTGTCCTGCCCGTCGGTGATCAGGACATGAGCGTGATGAAGTAGCCGTTCGACGGTCGCTGTTGCGAGGCTCTTGGGCATCAGCTCGTCAAAGCCGGACGGGTGGATGTTCGATGAGATCGCGATCGAGCGTTTCTCGTAGGCGGCATCGACGACGCGGAACAGCGCCTCGGCGGCGTCGGCCGAGATCGGGAGCAGGCCGACATCATCGATCACGAGAAGATCGACGCGGATCAGCTTCCCGATCGCCTTGTTGACGCTGTCGTCGACGCGGTGGCGGCGCAAGAGTTGCGCGAGCGTTTCGGGCGTGTGCCAGGCGACGGTGCGGCCCTTGTCGATCGCGAGGTGCCCGAGCGCCTCGATCAGATGGCTCTTGCCGGTCCCGGACGGCCCACAGACACACAACACCTCGTGACGGTCGATCCATTCCAGCGTTCTGAGTGCCCGCTGGGTCGCCGATGGGATCACGGACCGCTCAGGTTCCCACGCGTCGAACGTCTTGCCGGCCGGCAGCCCGGACGCGCGGCGGCGCGTGCGGATCGTCGCCTGGTCGCGGCCGGCGGCCTCCTCGGCGAGCAGCACCTTGAGGACTTCGGCGTGTTCCCAGCGCTGACTTGTCGCGGTCGCGATCACCTCGGGCGCCGCCCGCCGGACGTAGGGCAAGCGCAAGCGGTGCAGCAGCCGCTCGAGCTCGGCGGGGAGCGGCGGCGCGGCCGGCGTCTTGACGGTCATGGATGTGTCCTCTCGCGGTCGGCGTGCTCGGCGAGCTCCAGCAGTTCGAACGCGAGCTCTCGTGCCTGGCAGCTCAGCAGCGTGATCCCGACCGGCTCACCGCCGCCGGGCTCGTCGACGAGGATCACCGAGACGTCCTGGAGCCGGCCGCCGCCGCGAAGCGGATCAGACTGCTCAGGGTCGATCAGCGCACGGATGTGCCGGTAGTAGACGGTCATCGCCCGAGTCCCTCCCAGCTGCGGGTGGAGCGTTGCAGCGAGTGATCCTCAGAGCGGGCGGGGAACAGGATCAGCTCCCCGCCGGCATGCTGGTGATGCGCCAGAACCGACGCGAGGTCACCGTCACCGAACCGGCCGGCCTCGGCGCACGCGCGCAGGGCGTGCTCGACCTCGCACGCTCATCGGCGCTGCGGGCTCTCGGCGTGCGTTCCAGCGCGCCCGGCGGCCTGGGCGGATAGTGCTCATCATTGATCGCCGGCCGGCCGGGCGTGGTCAGCGGGTGGCGGGCGACCTCCCGCGGCCCGGCAGGACCGTCGACATGGATCACGACCAACTCCTCGCCGGTACTGCGGGCCCACACACGCTGATCGACAAGCTCGTGCGGGACGGAGTACTGCGCGCCACCGACCGAGATCAGCGACTGCCAGTTCACCTTCCGCGTCTCGCCGAAACACAGCGTGTGCGGCAGCCTCGGCAGACGGTGCAACCGCTCGTGCTCTTCGGCCAACCGGATCACCGGCGCCTCCATCGTGGAGCGGTGCGGCCGCGTGTTGACCTCCGCCAAGAACGCCTCACACGCCGCCTCCAACTCGCCGAACGACCGATATGCAGGCCGGAGGTTGTGATCGGTCGGGACCAGATCGGCCTTCGCGATCTTGACCGTGGCCTCGCTGCCGCCCTTGCTCTGCGGATCTGCGGGCACGCACGTCGCGATCGTCAGCCCGTAGTGCCGGCCAACATCCACGATCTGCGGATTACGGACCGCGATCCCGCACACGTGATCGACGCTCACTGTGCGTTCGTTGTCGGTCAACGCGTACGTGGGACAGCCCCCGAACATGCGCACCGCGCGATCCAGGCACATCACCACCGATGGCAGCGTTTTGTCACGCAACGGCACCACCACCCGGAACCGCGACCACGCCAGCCACGCGCAGAACAGCACCGTCGCACGGTCCTCGACCATCGGCCCGTCACCGTAGTCCCACTGCATCCACAACCCCGGCTCCGGGATCCACGGCCGCGTCCGCCGCCCGTGCTTGCGACGCCACCGCCGCTTGGACTCCGCGACCCACCGGCGCGTCGTCCGCTCAGACCCCAGGTAGCCGATCGCGACCAGCTTCCCGTGCGCGGCATCAGCCCGGATCTGCCCGTGCGAGCGGTCGACCAGCTCATCGATCTTCTCGGCGAACAGCGCCTCCATCGCCGGCCGGGAGCGCTCCACGACCGGCATCCCGCCCGCCCCCTCACGCTGCCCGACCCAGTACGCGACCGTCTTGTGATCACATCCGACCAAGCTCGCCGCCGCGCGGAACGAGCCCGTCAGGTCATACGCCTCCAGAATCTCCATCACAGCCTCCGGCTTCATCACGTGCCCGTCTCCCGATCGCGTCTTGATAGTCAGACGCGCGGGGTTACCGGGCGCTCAGGACAGAACCGGTGGGGAGAATCGTGGCCGCCCGTGGGGAGAATCAGCGGCCGCCCGTGGGGATTTCCGGTGGCCGCCTACGGGGAGAATCTCATGGCCACGCACAGCGTGGCGCGGTCTGGTAGTCGTTCCAACCCGAGTCGCCCCTTCCCTGCGGGCGGGGTTCCCGTGAGAGGCTGTGGGGCATGTGTGAGGATGCGTGCTTGCGTGTTGGCGATGACGGTGGATCCCGAGGTGGTGGAGACCTATCTGGCCGCAGGCCGGCTGTGCTGCCCAAGCTGCGAGCGGCCGCTGGTCCGCTGGGGGTTCGCGCGCGAGCGCGAGGTGCGGATACTCGACGGCGCGCGGCTGGTCAGGCCACGACGGGCGTGCTGCCAGGCGTGCGAGACCACCCACGTGCTGCTGCCGGCGTTCTCGGTGCCGCGGCGGCGCGATGGCGCGGAGGTGATCGGCGCGATGGGCGCTGAGCCCGTGGCCTGTTCGGCCGGACCGCCGCTGGCGTCGCCGCCGCGAAGGCTCTTCACACCGCGGCGGCCGCGAGCGCGGCGCAGCGGGCCTGGTCGAGGGGCTGGCCGGCGTCGGCGAAGCGTTCGGCGGCGGCGCGGAAGCGCCATGCTGCCGCGACGGGGTCTTCGCCGGCCTGTGCTTGGTGTCCCTTGACCTCCTCAAGCGCGGCGTCCCAGGCGGGCAGCCGCATCACGACACAGGCCAGCATCTCTGATTCCTTCGCCCACCGGGTGGTGCGATCCGGGTCTCGGGCTCGGGCGGCTGCGATCGCTGCGGGCACGGCCAGCGTGATCCGACAGCCGGGGCAGGTCTCGGCCGGCCCGCGGACCGCCGCCTCGGCTTCTTCGACCGCGGCGAGTGCGGCCTGCGGATCGGGTGCGGCGAGGATTCTCGCTCCGTAGACGCGGTCGAACAGGTGAAAGCCGGCGTCGGATTCGCGAGCGACGGCCAGCGCATCGTCCAGCAGCGCCGCGGCTTCGATCGGGCGACCGCGGTAGACGGCGACCTCTGCCCGACGCTCAAGCGACAGCGATTCGCCGGTCGCAGCCCCGATCGCTTGGTGCAGCCGAGCACCTTCCGCCAGGTCGTCGTCGGCCTCGTCGAGCCGCCCGGATAGCAGCTTCGCCTCGCCGCGCAGCGTGATCGCGAAGGCGTGCCCACGCGCGGCGTCCAGTCGTTTGGCCTCGGCGGCGAGCGCGTCGGCCCACGCGATGACGTCCGGGTAGGGCGCCGCCCCATATAGCAGCCTCTGCGTGATGCAAAGCTGGCCGTCGAACACGCTCAGGGCCAGATCGGGGAGCTCGGACGTCTCTCTGAGGTCCACCAGCACGCTATGCCGGAGCTGGCCGCGGGCGTGGGCGGCGGCCGCCTGGGCCCAGGAGGCGACCAGCACGCTGCCCGGGTCGCCCGATCTGAGCGCCAGGCGGCGGCTTTCGGCCGCCTTCGCGCCGCCCAACTCGGGATCGCTGAAGCCGAGCGCGGCGGCGGCGGCCAGGGTGAGCGCCTGGGCGAGACGCCCTTCGAGGGTGGTGGGTTCGACGCCCTCCAGCGTCTCTAACGCCCCGGGAGGATCGCCCCCTTTGAGCTGCGCCAGCGCCTGCTTGGCTCGCAGCTCGTGCGCTTCGGGCTGGCGGGCGACGTGCGCTGCGGCGGCATAGGCGGCAGGCGCGCCGACGTCTCCGAGCGCATCGAGCGCTTCCCCGCGCAACCGCAGCGCGTCCGCATGGTCGGGTTCATGCTGCAGAACCGCCGCGAGGTGGCCAACCGCAGCCGCGAACGCGCCAAGCCTGATCGCCTCCCGAGCTGCGGCGATGAGCCAATCGCGGGCCTCGGTCGGGCGCTCACCGTCGAGCCAGTGACGAGCGATCAGACCGGGAGGCGCACCAGCGTCCGCCAGCCGCCGGGCCGCGTCGCGATGCACCGCGATCCTTTCGTGGGGCGCTACCCGCGCGGCGAGGGCCTGTCTGACCAGCTCGTGGCGGAACTTGTACCCGGCTCCGGAGACGACCAGGACTCCGGCGCGTAACGCCGCGTCGAGCAGCGCGAACGCATCGGCCTCCGAGGAGCCGGTCAGCGCCATGACCGAGGTTGCATCGAGGTCGTCGCCGACCAGCGCGAGGCGCTTGAGCATCGCCGCGGAGCCTTCGTTCAGGTCCACGAACCGCGAGGTCACCGCCTCCGCGAGCGTGGCCGGGATCGCAACCGGCGGGTGAGCGCCGGCGGCGCGGGCCAGCTCGAGCGTGAAGAAGGGGTTGCCCTCTCCGAGCTCCAGGACCCGCTCGATGACGGCGGGATCCGGCGTGCCGGGCGCAGCGGCTGTGACGAGCGCGACCGCGTCCGGGCGATCGAGGGGATCGAGGTCGATCTCGACCGCCCGGCCGGCGCGCGCGAGCCGCGCCACGCCCTCGCGGAGGAGCACCGGCGCCGCCTCCGGCCTGTAGGACAGCACGACCACGAGCGGCGTCCCGCCGGCGGCGGAGAGCTCGAGCAGCGCGTCGATCGTGGTCTCGTCGGCGACGTCCGCGTCGTCGACGATCAACACCACCCCGGCCCGCCTAGCACCGGCCAGCAGCAGACGGCGGATGGCGCCGATCACCTCGTGCCGAGACAGAGACCGCTCCAGGGACTCGGCCGTGGTTGCCAGCGCCATGAGCTCCGCCAACACCGACCGGGCTCGCGCGCCGACCCCGTCGAGCACCGTCCGACCGCTCAGGACGAGCTGCTCGACGGCGCGTGCTAGCGGCGCGTACGGGGTGTCCGCCTGGCCCGCAACGGTGATGACGGTGGAGCGCTGCGCCCTGGCCAGGTACGCGATCTGCCGGCACAGTGCCGACTTACCGATCCCCGCCGGACCCCGCACGACCAAGGCCCCAACGTCGGCGCCCGGCTCCGCTCTGAGCACAACCGTGGCGCGGGCGAGCTCTGCCTGACGTCCCACGAACGCCGGCTCGGTGAGCCCCAGCCCCGCGATGCACTCCTCGTAGATCGCCTCGGTGGTCGGGCTGGGCAACATCGCGAACTCGCGCGCGAGGGCGGTGCG
This sequence comes from uncultured Solirubrobacterales bacterium, assembly GCA_963750695.1. GTDB lineage: Bacteria > Actinomycetota > Thermoleophilia > Solirubrobacterales > Solirubrobacteraceae > Palsa-465. The sequence goes on from CAVVSB010000023.1 coordinate 31,596, forward strand.
CAGCCGCCCGTACCAGTGGATCGCGGCATGACGACTACCCGCTGCCAGTGCGGAGCGCATCAGCTGCTGATACGCGCGCTCGTCGGTTGGGTCGGCTTCGACCAGTCGCTCCCACGCGCCCGCCCGCCGCAGCAGCTGCAGGTATTGCTCCCGCAAACGCTCGCGCGCGGCTTGGGTCCACTCCTCATACCGCGATCCCGGGAGCAGATCGCCCGCGTAGACACCCGCCGCGGCGGCGCAGCGCTCGCCATCATCACCAGCCAACGCCGCCCGAGCCTCCGCCTCGAAGCGCGCGACATCGGTCTGCACCCGGCCCGACGGGAGCAGCGCAACCTCACCCCCGCGGAGCACGACCGCGCCGGGATCGCCCACGGCGCGCCGCGCGTAGTGGGCAGCCTTGCGCAGATTCGCCCCACCGGCGGCGACATCGAGGTGAGGCCACAACGCCTCGATCACCTGATCGCGCAACAAGCGATGCCCAGGCGCAAGCGCAAGAAGCTGAACCAGCTCGCCGGCGCGCCGCCCCGGCCAATCGTCGCCCGCCACCTCCCGCGCCCCGACCCTCACTTGGAACTGGCCAAGCAGCTCTACTTCGATCGTCGGGATCTCGAGACAGACAGCCACCAGGTCCCCTTCACTGACCAGCATAGTCGCCCGCGCGTCGCTCGGATCCTTCGCGGCTGAACAGGTCCCGGGAACGTTTCGGGAACACCCGGCGATCATCCTCGTCCTGACCAGTTACCCACCAAGGAGGTAGTCATGACCGGTGTGAAGGAGATGGTGACCGCGGCGAAGGCCGGGATCGAGAATCTCAGGCCCGGAGAAGTCGCCGAGGAGGTGGCCCGCGGTGACGCGGTGGCCGTCGACATCCGCGAGCCATCCGAGACCGCCAACGGAATCATCCCGGGCGCGGTGCTCGCGCCTCGGGGGATGCTCGAGTTCTACGCCGACCCGCAAAGCCCCTACCACCTCAACGAGTTTCACCGCGATCGGCGTGTGATCCTCTACTGCGCCGCGGGGTCGAGATCCGCACTCGGCGTCTGCGCGCTGCGCGAGCTCGGCTACCACGACGTCGCCCACCTCGAGGGCGGCTTCAACGCGTGGCGAGACGAGGGCCGACCGATCGGGCCGCCGCGCGAGCCCGACCCGGATCGAGACCGCGCGTAAGCGGGCGCAGCGCGTCCCGCGCCGTTCGCTCACTCGCGGTGGCTACGCGGGGTTGCGCCTATCGACGTCTGCGTGCTGCGGCTGGATGTTCTGGTTGGTGTGGAAGACGTTGTCCGGGTCGTAGAGCGCTTTGATCGCGGCGAGCCGCTCGTAGTTGTCCCGGTAACAGGCGCGGGCGACGTCTGGGCCCTCGTCCATGACGAAGTTGAAGTAGGCCCCGCCGAGTTCGCCGCCAGCCGAGGAACATCTGCGCGTACTTCGCGGTGCGCCATGGCCAAGCGCTGTGATCGTCACCCGCAGTTGCGGCGGCGCCGTCGAGTGGGTAAAGGTGCGTGAACGAGAGCCAGTGCGGGGTTGTCTCGCCGAAGCGGACGAATTCGACCGCCGCGTCGGCGGGCAGGTTGCGGTAGCAGTGTCCGCTGATGTGGTTGTGGGTGCCGATCGCGGCGACGGGGTCAAACGCCGTCTGAAGCGCGGGATATGGGATCTCAGTGACGGCGTCCACCAGGGGTTTCGGCGCAGCGGCGCGGAATGCGTCGAGCGCGGCGTTGGCCTGCTCGGGCGGGGCGGTGTTGCACCACACGAGCGCGCAGACCGGGCGGAGTCGGATCGGCTCGGGGAACGGGTCGGCGGGCGGTACGACCATCACGGCGAGGAACGCGGAGACCTCGTCGGGCTGCTCGGGCAGCCACCGCTGGTAGAGGTCCAGGACCTCGGCGGTGTCGGTGAGCGCCCAGACCATCGGACCGCCGGTCACGGTGCGCACGGAGTGCAGCCGGCAGCGCAGCTCGGTGACCACACCGAAGTTCCCGCCGCCACCGCGCAGCGCCCACAACAGCTCGGGCTCTGAGTGCGCGTCGGTACGCACCACGCTTCCGTCGGCGAGCACCACCTCGGCGCCGATCAGGTTGTCGGCCGCCAGTCCGTGCGCGCGGACGAGATGCCCGATCCCGCCGCCGAGCGTGAAGCCGGCCATCCCGACGGTGGAGACCGTCGCAGACGGCGTCGCTAACCCGAACTCGTGCGTCGCGCGGTCCAGATCGCCGGCGGTCGCGCCGCCACCAGCGGCCACGGTCCGCGCAGCCGCGTCGACGTAAACGGAGCGCATCGAGGTCAGGTCGATGACCAGACCGCCATCGAGCGAGCAAAAGCCCGCGATGCTGTGCCCGCCGCCGCGCACCGCGAGCTCGAGCCCCTCTGCAGTCGCGAAGCGGACCGCGGTGCTCACGTCCTCGGCGCCAGCGCAGCGCGCGATCACGGCCGGGCGACGGTCGATGGACAGGTTGTGCCCGCGTCGCGCCCGCTCGTAGTCGGGGTGCTCCGGGCCGATCGCGTTGCCATACAGCCGCGTGTCGAGTCTCGCGACGAGGTTCGCGCTGCCCGTCGACGTCGTCATCGGTTCGCCCCCCGATCTGTGTTGTACCTGTCAGTGGAAGTCGATCCCCGCCCAGGGGTCGACCGTGGCGGTCCGGGTCGCGCGGAGGTGCGGCGCTCAGAATCCATCAGGGTCACCTCGCCATCGCGCACAGCGCGAGGCCCGGAACGGCATAGCCCTCCTCAGTGGAGAAACGACGTAGCTCCGGCTCCAGGTGGGTGATGAGCGTCGCTCGGTCCCCCTCGGGGAGAGCTTGGATGAACAGGCCGAGCGGACCGGCCGTGTCGGCCACGACGTTCACATACGTTTCGATGTCCGGCAGCACGAAGCGCACCGGCACGCCCATGGTGCGAATCTCGGCGAACCCGGCACCGCGCAGCAGATCGGTGAGCAGCTCCGGGCTGGCCAGGGCGAAGATCCCCGGGGCGGGCGGCGGGTCCAGCGGCGGGCGATGACCACAGCGCATGAGGCCCGCGACGACCGTGGTGAAGTACGGGTTCTCCTCCGGCGCGCCCCACACCGCGAGCACGAGCCGCCCGCCGAGGCGCAGCACGCGCCGGGCCTCGGCCAGCGCCCCGGCCGGGTCCGCGACCAGCATGTAGGCGAAGCGGCAGATCACACCGTCGACGCAATCAGCCTCGAGCGCGATCCGCTCCGCGTCGATGACCTGGTACTCGGCGTTCTCGACCCCGCGCTCACGTCCGCGCCGCCGCGCGGCGTCCACCATCGCCGGGGAGAAATCGCTCGAGATCAAGCGTCCACCGGCGCCGATCAGCGCGGCCGCGTCGCACCCAGTGTCGCCCACTCCAGCGGCGAGCTCGAGCACGGTGTCGCCCCGCTGAGGGGCAAGCTCGCGGACGAGCCATTCACGGACCGGCGCTGAGACCTCCTCGATCTCGGCGCGCCGGCGCTCCCACGTCGGCGCGATCGCCTGCGCAATCTCGTAATGCGCGGCTCGCACGTCTTCGATGGCTGAGCTGGACATCGCCTACCTCCTGGGTGTCGATGTGGACCGGTCGCCCGGTCTCTCTCTCACAGCCGTGACGCTACGCGCCCCTGTCTGACCCGACCATGGGGACTTCTCCCCAGGCGAGGAGCCCGTGCTCCATCGCCACCAATGTTGCGGCCGCGCGACTTGACACTCCGAGCTTGCGGTAGGCGGCCTGGATGTGATGGTCGGCCGTCTTCACGGAGATCCCGAGCGCCCGAGCGACCTGCTTGGTCTGCAGGCCTCGCGCCACCAGGCAGAGCACCTCGCTCTCGCGGTCGGTCAACCCGCCCGGACGCTCGAGCGCGGGCGCGCGCTGACCGGCGCCGGCCAGAACCGCCGTGACCGCCTCGGGGTCAAGCCGTCCGCCGCGCGCCTCGTCAGCCAACTCAGCCGCTGCCCGCTGCGGGGTCAGCGCAGGACGATGGGGACGCGGCTCGAGCATCGCGTGATAGACATCGGCGGCCGCGAGCAGCCGTCCGAGCGGGCCCAGCTCGCTCGCGGACGCGCCGCGGTGATACCCGGACCCGTCAAGACGCTCATGATGCCCACCGGCCAGCCGGGCAAACGACCGCAGGAACGGCGAGCGCGACAGCACACGCTCGGTGTGGTACGGATGCAGACGCACCTGCTCGCTCTCATCAGCGCTCAGCGGCCCCGGCCGTTGCCACACGCGAGCGCCGATCGCCACCCGCCCCAGATCATGAACAAGCCCGGCTCGCCACAGCGTCCGCGCCTGCCCGTCGTCGCGGTGCTGCCCGACCGCGGCCGCCGCGAGATGGGCGACCCCACCGGAGTGGCCGGCAAGCCACGGCGAGATCAGGTCCGCGAAGCGCCCCATCGAGGCGAGCGCGCGATCGATCGCCTCGCCCTCGAGTACGAGCTGCGGCACAGGCTCGGCGGCAAGCGTCTCCTCCCACACCGAACCGCCCACCCCGCTCCCGAGCACCTCGCCGGGCGAGTCGGTGAAGCAGGCGACGATCTCCGGATCGAACGCCACCCCCGCCCGCTCCCGCGCCCGGCGCACCGCGAGCTCCTCGCCGCCGAGCTGGCGCTGGAACACCACATCGGCGGCCACCTGCACGATCCGCATCGCCAACGGAATCTGCTCCCCCCGCGCGCGCCGCAACGGGCCCCGCCCGTCCCAGCGATCGGTCAGATAGCCGAGCGTCGGTACCGTCGCCGGTGGAGCTCCGACCCCTGCCGCCAGCATGCCCGCCACCTCGCACATCGCGCTCAGGTGCGGCTGCTGCTCACGCGCCATCCGCGGCAACCCGCGCGCGACCTGCAGGACCCGCACCGGAACCGGCCGGCCCGGCTCAGGAAGCGCCCGCACCAAACCTAGGAACACCTGACGACCCGACCCGTACATGACCGGGTTGAAATGCTCGGTGAGCGAACCCCCAAACACCTCCGCCGCAACGTGCGCATCCGTCGTGCAACCCGCGTGCGAGAGCAACGAGGCGTAATACGTCGCTGACGCCGTCGCCCGATCAACACCGAGCCTCTCCGCCAGCCGCACACTCGCAAGCGCGCACTCCAACCCGTGCTCGAACGGAAACCCCATCCCAAGATCGGTCGCCAAACACAGCGCACCCACCAACTCCGCGCACCTGACCCGCTCGACAGCAGGCGAACCCACACAACCCACCTCTCCAAGGCTACCGCCGACGACACCGCTCGCAGACTCGGTCCCGCGCAATCACGATTGACCGACCACACCCCCCTCACGGTGACGCCCCATGCGCCAATCCCGCCTACAGCCCGCCGGCTGTTCGCTGAGCGCAGCAGTCATCACGTTCGCGCGACGCCGTAGGCGTCGAGCGACAGCACGTGCGTGGGCGCCCCGACCAGCCCTGCATCGGTGGCCGGGCGGGCAGCTTCAGCCGGCGCGGCCGAGCCACGCTTTCCTCGGGATCCGCGCCTCGGCGGGCGGCTGCCGCATCGCCGCCGGCTCTCGCGCCGCGAGCGCCCTGCCTGCCGCGCGTTGCGGGGCTCTGCCCGTCTGACGTGACACGCCTGTCGCACGACGAAACCAGGTGCCTCGCCGCTTCGACCGCGGCTCGCGTTACCTGTTTGATCGTGCGACAAAGCCGGAGCGCGGGTCGCGGTGCTGCGCTACCTCGCGAGACAAGCGCCAGGCGGCGTCCTCACCACCGACGCGCTCGGGATCCGGGTGCCCGCGTTGACCGACGACCCGGCTTGGGCCGGCAACTCCAACTGGACCCCGGACCCGGCCGTCGGGCCGAATGAGGCTGACTGGCTGTTCGGCGTCTACCACCGCACGCCGGCGCAGCCGTGCATCGCGGCGCTGTTCATCGCCGACACGGGTGCCGCTGCGTGATCTCGCCGTGCCGGGACCACCATCGATCTGTGGGGGTAGCGCTCGCTCCTCTCTGTTTCGAGCGCGTCGTGATCAGTGCGCGAGGACTAACAGTCCGGCTGACGGGGCTGCCGGCGGCGGGGACGAAGAGGGTCGCGCTGCGGGCGCCGTGGTTCAACCTCGAGCTGATGCAGAAGGAGCCCGCTGATCTGCCACCGCCCGAGATCTATTTCAACCTCTCCCCTCGCCGACTCCGCAGCCGATCGTGATCGCGAAAAGCATCAGCACGATTCTCGATGCCAACCTTGACCCAAGCCGCGTGACAGCAGAGATCACCGAAACCGCGCTGACCGAGAGCAACGAGGATCTGCACGCGCTCGCACTGCTCAAGGAAGCGGGACTGCGAATCGTGATCGACGACTTTGGGATCGGCTATTGATCGCTGAGTCGGCTCAAGGATCTCCCCGTCGCCGGCCTCAAGCTCGACCGCTCTTTCCTCAGCAGCGTTCCCGGCGACGCCGCCGCGACTGCTCTGTTCATCGCCATGATTGAACTGGGCAAGAGTCTGGGCATGGATACCGTCGCCGAGGGAGTCGAGACTCCCGACCAGCTTGAGTTCTTGATCAAGCACGGCTGTCCGCCTGCTCAGGACTACTTGCTCGGTCGACCCACACCACTCGCCGACCCGCAGCCGCTGCTGACTCGCCTGCGCCGAGACAGCCGCCGAGCACCGCCGGCGACTTCAACTTAGCGATGGCCGTGTGGGAGATGAAGGCCGGGCAAGCCGACTTGCCGTGGGCGCCAATTGACCGGTGTGTATGCGACCCACAACCTCAGTACGACCGGATGGCGGTGGTGAGCGACCAGCTGCCTCCCGCGGGTGCCGGGTGGGATCTTAATGCAGATCGTCCCGGCCCGGCCAGCCTGGAGGTTCTCATGAGCGAATACGAACCGCTTCGGGGCGGGGAGCAAAAGCGATGCGGCATGAGCGAGATTGTGGCGATCGCCTCGTAGGAGCTGGCCGAGGAGAAGTGGCGCAGCATAACGGCGATGCGTTGTGACTCCGGAAGGCGCTCGAGGGCGGTCCACACCCAATCGCGGAGCGCGGCACGCTCGATGGCCTCCTCGACGGTGTCGAGCGCACCGCGCGGTTCGACGGGCTCATCGACAGACAGCTCGCGGTCGGGGCGACGCGGGCAATTGTCAAATGTTGTGGATTTGGCAATGAAGAATGATCAGGCAGCGACCTTCTCGTCCGTCATTCCGTCGTCGTGGTTGTCGTCGTCTGTGACCCGGGTGCCGTCCTTGAACTTGACGCCGTCGAGCACGTCGGCGACGAGGTGGTGGCCGTTGAATCGCCGCCAGCGTTCCTGGGCTGTGGCGAGCAGCTTGTAGGCCATCGCCAGCGCGGCGGTCTTTGAGGCTGCGCCCTTCGTGACCCGCGTGCGGAGTCGGACGGTGGCGAAGGCGCTCTCGATCGGGTTCGTCGTCCGTAGGTGCCGCCAGTGCTCGGCGGGGTAGCCGTAGAACGCGGTCAGCTGCGTCCAGTCGCGGTCGAGCTTCGCGAGCGCCTTGGGGTACTTTGCGCCGCACTCCTCGCGGAAGGTCTTGAGCGCGAGCCTGGCGTCCTGGCGGGTCGGCGCTTCGATGATCTCTGAGAGCAGCCCCTTCGCGCGCGAGTGCAGCCGCTTGGGCAGGCAGTCGATGACGTTCCCCGAAGCGTGGAACCAGCAGCGCTGCTCGCGTGCGCTGGGGTAGACGTCGCGGAGCGCGGCCCACGCGCCGAGGCGCCGTCGCCGACGACGAGCTTGGGCTCGTTGAGCCCGCGGCGCTTCATGTCGCGGAACACGCCGGCCCAGCTCTCGGTGCTCTCGCGGTAGCCGTCCTCGACGGCGAGCAGCTCCTTCTCGCCGTCCTCGCTGACGCCGATGACGATCAGCAGGCACACCTTCGGATCCTCGCCGAGGCGCACCGAGACGTGGATGCCATCCATGAACAGGTAGGCGTACCGGGTGAACCCGAGGTGCCGCTTTGAGAACCGTTCGTGGTGCTCCTCCCACTCCTTGGACAGGCGCGCGATCGTGGTCGGCGACAGGCCGGCGGCGTCCTCGCCGAGCAGGCCCTCCAGCGCCGGCTTGAAGTCACCGGTCGACAGCCCGCGGAGGTAGAGGATCGGAATCACCTCGCCGACATTCGGCGAACGGCGCGCGTACGCGGGCAGGCTCCTCGAGCTGAACTTCTGCCGCTCGCCATCCTCCTCGACGCGCTTGTCGTTCACTCGCGGCGCCTTGATCGGGATCGTCCCGGACCCGATCGTCACCTTGCGCGCCTGCGCTCGGCCGTTACGGACCACGAGCCGGTGCCCGTCATCGTCGCGCTCGTCGCTGAAGCGCTCGACGTACTCGTCGGCCTCGGCTCGGGGCGCCGCGGCGATCATCCGCCTGGCGCCTTCCCGCGCGAGCTCGTCCAGCGCGATCGTGATCTCCTCGTTGCCCTCCCCGATGGTGAGCGTGCGAACATTCGTCATGGCGTGCCTTCCTTCTCCGCCTTCCGGCGGTCGGTCTTGAATCAACCGGGAACGTACGCCGCCTTTCTCCTCAACGCCGTCCACAACATTCGGTTATGGCCCGGGCGACGCAGGCGCTCGCTCATGTGGATTGTTCCTGCTCCGGCGAATCGACGGCGGGAAATCGCGTCCGCAGTAGTGCGTGACCCAAGGATGCGCGGCGGCCGCCGAAAGTTCGATCCGGCGCCGCGACACGCCTCGCCTTGCCCCCGTACTTCGTCGCGCCCCACAGTGCCCACTGATGTCGCAATGAAAAGCTGTGAGGCCTGGGGAGCTCACGAGGAGGTTGTCAGAGCCCTTACCAAACTGTTTGATGTCACGGCTACTCGTGGGAAATGATGGTTGCGCGGAGGGGCCTGTTCGACAAGAACCGTCGCCCGAACTCAGAACTAGCCAAACCGGGCGCGGATCGCGGTCGCTCGGCGGAAGTGCAAAACAGGTCATTGTGGGCTCCCATTTTTCATCGGCCCGCGACCGCCCGCCAGGTAGCCGCACTAGGCCGCGAACGGGGGGTTGGAGTTATGCGGGGACACGAGGGACGTTCGCGAGAGACGGAGGGTGCGATGTCAGTTCAGGGCGACGAGACGTATGGTCATGGCATCGTGAGGAGGCGTTCCCGGGGCGGTGAGTGCCCTGACCGTCCGGGTGATGGCATGCCATTATTTTCGCGGCCGTTTCGTCCGCGCGTCGAGGTCGGGTGTTCGTATGTGTCATCGTTCGCGGTTCTCGGGGCGCGGATGGGGCGGCGGGTGGCGGTGAGACCTGGCGCGGGAGTGCGCTGGGCCGTCGCCCGCGGGAGAGTGGGCTTGATTGCGGTTGCGTTGACGTCCGCGTGCCTGCTGAGTGTCGCGGCTGGCGCGGACGCACGGGTCCAGATGAGGGCGACGGTTCGTGGCGTGGTCGTGGGCGATGGCGCCCGTCAGGGCGGATATCGGGTCTCCGTCTATGCGAGCTACGTGCGGGGCCGGCGGCGGCTGAGGTTGCTGGGGACGGCCGTGACCGGCGATGCCGGGCGGTTTCGGGTCACGTACCGCGTGACAGCCGCCGATCGCCGTCGAGGCTCCGCGGTGGTGTACGCCCTTGCCCAGAAGCGGCGCTCGATGCTCGCCAGTGCTGTCGGCACCTCGTTGCAAGGTGGACGCGTCGTGGTCAACGAGCGCACGACGGTGGCGATCGGGACCTCATTCGCCCAGTTCGTCCACGGTCGAAGGATCAAGGGCAACACCTACGGGATCCTGAACGCGGTGCGGATGGCGGGCAACATGGCCGATCCGCGGACCGGGTTCTTGGGCGCGGTTCTGAACAGGGCGCCGAACGGCGGCAGAACGTCGACGCGCGCGACCTTCAACTCGTTGGCGAACTTGGTGGCCAGCTGCGTGGCGGCTGAGTCCACTTGCAGCACTCTGCTCAGGCGCGCCACGCCGCCGGGTGGCGGTGCGCCGCGCACCGTGCTGCAGGCGCTGGCGAATATCACGAAGTATCCCTCGCACAACGTCCGCCGTCTGTTCAGGCTCGCGAGGACGAACGCGACGTACCGTCACGCGTTGACCACGGCGCCGACGTCGTGGCTGTTGTTTGTCAAGTTCACGGGCGGCTTCTACAGCCGCTACGCCTCGAGCAATCTGATGAGCGGTCCGGGCAACATCGTCTTCGACAGACAGGGATTCGCGTGGATCAATGACAACTACGTGCCGACGGGCAGGACGGCTGTCGCGTGCGCGGGCCTGCGCCTGCTGAAGTTCTATCCCTGGGGCGCGCCCTACAGGCGTACGCCCTACTTCGGCGGGGGTCTCAGCGGAGCCGGGTTCGGCATCGCGCTCGATCCGATGGGTAGGGTCTGGGACAGCAACTTCGGGTTCGAGGCGCCGAAATGTGCGGACGGCACCGTTCCGCCGGACCCGGCGAAGAAGATCCCGGCGACGCATAACAGCGTCTCGCTGTTCCTGCCAAGCGGCGTGCCGGTGTCACCCGCGGCCGGGTTCACGAATGGCGACATCTGGTGGCCGCAGGGAACCGCGTCGGACAAGCAGGGCGACATCTGGATCGCCAACTGCGGCAACGACACGGTCACGCTCATCCCGAACGGCAACCCCAGCAGCGCCCGGAACATCCCGCTTCCCGGCGGCCAAGGAGCGATGGGGAACCTGCAGCCAACCTATCCGCAGCAGCAGCCACTGCTGAAGCCGTTCGGGCTCGCGATCGACCCCAAGGGGCGGGCGTGGGTGACCGGCGACAAAGCCAACGCGCTCTATATCGTCTCGCCCAACGGCAGCGTCCGGGCGGTGCCGACGAACGGCCTGCTGAGCTGGCCGATGGGCATCGCCGGCGACAGCAAAGGCAACATGTGGGTCTCGAGCTCGGGCCGGGTGGACACCCCATGCGTCACACCCCTGGACACCTCACAGACCGGCAACCCCTCGGTCGTCTTGTTCCCGGCGGACGGAAGCCGCCCCAGGCGGTTCACCGGAGGCGGCATCACGATCCCCTGGGGCGACGCCGTCGACGGCAGCGACAATGTCTGGGTCTTCAACTTCGGCCTGCCGGGTCTCGGCAACGGGAACACCAGCGTCTCGCGCTTCTGCGGAACGGACACGAACACATGCCCGCCACGTAAACGCACCGGTGGGGCGATCTCGCCACCGACCGGTTACACGAGCGACGCGTTGGACCGGGTCACCGGAGGCGGGATCGACCCTTCCGGAAACCTCTGGCTACTGAACAACTGGAAGAAGACCGGACCCGCGACGCCCGTCTACAACGCCAACCCGGGCGGAAACTCGATCGTGATCGTTCCCGGAGCCGCCACGCCCGTCCAGACGCCAGTGATCGGACCGCCACAGCCCTTCGGCGCACGCTGACGAACGGGTCGAGTTGGCGCTGACCGACGGGCGTCTCGGCACAGGCCCCCGCCAGCAGCAGCGTGCGCGCCTCGCACACCCGCCCCCAGCGGTCTGCCAGCTACCAGAACAGCATGTGCAAGCGCGTGTCCACACGTGGTTGGTCGACGGATCAAGTTTGGCGACGGCAGGCACGCTCGCCCGCGGCACACCCCGGCTGCATCCCCAATCCGGTCGGCGGCGTGACCGACCGCGCTGCAGTCGCGATGCCCGGTCAACACGTACACGAAGCCCAGGATCGTGTAGCGGAACCAGACGGAGCCGATTTGGTCGGGCCGCCACGGGTCGAGCTGATCAGACGCTTGTAGCCAGCGCGCCACTCGCTCCGCAACGCGACCCTGACGTGGCGCGCAGGCTGGCGTCATGACAGAGTTGCGCTGTGACAGTGGCCCGGCGCTCCCATGGCGACGTGTGTTACGTACTGCATGAGGATCCGGATCTGGCTGAGGCGATCCCTCCAGCGCGCAGGCAGCAGGCGGTCGACGAGTGCATCGCCCGGGTCATGCAGATCGCCCGCGGACGCTGGAGTAGCGAGCGGACCAGCGTGATCGCGGACGGGATCGGTCTGCTGGTGTTGAAAGGATTGCTCATTCGTCGCGTCGGTGTTGACGGACGCTTTGGCGCCGAGCTACTCGGCGACGGAGACCTATTGCGGCCGTGGCAGGGTCAGGACATTCCGCTGACGCTGCCGCGCACGACGGGGTGGCGCGTGCTCCAGCCCACCCGCGTCGCGGTGCTTGATGGGGTTGCCGCGCAGCGGTTCGCGCGCTACCCGGAGCTGATCGGGTGTCTGGTCGGGCGGGCGCTCGAACGCTCGCGCAACCTCGCCGTGAACATCGCGATCGTCCACCAACCACGCGTGGACACGCGCTTGCACATGCTGTTCTGGCAGCTGGCAGACCGCTGGGGGCGGGTGCGCGGCGATGGAACGATCGTTCCGTTGCGCCTCACCCACTCTGTCCTCGCCGACGTCGTTGCGGCCCGCCGCCCGACCGTGTCGACCGCGCTGGCCGAGCTCGCTGAACGCGGGTTCGTCCGCCCGATCGAGGACGCCTGGATCCTGACAGGGGAACCTCCCGGGGAGCTCCTGAAACTGCAGACCGGCCTCGTGGTGCCCGAGGATGCGCAGGCAGGCCGGCCCGGGCACGTCCGCCGAGCGGGGCGCCGCTCGAGACCGATGCGTTCGTGACCGCGGCGCAGAAGGCAGCTCAGATCGGCCGTCGTGCCATCTCGCTGCCCGAGTGGCGTGCGCTCCAGCGCGCCCCACGAAGTACCACCAAGGGCCGCAAAGCGCTGCAACTGTCGCACTTCGGCCTGAATCATCGCGTCATCATGCCGCTCGATCGCACTCCGACCGAGCGTTGTCCGCGCCGGCGCTGGGCGGTCACCGCCGGGAGGCCATTCCTCCTCTGCCGTCCGTGTCATGGGAACTCCCTTGCTCGACGACGAGCCGCTGAACGCCCTGAGCGTGCCGTCTGACCGCTCGATCCGTTGACGCATGCCGTGCCTGCCGGGCACTGGGCGTGAGCGTGGAGACGCCACCCGTCTCCCGTGTCTGCCACGTGGACGAAACATCCTCCGCGCTATGCGCTCCCGGCCGACGACAGCTTCCCCTCAGCGGCCCATTGCTTCAGCGTCACACGGTCGGTCTTCCCGGTGGCGGTGAGCGGCATTCTCTTCAACGTGATGATCTCTTCCGGCGCCTTGTATCCGACGTGGGCGCGCACCTCCTGTTCGCCACATCCGTGCATCCCGCCGCCGTCGGTGCGCGCACCCCGTGAAGGCCGACGCGACGCACCTGGCTTCCGCCGACAGCAGGGCGGACGAGCCTCTTCCCTGCTTCGCGTCCTGAGCAGGGAAGAGGGCCACGCGCCCTGCTATGCGCGGGTTGCGGGGAAGGCGCGAGCCAGGATCTCGGTGCGAATCCCCAACCCGGCGTCGGCCGCGCTTGCCGCGCAACGCAGGGCTGAGCGGCGAAGGTCGAGGAGACCTGCTCTCGAACAGCGCGGGTCTCCGGATCCGCCTCGCGACGCGAGTCGCTCGTGTCCTGCATTCGCGACATCGCGTAATCCGGACTGGTCCTCGCGGCGACGGATTGCCGGACGACGCCGCTGGCCCTCGCTGGCGGCGACGAGCAGGGCCCACGGAGCCGGCGAGGTCGTGACCTGCATCGGGCTCGCGCGGGGTACTCGCGGCCTCTGAGGCCGCAGGGCCGGTGCCGAGCCTTCCCCGCGGGCGCGGACCCGCCTACAGCATGATGGCGCGTTATCTCTCCTAAGACGGGAACAGGAGCGGCTCGACTCCAACGGTCGCGACACGCGCCGCGAGGCTAGGGGCCGGCGGACTACTGCTACTCGGGTCGGCGGGTTCGACACCTTCCACCAAACATCACATCGGTCGATCCTCCAATCGTGCGTTCAATCACTACGTGCGACCTCGCGTCGCACCGCCGCAAGCGATCACGTCGGGCGCGTGGCCGCTTCGCTGCAAGTTCGGGAGCACAGGCGCTCGTCCCGAATCTGACTCATCCACCGATGACGGCCGGGTTCCGCTCAGCGCTCCGTTTGCGAGGCGCACCGGGGGTCCGGCCCCGAGCCGACCACGCGTTTCGGACCGCTTTGCCGGTCGGTATCGCCTGCGAGTCGCGACCCGGAGCGCGCACGGTGCTCTGGCGGTGTGCTGGTTGCGGCGTCAGAATCGCGGCATGAATGCGACGACGCTTGTAGGTCGTGATGCGGAGCTCGGCGAGCTGCGAGCGTTTCTCGGTGAGGTGATCGACGGGCCAGTCGGGCTCGTGCTCTCGGGTGTGGCGGGAATCGGTAAGACGAGCTTGTGGAAGGCGGGCGTCGAAGAGGCCCGCGCGCGTATTGGACGGGTGCTGACTTGCCGTGGTGTGGAGGCGGAAGCGTCCCTGTCGTACGCGGGACTGTCGGATCTACTCGGTGAGGTGCTGGATGAGGCGGCGCCGTCGCTGGCGGTGCCGCGACGCCGGGCGCTTGAGGTTGCGTTGCTTTTGACCGAGCCCGGCGACGAGGCGCTGGATGCTCATGCGGTTGGGCTGGCTGTCCGCGACGTGCTGGAGGTGGTGTCGAGGGGCGGTCCGGTGCTCGTCGCGATGGATGACGTGCAATGGCTCGATCCGGCCTCAGCCGGTGTGCTTCAGGTTGCGTTCAGGCGCTTGCGCGGCGAGCGGCTCGGGGTGCTCGCAACCGTTCGCGGTGCCCACGGTGGCTCGCTCCCGCTTGGACTGCGGGATTCGGTGTCTGAGCGGCGGCTTAGGGAGTTGGAGCTTGGCCCTCTGAGCGTGGCAGCGCTTCGTCATCTGCTCGGCGAGCGTCTCGATCTCCATTTGACCCGGTCGGAGCTCGGTCGGGTGCAGCAGGCATCCGGCGGGAACCCGTTCTTCGCGCTGGAGCTGGGGCGCGAGTTGGTCCGGCTGCAGGACAAGCCTGCAGCGGGACGGCGCTTGCGGATTCCCACGAGCCTCAGAGAGGCGGTCGGGGCGCGGCTTGCGAAGCTTCCGGAGGACGCGTCGGACGTTCTGCTGGCGGTTGCCGCGCTCGCCAGGCCGACGGTCGAGTTGGTGACCGCGGCAAGCGACGACACCGCGCGTGTCCGCGCCGCGATCTCAGCTGCGGTCGCGAATGAGATCGTCGAGCTCGACGAGTCTCGGATTCGGTTCACACACCCTCTGCTCGGGTCGATCTGTTATGAGCGTGCGCCGGTGTGGAAGCGCCGCGAGCTGCACGCGGCCTTGGCGGTCGAGGTCGTGGACCTGGAGGAGCGCGCCCGTCATTTGGCGCTTGCGGTGGATGGACCGGACGCTCCGGTGGCCGCGGAGCTCGACCGTGCGGCGGAGCACGCTGCGGCGCGGGACGCGACGGCAGCCGCCGCTGAGCTGTGTGAGCTGGCCGCGGGACTGACGCCAGACGAGCCACCCGCGTTTCGGCGGCGTATCCTGGCCGCCGCGCACTACCACCGGCTCGCCGGCGACCTGAATGGAGCGGCTGCGATGCTCCAGGAGCTTCTGCCGCAGGTCCCATCCGGCGTCGAGCGCGCTGATGTCCTGCTCGAGCTGCTTCGGACGCTGTCCGGCGACCGCCGGATGAGGGGGGACCTATTCGACCAAGCGCTCGTTGCGGCAGCGGAAGACGATGTCCGATCGGCACGACTCCTTAACTACCGCGCAGGGTTTCAGCTGTGGGACGGAGATGTGTCCGCCGGGCTCGCCGACGCTCGGGCCGCGCTCGATAGTGCTGAGCGAGCCGGCGACCCCGGGCTGTTGGCGGCGGCGATCGCGCGAGCCGGGACGCTCGAGATGTACGCGTGCGAGGTCACTCGGGGGCTGCTCGAACGCGGCGCGGAGATCGAGACCCGATACGGCCTCAGGCTCGAGTATTGGGCAAGCCCGCGCTGCGAGCTCGCGCGGTTGCTGATGCGTTACGGGGAAACGGGCCCGTCTCGCGAGATGCTCGAGCAACTCGTGGCGGACGCGGTCGCGCGCGGCGATGACCTCACGCGGGCGATGTTCCTGTGGTCGTTGTGCATGCTCGAGTGGTTGGCGGGCCGCCTGCCGCGAGCGCTGGAGCACGCCACGTCGGCGTACGAGCTCGGCGAGGAGATCGAGAATCCGCATGGACGTTTGTGGATAGGGCGCATGAAAGCATTGGTCGAGGCTGACCTCGGTCTCGTGCGGGAGGCGCGCGCGTCGGCCGAGGAAGGGCTCGCCCACTGCGAGGCGACCTCGACCGAGTTCGCGGCGATCGCGGCGACGGGCGTGCTCGGGCGCATCGAGCTGATGCACGACAACGTCGCGGGAGCTGCTGGCTACCTGCGCGGCCTGCCCGGCCGGCTGCTCGCCGCCGGCATGAAGGACCCAACCTGGCCGGTATGGCCTGACGCGATCGAGACGATCATCGCGGCAGGCGACCTAGAGCTGGCCCACGCCGGCCTCGACGGCTGGGAACGCGATTCGAGACGGCTCGCCAGCCCACTGGCACTGGCCGGCGTGAGCCGCTGCCGCGGCCTGCTCGCGGCCGCCGAGGGCGATCTCGATGTCGGTCTCACGACGCTCGAGCAGGCTGTGTCGCAGAGATCGGCCGGCGCCTACCCCCTCGAATTAGGGCGCACGCTGCTGAGCCTCGGCACGCTGCGCAGGCAGGCGTTGCAGAAGAAGGCTGCGCGCGAGGCGCTCCAGGACGCGACAGGCCTATTCGAACGGGTTGGCGCGCCCGCATGGACGGAAAGGGCGCGTGCGGAGCTTCGGCGGATCAGCGGCAGGCGAGCAGGCGGTGATGACCTCACCGAGACCGAGGTCAGGGTGGCGGAGCTGGCGGTCGCGGGCCGGTCGAACAAGGAAATCGCCTCCGAGCTGTTCATGGGCGTGAGCACGGTGGAGGCACATCTCTCGCACGTCTACCGCAAGCTGGGGATCCGCTCGCGGGCGGGGTTAGGGTCCCGCCTCGGGGCAGCAGCCAAATCGATGGAGGGGACGCCCCAAAGCTAGGGCTTTTCCGGTTTCGGGCGCTACACCCTGAGCCGTAGCTTCGCCGGCATGGTTTATGTCGTCGAGCGCTACCTCCCAGGCCTCACCCGCGCCGATCTCATGCCCGGGCTCTCCAGGCTTGAGCCGGCGATCGAGGAGCTGCAGGGCGAGGGCTCGGAGGTGCGCTACCTCGGCTCGACCATCGTGCTCGAGGACGAGGCGTGCTTCTGCGAGTTCGAAGGACCCTCGGAGGCGGCGGTGGCAGAGGCCAACCGCAGAGCGGGCTTGCCGTTCGACCGCATCGTCCCAGCGCTACTCGTTCCCTCATACCACAGGAGAGATGACATGTCTGTCACTACTTCCATTTCTCAGGCCGCCCGTCGTGGACGCTCCCATCAGCTGATGATCGTTGCGGCGATCGTTGCGGCGATCGGCGTAGTCGCTTGGGCGATCGCGACGTACGCGGTGGGGTCAGGAACCCCGACCGCGCACAGCGGCACGCCGACGGAACAGTCGGTGCTGTCCAAGCTCACGCCACAGCAGCGGCAATATGTGCTCGGCATCGTCGCGTTGACCCCAGCCCAAATGCGGGCAGCGTTCGGCACCGGCAAGTGAGTGACCTAGCGCGGGCCCCGGCGAAGCGATCATGATGTGCGTGACACGAGGCGGCCTCGCCTCGGGGAAGGAGAGGGACCGATGAGCATCGCGGAAGAGCGTGCGGGTCCGGGGCCCGGCGCAGGATTCCCGAGACCGCTGGAAGTGATGGTCCCGCCGGAGTGCGAGGGGTGGGAGGAGTTCTACCCACCTCACGCGCTGTTCGTCGAGGAACGGCGCGAGTTCGACGAGAGCCGCTTCTGGTTCCAGGACTCCGTCCACTACGCCGAGCCCTATTACCCGTTCGACGTGGTGCTTGCGGATTGCATTGCGGTCAATTTCTCTCAGACCAGCGCGCGCCGCTTCGTCGTCCCGACCTCGCTCGGTTGCGAGCAACGGATTCTGGGCGGTTACGTGTACCTGAGCCCAAACTCGATCAGCAACGAAACGACAATCGCTGCGCGTGCCGAGGTGTTTGCGGTGCGGGGCGGCTACTACTACGAGCACTGGGACGAGCTCGACCGGCAGTGGCGGGAGAAGGTGCAGGCTGAAATCCGAGCAGTGGAGGCGCTGGAAGTCCCGGCACTGCCGGACGTTGAGGACGAGGCGCTGGTAACCGGCGGCGGTGGTGTGGCATCGAGCCATCTTCTGCTGGGTGCCTACGACCGTCTGCTCGAGAGCTTTGACCTCGTTACGCAGTATCACTTCGAGCTGATGAACCTGGGCTACGGCGCCTACCTGGCGCTGTACGAGCTGTGCCACGAGGCGTTCCCCGATATCTCGGAGATGACGATCGCGAAGATGGTCGCCGGCATCGACGTCGTGGCGCTAAGGCCCGATGATGAGCTCAAGCGCCTTGCCGTACGCGCTATCGAACTCGGGGTCGGCACTGAGGTCCGGAGCGCCCACGACGAGACGGCGCTGACGACCGTGCTCGCGGGTACCGCGACCGGTGAGCGATGGCTGACCGCTTACGGGGACGCCAAGGACCCCTGGTTTTGCTTCTCATACGGCAACGGCCTCTATCACCATCACCGCTCGTGGATCGATGACCCCACACTCCCGATCGCGATGATCGGTTCGTACGTAGCACGCCTCGAAGCTGGCGAGGACATTCGCCGTCCCCGGGACGCAATAGTCGCGCAGCGCGATCAGGTCACGGGGGAGTACCGCGCGCTGCTGACAGAGCAGGAACGCCACGCGTTCGACAGGCAGCTGGCGCTCGCCCGGACCGTCTTTCCGCACATCGAGGATCACAACTTCTACGTTGATCATTGGTCGCACACGGTGCTGTGGAACAAGGTCCGGGAGTTCGGCGCGCTGCTGTCAGATCATCGCTTCCTCGCTGATCCGGAGGACGTGTTCCTCCTGCGTCACGACGAGGTGCGCTCGGCGCTGGAGGAGCTCAGGCTCCACTGGAGCTCAGGCGGCGAAGGGGTCCCCAGAGGCCCGGCCTATTGGCCGCGCATCGTCGAACGGCGCAAGACGATCTATGACGCGCTGCGCCGCTGGGCTCCACCCCCCGCCCTGGGCCAGGCGCCAGAAGCCATCACCGAGCCCGCCACGATCATGCACTGGGGGATCACGACCGAGCGAGTCCAGGACTGGCTTCACTCAGCCGCAACTACTGACGGAGGGAGCCTGGACGGGATCGCCGTCTCTTCCGGTCTCGTCGAGGGAACAGCCCGAGTGATCCTCGACGTCGAGCAACTCGCCGACGTCAAGGACGGCGAGGTGCTCGTCGCGCCGTTCACCCAGGCGAGCTGGACACCCATCTTCGGGAGAATCGCGGCAGCTGTCACGGACGCCGGCGGGGTCATGTGCCACGCCGCGATCATCGCCCGCGAATACGGCCTGCCCGCCGTCCTTGGCACCGGGTCAGCAACAAAGCGAATCGCGACCGGAGACCTGGTCCGCGTCGACGCCGACAACGGAACCGTCACCATCCTCAACCGCTCCTAGCCGACTCCGCCCCAGTAGTCGAGCATCGCCCCGGGCCGGATGAGAAGCAGGCGCTCGCCGCTGACATTGCGGGCGCCGAACTTCCCGCTATCGGGGTAGCGGAGGGGACTTCGAGGCCGCTGGAGCCCGAGACCTGTTCGGCGCGGACAGCGCGCACGCCGCCAACGTGATCACCGCTGCCGTTCGCGCTGGCCTGATCGAGTCCAGCGCTAGCCGAAGCGCCAGGTTGCTCCGGATACCCACCGTTGTGCGACGCGGCGGACGCATTCGCTTCGCCGGAGCCAAGCAGTCACGACTTCGACGTCGCCGGGCCGGCCGCACGCTTACCATATCGGGCGGTACCAGACCGACTCCCCGGGTCGTCGCCAATCTCGCGCATTACAGCGCCGTCGGGCTGTTCGTAGTCGTGACCGCCGGCCGGAATACCTGCTTTTCCTCTGCGATGTGTACGCGCCACGGCTTGCGGCGGACCGAGCCGCGGCCCCGCTTTCGCCCATCCTGAGGTCTCTCGCCCCGAATCGCAAGAGACGGAGGTTGTCCGGAAGTTCGTAGAAGTTTGAGGCGGTCCTCCCGGCCCGTCCGCTCCGGTTGGGAGCGTTCGTGGTCGCCAAACCAAGTCCGTCAGGGACAGGAGGACCGCCATGAAGAAGGTATCCAGCCCGCAGGTCGTCGCGACCTCGGAGGCGTCGGAGTTGCCGCTGCCTGCGGAGATTCAGGAGGCGCTCGGTGAGCTGGTTGGGGCAGCGAGGGAGGGACTGCTTGCGCTGAGCGTTGGTCTCGGTCTCGGCGTCGTGCATCAGCTGATGGAGCGCGAGGTCGAGGAGGTCGTCGGCCCAAAGGGCAAGCACAACCGTGACCGGACGGCGAAGCGTCACGGCCACGAGGATGGGTCGATGACGCTCGGCGGCCGGCGCGTCCCGGTCAATCGCCCGCGGATCCGCACGGCCGATGACGAGCACGAGCTGCCGGTCTCGAGCTATGAGTACTTCGCCGACCGCGACCCGTTGACCAGAGCGGTGATGGACCGGATGCTCGCCGGCGTCTCGACCCGCAAGTACGCGGTCGTGGGCGAGCCGGTCGGCGAGGACGTCGAGCAGGCAGCGAGCTCGACGGGCAAGTCGACGGTGTCGGAGCTGTTCATTGAGCGGACTCGCACCGCGCTCGGCGAGCTGATGAGCCGCCGGCTGGACGACATGCGCCTGGCGGTGATGATGCTCGACGGGTTGGAGATCGCCGACCGCACGCACGTCGTCGCGCTCGGGATCTCGACCGACGGCGTGAAGATCCCGCTCGGGCTCTGGGAAGGCAGCACCGAGAACGCGACGCTCGTCTCGATGCTCCTCGCTGACCTCGTCGACCGCGGCCTCGATCCCGAGCAGGCGATCCTGTTCGTGATCGACGGCGGCAAAGCGCTGCGCAAGGCGATCAAGGACGTGTTCGGCCAGCACGCGCTGGTTCACCGCTGTCACCGCCACAAGGAGCGCAATGTCACCGACCTGCTCCCCGAACGCGACCGGCCGCAGATCCTCGTTCGGATCCGCGGCGCGTGGGCGCTGAGCGACCATCACCTCGCTCGCGAACGGCTCGAGCTGCTCGCCTCAGAGCTCGACCGAACGTGGCCCGACGCCGCGGCGTCGCTGCGGGAGGGGATGGAGGACACGCTGACGCTGATGCGGCTCGGGATCGACGGGCAACTCGCCAAGACGCTGTCCTCGACGAACCCGTGCGAGTCAATGATCGAGATCGTCCGCTACACGCAACGCAACGTGAAGCGCTGGCAGCAAGGTGACATGCGCAAACGCTGGACCGCCGCCGGGATGCTCGTCGCCGAGCAGCAGTTCCGCCGAATCATCGGCTACCGCGACCTCGCCAAGCTCGTGATCGCGATCGAGCGACACGCCCTCCTCGTTGCCAACAACAACCGCGACCAACAGGAGACCCGCCAGCCCGTTACCGTCTGACCATCACCCCGTGAGGACCGTCACCGAAGTTCCACGACGATCCGGGCAACCTCAAGAGACGCGCATCTCGCCTCTATGAACGAGGGTCCGGTGTCAAGTCCCTCGCCTGTTCGATGTCAGATCGCTGACATCCTCACTGTTAGGTGCCGGGTGAACGCTGGCCGTGTCAAGCGCCTCAGCAAGAGCACTGAAGTGAACAGCAAAGGCTGATGGCGCTTGACACGACAGCGCGAACCTGGCACGACGCTGTCACGGAGCGCGGGTGGGTTGGTGATGGTGTGGAGCAGTGCCCATGTCTCTATCGCTTCATCGAACTTCGAGGACCAGGTGTTATCGGGGCTCGCTCCGGCGGCGCATGTCAAAAAAGGACTGTCAGGCAGTCAGGCGAGAAATGGCGCCTGCCGGAGCGAAGGGCTTGAACGGCTCGTTGCGGGTCAGCATGTACCAGATCGCCTCAGACAGCTTGCGAGCGAGCTCGATCTGGGCGACCTTCGCGCCGCGCTGGCGACCCAGGCGGCGCTTGGTGCGCTGGTAGCGCTCCTTGTAGAGCGGATGCGAGGAGGCGTGGATCGCCGCCTCCATCAGCCCCCAGCGTAAGTATCTGGGGCCGTGCTTGGAGATCGGGCCGCGGCGGTCGACCTCGCCGGACTGGCTCACCCTGGGGCACAGGCCGGTGTACCCGGTCAGCTTGACCGGCGAGGAGAAGCGGCTGATATCGCCGATCTCGGCCGCGATCGTGAAGCCGGTGACCCAGCCGATCCCCGGGGCGCTCATCAACAACGGGATGTAGCGGTGATCGGCGCCTGAGCGCTGCAGCCAGCGTTCGATCTCGCCGATCCGCCGGTCGAGATCGTCGATCAGTTCAACGCTCGCCCGGACGTGGCCGAGCCACGGCTCAGGGAAATCCAGCTCGGCGAGCAGCCGGCGGCCGCCGGCGCCGAACAGGTCGGCCATCGGGACCTGATGGCCGAACGCGATCAGCGACGCGTGCACGCGGTTCTTGAGGATCGAACGGTGCTTGACCAGGTGCAGCCGCCACCTGGAGCGCTCACGCTCTTGGCGGAGCTCGGGCGTCGGCAGCCAGATTGCCGGTACCAGATCGCGGAACGACAGCTCCGCGAGCACGCGCGCGTCGATCTGGGGTGAAATGCCCCGTCGGGCTGCGAGAGCGGTTGGGGAAGTACGGGCACGCGAAAGCCGCTCGGCGCGAGGCCAAGTTTGGAACAGCAGGGCGTTTGTAACGTTTATGCGGTGGCGGCCGGGGCTGCCTCGAGGGTGACTGTGAAGCCGAGCTCTTGGAGTTGAGCGACGAGACGGCGTGCTCGCCGCTCGGGGTCTTGGCGGGCGGTGAAGTAGTCCTCGCCGAGGTCCTTGTACACCTCACCCGTGCTGAGTAGGTGCCATACCAGCTCGATCAGCGAGTGGGCGACTGCCATGGCTGCCTTGTTCGGGCCGCGGCGACGGGCGATCTGACGGTATTGGGCGCCGAAGTAGCTTCCCTTGGTCCGGGCAGCGGCTCGGGCGGACTCGATCAGCGCGCGCCGTAGCCACGGGTTGCCCTTGGTGGTCCCAACCCGGCGGCGTTTGCCCGCCGATTCGTGGGAGCCGGGACACACACCTACCCAGGAGGCCAGATCGCCAGGGCTCGGGAATCGGGACATGTCGGCGCCAGTCTCGGCGATGATCACGTCTATCGACAGCCGATCGAACCCCGGCACCGGCAACAGCGATGCGTAGACCGGCGCGAACGTGGCCGTGCGCTGATCGATCTGCTCGCTCAGCGCCGCGATCGACTCGCCCAGGAAGTCGAGGTGGCCGAGGATCCGACGACAGGCGACGGCGTGGTGGGAGCCGAAGTGGCCGGTCAGTGCCTCCGTCAGCGCAGGGACCTTCGGGCGCATCTTGCCCATCGCTAGCTCGGCGAGCTTCGCGCCGTCACGTTCGCCCGCGATCAGCGCCTCGATCATCGCCCGCCCGGACTGCGTCAGGACCCTCGAGGCGACCGACGTGAGCTTGATCCCGGCATCCTGCAGCACCTTCTCAAGCCGCTGGATCTCCGCGGCGCGCGCGTCACTCTGGGTCTTGCGATACCGGGTCAGCTCCCGCAGCTCCCGGATCGGCGGCGGCGGCACGAAGCTCGGGCGGATCATCCCATGCGCCGCGACATCAGCTAGCCACTCCGCATCGGTCATATCGGTCTTCCGCCCGGGGACCTTCTTGACGTTTCGAGCGTTGCACAGCCACACCGTGAACCTCGACTCAAGCGCGTAGTAGACCGGCTTCCAGTACACGCCGGTGGCCTCCATCGCCACCAGCTGCACCTCCCGCTCGGCCAGCCACGCCGCGAGCTCCCGGAGCCTGATCGTCGTGGTCGCGAACCGCTCCTTCTCGAACACCACCCCGCCGCGTGGGCCGAGCCTGCGGAAACAAGCCACCACATTGTCGCGATGGACATCCAGACCGGCCACCCGGTCATAGATCTGCTGCACTGCTGCCTCCTTCCGGCGGTTGACGATTACCGACCCGCCGGGGAGGGACCTTGGTGAGAACCGAATCTGGGGTTCGTGCTCGCAGCGACAATCCGAGGTCCCGCGGCCCAGCACCAGACTTGTCACGGGCTCAACTGCCTCCACTATCGACACGGCGACCGCGCCCGGCGCGTCAAACCAAGCATTTCATCGCCCCGCGGTGGGCCGCGGTCCATGCCGACTTGTCGGTCTTGCACGCCAACGGCGCCAGCCCCTTGACCCGCTGCGCGTCGGCGACCAGCACCTCCCACCCGTAATTGATCAGCTCGTCGTGCACGAACCGCGCGCCGTTCATCGACTCCACCACGCCGCGTACCGGCTCGTCGTATACCGCCACCCGCCGGCTCAGGCCGTAGAGGCCATCGCGGTCCGAGGGCGCGCGGAAGTGCTCGACTAGCTCTCCCTCGCTCGAGATCAAGCACACGTCGACCCGCCGGCGGCTCAGATCCAACCCAACGTGCAGCACAACAACTCCCCTCCTTCCGAGGAAGACGAGCAGGATCAGCCCGGCCCACCGCGTAACGTGAGCCGAGGTCGGTCCTCCGTATTTCGCTAGCCCGGCCGCGCGGCTGCTACCGCGCGTGCCTGACCCAAAGCTTTCGATCCGGAGGGCCGACCTCCTGCTGGAGACGCCAGGCCAACCCTCGTTCAATCACAGTCAATCTCGCAACCGCGTCGTCGTCGATGGTCGCGACCTCTGGCGGGATCAGACGGTAGGCCTGCTTTGCCGCGGTTGCAGGAGCCGCGGATGTGCTTGCTGGGAGCCCGATCCGCGGTGACTTGCAAAGCGCACCTAACTGTCACTCGCGCGGCGGAGCAGCCGCCCGCAGCGACCCGAACGTCGCTGCGGGAGGGACGAGTCTCACAACGCCGGCGACGCCGGTCCTGCTTCGTTGCTTCTCGCGGCTGGGGAAGTGTGCCCCACGACGACGGCGGACTCGGCGACGGTCGGCAGAGTGTGCGAGTCGTACAGCCGGGGTGTCGACGGAAGCGCGAGAAGACTGCTGGCGGCTTGCCTATGGATGCTGGCCGCGGAACCTGATGTCGATCCGGTCAGGGTTCCAGAGGCGATTGGGGCGCCCGTCCGCCGTCATCGCCGGCGCGACTGTGACTGACTCGACGGTGTCGGTGATCAGCCGGCGCCAAGCCGCTAGCCGTTTCGCGGGGTCGCGGAGTTTGTCGATCTCGTCAGGACCGATGACATTGCTTTCGCTCGCATCGCCGAGTCGGGCCCGGGCGCTGTGCGCGTCATCGAGCGCGGTGGTCATTTTCTCCAGGGTCTGCTGGCTCGCGGGCCGGCCTAATAAGCCAAGCTCGCCGAGTTGGCGGATCGTGTCATCGAGATCCGCGTTGGCGCGTTCGATCGCCTCGTCCGCCGCGCGGATCTGCTGCCTGCGCGAGCCGCGCCGGCGCGCGTCGGCCGTGGCCGAATGCGCCCGGAGGGCGTCGAGCACCATCTCCTCGACGCGGTCGGCCTTGACCGCCGCTCGCCGCCGGCACCGGTTCGCGCTCGTGTCGCCGCAGCGGTAGTTGCCGCTGTCGGTGTTGATCACCATCCGCGATCCGCACGTCCCGCAGCGAAGCACTCCCAGGCGGGCCAGCAGCCGGTCTGACTTGGCTTGGCGCCCGCGCGAGACCGTCCGCCGCTGCACGCGCTCAAACAAGGCCGCGATCGGTGATGATCGGCTCGTGAGCGTGCGTGTTGTGCAGCTCGCCGAAGTGGATCTCGCCGAGGTACATCCGCGAGCGCAGCATCGACGCCACACCTGCGACCGACCGCTCGATCCCGCGCTCGAGCAGGAACGCCTGCAGCTCGACGATCGTGGCGCCCCGGTCGCGGCGCTGGAATACTTCGCGCACGACCGGCGCCAGCTCGGGCACGAGGACCAGCACACCGTCCTGGCCGCGCGTGTACCCGGGCACGATCCGCGAGTTCGGCAGCACCCCGCGCGCCACCGCGCGCGCCTGCGCGGCCGTCACCTTCTCGCCGGTCACCTCGGCGAAGTACTGGAACACCGCGCCCATCATGTTCGTCGACAGCCGCGTGGCGGCGGTCCCGTTGGTCAGTTTGCCGTGGTCCAGCGCGAAGATCTCGCCACCGGCCTTCTCGACCCGCTCGATCACCTCGAGCTGCACCTTCAAAGAGCGCACGAGCCGGTCGAAGTAGGCGACGACGATGTGGTCGGCCTGACCGGCCTCGACCATCTCGACGGCCTTGAGCAGGCCGGGGCGCTTGACGAGCGGGCGCTTGCCCGAGACGTCGATCTCGCCGAAGTGCGCGACGAACCGCTCGCGGCGCTTGCGCGCCCAGCGCTTGGCGCTGTCGAGCTGCACCTCGGGAGAGTGGAAGTGCTCGTCTGCGCGCTCGCCCTGGGCGCTGACACGGACGACGGCCACGGCGCGGGGCTTGCTGGTCACGGTGGGCTCCTCTCGGTTGGCGGGGACGTTACGCCCTTTACAGGCATTAGACCTGACCGGGGAGAAGGCGCGCGCCGTGAAGGCGCGCTATCAGGGGGTGTGCCGGGGATGCGGCGCCCCAACGCAGGCGCGCAACGGCAAAGGTGACGCCTACGCGTATTGCAAGGGCTGCCATCCGGGCGCCGCCGCCAGGGCGCTGACGCGCGAGGCCGTGCGTCAGGCGATGCGGCGCTGGCGGTCGCTGTACGGCGCGGCGCCGTCCTCCTACGATTGGTCGCGCACGCACGCGCGCGAACGCGGCGGCGAGGCAGTCGCGCGCCTGAGCGCGGGGGCGTGGCCGGCTCCGGCGACCGTGATCGACCTGTACGGGTCGTGGGCCGCAGCGCGCGCGGACGCGTTTGCGGACGAATGACGCGCGTTGGCGTGGAGGCTTCCGCCGCCGCAACCGGTACCTGCCTGGCGGGATGCGAGAGAAGCTCGCTGAACTGGCCGGCGCTGCGGAGGGCCCGGTGGCGGCCGCGGACGGGTGGCACGAGCTCGCGGTCGCGAATCCGACGTTCTTGCTGGAGCGGCTGGGGAGCGAGTGCACGGACCTTCAGGGTCTGCGTGAGCTGACCGTCAACGGGCTGGACGCGATCGCGGCGCTCGGCGCGGAGCGCCCGGGCCGGGTGGTGTGGGATCTGGACCGGGAGCGGTTCGACGGCTCCGGTGGCCGGGTGCGGAAGCTGTCGGTGATCGACACCGGCACCGGAATGACCGCCGAGCAGCTCCGCCACTACATCAACCAGCTGGCGGCCAGCGGGCGCGAGCAATCCAGCCGCGGCAACTTCGGCGTCGGCGCAAAGGTCGCCGCCGGCTCGCGCAACCCGCACGGGCTCGAGTACCGCTCGTGGCATCAAGGCGAAGGTTCGTTGGTGTGCTTCAAGCGCGACCCCGACGGGCGCTGGGGACTCGAGCCCCAGCGGTGGGCAGACGGCCGCGTCGAGTATTGGCGGCCGCTGGGCGAGGCGGCGAAGACGTGGCTGCTGCGCGGCCGGGATAACGGCACAGAGGTCGTTTTGCTCGGCCAGCACGAGCGGCACGACACCACGCAGGCGCCCCAGACCGTGACAGACGGCCGACGGCATTGGATCACGCGCTACCTCAACGGCCGCTTCCTGCGCTTTCCCGCGCACGTCGAGGTCCTCGTGCGCCAACACCACGGCCGCGACGAGCAAACCCTGCGGCGGATCCACGGTGAGCAGCACCACCTCGAGCACCACGCCGTCGCGGCAGGGACCGTGGAGCTGGGCGACGCGATCGTCCGCTGGTGGGTGCTCGACGACGACCACCGCACCCGGCGCCGCGAGGCGCCTCTGTGGGCGTCGACCGGTCACGCCGCCGCCGTATTCGACGACGAGCTCTACGACGTACTGGCGCCGACCCGCGGCGGGTACGGACGCCTGCAGGACTTCGGCATCCGCTTCGGCAACGAGCGAGTAGTCCTGCACATCGAGCCCCAGGCCGAGGCCAGTCGCCTTCAGTGCAACACCGCGCGGACGACGTTGCTGCTCGACCACGAGCCATTGCCGTGGGCACGGTGGGGCGAAGAGTTCGCCGCAGCGATGCCGACCGAGATCCTACGGCTCCAGGAACGCGCCGCCAGCACTGACTGCGGGCCGCGCCGAGACGCGATCCGCAGTCGCGTTGGCGCGATCCTGCCGCTCTACCGACTGAGCCGCTACCGCCCAACCAGGACGCAAAGCCAGAGGCAGGCCGAGCCGGGTGCCGCTCGGCCGGCCAACGAGTCCACCGGCCGACCCGAGCCCAGACGTCCGGCACCCAGTACCGAGCCGGCTGTCTATCCAACATGCGCATCCGCCCAGCGGCACCCCAACGACAGCCTCGCCGGCGACCAGGCGCCAGCGAACTACGCCGACCAGGACGTGCTTTCACCCGCGAACATCGATCTGCCCGACGTCGCGTGGATCTCAGCACGAGACGCAACCCGGGCGCCAGGCGACCTCGAAGACCAGGGCGCCCGCTACCACCCGACCCGCCACGAGCTGACGATCAACGCCGACTTCCGCGCGATCACCGACCTGCTCGCCCACTGGCGCGCCCGCTACCGCGGCGTTCCCGGCGCCGATGCGATGATCGAGGCTCAGGTCCGGGAGTGGTGCGAGCAGATCCTGGTCGAGGTGGTGCTCGCCGCCCGCAACTCGCACTGGAGCACGGAGCAACTCGACGCGCTCCTGTCACCGAGCTCGTTCACCGCCGCCCTGCTCCCACGACAACTGCTGCACGCCACGCTACAGCGACGACTCGGTCAGAGGCTGGGAGCACCGCGGAGCGATCACGCCGAATCCACCGCTGACCCGACCGCGGCAGACCCGTCTCGCGCCAGATCACGCCGGCCAGGAAGTGCGCCGCAGCAGCGGCGCAAGTCAGGAGAGCAGACGGCATGAGTCGGGCGATCCCAGAGCGCGCGCGGCAGCTCGCCGCCGAGCTGGAGCGGCGGTTCGCGCGCGACGCCGAGCTCGCGACGCAGCTGAACGATGCGCAACGGCGACTGCGAGACGCGAACGATCGCCTGTGGTCGGGCCTACATCCCGACGGCATCGCCGCCATCTACGGCGAGCATCCCGCCGCGATCGAGAGCGCGGCGGCGCACAACCGCTCAGAGACCCTCGATGCACGCGATCCGCTGCGGGAGGCCCAGCGCGCGCACCGGACCATCCACCACGCGTTGATCGCCTACCAGAACGCCGCGGAGCGTCGGCGCCAGCTCGCAGCCGAGGTCGGCGAGCTCGTCGGGGAGCTGATCGCGTCGCTCGTCGCCGCGGGATGGTCCGAGCACGACGCCAGAGCAGCGAACATCCCGAACCTACTCCGGGCCGGAGGTTGACCAGTGAGCGCGATCCTGGACGCGTTGCTCAACGAGCTGACGGAAGGCGACGACAGCGCGCTCGCCCGCCTCGCTGACAAGCTCGCCCCGCTGCTCGTGGAGCGCCTCGTTCCACCGGCCTCCGGCGAGGGCTGGCTTCGCGGCGCGGACGAGATCGCCGCCCACATCGGCAGTCCGCGCAGCCGGGTCTACGCGCTCGCGTCCGCGAGGCGGATTCCCGTCCAGCGCGACGGCTCCGCGCTGGTCGCCCGCCGATCGGAACTCGACGCGTGGCTGCAAAATGGCGGCGGAAAGCGGCCGTAACGCAAGTCGAAGCTGTCCCAACCGGCTCACGCCGAGGTTGCCGCCGCCGAGCGGCCAGAGCGCTCGGCGGTGTCACCAGGCCAGCAGGTCTCAGCAGGCAGCAGCCCGATGCAAGCTGGTAAGACGTAGCTGCGCAGGCCACAGCTCCGGGCGTGCGACGAGAGAACAACGGACTCCACGATGCCAAAGACCGTCAGTACGAAAAGCGGCGACAGTGCACTTGTGAAAGTGCCCGGCCTGCCCGGCATCTACCGCCGGCATGCCAAGGGCTGCACGCGCGGCGACCGCTGTGGCTGCCCGTACGTGATCATCTACCGCGGCGCCGACGCCGGGCAGCAGCGCGAGACGTTCCGCACCAGAGCGGAGGCGATCGAAGGCAAGCGGCTCGCGGCGCGGCGGGTGGCTCTCGCCAAGGCTCACGCGATCGGCCTTCACCGCGACAGACCCGACGACGAATGTCCGGAGTGTGATCGTGAGCGCCAGCAGCGCGAGCAGGCCGAGCCGACCCTGCACGAGTACGCGCGCGAGTGGGTCGAGACCTACCAGGGCACCGGCCGGCACGGCTTTCGCCAGGAGACGCGCGACGAGTCCCGACGGCTGCTGGAGCGCTACGCGCTCAGCCACTTCCCCGATCCGACGCGGCTGACCGACATCGGCCCCAAACAGATCGATGGCTTCATCGGCTGGCTCGTCAAGCAGCCGAGCCGGCGCGGCGGCACGCTCACGGACCGCTCGATACGCAACGCGCTCGGACCGCTGTCGTCCTGTCTTGCGACCGCGCGGCGCCATGGGCTGATTCCACACAATCCCTGCACCGACGCGACGCTGCCCCACCGACCGCGAATCGAGGAGGACGAGGATCGCCCGCGACCGTTCCCGGGCACCGCGATGGAGCTCGTCGTCTCCCTCGCGCATGCCGACCACCGGCTGATGCTCGAACTGCTCGCCGCCACCGGCGTTCGCCGCTCGGAGCTGCTCGCGCTCGAGGTCCGGCATCTAGCGCTGGCCGGGGAGAACCCCCACGTCAGGGTGCGCCAGCGGGTGCGTCGGCAGCGCGGGGCCGGGCTGGTCGTCGGCCCGCTGAAGTCACGGCATGCCCGCCGCGATCTGCCACTCGACCTGCCGCTCGCACGCCGGCTTGCCGCACACGTCGCCGGCCGCGACGAGCGCGAGCTGACGTTCCGCTCGACGGTCGGGACGATCCTCGACCCGGACAACGTCGCCGACCGAGTGCTGGCACCGGCATGCGCCGCGGCCGGCGTCGAGTGGGCAGGCTTCCACACGTTCCGCCACACGGTCGCGTCGCGGCTGTTCGCCGAGGGCCGCAACGTCGTACAGGTGCAGCGCTGGCTCGGGCATCACTCTCCCAGCTTCACCCTCGATACTTATGTCCATCTGCTCGACGGGGATCTCGGGGAACCCCTCTCGCCGCTCACGACAAACACCACGACAAACAGCGGTCGGAAAATCGCCGCAATCGCCGACCCGCCCCCATCCGACGAAACCGGCGATTAGCAGGACAAACGCTGAACAGCCGTAAAGGCCCGCAAGCGTCGATTCGGACTACGGAACCGAAGGTCGGGAGTTCGAATCTCTCCGGGCGCGCTACGAAGGCCCCGTAATAAGCGGGGCTTTTGCTATTTCTTACGACGGGCTGGTGATGGTGTCGCGTATGTCTTCCAGCCTAGGCTGAGCCTATGGCTTGCTGCGGTCGGTCTCGTCATCAAGCGTGGTTCTGGCCTCGCCCTCACGACCGACCGCCTGCTCACGCTCGGTCTCGATGACGCGGGCGCGGTCAAGGAGTTCAAGGGCCCGCTCAGCGCGACCCCGATCAATCATGCCGACGTCGTCCGGAGCAAGTGGAACGTCCTCACCATCAGTGCGAGCGGCGCCGAGTTCAAGCTCGAGGGCAAGCCACCCGCGGCCAAGGCGTTCGAGGCCACCCGCGCTGCGGCGTAGGCGCGGGCCCGGCTCAGCCGGAATCGGCGCGCCCGCCGATCCGCCCGCCGCCGGTCTTTCCGCGCGGCGAGCCGCCGGATCCGCAGGGCGCCGTGGGCGCCTGGCGAACGGCGCGCACGGTGTCGCGATGATCAAGCAATGTCGCGTCGCCGTCTCGCCCCGACTTCGGCGTCGCGATGTACTGCGGGTTCGGCCGCCGGCCGGCCCGACTCGGCGACGGCGAAGTTCGCCATCCGCACCAGCACGCTCATGTCCTGCGCTTCGTACATCGGCCACTCCGGGAACGTGCCGTAGCAGAGGTGGTAGCCGACGAGCACGTCCTCGGGCATGAGCCGGGCAAGCCGCGTGACCGGTCCTGCGAAGCGTTCCCAGGCGTCGCCCGCGGTCCACGCGAGCGCGCCCTCGATGTCCTGCGTGTCATAGGCGGTGTCCCACTGAATCGCGAGCTCCTCTGCGGGGACCCCGCACGGCGAAGATCGGCGTCTCATACGCATGACGTGGCACACCGGTCGGTGATGCGGTCTCCTCGACCACGATCACGTCGGGGTTCGGACGCGCCAGATGCTCGCGCTCGTAGCTCACCCAGCCCGCGCGCGGACCCGTCTCGCCATCGGGCAGCGCGAACACCATGTCGCCGAAGTACTCGGCGCCCTTGCGGAATGCCTCCTCGGCCGAGCTGACCGGCAGGCTGCCGACGAGCAACAGCTCGCAAGTGATTCGTGGACTCACGTGGTCTTTCCCTTCATCGGCGGCCAGTGCGATCGAACTCTTGCAGTTCACCGCCGGGGGGCGGCGGTGGAATGCCGGAGTTCCTCTGTGGCGGTTGTGTCGAGGCGCTGACCGAGCGTCTACTCGTCGGCGTCGACCGGTTCGCCACGACGTTCCTGTACCCATTCGGCGAGCATGAACTCCAGGCTCTCGACGAGCGCGAACACGAGCGAGGCACCGAGGGCCGCGCCGAACCACGCCCAGCCCCCGGTGAGGACCGCGGCAACGCCGCGGGCGGTGGCAATCGCGAGGATGATCGAGATGAACGCCACAGATGTCCCGAGGAGCACGACTTCATCGGACCCCTTTTGCAGCGGCGTCCGGAATCCCCCGCTGGCCAGGCCCTCCAGCCCCCCGAACGCCACGACCGCGCCGAGGCCGAAGACGATCAGGTCGGCAAAGTTCGGACTTCCCCGACCGAGTTCGACGGCGCCGAAGCTGGCTGTGATCGTGACCGAATACCCGAACGCAGTGGCGTTCCCACCCAGCGATTCCCCGAGACCGCACAGGAGCCGCTCCCGCATGCCGCGCCCCCGCTTCCCCGTGCTCGAATCTGACCTGCGCTCATGGCTCATCGTGCGACGATTCGACGTACCCGCTCCAACTCCCCCAACCCGCGGTCAGCTGACGGCGCCGACAACCTCGTCGGACCGACGAATGGCTACTTGCGGATCTTCAGCACGCGAGGGGTGCCGAGCCCGGTCACGATCCGGTGCCGGGTGACGGATCGCGGTGTCACGAGATACGTGCCGTGCTTGAGACGGTGCCCCGCCACGCGCAGGGTCCAATGCAGCTTGTACTTGCCCCGCCTGAACTGACCGAGCGGTACGCGCCCGACCGTCTTCAGCGTGCGGACCGTACGCCCCAGGAACTTATGGTGGCCGACGACCCGCTGCACCAGCAGCCCGACGCCGGTCGAACTCAGCACGCGGAACTGCAGCCGGCCGGTCGGGCTCAGCTGGAACAGCGGCGCCAGCACGAAGGTCTCACGCAGCGACAGGTTGCCCTCCAGCCGCCGCAGGCGATCGCGGGCGCTGAGCGGGGCCCCGAGGATGCCGAGATCCACGCCCTGATCGTTGAGCAGTGTCTGCGTCGCGGTGTCGAGGACGAACAGCCGGTCGTGGTTGTCGGCGGTCTGTCGGACGAAGCCGAGATAGCGGCCGTCTGGTGTGAACGCCGGGAATGCTTCGTCACGTCCGGGAGCGTTGACGATTGCCGGGAGCGGACTCGGCCGCGCGGCAACGCCCCCCGACAGGAACCCGAGCTGCCCGAGCACCGCACACTGGTTGACCGCAGCGCAGCCGCCTCGGGAGCGCCGCTCGACCACCTCAACGTTCGTGGCCGGATCCGAGATCGCCGGATGCGCGAACCCGATACTCGCCGACGAGTCGAAACCCCGGCTGATGAAGACGGTGTCGTCGTTACCGCTGCCGAAGTCACGATGCACCACGACCGCCTCGTTGCCAGTGCTGCCGTCCACCACCGTCGCGGCCGAGGCGGACGCGGTGTCGACGGGATCAAACGTGTGACCGTCCATCGGCTCGACGACCGGGAATTGTGTGGAGGCGTGCGTGAACGGCGGACTCGGGAAGCCGCCGAGCGAGGTCGCGGTCCACTGCGGTTTCAACGAGAACGGGGAGCCGGTGAGCACCGCGCTGCCGTCGGCCTCGACGAAAGGCGTCGCCGGCTTGAGTGTCCCGACGTCGAACGTATTGAAGAGATCGGCCGTCTGGCCGGTCGCCAGGTTCGCGGCGATGATCCGCGTCGTTCCGGCGCTCGCGTCGACGCGCTCGAACGCCAGCAGCTTGCCGTCGGGGGTGAGACTCGGATGAAACTCGTCGGCCGTCGAAGTGTTCACCCCGGCCGGGAGGCTCAGCTTCGCGCCTGTGGTCGCGTTCAGCAACGCGATGTCGAACTGGTCGGTGTGCTGGTTGACGCCGGTGCTCGCCCCGCCGGCCAGCGGCACGTCGACTGCGGCGACGATGTCCGCCGAAGCACTCGGTACCGCGTACAGTGCGCTCACCGCGACGGCGGCAATGGCCAGCCAGCCCCGATCCACGCCGAAAGCATAACCCCGGTCATCCTGGCGCGATAGTGCACGCATGTCTCCGGGTCGCGGAACTTGCGCTGGACGAACAACGTCCCGCCGGTCAATCTATCGCTGGTCGCCTGAACTACCGAAATGGTGAGCAGCTGCTTGTCCAGCGGGTGCGTGCGGGGCTGATCGACGTCGCCGCGCTGGCCGATGGACGTTAAATGGACGTGACCGAAAGAGCCGTGCAGGCAGCGGCAATCGTCGAGAGAGCGCTGGCGTGACCTTCCAGACGCTCGCGGTCGTGCTCGTGGCCGGCGTGTGCGGGCCGTTGCTCGCATCGGGTGAACGGGCGATGATGCCGGTCATCGTCGGCGAGCTCGCCGCGGGCGCGCTGCTCGGCTCGGCGGGGTTCAAGGTGCTCGACCCCTCGCAGCCGACGTTCGTGTTCCTCGCCGCCGCCGGCTTCCTCATGCTGATGTTCGCGGCCGGGATGCACGTGCCGGTCCGCTCGCTGGCCAGCTCGGCCGGTGCCGGAATGCTGGCCACACTGCTGGTCACGGCGCTCGCGCTGCTCGCGGGAACTCTCATTCACGTGCTCCTCGGGGGGCCGGCGCTCGTGTTCGCGCTGCTGACGGCCAATTCCTCCGCGGCGGTCATTCTGCCGCTCGTGCAGGAGTGCTCGCTTGACCAGAAGAAGCTTGCCGCCACGCTCGCGCAGGTGACGTTCGCCGACGTGCTGACGATCATCACGCTGCCCCTCGTGCTCGAGCCCTCCCGGGTCGCTCGGTCGGCCGTCGGAGCGATCGCGGTGCTCGCGGCGCTCGCACTGCTCGCGGCGCTCGCCCACGCGCTGCGCGGGCGCGGTTGGGTCACCCAGCTCCGGACTCGCTCGCGCCAGCGCGGCTGGGCACTCGAGCTCCGGGTATCGCTCATCGGCCTGTTCATGCTGGCCGCAGTCGCCGAGAAATCAGGCATCAGCCTGCTGATCGCCGGTTTCTCGGGCGGCGTGTTGCTGTCCTGGCTGGGCGGGCCGAAGCGACTTGACAAGCAGGTCGCAGCCGTCGCCCAGGGCTTCTTCGTCCCCATCTTCTTTGTCTCGCTCGGTACGAAACTGAACCTCGGGCAGGTGTTCACCCGCCCGTCGCTGCTCGCCCTCGCTGTCGCGCTCATGCTCAGCGCCGCGATCGTCCACGTCCTCACCGGAGCGGCGCTGCACCACGGCCGTGTCGCCGGCCTGCTCGCCTGCGCGCAACTCGGCTTGCCCGCGGCCGCTGCCGACCTCGGTCTACGAGCCCACGCGATCACCGGCGGGCAGGCGGCAGCCATCGTGCTCGGCGGGCTCGGGACGATCGCGCTCAGCGTCTTCGCCGCCGCATCGCTCCGGGCCGAGGAAGCGGGGGCCGGTGCCGAGGTCTCGATGTTGATCGAACCTGAGGACCGACAGCCCGACAACCTCCGGATCCGCTGGCAGAGGAAGCCCGAGCCGCACGATTTTGAGACGGCCGAGGAGTACCTGTCACTCGTGCTCGCCGAGGAACACGTGCTCGAGGCGATGCGCCAACTCCGCGACGCGCGCCAGCCACATGAGTACACGGCCAAGGAGATCTTCAGCGCGGCCGAACTCAAGCCTCTGACGGCCGCTGACACCGGCGTGGCCAAGAAGCTGGCGAGGCTCGCCAAGGGCAAGCGCCTGCCGCCGATCATGATCGTGCGCCGTGATGGAGCGCCGCTGATTCTCGCGGCCGGCTACCACCGTGCCTGCACCGGGTACGTGCTCGGCAAGCAGACACCGGTCGCCGCGTTCGAAGCCCGCATCGAAGGCGGCCAGGCATAAGTCGATTCCAGGTAAGCTGCCACGGGCATGCGCGTGACCCAGACGTGCGCGCTACCGGGTGGCAATGTGGGCTGTCGAGGGGGCTGTGATCGTGCGCGGACGTTGGCCGTTGGTTGTGCGAGGTCCGCTCGTCGTCGTGTGCGTCGCTGCCTCTCTCTTGCTGGCGAGCAGCGCGTCACTCGCCGCCGAGGTGCCGCTTTGGCCGGCCGCGAGCGAGCTGAGGCTCCCCGCTGACGCCGCTCCGGGCTCGCAGTTCGCTCCCTTGACCGACGTGGCGTGCACGGCGGCGGAAACTGCACAGCCGTCGGCCTCTATCAAACCGGCGCCGCCGGCCTGCCGTTGGTCGCAACCCAGACGAGCGGTACGTGGGGAACGGCGCACGCACTGACGCTTCCGGCGAATTCCGTCGCGAGTGCCTTCGCAGGCCTGTCGGCCGTCTCGTGCCCCCGGGCCGGGAACTGCGTCGCGGTTGGCAGTTACCAGCCCTCGGGCACGTCGCTGTTCAATCTTCAGGCGACGGCGTACGTACAGACAGGTGGAACATGGGGCGCCGCGATTCCGATGACGCTCCCGGCGAACGCAGCCGTGCCGGCCGCAGGTCAGAGCGCGTCGGTGCCAGGCGTGACGTGCGTGAGCCCGGGAAACTGCGTGGTTGTCGGCAGCTACATCGACAGCGCCGGTGCTCGACAGCCGATGGTCGTGACGGACACAAACGGGCAGTGGGGCACTGCGCGCGAGCTCGGGCTTCCCGCGAACGCGACGAGCCTATCTGGCGCGCTCAATTCGGTGACCTGCGTCAGCGCAGGTAACTGCGTCGCGGTCGGCAGCTTCGTCGACAGCACCGGCGCCGGTTCGCAGGCGATAGTCATGCAGGAGACGGGCGGGGTTTGGAGGCAGCCGACGGCCTTGGTTCTCCCCCCGGGCGCCGCGAGCGCCGGCCAGGCCCAGGTCGCCTTGCTGAACTCCGTGACCTGTCCCGGCGTCGGGACGTGTGTCGCGGTCGGTAACTACAACGACACGCGCGGCGCCAACGACGGTCCGGCGATGGTCGCCACCGAGACCGGCGGCGTGTGGGGGCAGGCGGTTCGCGTGAAGCTGCCGGCGAATCTCGCGACGGCCGCCGGCGCCCAGTCCGCCTTCCTGAACTCGGTGGCCTGCACGAAGGTCGGCAACTCCGTGGCGGTGGGCGGTTACGCCTCGTCGAGCTCCAGTGCGACCAGCAGCGACACCGAGGCGATGAACGTGACCGAGACCGGGGGCGTGTGGGCGCACGCCACCGAGCTGACGCTGCCGGCCAACGCCGCGACGGCGACCGGTGCCCAGACTGCTCAGCTCAACGCAGTGAGCTGCCCGAGTCTCGGCAGCTGCGCCGCCGTCGGTTCCTACCGGGACAGCAACACCCCGGCGCTCTTCAGCGCGCAGCCGATGGTCGTGAACTCCGTCGGATCGATGTCGATCTCCACCGGGTCGTTGCCGTGGGATCGGGTCGGCTCCCGCTACCACGCGCAGCTTGCCGCCGTCGGCGGTGGCGGCCACTATCGCTGGGCGGTCACCGGTGGCGCGCTGCCGCCGGGACTGGTCCTGAATTCGCGGACCGGCGTCATCTCTTGGACTCCGACCAAGGCCGGGCCGCTGCGGGTCACGACGTCGACGGCGAGCTGCTTCAGACGCTGCAGATCCATGGCCTCCTGGGGCCGGACTATCCCGCCGTCGGAGGCATGCTGCGCCCGGCACTGCACCGCATCCTGGCGGCCGCGGCCGCGGAGAAGGGCGTGTCAGTCCGCACCGGCACGACGGTCACCACGCTGGAACAGCATCCCGACCGCGTCGACGTCGAGCTCAGCGACGGCGCGTCGGAGACATTCGATCTCGTCCTCGCCGCCGACGGCCTGCGCTCACAGATCCGCGAGCTCGTGTTCGGGGCTGACGCGCCGGTGCCTGCGGCGGTCGGGCAGGCCGTGTGGCGGGCGCTGTCGCACCGGCCGGCGAAGGTCACCGGCGAGTACGAGTTCTACGGCCCCGGACTGAAGACGGGCTTCACACCGCTCGCGCCGGACAAGATGTACCAGTTCCTCGTCCAGCCGGTCCGGACGAGGTGCTGCCGCCGCCGGAGGAGCGGCCGCGCCGGATGCGCGAGCTGCTGACGCCGTTCGGGGGCGTCGTCGCCGAGGTCCGGGAGACGATCACCGAGCCCGAGCAAGTTGATGTCCGCAAGCTCCACTGGCTGCTCGCGCCGGCACCGTGGTACCGCGGCCGTGTGCTGCTGATCGGCGACGCCGCCCACGCGACGACGCCGCAGTTGGCGATGGGCGGAGCAATCGCGCTCGAGGACGGGATCGTCCTCGGCGAGGTGCTCGCGTCCTCGGACGAACTGCAGCCGGCCCTCGACGGGTTCATGCATCGGCGCTACGACCGCTGCCGGATGGTCGTCGAGAACTCGGTCCAGCTCTCCGAGTGGGAGAAGCAGGCGGCGGAGCACGAGGAGGACGCCGGCCGCCTGCAGAACGAGAGCTTCGCCGCGCTCGCCGCGCCGATCTAGATCGCGGGTCGCGGCGGGCTCACAGCGTCGTGATGAGCCCACCGTCGATGACGAAGTCGGCACCGGTGACGTTCGACGCCCGGTCGCTGGCGAGCAGCAGAACGAGGTCGGCGACCTCGTCGGGCTCGGTGAAGCGGCCGGTCGCCGCCTCGGCGGCCTGGTGGGCGGCGATGTCGTTGGCTGCGCCGCCGGTGGCCGCGGCGACGGTCGAGGCGACGCCTCCGTCCCCGAGCCAGAGTCCGGTCGAGACCGGCCCCGGGCTGACGGTGTTCACGCGGATGTTGCGCGGTCCGAGCTCCTTCGAGACCGCTTTGGAGAAGTTGGCGAGCGCGGCCTTCGCCGCGCAGTAGTCGATCACCGCCGGATCGGGGAGGAACGAGTTCACGGACGCGACGCTGACGATCCGGCCGCCCCCGGCCTCGAGCATGTGCGGCACGACCGCCCGCGTCGCGCGGACGGCCGCCATGAAGCTCAGCTCGAACGTGTCAAACCACTCTCCGTCGGTCACCTCGAGGAAACCGCGGGTCCGCACCGTCACGCCCCCGACGTTGTTGACGAGCACCCCGATCCGCCCTTCCTCGGCCGCGGCGCTGACGAGCTCGGCCGGTCCCTCGGGTCGGGAGAGATCAACCAGCACCTCGCGCACGCTGCCGCCGTCGACGAGCTCGCGGAGCTCCGGGCTGCTCGCGCGCGCGCCGGCGATGACCCGCGCACCCTCGTCCACGAGGGCGCGCGTGATCGCGAGGCCGATTCCCTTGCTCGCGCCCGTGACGACGGCGCGCGTTCCGTCAAGTCCGAGACGCACGGTCAGCCCGCGGTCGCGGCGGACGTGCGCAGGTGTGACATCGCCCAATCCAGGGCGTAGTCGGCGACCTCCTCCCAGCCGTCCTGGCCGATCGTGAAGTGCGAGCGCTCTGGGAACTCCTTGAACTCCGTCACGGCGTCGGACTTGCGGTACTTGCCCGCCTGCGCCTCGTCGACCTTGGCCGGGATCACGTGGTCTTCGCCGCCGGCGATGAACAGCAGCGGCGCTCGGTCGTCGTTGCGGTAGTGCACGCGCGTCTCGGACCGCGGGTTGAAGTTCGCCAGCGCACCCTGGAACAGCACGCGGCCGGGTCCCGGGACGGCGTAGCGCTCGTAGACACGGCGCGAGTCCTCCTCAGACATCGTGTTGGTGAACGCATAATGGAATTCCTCAGGGGTGAGGAGCACGGCGCGGTGGTTGTTGAGCGGGCTCTTGAGCACCGGGAACGCGGAGCGCAGCTCGGAGGGAGGAAGGGTGAACACGCCCTTGGCGGCGGCCGAGTCGATGGCGACGCCGGCGGCACCGAGGTCGCGGTCGAGCAGCAGTTGCGTGAACAGCCCGCCGAACGAGTGACCCATGATGATCGGCTCGGCGCTGAGTCCGCGGATGATCTCCTCGTAGTGATCGACGATCTCGGCCACCCCCAGGTGCTCGATCCCGGACGGGACGGCCCGGAGCGCCTCGACGTCGCGATCGAGCCCCGGCCAGGCGGGCGCCAGCACCTCGTGCCCGCGAGCGGTATAGCGCTCGACCCAGTGCTCCCAGCTCCGGGAGTTCATCCACAGGCCATGAATGAGGACGATCGGGGGTTTGGCAGGCATCTTGGCTCCTTGTGACGTGCTGGCTCGGAGCCGGGCAGTCTGGGCACGACCCGGCGCGCTCGCTTCAGCCAGATGACTTAATCCGTTTCGGCTGCCTCGCCGAGCGCGGCCGCGAGCTCCCAGCGAGACGTGATGCCGAGTTTGGGGAAGGCCCGGTAGAGATGGGACGCAACGGTGCGCGCGGACAGGAACAGTCGCTCCCCGATCTCCGGGTTCGAGAGCCCGGTCGCCGCCATGTGGGCGATCTGAAGCTCCTGCGGTGTCAGCTGGTCCCGCGCCTCCGGCACGCGTCGCCGGCTCGTTTCGCCTGACGCCCGGAGTTCTTGCCGAGCGCGTTCGGCCCACGGCACGGTGCCGAGCGCGTCGAACAGGTCGCGGGCGGTGCGAAGGGGGGCGCGTGAGTCCGCAGGTCGGCGGTCGCGCCGCAGCCATCCTCCGTAAGCGAGCAGCAGTCGCGCGCGGTGGAAGGGCCGCGTCGCCGCCGGGCTGGAGAGGGTGGACTCGAACGCCGACTCGGCATCGCCGTCACCGCTGACGAGCGGCCGCGCCACACCGACGCCGATCTCGAGGAGGGTCGCCGGGGTCTGACTCACGAGCGGCGCAAAGCGGTCGACGATCGCTCGCGCTTCGGCGACGCGGCCGCATTGCAGCGCAGCCTCGGCGAGATAGCTGAGCCCGCCATGGCGCTCGGCGTAGTGGTGGTGGGCGAGATCGGTGGGGTCAAACATCCGCGCGAGCTGGTCGTACGCCTCGGGGTAGCGCCCGGCGGCGAGCGCCGTGACGCCTCGCGCCACCTGGAGCACCGCGAAGATGTTCGTCGGACGGGCGGTGACGAGCTGCATCTCGACCTCCGCCGCGAACGCCGTCGCGCGTTCGTGCTCGCCTCGCGCGCCGGCCGCCGCGGCTCGGGCCGCCTGGGCACCCGCGGCCCAGAGCGGCTGCCTCGTTTCACGCGCGAGCCGCTCGCCCTCCTCAGCTGCGGGCTCGACGGCCGGCCACAGCCCGAGCTGAATCGAACTCCAAGCGCGCATCACGAGCGCCTGGGACAGCGCCGCCAGCCGTCCCTGCCGGCGCCACTGCGCCTCGACGCGTGCCAGCTGGCGAACCGCAAGCTCGGAGTGCCCGACCATATGCGCGGCCTGACCGAGCAGGTGCGCGCTGTCAGGCTCCCCGACGCCGTCGGCGCAGGCGCGGTCCAGCCGCTCGATCAGCAGCGCGGCGTGGCGGACGGCCGACGTTGCGGCGAGCACGGCAAGCAGACGCGCGTCGTCGTCCGGGACAGGCATGCGGAGCGTCTCGGTGACCACCTCCTCGCGCACCGGCGCATCGGCGGGCAGCGCCCACCAGCACCGGGTTCCGGCGGCGAGCAGCAGCTTCAAAGCGAGGTCGACGTCGCCGTCCCGCCGGGCCCGCTCGGCATCGGCGATAAGCGTCCGGACAGGCGTCGCATCCTCGCCGGCATCCTCGGCGAAGGTCTCACGGATCCAGCGGACCCGTGCGCTGGCGTTGGGCCCGGGGTCAAGAGCCTCTGCACTCGCGACGAGCCGAGTCGCAGCGTCCGGCTGCCCGAGCTCGACGGACAGCTCGGCGGCGCCGAGCAGGTGGCGGACGGCTTGCTCACGCTCGGTGGTGAGCGCCGCGGCACGCTCGAGCGCTCGCATTGCGACCGCGACGGCACCGCGGCGACGCGCGTCCGCCGCCGCCGCATCGAGCTCCGCCGCGACCTCGTCGTCGAGACCGGCGGTCGCCGCCGCGCGGTGCCACGCCCGCCGGGCCGGCTCTCGTTTTGTTACGTGCGCGATCGCCTCGTGCGCCGACCGGCGGGCGGCGCCGCTCGCCGCCTGGTAGACCGCGGAGCGGATAAGCGGATGGCGGAAGCGCAGATGGGCGCCCTCGTGTTCAAGGAGTCCGGCCTGGATCACGGCCTCTAGCTCCTTCTCACCCGCGTCCGGGGCAAGCATCCGCGTGGCGGCGAGCGTCTCGGCGGCGAAGTCGCGATCGTTGGCCGCCGCGACGCAGACCAACGTGCGCGCGGACGATCCCAGGTCGGCTTGCTGCGCGCTGAAGGATCGCTGCAGTCGCTCTGTGAGTGGCACAAGTCCGCCACTCGCGGAGTCCGCGCGCGCCGGCGACGAGAGTGGGAGCTCGACGAGCGCGAGCGGGTTCCCGGCCGCGATCGCGAGCACGTGTCGCCGTGCCGCTGCCGGCAGGTCGGCGCCGGTCCTGGCGAGCAACTCCCGGGCCGCCGGCTCAGCCAGGGGCGCCGGCGCGACGTCGACCGCAACCTCGCGCAGGGCCGCGTGGAGCGCGTCGTCGGTGTCCGTGATCCGATCGCGCTGAGCGACGAGGAGCACGATCGGCTCAGCCTCGATGCGCCGGGCGACGAAGCCGAGCACGTCCGCGGTCGCGCTGTCGAGCCACTGCGCGTCGTCGATCAGCACGACAACGGGCCCGCCCGAGGCGGCATCCGAGAGCAGATTGAGCGTGGCGAGACCGACGAGGAACACATCGGTCACGACGGCCCCGGCGAGACCGAGCCCGGACATCAGCGCGTTTCGCTGCGGCTGCGGGAGCGCATCTACGCGATCGAGCAGCCCACGCAGCAGCCGGTCCAGAGCGGCGAACGGGAGCGGCGCCTCCGATGCGATCCCCGCTGTCGACAGCACGGTGAACCTCTGCGCCCGCGCGTGGTCGCCCGCCGCGGCGAGGAGCGCCGACTTGCCGATCCCCGGCGGGCCGTGGACAACCGCGAGGCGACCCGAGTCGGCGTCGTCGACAAGGGCTCGGAGCGACCGCAATTCTGCGTCGCGTCCGATCAGGTCCGACGAGATGTGGGGGTCGCCCGGTACGCGACGCTCGCTCAGGGACACGCCGCGCAACTGTAGGTGAGCGCTCAAATGTCGGCAAGCATGTCGAGAACCGCGTCGCGGCTCCGACCAGTCGTCGTTACGGTCATTTTTGAAAGGAGCGACGATGGAGATCAAGACCCGATTCAGCATCAGTGCCGATGGCTACGTGACGACGCCCGATGGATGGCCGGCGCTGCTCGCCGATCCGAGCTTCGTGTCCGGGCGCAGCCATGGCTGGCCGCAGTTCCAGGCCGGTTGCGAGGCCGTGCTGATGGGGCGACATACGTTCGAGCCGGCCCTCGGCGCCGAGCGGTGGCCGTGGCCTGCCCTCGAGGTGTTCGTGCTCGGGCACGACGTCCCCACCGAGGGGGCCCAGGCGCCGGTCGTCACCGACAGCGACCCGGAGCGACTGCTCGAGAAGCTGCGCGCTGCCAACCAGGGCCGGGACGTGCACCTCGTCGGCGGGCTGCAGACGATCGAGACGTTCCGGGGGATCGGCGCGCTCGACAAGCTCGGTCTGCTCGTGCTTCCAGTATTCCTCGGCGGTGGCCGACGGCTCGATGAAACGGTCTCGCTCGACACGCGGCTGACGCTCGAGGACGCGCGACCGTTGCCGGAGGGCGCCGTCGACATCGTCTACAACGTCGCGTGAGCGAGGAGACAACGATGAAATACATGATCCTGCTGTACGACAACGCCGACATGCGCGAGACGTTCGCCTCCCGCGGCGATCTCATCGCCGAGATGCAGATGCTGCTCGAGGAGATCACGCAGTCCGGTGAGCTCGTCGCGACCGAGCCGCTCGCCGACCCCATCCAGACGAAGACGATCCGTCCGGGCGAGGCCTCTCCGGTGGTCACGGATGGGCCGCTTGCCGAAGCCAAGGAGCACTTCGGCGGCTATCTCATCGTCGACTGCGAGACGGCCGAGCGCGCCGTCGAGATCGCAACGAGGTGGCCGAGCGCGCGCCTCGCCCCGATCGAGGTTCGGCCGATTCTCGATGTCGGCGGCGCCGACGTCTGACCGCCCCGAGCACCTCCTGCGCGCGCTTGCGCCGGAGGTGCTCGGCCCACTCGTGCGCCGGTACGGCGCGTTCGACGCGTGCGAGGACGCCGTCCAGGAAGCGCTGCTTGCAGCGGCCCGGCAGTGGCCGGCGGAAGGTGTTCCGGAGAACCCTCGCGCATGGCTCCTCACCGCCGCCTCACGGCGCTTGATCGACGAGTTCCGCAGCGATG
This sequence comes from uncultured Solirubrobacterales bacterium, assembly GCA_963750695.1. Taxonomy (GTDB): domain Bacteria; phylum Actinomycetota; class Thermoleophilia; order Solirubrobacterales; family Solirubrobacteraceae; genus Palsa-465. Next base: position 75,895 of record CAVVSB010000023.1, read on the forward strand.
CGGCCCGGCGCCGACGCGAAGAGCACGACGCGCTGCAGATCACCCCGCAGGACGCACCGGCTCACGACGACTCGCTCGCGCTGCTGTTCTTGTGCTGCCACGAGGCGCTGTCGCCAGCGTCGCAGATCGCACTCACGCTGCGCGCGGTTGGCGGTCTGACGACGGCGGAGATCGCGAGCGCGTTCCTCGTCCCGGAGGCAACGATGGCGCAGCGGATAAGCCGGGCGAAGCGGACGATCGCCGACACCGGTGCGCGCTTCACGCTGCCGGACGCCGGACCCGATCCCGGCCGGCTCGCCGCGGTTCGCCAGACGCTCTACCTCATCTTCAACGAGGGGTACGCCGCAAGCTCCGGCCGGCAGATGCAGCGACTCGAGCTCGCCGACGAGGCGATCCGGCTGACGCAGATGCTGCATCGGCTGCTCCCCGCCGACGACGAGGTCACGGGGCTGCTGGCGCTGATGCTCCTGACCCACGCGCGTCACCGCGCGCGCACGGGACCCGCCGGGGAGCTGATCCCACTCGCCGAACAGGATCGCGGCCTGTGGGACCGCGAACTCATCACCAGGGGCGTCGCGATGACAGAGCGGACGCTCGCTTCTGGGCCCGTCGGCCCGTTCCAACTACAGGCGGCGATCGCGGCGGTCCACGCGGAAGCGCCGACGGCCGCCGACACCGACTGGCGCGAGATCACCGCGCTCTACAAGATCCTCGAGGCGATTGCCCCGAATCCCGTGTTCACGCTCAACCGCGTCGTCGCGCTCGCGATGTGCGAGGGGCCGCGGGCCGGCCTCGAGCTGCTCGCCGACGTCGCGCGGGACCCACGGCTGGCCGGCAGCCACCGGGTCCCCGCCGTCCGCGCGCACCTGCTCGAATTGGGCGGGGACGGCGCGGCGGCATCCGAGCAGTACGCACTGGCGGCCCGGCTCACGACCAGCCTGCCGGAGCGCGATTACCTGTTGCGCCGAGCGCGATCGACGTAGAACCGACGCGGATGAACCGGTGCTCTGAGATGGACGCGCTGTCAAGGGGGATGTCGTGATTTGTGTTGTTCATGGTGGTGGGTGTGGTTGCTGGGGTCGGGCGACCGTCGCGGCGGCAACGACGACTGTCACTCTGAGATGCGCGGGTCGGGAGCGCAGGACAGTGTCCGGTCGTGAGCTGCCTCGCACTAGAAGACCCCTGAAATAGTCGCGGGTCTGTCCGGCGGGTTTAAGACCCTGTGGGCATGCTCGCGACTCAGTCTGCTCAGGTCGGGATGTTCGACGCGGCGGTGCTGGCCAGGCCGTTGCCGGAGGGCTCGTTCTTTGCGTTGTTGGCCGAGCACGGTGATCGGATCGTGCGTGATGAGGACTTCGCGGAGTGTTATTCGTCGCGGTTGGGTCGTCCGTCGATCCCACCGTCGCTGCTGGCGAAGGTGTTGTTGTTGCAGCACCGGACCGGCGCGAGTGATGAGCAGGCGATGGAGTGCGTGGCGTGGGATCTGCGGTGGAAGGTCGCGCTGGGTCTGCCGGTCGATCATCAGGGGTGGCATCCGACGTCGTTGACGAAGTTCCGCGCCCGGTTGTTGTTACACGAGAAGGAGGGGTTGGCGCTTCAGAACACGTTGCGGCTCGCTGGGGAGCTCGGGATGTTGGACGGGACGGCGGAGCAGATCATCGATTCCACGCCGATGCTCGGCGCGGCCGCGACCCAGGACACCGTCAGGCTTGTGCGCCACGCGGTCCGCAAGCTGCTTGACGCGGTTAAGGCCGCGGACGAGGAGGCGGGCGAGAAGCTGGACGACGGGCTTGAGTTCGACTACGAGACGCCGGGCGAGAAGCCGGATTGTCGTTGGCGGGAGAAGGCAGAGCGGGAGCGGATGCTGACCCGGGTGGCGCAGGACGCCGAGCGGGCGCTGGAGGCGGTCGAGCAGGCTGAGGGGCTGCTGGACGACGAGGCGGTGCAGGCCGCGCACAAGCTGTTGCGGGATCTGATCGGCCAGGACTTCGACATCGATCAGGACGGCGTGCCACGGCTGCACCGCGGCACCCGGAGTGACCGGATCATCTCGACCGTCGACCCGGAGATGCGCCACGGCCGCAAGAGCAGCCAGCAGCGCTTCGATGGCTACAAGCTTCATGCCGCCGCCACGAACGGCTCAGAGCCGCTGATCACCGCGGTGCACGTGAGCTCGGCCGGTGAGCAGGACGGGCCGCACGCCAAACATCTGATCGACGCCCAGCCCTCAGAACAGCGGCCAGAGCGGATCCTGGGCGACACCGCCTACGGCAACGGGCCGGTGCGGGCGGAGTTGGCTGAACGTGACGTGGAGGTGCTCGCCCCGGTTCCGGAGGGCAAGGTCGAAGAGGACGTGCTCGGCAAGCAGGACTTCGCGATCGACCTGACCGCCGAGACGGTCACCTGTCCCGGTGACCACGTCGTGCCGATCTGGACCACCCCGAAGGGATATCGCGGCGCGAGCTTCACCGTGGCGATGTGCGGCGCCTGCCCTTTGAAGGAACGCTGCTGTCCTGGGCGAGCCCGCCGTCAGATCAGGATCATGGAGCACGAGCACCTGCTGCAAGCCGGACGAGCCGCGCTCCGTGACCCCGACGACAGCGAACATCTGCGTCGCACCCGACCACGGATCGAGCGGCTGCTAGGACTGCTCGCTCACCGCTACGGCGCGCGCAAGAGCCGCTACATCGGCAGCGCCAAGGCGCGATTGCAGGCCGCGTGGGCCGCTGCCTTGGTCAACCTCAACCCCATCGGACACCGACTGGCAGGCCAACACGCATGAGAGCCAACGATCCCCGACCGACGCGAACTCGTCCAGCATCGATCCGAACCACAAACCACCAGCTCACCGCACCGGACCGGCATATCCCACACCCCACTTCTTCAGGCGTCTTCTAGGGACGGTGGCTGGACATAGGAGAGCTGCCCGCCGCGGTAGAGCCGCACGAGCTTCTTCGCGTCGCGCCGGTCGGTCTTGACCCGGTCGCCCGCGCGGACCGGGATCAGCGACGGCGCGACCACATCACACGCCACGCCCAGCTCGCTCAGCACGCGCAGCAGATCGAACCCGCCCGCCCCGGCCTCATAGCAGACCGCCAGACCCTCCGGTCCGCCCAACCGGTCGATGAACCGGCGGATCGCGACGCGTGTGGTCTCGATTCGATGCACCTCCGGCTGCCCGCCCGTCGCCAGCAAGACCGCGGCGACGATCGAGAACCTGTGCACATCAAGCACGACCCACAGACGCACATCAGCAGGCGCCGTCGAGATAACGTCAGGCATCGCTGGTCCTCCGGTTGTATCCGGCTCTGGCCAAGGTGGCCCTATCACCGCCGGACGCTAACCCGCGAACCTGCAACACGCGAGCGCCAGCCTCCTCGCGTCCATACTGACTAGGGAGCGCTGCCCGGGCTCAAGCGGTCCTCGCAACAGTGTGTAGGTGACTGGACAGTAAGACATGGAGGTGACGCGGCTGTCGCCGCGCAGGCGCGAGCGGAGCGAGTGCCGGAGTGGCGATAGCCGCGTGCGCGCTGTCGTGGGGTCATGCCGCGCGGGCGAGGTGGTCGGTGAGGGCCTCAGCCGGGGTGCGCCAGCCGAGCGTCTTTCGTGGTCGGCCGTTCAATGCCTCGGCGACCGCGGCGAGCTCCTCGGCGGAGTGCCTGGCGAGGTCGGTGCCTCTGGGGAAGTACTGGCGAAGGAGCCCGTTGGTGTTCTCGTTGGTGCCGCGCTGCCACGGGCTCTGCGGATCGCAGAAGTAGACCTGCAGGCCCGTGTCGATCCGCAGCTTGGCGTGCTCGGCCATCTCGGCGCCTTGGTCCCAGGTCAGCGACCGTCGCAGCTGCTCCGGGAGCGTGGTGATCGCGGCGGCGATCGCGTCGCGAACCTGTTCGCCGCCGTGCCCGGTGACCGGCGGCCCGTTCTTGATCCTCGCCTGTCGGTCCTCGGGCGGCGGGAGATGCAGCAGCATCGTGAAGCGCGTCGAGCGCTCCACCAGCGTCCCGATCGCGGAGTGGCCGGTCCCGAGGATCAGATCGCCCTCCCAGTGCCCGGGGACCGCTCGGTCCTCCGCCTCGGCGGGCCGCTCGCTGATCATGATCTCGTCGCTGACGAAGTTCTTGGCTCGCTGCGAGCGAGCTCTCGGGACGCGGAGCGCCCGCCCCGTCCGCAGGCATGTGACGATCTCTCGCTTGAGCGCTCCGCGGCTCTGGACGTAGAGCGCCTGATAGATCGCCTCGTGCGAGATCCGCATCGAGTCATCATCGGGGAAGTCGACTCGCAGCCGGTTGGAGATCTGCTCAGGGCTCCACGCTCTCGCCCACCGGCGGTCCTGACGGCGCGGCTTGTTCCGACCGTTCCACGGCCTGGTCGCCGGCCCCGGCACCGCCGTCCCGTCCGGGCGACGAACCTGCCCGGACAGCCGCTCCTGCACGTACTCCCGCAAGCGCTCGTCAGCCGCGAGCTTCGCGGTCTTCGGACGCCGGGCCATCCGCTCCGCCTTCCACTGCGCGACCGACGCCCGGTACTCGAGCTTCCCGCCGCGGGTAGCCGCGTTGCGGCGCAGCTCGCGGGAGATCGTCGACGGCGATCGCCCAACCCGCCGAGCGATCTCGCGCACACCGGCACCCTGCGCACTGAGCAACGCGATCTCCTCCCGCTCAGCAAACGACAAGTAGCGCCCCGACAACGGGGCGAGAGAGACAGTTGGCATCCCGCCACCGTCCCGGAACCACCGGACACCAACCGCCTCCGACACGCCCGTCAGCTTCGCGGCCTCCACCGTCGTCATCCCGTCCCCGACCGCCAACCAGAACACCGCACGATCCACCCGGGACGCCACCGGCGGCCGCCCCGGCGACCGCATCGCCGCCCGTCCCGTCAAATCTGACGCCCATCCGTTCGGCCTGCCCATCGCAACCCTCCAAGGTCAAGCGTTGCGACGACCAGTTGAATCCGCCCTGTCGGCGAGCGTCCAGAACCCGTCCGAACCGACATGACGTTCGTTCGCGACCCGGCCGAGTTGCTCGCGCGCGTCGGGCTGCTCGACATCGCAGAGCACCGCGACCTCCCGCGTGGCAAGCGGCGTGGCCGACCAGCGCAACGCCTCGGCGACGTCCTCCGGGAGCTCCCGCCGGTCAGTCCCGGGGACGAGGTTGGCGAGCACGACGTCATAGACCGCGAACGGCTGGAATCCGGGAACGGCGATCGTCACGCCATCGGCGACCCGCGTGATCTCGTAGGACGGACACGTGTAGCGTCGTCCGCCGGACCAGTTGGCGAGCTTGTTATCGAGGACACGCGCGGCCCCGATCGGCTCACGGGCAGCGAGCATGTCGGCGCCGACCGCCTCCTCGACGCGCGGGTCGGCCATCCAATGCTGGAGCTCGGCCCAGTCGACACCCGCGCTCGCGGCGGACAGCCAGAGCAGCTCAGGCTCGTCGAGGAGCCCGTCGCCGGCGAAGTTGTGCACGCGGAGGCAGCGCAACAGCCGGTAGGTCAACGACGGTTCGTGGAGCCGGGTCGCGACAACCGCCCGGCACGCGGGGCGCGTGGCCGCCATCCGTGGGCGCTCTGACGTGTCGATCGGCATCCCGTATTCCCGCGCGATCTTCTTGTACGCGGACGCCTGCTTGGCGGTCGTGAAGCCGCGCTCGAGGTACTCCTCGGGCGAGTCGGCGAGCACGACCATGCGGACGTCCCACTCGACCTGGTCGCCGTAGAGCCAGTCGAGACGCCGCCGCACCGGCTCGGCGCTGTACGCCCACGGGCAGCCGGGGTCGGTGAACTCCGTGATTCGGACGTCGGCCACTCAGCCGCGGACGATAACGCGTATGCGCTTGCTCACGACTGTGCGCCGGTGGCGCCGGACGTTGAGTACGTCGACGTACGCGCCGCTCTTGCGCTCGCGCTGATACGTCAGGGTGATCGTCGCGCGTCCGGCGTGACCGACGACGACGGTGCCGGCTGTCGCCGATGTCGCCGTCACCGATGCGACCGACGGGTTGCTCGACGACGCCGTGACCCGATTAAGGGGGTTCTCCAGTGCAAGCGCGGCGCCTGATGCGCTCAGCACCTGCCACGACAGCACCGCGCTCGCCCCGCGCTGGAGCCGCACCGTACGGCGGCTCGCGGTGAGCGTGTAGGGCGCGACACCCGACGGCACCGGGCGGTCGGAGGTCGCCTGGTCAATCGAGAGCACCGGCGATCCGAACGGACCGCTGGCCGCGTCGTGCCACAACAGCCGGTCGGTATAAAGCCGTCGCTGCGGCTCGGTCGTCGTCGGGCGACCGTGGTGCACGTAGTACATCTGGCGGCCGTCGGGCGAGAAGGCGACGCTGCCGTGTCCGGTCGAGTACATCCCGATGGCCTGGTTCTGGCTGAGGATCGGGTTGCCGGCGTACTTCTTGTACGGCCCGAGCGGGCTCTTGGCGACGGCATACCCGACCCCATACGCGGGCGTCTGCCAGTTGTTCGCCGAGTACGTGAGGTAGTAACGGCCGGCGTGCTCGAAGGTCGTCGAGCCCTCCTCCCAGCGGCGGTCTTTGTTCTGTCCGCCGGTGAGTCCGTAGTCGTTGACGTCCGCGTTCTCCCACGCCTGCTTGTCGTGGTCGTAGTCGAGGATCCGCACGAAGCCATCGCGCCGGGGCCCTGCGGGGCCGCCGGATGACGCGTTTGCGCCGGCGTACCGCGGGGTGATCGTCGGCATCGTTCGGCCGCTCGGGTCCTTCCACCAGGCGGTCGTGAGCTCAACCGCGTAGATGTTCGACTCCTCGATGTACTTGGCGAGGTCGGTGTCCCACACCCAGTTGCGATACGCGTTGCGCGAGTAATAGAGATACTGGCGGCCGTCGCGGCCGAAGTAGACGTCCGGGTCGATCGTTGGGATGTACGTTCCGAGCGGAGCCGTTTCGCCCTGAGCGAGCGTCGCTGGCGGCTTCTTCTGATCGGGCCCCATAATCTGGTTGACGTCGTGATAGCTGGGGTCGTAGGGGTTGTAATCGATCGGGTGGCTGGAGATGTTGTGGAACGGCCCGGCGGGCGATCGGGACACCGCAACGCCGATCTTGCACGGCTCCTCAAACGTCGCGAAGCCGAACCACTTCTGGGCGTTCGCGTCCGAGCGTGCGGCGTAGAACATGAAGTAGAGGCCGGTGCGGGGGTTGTGGTAGACCTCCGGCGCCCAGAACCAGTCGTTCCCCCACTGCTTCGGATCGCTCACCGGGAGCGCGCCCGGAGCCGCCTTCTCCCACGTGACGAGATCAGCCGAGCGGTAAACGGCGAAGTAGTAGCCGGAGTCGGCTCCCTCGGTCGAATAGGCGTAGTAGTAACCGCTCCGCTTGTCGTACATGACGTACGGATCGGCGGCGGCGAAGGCCGCGTTGTTGAAGTACGTCGCGTTGGTACGCGCCGGCCACGACCACGGCCGGGCCCCCGCGGCGGATGCGAACACGGCGCTCACCGCGATTGCCAACAGCACACAACGAACCTGTAGCTTCCCCATCTCCGCTCTTGGCGTACCCGGCAGCGGCCGCGGCTACGCGTCGGCAGTCGAACATCTCGTCGAGATGAAAGAGTCCGCGCCGTGGATGACCGGCTCGATGCACTCGCGCGGCGTCTCGGCGAGGTGCTCGGCGAGCCGGTCGGCGACGGCGGGCTCCAGCGGCTGAGCCGTGGCGCCTCGCGGGAGACGTTTGCGTTCACGCTGCGCACGCGCGGGCCGCTCGTGCTCCAGATCGCGCCGGGCGGCGCGAGGCTCAGTCAGTCGCCGCCGGAGGCGCGGCTCCTCGCCGCGGCCGCCGAAGCCGGCGTTCCCGTCCCGGCGGTCATCGCCCACGGCAGCGACGATCCCGACCTTGGGGCGAACTGGTGGGTCGTCGAGTCGCTCACCGGAACGACCGACCCAAAGGCGATCCTCGCCGGTGACGGCGTCCCGGCGGCCGACGTGCTGCTCGACGACATCGCCCGCGTGCTCGTCGCGGTCCACCGGATGCCCGCGGATTCCGAGCTGGCGCGTCCGGTCGACGACGCGGTCGGCCTGCTGCGCGAGTGGCACGACCGCCTCGGCCAGCCGCACCCGGTGTTCGAGCTCGCGTTCCGGGCGCTCGCGGCCGATCCGCCACCACCGAGCCGGCAGACGTTCGTGCACGGCGACTACCGGATGGGAAACCTGATGATCGGCGAGCGGGGTGTCACCGGCGTGCTCGACTGGGAGCTCGCCCATCTCGGCGATCCGATCGAGGATCTCGGCTGGCTGTGCGTGCCGGCGTGGAGGTTCGGTCGCCCCGACCGACCGGCGGCCGGACTGGGGACCCGACGCGCGTTGCTCGACGCCTACGAGCGCCACGGCGGTCAGACCGTGGCCCCGGCCACGCTGCAATGGTGGGAGCTGATGAGCACGCTGCGCTGGGGCGTGATGTGCGTGATGCAGGCGTTCGCGCACCTGTGCGGCGCGATCCGGTCGGTCGAGCACGCGGTGATCGGACGGCGGACGTGCGAGGTCGAGTGGGACCTGCTCGAGCTGCTCGACCCCGACGGCGCAGGCCGACCGTCGGCGGACTCGGAGCCGCACACGATGTCCGCGCCACCCCCGCTCCACGACCGCCCGACGGTGATCGAGCTGCTCGACGCTGCCCGGGCGGCGCTCGGCGACAACGTCCTGCCGCAGCTGAGCGGCCGCCCGGCGTTTGAGACGCGCGTGACGATGCGAGCACTCGGCATCGTCCGACGAGAGCTGCAGCTCACCGACGAGCATGCCGCCGGACGGGCCACGGCGCTCGCCGCGCTCGGCGTCGGCGACGAGGCCGAGCTGGGGGCGGCGATCCGCGAGGGCGCGTTCGACGGGCGGGAGCACGAGCTGTTCGGAGCGCTGCGAGCGCTCGTGGCGGCGAAGCTCGAGGTCGCCAACCCGGGATACACACACAAGGAGACGCCATGACCGCTGATCTGCCAGACGAGCCGGCGGGAGTGATCGCCGAGATCGACGAGTTCATCCAGCGCGAGGTACGCCCGCTCGAGCGCGAGGGTGACAACGCGCGGTTCTTCGATCACCGCCGGGAGCATGCCCGTACCGACTTCGAGCGCGGCGGTATCCCGAGCGCCGAGTGGGAAGCGCGGCTCGAGGAGATGATGGACCGCGCCGACCGCGCCGGACTGTGGCGGTACGCCCTCCCGACGGAGCTGGGCGGCCGCGGCGCCTCAAACTACGAAATGGCGGTCGTCCGCGAGCACCTCAACCGCCTCGGGATCGGCCTGCACAACGACCCGCAGTCGGAGATCTCGATGATCGGCAACTTCCCGACGGTGATCCTGCTGCACGAGTTCGGGACCGGCGCCCAGCGCGAGGCGCTGCTCAGGCCCGCCCTGCGTCGCGAGGTCGCGCTCGCGTTCGGCCTGACCGAGCCGAACCACGGCTCCGACGCGACGTACCTCGAGACGAGGGCACGTCGCGACGGCGATGAATGGGTGATCGACGGAGTCAAGCGGTTCAACTCCGGGATGCACCGCGCGAGCCACGACCTCGTGTTCGCGCGGACCTCCGGCTCACCGGGGGAGGCACGCGGCATCACCGCATTCATCGTCCCGCGTGACGCGCCGGGTCTCGAGATCCCGTTCTACTGGTGGACGTTCAACATGCCGACCGACCACGCCGAGGTGTCGCTGCGGGGCGTCCGTGTCGGCGGCGACGCGATCCTCGGCGAGCTCGACCTCGGTCTCGCGCTCGCCCAGCGGTTTGTGCACGAGAACCGGATCCGGCAGGCCGCGTCGAGTCTCGGCGCGGCCGCCTTCTGCATCGACGAGGCGGTTCGGTGGGCCCGCGAGCGCACGGTCTGGGGCAAGCCGTTGTGGCGCAATCAGGGCATCCAGTTCCCGCTCGCGGAGCTGTGGACCGACTGCGAGCTCGTCCGTGGCCTCGTTCGCCGCACGGCGACCGAGCTCGACCGCCACCACCACATGGAGGTGACACACCTCGTCGCGATGGCCAACTACCGGGCGAACCGCCTGGCGTGCGACGCCGCCGACCGGGCGATGCAGACGTGTGGGGGAATCGGCTACACGCGCCACATGCCGTTCGAGCACATCTACCGCCACCACCGCCGCTACCGGATCACCGAGGGCAGCGAGGAGATCCAGCTCCGCAAGGTCGGCTACGAGTTGTTCAAGTAGCGACTGCGCGTCAGCGCTTCAAGGTGAAGCGTGCGATCAGGTCGCCGAGCGCCTCGGCGTTGCCGGAGAGCTCCTGCGCCGTCGCCGCGATCTGCTCGGCGGACGACGCCGTCTGATCGGTCGAGGCGGAGACCTGCTCGGTCGAGGCCGACGACTGCTCGACGAGCGATGCGACGTCATCGATCTCGGCCTGCATCGCCTCCGCGTCGCGAACGATCGCCGCGGACGTGTGGGCGATCTGCTCGATCCGCTCGGAGATCCCGTCGACCGACGAAGCGATCTCGGCGAACGCCGCCCGCGCCTGCACGACGACACCCGCCCCCTCGTCGGTCCGCGCGGCCCCAGCCAGCGCGACATCCGCGGCCTTCGCCGTCTCGGCCTGGATCTGCGAGATGACCGCCGAGATCTGGTCGGTGGCCCTCTGTGACTCCTCGGCGAGCGCCCGCACCTCCTCGGCGACGACGGCGAAGCTGCGGCCGTGCTCGCCGGCGCGCGCAGCCTCGATCGCCGCGTTCAGCGCCAGGAGGTTCGTCTGGTCGGCGATCGCCGTGATCGTCCGCACGATCTCGCCGATCTGCTCGGACTTCGCCGCGAGCTCGTTCATCGCCGCGATCGTCTCGTGCGAGGAGTCGCGGACGGAGTCCATCGCCATGCTGGCGCGCCCGGCCGCCTCGTCCCCACCGCGTGCGAGCTCGCGCGCGTCGCGCGCAGCGTCGGCGGTGCTCGCCATGTCCGCGGACGACTGTGCCACCGCGGCCGCGACGCGCCGTGCCGCGTCCTTGACGTCGGCGATCTTCGCGACCTGCCGCTCGGCGCCATCGGCGATGTCCCCGACGGCGTGTGCGACCTCGCCGCTTGCGCGGCCCGTTTGCTCCGAGCTCGACGCGATCTGGTGCGACGCAGAGAAGACCGTGTCCGAGCTCGTCGAGATCTGCCCGAGCATCGCGATCAGCTGATCGCGCATGTCGGCGTAGGCGACGAAGCTCTCGCGCGTTTTGATGAGCATGTGGTTGAAGGTCTGCGTGATCTCACCGAGCTCGTCGCGCGTGTGATGCTCGATCGGCGTCGTGGTCGGCTGGGCGACCGCCGTGAGATCACCCGAGGCGATCGCCTGCAGGCCGCCCGCGAGATCGCTGAGGTCGCGCTCGTCGAGCCCGCGCAGCCGTCGCAGCACGTCCTTGACCGAGTTCGTGACCGACGCGTAGAAGCCGGCGAACAGGTACGCGAGCACGAGGATGCCGATCACAGCGATGATCTCGACGCGCCGCTTGGCTGCCTCCAGCCGACTGATTCGGGCGGCGAGCAACCGGTCGAGCCACGGACCGCTCCGCGTCTCGAGGTTGGACCCGCTCGTCAGCACGCGCTGCAGCAGGGCCGCGGTGCCGGGGCCCGCCTGACCGCTCTTGATCGATGCCTGGAGCTCCTGCGAAAACGCGTTCACGGCGGTGTTGAGCGCCGCGAGCGGGGGAGCGAGCGCCGCCCGGAGCCCGCGGTCGCTCGTATGTGCGAACGCCGTCGCCAGGTCGCCGTTGATTCCGCTGAGGTTCGTCGAGATCGCGCCCTGGTCGAGCGCGAGTGTGATCCGGCGCTCGAGGCCGGCGTTTGACCCGCCGGTAAGCGAGCGCAGGAGGTTGCTCGCCTTGCCCGCCGTGTCGAGCAGCGGGGGCAGCTTCGTGATCCACTCGTCCATCACGTAGAACGAGTCGAGGTCGGGGTCGAGGATGAGGTTTGAGTTGTTCCCGGCATCCGTCACGAGCGTGAGCGCGCCCGTGACCGCGGCGTCGTACTGACCGGCGGCGGCGTTCGTCCGCGCGCTGAGTGACAGCGCGAGCGGCCGCAGCTTCGCCCATTCCCGGGTGACGGCCAGCTGCGTGCCGACGTTGCGGTTTGCCTTCTCGACACCTGCGACCGCCGCACGTACGGCCGCGCCCGCCGCGGTGGCGCGGGTCGCGTCCCCGGCGGCGACGGCGCTGCGCAGCTGCACGAGCGCCTCGACGAGCCGAGCCGCCGGCGCGACGTAGACGACGCCGACCCGCTCCTTTGACGAGAAGTCGATCTGCTTGGAGACCTCACCCAGGTAGGCGAGGCCGACGAAGCCCACGGTCGCGAGGATCACGATGCCGATGACGGCAAATTTGTAGGCGTAGCGCAGGCGGCCCATTGCGTTCGCCGCCGGCGCCAGCGCACGGCTGCCGATGCCGCGCGAGCTTGTGACAGATGTTCCGCTCATGTCCGGTTGATCGTCCGATTGCGGACAAGCTTTACGGGCATGGCCCGAGGCCGTCCGTAGAAACCACTGACTCAAGTCTGCGGGAAAATGCCGATCACCGGGTCGTATCGCGGTTCAGGAGCGGGCGAGCAGCAATCGGGAACTGCCATGAGACGCAAACGACCCACCGAGGCCCCCGGCGAGCGACATCGCCGCGCGGTGGCGCAGACGATCCAATGGGCGAAGGACGCCGCGGTCGCCGGCCACTACCAGGATGCGCTGTCGTGGATGCGTGTGCTCGAGGCGGTCGAAGGCGAACTCCCGCGAGAGCTCGAGCGGCTGCGCGACCGCTGCCTGGCCATCACTGTGTCCGACCGCCCTGCCGGCGCTCGCGTTCGGCCTGCTCCTGCTCCGGCGTAACGACCCCCGCGGGAAGCCGCCACTGCTTCTCGCGGGGTGGAAGCTCGTCCGGCCAGACGCCGTGCTCATCGAAGAACTGCCGCGCCTGCTCCTCCGCAAACCGCTCGCGGTCGCCCTCGGCGCCGAACCGGAACAGCACGTTGATGAGTACGACGGCCAGCCCCCTGCCGACGGCCATCGCGAAGCCGTCGACACCCGTCCCCGGAACCGTGATCAGCAGCACGACTCCGGCGATGACCATCACCGCGCCGATCCCGTAGCGGACGAAGAGGAGCCCGGCGCTCGCCAGGGTCAGGTGGCTCTGAGTGTGAGGTTCTGAGGGCACAACATCGCTTTCCCCTACCCGGGATGAGGTTATCCGGGGGGGATCGCAAGCGTGCTCCACACCGTCTTGCCATAGCCATCGGGACGGGCCGCCCAGCGGCTGCCGATATCGGCAACGATCGCGAGCCCGCGGCCGTGGAGGTCAGTGGGCGTGGCCCGGAGCTTGCGCGGCATCGCGCTCGCGGCGTCGTCGACCTCGATCGCGAGTTCCTGGGGCGTCTTGCGCAGCCGCAGCCGGATCGGCGGGCTCCCGTAGACGATCGCGTTCGTCAGCAGCTCGCTGACGATCAACGTTGCGTCCTGGACAACCTCCGCCGGGAGTTCCCAGTCGGTGAGCGTGGCGGCGGCGAACCGGCGGCCGTCCTGCACCGCACTTCCCTCCGGCGGGACTTGCATTTCCGCCTTGCGCTGAACCGACTCGTCGCTGATCCGCGCGATCAGGATCGCGATGTCGTCCTCGCTGCCCTCCGGCGCCAGGGCGGCGACGAGCGAGCCCGGGAGTGACTGAACCGGCTCAGAGCCCGCCCGGATACACGCCGCGAGCGTGTCGATCCCCGTGTCAAGGTCGCGATCGCGACGCTCGACGAGGCCATCGGTGTACATCACGATCACCGCGCCGGACGGCAGCGCCACGCGATGCTCGCCGAACCGCGCCGGGCCGGCCCCGAGCGGCGGACCGGTGGCCTCCGGCAGCCGCTGGGCGCCCGCGCCGGGTGCAACGAGCAGCGGCGGCAGATGTCCGGCGTTCGCATACCGGAGCTCGCCCATGGCCGGGTCATACACGGCGTAGATGCAGGTCACGAGCTGGTTGGAACTCAGCTCCGAGACGATGCCGTCGAGCTGCTCGAGGACTTCGGCGGGCGGCAGGTCGAGCCGAGCGTATGCGCGGACCGCTGCCCGCAGCTGCCCCATGAGGGTCGCGGCCCGGATTCCTCGTCCGGCCACGTCGCCGACAACGAGCGCGGTGCGCCCAGCGCCGAGATCGATCGCGTCATACCAGTCCCCGCCGACTCGCGTTCCCTCGACACCGGCCTGGTAGAACGTCGCGACCTCGAGGTGCACCGACTCGAACCCCCGCCCCGGCAGGAGGCTGCGCTGCAGGGCATCGGCGATCTGGTGCTCGCGCTCGGCAGCCTCGCGCGCGGCCGCCGCGGCGGCCACCGCCTGCTCGGCGGCATGCCGCTGAGTGATGTCCTGAAGGAAGCCCCGGAGCCCCGTGACCGCATCCCGCTCATCGATGAGGACCTCCCCGCGGACGCGGAGCCACCGCACCGCGTCGCCCAGGCCGACAAGGCGAGTCTCGAGCTCGAGCGGATGCCGATCGGTGATCGCGGAGGCAAGCTGCGCGCGCACGTCGGGAATATCGTCGGGATGGACGAGCCGTCCGATCAGCTCGGCGTACCCCAGCGCCTCGAGATCGTCGGCACTCACCCCGAGCATCCGTTGCAGCTGCTCGGAGCCACGGACGGCTCCGGTGTCGAGGTCGATCTCCCAGCTTCCGACCTCGGCGAGCCGCTCGGCCTCGTTCTGCAGCGTTTGGCTGCGCTCGAGCTGGAGCCGGATGCGGCGGGCGCGATCAAGCTCGAGGTTGGCGCGGACGCGGGCGAGCAGCTCCCGGGCGCTGAACGGCTTGATGAGATAGTCATCGGCGCCGGCCTCAAGCCCTTCGACGACGCCCTCTTCGCCGGCCCGGGCGGACACCATGAGGACCGGAACGTGCAGCGTGCGCGAGTCGCTGTGCAGCGCTGCAAGGAGTCCGAAGCCATCGAGTTGAGGCATCATCACGTCGGTCAGGACGAGGTCCGGCGGATCCTCGCGGGCGAGCTCGAGCGCGGCCTGCCCGTCGGGCGCTGTCTGCACGGTGTACTCGTCGGCGAGCAGCGTTGCGATGTAATCGCGCATGTCCGCGTTGTCGTCGGCCACGAGGATGCGCGGCCGGCCCGCAGCCGCCGCGTCCGCAGGCCGTGCGTCGGGCGGCTCGCGTCGGAGCCACCGGCTCGCCTCCGCGAGGAATCCCGCCGCCTCGCGCTGCACCGAGATCTCCCGGGGGCGCTCACTCAGCTGCTCCGCGGCGATGTGTGCACATCCGAGTGGAATCTCAACCGTGAACGTGCTCCCCTTGCCGGGAGTGCTGCGGACCGACGGCCGGCCACCGTGCACCTCGGTGAGCTCGGCCACGAGCGCGAGGCCGATGCCGGACCCCTCATGGGTGCGTGACCGCGCATCGAGGACGCGGTGGAACCGCTCGAACAGCCGCTCCTGCTCGGCGGCAGCGATCCCGATGCCGGTGTCGACGACGCGCAGCCGCGCTTGGCCGTCCTGTTCGTCGAGGGCGACCGTGATCGATCCGCTGAAAGTGAACTTCAGCGCGTTGGAGAGGAGGTTGAGGACTATCTTCGCCCACATCTCGCGATCGACGTACACCGGTTCTGAGAGCGTTTCGACGTCGATGTGGAACTCCAGCCCGGCTCGCTGGATGGCCGAGTCGAACATGGACGCCAACTCGGTCGTGTAGCGAGCCAGGTCGATCGCTTCAAAGCTCGCGGTCGCGCGGCCCGATTCCAGCCGCGAGAAGTCGAGGAGCGCGTTGACGAGCTTCAACAGCCGCTCGGCGTTGCGAGCGATGATCTCCACCCGGTGACGGTTCGCCGGCGACAGGGTTTCCTGCTGGTCGCCGAGCGCATCCTCGGCCGGGCCGAGCAGGAGTGTCAGCGGTGTGCGCAGCTCGTGGCTGATGTTCGTAAAGAACGCCGTCTTGGCGCGATCGAGCTCCGCAAGCTCCTCGGCCCGGCGCCGCTCGGCCTCGTACGCTCGCGTCGTCGAGATTCCCGCGGCGAGCTGCGCCGCGATCAGCCCGAGGAACGACAGGTACGGCTGGTCGACCGGGCGGAAGCGGTTCAGCCCGACGATGAGGAAGCCGTAGGGGCGCTCGGGCTGGAGCGGCTGTGCGAGGGCGAGCACGGCGGCGGTGCTCGGCGGCTCGTTCCACGCGCCCGTCGGCAGCGTTTCGAAGCGCTCATCGATCGCATCGACGATCACCGGCGCGGCCTCGGTCACGTCCCCGATGGGCCAGATCGCGTCCGGGTCCCGAGGTGTGATGCTCTGCGCCGCGGCGGGATGCCCACGGTCGATGCCCGCGGTCGAGGCGAGCTCGGCCCGGGTGCCGTCCTCGCTCAGCAGGTAGGTGAGCAGGAACGGCAATGAGTGGTTGCTGCGCGACAGGGTGTGTGCGGCTGCGTCGAGGTACTCGTGGTCGTCGCGACCGGTCGTCGTCTCGGAGCTGAGCTCGCGGAGCGTCGCCATCCGCCGCTCCCCGACGACGTGCTCGGTGTCCTCACTGACGACGCACAGCATCCCGACGATCGCGTCGGCGTCGTCGGTGAGTGGACTGTAGGAGAACGTGTGGTAGGTCTCCTCGACGTAGCCGCTGCGCTCGAGGAACAGCATCAGCGAGTCGTCCCACGTGGCGACGCCGGTCCGCAGCACGGTTTCGATACGCGGGCCGATGTCATCCCAGATCTCGGCCCACACCTCACGGGCCGGGCGTCCGAGCGCCCACGGGTATTTCTTGGAAAGCGTGTCGCGGCGATAGGCGTCGTTACAGAAGAACGTCAGCTCGGGTCCCCACGCCATCCACATCGAGAAGCGTGAGCTGACGACCACGCGGACGACGGTCGCAAGACTTCGCGGCCACGTCTCGGGTGGGCCGAGCGGCGTCGCCGCCCAGTCGACCGCGAGCAGATCGCGCCCGACCTCACCTGCCTCGGCGAGAGCTTCGGCGACGTTCAGTTCCCCGCCGGGTTCGGCCATGGCCTACGGCTTATGCGACCGACAGCGCATCGGGGTTCTCGACCGTCGCCACGGTGCCCTTGAGCCCGCAGAGCTCGAACAGGCGCTCGACCTGCCGGGCGCCGGCAATCGAGACGGCGAACCGATAGCCCTCCGTCTTGGCGCGCTGGTGTTCTCCGACAATCACGCTGAGGCCGCTCGAGTCGACGAAGCTCACCGCGCGCAGATCGAGCACGACCGCGTGGGCCTGCGCCTCGGGCGAGGCGAGCAGCGCCCGCAGCGGCGAAGCCGACTCCATGTCGAGCTCGCCACGTACGACGACGACAACGTAACCCGCGCGCCGCTCGAGGCGGGCGTCGAATTCCGGACCCTCGGTCATTCGAGTGGGCAGGCTACTCCACCCGCACGATCACTTTGCCCCGATTGCCCCCAGTGAACAGCAGGTTGAGCGCCGACGGCGCCTGCTCGAGCCCGTCGACGAGGTGAACCGCGAACTTGACCTTGCCCGCGGCCACCCACTGCGCCATCTCCGCCTGCCCCTCCGGAAAACGATCGAGATAGTCGAGGATGATGAAGCCCTCCATCCGCCCGCGCTTGATCAGCAGGTTGATGTAGTTGCGCGGTCCCGGTGGCGCGCCCGCCTCGTTGTAGGACGCGATCGCACCACACAGCACGACGCGACCGCGCATGGCGAGCTGGCTCAGACAGATGTCGAGCAGCTCGCCGCCGACGTTGTCGAAGTACAGATCGACGCCGTCGGGGCAGGCGGCCCGTAGGCGGCCGGAGACGTCCGGCTCCTTGTAGTTGATCGCGGCGTCGAAGCCGAGTTCGTCGACGAGCCAGGCGCATTTCTCGTCGCTACCGGCGATCCCGACGACCCGCCCCGCGCCCTTGATGCGGGCGATCTGGCCGACCGTGGAGCCGGTGGCGCCGGCGGCCCCGGAAACGACGACCGTGTCGCCCTCCCTGACCCGGCCGACGTCCAGCAACCCGAAGTAGGCCGTCATCCCCGTCGTACCGAAGACGCTGAGCGCGGCGGTGGGGTCAATGCCTTCCGGCAGCAGCTGCAACCGAGCCGTGTCTCCGTTGGCGATGAGGTAGTCCTGCCAACCCGTCATGCCGAAGACGAGTTGCCCCGGCTGATAGCGGTCGCTGTTCGAGCGGACGACCTCGCCGACCCCGGCGGCACGGACGACGTCGTCGATCGCGATCGGAGGCAGGTATCCGGGCGTGTCATCCATCCACGTCCGGATCGTGGGGTCGATCGAGATGAACCTGGTGCGTACGAGCGCCTCGCCGTCCGCGGGCTCAGGTGCGGGCTCTGTCTCCAGACGGACCGTGCGGTCGTCGACCGCTCCGCTCGGACGTTCCGCGAGGACCAGGCGGCGGTTGACCTCACTCATGGGCACCACCCTATCCGGCTCGCAGGGCGACGATCCCGCCGATGCCGCCGAGGTACAGCGTCGGCTTGCCCTTCGGCGACAGCGCGATCCCCGCGTAATGGTTGTTGTAGAGCCCCCCGTGGCCGGCGATCCGCTGCCACACGAGCTTGCCCGTCCGATAATCGACGGCCGCCCATGCCCACACGCCGGCGCCGGGGTGACCGGGATCTCTCACCTTGACGTACGTGTAGATGAGGCCGTTGGCCGCGTCGCCCTTGGAGACGACCGAGGGCGTGCGGATCGTCGTGTTGCGCCACACGACATGGCAGCCGGACCCGTTCTTGTTGATGTCGATCCGGTCCATGCCTGGGCTGCTGAGCGCTCCGAGATTGCCACCGACCGTGATGCCGCCGGCAATGACGTCGTTGAACTTCGTGAGGTCATAGCCGTAGTTGTTCTCGACGATGAGCGAGCGGCCGACGGCGATGAGCGAGTTCTCGGTGTCGCTCGCACCCTTGCCGAACACCGGGACCTGGCAGACGACGCGGTGCTGGCGAGGGGCGAGACGATCGACGGTGCGGTACACGACGACGTCCATCGGGTCGGCGTTGTCGGTGATCGCGACGTACGTCGGCACCGCCGTCTTCGCTCGCACGTGCGGGCCGCCGATCAGGGTTGGCGTCGTTCCGGAGCCGGCGTTGAACTGGCCGACTTTCTGCTTACCGATGTTGCGGTATCGGCTCTTCCAGATGACCTTCGGCGCCAGGTTGGCGCCGGCGCGGACCTTGTACATCGCCTTGTCGGTGACGATGTACGCGCCGTCGCGTCCGACCGCGAACGAGTTTTCGATCTCCTCGTGGAGGACGACCGACCGGCACTTTCCGGTCTTCGGGTTCAGGACGCCGACTGCGCCCTGATAGCGACCGACAAACCACAGCCGGCCCTGCGTATCTGGCAGTACTGACGGCATCCGGTCGCCACCGGTCAGGCACGGCGTCGGGTCGTAGTTGGCGACCGGCTGGAACGCGGGGGTGCTGCCGTGATGGACGAGCGCGATCACGAGGATGTGGCGGTTCGAGGCTGCGACCACCACACGGTCGTGTTTGTCGAGGTAGAAGTACGCACCGCCGGTCGTGTTGGTCGCCGGGTTCGTGCCCGCGGGCGGCGGGACGAACGGCAACTGCAGGAACGCGAGCGTGTCGAGCGTGTTCGGATCAAGCAGGTAGAGACCCGGACCGTGGTTGAGATCCGTGCACGTGCCGATGATCTGGCCCGCGTGGTTGAACGCGAGGGTGATGCAGTCGCGGCCGATCGCCGTCGAGAACGTCGTGAGATGACGACCGAGCGGTCCCGAGCGCGACGTGTAGTCGTCGCTCGCCCACGCATCGTTGTGGACGCTGTTGTTGGGGTTCGGCGCCATGAACGGGTCCTGCCAGGCAACCCCGACGCCGGGCACCGGATGCGCGACGGCGCCGTGGCCAGTGAACGTCGGCAGCGTCGGCGCCGGACCGGTGCTCTGGATGGGAACGGCCGGCGTGACGGCTTGGGCAACGCCGGCGACCGCCAGCAGAACTCCGACACCCAGCAGTGCGATGCGCTTCATAACCCTCTCTCTTTCTGTAGCGCCGCGACCCCGGCACCGTGTCACCATCGTACGCCGTTATCAGCGATACGTGACGAGCGAGCCGTCCGGGCTCTCGAGGTGCGCGTGCTCGTTGATCGAGATGACCGTCGTGCCGCCCCGCCCGACGGTCAGCTTCGTGACCCCGGCGTTGATGCTCACGTGGTTGAACCTGATCAGCGCTTCCGGCGGGAACCCGAGGAGAGCCGACGTGAGCGCGGCGATCGCACCGCCCGAGCTGACGACGATGGCGACCTCACCACGACCGAGCGATGCGGACAGGTCGGCGAGCGCGCCGGTGAGCCGCGCCTGAAACGCCGGCCAGGACTCGTTGCCGGCGCCCGAGTCGGCGGCTGCGATCC
Organism: uncultured Solirubrobacterales bacterium; assembly: GCA_963750695.1. Classification (GTDB taxonomy): domain Bacteria; phylum Actinomycetota; class Thermoleophilia; order Solirubrobacterales; family Solirubrobacteraceae; genus Palsa-465. Next base: position 96,163 of record CAVVSB010000023.1, read on the forward strand.
AGGAGCGGAGCGCTCGGTTGAGGATCTCCTGAAAGTCGCGAGAGGAGATCGGCTCATCGCCCGAGTGACGCTCGAGTCCGACGTGGGCTGTCGAATGGTGGGTGAGGATGTCCCGGTCGTCGTACTCGTTCCAGCGCTCGTCGACGACGGCGTCCAGTCCGTGCTCGGCCGCACACGGGCCGGCCGTGTCCCGCTGACGACGCAGCGAGCCGGAGACGACGCGAGACGGAACGATCGCGCGCTGGGCGAGGCCTCGCACGAGTGCGGCAACCTGATCATGGCCGCGGTCGGAGAGCACGTCGTAGTCGCCCGACCCGAACGACGCTTGGGCGTGGCGGATCAGCAGGATGCTCGGCATCAGGCGTTGACCGCTCGCCGGCCTGCAACCAGGTACAGCATCCAGCCGCCGGAGATGTGGAACCGGTTCTCACGAATCGCGTCGGCGTCGCGGGCGCACTCCCGCTCACGACGCTCCCAGGCGGCGCCGAACTCCGGCTCGGTCCCGCCCCCGGCGAGGAAGTAGCGCTTCGCCTTCTCGCGCGGCCAGAGCATGTGCTCCGCGCCGGACAGGTAATAGTCGCGCAGCGCCTGCTGCTCCGCGGACGCATATGGAGGGTGCAGCGTGTGGGTCTTGTCGCACGCGAAGCTCTCGATGTCGACGGCCCCGATCTCGGCGAGGTAGCCCGGCAGCAGGTTGCCGATCGAGTCATTGCCCTCGCCGAGCGCAGCCTTCCCGCGTCCGCACAACAGCCCGAAGCGGTACAGGTCGAGCAGCTCGTCGACGGGTTTGTCGACGTTCGTACTCGAGAGCATCACGTACGCCGAGAGGCTGTTGGGCTCGGCACAGAGGATCGTTCCGCCGGGCTTCGTCACGCGCATCAGCTCACGAAGCGCCGCCTGCGGATCATCGAGGTGCATCAGCAGCGTCTGACATGTGACGAGGTCAAACGATGCGTCAGGGACATCGAGCGCCATCACGTCGCCCTCGCGGAACTGAAAGCGAGCCGTCAGATCCAGCTCCTCGGCGCGTGCTCGGGCCCCGCGCACCCACTCCGGCTCCTGATCGACGCCGACCACGCCGACATCGGTCGGCAGCACCGATCCGAGCAGGAACGTCCAGTGACCCTTGCCGCAGCCGACATCGAGCATCGTCGTGATCTCGCCGAGGCCGAGCCGGTCAGCGGCGAGCTGGAGCTGGTCGCGGTTCCAATAGAAGTCGCGGTTCGCGTCGGCGAGCCACTGCTCCGAATGAAGCTCGGCCATCGAGGGGACTCTCCTGCCTTACGTTGCGATGTCTGATTCGTATGCGGGCTGGCCTGCCGGCCGACGGTCGCGAAACCTGCGGGTTGCGATCACGCCGACGACGACCAGCACAATCACGCCGGCGCCCGACACCGCGTACGCAGTGCGCGGGGACCACACGGTGGCGATCACTCCGCCGAGCGCGAACCCGAGGCCCGGCATCACCGTGCCAAGCGCCTCGAATAATGACATGACAACGGCCTGGCGCTCGGGCGCGATCTCGGCCTGCAGCGCTGTGAGGAGCGCCACCCACTCGATCCCGTTGCCGATGCCGCCGAGCAGTGAGAACAGGCAGGCGACGAGCAACGTCGGCGAGGCGGCGATCCCCAGGTACCCGACGCCGATGGCGAGCGCCGAGATGCCAAGCAGCCAGATGATCCCCGCGCGCCGCGCCAGCGAGAACGTGGCCGCGCCGGCGATCATGCCAGCGCCCCAGGCGGTGAGCAGGGCGCCGTAGCCGGCGTTGCCGGCATGGAGCTGTCCTTTGACGAACACGACCTCGATCGGGACGACGAGCGTGAACAGGACGAGCGCCACGGCCTGGCCGCCGAGCAGGGCCCGGACCCGGGTCGTGCGAAGCGCATACCGGATGCCCTCGCGCAGCCGGGTGCCCCACCGCTCCTCCTCGCCCGCGCCCAGCGGCAGGACTCGCGCCGCCGCGAGCAGCCCGGCGGCGGCCGCGAAGCTCAACGCGTCGAGGCCGAGCGCCGCCCCGAAGCCAAGGCCGGCGACGAGCACGCCACCGCAGATCGGCCCGACGGCGCCGGCGACGGTGAAGCCCCCGTTGAGCAGCGAGTTGCCCTCCCGGAGCAGACCGCGCGGTCGCAACAGCGCCGCGGTCGTCGCCCACATCAGCGCACGCGCGGTGACCGCCAGGACTCCATCGACGGCGGCGAGAACGACGAGTGCTGCGACGCCGACGCTGCCGGCCGTCAGCGCGAGGACGCCGAACACAAGCGCCTCGGCGAGGTGCAGGGCCGGCAGCACGCGCGCACCCTCGAACCGCTCGAGCCGCGCGGTCAGCACCGGGGCGCACAATGCCGGGAGGAAGCGGGCGGCGAGGAAGAGCGCTGCCGTCGCCAGCGCGCTGTGGGTCCGGTCGAACACGAGCACGGCGAGCGCGATGTCTCCGAGCCAGTTGCCGAGTTCGTTGATCGTGTAGCCCGCAGCGACCTGCGGGAAGCCGGCGACCTGCAGCGGTCGCCGCGCCGACGCGTACCACGCGCGTAGGCGAGCCCGGGCGTCGGCGCGGGCCGTGTGCGCATCGCGCGGTGACCCCTTCGGCTCGCTCAATGACCCATCTCACACGTTGTTACGGTTGTGTAGCTAGATCTTCGGCACGCGGGTGCGCCCGGACATCGGTAATTCGCCACACGGGGTCGTCGCATAAACCCTGTGCGCGACCCCGCGATAGGCTGCCCAACCGTGGCCCGCCGGCTGATCGATCTCTCGGTTCCGATCGTCCCGAGCCCGGCGACGCTGCCGGACCTGCTCCGGACCGAGATCGAGTTCGCCGACCACGCCGCCGGGGCGGCGCAGATCAAGGCGATGTTCGGCGTCGGCACCGAGCTGCTGCACGACGGTGAGGGGTGGGCGGTCGAGACGTTCACGCGGTTCGGCACGCACAACTCGACCCATGTCGACGCGCCGTACCACTACAACTCGCGCATCGGCGGCCAGCCGGCCCAGACGATCGACGAGCTGCCGCTCGACTGGTTCTACGCGCCCGGCGTCGTGCTCGATTTCCACGACCGGGCCGACGGCGAGACGATCGAGGTCGATGACCTCGAACCGGCGCTCGCCGCGGCGGGGCACACGCTGCGGGAGCGCGACATCGTGCTCATGCGCACCGGGCGTGACGCGTTCCTGATGGAGCCCGACTACATGATCCGTGGACCCGGCGTCAGCGCGCCGGCGACGCACTGGCTGTACGACCGCGGCGTCCGGGTTATGGGGATCGACGCGTGGGGCTGGGACCGACCACTCAACCTGCAGGCGCAGGACGCACTCGGGAGCGGCCAGCCGGGCGTGTTCTGGGCCGCCCACCAGGCCGACCTCGCGTACTCACAGATCGAGCGCCTGGCGAACCTCGACCATCTCCCCCCGACGGGGTTCACCGTCGCGTGCTTTCCGCTCCGGCTCGTCGGCGGCAGCGCGGCGCCGGCCCGGGTCGTCGCGATCGTCGACTAGCGCGCCGGCTAGTGGTCGTTCACTAAGTTCGTTCGGACCGAGAGGCGATGTTGGTGGATGCCTCGCACGGACGCAGGAGGTGACGTGCAGCAGCGCTGCACGAGCCTCCGAGGACACAGCGGGGCGCCACCAGCATCACCTCGAATCCGGACGTACTTGCGGGAGCGGCCACTAGTTGTCGGTGTAGCTCACGAGCAGGTCACGGAGCTCGGCCGCGCCTCGCACCGAGTAGTCGCGGTAGCAGTTGTTCATCAGCAGGTGGGTCTCATGCGCCTCATGCGCGTGCTCGGCGATCTCCGGGACGAGCTCCTTGAGCTCGTCGTCGGAGTACAGGTAGCGGAACCGTTCGGCGGCAGAGCGTGAGGTGTCGTTCCAGGTCGCGTCGGCGCGGCCGTGGAAGCGGACCGTGAACAGCTCCGGGTTCGTGACCGCGAGCACCCGCGGCAGCTCGGAGACCGCCGGCGCGTCGACGGCGACATGGATGAGGCCGTGGTCCTTGAGGGTGCCGAGCGTGCGGTCGCGATCACGCTTCTCGGCGAGCCACATCGGGGAGCGGAACTCGACCGCGATCCGGTACTCGGGGAGTCGTTCTCTGAGGCTCTCGAGCTCACGCCGGTTGTCCTTCCCCGGGACGAACCACTTTGGGTACTGGAACAGGACCGCGCCGAGGCGCCCGGCATCGTGAAGTGGTTTGAGCGCCGCGGCGAACCGGCGCCAGGCCTCGTCAAGGGCGTCGTCCGGCAGATGGTGTGCGTAGATGTTGCGCTTACCCTCGGCCTCCGGATCGATCCGCTCGCGCATGTCCTTCCACAGGCTCTTCGGCCGGGTCGGGTGACCGGTGAGCAGCGAGTACGCCTTGACGTCGAAGCGGAAGCCGTCCGGCGTGCGCTCTGCCCACAGCCGGGCCTGCTGCTCGGATGGCGGCGCGTAGTAGGTCGAGTCGATCTCGGTGAGCGGGAACTGCTCGGCGTAGAAGCGCAGGCGCTCCTCGGCGCTCATCGTCCGCTTCGGATACCAGTCCGCGTCCTTGACGAGCGTCTGGTCGGTCCACGAGCAGCTGCCGGTGAGGACGCGGTGGCCGCCGTCGAGCTCGATGTCCTGGCCGAGGTGGCTCACGGGCGGTCGAAGGCGGTGCGAGCTCGCTCGATCTCCCGGCGGATGTCGCACCCGCCGAGGTGATCATTGACGAGCCCCATCGCCTGCATGAACGCGTACACGGTCGTCGGGCCGACGAACCGCCAGCCACGCTTCTTCAGGTCACGCGCGAGCGCGCGCGAGGCGTCGGTCTGGGTGATCGCCCGCGCATCGGCGAGCGTGCGCGGCCGGTTCGGCGACGGTGGGCTCGGCTCGAAGCTCCACACGTGGGCGGCGAGGGAGCCGGCTTCGTCGACGAGCTCGCTCGCGCGCTGGGCGTTATTGATCACTGCCTCGATCTTGCCCCGATGGCGGACGATCGACGCGTCGGTGAGCAGCCGCTCCACGTCGCGGTCGGTGAACGACGCGACCTTCGTGAAGTCGAAGCCAGCGAACGCTGTGCGGAAGGCCTCGCGCTTGCGGAGGATCGTCAGCCATGACAGCCCGGACTGAAAGCCCTCGAGGCTGAGCTTCTCGAACAGGCGGATGTCGCTGCTGACCGGGAACCCCCACTCCGTGTCGTGGTAGGCCAGGTAGTCGGGCGACGAGCCGGCCCATGCGCACCGCGCGACACCGTCCTCACCGTGCGTGATCCCGTCCTCGGCCATCGACGACGGATCTAAGCACGCGCGTCGATTCTTCCCCGTGCGCGCTCTCCGTGCGCGCCCGCGCGCGAACTTTGGCGATCCACAGGCAGGGGGTGCCGGTGAATCGCCGTTCATCGCCGGGCGGGGGCGTCAGCGGTGGTGTGAGGCGAGCTGCTGCTGGGTCACGCCGTCGCCGAGCAGCCGGAGCGTCGCGCGGACGCCGAACCAGGCGCGGCGCCGGGCCGGGATGGCGTGGCTGACAACGGCGTGCTTGCGCAGAAGCGCGATCAGTTCGACGGTGCGCGAGAACGGGTCGGCGATCACGGTGCCGTCGTCGGTCGCGAGCGCGGCCCGCAGGTCGCCATCGACCTCGGCGAGGAGCAGCGGACCAGCCGGAACCGGAGCGCTGTCGAGCGTCGCGAGCCGAACGAGGGCCTCGTCGTCATCGGCGTACGCCGGGCGGATCGTGATCTCGGCGAGTGAGAGTGAGTGCGGTGCCATGAGGGGTCCTCCTGGGGTTCGTAACGTCAGACTGCCGCCCGCACCCCATAAATGCAAATAGGGGTTTGATTGAGGGGGTATAACTTGTAGGCATGCTCGACACGCGACGGCTCAGGGTCTTCCGCGAGGTGGCGCGGCATGGTTCGTTCTCGGCCGCGGCCGAGGCGCTCGGCTACACCCAACCTGCTGTGTCCCGCCAGATCGCGACGCTCGAGGCGGAGCTCGGGACGGTGCTCGTGAGGCGCGTCCCCCAGGGCGCCGTCCTCACCGACGCCGGCGCGCTGCTGCTCGAGCGCGCCGACGCGATCCTCTCCCGCCTCGACGACGTCGAGAACGAATTGCGCGCCCTCGCCGGACTCGAGCGCGGCCGGCTTCGACTCGCGACGTTCGCATCCGCGGCGGCGTCGATCGTGCCGCCCGCGGTCGCCCGGTTCCGCGCCCGCCACCCCGGCGTCGAGCTGAGCATCGTGATGGCCGATCCCATCGATTCCCTGCCGCAGTTGCGGGCGGGTGAGCTCGACCTGGCGCTCTCCCATGAGCCCATGAACGACACGACGGTCACGGGTGTGAGATCGGTTCCCGGACGCGGCGGCGCCTCTCGTGAGGTGCTCGGGATCGAGATCACGCATCTGTTCGACGATCCGATGTACGTCGCGATGCCGGTCGCGCACCCGCTCGTCGACGCTCCGACGCTCGACCTCGCCTGCTTCTCGCAGGAGCCGTGGATGCTCGCGACGACCGCGACCTGCCCGGACTCACGGTTGTTCCTGCGCGCGTGCCACGAGGCCGGGTTCGAACCGCAGATCGCGTTCCAGAACGACGACTATCCGGCGATGCTCGGGTTCGTCGCCGCCGGCGTGGGTGTCGCGCTCATCCCGGACATGGTCACGCGCGGCGTCCGCGACGACATCGTGGTGCGCGTGCTCGACCCGGCGCCCCCGCCCCGCCCGATCATGGTCGCGATGCCCGCGGGCTACCGGGCCCCAGCGGCGGTGGCGATGCTGTCAGTTCTGCGAGAGGTCGCGGAGGAGTGGGTCAACGAGCGGGCGCAGGCGCCCGGACCCCGCACACTCCAAAGTGTCGTTAACGCTGCCCCAGCTTTGGACTGATACGACTACCTTTTGACGTAGGATGCCGCCTGGGTGGAGGCCTCCGTCTCATCGTCAGCGTCGGCTCCTGACAGCAGCACCGCCGGATCCGAGCGGGTCCCGGCGATCCGCGCGATCGGGTTGCGTAAGACGTACGGCGACCATGTCGCGCTCGAGCGCCTGAGCCTTGACGTCTGGCCCGGCGAGTTCTTCACGGTCCTCGGGCCATCCGGTTCCGGCAAGACGACAACGCTGCGGCTGATCGCCGGCTTCGAGCAGCCGGACTCTGGCGCGCTCGAGCTCGACGGCGCCGACGTCACCGGACGCCCGCCGTACCAGCGCGACGTCAACACCGTGTTCCAGGACTACGCGCTGTTCCCGCACATGTCGGTGGCGGAGAACGTCGCCTACGGGCTGAAGGTCAAGCGCGTGCCGGGGCGCGAGCGGGCGGAGCGCGCCGAGCAGGCGCTCACGATGGTCCGCCTCGAGGGACTCGGGAAGCGGCGGCCGGTCCAGCTCTCCGGCGGTCAGCGCCAGCGGGTGGCCCTGGCCCGGGCGCTCGTCAATCAGCCGCGCGTGCTGCTCCTCGACGAGCCCCTCGGCGCACTCGATCTGAAGCTTCGCGAGGAGATGCAACTCGAGCTCAAGCGCATCCAGCGCGACCTGTCAAAAGAGGTCACGTTCGTCTACGTCACGCACGACCAGGACGAAGCGCTGACGATGAGCGATCGGATCGCCGTCATGTCGCAGGGGCGGCTCGAGCAGGTGGGAACCCCGGCCGAGATCTACGAGCACCCTGTCAACGAGTTCGTGGCCGGCTTTGTCGGAACCTCGAACGTCGTCGAGCGCGACGGGCAGCGGTACACGCTCCGGCCGGAGAAGCTGCACGTGCTCGCCGAGGACGCGCCGGTCCCAGACGGCATGTCGAGCGAGAAGGGGGCGATCGGCGAGGTTGTGTACCTCGGCGCCGTCACGCGGTACGTCATCGCGCTGGATCGCGGTGGCACGCTGGCGGCGCTGCGCCAGAACCTCGAGACCTCAGCCACGCAGGCATTGGCGGAGCGCGGAAGACGGGTGATCGTGGCGTGGCGGCAGGAGCACCTGTCCGCTGTTGACGCCGGGACAGAGCGAGAACAGGAGACAAGCTGAGATGAGTGAAGGGTCGAAACACTGGCGCAGCGTTGCCGGGGCGGCAGCGGTGACGCTGCTGTCGATGGCGATCGTCGCTTGCGGCGGGTCGTCAAGCAGTTCCAAGAGCAGCTCGAAAGTGCCGACGAGCATCGGGAAGGGCGAGGGCCAGCTCAACGTGATCGCGTGGGAGGGATACACGCAGCCGCAGTGGGTCAAGCCGTTTGAGAAGCAGACGGGCTGTCAGGTCAACTCCAAGTACGCCGGATCCTCGGACGAGATGGTGACGCTGATGCGCCAGGGCGGCGGCTCGCAGTACGACCTCGTGTCGGCATCCGGCGACGCGAGCCTGCGCCTCATCCGCGGCGGCGACGTGGCGCCGGTCAACGTCGCGTTGATCCCGGACTGGAAGAACTTCATCCCGAAGCTCCAGTCCCCGTCCCACAACACCGTCAACGGCGTGCACTACGGGATCTCACTGCAGTGGGGGCCGAACACGCTGCTCTACAACACCCAGAAGGTCAATCCCGCGCCGACAAGCTGGTCGACGATCTATGGCCCCCAGTACAAGGGCCAGGTCACGGTGCCGGATAACCCGATCCAGATCGCCGATGCGGCGCTGTATCTGTCAAAGACGCAGCCGAGCCTCGGGATCACGAACCCGTACGAGCTGACCGAGAAGCAGCTCGACGCAGCGGTCACCCTGCTCAAGCAGCAGCGCCCGCTGATCGTCAAGTACTGGGCGCTCGCCTCCGACGAGATCGACCTGTTCAAGAACGGCAACGCGGTTGTCGGCGCGTCGTGGCCGTACCAGACGATCACGCTCCAGGGCGACAAGACGCCAGTCAAGGACCTGATCCCCAAGGAGGGCGCGACCGGATGGGCCGACACGTGGATGCTCTCGGCGCATGCCAAGCATCCGAACTGCGCGTATGAGTGGATGAAGTGGGTCTCGACGCCGCAGGTTCAGGCGCAGCAGGCGATCTCCTTCGGCGAGACGCCGGCGAACAAGCTCGCGTGCTCGTACATGGACAAGATCCAAAACGGCGCGTGCGCGCAGTACCACGCCAACGCCCCCGCGTCGTACTTCGACTCGATCAAGTTCTGGCAGACGCCGACGCAGGACTGCGGCAACGGCAAGACCGACTGCACGGACTACAGCCAGTGGCAACAGAAGTGGACAGAGGTCAAGGGGTGATCGGCGATCGAGGCGCACAGCCTCCCCGCCGGTAGCACTGCCCGCAGTCGCGTCTCGGCGGCGTTGTTCCGCCGGGCGTGGCTGCGGGCCACGCTGCTGCTCAGTCCACCGGGGGCGTGGTTCGTCCTCATCTACATCGCGGCGCTCGTCGTGCTGTTCATCTCTGCCTTCTGGCAGGTGGACCCGTTCACGAGCGACGTCGTTCACAGCTTCACGCTGAAGAACTTCAACACGCTGTTCTCCGACCCGACGTACCGGACGATCGCGCTGCGGACGATCGGGATCGCCGCCGCGGTGACGCTCACCGACGCAATCGTCGCGCTGCCGTTCGCCTACTTCGCGGCCCGGATCGCGAACAAGCGGCTGCAGGCGGTGCTGTTCGTCATCGTCCTCATCCCGCTGTGGTCGAGCTACCTCGTGCGCGTGTACGCGTGGCGGCTGATCCTCGCCAAGGACGGCATCCTCAACTGGTTCCTGCACCAGATCGGCTTCGGCTCGGTCAACGTCGCGTACTCGAACTGGTCGGTGTGGATCGTGTTCTGCTACATCTGGCTGCCGTTCATGATCCTGCCGGTATGGACCGCGATCGAGCGGGTGCCCGATTCCTACCTCGAGGCATCGGCCGACCTCGGCGCCCACGGGTGGACGACGTTCCGGCGGGTGCTGTTCCCGTTGCTCCTGCCGGGCATGGTCGCGGGCTCGATCTTCACCTTCTCGCTGACGCTCGGCGACTTCATCACGCCGACGCTCGTCGGCGGCGCCGGCTCGGACTTCATCGGCAACGTCGTCTACCAGAACGTCGGTGTCGCCAACAACGTCCCGTTCGCGGCCGCGTTCGCGACGATCCCGCTCGTCGTGATGGCGATCTACCTCGTGGTCGCGCGGCGGCTGGGTGCGTTCGAGGCGCTATGAGACGCGGCGGGCGAATCGCACTCTGGCTCTGGGCGGTGCTCGTCGTGCTGTTCCTGATGGCGCCGATCGTGATCATCATCCTGTACGCGTTCAATCCCTCCAACGTCCAGAGCTGGCCGCTGCACGGTCTGTCGACGAAGTGGTTCTCGCAGACGTTCCACAACGAGGCGATGCGCCAGTCGCTGTGGCTCTCCGTCCGCGCCGGTCTCATCTCGAGCGTCATCGCGATCGTGCTCGGGTCGATGGCCGCGTTCGCCGTGCACCGCTTCCGCTTCTTCGGGCGCGAGGTCGTGTCGTTCGTGCTCATCCTCCCGCTCGCGCTGCCGGGGATCATCACCGGCATGGCACTCAACTCGTTCTTCACGTTCGCGAGCGTCAACCTGTCGCTGCTGACGATCGTCATCGGACACGCGACCTTCTGCATCGTGATCGTCTACAACAACGTCATCGCCCGGCTGCGACGAACGCAGACGTCGCTCGTCGAGGCGTCGATGGACCTCGGCGCCGACGGCCTGACGACGTTCCGCCACGTGACGCTCCCGATCATCGCGACCGCGCTCGTCGCAGGCAGCCTGTTGGCGTTCGCGCTGTCATTCGACGAGGTGATCGTGACGACGTTCACGGCCGGGGCGCAGAACACGCTGCCGCTCTGGATCTTCGGCAACATCCGCCTCGGCCAGCAGCTGCCAGAGGTCAACGTCGTCGTCCTGTTCGTGATCGCGATCACCGTCATTCCGGTCGCTCTCGCGCAGCGGCTCACTCGTGACACCGGCGTGCTGCGGACCGCGGGCGGGGCGCCGGCGGCAGGCTCGACCGCTGCGGCGGTGCCGTGAGCGGCGCAGGGTCAGGACGGTGCACGGCGAACATGACGCGGACACCCTTGGAAGCGCCCACTCGACCTGGAGGGATCCCTTGTCACTGACCGCGCTCGTCTCCTATGACGACACCCCGAGCGATCGCGACGCGCTGATGCTGGCGCGGATTCTCGGCGCCGCCGGTGCGCAGCCGATCCTCGTCTACGTCCGTCACGCGACCCAGAGCGAGCAGGCCCGGGAGGCGCTCGAGGAGCATACGGCACAGGAGTTGCTCGAGCGCGGCGCGCGGTGGCTCGGCAGCATCGGCGATCCGCAGGCGACCCGGGTCATCGTCAGCGCCTCGACGGCCGAGGGCCTGCGCCAGCTTGCCGCGCAGGAGCGCGCTGCGCTCGTCATCTTCGGGTCAGAGCACCGAACGCCGCCGGGACGCGTCGCGCCGCAGCGCTCGACCCAGACCCTGCTCGACGGCGGCCCCACGGCGGTCGCGATCGCTCCGGCCGGCTATCGGTCCGACCGTGTGCCGCGGATCAACGCGATCGGCGTCCTGCATCCGTCGGATGACGACGCGGTGCTCGTCACCGGCCGGCAACTCGCCGACCGCTTCGACGCCGACCTCGTGCCGCGCGCGCACGATGTCGACCTGCTCGTCGTGGGTTCCCGCGACGAGGCGCCCCACGGCCGGGTGATGGTGAGCTCTCGCACCCGCAACGAGATCGAGAGCGCGACCGCGCCGGTGCTCGTCCTCGCCCGGGCTGTGCCGCTGCGCTTCGCCGTGCCCGCCGCCGCGTAGGTCGGTGGGGCCACGAGCTAGCTATCGTCGCGCGCTTGCGCACGCTCATCGTCTCTGACCTGCACCTCGGCACCCGCCTCGAGTACGACGTCCTGCGCCGGCCCGAGCCGCTCGCTGCCCTGCTCGCCGCGCTCGAGAGCGTCGACCGGCTCGTCCTGCTCGGCGACATCGTCGAACTGATGGAGGGCCGCCCGCAGCAGGCGATGGCGATCGCCGAGCCGGTGCTGCGCGCCGCTGCCCGCGTGATCGGGGCGAGTGGGGAGATCGTCGTCGTGCCGGGCAACCACGATCGTCCGCTCGTGCGCACCTGGGCGCGGCGGACCGGCGAGGCTTTGCAGCCCGCAAACGCGGTTCCGCTCGACGCGAGCCCCGCCCTCGCCCGGCTCATCTCGTGGCTCGCGCCGGCGTCGGTTCGCGTCTCCTACCCCGGGGTATGGCTCGATGAGCGCACGTGGGTGACCCACGGCCATTACCTCGACCAGCACCTGTGGCCTGTGTCGTCGTTCGGCCTCGCCCGCGGGTCGCTCCGCCGCCCGCCGCGCGACGAGGTGCTGCCGATCGCCTATGACACCGCGACCCGGCCGTCGATGACCCGCGCCACCCGATGGCTACCCAGACCGTTCCTGACGCTCGCCGATGACCTCGCGATGCTCGTCCGCGCCTCGACGATGCCCCGTGATCAACGACGTCGCCGCTTCGGCACCCGCCTGTCGCCGCTCACCTCACACGTGCTCGGGGTGCAGATGCGGCGCGCGAGCATTCCCGCGCTCGCGCGGGTCGTGCACCGGCTCGGCGTCGACGCCGAACGGGTCGTGTTCGGGCACGTGCACCGTCTCGGTCCGCTCGCCGCGGACAACGCCGCCGGCTGGCGCGGGCCGGGCGGGCGACCGCGGATGGCCAACACGGGCGCGTGGCTGTACGAGCCGCTGCTCGTCCATCACGCACAACCGCCCCACCCGTACTGGCCGGGCGGGGCGATCGTGATCGACGATGGGGCGGAGCCGCGGGCGGTCGGCCTATTGGACGGCCTACCCGCGGCTGCCTTGCACTAGTGCTTCTTGCGCTTCGGGGCCTTGAAGGTCACGGTCTTCGTCAGCACCGAGCCCTTCTTACGGGTCTGCGTCACACGCAGCCTCGTGTGCAGGGTCCGGTACTTGGACAGCAGGCTCTTGCCCTTGCCGTTGAGCGAGATCCGGACGGTCCGGCTCTGACCGGCGTGCAGGTTCGTGCTCGCCGTGCCGACCGTCACCGTGACCCTGTGCCGCTTCGGCTTGGACCGCGCGCTGACCGCGACGATCTTCTTGCCGAGGAGCGTCTCGGTGACCGTGAGCTTGAACGACAGCTTGCACGAGTCGACCGAGTTGCCGCTGCACGAGACCCTGAGGCTCGCCGTCGTGCCCGACACGGTCACGTGACGGATTGACGCGTGGCCGGGCTTCGGGGTCGGCGGGATCGCGGCCGTCCGCAGCGTTTGGTCCTGGCCGTTGAACGTCCCGAAGTCGCTGGTGGCGACCATCCGGTAGTGGATCACGGTGTTTGCCGGCAGGCCGCTCAGCGCCGCTGAGAAGTTCTGCGGGCTACCGTCGACCACGGTCCGCTGAGTCGGCGTTGAGCTGCCGTATTGCGTGCTCGTGCCGTACTCGAAGTGGGCGTTCGCCGCCGCACCGTTCGTCGTCACGCTGCCGTTGATGGTCGCGCTCGTCGTCGTGACGTTGCTCGGGCCCCCCGTCGCCGGCGTCGGGTTGTAGGCGCCGGCGAACAGCTGCAGCGTGCTGCTGATCGTGTTCGTGAACAGGAAGAACGGCGTCCCGATCGCGCCGCCCTGACATGCCGCCCCGTCCTGGTTCTGCAGCGTTGCCGTGCAGCCGCTCGAGATCGGCGTCCGGACATCCGCCTGGCCGGCGCCAGCGCCGGTCGGGCTCAGCGGAATGTTGTTCTCGTCGAGCACGAACGTCGGGTTGGCCGCATTGACGAAGTGGCCAAGGAAGCCCTTGGTCACGCCGCCCTCGTCCTCACGCCAGGAGACGTACGGGGTGTTCCCGCTGAACGTGATGTCCGGGCGGGTCGAGTCGTTCGCTCCGAGCGAGATCGGCTGCCCGTTGTTGACGACCTCGAAATGAGTGCCGCCGACGAGCCGCGAGACGAAGATCTGCTTGACGCCGTTGAACGTCTCGTCCCAGACCACCCACGGAGTCGTGGCGTTCGCCGGATTCATCGTGCCCGATGCGACCCTCGGATCCTCCGCATCGTTGTTGACGTTCTTGTTCAGCGAGCAGGCTTCCTCGTTGGCCTGGCTCTGGCCGCAGAAGCCTCCGTGCGCGCTGTTGTCCAGCACGCCCTGGGTCCCCGTGGTCGTGCCGCGGCCGACCGAGACCCAAGCGAAGCCGCCGTCGACGGTCCCGGTCGGAGCGGCCGGCAGGCTCACCGGATTGACGGCCTTGGCGGCGAACACCATCTCGTTGTTGTGCAGTCCGTCGCCACTCGGGTCCTTCTCGTACCAGACGACCCACGGCACGGTGTCGCTGGGGCCCGTGAAGGCGATGTCCGGCTCGATCCCGGCGCGTGTCCGGTCGATGTTCTGGGACGGATCCGCGCCGAGGCGCTCAACGCCGACCTGGTTCCAGCAGAAGCCACCGATCGCCGGTACGTGACCGGTGCCGTCATTGACTCCAAGCGGCTTGATGGCGTCGCAGTTAGCCGTGCCCGGACCGGTCGGCTTGACCGTGAAGATCTGGTCCTTGCCCGTTCCCGGCGCGTTGGCGCCGATCTCCTGCCACGTCACCCATGGCCCCGGGTTGTTCCCGGCCACCGTCGCGCCGCCGGCGACCGACGGGTTCTCGGCATCCTGATTGGTGTGGATGTTGAGCGACGGAACCGGCACCGTCCCGGTGCCGAGCCCGCGGCCCTGGCCGCCAAACCGCCAAACGTTGTTCGTGACATCGAAACGGCTCGCGAAGATGTTCTTCTTGTCCGCGAACGCCGCAGTGTCCTCGTACCAGGTCGCCCACGGGACAGCGCGACTCGCCCCGGCGAAGTCGATCGCCGGCACCTCGCCGTCCTTGGCCTGGTCGAAGTTCAGCGAGCCCGGAATCGTCGAACTGCCGCTCGACTTGCCGCCGACCGTGCCGATACCCCGGGTCGTCCAGACGCCGTTGGCGAACGAGCGCGAGAAGATCTGATCCTTCGTCGATGAGTCGTTCGCCGACGTGTGTGCCCGGAACACCGCCCACGGCACGTTCTTCTTTGTCGGGTCAAGTGCCCCGCCGACGACGTCGGCATTCGTCGGGTCCCCTCCGTCCACCCCGAACGCCGGGTTGATCCCCGCCGTCGGATCGTTGTTCACCTGCTGGCCAGCCGGCAACTGTTGAAAAGCTGCTGCCGAGCCCGCAGCCGCGAGCGCGACCACCACGCTCGTAACGGCCACGCGCTTGCCCCGTAATCTGCCCATTCCATCCCCTTTCGGTCCCCGGGTACCGGGTCTCGACTTTATGTACTTGAACCGCAGTACGGGGGAAATCTTCACACGGTTCGCGCGAGTTTCACGTTGTTGGTGCCGCGAGCGCCGCTACGGCGACGTGATCGTCCCGACCAGAACCTTGCGGCCCGACGACGCCGGGTTGCCGTTCGCCTGCTGCTGGGTGACGGTGAGGGTCCGGAACTCCGTCACCGGCACCCCGGACCACAGCGTCACGTTGCGCGCGTCGTTGAACGTCCCGACCGGGACGAGGATGCCGGCCGCGTTCTTCACCCAGGCCTGGTAGTAGCGGCCATTGTCAAGCCGCGGCAGTCCGGTCGCGTGCAACACGATCCGCCAGCCGGAGGTTGTCTTCGTGAGCGACGCGTCTCCCTGGGCGCGCGGCGCGAGCGGGGTACCGTGCACGACCATCGCGAAGTGCAGTGGTTGCGGCCCGGAGTTGTTCGAGACGGCGATGACGATGACGGCGACGGCCGCGGCGGCGACGGCCGCGAGCGACCCGAACGCGATCGCCGGCCGGCGGAAGAACGACCCGAACGATCGCCGGGGACGGCTGCGCCGTGCGGGAGCGGCCTCCGCGCCAGGCACCGGCGCCGGCGCCGGGTGAGCGCGGGCGGCATCGCCGATCGCGGTCACGATCCGATCCTCGAGCCGAGGATCAGGGTCGTCCCAGGCGGCGGGGGAATGCAGCAGCGCGAGCAACTCGTCGAGTTCGGCCCGGTCGGCGGCCGACAGCGACTCGGCGGGCTCTCCCGCCAGGTACGCGATTCGGTCGTCGTCGGTTGGGGTCACTCGGAGTCCTCTCTCTGACTCGTATTACGGTAGATCACGGGCATTCGGTTTCATTCACGCAAATAGGCGAGTTGTTCGGCAAGGCGGCGGTGGGCACGGAACGAACGTGACTTGACGGTTCCGACGGCGAGCTGCAGCTTCTCGGCGATCTCTCCGTGTGTGAGGCCCTCGAAGTGCTGCAGGCGGACGACGGTCTGCTCGTCCTCGGGGAGCGTTTCGATGGCCTCCCTCACCGCCCACGCGTCATGGACGCGCTCGGCGTTCTCCGGCGCCGAGGCGAGCGCCGGATCGCTGGGCGAGACGGCGTCGAGGGGTGTGGCGGGCCGGGCGGACTCCCGCCGATAGACGTCGATCGCGACCCGCCGCGCGATCGTCGCCAGCCACGGGCCGATGTCGCGGTTGAGGTCGAGCGCATCGGCGGCTCGCCACGCCTTCACGAAGGTCTGCTGGGTGGCTTCCTCGGCGAGCGCGCGGTCACTGAGGACTCGCAACGCGACGGCATAGACGAGGCGGCCGTACTCCCGGTAGATGGAACGGACGGCCGCTGCGTCTCCTTCGCGGAATCGCGCCCTGAGCTCCCGGTCGGCCACGACCGGACGCTACCAAGGCGTCCTGTCGTGGCGGGTCCTGGCGCGTGGGTCAGTCGCAGGACACGGCCGGGGTCCTCTGCGCGGCGATCCGCCGCCGGCGCAGGGTGAGCGCGCCGAGCGCACGGGCGAAGCGGTGGGGCTCGCGGGCGTCATCGAGCGTGCGCGCCCGCCGGGCCTCGGCGGCCACGGCCCGCATCTCGACGGCACGCAGCTCGACGAGGGCGTGGGTCACGTTGGGGTTCATCGTGGTCTCCTGTTGTCGTCCTGCAGGTCTGAGGGGTCCTTCTCGGCGGTCTGTGGCGGGAGCTCGAGGCGGAGCTCGATCACGTTCGCGTGGCTCGCGTGGGCGCGGAATCCGAGCCGGCGCATGAGCGCCCGGGCCGCGGCGTTGTTCCAGAGCGTCTCGCCCTCGAGCCGCTCAATCCCGTTCGCGGCGGCGCGCTGCACGAGCAGCCGTACGAGCAGCGTCCCGATCCCGATGCCCTGGACCTCGTCGGCGACCTCGACGGCGACGTCGGCGACGGCGGAGCCGTCCGTCCGAGCGACGTACCGGCTCACACCGAGGATCGAGCCGTCGACTTGATCGACCGCCGCGAACGCCTCGTGGCGAATATGGTCAATGTCGCTAAGGCGATCGAGCTCGCGCGGGGTGAGCGCTGCCTTCAGACCATGGAAGCGGCGGTAGCGCGACTCCTGGCTGAGCCGTGCGAAGAGCTTCGCCAGCCCGTCGCGATCTGAGTGCTCGAGGGGCCTGACGGCGAGCCGCTCACCCTCGGCGACAAGGACCGGCGGGAGTGGCTGGGCGGGTACTTCAGACATGTCCGCCACGGTAGGCGTACGACCCCCCCGCGCACATCGGGCATCTGCCTGATCTTTGACCCTTAAGTTTCTTAGTTGGCGCCTTAAGGGGTGCATCCACACCCGGCGGGATAATCGTCAGGTGGTCGGGCGCGTTTCCAGTTCACGGTTCGTGGGGCGTCGAGTTGAGCTCGCGGCGCTGGAGGCCGCGTTGGCAGAAACCCGTGCCGGGATTGGGACCCTGTCGCTCGTCGCCGGTGACGCGGGTCTCGGCAAGAGCCGGCTGATCAGCGAACTGGCCACGCTCGCGCGAAGTGAAGGCATGACCGTGATGCTCGGCGAGTGCCTCCCGCTCGGCGATGGCGAACTCCCCTACGCGCCGGTGGTCACTGCGCTGCGTTCGTTGCTGCGCGAGCAGCACCGCGAGCATGTCGAGGCGCTGCTCGGCGCCGGACGCAGCGAGCTTGCGACCCTCCTCCCCGAGCTTGCCGCCGATGGCGACCCGACGGACGCCGGGCACGATTTCTCCCAGGGCCGGTTGTTCGAACAGCTGCTGGCAGTGCTGCGCAGCGCGGCGCTGAGGACGCCGCTTGTGTTCGTGATCGAGGACTTCCACTGGGCGGATCGGTCCACCGGCGACTTTCTCGCGTTCCTCGTCCGGGCGGCCCGCCAGGAGGCGATCGCCGTCCTCGTCTCCTATCGGCCGGATGAGCTGCACCGTCGTCACCCCGTGCGGCCGTTCGTGCTTGACCTCGAACGCGTCGGCGCAGCCACGAGGATCGAGCTCGGACCGCTCACCCGGGCGGAACTGCGCGAGCAGGTGACCGAGATCCTTGACGCGGCGCCACCGCCCCTGCTGCTCGACACGCTGCTCGACCGTTCCGAGGGCAACCCGTTCTTCGCTGAGGAGCTCCTCGCCGCGTCCCAGGAAGAAGCCTCGGTGCTCCCTCGCTCCCTCCGGGACGTACTGCTCAGCCGAGTCGAACGCCAGGACGCTGCGGTACAGGACATGCTCCGGATCGCCGCGGTCGCCGGCCGCACGGTCGACCATGCCTTCCTCGCGGCCACTGCGGGCCTTCCTGAGGACGAGCTCCACGGCGCGCTCCGCGCGGCGGTCGACGACTTCCTTCTGACCCACGACTCGACCACCGCCCGGTATGCGTTCCGCCATGCGCTGCTCCGGGAGGCCATCTACTCGGACCTGCTCCCGGGCGAGCGTCGGTCGCTACATCGCACGCTGGCGCAGGCGCTCTCTGAACGGCCAGATCTCGCCGGCCGCACAGCGCTGGCGCAGGCCGAGCTCGCCTACCACTGGTACGCCGCTGGGGAGCTGCCGACGGCGCTGTCCGCCTCGCTTGCCGCCGGCGTTGCCGCCGAGGAGCTGCGGGCGCTTGGGGAGGCATGGCTGCACTTCGGCCGCGCACTCGAAATCTGGGATCGCCTCGAACGTCCCCCGGACAACTTGCCGCTCAGCCGTCGTGAGGTGCTGCGTCGCGCCGCAGACGCCGCCGTGCTCACCGGTGACACGCAGAGCGGCCTCCGGCTCGCGCGCGAGCTCCTTGCGGAAATCGACGACCGGGCCGATCCCGTGGACGCCGCGCTCGCGCATGAGCGGCTCGGCCGATACCTGTGGATCGATGGTTGCGATGAAGGGGCGCTGCCCGACTATGCCCGCGCGGTTGAGCTGATGCCCGCCGAGCCACAGACCGAGGAGCTCGCCCGCGTGCTCGCCGCCGAGGGCCAGGCGTTGATGCTCTGTCACCGGATCTCGGACTCGCATATCCGCTGTCGCCAAGCGCTCGCGATTGCACGGAGGATCGGCGCCGATGCGGTCGAGGCGCATGTCCTCAACACCATGGTCGGCAACCTCGCGGCGACGGGCGACCTCGACGGCGCCGTCGAGAGCGCCCGTGCGGCCCTCGCCATCGGCCGGCGCCTGCAACTGATCGAGGAGCTCCACCGCAGCTACGTGAACGGCAGCGACGCACTCCACCAGCAAGGCCGGACCGACGAATCGATCGCGTTCGCGCGGGAGGGCGTGGCGAGCGGACGCGAGTTCGGCATGAACCGCAACATGGGCGACTTCCTGCTCGGCGAGATCGGCGGCCGACTGATCGATGTCGGCCGGTGGGCTGAGGCGCAGGCTGTCCTCGATGACGTCGCCGATCGTGGTCCGACCGGCGTCACGGGGGCGATCGCCTACCTGCATCTTGGCCGGCTCAGCACCCAGCGCTCAGAATTCGATGCCGCGAGCCGGCAGCTCGCCCAGGCGGCGGAGCTCGGTGGCGCCGGCGGCTCGATGTGGCTCGGTCCGCAGGCCGCGGCGCAGGCGTCACTCGAGCTCTGGCGCGGGCATCCGCGGCGGGCGGTGCGGATCGCTGAGGACTGCGTCGAGCAAATCGCCGACGCCGAGCACGTGTACTTCTCGGCCGGCGCATACGCGGCGGGCGCCCGCGCCTACGCCGAGCTCGCGCAGCAGGCGATCGACGACGCGAGCGCGAGGCTCCGATACGCCGATCACGTGCGCCGCCTCATCGCCCGGCTCGACAGTCGGATCGCGACCCTGACGCTCGGAGTCCCCCCGTTGGTTCTCGCGATTCGGACGTCGTGCGCGGCGGAGCTGTCTCGGATCGAGACACCTCCCGACGAGAGGCCGTGGCGCGATGCGCAGGAGGCCTGGCGGTCGCTCGGCGATCCGCTCGAAGCCGCGTATGCCGGCTGGCGGTGCGCCGAGGCGTTGCTCATCGCCGACGGTGGTCGAGCGTCGGCAGAGGCCTCGCTGCGGGAGGCGTTCGCCGTCGCCGTCGAGCTCGGTGCCCGGCCGCTGCTCGATCAGCTTCGGCGCCTGGCTCGTCGGGCCCGTATTGAGCTCGAACCGCGCCCGCCGGATGGCGACGGCACGCCGTCCGCGGCGCTCGCACGATTCGAGCTGACGGCTCGTGAGCTCGAGGTGCTCGCGCTGCTTGGCGAGGGCATGACGAACCGAGAGATCGCGGCCGAGCTGTTCATCAGCGAGAAGACGGCGAGCGTCCACGTGTCGCGGATCCTCGCGAAGCTGTCGGTGCCGAACCGGGCCGCCGCCGCGGCCGCCGCCCAGCGGCTCGGGGTGCACCGCTCGCAGCCCGCTACGGCAGGATGAGGTGGCTGTCGCCGAACTCGTGCCACAGGTAGCCGTGGCGCAGCGCGGCGTCGTAGGAGCGCTCGAGCAGTCCGCGCCCGGCAACCGCCTCGAGCATCTCGAGGTGTGATGCCTCGGGCTCATGCCAGCCGGTGATGAGCCCGTCGACGAGCCACACGCCGCGCTCGGGGGTGATCCGGACCTCGGTCCAGCCGCGGGCGCCGTGCTCGCTCCACCCGTCGTCCTCGACCATCGTCTCAAGTGCCCGCACGACGGTCGTGCCGACCGCGATCACCCGGCCACCCGCGTCGCGGACGGCGGCGATATGCCGCCCCGTCGCCGCCGGAACGTCGAAGAACTCGGGATAGGGCCCCTCGTGCCGCTCGGGCGAGGAGACGCCGGAGTGCAGCGTGATCGGGGCGATCTGGATCCCGGTGGCGACGAGCCGGGTGACGAGCGCGTCGGTGAACGGCCGCCCGGCACTCGGCATTTCGGCGCTTCCGGGGTCGGTCGCGTAGACGTTCTGGTAGTCGGCGAGCGGCCAGCGCTTGCCGACGTAGCCGTAGCGGATCGGCTCGCCGTGCGCCGCCAGGTAGGCCTCCACGGTCCGCCCGCCGAGTCCGCTGAACTGCGCGAGCATGAGCCGGCGACCCGGCGTGTACGGCATGACGAGGCCCACCCGAGCGCCGCCGACGAGGGTCAGCTCCTCGCCATCGGCCCCGGTGCCCGTGTGAGCGCCGTCCGGGCTGCGCACTTCGACGATGCGCCAGTCCGGCCCGAGCGCGGGCGCGCGCGTGGATACGTGTACGCGGGCGGCAGCCCCGTCCACCCGGCGAGCCGAAAGCGCTGCCGGAAGCGTCGCAGAGACGTTGACGACGAGCAGATCTCCGCTGTCCAGGACGTCCGGGAGAGCGTCGAACGTCGCGTGCTCGATCGTCTCCTCCGCGCCCGAGGCGACCATCAGACGCACCCGGTCGCGCGGCGTGCCCCACGCCTCCTGCGGGGCCGAGGCCTCGAGCCCGGCCGGCAGCTCGAACGCGAGTGCGGTCACGCCGGAACCTCGACCTCACGCGCCCGGTAACGCCCGCTCGGCCGGCCGGCGTCGATGAGCGCAAGCAGTCCCGGCACGCTCTCCTCCGGGGGCGGCCGGTCGGAGATGTCCTCCCCGGGGAACGCCTCCTGATGCATCCGGGTGCGCATGTCGCCGGGGTCGACGGTCAGCACGCGCAGCGACGGCTGCTCGGCGCCGAGGATCGCGGAGAGCTGCTCGAGCGCGGCCTTCGCGGAGCCGTAGCCGCCCCAGCCGGCGTACGGCTCGACCGCGGCGTCGGATGTGACGTTGACGATCGCGGCGCCGTCCGGCATCCGCGGCAGCGCGAGTTGGGTGAGCGCCAGCGGCGCCAGGACGTTCACCTCGTAGACGCGGCGCAGCATGTCGAGCGGGTAGTCCGCCAGGGTTGGCTGTGGGCTCGGTCCGAGCACGCTGGCGTTGTTGACGAGCAGGTCAATCGTGTCGCCGGCGGCGAGGAGCAGCGCGCGACGATGGTCGGGATCGGCGACGTCGCCGGCCACGGCCGCGACCTCTGTCCGCTCCCCGAGCTCACGCGCGACGGCGTCGAGATCGCCGATGTGGCGCGCGTCGATGACGAGAGCCCAGCCGCGGTCGGCGAGCGCGCGAGCGAGGGCAAGGCCGAGCCCGCGTGATGCTCCGGTGATGAGTGCAAGTGGCATACGCTGACCGTACGGCCGCGCCGGTCCCGCTCTCCAGCGGTAATTGGTCCTAAGACCCCTGGGACCACTCGCCGATGCGCGTCGCGGGGCGGCGCTCCCGTGCGCCGCCCCGGGTTCGTCGCGCGGCGTCAGAACGTCCGGACCTTGCTGACCCGCGTCAGCGTGACGACGTACTTGAGCGTGGTCTCGTGCCAGCTCTCGGCGTCGCGATACACCTCGCGGCGGCCGACCGTGATCGTGCGCGTCTTCGGACCGCCGAACAGCTGCCGGCCGGTCAGCGGCTTACCGATGGCGTTCTTGCCACCTCGCCACAGCAAGCTGGGAAAGGCCGTGCCCTCGACGTGGCAGTTCACGAACGTGGGGAGTGGCACGAACAGGTCGTTCGGAGGCTCATCGACCGTCAGCCGGCCACGGTTGAACTTGACCTCCCCGTCGACTGTGATCCTCCTCCGGCCGCAGTCCGGCGCGGGCGGGGTCTTGCCGCCCTTGCCGTCGCCGTCGGTGCAGGGCGTGCCCCACTGCATGAAGTTGCTGTGGCGCGTCGCTTTGCCCGGCATCGCGAGGACAGCGCCGAATGCCGTGCCCACGCGGAAGCTCGGGTCGTCCACGTTGTAGCTCGTCGCCGAGGCGAGCATTCGTTTGGACGCGAAGCGCACGACCTCCGTGCCGTCGCCTTTGTAGCCGGTGTCGCATAGCGCCCGGCCGAGCGGGTGGTTGGCCTTCCATGCCGTCGTCTGGACACCCTGCACCTGGATCCGGAACGTCGCTGTCCTGAAACCGAAGCCGGTCTTCGCATCGGCCGGTGGTCCCGCCAGTACGCCGCCGAGAAGGGCGGCGCAGGCGACGGTTGTGATCTTGCTACGCATTCTGTGTCTCCTGGTCATGTGATGGCAGGTCCACACGTTCACGTCGCAAGACGCCACCGCGCGAACGGTTCGAGCGCGCCCAGCACGAGCCGCATCACCCACCGAGGCGGCGAGACCGGGTAGACGTCCTGGAGCAGCATCCTGTGATGGGCCGCGAACGGGAGGAGATGCGGAAACCCGTTTGCCCGGACCTTGCCCTCGCGGGCCATCCGGAACATCGTCTCGATTCCAGCCTCAAAGTTGCCAGCCGGGGTGACCTCGACGACGAAATGCAACTCCTCGTCGCTCGTCGCCCGCCAGCAGTGCGCAATCCCCTTCGGTAGCGTCGCGTCGTCGCCGGGACCGAGCACGATCGTTTCGTCTCCCACCCGGGCTGTCAGCTCGCCCGCCAGGACTTCGAAATGCTCGTCGGCCTGGCGGTGGACATGCATTGTCGGAACGCCGCCGCCCGGCCGAGTCCAGAACTCGGCGCGGGTTGACCGGCCTCCGGTCTCGGCGGAGGTCACGAGCCAGCGGCAGCGCTCGCCACTGATGGGGTTCTCCGTGATTTCGCCTGGTATTGCCATGTCTCGCCTTTCTTCGGGTGGGAGTGAGATGGCGAGACGATCCGTCGAGGGGGATGGTGCGCGCATCGGGGAAATCCCCCTCCGTCGCCTAAGCTCCCGCACGTGAATGCCCGGGGTCTGGTTGGGCGCGTGGCTGAGCAGCGGGCGGCTGCGGCCGTGGTGGAACGAACGCGGCTCGGCGAGAACTCCGTGCTCGCACTTTTTGGCGAGCCGGGGATCGGCAAGACGGCCCTGCTCTCGGATGTCGAAGCCGCAGCGCGAGCTGCCGGCCTTGACGTCCTGGTCGGCCGCGCCGCCGAGCACGAGGTCGACGTCCCGTTCGGCCTCGTCGTTGACGCGCTCGACGATCGCGTTTCGCACCTTGAGCCGGCAGACCTGGAGTCGCTCGGCACCGACCGCGCTGCCGAGCTCGCTGCGATCCTGCCGAGCGCAGCGCGGGCCGGGGTCGTCGAGGCACCGCCAGCCGGAGCGGCGGAACGCTTCCATTACCACCGGACGCTCCGAGCACTGCTCGAGCTCATCTCCCGACAGCAGCCGGTCGCGCTGCTGCTTGACGACTTGCATTGGGCCGACGAGGGATCGCTCGAGTGGGTGCTGCACCTGCTGCGTCGACCGCCGCAGGCGCCGGTGTGTCTGGCGCTCGCGCTGAGGCCGGTCGGCGTTGCACCGCGGCTTCGTGACGCGTTGCGGTCGGCGGCAGGTGCCGTCTCGCTCGACCTCGGTCCGCTGCCGGACGCGGCGGCCGATGAGCTGCTGAGCGAAGTCAACGACCAGCACGTTCGCCAGCGCGCGCGCCGCGAGGCCGGCGGCAATCCGCTGTTCCTGCTCGAGCTCGTGCGTGCGGCGGCGGCCCCGGGGGGCCCGCTCCCGTCGACGCTCGTTGCTGCGGTGGAGCGCGAGGTCGACGGTCTCCCGCCGGCGTCGCGGACGTTACTCGAAGGCGCCGCGGTCGCCGGCGAGCCGTTCGACATCGCGCTGGCGGCGGCCGCCGCGGGGGTCGATGCCGACGCCGAGGTCGCGCTCGACCAGCTCGTGCGCAGTGATCTGATCCGCCCCGAGCCAGATGGTCGGACGTTCTCGTTTCGTCATCCGATCGTCCGACGTGCCGTGTATGACGCCGCCCCGGCCGGCTGGCGCTTGAACGCCCACAGCCGGGCCGCGGCGGCCCTCGCCAGACGTGGGGCTACGGAGCTGGTGCGGGCGCATCATGTCGCGCGCTCGGCGAATCACGGGGACGAGGCGGCCGTCGCCGTGCTCGCCGCCGCCGCGACACAGTCCGCAGACACGGCGCCCGGTGTCGCAGCGGATTGGTACGGCGCAGCGCTCGCGCTGCTGCCTGCTGCCCACCATCGGCGTGCCGAGCTGCTCGCCGCTCGCGCGTTGGCACTTGGAGCGGCCGGTCGCCTGGAGGAGGCCCACGGCGCGCTGACCGAGGCCCAACGACTCGTCCCGGCCGAGCAGGTCGACCTGCGGGCGACGCTCGTCTGCTCGCTCGCCGAGATCGAACAGATCCTCGGCCGCCCCCACGACGCGCGCCGACGCCTCGAGCAGGCCCTCGATGAACTCGCTGGCGCCTCGCCCCGGGCGCGTGCCGTGTTCGAGGTGTGGCTCGCGCTCGGCGCTCACACCCCTCCTGATCTCGAGGCGCTGCGGCTGTGGTCGGCGAGGGCCCGGGACACCGTGCTCACCTCGGGTGATCAGCTCGGCGCGCTTGAAGCACCGCTGCTCGCCGGCAGTGAAGCGCTGTCGGCCATCACCCACTTCTGGCTCGCCGAGCCGAGCGGGGCCAGCGATGCGGTCGACCGCGCGCTCGCAGCCTGGGAGCGCGCAACGGACGTCGGCGTGGCCGAGGCCGCCTCGGTGGCCTACCTCATGACCGAGGCTCCCGCAGTGATCGAGCGCTTCCCAGAGGCGGTCATGACGGGCCGCACGGCTCTGGCTGCCGTTCGGCGCGTCCGGCAGGGTCACATGATCGCGCCGGTCGCGAACATGATGGCCCTCGCGTTGCTCGAGACTGGACCGCTCGACGAGGCCACCGAGGCGATCATGCTCGCGGACGAGACCGCGCGGCTGCAGGGGGTGCCGTTCCAGATCGGCTGGGCGCAGGCGCTTGCCGTCACGGCGGCCCATCTGGCCGCGGATCCGGCTGCGCTGCGGCGCGCACGGACGGAATGGGAGCAGGTGAAGGGCGATATCGCCGGGACGTTGATCAAGGGGGTCGCCGAGGGTTCGGTCGCGATGACCTACATCGACGAGGACCCATCCGGGACCCGCGACCGGATCCTGGCGGTGGCCGGCCCGACGTTCGAGGGCGTGGACCCGACGTGGCGCGGCTTCCTCGGTCCGGCACTCGTCCGCTGCCTCGTCGCGAGCGGAGACCTCGACGAGGCCGAGCGGCGTGCGCACGAGGCGATCGCCCACGCGGAACGGTTTGACCTCCCGCTGGGTCTCCCGCGTGCGCACGCGGCGCTTGCGGAGGTCGAGCTGAGGCGCGGGGACCCCGTCGCCGCGGCGGCCCGGGCCCGTGAGTCCGCGATGGCGCTGGCGGAACGTGGCGGTCGCCGCGATGCGATCGCCGCCCTCCTCGTGGCCGGCCGTGCGCAGGCCGCAGCCGGAGATCGGGACAGCGCCGTCGCCACGCTCCGCGACGCGGTTGGGCGTGCGGAGGAGGCCGGCTTCGCCCACCTGCGTGGCATCGCCGCGCGCGAGCTGCGAACGCTCGGCGTCCGCCTCGCGGCTCCGATTGCGCCCCACATCGACAGCGACCTGGATGCGCTGACGGCTCGGGAGCAGGACATCGCCGCGCTGGTCGCCGAAGGACGCTCGAACAAGGAAGTCGGCGCGGCGCTCTACATCGCGCCGAAGACCGTCGAGCACAACCTTGGCCGGATCTACGTGAAGCTCGGCATCCGGTCACGCACCGAGCTAGCGGCGATCCTCGCCCAGTCGCGACCGCTCGACCCCGCCTCCTGAGAGCGGCTCGCCGATGAGTCCGTCGCGGACCGCGAGGAGCGCTGCCTGGGTCCGATCGGTGACGCCGAGCTTGGCGAGCAGATGCCCGACGTGGGTCTTGACCGTCTTCTCGGAGATGCCGAGCTCGAACGCGATCCGCTTGTTCGAGCGGCCGGCGGCGATCAGCTCCAGCACGTCGCGTTCGCGGCGGGTGAGTCGCTCCGGTTCGACGATCACCTTGTTCGTGTTCTCGGCGATCGCCTGCACGAGCCGCGCTGCGGCGCTCGGGTCGATGATCGCCTCACCCCGCTGAGCGGCGTGGATCGCGCGGGCGAGCTCGGTCGGCTGCGCGTTCTTCAGCAGGTAACCGGCTGCGCCCGCCTGGATCGCGGGCAGCAGGCGCTCGTCGTCAAGGAAGCTCGTGAGGACGATGACGCGGCTGCGGGGCGCCCGGGTGCGCAGGATGCGCATCGCCTCAATGCCGTCGCGCTCCGGCATCACGAGGTCCATGAGGATGATGTCGGGGTCGAGGCGGCGGGCCTCGTCGATCGCGGCATTGCCGTCAGCCGCTTCGCCGACGACCTCGATGCCGTCCTGGAGCTCAAGGAACGTGCGCAGCCCCTCGCGCACGACAGCGTGATCGTCGACGAGCAGCACGGTCGTCATGCCGGCACCGTCAACCGGACGGTCGTTCCAGCGCCGGGCGCAGACCGGATCTCGAGCCGGCCGCCGAGCTCGCGAGCGCGTTCCTCCATCGACGTCAGTCCCAGATGGCGGGAGCGCAGCTCGGAGCGCCGCGGCTCAAACCCGACGCCGTCGTCGCACACCTCGACGCCGTCGGCGGTCAGGCGCACCGTGATGTGGCTCGCCTGGGCGTGCCGGACCGCGTTGTGGAGCGCTTCGTGAACGATGCGCAGGAGCGCGAGGTCCTGATCGCCATCCACCGCGGCAAACGCGCCATCGGTGACGAGCTCGACCTCGACATCGTGCACGCGCCCGAGCATCTCGGCCGTCTTCTGGACGGTCAGCTCGAGTCCGTCGCGCTCGAGCTCGGGCGGGCGCAGGCCGAGGATGAGCGAGCGGAGCTCGTCGAGCGCCTCCGCCGCGAGGTCGCGGACGCGGTCGACCTGCTCACGCGCGGCGGCTGGTTCGCGGTCGAGCTGGGTCGCCGCCGCCTCGGCCGTGAGCATCACGCTGAACAGCTTCTGGCTGACGGCGTCGTGCAGCTCGAGGGCGAGCCGATTGCGCTCCGACAGGGCCGAGAGCTCGCGGCTCTGCTCGTACAGGCGAGCGTTCGTGATCGCGATCGCGGCGTGCGCGGCGAGCAGCTGGATCATCCGCTGGTCGCCTTCGTCGAACGTCGCCGCCGAGGTCTTCTCGGTCAGATAGAAGGCGCCAATGACGCCGTCCGCCGCGACGATCGGGACCCCGAGGAATGAGCGCATGTCTGGATGCCGGCGTGGCCACCAACCGCGGAAGCGCGGATCGGTGTGGATGTCCGTCGTGCGGAACGGCTCCGCGGTCTCGAGCATCGCTCCGAGCATCCCGTGCGTGCGCGGGAGCGGGCCCATCGCCTCGATCAACCCGTCACTCATGCCGGCGACGATGAAGCGCTGGAATCCACCGTCCCCGTCCGGGATGCCGATCGCGGCGTACCGCGCGTTCGCCAGGTCACGGGCCGCGTCGGCGAGACGCTGCAGAACCTGCTCGACCGACAGCTGCGAGGTGACCGCAAGAACCGCGTCACTGACCGCCTTGAGCCGCAGGATCATCGAGTCGGACACCCGCTTCACGATACTTTGGGGGGGTGCAGTTGCCCAAGCTGTGGTTATGGACGATGGTGTTGATCACGGTGTTCGTTCTCGCCGGGGCCGTCATCGCGATCACCCGACTCGTGTAGTGGGAGTGCGGTAGTCGATGTTTGCGTCGATTCTCGTCGGGACCGACGGATCGGACACGGCGGCGACAGCGGTCCACTACGCGATCAATCTCGCGCGCGAGCTCGGGGCCCGGCTGTTGATCGTCAGTGCGTACGAGGCGGTGGCGAGGGAGCGGCTCCGGGGGGAGGCGGTCGAGGTGCCGAAGGATCTCCAGTGGATCGTCAATCCGCGCGACGACGTGCTCGCAATGCTCGAGGGGGCGAAGTCCGATGCGAACACGTCCGGTGTCGCGCAGGTCGACACGTACGCCCGGCAGGGCGACGCGGCGGACGCGATCCTTGACGTCGCCGAGGAACAGCGAGTCGACCTGATCGTCGTCGGCAACCGGGGGATGACGGGCGCGAAGCGGTTCCTGCTCGGGTCGGTCCCGAACAAGGTCTCACACCACGCACCGTGCTCGGTGCTGATCGTTCGAACGACGTGAGGAACTAGCTCCGCTTGGCAGCTGGAGGGTTCACGAACGAGTCATGTTTCAGGCCGCGACGGCGGCGTGTTTGATTTTGTCGTCGATCGCGTGTTCGAAGGCGCGCCAGGAGGTGGCGAGTGGTGATCGGGTGGCGATCTCGCTGGGGAGGGCGGGGTCGAGTTCCGCGAGGGATGGGTTGACGATCCGCGTGTAGGTCTTGGTGAAGAAGACGGCCAGTCGGCGTCCCTCGCTGGTCAGCTGGTAGCGCTGGGTGCGGGGGATCCGCTGGATGAACCCTTTGCCGCGCAGGCGTCTGAGGTCGTAGGTCATCTGCCGAGCGCCGTAGCCGGGGATCAGTCCGGCGATCAGCTCGCGCAGGGTGCGGTTCGTCAGTCCGGCGAACAGGTGCTGGTAGGAGCACAGGCAGGCGAGTAGCGCCATCGTTCTGGGTTCGCCGAACCGGAGTGCGGGGGCGGGTAGGCCATCGGGGGTGGTGGATGGCAGCACCACGCGCTCGAGGAGCGTGGCGTCTGGTGCGCAAGCGCACGCGTCAAGTTGGTGGTCCAGCAGTCGCTGGTTGATCTGGTGGCCGATGTTGATCAGCGCGTGCCAGTTCTTGTCGGTGAGTAGTCGTCCGATCCCGAAGTCGCGGGTGTCGTTGATCGTGGTCTCGGTCCGCAGCGCGCGGCCTTCTTTGAAGTACTGCTTGACCTTGGAGGCGCGGTAGTGGATCTGGATCGCCGCCTCCACGCCACGGTTGAAGATCTTGGTGTGGAACTTGCCGGGGGTCTGGCTGTTCACGCGGCGGCCGAAGATGACTGCGGCCTGGTCGGGTCGTCCCAACGTGAGCTGATCGGGGAGCGTCTGCTCAAACCACGCCCGGCCCGCGGCCGGCCGGTCAAACACGCGCGTATCGGAGATCTCCAGTTGCCGGAACGCGAGCGCGTGCGCGTACCCGCGTTGGTGATCCTCGTCGGTCAGCGGCGACGGCAGCGCCGCCTGCCAGCGATCGAAGAACGCGCGGACATCCGCGACGGACAGACTGTGGCAGATCGCGGCCAACTGCTCGGGGTTCTCGCACGACGCGAACCCGTTATCCAACGCCTGATAGCTGATGCCGTGTTGGGCGGCCTGCTGCTT
The DNA here is from genome assembly GCA_963750695.1 of uncultured Solirubrobacterales bacterium. Taxonomy (GTDB): domain Bacteria; phylum Actinomycetota; class Thermoleophilia; order Solirubrobacterales; family Solirubrobacteraceae; genus Palsa-465. The sequence continues at coordinate 126,182 of CAVVSB010000023.1, forward strand.
GGCCCACTCGTTCCCGTTCAGGTAGATCCAGACCGGCCATGGTGCGTACGCGACGGTCTTGACGAACGACGGTCCCCAGTCCGGGTCGCGGATGTAGAAGTAGTAGTTGTTGGGGAAGATCGATTGGCGGCGATAGACGAAATGCGGGTGCCCGTCCGGCCCGCCGTCGCGCCACCCGCGCCACGCCGAGGTCTTCTCCTGCGCGATCCCGACCATCACGACGCCGTAGCGGCCCTCCCGCTCAGCCTTGCGGAAGTGCTCGCGCGCGATTTCCTCCTTCACATCCCCCTTGACGAAGCGGACCGTCGGAATCTCATTGGCGGCGATGTAGTCGTTGATCTGCTTGACGTAGTCACGGCCGATCTTGCCCAGCACCGCCGGCGACGGGATCGGGAAGGCGCGATCCAGCAGAAACCGGATCACCTGCCCCTCAGTCATCAACCTCGGCACATACCCCTGCAAGAACAGGCGATCGACCGACCGGACCCCGAGTGTCACATGATCGGCGAGTAGGCTTGAGATCGTGGCCACGGCGGTACCTCCAGCAACCGCAAGGTGCAAAGCCCCGCAGGGGCTTCCAAGCGGGCGCCGCTCGCCCGCGCTCTAGATCGGAAGGTACCCCGCGGCCACACGCCGCGGCCCGCAGGGACGCCCCCGCGAGCGAGGCTCATACCGAACCCCGACCGCCCCCAAAGATCACCGCAGCGTTCGCACAACGGCTCGGCCGTATGAGGCTCGCTCGCTATCTATAGATAGCTAGTTGCGCCGCGCGGCCGTCGCGAGCTTCGCCGTCGCCGCTCCCGCGTCGAGAAGTCCGTAGCCGTAGTACTGGTTCGGCTTGGTGCCGCCGAGGGGCTGCGCGGTCAACTCGAGTTGCTTGAGCACGGCGTCGGGGCTCGGATGGCGTCCGAGGACGCCGCTCGCGATGACGAGCGCCGCCGCGGCGGCCACGTGCGGCGAGGACATCGATGTTCCATACCACCCGCTCGGATACCCGAAGCGACGCGGATGCGACGGGTCCGAGAACGTAATCTGCGAGATGTCGGGGAGGTTGCGACCGGCGTGGCAGTGCGGGTCGGTCAGCAGCGTCGTGTCGTCGCCGCCGCCGGGCGCGACGAGATCAAGCCGGCTGCCGCCGTTCGAGTAATCGGCGAGGCAGCGGTCCTTCGTCGTCGCGCCAACCGAGATGACGGCGGGCGCCCGGGCCGGATACGCAATCTGCTCGACCCCCTCGTTGCCGGCCGCGGCCACGACGACGACGCCGCGATTGTGTGCGAAGCGAATCGCCGAGATGATGTCCGGGATGTCCGACGAGGTGACGTCGAGCGAGAACTCGAGACTGAGGTTGATCACCTTGGCGCCGTGAGTCGCGGCGTACCGGACGCCCCGGGAGATCGTCGCCGCGTCGCCGGTGCCGTCGGCATTGAGGATCCGCACGGGCATGATCGACGCGCCGTACGCGAGGCCGGTGAGCCCGTAGCCGTTGTTCGTCGACTCGGCGACCGTGCCGGCGACGAACGTGCCGTGGCCCTCGCGGTCGAGCGGGAAGCGGTTCTTGCTGACGAAGTCATACGGGGCGACGAACCGCGTGCGGCCGAAGTCCGGCGAGCGCCTGAACTGCTTCCAGTGGCGGTAGGCGACACCGGTGTCGAGGATCGCGACGGTGACGCCCTTGCCGCCGGGTCGATGATCGGCGATCAGGTTGGCCCAGGCCTGCAGCGCGTTGACCCCGACGCTCGGAAGGAAGTTCCACTGGAGGCGCTGCCAGCCCGCGTTCAGCTTCGTCTTGCCCGGATCGTTCGGCACCCAAGTGCCGGCCGCGTGCGCGACGTAGTTCGGAACGGCGTACGCGACGCCGCGCTGGCGCCGGAGCTTGTGCAGCGCCTGCGAGACCGTGACGCCCGGCTTGAGTTTCACGACTTTCGTGCCAGGGGCGGGGGACGGTGCCGCCTGGGTCGTTTCGGTGCCCGTGGCCCGTGCGACGTCCGCGGTCACAGCGCCGGTCGGCGGCTGGCTGTAGCCGACGATGACCTGTCCGGGCACGTAGTCCGCGGCACTCGCCGCGGCCGGCACACCGGCGCTCGCCGCGGCGGTGAGAGCGGTGACGGCGAGAGCAGTGGTCGTGGCGCGACGGAGCATGTCGTACGGGGAACGGTCGAACGGCGGAGGCCTTGATCAGACTGGCCCCCGCGGTTAAGACAGCCACGGAACGCGAAAGTTTCCGTAATAGCAACGGTAGCGCCGCCTCGGTTCGTCGTTTGTGAAGGAATTCCTATATGCCTTGACAGCTATATGAGCGCTCTGGCATATTCGATTGCGTTGTGGTGTTGACGTTCGAGGTCTTGGCGGAGCCCCATCGCAGACAGATCCTGGACCTGCTGCGGCAGGGCGAGCGACCTGTCGGTGAGCTGGTGGGCGAGCTGACGTTGAGCCAGCCGGCCGTGTCGAAGCATCTCCGGGTGTTGCGCGAGGCCGGGTTGGTATCCGTCCGGCACGACGCGCAGCGGCGGCTCTACCGGCTTCGGCCCGAGCCGCTCCAGGCGGTCGACGAGTGGCTCGCCCCGTACCGCGCGATGTGGGCGGCGAGCCTCGATGACCTCGAGCGCCATCTGGACACGATCAGCGATGCGGGAGGTGGGTCTGATGATGACCGACAAGTACGGTGAGCTCGAGCAGACGCGTGACGGGGCCTGGCAGCTGCGCTTTGAGCGGCGGCTCGACCATCCAGTCGAGAAGGTGTGGCGGGCGGTGACCGAGCCGGAGCATCTCGCTGCGTGGTTTCCGTCGACAATCGACGGCGAGCGGGCGGCAGGCGCGCACCTACGGTTCACCTTCCCGGGTGACGTGGCCGAGCCGATGGAGGGCGTCATGGTCGCGTTCGATCCGATGTCGCTGATGGAGCTGCAGTGGGGTCCGGACACGGTTCGGATCGAGCTCGAGCCGATCTCGTCCGGGACGCTGTTGCGGTTGCTCGCCGTGCTCGGGGACCGCGGCAAGGGCGCCCGCGACGGAGCGGGCTGGCACGCGTGCCTCTCGGCGCTCGAGGCTCATGTCGACGGCGCGTCGGCCGACCACGCACGAGCGGCGATGGACGGCTGGCGGGACGTCCGCGAGCACTACATCGAGGCGTTCGGACCGGAGGCAGCGACGATCGGACTGCCGCCCGGGATCGAGTAGCGCGGGTGCTTGGGGCCGTTTGTACAACTGTTGTACACAACCCCCCAAAGCGCCCCCGGGGCGGTACCGTCGTGGCGGATGCCGGCCTCGCACTTCTTTCCCCGCGACGAATACTTCATGCGCCTCGCCCTGCGTGAGGCCGAACGCGCGCTCGAGCACGACGACGTCCCGATCGGCGCCGTGATCGTCAAGGACGGCGAGGTGATCGGCGCCGGTCACAACGAGCGCGAGCTCCGGGCCGACCCGACCGCCCACGCCGAGATGGTCGCGCTGCGCGAGGCCGCCCGGGCACTCGACAGCTGGCGCGTCGTCGACTCCGTCATGTACGTCACGCTCGAGCCATGCGCGATGTGCGCCGGCGCGATCGTGCTCGCGCGGGTGCCCCGGGTCGTGTTCGGCACCGCGGACCCCAAGGCGGGCGCCGCCGGCAGCGTCATCAACGTGCTCGACATCCCGGACCTCAACCATCGCCCGCAGGTCCAGTCCGGCCTCCTCGCCGGCGAGTGCGGCGATCTCCTCCGCGCCTTCTTCGCCTCCCGCCGGTGAGCCTGGCCGCTCTCGCCGCCTGAGATCCCGAGCGCTCCTACAATCGAGCCACGCTCGGAGAGGTGGCAGAGCGGTTGAATGCGCCGGTCTCGAAAACCGGTATGGGCGGTTTCGTCCATCGAGGGTTCGAATCCCTCCCTCTCCGCTCCTTTCGTCCTGTTTGCGGCGGTGTGGACTGCCGCTCGAGCCGCGTCCCCAGAATCGTCGCCGGATCGGCGGCGAACGCACTCGTCCGTGGCGAGTACGGCCGCAGCTGCGGGTTGGCACGGTCGCATCCGGGACGCCGCGTGCCGATGCATCTCACTCATTCCGTCCGATCGCGGGAGTCTCTGGAAGGTGCGCTCGCGGAAAGGGTTCCCCATGTTCAAGCTCGCGAGGATGCGCCACCGGACGGTCGGCGCAGAGACCGTCGATCCGGCTCGGGCGCCCATCCGCCGACGCGTCGGGCACCGCCGGTCGAGCGAGGTTGGTCTTGCGCTCGGACTCCTTCTTGGACTCGCGACGACAGCCGCGGTCGCGTTGGGCGTGGCCGGCGGCTCGGCGCGGCGACCGAGCCCGACGACGGGTTTGCTGCCCAACGGTCGTCAGCTGGCGCCGGCGGGCACTCGCGTGACGCTGGGCAACCTTCCAACCGGTGGGGCGCTGACAGCGGACGGCCGGTTCTTGTGGACTGTGTCGGCGGGTGTGGGCAACAACGACGTGCGGATCGTCGACACGACGCAGCACCGTGTCTGTCAGGTGCTCCCGGTCCCCGGCGCCTCAGGCGGAATTGCGCTGGACTCGGTCCACCGGCTGGCCTATGTCTCGGGTCTGTCCGCGTCCCTGTGGCTCCCGACCCAGTTCACGACGCCCGACGCCTTCAGCAACAACGTCCGGGTGTTCAGCTGGACGGGAACCTGCGGGCAGGCGCGGCCCGTGCGCGTGATCACGCTGACGCCGCCGCGCGGGACCCTCGCGCCCCAGGTCTTCCCTCCCCAACCGGGCGGCAGGCGGCTCGCCTGGCCGGAGAAGCTCGCGCTTTCGCCTGACGGCTCGCGACTCGTGGTCGCGCTGAATCTGGCGGATCGCGCCGCGGTCATCGATCTCGGCGGGTCGGATCAGGTCCACTACGTCGCGCTCGGAAACGGCGCGTATCCCTTCGGCGCAGCGATCACGCCCAACGGGCGCACCGGACTCGTGACCAACGAGGGCAAGGGGACGATGTCCGTGATCGATCTCGAGAGCGCCACGAAGACCGCCACGATCCAGGTCGGGGCAGCGCTGTCGCACCCCAATGGTGTCGTAACCGACCGCACCGGCACGCGGGCGTACGTCGCGCTGGCAAACGCCGATCAGGTCGCGGTGGTGAACCTGAAGACGCGCCGGGTGACGCGGACGATCGCGATCTCCAGCGGCCACGGATCGGGGACGATGCCCGTCGCGGTCGCGCTCGGGCCGTCGGGCAAACGACTGTTCGTGGCCGAGTCCGGCGCAGATGCCCTCGCGGTAATCCGCCTCCCCGGCCAGGGAACACCTCCCAGGCAGGCATGGACGACCATCGGGCGCGTGCCGACGGCGGAGCAGCCCGAAGCCGTGCTCACCGGTCGCGCACGTGGCGGTCGGTCCACACAGTTGATCTGGATTGCTGCGCGGGGTGTCGACACCGGGCCGATCCCCCGAGGCCCCAACCCCGCCGATCCCAACGACCCGATCTTCTGGGCGTTTCACCCGATCCCGCCCCCGAAGGTCGACATCTTCAATCAGGGCACCCGGTACGGCGCGATCATGCTCCGGGGCCAAGCCGGGCTGATGGCATTGCCCTCCGACGCGCAGATCGCCCGGCTCACCCCCACCGCGGACGGCGAACTGCACCCCGTCGGCGCTCAGCAGGCTCCGGCGAACACGCCGGTGCGGGCCGGGGGACCGATCAAGCACGTCTTCTTCATCGTGCGGGAGAACCGCTCGTACGACCAGATGCTCGGCGACGACAAGCGCGGCAACGGGGACCCGAAGCTGCTCGTGTTCAACAAGGCCGTCACCCCGAACCTGCATTCGCTGGTCAAGCGCTTCCCGCTGCTCGACAACGTGATGGCCAACTCCGATGCCTCGATCCAGGGGCACTACTGGACGAGCGCCGCCACCGTCCCTGACTACGTCACCCGCAACTGGGTCGCGAACTACGCGGGGCGGTTCCGTCCCGCGGACTTCGGCATCTATGCCGTCGCTCGCCCCGCCGGCGGATACCTGTTCGATCAGGCGCAGCGCCAGCACATCTCGTACTTCAACTACGGCGAGATGTGGGCCGGCATCAGCACCATGCCCGATCGCAACCGGACGGCCGCGGTGCTGAAAGAGGAGAGGCTGGTCGCCAAGCATTCGGACTTCGGTCCGGACACGCCCGCCGGCGGCTGCTACGCCTCCGACATCCACATCGGTTCCGTTGGCCCGCAACCCACCGACGGCGAGATCTTCGATTCCGCGCTGCCCGCGGGCGCGCCGAAGGGGAGCTACTCGCACTACACGTGCTTCCGCAAACGGTTCGAGCGGCAGCTGGCCCACAACGCGGTGCCGACGTTCAACTACTTGACGTTCACCAATGACCACACGCGCGGCACACAGCCCGGCTACCCGACTCCGAGCGCGATGGTCGCGGCCGATGATCAGGGTCTCGGCCAGGTCGTGGCCCTGATCTCGCACTCGAGGATCTGGTCGTCGTCGGCGATCTTCGTCGTCGAAGACGACTCCCAGGACGGCGCCGACCACCTCGACGCACACCGTGAACCGGCGCTCGTGATCAGCCCCTATGCACGCCGCGGCGCGGTGATCCACACCCGCTACGACCTGCTCTCCGTCGACCGCACGATGGAACTGATCATGGGCATGAAGCCGCTCGGCATGGGCGACCGCCTCGCCACCCCGATGTACGACGTGTTCTCGCCCACAGCAGTCAACAGCGCTCCGGTGAACAACCTCCCCACAAAGGTGCCGCTGCTCAAGCGCAACACTCCGGCCGCCCCGTACGCGCTCCAGTCAAGCCGGCTGCCGCTCGGAACACCGGACCTGCTGCCCCAGGGCGAGCTCGACAGCATCATCTGGCGATCGGTGTACGGCGCCGACAGCACCCCACCACCGCCAGGACCCAACGCTGGCTATGACAAGTAGCCCGGTGTCAGGCTCCGCGATGGCAACGGCGACACCGCCGGCGGTCCGGGCGACCGGCCTGGCCAAGCGCTTCGCCAGCACGATCGCCGTCGACGACGTGGACCTCGAGGTCCGCGCCGGCGAGGTGCGCGGGCTGCTGGGGCCCAACGGGGCCGGCAAGACGACACTGCTGCGGATGCTGTTCGGACTCGCGACGCCCGACGCCGGGTCGATCGAACTGTTCGGCCGGCCGCTGCACGGGTCCGATCGCTCGTCGCTCGACGGAGTCGCCGGTTTCGTCGAGGACCCGAGCTTCTATCCCTACCTGTCGGGGAGGGCGAACCTCGAGTTGCTCGCCGAACTGGACGGCGCCGGTGCCCGCGGGCGGATCGACGCTGCGCTTGAGCGCGTGGACCTGCTGCAGCGGGGGCGTGACCGGGTGGGCGGCTACTCCTCCGGGATGCGCCAGCGGCTCGGGATTGCCGCGGCGATGCTCCGTGAACCACGTCTGCTGCTGCTCGACGAGCCGACGAGCGGCCTTGACCCAGCCGGCGCGCGCGAGGTCGCCACGCTCCTGCGGGAACTGTCGAACCGGGGCGCCGCGGTGCTTCTGAGCAGCCATCTGATCGGCGAGATCGAGACCGCATGCGACGGGTTCACCGTCGTTGACCGCGGTCGGGTGGTGTGGAGCGGGACCGCGACGCAAGCGCGGGCCCAGGCGCCAGCGTCAGGCTACGCGCTGTCCACGAGCGACGATCACCGTGCGCTTGAGATTGCTGAGCTCCACCCCGGCGTACGGGTGAGCCGCTCGCAGATGGGCGAGCTCGAACTCGAGATCGCCGAGCAGCAACTCGACCCGTTCGTTTTGACGCTTGGCCGGCACGATGTGGCGATCCGCCGGCTCGAGCTGCGAGTCAGCCCCCTGGAGTCAATGTTCTTTGCCCTTACCGGCGACGCTGCCGCATGACCGCGGTCGGTGGACAGCTCGAGCTTGCCCCGTCGGCGCTCGCGTCACCCAGCGGCGCAGGCGCGCGGACGGGCATCCGAAGCGCGTATCGAACCGAACGACGCAAGCTCGCGACCCAACTGCCGAGTCGGGCGTTGGCGCTGCTATGCATCCTCGGACCGTTCGCGTTCACGGTGATCCTGAACTCGCAGAGCGGTTCGCCCGCGGACACGATGTTTGGCGTCTGGGTCCACTCGTCAGGATTCGCGATCCCGCTCGTGGTGCTCGCGTTTGCCGGCGCCTGGGGATTTCCGGTGCTGGCAGGCGTGCTCGCCGGCGACATCTTCTCCTCCGAGGACCGCTACGGCACGTGGAAGACGGTCCTCACGCGCTCGTGCCGGCGCGAGGACCTGTTCGTCGGAAAAGTGCTCGCGACAGCGACTCTCTCGGCGGGGTTGATTGCACTCCTCGCTGCCTCCAGCCTCGCTGCCGGCCTGCTGCTCGTCGGCGATCGGTCGCTCGTCGGCCTCAGTGGCACCGTCCTGGAGCCCGGCAGAGCCATCGTGTTGGTGCTGGCCAGCTGGTTGCTGAACCTGCTCCCGATGCTCGGCTTCGCCAGTCTCGCGATGCTGCTCTCGATCGCCTCGCGCAACGGGATCGTCGGTGTACTCGGAACGATGCTGGCAGCGCTCGTGATGCAGTTGCTTGCCCTCGTCGGTACCGGGACGTGGGTCCATGGGCTGCTGCTTGCTTCCGCCTTCGACGGCTGGCACAGTCTCTTCACCGCACACCCGTCCCTCGCACAGATTGCGCTCGCGAGCATCGTCAGCATCGCCTGGATCGCGATCTGCCTGAGCGCCGCTTGGGTGATCCTTCGACGGCGTGACTTCGCAGGGTCGCCCGGCCGGCGCCGGTCCGGTTGGGGAACGCCGCTGCGCGCCGTGCTCGTCGCAACCGCCGTGATCGCGCTGCTCGCCGTCGCCGGCGGCTGGGGTCCCCCCGCGGTCACGGCCGCCCGCCTGACCCGCAGCATCGCCCCGACGTTCAGCAATCTCACGCTGCTCCAGCAACGTCTGACGGGGCGCGGCGGCGAGACGTCCGCCAACCTGAAGATCCTGTCGCATTGCGGGCGTCGCTCTGGGACCAACCGAGGGCCCGGCGACGACTGGTTCTGCACCGTCGACGCCCTGATCGCACAGCCTGGCGCGGTGCCGTTCTGGGGAACCCCGGTGACCTACGAGGTGAGCGTCAAATCAAACGGTTGCTACAAGGCCGAGGCACCGCCAACAGCGGTCGGAAATCTGTTGATGCGAGACGCACACCGCCGCTTCGTCGTCAACCCGCTGGCCACGATCTACGGCTGCTTCAACACGATCTGAGGCTCAGCGCGGGTACCGAGTCGGTGAGCGTGTAGAGCTGCGTCGGCGTGGTCCTCCCCCGCAGCATGATCTCCTCCACAAACGTGAGCCCGTCGATCTCTTCGGTGAGGAGCTGCCGAGTCGAGCCGGCCACCAGCAGCTGGTATGGGAAATCCCGGGTGAGCGACTCCAGACGTGACGCCGTGTTGACGGTGTCGCCGACCGCGGTGTATTCGAGCCGCCGTTCAGAGCCGACATTCCCGGACATCATCGGACCGCTGCACACTCCGACGCCCATCACGAAGCCGTCCCATGCCTCATGGGCGCGGATCCAGGCATTGAAGCGAGGCAGGCGTTCGGTGAGCATCTCTCGCGCCGCGCGCAGCGCTCGGTCAGCATGGTCCCCGCATTCGACGGGGGCGCCGAAGACGGCCATGAGTCCGTCGCCCATGTAGGCCACAAGCGTGCCGCCGTGGTCGAGGACCGCGTCGCTCATCTCGCCGAGGAAGCGGTTGAGCACGTCGATCACCTCGTCCGGCGACGCGCGCTCGGCGAACGCGGTGAACCCCACCGGGCTGGCAGGGCGGTGTCCGCTGACAATCCTGCTCGCGGAGGACAACGCCGTCAATCAAGAGCTCGCGCTCAAGCTGCTGCAACGGATGGGTTACACCGCCGACGTCGCCGTCAACGGCGTCGAGGCGGTCGCCGCAGTTGAGCGCCAGCGTTACGACGTCGTCCTCATGGACGTCCAGATGCCCGAGCTTGACGGCCTCGAGGCGACGCGCCGGATCATCGCGCAGCACGAGTTCGTGGCCGTGTTGCTCGATTCGTTCTCCGAGGATGCACCACGGCTCCTGCAGCAGCTTCGCGCCGGCCTGGGCGCAGGCGACCGCGAGAGCGTTCAGCGCGCGGCGCACACGCTCAAGTCCAACGCGCAGACGTTCGGCGCGAGCCACCTCGCTTCGCTATGCGCGGAGCTCGAAGCCGCTGTGCGCACCGGACACCTACCCGAGGACGGGCCGCTCTGAGCCGGATTGAGACCGAATACCGAGCGACGCAGACCGAACTCGAGGGCTGGCGTCGTAGTCTCTGAATGGCCCGAGCGGCAACCGACGAACCAAGGCGAGGAGGAGCAGAGATGGCTACCACTGAGACGGCGATCCTGGCAGGCGGGTGCTTCTGGGGTGTCCAGGACCTGATCCGCAAGCTCGATGGTGTGAGCGCTACGCGCGTTGGCTACACCGGCGGTGACACACCGAACGCGACCTACCGCAACCACGGCTCGCATGCCGAGGCGATCGAGATCCTGTTCGACCCGGAGCGCATCTCGTACCGGGATCTGCTCGAGTTCTTCTTTCAGATTCACGACCCGACGACGAAGGACCGCCAGGGCAACGACGTCGGAGCGAGCTACCGCTCGGCGATCTACTACGTCGACGACGAGCAACGCCGTATCGCGGAGGACACGATCGCCGATGTTGACGCCTCCGGCCTGTGGCCCGGCAAGGTTGTGACGGAGATCGCGCCCGCCGGACCGTTCTGGGAGGCGGAGCCGGAGCACCAGGACTACCTCGAGCGCTACCCCAACGGCTACACCTGTCACTTCGTCCGTCCGGGCTGGAAGCTGCCACGACGCGCGCAGGAAGCCGCCCACTGACCTCTCGGCTCAGCCGCCTCGCGCTCCGAGCCGGTCGAGCACCCGGGTACACCGGGGCGTTGGAACGTCCGGCCCCACCCAACCTCTGATCGCGCCGACCTCGACGGTCGGAATCCGATCTGCAATCGCCCCGGTGGAAACGGCGCCACGAGCCGTGCCGTCGAAGTGGTGCGTATGTGGCGTTGACATGGTGCCATAGTGGCGTCATACTGATGTCATCATGGAACTAGATCAGCATGTGAACAGGCTTGGGGAGCAGCTCGAGATCGCGGCGAGAGCTGGCGGTGAGGAGGCGCTGGCGCAGCGGCTGCTCGCGCCGCTGGACTCGGCCGTCCGGCTGATGCTCTTGGACGTGTTGGCGGCCGCTGCCGCCGAGATCACGCGGGACCTGGCGCCCGGCTCGGTTGAGCTGCGCCTGCGCGCCGGCGAGCCTGAGTTCGTCGTCGCGCTCCCCCCGACCGACGGCGGTGGTCCGGCCGCAGACGGCCCCGACGATGCCGCTGGCTCAGGCGAGTCGTGGCAGGGTCGCGCGCCGACGGTCTCGACGGGCGGTGCCGAAGGCGGTGTGTCGAGGGTCAACCTGCGACTGCCGGACGAGCTCAAGACCCGCGTCGAGCAGGCGGCGGACCGGGAGGGGCTGTCCATCAACACGTGGCTCGTGCGCGCCGCGGCGACGGCCGTCGAGCGCGGTCAGGCCGGCGGACGGCGGGAGCCGCACGCTCCTCGAGGCGGACAGCGCTACCGGGGCTGGGCGCAGTAGCGAGCCATGCCCCATGCAACGAACGACCAAGGATCCTTCAATGTCCCAGTTTGAAACCACCGAACCGATTGCAGTAGCCCTCACGCTCGGCCTCGGTGACGTTCATGTCACGGCGGGCGATCGGTCCGACACGACCGTCGAGGTCCGGCCAAGCGATCCCGCCAGGCACACGGACGTGGACGCCGCGGAGAAGACGCGCGTCGAGTACGCCGCGGGGAAGCTGACGATCAAGGCGTCCCGCGGCTGGAAGTCCTACAGCCCGCTCAGCGACGGCGGGTCGGTCGAGATCGAGATCGGTCTGCCGGCCGGCTCGTCGATCCGGGCCGATGCGGCGCTGGCGCGCTTTCGCCTCATCGGGCCGCTCGGCGAGTGCCGCGTCAAGTCGGTCGGCGACATCCATGTCGAGTCGGCGGCATCCGTCAAGCTCAAGACCGCGGCCGGCGACATCACCCTCGAGCACGCCTCCGGTCCGACGGAGCTCAGCACGAGCTCCGGTGACGTCGGTCTCGGGGACGTTGACGGGCCGGCGGTGATCAAGAACTCAAACGGCGCGACGCGCGTCGGCAAGGCCTCGGGCGATCTCCGGGTCGTCAGCGCCAACGGCGACATCGCGGTCGAGCGGACGCGCGGGTCGGTCGTCGCCAAGACGGCGAACGGGGACATCCGGCTCGGCGCGCCCGCGCAGGGCGACGTCGTCGCGGAGACCGGTCACGGCGCCATCGAGATCTCGGTCCCCGAGGGGACCGCCGCCTGGCTCGACGTCAACACCCAATTCGGCCGCCTGAACAACACGCTTCAGGCGCCGGCACCGCCGGAGCCCGGCGGCGACAGCGTGTCGATCCGCGCACGCACCGGCTACGGCGACATCACGATCCGGCGGCCGCTGTCGCCGGAGTCGGTGGACACAGCCGCATAGTCGGATTCACGACCAGACAGGGAGATAGCGATGAACAGAAACACAGCGATCGAGGTGCGGGCCCTCGGCAAGACCTTCGGAGACGTCGTCGCGCTCGACGGCCTCGACCTCGAGGTCGAGGCGGGAACCGTGTTCGGCCTGCTCGGCCCGAACGGAGCGGGGAAGACGACGCTCGTACGGATCCTCGCGACGCTGCTGCGACCAACCGCTGGCCAGGCCCTCGTGCTCGGCCACGACGTCGTCCAGGAGCCGCTCGCCGTGCGGCGGCAGATCGGCCTCGCGGGGCAGTTCGCCGCCGTCGACGAGGAACTGACGGGCCGCGAGAACGTCGAGATGATTGGCCGGCTCAATCGCCTCAGCGGCGCCGCCACGCGCCGCCGAGCGAACGAGGTGCTCGATCGGTTCGGGCTCGTCGAGGCCGCCGGACGGCGGGTGGCGACGTACTCGGGCGGAATGCGGCGCCGGCTGGATCTCGCCGCCGGACTGATCGGGAGGCCCCCGGTGATCCTGCTCGACGAACCCACGACCGGACTCGATCCGCGCTCCCGCCAGGAGCTCTGGAGCATCGTCGAGGAGCTGCGCGAGGAGGGGACGACCGTGCTGCTCACGACGCAATATCTGGACGAGGCCGACCGGCTCGCCCAGCGGATCGCCGTCGTGAACAACGGCCGCGTCGCTGCCCAGGGCTCCGCCGCGGAGCTGAAGGCGGCGATCGGAGGTAGCGTGCTCAGCGTCCGCCTGGCCATCGCCGCCGACGTCCCCGCGGCTGCCGAGGCACTCGCGAGCCTGGCTGCCGGGGAGCAGCCGCACGTCGACGCCGCGGATAAGGAAATTCGGATCGCGATCTCCGACCCCGCCCAATCCGCGGAGGCGATCCGTCGGCTCGACGCGCAGCGGCTGGCGGTCGCCACGGTCGAGCTGCAGCAGCCGAGCCTCGACGACGTATTCCTGACCCTCACCGGGCGCCCGGCCGAGCGCGAGCCCGAGGCCGATACCGACGACCAGTACGAGCAGGAGGCAGCATGACCACCGCCACCCCCACCATCTCATCCCAGGGCCGCCTCACCCTCACTGAGGCCGTCGCCGACAGCCGCGTGATGGCGACACGGCAGCTGCGCAAGATCCTCCGCAGGCCGATGTACGTCGTCTACCTGTTCGTGCAGCCGGTGATCCTCGTGTTGCTCTTCCGGTATGTCTTCGGAGGCGCGATCAACACCGGCAGTGTGAGCTACGTCAACTACCTGATGCCGGGAATCATCGTGATGACTGCCGTGTTCGGCTCGCTCACGACCGGGCTCGGGCTCACCGAGGACATCAAGGCCGGCGTGGTCGACCGCTTCCGCTCGCTGCCGATCGCCCGCTCGGCTGTGCTCTTCGGCCGCACTGCCGCCGACCTCGCGGTGAACACCGTCACGCTCGTGATCATGTTGCTGATCGGCTTTGCGATCGGCTTCAGGCCGAGCCAGCCCGCATACGAGGTGGTGCTGGCGTTCGCGCTGGTGCTGGCGTTCGCGTATGTGTTCTCGTGGATCAGCGCGTACATCGGGATCGTCGTCCGCGACCCTGAGACCGCCCAGTCGATCGGCTTCATCTGGGTGTTCCCGCTCGTGTTCGCGTCGTCCGCGTTCGTCCCGACGTCCTCGATGCCGGGAATCCTGCACGCGTTCGCGACCGTCAATCCGGTCAGCCTGACGGTGAACGCGGCTCGCGCCCTGACGATCGGCCACGGTCACGCACTCGGGCCGGCGCTTGGGATGCTGGCCTGGATGGCCGGGCTGCTGCTCGTGTTCGTGCCGCTCGCGGTCAGGGCGTTCCAGCGCGCGTAACGACCGATCCGGTTGCGCGTGTCACAGCCCTGATGGGCACCCGGGGGCGCCAGCGCTGCGCTGGCGCCGCTCGGCGCCCACCTCTCCAGAGACGGCGCTCTGCGCCATGCGGCCGAGGTGCAGGGTCAGTGCCGTGTAGCCGAGCAGCTCGGAGCGCATCACTCCGAAGTCGATCGTGTTCAGTCCGAAACGGGGGTCGTACAGGTACTGCGGTGCTGAGATGACGCCGATCGTCGGCAGCAGGTGCCGCTCGAACGGCGTACCCTCGCCACCGAAGCTGCAGTGCGCTGGGACAGTCGCGCCCGGTGCGTCGGAGCCGTGGAGCAGGATCGTCCGCACCATGCCGTAGCGGCGCACGACGCTGTTCACCGCCGCGACGAGCGGCGCACTCGGGGTCACCCCAATGAACTGGATGGCGCGCAGACCGTTCGGCGCCAGACGAGCGCCGGGCTTGCCCGCTCCGCGCGATGTCTGCTCGTAATCGCGCGCCCCCAGGTGCTCAAGCGTGAGGACAGAGGACACCCTCCCGGCCGCATAGTCGCGATCGAGCTGTTCGGCGAGTGCCTCGGCCCCGCCGTTGCGCACCGCCGGACTGACGACCCGCTGATAGAAGTGCGCCGTCGCGAACGCAAACTCCAGCGTCCTCGGGCGGCAGCGCATCGGCACCGTCGCGAGGTAGCGCGCCATCGCGAGCATCGCAACGGGACCGTTGTCCTCGACGGCGTTCGTCCCGTCGGTGTGGCTCTCGATCACGACCCGCTGTCGGGTCGCGCCGCGGATCGTGGCAAGGACCGACGGAGTCACGACCCGACGCACCTGTGCCTTGACCGCGAGCCGACCGATGACCGTTCGGCCAGCCGCGAGCGCGCTGATGAGCGCATGGCCCTGATCGACGCCGAGAAACGCGCCCGGCACCTTCCACATCAGCCCCTCGTACGGCTCGTCATGGCCGGCGAGCTGGTCGACGGGAAGATCCTTCACGAACAGGATGCCCCTGGCGCCCGCGTCGCCGGCGTCCTCGAGGTCCTTGACGCGATCGTTGTAGGCAATGAAGTCGCCGAGGAAGGTCCCGGTGGGCTTGATCGTCCGGCCGGGGTCGTACGTGTTCCAGCCGATGATCGGGAGACCGAACACGGAGAGGGACACGCTTCCGGCGCTTGCCGGCCGGAGCACGATCCGTCCCGCCGCGTTCGCCGCGGTGATCGGCTCGTCGTCAGGCACGAGCGTGAGCGGCGCGCTCACGCCACCTGATCCCGTCGGCGCGGAGTAGGGCACCGCATCCGCGATCGGCAGCGTTGACCACGTGCCGCCGAGGTTCACCCGCAGGTGCGCGCCGGATGTGCTCCAGCGGCGGATCGTGTAGCGCAGCTCACTAACCCGCACGCCCCGCATCGTGCGCAGGTTGCGGCGAATCCAGTCGATGTAGTGCGCCTGCGCGGGACTACCGGTCGGTCGCGCGCCGAGGCGCGCGACGAACGCATTCATGCGCCGCAGCCCGGCAGCGGTCGCGAGGGCGCGGGCATCCGGCCACGTGGCGCACGGCGCCCGTCGCGCGGCCGCCGCGGTTGGGAGAGCGACCGTCAGCACTGCCGCGGCGACCAACAAGGACAGCATCAGACAGCGGATCTTGGGAGCCATGCAGCGCCTTTCGGTATCTCCCCCGGAATTGACGTGGCCAATTAGAATACACGGGCGTCTTCAAAAGCGGGATTTCCTCGGATCGTGCGCCCGGACGGGCGCGAGCAGGTCGATTGCGAGCTGCGTCAAAGGGTCGCGGAGCGCGGGCAGGTCGGCGCCGCGACCATCGCGGATCTCTCCGGCGACGAGTTCCGTGATGCCGGCAACGAGGACCCGCGGCGCGACCCGGTTCAGGGGCGGGAGCTCTGGGTGCTCGGCTCTCGCCCGGGCGGCGAGTGCGGCGAACATCTCCTCGAACCGCGTGAACTGGCGAGCCCGCTGTTCGAGCGCACGCGACCCGGCAGCCGGCAGCTGGACCAGGTAGGCCCGGGCGACGGCCGGTCGATCGTGCCACCAGACGAGATACCGCGTCATGCCGTCCTCGAGCGCGATTTCCCAGCTCGGGCTGGCTTGAAAGGTGAGCAGCTCGCGCAGCAGCTGATCGGCGAGCTCATCGCAGAGGGCGAGGAAGCAGTCGAGCTTGTCGGAGAAGAGCGCGTAGAAGCCGTTACGGGACACACGCGCGGTCGCTACGACGTGCGGCACAGTGGTGTCGGCATAGCCGACCTCGCCCACGCACTCGAGCATCGCCCGCAGCAAGCGCTCCCGCTGCGACGCGAGCACCTCGTCAGGCGAAAGCTTGTGCCGCCCCCGCGGCAGCGGATCCCCGCGCCAGGCGCGATCGTTGAAGATGCCGCTCACGGCGGACAGCTTAGGAACAACGAAGGAGGAGGCGAGCGGGGGCTCGCGGGTGACATGAGCGATCCTGTGCTCCAGATGCCGGAGCGTGTGCTCGTCAACTTCTTCTACGCGCACCCCGTCGGGCATGCCGTCGAGGCACTGCATTACTGCCTCGGACACCATGCAGCCGACCCGGAGCGAGAGATCGCGGTCGCCCTCAACGCGGCGACGGCCGTTGAGCTCGCGGGTTTCTGCCCGTTTGTCTCCGGCACCTACGCGGTCGATCATCCGCTGCTGGAACCGTGCCCGGACTCGGCGCAGAGGCAGGCCATCATTCCGCGCAAATGGGATTGGGTACTTGACGACTTCCGCCGCCATCAGGACATTCAGCTCGCACTCTTCCCCGGGCTGCGCGACTACTACCGCGCGAGCGATGACTGCCTGACGACGACGCGTGGCCGGTCGGTCGTCGGAGCAACCGCACCGGGTTTCGTCCCCCACCAGCAGCTGCGCTTCGCGTTGCCGGAGACGGCTCGCGTGGCGGCGGCGCAGCGGCTCGCGCCCCACGCGGCGGCGCCGCGGATCGCCCTCATGCCGGCTGGCTCGAGCGACGCAGCGTTGTATCCGTCAGTCGAGTCATGGGTGCGGATCCTCGACGCCCTCGCCGACGCGTTCGGAGACGTGCAGATCGCGCTGATCGGCAAGCGCAGACGCGACGCGCAGACGGTGACGTCGATCGCCGGCGACGACCTCGCCACACTGCTCGCCCACCCTACCCGCCCGCTTGACTGCTTCGACCTCGGCCTCGCCGAGCAGCTCGCGGTCGTCGAGGCCTGCGGCCTGTTCCTCGCCCCGCACACGGGATTCGGCCTCGCCGCTCTCGCCGTCGGCACGCCGTGGCTGGCGCTGTCTGGAGGACGCTGGTTTGAGTACTTCTTCAACCGGGTGCCGTTCCGCTCGATCATCCCGGACACGGACCGGTATCCCTGCTTCACGCAATTCGACGCCGCCGAGATCGTCGACGACGGCGACGGGGCACGAACGCCGAGCATGAGTCGTGATCGGATCCGCGACGACCTGGAGCGGATCGTCGCCGCCGCAGACGAGTTGCTCGGCGGATCGCTCGAGTACGACACGGCCCTCGGCGAGTACTTCCGAGACCTCATCGCAGCCCATCGCGGAGACACGAGCCAGATCTGGTCGGTCGACGGCGTCCACCTCGCGTACGTCTAACGGGCTGCGACGCGGCGCGCGTGACCGGCGGCCTCGCGGACCGCAGCAAGCAGGGCCTGCGTCGCCGGACGCCGCGCGTCGACGGCCCGCGTGACCGCGTGGATCGCGCGGGCTGGTCCGGGGCGGCCGACCCGGCGGACGGCAATCCGCGGGTTGTCATCGGGCAGCGCGAGCTGCGGCAGCAGTGCCACCCCGCTACCGCTCGCAACGAGCCCGGCAGCGACGACCGCGTCATTTGCGCGGTGGCGGACTGATGGGACGAACCCCGCCTCGAGACAGAGACGCTCGGTGATGTCGTTCCAGCCGAGGCCCTGCGGCCCGGTAATCCAGACCGCGTCGGCGAGCTCGGCGAGACCGACGACACGACGTCGACTACGCGCCGCCGGATGGTCGGCCGGCAGCGCAAGGAGCACGGGGTCGTTCACGAGCTCGTGGCGCTCGAGCCCGGCTGGCATCCGCCACGGCGCGTGTTGCCATTCGTCCCCGATCACGAGGTCGACGTCGCCGAGCGCCAGCGCCGGCAGCGCCTCCTCCGGCTCGGAGGCGACGAGCTCGCAGCGCAGTTGCGGCGCGTCCTGGCGGAGCCGCGCGATCGCGGGGATCGCGATGCGCAGCGCCCCGGACTGAAAGCTGGCGATGCGGCCGCGACCCGTGACCGACCCGACCGCCTCGGCGAGCTCGGCTTCGGCGCGCGCCGCCGCCTCGAGCAGAGCACCTGCGCGCTCGACGAGCAGCAGGGCGGGGTCGGTCAGACGGACGCCGCGGCCGGCCCGCTCGAGCAACGCGACGCCGGTCTCACGCTCGAGCATGGCGAGCTGCTGGGAGACCGCCGACGGCGTGTACTGCACCGCCTCGGCGACGGCGGCGATCGTGCCACGGGCCTGCAGCTCACTGAGCAGGCGAAGGCGGCGAAGGTCGAGCATACGGTAGAGACGCTACCGGATATTGTCCAGAAATCGTAATGGTTTCTGATGGATGACCGTGGCAGGATCCTCGCCGTGTCCGCACGAGGCGCCATCACCTGCCTTTTGTCGGCCGCGGCCTTCGGCGTCATGGGGATTTTCGGCAAACTCGCGTTCGACCAGGGCGCGACGGCCGGCACGTTGCTGGCGGCTCGCTTCACGATCGCCGCCGTTGCGCTGTGGTGCCTGCTCGCGGTGACGGGAGCGCTGTCTCAGGTGCGCAAGATCGCGCGGCGTGATCTGGCGACGGCCTTCGGGTTGGGGACATGTGGCTACGCGCTCCAGGCGGGGTGCTACGTCGTCGCGCTCGAGCACATCGACGCATCGCTGCTGTCACTCGTGCTCTACACGTTCCCGGCGATCGTCACCGTCGCGTCGCTGGCGCTCGGCCGCGAGCGGGTCGACCAACGCCGCGTGATCGCTCTCGGCCTCGTATCGGCGGGACTCGTGCTGATCCTGGCCACGACCGGGGGCGGCGCCGTCAGCGGGATCGGAGTCGCGCTCGGGCTCGGCGCGGCGTTCACCTACAGCACGTACATCCTCGTTGGCGACGGCGTCGCGCGACGGGTGCCGGCGCTGCCCCTGACGACGCTCGTGTGCACCGGCGCGGCCATCTCACTCGTGGTCGGCTCCACCGTCACCGGACAGCTCCGGCCCGGCGACGTAACCGCGGCCGGCTGGGGTTGGCTCGTCTGCATCGCGCTCGTGTCCACCGTCGCCGCCGTGACGCTGTTCTTCGCTGGCCTGCACTACGTCGGACCGACGACCGCCTCGATCCTGTCCACATTCGAGCCGGTCGTGACCGTCGTCCTGGCGTCTGCGGTCCTCGCCGAGCATCTGGCACCGATCCAGCTCGTCGGCGGCGCGCTCATGCTGACCGCCGTCGTCGTCCTCCGCGCACAGTCACGGCCGGCGGAGGTACACGGCAGCGCCGTGCCGCAGAGCGCCGTGATCATCCCCGAGTCAGGCTGATACGGGGGTGGCCGCCGCGGCGCTCGGGTCGGTGCCCTCGCCGGCGTCGGCGCCCTGCGCACCGGAACTCGCGTGAGCGATCCGCCGATCACCAGCGGGCAAGGTCCACGTCAGGGCGAGGAGCGTCGCGAGCGCCGCCCAGGTCAGCGACGCAAATGATGAGTGGATGATCTCGACCGCACTATTCTCGCCAACGGCGACGACGACGATGCCGAGGACGGCCTGCACGAGGTAGAGACCGACGACCGCGACGACCGCACACTGGACCGGTCGGACCCCGGCGCGCTCGCGGCGGCTGCGCCACAACAGCCACACGGCGAAGGCGAGCATCGCTCCCGCCCACGTGCGATGGAGCAGGTTGCTCACCGTGTGGTGGTTGAGCGTCGGGACGACCACGCCGTTGCACAACGGGAAGCCCGTGCCGCACGACTCGTGCGAGTCGGTGTTCGCGACTGTGGAGCCGACGAGCAGCAGCGCAAAGCTCAGACCCGCGAACCAGGTCGTCGCAATCGTGAACGCGTCTCGCGTCGGCCGGCCGACGCGTAGGAACGCGAGCCTCACCGCGAGGAGGGCGAGCGCCGCGACGAGGAGCGCCGCCGCTCCGTAGTGGATGACGACCGTCCACGAGACGTTCTTGAGCAGCACCGTGACGCCGCCGAGCACGACCTGGAGAGCGAGCAGACCGAGCACCGCGAGCATCGGGCGGGTGAGCCGGCCGACGGCGCGGTAATGGCGGAACACCGCCGTCGCGAGCGTCACCACACCGATGATGAGGACGGTCGCGACCCAGCGATGCACCTCCTCGATCATCGCGTGATGACCGCCGGCGAGAAGCCTGCCATGGCATGCTGGCCAGTCCGGGCACCCGAGACCGGATTGGGACGCTCGTACGAACGCTCCAACCGTCATCAGCGCCCAGCCAAGCGCCACGAGCGCCCCCGCCAGATAGGTCAGCCGTCGTCCAGTCATCCGACCCGGGGACCGTACGGGCCGGACGGACGACGGGCGACGGGTCTGGCGACGGATCGGCTCCCGTAGGAACTACTGAATCGCGATCAGCCGGCGTCGACGGCCGCCAGGCCGGCCTGCGCAACCTCGGAGTCCTGGCTGTAGTGGCCGCCGCTGACGCCGATCGCGCCCACGATCACGTCGCCGACGGCGATGGGAAAACCGCCCCCGAAGATGACAAGCCGATCGATCCCGCCGACGGCGCCCGCAGCGAGCGGCGGATCATCCTTGATGAAGTCGTGCCAGCCGCCGCTCGGCATCCCGAAGCCGACGGCCGTGTACGCCTTGTCCTGCGCGATCTGCACCGCGAACAGCGCCGCGCCGTCCATCCGGCTGAACGCCTTCAGGACCCCCGCTTCGTCGCAGATTGCGATCCCCATCGGCACGCCCATTTCAGTCGCCTTCGCCTCGGCGGCCGCGATGACCCGGTGCGCCAGGTCACTGCTGATCGACTTCTTCTCGAACACCTCGCTCATGTCGCCTCCTCGGCGCTGGTGGTGGGAACGGCAAACCGCTGCTCGAGCTCGCGAACCTCGGGCAGCCCGATGAAGTCCAGAAACGCGTTGAAGGGCATCAGCGTCGGCAGCACATCGATCGGTGAGCCGTCCGCACGGATGCGCGTAAGCAACGCACGCATCGCCGCGGTCGCGGCGAGCAGAAGACCGATGGGGAAGATCACGAGCCTGAAGCCGAACTGCCGCAGCTGCGCGTGTGTGACCGCGGGAGTCTTGCCGCCCTCGGCGTAGTTGAACAGCAGCGGCACGTCCGGAAACGCGGCGGCGATCGCTTCGATCTCGGCGATCGACTGGGGCGCCTCGACGAACAGCACGTCGGCGCCGGCATCGGCGTACCGTCGCGCCCGCTCCAGCGCGGCGGGAAGCCCCTCGACTGCGCGGGCGTCGGTCCGGGCGATGATCAGGAACCCATCGGATGACCGGGCCGCCACCGCAGCGCGGACCTTCGCTGCCATCTCGAGCGCGTCGATCACGTGCTTGTCGTCCATATGCCCGCACTTCTTCGGCATCACCTGATCCTCGAGGTGGATTGCGGCGATGCCGGCCATCTCGTATTCCTGCACCGTCCGGATCACGTTGATCGGGTTGCCGTAGCCGGTGTCGGCATCGGCGATCACCGGGATGCTCACGGCACGCGCGATTCGCCGAGCGTTGTCGACCATCTCGGTCATCGTCAGCAAGCCGACGTCCGGTTGCCCGAGCCGGGCGGCGGCCGTGCCGAACCCGGTCATGTACGCGGCGCTGAATCCAGCCTCCTCGATGAGGCGCGCTCCGAGGGCGTCAAAGCAGCCAGGCGCGAGCACCAGTTCGCTGCCCGCGATGAGCTCTGGGAGGCTCGGCGCGGGCGAGCCGTTGTCGGGGAGGAGCACACGCGCATTAGATCACTCGGACGCAATCTTGATCGCGCTAGGGGCCGGCACGCTCCCGCAAGGCGTAGCCGAGCCAGTGGTGGGCGTGACCGCTCCACAAGGCCACCGTGTGACCGCCCGGATACACCTGGGCGAAGTGGCGGCGCAGCCAGGGCGCCGCGAGGGACGGTCAGGGCCGCGTTGGCCGCCCGCGAGCCGAGATTGAGGACGTGCAGGCCGCTCGGATCGGTCGCCTCGAAGTACCCGCTCCAGGACTCGACGGCGCCGTAGGTGGCGACGTTACGCAGGTCGATGTTGGCGGCACCATAGCCGCCCGCGGAGAAGCCGAGCAGAACCCGGGTTGTGCATGAGGTAGCGGAGCAGCCGGAACTCGGTATCGGTCAGCTCGAGCCGCCGGCCGCCGCGATCGACCTCTCGTGTCTCCTCGTCCAGTTGCAGGTCCGCGAAGACAAGGCGTGCCGGCTCCTCTTCGCTCGCCCCGGCCCGTCGCACGATGTTCCGTAGGCGGACGACGAGCTCCTCCAGACTGAACGGGTTCGTCACGTGGTCGCCACCGCCGGTCTCGAGCCCCCACACCTTGTCGGTGATCGCATCCCGGGCGGTGAGGAACGGGATCGGAACATTGGCGTGTTCGGCGGCGAGCCGTCGCGCGACCTCGAACCCGTCGATGTCGGGCAGAATCACGTCGAGCACGAGCACGTCCGGCCGCCAGTCGCGTGCCAACGCGTTGTCAACGAGCGCGACCGTCGCAACCGTTCTGCACCCGTCCCGCACCGGTTCGGCGGACGGTCACGCGCCACCCTTACGCAATGCGGATTCTCGTAACGATTTCGATGCTTCTCGCCGCGGTCGCGCTCGTCGGGTGCGGCCAGTCGGCACAGGACAAGGCGAAGCAGCAGGTGTGTGACGCCCGAACCGAAATCGGCAAGCAGGTCGATTACCTCCGGGGTCTGACCTTGACGACGGCGAGCGTGAGCGGCGTCCAGAACAGCGTGAAGTCGATCGGCAATTCGCTTAAGAAGATCGCCGATGCCGAGCCGCAGCTCACGTCGGATCGCAAGCAGCAGGCGCAGGCCGCAAACGCCGCGTTCAAGTCGGCACTCCAGTCAATTGCCGAGAACCTCGGGCAGAACCTCTCGCTCAGCACCGCAGCCACACAGCTGAAGAGCGCATTCGCGGCGCTCGGCGACGCCTACCAGAAGACGCTCCAGCCGATCAACTGCAGCTGACCGGCGTTCGTCAGAAGCGGTAGCCGAACCCGCGGACGTTCTCGATCTGCCGCCCGGCGCGTCCGAGTTTGCGCCGCAGCCGCAGAATCGCGAACTTGACCCGCTCGCGGTTGACGCCCACGGGATCGTTCCAGGCCAGCTGGAGCAACTGCTCCGGCGAGAGAACCTGCCCCTTGTTCTGCACGAGGGCCATGAGCAGGCGCCACTCGAGCGGGGTGACCGAGATCGGTTCGCCGTCAACCGTGACCTGCCGGCCGCGAACGTCCATGCGGAGCCCGCTCGGTTCGTCGACGAGCGCGTCCTCGGTCAGCTGCTCGACATGGGCACGGCGCACGAGTGCGTGCAGTCGAGCCACTAGCTCGGCATTGCCGAACGGCTTCGTCAGGTAGTCATCGGCTCCGGCCTGAAGCCCGCGCACCTTCTCGAACTCGAGGTTGCGCGCCGTCAGGAGGAGGACGGGTACGTCGCTGACGTCGCGGATCCGTTCGAGCACATCCCATCCATCGAGGTCGGGGAGCCCGATATCGAGCACGACCGCATCGGGGCGGACGTCATACAAGGCCTTCAGCCCGGAGCGCCCGTCGGAACGCAGGACCGGCCTCAGCCGACCGCGGCTCAGGGTGAGCTCGAGCGCCCCCCGGAGATCGTCCTCGTCTTCAATCACGAGCACCGTTGGCGAATCAGCCCGGGACACGATCGTCCTCCTTGTCGTCGATCGGGACCGTTAGCCGGGCGACAACACCCGAAGCGGCCTCGTTGTTCACGACCGTCAGCGAGCCGCCGAGCGACTCGGCGAGCTGAGCGCTGATCGGCAGCCCCAGCCCGGTGCCCTGGCGCGCGCGCCCCCCCGGTCGTCCTCGGTAGAACGGTTCAAAGATGCGCTCGAGTTCGTCGGGCCCGATGCCGGGGCCGTCATCGAGGATCTCGATGACCCAGCTGCCGTTGCGCCGCGACGTCGTGCAGGTCACCTCTCCGTCGGCGAACTTCGCCGCATTGCCGAGCAGATTGGACACGATCTGCATGAGCCGGACGCGATCCGTCGCAGCCGGCGGACCCTGATCACAGTGCTGGACGATGACGACATCGTCCGGCGCGACGCGGCTGACGTCGTCGATCGCGTCGGCCACCGCGTCCGGAATGTTGACGGGCGAGCGCTCGATCGGCAGCGAGCCGGTCTGCAGCTGTGCGAGAACGAGCAGGTCGTTGACGAGCCGACTCAGCCGGAACGCGCCACGTTGGGCCGCCTGTGCCAGACCGCGCTGCTCGTCGCTCAGCGCATCGCCCTCAGGGTCGAGGAGGAGATCGATGTAGCTCCGCGTCGCCGTCAGCGGGGTCCGTAGCTCGTGGGAGACCGTCGCCACAAACGCGGTCTTCAGGTCGTCAAGCTGGCGCAACCGCTCGTTCTGCTCCTCGACGCTCTGGCGCGCGGCACGCTCCATCTTGAGCAGCCGCTGTTGGCGCCGCTCGAGGTTGAGCTGCGCGGTGACGTCGCGGTAGACCCACATCCGGCGGCTGACGCGCTCGCCGACCTCGATCGGGAGGAAGTGCTGCTCGAGGATGCGCCCGTCGGCGGTCTCGACAAAACGACCCCGGACCGCTTCGCCGCCGGCCACGATCTGGAGTGTGGAATCGAGGAATTCGCTCGGTTGTGCCATTGCCTCGGAGAACGACTCCTGTACGTCAACCGCCGAGCGGCCGATCAGCGCCTCGGGCTCGCCGACGGTGGAGAAGTAGTCCGCGACCTTGGCATTGGCAAAGGCGACCTTGCCCTCGCTGACGACGACGACGGCCTCGTCGAGCGTGTCGATCAAGGCCTTCAGCAGGCGGCCGGAGGCGTGAACCTCCTCCTCGTGGCGGACCTCTCCGGTGATGTCCCACGAATGCACAACGATGCTCCCGAGATCCGGCTCGTCGAGCACACTCGCGGCGAGGATCGCCAGCCACCGCCACTCACCGCCGGCGTCCCGCACCCGGAGGCGGGAGAGCTCGACCGCGTCGCCCCGCAGCAGGTCGCCGGCCTCGCGCTGGGCGCGGGCGCGGTCGTCGGGATGGACGAGGGCGTAGTTATCCTCGCCACTGATCTGCGGCGATCCCGCGTAGCCGAGTTCTGGTCGCAGCGCTGCGGTCGACCAGCGGGAATTCATCTCGCTGTCGTAGACGTGGGCGAACACCGGGCCGGTGCTGAGGACCGCCTCGTAGAGCCGGACGCGCTCCTCGAGCTCGCGGACACGGTCGACCGCGCGCTGGTCAGCTGCCGTATCCATCGCTCGAGGTTGCTGCACGGGTGCAGTCACACAGGCTCGTCTTGAACATCTCGAAAGCTCGCGTAGCGTGGGAGAGCGGACGCCGGAACACGCCGGCTACACATCTGGACCGTCGATGCACATCCACGGCAAATCGTCACGTGAGCGCGCGCGTGCGTCATCGGTATCGCGCCGAACGATCGCGCGGCTTTGTACGGAGGTGTCTCTGACCGGGGCGCGCACGTGATCGCACAGGCGTCCCGCGTCACCGTGGCGGACGAGCTTCAGAGCACGATCGTCGAGTTGATCGACCTGGCGTTGCTCGTCACGCAACTGGCGTGGAACGTGAGCGCCCCCTCGCCTGAGGCTGTCGGGCTGCGTCGATACCTTGATGCACTCGTGACCGAGCTGCGCGGCCATTGCGACGATGTCGCGGCCCGCATGCTCGAGCTCGGCCGTGTTCCCAATGGCCAGTCGCGCACCGTCGCAATCGAAACCGATCTGACGCCGCTGCCGACGCGGCTCCTGGCCGCCGACGAGGCACGCGACGCGCTCGCCGAGCGCATCGGCGAGGTCACGGCGCGGCTGATGCGCTCCGGCGAGAGTGTTGCCGGCGATCCGCAGACCGAGGAGCTGCTCGCCCGCATCCGCGCCCGCCTGTTGGTCGCGGGCGCGCCACCCAGCTGAGGCTGCTCAGGCCGCAGCGAGCGGCCCGGGGGGGCCGGCGCGACCGTCGCCCTTGTCGCTGCTGCGCAGGACGACGCCGAGCGCCGCGAAACCGGCGCCGTTGATGATGAGGGAGAGTCCGACGAGCAGCGCCAGGGTGGCGACTCCGATGCTCGGGCTGGAAACGATGACGATGCCGGCGATGAGCTCGACCACGGCGACGAAGGCGCGCCACCCGCGGTGCGTCGGCATACCGAACGCGAGCACGAGGCGTACGGCACCCATCGCGATCAGCCAGAACCCGAAGAGCAGGGCGATCGCGAGCACACCGTGCGTCGGGTGGCGGATGAGCAGGATCCCGACGATCAGGCTGATCACGCCGACGATGGCGGCGAGACCTCGACTCTCGGTCTCGTGCGTGAGCGCCGCGGCGAGCGCGACGACGCCGTCGATGACGACGAAGATCCCGGTGACGACGGCGACGGCCTCCAGGCTCTTGCTCGGCCGGGCGAGCACGATGATTCCGGCGATCACTCCGAGCACCCCGAGGAGCAGGGTCAGCCACCAGAGGCCCGAGATCTCGCGGAGCGCCTGGCGGGGATCGATAGGTTCAGACACGGCTGCCCTCCGTTTCGCCCGTTGACCGGTCCGCGCATCGTATGACCTCTCCCCGACGGTCGCTGTCGGGCCGGGCGGGGCGCCGGCGGGGGCGCTGTGGGGCGCCGGCCGGCGCCGAGCATCCGTGCTCAGCACCAGCGGCGAATCGGCGCGGTGTCGGGGATGTGCTCCCCGGCGCGCCGGGTGCGGCGCTCGATGCGCTCAAGCTGCTCGATCGTCTCGAGCCGCTCGAGCCGGCGGCGCTGCCGTTCACGCCTGAGCGACATGATCCGCTCGGACCAGTCGGGGCGCGGGAGGCGCGGGAATGAGCGGACGCTCACCGCGCGGAGATCTCCACGCATGGGAGATCCTCCTTTCGATTTCAGGGTTGTGTGGCGGGTACCACCCGGCGACCCGGGCAGGGGTGATCGGCGCTCGCGTGAACGCGTTTCGCCGTTATCGAGATGTCAACGTGCCACGCGCGTGTGACAGTGACTCTGGTCTGTGTGTGTCAGTGACCTCGTCGGTCGTTCGTACAACCGGGTCTGCGTCGGCCTGAGGTCAGGTGTTCGTCGGGGTCTGCGTCATGTCGTCCTCCCTGGGCGTACTTGGGCAATAAAAAAGGGCGGTCTCACTGACCGCCCTCGCTCGGGACATTGCTGTGCGTGCCGCTGGCTCAGCGCACGCACCTCCGAGCGAGGGTCTGACCGTTTCCGCGCAGGCTCGTCCGACGGGACCGGCCGGCGTCGAACGTCGACGCGTGCGGATCGCCCGTGGCAGCTGCGAGGAAACATGTCAGTGAGGTCGAGGTCATAAGAGGTAACTCCCGTTGGTGGAGTGAGGTTAACCCACGATCCGACGCATTGCAAGGGTATTTCACACATTTCGTGGCCTCCCGCGGCCGGAAAGCGCGTGGCCGGTCCCCGTCCGGTCTGCATTCGAACTTCAGAAACTGCATTACTTTTGTGCTGCTGGTAGCGTTGGGGGCGGCCACACTCCGCCCCGCGACTTCAAGGAGCCCGCATCGATGAGCGCCCACGATCATTCCGATCACGAGCACCACGGCCCCGGCTACGCCACCCCGGAACTCGCCCGAGAGCAGCCGCCCGAGCAGTTCGCCTACGTCGCCGCGCTCTACGAGGGGACCGGCATCGACAAACCCGATTTCATTGCTGTCGTCGACGTTGACCCCGCGTCGTCGAGCTACGGCCAGATCGTCAACCGCACCGAGATGCCGAACGTCGGCGACGAGCTGCATCACTTCGGATGGAACGCGTGCTCCTCGGCGTGCCATTCGCAGCTTCAGCGGGACACCATGGTCGTCCCGGGGATGCGCTCCTCACGCCTGCACATCATCGACATCTCGGAGCCGCGCAAGCCCCGGATCAAGAACATCATCGAGGGTGAGGAGATCAAGGAGAAGCTCGGCCTCAGTGCGCCGCACACCGTCCACTGCATGCCCGGGGACATCGTCACGATCTCGATGCTCGGCGATGCCGACGGCAACACCCCCGGTGGCTTCGCGGTGCTCGACGCGCGCGACTTCTCGATCGCCGAGCGCTGGGAGCGCGAGCCGAACGGCCTCGAGTTCATGTACGACTTCTGGTACCAGCCTCGCCAGAACACGCTCGTCTCCAGCGAGTGGGCGGCACCGAACACGTTCCTCGACGGCTTCAACCCGGCCGACGTCGCCGCCGGGAAGTACGGGCGACGTCTGCACTTCTGGGATCTTGAGAAGCGCGCCAAGGTACAGACGCTGGACCTCGGCGATGAGGGCCTGATCCCCCTCGAGATCCGCTGGCAGCACGACCCGGACTCGTTGCAGGGCTTCGTCGGCGCGACGCTGTCGAGCAACATCATCCGCTTCGACAGGCCGAACGGCTCCTGGGCGGCGGAGACGGTCATCGACGTCGCCAACGAGGAGCTCGCGGGTTGGCCGCTCGAGGGCGGCGTGCCCGGTCTCATCACCGACCTGGTGCTGTCGCTCGACGACCGCGACCTGTTCTTCTCCAACTGGCTGCACGGGGATCTGCGCCACTACGACGTGTCCGATCCGCGCAATCCAGTGCTCCGCTCGCAGCTGTGGCTCGGCGGGCTGCTCGGTCGCGACGGCGGTCACCCAAAGACGTCCCAGCCGCTGAACGGTGGGCCGCAGATGCTCCAGAACTCACTCGACGGCAACCGCGTCTACGCCACGAACTCGCTGTTCTCGACGTGGGACAACCAGTTCTACCCCGACCTCCGCGGATGGATGGTCAAGCTCGACCGGCAGTCCGACGGGTCGTTCGCCCTCGACGAGGACTTCTTCGTCGACTTCCACGAGCAGGCTGAAGGCGCCCGGCCCCACGAGATCCACCTACCGGGCGGCGACTGCACGACCGAGATCTTCCAGTAGTGCATGAGCGTCCACGGGCTCATGTCCGATTGGAGCCTGGACGGCGTGACCGGCGCCGTGTTCCTGGTGTTCGTCATCGCGATCGGCCTCGCCTACGTGGCGGCGGCCCAGCGTGGCGAGCGCCGGGATCGGCGCCGGCGGCGCTGGCCGTGGCGGCGGACCGCCTGCTTCCTCGGCGGCCTCGTGCTGCTGATCGTCGATCTGGACTCCGGGATCGGTTCGGCGGCCGACGAACGGCTGTCGGCCCACATGGTCGAGCACATGGTGATGTGGGTGCTCGTCGCGCCGCTGCTCGCCGCGGGCGCGCCGGTGCGGCTCGCGTTCTTTGCGCTCGCGCGGGCCGGGCGGCGCCGGCTGGCGCGAGCGCTCCATTCCCGGGTCGTGTCGACGCTCACACGGCCGGCCGTGTCGGTCGGCGTGTTCTCGGCGGCGCTGCTGTTCACCCACCTCCCGGGCGTGTACGGCCTGGCGCTGTCGAACGACTACGCACACGAGGCCGAGCACGCGCTGTACCTGACGGCGGCACTACTCGTGTGGGTCCCGCTCCTCGGCGTCGATCCGTTCCCGCACCGGTGCGGTCCCTGGGGCCAGTTCCGCTGCATGCTCGCGGGCATGCTGCCGATGCTTCTGGTCGCCGTGTGGCTGGGGACGGCCGGGCACGTCGTGTACGCGCACTACCTCGGCGAGCAGGGTGCGTCGGCGGCGCTGCACGACCAGGGTGTCGCCGCGACGATCATGTGGGCGGGCGGTCTACCGGCGTTCCTCGTCCCGGCGCTGGCCGCGGTCGCCGTGGGACGGCCCGTGCGCGGTCGGGGCGGCCGGGGCCAGCCGGTGTCGTCGACCGGCGCCGCGGTCTGACGGTCGGCGTGGGGCGACGCCCTACTTCAGCGAGGTGTAGTTGTAGTCCCACGTACCGGCGTTCCACAGTTCGTTGATGCCACGGACGGCGGTGCCCTCGATGTTCGCCTGTTTGTCGAACGCCCAGGGGATCGCGGCGGCGGCCGCAACGAGTTGCCTGTCGACGGTTGCCCAGGCCGCGCGCCGCGCCGCGGCGCCGTTTGCCCGCTCGCCGGCGCGCATCAGCGTGTCCAGCTTCGTGAGCGGGGCGCCCGCGTAGGTGCCGCCGGTCGCCTTGGGCCAGTCCTGCCAGCTGACCAATCCCCAATTGGCGTTGTTCGACGAGGTGATGGTGTAGCCGGCAAACGCCGGGTCGAGCAGCGTCTGCGGGTCTGACCAGTCTCGGACCCAACCGACGTCGGGACAGACGTCGATCTTCGCCTTCGGGTTGCCGCAGTACTTCTGGAGCATGACGGACTGGTCGACGAGCGTGAAGTTCGTCTTGAAGCCGAGGCTCTGGACGGCGTGGTTGGCGATCGCGGCGTCCTTATCGGCGGGATCGCCCGTTGAGCCGACGACGGTGACGACGTGCGAGCCGGTGTACTTGCCGCTCGGATAGCCGGCGAGCTTCATGTACTTGGCGGCGACGGCGGCGTTGCCGCTCGGACTGTTGTTGTAGTCGACAGTCGGTCCCCGGTCGCCGCCAGCGAGGCCGTACCCGCTCGAGGTCGGGTAGATGAGGTGCGTCCCGACCTGCGCGACGACCTCACCGCCCTCGGCCTTGACCATCGCTGTGCGGTCGAGCGCCGCCCAGAGCGCGCGGCGGACGTTGACGTTCGCGAACGGGCCGGTGCGGTTGTTGACTGCGATGTAGTGGTCGCCGGCGCCGGGGACGGCGTAGAGCTGGCGGTAGTACCGCTGGTAAGCGAGCTTGACGATGGCGGCGGCCGGGAGGTCGTTCTGCATCGTGTGGGCGCCGCTCAGCACCTGGCGGCCGATGACGTTCGGGTCGCCGCCGATGTTGATGTCCACCTGGTCGAGGAACGCCGGCCGCGGGTCGCCCGTCGCGGCGGTCCATGACGGGTTGCGGATGAGCGTCGCGCTCTTGCCCGGCTGGTAGCCGATCCCCAGGAACTTGCCGTGGGCGTCCGCCTTGAGCATGTATGGACCGGTCGCCACCTGGATCGTGTCGCCGTATTGCGACGGCTTGTGGCGATCGAGCGGTGCCGCGAATTCCTTGGGAACCGGTGCGGTCAAGGGCATCGCGAGCGCGCCGGTGAAGAAGCCCCCGGTCGGGCCGGTCAACCGGAACACGATCGTGTACCGGTCCGGCGTTGAGATCCCGGAGATCGGACCGCCGCTCGCGGAAGGGGCGCCGGCGATCGCGGTGAAGTACGACGGGAAATACGGATTGGCGACGTTGGGGTTGGCGCCGCGCTCGATCGCGTAAGCGACGTCAGCCGAGGTCACCTCGCGCTTCACCGGCGGGCTGTAGTGGACGCCATGGCGG
This sequence comes from uncultured Solirubrobacterales bacterium, assembly GCA_963750695.1. GTDB lineage: Bacteria > Actinomycetota > Thermoleophilia > Solirubrobacterales > Solirubrobacteraceae > Palsa-465. Next base: position 157,882 of record CAVVSB010000023.1, read on the forward strand.
ATGTGCACCGTGACGACGCGGCCGCCGTCGGACAGCACCGGGGGACCGGAGGCGAGCAACGGCATCGCGTGGTTTGCGTCGTTCGGCGGAAACATGTAGAGCGGCGTCTGGGTCGCGTAGACGACGGGGTAGTCGATTTCGAAGTACGTCTGACCGGGATCGAGGTGCTGGAAGTCCTCGTGGTCATAGACCGTGAGGACGCCGCCGTGCTTGGCGCCGGCCCACGACTCGCCGAAGCCGGTCTGGGCCGGTTTGACCTTCCCGCTCGTTCCGCAGCACGCGGTCTTACTACTCCCACCGCAAGCTCCCAGGGTGAGGGAGAGCGCGCACACGAGCGCGACCAGCGCTGATTGTCTCCTGCTCACAGCTTCCTCCTCAAGAAGCATCGGCGGCAGCGGTCGCTGCCGCCAACACTCACCTTAGAGGTGTATGCGGCGTTCCGACAGTGTCACGGACAGGTTTCCGACGCCCCGCCGCCCGCCACTCAACGGGCGGACGATGCACTCACCAGGGAAAACGGCTATGGGATTGCGCCGCGATCCTCAGCTATGTAGAGAGATACAGACAAATAACGAGAAATAGCGAACGGCGCCGCATCAGCTGTTCAGCCCGAGCACTGCCGCCGCATGCTCGACCGTCGCTGGGGGACGCTCGATCGCGCTCGCAATCGACGCGAGCCGGGCGACGAGCTCACCGTTGCCGGTCGCGGGGACGCCGCGGCGCATCATCAACGTGTCCTCCATTCCGGTCCGGGCGTTCCCGCCCATCGCGAGCCCGATCGTCGTCATCGACAGGTTGCCGCGGCCAATGCCGATCGCCTGCCACACACTGCCCTCCGGGACCCAGCGCTCAACAAGGGCACGGCATTTTCGGCAGACGAGCGCCACGCGCTCGAGCTCAGCGGACTCCTGCCACCGGTGATCTCGACCGAGCTCGAGCCGCAGCTCGACTGGGCGTACGCCGCGTACCAGGCGGCCCCGAGCGATCTCGACAAGCACGTGTACATGTGGCGACTGCATGACAACAACGAGACGCTGTTCTACGCGTTGTTGCAGCGCCACATGCTCGAGATGCTCCCCGTCGCCTACGACCCCGTCGTAGGCGAGGCGATCGAGAACTACAGCGAGGTGTTCACCCGCCCGCGCGGGGTCTTCCTCAGCATCGACGATCCGGATGGCGTCGAGGCACGCCTCGCGGCCGTCGGCGCCGGGCCATCTTCCTGCTCAGGCTCGAGCCGGGCGGCCTCCGAGAGCCGCATTGGCATCCGTACGCCTGGGAGATGGAGTACGTCGTCTCCGGTCACGCTCGGCTCGGGGTCGTGCTACCGGACGGGACGTACGACCTCGTCGACCTCGGCCCCGGTGACGTTCGCCCGAAGGGCTGGGCGCACTACATCGAGAACATCGGGAGCACAGTGATGAAGATGCCGATCGTCTTCGGCGACAACCAACCGAACGACATCGGTCTCTCGACATTCTTCGGCGGCATTCCGACGCACGCGTTCGCGCGGACGCTCGGGCTGTCGGAGTCGGTCATGGAAAACGCCGTCAAGCCCACCAGCACGCGGTTCATCGTGCCGTAGTGGCGGGCGCCCGCTCCGCCGCGTCGGAGAACTGCCTGGCAACGATCCGCGGTGCCAGCTCGTCGACGGGACGGGCGTCGAGCCAGACGACGGCCTCCGCAACGGCGTGGGCATGGTCGACGACGGGCGTCCCGGCGAGCAGCGCCGAGACGTCGGAGATGCCGAACACGCTCAGGGTCTCGTCGCGAAGGTCACACTCAGGCCACAGGTCGCTGTCGAGCGTCTCCACGATCCGGGCGGCGTGCGCGAGCCAGCGGCCGGCAGCGGCGGGATCGACGGTCGCGGCGTACCGCGCGACGAACCAGAGCGCGAACGCCGCCAGCGGTGGGACGCCCGGACGCTGCATGAGGTCGAGGACGTCTGCCAGGTCGGCGCGCCGGATCTCACCGTCGCGGGCGGAGCGGGCCAGCAGCCCCGTGGCGGCGGCGCTCGCGAGCATGAACTCGTGGCCGACCTCCCGGGCCCGCGCGACGCTCACCGCCGCATGCTCGGCGGCGGCGTCGAAGCGCCCGTCGACGTACGCGTCGAGCGCCAGGAAGTACTCGATTCAGCCGAGCGCCCTCGCGTTCGTTTCGGGTCCGGCAAGGGCAAGCAGCTCGGGTCGCAGTCGCGCCATCTCGTCGCCGTCGCGGGCGTTCAACGCCTGACCGAAGAGGTTCCCAGTCGCGGTCGCGACCGCGTCCTGATCGCCGATCTCGCCGGCGCGCGTCGCAAGCCGACGGTGCCAGGTCTTCGCGGTCGGCGTGTAGTCGAGGAACGCACAGGCCCGAAGCAGCGCGATCTCTTCCGCACCCAGCCAGGCCAGCTCCGCGGCCGGCCAGGCAGGCTCGGTGGCGAGCTCGGCGCAGAAGCAGCTGAGCAAGGCCTCGAAGCTCACCGCGTGCATCTCGCAGGCCGGGACCGACGTGACGAAGGTGCAGGCCTGCCAGGTCAAGTTCGGCTCGTAGCACACGCGTCCCACTGACCACGGGGCACGAAGGGCAGCGGCCCGCTCGGCGATCGTGCCGGGCGTGCCGCTCGCCGTCAGTCGAACGCCGTCGGCAGCTCGGGGTGGGCGTGGTGGGTGAACGCGAGCTCGATCTCCTCCGGGGTCACGCGCGCAAGCGAGAGCGGGGGTAGCGCCGCGCGGTCGAAGAACGCCGCGGCGCCGATCTCCGGCCCGGGGCCCGGCCGCGGAGCCGGCACCTGATCGCCGACGGGTGCACACGCAAAGAACGCCTTGTGACTGAACTCGGGGTGAACGGGATGCCCGCGGCGCTCGCGCTCGAACAACGCGATCAGCTTCTCGGCCCGGACCTCGAGCCCCGCTTCCTCCCGGGTCTCGCGCACGACCGACTCGGCCGCCGACTCGCCGATGTCAGCCCAGCCGCCGGGCATTGTCCAGCCGCCGTCGTCGCGCTCCTGCACGAGCAGGATCCGCTGCTCGACAATCACCGCGGCGCGGACATCGAGCTTCGGCGTCGCGTAGCCCCTCTCGGAGGCGAAGAAGTCTCTGATGCGCTGCACCGGCGCGTCGGTTCCAGTCGCAGCGATCTCGGCCGCGAGCGTCTGGATCTGCTCGTAGCGCTCGCGGTCGTAAGGGTCCTGAGCGTAGGTGAGGCCGGCCTGGGCGATGCTCTGGAGTGCGCGGGCAACGCGCAGCCATTCCGGCGGCGGCTCAGGCGGTCCGGAGGCCATCGATGTGCTCGACCCATAACGAGAACGACATCAATCCCCACAGCTGCCGGCTGTAATCCTCACGACGGGCGACGTGGTCGTCGAGCAGGCGGGTGACGGCTTGCGGCTCGAAGAATCCCTGGGCATGGGTCCGGGCGGGAGAGAGCAGGTCCCGGGCCATCGGCTGCAACTCGCCGCGCAGCCAGGCGGCAGCCGGAATCGAAAAGCCGCGCTTGCGCGCCTTGATGATGCTGTCCGGGATGAGCGGTGCCGCGGCCTGGCGGAGCAGGCGCTTCTTCTGCAGCCCGCGCACTTTGAGCTTCGTCGGGAGGGCGAGTGCGAGCTCGGCGACGACGGGATCGAGATACGGGACGCGGGCC